>NZ_JBQFJF010000001.1:0-3272500 GCF_056536105.1 Ruegeria sp. AL7
TCGGCCAGCGCGGCCTCGGCATCCCGGGGGTGCGCAATCTGGCTTGTCCTTTGCCGTCATAGCCAAAGCGGCGGGTCTTCAGGATGGCGGGGGCGCCGATTTCTTCGATGGCCGCATTCAGGCTGTCCAGATCGGTGATATCCGCAAACGGAGCCGTTTTCAGGCCAAGCCCCTGCAGGAACGTCTTCTCGGTCAGGCGGTCCTGACTGACCCTCAATGCCTCACGCCCGGGACGAATGGGGCGATGGGCTTCCAGAATATCCAATGCCTCGGTCGGGATGTTCTCGAACTCATAGGTGATGACGTCCACCGCATCGGCGAAGGCCGTCAAGGCGTCGATATCGTCGTAGGCCGCTGTCGTAACCCGATCCGCAACCTGCCCGGCAGGCGGGTTTGCGCCCGGCTCGTAGATGTGGCTGACAAACCCCAGTCGAGAGGCCGCCACCGACAGCATCCGGCCCAGCTGGCCGCCACCCAGAATCCCGATCACTGCACCTTGGGCGAGCATCTCCGCCATCGTCAATTCTCCAAACGTTTTCCAATTGCGCCAAGCGCCGCTCTCAGCGCCTCATGCGCGCCCTGTTCGATCAGGGTGCCCGTCATTTGCAGGCTCAAAGTACCTTCGGTCGCCAAAGCGTCGCGCTCCTGTGCCAACCGCCCGGCTGTGTTTTTTTCCATCGCGGCGAGAAAACCCGCCATCAACTGCGTGGTATAGAACTCGGCCCCGTCCGCATCGCCGGTTACGTCACCCAGCCATTCGGCCCCGGTGGCCATCAGATCCAGAATGCCGGGAACCATGGCACAAATGGCAAAATGCGCGTTCAGCGCCACCTCATCCGCAACCTTGACCACGGGGTTTTCCGGCTCAAACAGCTCGGCCAGCAAGCGGTCATTGCCGAACGCCGCCATCGGACAGCCACCGGACTGCAAGAACCCCAGTGGGATGGTTTGGACGAAATCCGACGCAGGGGCGCAAAGCTTGGCCAAATCCTCGGCGGAAACGGCCGCCATAACTGACACGACCTGCTGATCGGCACGAAAGGTCAGGGGGCCAGAACCTCGGCCGCATATGCGGGCGCAGGCACAGGAACACGATGTCCGAGGCGTCAATCACCGCTTGCGGCGGCGCGATAGTCACGCCCAGTTCGGCCTTCAGGGCGGTCGAGACCTCGGCGTTGCGTTCTGTCACGCTGACCTCATGCCCTTTGGCGGCCATCAGCCGCGCAATCGGCGCGGCGATATGCCCGGTGCCGATAAACCCGATCCGGCTCATCCCTGCGGTTCCTCGGGGATCGAGGCGGACAACGCGTCACGCCAGGCATCCAGCCGCGCGGCCAGGGCTTCATCCTGCAAGGCCAGAATGCCCGCGGCCATCAGGCCCGCATTGGCCCCGCCAGCCGACCCGATTGCCATGGTCGCCACCGGAAAGCCTTTGGGCATCTGCACAATGGAATACAGTGAATCCACCCCCGACAAGGCCCGCGTCTGCACAGGCACGCCAATCACCGGTACGCGTGTTTTCGAGGCCATCATGCCCGGCAGATGTGCCGCTCCGCCAGCGCCCGCGATGATCACCTGCAACCCGCGCGACACGGCGGTCTTGCCATAGTCCCACAACCGGTCCGGGGTGCGATGGGCCGAAACGATACGCGCCTCATAAGCGATGCCCAGTTCATCCAGAATATCCGCGGCTTCCTTCATCGTGGGCCAGTCCGACTGGCTGCCCATGATGATCCCCACTGTCACATCGCTCATCCGCTTACGTCCCCGCGCTCAGAAAGAGCGCGCACTATAGCCAAATCCGCTTTTGTGGCAATGCGGTACAGGGCGTTCAGGCAATGATATCGGGGGTCAGGCGGTCTTCGATCAGGCGGATGAAGTCTTTCAGGCGCAGTTTTTCCTTTTTCAGACGCCGAAGGGTCAACTGATCAGCCGTTCCTTTTTCGTGCAGCGCCTCGATCGCCTCATCAAGGTCGCGGTGCTGGCGGCGAAAATCCAACTCAACCCGCAGAACTTCTTCGGTTTTCATCGAAAGGTCGGTGGGCGCGTTCATTGGCGACTCGGGCTTGTTGTGGTGCTTGCCCAACAAGATAGTGTGTCAGACGTTATCGCGCCAGACCTTGTGGACATCCTGTTTTCTTCCCATATTCTATAACAAGCGGTTGCCGGAACGGGACCGCGCACCACGTCGCTTTGACAATAAAGGACGAAAATACGTGTCGAAACTTACTCTTGGCTCATACCCGCATCTTTTGGGGTTCGAGCAGCTGGAACGCCTTCTGGAACGGTCTGCAAAGGCCGGTAATGAAGGATACCCGCCCTATAACATCGAACAGACCTCGGACTTTTCCTACCGCATCACCCTTGCGGTGGCCGGGTTCGCCGAAGAGGATCTGTCGATCACCATCGAGGATCGCCAACTGGTGATCCGGGGCCGTCAGCGCGACGACAGCGAGGGGCGCATCTTCCTGCACCGTGGTATCGCGGCGCGTCAGTTTCAGCGCATGTTCGTGCTGGCTGACGGGGTCGAGGTGGGAGAGGCGATCATGGAAAACGGTCTGCTGCATGTGGATCTGACCCGCGCCGTGCCGGAAACCGTGGTTCAGACAATCAACATACGGAAGGGGTAAGAGCAATGAATACACCGATTGAAATCAACACCGAAGGCGATCGTATCGTCTATGTGAAAACAGTCGACGTTGCCGATCTGCCGCGTGATCTGCGCGATCAGGCAGGTGATCTGGATCACCTTTATGCCGTGCACGATTCCGATGGGCAGCAACTGGCACTTGTGGCCGACCGCAAGCTGGCCTTCGTTCTGGCCCGTCAGCACGACCTGTCACCTGTGGCCGTTCACTGAACGGCCCCTTGTCCGGTGGGGCTGAAACGTTGCCCGCAACACACGCGCATCGGCGAAACTGCCGCTTTTAACCTGTAACGGAGCCGACTGCATGAGCTGGTTTGAATTCGACTGGGTAGACGCCTTCACCAATCGTGCATTCGGCGGCAACGGTTGTGCCGTGGTCCACGGCGGCGCGGGTCTCGGCCGAGGTCTGCATGGCCTATGTGCGCGAAACCTCTCTGGTCGAATGCACATTCACCGGCCCGTCCGACGTGGCCGACATCCGCGTCCGTTATTTTCTGGCCAGCCGTGAAATTCCCTTTGCCGGTCATCCGACGATTGCCACCGTAGCGGCGATGCGGTCGCGCGGCATGATCTCCGGTGATAACCTGACGCTGGAAACCGGCGCTGGTATCGTTTCGATCGGTTTGCAGGGCGAACAGATTGAGATGACGCAGGTCGCACCGCAATTTGGTGCGCATGTGCCAGCCGATCTGGTGGCAAAGGCGATCAGCCTGCCGCAAGAAGCCATCATCTCGCCACCCCGGATGGTTTCAACCGGCTTGCCCTTCTGTATTACCGTTCTGCGCGATCATGACGCTTTGCGCGCGGCCCGCCTGTCCGAGGACGCGCTGCGCAAAGTGGCTGCGACGGCAGGGTATTCCGGCTCGGACATGGCCGAGCCTTTCCTCGTGACGCTCCAAGGGGCCACCGACGCGGGCGATACGTTCTCGCGCCTGCTCATGGCCCCGCCCAGCCCGCCCGAGGATCCGTTTACCGGGTCTGCCACCGGGGCCATGGCGGCTTATCTGTGGAAATACGGGCTGATGACCAAAGACAGTTTCGTTGCTGAACAGGGGCACGATATGGGTCGCCCGGCCAGGCCGTTGTCACGCGTTGGCCCCACCGATGCGATGACGGGAATCAAGGTAGCCGGTCAGGGGCATATCCTGATGCGCGGGCAGGTTGATCTGCCAGAAGCCACCCAGTAGCCGAACCGTTCCCGTCCCCAGGGACTGCCCGGAACACCTCAGACTATCAAAACAAAAACGGCCCCCGAAAACCGGAGGCCGCTGTGTTTCATTCATCTGGTTCAGCCTGCTGCGATCAGGCCCATGCTTTCCAGCTTCAGCAGCACCTGATGAGCGCAGTTGTCGACCTCGACATTTTCGGTCTCGACACGCAATTCAGGGTTCTGAGGCACGTCATACGGGTCCGAGATACCGGTGAATTCCTTGATCTTGCCTTCGCGGGCCAGCTTGTACAGACCCTTGCGGTCGCGCCGCTCACACTCTTCGATGGTGGTCGCGACATGCACTTCGCAGAAGGCACCAAACTGCTCGATCTCTTCGCGCACCGCGCGGCGCGTGGTGGCATAAGGTGCGATCGGGGCGCAGATGGCGATGCCACCGTTCTTGGTGATCTCGGATGCCACATAGCCGATCCGTCGGATGTTCAGGTCGCGATGCTCTTTCGAGAAACCCAGTTCGGATGACAGGTTCTTCCGCACGATATCGCCATCCAGCAACGTGACCGGACGGCCCCCCATCTCCATCAGCTTGACCATAAGCGCGTTGGCGATGGTGGACTTGCCCGAGCCCGAGAAGCCGGTGAAGAACACGGTAAAGCCCTGCTGGCTGCGTGGCGGCTTGGTCTTGCGCAGCTCGGCCACCACTTCGGGAAAGCTGAACCATTCGGGGATTTCCAGACCCTCGGCCAGACGGCGGCGCAGCTCGGTGCCCGAGATGTTCAGGATCGTGACATTGTCCTTGTCCAGAATCTCGTCATTCGGCTCGTATTGCGCGCGCTCCTGCACATAGACCATGTGCTTGAAATCGACCATCTCGACGCCGATCTCGTCCTGGAACTGGCGGAACAGATCCTGCGCGTCATAGGGGCCATAGAAATCTTCCCCGGCCGAGTTCTTGCCCGGACCCGCGTGATCGCGACCCACGATGAAATGGGTGCAGCCATGGTTGGCGCGGATTAGCCCGTGCCAGACCGCCTCGCGCGGGCCAGCCATGCGCATCGCCAGATTCAGCAGGCTCATCGAGGTGGTGGACGCGGGATACTTGTCCAGCACCGCCTCATAGCAGCGCACGCGGGTAAAGTGGTCTACGTCGCCCGGCTTGGTCATGCCCACGACCGGGTGGATCAGCAGGTTGGCCTGCGCTTCCTTGGCGGCGCGGAAAGTCAGTTCCTGATGCGCACGGTGCAGGGGGTTGCGGGTCTGGAAGGCCACGATCCGGCGCCAGCCCAGCTTGCGGAAATAGGCGCGCAGCTCGTTCGGCGTGTCGCGGCGACCGCGGAAGTCATAGTGAACAGGCTGCTGGATGCCCACGACAGGGCCACCCAGATAGACCTTGCCCGCCACATTGTGCAGATAATTCACAGCCGGGTGGGCATCGTCATCGGCACCAAAAACCTTCTCGGCCTCGCGGGCCTTGTTCGGGGTCCAGCGGTCAGTGACCGTCATGGTGCCCAGAATCACGCCTTCCTGATCGCGCAGCGCGATATCCTGACCCAGTTCGATCTTGTCCGCAAAATCTTCGCTGACGTCCAGCGTGATGGGCATCGGCCAAAGCGTGCCATCAGCCAGACGCATGTTTTCGACGACATTGTCGTAATCGGCTTCGCTCAGGAAACCTTTGAGCGGGTTGAAACCGCCATTCATCAGCAGTTCCAGATCACAGATCTGGCGCGGGCTCAGATCCCAGCTGGTCAGGTCGGCGGCTTCGACCTTCAGTTTCTGGGCCGAGTCATACGACACATAAAGTTCGGGAATGGGGGCCAGATTGCTTAACATCGTCATCTGAATACTCTTATCGCAGTGTTGTGTTGCCAGTGATTCAAGGGCGTTTTCGGGGCATTTGCACCGACTGTTGGGCGAAGTCCACTGGCGTCAATGAAACAAAGGACGATATGCGCTGATTTCTCGCGGATTGGAAGGAATTTCCAACTATGAAATCAAAATGATGATCTCGTTCCTTGGGGCGTATATATTCCGATCATGCAAGGTATGACTGTTCCTGTTTTCGCGTGTGCGGCGCAAGCCCGGACGCGCGGGTGACTGGCAGGGCGGGAATCGGATCGGCAACGCCGCGCAGCTGGAACATCCGGATACCCTCCGGCGGCAGGTTCATACCCGCAGCCTTCAACACCTCTTGCGAGACCAGCAACTCGACCCCCAAGGCCTTGGTTTCGCTTTCCAGTCGGCTGGCCACATTGACGGCGTCGCCGATGATCGTTCTCGCGGCATGTCCCTGCGCGCCAATCTCACCCAGCACCAGATCACCAAGGTGTAAGCCCATTCCGATGCGAATGCCGGGGCTGCCTTCGGCCTCAAGCTGCTCGTTGAACCGGTCAAGGGCATGGCTGATATCTATCGCAGCCTTCAACCCCGCGCTGGCGGATGCGGCCGCATCGGGTTTCTCGAAAACCGCCAGCAACCCGTCGCCCATATACTTGTCCACGACACCGCCGTCCTTGGTGATGGCAGGTACGACGGCGTCGAAGAACCGGTTCAGCAGGAACACGATATCATAGGGCAGCTGACCCGTCGTGCGGGCGGTAAATCCGCGCATGTCCAGAAACAGCACGGCCAGTTTCCGTTCCTGCCCCTGACTGGCATGCCCGCGAACGCGCCCGCCATCCGGTTGAAAAACGCGGAAAACAGTGGTCGGTTCCGTCGGGCGGATCTGGCAGGCCAGCCGTGTCTGCGGTGAGGCGCCGACAGCGGCGAGGCTGCGGGCCTCGACATCGCCGGGCGGGGGTAGGGCGTTAGCGCCTTCCTCGATGATGACGCGGCATGTGGTGCAGCGTCCCTTCCCGCCGCACAAGGCCGTATGGGGCACACTATGTGCCTGCGAAATCTCAAGCAAGGTCATGCCCTTTTCGGCATCCACCTCGGGCCCGTTGCTGTAACACCGCACCGAATGCCTGCGCCGCCACAGCTTGCGCCCGATATACACAAGACCCGTGGCCGCCAAGGCGAGCCAGAACGCCAAAAGGGCATTATCCTTGACGGTGAACATGGTCTGGAACGCCTCGGGCGAGGGCCAGTTGTAATGCTCGATATATTGTTCCCGCAGAAACTCATCCGCGAATTCCAACCAAATGCGGCGGCCCTCGGTCAGCAGACCGGCCAAGGCGAACATGGGGATGAAGACGGCAACACCGATCAGATAGGGTACGGCGCTGGACCACCATTTCGTCAGCCGTAACCACATATGCAGCCCGATACAGCCATGCACCCAGACGATCAGCAACAACGCGCTTTGCATCCAAATTACGATGTTAGGCCACATCAGGATGATGATGTACCCCATCTCGTCATTGACGTCGTAAATCTCGTGCGCGACCCGGGTCTGAATGACATGCGAGATCAGCTGCAAAGGTATCAGCAGACCCAGAACAATCTGCAACGCCGTGCTGAACGGCATGCGCAGGGTCCGGCGTTGTGCGATCGAAGCCAGGGCCAGACCGGCATGTGTGAACAACGCCGCATAAAGCAGCAGGCTCATAAAACTGTGCCGCGTCACCGCTGTTCGACCGTCCTGCATCCCGTGCAGATAATCGGTGAAACAGGCCCAGTCCGATGTTGATGAAATGGAAGAAAGCGAAAGCAAACAGAACCAACCCGCTGCCGATCCGAAGCCGGGTTGCCCAACCGCCACGCCACAAAGCGCTCTTCAAGAATACCACCTGTATCGCTGTTCGCCTTGGTTGGACTTTGCGAGGACGTTCGCGGTCAGGTCAAGGCTTCGGGTGCAAATCTAAGCCCGCCAGTGGGTCGCGGGGTGTTGGGAGTGAATTGATATCTTGTCCGCACAAAACAGCACCAGATGGCTGAGGTCGGGGCGCGAGCGCGAGCTGTAGATCAAGCCGTCCGCCCCCAGTGCCCGCGCTTTATCCGAAAAAGCCCATGTCGGCGAAGGGACCCCCATAGCACGATTATCCTGCCAGATCACCGACACAGCCGTCTGCCCGCGGTAGTCCACCAACCGCGCGTTTTCCACCAGAAACCTTTGTATCACGCGGTCGGGATCGTCGCCCGAGACGTAGCGCCGGATGGCGACCGAAGCGCCCTCGGCGCTGAGCGAGGCATAAAGCGCGAACTGTCCGGAATGATGAAAGCGCCCTCAGGCGCGCGGGCAGGCAGCAATGGGGTCGCTGCCTGCGACGCAAACAGAATTCTCCAGACTGGGCCAGAGAATTCAAGCATGCATCAGTCCTGTTCGGCCAGGAACCGTTCGGCATCCAGTGCCGCCATACAGCCCATCCCGGCGCTTGTTACCGCCTGACGATAGACATGGTCGGTCAGATCGCCTGCCGCGAACACGCCGGGGATCGAGGTTTCGGTGCTGCCCGGTTTGGTGACGACATAACCACCCATATGGGTTTCCAGCGTGTCCTTGACCAACTCGTTCGCAGGGGCGTGGCCGATGGCGACAAAGACACCTTGCACGGGATCTCGGTGATCTCGCCGGTTTTAACATGTTTGACCCGAACACCTTCGACGCCCAAAGGCGCATCGGTGCCGATCACTTCTTCCAGCTGGTGGAACCACAGCGGTTCGATCTTTTCATTCTTCAACAGGCGATCCTGAAGGATCTTTTCCGCCCGCAACTCATCACGGCGGTGGATCAGGGTCACCTTGCTGGCGAAATTGGTCAGGAACAGGGCTTCTTCCACGGCTGTGTTACCGCCACCGATCACCACGATTTCCTGCCCGCGATAGAAGAACCCGTCACAGGTGGCGCAGGCCGAGACGCCAAAGCCCTTGAACTTCTCTTCCGACGGCAGACCCAGCCATTTTGCACGCGCGCCTGTGGCCAGAATGACCGCATCAGCGGTATAGGTGGTGCCGCTGTCGCCCTTGGCGGTGAAGGGGCGCTTGCTGAGGTCCAGATCGCTAATGATATCGCCAATCACCTCACATCCCATGGCCTTCGCATGGTCCTGCATCCGCACCATCAGGTCCGGGCCCTGCACCTCGGTGTCGCCGGGCCAGTTTTCGACCTCGGTCGTCGTTGTCAGCTGACCACCGGGTTCGATGCCCTGTACCAGAATGGGTTCCAGCATGGCGCGGCTTGCATATACGCCTGCAGTGTATCCTGCGGGCCCTGACCCGATGATCAGAACCTTGGTGTGTCTTGTGTCGGCCATGGTGCCCCCGCTCGAATTGCCTGATTTGGGCCCGCGGCCCGTCGCCCCGATATAGCGACCGACTGGCCCGGCTTAAAGCCCCTTACTGTTCAGCCCCCTTCGGGCCGGGGTGCCTTGGGTTTCGGGAAGAAGGCGAAAAGGAAACAAAGAAAATTGCGCATCTGCGAAACATTATTGCGCGTGTGGGGTGCTGATATAAGAACCGAAAAATCAGGAGCGTTTTATGGTCACGACCCGGCTGGATGATATTGATCGCAAGATTCTGGCGGAACTGCAGGCGGACGGTCGCATGACCAATGTCGAGCTGGCAAAACGGGTTGGAATCTCGGCCCCGCCCTGTCTGCGCCGGGTGCGCACACTCGAAGAATCCGGCTTCATCACCGGCTACCACGCCGAGGTCAACTCGCGCGAGTTGGGGTTCGAGGTTCAGGTATTTGCCATGGTAGGTCTGGACAGCCAGGCCGAAGTCGAACTGCGCGCGTTCGAAGGCCGCTGCCGCGATTGGCCATTGGTCCGCGAATGCCACATGCTGAACGGCGAAGTGGATTTCATTCTGAAATGCGTCGCACCTGACCTGAGCAGCTTTCAGCAGTTTCTGACGGGCGAGTTGCTGACCACGCCAAACGTGGCCAGCGTCAAGACATCGCTCGTTATTCGCGGCGCAAAAGACGAGCCAGGCGTACCGTTCGACGTTCTGGAAGAACGTATGAACCGGATGGCGTGACCCCAACACGTTTTGGTTGCGCGGTGATTGGTGGCAACAGTGCTGCCACCGCAAGGGATAGAACCCAACTTATTACCAGCTGCATGATGCCCCCCATAATGCAGTAATCACAATCATGCTCAGGCCGTCATCGCGTCGATCTCACCATCTCCGGCGCGCGGCATCAGCAGCGGGCCAAAATCGTTCAGCGACTCGATATGCGCGAACAGGTTCAGATAGATCGACCGAAGCGAGTGGCTGATCATGCGAACCGCATTCACACCTGGATGATATGTTTCGAACTGTAATCCATCTACGCGAATAACGGAATGGCGTTTTAAACAAATGTGAAACAGTTCAACGGGGGTGGGCGGCATTGTTTCAATGACACCCATCCCGTCCTGAAATTCGGACACGGGTGTAAGAATCGGCTGCCCCCCATGCAGGTGCCGCAAATGCGCAGGTGTTCCCACGATTCGCGCCGCCGGGCCAGCAATGACACCCGACATTGGCTTTTGCATCCCGAACGTATCCGCCATGATCCGCGTCAGCGGTCGCGTCCGGCCACGTGAATCCGCGCGTCCGGGGATCAACGTGACAGATCCCTTCCACAACACGGTTTCCGATGCGCCATCCTGCGTCAGGACCGTATCCCCCGGCATCAGATCCTCGATTGCCATCGGTCCATGTTCCGTTTCTACCAAAGATCCACGTGTGAAGGCGCAAAACGCGTCTTCAAACATCGGCAGGGCAGGTGCGATGTGGCGGGTCTGAACCACATCTCCGTTCTTCAACAGGCTGCTGACCTCATAGCGGCGCAGCTGGGCTTTTGGCTTGGAAACCGGCCGCGGCGCGTCCCGCAGCATAACAGACGTTTCGATAGCATTTCTGGCCGCGCGGGCCAGTGAATTAGAATAGTCATTATATTCCGTCCCCTCAAAATGTTCGGTCAGGCGCGGCGTACCCCGTACAGACGCGCCCGGCGAACTGGTTCTTTGCCTTGAAACAAATGGGTGACCCTCGGGCGGCAACCGGTACGGTCCCGCAACGCGACTAAATCTCGCTTTCCAATGGTCAACACATTGACCCCCCAGACAAACTCGTACTTCACGGGCGAAATTGCCCGCACACACACAACTCCTAAAAAGTCACGAACCCCTCGCTCGTGACGCGCGATACATCAGGCCGGAGCGAACCTGATACGCGTTGACCCAAATAAGACCGGCAGCTTGGTCTCTGGGTTTTCTGTCTCAGCGTCGTGCCGCGATGCGACTGGCGACCCTGACAGAATTGCTTGTTACCCGCTTCCACGGCATTTCCGTGTTCTGGTCCCGAGTGGCCTCGACCATGGCTTTCAGAAAGCGTGATTTGGTCTTCATTTTTTGGTCCTGCTCTGAACGGGGTGTATTTCCCCACATCCTCTGTGAACCTTTTGTGACGCGGGTTTGCGGCAGGGATAAGGCTTATCCGGGATGATTTGCGGACAGAAAAATGAAGTCAGACGGACCTCCCACTCAACACGCCAGCGCCCGATTTTCGAACGTCAGATACCGATCTGATTACTGGCAAAAACTCGTTACGATTCTGATGCCCAATCAACACAACAAATGTGGCGGAAAAGTGGCAGGGCACCTAAATCTGGACGAAGATCACAATCTTATGACGGAAATCAACCGCCCGTAATCGACCTCGTTCGCGTGCGTTGATCGGCGATAGGAATAGAACCTGTCAGGGTCGGAATATGTGCAGTGCCGGGTCCACTCGGCCTGTCCGATTCCCGCCTGCCGCAGCCGGTGCAGCCCGAAGGCGGGCAGATCAAATTGCAGGCGGTCACTTTCACCATTGGCAAAAAAGCGGCTGTTGTCCGGCGAATCCGCCAGGAACGCGTCCAGAAACTCTGGCCCCACCTCGTAAGCGCGCTGGGAAATACTGGGTCCGATCACGGCGCAGATATTGCTGCGGTCGGCTCCCAGCGCCTCCATCGCGTCCAGCGTCGCTTCCAGAACACCGTCCAGCGCGCCGCGCCACCCGGCATGGGCCGCACCGATCACATGCGCGTCGGGATCGGCGAACAGAACCGGCTGGCAATCGGCCGTCAGGATCGTCAGGGCCAGACCGGGTGTTGCTGTGACAATGGCATCCGCTTTGGGTTTTTCACCGTCAACCGGGGCTTGGACTGTCAGAACCGTTGGGGAATGAACCTGATGCACCGCGACCATTGCCTCGGGGTCCACCTCCATCGCGTCGGCCACCCGCCGCCGGTTCAGCGCGACAATCTCGGTTTGATCCGAGGACCCCTGACCGCAGTTCAACCCGCTGAAAATTCCTGAAGACGCGCCGCCGCGACGGGTAAAGAACCCATGGCGAAATGGCGACAGCAGATCCGAGGTCAGAATTTCCAGCGTCATGGTTCCAATCCTGGTGGTGGGGCTGCATAGGCCGGGAAAGGCCCATCACCTTGAACAGATTTCCCATTTCATCAGGATGCGTCAACCGCCGATGCGCGGCAATCAGCGCATCCAGCTCGGAACCGCTCAGCGCCTTGGACAGGGCTTGCGCGCGGGCGGTGATCCCCAGCCGCTCAAGGAAGACGCCCTGCGGTGTCAAGCGTGTATGCCTGCACCCACAGGCGCGGGTCGCAACGGCCAAAGGCTCAAAATCCACATGCGCGGTCAAATCGGCCTGACCGGGCGATACCAGAGGATCGGAATGTTCGTGGTTTTGCAGAGCCTGCAAGGTATCGCCCAGCGAATGCCAGTCGCCATAATCCACAATCAATGCCGCGCCGCCATGGCTGGCGACCCGCCCCGCGATTACGGTCAGAATGGGAATTGCAGCAGCACACAGTTCGACCAGATCACCGTCCTTGGTATCCAACAGCCTGTCATTCAGCGCCACCTGCGGCCCGATTGCGCCCAGTCCGAAAGTCAACCCGCCGTCACGCTCACCCACCAGACGCTCGCGCCAGCCCGTACCGTCACGCTGAAACTGGCGGATGGGCAGGGCATCAAAGAACTCGTTGGCAACCAGCAACAGCGGCTGGTCGGGCAGGTCGGCGATCATGTCGATCCAGGCCGCCTCGTATTCGTTCAGGGTTTCAGCCTGCACCTGTTTCAATATAGGCGATGCTTCGACCAGAACTACCTGCGCCGCCTTGTGAAATCCGGGAATCGTTCGTGTAGCGCGCAGAATATCGGCCATCAGGGTACCGCGCCCCGGCCCCAGCTCACACAGGGTAAACGGTGCGGGCCGTCCCTGATCCATCCAGCTCTGCGCCAGAGACAGCCCGACCAGCTCTCCGAACATCTGACTGATTTCCGGCGCTGTGGTGAAATCCCCTGCAACCCCCAGCGGATCACGGGTCGTGTAATAGCCCAGCGTCGGATGCAGCAGGCATTCGCCCATAAAATCCGCCACGCTCAGCGGTCCATCCTGCCGGATGCGGGCGATCAGGTGATCGGTCAGGCTCATGCCGCCCGCCGCCGCGCCCGCAGGGCAAACCACAGACCAAGCGCGATCATCGGCAGCGACAGGAACTGCCCCATGGTCAGCCCGTACCCGCCCACATGCCAGGCCAGCCCCAGTGGATTGCCGGGCGATACGAACTGCGCATCCGGCTGGCGAAAGAACTCGACGATAAAGCGCGACGCGCCGTAGCCCGCAAGGAACGTCCCCATGACTAGGCCCGGTGTGCGAAAACCGCCGCGCCGATAGACCAGCCACAGCAGTACCGCCCCCAGCAACACACCCTCCAGCGCGGCCTCATACAGCTGCGACGGGTGCCGGGCGCACATGCCTGCGACCACGCCGGGGCAATCCTGCGCAGCATATCCGGAAAGATGACAGCCTGGGCAGCTCGCTCGGGCGGCCCCACAGCTCGGCATTGACGAAATTGGCCAGCCGCCCCAGCAGCAATCCGGGCGGAACGGTGTAGGCGACCAGATCCCCCAGCGACAGGGCGGGGATACGGTGCCGTCGTGCAAACAGGTACGACGCAAGGATCACGCCCAGCAATCCGCCATGAAAGGCCATGCCGCCTTGCCAGACCTTCACGATCTCCAGCGGGTGCGACAGGTAATAAGCCGGTTGATAGAACAGCACAAAGCCCAGCCGCCCACCCAGAATGACACCCAGAATGATCCAGGTGACCAGATCCTCCAGCTGCTCGGGCTTCATCGGCGGGCCATCCGCAGGCCAGAGCGCTGGGCGGCGCAACGCCACAACAGCCAGCCGCCACGCGATCAGGATGCCCGCGATATAGGCCAGCGCATACCACCTTAACGCGAACTCCATCCCGAACAGCGGGATCGAGAACAGTTCGGGCGACAGATCGGGAAAATTCAGAACAGCCTGCATGTGCGTCTCATTGCCCGGGGTTTGCAGGTCAAGTCAACCTTGAGCCCGCGCCATTCTTTGCCCATATACATGTAAACCGCGAGATCGGAGAACAGATATGCAGACCCGCAACAAGATCCTGGATGACGTGTCCCAACTGATGACCAACGCCATGGGCGTGGCGCAGGGCGCGCGGGAAGAGGCTGAAAACGCGATGAAGTCGATGATCGACCGCTGGCTGGCCGACCGCGATTTCGTTACCCGTGAAGAATTTGACGCCGTGCGCGCCATGGCCCAGAAGGCGCGCGAAGAAAACGCGGCACTCGAAGCCCGCATCGCCGCGCTCGAGGCGAAACTGGACAAATAACGCCCAGGCGCTCCCTGTTTCCACAATTTTCGGACAAAGCATTCCGCCGCGCAATCCAGCCCGGATTGTGCGGTGCTGTGTATTCTGACGCGTCGCAGAATTTATTCAAGACAAAGCTGACTCTGGCGCCAATATTTTGATCGCCGTTGCCTTCTGTCCACAACTTATTGCTGTTATCCCCAATAATTAGGGTTGCCAGAACTTACGCCACATCGCACCATATTTAGTACAGGCCTATGGGGAAGCCCGGTTTGTAGAGCAGGCAACTAGCGCTGGGCGCCAGCCCCGAAATGCTAGAGATTAGTGAGGTGGCATTATGGCCCTTTCCGAGCAGTATCTCGAAGAAGACATTCATCCGATCGACATTGTTGAGCATCTGGCCGAACATCACGACTGGGATTTTGATCGCATTGGGGACGATCAGATTGCCATGGCCGTTGAAGGGCAGTGGCGCACTTACTCGATCACGCTGGCCTGGTCCAACTATGACGAAACGCTGCGCATGGTGTGCAGCTTCGAAATGGAACCACCGGCCGAGCGTGAAATGCAGCTCTATGAGCTGCTCAACAAGATGAACGACCAGTGCTGGGCAGGCGCGTTTACCTATTGGGCAAACCAGAAGTTGATGGTCTATCGCTATGGTCTGGTCCTTGCAGGCGGGCAAACGGCCAGCGCTGACCAGATCGACACGATGATCAATGCCGCCGTCATGAGCGCCGAGCGGTACTACCCCGCGATCCAATTGGTGACCTGGGGCAACAGAGGGCCAGAAGAAGCCATGCAAGTGGCCATTGCAGAGGCCTACGGCCGCGCGTAAACCTTTGCCCCGAACCGATATGTAAAGCGGGAGGGGCAAATGGACATGACGCGAGTGGCCGAACAGGGGCTTGTGCTTCTGGGGTGCGGAAAGATGGGGTCCGCAATGCTGGCGGGATGGCTGGAACACGGTCTTCCGCCAGCTTCCGTTTGGGTCATCGATCCCTACCCGTCAGATTGGCTGAAGGCGCAGGGCGTCAATATCAACGCACCGTTGCCCGAATCCCCCGCCGTGGTGCTGGTTGCGGTCAAACCGCAGATGATGGGCGAAGCCCTGCCTGCCCTTCAGGCGCTGGGCGGTGGGTCCAGCCTGTTCATTTCCGTTGCGGCTGGTACCTCGATTGCCACCTTCGAATCCGTTCTGGGCCAAGACACCCCGATCATTCGCGCAATGCCCAACACACCCGCCGCTATCCGTCAGGGCATCACGGCACTGATCGGCAACGCACACGCCTCCGAGACCGATATGGAACAGGCCGAAAACCTGCTGGCGGCAGTGGGTCAGACCGTTCGTCTTGAGGATGAGGCACAGATGGACGCCGTCACCGGTCTCAGCGGGTCCGGCCCGGCCTATGTGTTCCATCTGATCGAAACCCTGGCTGCTGCGGGCGCGGCGCATGGCCTGCCTGCCGAGCTTGCGATGAAACTGGCCAAGTCCACAGTGGCCGGTGCCGGGGCGCTGGCCATGGCGTCCGACGAAGACCCGGCGCAGCTGCGTATCAACGTGACCTCTCCGAACGGTACCACACAGGCCGCGCTTGAGGTGCTGATGCATCAGGAAACCGGCTTTCCCGACCTGCTGCACCGTGCCGTCAAGGCCGCAACCAACCGATCCAAGGAGCTCTCGCGTGAGTGAAATTTCGTTCGACGACTTTCTCAAGGTCGATATTCGCGTGGGCGAGGTGATCCGCGCCGAACCCTATCCCGAGGCCCGCAAACCCGCGATCAAGATGTGGATCGACTTTGGGGACGAGATTGGCGAGCGCAAGACCTCGGCCCAGATCACCGCGCATTACGATCCGGCCACTCTGGTCGGCAAACAGGTCATGGCTGTCGTCAACTTCCCTCCGCGCCAGATCGGCAAGTTCATGTCCGAGGTTCTGGTGCTGGGTCTTCCCGATGACAGCGGCGAGATCGTTCTGATCGGCCCCGACGGCAAGGTTCCTACAGGCGGGCGGATGCACTGATGAAACTGCTGATCACGCGTCCGATGACACCGGCAGTCGAATCGCGCGCCCGCGCCGATTTCGATGTGACCATCCGGGAAAACACCCTGCCCATGTCACGGCAGGAGATGCTGGCCGCTCTGGCCGATTACGACGTGGTCGTCCCGGCGCTGGGTGATCAGTTTTCGGCGCAGATCTTTGCAGAAGCCGGTCGGCCGCGCTGCAAGCTGCTGGCCAATTTCGGTGTTGGCTTCAACCATATCGACGTGGATGCCGCACGCGCGGCCGGGATTGACGTAACCAACACGCCCGGCGCGGTCACCGATGCCACGGCCGATATCGCCATGACCCTGCTGCTGACCACAGCCCGGCGCGCCGGTGAGGGTGAACGGCTGGTGCGGTCGGGGCAGTGGCAGGGCTGGCACCCGACGCAGATGCTGGGCCATCACGTGACCGGCAAGCGCGTGGGCATCGTCGGTATGGGCCGCATCGGGCAGGCCATCGCGCGCCGCTGTCATTTCGGGTTTGCCATGCAGGTAGCCTATCAGTCCCGCAATGCAAAAGATCTGGATTTCCCGGCAGAATTCACACCTGACATTGAAACACTCGCCGCCTCGGTCGATTTCCTTGTGCTTGCGGTTCCCGGTGGTGCGGAAACCCGCCACCTGATCAATGCGCAGGTTCTTGAGGCGATGAACCCTCGGCTATTCTTATCAACATCGCCCGTGGCGAGGTGGTGGACGAGGCCGCGCTGATCACGGCGCTGCAAACCGGTCAGATCGCGGGGGCGGGGCTGGACGTCTACGAATTCGAACCCAAAGTGCCGCAAGCCCTGTGCGATATGGAAAACGTCACCCTGCTGCCCCATCTGGGCACCGCCACCGATGAGGTGCGCAGCAGCATGGGGCACATGGCGCTGGATAACGTGGCGGCCTTTGTCGCGGGCAGGGCGCTGCCCAACCTGGTCTAGTCGCCCACCGCCTCGCGCCAGTGTTTGCGGCAGAGCGAGACATAGGTCTCGTTCCCGCCGATCTGCACCTGCGCCCCTTCGGTGATGGCCTTGCCGGTCTCGTCGCGACGAATCACCATCGTGGCTTTGCGGCCGCATTCACAGATCGTGCGCACTTCGCGCATTTCGTCGGCAAGGGCCAGCAGGGCGGCAGAGCCGGGGAACAGCTTGCCCTGAAAATCCACGCGCAGCCCATAGGCCAGCACCGGCACATCCAGATCGTCCACCGCACGGGCCAGTTGCCAGACCTGGGCCTCGGACAGGAATTGCGCCTCATCAATGAAAACGCAGGCTACCATACCCTTGTCCAGCCGGGACCGGATCATGGCGAAGACATCATCTTCGGGTGTGAAAGTGTCAGCCTGCTCCGATATGCCGATGCGCGATGCAATCCGCCCCGCACCCGCCCGCCCGTCAAGGGCGGCGGTCATCAGATAGGTCTGCATCCCGCGCTCGCGATAGTTGTGCGACGCCTGTAGCAACACGGTCGACTTGCCCGCGTTCATGGTGGAATAGTTGAAATACAGCTTTGCCATGGCGTGGGTCTAAAACGCCCGGCCAAAAGGAACAAGAGAGCAAAGGGATGTAAGAAGCGACGTCGCCATTGCGTGTGCAGAGGCCGAGCTGGGCTCGTAGGGGATGGAACCCCCGCGTCTGCAACAGCGACGCCGTCGGCCAACATGTGGCCAAAACAAAGCAAGGCCCAACAATACCGCCCCGCAATCACTCTTTACCGGCTTGAACTGCCGCCACTCACTCACAAAATCCCCCGCTTATCTGAGGGATAGTCAATGTATGACATTTCAATTATGACTCAGGTATGGGAAATTTCCCGACGCTTTCCCCGGTTTGGACACCGGGCGGGCGTTTGCAGGTAATAAAGGTAAATCAATGGCAGATATCGGGGCCTATCTGAAGAAACACACAGAAGCGCTGGTCAAAGATGTCGGAATAGAAGCTGCTTGTGAAATCACCGGAAAATCCAAGGCGACCCAGGCCGGTATTATTCGGACAATGCCGAACACGCGGACAGGTTCATGCCCGTGGATGCGGTGGCTCGGCTTGAAAACGCAGCAACTTATCCGCATGTGACATCCGCGCTGGCGGATCTGAAAAACATCACCTTGTCCTACAGCGAACGCAACACCGAGGATCCTCGCACAGGCGGGGTGAATTCGGATGTCATCGCGCTCAGCCAGCGGTTTGCAATGTTGATGACTGAATATCAGTCCGCTATCGAAGATGGCATCATCACGGTGAACGAAGCCAAAAGGCTGCTGAAAGAAACCAGTTTGCTTCAGCAGGTCCTGATAGAAATGAAACTGCACCTGGAAGAAGAAAGCGTCAGCTAGGCTTGGTGGCGGCCAGCTATCGGCCAAAAACCGCCTGCCCGGATCGCCGCAGATGTCGTGCGCTTTGTGGCATGATCATCAACCGGACTCTGCGCCTCAATTCAGTCACGTCTTTCAGATAAGCTGTGGCGCAGGCAAGATCGTCAAGGGCAGTAAACCATGCAGAAAATGCAGGGAAATTACAGCATTCTCGCAGACCGTATGGTTTGGCGGTCGTTCCTGTTTGTCTATGCGCTCTTTCTGGCCACGGTGCTGTTTGGCGCTTATCAGGAAGGCCCTGATGACGCGATGCGCTGGGTCATGGTACAGGACCTGCTGGCGGGACAGGGCTGGTTTGACGCCTATCAGCATCGGCTGGGCCCCGGTGACGGCACGCTGATGCACTGGTCCCGGCTTGTCGATGCACCGATTGCCGGGATCTACGCGCTGTCCGCGATGGTCGTGCCGCCCGACACCGCCTTGCAAGTGACCGCGTTTGTGTGGCCGGTGCTTCTGGCGGGGCTGACCCTGTGGGCCTTTGCTGTCACCGGCGCAGCGTTGGGCGGGCGAAATGGCGCGATTTCGGCACTGGTGGTCGGTGCGCTGACGCTCGAACATTATCGGAAGTTCGACTATTTCTCGTTTGACCACCACAATGTTCAGATTCTGCTGTTTGCAGCGGCCCTCATGTTCTTTGTCCTGCGCAAGGCCAAACCCTCTGCTGCGGGATGGCTGGGTGTCTGTCTGGCCCTTTCGGTGTCCATCGGAACCGAATCGATCGTGCAGGTCGCGATTATCGCGGTGTTCTTCACGATTGACTGGATCGTGACCGGCACAGCCGCCCGCCGCCGCACCATAGTGTTTGGAACCGGGCTGGCGCTGACCCTGTTGTTGGCCAGCGTTGCAACAACAGGGCGTCAGGGCTTTCTGTTCCCAAGCTGCGATGCCCTGACGATCAGTGTGGCCCTGCCGGCGGGGATCGCAGCGCTGTGCCTGTGCAGCAGCCTGGGTCGGGCTGGTCCTATTGGGGCGCTTCGGCGCGTGTCTTGCGACAGGCGCTGTAACACTTGGCTGCGCTTACGCATTTGCGCCCTACTGCCTTGAAAACCCGATTGCGGACCTGCCTCAGGACATGCGTGACTTCTGGCTCAGCCAGGTCGCCGAAGCGCAGAATATCACCGTTGTGCTGGAACTGCATTTGGGCGAGGCTGCGGCCCTGATCGCCATGTCCGTCATCACAGCGGTTGCAGCGTTGTTCTTTGTCCGACAGTCACAAGACAAAATGGACTATCTTCTGTTTCTGGCGCTGATTGTGACCGGGTTTTCCATGTTTCTGTACCAGTCCCGGATGATGACGTTTCTGGGCGTGTCCCTTGTGGCTGTTCAGGCTCAGATGCTGCGCGCCCTTTACATCAGTTACAGAACCCATGGTCGCACGCTTTCCGGCTTGGCTATGGTAGGCTTTGTTGTCTGCGTCTCGCCAAAGATCGGCATCAGCGTGGAAAAACAGATGGGACGCTTTGCGCGCCCCTCCCTTGCGGCACCCGCCGCCGAGGTCGCGCAGGATTCGCAAAACGACGGCGCCGCCTGTAAGGCGCCAGAGGCTTACGCGGCCCTGAAAAACCTGCCAACCGGCATGGTTCTGGTCGATTTTGATTATGCGGCAGAGGTGCTGCGCTATACCGATCATTCGGTTCTGGCGGGGAATTATCACCGCAACCGGGCCGGAATTCAGGCGCAGATTGCGGTTTTGCGTATGGATGCGTCCCAGGCCGGTCCGCGTCTTGCTGCGCTGGGTGTAAGCTATGTGCTGCTTTGCACCGCTGCGCCCCGTACTGAATTCTGGGACTGGGCGTCTCAGGGCGCGGGCTGCAATCCCAATTGGCAAAGGTGAAACCCCCGCCTATCTCAAACGGATTGATGGTGGGGAATGGGCCGCGTTTCAGGTTTTTCAGTTGGCGGCCGATTTCTAGGCCGTCCGCGCTTTGCGGAATGCTGATCAGGCGTGACGCTTCACGATCACCGATCCAACCGAATACCCGGCCCCAAAAGAACAGATCAGCCCCAGATCACCCTCTTGCAGATCGTCAGAGTATTTCGAAAACGCAATGATCGACCCTGCGGATGAGGTGTTCGCATAATCCTGAAGGATATTGGGTTGCTCGCCCGCCTCGGGTTCGCGGCCCAGAACCTTCTTGCCGATGAAGTCGTTCATCGTCTTGTTGGCCTGATGCAGCCACAGGCGTTTGAGGTCGGTATTGCTGACCCCTTCGGCCTCCATATGGTCGCTGATATGCTTGCTGACCATCGGCAACACTTCCTTGAACACCTTCCGGCCATTCTGCATGAACTGCATGTCGCGGCGGTCAATCACACCATCGGGGCGCGACCGGCGCAGGAACCCGTTATTGTTGCGGATATTGTTGGAAAAGGCGGTGGCACAGCGGGTCGACAGGATTTCGAAATGCGGGCCTTTGGCGTCTTCGATCCGCTCGATCAACGTTGCCGTTGCCACATCGCCAAAGATAAAGTGACAATCCCGGTCGCGCCATTCCAGATGGCCCGAGCAGATTTCAGGGTTCACCACCAACGCCGCGCGCACCGAACCGGACCGCACCATATCCGCCGCCGCCTGAATGCCGAACGTGGCCGAAGAACAGGCGACATTCATGTCAAAGCCGAACCCGTCGATACCCAGTTCCTGCTGAATCTCGATTGCAATCGCCGGATAGGCGCGCTCGTGGTTCGAGGCCGCACAGATCACCAGATCGACATCCGCCGCCGTGCGCCCCGCCTGCGCCAGCGCCTTCTTGCAGGCATCCACTGCCATCTCGGTCATGATCCCGGGCTCGTCATCGTTGCGCTGGCGCAGCGTCGGGTGCATCACGTCGGGGTTCAGCACCCCGGACTTGTCCATCACGTAGCGGTTCTGAATGCCCGACGCCTTGACGATGAACTCTTCCGAGGAATGCTGCATCGCCTCCATCTGCCCGGCTGCGATGGCCTCGGCATTCTTCGCGTTCTGCTTGTCGGCATAGGCGTTGAACGCTTCAACAAGCTCGGCGTTGGTGATGACGTTTTCCGGGGTGAAGACACCGGTACCGGTGATGGCGGGGGTATACATGGCGGGTCCTGAATGTTTCGGATTCGCCCAAAATGCAGTCATGGCGTGATTTGATCAAGATATGTTGACCTAAGGGAATTCGTTCCTGGGCGCAGTTTCATATCTTGAATAGTTCAGAAATTGAAGTATATCGCCCCGTAACCCGCGCGGAGACCCCCCAATGCCCGACGATATCAGTGCCAGACTTGGCCGCCTCAGCCCCGAGATTCAGGCGATCATGGGCGTCTATGCCCTGTACTGGAAACTGGAAGAGACCTTCGACTGTATCGAAACAGACCTGAGCCACCCGGAATGCCACATGCTGATCAAGCTGGATCAGCCCAAGCGCATGGGCGTTCTGGCCGCTGATATGTTAAGCGTCCCATCAACGATCACCGCCACAGCTGACGCCCTTGAAAAAGCGGGCTATCTGACGCGTCGGCGTGACCCCGAAGACCGCCGCGCCTGGTTGCTGGTGCTGACAAAGCAGGGCGAAGAGGCCCGCAACATGCTGGTCGCCGCCGCCGGGGACCTGTTTCACCGGGCCTCGGGCCTCAACGAACAAGAAACTGCCGAATTCGCGCGACTGGCGCGCAAAATCCGCGACAACGTATTGAAAACGGGAATTCCCGAGGGATTGAAGAAATGAAACTCCTGACCTCTCTGGGCCTTGCACTGGCCATTCTGGCAACCCCGATTGCCGCTCAAGAGACCCCGAAACCGGTGAAACTCATGCAGGTGCGCGAAACCGCGCCCGGTTTCACGCGGCAGTTCTTTGGCCGCGTCGCCGCGCGCCAGACCGTTGATCTGGCCTTTCAGGTTGCGGGGCAGATTGTCGAAATGCCCATCAACGAAGGCTTCGTGATTCCCAAGGATGGCCTGATTGCCCGTCTGGATCAGGAACCGTTCGAGCTGCGCCTTGATCGGGCGCGGCTGCAAAAGGAACAGGCCGACCGCACTGTTGCCCGCCTGTCGCGCCTGCGCGGTACAACCGCCAGCCAGGTGGCCGTAGACGATGCCGAGACCGAGGCGCAGCTGGCCGCAATCGCCCTGCGCGACGCGGAATATGAACTGGAACACGCCACGCTGACCGCGCCCTTTGACGCGCTGGTCTCAAGCCGCTCGGTCGAGGCGTTTACGACCGTCTCGGCAGGCACGCCCATCGTCCGCATTCACGACATGTCCGAATTGCGCATCGTGGTCGACGTGCCCGAGATCCTGTTTCAACGCTCCGGCCAGAATGACGACTTCTTCATCACTGCGAAATTCCCGGTCAGTGACGAAGTCTTCCCGCTGGAAATCCGTGAATTCGACGCGGAAACCTCCAGCGTCGGTCAAACTTTCCGCATCCAGTTTGGCCTGACCCCGCCAAAGGGGCTGCAAATCTTTCCCGGTTCTTCCGTTACCGTCAACGTTCAGGTGCAGGACAACCGCACAGGCATCGTCGTCCCGGCGACCGCTGTTGTCGCCGACGCAAACGGCGCGCTGAACGTCATGGTGTTTTCCCCGGTCGGGGCGGATGAGGGCACCGTGCGCCGCGTCCCGGTGACCATCGAGCCCACGCAAACCGGCGATGTCCGGGTGCTGACGGGCCTGTCTGACGGGGATGAGGTCGTCGTGGCCGGGGGCGCTGTGCTGACGGATGGTCAGACGGTGCGCCGGTTTGCCGGTTTCGCGAACTGAGGGGCTGACAGATGAACATCGCCCGCGCCTCAATCGACCGGCCGCTTTACACATGGCTGGTCATCCTCATTGCCCTCATTGGGGGCATCTGGGGGTTCACATCGCTTGGCCGTCTGGAAGACCCGGCCTTTACAATCAAAAACGCGGTCATCGCCACGCAATACCCCGGTGCCACCGCCGAACAGGTGGCGCTGGAAGTATCGGAACCGCTGGAATCCGCCATACAGCAGATGGGCGAGGTGGATGTCATCACCTCGGTCAATCAACCCGGACGGTCCCTGATCGAGGTTGAGATCAAGTCGACATATGACGGCACCGAACTGCCTGCCATCTGGACCCGGCTCAGGGCCAAGGTGCGCGACGCCGCGCGCGGCCTGCCATCGGGCGTCGGCCAGCCGTTTGTGAATGACGGGTTCGGCGACGTGTTCGGCCTGTTCTATGCGGTGACCGCCCAAGGGTTCTCGGACGCCGAAAAGCACGAACTGGCAACCTTCTTGCGGCGGGAACTGCTGACTGTTGACGGCGTTGCGGATGTCGAGGTTCAGGGCCTGCCGGACGAGGCGATCTTTGTCGAACCCGATCTGGCGATTTCCGTGAACCAGAATGTCCCGCTGCAAGCAATCAACCAGGCCATCGCCAATGCGGATTCGGTCAATTCCTCAGGGTCCTTGCGCTCTGATAACGAGCGCACCACCATTCTGACGGCCGAAGGGTCGGACAGTGTGTCGGCCATTGCGGGCCTGTCTGTCGGTTCGCAAGGGCAGGTGATCAACCTCTTTGACATGTCCGATGTCTATCGTGCCCGTCAGAACGACCCCGACATCATTATCCGCTACAACGGGACCGAGGCCTTCACCTTGGGCATCGCGGGTCTGGCCACCGAAAACATTGTCGAAGTCGGCAAACGCGCTGACGCCAAATTCGCGGAGTTGAACACAAGCATTCCCTTCGGTGTCGAAATCCTGCCGATCTATCAGCAACATGTGGTGGTCGAGCAGGCCTCGAACGACTTTCTCGTGAACCTTGCCATGTCGGTGGCCATCGTGGTCGCCGTGCTGGGCATCTTCATGGGCTGGCGCGCGGCCATTGTCGTCGGCTCGACCCTGCTGCTGACCGTGGTCGGCACGCTTCTGTTCATGTCGCTCTTCTCAATCGAGATGGAACGAATCTCATTGGGTGCCCTGATCATCGCCATGGGGATGCTGGTGGACAACGCCATCGTCGTGGCCGAAGGGATGCAGATTTCCATGCTGCGCGGCCAGTCCTCGCGCGATGCGGCCGAGGATGTGGCATCGAAAACCCAAATCCCGTTGCTGGGTGCGACCGTGATTGGCATCATGGCCTTTGCGGGCATTGGCCTCAGCCCTGACGCAACCGGAGAATTCCTGTTCTCTCTGTTCGCCGTGATTGGCATTTCACTGTTGCTCAGCTGGGTTTTGGCGATCACCGTCACGCCGCTGTTGGGGCATTACTTCTTCAAACAGGGCAAAGCAGGCGAGATCGACGCTTACGGCGGCCTCCTGTTCCGCACCTATGGTGCGATCCTGCGCTTTGCGCTGCGCTTCCGATGGCTGGTTGTTGCTGGTCTCGTCGGCGTAACCGTGGTGTGCTATGCCGGGTTTGGGCTGATGAAACAGCAGTTCTTCCCCAACTCCAACACGCCTTTGTTCTTCGTGCACTACAAACTGCCGCAGGGCACACCGATTGCACGAACCGCCGAAGACATGGCGGTGTTCGAAGAGTGGTTGGCAGCACGCGACGACGTCGTCTCGGTCACGACCTTTGTCGGCCGGGGCTACCCGTTTTATGCTGACCTATTCAGCCGAAAAGCCGAATCCCAGCTATGGGCACATGGTCATCCGCACAGCAAGCCTGGACGACATCCCGGCGTTGCAAGCGGACCTTGAGGCGTTTGGGTCCGTCCAGTTCCCCGAAGGTGAGTTCGGCACCAAGCGTCTGGTCTTTGGCCCCGGCGGTGGTGATCCGATTCAGGCCCGCTTCTCGGGCAGCGATCCGGTCGTGCTGCGCCAGCTTGCGGACGAGGCGGTACAGCGCATGGCAGCCGCATCCCCGAACGCGCTGTTGGTTCATCACGACTGGCGCGAACAGGAACTGGCTCTGCAACCGATCTATGCCACCGAACGGGCGCAGACAGCCGGTGTCACACGCGAAGACATCGCCGCCACCCTGCAATTCTCGACCGACGGCATTACGGGTGGTGTGTTCCGCGAGCGCGACCGCCTGATCCCGATCATCCTGCGCCGACCTGCGGACGGAGATTACTCGATCGTCGATCAGGTCGTGTACTCGGACCAGTCGGAAAAATTTGTACCAATTGAACAAATGGTGGATGGATTCGAGTACAAAACGCTCAATACGCTGGTTCACCGTCGTGATCGGGTTCTGACTATCACCGTCGGCGCGGACATCCCGCCCGACCTGACTGCGGCACAGGTTCACGCCGAAGTGCGAGACGCCATCGAGGCCATCGAATTGCCGCCCGGGTACAAGATGGAGTGGGGCGGTGAGTTCGAAAATTCGCGCGACGCGCAGGCAAGCCTGGGCAGACAATTGCCGCTGAGCCTGCTGATCATGGTGTTGATTTCGGTCCTGTTGTTCAACGCAATCCGCCAGCCGATCATCATCTGGCTGCTGGTGCCGATGTCCGTGAACGGCGTGGTGATCGGCCTGCTGGGAACAGGACTGCCCTTCACCTTTACGGCACTTCTGGGCCTGCTCAGCCTGTCGGGTATGCTGATCAAGAACGGCATTGTTCTGGTCGAGGAAATCGATCTGGTCCGCGCCACCGGCAAGCCCCTGCGCGAGGCAATCATCGAAGCATCCGTGTCGCGTTTGCGGCCCGTCATGCTGGCGGCTGTCACGACCATTCTGGGCATGGCGCCACTGCTGACGGATGCGTTCTTCGTCTCGATGGCAGTGACGATCATGGGCGGTCTGGCATTTGCCACCGTGCTGACAATGGTTGCGGCACCGGTGTTTTACCTGCTGTTCTTCGCCCGTGACGAACGAAAGAAAACGACGGAGGCGCCTGCGTAAGGCATTGAAAATAAATAAAAGCCCCAGAGTTTCCTCTGGGGCTTTTTCATTGGGTCAGGGTCTTTACCCCTGTAGCGATTTCACCTCGACGTCGCCCTCAGCTTGTGCCTTAATCGCCAGTGCTGCGGCGTTGGCCCTGCTGCGGTGGTGAAATACGGGATCTTGTCATACAGCGCGATCGAGCGGATGGCCTTGCTGTCCTCAACCGCCTGCGCACCTTCGGTGGTGTTCATCACCAGCTGCACCTGACCGTCTTTCAGCATGTCCACAACATCCGGGCGACCTTCGTACACCTTGTTCACCACGTCACAGGCAACACCCTGTTCGTCCAGCCAGCTTTGCGTGCCGCGCGTGGCCACAAGCGTGAAACCCTGATCAACCAGAACCTGCGCCGCTTCCAGCATGGCTTTGCCCTTGTCGGCATCCTTGATCGAAATGAACGCACGGCCAGAGGACGGCAGCACCATGCCCGCGCCCATCTGCGCCTTGAGGAACGCGCGTGGGAAGTCACGGTCCCAGCCCATCACCTCGCCGGTCGAGCGCATTTCCGGGCCAAGGATGGTGTCGACGCCGGGGAAACGGGCGAATGGCATGACAGCTTCTTTCACCGAGAACCACGGCATGTCCGGATCGGCCAGCGTCATCTGGTCCGCGATCTTGGTGTCCTTGCCTTCCTGATAGGGCGGGCGCATCGGGAAATCGGCCAACTTCTCGCCCGCCATGACGCGCGCCGCAATCGACGCAATTGCACTGTCGGTGGCCTTGGCAACAAACGGCACGGTGCGCGAGGCGCGCGGGTTCACTTCGATCAGATAGATCTCATCATCCTTGATCGCGAATTGCACATTCATCAGGCCAACGACATTCAGCGCCTTGGCCAGTTTGAATGCCTGTTCCTTGATCTGCCCGATGATCTCTTTCGACAGCGAATAGGGCGGCAGCGAACAGGCGGAATCGCCCGAGTGAACGCCCGCTTCTTCGATGTGCTGCATGATGCCCGCCACGTGAACGTCGGTGCCGTCACACAGCGCATCTACGTCCAGCTCGACCGCGCCCGCCAGATAGCTGTCCAGCAGTACGGGGCTGTCGCCCGAGACCACAACGGCCTCGTTGATATAGCGTCGCAGCTGATCCATATCGCGCACGATTTCCATCGCACGACCGCCCAGAACGTAAGAGGGGCGAATGACCAGCGGGAAACCGATCTCTTCGGCAATCTCCAGCGCCTTTTCATCGGTCGAGGCAATACCGTTTCTGGGCTGTTTCAGGCCCAGTTCATTGACCAGCGCCTGGAACCGTTCACGGTCTTCGGCCAGGTCAATTGCGTCCGGTGTGGTACCCAGAATCGGAATACCCTCGGCCTCAAGCGCGTTGGCCAGCTTCAACGGTGTTTGACCACCGAACTGAACGATCACACCGTGCAGCGTGCCGTTTTCCTGTTCCTTCGTCAGGATTTCCATGACGTGTTCAAAGGTCAGCGGCTCAAAATACAGACGGTCCGAGGTGTCGTAGTCGGTCGAAACCGTCTCGGGGTTGCAATTGACCATGATGGTCTCGTACCCGGCCTCGGTCAGCGCATAACAGGCGTGGCAGCAGCAATAATCGAACTCGATCCCCTGACCGATCCGGTTCGGACCACCACCAAGAATAACGACCTTCTTGCGGTCGCTTGGGCGTGCCTCGCATTCGACATCGCCCATCATAGGGGCTTCGTAGGTCGAGTACATATAGGGGGTTTGCGCTTCGAACTCAGCAGCGCAGGTATCGATGCGTTTGAAGACCGCGGTAACGCCCAGATTGTGGCGGGCGCGGCGCACGTTATCTTCGCTGCGGCCTGACAGATTGCCCAGACGCGCATCGGTAAAGCCCAGCATCTTGAGCTTGCGGATGCCTTCTTCGGTCACTGGCAGACCGTCCTTGCGCACGGTGCGTTCTGCTTCGATGATCTCGCGAATGCGGGCCAGGAACCAGGGGTCAAACTTGGTGACGCCAAAGATTTCATCGTCGGCCAGGCCATGACGCATGGCTTGTGCGATAGTGCGCAGACGGTCGGGGGTCTGCTTGCTGATCGCCTTGATGACATGCGCCTTGTCATCGCTGCTTTCGACCTCATCCCACAGGCCGATGCTCAACCCCGGAATTTCGATCTCATCAAACCCGGTCAGGCCGGATTCCATCGATGCCAGCGCCTTCTGCATGGATTCGTGGATGGTGCGCCCGATGGACATCGCCTCACCCACTGACTTCATTGCAGTGGTCAGGTAGGGTTCAGAGCCGGGGAATTTTTCAAACGCGAATTTCGGGATCTTGGTGACGACATAGTCGATGGTAGGTTCGAACGACGCAGGCGTGACCTTGGTGATGTCATTGTCCAGCTCGTCCAGCGTGTAGCCGACGGCCAGTTTCGCGGCGATCTTGGCAATAGGGAAACCCGTCGCCTTGGAGGCCAGCGCCGATGAACGCGACACGCGCGGGTTCATTTCGATCACAACCATGCGGCCATCATCGGGGTTGATTGCCCATTGCACGTTCGAGCCACCGGTTTCCACCCCGATCTCGCGCAGGACGGCAATCGAGCCGTTGCGCATGATCTGGTATTCCTTGTCGGTCAGCGTCAGGGCAGGGGCCACGGTAATCGAGTCACCCGTGTGCACGCCCATTGGGTCGACGTTTTCGATGGAGCAGACGATAATGGCGTTGTCGGCGGTGTCGCGCACCACTTCCATCTCGTATTCTTTCCAGCCCAGCAGGCTTTCATCGACCAGGATCTGGTTGACAGGCGAGGCATCCATGCCCGAGCGGCAGAAATGGATATAATCCTCGCGGTTATAGGCCACGCCGCCGCCTGTGCCGCCCAAGGTAAAGGCCGGGCGGATGATGGCAGGCAGGCCGATTTCCTCCAGCTCGTCCAGAGCGATCTGAACACCTGCGTCCAGATCGGCAGAGCCGTCGGCCTTCTTGGGGGCGGTCACGATGGTGGCTTTGGGGTTTTCCAGCCCCAGCCGATCCATCGCCTCGCGGAACAATTTTCGGTCCTCGGCCATCTCGATGGCGTCGCGTTTGGCACCGATCATCTCGACACCGAACTTGTCCAACACCCCCATCTCTTCCAGCGCGAGCGAGGTGTTCAGACCGGTTTGCCCGCCCATTGTGGGCAGCAGGGCGTCAGGGCGTTCCTTTTCGATGATCTTGGCGACGACCTCGGGCGTGATCGGCTCGATATAGGTGGCATCGGCAAGTCCGGGGTCAGTCATGATTGTCGCCGGGTTCGAGTTGACCAGAATAACCCGGTAACCTTCTTCGCGCAGGGCCTTGCAGGCCTGAGCGCCGGAATAGTCGAACTCGCAGGCCTGACCGATAACAATGGGACCCGCCCCGATGATCATGATCGACTTGATGTCGGTTCTCTTCGGCATGGCCTGGCCCCTTCGATTTTGTACGAGTCGCGGGCGCCGCCCAAGCGCCCAAATTGTCGTGCGTTATAGGGACCACGCAGAAAGGTTCAAGGGGTATCGGAAACAGAAGCGAAATTGCCGCTTTCCCCCCTTTCCCCTGCCAGAGTATTCTCTATATCGCCCTTCACGGCAAAAGAGGATGCAGTTGCGTATTCGTTTTGATCAGGGACCAGCCGGTCGCGGAACCCGGTTTCAGCGCCCGACTCGGATTATCCGCGCGGATACGGCGGAGGACGTGCCCCAGGCTCTGGCGGCGCTGGATGAGGCGCGCGCGGGCGGGGCCTGGCTGGCTGGCTATGCCAGTTATGAACTGGGATATGTGCTTGAACCCCGGCTGATCAAACTTTTGCCGGAATCGCGTCGGCTGCCCTTGCTGTGCTTTGGGGTCTACGGCGCGCCGGATCGGGTTTCTTTACCGACGCCCGCAGGCGTGGTGCGCGCGTTTCAGCCGCGCTGGGACGAGGCGCGCTATGGCGAAGCCTTTCAGGTGGTGCATGGTGCTATCGGTGCCGGTGATATCTATCAGGCGAACCTGACCTTTCCGATTGACCTGACCGTCTCGGGCAGCAGTGAAACCCTTTATGCGGCACTGGCAGCGGGGCAGCCCGTTGGGCATGGCGCGCTGGTGCAGCAGGTCGGGTTACCGGATTTGCTCAGCCGCTCGCCAGAGTTGTTCTTCCGCACAGACGCGGATGGAAAGATCGAGACACGACCGATGAAGGGTACCCAGCCGCGCAGCGAAGACCCGGACGAGGATATGCGGCGCCGGGCGTTTCTGACCACGGACGAAAAGAACCGGGCGGAAAACCTGATGATCGTCGATCTTCTGCGCAACGATATCAGCCGTGTCGCATTGCCCGGTTCCGTTCATGTCCCTGAACTGTTCAAGGTGGAAACCTATGCGACAGTGCATCAGATGGTTTCACTTGTCCGTGCCCAGTTGCTCAAATGCGCAGGGCTCAGCGATATACTGACGGCGTTGTTTCCTGCGGCTCGATCACGGGCGCCCCAAAATTCGCGCCATGGAAATTCTGGCCGGGCTGGAACCCTGGCCGCGCGACATCTATTGTGGCACCATCGGCTGGGCCGCGCCTGATGGGCGGTCCGAGTTCAACGTGGCCATCCGTACGCTGATGCTGGAAGACGATCAGGCCACCCTGAACGTGGGCGGGGGCCTTGTCTGGGACAGCACCGCCCCGGCAGAATATGAGGAGGCGCTATGGAAAGCCCGCTTCGCCCGCCAGCTGAGCCTGATTTCCGCCTGATCGAAACACTGGCGTTTCGGCCAGGTCAGGGCTTTGTCCGAAAAGACCGTCACCTTGCGCGCATGGCCCGAACCGCTGCGGCCTTTGGCCTTCCCTTCAACCCGGATTTAGCGACCGCCGCGCTGGATGGCGCGTTGGGCGACACCTTGCGGTGCCGCCTTACACTGGACGCATCGGGTGCATTCGAATTGACCACCGGGGTTCTGGCCAGCAACCCTCCGGTCTGGCGCATCGCCCTGTCTGATCAGCGACTGGCTTCCAATGATCTTTGGCTGCGTCACAAGACAAGCCGCCGCGCCCTTTATGACAATACTCGCGCCGCGCTGACGGATGGCATAGACGAGGTGTTATTCCTGAATGAGCTTGATGAGCTGTGTGAGGGCACCATCAGCAACCTTTCGTCGAAAAACAGGACGGTCGTATTCTGACACCTGCGCTGTCCAGCGGTCTGTTGCCTGGCATATTGCGCGAAGAATTACTGGATAAAGGAACGGTGTCTGAGGCCGTGCTGACCTTGAGCGATCTAAAAAACGCACAAACTGCCTACATGGGCAATTCATTGCGCGGGCTGATCCGGGTGGAGCTGATAGACACGTGACCAAAGACAGCACGATGGTCGGACCGCCAGATGCATTGCCGCGGTTAAGGGTTGAGTTCGGCTTGTTCTATGTTGTCCTGCCGCTGATCATCGCGGTTTTGTTTCCACCGAACTGGATGTTTCCGGCTCTGTTTGCCCTGACCGGGCTGGGGATCACGCTGCTGCATTGGACACCGGGCTTTCAATGGGCCGAGTTGCGCTATGATTGGGCCAACTGGTCGCTTCGCGAAGTTGTGCTGTTTACCGCTTTCATGTCCGTGTTTTGCGTTGGGCTGATTCAGGTGACACGCCCCGACGCCGCGTTTTTTCTGCTAGTACACCGCCCTGAGATGCTGGCGCTTATCTGGATCGGTTATCCTGTTTTGTCTGCACTGCCTCAGGAACTGTTGTTCCGCCCACTGTTCTTCCGGCGTTATCACTCGATCCTGCCAGAGGGGCGTGCGGCTTATGTGCTGAATGCTGCCATCTTCTCGTTCGCGCATCTGATGTATTGGAGCTGGACTGTCGCCCTCATGACATTTGCGGGCGGGCTGCTGTTTACATGGGCCTACAGGCAGCGCGGTTCGTTCTTCTACGCGGTGCTGCTGCACGCGATTGCGGGCAATATCATCTTTGCGGTCGGGCTGGGTGTCTATTTCTACTCAGGCAACGTGCAAAGGCCGTTTTGACAGGGCGACCCGCCTTGACTTTCCGGGCCTGACAGGGTGTATCGGCGCGACGAATTCTGCGCCCGAAGGGATATGATCCATGCACGCCTATCGCAGCCACACCTGCGCCGCACTGACCGCCGCTAATGTCGGTGAAACCGTTCGCCTGTCCGGTTGGGTGCATCGGGTCCGAGATCATGGGGGCGTCCTGTTCATCGACCTGCGCGACCATTTCGGCGTAACCCAGATCCTGTGTGACGGCGACAGCGCCGCTTTTGCTGCGCTTGAAAAGGTGCGTTCCGAATGGTGCATCCGCATCGACGGAACCGTCAAGGCGCGTGCCGCCGAACTGGTGAACCCGAAACTGCCCACCGGTGAGATCGAGGTTTACGTGCGCGAACTGGAAGTTCTGGGGGCCGCCGAGGAACTGCCGCTAATGGTGTTCGGCGATCAGGAATACCCCGAGGAAACCCGCCTGCGCTATCGTTACCTCGACCTGCGACGCGAGGCGATGCAGCGCAACATGACCTTGCGCTCGGACGTGGTGGCCTCCATGCGCAAGCGTATGTGGGATCAGGGGTTCCGCGAGTACCAGACGCCGATCATCACCGCGTCCTCACCCGAAGGCGCGCGTGACTTCCTTGTGCCGTCGCGCCTGCATCCGGGTAAGTTCTACGCGTTGCCGCAAGCCCCGCAGCAGTTCAAGCAGCTGATTATGGTGTCGGGTTTCGACAAGTATTTCCAGATTGCGCCCTGCTTCCGCGACGAAGACCCGCGCGCCGACCGCTCACCCACCGATTTCTACCAGCTTGACCTCGAGATGTCCTTTGTCGAGCAGCAGGACGTGTTCGACACGATCCAGCCCGTTCTGACCGGTGTGTTCGAAGAGTTCGGTGGCGGTCGCAAGGTCGATCAGGACTGGCCGCAGATTTCCTACAAGGATTCGGCTCTGTGGTACGGCACGGACAAGCCCGACCTGCGGAACCCAATTAAGATGCAGGTGGTTTCCGACCACTTCCGCGGGTCTGGTTTTGCGATTTTTGCAAAGCTGCTCGAACAGGAAGGCACCGAAATTCGCGCTATCCCCGCGCCAACCGGTGGCAGCCGCAAGTTCTGTGACCGCATGAACGCCTTTGCCCAGAAAGAGGGTCTGCCCGGTATGGGCTACATCTTCTGGCGCGATCAGGGCGAAGGGATGGAAGCCGCAGGCCCGCTGGCCAAGAACATCGGCCCCGAGCGGACCGAGGCTATCCGTCAGCAATTGGGTCTGGGTGTCGGCGATGCGGCGTTTTTCCTGGGCGGCAAGCCGAAAGCCTTTGAAAAGGTTGCAGGCAAGGCGCGCGATGTGATCGGCGACGAGCTTGGGCTGACCGAGAAAGACCGCTTTGCCTTTGCCTGGATTGTTGATTTCCCGATCTACGAGCAAGACGAAGAAACCGGCGCGATCGACTTTGAGCACAACCCGTTCTCGATGCCGCAGGGCGGCATGGAAGCGCTACAGGGCAACCCACTGGATGTGCGCGGGTATCAGTATGACCTGGCGTGCAATGGATATGAGCTGGTGTCGGGTGCGATCCGGAACCACAAGCCGGAGATCATGCTGAAGGCCTTTGAACTGGCAGGCTATGGCGAGGATGAAGTGAAATCCCGCTTTGGCGCTCTGTTCAACGCCTTCCACTACGGTGCGCCGCCGCACGGTGGCTGCGCTGCTGGGATCGACCGGATCGTGATGCTGTTGGCGGATGAGGCCAATATCCGCGAGGTCATGATGTTCCCGATGAACCAGCGGGCCGAAGATCTGATGATGGACGCACCTTCAGACCCGACCTCGGATCAGCTGATGGAACTGGGCTTGCGCCTCATCCCGCAGGACTGAACGAGAGCCGCCCGCATCAAGCGGGCGGTTTCATTTTGAAGCCGATTAGCATTCGCGGGTCAGTCCAGCGGGTTGTTCAAATCCCCACGGTTGACACGAATTGAGCGTGCAGTCTGCCGTGTTTGGCGATAGGCCCAGATGCACAGAAGCGTTGCAGTGATGAAATAAGCTGCAATCACGTCAAATCGCCTTTCTGTTCCAGACGGTTCTGCACCATGCCGGCGACCTGCGCTGCCTGCGCTGTGATCGGTGCGCCGTTCGCCCGTGACAGCGCCAGCTTTCGGGCGGCTTCTGCCAACGGTCTGTCATCGGCTTCCCGTGCGACCCCTTGCAGGAACTGGGCAGCGTAATCCCATGCGCGATGATCGTTGGGCCCGGTAAGGACATCGGCGATATGCGCCATGTCGTCCTGATAAGCCATCGGGTCGGGTCGGATGACTTCGTCGCGAACCGAGTGGAGCCCGCTTGGGCGTCGATCCTCGGGCAGGCGCTCCAGAATGGACTTCTGAAAATACGACAATGATTTTATCGGCTTGGACAGAAATCCATCCGCTCCGGCTGCGTACGCCAGACCTTCGGTAGTGTCATCGCCCGACAGGCCCATGATCACGCTGATCCGTGGTGAAGCTTCGGCCAGTTCGGCGATCAGGTCAGCTCCGGACCCGTCGGGCAGGCCCATATCGACCAGAATGACCGAGGGGCGATAGATCTGCAGGTGTCGCCGTGCCGATTTCAGGCAGTCAGCGCGTCGGATACGTGCACCGCTATGCAGGCACATCAGGCGGATCGCATCGCAGGCATATCGGCTGTCTTCAACAACCAGAATTGTCTGTCCCAGCAAGGGCCGCGTTGCGGTGGGCGTGGCGGCGGTGGTGGCAATGAGGCCCGAATCGTCCATGGCAGCTCTCCTATCCAGCAGATGCTTCACGCTAGGAACTTCTGGCTAACACGACGTTAACGCGCGATTTGGCGCACTTGTTCTTTCGCAGAGCAGCCCCCATAACCCACGCAACGCAGGACATCAGGAGTGAGACATGATTGGACGTCTGAACCACGTTGCCATCGCCGTACCCGACCTTGAGGCGGCATCCGAGCAGTACCGCAAAGCGCTGGGCGCCAAGGTCGGTGCGCCGCAGGACGAGCCGGATCATGGCGTCACGGTTGTGTTCATCGAACTGCCCAACACCAAGATCGAACTTTTGTACCCGCTGGGCGACGACAGCCCGATCAACGGGTTTCTGGAAAAGAATCCGGCAGGCGGCATTCACCACGTATGCTATGAGGTCGAAGACATCATCGCCGCCCGTGATCATTTGAAAGCGACCGGCGCCCGTGTTCTGGGGTCGGGGGAGCCCAAGATCGGCGCGCATGGCAAGCCGGTGCTGTTCCTGCATCCCAAGGACTTCAACGGCTGCCTTGTCGAGCTGGAACAGGTATGATCCGCAAAACCCGGAGGGGCTGAAGTGACCATTACTGCTGCATTGGTGCTGTTCGCCGTCATCTGGTTCATGACGTTGCTAGTGGTTTTGCCCATTCGCATCAAAACTCAGGGTGACCTGAACGATATCGTTCCGGGCACCCATGCGGGTGCGCCGGAAGTCCATCACCTGAAAGCCAAGATGTGGATCACCACCGCCATTGCTGTGGTTTTGTGGGCTATCATTGGCGGCATCATCATTTCCGGTGTGATTTCGGTGCGGGACTTCGACTGGCTGAACCAACTGGAGCCGCGCTAATCTGTGTCAGACCTTTTGGCCTGACACAGCATGAAAAATATGGGTGAATGTCGCTGCGCCAAGGATCGGGATCACCAGATTCAACAGCGGTATCGACAGCGGAATGGCCATCAGCGTTCCAGCGACCCAGATCGTGGTCGAATGCCTGGCCCGCAATTGGCGCGCGCCATCCCGCCCGATCCGGCGCATTGCAGCCAGCGTGAAGTATTCCCGCCCCAACAGGAACCCGTTCATGGCCCAGAAGATGAAGGGCGCAAACGGGGTGAAGACCGCATAGAGGATCAGCGCCAGCAGGTTTGCGACAATCAGCACGCCAAGAAAGCTGAGGCCGTCAAACAGGGCCTCCGACACCGGGATGCGTCGTGCAGGTGGCAAGGCTGGAAAATGCTTGTCCTCGACCGCTTGTGCCACTTCGTCCAGAAAGATCGATGTGATGGCTGACGCCACCGGCACCATCAGGAAAACAGGCAGGATCAGGACGAGAACGATACCTGAATAGTTCAGAACGTCGTTCAGCCATGGCACTGCGCCGACGAACGGCAGAGAGATTTCACTGCCCGACAACCAGTTGATCAAACTGATCGCACCCGCACAGGCAAGACCCAGCAACAGGATGGTCAAACCTACACCGCGCAGCAGAACGGCGCGGAACTTAGGATCTCCGATCTGGCTTAGCGCGCTGAAAAAGGCGTTCAGGATGATCATTCTGTGATCCATTCCGTTATGGCTGCCACATCGGGCCGCGGGCGTTCGGGTGGGGCAGTTCCTTCGGTGGCGATATGTATCAGCCCGGCGACACGCTCGTTCTTGGCAAGGCCAAAGGCGTCGACACAGAAGTCGTGGTCGTGGGTTTGCCAACCTGTCAGCCAGTTTGCACCCCAGCCCGCGGCCAGCGCGGCATTCAGCAGGGCCAGACAGACCGCGCCCGCAGAATAGGTTTGTTCGATCGCGGGTATTTTCTCGGACGGTTTTTGTACTTCGATTACGGCTACGGCCAGTTGTCCCATGTCAAATTGGCTGCGTGCTTTTGTAATATCTTCCGGACTTTTCTTAAGTCTTTGCCCGCAGGCTTCGGTCAGGGTTGCCAGTCTTGCCATGGCCCCCTGTTCCAGAACGATAAATCGCCAGGGTTCCAGTTTTCCGTGATCGGGGCTGCGTGCAGCTGCGATCAGCAAGGGGCGCAACTCATCCCGTGTCGGGGCCGGGGCCACCAGTGTCTTGGCGGGTCGGGACCGGCGCGACTGCAAAAACTCCAGAGCAGCGGGGTTTTTCTTGGACATATGTTAACTTCCTTTACATCACGTCTCTGTATCTTGGTCGGCATGCCGAGGGTTTCAAGGGCGCGGCGACGGATCGCGTGGATCAATTTCATTCCACCGCCCATCATGCAAGACTATTGAGGGAAGGGGCGACAATGGCGAAATCAAACTACGAGATCTGCCGGATCTCAGCGCGCAGGCGCACGCCGGGACAACGTTTCATCTGAAAGTAACACCCAAGGCTGCGCGCGACCGGGTGGTCGTGGAAGACGGGCAGATCAGGGTATTTGTCACGGCACCGCCTGACAGTGGTAAAGCCAACCATGCGGTTCAGGTAATTCTTGCGAAATGTCTTGGCGTCGCGCCTTCGACACTGTCACTCAAGCAGGGGCAAACTTCGCGCAGCAAGGTTTTTGTCTATGCGCCCTAAGATCCCGATTCACGGATCTGGTAAACTCCCTCGGGCAGGTCCAGCGCTGCGGCCAGATCGCGGACCTGTTCGGGCGACAAGGTGATCTTTTGCACCTGGTCGGTTCGCGGATCAAACTGTTCCAGCGTGACGCATTCGGCGAAATTGTTGATCACAACATCCTCCTGCAAAGGTTTTTCACCTTCGTCCACAAGCGTTATGACCGTCGAGTCGAATTCATGCTCAATCGAAAACATAAGGACAGAGTGCAAGCCGTCGACGCGCAATGCAAGACGTTCGTTTCAAAGCATTGTGTGGTCACTCTGAACAGCACGTACTATGTTGAAATCACGGTCAGACCGAGCCGAAGGATGTAACATGCGCAGACGCTTTGTTTTGGTGCTTCCCCTGCTGCTTGCGGCCTGTGCGGAAGGTGCACTGCGCGTGCAACCCGCCGCGGATTGGCTGGGTGAAGGGCCGGAGTCCGAAACCATGGCCCAGACCTTTCGCGAAGTCAGCCAGAACATTGGGGCCGAGGCTCGCAGCCAGTGTTTGAAACAATCAAGGCTTCAGAAATGCGATTTCCGGATTCTCGTTGATCTGAACCCACGTGCGCCGGCCAATGCGTTTCAGACATTGGACGACCAGAAGCAACCCACCATAATCTTTACACTTGCGATGATCCGTTCCACACAAATGCAGATGAACTGGCTTTTGTCATGGGGCACGAGGCGGCCCATCACGTTTTGGGCCACATCGCACGGCAAAGCGAAAATGCCAGCGCAAGCGCAACTGAGTTCGGAAAGGCGGAAAAGCTGCGCGGGGGCGACGCCGCCGACATAGAAGAGGCCCAGAAAGTTGGGGCGCAGGTTGGTGTTCAGGCTTATGTGAAGGATTTTGAGCTTGAGGCTGACCAGATGGGCACGATCATTACACATAATGCGGGCTACAACCCGCTGGTTGGGGCGAAGTTCTTTGACCGGATTCCGGATCCCGGCGACAGGTTTCTGGGCACCCACCCGCCAAACGCGCAGCGCGTTCACATCGTGCTTGAAACCGCGACACAACTGGGACTGGCACAATGACTGATCTTGTGCGCCTTGGCGTGATTTTGACGGATCGCGGGTCGAAATATGCGGTTTCCGGGGCGCGCGTGGTATCACGCGCGGAAGTTGACGCGGTTTTGGACCAACTGAAGTCCGATAAATCTTATGCCAAGGCCACACATAACACCTGGGCCGCCTCCTTGCCGACCGGTGCGCTGAAGGCCGATGATGGGGAAAGTGGCGCCGGTATGGTAATCCTGCGGATGATCGAGCGTGCAGGGCTGGACAATCACGTGATCATCGTCACCCGCTGGTACGGAGGCAAAAAAGCTGGGTGGGGACCGTTTTCGCCGCGTTCAGGATGCAACCCGGGCCTATCTGGACCACATCGGCGCCCAATCTTGACCTGTATCAAAGTCCGACCTTCCGGATGCGCTAGGATTTCGTAAAGCGCGAAAGGGAAAGGACACAGCATGCCCACCCGAGAGTCCTTGCGGCTTCATGCCGGATTGGTGGACGATATGGCCAGAATGCTGGACATCGATCTTGAGGAAGCAGCCATTGGCGGCAAGCTATCTGTCGACCAGATTTCTGACGCAGTTCTGCGATGTACCGATTGCCCGAACCCGGATCATTGTCAGGATCTGCTTAAAAAAATGGCGACGGCTGGGCGGACACCGGAGTATTGTCGTAACCAGGAGTTACTGCACAAATTGATGCCTTAACTGTCAGGTTCGCCATGCCACGTCTCGGTGAAATCATGGCCCATCTTCGTTTGGTGTTGCGGATGGGCGAGGTCACAGGAACCGACCTGGCCGCAGCCTATCGGGATGGTCACCTGAAACATGAGGATTGGGCCGAGATCGTGCAACAGTGTCGCGGCTGTACCTGGGCCAGAACCTGTCCGGAGTGGCTGGAACGGCGCGAACAGATTGATCATGCCCCGTGCACATGCCCGAACCGCGGTCGATTCAAGGCCATCAAAGCTTGCAAGCGGAGGACGCGTGATGCCTCGGGATATTCTGGGTGAGGTCGAAAAGCACTTTGGTTGACGCGCTCTGTTTCCCGCAGCATGGGAATTTCACTGAGCGAAGCCATGGCCGAAGGGCGGTTGTCGCCCGAAGGATACGCTGAGCTGGTCACGCGCTGTCGCGCCTCGGGCTGTGATGCGCAATGCGCCAACTGGCTGGCTCAGCGGCAGAATCCAGCGGAAACGGCCCCGGATTTCTGTGCAAATTCAGAGACGCTGAACAGATTGAAGGGCTGATCAAAGGTCTTTATGCGTTCCATCGCACAACGGCGCGTTTGCACTGTGTTTGCACCCGCAAAAAAAGACCTTTTTGCTGGCCTCGGCCGTATATTTCACCGGTTCGAACCCGCTGTCTTTATGTGAGCCATCGCAAAAGGGTTGCCGGTTCGACTTTCCACACGCGCACCAGAAATAGGTTTTTCCTTCGGCAACTTCGACTGGAAAAGGGGTTTTCTGGGCAATAACGGGTGTGTCTGACATCTGGCTTCTCCGTATTTGGCTGAAACGTCACACAGTTTAGGACGATGCAGACAAAAAGGTAGCTGTAATGCCGCAAGGATCATCGTTTGGGCTTCGAACTGGCATGGAATCGCTCTTCCTCACAAGGAAGTGACCGTTTTAGTTGCCAGATTGCCGTTCAGCCCGTACTCTGGAAGCGGCCCGAAAAGCTGGGCAATATCAGAAAAGTAATAGAGGATTGACGGACATGAAACTGAAACTTGCAGCCGTTGGCGCATTTGCCCTGGTCCTGACCGCTTGTGCGCAGCAGGAAGAACCGACCCCTGTTTACGTACAACCCGACTATGACAAGTATGGCTCGGCCAGCTGCTCGGCAGGCTATGAACTGGCAACAACCGAAGCAGGTCAAACCGTCTGCAACCCGGTTTCTCAGTAAGCTTTTCGCAGGCGGTTTGACTACGGACCGCCTGCACCATTTTCAGGAATTTTCGCCGCCATTCATGGCGGTTTTTTCTACCTGAGCTGTACTTCGTAACTATTGACCCGAAAACACTATGGGGCAGGCTACTGGCGTTAAACGGGTTTCCCCCACAGATCGTATTCCCCCGCCTCGTCCACTTCGACGGTGACGATATCGCCGGGTTTGAAGCCTTCGAAGCCCTCGTCAATGAACAGGTTGCCGTCGATCTCAGGCGCGTCCGATTTGGTGCGGCAGGTGGCGGCTTCGTCATCCACTTCGTCGACGATTACTTGAAGCGTTTGTCCGACTTTAGCTTGCAACTTGGCTTCTGAAATGGCCTGAGCCTTTTCCATGAAGCGATCCCACCGCTCTTGCTTGATTTCGGCCGGGACATGATCAGGCAGGTCGTTTGAGCGCGCACCATCCACGTTTTCATATTGAAAACAGCCGACACGATCCAGTTGCGCCTCGTCCATCCAGTCCAGCAGGGTTTGGAATTCGGCCTCGGTCTCACCCGGATAGCCAACGATAAAGGTCGAACGCAGGGTGATATCGGGGCAGATTGCGCGCCAGGCTTGGATTTCGTCCAGAGTTTTGGCCGCTGCGGCGGGGCGGGCCATCCGTTTCAGAACATTCGGGTGAGCGTGCTGGAACGGGATATCCAGATACGGCAATATGTTGGACCCGGCATCCGCCATCAGGGGATCAACTCACGCACATGTGGATAGGGATAGACATAGTGCAGCCGCACCCAGGCATCCATCTGACCTAGTTCACGGGCCAGATCGGTGATGTGGCTGCGCACCTCGCGGTCTTTCCACGGGTTCACATCGTATTTCCGGTCCAGCCCATAGGCCGAAGTATCCTGCGAGATCACCAACAGTTCGCGCACGCCGTTTTCGACCAGCTTTTCCGCCTCGCGCAGAACCGCATGGGCCGGACGGCTGGCCAGTTTTCCTCGCATATCGGGGATGATGCAGAACTTGCATTTGTGGTTACAGCCCTCTGAGATCTTCAGATAACTGTAGTGGCGGGGGGTCAATCGAACGCTGCTGGCGGGCAGCAGATCAACGAACGGGTCAGGGTCAGGGGGAACGGCGGCGTGAACCGCATCCAGAACCTGCTCGTACTGATGCGGTCCGGTGACCGCCATGATGCGGGGGTGGTGCTCGCGGATGTAATCCGGTTCGGCCCCCAGACAGCCGGTGACGATGACCTTGCCGTTTTCAACCAGCGCCTCTCCGATTGCGTCCAGCGATTCCGCCTTGGCGCTGTCGAGGAACCCGCAGGTGTTCACAATGACGGCATCGGCCCCGGCATAATCGGGCGAAATGCCGTATCCTTCAGCACGAAGCCGGGTCAGAATGCGTTCGCTGTCGACCAAAGCTTTTGGACAGCCCAGCGACACCATGCCGATCGTCGGCTGGTTTGAACGGGGTGTCTCGGTGATCCGGGCGGCCGGAGCCAGGTCGGGGCGGAGGTTTGGCGGGTTCGTCGTCATGGCGCGGCATATAGTGGGGAAAGCTTCCTCTTGCAAATGTGACGTGCGATTTGAATGATCGCGGCAAAGACAAGCCAAAAGGCGGAGAGCAGATCATGAAATGGCTGATACGCATCCTGTTTATTGTTGTGGCAGTGATTGCGCTGGTAATTGGCGCGCTTTTGCTGATGCCCGGAGACAAGCTTGGCGCGATTCTGGCTGAGCAGGTCAAAGCCCAGACCGGGCGCGAACTGAGATTGAGCGGCGACGTGCGCCTGTCGTTCTGGCCGGTGCTGGGGATGGAAACCGGGCCCGTGCGTTTTGGGAACGCCAGCTGGGCCGGGCCAGAGCCGATGCTGAGCGCTGATAGCCTTGCCGTGGGCGTGGATGCTGCTGCGCTTTTGAATGGGGATCTGCGGATCAAACGCGTTTTCGCGGAAAACCCGGTGCTGCGGCTGGAGCGTTCGCAAGGGCGCGGAAACTGGGAGCTGAGCGCGCCTGTGACCACCGCGACGGCCACACCGTCTGCAGGGACGGTTCCGGCCAGCGCATCGTCGGCCGTAACTTTGGAAGAGTTGCAGCTTAATAATGCGCGACTGATCTATGTGGAAGACGGTGCCACGCAGATGGACTTTCCTGATGTAACCTTGTCGGCCAGTTGGCCTCAGGTCACTGCACCGATGGTAATGGAGGCATCAATGCCTGTACCCGGAGGTGCTGTTCAGGTCGATCTGAAGATTCCGGACTTGCCAGCTTTTGCCGCAGGGTCCGTAACCGCGCTTGAATTGGCCCTGACTGCACCGGGCGGCAAGATCGGCTTTGACGGCCACGTCAATCTGGCCGGAGAGATGGACGGAACCACAAAGATCATCACCCAAGATACAGAAAAGATGCTGGCGGCCTTCGGTCAGGCGGGCGTGACTGTGCCGTCTGGATTGGGTAACGTTGCCGATATCTCTGCGCAAATGACCTATACGCGGGACGGTCGGATTTCCCTGCGAAATATGACAGCGCAGTTGGATGGCAACCGGTTTGTCGGAGAGGCGGATATCACCATTTCCGATCCCCCTCAGATCGTCGCACGCCTGGATGCGGGCGATCTGGACCTGTCGAAGATATCCGAAACCGGCACCGGGTCGGGTGGCGCGTCTCAACCTGCCTCACCAGCTCAGGAAGGTTGGTCAAAAGACCCAATCGACGCATCCGCGTTGGCTTTGGCGAATGGCAATATTCGCCTGACGGCCAACTCAATCGCAGTTCCCGGCATGACGTTTGGGAAAAGTGACCTGACGCTGACACTGGATCACGCGCGGGCGGTTCTTGCGATGCATCCGGCGACGTTGTTTTCGGGTCAGTTGAACGGGCAGGTGGTTGCCAACAATCGCAATGGCCTGTCCGTGGGCGGCAAGGTGACGGCAAGTGAGATTGATCTGAATCAGGCATTGTCAACGTTGGCCGGTGTCGAACGCCTGTCGGGAAGCGCGGCAGGAACCATTGAGTTTCTGGGTGTCGGTCAGTCTGAGGATCAGATCATGCGGTCTCTCAGCGGTAAGGGAAATCTGGATGTCGGGACGGGGGTAATATCCGGTTTCGATCTGGATCGACTTATGGGGCAGGGGACCGGATCGGGCGGAACAACGGTGTTCAACAGCCTGTCGGCCAGCTTCACCATCGATCAGGGTGTGTTGACGAATAACGATCTGCTTATGTCGCTTAAGAATTTCCGCGCCGATGGTCAGGGGGTCGTGGGGCTGGGTGCGCGCAATATCGATTATCTGTTCACGCCCGTAGCTTTGCGGGCCAATTCGGGGCAGGGCATATCGGTGCCTGTGCGTATCGTTGGCCCGTGGAGCAACCCGTCAATCAAGCCGGATCTGACCAAGGTCATCGAAGCAGCGGCAGATGTGAAGGTCAAAGAGCTGGAAAACGACGCGAAACAGAAAGTTTTCGAGAAGGTTGGAAACGAGCTGGATACCACCATCACGGACAGCGATCAGATCGAAGATGCGCTTAAGAACAAGCTTGAAGAAGAGGCGAAGAAAGGGCTGCTCAAACTGTTTGGCGGCAACTGAGCAAGTGTTGCGCTTGGGGCAATCAGATATGCCCCAAGCAGTTTTCTTCAGATGGTCTGGTCGTAATCTCCAACACCGGGTTCGGTTCTGATCACCGCATCGATATCGACAAAGATCGCCCGCATCTCAGCCTCGCTTTCGCTGCTTTCACAGACGACCACCAGATTGGGTGTGTTGGATGAAGCCCGCACCAGCCCCCAGCTGCCATTGTCCAGAATGACACGTGCGCCGTTCACCGTAACGACCTCTTTGATCGCACGGCCTGCGAGTGTTTCGCCCGCATCTCCCTTGGCAACGAGCTTGTCGACCAGACGCTGCAGGATATCGTATTTTTCGGTATCTGCTGCATAAGGTGACATGGTGGGCGTTGACCATGTTTTGGGCAGCGCCTTGCGCAGGTCGGACATGCTTTGATCCGGGTTGCGGTTCATCAGCTTGCAGATCTCGACCGCTACGCGCATTCCGCAGTCATAACCGCGCCCGACCGGCTCGGCCAGAAAGTAATGGCCCGACTTTTCGAACCCAGCCAGCGCGCCGATTTCCTTGACGCGCCGTTTCATGTGGCTGTGGCCGGTTTTCCAGTAATCTGCCTTGACGCCAAGGGCCTGCAACTCGGGATCGCTGGCAAACAGGCCGGTAGATTTCACATCTGCGACAAAGGTCGATCCGGGGTGCAGCTTGGCAAGATCGCGGGCCATGATCACACCCACCTTGTCGGCAAAGATTTCTTCGCCTTCATCATCTACGACGCCACAACGATCACCGTCACCGTCAAACCCAAGTGCCAGATCGGCACCGCTGGATTTTACCGTTGCCGCCATGTCATGCAGCATTTCCATCGCTTCGGGGTTCGGGTTGTAATTCGGGAAAGTGTAATCCAACCGGTTATGGCTGGGGACGACCTCAACCCCCATCCGTTCGAAGATTTCGGGCGCAAAGGCCGAAGCGGTGCCGTTTCCGGTTGCGCAGACAATCTTTAGCGGGCGGGACACTTTGAAATCACCGACGAGGTCGTCGATATACGCTTCCTTCACGCCCTCGACGAATTCCCAAGATCCACCCTCATGCGTCTGACCTTCGCCGTTTAGAACGATGTCGCGCAATTCAGACATCTCGTCGGGGCCGTGTGTCAAAGGGCGGTCAAAGCCCATTTTGACCCCAGTCCAGCCGTTTGGATTGTGGCTGGCCGTAACCATCGCCACGGCCGGTACATCCAGATGAAACTGCGCGAAATAGGCCATTGGGCTAAGCGCAGGGCCAATGTCTTTCACGCGGATACCGGCCTGCATCAATCCCAGGATCAGGGCGTTTTTGATCGCCAGTGAATAGTCACGATAATCGTTTCCTACGGCGATCACGGGTTCGATCCCGCGCCTGCGCATTTGGGTACCCAGCCCAAGGCCCAGCGCTGTCATGCCTGGAAGGTTGATCTCTTCCGGATATTTCCAGCGGGCGTCATATTCGCGAAACCCGGTGGGTTTGATCATCGCGTCGCGCAGAAAACTCCAGGTGTTCGGTGTTACCTCGGGAATTGGTTTGGTCATAACAAGTCTCAGTAGTTAAATCTGAATAGGATCAGCTTTGGACAGCGCATCGAAGCGCATCAAAGTGTCAATGAGTTGGGGCATCTGATCCAACGGAATCATGTTGGGCCCATCCGAAGGGGCATTGTCCGGATCCTGGTGTGTTTCAATGAACACCGCGCCAATACCCAGCGACACGGCGGCGCGCGCCATGACCGGTGCAAATTCGCGTTGCCCGCCCGAGGAGCCACCTTTTCCTCCCGGTTGCTGCACGGAATGGGTCGCATCCATCACCACCGGGTATCCGGTTTGGGCCATTTGCGGCAGGGACCGCATATCAGCCACCAGCGTGTTATAGCCGAACGAAGTGCCACGTTCGGTCAGCAGGATATTCGTGTTGCCTGTGCTTTCGATCTTGGACACGATATTGGGCATCTCCCACGGCGCAAGAAACTGACCCTTTTTCACATTGACCACTGCTCCCGTATTGCCCGCAGCCAGCAGCATATCCGTCTGGCGGCACAAGAACGCCGGGATTTGCAGGACATCTACCGCCTTGGCAGCGATGGCGCACTGCGCTTCGGTATGAACATCGGTCAGGACCGGTATGCCCATTGTCTTGCGGATACCGTCCAGAACCTGCAACCCCGCATCAATGCCCATGCCGCGCTTGCCGGACAGCGAGGTCCGGTTCGCCTTGTCATAAGATGCCTTGAAGACATATTGCGCACCGGCTGCATCGCAGGCCTCTTTCATCTTGCCAGCAATCATCTGTGCGTGGTCTGCCGTTTCAAGCTGGCAAGGGCCTGCAATGATGGTCAGCGGAAGGTCGTTGCCGACTGTCAGGTCGGAGATTTTTACATGTTTCATGAGTCTTATGAGGATACCTGTTCACGAAGGACCGACGCGGTAAGCGAGATCATGAGGTAGATACCAGCAAACAACAGGAATGCCAAAATCGTATTTTCGAACTTGCGCGGATAGCTGGGTTCCTGACTTGGGATCGGGTTCACCGAGACGGTCAGGTAACGCACCTGCCGGTTAGCTTCGGATCGGGTCGATTCCATTTGCTGCATTGCCGTTTGCAGCATCATGTCCCGTGCCGCCAGATCCGCCTGAGCGATCTGGATGCGCACGCTCAACCGCGCCAGCGAATTTTCGCCATCGGAAGCATCCTGCATCTCGGCATTTAGTTGTTCCAGCACCTTTTCAAGCCGGGCAATGTCAGCCTTGACGCCGTCGACCTTGGCTTTGTTCGGACGCAGGTTGTCTTGCAGGGCGGCAAGTTCAAGCTCTTTGTCCTGCACCAATATCTCGATCTCGTTGATGCGGGCGCGGAGGCTGGCAATGACATTCTCGGGGTCCAGTACCGCCCCTTGAAGCTGAAGTTCGATCAATTCCTCCTGCGCCTGCCGCCGCGCCTCCTGCGCCGCTTCAAAGCTTTCCAATGCGTCGCGCATCTGGTCTTCGCGCTTCTTGCCGGACAGGGCATTCACCCGGGCTTCGGCGTAAGAAATCAAACGCTCCGAGAACTCGGTCGAGGTCTGTGCGTCTGGTGCAACAACCTCCATCCGGATGACCCCTTCGGTTGGATCATACCCGATTGTGATCATGCGTTTGAACAGCTTGTATGCGTCTTCCAGCGTGGCGTCGGGTGATAGCCTTTGAATCGGATCAATCACTTCCTGCTTGAAGACATCAGAAAAACCGGCGTCCCGATCCAGCAGTAACAAAGCCTCTTTCGATTCCAGGAAAGATTGAACCGAGATTGAATCTTGCGTGGTGGCGAATTGCGTTCCAGCGAGCAGCCCGCCGATGGAACCCGGCCCGCCATCGGCTTGCAGGATCAGAAACTCGGAATCGCTGGCATACATCGGGGTGGCGATGCGATAGAAATAAAACCCCACAACAAAGGTCGGAAGGAACACAAAGGCGGCCAGACGCGCGAACAGGCCAAACAGTTTACGCCTGCGTCGGCGCGCGATGTCCTTCTGAATCTGACCGATTTCAAGGTTCCGCCGCTCAGCCGGGCTGAGCTCGGGTCCCGGAAGGTTTGGCGTGCTTGCGCCTATGGATTGCGGCAACTGAATGCTGATCTTGTCTTTGACCTTCGAACTGTCGCCCTGTCCCGAGGGCTTTGCCGCGGCAAGATCAAGAAGGTTCGTGCGCTGAAACGGATCAATGCCTTTCTTGCGCAGCAAGCGCACCGCATCATAGTCCGATGTTGCCGCCAGTCCGTGTTTCTGCGCGAGTTTACGCGCAATACGCAACTGGCGGCCTGTCAGGCCTTCGCGCTTGATGTCGTCAATTTGCGTGCCTGGCTGGGCCTCGGCCGCCGGTGCCTGACCTTGCGTCGCGCCCCGTATGCGCGAGATTGCATCCGCTCGCGCCTCGGCCGAATCGTCCACCTGTCGATTGCTGCGCCAGTTGTACTTTCTAACCTTGGGTTTCGTAGTCATATAGCTGCTTTGCCTCTTCCAAGGAGTCAAACATGTACAATTGCCCGTCCAGCAGAACGGCGGCCTGCTGCGCGAATTTTTCCAAAACAGTCGGGCTGTGCGACACGATCACCAATGTCGTGGTGCGCAACCTTTCCTTCAGGATCGCCCCTGCCTTCTCGTTGAATTCAACATCTGTAGACGCCGGCATCCCTTCATCGACAAGATACATGTCGAAATCCAGCGCCAGCATCAAAGAAAACGTGAATCGAGACCGCATCCCCGAAGAATAGGTGGACAGCGGCTGTTCGAAATATTCACCCAAACCGCAGAGCCATTTGCAATACGCCTCAACATAGTCCGGATCCATGCCGTAAATCTTGGCGATGTATCGCGCGTTCTCAAGCGCCGACAACTTGCCGGTTACACCCCCGGTGAAACCCATGGGGAACGAGACCCGGCATTCGCGGCGGATCACGCCCTCGTCGGGTTTTTCCAGACCGGCCATCATGTTGATCAGCGTGGTTTTGCCAGTACCATTCGGGGCCAGAACGCCCAGCGACGTGCCCAGTTCGACACGGAACGAGACCCTGTCCAGGATCACCTTGCGGCGCGTCCCGGTCCAGAAGGACTTGCTGACATTGTCGAACTCTAGCATTCGGGGCCTGCTGCTCGTTTCCGTTGTGTCGCCGCGCTTTCAGGCGGTCAGAAAGGATGGTTTTTACCGTTCCATGTTGGCTACATTATGTCGAATTATGAAACAAATGTTCAATGCGTTGCTGCCGACCCCTCAAACAACTGATCGGTTGTCGGCAATTCCGCTGCACTTCTAGAAATCTACCGCACCATTATTATGTGGTTTCACACCTGATCCTTGCAAAACAGCTTTGGGAGGTTTTGCAACAAGATGAAAGATTTAGATGGCGAAATCCGCGCGTGCCGCCTGTGCGCCGCGTCCTTTGCGCAAACCAAAACTGCCCATGAACCCCGCCCGGTGGTTTGGTTTCGGCGCGGGACACCCATCCTGATCGCAGGGCAGGCACCGGGTGCGCGCGTGCACGAGTCGGGGCAGCCCTTTACTGACCCGTCAGGCGATAGGCTGCGCCACTGGCTTGGGGTCGATGAACCTGTTTTTTATGATCGTGACCTTGTGTCGATTGTGCCCATGGCATTCTGTTTCCCCGGCTATGATGCCCGCGGCGCGGACCTTCCTCCGCCCGCGATATGCGGCAAAACCTGGCATGACAGGGTGATGCAGGAACTGGGGCAGGTGCCGTTGACGGTGTTGGTCGGTGGTCATGCGCATAAATATCATCTGGGCGCGCGAGGGTCGGTGACGGATACCGTTCGGAACTGGCAGGACCATGCGCCGCGGGTCTTTGCCTTGCCTCATCCGTCCTGGCGGAATACGGCATGGGTAAAGAAAAACCCGTGGTTCGAGGCAGAACTGCTGCCGGTTCTGCGCGCGCGGGTCCAAGAGGTGCTGAATGACTGAAACCACAGCGTTGGACACGGCGCATGCCGCGATGCTGGCAGATCCGCAGAACGATGCTGCCCGTCTGCGGTTTTTTGAACGGCTTGCAGATAGTGAGCTGTTTTTGATGCTGACCGAGGAAGCGATGGGCGAAAACATCTCGCCCGAGGTGTTCGATGTGGCCGACGGGCGCTTTGTGTTGGCGTTCGACCGCGAGGAACGATTGGCGCAGTTTGCCGGGAGGCCTGTGCCTTATGTTGCGCTGTCGGGGCGTGTGTTGTCGGGGATGCTGGCAGGGCAGGGTATCGGGCTGGGCCTGAACCTGGAAACTGCGCCATCATCCATGCTGGTGCCTGCCGAGGCCCTGGGCTGGTTGGCCGAAACGTTGCAGCATGGCCCCAAAGAGGTCGAGGAAAAGCTTGCCGAGTTCATGCCGCCCTCCGGTCTGCCGGACAGCCTGTTGACCGCCCTTGATGCAAAGCTGGCAACTGCTGGCGGGCTTGCCAGTGCGGCCTATCTGGTCGCCACGAAATCCGAAGCGGGCGCTCAGGGTCATTTGCTGGGGTTTGTCGGTGCGGTCGAAGGGGCCGAGCCAGCGCTGGCCAGGGCAGCTTCAGAGGCGTTGACGTTTTCGGGGATCGAAGCGGGGGCGATAGATGTCGGGTTCTTTGCCACAGATGACGCCGCTGCCGCGCTGCTGGCGAAGACGGGGCTTCGCTTTGACCTGCCCGAACCGCAGGTTGCAGATCTGGTACGCGAGGTTCCGGGCAGCAATCCCGCGAAACCGCCAATTCTGAAGTAACGACCAAAAGGCAAACACGCGGCGCATATTGCGCCGCGTGGTACCAGGATCGGACGCTGCTATTCCGCAGCAGCTTCCAGTTTGTCCTGCGTACGTGTTTCGAAATCACTGGCGTCGTGACGCTCGTGAAGCTGCGTGTGCGGCTCGCCAAAGGCGCGGTTGACCATACGGCCACGCTGAACCGCAGGCCGTGCGTCAATCGCCTTGGCCCAGCGCACCACGTTCTTGTAGGATTCCGCGTCAAGGAACTCTGCCGCGCTATACAGACGGCCCAGAACCAGTTGACCGTACCACGGCCAGATCGCCATGTCGGCAATCGTATATTCCTCGCCCGCGATATAGGTCTTGTTCGCCAGTTCCCTGTCCAGAACGTCCAGCTGGCGTTTTGCCTCCATCGCAAAGCGGTTGATCGGGTATTCCCACTTTTCGGGCGCGTAGGCGTAGAAATGGCCAAACCCGCCGCCCAGATAAGGGGCGCTGCCCATTTGCCAGAATAGCCAGTTCATGACTTCGGTCCGTTCCGGCCCGGACGCGGGCAGAAACTCTCCAAACTTCTCAGCCAGATGAAACAGGATCGAGGCACTTTCAAACACCCGAACCGGCTTGTCGCCAGAGCGATCCCAAAGGGCCGGAATTTTCGAGTTTGGGTTGGCCTCGACAAACCCTGAACCGAACTGGTCGCCATCGCCGATGTTGATCAGCCAGGCGTTGTATTCAGCACCTTCGTGACCCAATGCCAGCAACTCTTCCAGCATTACCGTGACTTTGACACCGTTGGGCGTGGCAAGGGAATACAACTGCAAAGGGTGACGTCCAACCGGCAAGTCCTTGTCATGGGTTGCTCCGGCAATAGGTCGGTTAATGTTGGCGAACTGTCCGCCACTTTCACTGTCCCATGTCCAGACTGCTGGTGGGGTATACGAAGATTGGTCGCTCATTTCTTGCCTTTCATGCCTTTGTCCGGGCCGCGTTCGATGCAGTCTTACAGGTAGTGTTGCAATCCGCCGAGTCCAACCCAGCTTTTCCGGCATAATTTGTAATAATCCGCGACCAAACTCTCACGTTTGCTCGAGAGGGGTCACAGCGGCGCGAGGAGGGCTACGAACAGAATGGGAATCGCATATTGTTTTGCCAGACCTGCCATCACGGCGTAACCGATACCGCTGGAACGAAAAGGATAAACTACATGAAACGCTTTGCTTTGACCTTTGCTGCGGCCATGGCCCTGGCCGTTCCGGCATTTGCCGGGCCGCAATATATTGACGGCACAGGGTTTGCCGTCTCGGGGTATGATGTTGTCGCCTATCGCAACCTGGATCAGGTACCGGTAGGTCAGCCACAGAACGAAGGCGTGCGTGGCAATGCCAGCATTACTGCCGAATACAATGGTGCAACCTGGGCATTCTCGTCCGAGGAAAACCGCGACAAATTTCTGGAAAACCCGGCCTATTATGCGCCGCAATATGATGGGCACTGCGCCTATGGCGTGTCGCGCGGTGGCAAGGTTCCGGCAAACCCGAACTTGTGGCGGATCGTTGACGACAAGCTGTATCTCAACATCACGGATGTGGTCGTCGGGTTCTTCGAAGAAGACATTCCGGGCAACATCAACCTTGCTGAAGGCAACTGGCCGGGTATCGAGCCGTCTGACGCCTCGACCAGCGTGATCCCGAAATTTACCTCGGAAGGTCCGGTGAAAAACTGACCTGGCCGCAAATGCACAAAGCCCGGCTTAACCAGCCGGGCTTTTTCGTTCAGCCTGCAAGCCAGAATTGATCCCGTATCGCCTGATCCGCGTCAAACCGGATCCTGACGCTCTTGGCACCCGGAAACTTGCTTTCGCGGATAGTATCGGGAATGACAACTTCCCCGGCGCCCGTATCGCTGGATTGAAAGCTCAGGATTTCCGCTGTGGTGTGCCGCGCACTGGTCAGAACGGTCGTTGGCAAAGCCACACGATTTGCGCCCTGATTGACCGGTGTCGTGACAAAGTAAGTCAGGTGCCGCCCATAGCATCCGACCGCGTCGGGAACATGGTCAGCAACATCACTGCCGCATTTGGGTTGAATACCAGTCTGACTGTTCATATGCGACAGCGCCTGCCCGGGATTCAGCATCGCCTCGCATGCGGCAATATCCTCCTGCGGAAGCTCGATGATTCGTTTCTTCAACCGTGCCCGACGTGGTTGTGGCGGGCCAGCAGCGGCACCGCCCTTTGTCGCCAGCCCTTCTTTGCGCAGAAAATCATAGGCTGCCTTGGCGCGTGAAAACCCGGAACTGTCGCCTTCCTTGTGATCAGGATGCGTGTGAAAGGCGATGTGACGCCACGCCTCTCGTATTTCACTGGAATTGGCAGACGGGTTCAGGCCCAGATCTGCCAGGGCATCCGTGCGTGCCCTGACCTTATCGACAGGTTCCATACTCAAAACACTCATTAAAAACTACACACCCCTAGTGTTGCCGAGGGCATGGTTTTGTCAAATTTCACTGTTGATTGAGAGGGAAGCTGACAACAATCGCGATGCGAAGAATCCATTGTTCCGCAAAGGCGTGAATTCACGGATGTAACTGTGATACAGGTCACGCACAAGAAAAGGAAAACGCCCGGACAAGTTAGTAACCCGGGCGAATCATTGGATTTTTCAGTTGTCAGGCGACGTTTTGAAGATCGACCTGCGGCGTGATCCCAAGGGCAAAGCACACATCGCGCGTCAATTCCGGGCGGTTCAGGGTATAGAAATGCAGCTTGTCCACGCCACCTTCGATCAGGTCCGAGCACAACTCGGTGCAGATCGCAGTTGCCAGCAGATCCTCACGCCCGTCGCGCACGGCCTTTTCAAAGGCGTGTTCGACCCAATCGGGAATATGCGTGCCGCAGCTTTTGGCGAACTTGCGCGCACCTGCCCAGTTTTCAATAGGCAGAATGCCCGGCACGATCGGTTTGTCGATACCTGCCTTGGCGCAGGCGTCACGGAAACGGAAGAAGGTTTCGGCCTCGAAGAAGAATTGCGTCAGCGCTTCGTCAGCGCCCGCGTCAAGTTTGGCCTTCAGCCAATCCACGTCTGCTGACATGTCCGCAGCTTCAGGGTGCTTGTCAGGATAAGCCCCGACACGGATGCTGAACATTTCGGTTTCAGCCAGCGCCTCAATCAACTCAATCGAACTGTTAAAGCCTTCGGGGTGCGGTACGAACCGATCATGCCCTTTCGGCGGGTCGCCCCGCAGGGCCACGATGTCCTGCACGCCCGCACGTGCGAATGTGTCGGCGATTTCCAGCGTTTCCTGCCGCGAAGCGTCAACACAGGTCAGATGCGCAGCGACGTTCAGGCCAGAGGATTTATGCAGGGTTGCGACCGCGTCGCGCGTCAGTTCCCGGGTCGTACCGCCTGCACCGTAGGTGACGGAAACAAAACGGGGCTCCAGCGGTGCCAATGTCTGGACCGTATCCCAAAGGCGGAAAGAAGCCTCCAGAGTCTTGGGCGGAAAGAACTCGAATGAAATTTCGGGTTTGGACATGGCTGCCTCACTGGATCAACTGACTATCTTGTGCCATGACGGGCATTGTGAGACAAACTCATATTATTCAACAACAACATGAACGATACTTGAGATGCACATTGAATTCCGGCACCTGCGTACCATCAAGGCGATCCATGAATGCGGTGGGTTGGCACGTGCTGCCGACCAGTTGAACATCACTCAATCCGCATTGAGTCATCAGATCAAAGGGTTGGAGGATCAGGCCGGGGTCGAGCTGTTTCTGCGACGTTCAAAGCCGATGAAGCTGTCAGCCGCCGGTTTGCGCCTGCTGCGGTTGGCCGAACAGATCCTGCCGCAGGTCGAGGCGGCACAGAATGAGTTTTCATCGCTGCGGGACGGGCGTACCGGGCGGATGCATATCGCCATCGAATGCCACGCGTGTTTCGAATGGCTGTTTCCGGTTCTTGAATCCTTCAGGAAATCCTGGGGCGACGTGGATGTCGATATCCGACCCGGTCTGGCCTTCGACGCCCTGCCAGCCTTGCAGAAGGAAGAGGTTGATCTGGTGGTCTCATCCGATCCCGAAGACCTGCCGGGTGTCGAGTTTGTGGAGCTGTTTGACTACAACCCCGTCTTTGTCGCTGCATCAGCCCATCCACTGGCGGAAAAAGCCTATGTCGAGGCTGAGGATTTCCGAGGCCAGACCCTGATCACCTACCCGGTGGAACGCACACGTCTGGATGTGTTCAGCCAATTGTTGATCCCTGCACGGGTCGAACCCGCCTCAATCAGGCAGGTGGAACTGACAGCTGTCATCCTGCTTCTGGTGGCCTCAAACCGAGGCATCTCGGTTCTGCCGGATTGGGTCGTGCGCGAGGTCAAATACAACTCGGACTATGTGACCCGCCCCCTGACCAAAGAGGGGATCACGCGTCGCCTTTATGCAGCGGTCCGATCAGAAGATCTGGACAAGCCCTATGTGCAGGAACTGGTGAAACTGGCCCGCGAAGAGGCGCGCAAGCTGCAATCCCGGTAGAGGCGTTTTCTGCGGGTCTGTTATGCACATCATTCCTCTTGGCAAGGAAGCCTTGCGGCAGTATACGCGCGGTTTGACCGGACAGGAGCCTTTTTACAATGGTTGGCAGTGCAAATCTCAACATCATGATCAAGGCCGCGCGCAAGGCGGGGCGTTCTTTGGTCAAGGACTTTCGTGAAGTCGAGAATCTGCAGGTGTCGATGAAAGGCGCTGGTGACTTTGTGTCTAAGGCCGATATCGCGGCCGAAGCCATCCTGAAGGACGAGTTGCTGGGCGCACGCCCGACCTATGGCTGGCTGGCTGAAGAGGGTGGCTCCATCGACGGAGAAGACCCGACCCGCCGCTGGATCGTTGACCCGTTGGACGGCACCACCAATTTTCTGCATGGCCTGCCGCACTGGGCGATTTCCATCGCGCTGGAGCACAAAGGCAAGATCGTAGCCGGCGTGATCTATGACGCCGCCAAGGATGAGATATTCTTTGCCGAAAAAGGCGAGGGCGCGTGGATGAACGACACCCGAATTCGAGTGTCGGGGCGTCACCGCATGATAGAATCGATCTTTGCAACCGGCCTGCCCTTTGGGGGTCGTTCTGACCTGCCTGCAACCCTGCAGGATTTGGCGCGTCTGATGCCCGCTTGCGCCGGTGTGCGCCGTTGGGGTGCTGCGGCGCTTGACATGGCATATGTGGCTGCGGGCCGGTACGAAGGCTTCTGGGAACGCCGCCTGAACGCGTGGGATGTCGCCGCCGGTATCATCATCGTGAAAGAGGCGGGCGGCTTCGTCCAGGCCCTGAACCCCGAGGGTAACGCGCTGGAAGATGGTGAAGTGATCTGTTCGAATGAACCGATCTTTGATCAATTCGCCAAAGTCATCCGGGGCTGATCGCCCCTTAGCCCAGCTTTATCGACGCGGAACGCGCGGTATACGAGACTGCGACAGCTTGTACTTTGTCTCTGGGTGGGGCGGATGCCCGTGCGTGCGGTTCCAGAATTGCACGCCGCCGCGCCGCAGCCACAATGGTACGCATAAGATCAACCCCACGGCAAACCCGCCGGTATGGGCCCAGTAGGCGATACCGCCTTCGTCCGGGTTGCTGGTGACGCTGCCAAAGAACTGAATCGCCAGCCATAAGCCCAGCATGATGAAGGCGGGGATGGTAAAGACCCTGAAATAGACAACCAGGATCAGCAGAATATCCACACGCGCCTTGGGAAACAGCAGCAGGTATCCCCCCATGACACCCGCAATCGCGCCCGAGGCGCCGACGGTAGGCACCTGAGAGTCCGGCCCTGTAACCACATGGATCAGACCTGCGCCGATACCTGCGACCAGGTAGAACAGCAAAAAGGGCAGATGGCCCATTTCGTCTTCCAGATTGTCGCCGAATATCCATAAGAACAGCATGTTCCCGGCCAGATGCATCCATCCCCCATGCAGGAACATGGATGTTACAAGGGTTTCCAGACCAACCCCGTCGCTGACCCGCGCCGGGATGATGGCGTAATCGAAGAACAGCCGGTTGATAAGTGGCGCATCATTCATGATCCCCACATAGCTGAGGAAGATCAGGATGTTGGCCGCCAATAAGACGTAGACAACATAAGGCGTGCGCCCCGAGGGGTTATGGTCACGTATCGGAAACATGAGGTGACGCTGGGCTTTTGCGCGCCCAGCGTCAAGGCAAGCTTATGCCGCACCTCCCAACAACGCAGCGTTTCCGCCAGCTGCGGTCGTATCGACACACACATGGCGCTCACCCAACACACGCGCGCGGTCGGGTCTGCCGGGAATCAGGGGCAAAATGGTGCCGTCCCGGCGAGCCAGATGCTGTTCGATCTGGTGCGCGGTTTCAGCGTCGCCCCACCAAAGGACACCAGAGATACCGGTCAGGTTCTCCAACCGATGAAGGTCAAGCATTCCGGTTGCCTGAATGGCGGTTCCACCCAGCGCCTGTACAGCTTCAGCCTGCGCGCGCGCCGCCGTTTCCCCCGGCCCCATGCACAGAAGAGGCGGGCGGGGATATTCGCTCAGCCGGTTCGATTCTCCGGTTGGGCCGGGCAGAGAACGGGTCCGGATTGGGGCAGGTTGGCCTTGAGGGGCAGGTAGGTCTGCCAAATGCTCCCAGGATTCTGTCGTGATTTGCCGATCCGGTGCACAAAACCGGGCCATGTAATTCGGGCCGCCCGCCTTCGGGCCGGTGCCTGACAGCCCTTCACCGCCAAAAGGTTGGGAGCCAACGATGGCACCAATCTGATTGCGGTTTACATAGATGTTTCCGGCATGGATTGCTTCGGTCACATGCTGCACCCGGTCGTCGATCCGGGTTTGCAGGCCAAAGGTCAGCCCGTATCCGGTTGCGTTGATATCCGCGATGACCTTGTCGATTTCCTGCGCTTTGAACCGTGCCACGTGCAACACGGGGCCAAAAATCTCGCGCTCCAGCGCGGCAATGCCCGAGATTTCGATCAGCGTGGGGGCAACAAAGATGCCCTCTGTCGGCGGAGGCAGCTCTTTCAGAACGCGCCCTTCGGCCCGTGCAATAGCGACGTGATCGGCGATGACCTGCCGGGCCTGCGCGTCAATCACCGGGCCGCAATCGGTAGAGATCAGCCAGGGGTCCCCGATGCGCAGGGCGTCCATTGCCCCTTTGAGCATGGTCAGCACGTCATCTGCGATATCCTGTTGCAGGTACAGGCATCGCAGTGCGGAACACCGCTGGCCTGCGGATTGAAAGGCACTTTCAATGATCGATTGCACGGCCTGTTCGGGAAGTGCGGTGCTGTCAACGATCATGGCGTTCAGGCCACCAGTTTCCGCAATCAGCGGCGTGCCGGGGCGCATGGACCCAGCCATTGCCGACCGGATTCTGAGAGCGGTTGTTGTCGAGCCGGTGAAGGCCACGCCAGAAACGCGCGCATCCGATGTCAGCGCCGCGCCCACGGTCGGACCACCCGGCAGCAATTGCAGCGCGTCGCGCGGCACACCGGCCTCATGCAGCAATTGAACGGCGCGGTGTGCGATCAGGGGTGTTTGCGGCGCAGGCTTGGCCAAAACGGCGTTCCCGGTCGCCAAAGCTGCCGATATCTGCCCTGAGAAAATCGCCAGCGGGAAGTTCCAAGGGCTGATGCAGGTGAATACGCCAGCGGGCTCGGCATCAGGTATGTTGGCGGCGTAGTAGCGCAGGAAATCCACCGCCTCACGCAGTTCGGCCACGGCGTCAGGCAGCGATTTGCCAGCCTCGCGCGCCAGCAGGGCGAACAACTCGCCGTAATGCGATTCATAAAGATCGGCAGCAGAGTTCAGGATGCGGGCACGTTCGGCTGCCGGGGCCTGCCACGGCTTTGCCGAAGCCAGCGCCAGTTCAACATCCGCGTCACTTGCCGAGGCGACCTCACCTGGTTTGTCGGCAGGATTTGCCGGGTTGACTACCGGCTCATCCGCCCGGGGTTTTGCAGCGTCAGCCAGCAAGGGCTGTGCATACCAGTGATATGCACGGAACTGGTCCCGCGCTGCATCAACCTTGTCCAGCGTCGGAGTGTGGTGAAGATCGAATCCCATGGAATTGGGGCGATCCGGCTGGAACAGTTCGGGGCCGGTGGGCAAAGGGGGTGGGGGCGTTTGAACAGTAACAAACGGATCTGCGGCAACCACTTCCGGCGGGACGTTTTCGTCGACAATCTGGTTGACGAAGGATGAGTTTGCCCCGTTTTCCAGCAGACGCCGCACAAGGTAGGCCAGCAAGTCACGATGCGCACCAACCGGTGCGTAGATGCGACAGCGCGTTTTCTGCCTGTTCATCACAAGCTGATGCAATGTCTCGCCCATGCCATGCAGGCGCTGGAACTCAAAAGGCTGACCTTCGGCCATGTGCAGGATGGCGCTGACTGTATGGGCGTTGTGGGTGGCGAATTGCGGATAGATCCGGTTTGTCATGCCCAGCAATTTGCGCGCATTGGCGATATAGGACACGTCCGTGACCGCCTTGTGCGTGAAGACGGGAAAGCCATCCACGCCTTCGACCTGCGCGCGTTTGATCTCGGTGTCCCAATAGGCGCCTTTGACCAGACGCACCATCAGCTTGCGATCGTGGCGTTCAGCCATGTCATAGAGCGTGTCCAGAACCAGCGAAGCGCGTGGCCCATAGGCCTGAACCACGATGCCAAACCCCTCCCAGCCGGCCAGAGCCGGATCGGACATCACCGCCTCAATCACCTGCAATGACAAAGACAGGCGATCCGCCTCTTCGGCGTCGACGTTTAGCCCCATGCCAGCGGCCTTAGCCAAAAGGGCCAGCGCCCGCAGGCGTGGAACCAGTTCATCCATCACCCGCTTTTCTTGTGCCAGTTCATAGCGGGGGTGCAGGGCCGACAACTTGACCGAAATGCCGGGGTTGGCGCGGATATCATCATGGGTGCAGGCTTCGGCGATGGCCGAGATGGCGCGTGAATACGACAGGTGATAACGCGCGGCGTCCGCCTCGGTTCGCGCGGCCTCTCCCAGCATGTCGTAAGAGTAGGTATATCCCTTGCTTTCCATCCCGCGCGCGCGTTCCATCGCAGCGTGAATGGATTCACCCAACACGAATTGCCGCCCCATTTCCTTCATCGCCCGCGACACGGCGGTACGGATCACGGGTTCCCCCAATCGCTTGATGGCCCCGCGCAGGGCGCCAACAGGCGAGGTCTTGCCTTCGTCCAGAACCTTGCCCGTCAGCATCAGTGCCCAGGTTGAGGCGTTCACCAAGGATGAAGACGAGTGCCCAAGATGCTTACCCCAATCCGAAGGGGCGATTTTGTCTTCAATCAACGCGTCAATCGTGTCGGCATCCGGCACGCGCAACAGCGCCTCGGCCAGGCACATCAGGGCGACGCCTTCGTCGGTGGACAGGCCGTATTCGGCCAAAAACACCTCCATCAACCCCGGAGACGTGCTGGATCGGATGTCGCGCACAAGCTGCGCGGCAGCGGCGCTGATGGCGCCGCGGTCCGTGGCGCTCAGGCTGGCCTGAGAGATCAGGGTTTCAAGGATCGCCGACTGGTCAGCATAGGTTGAGGTGTCGATTAATGTACGCAGGGTATGAGACATGGGTCCTCCGGTCTTTGTGCCAATATAACTGCGAAAACTCAGGACAATCGCCTGAGTTTACGGTAATTGAAGGCGGAATACCTGAAATTTCGCCAGAAGGCAGCGCAAATGAACTTTCCCGACCTGGACCGGTTTGACCGGTCGATTCTGAGAATTCTGGCCGAGGATGGGCGCATTTCGGTCGCCGATCTTGCACGCGAAATCGGTCTGTCGAAATCACCGACACAGGCGCGCCTGAAACGGCTTGAAGCAAGCGGGGTGATCAAGGGATACCGGGCGATGCTGGATCCGATCAGACTGGGGCTGGACCACGTTGCCTTTGTCGAGGTGCGTCTGACCGATACCCGCGAAAAGGCACTGGCCGAGTTCAACGCGGCTGTCCGAAAAACTGCCGAGGTCGAGCAAGCCCATATGATCGCTTCGAATTTCGACTATTTGTTGAAGGTCCGCACAGCCACCATGTCAGAGTATCGTCGTGTTCTGGCCGAAAAGATTTCATCCTTGCCGCATGTCGCCAGCACCTCGACCTTTGTGGCGATGGAGGCGGTTAAGGAAACCGGCAGTTTGGGTGGGTTCGAGCATCAGGCTTGACGGATCGGGATTACGAGCCATCCTTGGTACATGATACACGCTTTCCTCGCCGCTCTTGCTGTTGTTGCCTTGTCCTGCGCGGCGCACGCCCAGTCCTGCCCTGATTCTCCGGATCATTCAGAAGGTGTGGATGCGCTAATCAATCAGGTTCAGAAGGCAGAATCGCAAAGTGATGCGCGCGCTATTTCCAACCAGATGTGGGAGCTTTGGACCGATGCGCCAGATGCGCGTGCACAAGGCTTGCTGGACCGAGGAATGGCGCGGCGGGAGGCCTGGGATTTACCGGGCGCGTTGGACGAGCTTGACCAGCTTGTCGAATACTGCCCGAACTACGCCGAAGGCTACAATCAGCGTGCGTTTGTGAACTATCTTCGACAAGACTTCGCTGCTGCCTTGCAGGATCTGAATGTCACGATCGAGTTGTCGCCGAACCATATAGGTGCGCTGAGCGGGCGCGCCTTGTCACTGTTGGGTCTGAAGCGCCTTGACGACGCGCGCGCGGCACTTGCCGAAGCGCTAGAACTTAACCCATGGCTGTCAGAGCGGGCATTGTTGGAACCCGGCGGTCTTTTGGAACCGCCCGGTCAAGATATCTGACGCCGGGTTTTCGAAAGAACCGCAATGGGAAACCGAACCTATTTGCAAGCAAACTGGTCGTGTTGGACCCACCCGAGTTGTTCACTGGCTATCCAATGGCATGACTTCTGGCTGATGGGCGCGTCTATCGAACGCTGAGCATCATTGGCGAATACACCAACGAGGGGCTGATGATCCGTGTCGATCGCAAGTTCAACTCAACCGATGCGCTGAATGCATTGGCTGACCTGTTCATCCTCCGCGGCCCGCCGGAATACATAAGATCCGACAATGGGCCGGGATTTGTCGCCCAGAAGCTGCGAGGGTGGATCACAGCTGTCGGGGCGAAGACGGCTTAAATCGAGCCGGGATCACCCTAGGAGAACGGCCATTGCATAAGCTTCAACGCCCGGTTCCGGGATGAGCTGCTCAACGGTGAAATCTTCTACAGCCTAAGGAAGGCGCAAATCCTGATTGAGCAATGTCGTGTCCACTATCACTCCGTCAGGCCGCACAGCGCGTTGGGCTACCGCCGGCCTGCGCCCGAAATAATCGTCCCAATAGACCAGAGGCCCACGGTGCAGTAACAAACAAACCGGACCACCCGATAGGGGCACGCCGCCGAAGGCGCTGAAGGCGGCTATGCTGACCCTTTTTGAATATCCTGCCGAACACAATGTGGGCCACTTGTACAAAGCCAAACCCGATTTGGCGGCGCATTACAAATCCTGTGATCCGACCAACTCTTTCAATCCGGGGGTCGGGAAGATGTCCAAGGCGTGAACCTACCGGTGACAATGTCAGATGGGACTTGGGCGCATGTGATAGGCATCCAGCAGAGCTTTGCCGTTTTCATAGAACGCAGTTTCGCCAACCAGTTCTGTTACACCGTAGCGATCCAACTCGGCTTTCACGTCTGGCTCGACCAGCGTGAAAACCAGCCGTATCCCCTTGGATTGCAGGAAATTGGCGATACTGCGCAACGTGAACCCGGCTGTGAAATCGACAACGTCAATTGCCGAGGCGTCGATGCAGAACCATGTCAGTTTTCCGTCTGCGTTCTGAACGATTGTTGTGACTTCCTCGGTGAATATCTGCATGTTCGCGTAGTACATGCCGTGGGAAAACCGGTAGATTACCAGACCGGGCTCGAATTGGTTTGGTGCTTCCAATCCCTTTGAACGCCAGCCACCGGACTCGGTACGCAATACTACCGAATTCTTTGGGTGGTATCCCCGGCGTGTGTGGTCGACCAAAGACAGGACCATGGCAAAAATGACGCCTTGCTCGACACCAACCAGAACAACCACGGTGGCGGTTGCCGTGGCAACCCAGAACTCGGACCGGGCCTGCCTGTAAATTGTTGCCATTCCGTGCAGGTCGATCAGCTTGAGACCGATCAGGAAAACGATGGCCGAAAGTGCTGCTGTGGGAAGATAGGCTAAAGGCTTGGTCAGAAACAGGATAACCAACAGGACTATTACCACTGTTGTCAGTTGCGCCACCTGGCTGCGCCCTCCGGCGCTGGCGACCATCTCGGTCTTTGTGGGGCTGCCATTGACCACGAATGTCCCCGTGAATGCGGCTCCGAAGTTCGCAAGACCCAGTCCGATCAGGTCCGTGTTTTCGTTGAAAGTCTCATCATATCTCGAGGCGTATGCCCGTGATGTTGCGGCGCTTTGTGCCAGAATAACAACGAAGATGGACAAGGCCGTGGGGAGCAATTGTTTGAACAAGGTCCAGCTCCACTGCACGTCCGGGATCGAGAACGAGGGCAAACCGCCGACAACCTCTCCCAACACCGAGATTCCGGAAATGTTGAATGAAAAGGCCCAACTGCACAGGATCACCCCGACAATGGCAACCAATGGCCCCGGGATTTTGCGCGACAGTCTTGTGCATCCCAGGACAATGCCTAACACGGCTGATGAGACGATCACGGTTGGCCAGTTGACGTTGGATATGTTGAAGTAAACGTCCTTCAACCTTGCAAGTGTTCCGTGCCCAGCGGATTCGATGCCCAACAATCCGGGGATTTGACCCGTTGCAACCTGAATGCCCACGCCGGTCAGAAAGCCGACCAATACCGTTCTGGACAGAAAATCAGCCAGAAACCCCAGCCCGATGACACGCGCGGCAATCAAAAGCATGGCAGCCATAAGCGCCAGCAAGGACGCCAGTGCCAGATACTCAGACGTTCCGGACATCGCCAAGCCCGCCAGTCCCGAGGCGGTGATGGCTGCTGTCGCCGAATCGGCACCGACAACAAGGTGTCGGGACGATCCGAACAGCGCAAACAGAGCCATGGGAATCAGGATCGTATACAGCCCGGACATGACCGGAGTGCCGGCGATTTTGGTGTAACCCATGACTTCGGGGATCGCGAGGCAGGCAAAACTCAGACCAGCCAGCATTTCCGCCGGAAGGCGCGCGCGGTCAACAGGCAGAATGCCCTGCAGGATTTGCAGACGCGCCGCTCTCTGATTTCTGTCCTGTTTTTTCATGGGTTACCCTATACCCATTCAACCAGCGAACCGAATGTTCGAACCGTCGGGCTATCTTACAGGCAAATTATCACAGGTAAATTGTGTGGTCTGACGTGCCTCTTTTTCCAGTTTTTCAGTTATTTTCGCCGAACTACGGGAATCCCCCAATTTCGCAAACTGCCGATCAGGGGTAAACATGACCTACCGTACTTACCACACACAAACACGGTATTTACTTTCCCCGATGAGGGGCTGGTCACACCCCCTCGGCCGGCCCCTCTTAACTTTTTGGGGTTTGCGAAAGCCCAAGTCATTCGTTTTATGACTCGTGTCGAGTGAACTTACTTAGTTTTGGATCAATTTGGTCACGAGTGTCGGCAGTGTTTCGGACGCACTGTAAGCAACGGTGTGCGGTATATTGGCCACCGGGGTTTTGCGGTACCCTTCCGTGAACAGCAGAAACGGTATCCTGGCGTTTACAGCTGTTTCTGCGTCGACCTCGCTGTCACCCACATACAAGCGTGTGCCCGAGGTCCCAAGTGCTTTGAAGCTTTCCAGCAGGTGGCCCGGATCCGGTTTGCGAATTGGCAATGTATCACCGCCGAAAACAACGTCGAAGAACCGGGATAAGTTGAGCGCCTCCAGCACGTGACGTGCGGGTGCTTCGGGTTTGTTGGTGCAGATACCAAGAACGCAACCCATCTGTTTCAGTGTTTCCAGGGCCTCCAGAACCCCGGGATAAGGCACTGTCGTTGCACTGACCGCCGCATTGTAATGCTTCAGTGTCTGTTGGGTCAGTTCCGCGTGGCGATCCATGGGCAAATCACAGTGTCGCATCAAACGCTCGACCAGTTTGGGAAGGCCATTGCCAACAAACCCTCTGATCACATCAACGGGCACAGGATCGTGACCCAGACCGTTCAGCGTTTTATTGGCCGCTGCTGCCAGGTCCCCGACGCTGTCGACCAACGTTCCATCCAGATCAAAAACAACTGCTGCGGTCACGTTTTGCTTGCCTTTCAATACCCGCCCCAAGTCTTAACCCGTCGTTTTCAGGGGCGCAATCGGCTCAATGACGCCTGATTTGAAACAGCGCTTGACATTCCTTACTAAAATAATCAGATTTAATGACAGGAACGGAAAGCCAACCCTCTCGGGTCAGCCAGATAAAACGAAACGCAACAGGTATGGCACCATGCCGACTCGCTCTGGAGATGCCCCGATGAACGTACAGAACCCGACCCCAACCCAAGGTTATGCTGTCTCGATGCTGCCTGCGCACAAGGCCGAGGATTTGACCAAAGGTGGCCACCTGGCCCATATCGAGTTGGGTGACCAATTGTATACCCTGCGCATCACCCGTGCAGGTAAACTGATCCTGACGAAATGAGCGCGCATTCATTGCGCGGCGGTGCCGCGGTCGGCCGTCTGGCGGATCTTGATCCAGTCGAAGCGGGTGCGGTGATGTATCTGCGGATGTGGAGCCAGGGTGAAAGCGGTCGCGCTGATATCGCGAGCGATTTTTGCATAGCGCTGGGATCAGATTATGGGCGTGCCGCCATGCTGACGCTGGATCGTCTGTGTTCGCTTTGCGCAACGCATTGTCGACGCCCGCTAATCAGGCACGGTCTGGGGTGTGCATGTCTGGGCGCGGATGAGAATTGTTTTGCCCAAATGGTTGCCGCCGCATCCGAAGGGGCACGCGAAGACGCGATGATGATGGCGTCACTGATCGTGCGCCCGGATTTTGCGCCTGCTCTGGCATCCCTGTCGGAGGAACTGGGCCTGACGCTCCGGCGTATGACGACGGGAAATGCGATTCCGACGACAGGCCACGATACCCGCACTGCCGTTTTGCATTGACTGTGCTTGCAGGACGGTCAAACCCCGGCAAAGCGCCGGGGTCAATCCTTCAGCAGCACCCGCATCCCGCGTGGTGATGGTCGTGACCGCAAACCGGAGCAGGAGAGAAGTCACCGACCTCGGACAGCACGTCCCTTAGCGCCCACAGGATCATGTCCACATCCTCGGCCTCAATCGTCAGCGGTGGGCGGATTTTCAGGATGTTGTCCTTTGGTCCCTCACTGCCGATCAGAATTCGGTGATCACGCATCCGATTTTTGACATAGCTGCAAATCTCGGTTCCTTCGGTTCCGTCGGGATTGATCAGCTCAACACCCAGAAACAGTCCCATGCCCCGTACGTCGCCAACGCAACCAAAGTCGGCTTCGATCTGGCGCAGCCCCGCCATCAGGCGCTCACCCATCTGACGCGCATTGTCCTGCAGGCCTTCGTCATCGACGATGTCCAATACTTCCTTGCCGATCCGGCAAGACAGCGTTGATCCGCCAAAGGTCGAGAAGAATTCGATCCCGTTGTTAAAGCTGTTGGCAATCGCCCGCGTCGTTACCAATACGCCAAGAGGGTGCCCGTTACCAATGGGTTTACCCATCACCACGATATCAGGAAGCGCGCCCTGATGTTCAAATCCAAAGTAATACTCACCCAGGCGACCCAGACCGGTCTGTACCTCATCTGCAATGCAGACACCCCCGGCGGCGCGGATTTTTTCATAAACCGCAGGCAGGTAGCCCTTGGGCGGAATAATCTGTCCACCGACAGATGGGAAAGTTTCGGCGATGAACCCGGCTAGACCTTGACCCCGGTCCTGCAAGGCAGCAATGGCCGGGTCCACAAGATCAGCAAATTTCTGCGCCCGATCCGCATCGTCACGCTTGAACGAGCCGCGATAGTCGTCCGCAACCTCGACCAGTTCGACCCAATCGGCTTTCCCGATGCCACCCGGTTTGTTGAACTTGTAGGCCGATATCGCCACAGCCGCATTCGTATTGCCGTGATAGCCATGGTCTGGCGTCACGATCCCCTTGGCGCCGGTATGGGCACGGGCAAGCCGCAGGGCCAGTTCGTTCGCTTCAGTTCCGGAATTGACGAAGAAGCAGACCTCGAAGTGATCGGGCAGTTTGGACAGGATCTTGTCAGCAAAAGTTGTCTGTGCCGGATGCAGGTAGCGGGTATTCGAGTTCATCCGCTTCAACTGATCCGCCGCTACAGCTTGAATGCGGGGATGCGCATGACCCACATGAGGGACGTTGTTATAGGCGTCCAGATAGGGGCGGCCCCATTCGTCAAACAGGTGATGTTTCCACCCGCGTACGAGCATGACAGGGTCATCATAAGTCAGCGACAGGTTGCCGCCAAAGTGATCGCGGCGACCCTGCAGGATCGCCTGTTTGTCTGTGGGTTGGTAGAAAACCTTGTCATCCGGCAGGTTCAGTAAGGCCGCCGGGTTCGGGCAGACTGCGTGCCACAACTCCATCTCATCCGGATCGCCGACACCGGGCCAATCCGCCTCCATGCCATTGGTTGTCAGCGCCAGCTGGAAATGCACATGCGGTGCCCATCCGCCATTCTGGCTGGCGTCGCCCAACCGGGCGAACGCCGCCCCCTGTGCCACCGGATCGCCGGGTTTCAACCGGTCACAGCATTCCGGGTCCAGATGACCATAGAGCGTGTAGAACGGATCGCCATCCGGCGTTCCATGGTGCAGGATTATCACCGCACCGTAATCGAGGTGATGATCTCGGTTCTCGACCACTTCGACCCGCCCGCTCATTGGTGCGTGCAGCACCGTCCCTGCGGGTGCAAACACATCCACCGCCAGATGCACTGTTCGCCGGTCCGAGGCTTTCCATGGCCCTTTGCGAAATCCTGGCTCGGCATAAATCAGGCGGGGTTCGTTGTAATAGCCCAGCCACAGCCCTTCGCCGTATTCTTCACCAACATGTGCGGCCTCGGCCAATGGCATGTGGAAAGGGTTCTGGGGCCACACACAATTTTCAACCGACAACGACCCCATAGGAACATCGCTTAGGTCCTGACCGAACAGTTGGGAAAACCGGCCGCGATGTTCTTGCAGATACGCATGGATGCGTTCTGCGCCGTCCACGACCGGCAGCCCGCACGCTGCCCGAAGACGCGCAGACATCAGTCCGCCGTTGACGGATGCATTCTCAAGAAACCGCCACGCAGGTGCCTGCGAGATTGTCACATATGGATCGTCCGGGTTTTCGACCGCCATCAGGGTCGAGTTGAGGACAGATACTGCCAGTCGCATCCGCAGCAGAGGCCAGATCAGGTCGATCTCCTCGGCTTGCAGTCGGTTTGCGGCATGGTACCCCCGTATGAGAGCAGTTAATGCCCGCTCGGGTCTGGCATGATCTAGCACCACATAGGCCCCGGCGATTGCAAGGTCACAGACGCGCGGTGCTGCACACATGTCACCCAGATCAATCAGGCCGGAAACCCGCCTCCGCTCGCCCAATTCGCCTTCAACCAGAACGTTATAATCATTGGCGTCGTTGTGAATGGCCTGTTTCGGCAGGCCCTCAAGCCTATCCGTGATCGCCGTGAATTCGTTGCAGATATCCCGAAGCAACGCCCGACGCGCGGGATCGCTGATGGCGCCCAGCTTGTCATTGATCCAACTCGCTTGCGTCAGGTCCCATTTGAAATCTGGGCGGTGCAAAGCTTCATGCTGAAACCCCTCCAGCGCGCGATCTGTTGCGCCCACAACACGACCCAATTTCAGGATCGGCTCTTCGGATTTCGGGTTCGCTTGTGCATAGCAGCGCCCGGGCAGGCGTTCCTGCAACCACACCAGCCGCGATTTCCCTTCGGAATCGGAAATTTCCGGCAACATTGCGCCGTTCAACGCCGGGAACACCTTTGGAAACGGCAACCCGGGAGCTTCCGAGGCGATATGCGCAAGTGCTTCGATCTGAAGATCTACCAGACCCGCATCGCACCCTGCGCGCATGACTTTCAGCACATAGTCTTGGCCATTTGTGGCTTGCGCCAGAAAGTTCAGATCATATTCGCCATCCAGCCGGGTCAACCGTGCGTCCAGTCCCCAGTTTTGGCGCAGCGCGTCCGCCCAGAAGTTCACCAAATCGTTCATGTCTTTCTCCGTCCCGCTCATCCGGGATCCTCTTCATCTGGCCGAAAATATCCTCGGGGGTGAATTGGCCCAAAGGGACAAGAGGGGGCAGACAGCCCCCCGACCCCTTAATCCAAGGCACGCAAACGTTTGAACAGCGATGACGTGTCCCATCGTCCGCCGCCCAGTTTCTGCACGTCCTTGTAGAACTGATCGACCAGAGCGGTCACCGGCAGAGACGCGCCGGTTTCATTGGCCGTATTCAGACAAATCCCCAGATCCTTGCGCATCCAGTCCACAGCAAAGCCATGTTCGAACTGATCATTCAGCATGGTTTCATACCGGTTTGACATCTGCCAGCTGCCAGCCGCACCCTGGCTGATCACCTCAACAACGGCCTTCCCGTCCAGGCCCGCTTTTTCGGCAAAGTGCAAGGCTTCGCTGAGACCCTGAACCAGACCGGCAATCGCGATCTGGTTGCACATCTTGGTCATCTGGCCCGCGCCGCTGGCTCCGAGTCGACGGCAGATTTTGGAATAGACGTTCATTACCGGCTCAGCCGCATCATAAGCTGTCTGATCGCCGCCACACATAATTGAGAGAACGCCGTTTTCAGCGCCGGCCTGACCGCCCGAAACCGGGGCGTCCACAAAAGCGATACCCTGAGATAGGCCAGCAGCGTAAAGCTCGCGCGTGACCTTTGCTGAAACCGTCGTGTGGTCAACAAAAATGGCCCCGTTGGACATTCCCTGAAACGCGCCATCCTCACCGGTGCAAACCATGCGCAAGTCGTCGTCATTGCCGACGCAGGCCATGACAAACTCAGCATCCTTGACGGCGTCTTTCGGAGTGGCTGCCATCGCGCCGCCATGCTGCGCGACCCAGGCCTCGGCCTTGGTGGTCGTACGGTTGTAAACGGTGACGTCATGGCCTGCGGTTTGCAGATGTCCGGCCATGGGATAGCCCATGACACCAAGGCCAAGGAACGCGACTTTTGCCATTTTGTGATCCTCTCCGCTGTTCGGTCGGCTTCCGCGAAACAGGCCTGACCAAAATCTCTGGCGAAGACAAAGCAAAGCTGCGCCCAAAGGGCAACCCCAAGTCAGCCTTTCCCACCCAGATCCCGCAGGATTGGGCAATCGGGCCGGTCGTCCCCGGCGCAGGCGTCGATCAGGTGGCTTAGCGTATCGCGCATGGCGTTCAGGTCTGCGATCTTGGTTTCGATCTGAACAAGATGGTCGCGTGCAACTTGTTTCACGTCGGCACTGGCACGGGTTTCATCTTCGTAGAGCGCCAGCAAGGTCCGGCAATCCTCGATGGTGAACCCAAGAGCCCGGGCGCGGCCCAGAAAATTCAGCTTATGCACGTCCTGGTCGCGAAACCGGCGATAGCCATTGTCGTCGCGCATCGGTTTGATCAGCTTGATGTCCTCATAATACCGGATCGTCTTGGCGGGCAGGCCGGTGCGGGCGGAAACATCTCCGATGTTCATGCGTGCACCTCTTTGGTGGCCGTACCTGATGTTTCCGGCACGCTGGCGCGAATACGGCGCAGGCGCAGCGCGTTTGAGACCACAAAAACGCTCGACAGTGCCATTGCGCCAGCTGCCAGTGCAGGGGACAGCAGATAGCCGCCAAACGGGTACAGCGCACCGGCAGCCACCGGTATCAGTAGGACATTGTATCCGAAGGCCCAGCCTAAATTCTGGCGAATATTCTTCATTGTCCGGCGACTGATCTCGGTCGCATTTGCGACACCACGCAGATCACCAGACATGAGGACAACGTCGGCTGTTTCGATGGCTACATCCGTTCCGGTTCCGATGGCGATGCCGATATCAGCCGCCGCCAGAGCGGGGGCGTCGTTGATCCCGTCACCGACAAAGGCCAGCACTCCGAACCGGTCCCGCAAGGCCGTGATTGCGTCTACCTTGCCATCGGGAAGTACCTCGGCAGTGACATGATCAATCCCCAGCCGGTCGGCCAGAGCCTGCGCCGTGCGCGCGTTGTCACCGGTGATCATGGCCACGGTCAAACCCATCTGGTGCAACCGTTTCAGCGCCTCCACTGTGCCGGGCTTGATCGGGTCGGAAACGGACAACGTGGCCGCCGCCTGCCCATCCAGAGCGACGAACAGAGGGGTTGCCCCTTGGGCGGCACGGGTTTCGGCCTCATCCGTCAGAGCTCCAAGGGTGATCCCACTCTGCTGCATCAGTCGGTGCGACCCGATCAATACGTCGCGGCCTTCGACCAACCCTTGCAGGCCAAGCCCGGTAAGCGAACGGACATCCGATACCTCTGGCAGTGTCGAGGGCCCCGCGCGGGTGATGGCGGATGCGATCGGGTGTTCCGACCGCGCCTCAAGGGCCGCGGCCAGTCGCAGAACCTCCTCCCGGTCAGACCCCTTCGCCGTTGTCACGCTGTCCAGTTCGGGGCGTCCCAGCGTCAGGGTTCCGGTCTTGTCCAACGCGATGACGCGCGCCTGCTGAAGCTGTTGCAACGCATCACCCTTGCGGAACAATACCCCCAATTCTGCCGCCCGCCCGGTGCCCACCATGATCGAGGTTGGGGTCGCCAACCCCATAGCGCAGGGGCAGGCGATGATCAGAACTGAAACACCTGCGACAAGCGCCAGGGGAAGGGCCGGGCTGGGGCCGAAGATCAGCCAGAGCGCGACAGTGATCACCGCAACAGCGATGACCGCAGGAACAAAGCGATAGGTGATCCAATCCACCAACCCCTGGATCGGCAGCTTCGCGCCCTGCGCCTGCTGCACCATACGAATGATCTGTGCCAGAGCCGTGTCGCCGCCGACGCGGGTAGCGCTTACCCGTAAAGCGCCGGTGCCATTGACAGTACCACCGACAACAGGCGCGCCAACCGACTTGCCAACGGGTACAGGCTCGCCCGTGATCATGCTTTCATCGACGTAAGAGGTACCTTCAACCACTTCGGCATCCACCGGTACACGCTCGCCGGGGCGGATGTGCAGGATATCTCCGACAACAATTTCGGCGATTGGCCGGTCCTGTATCTGTCCATCCAGTTCGACCCGCGCGGTTTTTGGTTGCAAACCCACCAGTTTTCGGATCGCAGCCCCTGTTTTGCCTTTGGCACGCGCCTCCATCAACCGGCCGAGAAGGATCAGAACTACGATCACCGCGGCCGCTTCGAAATAGACATTGGCGGTACCTTGCGGCAGCAGGCCGGGCGCGAATGTGGCCGTGACCGAATACAGATAAGCCGCGCCGGTCCCAAGCGCTACCAACGCGTTCATGTCCGGCGTGCCCTGCAACAGCGACGGGATACCTTTGCGGTAAAACACACGGCCCGGTCCGATAAGCAAAGCCGAGGTCAGGGCAAATTGAATCAAATGGCTCGTCTGCGTTCCAATGGTCGCCTGTATCCAATGGTGGAAGACGGGGATCATGTGCCCGCCCATCTCAAGAATGAATACGGGCAGGGCTAGTGCCGCTGCCAGTATTGTGGAACGGACCAGCCGCTGAATTTCATCGTCTTCCCGGCTTTCTGGTTCCGCAACGCCTTGGATACGCGCGGGGTATCCAATTCCGGTAACAACCTGAGCCAGCGCCTCGGGCGTAGTTGCAGCTGTGGCGTAAGTCACCGTAGCTGTCCGAGTTGCCAGATTGACCTGCGCTTCGATCACGCCAGCGGTGGAAGCCAACGCGCGCTCGATCTTGCCAACGCAGGATGCGCAGTTCATGCCCTCGATGCTCAGATCTGAATGGCTTGTTTCAGCCGGATAGCCAGCTGCATCCAGCGCCGCTGTCAGGGCCGAAACTGGCCCGTCAAATTCCACCTGTGCCGTTTTGGTCGCGAAATTGACCGAGGCCGCATCAACACCAGACACATCACGCAGTGCAGCCTCGACACGGCCCACACAGGATGCGCATCCCATGCCGGTGATTTTCAGTTCTGTCAGTGCTTTTTGCGCCATGCGACTCATCCCACGTGGTTTTCTGCCCTCCAGATGGGGGTTCCAGTGACGGGAAGGTCAAGGGGGTCGCGGCAAAATTCTACGATCCCGGCCCGCGCATGTTACGCTCCATTAAGCGCTGATACAGGCGTGGTGACAGACGGTTGAGCCACCACGATATGTGTGCAACGCGTCCGACCGGGATCATGGGCTGCGATTTGTCCAGTCCGCGCAGGATCGCCACGGCGGCGCTCTCGGGGCTCATTTCGTCCATTCCGTCCTTGGCCGATCCGGGGCGCGCGGTTCCATCGGGTTGCTCCATTGCGTTGCCGGGGTTGGTGGCCACAAAAGACGGCGCTGCAATCTGAACCTGAACGCCATGTGGCTTTTCTTCGGATCGAAGCGATTTGAAAAAACCCTCAAGCGCGTGTTTTGAGGCTGCATAAGCCGTGCGATGGCAGAGCGGAGCGAAACCAGCCACCGACGAGATCGCCAGATGTGTTCCCTTTGACGCGCGGAGAGGCTGCAAAAATACGCGAGCCATCTCAACGGCTGCAAAATAGTTGATATCAAACAGTGCACGGTGACTGGCCGTGTCGGACTGGTCAAACCCCCGAATTTGCGTAACCCCGGCGTTGTAGATGACCAGATCAATGCTGTCGCTTGACGTGATCGCCCTTTGAGCTGCGTTGGCAAGCTGTTCGGGGTCAGTCAGATCACAGGCAATTGGCAGTTGGTTCGGTTCTGTTTGCAGACCGGACACATCAAGGTCTAACAGCACCACCCGCCACCTACGGGCTTGCAATGCACGGCTTAAAGCCTGTCCCAAACCGCCCGCACCGCCAGAGATGACCGCGGTTTTCATAACCCGGCCTGCCGTTGCCAGAGCGCAAAAACCTCGGCGCTGGATTTTTCAGGCGTATAGCCGAATTCAGATTTCAGGGCAGAATTATCCAGAACTGGCCGATATTGAAGGAACCTTACCTGTTCCGGCCCATAGCGAGATAAACCCAGTGGGCGCGCCAAGGCTAGGGCCGCTTTCAGCACCCAGGGGGGTAGGCGCAGAACCGGCTTTCCCATGGCGCGCGCCAAGTCGTTCACGCCCATCGTGCCGTCACCGGCGACGTTGTAAATCCCGGCTGGCCCGTCGGTTGCTGCGCGCTGAAGGATGCGTGCCAGGTCCCGGGTCCAGATAAAGACAAACGGGCTTTCGCTGCCGGACACCGCCAGCAACCGGGGCTTTCGAAACAGGGCGGTGATCTGGTTCTCGGTTCCGGCTCCCAGAACCGTACCCACACGCAGAACAACCTGCTCAAGATCGGGGGCGGTTCTGCGGGCTTCGGCCAAAATCTCTTCGACCTGACGCTTGTGATCTGAATAAGGAAACTCGGGGTTGCCGCGCAATGGATCGCCTTCGCGCAACGGCACAGGATTGTCTGCATGATAGCCATAAGCGGCACCGGAAGACGTAACAACCAGTCTGCGCACCCCGTTTGCGATGGCGGCATTCACCACATTTCGCGTGCCTTCGACATCGACAGCATAGGCTGTCGCGCGCCCCATCTTCGGCGGCGGCGTCACGACTGAAGCCAAATGCACAATCACATCCGGATTCACCTTGGCAATCACACGTGCAGGAGCGTCGGTTGTAACATCCATGGACAAATATGAGGCGTCTTCCGGCAGGTTAACCGGGCGTTTCAGATCGGTTGCAAAGACCTCGTGCCCAACAAGTTCGGGCAACAGCGCTTGCCCGACCATCCCGGCAGCGCCGGTAATCAGGATGCGGGTCATCGCGCGGCCTCGGTTCTTGCCATGACCGAAGCCAAAGCCAGGCCCGAGATAGCGTGCCATACTCCCCAGAATGCAGCGACCACGGCCATGCCGCCAAGACCGTTGAAGAATGCAAAGATCAGGACGAGCCCAAGCCCGGAGTTCTGAATGCCGGTCTCAATGGTGATGGCGCGGCGATCGAAGGGGGACAGCCCGGTCAGAGTGGCCACAACCCAACCGCCCCCCAGCGCCAGGGCATTGTGAAGGATTACAAGCCCGGCAACAGCCCCGGCAAACCCAAGGAAAAACCCCCAGTTGGCAGCCAGAGCAAGTACGATAAACCCAGCAAAGATACCCATCGACAGAAGTTGCAGCGGTGCGCGCAACCGTGCCGTCAAGGCGGGGAGGCGTTGATTCAGCGTAATTCCCAGAACCAGCGGCAGGATCAGCATCAGACCGACCAGGATTGCGATCTGCATTGGGTCGATCTGGGTCTGTTGCAGGATTGCGCGGGTCGGTGGGTAAAGCCCACCCCAAAGCGCAATATTGAAAGGTGTCATGAAGATCGCACAGATGGTGGCGAAGGCTGTCATCGACACCGAAAGCGCTGCATTCCCGCCCGCGCGGTGGGTGATGAAGTTCGAGATATTGCCCCCTGGGCAGGCCGCGACAAGGATCAGGCCAAGCGCAATTGACGGTTGCGGTGCTGCAATCCACACCATCACAAAGGTCAGCGCAGGCAGGACGACGAGTTGTGAAAACAATCCGACAACCACTGGTTTGGGTGCGCGCCTTAAACGGTCAAAATCCCGAGGCGTAAGGTCGATGGCAATCGAGAACATCACGATTGCCAGAATAGCATTCAACAGCGTCAGAGACGCCGGACTGAAATTCAGTGTGATCTGGTCAATACCACTCATGCGGCGGCCTTCCCCAGCCGGTCGATCCAGCCGGTGACAGCCTTTCTGTAGGTATTCTTGTCCACGTAATAGGCCATGCGGGGCAGGTCGATATAGTTCATGCCTCCGGTGGCGCGCGTATAACCTTTTTGCTTTTCTGCGTGCAGATCGGCTGCCACGGGGCAGCCGTGTCGAAGCCCCTTGATGTAGCGCGCCACCATCTCGGCCTGCTCGTGCCTGCCCTGCCAGCCCAGGCCCGTGGCCTCGACCATGCCCAGCACGAACAGATCGTCCCGTTCGGGATGTATCGTGTTCAGATACAGATGCGGGGCGTCGCCCTGCCAGTTCAGCAGGCCCTTGTCGATAAACGGGTAATGCAGTTTGTATCCGGTCGCGGCGAGGATCATGTCATAGTCGTCGCAGGAGCCGTCCTTGAAATGCACGGTGTGGCCCTCCAGCCGGTCGATATCCGGGCGGATGCTCAGATCGCCATGGCCTGCGTGATACAGGACCAGCGAATTCACCACGGGGTGGCTTTCGTACAGCTTGTAATCCGGTTTGGGAAAGCCGTATTTCTGTGGATCGCCGACAAACCAGCCAAGGATCAGGCTGTCGACCTTACGCTTCAGCCACATCGGCAGACGGATCTTTCCACCTATTGTGTCAGCGGGTTTGCCAAAGACGTATTTCGGGACGAAATAATACCCGCGCCGCATCGACAGATCGCAGCGTTTCGCGTGGTGGATGGCGTCGACGGCGATGTCACAGCCGGAGTTGCCTGCGCCCACGACCAGCACACGCTTGCCGTCGAATTGGCTTGGGTACCGATATTGCGAGGCATGGATCAACTCGCCGTCAAATGTACCCGGAAAGCTGGGTACATTCGGTTCCGACAGGGTACCGTTCGCAATGAGTACGCCGGCATATTCGGCCTGATGGTCGCCATCTTGGTCTCGCCAGCACACGCGCCAACCGTCACCCGGATTGCCCAGCGGAGCGACCTGAGTGACTTCCGCATTGAATTTGTAACCCTCTCGCAACCCGAAACGGTCCGCAAATGCGCGGAAATAGTCGCGCATCGCCCGGTGCGAGGGGTACTCGGCAACCGCGTCATCCATGGGGAATTCCGTAAACTCGGTCATGCGCTTGGACGAGATCAGGTGCGCCGACTCGTACATGGTTGATCTTGGAGCATCGATGTCCCACAGACCGCCCACATCCGAATGCAATTCAAACCCCTGAAATGCGATTCCCTGTTCTTTCAGCACCTTGGCCGCGGCCAAACCCATTGGCCCCGCCCCAATCAGGGCGAATGTGTCGCGCGTTTCTGTCATGAACCCTCCCAAAGTTCGTGAGGTTTAAATTGAACGAACGTCCAAAATAAGGCAAGGTGAATTTTATGACGCTGAAAAACGTAGAAAAGCCAAGACAAAGGGCACCGTCCAAGCGATCTTTGGAAACCAAAGCGCGGATCATGGACGCGGCCGAAACAGTCTTTGCCGAACGCGGATTCGAAGGCGCGTCGATCCGCGATATCGCTGCGCTTGCAGGGGTTCAGGTTGGCCTTGTTCATCACCATGGCGGCGGCAAGGAGGAGCTGTTTTTTCGAGCGATCGAACGCCGTGCGGGCAAGCTGGCACAAATCAGAACCGATGCGCTGGCCAAGGCAAGAAAAGCAGGTCCGCTAACATTGCGCAGCATTCTGGACAGTTTTATCCGGCCTTATGTGGAACTGGCAGAAACAGGTGGTTCGGGATGGATGGCGTATGGGCGCCTCGTGGCGCATGTCTCGGTCGATCCCCGCTGGCGCGATATCGCGGCTGAGTGTTTCGACCCGACCGCCCGGCTTTTTATCGACGAAATCGCTGCGCTTTATCCGGATGTTGACCCTGCGCTGCTGGCCAGCGGCCAGGTCTATTCAGTTTCGGCAATGCTGGCGCATCTCAACAGTGGCTGGCGGGTCGGGGCCCTGTCGCAAGGCGGCGGAGTGTCGGAGGCGGAACGCCTGATCGATTTTTGTGCAGCCGGTATCGAAGCGATGGTTCAGACCAGTCGTGGTTGAACGCGCGGCATTGCTATTGCTGCAAATGGTTGAACAGGATGGTGCTGAACACAGAAGGTGGTGACGTTCGGACGGCGCTGGGTGAGACAAAAAAACCGAACATCATGATCATAAGGATCAGGGCCGCTCCGGCAAGGCACGCCGCAGAAAGCTGAAAGACCGAACGAACCATTGGCTTATTCCCTGTTTATACTCAATAAAATCTGTGGTGTCTTACGCGTCACGAGAGCTTTGACAGCTCTTGTTTCAGCCTTTCATTTTCAGCCTGCAACTGCGCGAGTTGCTGGCCCAAACTGTTCAGATGCGGTCGCAGTTCGGCTTCGGTGAAACGCGGCGTGATGTGGCGCGGGCAGTTCCAGTCAAGCGCCTCAACACGTATGATCACCGCCCGCTCTGCAGGGGCTTCGGCCTCTTCTGGATGCAAGCTGGCAGCGGCGGCTTGACCCTCCGTGAATTCGACACGCCCCAGGATCTTTAAACGGCGTTGATTGGCGTAATCCATCAGGATCATCGCGACCCGATCGTTGCCATCCAGATTCCCACGCGAGATATACTGTTTGTTGCCCGAAAAATCGGCATATCCGATGGTTTGCGGCCCCAGCACCTTAAGAAACCCGACCGGCCCGCCGCGATACTGCACATAAGGCCAGCCTGTTTCAGACACCGAGGATTGATAAAACCCGTCGCGCGCCTGAATGAACTGTTTTTCGGGTTCGCCGATCAGATGGCCCTGTTGCGGGCCACCTTCAATGAATTTGGCATAGGTTTTTGCCGATCCCATCCGCTCCTGATGGGCGCGGACGGTGGGGGTGAAGGTCAGTTCGGAAAACGCACGCGGCACAGTATGTCCTTTCAAAGACCCAGATCAGACAGCTCGGGATGGTCATCGGGGCGCTCACCCAATGGCCAATGAAACAAGCGGTCGCTTTCGGCTATGGGGTGATCATTCAGCGAGGCATGCCGATGCGACATGCGTCCGTCTTCGGCAAATTCCCAATTCTCGTTGCCATATGACCGGAACCACTGACCGCTATCGTCGTGCCATTCGTAAGCGTAACGCACAGCGATGCGATTACCGGTAAAGGCCCAGAGTTCCTTGATCAGCCGATAGTCCAGCTCCTTGTGCCATTTACGGCTTAGGAAGGCGTGAATTTCGTCATGCCCTGACAGAAATTCCGCCCGGTTTCGCCACTGACTGTCATCTGTGTATGCGGGGGTGACGCGGTCGGGATCGCGGCTGTTCCAGGCATTCTCTGCCATGCGCACTTTTTGCGTGGCAGTTTCCAACGTGAACGGGGGAAGAGGGGGTCGAGACATGGTGCAGGGGGCTTTCAGGTCAGAGAAGCGGCAAGAATGGCCAGTGTCAGAAGAAATGGAACGTACTGAGGGGGGAATATGCTGGCGCGACGTTTCATCGGTCAAATCCTCTGGTGTACTGATCGGTAAACTTAGCAATAAGGTGTACCGATCTGTTAACTTTTGCAAGAGGAAAAGTTGAAAATTTTCCTCGCAGTTTAAGGTGAGCCATGAATTATAATGAAAACAATGCTTTGGGCGGGGCCGGTTGCACTTCATGTTTCGGGGTAATATGTACAGAACGGTACACCATGGAGCCGAATCATGCGTCCAAACAAACGGGATGAACTTGTCCGCAAAGCCCTGAAGGTTTTTTACCGCGACGGGTTTCACGCGACCGGCATGGATAAGCTGGTGGCGGAAACGGGCGTGTCGAAAACGTCGATGTACAAACATTTCCGTACTAAAGAAGACCTGATTGTAGCCGCTCTGCGCTTGCGGGATGAGAATTTTCGCGAGTGGTTCTATCAGCGCATTGACGAGATGTCGGATACACCGGCCGAGCAACTCATCGTCAGTTTTGATGCCTTGAAGGAATGGTTCGAAGAAGATGGGTTCCGGGGCTGCATGTTCATCAAGGCCGGGGCAGAATATCAGGAAACAGATCATCCGATCCATGTGCAGGCAGCCGAACATAAACAGCTGTTGCTGGAGCATTTCACGTCCGTCGCCGAACAGGCTGGTGCGCGTGATCCTCAGAAACTCGCCAGCCAGATCGTGTTGTTGCAGGAAGGGGCAATCGTGTCTGCGGTTTTGCTCAAGAATTGTGATCCTGCGGAAGACGCCAGGGATGCGGCACAGCAATTGCTGGCATTGGCGCTGACTTAATTTCCTTAAAAACAAGCAGGTTCTTTAAGTTACCTAGCATAGAAACGTTGCGTTGTTCGAAGTCGGAACGCCGCGTCACATGGATTGGCGGGAATCGGGCGGACCGCTAGGCTTTTGCGAAAGACAGTTTGGAGAGCCTTTGATGTCACTTTTCACTTCGACCGCAGCATGGGTCACCGACGAACACCGCATGTTTGCAGATATGGCTGGCCGGTTCATGGATGACGAACTGTCACCGAATATCGAAACCTGGGTTGAAAACGGGGCCGTTGATCGCGACTTCTGGCGCAAAGCGGGTGAAACCGGCCTGATGGCTGGTGCAATCCCCGAAGAATATGGCGGCGTCGGCGGTGGTATGGGCTTTGACGCCATCACTGCGTACGAACAGGGCGCACGGGGCGACGCCGGCTGGGGCTATGGTATTCAGTCGATCGTGACCCATTATCTTACCGCCTATGGCAGCGAAGATCAGAAACGGAAATGGCTGCCCAAACTGGCTTCGGGCGAAATGGTCGGCGCACTTGCCATGACGGAACCTAGCACCGGCTCGGATGTTCAGGCTGTGCGCACAACAGCCGAGAAAGACGGAAACTCCTACCGGCTGAATGGCTCGAAAATTTTCATCACGAATGGCCAGACGGCTGATCTGATCATCGTGGCCGCCAAGACTGACAAGTCCGAGGGCGCGCGGGGTGTGTCATTGATCGTGGTCGAAACCGAGGGGGCCGAGGGGTTTCGCAGGGGGCGCAACCTCAAGAAACTGGGGATGAAGGGCAACGACACGGCCGAACTGTTTTTCGAAGATGTCAAAGTTCCGATGACGAACCTGCTGGGGGCTGAGGAAGGTCAGGGGTTTTATCAGCTGATGAAGCAACTGCCATGGGAACGGCTGAATATCGCGATCATGGCGCTGGGTTCGATAGATTTTGCCATTGCCGAAACAGTAAAGTACGTGCAGGAGCGCAAAGCGTTCGGTCAGCGGGTGATGGATTTCCAGAACACGCGTTTCAAGCTTGCAGAATGCAAGACCAAGGCCGAGGTTCTGCGCAGTTTCGTCAATGACTGTATCGGCAAGCTGGAGGCAGGAGAACTGGACGCGGCAACCGCCTCGATGGCCAAATACTGGGGCTCGGAGGTGCAGAACGAAATCATGCACGAATGCCTGCAGCTGTTCGGCGGCTACGGTTTTATGATGGAATATCCAATTGCCCGCCTCTACGCAGACGCGCGCGTGCAGATGATTTACGGCGGCACCAACGAGGTCATGAAAGAGGTGATTGCACGGTCGCTCGACGTCTGAAGGTATCCGGGCGGCCTCTTGCCTGATGTCATCATCCCTGACGGACTATTCGCTTCTTTTGGACCTCGCAGGCCCGTGCTTGCGGGGTTTTTTCTTTGCTGACCCGACCGCAGTTGCCCACTTGCAAAGGACGTGCAGCGGTATGATGATCCGCCAAAAAGACTCAGAGGTCAGACGTGAACGATCCCGAACAAACCCTGTGGCGGACTACATGTACCGAAGCAGTCACAGCTCTGCCGCTGAGCAGTGATACAACCGTTGATCTGGCCATCATAGGTGGCGGATATACCGGGTGTTCAGCTGCTTTGACGGCAGCCCGGTCCGGCGCTTCGGTCTGTTTGCTTGAAGCGCAGAAGATCGGGTTTGGCGGGTCGGGGCGCAATGTCGGTCTGGTCAATGCCGGGCTGTGGCTGCCACCGGATGACATTCGCGCGCATATCGGTGCAGAGGCTGGCGATCGCCTGATCGATCTGCTGGGCAAGGCACCGTCGGACGTATTTTCCCTGATCGAAGAACACGGCATCGCATGTGAGCCCATTCGCAACGGAACCCTGCATTGCGCGCATTCCGCCTCGGGGCTGAAGAACCTGCAAACGCGCCATGCCCAGCTAAGCGGGTCTGGCGCGCCGGTAGAGCTGCTGTCGGCGGATCAGGCCCGTGACCGGACCGGTAGCGATGCTTTCCATGGGGCGTTGTTCGATCCTCGCGCAGGAACCACACAACCCTTGGCTTATGTCATGGGATTGGCGCGTGCCGCGTCTCAGGCCGGGGCGCAGATACATGAACAAAGTCCAGTGCAAACCCTTCGGTACGAAGGTGGCCAATGGGTGCTGACCACACCGGGAGGGGCTGTAAGGGCCAAGTCCGTCATTCAGGCAACCAACGCCTATCACCTTGGCTTGCCAGATACTGCGCCCGCCTATGTTCCCGTTTATTATTTTCAATACGCTACGGCCCCGCTGTCGCATAATCTGCGCGCCAGCATCCTGCCGCAGGCAGAAGGTTGCTGGGATACAGGGCTGATCATGACGTCCTTCCGGCTGGATCAGGCGGGGCGGATGATCATTGGCGGCATGGGCGATCTGGGGAATGCAGGCCGCAGCGCGCATACCGGATGGGTCCGACGCAAACTGGCTGAGCTTTATCCTCAGCTTGCCGATCAGCCGTTTGAACAGGGTTGGCACGGTCGGATTGCCATGACTTCGGACCATATCCCGAAAATCACGCAGATTGGCCCTAACGCTCTGGCCGCGCACGGGTATTCCGGCCGTGGTATTGGCCCCGGCACGGTGTTCGGTCGAATGATGGCCGAAAGTCTTCTTGCAGCTGAGCTTTCGCTTTTGCCCGTTCCTGCGGTGCTTGAGCATCGCGAAAGCTGGACGCGCGTGCGCCGCGCCTTTTTTGAATCCGGTGCGGCGCTGACGCATCTGATAAAGGCGCGGTTCTGAGCTCAGACCGAGCGGGTGATGCCACCATCAACCCGGATATTCTGCCCGGTGATGTAGCCACCGCCCTCGGATGCCAGCAGGGCCACGACCGAAGCGACCTCGTCATAACTGCGCCCATAGCGCCCCATGGGAATGCGCGCGCGGAATTCTTCTTTTTCGGGCAGGCTGTCAATGAAACCGGGCAGGATGTTGTTCATGCGGATGTTTTCGGCAGCGTATTTGTCCGAGAACAGTTTGGTGAACGCGGCCAGCCCGGCGCGAAACACGCCTGAGGTCGGGAAAACCGGGTCAGGTTCGAATGCAGCGAAGGTTGAGATATTGATGATCGATCCACCGCCCTGCGCTTGCATGATCGGCGTCACAAGCCGCGAGGGGCGGACGGCATTCATGAAATAGACATCCATACCGGTGTGCCAATCTTCGTCCGTCAACTCAAGAATCGGGGCACGGGGGCCGTGACCAGCGGAATTGACCAGAACGTCAATACGCCCCCAATGGGCCATGGCCGCATCAACAAGCTTTTGCAGATCCTCCGTGGACTGGTTCGAGCCGGTTACACCGACGCCTCCCAACTCATGCGCCAGCGCTTCGCCCTTGCCCGAGGATGACAGAATCCCGACCTTGAAACCGTCCGCGGCCAGCCGCCTCGCGGAATCCGCGCCCATGCCGCTGCCGCCTGCTGTGATCAGTGCTACTTTCTCCATCTGACGTCTCCGTTTTGATTTGGTTTCAGGATGGCGAATGAATTGCGGTTTGACCAATCCGTTTTGTTGAGTACTCGTAACCGTGTCCCGCAGCCGAACCTGGCCTTTGTTATGCGCAGCTGACGGCTGTCTCAGGTCTGAAGGGACGCTGCGATGGCTTCTATCCGGTCGCGTAACCAGCGGTGGGCGGGGTCATTGGCCGATCTTTGATGCCAGACCATGTAGATGGACACAGGGGGACAGGCGAAGGGTAAAGGTGCGCAATCCAGCGCGGCAAGTGGGCCCTGTTTCATCAGTGCCGTATCTGTCGAGATCAGGTCGCTGCCCTGCACAAAGGCCGGGATCGCGTTGAAATGCGGCAGGGTTACAACCGCAGGATTGATCTGGCTTTGATCAACGCCGCGCATAACGGCACGGGCGTTTCGGCCATCGGCAAAGCGCACTTCGACATGGTCGCTGTGGCAATAGTCCTGCCAGCTGTCCGGGGGCGTGCGTTGCGTGGCGTCGTAGAACACCATCAGCGGGCTTTCGATCAGTCTTTTCTGGAAAATATCCGGTCCGTCGGGCGGCAGCGGGGTTAGCATCAACTGGCACCGGTCGCTGCGCAACAATTCGGGGTCGGGCACACCCGATGGGATGAATTCCAACCGCAGGCGCGCGCCTTCGGCGCGTGTGTCACGCAGCAACCATGGAAAGATCAGCTCTCGTGGCATGTCATTGGTGGCGATGCGGATGTTGATCTGTTCCGACAAAGGATCGAACGGCCGGCCGTCGGTCAGCGCGCGCATCCCGTCCAGTACCTTTTGCGCAGGCTCTTTCAGGGACAGGGCGCGTTCGGTTGGCGTCAGACCCTGACCTGAGCGAACAAACAGCGGGTCGCCCAGGACCTGCCGCAGTTTGGCCAGAGTATGACTGATCGCAGATTGCGTAACCCCCAGCCGATCTGCGGCTTTCGAGACCGAGTTTTCCTCGAGTATCGTCAAAAAAGTGCGTAGAACCTTGCCGTCGAGGTCAATGAAATCGAATTTGCTCATACCATTTATGATTAATCATGAATGGTTTTGCTGTCCATGGCGGGGTACGGGACGGGCATCAACAGGAGATATTCGATGGGGATCCGTTTATTCTCGGACAGAAACCGGCCCGTTCATATGGGCGGCTACCCGCTGGAGCGTTTGGCCCGGCAAGATGACATGCCGGATCTGTCGCTTGTGCCCGCTTTGGCCGAGCTGAGTTTCCACCGACCGGAACACCCTGACAGCATCGTCAATGCGATGGGTGAGTTTCAGGCGATGATGGACGCCATCCGCGACGGAATGGTGAACCCGGTTGCGTCCGAGATTCCATCGGACCCGCAGGAACGGGCCAACCACATAAAAGCGTTCGGCTACTTCAACGATGCGTCGATGATGGGGTGCGGTCCACTGCCATCTGACGCCCTTTTGCCCGAGGCTCGCCGCAATCCCGATATTGACCGGCTGGCCCACGCGTTGCGCACCCGTCAGACCAAAACGCTGGCATCCGGGATCGACGTCATCATGGCTGATCTGAAAGACAGTATGGAGGCCGCGCCCAAGCCGATCGACAGCCATCGGCACAGCATTGTCTTTCTTTACGAACACAACCGCAATCCCGACCCGTCCGAACCCGGCGCTGATTGGATAGTCGACGCGCAGGACCATCGCGCCTGTCTGCTGGCGACCGAGAATGCGGTGGTCATCGCCAATTACATCCGCCTTTTGGGCTTTGACGCACGGGCGCACAGCATGATGTCAACCGACGTTGATTTGGGCAAGCTGGCGGTCACCGCCGGGTTGGCTTCGGTCGAGGATGGAGAGGTTGTCGTGCCCTGGCTGGGCAAGCGCTTTGGTTTGGCCGCCGTGACGACTGACATGCCGATCGCCCATGACAAACCGCTGAAGCCTATGGCCGATCAGCCCTGGTTCCGGACGCAGGGGCCGGCATGGTGGTTGGGCACGGGCTTTGCCAAGAACGCCCTCAACCGTGACCCATATGCCAAACGGCGCTATGTGGACGGGGCGCATCCGTTTGAGAAACTCAAACGGGTCGAGACACCAACGACCTTTATTGACGAAGAGAATGTCGCTCGTGTGCCCAAGCGTGCAGATATGTTTGCTCGGGCGCAGTTCGGAGATATGGGCAAGTCGCTACAGGATGCGGCCAAAGGCGGGTATTACGTCCGCAAGGCAGCGCCGAGTTTTGCCCAACGCCGTGCTTTGGGTGCGTTTGTACTGTTGCAGGACGGTGAAAGCGCTGACGCGCCCAAGCCATCTGACGCACAACGCAACGCAGCAAACATCAAGGCTGCGACCTATTTTCTGGGGGTCGATGCGGTGGGTCTCAGCCGCTGCCCGGAATGGGCCTGGTATTCCCATGACGCGACGGGCGAAGAAATCGTGCCGCCCCATGATCAGGCCGTCAGCATGATCATCGATCAGGGTTATGAAACGATGGAGGGTGCCAGCGGCGACGACTGGATCAGCGTCGCCCAATCGATGCGCGCCTATCTGCGATTTTCGCTGCTGGGTGGCGTGATTGCACAGCAGATCCGCAATCTTGGCTACAAGGCCAAGGCGCATACGGTGATGGATGGCGAAGTTCTGCAACCTCCGCTTTTGTTGCTGTCCGGTCTGGGCGAAGTCAGCCGGATCGGCGAAGTGATCCTGAACCCCTATCTTGGGCCGCGACTGAAATCAGGCGTGGTGACCACGGATATGCCGATCGTGCATGACAGGTCCATCGATTTCGGTCTGCAAAGCTTTTGCGAGTCTTGCAACAAGTGCGCGCGCGAATGCCCATCGGGCGCGATCACGGCTGGGCCAAAGCTGATGTTCAACGGCTATGAAATCTGGAAATCCGACAGCCAGAAATGCGCGACCTACCGCGTGACCACTCCGGGAGGCGCGATGTGCGGGCGGTGCATGAAGACCTGCCCCTGGAACCTTGAGGGTATCTTCAAGGAGCGCCCGTTCCGCTGGGCCGCGATGAACATCCCCTCGGCTGCGCCTGCATTGGCCAAGCTGGATGACGCGGTTGGCAATGGCGGTTTGAACGACACCAAGAAATGGTGGTGGGATATCGAGTTGCAGCCCGACGGGGCGTATCGGCCAACAACACACCCTTTGAACCGGCGCGATCTGCAAAAGGATCTGAACCTTAGATACGAGGATCAGACATTGGCGGTCTACCCGGCCTATCTGGCCCCGCACCCCTGGCCCTATCCGTTTGCAATGGATCGCGAGGCAGGAATTGCTGCCTATGAGGCCTTGGTGACAGCCGAAGAGTACAAGGCGCGTAAAGCTGCGGGGGATATGTCGATCATTCATCTTTATCAGGTCGCAGGTGACGCGCCGGTGATGCGGGTCGCTGTGACCAAGGTCGACAAGATGACCTCGGATGTCACCAAGTATGAGTTTTCCTCCCTTGACGGTGCGCCGCTTCCTGAATGGTCCGCAGGTGCGCATCTGGATGTGCTTGTCGCGCCAGAGTTCCTGCGCCAATACTCCATGTCTGGCGACCCGTCGGAACGGGGGTCTTATCAGATCGGTGTTCTGCGCGAGGATGAAGGGCGGGGTGGCTCGGCCTTGCTGCACCGAATTTTCAACGAAGGGCGCAAGGTTTTCATCTCGAAACCGATCAACCATTTCGAACTGAACGAAGAGGCGTCCAAGACCTTTTTGATGGGGGGTGGTATCGGTATAACCCCGATGATCGCATTTGCTCATCGCCTGCATTCACTGGGCATGGATTTCGAGTTGCACTACTCGGCCAGCACGCGGGGTGGGGCGGGGTATCTGGATGATCTGGCGGGGATGCCCTGGGCGAACCGCGTCCACTACCATTTCTCGGATGAAGGCTCGCGCGCTGATCTGGATGCGATCCTGTCGGGGTATCAGCAGGGATGGCACGTCTATACATGCGGGCCTGATCGGTACATGGAAGGAGTCATGCAGGCCGCGGAACATCAGGGTTTCCCCGAAGAGGTCCGACATCTTGAATATTTCTCGGTCCCGGAAACCCCGGACTACGAAAACCACCCATTTACCCTGAAACTCGCGCGTTCAGGTAAAACGTTGCCTGTGCCCGCAGACAAGGATGCCGCGCAGGTTCTGAACGAGGCGGGTTTCCACGTGGATGTGAAATGCGCCGATGGTATCTGTGGTGTGTGCAAATGTGGCGTCCTTTCGGGCGAGGTCGAGCATCGGGATTTCGTGCTGTCCAAAAAGCAGCGCCAAGGGGCGATGATTCTGTGCCAAAGCCGCGCTGCGGAGCCGGATGGTGTGATCGAGCTCGATCTGTAAGCATGGTCAGAAAGCGACCTTTAGACGGTAAAATTTGGTCGCTCGGCCCATGGACGTCACGTGGGTGGTGAATTAACGTCGCCCCGAACCCAGATATCCCTGACCAACAGGTGCGAGGTAGCATTATGGATTATCACAGCCCCGCCAGCTTTGCCGAGGCTTCGGCTCTGGCCGCAAATGCGACGGGCATCACGCGCTTTCTGGCGGGCGGCACCGACGTTTTGGTGCAGTTGCGCTCGGAGTTAGTGACGCCTGATACGCTGATCGACATCAAGAAAATCAACGGTGTACACGACATTACCCGCAATGCTGATGGAAGCTGGACATTGGGAATTGCCGCAACCGGTGCCGAAATGAGCGAGCATCCCGAGTTGGGTCGTGACTGGCCCGGTGTGGTCGAGGCGATGGACCTGATCGGATCAACCCAGGTGCAGGGGCGCGCAACACCGACCGGTAACCTGTGTAACGGCTCACCTGCGGCTGATTCCGTGCCCGCCATGGTCGCAGCTGGTGTGACTGTTACCGTGACCGGCCCGGACGGCACTCGCGAAGTCGCGGTCGAGGATATTCCGACCGGCCCCGGCAAAACCTCGCTGGCCAAAGGTGAGCTGATCTCGGCGGTCAATATCCCTGCACGTGGCGAAAACGGCGGCGATGCCTATCTGCGGTTCATCCCCCGCACCGAAATGGACATCGCTGTGGTTGGCGTTGGTGTGAACCTGCGTCTTGACGGCGACACCATCACCGAGGCCCGCGTATCACTGGGCGCCGTGGCCCCGACCGTTCTGCTGGTCGAAGACTGTGCCAAGGCCATTATCGGCAGCGCGCTGGATGATGCGGCCCTGGATGCGCTGGCCGCCGCCGCCTCTGCCGCCTGTAACCCGATTGACGACAAGCGCGGCACGATCGCGTTCCGTACCGAGGTCGCAGGCGTTCTGGCAAAGCGCGCCGCGAAAATTGCCTATGCCCGCGCGAAGGGAGAAAACGCATGAAAAAGCTCCACGTAACCACCACCGTGAATGGCGATGCGGTCGAATACCTGTGTGATCCGCGTGAAACCCTGCTGGATTGTCTGCGCGACAAGCTGAACCTGACAGGCGCGAAAGAGGGCTGTGGCACCGGCGATTGCGGCGCGTGCTCGGTCACCGTTGATGGCCGTCTGGTCTGTTCATGTCTGATGCTGGGTGTCGAGGCCGAAGGTAAGCAGATCGAAACGGTCGAAGGCATTGCCGACGGTGATATTCTGCATCCGCTGCAAAAGAAGATGATCGAATACGCTGCCCTGCAATGCGGCATCTGCACGCCGGGCATTCTGGTGGCGGCCAAGTCTTTGCTGGAGAAAAACCCGAACCCGACCGAGGAAGAGACGCGGTATTGGCTGGCAGGCAACCTCTGCCGCTGTACTGGGTATGACAAGATCATTCGCGCCGTGATGGATACGGCGGCTGAGATGCGGGAGGCGTCGTAATGGCTCTGGACGATCGGAAATCAGACTTCACTTTTGTCGGCACCCGCCCCAACCGTCCCGACGGTCTGGACAAGGTGACCGGCCGCGCCAAATTCGGAGCGGATGCCTACGCCCCGGGAATGCTGCATGGCGCGATCCTGCGCTCACCACATGCGCATGCGCGGATCGTGAAGATCGACGCGTCGAAAGCCGAGGCACATAAGGATGTCAAAGCAGTTGTGACGCGTGCCGACTTTGCTGAAGTGCCGTTCAAGCCCGGTCTGGAAGGTGAATTCTACAACGTTCTGGAAAACGTTATGGCCGGTGAGAAAGCGCTATATGACGGGCACGCGGTTGCAGCGGTCGCTGCGACTTCGGCATTGGCGGCGCGTGACGCGCTCAAGCTGATCGAGGTCGAATACGAAGTTCTGCCCCACGTCACCGATGTGGATAAGGCGATGGCACCGGATGCGCCTGTGATCCGCGAAGGGGCAGCGGATTATTCCGTGCCGGAAGGAATGCACCCGAACGTTGTCCGCTATCATGAAAGTGGTCACGGCGATGTCGAGGCCGGATTTGCCGAAGCGGATCTGGTCATTGAAGACAGTTTCGTCACCGAAGCGACGCATCAGGGTTATATCGAACCGCACGCCTGTCTGGCCATATTGGGTAATGACGGCAAAGGTGAGTTGTGGTGCACGACACAAGGGCATTGGATTGCGCAGAAAACCTGTGCCGCGCTTCTGGGAATTGAAACTTCGCAGTTGCGCGTCACTGCGTCCGAGATTGGCGGAGGGTTTGGCGGTAAGACAACCGTTTTCATCGAACCCGTCGCACTAGCGCTCAGCCGTAAGGCTAATCGCCCGGTCAAGCTTGTGATGACCCGGTCCGAGGTGTTCCGGGCCACTGGTCCGACTTCGTCTGCCTCGATGGACGTCAAGATCGGCATGAAGAAAGACGGCACGATCTCGGCGGCCCAGGGTGTTTTCCGCTTGCAGGGCGGGGCCTTTCCCGGTGCGCCGGGCGACATGACAGCCATGTGTGCCTTTGCGCCGTACAACCTGACCAACGTCAAGCAGATCGGCTATGACGTTATGTCCAACCGCCCAAAGCAGGCAGCGTATCGCGCGCCGGGTGCACCAATGGGTGCCTTTGCGGTCGAGTCGGTGATCGATGAGTTGTGCAACAAGCTGGGACTCGACCCCGTTGAGGTACGTCTGAAGAACGCCGCGCATGAGGGCACGAAAGCCAGCTATGGACCTACCTACGAGCGCATCGGTCTTGTCGAAACGTTGGAAGCAGCCAAGGCGCATCCTCATTATTCGGCTCCGCTGAAGCCAGGGCAGGGGCGCGGTATTTCCTGTGGCTTCTGGTTTAACCATGGTGGCGAGACCAGCGTTTCGCTTGCCTTGTCCGAGGATGGCTCGGCTCAGGTGATGGTCGGAACGCCTGATATCGGTGGCTCGCGCGCGTCGATGGCCCTGATGGCGGCCGAGGTTCTGGGCATTCCGTATGAAAACATCCGGGTGACCATCGCCGATACGGCCACGCTGGGCTACAATGACGTAAGCCATGGCTCTCGCGTGACCTACGCGTCAGGGCTGGCGACGATCAAAGCTGCGAGACATGCGGTTGAGAAACTGTGCGAACGGGCCGCGGCCAAATGGGGCATCCCGGTTGATGCGGTGAAATGGGAAAACGGCTGTGCGGTGCCCTCAGGCCCGAATGCAGGTGATTTCGATCCGATGCCGCTGGCCGATATCACCGCTGATATGGGCCGCACCGGTGGTCCGATCTCGGGCCATTTCGAGGCAACCCCCGAAGGTGCCGGCGTGTCTTTTGGCACCCATATTGTCGATGCCGAGGTTGACCCGGAAACCGGTAAGACCAGTGTGACCCGCTATACGGTCATTCAGGACGCGGGCAAGGCGATCCATCCGACCTATGTCGAAGGCCAGTATCAGGGCGGTGCCGCGCAAGGTATCGGCTGGGCCCTGAACGAGGAATATATCTACGGCGAAGACGGTCGCTTGCAGAATTCGATCTTTCTCGACTACCGCATCCCGGTGGCCAGTGACCTGCCGATGATCGACACCGTGATCGTCGAGGTTCCGAATCCGGGCCACCCGTTTGGCGTTCGCGGTGTGGGCGAAACGGGTATCGTGCCGCCACTGGCCGCCATTGCCAACGCTGTGTCCAACGCGGCTGGCGTGCGGATGAAGCGGTTGCCGATGTCGCCGCCACGCATTCTGGCCGCTCTCAAGGACAATGGTTGAGGTTCACCTCTGGTCCGGCCTCCGGTCACTGACCGGGGGCCAGCAGGTGGTTGAGGTCGAGGCCAAAACCACTGGCGAGTTGCTGCGCGCGCTCGTGCGTGCGCATCCGCAGCTTCAGGCGCCCATCGACGCTGGCGTGTCTATCGCTGTCGACGGGCGCGTGATCGCGACCGGACTGACCGAACCGATTCCCGAAGGCAGTGAAGTCTATCTGATGCAAAGGCTGAGGGGCGGTTAAGCGTCAGGCGACCAAGGCTCGCGCCCGACCATTCGGTCTGCCTGGGCCGTGATATCGTTCATATGCTGCTCAAGGCTTTGGCGCAGGGTTTCGATTTCGTCTTCACTTGCTTTGCGCGGAACTGTTTCTGTCCATTCCCGGCACAGAAACACCCCCTCGTTACCCCATGGGCGGGGCATTAGAAGATGATCCCATGTTCCCGCTTCGCGCCCATGTTTCGCTGAAAAGGTAATTCCAAACACGCGTTTGCCTGATGTGCGCGCCCAAACCAGCGGAACCGTTGACAATACCCGCTCTGGCCCACGGGGTCCGTCCGCCGCTATGCCAATGGATATTCCCTGTTTCATCTTTCCAAGCACTTCGCGTGATAACGCCACGTGGCGCTGATGACTGGACATGGCAATCGTGTCCATTCCGAACAGCTTTTGCACGCGACCCACCATGCTGCCAGCCCGCGCAGACGATGTAATCGAACAGATGCGCCCCTTGTCCAGTGGGAAGAAATAGGGCGACTGCGCCAGCCGTTGATGCCAAAGAACAACGATGACCGGCTCACCCTGTTCGGCCAACTGGTCCAACTCTTCATAGCCGATGCGCTGCCAGCGTGTGTTGCGGTGTACCAGCCGAATATAGTTTGCAATCCGACGCGCCACCCAGTTTAGCACAGCTTCGCTGTCTACAATCTTCTTTCGGAGGTTCACGCCGGGTTCCTTCTGCTAACCGGTCCTTGTCTTAGCGCACCACGCGGTTTGCGCAACTTGTTTGTCCGGGCACTTCGTGGCTCGGAATCTGAAAAAGCCTCTTGAGTCCGCCGCGCGGCTGGCATATCTGGGGCTCACTACAGGGGTATAGCTCAGTTGGTAGAGCGACGGTCTCCAAAACCGTAGGTCGCGGGTTCGAACCCTGCTGCCCCTGCCATTAAAATCGTCCGAATACTCAGTTGTGATATCCAAGGGTGAACGGGTTTCAGCCTTTGAGTTCGCTTTGCCTGTCTTCAGCCAATTCGCGCTTGGGTTATTACTGGTCGCAGAATCGGCTTCGGCAACACTGCTACAATGGTGCGAGGCCATCGTGCCCTGTTATTATCTTTTGTTGGCACCTGTGTTTTCGTGCGGACCTACGGCATCCAGTTTTTCTGCCCACATATGCTGATATTCTTGAAACACCGCCGGCTTGTTTGAGTGGAGCGCCATCAATGCACACGCGGCCCACATTGCGACATCGTAATCCGAGTCGGTCTTTTTCAGTAATTGCGCATTCAGTGCAGCGGCTTCTGATGTCGAAGGTTTATGCATTGCCATCGGACCCCTTGTGCCAACTGATACTGTTACTCGCAATCGTCCTGCCCCGGACACTCACCAAAACCAACAGATTTCATTATGTGGGTAGAAAAGTGAATGGGCTGGAAACAAGACGTTAACGTGTCATTAACTTTTTGCTGGGGCAGATGTCTACAAGAGTGTTCATGTGAACGGTCCAAAGGTGAACCAAGTCACAGACCAATCACTTGAATTCCGCTTTACTTACAATTGTTACGAGTTGGCGCTCACGTTCGGTACATGACGCTGTTTTTGTTTTTCCCTCCTGTGGCTGGGGCGCGCTTGTGGTTGAGTGCGCCCTTCCCATGTCCGAATAACTAGGTTACCGCCGATGCCGGTTCTGAGGCGGTAATCGAGGTTTCCTTGGGTGGGCGATTGACTTATTGTCCGGCCACGACGCAATCAGCCGGATGAGGATATATGTCGCGTTTTGATGGATATTTTCTGCGGCAATTGCTGGTTTTATTCGGCTTCTTCACCCTTGTCCTGGTGGGTGTGTTCTGGATCACCCGTTCCGTCAGCCTGTTTGACAAAGTCATCAGCGGTGGCCAGTCCGCTATGGTGTTTCTTGAATTCACCGCGCTTACCCTGCCAACGCTTGTTCGTACGGTTATGCCGATGGCGGTATTTGCGGCTGCTGTCTATGCGACCAATAGATTGAGTCGCGAAAGCGAGATGACAGTGATGTTGGCAACCGGGTCAAGCCCGTGGCGACTGGCGCGTGCCGTGGTTTTGTTCGGTGTGATCACCGGTCTGATGATGGCCGCCATCAGCGTGTTCCTGCGCCCGGCCTCGGTCCAACAACTGGAATTCCGGCAAGCCGAAGTTGCAGGAGATGTGACAGCGCAGTTGTTGAATGAAGGTGAATTTCTGCACCCCGCCGAAGACGTTACGGTTTACATCGGGGGCATCGATCTGGACGGTACGTTGCACGAGGTGTTCGTATCGGATCGCCGCGACCCGGAAAACGCGGTCAGCTATTCCAGCGTGACCGCCTATCTGGTCAACAACGACGCAGGAATTCATCTGGTGATGGTCGACGGGGTAGCGCTGCGCCTGAACAAGGTGGGCAGGGTTCTGTCCTCGACCCTGTTTCAGGACGCATCATACGACATCTCTGAGCTGACGAACACAAGCCCAATGGCGCATCGCAGCCTCGAAGCCATTCCGACATCTGATCTGATCTTCGACCGTGATGCGATCTCAAAAACCGAAGGGTTCAGCCAGGGTAAGTTGATCGAAGAATTGCACCAGCGTTTTTCCTGGATAGTTATTTGCATTGCGGTGTCGCTGGCGGGGTATTCGACCCTGATGCTGGGCAGCTTTTCACGGTTTGGATTGTGGCCTCAGATTTTGGGTGCATTTACCATACTTGTACTGCTTGAAGGCGTTCGCGGGTTTGTGTCCCCGGTTGTGATTGATGACCCGAGGCTTTGGGCGCTGCTTTACCTTCCCGCCATAATGGGTGTGCTGATTTCGTGCTGTTTTCTGCTTGTCGCAGGTCGTCCGCTTTTGCGGAAACGTGCGCGCGGGTCCGAGGTCATCCCAACACCCGCTTGATTTCAGGTTCGAAGTTCTTCCAGACAACAACGAATGTCGTCGAATTCTTCGCGATCACCACGGGCGACCAGATACATTGGCAGCCGCAGGCTCACACTGTCCTCGACCGGTTCGAGTGCACCCGAAGCCAGATGTTGCGAAGTAACGTAATCGGGGAAGTAGCCGCATCCGCCTCTTTGCAGGACATAACGTAGTGCCATCATGCAATTACCCAGAAACAAGGTCTGCCCCGAGGCGCGTCGCACAGCCGATCTGATGTGATCTTGGTAAATCTCTCCAAGTTCAAGGTTGACGAAGACCAAATCGTTTTCTGCTGTTGCTGCTTGCGGGGTTCTGACCAGGGTTAGAAGCTCCGGTTCCAGCTCGTGATAGGTGACGCGTCGGTCTGATGGCGTTTCATGCGTGATCGCCACGTCCAGCACATGGGTCGCAACAGCTTCAACCATGTTCAGATCGTGGTCGTAATTCAGTGTCAGCAGCAGTTTGTCAAAGCGCTGTTCAAACCGAACAGCCAGATCCACAAGCAAAGGGTCCCAGATGCTAAGCTGACTACCCAACCGAAGCGCTGGACGGTTCTGTGTCTGCAACGGTAAATCCCGCGACGCGAAGGCCCAAAGGGATAGTATTTGTTCTGCATACGGTTTGAATTGTTGGCCAAACTCGGTCAGCGAAGTGCCACCGGCTCCGCGGGTGAATAGTGGTCTGCCGGTTTCTTCTTCGATCAGATGAATGCGCGCGCTGACGGCCGTTTGAGTTACATTCAGCTTACGGGCAGCGGCATGAAAACCACCTGTCTCCGCCACACATAGAAAGGTTTCCAAAGCTTTGGTTCGCATACCGAGAGTATTTTTTGATCGTTGTGATAAAATCAATTCATTTTTTTGAAGTTGCGACTCGTAATATTGTCGGCTTCGGGAAACACGCCAAAGGATCAGCCATGCTGGACAAAAGCCACAAACCGACCTGGACTAGTTTTGAGAATGCCACCAAGGCCGACTGGGACGCCGTTATGGATTATGAAGAGGCGTATAATGCCGCCTTGCCGGATCGCATTCTGGACGCCATTCGGTCACTGGACGAGGAATGGACACCCTATCCCATCAACCGGTATCAGCACAGCCTTCAGGCCGCGACCCGGGCTTATGAGGATGGCGCGGAAGAGGAGTTGGTGGTCGCTGCCCTAATCCACGATACCGGTGATATTCTGTCACCCTACAACCATGGAGAGCTGTCAGCGGCGATGATGAAGCCCTATGTCAGCGAGAAAACCTATTGGATACTCAAGCACCATTGCGTGTTTCAGGGTTACTACTACAACCACCACCTTGGAGGAGACCGAAACGCGCGCGACAAGTATCGCGACAGCCCCCATTGGGAGGACTGCCGCTATTTCTGCCATGAATACGATCAGAAGGCGTTTGACCCAGACTATCCGACGAAACCGCTGGAGTTTTTTGAACCCATGCTGCGCCGCATCCTGAGCAAGGGCGAAGGCCATATGGAACTGAACGAAACTGCCGAAGATTAACAGGCAGCCATCAGGCGATAGACAATCTGAGCTGTGGTGAAGTCCCAGGCGGCATTGCCGTCCGGGGCCAGCTCAACCACATCGAAGCCCACGCATCTGCGCCCCTTGAGCGCGTGCTCGACTAGCCGCAGTGCCTGGTAATAGCCCAACCCGCCAGGCACCGGTGTTCCAGTGGCGGGCATCAGCGATGGATCCAGCCCGTCGACGTCGAAACTGACATAGACCAGCTCGGGGAAGTCTGCAGGCAGGTCGACCGAATGGATGTTACCTGTCACCAGTTCCTCGGCATCCACGTGAAAGACGTGGTTTCTCAGTCGGCTTTGGGCCTCTTCAGTTGAAAAAGCGCGGACACCGAACTGGGCGAGCCGAACGCCCTCTTCGGCAAGCAGGTGCATCACTGAGGCGTGAGAGTGTTTTTCGCCCTGATATGCGTTGCGCAGGTCGGCATGGGCGTCGATCTGGACGATGCCGATGGGTTGGTTTAGCGCACGGGCCACACCTATCACTGCGCCATAGCTGAGGGAATGCTCGCCGCCCAAAGTGACCGGTACCTTTCCAGCCCGAATTGCAGCTTCGGTGCGGTGCGCAAGGCGTTCCATTACCTCGGGCAACGGGCCGTCACAATTTAGCGGTTCTTCGGTGAAAATCCCTTCGACACAGGGCTCCGCGTGACCGGTGATGCGTTCCAGTTCATTACTGGCCTCGATAATTGCCTCGGGGCCTTTGGCCGTGCCGGCCCCGTAAGAGACCGTGCGCTCCAAAGGCACCGGGATCACGCGAAAGCGGGCATCTTCGGTGCGTTCGGATGCGGTCAATTCGCTGTCGAGAAAAATGCTCATGAGAGTCTGTCCTTGAAGTCGTCATATCCGAACTGCCGGATGATCTTCAGCTCGTCCGTTTCGCTGTTCCACAGGGCGATTGTGGGCAGGGGGACGCCATTGAAAGTGTTTGTCTTGACCATCGAGTAATGTGCCTGATCGAGGAAGGCAAAACGCTGTCCGATCTCCAGCGGCTTGCCCCAGGTGTAGTCGCCAATCACGTCACCCGCCAGACAGGACGGGCCGCCAAGGCGATAGGTATGGCCTGTTTTGGCTTCATCCATAAGGGCAGGGCGATAGGGGGCCTCGATCACGTCGGGCATGTGACATGTGGCCGAGATATCAGTGATCGCGAGGTTCATGCCGTTGGTCGGCAGGTCGAGGATTTCACCGATCAGAATACCTGCGTCCAGCGCCACAGCCTCACCGGGTTCAAGGTAAACATCAATGCCATAGGTTTCGCGAATGTCCTTGAGGAAGGCCACCAGCCCGTCGCGGTCATAATCGTCGCGGGTGATGTGGTGGCCACCGCCAAAGTTCACCCACTTGAGTTGATCAAGGTAGGGTTTGAGCTTCGGTTCGACAGCGTCCCAGGTGCGCTGCAAAGGCGCAAACCCCTGTTCGCAAAGCGTATGCATGTGCAAGCCGTCAACGCCGCGCAACGTGTCGGCGGTCAGTTGGCTGACTGGTGTGCCAAGGCGCGAGCACGGGGCGCAGGGATCGTATTTCGGAACCTCGCCTTCGGAATGTTCCGGATTGATGCGCAGGCCAACCTGCACTTTGGCGGTTTGGGCTTTGGCGAGAAACCGGTCCTTTTGGGCAGCGGAGTTGAAGATGACGTGATCGGACTGCGACAGGATTTCGTCGATGTCGGCGTCTTTGTACCCGGCGCAGAAGGTTGCGACTTCACCTCCATATTCCTCGCGTCCCAGCCGCGCTTCATAGATACCTGAGGCGCAGGTGCCGCCGAGGTGTTGGCGCACCAGTGGGGCCAGTGAGAACATTGAAAACGCCTTGAGCGCGCTGAGAACATGCGCGCCGGAGCGGGTTCCGACATCAGCGAGGATTTTCAGGTTCCGTTCAACCGCCTTTTCGTCGACGACAAAGCAAGGGCTGGGTACACGGGAGAGGTTGAAATTGCGGAAGGCGCCGGCGTCTCCGGCCTGTGTGGTCATCATGTCGGACATAACCGGCGTCTCCGTTTGGTGGAGAGGCCGGGGGCGCTGCCCCCGGACCCCCGGGATATTTAGGGCCAGATGAAGCTGAAGCGGATCAGAAGGTGACCGGGCCGTCGAGTTCATGGACCTGCCACGGCAGGCCATGTTCGTTCAGCATGGCCATGAAGTCGTCCGGGTCGAGTTGTTCCATGTTCCAAACGCCGGGCTCGGTCCAGTTGCCTTTCAGCACCTGCGCCGCGCCGATCATGGCGGGGACACCGGTGGTGTAGCTGACAGCCTGGCTGCCGACTTCCGCGTAGCATTCCTGATGATCGCAGATGTTGTAGATGTAATAAGTCTTCTCGCCCGAGCCATCCTTGGCCTGACCTGTGGCGATGTCGCCGATGCAGGCCTTGCCCTTGGTTTCCGCGCCCAGATCACCGGGATCGGGCAAAAGGGTTTTCAGGAACTGGATCGGGATGATTTCCTTGCCGTCATGCATCACTGGGTCGATGCGGGTCATGCCGACATTTTCCAAGACCTTGGCATGCATGATATAGGCGTCGCCGAAGGTCATCCAGAAGCGGGCGCGCTCGATCTCGGGGAAGTGGGTCGAGAGCGATTCCAGTTCCTCGTGATACATCAGGTACATGTTCTTAGGGCCGATGGCGGGGAAATCGAACTCGACCTTGTGGGTCATGGCGGGAGAGTGTTTCCATTCGCCACCTTCCCAGTGGCGCACTTCGGCCAGCACTTCGCGCAGGTTGATTTCGGGGTTGAAGTTGGTGGCAAATTCCTGATCGTTCGAACCGCCATTGGCGTCCAGCACGTCGATCTGGCGGATGGTGTCCAGCTTGTGCTTTTTCAACCATTTGGCAAAGACCGATGTAACGCCGGGATCGAAGCCCGAACCAAGGATGGCGGTCAAACCGGCCGCTTTGAACCGTTCCTGATAGGCCCATTGCCAGTGGTATTCGAACTTGGCCTCATCCTCGGGCTCATAGTTTGCCGTATCCACATAATGAATGCCCGCCTCAAGGCATGCGTCCATCAGCACCAGATCCTGATAGGGCAGGGCGAGGTTCACGAGGATTTCAGCACCAGTTTCCTTGATCAGCTTTACGGTGTCTTCGACCTTGTAGGCGTCCAGTTCGGCGGTCGCGATATCAACTCCCACACGGTCTTTCACCGACGTGGCGATCGCGTCGCATTTCGATTTCGTGCGGCTGGCCAGTGTGATTTCGGTGAAGATATCCGAATTCATTGCCATCTTGTGCACGGCAGCGTGGGATACGCCGCCCGCGCCGACAACCAGTGTTTTGCCACTCAAAGTGCCCATGGGGGTGATCTCCTCTCAGGGGTTATTCGTAATAGGTGTAACCGTTGATCGAGTCGCGGTAAGCGCTCATCAGGGTTTTGCGGTCCTTGGCTTTCAGGGTGCCGGTCGAAATCGCCTCATCCACCATTTTGCGGAAGGCGGCGACGCAATCCTGCGGGTCGAACTCGACATATGACAGAACCTGGCTGATCGTGTCGCCCTCTTGTTCGTGCAGCAGGTCAAAGCCGCCATCCGGGCGCAGGTCGATGGTGACAACGTTGGTGTCACCAAAGAGATTGTGCAGGTCGCCCAATGTCTCCTGATAGGCGCCGACGAAGAAGACGCCCATGAAGTATTCGTCCTCTTCAGGCAGGGAATGCACCGGCAGGCTGGGGGACACACCGTCGGCCAGAATAAACCGGTCGATCTTGCCGTCGCTGTCGCACGTGATGTCGGACAGCACGGCGCGTCGGTCGGGGATCTGGTTCAGATATTGCAGCGGCACGATCGGGTGCAGCTGGTCGATGGCCCAGACATCTGGCAGCGACTGGAACAGCGAGAAGTTGCAGTGATAGATATCCGCAACCTTTTCAAGCTGGTCGTTCAGGTCCGTTTCCAGATCCTCTGACGCGGCCAACGCCTTGAGCCGCGCCATCAGCGACAGGTATATCCGTTCGGCCCGGGCCATCTGACGCAGGTCGACATAGCCGCGACGAAACAGGGCGCGCAGCTCGTTACGATAGAAGGTGGCGTCGTTCCAGCATTCCTGAAGACGGTCTTTGCTGAGATAGCCATGCACCGCAGCAAGGTCTGAAACCATGTGGTGATCGTCAGCTTCAACCTCGGGGCCATTGGGCGCATCGTAAAGCGTGCTTTCGAGCACGTTGAAGACCAGCATCGAGGACGTTGCCACCACCGCACGCCCACTTTCCGTGACCAGTGTCGGGTGGTCCACCTCTGCCTCGTCCATGGCGTAGGCCACGGTTTCGACGACATTGGCACAGTATTCTTCGACTGTGTAGTTGATCGAGTTTTCGGCGGCTTTCTTTTCGCCGGTGTAATCGACCCCCATGCCGCCACCCAGATCCAGGTGGGTCAATGGCACGCCTTCGCGTGTAAGCTCGGTGTAATAGCGACAGGCTTCGCCGACAGCGCGGCGCACATCGTTGACATCCTGAACCTGGCTGCCCAGATGTGAGTGCTGCAGCTTGAGGCAGTGCAGCAAGCCTGCGTCTTTCAGCTTGTCTACCGTGGCGATAAGCTGATCGGTGTTCATCCCAAAGGCCGAGCGGTCGCCCGAGCTTTCTTCCCATTTGCCGCTAATCTGGTTGGTCAGCTTCACCCGAACACCGATCAGGGGCTCGATGCCCAGTTCGTTGTAAACTTCGATTACCGTGTCGGCCTCTTTCGGGCTTTCCAGAACGATGACCGTGTTGAACCCGATCTTGCGGCTTAGAATCGCCAGTTGGATGAACTCGGCATCTTTGACGCCGTTGCACACGATCAGCGCGTCGGGGGCAAGACGATGCGCCAGCGCAATCACCAGTTCGGGTTTGGAACCGGCCTCGAGCCCATAGTTGTATTTCTTCCCAAACTCGACGATCCGGTCAACAACCTGGGCCTGTTGGTTTACCTTGATCGGGAATACGCCGCGATAGCTGCCTGAGTAGCCCACGCGCGTAATCGCATCTTGGAAACTTTCGTTCAGATGGGTGATTTCGTGTTCCAGATAAGACGCGACTCGCAGGACCATCGGTGCCTTGATGCCGCGGTCGTCCAGATCGCTGAGGATACCGGGCAGGCTAATCGCCGCTGCCTCGGGGGCCATGGGATTGCGCAGACCGATCTCGCCCTGTTCGGTCACCTCGATGAGGCCTTTGCCCCATTTCTCAACTCCGTAGATGGAATGCGGTGCGTCGGGCGTCTGTTTCAATCAAGTCGGTCCTTAACGTAGGGTGCCAGTTTCGCGCCCGCCAATACGGCAGCAGTTTGATTCTTCCAAGTGTAAACTATCTGATTGGGGATTCCGAATTTTACGCGGACGGGTGGATCGGGATCAGATGATTGTCCCATTGGCATTCGGCGCGGGTTCTAACAGCTGGGCGCGCGCCCATCAATGTCCCGAAAGCGCCTGTTCCCGTGGTAAAGACCAACCCGCCCGCCCCGGCCCCAAGCCCGCAGACATCCTCAAGCGCGAAGGCGCCGGTGAGTGTGCCGCTGGTTATGTCGAACTGGTGCAGCGCATTGCCGCGCGGACAGGTTATTGCGATCATATCGGCGTCGGCTGAAAACGCGACGCTGCCAGCGTATCCCTGCAACATGCTTTGTTCGTGATCCGGTGCCGCCAGCAGGCGCGGGGCTTCACCCTGACGATGCAGGCCCAGCAGGGGCGGATGGTCGGACTTGCTGCCCTGCCATTGCATGGCAAAACCAACCAGACCGTCACGTCGCACGGCCAGATGGCGGATCGAGTTCTTGTGAAGCTCGTGAGGTAACGACACCTGCTCTTGGATACTGCCCGACAGGGTGAGATAGCTCAGGTTGGGTGCCATCGTCGGCAGGTTCAGCTTTGTGCGCCCGGTTTCGGGGTGGGTTTCGACCCCGCCATTGGCAATCACCAGCGTTTCCCCGTCGGGCATCAGGCGTATGTCATGTGGGCCTATTCCGCCAGATGAAAACTCATCCAGGCGCGCAAAGCTTTCAGCGTCCCAGACACTGACGATACCAGTCCCGGCTTCGTAGTCGTTTTCGGTGGCAAGAAAGTACGCGCCATCCGCCGAGAATGTACCGTGGCCATAGAAGTGTCGGCTTTCAGGGGCCTTTAGCTGCGCAATCTGCGCGCCGGTTGCGCAATCGATGACGATGGCAAAGGTGCCCGGACGTCTGGCAAACGCGACCGCCAAGGCCTTGTGTGGATGGGCAGCGGCCGCATGTCCGCGTCCGGGTAGAGGCACGGAGAACACGATTTTCCCCAATGTGCTCAACCCGGCAAGTCGAAAGGACCCGTCGGGAAACAGCCCTGCGGCCAGAAAATCAGGTGAACCGGCCGAGGCCCACCCGCGGACTGGGGAAATCGTGGCTGCGGCAAGACCGGCAAGAAAATGGCGGCGTGACGTCACGGGTTAGTCTCCGTCCAGCGAGTTGAATCCTGCGCTGATCCCCAATGTCGGACCCAGCTCGGTCACGGCGATGCTGCGGATATCGTGGATCGACTGTTGAAGCGCCTCAATCCGGAACCGGGCCTGGGGATCTGAAACCCCGGCCAGCGAGGGATCGTCAATGGATTGAGCGTTCTGGATGGCACGTGCAAACGCAGCGTCCAGTTCCGACGCGATTTCGGCGTGATCAAAAGACAGCCGTGCGGCTAAATCCCGCAAGGATATCAGCGACAGTTCTATATGGCGCAAAGACCGCCCGGACCGCCACGCTTCGGCCCGGTTCGGACGGGGGCGGTCAAATGTCCCCATGGGGCGACCCAGCCGAGTGTCAGCCGTGAACTCAAGACCGGTAGCCAAGGCCTTGAACAGCTCCTGCATTGCTTCGTCCTGCGTCCGGTAGCGTCTGTTCTCTTGGGGTTGGGTAAGGCTAGGGGCATAGCTGTGCCAGTCCTGCGCCATTGCCCGGGCATTGGCATCGATATCCGCCGTGATCGCCCTGATCAGCGCGCAGCGATATTCGGCACTACCCTGTTCCGCGTAATTGGGATCGAACAACATCCGTTCGAGCGCGAAGAACCCGCGCCCTGCTATGGACGTTTCGGCATAGGCCTCCGGGCTTTGCACGGTGTCATCCTCGGTTGCGATATGCTGGGACAGGGCTTTGGTGGTGAACCCTTTCGTGTCCGGCCAGAACGCCATGGCGAAAGCGCGGTCATCGACCTCGGTCGGACCAAACCGCAGGTGGCTGGCGGATATCCAGCTATCGAAAGCCGCATCGTAGGCCGCGCGCAGCGCCGGTGAGGTCGGATCGCACTCAACCAGTGATGCGCTGACTAGCGCGCCCGTCGTTTCCGGGAGTGTGTCGAACCGGGGCAGGATATGGGTTTCTGTTACATCCATCAGGATCGGCGCGCGATCCTGTGCCTGCGCGGTAAGTGGCATGATCAACGCTGCAACAAGGGTAAGAACTCGCATGGGTCAGAGGCTCTCCAGAAATTGGATCAGGGCGTCACGGTCTGCCTTGGGCATCGAGATAACGGTGTCGCGGGCAGCCTGCGCTTCACCGCCATGCCACAGGATTGCTTCAAGCAAGTCGCGCGCACGCCCGTCATGCAGAAATTCTGTGTGGCCAGAGACGCGTTCGGTCAGGCCAACGCCCCACAAAGGCGGCGTGCGCCATTCCCGGCCCGTTGCGCGGGCCTCGGGGCGATTGTCGGCCAGACCTTCGCCCAGGTCATGAAGCAACAGGTCGGTGTAGGGCCATATCAGCTGAAAACTGTGCTCGGGCCGGTTTTCCATCCGATGAGTGACATGTGACGGTGTGTGGCATGACGCGCAGCCGGTTGCATGAAACACCTCTTTCCCGCGAAGGACCCTGGGGTTGTCCATGTCGCGGCGACCCGGCACGCCCAGATTGCGGCTGTAGAAAGCGACTAGGTCCATACCCTGATGATCGATCTCAAAGCCGCGCTCATCATTGTCGCCATGCGGGGCTTGGATGCAGTTCACCTGCACATTGGTGCAATCCCCGTGCGGAGCAGGGTAGAGTGGGTTCGATATGCCGATATCCCCGGCAAAAGCAGCAGCCGATTGTTCCATCACTGTCGGCATCCCCGCCTTGTGTCCGAACCGGCCCATCATCGGCGTGTCAAACTCGACAGACCAGACGATATTCGGGCGGCCCGATATGCCGTCCCCATCCAAATCGTCCGGGTCGGCGTTGGCAAGCAGGTCTTCGACCGGGATCGCTTCCAACAGGCCAAGCCCGATCATCTGCGGCGCGACCCGGGGGCTTAGCATCGCGTCGGGGTGCAGCGGGCCATAACCCAGATCGGCTGCCTGATAAGTCGGGCGGCGCAGTGAGGCGGTTTCACCGTCAGAAAGCTCCACCGGGATTTCTTCGTACGAGATGTCCAGCCGGTATTCCGCTGGATGACCTGCCAGTGCGAAATCCTGCATCTGCCCACCATAGGTAGGCTCGGGCAGAGTGGCGATGTAATCTTCTATCGCTGCATAGCCATCTTCCGACGTGCCGGGGATCGAGACCCGCAGAAACATCGAAACCGCGTTGTCATCGGGCCCGTTTGGCGTGTGTCCGCGCCCATCCTTGATGTGGCAGCGCTGGCACGACCGCGCGTTATAGAGCGGCCCCAACCCGTCAGAGGCGAGCGTCGATGAGGGCGACGAAACCCAGACCTTCTTGAACAGCCCGTTTCCGACTTTGAAATTCAGCTCCTGTTCAAAGCTCAGGTTGTCTGACGGTTGCGAGAACGCATCCGCGTCAGTACGGACCCGAACAGTCGCAGCCCCGGCGGGCAGTTCTTCAAACTGCTGCGGTGCGCTGAAATCCTGGGGCGGTGCTGTGACAACGGCAATTCGGGCGCGTTCTTCGTCAGTGCGGGGGGTGACGTTCAGATGCAGGTCCTGTAGCTCGGCTGACAGGGAAGGGGTGGCCGCAAAGGCGACCACCGACAGGGCGACAAGGCTATTCGCCTTCGTCCATTTTCGATGCGTTGAGTTGCGCATAGTTGGCTTCGCCGATCCTTTCATAGAGGTCGAGCTGCGTTTCGAGAAAGTCGATATGGCCCTCTTCATCGGACATCAACTGCTCGAACAGCGACATCGAGACATAGTCGCCGGCATCCCGACAATATTCGCGCGCTTCCTTGTACAAGGCCCGTGCATCGATCTCGGCCGCAAGGTCACATTCCAGCGTTTCCTTTGGTGTTTGACCGATCCGAAGCGGGTCCAGCTTCTGAAGGTTGGGGTGGCCTTCCAGAAAGATGATCCGTTCGATCAGCTTGTCCGCGTGGCCCATCTCTTCGATGCTTTCCTCGCGGCTTTTCTTGGCCATGTGGCCAAGCCCCCAGTCTTCCTGCAACCGGTAGTGCAGCCAGTATTGGCTGACTGCAGTCAGTTCATGCCGCAGAGATTTGTTGAGATATTCGATGACTTTTGGATCGCCCTTCATCTGCACTCTCCTGTGATACTGCCGCGCGCAGGGCGCGGAGTTGCATGGGTACTTCGAGATTATCGCTTGACCGCATCGTGTCCAGAAACAGAGGCATGCATCCGCCGCAATCCGCCGATTTTCCAAGAGCACGGTAAACCTTGCCGGGGGTGATGATGGTTTGGGGGTCGGCTGTCCGCATCCAGTCGATGGCGGCGCGGATGTCGTGGTCCGAGATGTTGGTGCAGTGGCAGACAATCATGAATGTTGGCTTGGGTTTGTGTGGTTCAAAGGGCTGGCGGGTCAGTGTGCTGAGTGTACCGGGGGCAGGCAAGCCCCCGGCGCGCGTTCTTGTTTAGTGGAATACCGCGTCGGGGTTATCCAGACTGTCTGATCCTTCAAATTCAATCTGGTCCAGTTCCAGTGCGGTCACGATGCGCTCGATTGTCTTGGTCTGGTCGATCAGGCCGTTGACGCCGGCCATGATTAGGGTTTCACCGCCTTCGTTGCCGCGTTCCAGCATTTGGTCATAGGCAAACCCTGCTTCCGCGGTCGATTTGATCCTGCCAAGGGCTTGCATCGTGACGGCCAGTTTCGCCTTCATCTCGGCGTCCAGTGCCGGATCAGTTGCGATTACCAGATCGGCCAGCGATGCGCCTGAAACAGGTGTTCCATCGATGCGGGTATAGCTGCCCAGATAGACGTTCAGAACGCCCAGCCCATCGTAGTAATGGCTGTTGTGGGTGTTGTCCGAAAAGCAATCATGTTCTTCTTCCGGGTCGTTCAACATCAGGCCCAGACGCATCCGCTCACCCGCTTGTTCACCGTAAGACAGTGAACCCATACCGGTCAGGATCGCACTGACACCCGCCGTTTCATTTTCCATCAGCGCCGTGCGCGCCGCGCCGCCTTGTTTCCACTGATCGGCCATCCAGGTCAGATCGCTGACCAGCAGGTCGGTTGCGGCGCTCAGATACTGGGCACGACGGTCGCAATTGCCACCAGTGCAGGTATCGCCGTTTGCATAATCAGTGGCTGGACGGTTGCCTGCACCGGCGCCGTGGCCGTTCATGTCCTGACCCCACAGCAGGAACTCGATAGCGTGGTAGCCGGTTGCGACATTGGCTTCGATACCATCAGCTTCGTGCAGGGTTTCGCTCAGCAGTTCCGGAGTAATCTCGCTGGCGTCAATGGTTTCGCCCGACAGTTCGAAGCTGGGGTTGGCGATGACATTCAGAACCGCAAACTCGTTCTCATCCGTCGCGCCACCATAGGCCGCGTCGACATAATCAATCAGACCTTCATCCAGTGGCCAACCGTTTAATTTGCCTTCCCAGTCATCAACGATTGCGTTGCCAAAACGATAAACTTCGGTCTGTTGATAAGGCACACGCGCTGCAACCCATGCTGCCCGTGCCGCAGTCAGGGTCGCGTCCGAGGGTTCGGCAATCAGCGCACCGACTGCGTCCCGCAAAACCTTTGCCGCAGTCAGGCTGTCGTCATACTTGGCTTCGGCAATATCGGCATAGGTTTCCAGGATATCCGCTTTTGTCGGCACATCACCGGCAAAAGCAAAAGTGGCTGTCGCAAATGTCAAAGCGCTGGCTGTTGCAAACAACTTGGTCATGGAGGTCGATACTCTCTTTTCAGAACTGTCAGATCAGGCGGGTTTGTTCCCGCGGCGGCTTCCGTTGAAATAACTGAGTTAAAAAGTCAACATTGTCAATCTGAGTTTTTTTGTCGGATAATGAAACCGCTGACTCGGTTGCCACTATCCCCATATCTGGCGGGGGTTCGGTCCGGCGGATCACATTGTGCGGTACATGTTTCGGGCTAAAATCAGCCAAGTGATTCTTTGTAGGTGGTTTGTTGTTCATGAAGCGCGTGGTTCTGGCCTTGTTCCTGTTTCCTGCGGCACTTGCGGCGCAAGCAACGCAGGTTTCCACGCCTCATCACCATGGTTCGGCCCAGATCGACATCGTGTTTTCTGACACCGGGTTCGCCTTGGCGCTGAGGGTGCCAAGCATGGACATCGTCGGGTTTGAAACCCCGGTTGAAAACGATGACAGCCGCACACGTGTGGCCATAGCAATGTCAAAACTTTCCGACCCGCTGAACCTGTTCGTAACCCCGCCCGAAGCTGGGTGCTCTACGGTGGCCGCCCATGTGGTTCTGACATATGGCATCACACTGCAGAGTGGTGAGGCGAACGCAGTCACAGGCTCCACAACGGCGGAGGGTCACTCGGAGTTTCAGGCGGACTATGTCATTCAGTGTCAGGATATGAATGCGCTGAACATGATCGAGTTCGCCTATTTCGCGCGGTTCAGTGGGACCGACCAGCTGAACATCCACTTGAATACGAACGGGGTACAGGACGCTGTCGAAATCACACGCGCGGCACCATATCTCGATCTTCAGCCGGATCGATGAGCGCTGAAATCAAAAGAAAAACCACAAGTGGTGTTTCGGTTTGATGCTCTGGGGAATTGGTAGCGGAGGAGGGACTTGAACCCCCGACACGCGGATTATGATTCCGCTGCTCTAACCAACTGAGCTACTCCGCCGTGAGTGAGAGGCGATGTAAGCGAGGGGCCGGGAAGGGTCAAGAGGGAAATCGCCCTAACCGGGGAATTCTTTCACGGGCTCTTTCACCGGGTCCTGCAAGGGCGTCTGACGGAATATCGTGGTGTCCACCGTTCTGCGGATAAACGCGGCGCATATCTCCGGTTCTGTGATCAGGATCATATGACCCAGACCGTCAAGCTCTTCATAGCTCAGACCATATTTGACCATCGGCGGCCCGTGAAGGGCAGGGGACAGAAGCGCATCCTGACTTCCATACAATATCCCGCCGGGGACCGACAGCTCGGGGTATCTGGCCACCAGCACATCGCAACTGGCATCCAACCCGATAACGTCCTGCGAGGCCGTGACAAAGGCCGACGGGCGCAGCCCGAGTGCACCACCCGCACGGTCCAGAAAGTCATTTGGTGGGGTTTCAGGATCAAATGCCACGCCCAGACTGTGCGGCGCTGTTATTGAGGCCATGGGCACTGCAATCGTGTTGGCAATCAGGCTGCGCAGCCATTTGGTCCGGATCTCGAGCGGTTTGAAGATCACCGGTGTTTCAGGCACCCTGTGCGTTAGTGGTGCCAACAGAGCGAGGCCGGATACCCGCTCGGGGTGGTCTAAAGCCAGCGCCAGCGACACCGCACCACCCAGTGAATGCCCGACCAGCACGGCCTGATTCACGCCTTTGGTTTCAAGAAACTCAGCTATCATCGCGGCCTGCTGCGGCAATTGTGCGAGTTCTGCCGTATCCCGGGTTGAATATCCGCAACCGGGGCGATCCAGCGCGATGACGTGGAAATCCTCGGCCAGTTGATCTGCCAACGCGTAGGTAAAATGCTGTAACTGCCCAGCCAGACCATGAATCAGGATAACCGTCTGCGCGTCCGGATTGCCCTTTTCCACATAGTGGATGCTGCCGCCCTGCACGGGCACGATCTGGCCCATCTGCGGCACGGTTTTTAGCCCCTGACGGGTTATACGCCGGGTCCACAGGGCCATGGCCAGAAGAAAGACGGCAAAGGCCGCAACCAGGCTAAGAAAAATTGTCATCTAGCTGTCTCCGGTCCTAATAGGGATGTATTGCTCCAATCCCGATTGTGACATGCGTTTCTGAAACTCGGCAACTGTTCCGGGCCAAAGCGTCGTGTTTTGCCCGTCCGCATCAATGTACCAGGATGTGCAGCCTCCGGTCTGCCAGACACTGTCCGCGTGGCGGTCCTGCATTTCCTGTGTAAAGGCCGCCTGTTTCGCCGCATCGGGGGTGATCACCGACAGTTCCTTGCGTTGCATCTCGCTCAGAACCCGGCCGATATGCCCGACCTGGGCTTCGATCATCAACACGACCGAATTATGCCCAAGCCCGGTATGAGGCCCCAGAAGGATGAAGAAGTTGGGAAAACCGGCTATCGCCGTGCCCAGATGAGCAGACATCCCGTTTGTCCAGGCCGACCGCAGCGTTAGCCCATCTGTGCCAGTAATATCCAACCTCTCTACGACATTGGTAACCTGAAACCCGGTGCCCCAGATCAGCGAGTCTGCCTCTGCCCTGGTGCCATCTGACGCGAGGATGCTGTTGCCATCGATACTGGCCACGCCGTGCGGAATGACGCTGACATTGTCGCGGGCCAGCGCCGGGTACCAGTCATTTGAACTGAGAATGCGTTTGCACCCAATTCGATAGTCCGGGGTCAGAATGCGCCGTTCTTCGGGGTCGGCAATCGCGCCTTCCAACGATTTTCGCCACATCTTCAGAGCAAAGTTCATCGCGCGTTCCTCGCCCCTGAACACGCGGTGACGAAACTCGAAGAACATGAAAATCAGTTTGCGCCGGATGCGCGGAAGCAGGGGAAGGTAGGCATATAGTTTGCGCACCCAAGGTGCGATCGGGCCGTCAGGGCGCGGCATGACGTAAGGCGCGCTGCGCTGAAAAACGGTGACGTGGCCCGCAACCTTGGCAATCTCGGGCACGAACTGAACGGCTGACGCCCCGGTGCCGACAACAGCCACATGCTTTCCGATCAGATCGACGGTGTGATCCCACTCGGCCGAATGAAAACAGGGGCCGGGAAAACTGCCCGCGCCAGGAATGTCCGGAATGCTGGGATGATGCAGCGCGCCGATGGCCGAGACCAGAAACCGGGCCGACCAGAACTGGCCATCCATGGTTTCGACCTGCCAAAGCGTGCCATCCCATTTTGCCGATTTCAGCGCCTGCCCAAAGTGGCAAAGATCATACAACCCTTCCTGATGCGCGACATTTTGCAGATATTTCTGTATCTCTGCGCCACCGGCATAGGCGCGGCTCCAGTGCGGATTAGGGTGGGTCGCCATGGAATACAGATGCGAAGGAACATCGCAGGCGACGCCAGGATAGGTGTTCTCGCGCCACGTGCCACCGATATCTTCGGCCTTTTCCAGAATGGCGATATCTTTGATGCCACGCTTGCGCGCCTCAAGCGCCATCGTCAGCCCCGAGAACCCGGCACCGATGATCAGCATCTCTGTCGTGTGGTGCATTGAAGCGCCCCTCCTGAAACAACTTTATGGATATCTGTTGCAGATGTCTGCACGTGATTGGCAGTGAAGTAGGTCACACAAGGTAAATTGACCGAACGACCTTACGTGAACAGACATGGCGAAAAACCGTCATCAGGGCGGTGTCGCTTCCTGCAAACACATATCGCAATCAGAGAGGTGAACGCGGCGTAATTCCGCCAGTCTGATTCAAAACAGGAGGATTGCCCCTTGTCGACCCGTACTCTTACACGCGCTGGTGGGCGTTCCGCGCGCCGCGCTCTTCGCACTGCGCCGAATTTTGACATGCTGCCGGGGCTGACACGCGGCATCCCGCATTGCGAAGTTATGGACGGAAGTCAGGTTGAGCTTATCGACAAGGCCGCCATGGATATTCTGGAGAACGTCGGTGTCCAGTTCCGCGACCCGACCGCAGTGGAAGACTGGAAGAAAGCGGGGGCAAAGGTCGAAGAAGAGCTGGTCTTTCTGGACCGCAACATGGTGCGCGAGCTGATCGCGACCATTCCGGCGCAATTCACCTATCACGCGCGCGATCCGCAAAAGAACCTCGCTCTAGGCGGCAAGCACTCGATCTTCGTGCCGATGACCGGCGCGCCGTTTCTTCGTGATCTTGACGACGTGCGCCGGAACCCGACGCTGGACGATCTGGCGATGTTTCACAAACTGTCGCACATGATGCCCGCATTGCACAGCTCGGCCCATCATATCGTCGAACCTTACGACCACCCGATCAGCCAGCGGCACCTGCGCATCACTTATTCGTCGATGAAATACTCGGACAAAACGTTCATGGGCATGACCACCTCGCCCCGGAATGCCGAAGACGTGATGGACATGTGCGATATCCTTTTCGGCCAAGGGTTCATTGATGACCACCCGGTTACAACGGGCAACTGCAATGGCAACAGCCCGCTGGTCTGGGATGAAACCATGCTGGGTGCAATGCGCGCCTTCTGCCGCCGGAATCAGCCGGTTTTGTGCTCGCCCTTCGTTCTGGGCGGTGCCAATACGCCCGCATCGGTACCCGCAACCGTGGCACAGCTAACCGCCGAGGCGCTTTCGGCACTGGCTTATACGCAGGTGATCCGCAAGGGCTGTCCGGCGATTTGGGGGCATTATCTGTCAACCGTTTCGATGAAATCCGGTGCGCCGATGGCAGGGACGCCTGAAATCAGTCTGATGAATTTCATGATTGGTCAGATGGCGCGCTTTTACGATGTGCCATGGCGCACCTCGAACACGCTGGGCGGGGCCAAGACGTTTGACGCGCAGGCCGGGTACGAATCCGCCACAACTCTGGGCGCTGTTCTGCATGCAGGGGCCCACTACATCTGGCATTCGGCAGGCTGGAACGAGGCGGGGATGCATTGTTCGGTCGCCAAGTTTGTTGTGGACGCGGAACAATGCGCGATGGCCTATCGGATGGCGGAGGGGCCTAAATGGCATGATTTTGACGAAGGCTTGGCCGCAATTCCGGATGTGGGTCCCGGCGGGCACTATTTGGGGCATCCGCACACCCAGGAGAATTTTCAGACGGCTTTTTTCATGCCCGAACTGTTTGACAACAACTCGATCGAACAATGGGTGGCGGAAGGTGAAGTTGAAATCACCGAACGCGCTCTGAAATACGCGAGGAAGCTTTTAGCCGAGTATCAGGAACCAAAGTTGGACGAGGCCAAGAACGACGCCCTTCTGGACTATATCGCCCGCCGTGAGAGGGAAATTCCGGCAGCAGATGAGTTGAACCAGACTTACTGACGGTCAAGTTCATTCCTTACCGGACCGCCACTCTTTCCAGATTAGATAGCTGTTGGCGGCAAGCGAGGCGAATGGCTCGGGCGGCAAACGCGGCAAGTCCGGTTGCGCCAGAAAATGATCGGCGATGTCAGACTGCTGGTCCAACAACAGTTCAGCGATGCCCATGCCTTGCAGTGTTCCCCGTGCAATGCCCAGACCGTTCTGACAACAGGCTGAGTAGACACCGTCCTCAAGCTCGCCGAACGCAGCCGATCCATTGCGGCTGAGGCAAAGCATCCCGGCCCAGCGATGTTCCATCTGCACATCCGGCAGATGCGGGAAGCGTTCCCTAAACTTTCGGTCATGCACCCAGCCTGCATTGCGCAGTCGCATTGGACTGGTCTCGATTGTTGGATGAAAGCTGGAGCAGGTGCGGATCAGGATGCGATCCCCATAGCTGCCGGAAATGCGCCGTACTGACGTCCCCATCGGGTTCGCTGGCGTCACCGACCAGCGCGACTTCCCGCCTAGTGTCTTGATCTGCGCCTCGTTCAGCGGGGCTGTGAGCGAGGCGTAAAGGCAAATGTGCATCAATTGCCGCTGGTAGAACCCAAAGCTCTCCAGGTGGCCGTTATTGGCCAGAATTATCCGCCCGGTGCTCACCTTGGCCTTGTTGGTGCTGACCACCCAGCCTGCGCCTTGTTGTTCCAAACCGGTGACGGGTGAATGCTCGAACACTTCGATCTGCCCGGCCAGACGGGCGGATAGCGCACGCACATAAGCCGCAGGCTGAATCATCACTGTCCCCGGCGCATAAAGTCCCGAGGTATAGTGCGGGCTGCCCGTGACCTCTTGCATCTGCTGCTGATCTAAAAGCTTATGCGGCTCGCCCAGTTTGGTCAGGTGCGCGGCAAAGGCGCGGTTTTGCGCGTCGCCCGCTTTGGTGGCGGCGGCATTGTATTTGCCGCAAGGGTCGAACATTTCCTGTGGCAGCCCGCAATCGGAGGCCACTTCGGTCGCAAAGGCAATGGCCTTGCGGTTCAGCGCAATGGTGGCGCGATCTGCCTCTGATCCCTTGCCTGCGTAGTTGTCCGAGGCCAAGTCATGGGGCAGGTCGATCATAAACCCGGAATTTCGGCCTGCCGAGCTGTCCGCGAAGCGGCCGGCTTCCAGCAGAACGATTTTCAGGGAAGGATCCAATTGATGCAGCCGCCGCGCCGCGCTGAGCCCGGCAAACCCACCGCCAACTATTGTGATATCTGCGGTCAGGTTCCGTTCCAGCACCGCCAGAGGTGTTTGGGGCGGCAGAATCGCATTCCAACCCGACGGGCCTGTCTGCCGGGGTAGCCTTTTTGCGTCATGTCGACTCAATCGACGGCCTCATCCGCGTCATCGGCCAGATCGATCCAGATGGTTTTCAACTGGGTGTACTGGTCATGCGCGTGGATCGAGTTATCGCGACCCCCAAAACCCGACTGCTTGTAACCACCGAAAGGTGTCGTGATGTCACCTTCGCCGAAGCAGTTCACCGTCACGGTGCCTGCGCGGATCATCCGCGCACCACGTATGGCGCGTTTGACATTGGCCGTGAAGATTGAGGCGCATAAGCCATAGTCGGTGTCGTTCGCGATCTGGATCGCTTCATCGAAGCCCGAGACTTCAATTACCGACAAGACAGGGCCAAAGATCTCCTCGCGCGCCAATGCAGCGTCGTTGCCGGGCACTTCGACCACGGTGGCCTCGACAAACCCGTTGTCCGCTTTGCCACCGATCACCACGTTCTCGGCCTGATCCAGATAGCCACAAACCTTGGTGTAGTGGTCTTCGCTCACCAGTGCGCCCATGCGGGTTTCGGGGTCGAGCGGGTCGCCGGTGTTCCATTGTTTGACGTGATGCGCGATGCGCTCCAGCAGCTCGGCCTTCACTTTCTTATGCACGATCAGGCGTGACGAGGCCGAGCAGTTCTCCCCCATGTTCCAGAATGCGCCATTGACGATATGCGCCGCCACCCGGTCGAGGTTTTCGGCATCCTCCATCACGATGGCAGGGTTCTTGCCGCCCATCTCAAGCACCACCTCTTTGGCGTTGCTTTCCGCCGAATAGGTCAGAAAGCGTTTGCCGGTCACGGTCGAGCCTGTGAAGGACACCATGTCGATATCCATGTGCCGCCCAATGGGTTCGCCCACCTCGGTCCCGCCACCAGGTACGATGTTCAGTACACCGCGTGGCAAACCGGCCTCCATCGCCAATTCGGCAAGGCGCAGGGCCGTCAAAGTGGTTTCCATCGCCGGTTTCACAACAACCGAACAGCCTGCCGCCAGTGCTGGCCCTATCTTCCATGCCAGCATCAGCAGCGGAAAGTTCCACGGCAGCACCAGACCGACGACGCCGATTGGCTCGCGCACCACCATGGCGATGTGATCGTCGCTGGCGGGCGAAACCTGATCGTAAATCTTGTCAATCGCCTCGGCGTGCCACTTCAGGCAGTGGATCGTCTCGGGCACATCAACAGTTTCGCAGTCAAAGATCGTCTTGCCGCTGTCGATGCTTTCCATCACGGCCAGTTCACGGGCGTTGCGGGTTACCAGTTTGCACAACCCGATCAATACATCCTTGCGATCGGACGGATGCAGCTTGCTCCAGCGGCCATCGTCAAACGCCTCACGAGCTTTCGCGACCGCAAAATCCACATCCGCCCCATCGCAGGATGCGATATCGGTCAGCTTTTCACCGGTTGCAGGGTTCTCTGTCGCAAAGGTCTGGCCCGAGAACGACGGACGGAATACGCCGTCGATAAAGGCACCTGTCGGCAGGTTCAGACCTGCGGCGATGGATTTGTACTCGTCCTGTGTCAGCAGATCCATGTTTGTCACCCCTCAGCCACGATGTCAGCGATTGTCTTCGTCAGCACGCGCGTAACCTGCTCCAGCGCGCGCTTGTCATCTTTGTTCAGGCCCTTCAGTGGAGGCCGCATGATACCCGCGTCGATACCGTTCATGGTGACGCCATGCTTGATGGTCTGGATGAACTTGCCACCCTGTTCCAGCACCCGCATCAGTGGCATCATCGCAGACATGATCCGGCGCCCTTTGGCAAAGTTGCCTTCGATCACGCAGGCCTGATACAATGCCACATGTTCTGCTGGCAGGAAGTTCGAACCGCCGCAGACCCAGAATGGTGCGCCCCAGGCGAAAAACTCCAGTGCCTGGTCGTCCATGCCACAGCCCAGCTGGATATGCGGATAATCCCGCGCCAACAGATGCACCCGGTTGATATCGCCCGAGCTTTCCTTAATGCCGCAGAAATTTCGGCTGCGACCCACGCGGTCAAGGAACTCTTCCCCCATCATTGTGCCGGTACGGTGCGGATAGTTGTACAGCATCACCGGCAGGTCGGCGGCCTTGTCGATGGCCAGCGCGTTCAGCGCGTTTTCGCGATCCGTCGGTACCGAATAGGGCGGGCTTGCCAACAGGATGGCGTCCGCGCCGATGTCGCGCGCGCCCGCGGCCAACGCAATTGAGTCCGAAGTCAGCATCGCGCCCGTGCCAACCACCAAGGGCAACCGCCCTTTCAGGCGCTGATGCGTGAATTTGGCCAGTTCCAGCCGCTCCGGCACGGTCTGGGCATAATTCTCACCTGTGGATCCGCCGGAAATCAGGCCGTGCACACTATTTTCGATCAGGTATTCGATCACGTCGGACAGGGCGTCCCAGTTCACGCTGCCATCGTCGTGATAGGGGGTGACCACAGGGGTATATATCCCTTCAAACTTGAAAATCGGGTTCATTCCGTCCTCATGCGGGTTTCGAAAATGGTGGGATACCCATCGGCACATCCAGCGCGTCAGGCATCACGAACATCCCGATCTGATCCCGGGACAGGTTCCAGTGATCCTCGGCCAGTTTCGCCGCCGCGGCTTCATCGCGTGCCTCGATGGCTGCGATGATCGCGTCATGCTGTTGGCTGGCCAGCGACAGGTTTTCGGACATTTCAACTGTCTGTGGCCGGTAGAATGTCATGCCAATCCGTGCATGATCGATCAGCAGCCGGTTGAATGACGGCAGCAGGTAGACATTGCCGGACATCTCTCCGGTCACGTCATGAAAACGGTTGTTGGCAAGTGCGCGATCTTCCGCCGACACAGAACGAAGGGCAGCTTTGAATGCTTGCTGAGCCGCTTTCAGTTCTTCGATTTGCGCGTTAGTCGCGTTCACTGCCGCCAGACGCAGGATGGCCCCGTAAACCATCGGCGCGGCAAGGAAGAAATCGCGCAGTGTGGTGTAGGACATTTCCGAAACACGGGCACTGCGGTTTTTTCGCAGATCCAGATAGCCTTCGCCAGCCAGTTGACGAAACACTTCGCGCAGAGGCGTGCGCGACAGGCCGAATTCATCGGACAGATGCGCCTCATCCAGATCGTCACCTGGACGAAGGTGCAGCGTCAGGATGGACATCTTCAGGTGTTCTCTGAGCGCATTTTTGCGCGACTTGGCTTCGTCTTTCATCCTTTGGCCTCACTATGTCCTCTGGCTGCCGTGTCCGAATCGCGGTGGTCGTATTTTTGTATTTCTAAAAAATACAACTTGTATACAAAAAAATCTCGTGCAGCATGGGTGTCTGCAAAATAGACTCACGCTTGGGCGTCGGCCCAGTTTGGAAATGGTCCTGCTCATGCTTCAGACGCAGCACTTCGCCTTCATCCTTGTCGAGGAGTTTTCGCACCTCGCCTTTTCCTGTGCGGTCGAACCGCTGAGGATCGCCAACCTAGTGAGTGGCGATGAGCTGTATCGCTGGTCTTTTGTATCCGAACAGGGCGAGCAGGCCGTGTCTTCCAATGGATCCGTCACTCTTGTGCATTCCGGACTTGAGGAACTACCCAAGTGCGATCAACTCTTTGTTTTGTCGGGCATTCACATGCGTGACCACGTGACTCGTTCCCTTCTGGCTGCACTGCGGCGCGAACGCGCGCGCGGAACGCGGATCGGGGCATTGTGTTCCGGGGCGTGGTTGCTGGCCGAGGCCGGGTTCCTCAATGGTATGCAGGCGGCGATCCATTGGGAGTACCACGACGCATTCATGGAGGCGTTTCCGGATGTCAATCTGGTGCGCAGCGTCTTTGTCGCCGACGAAAAACACATTACCGCATCAGGTGGAACCGCGACTGCAGACCTGATGCTGCATCTGATCGAACGCGACCATGGCGAAGAACTGGCCACTGATGTTGCGGATCAGATGGTCTATAACACTGTGCGTAATGCGACCGCCAAGCAGCGCGTCTCGCTGCAATCGCGCAATGGAATGCGCAATGCCCATCTGGCAAAAGCGATAGATATTATGCAGGACAGTCTCGAAACTCCTGTCTCACCATCCTTCATTGCCGGTGTTTTGGGTATTTCCACCCGTCAACTGGAACGGTTGTTCGGCAAATACCTTAATACTTCCCCCAAAAGATACTTTATGGAGATGCGGCTGGAACGGGCCCGGAAACTGCTATTGCAAACCGAGGCGTCGGTTACCGAAGTCGCCGTGGCCTGCGGCTTCGAAAATCCGGGTCATTTCTCTAGGGTGTACAGATCCAGTTTCGGCATCACGCCGCACGCGCAACGCAACAAGATCAACTGAAAAAGATGGGTTGCTGGTTCGCGCTTACCGGCGGGGGTGCCGCGATCTGTTGGCCTCGAACTGGCCTGACCTGGCACCCCCTGATCCTGCCGGGATACCCCCTCGTTAAAAACTGGACTAGTCAACAGACCGGCAGGATTACCCACCAATAAATCTCGATATTGGCATAAGTATATCAAGAACTTGTCATCGACAGGTTTGTTGTGCCCTGTTTCGTTAATCTACCGTTAATTTAAGGCTCAGATTGAGGCTTTGATTGTGGGTAATCTGCAATATCGACATGCGGTCGCCGCAATCTGTTCAACCTGATGGCGTGTCGTGATTTGTGTCAGGCCTCAGAGGTTTCTAAAAGGAATCTGTTTCACGGTTCAAAACAAGTAGTGAACATATCACTGAGGTTTGGTCGACCCACGCTCGGACAACGCGCCTGCCGATCATCTTTGAAGGCAAAAAACGAACGAATCCAATCCAGGTCAGAATCAAGACAGCATTCGACGGGCAACTTGACGGGTTGTGAGGAAACCCAGGTCAAGATTGCGCGCCGTTGGAATATGGCTTTGAGGCCGTAGATTGTACGTATCTGGCATGCTGCGCTGACGACACTGATATCCAGTACGACCAGAAGCGATCGGAAGCCGTCAGTCCAGATGATAGGACAGAAACCGTTCTGTCCCGCCGGTACTATACCCCCACTGTGCTTTGACACCGAAAACTTCTGAAACGGTTTCCAAAGACAGGGCATGTTCGGGCGGGCCAAGAGAGACCAGCCGCCCTTTTGACAAAACAGCCACCCGGTCACAGGCCATCGCCTGATTCAGATCGTGCAGCGCCATCACTGTCGTCACTTTTAGAATTCGAACACAGTTCAGGATCGACAGTTGGTGATGAATGTCCAGATGGTTGGTCGGTTCGTCCAAAAGCAAGAGTCCCGGTTGCTGAGCCAAAGCGCGTGCGATGTGCAGTCGCTGGCGCTCTCCTCCCGACAATGTCGCCCATTCTCTGTGTGCCATATCGGCCATTTCCACGGTTTGCAGGGCTTTGTCGACTTGCCAGGTGTCCTCGGCGCGCCACGGCCGTAAGGCCGACAGCCAGGGCGTGCGGCCCAGTTCGACCACGGATCGTGCAGTCACGCGTTCGGCCGTATCAGCCTGTTGTTCAACGATGGCAATCCGTTGGGCAATTTGTCTGCGCGACAAATGCGAAACGGGATGACCCGCTATGACGACTTTTCCTGAAACCGGACGTACCAACCCCGCCAGCAGGCGCATCAGCGTTGATTTCCCTGAACCGTTAGGTCCGACCAAAGCAAGTGTTTCGCCGGGCTCCACGACAAAGGATACGTCTGACAGCAAAGTCTTGCCGCGAACGGAATATGTCAGGTTTTTCGCCTCGATCTTCATCGGGCGCTCCTCTGGCCGCGCACCAGAATTACGGCAAAGGCAGGCGCACCGATCAGGGCGGTGACCACCCCAATCGGCAGAACCTGACCCGGGATGATGATGCGCGACACGATATCTGCGCCGATCAGGAAGACCGCTCCGATCAAGGCGGCGGTTGGGATAAGCCTGCGATGCCCCGGTCCCACAAGGAACCGGGCAGCATGAGGGATGACCAGCCCGACAAAGCCAATGGATCCGACGATAGAAACCATGACAGCTGTTGTAAGTGCGGTCGCAAAGATCAGGGTTGCCTGCACCCGACGTACCGATATGCCCAGCGAGGCCGCTGAATCAGAGCCGAAAATAAAGGCGTCCAGTGCTCTGGCGTGAAAGCGGCAAATGAGCCAACCGACAAGGGCCACCGGAATGGCCAGATACACATCCGGCCAGCGCACGCCGCTGAGGTTTCCCATCAGCCAGAACATGATCCCGCGCGCCTGATCGGCATTGGCGGATTTGGCGATGATGAAGGCCGTCAGCGCATTGAACAACTGAGACCCGGCAATTCCCGCCAGGACGATCTGTGCCGTCGCAGCCCGTCCGCCCCCTGCGCCAGCGGCTCGGGCCAGCAACGCGACAAAACCAAAAGCCAAAAGCGCGCCATTGAACGCGCCAAAAGACAGCGACAAGGCCCCCCCACCCAAACCAGCGATGGTTACAGCCACGGCACCCGTCGAGGCCCCGGCAGAAATGCCCAAAATGTAAGGGTCGGCCAACGGGTTGCGCAGCAAAGCCTGCAACACGACCCCTGCGACAGCCAGACCGGCACCGCAGGACGCAGCGACCAGAGCGCGAGGAATCCGGTAGCTCCAGATAATACCCTGATCAATTGGGTCTACAGGAAAGTCCGCTCCGGCCAGCTTGTTGGCCAGAACGGAGAGAACCAAATCGGGCGACAGAGAGGTTTCCCCGATCATCGCGCCCGCAAGAACCGCCGCAGTCAACAATGGCACGGTAAGGCACGCAGCCTTGAAACCCTGCCGTAAAATTGCGGCGACCTCGTTCACAGGTTGTTTCCGATGGTATCCAGCTTCTCGGCCAGATCCTCCAGCGCCGGGATTGCGCGGATGGTGGCGTCCATGGCCTGCGCATCCATAATGACGATCCGGTCATTTTTGACCGCATCCATCTGGCTGGTCACCGGATCAGTGCGCAGGAACTCCAGCTTTTTCAGGTAGTCGTCCGCAGCAAAGCGACGGCGGTCCATCTTGGCGATAACAATCACCGTCGGATTGGCTTTGGCAATGGTTTCCCAGCCCACTGTTGGCCATTCTTCATCCGTCTCGACGACGTTGCGGATACCCAATTTACTCATCATGTATCCCGGTGCGCCTTTCTGTCCGGCCACAAACGGGTCGCTTTCCATTTCGGGAGAGGAAAACCAGAATACGGCTGACACATCGTCCAGCTTCACGGTTTGCGCCTTGGCGACGGCTGCGGCTTCGCGGGCCTTGTACTCGGCAACCAGGTCCGTGCCGCGTTCGGATACATCAAAGGCTGCCGCCAGTTCTTCGATACCCTGATACAGCGTATCGGTCGAGAACGCTTGCAGGCGGGTGCCATCGCCGCCGACCGTATTGTCTTTGCCGATGCAATCTGCAGGCATTACGTACGTTGGAATGCCCAGTTCGTGAAATTGCTCACGCGTGGCGACGATGCCCTCGGGTCCGACATGCCATTCATATTGCGCTGCGACCAGTCCCGGCCGCTTGGCAACAACGCTTTCAAAGCTGGGATCATTGTCCGCCAGACGCTCTACCTTGGCATTCACCTCGGCATATTCAGGCAGCACCTCGTTGAACCAGACCGAAGTTCCAAGAACCTGCTCGCCCAGACCCAGCGCATAAAGCACCTCGGTCGCGGCCTGGCCGACCGTGACTGACGACGTCACTGGCGCGTCAAACGTGACCGAGTGACCGCAGTTTTCGATAGAAAGGGGAAAGTTTCCTTCGGCGGCAGCGCTGGTAGCCAGCAAGGAAAGGCCAAACAGGCCAGTGCGTAGAAACATGACAATCGATCTCCATGTGTCAATGACCAGAGAACGGGTGAATGGGCATTTACCGAAGCAACAGGCGCTTTACTGCCTGCCGTGAGCGCAGGGTAGAAAATAGACCGCCCGGCGCGTTTCTTCGGCAACCTCCCCGGACAACCCCGCCCGGCGTGTTTCGGTTTCATACCGGCAGGTCTCCTGACTGACGGGTCTTTGTCTGTCCTGTCTTCCCAGACCAAAATGGCCCAGTGACGGAAATGGACAGCGCTCGCCGCCTACAGTTGCGGGGGCAGTTCCGGTTGGCACCAAAAGGCACCTCGGATTCCCTCTTAGCCACATCGGGACCGGTAAAACGCGGGTACCTTAACACTTACCCTGCGGCAAGAAAAAACTCCGGGGTCTTTCCTATTTTCTCGCAAGAGCATGCACCTGCGCGTCTCAACATGGCGCTGATATCAGAAAAGCCGCTGAGAACGCGCCAAAATCCGGACCCAGATTCATAGTGTGTGATATTAGGGAAAATCATGGCTGGGGTGGTAGGATTCGAACCTACGATACACGGTACCAAAAACCGCTGCCTTACCACTTGGCTACACCCCAACGGTGAGCGGCTATCTACGATTGTTGATGGCAGGGTTCAAGAGCGTTTTGCAAAAAAAGCGAGCGCCGTAAAATTTTTTTGAAGGCCCCTCATTTGGTGTCGATCAACACCGCTCCGGTACGGTTGCCTTCCTGTACCATCGCATGGGCGGCAGCGCATTCTTCCAGTGTAAAGACCTTATGTACGGGGCAGATCAATGCGCCATCAGCCAGTGCCTTGTGTAGAGTCTCTATTGCGGCGGCGCGCAAATCTGCGGGCAGCAGGTAGATCAGGACTGCCTCGAGTGTCACGGCCTTGAACATCATGGGCCCAAAGGGAAAGACAGGTGTCATATTCCGGGCAGATCCATATGCGTTGATACGGCCGTTCTCGGCGATGACGGCAATGTTGGTGTCAAGGTTCTGTCCAAATTCGACATCGACGATTCGACCAATTGTACGTCCATCATTTGCGTCGAGGATCTGATCCGAAAGGTGTTCACCGGAGTAGTCGAGAACGACATCTGCACCGGCTGCCTTGACCCGGTCAAAGCTGCGGGTGCTGGCCGTTGCGATCACATTGGCTCCGGCCCATTTGGCAAGCTGGACAGCCAGATACCCGACAGTACCCGCCCCACCATGGATCAAAATGGTTTGCCCGCGCGGCGTGCCGCCCGAAAACACCGCATGGCATGCGGTTAGGCCCGGAATTCCAAGAATTGCCCCGGTTTCAAGTGACACCGTCTCGGGCAGTTCTACAGCCTGAGATTCAGGCAGGGTGATGTGGCTGGCAGCTGTACCGAACGCGCGTTGCCATTGCCCGTTCCAAATCCACACGCGCTGACCAATCCGCGTCGCGGGTACGCCATCGCCAACCGCTGTGATGACTCCAGCCCCGTCGCTGTGCGGAACGATCAGCGGAAACGGAGGTTCTGTGACACCCGGTCGGGCCCCCGCGCGGGCCTTGATGTCCGAGGGGTTTACGCCGGAAAAGGACAGCTCGACCGTGACTTCACCCGGTCCAGGCGAACTCGGGGAAATATTCTGTATACGCAAGACATCGACAGCGTCTCCGAAGGCTGAATAGGTGACTGCGCGCATAGGGTCCTCCGTTTAGGTCGAGTTAAGCGGCGATTGGGCCGGTAACTCAAACAGCTTGTCGCGCTTTTTCGGGGCGATGCGCAACCGCGGATACCGGAAATTGTCTTTCGCCTATTCCCGAATTTCGGAAGAATCGACGCCCCAAAGGTTCGATTTCAGTGTCCAGCCACGGTATCCGCCGGCGGTGATCCTGCACCAGTCCAGCGAACAGGCTCCAAGGCGCGCCACCACTCCGGTCTCGAAATGGGCATTCACGGGCGAGGTCGGGTCGGGGCGGGCATAAACAGGCAGCATCTCGGATTCGATCAGCACCGTTCGGACGCCAGACAACAAGGCATAGTGAACCCAGCCACCCGCGCCGTCGCGGTCTTGGACCTTGCGCCAGTTGCCGTATTCGGCAGTGACCTGCAGCGGCATGCCACGCCTTTTGAATACCCAATCGATTCGGTGGGTTAGGGATGGTCCGCGCCGCACGTTCCCTTCGGCTGCCTTCATCGACACATATCGGGGCAGGGGCAGGTTGGTGACCGATCCGCGTTTGACTTCGGCATGTGCGGCGCAGGCACCGAACATGACCAGAAATGCGGAAACTACCGCCAGAAATCGGCGTTTTACCGGTCGAATACCACTCACTGACTGCCCGCTCTTATGCCTGTTGATCCGGTTTTGAAAAAAGGTCGACTCAATGCCATTGGGGTTCTTGTGCCCCGCCTTATCCTGCGCCACGATGCCATGGCGCGCGTCCGTTTGCAAAGCAGTGGGAGAGCCGAGGTGCCAAGAGAACGTTTAAGTGTTGTCGTTACGCGACGGTTGCCTGAGGCAGTAGAAACCCGGTTAAGCGAATTGTTTGACGTGCGCCTGCGCGACGACGACACCCCAATGACGCGTGAAGAATTAGTAGCAGCGGTGCAGGATGCCGATGTGCTGGTGCCTACGGTGACCGATACCATTGATGGCGGGCTATTGGGTCAGGCAGGTGAAAAGCTGCGGCTGATCGCCAATTACGGGGCCGGTGTCGATAATATCGATGTGGCGACGGCGCGGCAGCGCGGCATATTGGTGTCCAACACGCCCGGTGTGCTGACCGACGACACGGCAGATATGACCATGGCCCTGATTCTCGCTGTCACACGGCGCATTCCCGAAGGGTTGAGCGTCATGCAGCAAGGCGACTGGACCGGGTGGGCCCCCACCGCGTTTCTGGGTGGTCGCATTGGCGGGCGGCGTTTGGGTATTCTGGGCATGGGCCGGATCGGACAGGCTGTGGCCCGCCGCGCCAAGGCGTTTGGTATGCAGATCCATTATCACAACCGCCGCAGATTGCGCCCAGAGATTGAGCAAGAACTAGAGGCGACCTATTGGGAAAGCCTGGATCAGATGGTGGCGCGTATGGATGTGATATCTATCAACTGCCCATCGACACCGTCTACCTTCCACCTGATGAACGCGCGCCGCCTAAAGCTGATGAAACCCTCGGCAGTGATCGTGAATACTTCGCGGGGTGAGGTTATTGACGAGAACGCTTTGACCCGGATGATCCGTGCGGGGGAAATTGCGGGCGCGGGGCTGGATGTCTACGAACAGGGAACCGGTGTGAACCCGCGCTTGCGGCAGTTGCCGAACGTGGTTCTACTGCCGCATATGGGGTCGGCCACGCTGGAGGGCCGGGTTGAGATGGGTGAAAAAGTCATCATCAACATCAAAACCTTCGAAGATGGCCACCGCCCACCGGATCAGGTTGTGCCTGCGATGCTCTGACGCGTCGGAAAGGATCATGGATGGACGTGTTTGAAGGGGGATGCCGTTGTGGAAAACTGCGCGTCACGGCTTCGGGTTGTCCTCTTCGCGTCGGGATTTGCCATTGTCTGGACTGCCGCAAACACCACGGCGCGTTGTTTTATGCGGCGGCTATTTTTCCGGCGGATGCGGTTAAGATCACCGGAAATGTGAAAGGTTATTCCGACCGGTACTTTTGCCCTGATTGCGGATCTCCGGTATTTGCCCGAAGCGGTGCCGAAGTCGAAGTGCATCTGGGCTGTCTTGACGCGCCTGACCAATTCATACCGACATATGAATGCTGGACCAAACGACGCGAGGCGTGGCTACCCGAATTTGCCGAGACAACCCGCTATGATCAGGATCGTCGCGCCGAAGAAACCGAACCGTAGGGGAAATGGCGAAACTTCGCTGTGATAACACGCTGCCATGCCTGATCGTTGCAGAGGGGGCAAAATCCTTACAGGATTGAAAATAAAGATTGTATTGGAGGGTTAGAACAGATGAGACATGTTTCAGCACTGCTGCTTACTACCGCACTTGCTATTTCGACACCGGGGTTCGCGCAGGAAACAGCCGATGCCGTTGCACCCGAAGCCGCGACAGAAGGGCAGGTTCAGGCGATGACCGACGAGGTTATTGCGGCCCTCGAAGCCAAGCTTGAGGGAGTCCCGGTCACATCCGAAAACTGGATGATAGCTGCGGCCAATCCGCTGGCGGTCGAGGCCGGGGCCAAAGTGCTGCGCGCGGGCGGGTCTGCCGCGGATGCGATGGTTGCTGTGCAGGTCGTGCTGGGGCTGGTCGAGCCGCAATCTTCTGGTCTGGGCGGGGGAGCGTTTCTGGTTTGGTACGACGCGGCCAGCGGGCAGATGACAACACTGGACGGGCGCGAAACGGCACCCCTTGCCGCTACCCCGACGCTGTTTCAGGATGAAAACGGCGAGCCGCTGAAATTCTTCGATGCGGTGGTGGGCGGATTGTCGGTGGGTACACCGGGTACGCCTGCACTGCTGGAAGAGGCGCATCGAAGATGGGGGCGCGCGTCTTGGCCCGGACTGTTTGCCGACGGAATCCGATTGGCGGATGAAGGGTTTCTGGTTTCCCCGCGTCTGGCCAGCCTTGTAGAAAACGATGCTGACCGCCTGTCGCGCTTTCCCGAAACAGCCGCATATTTCCTGCCTGACGGTCAGCCGTTGCAGCAGGGGCAGCGGTTGATGAACCCGGATTATGCCGAAACATTGCGCGTGCTGGCCAGCGATGGCGCTGCCGGTTTTTACGGAGGTGAGATCGCTGCGGATATCGTGCGAACTGTTCGCAATGCCCCAGGAAATCCCGGCGTTCTTGCAGGGGTGGATTTGGCGCTCTACCAGGTGATCGAACGTGAACCGGTCTGTGCCGAATACCGCGCCTACGAGGTTTGCGGCATGGGCCCGCCGTCGTCGGGTGCGCTGACCGTCGGGCAGATTCTGGGGATGTTGAACAGCTATGATCTTGCAGCAATGGGCGCTGAGAGCGCCGAGGCATGGCGTCTGATCGGCGATGCTTCGCGCCTCGCCTTTGCGGATCGTGGGCGGTACATGGCCGATAGCGATTTCATACCCATGCCCACCAAGGGGCTGGTTGATCCGGGTTATTTGACCCAGCGGGCGGCATTGCTGGAAGGCGAAATGGCCTTGTCCGAGGTCGCACCGGGCCAACCGGAATTTGACCATGCTTTGATTTGGGCAGACGACGTGTCGCTGGAGCTGCCGTCAACCTCGCATATCTCGATCGTGGACAGCTATGGCAATGTGCTGTCGATGACGACGACGATCGAGAATGGTTTTGGGTCGCGCCTGATGACAAACGGGTTCCTGCTGAACAACGAGCTTACTGATTTCTCGTTCAAGACACACAGCGACGGTGTGCCGATTGCCAACCGGCTGGAGCCTGGCAAGCGTCCGCGCTCATCCATGAGCCCGACTATCGTGTTGCAGGATGGCGAGCCGGTTCTGGCTATCGGGTCTCCGGGCGGCAGCCGGATTATCGGCTATGTCGCCAAGTCCATCATCGCCTGGGCCGATTGGGGAATGGACGTGCAGCAGGCGGTTTCCCTGCCTCATCTGGTCAACCGGTTCGGAACATATGATGTTGAGGCGGCGACTTCTGCGGAAGGATTTACAGACGCGCTTGCTCAGTTGGGTTTTGAAGTCAACGCACGCGACCTGACTTCGGGGCTGCACGCCATCGAAATCGGTGACGGGCTGAGCGGTGGTGCCGACCCGCGCCGCGAAGGGATTGCGCTGGGCGAATAGACCCTCGGTATTAGTGGGGATTGCCTGCTTTCAACGGGCCTTTTAGTCATAGGCTGAAAGGCCCGAAATGTTTTGGGGCAGGGGAGGATGACAATGGTGCAGGCAACCGCATTGCCAAGGAATGAAGCTGGTATTGAAACCGTCATAAGCATTCTCAAGCAGCGCTTTGGCGACAGGTTGCAAACGGGTGCCGCTGTCCGTGAACAACATGGGCACACCACGACCTGGATCGAAAACCAAAGCCCCGATGCCGTGGTTTTCCCGCATTCGACGCAAGAGGTTTCGGACATCGTCAAAACTTGTGCGGCGCACCGGGTGCCAGTGATCCCGTTCGGAACAGGAACATCGCTGGAAGGGCATGTAAATGCGCCGGCGGGGGGAATCTCGGTCGATCTGACACAGATGGACAGTGTGCTTGCAGTTCATGCCGAGGATCTGGATTGTGTCGTGCAGCCCGGTGTCACGCGCGAAGCGTTGAATAAACACTTGCGCGATCTGGGCCTGTTCTTTCCGATTGATCCCGGGGCGAATGCGTCGCTGGGTGGGATGGCCGCTACCCGCGCGTCGGGCACTAATGCAGTGCGCTATGGGACGATGAAAGACAACGTTCTCAGCCTTGAAGCCGTAATGCCAGACGGTCAGATCATTCGTACCGGGCACCGGGCCAAGAAATCTTCAGCCGGCTATGATCTGGCCCGTCTTCTGATCGGGGCGGAAGGCACGTTGGGAATCATCACCGAGCTGACATTGCGGTTGCAGGGTATCCCCGAAGCGATCAGTTCGGCCCGGTGTTCCTTTCCGACCGTCGACGCCGCGTGCCGTGCGGTGATGATGACGATTCAGTATGGCATCCCGGTTGCCCGGATCGAGTTGGTGGACGAGTTGTCGGTTCAGGCCGCCAACGCCTATTCCGGGCTGAGTCTGCCGGATACACCGTTGTTGTTGCTGGAGTTTCACGGCTCGGAAAGCGGTGCCACAGAGCAGGCTGAAACCTTTGGTCAGATCGCCGAAGAGTTTGGCGGCACGGATTTTGCAGCGACTTCGACCACCGAAGAACGGAACAAACTTTGGCAGGCACGGCACGATATGTATTGGGCGTGTCTGCAACTGCGCCCCGGTGCGCGGGGCATCTCGACCGATGTCTGTGTACCGATCTCGCGTCTGGCCGAATGTGTGACCGAGACCCAGAAGAAAGCTGCCGGCCTCGGCTTGCTGGCCCCAATCGTGGGTCATGTTGGGGACGGCAATTTCCATACGCTGCTGCTGATCGACATGGAAAACGTTGAAGAAGTTGCCAAGGCCGAGGCGTTTGTCGGCTGGCTGAACGACATGGCAATATCCATGGAAGGCACATGTACCGGTGAACATGGCATCGGGCAGGGAAAGCGACCGTATCTGAACAGGGAACTGGGTGCTGCCACGCGGTACATGGCTGCGATCAAGGCCGCACTGGACCCAGACAACATCATGAATCCCGGCAAGATCTTGTCGGACGACACGTAGCCATATTCACCCCCTGGTCCGTATTTGCGCCCTCAAAACGTCCACATGTCATGGTTTCAAAGGGTTGATGACAGAGGATGGTCGACATGAGCGTAAAATATCTGGCGGGGTTTGTAGCCATCTGCGGGTTGGCCGTTGTAGGGCTGGACTATGTTCAGCAAGCCAAAGCATCGGAAAGTGGTTTGGGCGTGAAAGAATATCTTGCCTCGGTCTCCTCGCGTGTCGGTCTTTCTGACGGCTGGTTCACGGCAGAGGCGCAGCCTTCGCCATCACAGGAACCGGCGGTGAAGAATCCCTCGGAAGAAAGTGGCAAATTAGTTTGCGTCTCGGTCGGAACAAGCAAACGTTGCCGTTCCGGTGGTTGAGGGCAGCGGTCCAACGAATGAATTGCGACCCGCTTTCGATATTCGGGTCGTTTTTTTCATATCACTGGTCGGATGAATGTCGCGCTTTCCCCCTTAAGTGCGCCATATGGTGTCAACTGATTTCAAGGGGAGACGCCCGGTTATGAAAACCCAAGTCAAAGCATTGGTCGTAGGCGGCGGCGCCGTTGGGACCTCGATTGCCTATCACCTGGCCAAAGCAGGCTGGGACGATGTGATGTTGATCGAACGGGACGAACTGACGTCCGGGTCCACCTGGCACGCCGCGGGCCTGTTGCCGCTGTTCAACATGTCTTATGCGACGACCCATATCCACAAGTATTCCGTGGATTTCTACAAGACGCTTGAGGAAGAAACCGGCCTGAATGCGGGCTTCGCGGTTGTGGGCAACCTGCGCATGGCACAGACGCAAGAGCGTATGGACGAATACATGCTCTATGCCTCGACCGCCGAAACCTGTGATGTGAAATACGAATGGCTGACCCCGGACCAGATCAAGGAACGCTGGCCGCTGATCGAGACATCGGATCTGAAGGGCGCGATCTATCACACCGAGGACGGTTATATTAACCCTGCCGACGTGACCCAAGCGATGGCCAAGGGGGCCCGTCAGCGTGGCGTCGAAATCGTGCGCAAGATGCAGGCTGACGCCTTCCATTGGAACGGCACGCACTGGGAAGTGACCTGCACCAAGATGGTCGAAAAGGGCGGCAACCTGGTGCCTTCCGACGAGCAGGTCGTAATCACCGCCGAACATGTTGTGACCGCGTCGGGCAACCACGCGCAGCGCACTGCCAAGGTGCTGGGCATCAAAATGCCTGCAATCCCGGTCGAACACACCTTTATCGTCATGGACAAAGACCCCGAGTTGGTCAAATGGCGCGAAGCAGGCAACCCAGAGCACCCCGTTGTCCGCGATGCCGACAACGAATCCTATGCACGTGAAGAACGCGGTGGCTGGATTCTTGGTATCTACGAACACGGCGCCCCTGCGCAGTTCGAATTCGGCGTTCCGGACAGCTTCCGCGCTGACCTGTTCCCGCTGGATCTGGACCGGATCGCCGAGCAGTACATGGCAATGGCCGAGCGCGTGCCGTCCTGTGCCGAATCCGGCCTGAAGGATGATTTCAACGGCCCGATCTGCTATACACCGGATGGCAACCCGCTGGTTGGTCCGGCTCCGGGTTTGCGCAACATGTGGCTGGCTGAGGGTTTCAGCTTTGGCATCACCGCTGCGGGCGGCACCGGCTATTATCTGGCACAGATGATGGTCGATGGCGAAGCCGAGATCGACATGGCATCGCTGGACCCTAAGCGTTACAGCAGCAACTGGATGACCACCGAGTTCGCGGCACGCAAGAATGAAGAATGCTACGAGCATGTCTACATCCTGCACCACCCGGATGAAGAGCGTGAAGCCTGCCGTCCGCTACGGACCGTTCCGGCCTATGATCGCCAGAAAGCCCGCGGTGCTCAATTCGGCTGGGTGAATGGCTGGGAACGCCCGAACTATTACGGCCCGCTGGACGCGCCCGAGAATTTCGACAAGGAAGCACGCTCGTTCCGCCGTGGCGGCTGGTGGCAATATGCCGTCGAAGAGGCCAAAGCGATCCGCGAAGGCGTTGGCCTGATCGACGCATCGGCCTTCACCAAGCATGTTGTCAAAGGCCCCGGTGCCACGCAGTTCCTGGATTGGTTCACCTGCAACAAGCTGCCCAAGGTCGGTCGTATCAACCTGACCTACGCGCTGACCTCGAATGGCACCACCCGCACCGAATACACCATCGTCCGCAATGGCGAGAACAACTACTACATCGTCTCTGCCGGTGCATGGACTGAGTACGACGCCGACTACCTGCGTAAAGCGGCCGAGGACAAGATGGCGGAGTTCGGTTACATCGAAATCCAGGACGTGACCACGCAATGGGGCGTCTTCGCCATCGCCGGACCCAAGTCGCGTGACGTTTTGAAAGAAGTCATCAAGGACGCCGATCCGGAAACCGCACTGTCCAACAAGCGCTTCCCATGGTTGTCGGCCCGTCAGATCGAACTGGGCATGTGCCCCGTGAACGCGATCCGCGTGGCCTATACCGGTGAGCTGGGCTGGGAACTGCACCATCCGATCGAGATGCAGAACTACCTGTTCGACCTGCTGGAAAAAGCCGGTGAAAAGCACGGCATGAAACTGGTCGGTGCCCGTGCCCAGAACTGGCTGCGTCAGGAGAAATCCTATCGCGCCTTTGGCACCGAGCTGGGCCGCGATGCGACCCCGCTGGAAGCCGACCTGCCGCGCTTTGTCGACCTGTCCAAGGACTTCCACGGCAAGGCCAAGCTGGAAGAGACCGGTGTGCGCGTCAAGTGCTGCACCTTGCTGATCGACGGTCCGGCCGATGCTGACCCGTGGGGCCGCGAGGCGCTGTATACGCCGGAAGGCGAGCGTGTAGGTCGACTGACCTCGGGCGGCTATTCTGTCGCGTTCGAGAAGTCGATCGGGATGGGCTATGTGAAGCCTGATCTGGCGGTCGAAGGCACCAAGCTGAAGGTCAAGATGCAGGACAAGTTGTGGGATGCTGTCGTGACATGCGACAGCCCCTATGATCCGAAAAACGAAACCATCCGCAAGGACGGCTGATCAATCTAAGGCCCCGGAATTTCCGGGGCCTTTTCTGTTGGTTACGCGGATAGTTCGTCGAAACATTCCAACGCCTTGGCAGCATACATCATAGCTGGTCCACCACCCATCTGAATGGCCATACCCAAAACGTCGGACACCTCTTCGCGCGTTGCGCCCGCTTTGACCAACGCATCGGTGTGCAGGGTAATGCAGGGTTCGCAGCGGAGCGACACCGACATGCCTAACGCAATAAATTCCTTGGTTTTATAGTCGAGCGTTCCACCTTCCTTCACAGCCTTCCCAAGCGTGCCGAATGCGCGCGAAGTGTCGGGAATGGCCCCGTTGAGGTTGCGCAAACTGGTTCGTGTTGCCGAAAGCTTTTCTTGCCAAGCCATTTTGAGTGCCTTTTTCATATAAGATAACGGGAATATGTGCGGGCAGTGGTAAGTTGACCTTGATCTCGATCAGTTGGCCGGGCGCTCGGAAACAAATGCAAGGTTGTTTGCGGGCATGTCGATGGTTTTCAACACGCGCAACCCAACTTCCTGGAACAGGCCAAGGACATCTTCGTCGTTCTTGTATCCAATGTCGGGGTCTTGTCCGATCAGAGCCTCGTGAAACCTTTTGTCCCCGTCGCTTGTCAATTGGCCCGAGCGTTTGAATGGGCCGTACAAAACGAACCTCCCATTTTCAGTCAGGGACTGAGCGATTTCGGCGAAAATGGTTCTGGTGTCCTGCCAACTGATCAAATGTATCAGGTTGATCAAGACGATCAGGTCCTGCGAAGGAAAGCGGGTATGCCAGCCCGAATTCGTTGCGTCCAGATGTTCGGCGCCTGCCACGTTGGGTAAGGCGCTGGCATAGGCGTCGATGCTATTGCGGCGCTCAGGGTCAGGTTCGGTGGGATGCCACGTCAGATCGGGCAGCAAATCAGCAAATCCACAGACATGCTGACCGGTTCCGCTTGCAATCTCCAGCGCGTGCCCGCGGCGCGGTGCCCAGTCTTGTAGCAACGCACAAAGCGCATCCAAGTTTCGCGTCGCTGCCGGGGCCACCAGTTTTCCATCCTCACCCGCGTTGGCGACACTCGCAGAGGGCGGTAGATTGCGTTTTATCATCTGTCCAACCTGTTTGGGGTCAGCGATTTGACGCTGTCTGGATCCAGCACCGGCGTGTTTCCAACGACCAGATCACACAACAACTGCGAAGCTGCCGGTGCTGTTTGGAAACCATACCCGCCTTGACCCGCAGACCAGATGAACGATGGATCAATCGGGTCAGGCCCAAGCACCAAGGTTCCATCTGGTGCGAAACTGCGCAATCCTGCCCAGTTTGTTTCGACGCGTGTTACTGGTTCGGTCATCAGTTCTTCATAGCGCGCCAGACCTTCGGCCAGCACCATATCGTCGGCATAGGCGTCCTGAGGTGGTACCGGGTCGGCTTCGGCAGGCGAAACAAGCAGCTTGCCCGCGTCCGGTTTGGCGTACCATGTTTCACCCGTGCCCAGCATCATGGGCCATCCGGATACATCATGGCCCCCGGGGGCGGGCAGCCGCGCCATGGATCGGCGGCGAGGAGTGATGCCGATAGGTGGTATCCCGGCAAGCATGGCGATCTCGTCCACCCATGCACCGGTCGCATTCACCAAATTGCGGGCTTCGAAGATTTGCCCGGCCTCGACCAGCCAATGCCGCTCTTTTCGAATACCGGTTACTTTGCTTTTCGTTGCAACGGTTCCTCCGTTCTGGCGAATGGCCCGCGCGAAGTCTTGCAACAGGCGATCGGTATCGATGTCAAACGCAGCTTCACTGATAGCCGCGAAACCCACCTTGGCCGGGTTCAGGATCGGAACGCTCGAAACCGCCTGATCGATGGGAATTCTTTCCATGTTCAGATCCTTGCGGTCGGCTTCGAAAACCACGCTTTGGTCAAACGAACCGATCAACATCAGTCCGCGCCGTGTCAGGTACCCACCGTTCTGTGTGTGCAGGAACGCGGTCCCAGCCGTGTTCAGCGCCACCACGGATGGCGGACCATAGCTTTGCTCAAACAGGGCTGCCGAGCGACCCGACGCGTGATACCCCAAGGCGTCTTCGGCCTCCAAAACCATCACGGTTCCATGTTCCGACAAGCGCGCGCCCGCACTCAACCCGGCAATTCCGCCCCCGATGACGAGGAAATCGATCATTATTTGTGTTCCTTCCGCAGCAGGTTCGCCACAAGTTTTCTGGGTTTCATTTAGCTCTCTGGGTCAAGCACTTGGCATTTCGAAGAATCTCCAAAATATATGCAGCCTTGAATTTGGGCTTCAACCCGTTCAAAGAAGTATCAAAACGAACAGGAGGGCAAGGTGACCGCAGCAGATCTTCATCCAATGGCCACTGGGCACATTCCCCGATATATCGTCGCAGCTGACGGAAGCGATTACCTTTTTTCGGCTATGGTCGTCTTCTTTGTCATTCTCGTGGTGCTGATCGGTGTTGGGTACCTGACGCTTCATTCGGTTCCGGAAAAAATGGCGCACGAGAACAACCATCCGCAATTTCAGTTGGTGGGCATTCTGGCACTGCTGGCCCTGTTTACACATAACGGGATATTCTGGATTGCCGCCGTACTGGTCGCAGGGTTTCAGTTTCCGGATTTCGCCTCCCCGCTTAGAAACATCGCCGATGCCATTCGTTCTCTTGGAGGTGCAAGTGCTCCGGAACCGGTGCCCGAGGCACCTGCTCCAACCCCTGGCGTTTCAGAAGTCACCGACGTGCAGGAGCAAAACACATGATTGAGACCCTGCTTTGCGCCCTGATCACGGTGCTGCCTGATTATCTGTTCCGCCGGTTTGTTCAGGGCAAACGTATCGGTCACGAGATCACCCTTTTCACCATGTGGTACGAATTGCGCTGGGGCCTTACGACCTGTGCCATTCTGGCGCTGACGGTAATCACCACGCTGTTCTATTTTCACCCAGCCAGTAAAACCGCAGCGTCCTATTTTCGAACCGTGACGATCCTGCCGCAACTTGGCGGTCGCGTTTCGGAAATATTCGTCAAGAATAACGAGTTGGTAACCGCTGGTCAGCCGATTTTCAGGATCGAAGATTTCAGCCAGGCAGCGCAGGTTCAGGCGGCAAATGCACAGATTGCACAGGTTCAGGCCTCGCTGCGCGTGGCTGAAACTGATCTGGCCGAGGCTGATGCCGGTATTGCCGGTGCCAAGGCGGCTTTGGCGCAGTCCTTGGAAGATCTTGAAAGAAATACGACCCTGCGCGACCAAGGTTCAAGCGCTGTCCGACTGACCGAGATTGAGCGGTTGGAAAACCTTGTTGCCGAGCGTGAGGCGCAGGTTGTTGCGGCCGAATCCAGACGTGCGGCAGTTGAACAGCAGATCGAGGAGCTGATCCCCGCGCAACTGGCCAGTGCCATAGCACAGCTGGACGCCGCGCAAACCGAGTTGGACAAAACACTGATTGTCGCCGGTGTTACCGGACGGGTCGAGCAGTTTAGCCTGCAAGTCGGTGATTACGTGAGCCCCTTGTTGCGTCCTGCTGGCATCCTCGTTCCATCGCATACCGGACATGACCGTTTTCAGGCGGCTTTCAACCAGCTGTCTGCTCAGGTGATCAAGCCAGGTATGATCGGTGAGTTGGGCTGCATGACCAAGCCTTTCACCGTTATCCCCACTGTGGTGGTCGAGGTGCAGGATGTCATACCGTCCGGCCAGATCCGTCCATCAGATGAATTGCGGGATGTACAGAACAATACTAATCCCGGATCAATTCTGGTCTTTATGGAGCCGCTGTATAAAGGTATGGCCGATGACATTCCTCCAGGCAGCAACTGTCTGGCCAATGTCTACACCGACAACCATGACCGTCTGGAACACGAGGATTTGGGCTTTTGGCAAGCTGCTTTCCTGCATGTGGTTGACACAATTGGCGTGGTCCATGCGGCAGGTTTGCGTTTGCGCCTGATCCTGATGCCGGTCAACACTCTGGTACTGACCGGGCATTGATCCGGCACCAGTAGAACAGTTCTTAAAGCGCCCGGCAGGTTCCTTGCCGGGCGCTTGCGTTCTTACAGTGCTGCTTTGAACAGCTGTGTCAGGTTTTCTTTGGTCAACTGAATCGGGTTCCCGCCGCATGAAGGGTCGATGATTGCGCCTTCGACGAGGGTTGGGATTGAGGTTTCGGTCACGCCGAGGTCTGCCAGCTTTCGCGGGATACCAAGGCTGTCGTTGAATTCCTGCACAAAGGCGCGGAAGCCATCGAACCCGCCTTTGATGCCCAGATAGGCGGCAGCGTTCTGGAACCGGTCGGCGATGGCGGGGGCGTTAAAGTCCAGCACGGCAGGCATACAGACCGCGTTTGTGGTGCCGTGATGAGTGTTAAAGTGCGCGCCAACCGGGTGGCTCATGGCGTGGATCGCACCCAGTCCCTTCTGGAACGCGGTCGCGCCCATGGCCGCCGCGCTCATCATCTGGGCGCGGGCCTCAATGTCGTTGCCATCTGCGTAGGCGCGCGGCAGATAGTCTTTCACCAAACGCATACCTTCCAGTGCGATGCCCTGGCTCATCGGGTGATAAAGCGGGCTCGAATAGGCTTCGACGCAATGCGCGAAGGCGTCCAGACCGGTGCCTGCGGTGATGAATTTGGGCATCCCAACCGTCAGTTCCGGATCGCAGATCACCACCGTCGGCAGGACCTTGGGGTGGAAGATGATCTTCTTGGCGTGGGTCTCGGAATTGGTGATGACACTGGCACGACCAACCTCGGACCCGGTCCCCGCAGTCGTTGGAACCGCAATGATCGGCGCGATTGCATCCGCGTCGGCGCGGGTCCACCAGTCGCCGATATCCTCAAAGTCCCATACCGGGCGCGTCTGGCCGCACATGAAGGCGACCATCTTGCCCAGATCCAGCCCCGAGCCGCCGCCAAAGGCAATCACACCATCGTGCCCACCGGCCTTGTATGCCGCAACGCCTGCGTCGAGGTTTTTCTCATTTGGGTTTGGGTCCACATCACTGAATAGACCGCGGCCCAGACCAGCCGCCTCCATGATATCCAGCGTCGCCGATGTGATCGGCAGATCGGCCAACCCTTTGTCCGTGACCAGCAGAGGTTTCTTCATCCCGGCTGCGGCACAGGCTGCGGGCAGTTCCTTGATGCGCCCGGCACCAAATTTGATTGCGGTCGGATAGGACCAGTTTCCAACAAGTGACATGTCAGGTTTCCTTTGTGATTTGAGACCTGCTCGGGTGAGGGGGTCAGCCCCGAGCAGGCCGTCGTCCTTAGCCCGTGACCTTCTTCAGGTGGTAGGATTTTGGACGGGTGAGATTGTGATAGCCGATGACCGAAAGACCACCGCCGCGTCCGGTATTCTTGCAACCGGTCCAGCACAGCCCAGGATCCAGATAGTCGGCCCGGTTCATAAAGACGGTGCCGGTCTCGATCTGGTCGCCCACACGCGCCGCTCGGTCCACATCGCGGGTCCAAAGGCTGGCAGTCAGGCCAAATTCGCTGTCATTCATCAGCGCGATGGCCTCGGCATCCGAGGACACTTTCATGATGCCCACCACCGGGCCAAAGCTTTCGTCCCGCATCACCCGCATATCATGGGTGACATTGGTCAGGATCTGTGGCGTGAGATATGCGCCGCCGTCATCCTCGGGGAAGGCTTCAATATGCGCGACCGCACCGGCCTCAACCGCTTCGGCAATCTGCGCGCGCACCTCGTCAGCGAAACGCACATTGGCCATCGGACCAATAGTTGTTTCGGCGTCCAGCGGATTGCCCAGTTTGTAGCCTTTCACGATCTCAACGGCCTTGGCGACAAAGTCATCATACAGGCTTTCGTGAACGTAAATCCGCTCGATCCCACAGCAACACTGGCCCGAATTGAACATCGCGCCGTCGATCAACGTATCGACCGCCGCGTCCAGATCGGCGTCGTCCATGACATAACCCGGATCCTTGCCGCCCAGTTCGGTGCCCACGCCCGTAAAGGTCCCCGCCGCCGCACGCTCCATGGCCTGACCGCCACCGACCGAACCGGTGAAGTTCACAAAATCGAACGCGTTACCCGCGATTAGGTCATTGGTCACGTCGTGGCTGAGGAACACGTTCTGGAACACGTCTTCGGGCACCCCCGCCGAATGGAACGCCTGCGCCATCCGCTCACCAACCAACAAAGTCTGGGTTGCGTGCTTCAGAACAACCGTGTTGCCCGCGATCAGCGCGGGCGCCACCGTGTTGATCGCCGTCATGTAAGGATAGTTCCAAGGGGCAACTACAAAGACCACCCCATGCGGAATACGTTTGATATAGCGTTTGAAGGTTTCATCCTCGCCCACGGCAATATCTGCCAGTGACGTCTCGGCGATCTTTACCATATGGCTGGCGCGTTCGTTGAATCCCCCAAACTCGCCGCCATAGCGCACCGGGCGGCCCATCATATGGGCCAGTTCCGGAACAATCTCATCATTCATTGCGCCGACGGCCGCGACGCCCGCCATCACCAGATCAATCCGCTCCTGCAACGGTCGCGCTGCCCATCCGGCCTGCGCCGCCCGCGCACGGTCAGCAATCTCAAACGCTGCATCCCGAGACAGTACTTCTCGTTCGGCAAGTACCGATCCATCGATCGGCGAGACACATTGCAACATCTGCCCCATAGTCACTCCATCTCTAAAGAGAGCAGGATCCCTGCTTCATCTGGCCAAAAATATTCCGGGGTGCGCGAGGGGCCGGCCCCTCGCTTCCTCCATCTCAAGCCCGCTCAAACCCGCGGGCAATTTCCCAATCGGTTACCACGCGTTCGAATTCCTCGATTTCGACCTCAGCCGCGCGGGTATAGTGATCGACAACGTCATCGCCCATGGCCGCGCGCAGCATCTGTGACCCGCGCAAAGCGTTGCGTGCATCCTTCAAAGTACCCGGGATCTTTCCCGTCTCTCCCTGATAGACATCGCCTTTGGTCGGCGGCTGCAACTCCAGCCCTTCTTCGATCCCCGCGATCCCTGCCGCCAGCATCCCTGCAATCGCCAGATAAGGGTTCATGTCCGATCCCGGAATACGGCACTCGACCCGTATCGCCTTGGTTCCATCCCCGCACAGGCGGTACCCAGCCGTACGGTTGTCTACCGACCAGATGATCCGCGTCGGCGCAAAGGTGCCCTTCATGAACCGCTTGTAGCTGTTGATGTACGGCGCCATGAAATACGTGTAATCGGCAGCGTATTTCAGCAGACCGGCCATATAGCTTTTCATCAGCGCCGACATGCCCAGTTCATCCCCGGCATCATAGAAGGCAGGTTTGCCATCCGCCCAAAGCGACTGATGCACATGCGACGAGCTGCCAACCCTTTCATGATGCCATTTCGGCAGGAAGGTCGCCGCATGACCCTGCTGCCAGGCGATCTCTTTCACCGCGTTCTTGGCGATCGAGTGATACTCTGCCGTGTCCATCGCAGGCGCGTATTTGATGTTCAGTTCTTCCTGTCCGGCCTCGGCTTCACCTTTGGTGTTCTCGACCGGAATACCCGCATCCCACAGGTGGTTCCGGATCGGGCGCATCACATGCTCTTCCTTGGTGGTCTGCAGAATGTGATAATCTTCGTTATACCCCGAGATCGGCTCCAGATCGCGGAACCCTTCCTTGCGGATCGCATCAAAGCTTTTCGCGAACAGGAAGAATTCCAGCTCGGTGGCGCACATCGCCTCATACCCCATCGCCTTCAGGCGGTTCACCTGCTTTTTCAGGATCGAGCGCGGCGCATGTGACACTTCCTCATGGGTGTGGTGATCCAGCATATCGCACATCACCATCGCGGTGCCCTCCAGCCAGGGCACCGGGCGCAATGTGCTCAGGTCTGGCTTCATCACATAGTCGCCATAACCCCGCTCCCAACTGGTCGAGGCATACCCATCCGGCGTCGCCATCTCGAGGTCCGTGGCCAGCAGATAATTACAGCAATGGGTCTCTTCCCACGCGCCAGCCACAAAATGACCTGCATGAAAACGCTTGCCCATCAACCGACCCTGCATGTCAACCATGCAAACCAATACAGTGTCGATCGCGCCGTCTGCGACAAGCGATTTCAGGGTTTCGAAAGTCAGAGTTGCGGTCATGAAACAAACCTCATGCGTTGAGTAGGGGCGCCGCATGACAGCGCCCCTGTTTTGATATCAATCGAAAGTGTAAGGAGCGCCGGCCTGGTTGATGACCGAGTTGTACTCACGGAAGATGCCAACGATCTTCTGGTGAATTTCGCCTTCCTGTGCGACCTCGTCCCAGAATTCGATAGCGGCATTTTCCACTTCTTTCCATTCTGCCGCCGGAACCTGTCGCAACTGCAGTTTGTCGCCATTCGCGCGCAAGGCCGCTTCGCCGCCCCAATACCACTGGTTACGATAGGTGTGGCCTGCTTCGACACCTGCCATCACAACCGATTTCAGGTGGTCAGGCAACTCGGCCCAGCGTTCCTGGTTTGCAAACCAGGATCCGATCCACGCGCCTGAGATGTTGTTGGTCAGGAAATAGTCGGTCACATTGGCCCAGCCAACAGTGTAATCTTCAGTGATGCCCGACCAGGCCATTCCGTCCAACTCACCGGTTTGTACCGCCACTTCCGCGTCTTCGTAAGGGATATTGACCGGCACAACACCAAACTTGGCCAGGAAACGCCCGGCCGTCGGGAAGGTATAGAGCTTCAGCCCATCCAGGTCGCCAAGGCTCTTGATTTCCTTTTTGGTGTTGAAGTTGCAGGGGTCCTGACCCGCTGCCGACAGCCACGTCACGCCAACCTTCTCATATTCCGAGCGCCAGATATCAGCCAGACCGTACTGGTTGAACAGCACCGGAACGTCCAGAATATGCTTGGTGGCGAAGGGGAAATAACCACCGAACTGACGCAGCGGAGTAGGCGAAGCCATGGAATCGTCGTCTGAATGCACACCGTCAATCGTGCCGCGTTGCAGGGCCTGGAACAGTTCACCTGTCGGAACGATCTGGTCCGCATAGAACAGTTCGATCTCAAGTTCGCCATTGGCATTGGCGTTGATGTAATCGATGGCTGGCTTGGTTACATGTTCGCCCAATGCGCCACCGGCATAGGTCTGGAACCGCCACTTGATGGCGGATTGCGCTTTGACGATCGCAGGAGATGCCAGTGTGGCGGCCCCCGCCAGACCGGCGGAACTTAGAAATCTGCGTCTTGTAGTCATTGTCTTTCTCCTCTGTTTAGTCTTGCTGAACTTCGCCCCTTGCCGGGGTCTTGTGACTTAATTTCCATAGACATAATTCGGCAGCCAAAGCGCGATTTCAGGAAAGATGATGATTATGGCCAAGGCGCAGACCATCACCAGAACAAAAGGAACGATCGAACTGTAGATATCGCGCAGCGAAATCTCCGGGGGGGCCATCGCGCGCATCAGGAACAGGTTATAGCCGAATGGCGGCGTCATATATGCGATCTGCGTGGTGATCGTATAAAGCACGCCGTACCAGATAAGATCAAAACCAAGCGCACCCACCAGCGGAACGTAAAGCGGCGCGACGATAACCAGCATGGCAGTATCGTCCAGAAACGTACCCATCAGGATAAAGCTGAGCTGCATGAGAACCAGGATCATCCACGGGGAAAGACCCAGTTTTTCGGTGAACAGGCTTTCGATTGCCTTGACCGCACCCAACCCGTCGAAGACAGCGCCAAAAGCCAGAGCCGCCAGAATGATCCACATGAACATACACGAGATGCCCAGGGTGTGCCGAATTGAATTCTCGAAAACCGTGCGTGTCAGCCGTCCTTTCAGAAAGGCAGCCAGCATGGCCGTGGTGGCGCCGATGGCGGAGGATTCCACCAACGAAGTCCAGCCGTTAACAAAAGGGACCATCATCACCATGAAAATGCCCAAGGGTAACAATCCGGCTTGCAACAGCAGCAGCTTTTCTCGCAACGGAATGTCGCGGTCTTCCGCGGGCAGGACCGGGCCGAGCGACGGGTTGATGCGGCAACGGATGACAATGTAGATGATGAACATGGCCGCCATCATCAGCCCGGGTATCACTCCGGCAAGCCATAGCTGGCCGACGGGTTGCCGCGCGATCATGGCATAAAGAACCAGAACAACGGAAGGTGGCACCAGAATCCCAAGGGATGATCCGGCCTGAATGACGCCGGTCACCATGCGCTTGTCATAGTTCCGACGCAGCAGTTCCGGCAAGGCGATCGTAGCGCCGATTGCCATACCTGCAACGGACAACCCGTTCATTGCCGAGATCAGAACCATCAGCCCGATGGTTCCGACAGCCAGACCACCGGACAAGCCGCCCATCCAGACATGGAACATCTTGTAAAGGTCATCTGCGATCCGACTTTCGGAAAGGATGTATCCCATGAAGATGAACATGGGCAGTGTCAGCAGCGGGTACCACTTCATGACCTTGATCGCAGCGGCAAAACCCAGATCGTAGCCGCCCCGATCCCCCCATAGGAACAAGGCCGAAACCACAGCGACACAGCCGATTGCACCAAAGACGCGCTGGCCGGTCAGCATCATAAGCATCATTGATGCGAACATCAGCAAGGCAATCATCTCGTATGACATCAGATTACCTCACGCGGGATATCGTCGCCGCACAGGCGCAGAATATCTTTGAACAATTCTGATATGGCTTGCAGCAGCATCAGGAAGATACCGATAACCATGATCAGCTTGACCGGCCAAAGGTAGGGTCGCCAGATGGTCGCGCTGCGCTCACCACCATATTGGAAGGAATACATCAGGCTGTCCCACCCGCCCCACAGCAAGATGACCAGATAAACGATCAGGAATACGACTGTGAAGGCATCCGTCCAGGCCTTGCGGCGATGAGACCATTCGCCATAAAGCAGGTCCATTCGCACGTTTGACCCCATCTGGATCGAATAAGGGCCACCAAGCATATAGTAGGCCACCATGGCGAACTGAGCCATCTCGAGTGTCCAGAGCGACGGTACGAAAAAGGTTTTCGAGACCGAAGACCAGAACAGAATACCCATCATGACGAATATGCCGTACATGACGACGCGCCCGATCCAGCGGTTCGTTCGATCAATGACCGCCACGTAGCCCCGCAAGAACTTCATCTCGATACCTCAACTCTCATTGTTTCGCCTCTGTGTGCGAATACGCATCAATTACCGTTTGCAGGATCGGCGTCAGGATCCCGGCAATGCGGTCGACTCCCGTTGGAGTGTCGATGAGATCGTTTCGAACCTCGACCATGACATTCGGAAGCCCCCGACTGATCGCATGTTCCTGCAATGTATGCGTGACGCCATCCGTGGCAGAGTAAGGTTCGTTCAACGCGGCTTTCAGACCCGAGCCCTTGGCACAGCGCAGCATAAGTTGGGCCGCCCTGTCGTCTTCGTCATGAAGAATGCCCAGTTCGACTGATCGGGTCTTTCCATTGTAGACGGGCGTGAAGCTGTGCATCGTGACTACGACAGGCGGCCGCTCCCGTGCGTCCAGAGTAGACGACAACAGTTGTTTGAACGGCTCATAAACCTCGCGGATCCTTTGGGCACGTTGAGCGTCCGTCAGGCTTTCGTTGCCGGGGATGGAAAACACTTCGCTTACCTGCGGCATTGCATCTGCACGTTCAGGTGAGCGGTTGCAGTCGTAAACAAGTCGGCTGATGCAGGAATGAACCAGCGGCGCGTCCAAGGCCTTCGTCAGTTCGACCGAAAGCGCCAATGCGCCAATATCCCATGCTGCATGAGACAATGCTGCGTCCTCAGTCAGGCCCAATCCGTTCAATGACGCTGGGATGAATCGGCTAGCATGTTCGCATACCAAAACGCACTGCGCCCGGCCGTTGGCATTCTGCGCGCGGGCTGCTGGAGCTTCGGTTGGTAGTAGCATTGGTGTCTCGGAATCGTGGTGCATAAGAAGCATTTGTTACAGCAACCTCAGACCTGTCAAGAAAATTACTGTAGACAAAATTACAAACAATCATATCCTGTAAAAAATTTGAGAAATGAAGGTGCCGATGGCCACCGTTGCGAAACTTGTCAAACAGCGGATACAGGAAGAGCTTGACGATCTGACACGGTCAGAACGGCAGCTGGCCTCGGTACTTTTGCAGGATTATCCAATGACCGGCTTGCAATCGATCACCAAGCTGGCCGCTGCCGCGCAGGTCTCGACCCCGACGGTCATACGTATGGCACGCAAGCTGGGTTTCGACGGTTTTCCCGCCCTGCAGGACGCCCTGCGAGAAGAGGTGGCGGCACAGATCAAAAAGCCGATCTCGAAACGGGATGCCTGGGTTGTGGATGACGCGGCGGAGCATCCCACAACGCGGTTTGCGCAGGCTGTTTGGACAAATATGCGCCACACGCTGGAACGTCTGGACAAAGAGATGTTCGACACCGTTGCCCAGCTTCTGGCAAATACGGATCGCCATCTTTACGTCGTGGGCGGGCGTATCACGCGTTCAAATGCGGACTATCTGTTCAATCACATGCAGATTATTCGACCCAATGTGACGATGCTGGGCAATTCGGCAAACGTTTGGCCGCAGTACCTGCTTGATATGGATGAAACCTCGGTTCTGGTGATTTTTGATATCCGCCGATACGAGGCCTATCTCGAGAAATTGGCGCAGGTCGCATCAAGCCGCGGTGTGACGGTTATCCTGTTCACCGACCAATGGGGATCACCGATAGGCAAGACCGCCAACTACACCTTTCACGCACTGGTCGAGGCGCCATCCAGCTGGGATTCAACAATAGCGCTACAGCTGATATCGGAGACCCTGATCGCTGAAGTGCAAGAGGCACGGTGGGAAGAAAGCAAGGAACGCATCGAGGAACTTGAGCGGTTTTTCTCCTCGACGCGGATATTCCGCAGTCACGATTGAAGGCCGTACATCCACCGGGAAATATCACGGTTTTGGTCGCGCGAATTTTCACACTTCCCGCTTGACGCGCCCCGGCGCATGACTTAACCAGCGCAAACCATTTGCGGGTATAGCTTAATGGTAAAGCCCCTGCCTTCCAAGCAGGCTATGTCGGTTCGATTCCGTCTACCCGCTCCAATCCCCACTGATTTCTGCGTCAAATGGCCCTTATGGCTGGCTGTTTTTGGCAGGAATGCTTGACCGGAACGACGGCTGAGGCCAAGAAAGCGTTCACTTTGTAGCGTTCAATTCACAAGGGCCGGACATGGCAAGACAGACCGCCAATAAACCAGCACAATCAGCGGCTCCTGGCGCTAGCGAAGAGCGGGCCCGCTCAAGGAAAATCGGGGTGCTGGGGTCGCTCTGGCCCTTTATGAAGCCTTACAGGTTATTGATGATCGGGGCGACACTGGCTCTGATCCTGACGGCCAGCATGACGTTGACCCTGCCATTGGCCGTGCGACGCGTGGTTGACAATTTCCGCATTCAGGACGGTGAATTGCTGGACTGGTACTTTTTGGCAGCGTTGGGCATTGCCGCTGTTCTGGCTGCGGGAACCGGTATCAGATATGCGTTGGTCACACGGTTGGGGGAACGTGTGGTTGCCGATATCCGCAAGGCTGTGTTCGATCGCGTGATCGGCATGAGCCCCGAATTCTACGAACGTATTATGACCGGTGAAGTGCTGAGCAGGATTACCACCGACACGACCCTCATCCAATCGGTTCTTGGCTCATCTGTTTCCATCGCGCTGCGCAATATGCTGATGTTTATCGGCGGGCTGGTTCTGATGCTGTTGACCTCGGCCAAGCTGACCGGGCTTGTCTTGCTGCTTATCCCCGTGGTGGTGGTGCCGATATTGATTCTGGGTCGGCGTCTGCGCGTGATCAGCCGCGAAAACCAGGATTGGATTGCGGCGTCATCCGGAAACGCGGGCGAGGCATTGGGGGCGGTACAGACGGTGCAGGCCTTTACCCACGAACAAGCCAGCCGCCAGCAATTCGATGAGATGACCGAGATGTCCTATACTGTTTCACTGCGTCGGATTCAGACCCGTGCAGTGCTGACGGTGATTGTGATCTTTCTGGTATTTTCAGGTATCGTCGGCGTTCTGTGGATGGGTGCAAATGACGTGCGCAACGGTGTGATGACCGAAGGCGTTTTGATTCAATTCGTGATCTACTCGATCATCATGGCGGGTTCTGTTGCGGCCCTGTCCGAGATTTGGAGCGAGCTTCAGCGCGCAGCCGGAGCCACCGAGCGTCTTGTCGAATTGCTGAATGCCGAAGATACGGTTTCGGACCCCGTTAACCCCGCTCCTTTGCCAAAGGACGTCCGAGGCGAAATCCGGTTCGAAGATGTCAGTTTTCGCTATCCCGCGCGCCCCGATACAATCGCGCTGGATCACTTGTCGCTTCAGGTAAACCCGGGCGAGACCGTTGCCTTTGTCGGGCCGTCAGGGGCGGGCAAGACGACGATCATTCAATTGATTCAACGGTTCTACAACCCAAATTCGGGCCGAGTGATGCTGGATGGCCATGATCTGCGGGAATTGGATCGCACAGATTTCCGGAAGTTTATGTCTTTGGTGCCTCAGGATCCGGTGATCTTTGCCGCCTCAGCCCGCGAAAACATTCGCTTCGGTCGTCTGGACGCAACGGATGCCGAAGTAGAAGCCGCAGCCCGTGCCGCCATCGCACATGATTTCATTGCCGCCTTGCCCGATGGGTATGACAGTTTTGTCGGCGAACGCGGTGTCATGCTGTCGGGTGGGCAAAAACAGCGTATCGCAATCGCCCGCGCCATTTTACGCGACGCACCCGTGCTGCTGCTGGACGAGGCGACCTCGGCTCTTGATGCGGAGAGTGAACGTGCGGTGCAGGGCGCCGTGGATCAGATGCGTGCCGGTCGCACGACCCTGATCGTCGCGCACAGATTGGCGACTGTAAAGAAAGCCGACCGTATTGTCGTGCTGGAAGAAGGCCGTATCGTGGCGCAGGGCAGCCATGATGATCTGGTGTCCCAAGATGGGCTATATGCGCGCCTTGCACGACTGCAGTTCACAGATGGCGTTGCGGCAGAATAGGAGTGACGCGCGGGCATTTGTGAATTCGCCGTAGCGTCATTCTACATTTTACCCCCTTTGAAGGCTAAGGCCTCGCTTGCGCGAGGGTTGTTTTGCTTCCATCTTGGTTGCGAACAACAAGCTCGTGCAAAAACACGGGAGAAAAACGGGAGGAACCACATGGCCTTTGTGGGATTGGAAGACAAGACGCGCATGGAACAGGAAATGTCGTGGGAGGATCGGGATCTGCCTGTCACCTTCCATCAGCTCCTGTCGCGCACGGCGGGGAAGTTCCCGAACCACAATGCCATCAGTTTTCAGCTTTTTTCTGGCCCCAATGACAAAGCCGAAACCCTGACCTGGTCTGAACTTCTGGGCAAGGTCAATCAGGCGGCAAACCTGTTTCGTTCGCTGGGTGTGGGTGAAAAAGACGTGGTGGCCTATGTGCTGCCAAACTGTAACGAAACACTGATTACCATGATGGGCGGTGCAGTTGCGGGCATTGTGAACCCGATCAATCCGCTGCTGGAGCCCGAGCAGATTGCGGCGATCCTGCGTGAGACAGGCGCCAAAGTGGTTGTTACGCTAAAGTCTTTCCCGAAAACGGATGTTGCCCAGAAGGTGGAAGAGGCGGTGCGCCACGCGCCCAAGGTCAACACCATTCTGGAAATTGACCTGAACCGGTACCTGACGCCACCCAAATCGTGGCTGGTTCCCTTCCTGCGCCCCAAGATGGGCGAAAAGGAAAAACTGGCACATGCGGACTACAAGAGTTTCAACAAGGAACTTGCCAAGCAACCAACGACGCTGACATTCGAGGACAGCAAGGATGATCGCGTTGCTTGTTTCTTCCACACCGGTGGGACCACCGGGATGCCCAAGGTGGCGCAACACAAATACTCGGGCCTGATCTACAACGGCTGGCTGGGCAACACGCTGTTGTTTGACGAGAATGACGTCATCATGTGCCCGCTGCCGATGTTCCACGTCTTTGCAGTGCATGTGATCGTGATGGCCGCCGTTTCGTCAGGTGCGCATGTGATATTCCCGACACCTGCAGGTTATCGCGGTGACGGTGTGTTCGACAATTTCTGGAAGCTGATCGAGCGCTGGAAAGTGAGCTTTATCATCACTGTTCCAACCGCGATTTCAGCCAAGATGCAACGCCCGGTGGATGCCGATATCTCAAGCGTGAAAACCGCATTTTCGGGTTCGGCGCCGCTGCCGGTGGAGTTGTTCCGCCGCTTCGAAGAGGCGACGGGTGTCACCATCGTCGAAGGCTACGGCCTGACCGAGGCCACCTGTCTGGTCTCGTGCAACCCCGTGGATGGCGAGAAAAAGATCGGTTCGATCGGCATTCCGTTCCCCTATACGGATGTCAAAATCCTGCTGGATGGGCCGGATGGACCGACAGAGTGCGGCACTGATCAGATTGGTGAGATCTGCATCTCGAACCCCGGTGTGTATGCAGGCAACACGTATACTGAGGCCGACAAGAACATTGGTCTTTACCACTTTGACAAATACCTGCGTACGGGCGATCTGGGGCGGTTTGACGAAGACGGCTACCTTTGGATCACCGGTCGCGCCAAGGACCTTATCATTCGCGGTGGTCACAATATCGATCCTGCTGAAATCGAAGAGGCGCTGCTGGGTCATAATGCAGTTGCCTTCGCGGGGGCGATCGGTCAGCCGGACGCGCATTCGGGCGAAGTGCCCTGTGCCTTTGTTGAATTGGTCGATGGGGCTTCGGTCACTGAAAATGAGCTGCTGGAATATTGCAAAGTTCACGTGCATGAGCGAGCCGCACAACCCAAGCATATAACCATTCTTGACGAGTTGCCGAAAACTGCGGTCGGCAAGGTGTTCAAGCCGGACCTGCGCAAACACGCCATCACCCGCATCTACAATGGTGCTCTTGACGCTGCGGGTCTTGCTGCGCGGGTTGTTCTGGTGATCGACGATAAAAAGCGTGGCCTTGTCGCGCAGCTTGACGCGAACGGATCTTCGGAAGACGATGTCGCGAAAGTCCTGGGCGCATTTACCCGGCCCTGGGAGTGGTCCAAATAAGCCGGAGGAACAATGGACTATGAACGCCTGATCGACGAAGAAACCTGGGCGTTCATACGCCGCACGGCCGAAAGCTATCCGGATGATGCGGTCGATTTGTCCATCGAGGACCAGCGTCGCGTCTATGACACGATGTGCGAGCAGTTTCGCCAACCGCGCCCTGCCGGTGTCGAAACCCAGGACCTGTACGCCGATGGCGTGCCGGTCCGCCATTATACCGCCGGACATCCGACCAGAACGGTCGTCTATTTTCATGGTGGTGGCTTTGTTGTTGGCGGGCTGGACAGCCATGATGATGTCTGTGCCGAGTTCTGTGCCCAAACGGGATACCGCGTCGTTTCAGTTGACTACAGGCTGTGCCCTGAACATGTGCATCCGGCGCAGTTCCAGGATTGCTGGACGGCTGTGAAATGGGCGGCGGCTGAGTATGGCGACCCGCTTGTTCTGGCCGGGGATAGTGCGGGAGGAAATCTGGCAGCAGCTATCGCCCACCATGCGCGCGGGCGGTTGGACAATATACTGGGGCAGGTGCTGATCTACCCCGGTTTTGGCGGAGACCAATCGCGCGGCTCATATCTTGAGCACGCCCATGCTCCTTTACTGACACTGGACGATATTAAATTCTACGAAACCGTCCGATACGCAGGTACCCCGCCTCAGGGCGATCCGACTTACGCGCCCTTACAGGACAATGATTTCTCGAAACTGCCGCCTACTGTTGTGATTACTGCTGATTGTGATCCGCTCCGTGATGACGGGAAGGACTATTGCGAGCGGATCAGCGCAGCTGGTGGTCTGGCCCATTGGATCAACGAACCTGGCCTTGTCCATGGGTACCTGCGCGCGCGAACCTCGGTAAAGCGCGCAGCAGACAGCTTCGAACGGATCTCGGTCGCTATCGAAGCACTGGGGCAAGAGATCTGGCCCTACGACTGAAGTCAGTCAGTTACATCAGGAACGGCTTAGCCCTCATCGTGTCTGCGAGGGGCGCACCCAATCGGCTCAGAATGGTCGGGGCCAATTGGATCTGGTCGATTACGGTTTCTACGTCAGGCCCGTCGGCCTCGCCGAAGTAATACAGCGCGGTTTCCTGTTGCAGGGGGCTGCGCCCTCCGTGGTGTCCGCGCTCGTCTTGGCCATGATCGGCGGTGACGATCACCTCATACCCCAATTGGCGCCAGCGAGGGATGAACGGGGCCAGCATCTCGTCTGCAACAAAGCAGGCATGATCCATTTCTTCGCAGTCGTGATAGAAACGGTGCCCCATGCTGTCCAGTGTACAGGTGTGCAGGATGCCATAGTCCAGCCCAAAGCGCAGACACAGATTGGTCAAGGTGGCAAATAGATCGACGTCGGACGGGGTCATCTGGTTGTCTTTGCCGTAGCCGGTCATGCTGTGAAAGCGACCGTGATTGATGGTCTGGCTCTCTGGCTCGTCATATTCGACGTCGCGGACATAGTCGAACGGGTGACGGTTGAAGAACTGCGACCAAAAACTGTGTGTGACAGCCCCAGTCACGCCGCCGGCCTCACGTACCTGGCTAAAGACATCCTTATGGCTCAGGCGAAAGACGTTGCCGTTTCCGGTGCAGCCGTGTTCTTGCGGCGTTACGCCCGTATGGATCGATGCATAGCAACTGGCCGAAGTTGAAGGCAGCACTGCGCGGTGCTTCCACACCCGAGCTTCGCCGCTGTCGACCCAGCCTTCGAGGTTGCCGAACAGGCGGCGGAAATTCCGGTATGGTACTCCGTCCAGAATGATCAATAGTAGTTTACGGTCCATGGCTTGGCCCTTTGATCTGAGTATTTCATGCGGACGATACGCGAGTTGAAACCACGCGCCTGCCAAATCGCGTCCCAAATAATAAATTCCCGACGTCAGCCAAGGTGCAAAACGCCGGGAATCCATTTCTTCAAAGTGATGTTACAGGCGCAGAGATCAGTTCCCCGCACTTTCCATTTTGCGATGGGCAACGACCTCTTCCAGCCAGCCCAGATGCATCTCGGGCACCGAGCTCAGCAGAAGGTCTGTATAGTCGTCGAATGGCGGGCTGAGCACCTGACTCTTTGGACCATAACGGGCCACGCGTCCCTGATACATCACCGCGATGCTGTCGCTGATCGCCCGAACCGTCGCCAGATCGTGGGTGATGAACAGATAGGCCACATCCTCGATCTTCTGCAAATCCAGCAGCAGTTTGAGGATACCGTCCGCTACAAGCGGGTCGAGCGCCGATGTCACTTCGTCACAGATGATCATCTTGGGCTTGGCTGCCAGTGACCGCGCGATGCAGACGCGTTGCTTTTGGCCACCGGACAACTCGGCCGGATAACGGTCGATGAACTTCTCGCCCAACTCGATCTCGTCCAGCAGTTCGACGACCCGTTTGCGCTTTTCGGCACCGCGCATGTTGAAGTAGAACTCCAGCGGGCGTCCGATGATCGTACCCACTGTCTGGCGCGGGTTCATTGCCACGTCAGCCATCTGATAGATCATCTGCAACTCGCGCAGGTCCTCGCGGGATCGTCCGGCAAGGTCAGGCGAAAGCTTGCGTCCGGCAAACGTAATCTCGCCGTCGCGCGGCGGCAGCAGGCCGGTGATCACTCGGGCAAGTGTCGATTTACCCGACCCGGATTCACCCACAACCGCCAGCGTCTGACCCGGATGAAGCTCGACATTGACGTTGTGCAGCACGTCGAAATTCAACCCCTTGTAGCGCGCGGTGATACCGTCAACGCTCAGCAGCGGTTCCGCTGTGGGCTGTTTTTCCTCGTGCTCGATCGAACGGACCGAGACCAGAGCCTGCGTGTACTCTTCCTGCGGGTTGTTGATGATCTGATCGGTTGACCCGTATTCAACCGTATTCCCCATCCGCAAAACCATGATTTCGTCGCTGACTTGCGCCACGACCGCAAGGTCGTGCGTGATGTAGAGAGCAGCAACACCGGTATCGCGAATGGCTTCTTTGATCGCCATCAGCACGTCGATTTGCGTGGTCACATCCAGTGCCGTGGTGGGTTCATCGAACACCACCAGATCGGGTTCAGGGCACAGCGCCAGCGCCGTCATGCATCGCTGCAACTGTCCGCCTGAAACCTGGTGCGGGTAGCGTTCACCGATATTATCCGGGTCGGGTAGGCCTAGTTTGGCGAACAGTTCCCGCGCGCGGCCTTCGGCCTCTTTTCGCGAAAATTTCTTATGCTCAACCGCAGCTTCGACAACCTGATCCATGATCTTCTTGGCCGGGTTGAACGACGCGGCAGCGGATTGCGACACATACGCAACCTCACCGCCGCGCAGATTGCGGATATCGCCATGCGACGATTTCAGAATATCGCGCCCGTTTACCCAAACCTCGCCGCCGGTAATTTCAACACCGCCCCGGCCATAGGCCATGGAAGCGAGGCCGATGGTGGATTTCCCGGCACCGGATTCTCCGATCAGCCCCAGCACCTTGCCGCGTTCGAGGTCAAAACTGACCCCGTGCACGATTTCGATGTCATGGGGTTTCTCACCCGGTGGGTAAACGGTCGCACCGATCTTGAGGTCACGGACCTTGAGAAGGGTATCACTCATCCCCGACCTCCTTTCAGCGATGTGGTTCGGTTCAGGATCCAGTCAGCCACAAGGTTGACCGAAATCGCGAGCGTCGCGATGGCCACGGCGGGGTAGAGCGCTGCGCCAATGCCATACACGATGCCGTCCTTGTTTTCCTTCACGATGCCGCCCCAGTCGGCCAGCGGTGGCTGAACGCCCAGCCCCAGAAACGAAAGGGTCGAGATGAAGAGAACCATAAAGATGAACCGCAGCCCAAACTCGGCCACTAGCGGTGACAGGGCGTTTGGCAGGATTTCGCGGAAGATGATCCAGGCACGGCCCTCGCCGCGCAATTTGGCCGCCTCGACATAATCCATCACGTTGATGTCGACAGCAACCGACCGCGACAGGCGATACGGGCGGGTCGCGTCCAGAAGCCCCATCACCAGGATCAGGATCGGAACCGTCACCGGGACGATGGCCAGAATGACCAGCGCCAGGATCAGCGTCGGGATCGACATGACCAGATCAACTGCCCGGCTGAGCACCTGATCGGCCCAACCGCCCAGAACCGCAGCCAGCAAACCCAGCGACGTGCCGGTTACAAAGCTGAGGATCGTAGCCGCAGCAGCAATGAAGATGGTGGTGCGCCCGCCATAGATCATGCGTGTCAGTAGATCCCGACCGATATTGTCGGTGCCCAACAGGTGTTCGGCGCTTGATGGCTCCCACACATCGCCAACCACTTCGGCCATACCGTATGGTGCAATCAAAGGTGCGGCCAAGGCGACAAAGAAATAGAGACCTGTGAAAAACAGACCGATCATCGCCGAAATTGGAATATTCTTCATCATTTCGGATGCCTCAGTCTTGGGTTGGCCAGGATCGATACGATATCGGCCACCATGTTCAGCCCGATATAGACGGCGGCAAAGACCACACCACACGCCAGCACGACCGGCACGTCACGCTTGGTCACCGAGTCCACCAGGTATTGTCCCATGCCGGGATAAACGAACACCACTTCGACTACGACAACACCCACAACCAGATAGGCCAGGTTTAGCATCACCACGTTTACAATGGGTGAGATCGCGTTCGGAAAGGCATGTCGCGCAATGACCTGAAAGTTCGACAACCCCTTTAGTTCCGCCGTTTCGATATAGGCCGACTGCATCAGGTTGAGGATCGCTGCGCGGGTCATGCGCATCATCTGCGCCAGAACCACCAGTGTTAGCACGAATGCGGGCAACGCGATCGCATTGAGTTTTTGCCCAAATGACATCGAGTCATTGATCATCGCAAGCGAGGAAAACCAGCCCAGCTTTACCGAGACATAGTAGATCACCACATAACCGATCAGAAATTCGGGGATCGAAACCGTTGTCAATGTGATGGCAGAGATCAGCTTGTCTGGCCAGCGGTTGCGGTAGCGGACTGCCAGCAGGCCCAGAAAGATGGCAAGGGGAACCGAAACCACGGCCGCGGCGCATGCCAGAAACAATGTGTTGCCCAACCGTTTGCCAATGCTTTCAGCAATGTCGAGCTTGTTGGTCAGGGACTGACCCAGATCACCCTGAACGATACCGCCCAGCCATTCGAAATAGCGGGTCAGGGCAGGCCGGTTCAGGCCCATTTCTTCGCGAAGGTTTGCAAGGGCCTCTGGGGTTGCGGACTGCCCCAGGACGGCTTGCGCTGCGTCTCCGGGAAGGGCTTCGGTCAGGCCAAAAATCAGAGCCGAAGCGCCAAACAGCAATAGGAGTCCCAGCGCAAGGCGCTGGGAAACCAGTTTGATGATAGGATGCATGATCCGTGGCCCGTTTTAGACGAACCACATTTTGCGGGACATGTTGCCGTTCATCATCTCTTGGTTCGGGTCTGATTCCCAACCATCCAGCTGATTACTGACGCCTTCAACAAAGTTGTTGAACATCGGGCAAATCAAGCCGCCTTCGTCGCGGACCATACGGCCCATCTGGCTATAGATGCCTTTGCGCTTTTCTGCATCCAGTTCTGCACGCGCCGAAAACAACAGATCGTCAAAGGCCTGAACTTTGAAACGAGTGTCGTTCCAATCCGCAGTTGACAGGTAAGCGGTAGTATACATCTGGTCTTGTACAGGGCGACCACCCCAGTACGACGCACAGAAGGGCTGGACGTTCCAGACTTCGGACCAGTAGCCATCGTTGGGCTCACGTTTGATTTCCAGCGGGATACCAGCCTGAGCGGCCGTCTGCTGGAACAGAGCTGCGGCGTCGACAGCACCTGGGAAGGCACCATCTGCAACACGCAGGATAATCGGCGAGCCATCATGGCCAGACTTTTTGTAGTGCTCGGCCGCCTTTTCGACACTGAACTCGCGCTGCTCGATTGTTTCGTCAAACAGTGGGTAGGCCGCGTTGATCGGCATATCATTACCGATCGAACCGTAGCCTCGCAGAACCTTGTCTACCAGGTCAGCCCGATTGATGGCGTATTTCAGCGCGGTGCGCAGTTCATTGTTATCAAACGGTGCCGTGTCGCAATGCATGATGAAGACATAGTGACCGCGACCAGCGGTAGAATGTACGGTCAGGTTGGGTGCGCGGCCCAACAGGTCGGCAACTTTGGGTTCCACGCGGTTGACCGCGTGGACCTGTCCGGATTGCAGGGCAGCGGTACGCGCAGTTGCGTCGTTGATGACGATGACTTCGACACTGTCGAAATTGCCGTAATCGCTGTTCCAGTGGTTTTCGTTCTTTGTAAACAAGTGACGCACACCGGGTTCGTCAACTTCCAATTTGTACGGTCCAGTCCCGATACCTGCCCCCGGATTATCCATACCGCCATCAGGCTGAATGATCAGGTGGTAATCGGCCATCAGATAGGGCAGGTCGGCGTTTGGCTCGGTCAGGGTGACCTGGAAGTTGTCGCCGTCAGCTTTCATTGACTCAATGCCCTTCATGATGCCCAGGGCACCGGACTTGGAGTCTTCGTTCGAGTGGCGCTGCATGGTTTTCAGCACGTCTTCGCTGGTCATAGTCTTGCCGTTGTGGAATTCGACACCCTGACGCAGCTTGAAAGTCCAAACCTTAGCGTCGGCGCTGCCTTCAACGCTTTCCGCCAGACGCGGCTCGATCGAGCCGTCTGGTGCAACTTCAACAAGCTGGTCACCAAACTGTTTGCCGTTCTGGAAGGGAACCGAGCTTGCGTAGGTCGCTGGGTCCAGAGAGTTAGTGGATTCACCACCCTGAAGACCAAATTTCAAATCACCGCCCTTTTTCGGCCCAGCAGCCCGAGCGGCGTCCGCGAACATTGTGCTGGCCATCGCAGCCGAAACACCCAGAGCCGCGGCTTTCCCCATGAATTCGCGGCGGGTCATTTTTCCGGCTGTGACCTGACCGGCCATATGCGTGATTTGTTCGTTCATCGATTATTCTCCCTATCGAGTGGTTTTAACCCTTTTCGGGTTTTTGTTGACGCATGAGTCAACGTTGGCTTATTTCGGCGGACCGGGCAAGGGTATTTCTCCTAGATGCCGAAGGCCGAAGCGCAAGTAACCTTGTTTGGCGCGATGCCCTTTCCACAAGAATACTATGATACAATTCTGTTTCAGGCCAGTTTCCGAGCCTTTGCGGTACGGCGCGGTGCGATATGCGTCAATTCATCCACGTATTGCGACAACCAGGTCCATGACATTGGTGCCGGTTGGCCCGGTTGTCAGCAAGGCTTGGGCTTTTTCCAGAAACGATCCGCTGTCAGCATTTCGAAGGGCGGTTATCCCGCTTTCGCTCCATGTTGCGCCGGTAATGATTCCCCCTGCCGCATTGGTCGGCCCGTCTGTGCCGTCCGTGCCGCCGACAACAACTGTAAGGTTTGGCTGCCCGGCAATCTCCTGCGCCAGTGCAAGTGCCAGCGCCTGGTTTCGCCCACCGCGCCCAGGGTGATCGGGCAAGACCACTGTCGGCTCTCCGCCGAAGACCATCACGCCCTTTTCCATGCCGCGCAGCAGTTGGCCGAGATGTGCGGCAACCTTCAGATAGTCGTCATGCAGCGCCTCTTCATCGGCCCAAACCTTTAGCCCAGCCGCTTCGGCGGCTTGTACAACCGCACTGCGGGCATGGGCGTTCGAGGCCACGATCCGCGTGACGGCCTCAAATGTGTGGCTGGAAGGCAAAGCGCCGACACCCGATCCAATGACATTGAGGTCGTCGCCCGGTACGTCCGAGATGGCCAGAACGGTCGCGCGCGCGCCCGCAAAGTGCGACAGCAACCCCCCGCCTTTGATGCGGGACAGTTTGCGCCGCTCAGCGTTCATAGCGCCGATGTCCATTCCCTCTGACAGTAACTTGCGGTTCAACGCTTCAAGATCGCTCAGCGATTTTCCGGGCAAAAGGTCCTCGGCCAACGAAGACGCGCCACCCGACACCAGAAGCAGCACATGTGATCCGGGTTCCATCTGCTCCAGCGCAGCACGCAGAGCGCGCCCGCCTGCAAGGCTGCGGTTGTCCGGAACCGGGTGCGAGGCTTCGATCACCTCGACAGTGTCCGGCAAGTCACGGCCGTGATCGTCCTTGGTCACAACAAGCGTGGGAATCGTGCCGAACCGCGCCAACGCCGCCCGTGCCATGGCGGCGGCGGGCTTGCCTACGGCCAGAATACGGTCCGGTTTCGGGATGTCGTGCAGGGCGGCCTCGGTGGCGGTGTATCCGTCAACGGCCTCAACCCCGGCGCGCCAAAGTTGAACGGCTTGCTTTTCAGTATCCATCAAGTCTCCACCCAGATTGTGACCGGTCCGTCGTTGACAAGTTCAACGGCCATGTCGGCCCCGAATTGTCCAGTTTCCACCGCTACACCTTGCGCAGCAAGGTAGTTTGCGAAGGTATTATACAGATGCTCGCCAAGTTCGGGCGGTGCTGCAGTTGAAAACCCCGGCCTGTTACCGCTTGTTGTATCTGCCGCCAATGTAAACTGGCTGATCACCAAGGCTGACCCTTTTACATCCAGAAGCGAGCGGTTCATCTTGCCCGCATCGTCCTTGAAAATCCTGAGTCTGGCGGTTTTCCGGGCCAGTTTTTCAGCCTGGGCTTCATCGTCCCCCTGCATGGCGCAGACAAGAATCAAAAGCCCCGGACCGGATGCGCCAATGACATTGCCATCGACCGATACTTTGGCTTGCGAAACTCTTTGCAGCAATGCGCGCACGCGGTTCCCCCCCCTTGGCGATTATCTTGCCTGAGCGATGGTTTAGCCGCGCCAGTCGACAAAGTCACCCAGCGCGGCACGATCTGTGCGAAAGTTATTTGCGGGATGCTTTCTGTCTGAATACCCAAAGGAAATCGCGCACAGGATCAGACGGTCTTTCGGGATCTGAAAATATCTGTGCAGGAACGGGCCATACGCAGCTAATGCGGCCTGAGGAATGGTTGCCACGCCCAACGCCTGCGCTGCCAGCGAGAAAGCCGTAACAAACCCTCCGCAATCCATTGCGCCATATGGCCCAAGTTCCGCCGGGCTTGAGACGATGGCGCAATGCGGTGCATCGAACAGAGCGAAATTGCGCATCATTTGTTGGGCCGATCCTGCCCGGTCCCCGCGTTCCACACCGACTGCTTCATAGAGCGCCCAACCGCACGCGCGGCGGCGGTCTTGATAGACGCCTGAATATGACGCGGGAAACGGAAGATCGGGGGCCGGTGCGCCTGTTTCAGCTTCGTTTTGCATCGCCGCGCGGAACCTGTCGGTCTCTGCGCCGCTTGTGATCACCAATTGCCACGGCTGCGCGTTACACCAGCTTGGGACCCGGGCCGCGCTGGCCACGATTTGTTCGATCTGCTCCTTTGGTACAGGGTCGGGCAGGAAGGCCCGGCAGGATTGGCGTTTCTCCAGAAGGTTATTCAGTTCTGCGAATGACACTAGCGCCTCGTTGTTATGTTCCGACCCTCAGGATGATCATGCCGCGCGAGATGTACAAGCAGTTGCTATTGCTGCCCGTTGGCTGCCAGATACCCGACAACCCCGGCAACAAGCAGGCCCAGAACAACGGCAATCGTGATCTTGATGGCTGACCAGGGACGTTCCCCCTGAACCCGCCCGGTTCGACCGTTCACCACAAATCGATAGGTCTGCCCGCGATATTTGTAAGCCGCCAGCCAGATCGGTAGCAGAATATGCTTGAACGTGACGTCTCGTACCTCGGTGTCTACCGTGTGGATACGCTGCTTGTCGCCCCCAATATCGAAACGAACATCCCGTTCGATCACGCGCGCCATGTGCGCGCGGGCCTCGCTGTAGCCCTCTTTCAATTCGACCGTATACGCTTCGGCGCGAAACCCGGCGAGGTATTCTGGCTGGTAAGGTTCAAGTGCCGGCAGATCCCAAGGCTGCAACGCGTCAGTGTAAGCCTTGGGCAACGACTGCGAAGCCAGCACCAGGACATCGTCAAAAAACCGCGCAACACGACCCGATTTGGGTGACCAGCGCACCTTTGGTACTTGTTGCTGAACCCGTTTACCGTCCCGCATCACAGTGTGGGTTTCATAATAGATCACGCCGCGCTCGCCACGGTAGGCGGATTTGGTGTCGGCATCAAAGGTCCAGTACGGCACATAAATGCCCTGCATCTTGCGGCCCTTGCGGGCATAGTCCTTCAACCCGTTGGGCGCGAACCATAACCGCCCCAGCCAATCGCTCATCGCCTTATGCGCCTCGCGCTCGTCGAAAGCAAAAGGCAGAACGCCCTTCGGCTTGATATGCCGGTTCACGCCGGTGTCGGTTACCACCGGCGTGGCACAGAACGGGCATTCCGCAGCGTGCGTGTTTGGGTCGAATTCAACCTGCGCTGCGCAGTTCGGACAGGACAGAACGCGGGTCTGTTCAAGCTCGCTGTCAGGCAGACGGTCCGCAATGGCCGCGTCAAAATCCAGTTCGCGCAGGCTGGCACCTTGCCACGGACCCGATCCGATAGGTTCGGAATGACCACAATGATCACATGTTAGCGTACCATTGCTAGGACTGAACCGGTAATCCGCGCCGCATTGCTGGCAGGGGAAGCGGTGCTCTGCAAGGTCAGGGGCGTGTGTCATACATTACCCAGAAGTGTCAGGACAGATGGAGGAGTATCGCGTTTTGGTCAGGCCCCCGGCGGCGGCGGAGGCAGAATGGTGAACAGTTGTGCAAGTTCCTGCACGTCTCCGGCTTTCTTCCAGCCGTCCTGGCCCGCGGTCCATACATAGGTGTCGCGCGTCAGATCACCCTCGCTGGCCATTCGGCCCATCCTGGCTTTGGAGTATGGGCCGCTGGTCTGCCCATCCACGGCGATATGCCAAACATGCTCGACCGGCGGCGGCGGCGGGGCCGCATGAGTTGACGGTCGTGGGGCAGCGGGGGCGGGCGATCCCCACGGGCCGCTTGGCTGGGCCGCTGCCATGTTTGACATCTGCTGTGCCATCGCCATGCCCATTCCCATGCCAAGACCTGCGCCCATGCCACCGCCTTGGCTGGGGTTGCTGGCCGCAGCCGTCATTGCCTCTGCTGCGGAATACTGTGTGAATTTGCCCAGATCTCCGGCCAATCCCATCGAGGTCCGCTTGTCCAATGCGGCCTCGACCGCCGGAGGAAGCGAAATATTCTCGATGTAGAATTCCGGCATCTCCAGCCCATAGCCTTCCAACACCGGGGAAACTTCAGCCGCGATCAATTTGCCCAGATCAGCCGTGTTCGCCGCCATGTCCAATACAGGAATACCTGACCCCGAAATAACGCGGCTGAACTCCTGCACGATGATGTTGCGGACCTGAAAGCTGATCTCGCTCATGGTGAATTCGCCGTCGGTTCCGACGATTTCCACAAGGAACCTGGCCGGGTCTTTGACCCGAACGGTATAGGTACCATAGGCGCGTATGCGTGTCGGCCCGAACTCGGGGTCGCGCAGCATGATCGGGTTCTTGGTCCCCCATTTCAGGTCGTTGAACCGGGTCGTATTGACGAAGTAGATCTCGGACTTGAACGGCGACTGAAAGCCATGATCCCAGTGCTGCAACGTGGTCAGGATCGGCATGTTGTTGGTCTCTAGCATATAGAGACCTGGCGTGAACACATCCGCCAACTGCCCTTCATGCACAAATACGGCCGCCTGACCTTCGCGCACAGTCAGCTTGGCACCGTATTTGATTTCATGGCCTTCACGCTCGAACCGCCAGACCATGGTGTCGCGAGTGTCGTCAACCCAATGGATGACGTCAATGAATTCTCCGGTCAGAAAATCGAATATTCCCATTTGGGTTCTCCTGTCCTTGGTGTCAGAGCGGTTGCCCCATCATTTCCCGGGCTATGACATGCACGATGGGGCGGGCCTGATCGACTGTCACGCCGGGCTCCAGCCGCTTGTCATAAAGCATTGTCAGCAGTTTTTCGTCATGGCTCGTCAGCAGGGCAAACTCGTCATCATCATTGAAGATCGATGGGCGCGCTGCCGGGCTGTCGTTCGACAATCCCAGTCCCTGTGCGATTTCTTCGTGGATACAGCTGCGGCGGACCAGATCGGTCAGCTCGGCCCGGATCAACGCAACGGCGCGCACATATTTGTACGGAGACGCCGTTGTCGCCGAGGCAAAAACAAAACAATCGAAATTCGATCTCGGATTTGCGACCAGATCAAGCGAAGCCTGACTGATATTCGGGATCAGCTGTTTCAGTCGGGACACCACATAGGTGCTGTCGTCCTTGCCCGCGAAGAAGACGTGGAAGTTAGCGTTTCGGGAGACCACGGAAATCGGATGATCCGTCAGCCTCGCCAGGCGCGAGGCAAAGGATTGAACCCGTTCCGCATCTTGTTCCCGAACAGCGGGCAGCACGGAAGGCCCAAACTCAGTCTGGATGCGCACCGGCCCCGACCACCGGCTGAGTTGCCCGTCTGTCTGGCGGGAACCGATGGAAACGTTTTGGGTCGGATATTCGCTGTAGAACGCAATCGCTTCGAAATTTCGCGCCAGATCCTGGGCGTCATAAGGCGTATCGGGGCCGCCCCCGTCTGTCCGCAATAACCCCCGGACCAGAAGGTCGCGTTCGACACGCTGGTAAAACCGCGCCAGATCCTGACTTGCGGCAGATGGCGGTACATAGGCATTCGCCGCAACAGAAACAGGCGCCGGGCGCGCTTGTGGTGCAATCGAGGATGTCAGTGTTTCATCGCAATTGGCCAAAGCCAAAAACGCCGCCATCCCCAACCCCAGTTTCAGATATGTAATATCCCGCACGCCCAGTTCAGCCTCAGCCGGGGACAGCGGTTCCGGCGTTGTCGCCGGTCCCGTCTCGTCGCGCCTTGGCGGATGCCAGAGTGTCGCGCAGTTCCGCCTCCATCTTCTGCAACTCGGCCTCGGCGGCAGCACGTTTGGCTTTTCCTTCATCCGCAATGGCAAGGCTTTCGTTGATGGTACCGATCAGGTCTGCGTTGGCCTTTTTGACCGCTTCGATATCGAACACGCCGCGTTCCATTTCCTCGCGGATCATCTTGTTCGACTGGCGCAGATTGGCAGCATTCGAAGTCAAAAGCTCGTTGGTCAAATCGTTGGCGTCGCGCACCGCGGCGGCAGCTTCGGCGCTGCGCTGAATGGTGACGGCCTGTGCCAGTTGCGTTTCCCACAGCGGCACGGTGTTCACCAGCGTCGAGTTGATCTTCGTGACCAGCGACTTGTCGTTCTCCTGCACCAGCCGGATCGACGGCAGCGACTGCATCGTGACCTGACGCGTCAGTTTCAGATCATGCACGCGGCGCTCCAGATCGTCACGCGCGGCGCGCATGTCACGCAGTTCCTGCGCTTTCATCACCTGTTCTTCTTCTGGCGCGGCCTGAACGGCGGCTTCCCTTTCGGGGATGTCATGGCTGTCCAACTCGGTCAGCTTTTCTTCACCCGCCGCGATATACAGCGCCAGTTCATCGTAGAAACCCAGAGTTTTCTCGTACAGCAGGTCCAGCGATTTGATGTCCTTGAGCAGTGTATGTTCATGTCCCAGAAGATCGTCAGTAATGCGGTCGATCTGCCCCTGAACTTCTTCGAACTGAGCGGTGAATTTCGCAAATGGTGCGGCTCTGCCCAGCAGCCTTTCCCACCAGCTACGCTCGCGGCGCACGTCCAGCTCACTGACCGAAAATCCGCGGATCGTGGTCACGATATTGCGCAGGCTGTCACCTGCCGGGCCAACATCCTTGTTGCGCACATCCGCAAGCATGGCCTGACTGATTTCCTGCAATTCGGCCTGAGCGGAAGACCCGAAAGCAACAATCGAATTGGTGTTGCCCATGTCGATCTCGTCCATGCGCTTGCGGATCTCGGCACTCACGGGTTCATCGGCTTCTTCAAGCGAGATGACCTCGGCCTTTGGTTCGGGCAGGGCAACTGCGGTGACTTCCTGCACCAGTGTTTCGGCCTGAGCCGCCTTGTTCTTGATCTCATCGGACATGGGGATGTTCCTCGCTCAAATAATGGCCGGTCAGTCCAACCGGACGCCTTCGCGCTGCAATCTTTCGCGCAGCACGTCGATTTCGACCGTCAGATCACTGCGGTCATCCAATAGCATTTTCCGCGTACGCGCGGCGAAATTCTGTTCCAGATCATCCAGCAAGGCGACGTAGTCTGTCATCGCCTGCGCATCACGGGTCCGGGCGTAAACATCGGCAAACTTGACCGTCGCATCACGCGCGCCCTGTAGATAAACCGTCATGTATTTTCGCGCGCCCGCCAGATCGCGGGGGTCTTCCTCGACCGTTCGAAAAAGGTCACGTGCGGTGTCCTGAAACCGTTCCAGACGGGCTTCGATCCGGCGATCACCCGCGCGTTTGATGGCGTCCGTCATCTCGGAAAGACGGTTTTCCGCATCCTCAACGACCCGGGCAACGCGATCTTGCTGAAAGGTGTCAATTCCTTCCATGCCCTTGTCCTTCATCGGGTCAAACCCGAAGGAGGCCGAATGCAGCACCGTTGCTGCCACGCCGAACAAGACGGGGGCTAGCAGGCTGACTTGCGATACCGCTTCCGCATTCAGAAACTCGGTCCGGTAGGACGCAAGAGCGGCGCCCAGACCTGTCAGAAGGCTGGCAAAGATTTTACGGGGAAACGCAGGCCGGCGGGCAGCCTTACGGGCGTTAAACGCGGCTTCGGCCCGCAGACCTTCGCGCAGCAAGAACGCAGCTGCCGTCAGCAGGCCAGCTGCGATCAGACCTATGGTCATGCCAATCGCGCCGTCGTTCAGCGACAGAAACACCAATGGGATGGCCGGTATGAACAGGACATTGGCACGCGCACCCGCAGGTTCGACCCGTGCGCCATCGAATTGCCCACGGGGCTGAAGAGTGTCGCCGGACGTATCATCCTGAGGGCTGTATTTGCCGCCAAATCGCTTTGCCATGCGTTACAAGCCCCCAAGCACGCCTGTGCACACGCCAAACAAGAGCACCAGCAATACGGCGTAGGCGAATTTTTGCACTCCGCTTCCGGACATCACGCTCCCCAATTTGCAGCAATCACAGAAAATTTAGGGGATACGCAGGCTTGGCGCTAGGGGGAAGGTTGCCGAACCTGCATCACTTGCGGGGATTCTTGCCGATGGGCGGGCGTTTTCTTTGTGGTCGCGTCGGGCGTTTGGGGGCCGCTTCGGGTTTGGCATCCGAATCCAGCCCAAGTTGATCGCGCATAACGCGGCGGCGGATTTCTTCGACTTCGCCTGGCTTCAGATTGCCCAATTGGAACGGGCCGTATGAAACCCGCAACAAACGGTTCACACTAAAACCGATATCTTCCATGGCCCGACGGATTTCTCGGTTCTTTCCTTCGCGCAGACCGATGGTCAGCCAGGCATTGGCCCCTTGCTGGCGATCCAGCGTGACGGTCATCGGCTGGAACCGCTCTCCCTCAATCACCAGACCTTTGCGCAGAGGTTCGAAATCTTCGTCTTTCGGGCGGCCGTTTACCCGCACACGGTATTTGCGCAACCAGCCGGTCGCGGGCAGTTCAAGCTTGCGCTTGATAGCACCGTCATTAGTCAGCAGCAGCAGACCTTCGGAATTCAGGTCAAGCCGGCCAACGCTCATCACCCGAGGCATGTCTTCGGGAAGCTTGTCGAAAATCGTATCGCGCCCTTTTTCGTCGCGGGTTGTCGTAACCAGCCCAGCGGGCTTGTGATACAGCCACAAGCGCGAGGGTTCCGGTTCCGAGACCGGTTTGCCGTCGACCACGATCTTGTCTTTCGCCGTCACGTTCAGGGCGGGGCTGTCGATGGTCTTGCCATTCACGGCCACGCGGCCAGCTTCGATCATGCGCTCGGCCTCGCGCCGCGACGCGACGCCAGCGCGGGCCAGGACTTTGGCGATCCGGTCGCCGGGAGGAGGGGTCTTGTTCATGTCTGGGCCATACCCTATCCCGCGCGCTTGCGAAAGGCAGGTTTCTGATGCAGTCAGGGGCATGGTATTCAAATCGCATATGGAACAGGCGCTGCGTGAGGCGCGCGCAGCAGCGGATCGCGGCGAAGTGCCCGTTGGCGCGGTCATTGTCGGGCCGGATGGCTCTGTTGTGGCGCAGGCAGGAAACCGGACGCGTGAGTTGAACGATCCTACTGCGCATGCAGAAATCTTGGCTTTGCGCGCGGCCTGTGCCTATGCCGGATCTGAAAGACTGCCCGGATTTGATATCTATGTGACACTGGAACCCTGCGCCATGTGTGCAGCGGCACTGGCGGCCGCGCGCATCCGGCGCGTTTACTATGGGGCGTCCGATCCCAAATCCGGCGGCGTGGCCCATGGCGCGCGGGTTTTTTCCCACCCGCAAGCACATCACAAGCCCGAGGTCTATGACGGCATAGCCGCCAAAGAATGTGAAAACCTGCTGCTGGATTTTTTCGCGGAAAAACGAATAGAAAAATGACCGTGATCTGACAGGACGGCCACTGTCAGTTCCAGTCCAGGCGATACACTGTCTGCTGCCCGCCGAACCCTTTCAGTGCGACCGATTTTGGCGAGCTGAACCTCAGACCGCCCTCCGGGCTGCCCAGCAATCTGGTCACGTCGGTGACATGAATTTCATTCGGGCCACTTACGTCTGTCACGCGCGCGGCCTTATTGACGACGGACCCGAAGAAATCCTCATCTTTCTGTATGACGTCGCCGGTATGAATTCCAATCCGCAGACCCAGAGGTGTTTCGGAATTTGCCAATGCGTTCTTTCTTTGCAGCTCGATTGCTGCCTGAATCGCATCCTGGACCGTCGGGAAGATCGACATCGTGCCATCCCCAAGGGATTTGACCAGCCGTCCCTGATGGGTTTGGATAAGGTGTTCAGCCAGATCAAAATGGCCGGAAATAAGCTGGGCCCATTTTTTGTCACCCAAGTGCCAGGTGATATCTGACGACCCGACAATGTCAGTGAACATGACCGAAGCGGTTCCCTCGGTCTGATCCTGTGTGAACTCCTGTTTTGCGGCTTCGATCAGTGCATTCAACACCGAATGCTCGATGCCGATCTTTTCCATGTTCGAGGTCGGGTTAGACACATGCAGCTGCACCATTTTCCAGACGCCGTCTTCCAGATGCAGAACAAATGTAAAGCGGTGCCAGGCTGAATTGCCGTTCGAATGAAAGGTCAGCGTCGCTTCGCAAAATGCCCAGCCTACATCCCACATTCAAACGCTTCCAGCGAATGTTCCTGCCAGTCATAGTCCGGGATTTCGTTGGTGTGATCGGCGAAGCCACGCCGAAACACCTGCCCGGACCATGCCTCTTCATCCGCCGAGCCCTGATACCGCAGGTGTTCCGAGGATGACAGCATATTGACCAGCGCAGCCCGATCCTTGTCATGAACGGCCTGATTCCATCGCCGTACAACTGCGATCAGTTCCGGTGAAGGGACAATGTCGCTGGTCATATCATCCCTACAGCTTTATCGCCTGCATAACCTGCGGTTCGATGACGTCTACACCCGGCAAAGCACCTGCCAGCGCCTGAGCGGATTGCTCAAGAATCGGGAAGGTCTTGTAGTGGCAGGGAATTACCGTCTTGAAGTTGAAGTATCTTTTGGCGGCGTAGGCGGCAGCTTTCATATCCATGGTGAAATGCCCGCCCGCTGACAGGATGCCGACATCGGGTTTGTAGTAATCCCCCATCCAGTCCATGTCGGCCATGATGTCGGTATCACCTGAAACATAAAGCATGCGCCCCTCGGCACTGATCATGAAGCCGACCTCGCTGCCGCCTGTGCGCAGGCCGTCCGGTGTCGAAAAGGTCGAGCTGTGAGAGGCCGGGACCATTGTTACCTTGACCCCGTTCAGGTTGACCGTGCCGCCCTTGTTGAAACCAATGGTCTCGATGCTTTCGGCTTCGGCCCAGTACCCCATCAGGTCATATTGTCCCACAACCGGAATCTTCAGGTGTTTGGCCAAAGGCAGAACGTCGACGACATGGTCAAAATGCGTATGGGTCAGAAGGATGTGGGTGGCGCCATCAACGGCGGCGTCATGCTGTTCCTCAGGCAAGACCGGGTTGCCGGTCAGCCAGGGGTCGATTAGCAGCACCTGTCCCTGGGTTTCGATACGGAAACTTCCATGGCCCAACCAGATAATGTTCATAATTATTTCCTCCCAATCATTCTGTTGGCGGCAGCCTAACATCGGATAAGTAAATTTCCATGGATTGGTTTCGTGAAATAGACGGGTACTGCGAGCGGCTGTCTCCAGCCTACTGGGCCGAGCCCGTTAACGCGGTCACAAACGCTGCTTTTCTGATTTGCGCATGGGTCATGTGGCGGCGCGTGCGCAATCAGAACATGCCGCTGGCCAAGGTTTTGGTGGCGCTTCTGGCGATCATCGGGTTTGGCAGTTACCTGTTCCACACGCATGCGCAGGTATGGGCGGCTTTGGCGGATGTCGCGCCCATACTGTTGTTCATATTGGTCTATATTTTTGCGGTGAATAAAGACATCTGGAGGATGCCTTTGGGGGTGGCGTTCGGGGGAATGCTTCTTTTTCTTCCCTATGCGACGGCTGCTGTCCCACTGTTCCAACAGGTTCCGGGGCTTGGAGGGTCGGCGGTTTATGCGCCAGTCCCTTTGCTGATCCTGATCTATGCTGTTCTTTTGCGCGGCCGTGATCCGATTCTGGCCAAAGGAATGACAATCGGGGCGTTGATCCTGATCTTGTCGATTACCTTCCGTGCCCTCGATATGCGTTTCTGCGGCCAATGGCCGGTGGGGACACATTTCATGTGGCATCTCCTGAATGCCATTATGCTGGGCTGGATGATCGAAGTGTATCGAGCGGCCCTCATCAGGGGCCGCGTCACCCAAACTCGTGGATCATGAGCAAATGGCGCGGAGGTCTGTCGTGACCATCCTTCAGATTTATTATTCGGTCGATGAAACGGCGTTGGCCTTTTCTCAGTCTTGAAAGGCTGCGGCCAGATGATCCGGCAGGTCGAATTCGCTTAAAACCTGTGCGCGGCCCTCGGGCGACATCTTGCGGGCAGTCTTTTCAACAATGCTCTGGATTTTCTCGGCTGAGTGTTTCGCCGCAAAGGGCTGGAAATACCATTTCAGAAACACAAAGCAGATCACATCTTCCAGCGCCTGCACCTCTGCATCGCGTTTGATGCCTTGCTTGCGCAACATGCGACCCGCGGCTTCGGCCTGCTTAGCGTCATAGCCTTCTTGGGTCATCAAACTCATCACCACGTCCGCGTGATGCACACCTTGCGCCTTGCGCCAGGCCAGATAACCCGCCCGACCTTCCGGGAATTCATTGCGGGCAAGCTTCCACCGCTCCACATGTTGACCACGCGCCGCAATCTGCAAAGCGTCGGACGCGCCCGGAAACAGGCGGTCAAGCTCTGCGCTCATGCGCTCGCCGTAAAGCTGCGCTTCGGGGCGGCCATCATCGCGGTTGGGGTCATTTGCATTCGCCGCATCGATGGCATCCAGGACCGCTTGTTTTTGCGTGTTCATCAACTGCTCCACTTGCTTGTCAGAACCGCAAGCGCCCTATGCAGTTCCTTTTTGGTATTTGCAGCAATGCTAACGACTCGCTTTGGGCTGTGCACCCTCGAATATGCGCTTTGGCCGGGTCGGAGAGGGGAAATCCGACCCGGCCGGAACCTGCGCATCACTTTGCAGGTTTAACCTTGTCCTGAGTGACCGGTTCCGTCACGGGCGAGGGGAAGGTCAAAGTGCGTGTCAGGTTGCTTGTGTCGATACCCAAGGCCATGGCCGGTGCGGCCAAAAAGGTGGCGGACAAGACCGCGGCAATCATCAGGGGTTTCATGTTTTTCTCCGGTTTGCGTTGTGTCGCACGACTGGAAATGAACAGTACAGTTCAGTTTTCAAGGTCAATATTGAACTAATTAGTTTACTTTTTTGCATACCACTCATTCAGTTTTGAATGGCGGGTGTCATCCGGTGGATCTCAAACTCGGGACGGCCCATGGCGCAGCGGTCTTGCGACTGCCGCAACAGACAGGTAAACGCCCCATAACGTAGATGAGGGAAGCCGATGTCGATTGACCAAAGCACCGCCGCCAAAGTGGCCAAACTGGCCCGGATCAAGGTCGAGGATGACGCGCTGCCGGCGCTGGCATCCGAGTTCAACACCATCCTCGGGTTCATCGAACAGCTGAACGAAGTGGATGTCGAAGGTGTCGAGCCGATGGTCTCGGTCACGCCGATGCGGCTGAAACGCCGTAAGGACGAGGTAACCGACGGCAACCAGCAGGAAAAGGTTCTGGCCAACGCCCCTGACGCCCGCGAAGGGTTCTTCGCAGTTCCCAAAGTGGTGGAGTAAGACATGAGCGAGCTGAACAAACTGGGTCTGGCCGAGGCGCGCGATGCGCTGCGCTCCGGTGACGTTACTTCTGTCGAGCTGACCGGCGCCTGCCTGAAAGCCATTGACGAGGCAGATGCGCTGAACGCCTTTGTCCACAAGACACCCGAACTTGCAATGGAGCGCGCCAAGGCCGCGGATGAGCGGATCCAGCGTGGCGACGCACCGTCGATGTGTGGCCTGCCGATCGGCATCAAGGATCTGTTTTGCACCAAGGGTGTGCCGTCGCAGGCGGCGTCGAAAATCCTGGAAGGGTTCAAGCCGGAATACGAATCCACCGTTTCTCAGCAACTGGCCGACGCAGGCGCGGTGATGCTGGGTAAACTGAACATGGACGAATTCGCTATGGGATCGTCCAATGAAACATCGACCTATGGCAATGCGGTCAGCCCGTGGCGCCGTGGCAACGATGATGCGCAACTGACACCGGGGGGCTCCTCTGGCGGGTCTGCATCTGCCGTGGCTGCTGATTTGTGCCTGGCTGCGACAGGTACCGACACCGGAGGCTCGATCCGCCAGCCTGCGGCCTTCGTTGGCATCACGGGCATCAAACCCACCTATGGTCGTTGCTCTCGGTGGGGCATCGTCGCCTTTGCGTCCTCGCTGGATCAGGCAGGACCAATGACCAAGAACGTGCGTGATGCAGCGATCATGCTGGAAACCATGTGCGGACATGACCCCAAGGATTCGACCAGTGCCGAACTGGCGGTCCCGAATTTCGAGGCCATGCTGACCGGTGACATCAAGGGCAAGAAGATCGGTATCCCGAAAGAGTACCGTATGGACGGTATGCCCGCCGAGATCGAAAAACTCTGGGCCGATGGCGCAGCGATGCTGAAAGCCGCGGGGGCCGAGATTGTCGACATCTCGCTTCCGCACACCAAATACGCGCTGCCCGCCTATTACGTGATTGCTCCGGCCGAGGCATCTTCGAACCTCGCCCGCTATGACGGTGTTCGCTATGGTCGCCGTGCACAGCTCGCGCAGGGCGATGGCATCACCGAGATGTACGAAAAGACCCGCGCCGAAGGTTTTGGCCCCGAGGTGCAGCGCCGCGTGATGGTCGGCACATATGTGCTGTCCGCAGGTTTCTATGACGCCTATTACAATCGCGCGCGCCGGGTCCGGACCCTGATCAAGAAAGACTTCGAAGACGTGTTCGCCGCAGGCATCGATGCCATTCTGACACCGGCAACCCCTTCGGCGGCTTTCGGTCTGGGGGAAATGACCGAGGCGGACCCTGTTCAAATGTATTTGAACGACGTCTTTACGGTTACCGTGAACCTCGCTGGCTTGCCCGGTATCTCGGTCCCCGCAGGGCTGGATGCACAAGGTCTTCCCTTGGGGTTGCAGCTGATCGGGCGCCCGTGGGAAGAAGGTGACTTGCTCAACACCGCTTATGCGCTGGAAACCGCAGCCGGTTTTGTGGCCAAGCCCGGCAAATGGTGGTAAGCCTTCGGGCAAGTGAATTACTGAAGACGGAGCCAAACAATGCGTGTTTTGCTTTTGGTCCCGGCCCTGACACTGGCTGCGGCCTGCACCAATGTCGCGCCGTTGACCAGCACGGGTTTCAACACGCCTGAATATCAGGCGCAGCGCGAGGCTCAATTGGCGGGTCAGGGCGGGGCGATCAATCCTCTGCTGGCTCCGGTCGATGTTTCCCAGCAACCACTGGGCACGTCGGGAGCATCGACCTTTGCAACGGGTGAGAATGCGGACATCGCCAACCAGACTGCCGCAGCGTTGGCCAGCACGTCCGGGCAATCCGCGGTCCCCGCGTCGCCGTCTTCCGGCTCCAACAGCAGCGCAATCTCTGACGAGCAGGACTTCGCAGCCGTGTCCGAGAGGCGCAGCATCCAATCCGATGCCGCCCGGATTGAGCAAAACCGCCAGACCTACGAAGTCGTCGCTCCAACCGCCGTGCCTGCGCGCACGGCGAGCGGCCAACCGAATATCGTACAATATGCGCTGAGCACCTCCAATCCGGTGGGCACGCAACTCTACAGCCGTTCCGGTTTCAACCTGCAAGCCAAGGCACAGCGGAACTGCGCGCAATTCCCGTCACCGGATCAGGCTCAGATCGAATTCCTGTCCAACGGCGGTCCGCAACGTGACCGCAAGGGTCTGGACCCGGATGGCGACGGCTATGCCTGTGGCTGGGACCCCAGCCCGTTCCGCAGTGCCGTTAACAACTGACGCCTTAACGCCGATCTGGCATCCGTCTCCGAATTTCGGCAAGCGCCGGGGCGGGATGGTGCCATCCTTGATCGTGATCCACTATACGGCCATGGACGGTGCGCAGGCGGCTCTGGATCGCCTATGCGACCCGGCTTCCGAAGTTTCGGCTCATTACCTGATCGGGGGTGATGGCACCCTGTGGCAAATGGTGCGTGAAGAAGATCGCGCCTGGCATGCCGGCGCAGGGGAATGGGACGGCAAGGACGACATCAACTCGCGCTCGGTTGGGATTGAACTGGATAACACCGGCAAACATCCGTTCTCGCAGCCGCAAATGGCGGTGCTGGAACAGTTGTTGCCCCTGATCATGACCCGCTGGTCCATTGCGTCGTCCGGGGTCATTGGGCATTCCGATATGGCGCCCGGCCGTAAATGCGATCCTGGGCCGCGCTTCGACTGGAACAGGCTCGAAAAGCAAGCGCTGGCCAAACCGCGCGGCACAGGAGTTGATCCGATGTCACCCGATGCAGAAGCATTTCGCGCCTCTGCTCGGATGGCAGGTTTCACCGCCCCCGTGGACGATGCAAAACTGCTGGCCGCTGTCCGATTGCGATTTCGCCCCTGGGCGAAAGGTCCGCTGGACATGGCGGATATGAATGCGGTCACCCCGTCGGACACAACAACCTGATCCGCTCTTCATCTGGCCAAAAATATCCCGGGGTTGAATTGGCCGCAGGCCAAGAAGGGGCTGGCCCCTTCTCGGACCTGTCAGCTCTTGACGCCGCAGACCGCAAAGCCTACCCAGCCCAGGCGCGGAGGGCCGGATGGCCGCTGGGGCGTATGCCCGAGAGGAAAGTCCGGACTCCACAAGACAACGGTGCCGGGTAACGCCCGGGCGGGGCAACCCGACGGAAAGCGCCACAGAAATCAGACCGCCCAGGGCCTCGGCCCCGGGTAAGGGTGAAACGGTGGGGTAAGAGCCCACCGCGCCGCTGGCAACAGTGGCGGCACGGCAAGCCCCACCGGGAGCAATGCCAAATAGGGTCCCCGCGCGGGCCGGTCGGCGCAAGCCGATACCGCCGCTAAGCGCGTCTTGGCCGAGAGGGACCGGGTTGGCAGCTTGAGCCGTGCAGCAATGCACGGCCTAGAGGAATGGTCATCGAAGGGGGCAACCCCGGAACAAGATCCGGCTTACAGGCCCTCCGCGCGTATCTACTTATCCTCCGGGCGGCGTGTAGGTCCCCGCCAATCTTGCGGCTTTCTCAGTGACCGAAACGAACTCGTCCGCAGTCCAGGCTCGAACCGTTTCTATGTTCGTGACCGCACCCGATGCCGCGACCGCCATGCCGACCGCCACAGCATCTGTTCCGTCTGGCGCTTCGCTGATCACGACCACGTCATTGCTGCCGGTTGTCATGTAGAAGGACAGCAGTCGACCGCCGACTTTCTCCAGCAATGCTTTCACTGGGCCGGTTCGGTTCTCGGGCTTTTGCAACATGCCTTTGACACCAGCTTGCGAGTAAGTTGCGTAGGTAATGAAAACAGGCATTGGTACCTCCTTTTTAACGAGAAATCACAGGGCCTTTCAGTCAGCCGCCCCGGGGGCCGTCTTGCGTCAGATGCCGGAGATCAGCGGTGCCGCGATGTGCCAAAGACCTGCGCCGATAAGCGCCACACCTGACACCGGCACCAGCCACCGGGCTGTCGGCAGAAGCTTTTCCAGCGCAACATAGGCGGCAATGCCAACGATCCAGTAGAGGTTCATGATTCCACCGACGAAAAGCAGCAACATCAGAGCCCAGCAACAGCCCAGGCAATACGTGCCGTGCAGGGCTCCGGTTCTGAGTGCGCCGAAGGGTCCGGGCCGGTTGTGACCGGCCAGAAACCTTGCAGGGCTCTGGCAGTGACGAAGGCACGCATTCTTCAAACTTGAAAACTGATAGAATCCGGCAGCCAGCAGAACACATCCCGCGAAGGGGCCAGAGCGGATTGTCATCATCGGCCCGCTCGACAGCCCGATATGTTCCAACCCCCACTGCAATGCCGTTGCAGTCAGGCTGAACGCAGCCCAGGTCACCAGATAGCCCAACAGGAAACACAGGCTGAACGTTGCGGCGCGGTCTTTCTCAGGGCCCATGCGCTTTGTCGCTGCAAACAAAAGCACGGCTGGCGCGGCACTTGGGGTCATCATGGCAATCATCATGATCCACCACATCAGGAAGATGAGCAGGGTGTAACCGAAGCTCCAGACGGTTGCGGAACCCATCTGCATGGGCTCTCCAACCGGGCCTGCCATGCGGGTCATTTCGACCGCAGACATACTCATCCCGACGCCGGCAACTGTGTACCAGGCGGCTGCAAGAATGATCAGAAGGACGCTGCCCAACACGATTGCATTGTCCTGCCTCAACAGCCGCTCAATCGCCCCGGCAGGGGCTGCCGCACTCTGTCTGGTCATGAGAAAGTCTCCGGCTACGCGCCCAGAACACCGTGACCCGAGAGGTTCAGATGCGCGAGATGGGCGTGCGTGGCGTCAAAGGTAAGGCTGATTTCGCCACCCGTGGTTTTAGCCGACCCCGAGGCGGCCTCGGCGTGGCGGTACTCAAAGCCGTTCGGCAGCTGGATCGATGCCCTGTGCGCAGCGCCCGATACGATATGTGGAATCGGGCTGACCTCGACGTCGAAGACCCCCGGAACATTGGCGTAGCCGCTACGATCATCGCGGTTCCAGTTCAATTCGATTGGGACAAAAAGCGTATCATATTTCGTCGGGGCCATCGCACTGTAAACGTACCACATGGTCGCCATTTCATCGGTGTCTTCGCCGGTCATGATGGCCTGCAATGCTGCGCGCTGTTCGGCTGTAGCACTTTCGTCAATGATCAGTTGCATCTGACCATTGCCTTCGTGGATCGGTCCCGGCCAGTGATAAACACCTGCTGCCCGCAAACCGGCCAGATCAGTATCGCCATAATGCCCGCTTTCGATGTCGAAAACGACAACAGCCTCGCAATTTCCGTGTGATGGAAGAACGCTGAATTGGCAGGGACAGCCGAAATTGCAATTACAATTGGCCAGTTCTTCGCCCTGAATAACCCATTCTGTCATGATAGCCCCCCAAGAAAAGCTGCGTAAAACAACACTGCTCCGCGCGGGCATTACCTGTTCACACTGCCTTGGTCGTCGAGCCTGAAGTTGGCCTCTTGGACGTATCAGTTGCGGCAAACCTATCACGATATCGTGATATGTACAAACTTACTCACTGTCTTTTGGTCCTCATCGGCTTGGAAATTCAGTCCGGAATCCCGTGGGGGTTGAACGTGGTATTCGCCTTTGCAATCCTTTGATAGAACTGGGGCGTATTTTGAAAAACCGGGAGGATTGTCATGAGCTTTATGAAGACACTTGCGTCCGTTGCAGTTGGTTTCGCGGCTGCGAAGGGGATGGAGAAATACCAGAAAATGGGCGGAATGGCTGGCTTGCAGGACATGATGCAAGGCGCAGGCGGCGGCCTTGGTATGGATCAGCTCGGCAAGATGGCCGAACAGTTCGGCCTTCCCGGAGGTGCGACAGGCCTTCAGGACATGATGGGTAAGATGGGGCTGGGTGGCAGTTCCGCCGGTGCCGCCGGTCTTGGCGGGCTTTTGAATGCGATGCAGGGGGCGGCCAGAACGGGCAGTCAGCAGACCACCGACATGATGGAGACCGTGTTTGGCGAAACACCAGCCGGGGCTGCGATGGAAGCTCAGGCCAAGCTCATGTTGCGGGCAATGATCCAGGCGGCCAAGGCAGACGGCGAGCTGGACGAGCACGAGAAAGAAACGATCCTCGGAGAGTTGGGCGATGACATCAGTGACGAGGAACGCGCATTCGTGCAGGAACAACTGAACGCACCTGTCGACGTCATGGGTCTGGCAGCTGATTCTGGAGCACCTCTCAGAACGCAGATTTATGCGACGTCTCTGGCGGCAATACGGTTGGACAACGATCGCGAGGCCGCATATTTGCGGCAATTGTCCACTGCGCTGGGTCTTTCGGACAGTGAAAGAGACCAGATTCACAGCTATATGGGTGCGCCAACGTTACCGGGTTAAATCTGTGCCCGATTCCTGGGCTGGGATCGTCCGATTGGCCTTGACATGCACAGCGTAGCGCGTAAAAGCGCACGCTCATAGGAATTCAACCGAAAGGCCCCTGCCTTTCCGGACGCAGGAGATAACCATGGCGAAGCCGACGACAATCAAGATCCGTCTGAACTCGACCGCGGGCACGGGCCACTTCTACGTGACCAAAAAGAACGCACGCACCATGACCGAGAAAATGACCATTCGTAAATACGATCCGGTCGTTCGGAAGCATGTCGAGTACAAGGAAGGCAAGATCAAGTAATCTTTCCGTTCCATTTGGACTTTCCAAAAAGGCTCTGCTTGGCAGAGCCTTTTTTTGTGCTGAATTCCGGTGCTTGGTCGCCAATTACGTCAACATGCCCATCTGGGGCCGTTGCAGGAGCGCATCAGCCACCGATGCAATCGCATTGGCTGTGGCTTGCTTTTTGTGCCGACCTGCAAGTACGCTTGAGCAAACCGCCACAAAATGTTGACCGCCATGAAAAAAATCTTGTTATCCACAATAGCCGTTCTGACTTTGGCGGCTTGTGAAGACCCGTTCAACCGTGAAGGTGTCGGGTTTACCGGAATCGATGGCGAACCCCGCACGATTTCCGACGTTCCCGGAGCCGTCGCATTTCTGCCGCCTGAAACGAATGTCCCGGCCGAGCTGGCAGAACTTCAGACCGTTACTCTCTTGGCTGATGAAGTGGACCCCTCCAAGGTGGCAGCCGTTGCTATCGACAATGGCGGGCGGACGCCGGACAATGCGGTGCAGCTACAGGGCAGCGATACGAATCTGTTCCTGAGCACCGTCAGCGTCAACGGAACCTTGTATGGTGTCCTTCGCACACCGACGAACAGCGTAAAGGTCGACAACTCGGTCGGCGTTGGTTTCGCGCAAGAGGCTGAGCGTTTCACCGGGTGTCTGCCTGCCGGTGATGTGTTCCGCAAAGGCACGTCCGAGCGTAGTTCGGGCTTTGCTGTACCGTTGAATTGCAGCTAAGTCTTACACCTTCTGATGTATCAAGCCCTCGCTGATCTAGCGGGGGCTTTTTCTTTGCGGGGTACGCGGACGTCGTCGCCTTGTCCGCCAGGATTCATGTACCGGGCAAGCGCGATCATCAGTTGGTTCTAAACGAAAAAAGGCCGGTCTGATGACCGGCCTTTCCCTTACGTTGGTTTGCAGTTACTCGCGGTTACCCAAGAATTGCAGCAGGAACATGAACAGGTTGATGAAGTCCAGGTACAGGTTCAACGCGCCCATGATAGCGGCCTTGCCCAGCCATTCCTGATCGCCACTATGGGCCATTTGCAGGTATGTGTTCTTGATATTCTGGGTGTCATAGGCGGTCAGGCCCGCGAAGATCAGAACGCCGATGGCCGAGATTGCAAAGGCAACCGCCGAAGACGCCAGAAAGATGTTCACAACCATCGCGACAATCAGGCCGATCAGGCCCATCATCAGGAAAGTGCCCATGGCGGACAAGTCTTTCTTGGTTGTGTAACCATACAGGGACAGGCCCGCAAACGCGATTGCGGTGATCAGGAAGACCTGAATGACCGACTCACCGGTGAAAACAAGGAAGATCCAGCTGATCGAAACGCCCATCACCGCCGCAAAAACGTAGAACACCAGCTGTGCGGCAGCCGCCGACATACGGTTGATCCCGGCGCTGAAGCCGAAGACAAACAGCAGAGGTGCAAACATGATGACCCAGCGCAGGGGCGACGCGTAAATGCTATAGCCCAGCGATGTCAGATAGGTGTCGGCATTCAACTGTGCTGCTGCGGCTGACGGATCGCTTGTGGTTGCCAGGCCTGCGATGGCCCAGGCTGCTGCGAATGTGATGAGCATGCCTACGGACATAGTGCCATAGACTTTGTTCATATGGGCGCGCAGGCCCTCATCAATCTCGGCAGCGCGCGCGCCGGCCGCCGTCCGGATCGTGTCGAATTGTGCCATCAAAGGGTCTCCCTTTACATAATTATTCAGCCCCCCGGCTGTGCGGGAAGCGTTCTAGGCAAATATCGGCAACTCAGGGCTGTGTTTCAAGTATTTACCGCGGAAAACCAACTAATTTACGCAACAAAAGTGACGGTCCGCATCAGCCGACCGCCACTCATGAAGTTACTATTTGATTTTGCATCACTTCTGCCAGAATTCCGGCGCGTCCCAGACGAAACGGCTGGCTTCGGCATCAGCCTCTGATCTGGAGACTCCGATGTCCTGAAGGGCGCGGTCATCAAGCCGTGCCAGTTGGCGGCGTTGACGCTTCAGGGAAACAGCACGCCTGATGATAGTGCCGAGCGATTGCTTTTGGGGCTTGCAAGGGCGATGAATGGCAATTTGGGTCATATTTATTGTCCTTTCGTCTTTTTTCGATGATTTTTCATGTCTTCATCAATTTCCTTGATTGATATGGGAGAGTATGACATATTTTAAAAACGAATATTTTTGATGGAACCCATAAGGAATTGTGAAGATGCGGAATCTGGACATCACAACCCTGCGTTCATTTGTTGCTGTGGCGGATCAGGGTGGGGTGACGCGCGCTGCAGGTTTCCTGCATCTGACGCAATCTGCGGTCTCGATGCAGTTGAAACGGCTGGAAGAGCTGCTTGGCCTTCAGCTGTTGGACCGCAGTGGCAGAACGATTGCCCTGACCGCGTCAGGTGAACAATTGCTGGCTTATGCGCGCCGTATGATCGCGTTGAATGATGAGGTCATCTCGAAACTGACCGATCAGGCCTTTGAAGGTGAGGTGGTATTGGGGGTTCCTCACGACATAGTTTACCCGGCCATCCCACGGGTCCTGCAACGGTTCAACGCGGATTTCCCGCGAGTCCGAGTTCAGTTGGTGTCGTCTTATTCATTGCAATTGAAAGAGATGTACAAACGTGGCGAATGTGACGTGATCCTGACCACGGAACCGTCGTCGGTGGACGGTGCGGAAACCATTGCAGAGCTGCCCTTGCGCTGGATAGGTGCTCCGGGTGGATCGGCCTGGCGCAAGCGTCCGCTGCCTTTGGCACTTGGACGTCGCTGTTTGTTTCGACCACAGGTGATATCGGCGCTGGATGCAGCCGGTATCCCCTGGGAGCTGTCGGTGGAAACTGAAAACGACCGCACAATCGAGGCCACGGTCAGTGCTGATCTGGCAGTGTATGCAGCACTGGAAGGTACCGAAGCCGCACATCTTGAACAGATCGAAGGCGGGGGTGCGCTACCGGACCTGCCTGCGCATATGATCAACCTGTATGGTGGCGAACCGGGGCGAGACGCGGTTGTCGAAGCGCTGGCGCAGTTAGTGCGTCAGAACTTCCGCCTGCTTGGGGGGGCACAGCTGCGTGCCGTGGTGGGCTGATTGCGGTCAGGGGGTGATCACGATTTTGCCTGTCGATTTACGCTCTTTCAGCAACCGCATGCCCTGCGCGACCTCATCAAGAGGCAAGACGTGGCTGATGTGTGGATTGATGCGGCCCTCGGTGTGCCAGCGGAAAAGTGTGTCAAAACTTTCGCGCACGGCTTCTGGCCTGAATTTCAGATACCCGCCAATGTAAAAGCCGATCACGGTCAGGTTCTTGACCAGCAGATGATTGGCGGGGATTTGCGGAACTTCCCCGCCGGCAAACCCGATGGGCAGCAGACGGCCTTCGGGATTGGTGGCGCGGAAGGCCGCCTTGAACACATCGCCGCCGATTGCGTCATAAACGACATCCGCGCCGCCAAGCGATCTAACCCGCTCCCTCAGGTCCTCTGCGGCATCAATCAGGTGATCGGCCCCTGCGGCGCGGGCAACGGCCAGCTTTTCGGGGCCGCGGGCCTGTGCGATGACGGTGGCGCCCATGAGCTTGCCGATTTCAACTGCGGTCAGCCCGACACCGCCCGCTGCGCCGGTAACCAGAAGCGTCTCGCCGGGTTGCAGTCGGGCGCGGTGGTCAAGCGCCATGTGGCTGGTGCCATAGGCAATCTGGATCGCAGCGGCGTCTTCGAAACGGGTCGTGTCCGGCAGCGGGATCGCGCGATCGGCGTCGAAAACGCCATATTCTGCCAGACCGCCCTGACCGGAATAGACGGCGATCCGATCGCCCGGTTTCAGGGTGGACACACCTGGACCGATGGTATCCACGACACCGGCGATTTCCATACCCAAAGTAAACGGCGCAGGCGGTGTATCCTGATACGTGCCTTTCTGCATCAGCAGATCAGCGAAATTCAACCCGCAGGCTTTGATCGCAACCCGTACCTGACCCTCACCCGGCTCGGGTTTCGGTACATCGCACAGCTGGGCAACTGCCCCGTCAGATCTAATACAATAGGCCTTCATTTGGTTCCTCACGTGCTTGGGGCATAGGCACGTGAGCTGTGCGAGATGTCAATTCCTTATGCGCGGCGTCATGAAACGCCTGAAAATCTGTCGCATGTCCAGCCGGGCCACGCGAACAGCGGGCAGGGCATTTGACGCATACAACCACAGCCCTTGTGAGGGGGGATCGACTCAACCAGCTTGAAAAAAAATTCAAAACCGGCAATATTGGCAAGCAGTGCTGGTAACGGGGGACGGCACAGTCCGGATTTGGGGGCGGTTAAGGAAGCCCCTATTGGTATTGCGATCTCGGACGTCGCACGATCCCGTACAAATGTGTGTGTAGTAGAGGAGAATACCAATGACTCATCACGTCGATGTCCATGTGGGCAAGCGCGTTCGGCATCGCCGCTGGCTGATTGGGATGACCCAGCAACAATTGGCGCAGCAAGTTGGTATCAAGTTTCAGCAAATCCAGAAATATGAGACCGGAGCCAACCGAATCAGCGCGTCCCGCCTGTGGGACATTGCCGAGGCATTGGACGTACCGGTCAGCTTCTTCTTTGAAGGTCTGGAAGAGGCCCAGAAAAGCAGCGCGGAAAAGAAATCTGTTCCAGCCGATCTGATGGGCGATAAAGAAGCCCTGGATCTAGTTCGCTCTTACTACGCAATTCCGGAAAACCAGCGCCGCCGCCTGTTTGAACTTGCACGTGTCCTCAGCGACGTCGCCTGATCAGACCGGCTTGACTTTGTCAGGTAATGCACGCACCAGAGCGCCATGCATCCGGCGAGTTTAAGCGACATTGAAATTGCAGAAGAAATGGCCGAAGCGGCACGCGCGGCCATTCTTCCTTTTTTTCGTCAGACCAACCTGGAAACTGCGAACAAGCTGACCGTAGGGTTTGACCCCGTCACCGTGGCGGATCGGGCCGCTGAAAAAGCCATGCGAGAGGTGCTGTCCCGATTGCGCCCTGAAGATGGCGTATTGGGTGAAGAATACGGTGCGCACAAGGGCAGCAGTGGCCGAACCTGGGTTCTGGACCCCATCGACGGCACGCGCGGGTTTATCAGTGGCACACCAACCTGGGGCGTTCTGATCGCGCTCAGCACAGCAGACGGGCCGGTCATGGGGGTGATTGATCAGCCCTACATTGGCGAACGCTTTGTCGGATCGACAGCTGGTGCGCACCTTACAGGGCCACTTGGGACCAGTAAGCTGCAAACACGGGGGACGAAGTCTCTGGCGCAAGCGACGCTGTTCACCACTTTTCCTGAAGTCGGCACCCCGGATGACCGGGCCGGGTTTCAGGCCGTATCGGAGCAGGTGCAACTGACCCGATATGGAATGGACTGCTACGCTTATGCCTTGTTGGCCGCTGGGCAGGCAGATCTGGTGATCGAAGCAGGGCTGAACGCGTATGACATTCAGGCGCCTATCGCGGTTATTCAGGCGGCAGGCGGAATTGTGACCGATTGGCAAGGCGGCCCGGCGCATGAGGGCGGTCGGGCATTGGCCGCAGCCAACGCAGAAATACATGCAGAGGCACTTAATATCCTGCGTCGGTTCTGAAACCAGTTGTCGCAGATACCGATGGCGGGTACATAATACCCGGTCGGTTCTTAAGCCCGTTTTCCGCCGACCTTCGCACTCCTTGCAAGAGACGGGCAGATGCAGGAGCGCGACATGACAGAAATCCTACTCAAAAACGCTGATCTGATCCTGACGATGGACGAGTCCCGGCAGGAACTCCCCGCGGCGGACATTCTGATCCGCGACGGCCAGATCGCGGGGATCGGGCACGGATTGCAGACACAAGGCGAGGTTCACGATGTTTCGGGCTGTCTGGTGACACCCGGGTTAGTGAACACCCATCACCATCTTTACCAAACGTTGACCCGCGCGGTGCCGGGCGGGCAGGACGCATTGCTGTTCGGGTGGCTTCAAACACTTTATTCGATTTGGGAGAAGTTCGGACCGGACGAGATGTTCACCTCGGCCCAGATCGGTTTGGCAGAGCTGGCGCTGTCAGGCTGTACGCTCAGTTCCGATCACCTGTACCTCTACCCCAATAGTTCGCGTCTGGAGGACACGATTGCTGCCGCATCCGAGTTGGGGATGCGATTTCACCCGACACGTGGCGCGATGAGCATTGGTGAAAGCGATGGCGGCCTGCCTCCGGACAGTCTGGTGGAAGAAGAAACTGCCATTCTGGACGACATGATCCGCGTCGTGGATGCTTTTCACGATCCGTCAGAAGGGTCGATGTGCCGCGTAGGTCTTGCCCCGTGTTCACCGTTTTCCGTCAGCCGGGACCTGATGCGAGATGCAGCCCTTCTGGCACGGGACAAAGGCGTGATGTTGCATACACATCTGGCTGAAAACGATGAAGATATCGCCTATTCACAGGCTCAGTTCGGTTGTCGGCCCGGTCAATACGCCGAAGATCTGGGTTGGACTGGCCCGGATGTCTGGCACGCTCATTGCGTCAAGTTGGACGGGGCCGAGATTGATCTGTTTTCACGTACGAAAACTGGTGTCGCTCATTGCCCATGTTCGAACTGCCGTCTGGGATCAGGCATCGCGCCGGTGCGGACGATGCGCGATGCGGGGGTAAAGGTAGGCCTCGGCGCTGATGGCTCGGCCAGTAATGACAACGGTAATCTGATGCTTGAGGCCCGGCAGGCGCTGCTGTTGCAACGGGTGGTCAATGGGGCGGATGCGATGTCGGCCCGCGAAGCATTGGAGATTGCAACACGTGGCGGGGCCGATGTGCTGGGGCGTCCCGACTGCGGGCGGCTTATGCCGGGAAAACGCGCGGATGTCGCTGTCTGGGATATGCGCAGTATCGAATGCGCAGGCAGCTGGGACCCGGCAGCTCTGCTTCTGGCCGGTCCGATGCAAGTAAAGCACCTGTTTGTCGAAGGCCGCCAGATCGTGCGGGATGGGCATATCACGACGATTGACCTGCCCCGCGTGATTGAGCGTCAAAACAGTCTTGCCAAGGGGTTGCAGGCCTAGGCGGCCTGCCGCCCACCAATCCAGACCTCGGCCACAGCCCGATCATCACCCATCATGATGGTCGGGAAGATTGCCTCCCAAACATCGTTTGCACAAGCTTCGCGCTGGGCGATGGCCGGGGTCGAGGCGAGATCAATCACGACCAGATCCGCCTCCATTCCCGGAGCAATGTTGCCGATGCAATCATCCATCCGCAGGCTGCGCGCCGACCCGACTGTACCCAGCCACAGCAATTGCGCCGGATGCAGGGGGCGCCCACGCAACTGACCGATTTCATATGCGGCAGCCATGGTGCGAAGCATTGAAAAACTTGATCCGCCACCGGTATCCGTTGCCAAACCGATCCGGTGGCCATCGTGGATCAAGCCGTTCATGTCGAACAGACCCGACCCTATGAAGGTGTTCGAGGTGGGGCAGTGGATCAGCGACGCATCAACCTCGCGCAGACGATCGCGTTCCCGGTCTTCCAGATGGATGACATGCCCATAAAGTCCGTTCTGCCCCAGCAGCCCGAACTTTTCGTAAGTGTCCAGATAGTCCCGCGCATCGGGAAACAGGGAGCGGACCCACTCGATTTCGTCTGTCTGCTCGCTCAGGTGTGTTTGCATCAGGCAATGGGGATGCTCCGCCCAAAGCGCGCCCATGGCCTCAAGCTGTTCAGGGGTGGACGTCGGTGAAAACCGGGGCGTGATGGCATAGGACAGGCGGTCGACACGGTGCCATTTCTCAAGCAGCGCGGCAGATTGGTCATAGGCGGTCTGGGCTGTGTCACGCAGACCTTCAGGCGCATTGCGATCCATGCAGGTCTTGCCCGCGACCACGCGCTGTCCCCGTTGCAGCGCGGCAGTGAAAAAGGCATCCACGCTTTCGGGGTGGATGGTGCAAAAACTGCACATCGTCGTGGTGCCATGGGCGGCAGTCAGATCCAGATAACGGTTGGCGATTTCAGAGGCGTATTCAGGATCACCAAACTTCATCTCTTCCGGGAAGGTGTAGGTGTTCAGCCAGTCGATCAACCGCTTACCCCAACTGGCAATCATGGCCGTCTGTGGGTAGTGCACATGCGGGTCAACGAAACCTGCAATGATCAGGTGATTGCCATGGTCCTTGATGACGGCATCAGGGTGACGCCGCATCAGCGCATCAGACGCGCCGACATCGGCAACGCGCCCTTTGTCAATCACGACAGCTTCGTCCAATCGGGTCGCTTCGGTTGGCTCTCCGTCAAAGGGTGAGCCTGTGAAACTCAGAACGCGCCCTTTCAAAAGCGTCTTTTGCGCCATTTGCCCTGTTCTCCACCTGTTTGGGACCGCGCTGTAGCATAGGCAGACGAAAGAAGTGGGTAAATCGGCGCATTGTCATTGTTTTCTGGTAGCTGCTTCTTCTATTTAGGGGCCAATCGCCGAAAGAAGGGGGCAGCGCATGACGACAGGCAGTGATCAAGCCGAACACGATCTGCCCCACGACGAAGACGCGTATGCACTGGATCGCCGGACAGTGGCGGCGATCCTATACGCCGTCGATGTGGATGATCGCGACAAGCTGATTGAGCTGATGGAGCCACTGCACGCGGCTGATATCGCTGACCTTCTGGAGCAGATCAATCCTTATGACCGGGCGCGGCTGATCCGGCTTTATGACAAGGAATTTGACGGTGACATCCTGTCTGAACTGGACGAAGCGGTCCGCGAGGAAATCATCGCCGTCCTGACCCCCGAGGTTCTGGCGGAAGCCGTGCGCGAGATGGAAAGCGACGACGTCGTTGACCTTCTGGAAGATCTTGAGGAACCGCAGCAGGAAGCCATTCTGGGCGCGCTCGAAGATTCCGAGCGGCTAGCGGCGCAACAGGCGCTTGCTTACCCCGAGAATTCGGCTGGTCGTTTGATGCAGCGCGAGGTCGTCATGGCGCCCGAGCATTGGACCGTCGGTCAGGCCATCGACTTCATGCGTGCCAATGACGATCTGCCCGAGCAGTTCTATCATGTTGTTCTGGTCGATCCGCGCCTGAAACCAACAGCGCAGGTGACATTGGGCAAGCTGATGGCGTCCCGTCGTGAGGTGCCGTTGCGCGATCTGGCGGAAGAGGAGTTTCACATCATCCCCGTTGATCAGGACGAGGAGGACGTGGCTTACGCCTTCAACCAGTATCACCTGATCTCGGCCCCTGTAGTGGATGCCGATGGGCGTCTGGTTGGTGTGATCACCATCGATGACGCGATGGTCGTTCTGGATGAAGAGCACGAAGAAGACATCCTGCGCCTTGCCGGTGTGAGCGACGAAAGCTCTCTGTCCGACAGTGTCGCGGCGACCAGTCGGCGACGGTTGCCGTGGCTGGCGGTAAACCTGTGCACAGCGATATGTGCTTCGTTGGTAATCTCGCAATTTGCGGCGGCAATTGACCAGCTTGTCGCGCTGGCCATCCTGATGCCGATTGTTGCATCCATGGGGGGCAATGCGGGTACTCAGTCGCTGACCGTTGCAGTGCGCGCACTGGCGACGCGCGACCTGACCAATTCAAACGTGATGCGCGTTATCAGGCGGGAACTGCTGGTGGGCATGTTGAACGGGCTCTGTTTTGCCATTGTACTGGGGACCGTGGGGATGCTGTGGTTCGGTTCACCTTGGCTGGGTGTCGTGATTGGGTCAGCCTTGGTCGTGAACATGATCATCGCGGGCTTTGCAGGTACGGTAGTACCGGTGGTGCTGGATCGTCTGGGAATTGACCCGGCTCTGGCGTCAGGAACCTTTGTGACAACCACAACCGATGTCATGGGGTTCTTCATCTTTCTTGGGCTTGCCAGTGTGGTGCTATTGTGACCGATCTGACTGAAATCAAAGCAGCTGCACGCAAAGCGGCATTTGCGCGCCGCAAGGTCGCGTTCGACACGCGTGTTCCCGGTGCAGCCGGACGTTTGTCCGAGGTTCTGGCGGGTTATCGCGGTGTGCCCTTGTCAGGCTACATGCCGATCCGGACCGAGATCGACCCGGTATCCGCCATGGCTGAAGCTTCGGCTTATGGGCCTGTTGGTGTTCCAGTGATCCAAGCCGCTGGAAAACCGCTGAAATTTTCGCGCTGGACGCCGGAAGGACCGCTGAAAGACGGCCCATTCGGTGCCAGAGTGCCCGAGGTCGATGATTATTTCGACCCCGAGATCCTGATCGTGCCGCTGGTGGCTTTTGATGCCAACGGCGGGCGTCTGGGATATGGCGGTGGATTTTATGATCGCACGCTGGAAGGATTGCGAGGCAAGCGCGCGACACTGGCAATCGGTTTCGCTTTTGACGCGCAAGAGGCGCAGGATCTGCCGCTGGAGCCAACCGATCAGCCGTTGGACATAGTTATCACGGAAAGCCGGGTGCTGACGTTCTAAGCCTCATTGCTGAAAGTGGCCGCGTAGATAGTCCCAGGCATCCACTTCCGTGCCGTCCTTCAGGATGCAGACACCAAAGACGCTTCCGTCTTCGTTCTTCCGAAGTTGGTAAACTCCATCATTCTCGACGCAAAAGGTTGCCGCGGGATTGGGCATGGATGTCTTTGTGCCTTGCGCCATAACGCCCGAAGCGACCACAAGGCCGAATGTCAATATTGCCAATAACTTCACAACATATCCTTTTGATATAAGCGCATGGCTAAGACTTTGCCACGCCTGCAAGCAATTTCAAGTTCGGGCTCAACTTAAATTTCACGGTTCCGCCTTGTTATTGCCCAGCACAGCCCCTACGACCCGGATCATGAGGATTTTGTTTCTTGGTGATGTCATGGGGCGCGCGGGGCGCGCGGCCGTTCAGCAACATTTGCCGCGCCTGCGCGACGAATGGCGGCTGGATTTCGTTGTGGTCAATGGCGAAAACGCGTCGAACGGCATGGGGTTGAGCGGCGATCACGCCAAGCTGCTGCTGGATGCCGGTGCAGATTGCCTGACATTGGGCGACCATGCGTTCGACCAGAAAGACATGCTGCAATATATAGAGAAAGAACAGCGCATCGTGCGCCCGGTGAACTATGCCAAGGGCGCGCCGGGGCGGGGGCACCGGCTGTTCAACGCACCCGGAGGGCGCAAGGTTCTGGTGGTGCAGGTGTTGGGGCAGGTCTTTATGAAACGGCCATTCGACGACCCGTTCTCGGCCATAGAGCCCATCCTGAAATCGCACCCCAGGGGCGGGCAGGCACAAGCCATCATTGTCGATATGCATTGTGAGGCGACGTCCGAGAAGATGGCCATGGGTCACTATTGCGACAAGCGCGCCAGCCTTGTGGTGGGCACACATACCCATGTACCGACAGCGGATTCGCAGATTCTGCCGGGCGGCACAGGCTATCTGACGGATGCGGGCATGTGCGGCGACTATGACTCGGTCATTGGTATGGACAAGCAGGAACCGATGCGCCGGTTCATAACCGGGATGCCCAAGACCCGGTTTACCCCTGCCAATGGCGAGGCCACGCTGAGCGGAGTGTTCGTCGAAACGGATGATCGCGACGGTCAGGCCAAATCTGTTCGCATGGTGCGCGTTGGTGGGCGTTTGGAACAAGCCGGGCCTGATTAACGAACGTCGGGCTTGCCCTGCCACGCGCAATGCGTGAAACTGCATGTCATCAGGCGCTTGGGCCAGGGTTCGGACAGAATACCACGAATGAATTTCCTTTCACTGACAGAGACGGGCAGCGCAATTCTGGCGCTGCTGATTGTTGCGAGCATGTTCGTCATGTTCCTGCGCGAGGTTTATCCGACCGAGGTCGTGGCCATCGGCGGTGTCTCACTGATGCTGGTCACAGGGATATTGCCCTATCAAAGCGCGCTGGCGGTCTTGTCCAATCCCGCGCCCTGGACGATTGGGGCGATGTTCATCATCATGGGGGCCTTGGTGCGGACCGGGGCCTTGGACGCCTTCACGTCGACCGCGCAAAGGCAGGCGCAGGTCAACCCGCGCATTGCCATCGGATTGCTGATGGGGTTTGTCGTTCTGGCCTCGGCTTTTGTGTCTAACACGCCCGTTGTTGTGGTCATGATCCCGGTCTTTGTTCAGATCGCCCGCACCCTGAACGTTCCCGCGTCAAAGCTGCTAATTCCGCTCAGCTATGCCGCCATTCTTGGCGGGACACTGACATTGATCGGAACGTCCACCAACCTGCTGGTGGATGGTGTGGCCCGCGCGCAGGGGATGAAAGCCTTTTCGATATTCGAGGTCACGCCGCTGGGGATTGCACTGGTGATCTACGGCATGGTCTATCTGCGCTTCATCGCCCCCAGATTACTGCCCGAGCGGGACAGCATGGCCTCGCTGCTCAGCGACCGGTCCAGAATGAAGTTTTTCACCGAAGCGGTCATTCCGCCCGACAGCAACCTGATCGGGCGTGAAGTGACCGGCGTTCAGTTGTTCAAACGTCCCGGCGTGCGTCTGATCGATGTGGTCCGGGGCGATGAATCGCTGCGGCGCAATCTGAAGGGCGTTGAATTGCAGGTCGGTGACCGCGTAGTTCTGCGCACCGAGATGACCGAACTTCTGAGCCTACAGAGCAACAAAGAGCTGAAGCGTGTGGATCAGGTTTCTGCTGTCGAGACCAAGACGGTCGAGGTGCTGATCACACCCGGATGCCGTTTGGTGGGTCGGACCCTTGGAATGATGCGACTTCGGCGTCGGTATGGTGTCTATGTGCTGGCCGTTCACCGTCGCAATCAGAATATCGGTCGCCAGTTGGATGATCTGGTGGTGCGGGTAGGGGATACACTACTGCTGGAGGGCGCCCCGGCAGATATCCAGCGCCTTGCGGCGGACATGGATATGGTGGATGTCAGCCAGCCTTCTGCACGCGCCTTCCGTCGCAGCCATGCGCCAATTGCAATTGGCGCGCTGGTCGGGATCGTCGTCCTTGCAGCGCTGGGTGTCGCGCCGATCCTGCTGTTGTCGATTGTGGCCGTAGCCGTGGTTCTTCTGACCCGCTGCATCGACGCGGACGAGGCGTTCTCCTTTGTCGAAGGTCGCCTGTTGGCGCTGATCTTCGCAATGCTCGCCATCGGTGCGTCACTGGACAGCTCTGGCGCGGTTTCACTGATTGTCGAGGCCGTGGCGCCGGGACTAAGCGCTCTGCCGCCCTTCCTGATCATCTGGGCGATCTACCTGCTGACCTCGGTGCTGACCGAACTGGTCTCCAACAATGCGGTCGCGGTTGTGGTCACGCCTATAGCTATCGGGCTGGCCCAGGCCGTCGGAATGGACCCGCGCCCGTTGGTGGTTGCCGTTATGGTGGCGGCTTCGGCGTCCTTTGCAACACCGATCGGATACCAGACCAACATGATGGTCTACGGCCCTGGCGGCTACAGGTTCACCGATTTCATGAAGGTGGGTGTTCCGCTAAATCTGACGGTCGGATTGCTGGCATCCCTGCTTATTCCATTGATCTGGCCTTTGTGATTTCGGCGCAGAATTGCCACTTTGTCGAAGCACATCTTGCAAAGACCCAAGGGCACACGATCTTTTGCAAAGAGGGTTTGCAAAAGGAATTGACCTATGCAGCAATTAAGTCGCGCAATATGGGTGGGTGCAGCAACTTGGGCAGCGTTAAGCGGTGTCGCCATTGCCGGTGCAGTTGAAGGGACCGCCACATACCGAGAGCGCATTGCACTGCCACCGGACGCAACCCTTTATGTCGAGCTTCAGGATATCTCGCTGGCCGATGCTCCCGCTGTCACGCTTGCCGCGCAACGGTATGCGCTGAGCGGGGTGCCCGCACAGTTCAAATTGACCTATGACGATGCACTGATCATGGATGCTCATCGCTATAGCGTTCGGGCATCTGTGATGCAGGGGCAAAACCTGCTGTTCACCACAGATACCGTTTACCCCGTTCTGACGAATGGGGCAGAAAATGCCGCTGATCTTCTGTTGGTTCAGGTCCAGGGGCAGGGGGCGGCAACGCTGGACAACACCCAATGGGCCGCCTCGGGCCTGAATGGTGCGCCTGTCGAATCCGAGAAACGCCCCGAGCTTGTCTTTGGTCAGGATGGGGTTTTTTCAGGAAGCAGCGGCTGCAACCGGTTCAGTGGTCAGGCCGAGATTTCCGGTAATCGCATTGCGTTTCCAGACAACATGGCGGCAACACTCATGGCGTGCCCGCCCCCGCTGGACGCGGTTGAGCGGCAATTCCTGCAAGCCTTGCAAAACGTTACGACATTCGCGATGCAGGGCAACGCTCTGGCTCTGCTAGATGCGCAGGGCCAGCCGGTGATCAAACTGGTGCGCAAGTAACAGGGAAAGTGCGTCAGGCGACGGCCCTTGAACGCCCGGCATTGCGACCGGAAAAGATGCAGCCGCCCAGGAATGTGCCTTCCAGCGCGTTGTAGCCGTGATAGCCGCCACCGCCGAATCCGGCGACTTCGCCAGCAGCGAACAGGCCCGGTACGACATTGCCGTCTGATCCAATCATCTGACTGTCCAGATTGGTCTGCAACCCACCCAGAGATTTGCGTGTCAGAATATGCAGCTTGACGGCAATCAGCGGGCCGTTGGCCGGATCCAGAAACTTATGCGGTTTGGCTGTGCGGATCAGTTTATCTCCGCGATAATTGCGCGCGGCAAGGATCGCCATCATCTGCGCATCTTTCGAAAAGGGGTTGTCGACCTGAGAATCCCGGGCTTCGATCTGGGCACGCATTTGAGCCTCGTCTATCGGAGTGTCGCCCAGATGGTTCATGCCGTTGACCAGTTCAGTCAGCGTTTTTGCAACAACAAAGTCCTCACCCTTTTCCTTGAACGCCTCAACCGGAGCAGTTGCGCTGGAACCTGACAGAATGCGTTGGCGGATAACCTCTTTCCAGCTGCCCGAAGTGAAGTCGGGGTTTTGTTCCGACCCGGACAGCGCAAATTCCTTTTTGATCACCTTCTGGGTCAGAACAAACCAGCTGTATTCATACCCGGTTTTCAGAATCTCACGCAGTGTCCCCAATGTGTCGAACCCCGGCAGGCACGGCGGTGCCAGGCGGTTGCCCCTGGCGTCAAACCACATTGAACTTGGGCCGGGCAGGATACGAATGCCGTGGGCGGGCCAGATCGGGTCCCAGTTGCGCACGCCTTCGGTGTAGTGCCACATCCGATCACCGTTGATGACATGGCCGCCCGCTTTTTCGCTGATTGCGATCATGCGGCCATCGACGTGAAAGGGCACCCCTGCAACCATATCTTTTGGTGGCTCACCCAAACGGTCCCGGGGCCAATTTTGACGCACCATGTCAAAATTGCCGCCAATACCGCCGGAGGTGACGATGATCGACGGGGCATAAACTTCGAACTCGCCAACCTCATCGCGGTTGGTTTTGCCACCGCGCTGCGAGGTGTCATCGGCCAGAATTTCTCCGGAAACACCTTTAGCGGTTCCGTTCTGCATGATGATATGGCTGACCTGGTGGCGGAACTTCATCTGGATCAATCCGGCGCTGACATGGTCGCGGACACGTCGGATAAAATGTTCAAGAACGCCGGGGCCGGTGCCCCATGTGATGTGAAAGCGCGGGACCGAGTTGCCATGCCCCGTCGCATAAGACCCGCCACGTTCGGCCCAGCCAACGACCGGAAACCAGCGCAGGCCCATTTCGTGCAGCCACTGACGCATCTCGCCAGCCGCAAACTCGATATAGGCTTCGGCCCATTTGCGGGGCCATGCGTCTTCGTCACGGTCAAACTGTGCGCTGCCCATCCAGTCGCGCAACGCCAGATCGTGGCTGTCGCGTATACCCATGCGGCGCTGTTCGGGGGTGTCGACCATGAACAGTCCACCAAGGCTCCAGAACGCCTGACCGCCCAGAAAGGTTTCGGGTTCCTGATCGAGTATGATTACCTTTTTGCCTCGGTCGCCCAGTTCGGCTGCGGCGGCCAATCCGGCCAGACCAGCACCGATTACGATCGCATCAGCAGTGTTGTTTGTCATAACGGTCCTTTCAGCGCCTGCGGAACCAGACAAGAAACGGCAGAACCACGGCGTACATCGTAATGCCATAAACCGCCGAGGGCAGGGCCAGCGGGCTGAACCCGCTTTCGGTATTCGTGATCAGCGCCGCCAGTGTAATGCCCAGCGTGGAGTTTTGAATACCGGTTTCGATCGAGATCGTCTTGCACTCATTCCAGGACAGGTTTGATATCCGCGCAAGCCCCAGCCCGATGAACAGCAGGGTGATATTCAAAGAAATCAAGCCTGCGCCCATGATGCCAAGATTGTCGACGAACAATTGCCAGTTCCCGGCCAGTGCCGCGGCAACGATCAGCACGAACAAAACGGTCGCGAGCGTTGACAATCCCGGCTCTACGCGGTTTGCAAACTCCGTTGCAAAGTAGCGAATTCCGACCCCGATTGCCACAGGCAGCGTTGTTATCAGAAACAATGCAACAGCCAGCCCGGTGATCGAAACCTCGGGGGCTTCGTCGCCCATGAAGTGCCTGATCGACCACGCGGCCAGTATTGGCACGGTCACCATCGACAAAAGGCTGATCACCGCGGTCAGGCTGACTGAAAGCGCGACATCGGCTTTGGCGAGCTTGGAGAGGATGTTGCTGGTTACGCCGCCCGGGCAAAAACTGAGCAGCATGAAACCAACCGCGATCTCGGGGGGCAATGCAAAGATTGTGACCGTCACAAAGGCTGCGACTGGCAAGAGAACAATCTGGCTTACCGCCCCGATGGCAAAGGCGCGTCGCCGGCTCAGGATACGACGGAAGTCTGCCACCTCCAGCCCGATGCCCAGAGACAACATGATAATGGCAAGCGACACCGGCAAGCCGACATTCAAAAGCAAATCCAAGGACAACCCCTCCCAAAGTTGCGTCAGATCAGCCTATGCGAGGGGGCAAGGCGCAGGCAACCGCGCCGTTGGGTCACTCGTATCGCTGGACGAAACGGCGCAGGATTTCACCGGGTTGCGTAACCTCTGCCGAATGGCAATGGTCGATCAGTTTCTGCGCGTCTTCGGGCGGGAAGTAGCCATGGTTCTTGTAGATGTTGATGCGTTGTTCAAAGTCTTTGGCATCGGCTTCCGGGTGGAACTGAGTGGCATAGACGTTCTGGCCCCAGCGGATCATCTGGAACGGGCAGGGGTCGGACGCAACAAGGTGAACGCAGCCCTCGGGCAGGGTTTGAACCGCTTCTTTGTGACCAACAAAAGCATCAAAGGTGGCGTCCAATTCTGCGGTAAGCGGGTCTTGTTGTCCTTCGGGGGTCAGTTGGCACCTGGACGGCCCCACAGGTTCGCTGTACCGGGCTTTACTGACGTTGCCATCCAGATGTACGGCCAGAATACCAAGGCCATAGCAGCAGCCCATGAACGGGTGATCCTGTTCGATGATCTGCGGCATCAACCCCATGATCGCAGCCTCGATCCGGGCATCCAGCGGGGATTTGGTTGCGGGGTCATCACTGACGCATCCCGGTCCGCCGCCTACAATAACCCCCGCATAGTCGGCGACTTTCAGCCCTTCCGGCAGGTCTTCGCAATCCAGACGGATGCGGTGTGTGCGTTCGGGCGATAACCCGCTGCGGTTCAGGATCGAAGCATATTCTGCGTCGGAGGCATCCGTTTCCGGGCGCAGTTGCAGGATCAAAAAGCGTTTCATGATCAGCCTTTACCCGTCACAGCGGCCAAAAGACAAGGATGGCGGGGACGGAAACCGCGATGATCAGAGCCTCCAGCGGCAGGCCCATGCGCCAGTAGTCGCCAAAATGATAGCCGCCGGGGCCCAGAACCAGCGTGTTGTTCTTGTGACCGATAGGCGTCAGGAACGCAGCCGAAGCCGCAACGGCAACGGTCATCAGGAAAGGGTCGGGCGACACCCCGAGCGTTTGGGCCATCTGGATGCCCACCGGTGCCGCGACGATGGCGGTGGCGGTGTTGTTCAGTACATCCGACAAGGTCATCGTCACGACCATCAGTACCGTCAGGATCGCCCATGCAGGCAGACCGTTAGTCAGCTGGATCAGCGCATTGGCAATCAGCTCGGTGCCGCCGGATGTTTCCAAAGCGCTGCCCAGTGGGATCATCGAACCCAGCAGCACGACAACGGGCCATTCGATGTGGTTATAGATCTCCGTGATTGGCATGACTTTGGTAAGCACATAGGCAATGACGACAAGCCCCAATGCGACTGGAAGGTAAATCAACCCAACACTGGCCGCAAAGACGGCAGCGGCAAACAGACCGATGGCCAGCCAGGCCTTGTCGTTTGCCGTCACGTTCAATCCGCGTTCGGCCAGTGGCAGACACCCCAGCCAATCGGTCACATCAGCGCTGCGATCACGAGGGCAAAGCAGCAGCAGGATGTCTCCCGGTTGAACCTCGGTCTTGCGAACCTGTTCGGTGATCTGACGACCCTGACGCGAGATGCCCATCAGGACGGTACTTTGGCGCCAGGCCAACCCGATACCCTGCGCAGTACGGCCGCTTATGCGCGCGCTTTCGGGAACGACCACTTCGATTACTTCCAGACCTTCGCCCTCGGCAGTCAGCAGCTCTTGCCGTCGTGTGTCCGAGAAATCCAGTTTCAGCGCAGAACGGAATTCGTCCAGTGCTTCGGGGCGTGCTTCCAGCACCAACGCGTCGCCATCGTTCAATGTGGCATGGGTTGACCGACCATATCGCCGTTTCCCATCCCGGATCAGGCCGATGATAGCCACGTCGGATTTTTCGGCCGTTTCATAAAGCTCGCTGACCCGTTTGCCGATATGGGCAGAGCCCGGCGGGATCGTCAGTTCGGCAATGTATTCGGCCAGTACCTCGGATGTTTCTTGTTGCACGCCGCGATTGGGGATCAATCGCCATCCGATCAGCGCGACAAATGCCAGACCGGCAATCGCTGCTATTCCACCAACAGGGGCAAAATCGAACATGTGAAACGGCTCACCCAGTGTTTCCTGCCGGATCGAGGCGATGATGATATTCGGCGGGGTGCCGATCAGGGTGACCATGCCCCCCAGAATGGTGGCAAAGCTCAGGGGCATCAGGGACAGACCCGGGGGCCGACCCGCTTTGCGCGCGGTCTGAATATCCACGGGCATCAGCAGGGCAAGCGCCGCGACATTGTTCATGAAGGCCGACAGAATCGCACTGATCCCGCCCATCAGGGCGATATGCGCGCCCAGCCCCCGTGACGCATCAACCAGAGTGCGGGTGATCAGAAAGACCGCACCCGACCTGACCAAACCGGCAGAGACCACAAGCACCAGCGCGACGATAATTGTCGCCGGGTGGCCAAAGCCCGCAAAGGCGCCACCCACCGGCACAACACCCAGAACGACGCCGATCATAAGCGCGGCAAAAGCCACAAGATCGTATCGAAACCGACCCCAAAGCAGCATTCCGAAGACAGTGATGAAAAGGGCAAAAAGTATGATCTGATCTGTCGTCATGCCGTCACCATACAAGGCGGTGAGGTCGTCGCAAGCCGCTCTCTTGATCCTGCCCCCCGCAAACGTCTATATGAGCGCCGAACACGCAAACATGATGACGAGGACGCACTATGGCAGGCCACTCCAAATGGGCCAACATCCAGCACCGCAAGGGGCGTCAGGACGCCGCGCGGTCCAAACTGTTTTCCAAACTGTCGAAAGAGATCACCGTGGCCGCCAAGATGGGCGACCCCGATCCCGACAAGAACCCGCGCCTGCGTCTGGCGGTGAAAGAAGCCAAGTCGAACTCGGTCCCCAAGGACGTGATCGACCGCGCGATCAAGAAATCCCAAGCGGGTGAAGGCGACGATTACGAAGAAATCCGCTATGAGGGCTATGGGCCCAATGGTGTTGCGGTAATTGTCGAAACCATGACCGACAACCGCAACCGGACCGCATCGACCGTTCGTTCCACGTTCTCGAAGAACGGTGGCAATCTGGGCGAGACCGGCTCGGTTGGGTTCATGTTTGACCGCAAGGGTGAGGTCATTTACCCGGCAGATGCTGGTGATGCCGACACGATTTTTGAGGCCGCCATCGAGGCCGGAGCCGAAGACGTCGAAAGCTCGGAAGACGGTCACATCATCTGGTGCGCGGATACTGATCTGAACGATGTCTCCTCTGCATTGGAAACCGCGCTTGGAGAATCGGAATCCACCAAGTTGGTCTGGAAACCGACCACAACGACGGAACTGGGCCTTGAGGACATGCAAAAGTTGATGAAGCTGGTCGATGCGCTGGAAGACGATGACGATGTGCAGCGTGTCACGACCAACTTCGAAGCCACCGATGAGGTCATGGCGCAGCTTTAAGCTGACCCATACCAGCTCATTGAAACCCGGTCGCAACGGCCGGGTTTTTTGGTTTTTGATGGTTTTATTGAATTATTGGCTGAAACAGTCGATGCGCTTAGGCTGAAAGTGCGGGAAATACTAAAACACGAAGACACAGTACGAATGACATCCGAAACTTCCGATCAGACCAAGCGCAACGTGCCCGTCCTGGCCGGGCAAAGTATCCTGTCTCAGGTCGCGTGGACGCTCGGCAGCCCGTCGGTTGTTTTGCCGTTTTTAGCCGTTTCCTTCGAGTTGCCGATGTTTGTGGCGGGGGCGCTGGTGTCGGTGCGGATGGTCGGTTGTTTAATTGCGGACTTCTTTTTAGCGCAACCCGTTGCGGCAAGAAGCAAGAAGAAACGTGCAATTGCGCTGACCGAAGCGGTCATTGGCGCCTGTCTGGTTCTGGCAATCGCTGCGGCCGCAACCGGGGCTGTCCCATTGATCGCGGCGGTTTTCCTGTCTGTATTTCTGGTGATCGGGCTTGTCAGCGAAGTGCAGACCCTGATGCTTACGGATCTGCTCGGGGACCACGTTCAGGCGCGTTCGCGCATGGTCATGCAATACCTGCAACTTGGTGCCGGGGGGCTATGTGCCATTGGCCTTGCGTTGCTGGTGCATCAGATCACCAAGGATAATCCACCCTTTTCGCGCCATTCAGTCATGATTGGCGTTTCGGTTTTATTCTTCCTTCTGTCGGGTCTGTTCATGCTGGCGATGACGGAAACCGTGCGTGAGGGTGCACCGACGACGCCGCAGAAGTCCGAAAGGGGCATTTCGATTAAGGCGAATATCAAGGGTATTCTGGACATGTTCGAATACCAGTGGTTCCGGCGGTATATGATCATGCGTCTGCCCTTGGTTGCTGTGTCGCTGTCTGTTCCGTTCTTCGCGCTCATCGCAGCCGAAGCGCATCACAGCTCGACACAGGGATTGACCGCGATGATCGTTTCTTCCGCTTCGGGGTATCTTGTTTCGGGCCCTCTGTGGCAAACCATCAACATGAAATCCCATCGTGCTGTCATGGTGGTCGGGACATTGATGGTCGCCGCAACAGGCTGTGTCCTTTTGGTGTTCCACTATTTGGGCATCGACCATCAGGTTCACTTGCATGCAATTGCGCTGTTCATTGTCACCGTTGCGGTGACCGGGATCAGCAGTGCGCGTAAACTCTATTTTCTGGATGTGGCACCCAAAGAGCAGCGGGTGCGGGGATCGGCGGCGGTCAAGGCGTTCGCGCGTTTAACCGCGGTGTTGTTGTCTGCGGGCCTTGCCGCTGTCGCCCATATGCACGAGGTCGCAATGGCCGTCGCATTCATCGTCGTCGCCAGTCTGGCGTCCTGTGTAAACTGCTACCGCATGATGCAACCGGAACAGAAATAGCCAGTACAGCCCACGAATTGAGTTTTCGGCCACCGTTGCGACGGCCTCAGAAGAAGGATGAAATCTCTTCCAGGGGTTTCTTGAGTTTTGCCACAGCAGGCACAGTCGCTCCTTCTGACGGATGCCCCACCGCGATGATCATGGTTGGTTTTTCGGACGCGGGCCGGTCCAGCGCGTCGTTCAGAAACCGCATCGGATTCGGGGTGTGGGTCAGAGTGCTAAGGCCCGCGTGATGCAGCGCGGCAATCAGAAAGCCGGTGGCAATGTTTACACTCTCCGGGACGTAGTAGTTCTTGTACCGCGTTCCATCCTCGAATTGCCCCCAGCGCTGGGCAAATACCACGATCAGCCAAGGGGCGATTGTCAGATGTTCTTTTACAGCGTTGGTTCCGATAGGCTCCAGTGCCTTGATCCATTCATCCCCGGCGCCACCTGCGTAGAACTGGCGTTCTTCTTCTTCGGCTTCTTCCCGGATGCGGTGTTTCAGGGCAGGATCCGAGATGGCAGCAAAATGCCAGGGTTGGTGATTGGCGCCCGACGGGGCGGTGCCCGCGGTGCGCAGGCTGGATTCGATTACCTCACGGCCAACGGGGCGGGGGCTGAAGTCCCGGACAGTGTGACGCTGACGCATCTTTTCGTAAAATGCCTGCGCCGCGCCCAGCATGTCTGCATCGCTGATGTCGCATCGGTCCGGCAGGGGAATCGGGTCATAGCCAAGAGCGTCACGTGAGAACATCGGTCCCTCCGAAAATGTCGTGTCTGTTTAGCTGCTTTGAGGCGGAAGCAAAATCCGTTCTGATGCACGTTTGACAGCCTGGGTCAGAGGTTTGAGTGCGGGCGCAAGAACACGCCCAACCTGCCAGCTCAGCGCGACATCCAGCGGTGCATCGGGCACGATGGGGCGCAACAGCCCTTGTTTCAGAACCTCCCGCACCAGAGCCGCGGGGTTCATGCCCCACCCAAGCCCGGCAATCGCCGCGTCCACAAATCCGTGTGAAGAAGGCAGGAAATGAGACGGGGGGGAAAGGCGTTTGCCAGTGTGCTGAACAATCCATGCCCTTTGCAGCCCGTCCTTTTGGTTGAAAACCAGGCAGGGTGCCTTGCCCAGTTCTGCCTCGGTCACTTTGTCCCGAAACCAGGTGTTGATGAATTCCGGGCTGGCCGTTGGCAGGTACCGCAACACGCCCAATGGGATCGCGTCGCACCCGGTCACTGTCTGGCCGCCAACGGTGACGGCGGCGCTTACCTCGCCCCGCCGCAGCCAGTCTGCGGAGTGATCCTGATCGTCGATCACCAGATCGAACAGCATGTCAGGCACCTGCGCCATCGCATCAACAAACCAGGTGGCCAGACTGTCTGCCGGTACGGCAATGCGGACGCGGGCGGACCTTGATTCCTGCTCCAGCGTAAGCTCTCGAACCAGCTGTGCCTCAAGCAGTCCGACATCTTCCGCGTAACGGGCGATGCGCAGCCCGGCGGGCGTTCCGGTGCAAGGGGTGCTCCGATGTATCAGGGTGGCTCCAATCCGATCCTCAAGCGCCCTGATCCGCTGGGATATCGCCGAGGGCGTCACCGCCAGCTCTGCCGCAGCCGCATCAAAGCTGCCATGACGCAGAATGGCAGACAAAGCGGACAGGTGAAGAGGATCCAGCAACATTAGTCAGGCTTAACTCGGGATAACATCTTTAATTTGATAGATCGCACCGACGATCTTAGTCAACGTCTTGCAATAGCAGGAGGTCCCATGCCCACGTCCATGATCGCCGGTTTCGCGCTGGGTTTCAGTCTGATCCTCGCCATCGGGGCACAGAACGCCTTTATTCTCCGACAGGGGTTGCGGCGTGAACATGTGTTTCTTCTGTGCCTGACCTGCTCAATGTCTGACGCGGTTTTGATTGTTGCAGGCGTCACAGGGTTCGGGACTCTGGCGCATTCAGCCCCCTGGTTTGAACCTGTACTGCGATTTGGCGGGGCCGCTTTTCTGACGTGGTATGGGCTGCGCAGTTTCGGGTCTGCCCTGCGGGGTGGCGCGGTAATGGAAACGGGCAACGGCCCGCGAACCAGCCTTAAAACCGCAATGCTTACCGTTCTCGCCTTCACCTGGCTGAACCCGCATGTCTATCTGGATACAGTGGTTCTGATCGGTTCCATCTCGGCACAGTATGATGACCGGGTCGGATTTGCCATCGGGGCGGTCACGTCCAGCTTTGCCTTCTTCTTTTCACTTGGATACGGCGCAGGTGTTCTGTCTCCGGTGTTTGCGCGCCCGCGCGCCTGGCAGGTGCTGGATGCAGTGATCGGTGTCGTAATGCTGGGTATCGCACTGAAACTTGTTGTCATGTGAAGGGTTGTTCCCGGCAGGGTTTCGGTGTTCAACCTAAGCCATGACATCGCTTGCCGTTTCGTCGCGCCCGCTTGCCGCTATGTTCTGGATGTTTGCCGCCGGGCTGTCCTTTGTTGTGATGACCGCATTGGTCAAATCTCTGGGCACGACGATGAATCCGGTCCAGGCCGCATTCCTGCGTTATGCGCTGGGATTGGTGTTTCTGTTACCGGCCTTGCGGTCGATCATGGCGACCCGGCTGACACCCCGCCTGCTGACGCTGTTCGGTTTGCGCGGTGTAGTACACGCGATTGCTGTCATGCTTTGGTTCTTCGCCATGACACAAATTCCCTTGGCCGAAGTCACTGCGATGAACTACATGACGCCGGTTTATGTCACCTTGGGTGCAGCCCTGTTTCTGGGTGAGAAGTTGGCTTTTCGCAGGGTCGCCGCGATTCTGGTCGCTTTGGTGGGCGTGCTGGTCATCCTGCGCCCCGGGTTTCGCGAAGTCTCACAAGGTCACCTTGCCATGCTCGGAACGGCCCTGATGCTAAGCGGGTCCTATTTGCTGGCCAAGCTTCTTGTCCGCGACGTTCCACCTTCGGTTGTTGTGGCGCATCTGTCCATCTGGGTAACCATAGCCTTGATCCCCTTTGCGGTTGCCGTCTGGACCCGGCCCAGTATGCAAGAACTCGGGGTTCTGTTTCTGGTGGCCAGCTTTGCGACCGCAGGTCATTACTTCATGACATTGGCGTTGCAGGCCGCGCCTGTGGCCGTCACACAACCCGTCACTTTCCTGCAGTTGATCTGGGCCACGCTTGTGGGTGCAGCAATCTTCCACGAAAGCGTCGACCTTTGGGTTGTGGCTGGCGGAACCCTGATACTGGGCGCTGTAAGCTTCATCTCATGGCGCGAGTTCATGTTGAACCGGCGGGACTTGACGCCTCCCAGTATTGCGCCGAAGCTGTAACAAGACATCTCAGTGTTTACATTGATTGACGAGTCAATAAAAACATCCTAGCTTGGTCGCATGACACCTGTATGGGGAAAGCGATGCCAAAAGTTGGAATGGAGCCGATCCGCAAGGACGCGATTGTTCGAGCGACGATTGCTGAACTGGGTGTCAAGAAATCCCTGGATGTAACCGTAAGCCAGATTGCCAAACGCGCGGGCATGTCCAGCGCATTGGCACACCATTATTTTGGCGGAAAGGATCAGATATTTCTGGCCGCAATGCGTCAGATCCTCGCCGACTTCAGCGACGAAGCCAGGGCCCAGTTGAAAGCGGCCAAACCGGGCAATCGGGCAGAGGCGATTATCCACGCCTGTTTTGCCCCTTCGTGTTTCACACCTGACGTGACTGCCGCCTGGATGACGTTTTATGTGTTGGCGCAGACCAACAGTGACGCGCTGCGATTGTGGCAGATCTATCAGGCGCGCATCAGATCGAATCTGGTTCATGCCCTGCGTCCAAGGATGCTGGATCCGGTTGAGGCTGCCGAGAATATGATTGCCCTGATTGACGGGCTCTATATTCGCGCAGCACTCAGCGCCCCGGAAGAACCGCAACTGGCCGTGAACCACGCTATGCGCGTGCTCGATACTCTGCTCGAGGCTGAAAAATGACAAAACCAAACATTCTGATCCTGATGGTGGATCAGCTGAACGGAACCCTCTTTCCCGACGGTCCCGCTGACTGGCTTCATGCTCCGAACCTGAAGAAACTGGCCGAACGGTCGACCCGCTTTGCCAACGCTTATACTGCGTCGCCGCTTTGCGCGCCGGGGCGGGCCAGCTTCATGTCCGGTCAATTACCCTCACGCACCGGCGTCTACGACAACGCGGCTGAGTTCCGCAGCGATATCCCAACTTACGCACACCATTTGCGCAGGGCCGGCTATTACACCTGTCTGTCAGGCAAAATGCACTTTGTCGGCCCGGACCAGATGCACGGGTTTGAGGATCGCCTGACAACTGATATCTACCCGGCCGATTTTGGCTGGACACCGGATTACCGCAAACCGGGCGAGCGGATCGACTGGTGGTATCACAACATGGGATCGGTGACCGGCGCGGGTGTTGCCGAGATTTCCAACCAGATGGAGTATGATGACGAGGTCGCCTATAACGCCAAGGCCAAACTGTATGACCTTGCGCGCGGCAAGGATGACCGCCCATGGTGCGTGACGGTCAGCTTCACCCATCCGCATGATCCCTATGTCGCCCGTCGCAAATACTGGGACCTTTACGAGGATTGCGCGCATCTGCTGCCCGAAATCGCTGATATCGGCTATGACAACCAGGATCCTCACGCCAAGCGGATCTTCGATGCCAACGACTGGCGTAGCTTCGACATCACCCAAGAAGATATCCGAAAGTCGCGCCGCGCCTATTTCGCCAATATTTCCTATCTGGACGACAAGATCGGTGAAATCCTCGAAGTGCTCGAAACGACACGGCAAGAGGCGATCATCCTGTTCGTCTCGGATCACGGTGACATGCTGGGCGAACGTGGCCTTTGGTTCAAAATGAACTTCTACGAAGGCTCGGCGCGCGTTCCTTTGATGATTTCATCCCCGGACTTGCCTGCCGGGCGGATCGATACGCCAGTTTCCACCATCGATGTCACACCCACACTCGGGGCTCTGGCAGGTGTTGACATGGCCGAGATCGCCCCATGGACGGACGGTGAAAACCTGGTGCCGCTGGCGCAAGGCGCGGAACGAACCGCACCTGTGGCCATGGAATACGCGGCCGAGGCATCGTATGCGCCGCTGGTGTCGCTGCGCTATGGCAAGTGGAAATACAATCGATGCGCGCTGGACCCGGATCAATTGTTTGATCTCGAGGCAGACCCGCATGAACTGACCAATCTGGCAGACAGCCCCGAACATGCGGGCACGCTGCAAACCCTGCGCGCAAAGTCCGAGACCCGCTGGGATTTGGAGCGCTTCGACGCGGATGTCCGTGCCAGTCAGGCGCGACGCTGGGTCGTGTACGAGGCACTGCGGCAAGGCGGATATTACCCATGGGATTATCAGCCGCTGCAAAAGGCGTCCGAACGCTACATGCGCAATCATATGGATCTGAACATCGTCGAGGAAAACGCCCGGTTCCCACGCGGCGAGTAACCTCTTCATCTTTTTAAAAATACTCCCGCCGGAGGCGTCATACCCGGCGGGCGAGGAGTTGTGAATATGGAAGCAGATTTTGTCATCGTTGGCGCAGGGTCCGCAGGCTGCGCAATGGCATATCGTCTGAGCGAAGGTGGGGCCTCGGTCCTTGTGATCGAGCACGGTGGCACCGACATGGGGCCGTTTATCCAGATGCCTGCCGCGCTCAGCTATCCGATGAACATGTCGCGCTATGACTGGGGATATCAGTCCGAGCCCGAACCGCATCTGAACAACCGCCGTCTGGCCTGCCCGCGCGGCAAGGTGATCGGCGGGTCGTCGTCGATCAACGGCATGGTCTATGTGCGCGGTCACGCACGCGATTTCGACACCTGGGCCGAGATGGGGGCTGACGGTTGGTCCTATGCGGATGTGCTGCCCTATTACAAACGCATGGAGACATGGCATGACGGCGGCCATGGGGGCGATCCGGCCTGGCGCGGCACTGACGGCCCATTGCACGTGTCGCGCGGTCCCCGCGCAAACCCACTGTTTCAGGCCTTTGTCGATGCAGGCCAGCAGGCGGGATACGAGGTCACCGGCGACTATAACGGAGAAAAGCAGGAAGGCTTTGGCCCGATGGAGCAGACCGTCTGGAAAGGGCGGCGCTGGTCGGCGGCAAATGCCTATCTGAAGCCCGCGCTCAAACGCGACAATTGTGATATCGTGCGGGGTCTTGCGTCTCGGGTTGTTATGGAAAGCGGTCGCGCCACTGGTGTGGAATTGATCCGTGGCGGCAAGAAAGAGATCATCAAGGCCCGGCGCGAGGTCGTTCTGGCTGCGTCCTCGATCAACTCGCCCAAACTGCTTATGCTGTCTGGTATCGGCCCGGGCGCACATCTGGCGGAACATGGGATCAACGTCGTTGCGGATCGTCCGGGGGTGGGTGCGAACCTTCAGGATCATCTGGAGCTGTATATTCAACAGGCTTCGCTACAGCCGATTACGCTCTACAAGCACTGGAACCTGTTCAGCAAGGGTCTGATCGGGGCGCAATGGCTGTTTACCAAGACAGGTTTGGGCGCATCGAACCAGTTTGAAAGCGCGGCATTCATCCGGTCTAAGCCGGGTGTGGAGTATCCTGACATTCAGTACCACTTCCTGCCGATCGCAGTTCGCTATGACGGACAGGCGGCGGCAGAGGGGCACGGGTTCCAGGCGCATGTCGGCCCGATGCGGTCCCCGTCACGCGGGGCGGTCACATTGCGATCTGCGCAAGCCGCAGACGCGCCGGTGATCAAGTTCAACTACATGAGCCATGAAGAGGATTGGGAAGACTTCCGCACCTGTATCCGGCTGACCCGCGAAATCTTTGGACAAAACGCTTTCAAACCCTATGCGGGCAAGGAAATTCAGCCGGGTGCCGCTGTGCAAACCGATGAAGAGCTGAACGCCTTTATCGCGGAACATGCTGAAAGCGCCTATCACCCCTGTGGCACCTGCCGGATGGGGCGTGCGGATGACAAAGGTGCGGTGGTCGATCCCGAGGGTCGCGTCATCGGCGTGGACGGGCTGCGCGTCGCGGACAGTTCGATTTTCCCGCAGATCACCAACGGCAATCTCAACGCGCCCTCGATCATGGTGGGCGAGAAAGTATCGGATTCTCTGCTGGGCAAAGACCCGTTACCCAAGGCCAATGATCGCCCGTGGATCCACCCCGGCTGGGCAACCGCGCAGCGATAATGATACTTAACTGCTCCCGGTTGAATACGCTATTCAGCGCTTGCCGGGGGCATGTTAGGAAAAGGTTCAGCGTTCTTGTCCAGATAAGGTTGAGCCACGTTTCAGCACAACTTGCCCTCTGCACGGCAGGATGCGCGTGGCGCTTTATTGAAATTCGCGGGATTGTTGCGGGTAGTTGATCCCGGTCAAAGCGAAAGCCCGGTCACGCTTCTATCACTGGTTTGCAACGACATATGAAGGAGCGAACAGAGATGTCTCACACCCCGCATGAACTGGCCGAAGAGTTTCCGGACAAAGTTGAACTGATGAGCCAGCTCAAGCAGTCGGATGCGCATTTCGCCCGGCTGGCCGATGAATATCATGAGGTCAACCGCGAAGTGCACCGCGCCGAGACCAATGTCGAACCCATGGAGGAACTGGCCGAGGTTGACCTGCGCAAAAAACGCGCGGCGCTGAAGGATGAGATCTGGGCGATCCTGTCCAAGACTTAAATTCATTGGCGGGGGCTATGCCCCCGTCGTGCCCAGAGACGTGACGCTGATAGGGCTTAGTCGCCAGACTAAGATCAGGTCACTTCATAGGGCAGGGTGCCGCGAATATGGGTGTCGATGCTCAGACGGCGTTCCAGCGGCGGAACCGAACGCTGGTGACAGGTTTGCCGCTCGCAGATGCGGCAGGAAATTCCAATGGGCTCGTAAGCGCTGGCATTGTTGATGTCGAGGTTATCAGCATAAACAAGCGCCGGGGCATGGCGGACCTCGCACCCCAACGCAATGGCGTACCGTCTGACGGGCGCACCGAAAGAGCCGCCCGATTTTGAAACATCCCGTGCCAGCGAGATATAGCGAACGCCATCTGGTGTTTCCGCCAGCTGCCGCAGGAAATGCCCGGGCGTTTCAAAGGCCCGATGCACGTTCCAAAGCGGGCAAGCCCCACCAAAGCGTGCAAATTGAAGGCGTGTGGCCGAGTGTCGCTTGGTGATCGTCCCCGCCTGATCAACCCGGACGAAGAAGAACGGGATGCCCTTGGCGCCGGGACGCTGTAGTGTCGACAGCCGATGTGCAACCTGCTCGACCGACGCCCCGAACCGGTTGCTGAGCAGCTCCAGATCGTGACGCTCTTCCTGAGCAGCAGTCAAAAACGCGGTATAAGGCATCAGAGAGGCCCCAGCGAAATAGTTGGCAAGACCGATCTTGGCGATGGCGCGGGCTTCGTCACTTTGGAACTTGGCGAAATCCAGCGTCGCCTCCAGCAACTGGTCCTGACTGATCAGCGCGACCTGTAACAGAAGCTGGAACACCTGCGTCTGCGGCGCTGCACGGGAGGACAGGCGCAAAATTTTGCTGTCGACATCATAAGCGCGCAAGGGGCCCATATCTGAAAAAACCACCTGAATTCCGCGTTCTGAAAGGCTGCTCAGGGCGGCTTGCCGGATACCGCCGGGGCCGTCGGCGCGGTTGGCAAACAGTTCCGCTGCCCTGTCCACGGCGTCGATGTAGTTGTCGCAATAATGGAAGAAATCGCGCACTTCTTCCCAAGGGCTGGCCTGAATACGCGCATCTTCGCGCCCCAAAGCCTCGTCCAGCGAGGCAAGGCGTTCATGTGTCTGCCGGTAGGTTTTGTGCAATTCGATAAACGCGCGCGCCAGGGCGGGGGCGTTGGATGCGGTCAGGCGCAGATCGGCCAGAGGGGGCTGTATGTCGGCAAAAACTGGATCGGCCAGCGCCTCGCGCATGTCTGAAACAAGACGTTCGCTGTCGCCGGTGCTGAGTTCGGTAACATCCATTCCGAACTCCTGCGCCAGAGCCAGCACAACCGTGGTCGAGATCGGCCGGTTGTTGTTTTCCATCTGGTTCAGATAGGGCAGTGAAACGCCCAGTTTGGCGGCAAATTCACGCTGCGTCAGGGTCAGGCGCGTTCGCATTTCGCGCAGTTTCGCGCCGGCATAGAGCTTTTGGGTGGCCATTGGGTGCCTTTGCAAGTTTTCCAATTTCCGAGGTTAACTTTGCAAAGTCATTGGGGCAAGCGATTACAGCCCCAATTGCCGTTCTCTTCGTACGACAGTTGAAATTGCGACGATTGCCAGAACGCCTGTTGCCAGCATCAGCCAAAGCAGCGGCATCGCGCCGGTTTCACGTGTCAGCAGGGCACCTGCCAGCGCGCTCAGCCCGGCGCCGCCACCTAACATAATGGCGCCACTCAGGCCCGAGGCGGTTGCAGCCAGTCGAGGGCGCACTGATAGCGCGCCCGAGGTTGCGTTGGGGATGACCATGCCATTGCCGACGCCCACAAATGTCATGAACCCAAAGAAACTGAGTGCGGTTCCACGGTCGGCCAGAAACAGCAATGCCGACACAGCGACGCCAAACGCATTGAGCAGGCTTCCCCATAGCACCATGCGGTTCACACCGAACCGCACTGAAAAACGCCCGCTCATGAAATTGCCAACAAAATACCCAACCGCAGGTGCGCCAAAATAAATGCCAACCTGTGCCGCGCTCAACCCGAACAATTCGGTGCCGATGAAAGGTGCGCCGCCGAGATAGGCGAAAAACGAACCCGATGAGAAGGCACAAGCCAGTGAATATCCCCAGAACCGTGGCGAGGTCAGAAGTTCGGGGTATTCCTTGAATTGCTGGACAAGCGTTTTGCCACTTTTTGCCGATGTTTCCCCAAAGTCCGAATAGGTCAGTGCCATAGTCAGCAGACCTACGGCAAAGGGCAGCCAGAAATTCGCTTTCCAACCAAAGCTCACTTCCAGTAAGCCGCCGATGGCAGGGCCAATCATCGGAACCACGGCCATGCCCATCGTTACATAACCGATCATTGAGGCAGCTTGGTCCTGATCGTACATATCCCGCACCGCTGCGCGGCTGAGAACCATACCGACGACCACTACCGCCTGACACATCCTGAACGCCAGAAAAACCGTGGCATTGGGGGCGAAGATGCACCCAAGGGTCGCCATCAGGAACAGGCCAAGGCCCCACAGTAAAACTGGTCTGCGTCCTGCCTGATCCGCAATTGGACCTATAAGAATTTGCAGAATGGCATTGATCAGCAGATAAAGCGCAATCGACAGCTGCATGACCTTGTAATCGGTTTCGAAATACTCGGCCATGTTTGGCAGGCTGGGCAGAAACAGGTTCATGCTCAGGGCGGACAGGCCCGAGAGTAAAACAAGCGTCGCCAATGTGGGTGGTGTGCGGTGGACCGCGTCAGAGCTGAACTGCATGGTTCACATGTATAGCCGTGGATTTACGGAATGCCAGCCATTCGCAAAATTGCCTGCGAGAATTCGCAGTTTTGCAATTATCCAAATTACTGTTGCTGAAATTTTGCAAATTTGCCGAAAATAGCTTTGGATGAGCGGCCCAAACAGGTAGGGTCCCGTCAAATTTATAAGGGGATAGTCGTCATGAAAGACATTCTTTCCGAACTGGAAGGCCGCCGCGATAACGCGCGTCTGGGCGGTGGGCAGAAACGGATCGATGCCCAGCACGCACGCGGCAAACTGACCGCGCGTGAACGGATCGAACTGCTGTTGGACGAGGGCAGCTTTGAAGAGTTTGACATGTTTGTCAGCCACCGCTGCACCGATTTCGGGATGGAAAAACAAAAGCCTGCGGGTGACGGTGTTGTCACCGGTTGGGGCACGATCAACGGGCGCATGGTTTATGTGTTCAGCCAGGATTTTACCGTCTTTGGCGGATCGCTGTCGGAAACCCATGCTCAGAAGATCTGCAAGATTATGGACATGGCGGTCCAGAACGGTGCCCCGGTGATCGGAATCAACGATTCGGGCGGCGCGCGCATCCAGGAAGGTGTGGCTTCGCTGGCGGGTTATGCCGAAGTGTTCCAGCGCAACATCATGGCATCGGGTGTGGTGCCGCAGATCAGCGTAATCATGGGGCCCTGCGCGGGTGGTGCGGTGTACAGCCCGGCGATGACCGACTTTATCTTCATGGTCAAAGACACCTCTTACATGTTCGTGACCGGCCCGGATGTGGTGAAGACCGTAACCAACGAAGTGGTGACTGCCGAGGAACTGGGGGGGGCCTCGACCCATACCAAGAAATCCTCAGTCGCTGATGGCGCGTTCGAAAACGACGTCGAAGCTTTGGCCGAGGTGCGGCGCCTGGTGGACTTCCTGCCCCTCAACAACCGCGAAAAGCCGCCCGTGCGCCCGTTCTTTGACGAACCCGGCCGGATCGAGGCTTCGCTGGACACTCTTGTGCCAGAGAATCCGAACACGCCCTACGACATGAAGGAACTCATCGCCAAAGTGGCGGACGAGGGCGATTTCTATGAAATTCAGGAAGATTTTGCCAAGAACATCATTACCGGGTTCATCCGGCTGGAAGGTCAGACCGTAGGCGTCGTCGCAAACCAGCCGATGGTGCTGGCCGGGTGTCTGGATATCGACTCGTCGCGCAAGGCTGCGCGCTTTGTGCGCTTCTGTGACTGCTTCGAAATCCCGATCCTGACACTGGTCGACGTTCCTGGCTTCCTGCCGGGAACAAGCCAGGAATATGGCGGTGTCATCAAGCATGGGGCCAAGTTGCTCTTTGCCTATGGTGAGGCAACTGTGCCGAAGGTGACGGTGATTACCCGAAAGGCTTATGGCGGTGCTTACGACGTTATGGCCTCCAAGCATTTGCGCGGTGATTTCAACTATGCCTGGCCCACCGCCGAAATTGCGGTCATGGGGGCCAAAGGGGCGACCGAGATCATTCATCGCGCCGATCTGGGGGATGCCGACAAGATCGCATCGCATACCAAGGATTACGAAGACCGATTTGCAAATCCCTTCGTGGCAGCCGAGCGCGGCTTCATCGATGAGGTGATCATGCCGCATTCGACCCGCCGTCGTGTATCCCGGGCATTTGCCAGCTTGCGCGGCAAACAGCTGAAGAACCCGTGGAAAAAGCACGACAATATCCCGCTGTGATCCATCTAGGGGCGGGATGGCCCGCCCCGCTCAATCTTTGACCGTCACAGCGGTTCCGAGGCTGAAACCCCCTCAAATTGAGGCGGAATTGACAAAAACCGGCAAATAGTTGAATGATCCGACCCGTCAGACATAGAACCGCGCAGACTAATCGTACTGCGCGCGCGACCCCGGAAGGAGGAGCTCGCCGCTGGTGGGTCCGGGGTCGCGCCATTTGTCTGGTTGCTCTCGCCTTCAGCCATCCTGCTTTTGCAGACTCCGATACGTTGTTGCCGGTTCCGTCGGGCCAGCCAGTGCAACTGAGCGATGTCCTGCTGGACAACAACCCTGGCGAGCTTTGGCTGCGCTTTCGCTTTATCGCGCCCAGAATAGGCGCGTCAGTAGGGCGGATTGGGTATGATGTGGCGTCGAAGGATATGGAGCACCTGTGCCAGATTCTGGCCATTCCATATGTCGCTCAGCATGAATTGCATCCGGCGCGGGTCGTGATCTCTTTGTCCGATCGCCCGGTAGAGTTTGGCGATGCCGCCCCTGATGCGACCCAGTTTTTTGAGGCCTACCGGCTGGAGCAGTCCCGGTGTATCTGGGAGGGGCTTTGACCATGACCGCAAGACGCCATGAGTACAAAGCATCTCAGACCAACTGTGCGGCTTTGGAGGTGCGCATCATGACCCCATCCTTTTTCGGGCTCGAATTGCTTTTGTCTGCAAGTATGACACAGGGGGGCCTTTCATGCTGAAGCATCGTGGTTTTCCCGGTCGCCTTTCAGGCACCGACTTTCAGTTCACCATCCGTCGCGCCAACCCAAAGGGCGTTACACCGTTAACGCAGCGCGAGCGGTTTCGGGATCGTAAACCTGCGGACAGGCGCGCTGATATTGCGTTCATGGAGGCTCTTTGGGCCCATTTCGGTGACCAGCCGTTCGAACGGGGCAATCTGGATGCGGGGCGTTTGAGCTGGCTGTTCGGGCGCGAAGTCATCGCGGCAGAAGATCCCTTTGATCCGGCCAGTTATGATGCCTTGCTCGTTATCGACGTAAACGCTGCGCGCGCATCCTTCCCGGACATCATCGACGGGATGGACTGATTGTGACACTCGCAGCCGCACATAATCCAATCCCTGCCGGTTTCGGGAAGATCCTGCCCGAAACCGGGCAGGATGTATGTGTGGTCTCAGAAGTTCAACTGGGCCGCAAGCTGAACGCGGCTGCCATCAAAGGTTCTGCCGGTGGGCGCGTCGTTCCTCTCGCCATAGATGTATTCGGCGCTGAGCGTCAGACTGTCTGTCGCCTTGTAGAACGCGTTGACATGGATGGTTTCCAGTTCGGTGAAGGACAGCGTGCCGGTCGAGGTCGGCAGATCATAGTCTTCACGACCGTAAGCAATGCCGACATTCCATTTTGCACCGATGTCCTGCCTGAATTCCACGGTGTAGCCATCCACATCGTTGGCCTGCCCACCGACGATGGCATCGCCGAGACCGATCAGGTACGGGCCAAGCGCCTCACCTGTGACGTAGTTGACTTGGAACAACCCGCCTTGCCAGGGGCGAATGCCGCCGGAAAGCGTAAAGCCGGTTTGATCCACTTCGACATTGCCGGAATTGGCTTTACCGTACAAAACGGCACCACGGGCAATGTACGTACCGTCGTTATATTCCGCCGAGGCCGTCAGGACGGGATCATCGGAATTCGACCCGCTGACGTTCTCTTCGATCGAGACCGCAAACTGTGCATTGCTGCCAAGCTGTCCGGTGTATCTCAGCTGTGGGACACGAGCGAATGCGATACCCACGGGGCCGTTGAATTCGACAGTGGTCGGGTAGGTGTCCAATGGTTGGAAGTTGGTCCAGTACTGACCAATCAGGAACTGATCGCCGATGGTGATGTTGGCATGGCGAATGCGCAATTCAGCCGTGCCGCCGGAACCGAACAGGTCAAGCTCAAGCTGTCCGCCAATGTCACCGATCCCGCTTGGGGTGGTGGTACGCAATCCGATCCGAGATTGGCGAACGGTTGCCCCGAAGGTGCCGTCGGTTGCGGCCGAGGGTTCACCGATAACATTCACGAACGCCGTATCCCCCTGATCGTAGTCGAAGTCATAGAAGAAATCGGCCTTCACGTATCCGTAAACGTCCAAAACGGTGTTGCCGATGCGGAAATCTCCGTTGGCGGGGCCGCTTTTGTCGGCTTCCAGCGCCTCGACCCGGGCGCGCAAAGCGTCGAGTTCGGCCTGGGTCTGGGCGTCCTGGGCAACAGCAAACGTGCCGGTCACACTGAGCGCAGAGGCAGCGAGCAGGAGTGCCTTTTTTCTAGTCATAGTCATGTGGGTGTTCCTTTGAGTGCGAGTGTGCCCAAGGACCGTTTCACGCAGCAGAAATCTTTGGAAATCACGAGAAAGAGAATAGAACCATCTGATTTCTCAATAAAATGTGCCTTTTTCGACTTCTTGAATCACAGCGTCTTGAACCTGTCATCTAACGCGCTGTTGCGCCGTAATTCCTTCGCCGGTGGAGTGGCGGCGATTCGTGATGCTGCAACCGCAGAAAGCATCGGAAGCGACCCATTTTGTAACGAAACTGTGACGGTGAACGGGGCTTTCGTGCTGGTAATTCACTTGAATGCTGTCGGCACGATGTTGCGCGCCATGTTGTGGCTTGGGCAGAAACCAGCCGAGTTGTCCCAGGGAAACAATACTGTGTTTGCTCAACAGATTGTGCCGTGCAAACTGAATGGGCCGTGCGGCTCTACTTTGCCTGCGCCGCACATGCACCTACTATTCCGTACCCCTTCCTTGCGCGGGCAGGCTTGTGTTCCCCACATAGACCTGTCCGCGTTTTTCTTTTTGGCTTCCACGGCCAAAGAGAAGCGAAAACCTGCACAAAACCTGCCTGCAATTGCATTGATATTGAATAACAGGCCCCATTTCGCGCATCTGATCCCAAACGAACCAAGAAACCTAAAAGGGCAGACACAATGCGATTCTCGAAACTCATCCTTGTTGCGGCGACCTGTGCGGGTCTGGCCGCGTGCGGTGACACCACGGGCGAACAGGCACTCCTCGGCGGTGGTGCCGGGGCTGTGGGGGCCGCGGTCCTCAATGCCGACCCGCTGTTTGGCGCGGCCGTCGGCGCAGCGGGCAACGTGCTGTACTGCAAGACACAGAACAACTGTAACTAACGCATATCCTTCGGGGCGCCTGGCGCCTCAGCCATCATTGCGCATCACGCCGTCGTGGGGATCGTACCCTGCGGCGGCGTTTTGCGTTTCCGGAACACCAAGCCAAAGGACGTTTCATGTTCAATAAGATCCTGATCGCCAACCGGGGCGAGATCGCCTGCCGGGTCATCAAGACCGCCCGCAAGATGGGTATCGGCACCGTTGCCATTTATTCGGACGCGGACAAGAACGCGCTGCATGTGTCGATGGCCGACCAAGCCGTGCATATCGGTCCGCCCCCGGCGAACCAGTCCTACATTGTGATCGACAAGGTCATGGATGCCATCCGTCAAAGCGGTGCGCAGGCGGTTCATCCCGGCTATGGCTTCCTGTCGGAGAACTCGAAGTTCGCCGAAGCGCTCGAGGCCGAAGGTGTTGCCTTTGTTGGGCCCCCTGTCGGTGCAATCGAAAGCATGGGCGACAAGATTACTTCGAAGAAGATCGCACAGGAGGCCGGAGTTTCGACCGTTCCGGGTTACATGGGGCTGATCGAGGACGCGGACGAGGCGGTCAAGATCTCGAACGACATCGGTTATCCGGTCATGATCAAGGCCAGCGCCGGTGGTGGTGGCAAGGGTATGCGCATCGCGTGGAGCGATGAAGAGGCGCGCGAAGGCTTTCAGTCGTCCAAGAACGAAGCCGCAAACTCGTTCGGAGATGACCGGATCTTCATCGAAAAATTCGTAACCCAACCGCGCCATATCGAAATTCAGGTTCTGTGCGACAGTCACGGAAATGGCATCTACCTGGGCGAGCGTGAATGCTCGATCCAGCGCCGGAACCAGAAAGTGGTGGAAGAGGCACCGTCACCCTTCCTTGATCCTGAAACCCGCAAGGCGATGGGTGAACAGGCTGTCGCTCTGGCCAAGGCCGTGAACTACGCAAGTGCAGGTACGGTCGAGTTCATCGTGGACGGAAACAAGAACTTCTACTTCCTCGAAATGAATACGCGCCTGCAAGTGGAACATCCTGTTACGGAACTGATCACCGGCGTCGATCTGGTCGAGCAGATGATCCGTGTCGCAGCGGGTGAAAAGCTATCGATAACGCAGGATGACGTGACCCTGACCGGCTGGGCGATTGAAAACCGTCTGTATGCGGAAGACCCGTATCGCAACTTCCTGCCGTCGATCGGTCGGCTGACCCGGTATCGCCCGCCGCAGGAAACTTCGGCTGGTCCGTTGCTGGTCAACGGCAAATGGCAGGGTGAAGCACCCGATGGTGAAACCGCCGTGCGCAACGATACCGGCGTCTACGAGGGCGGCGAGATCAGCATGTATTACGACCCGATGATCGCCAAGCTCTGCACTTGGGCGCCGACCCGCGAAAAAGCAATCGAGGCGATGCGCGTGGCGTTGGACAGTTTCGAAGTGGAAGGCATCGGTCACAACCTGCCGTTCCTGTCGGCAGTGATGGATCATCCGAAGTTTGTAAGCGGTGACATGACAACGGCCTTTATCGCTGAAGAATATCCAGACGGGTTCGAGGGCGTAACGTTGCCCGAAGTGGATCTGCGCCGGATTGCTGCATCCTGCGCCGCGATGCACCGCGTCGCCGAAATCCGGCGCACCCGCGTGTCGGGCCGGATGGACAATCACGAACGCAAAGTAGGCAAGCGCTGGGTTGTGACATTGCAGGGGCAGGATTTCGCCGTGCAGGTCAATGCCGACAAAGAGGGGTCAACGGTCAAGTTTGACGACGGATCGTCCCTGCGTGTCGCGTCGGACTGGACGCCGGGCGATCAACTTGCGGTTCTGGACGTGGATGGCAGCCCGCTGGTTCTGAAAATCGGCAAGGTCTCGGGCGGTTTCCGCGTTCGCAACCGCGGCGCGGACTTGAAAGTACATGTGCGCCGCCCACGGCAGGCGGAACTGGCCAAGCTGATGCCGGAAAAACTGCCACCAGATACCTCGAAATTGCTGCTCTGTCCGATGCCCGGCCTTGTCGTGAAGATTGACGTCGAAGTGGGGCAGGAAGTGCAAGAAGGTCAGGCACTATGCACAATTGAGGCGATGAAGATGGAAAACATCCTGCGCGCTGAAAAGAGGGGCGTGGTCGCCAAGGTCAATGCAGGTCCCGGTGACAGCCTTGCTGTGGACGACGTGATCATCGAGTTCGAGTGACCATGTTGGCGCTTTCGACATACAATCCAAAGTTCCCGGCGCATCGCACCGGGGCCTTTGGACATGGCGAAAGCGTTCAGCCCCCTTCGCGCCGTTCGCGAATCTCGCGTTCGCGCAGGGGGGTCTTGTCAATAGACCTTCCAATCTCACGCACGCTCCACGGGCTGGGTTTGCGCAACTTGACCACGCCGTCCTTGTCGACGAACACCATCTGGAATCCACGCGGGCGCAACTTGGTCCGGATCGGAGACCGGGCAGACGGGTCCGTGTCTGTCAGCACGATGACATCACGGTCGCGCATGGCTGCTTCTTCTGCGACAAGCATATCGATCTGCTGCTGGAACCGCGGATCGGCGGGCGTGTCAGCGAAAACTACGATGGGGCGTTTTACCCATAAAAACTCGCTGAGTTCACTTTCACCCACCGGGCGGACAAAGCTGTCATCAGACGGCGCGGTTCCGTCTGCCGCCAAGGCGGCCAGAGGGATTAGTGCCGAGAAAACAAAGGCAAGCGTGCGTGTCATGTGGCCTCCTGTTCTTTCGAATATAGCCCCTGTGCCCGCGATTGCGACCGGCGATTTGTGCCGGGTGACCACATTTTCGCGCTTGTGCCTGAAAGAACAGGCCAAGTGCAGGACCTTGGCGCGGACGCTTTCAGCGACCGCCATCCGTATTGACGAGAGGAAATCGAAATGACCGACACAAAGGACTGGAAAGCGCTTGCCGAGAAAGAGCTGCGCGGACGTCCGTTGGGCGACCTGACCAAGGAAACGCTGGAAGGTATCGCGGTCAAACCGCTTTACACCCAGGAAGACACCGCCGATCTGCCGCATATGGGGTCTTTGCCGGGGTTTGGCCCGTTTACCCGCGGTGTCAAGGCCACTATGTATGCCGGGCGTCCATGGACGATCCGCCAGTATGCGGGCTTTTCGACCGCCGAGGAATCGAACGCGTTCTACCGACGCAATCTGGCAGCAGGCCAGCAGGGCGTTTCGGTTGCCTTCGATCTGGCGACACATCGCGGCTATGACAGTGATCACCCGCGCGTTGTGGGCGATGTCGGTAAGGCAGGTGTTGCCATCGACAGTGTCGAAGATATGAAAATACTGTTCGATGGCATCCCGCTCGACAAGGTCTCGGTCTCGATGACCATGAACGGCGCGGTTGTTCCGATCCTGGCCAGTTTCATTGTTGCGGGTGAAGAACAGGGTCACGACAGATCTGTCCTGTCCGGCACCATTCAGAACGACATTCTGAAAGAATTCATGGTGCGCAACACCTATATCTACCCGCCTGAACCGTCGATGAAGATCATCTCGGACATCATCGAATACACGTCGAACGAGATGCCCAAGTTCAACTCGATCTCGATCTCGGGCTATCACATGCAAGAGGCCGGGGCGAACCTGGTACAGGAGCTGGCCTATACGCTGGCCGATGGGCGTGAATACGTCCGTGCCGCGACTGAGGCCGGGATGGACGTGGACAAGTTCGCGGGCCGTTTGTCGTTCTTCTTTGCCATCGGCATGAATTTCTTCATGGAGATCGCCAAACTGCGCGCCGCTCGCACGCTATGGCACCGGGTAATGACCGAGTTCGGGGCAAAGTCCGAACGGTCGAAAATGCTGCGCACCCATTGCCAGACTTCCGGCGTTTCGCTTCAGGAACAGGACCCTTACAACAATGTTATCCGCACCGCCTATGAAGCGATGAGTGCAGTTCTTGGGGGCACCCAGTCCCTGCATACCAATGCTCTGGACGAGGCAATTGCGCTGCCCACCGATTTCTCGGCCCGCATCGCGCGAAACACGCAGCTTGTGCTTCAGGAAGAAACCGGTGTGACTGATGTGGTCGATCCGCTGGCCGGTTCTTACTATGTCGAAAGCCTGACCAATGAACTGGTCGAAAAAGCCTGGGCCCTGATGCAAGAGGTCGAGGAGATGGGTGGCATGACCAAGGCCGTTGCCTCGGGTATGCCCAAGCTGCGCATCGAGGAAAGCGCAGCCCGCCGTCAGGCCATGATTGACCGGGGCGACGAAGTGATCGTCGGCGTCAACAAATACCGCAAGGAACAGGAAGACCCGATCGACATTCTGGATGTCGACAACGTCGCCGTTCGCGAGGCGCAGGTGGCGCGGCTGGAACGCATTCGCGCGACCCGTGATGAAGCCGCGTGCCAAGCCGCGCTGGACGCCCTGACCAAGACCGCCCAGGAGGGCGGAAACCTGCTGGCCGCTGCGGTCGAAGCCGCCCGCGCCCGTGCATCCGTAGGAGAGATCAGCATGGCAATGGAGAAAGAATTCGGCCGCCACCGCGCCGAGGTGAAAACCCTGGCCGGTGTCTATGGCGCTGCTTATGAGGGCGACGAAGGCTTTGCCGCGATCCAGAAATCCATTGAAGACTTTGCTGAGGCCGAGGGCCGCCGCCCGCGTCTGCTGGTGGTCAAGATGGGGCAGGACGGGCATGATCGCGGTGCCAAGGTCATCGCCACGGCCTTTGCTGATATCGGTTTTGATGTGGACGTTGGCCCGCTGTTCCAGACGCCCGCCGAGGCCGCGCAGGACGCGGTGGACAATGACGTTCACGTGGTCGGCATTTCCTCGCAGGCGGCGGGGCATAAAACGCTGGCACCGCAGCTGGTGGAAGAGCTGAAGAAAGCAGGGGCCGACGATATCATTGTGATCTGTGGCGGGGTGATCCCGCAGCAGGATTACCAGTTCCTGTATGACCACGGGGTTAAGGCCATCTTTGGTCCGGGCACCAACATTCCCGAGGCCGCTCAGGACATTCTGCGCCTGATCCGCGAAGCGCGGCCCTGACACAAGGCAAGTCTTTCAACGAAAGCTCTTGTGATCCTGCGCCAATGGCGAAAACATGCGGCCGGATCCCTTTGGGTCCGGTCGTTTTCGCAGGAGGGTGCACATGTTACTCGATCATCTGGCCGTCGCGGGCGAAACGCTTGAAGAAGCGTCTGCGCATATCGAACAGGCGCTTGGTGTTGCACTGCAACCCGGTGGGAAACACGAAAAATTCGGGACACATAACAGGCTGCTGGGGCTCAGAGACGGGCTCTATCTGGAAGCGATTGCCATCGATCCGCAGGCGCAGCCTCCGGGCAGGCCGCGATGGTTCGATCTGGACAATTTTCAGGGCGGCCCGCGTTTGACGAACTGGATATGCCGGGTCGAGGATATCGAGGCCACACTGTCGATCTTTCCCGATGGCACCGGAGAGCCCATCGACCTGACCCGCGGCGCGTTGCAATGGCGCATGGCGGTTCCGCCAACGGGGCGTTTGCCGTTCGACAATCTGTTTCCCGCCCTTATCGAATGGCAGGGCGACCTGCACCCGGCAAACATGTTGCAGGACAGCGCGTGCCGGTTGCGGCGTCTGGTTGTCTATCACCCCGATGCCCTGACACTGGCCCGTCGACTGGGTGAGCTGGATCTTGTTGTGTTCGATACCGGCCCCGCGGCTTTGCAGGCAGAAATTGAGACACCTCATGGGCTGCGGGTGCTGGAATGAACATTCGCCCGGCCACAGCGTCAGATGCTCCAGCCATTGCCCGGATCACCAATGCGATCATCCGGGACACTTTGGTCACTTTCACGACGGACGAACGCAGCGCCGCCCAGATTGCCGAAGATATCAAGGCACGCTCGCCCGGTTTTCTGGTTGCCGAGCACGACAGCCACGTTATCGGCTTTGCCACATATGGCCCTTTCCGCACCGGGCCCGGTTATGCGCAAACCTGCGAACATACGATCCAGCTGTCACCGGATGCGTGGGGCAAAGGGCTGGGACGTGCGTTGATGTCAGAGCTGGAGGAAGTCGCGCAAGCCCAAGGCGTTCATGTTCTGGTCGCGGGCATATCCTCGGCCAATCCGGGGGCTGAGGCGTTTCATGCCGCACTTGGCTATTCGAAAGTCGGGGTGATGCCCGAAGTCGGATTTAAGTTCGGCCAGCGGCTGGACCTTGTGCTGATGCAGAAAATTCTTGGTGCTGAATGACCTGTTGCACCTGACAGTCCCGAATTGTGACGCTAGGGTGCGGTCATGTCGATCTGGACCCGCATATCCGATGCGCTCAGCGCGCTTGCCCAGGGCGAAAGCCTGACCGCAGTTTTTGAAAAACTACGCTCGCCACCGGAACGGTCCGTCGCCTTTACGATTGCGGTCATCGCACTGGGTGCCAAAATGGCCAAGGCAGACGGTCAGGTGACCCGTGATGAGGTCACCGCCTTTCGCGACGTGTTTCAGATCGCGCGCGAAGATGAGGAAGGTGCAGCCCGCGTCTTCAACATGGCCCGTACGGACGTGGCGGGATATCAGGACTACGCCCGCAAAATTGCCCGCATGTTTTCCGAAGACAGTACAACCCTGTGTGACCTGATGGAAGGTCTTTTTCACATCGCGATGGCGGATGGTTTCTATCATCCGAACGAAAACGCGTTTCTCGAAGATGTCAGCCAGATTTTCGGGCAAACCGACGCGCAGTTCAAAGCACTGCGGGCGCGCTTTGTTCCGGATGCGCCAAACGATCCTTACACGGTTCTGGGCGTTCCACATGACATGCCGCTGCCCGACATTCGCAATGTCTGGCGGCAGCTGGTTCGGGAAACGCACCCCGACGCCATGATGGCCCGGGGTGTCCCCGAAGAGGCGATCCGGCTGGCCGAGAAAAAGATGATCGACATCAATCGCGCCTGGGATGAAATCAACGGCGCGCGGGCCTGATCAGATGCGGCTGGCGACCTATAATATCGAATGGTTCGCCAATCTGTTTGACCAGAAAGACAGGCTGATCGTCGATGACAGCTGGTCCGGCAGGCACGACGTCACCAAAGCGCAGCAGATCGAAGCGATTGCCAAGGTTCTGACTGCCATTGACGCTGATGCGATTGTAATCGTCGAGGCGCCCAACACGGGCAGACGCCAGAACACGGTTCGGGCCCTGCAAGCCTTTGCCGAAGCGTTCGACTTGCGCACGTCTGATGCGGTGATGGGCTATGCAAACGACACACATCAGGAACTGGCATTGCTCTATGACAGAACGGTGCTGAGTGTTCGCCATGACCCCAAGGGAGATATCGCAGATACTGCGGCCCCCCGGTTCGATGGCGTGTTTAAAATCGACCTCGACATTGATGCGACCGAGGATGTCGTGCGGTTCTCCAAACCGCCGATGGAACTGGCGGTGACGACGCAAGCGGGGCACAAAATTCGCCTGATCGGGGCACATCTGAAATCCAAGGCGCCGCACGGTGCCGAATCGCGGGACGAGGCGATCCGGATCTCGATTGCCAATCGCCGCAAGCAGCTGGCGCAAGCGATCTGGCTTGCACGGCGGGTCGAATGGCATGTCGCGCAAAAACAGCCCGTCATTTTGCTGGGCGATCTGAACGATGGCCCCGGGCTGGATGAGTTTGAGCACCTCTTTGGCCGCTCGTCGGTCGAGGTGTTGCTGCAAGCCGGATTGTTCGACCCGAACGCCGTCACAGCCTACAGGTTTCGGCCCGGACCGGTGCCTGCTACTGCGCGCTTTGCCCGCCCGGAAGAAGGTAAATTTCTGGACGCATTACTGGATTACATAATGATTACAACGGACCTGCAAGCATATCGCCCGTCCTGGCGTATCTGGCACCCGTTTCAGGATGCCGCCTGTTGGGCTGAACCGGAATTGCGGCAGGCGCTTTTGACGGCCTCCGATCATTTTCCGGTCACGCTTGATATTGAACTGTGACCTTTCCAGCCTGCCACACGGGCCTTATATGTCAGGTATGAAACGCATCTTGCTGATCAGTACGATCTCAGTGTTCCTTGCCGCGCCTGCAATGGCGCAGGAAGACAATGAAAAATCCCTGATGGAACAGGGGGCCGAACTGTTTTTCGAAGGTCTGCGCAAGGAAATGGAACCGGCATTGGAAAACTTGCTGGGTCTGGCAGAAGAGTTTGGCCCGGCGATGCAGTCATTCTTGCAGCAGATGGGCCCGGCGCTTGCTGAACTGGCGGCTGAGGTCAAGGACTGGAGCGTTTATGAACCACCCGAGATCCTGCCCAATGGCGATATCATTATCCGCAGAAAACCGACCCAAGAGCCATCTGAGCCTGAAAAGCGGGATATCGAGGTGCCCGAAGGACCTACAGATATCTGACCCGCTCAAGAGTCAGCCTTTGACAATCACGCGAGTCTGAGATTTCAGCGCTGCTGCCAAGGCGCTTAACCGGGCTTCTGCCACTTCGCTGAACAGGGGGGCTGCGGCCTCGGGCAGATACAGTTCCAGCTCTCGCTTTTTGGGGAAAAACTTGAGCTGCCCCATATTGGCATCGTTGTGCATCCACAGCATCGCGCCAAACCGCATGGCCTTGCCCAAAATCTCGGCCTGTTTCTGGCTTTTTTCATCCAGCAATTCGTAAAGCCGAGAGAACCGATTGCCTTCCCGTTTGTTGCGATAGCGGTGTTGCAGTGCCAATCCGATGAAGACACGCTCGGAATGCTTCAAACCACCCAGATTGGCGCGCGTGACGTTGTCGAAACACACCTCGGCCCGATAGTCGGGATGCGCGCGCCAGCTTACATCGTGCAGCAGGCAGGCCGCCTTGATCAGGCGCACTCTGCTGGGCGGTGCCGATCTGAACAGCGGGATGACAAAATCATAGAGATTGCTGCCAAATCCGGGCAGGCGCGCGTCCTTGGCTTCCGAGAACCGGCTGGCTTCGATCAGCGGGTCGCGATCGCGCACTTCCTGCGGCATCTGCTCATATAGCAACCCCTCGCGAATCCCATAGCTTGAGATGGCGATATCTTTGGGTTTGAACGTGCGGATCAGCCGCGCCAGAACGTCCATCGCATACGGGATAAGCGCCATGCGCGAGCTCGACACGCCCGCCTGAGCACGCAGCTTTTCACCATCGTGTTTTTCGATGTATTTGATCGTCTCGCGCACCTGTTTGGTGGTCATGCGGTATTCATGCAGAACGTTCAGCGGATAGCCCCGCCGCAGCATGTCCAGCCGCGCAAAGGCGCGCCAGCTGCCGCCGACCAGAAACAAACGGTCTCGCTGCTGGCCCATCTGATTGCGCAGATCCTCCATCGTTTCCTTGATATGCGCTTTTCGCGCGCGCCGCCCGCCTTTGATGTCGCGCAGTTTCAGCGGCCCAAGTGGCGAGGTCACTCGGCGGCCGACCTGACCACCGCCGATTTCGGCCAATTCCATCGACGACCCGCCGATATCGCAGATCAGCCCATAAGCTCCGGGCCATCCCAACAGGACACCCTGTGCCGACAGGCGGGCTTCTTCGTCACCGTCAATGATGGCCACCTGCAAACCGGTTTCAGCCTGCACCTGATCGCAGAACTCGGGCCCATCCGAGGCTTCTCGCACAGCGGCGGTGGCCACAACATGCAAACCGGGCAAGTCCAGATCCATTGCCAGGTGCTGGAAGCGCCGCAATGCCGCCAGGGCGCGTTCGCGGCCACGCGGGTTCAGCCGTCCGGTTTCGGACAGGCCCGCCCCCAGTTCGCACATGACCTTTTCATTGTAGAAATAAGCCGGTGATCGGGCCGCCCCGTCGAAAATAACCATCCGGACCGAGTTCGACCCGACATCGACAACCCCGACGCGCGACAGCGCCCGTGCGTCCGGTTTGTCAAACAGAGGCTTTCCGATTGTTCCCCAGTCCGGGATATCGGTTTCGACGGTCTGATCCATGTGCCTTCCAGATTGTTCTTTTTGAGGATGCGAAATTGACGTCAGCGGGTCAATCATTGGTCTCGACCTCATCCGGGGCCGTGTTCAGTACGCGAATGGCCAGAGCGCGTGTGATGTCGCGTTTTTCCGCCAGGGCCAATTGGTCCAGTTGGGATACTACGTCGGCTGCGCTTTCAAACCGCCGGTCCATATGCTTGACAAGATAGGCGATGACATCGGGGCCGGGGTTGAGCTGCCTGTCAACAAACAACTTGGCAAGAACCGCGCCCAGCAATGCGTCGTCGGGCGGGTCCAGAGCGACGTGATGCGCGCCTTCGACCCGGCTTTGCAGATCGGCCAGCGGCAACGCCCAGAATTTGGGCGCAAGACGGCCGGTCATCAGCAGGGGGTGCCCTTCGGCCAGTACTAGATTATGCAGGTGGAACAGCGTTTTTTGCTGCTCGAGATCACCGGCAATCAAAGGCACGTCTTCGACCGCAATCGGCATACGCGCCAGGTCTGGCACATCGTCATATCGCAGGTCGCTGGCCTGAAGGATACGCCCGCCGGTTTCAGCGGCCCAGACATGGGCCAGATGGGTTTTGCCCGCACCGGCAGGTCCGCTCAGCACCAGTTTGTTGCCAGGCCAGGACGTGGCCGAGATCATTGCCACCGCCAGCGCATTTGCCGGTGACACAAAGAAATCCTCTCGCCCGAGCGCAGTTTTGGCGGGCAGATCAAAGCTGAGTTGTCGGGCCATTTACTCGGTTTCCTGATCCAGACCTTCAAGACCAGTGTACAATCTGCTGTCGAGGTATAGCGATGTGGCAAAGCGGGCCAGCACGCCCAATGCTGCGGCGACCGGGACAGCGATTAGCATGCCGACGAAGCCGAACAGCGCGCCAAAGACCGACAGGGCCAGCAGGAGCCAAACCGGGTGCAGCCCGACAGAGCTGCCGACCAGCTTGGGTGTCAGGAAATTGCCCTCGGTGACCTGCCCAATGGCAAAGATACCCGCGATAAGCCCGATATGAGCCCAGTCGCCCCAGAACTGAAACAGCGCAAGCCCAATGGCCAGCGAGCCTCCGATAAGGGCGCCCAGATAGGGTATGAACGTGACCAAGCCCGCGATAAAGCCCACAATCAGACCGAATTGCAGACCAGCAAGCATTAGTGCAACCGCGTAATAGGTGCCAAGGATCAAGCAGACCGTTCCCATGCCGCGCACGAACGAGGCCAGAACCGCGTCGATCTCACCCGCCAGCCGCCTGATGATGGGGGCGTGGTCACGTGGCAGCAGCTCTCCGATGCGGGCGGTCATGCGATCCCAGTCCAACAGCAAGTAGACGGCCACAACCGGCACAATGACCAACAGAACAACGATGTTGATCGCGGAACCCAGCGAGGACAGCACCGTCTGCATAACGTCCCCGGTCTTGGATTTCAGCGTTTCGCCAAAGGACACCAGCATCGCGTGCGTGCTCGATTCCCGGTCAAGCAAGGACGGGAACTGTTTTTCTATGAAACTGCGCAACTGTTTGAACAGATCAGGCAGTACATCGACAAGATCCAACAACTGGGTGATCAGCGCAGGGACCACCATCAGAATTGCCAGTACAAACCCCAGAACACCGACGACCGTGATGACCGCCGTAGCGGCCATACGCGACAGGCCCAGCCGCTCCAGCCGGTCAGCGACCGGATCCAGAAAATAGGCAATGGCCCCACCGATGACAAAAGGCAACAAGACATCGCCAAGGGCCCACAGGATCAACGCGAAAACCGCAGCGGCGATGCTCCAGTATCTCAGCTGATCCTTAACCGGCAAAGCCATGGCGATCCCCTTGTTCAGGCCCTTGCAGGTGTTCTTGGCGCATCAAAGCCCATGATGCAAGCGGTTCATGGCGCTTGCGTTTACAGGGGTCAGCCGCGCAACGTCCCCAATTCCGGGGTGTCTTCGGTGGCGGTTTCGTCGGGCCAGTTGGTGCGCCAAATCTCGGCCGACCAGTGACCGCAATGAACCGCCGGACGGTCAAAGCCGGGCAGGGGCGGCAGCAAAGGCGCGACGACGACGTCGTGACGGGGCACCGCGAAATAGGGAAAAGAGTACCGTTCCCGCCCCGACCGGTTCACAACCCGATGGGGCGTGGATTTCAACCGCCCGCCCGACCACAGCTCCAGCATGTCACCGATATTCACCACGAAACCACTGGGCGGGCAATCGGGCGAGATCCAGCCACCGCTGCGGGTCTGCACCTCAAGCCCGCCCACCGGATCGGGGGCAATGATGGTCAAGGCGTCGGTATCCTTGTGCGGATGGATACCATAGCCTGCCTCATCCTCGGCCTGTGGCGGGTAATGCAGCAGGGTCATGTTGGTCATCGGGACCCGGAATGCACTGCGCAGCGCGTCGGCTTTCAGATCCAGTCCCGCCTCTAACGCGCCCAGCAACAGATCGGTGACGCGATCCAGTTGCCGCCAGTAACCCAGAATGACCTCTTTCGCACCGGGTACACCGTCGGGCCAGAGGTTTGGCCCGTATAACGCGCAATCCTCACGCACCGGGTCGTCTGCTGCGACCTCGTGATGCAGTTTGTACCCCTCGTATTTGTCGGCTTTGCCCGAGCCATCATTGGGTGTGAAAAACCCCATGGGTATATAGCCGCGATAGTTGGCGCGGGTGATGGCCTGATCCCATTTTTGCGCGTCATCGACGGCAAAAATCTGTCGGGTGATCTGGCGTACCTGATCCACGGTCTGCCGGGATACGCCTGTCCCGGTGATCGACAAAAAGCCGATCCCCTGACAGGCCGCAAGGATGTAACGGACCGTCGCGTCATAGGCTGCGGTTCCCGGGGCAGTCAAAGGCGCGATATCAATCGTTGGGATACTGTCCATCAGTGAATCCTCACCCCCTGGCGTTGCAATTCAGCGCGAACCGGTGCCAGATTCAGCTGGTCCAGCTCCTGATTGCTTTTCAGTGAGACCGCAGCGGCGATGCCCGCGCCCTGACCTAAGACCGCGCAACAAGCCATGTTTCGGGTTGCGGCATGTGCCACCCGGTCCGCGCCATGCGACCGTCCTGCAACCAGCAGGCCTTTGATGCCCTTGGGCAGCATCGAGCGATAAGGGATTTGCATGTACCGCCCCGTAGTTGGCAGGATCAGGATGCCATAGCCGTCGATGAACTCGGGATAGATGCCGATCGTATCCTCGAACCGGCCCTGATGGCGGGCATCGTTTTCGGTCATGTTGTAGACCGCGTCGATCTTGCGGGTGTCGCGGATGCCGATGGTCATACCGAAATTCCGCAAACGTGCGTTTTCGCAACCGGGCATGAACCGTCGCAGCGCCTCGATGGCCAGCATGGTCTGGCGGCGACCTTCAATCTCGCCGCGCGTCAGGCTGTCGGGATCGGTGCCGTCAACCTCGGCCAGATGGATGAGGTTCATGTACGTCAGCTCGCCCGTGTCATGCATCGCGCCCCAGGTGCCGGCGATGGTGTTCAGATGCGGCGGGATCAGCCCCTGATCGATTGCTTGCTGGAACGGTTTGTGCACGAAGGGTGAGAACATGTCGTCCTCTTTACCCGAGGTCTCAATGTTCCACTCTCCGCCACCGCCCCAGTCCTTGTAGGTCTGCGGGTCAGCTTTCACACCTTCCATGAAGGCGCGTTTATCTACGCCCGCCAGATGGAACATGACCGAAGCCGCCATCATGTCCTCGCGCGGAGTTTTGTGGGTCGGCGCGCCCGAACGATGGGCTACATCCGCGTCGCCGGTGGCATCAATGACGACCTTGGCCAAAATCGCTTCGCGCCCGGCCTTGGATTCTGTGATGACGCCGGTGATCCGGTCTCCATCCAGGATCGGCGCGACGAATTGTCGGTGCAGCATCGGGTGCACACCCGCCTCTTCGACCAGCTTGTCGGCGACCAGTTTGAAGCCTTCGCTGTCCAACTCATAACTTAGCGACTGGCTTTCGGGAACGGCGGCCCCCATCTCCTTGGCGCGGGTTTCGAACTCCATCCCGATGCCGCCTGCCTCGACGGTTTGCTCGTGCCGGTACCAGGCAAGTCCTTCGACGCCGACCGCCGTGATGTTGCCACCCATGCAGCCGAACCGATCAATCAAAGATACCTCGGCCCCCGCACGTGCCGCTGCAAGCGCTGCGGCCAACCCGGCGGGGCCGGAACCGACGACCAGAACATCGGTTTGATGAATGACGGGGATTTGGCGTGCGGGTTCCTGAATGGTCTGCATTGGCGCCTCATGGAATTTGCGTTTCCGCTACCATTGGGATTCCCGATTGGCGGGTCAATCAAAAAACCGACTGCCGCAAGGTCGGAAAAACACCAATGCGCGATTGCCCCCGGCGGGGCTTTGGCATAATCACCTGTCCAGTCGAATTCTTACCTTTGAAGGTCCGTCCATGCGCCTGAGCCGTTACTTTCTGCCCGTTCTCAAGGAAACCCCGTCCGAGGCTCAGATCGTCAGCCACCGGCTGATGCTGCGTGCAGGGATGATCAAGCAGGCCTCTGCCGGGATTTATTCCTGGTTGCCGCTGGGCTTCAAAGTGCTGCGCAAGCTGGAAAACATCGTCCACGAGGAACAGGCGCGGGCCGGTCACATCGCGATCCAGATGCCCATCATCCAGTCGGCGGATCTGTGGCGTGAATCCGGGCGCTATGACGATTACGGTCAGGAGATGCTGCGGATGAAGGACCGGCATGACCGGGACATGCTGTTCACGCCGACGGCCGAGGAATTGGTTACAGATATCTTCCGCGGCCACGTCAGCAGCTACAAGGATCTGCCGCTGACGCTCTACCAGATCCAGTGGAAGTTTCGCGATGAAATCCGCCCGCGTTTCGGCGTGATGCGGGGCCGTGAATTCTACATGAAGGACGGATACAATTTCGACCTGACCAAGGAAGATGCGCTGCACGCCTATAACCGCCATCTGGTCAGCTATCTGCGCACTTATGAACGGATGGGACTTCAGGCGATTCCGATGCGCGCCGATTCCGGCCCCATCGGTGGCGATGACACGCATGAGTTCCTGGTTCTGGCCGATACCGGCGAATCCGAAGTTTTCTATGACAGTGCTGTCACTGACCTGACCTTTGGCGACCGTGACATCGATTATGACAACCGCGAACAGTGTCAGGCCATTCTGGAAGAGTTCACTTCGAAATACGCGCGCACTGATGAAACCCATGACGAGGCGCTGTTCAATCAGATCCCCGAAGAACGCCGCCGCGTGGCGCGCGGCATCGAGGTGGGTCAAATCTTTTACTTTGGCACTAAATACTCCGATCCCTTGGGCGCGACTGTCCAAGGCCCGGATGGCAAACCGGTTCCGGTTCACATGGGCAGCCATGGTATCGGTGTCAGCCGCCTTGTAGGAGCAATCATCGAGGCCAGCCATGACGACAAGGGCATCATCTGGCCCGAGGGCGTGACCCCATTCCATTGCGGTATCGTCAACCTCAAGCAGGGCGATGAAGAAGCCGATGCAGCCTGTGACAAGATCTACACGGCGCTGACGGCTTTGGGTCTGGAGCCGCTTTATGACGACCGCAACGAACGCGCTGGCGGTAAATTCGCCACGATGGACCTGATCGGTCTGCCCTGGCGCATCACGGTTGGCCCGCGCGGTCTGAAGAATGGTGTGGTTGAACTGACCTGCCGCCGCACTGGCGAAAGCGAGGAACTGAGCCCCGAAGCGGCCGTTACCAAAGTTGCTGAGATTTACCAGCAGATCGCCTGAGCGACCATCAGTTGCTGCATGAAGCGGGCGTTGAAACACGCCCCGTGATCCGGAAGGGGTGCCGAAGGCTCAGACCTGGCGGCCCTTCCCAGGCTACCTGAAGGCCGACCGCGTCAGTCGGTCGGTTCTCAGTTTTGATCCGACGTCGGGCGCTCGGCCAGGACGTCTCCGTTGGCTCCGTCACCTGTGGCCACAACAATCGGGCGGCCAAGGCGGCTGATCAGTTCGCGAAACTCGATATCCAGAAAGCGCAATCCGCAAATCCGCGCATCGGTTGCCCGATCCGTGATACACAAACGGCCCTGCCGGAACACCAGACGATATCCTTTGTCTTTCAGGATGTCTGCCAGATTGCCCCAGCTTGCTGCGGTGACAAAGATCGGCCGGATGGCCGCGCGCAGCAAGGCTGCGGTCTCACAATCCAATTCTGTTGAAGCCTGACGGGTCGAAATTGCACCCGCGCCATTGGTTGAAATTCGTAAATTCATTGAGCGACCCCCGCTCTTTAAATGTGTTCCCCCATGGTTAGGGTGGCAAAGTTTCTGAAAATAATCAAAAAGAGTAATAAAATTTCGCACTTATTGTTGCCTTTACGATTCAGTGGCTCACGATGTGCGATGATTAACGTCATACCTGAAACAATCACCTTCTGTCTGTGATGCGCTTCACAACTCATGGTGTAGCGCCCGAATTAGAAGACACCTGTTTTGCACGTGTATTTTGGTCATGTCCTGCAACGATTCGGCTCATTCAGGCTGAGGAGCCAGTTCAGAGTGACAACCGGCTTGACCATTGGGCGAAATGCCGAAAGGGTCGCCGCAAACAAGAAAACCCGGAGCAGGCATGGCCAAGACACCCCCGCCCTTTGCCCCTTTTGAATGGAAAATCGCCTGGCGATATCTGCGCGCGCGCAGGGCCGAAGGCGGTGTCAGCGTGATGACATGGATCTCTTTGATCGGGATCACGCTTGCCGTGTTTGCGCTGATTGCAACGCTGGCTGTCCGTTCAGGTTTTCGCTCTGAATTCGTCGGCACCATTCTGGGCGCCAATGCGCATGTGACGGTCTATTCCTCGGGTGAATTTGACGCGCAGGGCCGGGTGGATCGAACAATTGCCGACTACAAGGAACGCACCGACCGCATAGCGCAGGTGCCCGGAGTTGAGCGTGCCGCACCGCTGGTGAAGGGGCAGGTGCTGATCACCAACCGCGACAGCAGCAGCGGGGTCGAGGTGTTTGGCATCCGACCCGACGATCTGCTCGACCTGCCGGGTATCGCGCAGGCGGAACAGGCGGCGGGGGACCTGTCGGACTTCCAGACGGGTGAGGATGTCATCGCCATTGGATCGGGTGTGGCCCGCAGCATCGGGGCCACTGTCGGGGATGTGGTCAAACTGACCTCGCCCAACGGGGTCAAAACCGCCTTTGGCACGTCGCCGCGCGTGAATGCCTATCGCGTTGTCTATGTGTTTTCGGCCGGTCGCTATGACATCGACCGCACCCGCGTCTACATGCCGTTTTCGCAGGCGCAGGGCTTTTTCAACCGTGAAGGTGTGGCGGATGAGATCGAAGTGATGGTGGACAAGCCCGAAGATCTTGGCCCGATCCTGATTCCCATTCTTGAGGCGTCGGGCGAGCGCAGCCAGATCTGGACATGGCAGGACGCATCCGGCGGCTTTCTACGCGCGCTCGAGGTTGAGGATAATGTGATGTTCATCATCCTGTCGATCCTCGTTCTGATTGCTGCGATGAACATCGTTTCGGGCCTGATTATGCTGGTAAAGAACAAGGGGCGCGATATCGGAATCCTGCGCACGATCGGCCTGAGCGAGGGATCGGTTCTGCGCGTCTTTTTCATCTGTGGTGCGTTCACCGGCCTGATTGGCACTGCAATGGGGGTCATCCTGGGATGCCTCTTTGCGATCTACATTGATCCGATTTTCTCATTCGTAAACTACGTGATGGGCGGTGGCGTGTGGGATCCGTCGATCCGTGGCATCTACGCCCTGCCGGCCGAACTGCATCTGAGCGATGTGCTCAAGGCGACGGGCCTGTCGCTTGGCCTGTCTTTCATCGTCACCTATTTCCCCGCCCGCCGCGCGGCGCGGCTGAACCCGGTCGAGGCGCTGCGCTATGAATGATGTCACTTTGCGACTGAACGGTCTGACCAAGACCTACCTCAAAGGCACACCGGGCGAGGTGCAGGTTCTGCGCGGGGTCGACCTCGAACTGCGCGCGGGTGAGGCTGTGGCCATGGTTGCGCCGTCAGGGGCGGGTAAATCGACGCTTCTGCACATCGCCGGTCTGCTGGATAGGCCTGACAACGGAACCGTGGAAATCGGGGGGCAGAATGTGAACGGCAAGGGCGACCGAACCAGAACGGCGTTGCGTCGGCAGGATATCGGTTTCGTATATCAGTTCCATCACCTGCTGCCCGAGTTTACGGCGCTGGAAAACATCACATTGCCGCAACTGGCCAATGGCGCGTCCGAAAAAGCTGCTCAGGCACGGGCATTGGATCTGCTGGACCGTGTGGGCGTCGCCCCGCGCGCCAGCCACCGTCCTGCGGCGCTGTCGGGCGGTGAACAACAACGCGTGGCTTTTTGTCGGGCGCTTGCCAACGCGCCACGTGTTTTGTTGGCGGACGAACCGACAGGCAATCTGGACCCTGAAACTTCGGATCAGGTGTTCGATGCGCTGATGAAACTTGTGAGGGACGACGGTTTGTCGGCGTTGATCGCGACCCACAACCTCGAACTGGCGGCGCGCATGGATCGCATGGTCCGGCTTGAGGGTGGCGTGCTCAGGCCAGTTGAGTGATTGCAACACCGATGGCCATGACCGCGATACCTCCTGCCCGCATCAGGGTGAGGGGTGCAACCTGCGCGCCGAACAGGCCGAAGTGATCGATTGCCGCGGCACTGATCAATTGCCCCAACAGGACAAAGAACACGGCGTTTCCCACACCGAAATGCGGGGCGACATGGGTGATCGACAACACATAGAATGCAATCAGGATGCCAGCGAACAACAGGTGTTTCGGGGCCTGCGCAACCTTGGTCAAGGCTGCAAAACCGGGAAACAACAGCATGGTCAGAACCGAGGCGGCCAGGGCAATTGCAAACAGCACCACAGCTGCCGTTGTCGGTGATCCGATGACCTTGCCAAGGGCCGCGTTAAGAGCGGCCAGTATCGGAATTCCAAATCCGGCGGCCAGCATGATGGCTGCGTATTGTGTCATTGCCCGAACCCTCTGCACCTGTTTCGTTGATCTGGATCATTGCGCCCATATGCCTGTCGGGCAACCCTGCAAATGTCAATTGTGACAGGAGGATACGATGTTCAAGGCAACGATCGGTATGCTGGTTCTCGGGGTCTCGGCTGCTGCCGCACAAGCTGCTTGGGCGCAGGATGCCGCGACCGGAGAGGAACTCTATTTGCATTACTGCGCGACCTGTCACGGGATTGACGCAACCGGGCAGGGGCCGATGGCCAGTGTGCTGGTTGTTCAGCCGTCCGATCTGACCGCATTGTCCAGCGAAAGCGGGGTGTTCCCGACTGCCCGCGTTGTCGCCCGCATCGACGGCAGGGATCCGCTGGTCAGCCATGGCAGCCCGATGCCGGTCTATGGCCCTTATTTTGACGGGCAGGACACATCCATGAAAACACCGGAAGGTCAGCCGATTCTGACCAGCCAGCCGATCGTTGATCTGGTGGCATATCTGGAAACCCTGCAGCGCGCCCGGAACTAACTGCAAATCCCCTCGATCCTGGCTTCGCTCCACGGGATCAGGACCGGGCGCTCGCGCCCCTGTTCCGGCAGGGGCGACAGATCAAAGTGGGCACCCAGCATGTCGTGTAGTCTTTTGGTGCGCTTGGCCTGAGGGGCCAGCGCGCGACAGCACACGTATTCCTCGACAATCGCGCCCTGCTGTTCGAACCCGTAGGTCAGAAAATCCGGAGAAGTTTCTAGGTCGAACAGATACGGATCCCTTCGGCCCCCATGTTCCGCCGCAGCGCGCAGGGGGTGGTAACCCGTGGTCCGGCGATTCTGCCATTGCCAGACATGCGTCAGCTCATGGGCCAAAAGCATCGCGGCCAGCAGGTTCATCTGATCCGGAAAGTCGGCCATATAGTCCTCCAGATACCAGTCGCGGGCAAAGTAGACTTTGTTGAAGAGGGCCACGGCGGCAGGTTTGCCCGTCACCGGCCCGGGGTCCACCGGGGGCAGAATGCGTTCGCGGCAGGCCAGTCGCGGGCGTTCTTCGCGGAAATACGTCACGTTTGCCACCGGGGCACCTTCGACCAGACGGATGTGATCCAGATTCAGGGTTTCCCCCTGAATGGTTTCCGCAAAATCGCGCTCCTGCTCGGTCAACTCACGACCGCAGGCGGCCAGCAACAAAAAAGAAGCAAAGAATACACGCAGAACCATAAGTTGAATCTTATTCCGCTGCGGGTATTCCGCAAACCGTTTTCACAGACTCATGGCCAGAACCCGGCTGATTTCCGTAAGTGATCGCCCGGACTGACCCATCCATGTATTAAAGGCGTTCTGAACCGCCTCCATCGCTTTCTTCGAGGTGGCAGGCTTGTCGATCACACCTTCGGCAATCAGGCGGGCTGTGACATCCTGGGACAGAATGAAGCTGTCCCGCCCGGCAAACCGCATCGCGTACTGTGCCGAAGCGCCGCCCAGTCGGGCCCCGCGTTTGGCCAGCATGGCCAGAAGATTGACGTAGTCATCAGATGGCCAGCCGCCCAGCACTTTACCCACGCCGCCTTCCTCGCGCAGCTCAAGCAGGAACGCAGCGTTATCCCGTACAGCCGCGATCTTGGTTCCATTCCTGACGATGCGCGTATCCTGCAACAGGGTGTCAAACTTCTCATCATCCATGAACGCGCATCGCCCCACGTCGAACCTGTCAAAGGCTGTTTCGAACCCGTCCCATTTGTTTTCGATGACTTTCCAGTTGAAACCGGCCTGAAAGATACATTTCGTGATGATCGACAGCCAGCGATCCTCGGGCATCGCTGCCAGTTCCTCAGGGGTTTTCGGTTTGCTCAGTTTTGCGTCCAGTGCTTCTGGACCGCCGTGGCGCGCAGCTGCGATTTCAAAGATTTCGTCAAACGTTCGCATCTGTCTAACCTTGATGTTGCCCGACAATGAATGTTTGCCTTTTGTTCTTGTTTGGCAATAAAAAATATGACCGTTTCCAGATTTGAGGCAGTCCCCGGAATAACCGAATTCGCAGAAAAATGCGGTTTTTTGAAAGAAGTTCTCGACAAAAGGTGGCAAAATGTTTTCTGATTGACTCGTCAGTCAATGTCCCGTCTTAGCGAAATGAAACAAGGGCTAGCCGGGTTGGATGCGTAAAGGGAGCCGGGAGGGGGGAACAATCTGGCAGAAAGATCTTTTCCACAATTTGGAAACGGATCACTGTTCTTTTCCAGCCAAATTTGTGCATGCTGCGGCATGGCATTGTCATCAGACAGAAAGACCGGCGGGAAAATCCTTGCCGGGATGGGCAAAACAAATATGACAGGGAGTTAAGTCCATGAAAAAACTAAGTGTAAGCCTAATGGCTCTGAGCGTTGCAGGCGCGGCGCAGGCGGCGGATATGGGCGCCGTGGATGAACCGATCAAACTGGCGATCAACGAATGGACCGGCCAGCACGTCACCACGCATGTGGCGGGTGAGATGCTCAAGGCAGCCGGGTACAACGTCGAATATGTGACCGCTGGCATGATGAACCAGTTCCAGGCGCTGGCCGATGGCGACATCGACGCGACACTGGAAATCTGGTCTTCCAACGTTTCCGATGAATACGCCAAGAAAATCGGTGAAGGCACTGTGGTCGAAATCGGTGATCTGGGTCTGGATGCCAAGGAAGGCATCGCATACCCGGCGCATGTGGCCGATCTGTGCCCGGGCCTGCCCGCATGGGAAGCGCTGAAAGATTGTGCACAGGTCTTTGCGACGGCGGAAACTCTGCCCGGTGGTCGTCTGGTCGACTACCCGGCCGATTGGGGTACTCCGGGCGCGGATCGCATGACCGGTCTGGAATTGCCTTTCAAAGCCGTACCTGCAGGGTCCGAAGGGGCGCTGATCGCGGAATTGCGCGCTTCGACCGAACGCAAATCGCCACTGCTGATCACCTTCTGGCAGCCGCATTGGGCGATGTCGGCCTATGACGTTCAGTTCGTTGAACTGCCAGCCGGTGAAGAGGCGTGCTTCAGTGATCCGGCCTGGGGCCCGAACCCGAACGCTGTCAATGACTGCGACTTCTCTCCCTCGCGCATCTTCAAAGCCGGCTGGAGCGGTATGGAAGAGAAATGGCCGGCAGCCTTTGAAATCCTGACCAACTATCAGCTGGCGGTTGAAGACCAGCAGCCGATGATGGGCGCGATCGACGTTGACGGCGGAAAGGTCGAAGAAGTTGTCGCCGCATGGATGGCTGAAAACGAAGGCAAATGGCGTCCGGTTGTAGACGCGGCAACCCAGTGAGCCCGCGTAAGTGACGGACACGACCATGCCAGCCATCGCCTGCCGGAATCTCTGGCAGGTGTTTGGCCCCGGCGCTGACAAAGCCCTGACCGACGCGCTGTCTCGGTCAGGGAATGACGCAGACAAGGCTGCCGCCGCCCTTCGGGAACAGGGGCTGATCCCTGCCGTTCAGGATGCCAATTTCGAAGTTCAGGAGGGCGAGCTTTTTGTCATCATGGGTCTGTCGGGCTCGGGCAAATCCACGCTGATCCGCTGCATTTCGCAGCTGCTACCTGGCACGGGCGGTGAGATTCGGGTGGACGGCGAAAATGTCATCGGAGCCTCGAAGAAGGCCCTGACCGAGTTGCGCCGCAAAAAACTGGGCATGGTGTTCCAGCATTTCGGCCTGTTCCCGCATATGACCGTTTCCGAAAACGTGGCCTATCCGCTGCGCGTGCAGGGTGTGGGCAAGAAGGAACGGCTGGCGCGCGCACAGGAGGTGATCTCACTGGTCGGTTTGGAAGGGCGCGAAGACAGCTTTCCGCGCCAGCTTTCAGGTGGCCAGCGCCAGCGTGTGGGCATTGCCCGCAGCCTCGCCGTAAATCCCGATATCTGGTTTCTGGATGAACCGTTCTCGGCCCTCGACCCATTGATCCGCCGCCAGTTGCAGGATGAATTCCTGCGCATTCAGGCGACGCTGAAGAAATCCATCGTCTTTATCACCCATGACATTCAAGAGGCGCTGAAGCTGGCCGACCGCATTGCAATCATGCGCGACGGCAAGATTGTTCAGATCGGAACGCCCACAGATATCGTGTTGCGCCCGGTGGATGATTACGTGCGCGAATTCTCGAAGGATGTCGCCAAAGGTCAGCACGCCAAAGTCGCCTCGGTGATGCGGAGCAAGGCGGAATGTGGCCCGGATGATCCCGGCCTCACCACCTCGATGACGCTGGACGCAGCCCTTGCGCATTGCATGGAGCTGTATGAACCCGTGCCCGTACGGGATGAGGCAGGCAATGTCGTCGGCACGGTGCATCCGTCCGATCTGGCCGCAGCTCTCCAGGTGGACGAGACATGACCGCCATAACCGACCTCCCGACACGGCGCAGTGCGCAGTTGACGGCAGGTGCGAAGGCCGCCCTGATAACTGTTATCGTCGGTGCAGTTTGCCTCGCGCTCGAGGGTATCGCCCCGTGGCTGGTCAAGTGGCCCGCCGCGTGGGAACTGCCTGCAACCCAATGGGTTGGCGCGTTTCTGGACTGGTTTCTGAACCTGATCAAACCGGCAATGCGGCTGTTTTCGGACCTGATGACCCACCCAATGAACTGGGCGAATTTCGTGCTAGGCAAAACGCCATGGCCTATCCTGATCGGGATTGTGACCGCGTTGGGCTGGTATCTGGGCGGCTTGTCCATGGCCGCACTTGGCTTTCTGGGCCTCAGCTTTGTTTTGGCCTCGGGCTATTGGGCCGAAAGCATGAATACGCTGGCGCTTGTCGCCGTGTCTGTCCCTGTGGCGCTGGTCATTGGGGGCGGCATCGGCATCCTCGCCAACGAAGTGCCAAAGGTGAAATCCTTTGTGCAGGCCGTGCTGGACATCATGCAGACGGTGCCGACCTTTGCCTATCTGACACCGCTGCTGCTGCTGTTTGGATTTGGTCCTGTTGTTGGTCTGATTGCTTCGGCCATCTATGCCGCACCGCCCATGGCGCGCAATGTGATGCTGGGATTGGAACGGGTGGAGCCCGAGATCAAAGAGGCGGCCATCATGTCCGGCGGCACTCGGTTCCAGCAACTGTTCCAGGTCGAAATCCCTGCCGCCACCACTCAGATCATGGTCGGTGTGAACCAATGCCTGATGGCTGCTCTGTCGATGGTTATCATCGCCGCCGTCATCGGCGGGTTCAACGATATCGGCTGGGAGGTTCTGCTGACCATGCGCAAGGCGCAGTTCGGCGAGTCGCTGATGGCGGGTCTGGTTATCGTGGTCTTTGCCGTGGTGATCGACCGGATGAGCGGCACTTTGGCGACCGAGCGTAAACGCTATGACAGCCGTGTTGTCTGGGCGATGCTGGGTTTTGCTGTTGTCTTCACGGCGGCCTTCTGGGCGTGGTTGCCAAACCCTGCGGAGCTGACCCTGCTGGACCCGATGGCCGAAGCCGTGGACAGCGGCCTGACCGCATTCACGCAGGCCAATGGCCAGTGGCTGGACGCCCTCAAAAACAACTCGCTGTTCTATGTACTGCTGCCGCTGCGGATCGGGCTGGATCAGGCGGTGCTGCCCTTCACATGGGGTTTCCAGTGGACGTCGAGCATGAGCTTTGGCCTGTTTGCGGCCGGTGCCGGGATTGCGCTTTTGATGGTGTGGCGCGGACGGCTGACTGGTGGGCTGGTCGTTCTGATTCTGATTGGAATGCTGGAAACCGGTATCGCGAACCTGCCGTGGCCCTTTGTCCTGACTGGCGCTGCCGCGCTGGGCTGGGTTGCCGGGGGCTGGCGTCTGGCCGCGCTCTGCGTGGGGCTGCTCTGCACCATCCTCGTCTCGGGCCTGTGGGAAAGGGCGCTGCTGTCGCTTTATCTCAGCGGTGCAGCGGTGTTTACCTGCGCTTTGGCGGGTGGGCTGATCGGCCTTGCCAGCGCGGTATGGCAGCCTGTGTGGAACGTGGTTCGCCCGATCTGTGACATGTTGCAGACGATCCCCCTTTTCGTGTTCCTGATCCCGGTGCTGATGGTGTTCCAGATTGGCGAGTTCTCGGCCTTTCTGGCCATCTGTGCCTATGCGATTGTCCCGATGATCCGCTACACGCGGCACGGGCTGGTCAATACACCGGATGAGATGATGGAGGCCGCAATTTCAAGCGGCGCGACCGAGTGGCAGATCATGCGCGATGTGAGGGCGCCTTATGCGGCCCCGACCATCCTGCTTGGGCTGAACCAGACCATCCTTTATGCCTTTGCCATGCTGGTCATCGCGGCACTGATCGGGACCACCGGTCTGGGCCAGTCGATATATCTGGCGCTGGGTCAGGCGGATGTAGGATTGGGCATATCTGCCGGGGCCGCGATGGCGATTCTGGCACTGATCGCCGACCGCATCGTGCAGGGCTTTGCCGAAGAACGCCGCGCGGCGCTTGGGCTGTAATACAGGGCAGGGGCGGTGTATTCGCCCCTGTGACCCAACTTGATTTCGGGCAAGGAAGTCGCTGCCCTCTCACTCTAGACCGACCCCAACACGTTGGAGAATATCATGACCGGTTGGGGCCTATTTCTTGCAGCACTCATCGTTTTCCTGCTCAGCCATGCAATTCCTGTACGGCCCACCGTGCGGGGCTGGCTGATCGGCACGCTCGGGCGCCGGGGGTATTTCGCGGCCTATTCACTTCTGTCGCTGGCCGTGCTGGCCTGGCTGATTGTCGCCGCTGCAAACGCCCCCTATGTCGAGGTCATTCCGCCGTTCGCAGTCTTGCGCTGGGTGCCAATACTGATCATGCCCGTGGTGTGCTGGCTGGCTGTGGCCGGGCTTGCGATCCAGAACCCGTTTTCTTTCGGTGGGATGGGCAAAAGGCCTTTTGACCCCGAACACCCCGGTATTCTGCGCACCACCCGCCACCCGATCCTAGCCGCGCTGCTGTTGTGGTCCTTGGCGCATCTTCTGGCCAATGGAAGCCTGTCACATGTGATCCTGTTTGGCCTGTTTGCCGGATTTTCTGTTATGGGCACGATCCTGATCGACAGGCGTAAATCGCGTGAGATGGGCTTTGAATGGGTTCGGTTGTCCCGAAATACGGCGCGGTTCTCACTGCGCTCACCGCGACCCTGGCCACGCCCTTGGGTCTGGCTGACCGCACTGGCCGCTTATGCGGTTCTTCTTCACCTGCACACACCTGTGATTGGTCTGTCGCCGCTTCCTTGACTGGGGGAGTGGTCGGGCTGCGCCTTGCGTGCTATTTGAAACGTCACAATCGAATTACAAGAGGTCCAAGATGCATCTGGCCTATGTCACTACCACCGACCGCGGCGCGACGGATCGCTTGCTGAGCGCTGTTGCTGAGCGTCTGCTGGCATCCGGCGCGAAACTGGCCGGTGTCGTCCAGACGAATACGGAATGTACCGACAGCAGCAAATGCGACATGGATGTCCGCGTGTTGCCGGATGGGGATACCATCCGTATCTCGCAATCGCTGGGCTCGCAGTCGCGCGGCTGCCGTCTGGACCCCGCAGCGCTGGAACAGGCGGTTGGGTATGTGACTGCCTCGCTTGCGAACGCACCGGACCTGCTGATTATCAACAAATTCGGTAAACATGAGTCTGATGGGCGGGGGTTCCGCCCGGTGATCGGCGAAGCGCTGGCGCTGGATATTCCGGTGCTGGTCGGCGTGAACGGGTTGAACGCGGAAAAATTCAACGCTTTCGCCGAAGGTGCGGCCGAAGAGCTGCCTGCGGATTTGGACGACATCATAGGCTGGTTCAACCGCATAGCGCAGATGCGCCCGGCTGCGGAATAGGTGCGCAATCGACCGGCGCATTGATCTGAACGTCATGACATGTGGTGGCGAAGGCCACGCGGCACCCTTCGTTCACAATCCGGTCGCGTTAGCGCCGGTTTAAGATGTGTAAAACGGATCAGGTCTGTCGCATCTGAGAATGGGGGCAGACCAACAGCAATAACATAGCTGCCAGACAATAACGCAGTGCGGGACACGAGTCCTGACCATCTTCGGAATACGCTGGAAAGATGGTGGGCGACCCTGGAATCGAACCAGGCGTGCGTCTCCGCGAGGGAGTTACAGTCCCCTGCCACACCTTGCGGCCTGTCGCCCACTGTCAGGCGTTGCACCTGACGTGGAGGCGTGATTACTAGCGCACCAAAGGAGCGTCAACAGGAAAATTTCCCTTTGGCGCAGGAAACCGAATTCCCGGCCCGGAGGCCCTTGAAATGAAGAAACCCAAATGGGTCGTCGAAAAGGAACAGGCGCGCAAAGCTGCCGCTGCAGAAACCGTCTGGCTGTTTGGCCTGCACGCGGTTCGCGATGCGCTGATGAACCCAAAACGGCAAAAACTACACCTGATGGTGACGCGGAATGCATGCGATAAACTGGCGGAAGCTATTGAATTTGCTGGGATCGAGGCCGAGATAGTCGACCCGCGCAAGTTTTCTGCGCCCATCGATGCTGGATCCGTGCATCAGGGCGCAGCGCTGGAGGTCAAGCCGTTGGAATGGGGCAGTCTGGCAGATAACTGCGTCGGTCGCGAAAACCCTCGCGTCATTCTGCTGGACCGGGTCACCGACCCGCACAATGTCGGGGCGATTCTGCGCTCGGCCGAAGTTCTGGGGGCCAGTGCTGTGATCGGCACACGCCACCATTCCGCGCCCGAGACCGGGGCACTGGCAAAAACCGCCAGCGGTGCGCTTGAGCGGCAGCCTTATCTGCGGGTGCGCAACCTTGCAGACGCGATTGTCGAGCTTCAGGGCATGGGCTTTCTGGTCCTTGGGCTGGACGGAGAAGCCGACATGACAATCGAAGGTGCGCTAAGCGATGGCCGTGACCGCCCTGTCGCGCTTGTGCTGGGCGCGGAGGGTCCGGGCTTGCGGCAGAAGACAAAGGAAACCGTGGATCAGTTGGTTAAAATTGACGCAGCCGGGGGATTTGGTTCGCTGAACGTCTCAAATGCCGCGGCAATCGCCTTATATGCATCGCGACCCTGAAAAAAGGAGAGCGTCATTCCCGGCCCTGCCAAAATCGCGACCTGCTGCTATTGCGGCACCCGGGCTGCCCTGATCCTGAAAGGCAAGGAACGGCACGAGCTTAGCTGCTCCAGCTGTGGAGCGCCGCTGCACAACCTGAAGATGCTGCCCGCGCGGAAAGTACACAAACCCGAACCGCTGCGCGTAGCTGTGTCTCATGCTGCCCCTCGGAAAGCAAAGCGCAAAAAGAGGAAGAAGACCATGCTTACGCGCGTGTTCGACGAAGCATGGGACGTGATCGAAGACATCTTTGACTAAGTTTCAACTGGCGAACACTCGTTCACATCCGCGTCAACAGGGGTTCCGAAAAACGCGAAAAGTTGCATCTTGATGGTCTTGAATGTGCAGATTCCCATATGACGATGCTGAACCGACGTACTTTTATGAGCTCGCTGAGCACTGTATTGCTGGCTCCTGCCGTGTTTGCGCAGGACAATCCCGTGTATTACGCCACTGACGGTGTGGCGTTGGCGGGGTATGATCCCGTGTCCTATTTTGACAGCGACGCGCCTTCAAAAGGGGCACCCGAAAACGCGGTCATGTGGAAGGGCGCCCGGTGGCATTTCAAATCGCAGGCAAATCGCGAGCTCTTTGAAGGCAACCCGCGCGCCTTTGCGCCGCAGTTCGGTGGTTATTGCTCGTACGGGATGGCGATGGGTGTGTTGAAAAGCACGGATCCGAATACGTGGCAGGTGGTCGATGGGCGTCTTTACCTGACGCATTCACCCGCGGTCGAGGAAATCTGGCAGCAGAATCAAACAGGATACATTGCGATGGCAGAAGAAAACTGGCCCGCAATTCTCTATGGGGAGTAGGCAGGGTTCAGCTAATTGTGAAAAGTCATCACAAAAATGCGCCACCCCTCTTTTTTTTAACGGATCCATGCTTAAATGTCACAGTGACCGCGGAACGGAACTGCCGCGGGTCATTTCACTGTCCCTCGTTCCAACAACTGGCGCCCAAGCTTTCTTGGGCGCTTTTTTCTTTTTGGAACCCTGTTAAGGATAGGGCATGCCAGACTATTCCGATCAGTACCTTAAGGCTATTTTGCAACGCACCAAGACGGTGGCCGTTGTCGGCGTTTCCATGAACCCTGTGCGACCCAGCTATTACGTGGCGCGCTATTTGTCGCTGAAAGGGTTCAAGGTGATTCCCGTCAATCCGGGCCACGCGGGCAAAGACCTGTTTGGTCAGACGGTTCGCGGCAGCCTGTCAGAGATCTCCGAGCCTGTAGACATGGTGGACATTTTCCGGCGGTCCGAGGCCGTGCCACCCATTGTAGATGAGGCGCTGGAGGCTTTCCCGTCGCTCGGTACGATCTGGATGCAGATTGGCGTGGAACACCCTGAAGCGGCGGTAAAGGCTCAGGCCCGTGGCGTGGATGTGGTGATGAACCGTTGCCCAAAGATCGAATATCAGCGCCTGTTTGGCGAATTGCGCATGGGCGGATTTTCGACGGGGATCATCTCGTCCAAGCTTTAGGGTTTGGCGGGGACGTAAGGTTTCAGACGGGCGACCTGTTCCTTCCGCCGCTTTTCCAGCACCACGTCGCGCGGAACCCAGTCATACCGGGTATCCTCGACCAGCGGAGACCAGAACAACACGCCGCCATAACGCCACGGGTCCAATACGACACCGTCATACAGCGTCGCACCTTTACCGCTGATGATTGCGGTGCTGTGGTCGATCCGCGTCGGGTTGTCCGCGTTTGCAATGGCACGGTGCAGCTCCAGTGTCCGGAAGTTTTCCTGTTTCAGCCGCCGCTCGATATCCTCGGCCCAATGCCAGCACAGCCCACGCGGGCGCAGCCCCTTGTTGACCTTCATGTTATGGATCAGGGGCGGGTCTGTGATCTGGTATTCCTCGACCAGCTGAGCGGTATAGGCGTAAGCAATTCCCGCTGCGCGTCGGGCCTCCTCAGGGTCGATATCCGGGCCAAGGCCCTGAATCTCCGTGGCGAGCCGCTGCACCTCATCCCCGGTCGAGCGCGGCGGCGCTGCGCAGCCAGCGACGATGGCAAGGGTTGCCACAAGCATCAAAATTCGGATCATAACGCGCCTTCGCCCTGACAGTCTGGCATCCGAGTATAACGGCCCAGGAGCCAGTGCGGAACCCGGACGTTACCCTTTGGGGCGGGCAGCTTTTTCGGCGATACCGCTGGTGCCCTGACGGCGGTCCAGCTCGGCCAGAACATCATCCAGCGCCACGTCCCGCGCGGCCAGCATGACCAGAAGGTGATACAACACGTCCGCCGCTTCCGAGGTCAGCTTAACCTGATCCCCTTTTACGGCTTCGATGATGGCCTCTATGGCCTCTTCACCGAATTTCTCGGCGCATTTCTCAGGGCCTTTCGCAAGCAGCTTGGCCGTCCAGCTGCTTTCGGGATCAGCCCCCTTGCGTGCCTCGATCGTGGCGGCCAGATCGTGCAAGATGCTCATGTTAGCCTCATGGGGATGCCAGCTGCGGCCATATGTTCCTTGGCCTCGCGGATGGTGTATTCGCCGAAATGGAAAATCGATGCCGCCAACACGGCGCTTGCACCGCCCTTGGTGACGCCCTCGACCAGATGGTCCAAAGTACCAACACCGCCCGAGGCGATCACGGGCACATCCACCGCGTCGGAAATGGCGCGGGTCAGCGGCAGGTTGAACCCGGATTTGGTGCCGTCGCGGTCCATCGAGGTCAGCAGGATTTCACCGGCCCCCTTGGAGACCACGGTTCTTGCAAAGGCAACCGCGTCAATGCCGGTGGGTTTGCGCCCACCATGGGTAAAGATCTCCCACTTGCCGGGGCTGACGGTCTTGGCGTCGATGGCGCAGACAATGCACTGACTGCCGAACTGATCTGCCGCTTCGGCAATCACATCCGGATTGGCAACCGCGGCCGAGTTGAAGCTGACCTTGTCCGCCCCCGCCAGCAGCAAGGCGCGCACATCGTCTTTTGTTCGCACCCCACCGCCCACGGTCAGTGGCACGAAACACTGTTCCGCCGTACGCTGCACCACATCGAACATGGTGCCGCGATTCTCATGGGTCGCGTGAATGTCGAGAAAGCAGATCTCGTCCGCTCCGGCAGCATCATAGGCCTTGGCCGATTCCACCGGGTCGCCCGCATCGCGCAGGCCCACGAAATTTACGCCTTTGACCACTCGGCCATCGGCAACATCAAGGCAGGGAATGATCCGGGTTTTCAGCATAGGATATCCTTTATGGGCGCACCTCTAGCGGCAAAGCCCTGCCGATGCCAGACTTGTGATTGTGAGAGGTCTCAATTCTGTGAAAACTGGGGTGAATTTCACAGAAGGAATATCGATATGCGTAGACTGATACTGGCTTGTGTTTTTTCAATCGGAGGCGCGCTGACCGCAATGGCAGATGATCTGATCAAGGTTCAAACCGACAAATCCGTGGCCGAGGCGCTGGACGCGCTGGAAGCCGCCGTCGGAAATGCAGGTGCAACCGTGTTTGCCCGCATCGACCACGCGGCCGGGGCGGAAAAGATCGGTACGTCCATTCCTGCCAATCAGGTGCTGATCTTCGGCAACCCGGCGCTGGGTACGCCAGCCATGCAGATCGACCCGCGCGCCGGGCTGTTTCTGCCTCTCAAGGTGCAGGCGTACGAAGACTCCAATGGCCAGGTCTGGCTGATCTATGAAGACCCGAAAGAGACATTGGACGACCTGAACGATGTCGACAAATCACCGGTCATCGAAAAGATGCGCGGTGCACTGGCCAAGCTGACCGCCGCAGCCGCGCAATAACCGATCACGACAGGGCGCGGATGGCCTCGGCCAGGTCTATCGCGCCATCATAAAGCGCCCGGCCTGAAATCGCGCCGTTCAGCGCAACGCCGCAATCGCGAAGGGCGATCAGGTCGTCCAGCGAACTGACACCGCCCGAGGCGATCACAGGGATGGAAACGGCCTGTGCCAGGGCTGCGGTCGCTTCGATGTTCGGGCCCTGCATGGCACCGTCTCGGTTGATGTCAGTGTAGATGATTGCGGCCACGCCCGCGTCTTCGAAACTACGGGCCAGATCGGTAACCTGAACATTGGTCTCTTCGGCCCAGCCTTTGGTGGCCACCATGCCGTTGCGTGCGTCGATGCCGACAGCGACCTTGCCGGGAAAGGCTTTGGCTGCTTCGCGCACCAGACCGGGGTTTTCGACAGCGACAGTGCCCAAGATGACCCGCGCAAGCCCCTTCTCGATCCATGTTTCGATCGTGGCCATGTCGCGGATGCCGCCACCCAGTTGCGCGGGCACCTTGCACGCTTTCAGAATTGCCTCAACCGGTGCTGCGTTGACCGGCTCGCCTGCGAATGCGCCGTTCAGGTCGACCAGATGCAACCATTCGCACCCCGCCTCGACAAAGGCACGGGCCTGAGCGGCCGGGTCTTCGTTGAACACGGTGGCCTTGTCCATTTCACCACGCAGCAGGCGTACGGCATTGCCGTCTTTGAGGTCGATGGCGGGGTAGAGGATCATGTCGGGCGGCCCTATATCACTGTTACACGCGCGGGATATCGCACAAGCAGGGCAGGGGATGCAACGCGACGCTGGGTCATTCTTGCCCGCCGCACAATAGCGGGTCAGACTGCCCACAAAACAGGGAGAAAATCATGAAGACTTTTACTCTTTCAGCGGGCCTGATGCTGCTTGCTACAGCTGCTTTTGCCGACGATCCGGTTGACGGCCTGTGGAAAACCGCGCCGGGCGACACGGGTGGCTATCTGCATGTGACGATTTCCGAATGCGGCAGTGCGATCTGCGGCACCATCGACAGCGCGTTCGACGCCGATGGCAACCAGCAGCTGGAATATGAGAACCTTGGCAAAAAGATCATCTGGGACATGGTCCCCGAAGGGGGCGGCAGCTATGACAGCGGTAAGATCTGGGCCCCCGACCGGGACAAAACCTACAACTCGAAAATGTCTCTGGACGGCCAGAATGCGCTGACCGTCAAGGGCTGTGTGGCGGGCGGCCTGATCTGCCGCGGGCAAACCTGGACGCGGGTTCAGTAAGCCTCAGGGCTTCCAGGTCAGGAAGTTGCCCAGCATACGCAGGCCAACATCCTGGCTTTTCTCGGGGTGAAACTGCATCCCAACCATCGTGTCGCGGCCAATCACGGCCGTGACGTCCTGCCCGTATTCCACATAAGCCAATCGCTGCGCCGGGTCGGACACGCGAAAATGGTAGGAATGGACGAAATAGGTGTGATCGCCTGATTTCACCCCGGAAAAGATCGGGTGATCGCTTTCCAGAACCAGATCGTTCCAGCCCATATGCGGCACTTTCAGCGCGGCATCTGACGGTTCGATCCGAACAACATCGCCTGCCACCCAGCCCAGACCATCGGTCTCGGTGTATTCATGGCCTTTGGTTGCCATCAGTTGCATGCCAACGCAGATGCCCAGAAACGGACGGGCCTTCTGTTCGACCGCTTCGACCATCGCGTCATAAATACCCTTGTGGCCGCGCAGCTCGGCAGCACAGGCCGGGAAGGCACCATCACCGGGCAGAACCAGTCGGTCCGCACGCGCAACTACATCCGCGTCCGAGGTGACAACAACGTCACCTGCGCCGACCTCTTGCGCCATGCGCTGAAACGCCTTTTCCGCTGAATGCAGATTGCCGCTTTCGTAATCAATTATGGCTGTGAGCATTTACAACGCGCCCTTGGTCGACGGAATCGCATCCGCTTTGCGCGGATCGGTCTCAACCGCATCCCTCAACGCGCGTGCAACGGCCTTGAACGCGGCCTCGGCGATGTGGTGACTGTTGAAGCCGTGCAACTGGTCGATATGCAGGGTGATGCCGCCATGGGTGCTGAGCGCCTGAAAAAACTCGCGCACCAGTTCTGTGTCGAACGTACCGATCTTTTGCGTCGGCAGATCGACATTCCAGATCAGGAACGGGCGGCCCGACAGGTCCAGCGCACAGCGCACTTGCGCGTCATCCATCGGCAGATGGCATTCGCCATAGCGCCGGATACCCTTCTTGTCGCCCAGGGCCTGTGTCAAAGCCTGACCCAGCGCGATGCCGGTATCCTCGACCGTGTGGTGATCGTCGATGTGATAGTCGCCCTTGGCGCGGATTGTCATATCGATCAACGAGTGGCGCGCCAGCTGGTCCAGCATATGGTCAAAGAACCCGACGCCGGTCTGATTGTCATATGTACCGGTGCCATCCAGATTGACCGAGACCGAAATTTCGGTTTCGGCAGTCTTGCGGCTGATCGAAGCGGTGCGCATGGGCAAATTCCTTTTGCTACAGGCGCGCTTATAGACGGGGTGGGGTGGGTTGATCCAGACCATGCGTTGCAATCGCTGCAAACTGTTGCAAGGGATTGCACCCGGCCCGGCACCATGTCAGCTTGCAGACAACATGAACCAACAGGGCCAAGCCATGTCCACCTGCGTATTCATCCAGATCCGCTGCAAACCCGGCACCACCTACAAGGTCGCCGAGGAAATCGCCCTGCGCGAAATACACTCAGAGCTTTATTCTACCAGCGGTGAGTTTGATCTGATGCTCAAGCTCTACATCCCCGAAACCGAGGATGTGGGCCATTTCATCAACGAACACTTGCTGGTGATTCCCAATATCGAACGCTCGCTGACGACGATGACGTTCAAGGCGTTTTAACCCAGTTCAAAGGTGGTCACGCCATAGATGCGGGACAGGTCGATATCCGGCTGATCGCCGGAATACATCCGGGCGGTTTCGAACACTTTCGTAAGACCCAGCGCATCCGCCAAAGCAAAAGCAGCCGCGTTGGGCTGTGGCATGTCGATGAAAACCGCTTGGTCGCTGGCTGTTGCTGATACGGCAGTCAAAAGACTGGCAAGCAGGCCCCGTGCGACACCGGCGTCATCTGCGAAAAGCGGCCCGATCTTGTACCCTGTCTTACACGGTCTCAAGGTGGCATATCCCCTGATCTGCTCCTCCACTGTACACACCCGTGAGATATGATTCGGCGCACTCAGCCAACCTGTTAGAAACGCGTCGCGCTGCGCAGGGAAGAGTTGCCGGTCATAGGCGAACAGCTCCGGCGATGGCTGACTGAGCGGGCTGATTGATGCGTCATCGCTCTGCCCTAGAGTGTCGAGAATGCCTCTGACAGTGCCGGTGAAGCGGTAATTGTTATAGGCAAAGGTGAAACCAGACTTGCGGTAATTGTGTTGCTGATCAACGACCCCGTCGAGCCCGATATTGCGCCCGGTTCGTTGCGCCAAAGCCTGATGCCAGATTTTCAGCCCGTAACCCGACCCCCGAAATTCCGGACGTACAATATAAAATCCCAGAAACGAAAACGCATCACCATAGTCCACCACAGACACTGATGCGATCATCTCATCGTCCAGAAACCCGCCCAGAAACCCGTTGGGGTCGGTGCCGTAGAAACAGGCGGCGTCGTGGTGGCCGGGGTTCCAGCCCTCTTGGCCTGCCCAGTCGACAGCGGTCTGCATTTCATCCGCAGTCAGGGGGCGAATGACATAGTCGAACATAAGCATTTCCCGTGCGTGATTGAAACCATAGCCACAATGGCGCAATGCCAACGAAAGAACCATATGTTTGGGAAAACTTGGTATCTGGAGCGGGCGAGGCGATTCGAACGCCCGACCCTAACCTTGGCAAGGTTATGCTCTACCCCTGAGCTACGCCCGCATCAGATACATATATGGTCCGAAGACCTCTCAATGGAGCGGGCGAGGCGATTCGAACGCCCGACCCTAACCTTGGCAAGGTTATGCTCTACCCCTGAGCTACGCCCGCGCCGTTGAGTGAGGAGGGATGTATAAATTCCCACGCGGGGCTGCAAGCGGAAAAACACAAAAAGCGGGAAAAATCTTTTCGACGGAATCCGGCCCGTGACCCGTTCAACCCGTAACTCAAATCAACAAAACACAGGCAGGAGGTGCCGTCATGATATCCGTTGCAGACCTGAAGATCGTGATGCTTGCCGCGATGATTCTGATCGGCGCTACCATCCTGAAACCGGACCGGCACGAACATGACCGGTTCATACCGGTTCTGCTGGGTGCACCGCAGATCGAAACAACCGTTCTGGCAGGGTAACACCCGCCAGACGGCCTAAAGCGCCAGAATCAGGTTTGCCAAGGCCGCGCCCAGAATGGCGAGGAAGGTCAGGCTCATGCCGGCCTGCCGCAGGATGACGATCTGTGGCGTCCGTCCAAATCCGTACGCATGCAAAAGACGCCCCGCCAGCAACATCAGCCCCAGCAGATGGACCAAAACCCCGGCCGCGCCCTGCAACTCGACCATAGCAATCAGCAGCAGGGAAATCGGGGCGTATTCGGCGCAGTTCGAGTGTGTCCGTATCGCCTTGATCATCAGCTTGCTGCCACCATCCCCGACCGAGATTCTGTCGCTGCGTCGTTGCAGGATCACTTTGACGCTGAGTGCGACGTAGAGAATTGCGACCAGGGCCGCATAGATCGGGGTGATTGCAAGCATAATGGGTCTCCGCTCAATCATAGAAAAGGCCGTGCGGTCTCCCACACGGCCTGATGAACATTAGGTTGTTTTCCGTCTTATTCCAGTTCGATCAGAAGGTCCTTTGCGTCAATCTGGCCGCCGGGCTGGATATGCACGGCTTTGACGGTCGCATCACGCTCGGCATGGATGCCGGTTTCCATCTTCATCGCCTCGATGGTCAGCAGCATGTCACCTTCCTTGACCTGCTGGCCTGCGGTCACGGCAACCGTGGCCACAACACCCGGCATCGGCGCCCCGACATGATCGGGGTTGCCGACCTCGGCCTTGGGGCGCGCCTGAGTGGTTGATGTGACCATCCGGTTCGGCACCCGGATCACACGCGGCTGGCCGTTGAGTTCGAAGAACACTTTGACCTCGCCCTTTTCATCCGTTTCGCCAATGGCCTGACACCGGATTTCCAGCGTCTTGCCGGGGTCGATTTCGGCCGTGATCTCTTCGCCGGGCTCCATGCCGTAGAAGAAGGTGCGCGTGGGAAGAGTGCGGACCGGGCCATAAATCCGGTGACGGCCCATGTAATCCAGAAACACCTTGGGATACATCAGGTACCCGTTCAGATCCTCGTCATCGACCTCTTTGCCTTCCAACTGCTTGGACAGCTCGGCGCGGGTGGCCTCAAGATCGACGGCAGGCACGTCCTTGCCGGGGCGCTGGGTATTGGGGGCCTCGTCTTTCAGCACCTTCTTGATGATGGTGTTCGGGAATCCGCCCGGAGGCTGACCCAGATTGCCGCGCATCATGTCGACGACCGAGTCGGGGAAGGCCACATCTGTCGCCGGATCCTCGACCTGCTCGCGGGTCAGCCCCTGACTGACCATCATCAGGGCCATGTCGCCAACAACCTTCGACGAGGGCGTCACCTTTACGATATCGCCGAACATCTGGTTCACATCGGCGTACATCTGCGCGACCTCGTGCCAGCGCTCTTCCAGACCCAGGCTGCGTGCCTGTGCCTTGAGGTTGGTGAACTGACCACCCGGCATTTCGTGCAGATACACTTCGGACGCCGGGGCCTGCAGGCTTGATTCGAAGGCCGCATATTGGCCACGCACAGCCTCGAAGTAATCGCTGATCTCGCGGATCGCCTTGATGTCCAACCCGGTGTCACGGTCGGTATGGCGCAGCGCCTCGACCACAGTGCCCAGCGTTGCCTGGGACGTGTTGCCACTGAAGCTGTCCATCGCGCAATCCACCGCGTCCACTCCCGCCTCAGAGGCGGCAAGGATGGTCGCGCTGGCGATACCGGCCGTGTCATGGGTGTGGAAGTGGATCGGCAGTCCAACCTCTTCCTTCAGCGCCCGGATCAGAATCTTGGCCGAGGCTGGTTTCAGCAAGCCCGCCATATCCTTCAGACCCAGAACATGCGCGCCTGCGTCGCGCAACTCTTTGGCCATTCCGACATAGTATTTCAGGTTATATTTGGCGCGGTCAGGGTCCAGAATATCGCCAGTGTAACAAACGGTACCCTCGCAGATCTTGCCGCTGTCGATAACAGCATCCATCGCAACGCGCATGTTCTCGACCCAGTTCAGCGAGTCGAAGACGCGGAAAACGTCGATGTTCTTCGATGCCTGGCGCACGAACTCCTGCACCACGTTGTCGGGATAATTGGTGTAACCAACCCCGTTTGCGCCCCGCAGCAGCATCTGTGTCATCAGGTTCGGCATTGCCTCGCGCAGGTCGCGTAGACGCTGCCATGGGCATTCCTGCAGGAACCGGTAGGCCACGTCGAACGTCGCACCGCCCCAGCACTCGACCGAGAACAGCTGCGGCAGGTTCGCGGCATAGGTTGGCGCCACCTTGATCATGTCGATCGACCGCATCCGGGTCGCCAACAGCGACTGGTGCCCGTCGCGCATGGTGGTGTCGGTGATCAGCAGCTGCCGCTGCGCTTTCATCCAGTCCGCCACGGCCTGCGGGCCTTTCTGCTCCAGCAGGTTGCGCGTGCCCATCCGCGGCTCGGCCTTCTGCGCGGGGGGCTTGGCGACTTTCAGGTCGGCGCGCGGCTCGGGGCGGTCCTTAGTTTCGGGATGACCATTCACCGTGATATCGGCGATATAGGTCAGAACCTTGGTGCCCCGGTCGCGGCGGCGCTTAAAGGCAAACAGATCCGGCGTCGTGTCGATGAATTTGGTGGTGTATTCATTCGACAGGAAGGTCGGGTGCTTCAGCAGGTTGATAACGAAATCGATATTGGTGCTGACGCCGCGAATACGGAACTCGCGCAGGGCGCGGTCCATCCGGCTGATCGCCTTCTCGGGCGTCGGCGCCCAAGCGGTGACCTTTGTCAGCAGCGAGTCGTAGTACCGCGTAATGACACCGCCCGCATAGGCAGTGCCGCCATCCAGACGAATGCCCATGCCCGTGGCCGAGCGATAAGCGGTGATCCGGCCATAATCGGGGATGAAGTTGTTCTGCGGGTCTTCTGTGGTGATCCGTGTTTGCAGCGCGTGACCGTTCAGATGCACATCGGCCTGGCTGGCGGCGCCGGTGGCTTCGGCCAGAGTCTTGCCCTCGGCGATCAGGATCTGCGCCTGAACGATGTCGATCCCGGTGACCTCTTCGGTGACCGTGTGTTCGACCTGTACGCGGGGGTTCACCTCGATGAAGTAGAAATTGCCGGTTTCCATATCCATCAGGAACTCGACAGTGCCCGCGCATTCGTAATTCACATGGGCGCAGATCTTACGGCCCAGTTCGCAAATCTCGGCGCGCTGTTCCTCGCTCAGGTAAGGGGCAGGGGCGCGTTCGACGACCTTCTGGTTCCGGCGCTGGACCGAGCAGTCGCGTTCGTACAGGTGATAAATCTCACCATGCTTGTCGCCCAGAATCTGCACCTCGACATGGCGGGCACGGGTGATCATCTTTTCCAGATAGCCTTCGCCATTGCCAAAGGCGGCCTCAGCCTCGCGGCGGCCTTCCAGAACCTTTTCTTCCAGCTCATCCTCCGACTGGATCGGGCGCATCCCGCGTCCGCCGCCACCCCAGGACGCCTTGAGCATCAGCGGGTATCCGATCTCGGCGGCCTCCTTGCGGATCGCGTCCATGTCATCACCCAGGACCTCGGTGGCCGGAATGACAGGCACACCGGCCGCGATGGCCACGCGCCGCGCGCTGGCCTTGTCACCCAATGCGCGCATGGTCTCGGCCCGGGGGCCGATGAAGGTGATGCCGTTCTTGACACAGGCATCCACGAAATCGGGGTTTTCGGACAGCAGGCCATAGCCCGGATGGATCGCATCCGCGCCGCAATGCTTGGCCACGCGGATGATTTCGTCAATCGACAGATACGCCGCGACCGGACCCATGCCCTCGCCAATCTGATAGGCCTCATCCGCCTTGAACCGGTGCAGGCCCAGTTTGTCTTCTTCAGCGTAAACAGCGACGGTGCGTTTGCCCATCTCGTTTGCTGCGCGCATGACGCGGATGGCAATCTCGCCGCGATTGGCGATCAGGATCTTGTTGAAGTCTGTCATATCAGGTCCCGGTCTTTGGTGTTTGGGCGTCTTATTGGGCGGAGAATACGCACAGGTACATCCGTTCTTCTGGGTAGAACCGGCATGTTATCGCTCGCAAACGCCCTTTGGCCTCGGCACACTTATAGGGATGCCGCGTTGCAGCATCAATAATTTAGCGTTTCGTCTCAAACTGACATAGATCGGCCAGTCCCATCTGACCCATATTCGCGTGCAGATCCTGCCTCAGGATATCGATCACATGCGCAGGGCCTTTAGCGCCAAGTGCCGCAAGACCGTACAAAAAAGCACGCCCCAGCATGACAAAATCCGCGCCCAGCGACAGCGCACGCAGGATATCCAGCCCGCCTTCGACACCGCTGTCGAAAATCAGCGGCAGGCGGGTCGCGCTCCGGATTGCGGGAAGAACCTCGACGCTGGCCGGGGCTGCATCGAACTGTCGGCCCCCGTGATTCGACACCCACAGGGCGTCCACACCCACCTGTTCCAGCCTGTCCGCATCCTCGGGGCGCAGGATGCCTTTCACGACAAACGACCCATCCCAATGATCGCGCAGCCATTTGACGTAATCCAGATCCGGCGAAGTCCGCAGCAGGTATCCGACATGGGCCGTCGGCGGCAGATCGCCAGGGTCATCGATATATTTGTCCAGTGTGCGCATGTGCGGAACGCCGCTGCGCAGCATGCCCAGGGCCCATGCAGGTCTTTGGGCGATCTGTGCCAGCAGGCGCGGTGTCAGTTTCGGCGGCTGCCGCAGGCCCGAGCGCGTCTGCCGCTCCCTGCGCGAGGCGACAGGGACGTCAGCGGTCAGAACCAGAGTTCGAAATCCGGCCCCGCGCGCCCGGTTCAGCATGTCCATGCGAATTTCTGGGTCCCTTGGCGGATACAGCTGGAACCACGCGTTCTCTCCCAGATAGGGGGCCAGGTCTTCGGGGCTCTGACTGGCCACCGTTGATAGCGAATAGGGAATGCCTGCCTTGGCGGCGGCCTGTGCCAGCAACCGCTCCGCATCGGGCCAAACCAGGCCGGACATCCCGATCGGTGCAATACCGAAGGGCAAAGGACAGGTGCCGCCCAAGATTTTCACCGACGTATCGAATTCAAGGTCCCCATGCAGGATCGAGGGGCTCAGACGGACATCATCCAGCGCCTTTCGATTGCGATGCCGCGTCGTTTCAATCCCGGTGCCACTGTCGATATATTCCCACACGAAGTGCGGCAGCCGACGGCGTGCGCGGCGTTTCAGATCGGGAATACCGGGATAGGTGCTGTGCAGGTCCATAAGGATTGATCCGGCCTGCGGGGCGATTCGGCAAGGTTTTCAAGCGGCTTCCGGCGATGGGCGTTTACCCGTTGCGGGAACGCGCCTGGCCTGCTCCAGCGCCCCGGCGGCGACGTGAACCTGATTGCGCCCCTTGTCCTTGGCTACATACAGCGCATCATCCGCGGCACGCATCAGATCCTGCGGCATGGTGCCGTGGGCGGGGTAATGCGCGACCCCGACCGAGATTGTGATACGGGGCAGGGCCTTTTCGCCATAGCGGACAATGACCGCCTCGACCGACTGGCGTAACTGCTCGGCCCGGGTCATGGCATCTTCGGGGCTGTTGTCGGGCAGGATCAGCATGAATTCCTCGCCGCCGACGCGGCAGGCGATCTCGTCCCGGTCGCAGCCCTGTTCCAGCGCCGCGCCGACCGCGCGCAACACCATGTCTCCGGCGTCATGACCATGCGTGTCGTTGAATTTCTTGAAGTGATCGACGTCCACGGCAATCAGGCTCAGCGCGGCGCCGGTCTGCTGGCTGCGGCTGATGGCCTTGCGCAATGTCTCGGTCATGTGGCGGCGGTTGAACAGCCCGGTCAGCGGGTCGCGCACCGATTGGTCATGCAGCTGATCGCGCATACGGACATTGGCGATTGCCATGCTGATCTGTTCGGCGCACAGCTGCGCCAGCTTGCGGCTTTTGTGGAAACAGGCCTCACGCCCCTCAGCCGCGCGCAGATGCAACAGACCAACGGTTTCTCCGTGGGCCAGAATGGGAAAACAGAAATAGGGCCGCCTGTCATGCGGTTCGGCATGTTCGCAGACAAAATCGATCTCAGAAGCACCGAACTCATAAGTCCGGCCGCGCCTCAAACCCCAGCATCCTTCCGGATGGATATGAGATTTATGCGTTCCCCCGTTCCAACTGGCACACCCGTCCAGCACATCGCGCGAGTTGGAATAGACGTACACACTCCCCTCGGCCTCGGGCAGGATATGGGTCATAAAGCGCGCGACCATGTCGAAAAGCTCATCCAGTGAGCGGCTTGATTGCAGCCACTCGTTCAACTCGCCCAGCAGGCGTACCTCACGCGCCAGGCGAAGCTGCTCTCCCATCAGTTCGCGTTCTTTCACGGCGCGCTTGTGTAGATCACGCATCTGACGGCGGTTGGTGCGGTGGACAATCAGGATGACCGTGGTCAGTGCCAGCAATGCGACACTGCTCAGCAACGCCAGCGACAGGCGCACGCGCGTGATGAACAGGGTTCTGAGATTGGTGATGTCCGAATAAAATTCGATAGCGCCAAGGAAAACGCCGTCCCTGATGATCGGTGTATAAACCTCGGCCACATGTTTGGTGATTGGGCCCGCATGTCCGGCTGGGTCATTGTCGATCGAGTCAACCTCTGCCGCGGGTTTTTCCGCGTGATTGTAATAAATGCTTCCGGCGGCGACGACCGACTGGAAGTACGGTTTTGTATTCACCGCCCCCACATCGCTGGCACGGGTCGACCAGAACACCCGACCGGACGCATCAAACAGCTTGAACCGGTAGATGTCCGAGGTTTCGGGCAGCAGCATCAGGAATTCCGCGTCATGCTCGTGCAGCTCATGGTACCGAAACGTTGCATCCAGATCGTCCAGATGGCTTTCGACCTGACGGCTTAGCTGCATGGCGTCTTTTCGCAAATCCGATTCCAACATGCGGTCCACAACCGGGGCAGGGGCCGCATAGATGCCCCATCCTGCTGCCGCTGTCAGCGCGATCAGAATCAGGGTAACGCCCACAAGTTTCAGCCGTGACGACCCGCCCGTCAGTTCCTTCGCTTCCATCTGTTCCACTCCCACAGCAATGGAACCAGCATCCGGGGCAGGGCTTGACAGAGGGTTAACAGCCCCACAGGGCAGCGGCATCTTTGTTTAGAATTGAATGCAAAAAGACGTGAAAAATCCTTGCGAACAAGCCGTGAACAAACTCTTTCCCTCGGCGTTCATCCGGCGTAGTTTGGGGTCATGAGCAGTTTTGACGAAATGGACGCCTTCGAAGGCGCATCCCTGTCGGCGCGGGCTATGGCCGTGCGCCCTTCGCCCTATCTGGATGAGCTGAACCCGGCGCAACGTGACGCGGTCGAACGCCTGGACGGCCCGGTTCTGATGCTGGCCGGGGCGGGGACGGGCAAGACCAAGGCGCTGACGGCCCGGATTGCGCATCTACTCAACACAGCGCGCGCGCGCCCGAACGAGATACTGTCGGTGACCTTCACCAACAAGGCCGCGCGCGAGATGAAGGAACGAGTAGGCCGCCTGCTTGGCGAGCCCGCCGAGGGGATGCCATGGCTGGGCACCTTCCATTCCATTTGCGTCAAACTGCTGCGCCGCCACGCGGAACTGGTCGATCTGAAATCGAACTTCACCATTCTGGACAGCGACGACCAGCTGCGCCTGCTCAAGCAATTGGTTCGCGCCGCCAATATCGATGACAAACGCTGGCCCGCGCGTATGCTGGCGGGGATCATCGATGATTGGAAAAACCGTGCGCTGACGCCCGACAAGGTACCAGCGGCGGATGCCGGGGCCTATAACAACAAGGGCATCGAACTTTATGCCCAGTACCAGACCCGCCTGCGCGAGCTGAATGCGGTGGATTTTGGCGACCTGCTGCTGCACATGGTCACGATTTTCCAGACCCACCCGGATGTTCTGGAACAATACCAGCGCTGGTTCCGCTACATCCTTGTGGACGAGTATCAGGACACCAACGTCGCCCAGTACCTGTGGCTGCGCCTGCTGGCCGGGGGGCACAAGAACATCTGCTGCGTGGGTGATGACGACCAATCAATCTATGGCTGGCGCGGGGCCGAGGTCGGCAACATCCTGCGGTTCGAAAAGGACTTTCCCGGTGCCTATGTGGTGCGGCTGGAGCAGAACTACCGCTCGACCCCGCATATTCTGGCGGCAGCTTCCAACGTCATTCGGGGGAACGAAAGCCGTTTAGGTAAAGAGCTATGGACGGCTGCAAAAAATGGAGAGAAGGTCAGCCTGATCGGTCATTGGGACGGTGAAGAGGAAGCTCGCTGGATTGGCGAGAAGATCGAGGACCTTGCTAACGGAAGTTCACCTTTTGCTAAACGAAGGCAAAACTCTCGATCAGAACAAATGATGAGAGAAGTGGAGCGTCTCGACGAATTGGGCGCACTACGAGAGCTTAATAGCAGAGAGCAAGTTCTTGATCAGTTGAAGGAGCATAAGAGCTTCTTTGCGGAAGATGGCTTTTGGGCGGAAGAAAGTAACCAAGACCTCGTTTGGGAATTGACAATGAGGCAACAAGAAGGGCTTTCGTTGGAAGCTACTTTCCAAAAGTTTGATCTCAACGAAATTGCCATCCTCGTCCGCGCCTCGCACCAGATGCGCGCGTTCGAGGACCGGTTCCTGACCATCGGTCTGCCCTACAAGGTGATCGGCGGCCCGCGTTTCTACGAGCGGATGGAGATCCGCGATGCCATGGCCTATTTCCGGCTGGTGACCAGCCCCGAGGATGATCTGGCGTTCGAGCGGATCGTGAATACGCCGAAACGCGGATTGGGCGACAAGGCGCAGCAGACCATTCAGATTGTGGCGCGTGAGAATGGTGTGCCTCTGGTCGAAGGTGCGCGGATCGCAGTCGACAACGGGCTGATCAAGGGCAAGGGCGGCAAAGCGCTGCGCGAATTGATCGACGGGATGGTCCGGTGGAATGCGATGACGCGTGGGCCGCGGATCGAGGTGGACGACGATTCGGTGATCGATGACGGTTCGCCCATGCGGTTCGGCGCACCCGAGCATACGCATATCGAACTTGCGCAGATCATCCTCGACGAATCCGGCTACACGGCCCATTGGCAGAACGACAAGACCCCCGAAGCGCCGGGGCGTCTGGAAAACCTCAAGGAACTGGTCAACCAACTGGACAATTTCGAAAACCTGCAAGGGTTTCTGGAACATGTCAGCCTGGTCATGGATAATGAACAGGACGGTGACGGGGCCAAGGTCTCGATCATGACCCTGCACGCGGCCAAGGGGCTGGAGTTTCCCGTCGTCTTCCTGCCGGGGTGGGAAGACGGGCTGTTCCCCTCGCAACGGTCGATGGACGAAACCGGCCTCAAGGGGCTCGAGGAAGAACGCCGTCTGGCCTATGTCGGTATCACCCGCGCCGAAGAGGTTTGTACGATTTCCTTCGCCGCCAACCGGCGGGTATTCGGGCAATGGCAGAACTCGATGCCGTCACGGTTCATTGACGAGTTGCCCGAGGACCATGTCGAGGTGCTGACACCTCCGGGCCTTTATGGCGGTGGGCATCAGACGGCAGGCATAGAAACCCGCGCGGCCGAAGCCAACGTCTATAACTCGCCGGGTTGGAGACGGTTGCAGGCGCGGCAGGGCCAATATGGCATGTCGCAACCCCGCGAAAGCCGCAACACGGTGATCGACGCCACCGCACTGGCCAGTTTCACGCTGGGCGAACGGGTGTTTCACCAGAAATTCGGCTACGGCGCGGTGATCGGGATAGAAGGTGACAAGGTCGAGGTCGATTTCGACAAGGCGGGCATCAAGAAAGTGGTCTCGCGTTTTCTGACCAACAAGGATGACGTCCCGTTCTGAGGCGTCATATCCCGTCGACCAGAACCAGATTGGTGGTTGCGGTGGCCTTTCGGATCTTCGCCAGTTCGATGTAATCCGGGTCGTCCTTCCAGGATTTCGCTGCTGCAAGATCCGGAAACTCCATCAACACAATCCCGCCTTCGGGCCAATTGCCTTCAATCCGTTCGACCGGTTTGGATGAGACCGTCAGCAGGCGACCGCCGTGGCGGTCGAAGATCGGCATGAAACCTGCCAGATGCCCTGATATCCGTCCGGGTCGTGAATGTTGATCTGCGCAATGAAATAGGCGGCCATGGCGTCCTCCGCATCAGATGTCAGGACGCCATCCTACACCAGTGTCCGAAAAACAAAAAACGGCGGTTCCCAGGGAGGAGGAGAGGGAACCGCCGTCTTGTCAACATCAGAGCAGGGAGGAGGAGAGCCCTGATGTATGCGAGCCCGGGTTTGAACCCGGTATGAGGAAGACGCGGCGATGTCAGGGAGGAGGAAGACATCGCCGCGCGCTTTCAACATCAAGGCAGGGAGGAGGACGCCCCGATGTATCCGTGTCCGGCGGGTTGAGGCCGGTATAAGGTGCGGCAACGTCAGGGAGGAGGAAGACGTTGCCGCTGATTACAGACCCTAAGGGAGGAGGAAGGGCCTGATCTCAGTATGCGTGTTGCGCTTATCGCGCGGTTTGTTCGTTTGCCGCCTGCATGGCAACGCGGCGGATCATCGAGCGGTGCAGGCCAAGATCGGCCAGCTCGCGGTTCGACAGAGCGGACAATTCATTGACGGTCTGGCGGTACAGACGATAGCGTACGAACCGGGTCTTTGCGTTTTCCAGAACTGCGCCAAAACCGAACGCCGGTGCGTTCTTTACTGCTGTATGCGTGCTTGCGACTGCCATGCTCATCATCCGTATCTTTTTGTCTTGCCGGTATCGTCCGGCCCTTGCTTGAGATTGAAGATAGGCAAATGCTGCAATTGCACAATAGGTCACGACATCAATGCTGCTATGCAGCAAATGCATAGATTGGCTCAGTTTTTTCTTCTTGCCGCGATGCGCCTTGAAAATATGGGGTCGACCCTAGGTCAGCTTTGTCGGCGGCATCTGGCCCTTCCCGATGGCCTGCCTTTGAATTGAGCGCACTCTGCGGAAAATTGGGCAAAACATGTCCGTTCCGATGTTGACAAGGCTTGGGTGAATCGCGCGTGGGAAATCATGGGGCGATGTGGTCGCGTGGGGGAGATTGCTGGAAAACGACCCGAAATTCTGAACGATTCGAAGGGCTGATTGTGCATTTGGGGCCAATATTTCCAGTCCAAAAGAAAAGCTGGCAAAATTCTTGGGAAATCGCGGGAAAAAATTCGGCCGCAGAATTTTCTATATATTGGGGCGTGTTTTTCATCGCACGCTAAAACTGGTGTCGTGGGGCTCGAATCCTTCAATGATATTCCGCTCTGGCCGTGTTCCGCATGACACGCTGCGCAAATTTCCTATTGATTTCCATGAATTCCCATGTCATCCCTAATACATCCGATGAGGACGAGGCAGCAGGGGCACCAAACGACCCCGACCAAAAATATTCAGGTTTCATACAGGCATCTCGCTTTCATCAACCAAGAGATCCGGCGCGCGGGCGAGCAGACATCCCCCCAGGTGGCGCGCGCAGCTGGACATCCCGCTTAGCGGGTCAATGCGGCGGGTTGATCAGTGGCAGCAGATCAACCCGCCGTTTTTCATCCGGGGGGACCGTGAATTCAAGGTGGGGCGCAAGCGAAAGGGACAGTCGTCTTGGCGCGCAGGTTTAGAGGTGAGAGCCACCACAAGGTGGATACGAAGGGCAGGGTGTCGATCCCGGCCTCGTTTCGCCGTGTGCTTGAATCGTCCGATCCCAACTGGCAGCCCGGTGACAACCCTGAACTGGTGATTGTCTATGGTGACCACCGCCGCAAGTTCCTTGAATGTTATACCATGCAGGCGATTGACGAGGTTGATGCCAAGATCGATGCCCTGCCGCGTGGCTCGATGCAGCGGCGGATGTTGCAGCGCATGTTCCATGGTCAGTCTTTCCCGACCAACGTGGACGAAACCGGGCGTCTTGTGCTACCCGCCAAGCTGCGCAGCAAGATCGGTCTGGAAGGCGAGGCGTTCTTTATTGCCGCAGGCGACACCTTTCAGATCTGGAAACCCGAGACCTACGAGGTCGAGGAACTGGCCAAGACCGAAGAATGGATGGATGATCTGCCGGACGATTTTGATCCGATGCAGTTCCTAGATGGCACCGGGGATGCGTAACGGCATGGCCGGCGCTGCGTCCTCATCAGAAAAACCACATATTCCCGTTCTGCTGCGCCCCTTGCTGGCTGCGGTTGCGCCGGTCACGGGCATCTGGCTGGACGGCACGTTTGGCGCGGGCGGCTACACGCGCGGGCTGTTGGAGGCCGGGGCGGACAAGGTCATCGGTGTAGACCGAGATCCGCTGGTCTTTGAAATGGCGGCAGATTGGGCGCAGGATTACGGCGACCGGCTGGTGATGCAGCCCGGCGTATTTTCGCGCATGGACGAATATGCGCAGGACCTGGACGGCGTTGTACTGGATCTTGGCGTGTCCTCGATGCAGCTGGATCAGGCCGAGCGCGGGTTTTCCTTCATGAAGGACGGTCCGCTGGATATGCGGATGAGCCAGCAAGGCGAAAGCGCCGCCGATCTGGTAAACACCGCGACCGAGGCGCAACTGGCCGATATCCTGTTCCACTATGGCGAAGAACGCGCCAGCCGCCGGATTGCCAAGGCGATTGTCAGGGCACGAACCAAGGCGCCGATCACAACAACCCTGCGACTGGCCGAGATTGTCGAATCCTGCCTGCCGCGTCCGAAACCGGGGCAATCGCATCCCGCAACGCGCAGTTTCCAGGGCCTGCGGATCGCGGTGAATGCCGAATATGAAGAGCTGTTTCAGGGCCTTATGGCTGCCGAACGTGCGCTGAAACCTGGTGGGCAGCTGGCCGTTGTCACCTTCCATTCCATCGAGGACCGGATGGTCAAACGGTTCTTTCAGTCGCGCGCGGGCAAGACAGGGCGTGCGAACCGCTATGCGCCCGAGATGGAACAGGACCAGCCGCAATTTACGCTGAAGACCCGCAAGGCGGTGGGGCCCGACGAACGGGAATTGCAGGAAAACCCGCGCGCGCGCTCGGCCAAGCTGCGTGTTGCGATCCGTACCGATGCTCCGGCGGGGGAAATTGAGGCCCGCGCCATTGGAACGCCTCAACTGGGGGGAAGGGCAAGATGAAGAGTGTTTTGTATGTGTTGACTGCCCTGTCCGTGTTCGGATTGGCGCTTTGGGCCTATCAGGAGAATTATCGCACCCAACAGGTGGTGAAGGAAACGCAATCCCTGCAACGCGAGATCGGCATGGCGCAGGTGCGGCTGGCGGTCCTGAACGCCGAATGGGCCTATTTGAACCGCCCCGACCGGCTGCGAGAACTGGCAGACCTGAATTTTGAACGTCTTGGTCTGCTGCCTCTGCGGGCCGAACAGTTCGGGCGCGCCGACCAGATTGCCTTTGCCGAGGATCCTGACCTGCCCATCGTTGACCCGATTGAATTGCAGGCCATCACCGACATTCAGGCCTTGGGCGAGGTGCAGATCCCATGACGCGCACGCCCCTTCGCCCACTGGCCCGTATCCTTGACGCCCGCGCCCGGGGCGAAAACCCAAAGGCGATCGAGCGTGAAAACATCCGCAAGCGCCACGAAGACATGAAAGACCGTGCCCGCGCCCGCGCCGAAGGGCGTCTGCTGGTGCTGGGGTTGTTCTTCTTTTGCGCTTTCTCAGTTGTCGGTGTCCGCATGGGCATGTTGGCAACGTCCGAGGTGCAGGAACCACTGGCCAATGCGCCGGGGGCCGCGATTGCCATGCAACGCGCCAATATCGTCGACCGCGAAGGGCGCATTCTGGCCACCAACCTTGATACCTATTCCGTCTACGCGCAGCCGCCCCTGATGATCGACCCGATTGCGGCAGCGGATCAGCTGGTCGCGATCTTCCCCGATCTGGATAAAGAGCGTCTGGTCAAGGATTTCACTGGCAAGCGCAAGTTTCTGTGGATCAAGAAACGCATTTCGCCCGAACAGAAACAGGCCGTGCACGACATTGGTGATCCCGGCATCCTGTTTGGCCCGCGCGAGATGCGCCTCTATCCCAATGGCAAGTTGGCCGCGCATATCCTGGGTGGCTCCGGTTTTGGCCGCGAGGGCGTCAGCGCCGCCGAGGTGATCGGTGTGGCCGGGGTGGAAAAGCAGTTTGACGACTATCTGCGCGACCCGGCCAATGGCAACAAGCCGCTGCAACTGTCGCTGGACCTGACCATTCAGGCCGCGGTCGAACAGGTGCTCTATGGCGGTATGAAGATCATGAACGCCAAGGGCGCATCGGCGGTTCTGATGAATGCGCATACGGGCGAGGTTGTATCCGCCGCCTCGCTGCCCTCATTCGATCCCAATGATCGTCCGCGCCCGCCGACCTCGGGGTTTGATCCCTCGGACAGCCCGCTGTTCAACCGCTATGTGCAGGGCGTGTACGAACTGGGGTCGGTCTTCAAGATTTTCACCGCCGCGCAGGCGGTTGACCTTGGGCTGGTGAACTCGAACACCATCATCGATACATCCGGCCCGATGAAGATCGGGCGCTTCCCGATCGGAGAGTTCAACGGCAAGAATTACGGCAAGATCAGCGTGGCGGATGTGATCGTCCACAGCTCCAACCGTGGCACCGGGCGTCTGGCGTTGCAGATCGGCGCGCAGCGGCAGCAGGATTTTCTGAATGCGCTCGGCATGTTCGACCCGACCCCGTTTGAGATTGTCGAGGCCACGGGAGGTGTGCCGCTGAAGCCAAAGAAATGGGGCGAGCTGAGCACCGTAACCATTTCCTACGGCCATGGCCTGTCAACCAGCCCGATGCATCTGGCGGCGGGATATGCCGCGATTGCCAACGGTGGGCACTATGTCAGCCCGACCATCTTGCGCCAGAACGGCCCGCAATACGGCCCGCGCGTGATGTCGCAGGGAACCGCGCGTCAGGCGCAGAAGATGCTGCGCAAAGTGGTGACGGATGGCACCGCCAGCTTTGGCGAGGTGAAAGGGTATGACGTGGCTGGCAAGACCGGCACGGCAGACAAGCCCAAGCCACGCGGCGGGTATTACGAAGACAAGGTCATCGCCACTTTCGCAACGCTCTTCCCGGCCTACGATCCGAAATATGTTCTGATCGTCACGCTGGATGAACCTTCAATCGTGGCTTACGGCGAAAAACGCCGCACCGCAGGCTGGACCGCGGTGCCAGTAGCTGCCGAACTTATTGGTCGCGTGGCACCTCTGCTGGGCTTGCGTCCCCGGCTTGAGCCTGAGGCGGGCGCTGCTATAACGCTGACCTCAAACTAGGCTGTCCGGCAAGAGGTGGGTCATGGGCACAAGGACAAAGAAACTCAGCCAACTGGCCCTGACCGCGCGAGGCGGGGTTAACCCCGAGATCACCGGTCTGGCCGTTGACAGCCGCGAGGTGAAAGACGGTTTCCTGTTTGCAGCCCTTCCAGGCACGCGGGTTCATGGCGGCACGTTCATTCAATACGCCCTGCGCATGGGGGCCGCCGCCATCCTGACCGATGCCGAAGGGGCGAAAATCGCAGCAGCTGATCTTGCAGCGTCGGATGCGGCGCTGGTGGTTGTCGAAGACCCGCGTCAGGCACTGGCCGGGGCCGCCGCCCTATGGTTCGGTGCGATGCCGCAGACCATTGTTGCGGTCACCGGAACCAATGGAAAAACCTCGGTTGCCACCTTTGTGCGCCAGATCTGGACCGAACTGGGCCATGCCGCCGTCAACCTTGGGACAACCGGTGTCGAAGGGGCATGGACCGCACCGCTGGCCCATACCACGCCCGAGCCAATCACCCTGCATCGCTGTCTGGCGGAAGCCGCCGAAAACGGTGTGACCCACGCCGCGATGGAGGCCTCGTCCCACGGCCTTGAACAGCGCCGCCTGGATGGCGTGCACCTGACCGCTGCCGGGTTTTCGAACTTCACGCAGGACCATCTGGATTACCACGAGACTTTTGAAGCGTATTTCGCAGCCAAGGCTGGGTTGTTCGACCGGGTTCTGCCGCAGGATGGCACCGCGGTCATCAATCTGAGCGATCCCAAGGGGTCTCGGGTCCGCCGGATCGCCCAGGCGCGCGGTCAATCGGTGCTGACCGTCGGGTTGGGCGACGCCGATCTGTGCCTGATCAACCAGCGGTTCGATGCCACCGGGCAGGATCTGCGATTTGCGTGGCAGGGCCGGACCTTCCAGACACGCCTGAACCTGATCGGAGGGTTCCAGGCCGAAAACATCCTGCTGGCCTGCGGGCTGGTGATTGCCGCGGGCGACAGCCCCGAACGGGTTTTTGAAACGCTGCCGCATCTGACCACCGTGCGCGGGCGTATGCAGCTGGCCGCAACCCGCGAAAACGGCGCGACGGTTTTTGTGGATTACGCGCACACCCCCGACGCCGTGGCCACCGCTCTCAAGGCGCTGCGTCCGCATGTGATGGGTCGTTTGATCGCCATTGTCGGCGCGGGCGGCGACCGCGATGCCACGAAACGCCCGCTGATGGGAAAGGCAGCTGCCAACCACGCAGATATGGTTTTCGTCACCGACGACAACCCACGCAGCGAAGACCCCGCCGCCATACGCGCCGCTGTCATGGCAGGTGCGCTCGAGGCAGCGGGCGACGTCAGCGTGACCGAGGTCGGCGACCGCGCCGAAGCCATTCTGCGCGGCATCGATGCCCTGCAACCCGGCGACGCACTGCTGATTGCGGGCAAGGGCCACGAAACCGGGCAGGTCGTTGGCGATCAGGTGCTGCCCTTCGATGATGCCGAACAGGCCAGCATTTCCGTCGCCGCGCTGGACGGGAGGGTCGCATGACGCTCTGGACAGCATCCGAGGCCGCTCAGGCAACGGGTGGACGGGTCACGACCGACTGGACCGCTGATGGTGTCTCCATCGACACGCGCACCCTTCAACCCGGTGATCTGTTTGTTGCGCTGAAAGCGGCGCGGGACGGGCATGAGTTCGTTGCCCAAGCGCTTGAGAAAGGCGCGGGCGCGGCTTTGGTCTCGCATATTCCCGACAACGTATCGCCAGACGCACCACTGCTGATCGTTGATGATGTGCAGGCGGCGCTCGAGGCTTTGGGGCAGGCAGCACGCGCCAGAACGAATGCACGTGTGGTAGGGGTGACCGGCAGTGTCGGCAAGACGTCGACCAAGGAAATGCTGGCCGTGATCCTTGAAGCGCAAGGCAAAACCCATGCCAGCGTGGCCAGTTACAACAACCACTGGGGCGTTCCGCTGACCCTTGCACGGATGCCGCGCGACACTGAATTCGCGGTGATCGAGATTGGCATGAATCATCCGGGCGAGATTGCCCCGCTGGCCCGGCAGGCCCGCCCGCATGTGGCGCTGGTTACAACCGTGGCGGCGGTGCATCTGGAAGCCTTCGAGAATGTGGCTGGCATCGCCCATGAAAAAGCTGCGATCTTTGAAGGGCTCGAACCCGGTGGCGCGGCAATCGTCAACGCAGATATCGAGCACGCGGACATCCTGCGCCAAACGGCACTTGGGCAGGGGGTCGGGATCGTGGATTTCGGCCAAGGCGCAACGGATTACCGGCTGACCGACGTTCAGCAGGGGGCGAACACCGTGATTGCCGAAGCTGCCGTTGGTGATCAGGTATTCCGCTTTGCGGTGAACTCTGCCGGTACGCATTTCGCCATGAACGCGCTGGGGGCCTTGGCTGCCTGCGTGGAACTGGGTGTCGATCTGGATCAGGCCATTGCGGGCCTGCGCGCATGGTCCCCGGTCAAGGGGCGCGGTGTACGGGAAAGCATTCTTCTGCCCGGCGGCGGGCAGATCGAACTGCTGGATGACAGCTATAACGCCAACCCGACCTCGATGGAGGCCGCGCTGGACGTGCTCGCCGCCTCACAAGGCAAACGCCGCATCGCCTTTCTGGGCGACATGAAAGAGCTCGGCACGCAGGAAGAGGCGATGCACGCCGCCATGGCCGATGCCAATGCGATGGCGCATGTCGATCAGGTGCATTGTATCGGCCCGTTGATGCGGGCACTGCACCACGCGCTGCCTCCGGCGAAACGCGGCCTCTGGTCTGAAACCAGCACCGAGATGGCCGACCGGTTGCCTTCGCTGGTCAGGGACGGCGATACTGTGCTGGCCAAGGGCTCTCTCAGCATGGGATTGGCCTCGATTGTTGACGGTCTGCGCAAAATGGGGCAAGGGGGCGCGCTTGATGGGTGATCACGCCCATGCGCCTCGTGTGAGAAAGGTATTGTCATGCTGTACTGGTTGACCGCCCTGTCGGATGGCGGGGATTTCTGGAACCTCTTCCGGTATATCACCTTCCGCGCAGGCGGTGCCTTCATGACGGCACTGATCTTTGGGTTCATCTTCGGAAAACCGCTGATCAACGTACTGCGCAGAAAGCAGGGCAAGGGCCAGCCGATCCGCAATGATGGCCCCGAGGGGCATTTTTCCAAGGCAGGCACGCCAACAATGGGCGGTTTGCTGATTGTCGGGGCTCTTGTGACCTCGACCCTTGTCTGGGCGCGTCTGGATAACCCTTATGTCTGGATGGTGCTTTTCGTGACCCTGTCTTATGCGGCCATCGGATTCGCGGATGACTATGCCAAGGTGTCGAAACAGAACACCAAGGGCGTACCGGGGCGGATGCGCCTCGCATTGGGCGTGATTATTGCCGTGCTGGCTTCGCTTTGGGCGACGTTGCACCACCCCGAAGCGTTGCAGAACCAGCTGGCCGTGCCGGTGTTCAAGGACACGCTGGTCAATCTGGGCATCTTCTATATTCCGTTTGCGATTGTCGTGATCGTAGGGGCCGCCAACGCAGTAAACCTGACCGACGGTCTGGACGGGCTGGCCATCATGCCAGCGATGATCGCCGCCTCGACGCTGGGCGTGATTGCCTATGCGGTGGGCCGCGTCGACTTTACCGAATATCTCGACGTGCATTACGTGCCGGGCACCGGTGAGATCTTTATCTTTACCTCAGCGCTCTTTGGTGCGGGTCTGGGGTTCCTTTGGTACAACGCCCCCCCGGCGGCGGTCTTCATGGGCGACACCGGATCGCTGGCGCTGGGCGGCGCGCTGGGCGCCATTGCCGTTGCCACCAAGCACGAGCTGGTTCTGGCCGTCGTCGGCGGGCTGTTCGTGGTCGAGGCGCTGAGCGTGATCATTCAGGTCCTCTACTTCAAACGCACCGGCAAACGGGTCTTCCTGATGGCCCCGATCCATCACCATTATGAGAAAAAAGGCTGGGCCGAGCCGACCATCGTCATCCGCTTCTGGATCATCTCGCTGATCCTGGCGATGATCGGTCTTGCAACGCTGAAGGTGCGGTGACCAACCGCCGAATTGTTTTGTCAGGATGTTCCAGCGGAGGTAAGTCAACCCTGCTGCAGGAAATGGCGAAACGTGGCTACGCAACGGTTCCTGAACCTGGTCGACGTGTGGTCAGGGCCGAGCAGGATAGCGGTGGGAACGCGTTACCGTGGAATGACCCCGAGGCGTTTTGCAGAAAGGTGATCGGCACGGCTTTTGACGACATGGCCCATGCTCCAGCTGGTCTGGTTCTGTTTGACAGGTCGGCGCTGGATGCTCTGATCTGGTTCGAGCGCACGGGCACAAATCTTGAAAATGCACTGCGTGATAAGATTCTGCGGCTTGACTATGATTGCCGGGTGTTCCTGTTTCCACCATGGCCTGAAATCTATGTTCAGGACAGCGAGCGACAGCATGATCTGTCTGACGCTCTTGCGGAATATGAAGCTTTGTGCGACCGCTTACCGAAACTTGGTTTCCAGACAGTCCTTGTCCCGAAACGGCCCGTGGTCGAGCGGGCAGACTGGCTTGAAGCGCAGCTAGGCAAAGGACACATGAAATGATCCCGGTCAAAGGCTTTTCAGGGCAGAAAGTTGCGGTTCTGGGATTGGGCCGGTCCGGTCTTGCAACCGCACGCGCCTTGCGCGCAGGCGGGGCGGAACCGGTCTGCTGGGATGACAACCCCACAGCCCGCGCCAACGCCGAGGGCGAAGGGTTCTCCTGTGCCGACCTGCGCAAACAGGGGGCGTTTGACACGATTGCCACGCTCATCGTTTCACCGGGCATTCCGCATCTTTATCCCGAACCCAACCCCGTGGTTGCCGCAGCTTTGGATGCAGGCGTGCCGGTCGACAATGATATCGGCCTGTTCTTCCGCTCTTTTGCGGGGCCGGAATGGAGCAACTATGACACTCCGCCACGGGTCATCGCGGTCACCGGCTCGAACGGGAAATCAACCACTGCTGCTCTGATCCATCACATCCTGACCGAGGCCGGGCGCGAGGCGCAGCTGGCCGGAAATATCGGGCGCGGTGTTCTGGATATCGATCCGGGTGGCGATGGCTCGGTCGTGGTGCTGGAACTTTCCAGCTATCAGACGGAACTGGCCCGTGCGCTGACCCCGGATGTGGCGGTGTTCACCAACCTTTCGCCAGATCACCTGGATCGCCACGGTGGCATGGGCGGATACTTCGCGGCCAAACGAAGGTTGTTTGCCGAAGGCGGCCCGGACCGCGCGATCGTTGGCATCGATGAAACCGAAGGCGCCTTTCTGGCTGGCCAGCTGGCCGAAGGGCCGGCGGATGATCGGGTGATCCGTATCTCGGTAACGCGAAAGCTGACGGGGCCGGGATGGCAGGTCTTTGCGCGCAAGGGGTTTTTGTCGGAATACCGCAAGGGGCGGCAGGCCGGGTCCATCGACCTGCGCGCGATCAAGGGCCTTCCCGGTGCCCATAACCACCAGAACGCCTGCGCGGCTTATGCGGCCTGCCGGTCGCTGGGCCTTGCGCCACGCGTGATCGAAGACGCGCTGCACTCGTTCCCGGGCCTGCCCCACCGCAGCCAGATCATCGCCGAGGCCGACGGGGTTACCTATGTCAACGACTCCAAGGCGACCAATGTCGACAGCGCCCTGAAAGCGCTTATGGCGTTCAAAAAGATCCGATGGATCTGTGGCGGCCTTGAAAAGGAAGGCGGTGTCGCAGCCCTGAACGCAGCAGCGGATCAGGTGATCAAAGCCTATGTTATCGGTCGTGAGGCGGCGGGCTTTGCGATGCAACTGACGTCCGACGCACAGGTTTGTACCACGATGGAGGCGGCAGTGGCGCAGGCCATGGCGGATGCACAGGCGGGCGAGACCGTTCTGCTGGCCCCGGCAGCAGCAAGTTTCGATCAATATGACAATTTCGAACAGCGTGGCGACGATTTCACAGCGCAGGTGCAAAAACGGCTGGGCTAACACCGCACCTGCAACAGCCTGCCGGTAGATGTGGACATTTTTCAGTCAGATTGACACTTTGTTGGAATTGAGGTTGCGTCACCTTAAGTTCAATAAAGAGGAAGCGGAAATGTCTGCACGCAAAATTCTCTCCATCCTTCCCGTCGTTGCGCTGGCCGGGGCCTGTGCCAATAGCGGGGCGAATTATGTTCCTATCATCGACGGGCCTGTGGGTCCGAACTACCAGTCCGATCTGGCCAATTGTCAGGCGCTGGCCCGGTCTCGCCCGACGCTGGACAGCAACACCGCGGGCGCTGCCGCCATCGGCGCGGCTGGTGCGGCGGCGACCACAGCGATTATCGACAACAGCGCCAGCGATCTGGGCCGTGCGGCGGCCGCTGGTGCTCTGGTCGGTGTGGGTGCCAGCGCGATCAGCAACACCCAGAACCAGGAAGTGATCGTGCGCAACTGCATGCGCGGTCGCGGGTATAACGTCGTCGGCTAATGCCGCGCAAAACGGAAGTGTAGGTTAATTCTTGGCGGCAATGGCGACACCTGCGGCATGGCCCGATGACCATGCCCATTGAAAGTTGTAGCCGCCAAGCCACCCGGTGACATCCACCGCTTCACCAATCGCATAGAGGCCAGGGACATCCTTGGCCTCCATCGTTTTCGATGACAGATCATCGGTATCTATTCCGCCCAACGTCACCTCGGCGGTGCGATACCCTTCGGTTCCCGATGGTCCCAGCCGCCAGTCAGACAGGGCCGCGACCAGATCAGACAGTTTCGCGTCCGACTGATCGGCCAGATTGCCGGACATCGGGATGATTTGGCTTAAATACTCGACCAGCCGGGACGGCAGATGCCGCGCCAGTTCCGTTGTCAGCGCCTTGCGCCCTGCATTTTGCCGTTGCGCGCGCAGCAGATCGAACAGGGGCAGTTCGGGGATCAGGTTCACGCCGATCTCCTCGCCTTCGCGCCAATAGGAGGACAGCTGTAAAACGGACGGCCCGCTGAGGCCGCGATGCGTGAACAGCAGCGCTTCGTCAAAACTTGTGCGGTCATTCGACAGCCGCACGGGCAGGGAAACACCGGACAGGTCCTTGAACCGGCCATCCGAAAAGGTGAACGGCACCAGCGCCGCGCGGGTGTCGGTCACCCGCAGGCCAAACTGCCGGGCAATGTCATAGGCCAGCCCGGTCGCGCCCATCTTGGGGATGGATTTGCCCCCCGTGGCCAGTACCAGATTGGCGCAGGTCAGATGCAGGCGCTGCCCCTCACGCTCGACCTCCAGCGCGAATCCGGTGCCATCCTTGCGCAGATCACGCAGCGCGGTCTGCACCCAAAGCTCGGCGCCGGCGCGGCTCATCTCGTCCAGCAACATCTGGATGATCTGCTTCGAGGAGCCGCCGCAGAACAACTGCCCCAGCGTTTTCTCATGCCATTTGATGCCGTGCCGGTTCACCAGGTCGACAAAATCCCACTGCGTAAACCGGGCCAGCGCGGATTTGCAGAAATGCGGGTTTTGCGACAGGAAGTTGCCCGGCCCCGCATACATGTTGGTAAAATTGCACCGCCCTCCGCCCGAGATGCGGATTTTCTCGCCCGGCGCCTTGGCGTGGTCGATCACCAGCACCCGCCCACCGCAACGGGCCGCGCACATCATGCCTGCTGCTCCGGCACCCAATATGATCGTATCGAACCTCATGCACCGCCCTTGGCGTGGATTTTCGGCGATGACAAGGGTGAAACCCGGCGCATCGTGCCTGAGGCAAAAGATTTAGTTGTCAGGTGAATGATTCCCGGAAAATCGGGGCCTGCGGGCGGTGACACCCTTGCACGGGGGCCGGTTTGGGCTGGTTGTCGAGATTTTGCGCGCGCGTCGCGGGGCGGGGCTGGAAGGGTGCAGATCGCAGAAAGCCATGCCCGGGTCCGGTCAAAATGCGGCACCGTTCAGGTTGTGCAAGGCACCTGATCCCACCACAAGTGGGGCCACCGAACAGGGTGGTGGCAGGCATGTCTGGCAGAAACGGTGAAGGCATTACAACGTTCGGATACTTTTTGGAGAATCGATTTCCGGTGTCAGTTAGCCGCAACTGTGTCGGGCCATCCGCTTGGTTCAAGAGTATCGGGCCGGTTCAATACCAAGTGCTTGACCGGGATCAGCCCTCGCGCACTCCTAACGGGAAGTCTTGCCGCATCAGCCCGTCTTGCCCGCCAAGCACCAAGCGCCACAGGTGCCGGGTAAATTGGCCAAATTACACCGAAAAATATGTTCAAAAATAAAAATATGTCGACGGAAGTTCACTAAAACAATACAATAACCCTTATTATTTTGAACTTAACGCATTTTAGAAACCAAATCTCATCAGCGGGCCGATTAATGCCTCGTGATTTCCATTCAGGCCCGTGGCCCGTCCCGCGCAATGCAGCGCCATTCACACCCGTCGGCTGCATTTGCAATCGCAACACGCCTCTGATGCGTGCCAGCCCGCCTGTTTTCGGGGTGGCACATTTCAACAAGTTAAAGAGTTCCGAGACACGATCATGGGTATTACTCTGAATTTGAACAATCCAAGCGACCTTCCCAAGGCGCGGCTCAGGGCGATCCTGTTCCTTGATGCATGTGATTACTCTGCCGCCGTCCGCGAGGCCGAGCTTGAAACGCTGGCCAGAATCCGCCGCGATCTGAACTGCGTCAGCGATCTGGTTAACAGCTTTCGGGGCCGGGTGACCGGCCTGACCGGTGACGGGCTATGCGCCGTCTTTCCAAGTGCGCGTGCCGCCGTCGAAACTGCGCTGGGGGTGCAGGATGTCCTGACCCATGCCCCCGACCGGTACGCCAAGGGGTATCGAATTGGGATACATCTGGGCGACACGTTCGAGGTTGACCAGCAGATCATCGGTGACGCCGTGAATACGGCAGCCCGGATCGAAAGCGTCGGCTCATCCGGCGAGGTTCTGGTCTCAAGCGTTGTGCGCAATGCGCTGCGCGGACGACAGGATTTCCTGTTCAACTCGATCGGGCGGCCCAATCTCAAGAATATCGGTGCCACGCTCGAGCTGTTCAAAGTGGCCCGCGCAACCATCGACGTCCCCTATGAGAAGGATGGAAAAGCACAGCCGGTTCCCGTTCCCACCAAACCAACGGCCTTCCGGTCCGAGCAGATGTCGTTCTCCATACCGCGCCCGAATTTCGTGATAGGTCTGTTGTCTCCGGATGTCGGTGGCAGTTCCGAAACCGCGACATTCGTGTCCAACATCGTTGCGGAACAGCTGTCCAAATCCCTTACCGAAACCGAAGCGCTCGAGGTTCAGGATTACCGGGTGCCGCAGGTCGCGCTTCCAAAGGAACCACTGTCGGCTGGGCCTGATCTTTTCCTTCAGTGTCGCGCTTCGACCTGTGGCAGCATGTTGCAAGTGTCCGCCACCGCAATGAGGTCGGAAGACAGAAAAGTGATCTGGAGCCAGAATGTGGTGGCGGATCAGGGTGACTTTCTGGGGCAAAACTGCTCGGGACTGACATCGTTCATCAGCTATGCCACCGACGCTTTGCTGACGGCTTTGCTGAACGGGCGTCACATGCGCGATCCGGCCTCCCATCACGCGGCGAAGACGGCTCTTGCAGCCGTGCATCATCTGCTGACCATGACAGGGCCGGGAGTCGATGAGTTGGAGGCGGACATTCTGGCTGCCTACGAGCTTGATCCCAAACCAGCCTACCTAGCGTGGCTGGCTTATGTCACGACCTTCAAGGTCGGTGAACGGTACGGTACCTGGGATGCCACACTGGAAGCGCAAGCACGCGATCTGGCCCGCCGCGCGGTCGAGGCTGACCCGGATAACGGCACTGTTCTGGGCCTTGTCGCCCACGTGCATTCCTACGTGTTCCGAGAGTTTTCGGTGGCGCAGGATCTGGTCGACCGCGCGCTCGAGCTCAGCCCTTATCGGGCGATGAGCTGGGATTCAGCCGCCATGCTTTATTGCTACACAGATCGCCCCGCGCTGGCGGTGGAAGCCGCGCAGAAGGCCCGGCTTCTGGGTCGGCACAACCCGTACCGGCACCTGTTTGACGGGGCAGGATGCGTCGCCGCGCTGGTCAATGGCGAGTTCGAGAAATCCATCAGGTTCGGAGAATCCGTGATGGAGGTTCAGCCGCAATTCAAAGCGGTCATGCGTTACCTAGCAGCGGCCTATGGGCACGCAGGCGATCGGCAACTTGGTAAAAGCGCTTTGAAACGGTTGATCGAATTAGAACCGGACATGTCGCTGGCCTGCATCCAGCAGGACCGGTTCCCGGTGCCAACACGGTTCAGCGCGCAACTGATGGAAAGCGGCCTGTCCAGGATCGGATTGCCGCAACACGCTTAAAGCAGGGGTAAAAGTAGGGGGTTTACTTATGTCTTACGTTTCCACGCTCAACGGTTTCGGAATGATGGTCCGACGTGGTGAGCTGATCTCGTGCAAAGTGGTGAAACTGATGAACCTTGCCGGAACCGGTGGTCTCGGTACCTCATTGGGGGCGAACCAATCTGAGCTGAACAATTTCATTTTCGATGCCCAGAGAGAGAGTTACCTGCAATACAGTAAAGCGATCAACGCGCTGGACCCAGAGGTGTTGGACGATGAAACGCTGCGCAAACTCAGCGATTTCATGCAGGACGAGCGGTTTATCGATCCGCTCAAGGCTGACGCAGGCGTAATGGATTCGATAGACGGTGAGATCGGGAAACGCTCTGCCCTCGGCGCGGCCTCAATCGCGATGAGCGCATCTTCGGCGTTTGCTTTGAATCGAAACAGGAATCGCAACAGAAACCGCAATCGCAACAGAAACCGCAACCGAAACAGAAATCGCAATCGCAACCGGAACCGCAGCGATTTTGACTTTGGCGGTAGTGATGCCTCCTTCGGCTGGCGCGAGATGCGCGATCTGTGCCGGATCGGAATGCTGCCCGCATCCGGTCTGCTGGGCAAGGTCTGGGAAAACATCGACCTTCTGCCGCCACCGGGCCCTGACGAAAGCATGAAGGAAACCGAATACTTGCTGATCCTGCAAGGTCGGCTCAAGTGGTCAAATCAGGCGACACGGCGCGAGGAAATCGTGGCGCAGGCTGGCTTTGGTATTGATGACTATCTCAGCCCGCTGGGCATTGACGAGCAGGGCGGCTTTGATGCGACACGTGCACTGATGACGATCCTGCTGGAACTGACGAATGAAATCGGCCTGACCTACAAGAACCGTTTCAGCCGACCCAGACCCAATATCATCCAGCCGCTGATCCGGCCCTTTATCCCGGTGCCTTTTCATGCGGCTTACCCCTCGAACCACTCCTACCAATCCTTCGCGATTGCCGAACTGTTCTCGCGGCTGATCCCTGAACATCCGGGCACTGTCGCTTTGTTCCACCGCGCCCAGCGGATTGCTGAAAACCGCGAATGGGCTGGTCTGCACTACCCAAGCGACACAGCCGCCGGGCGAAGTCTGGCCAGAAAAACCGTGGCTTACCTGACCGAGGTTCTGGACGAACTGATGGACGAAGCACAAGACGAATGGCTGGGTTAAGGATCAACGCGAGGTGACGAAATGACCGCAGGAAACGAAGACTACGCACGATATTACTATCTCTGGCATCTGGTCGCGATCAAAGCCTTGACCGTCAAGGCGCCCCCGCCCGCTGACGGAGAGACCTGCCCGGAAATCGACAGCGCGATCTGGGATTTCACAGGCCCTGCTCTGGCCGAGGCGAAGATCGCCCTGATCGACATGGGCGTGGCCCCGCATCACCCAAACCTGAAAGCGCCGGACACCGGACCGGTTCCGGCGGACAGGGTCATTCGGGACGAAGCCCTTGATCTGGCCAGCCACCCGTTCGGTGTCAAATACATCGACCGGTCGGCCGTTGGGGCAGGGGCAGAACATATCGAAGAACATGTGCAACATCTGTCGGGCATTCAGAACCCCTTGGGCATTCCGGGCCTGACGTCGCAGGAACAGCGGGTGATTGCCGGGCTGAGATCGGGGTTTGGTGTTAAGCGTTACATCGATGCTTATGATGATCGCTATGCCGGGCACGGCACCAGCTGTGCCGGGCTGGCTTGCGGAACCAGCTTTGCGGCGGACCAATTCGGCAATACCGGCAATATCGCGGCGTATTACGGGGTTGATCCCAAAAGCAGGATTATTCCGATCACGACGTCGATCTCACCCAGCCCGGAAGAGTTGATTGCGGCGTTTCTTTATGCTCATGAAAAGGATGTTCATGTCATCCTGTTTCCGCGCGACATAGCGAACCCGGACCATTGGCCCGGGTATGATGACCGTCCTGCCACTGTTACCGAACCGTTCTATCCGGGTCTGGACAGGCACGAAAAGACGCGCCTGCACGAGACGATGCGCGATGAACCCGACGGTGACGCGCGCGATATTTCAGTGGCGTGGTCGACGCTCCACAAGGTCGTCGAATGGGTCAGCACGAAAATTCCGGTGGTCTGCGCGGCTGGCAATGACGGTCGAAGTGAATTGATTTACCCCGCCAGCCTGTCCGGTGATCCAGCCAACGGGATCATTTCCGTGGGGGCCGTCAACTATAATGGCTACCGGTCCGGGTATTCGAACTATTCTGCTGATCTGACCGTGTCCGCCCCCTCAGATGACGGTGAGATATACAACCGCTATCAAATACGTCTGGACCGTGACGCGGCCTCGGCGACTGACTTCCATCTGGAGGATCGGGCCGCTCTTCCCAAACATCACCTCAAACGCGATGGCAGTGGTGACGCGATCCCGATTGTCGATTTCGCACCTCAACGGTTGGTGACGTTGGACGTGCCGGGCCCCCGGGGTTATGTCGAAGGCAGCCTTGCCGCGGCTGTCGAAACCCGAAAAAAGGCCGTGGACGATCCTGCTGGTCTGTATACCGAATTCGGCGGCACTTCGGGGGCTTCGGCCCTTGTTGCCGGGGCAATCGCGATGATGCAACGAAAGTCGCCCAATGTTCTCAATGGGGTGCAGATCAAAGCCATCTTCAAGAACCTCGAAACATCTGCAACGCGTTTCAATAATGCCCACTGGTATTGGTCCTCGGCCGCAGGAACCCTGCAAGCTGATGCGATCAACGGTTACACGCCTCCCCTCAGGGCCGAACTGTTCGGTGTGGCGGGGCTGCTGGATGTGCCGCTGCTGCTGACCAAAGTCTGACAGCCCGCCGCCTCCCGCCCGATGGCCGTCGCAACACGGTTGACAGGCGGTCTGGGTCTGCGGCGCGGGTCTTGCGCGGGAAATCCCGATTTGCCCGCGAACAGGCTGGCCTGATCGCCAAATTGCATGTAGACTCGTAGCCAGACCCCGAAAACGGGGCGTTAACGAGGCAGAGAGTGGCGGTATCTCATGACTGAGATGGTGTATGGCGCGGTCCAGGACCAGCGCGGAGAACCGATTCTACCGAAGTGGTGGCGTACTATCGATCGCTGGACGATGTCCTGCGTTCTGATCCTGTTTACCATCGGGCTGTTGCTGGGGCTGGCCTCTTCGCCGCCACTGGCCGGTCGCAACGGGTTCGACCCCTTCCATTATGTCGAGCGTCAGGCCTTGTTCGGCGGATTGGCGCTGATCGCGATGCTGCTGACTTCGATGATGTCTCCAACCTTGGTGCGGCGTCTGGCCGTTCTGGGTTTTCTGGGGGCCTTCGTCGCTCTGGTCTTCCTGCCGGTGTTTGGAACGGATTTCGGCAAGGGTGCGGTGCGTTGGTATTCGCTGGGCTTTGCCTCGCTGCAACCGTCCGAGTTTCTGAAACCCGGCTTTGTCGTCGTGGCCGCTTGGCTGCTGGCGGCCTCACAGGAAATCAATGGCCCTCCGGGGCGGTTGTGGTCCTTTGCGCTCTGCATGGCCATCGTGGCCATGCTGGTGATGCAACCCGATTTCGGTCAGGCCTGCCTGATCCTGTTCGGCTGGGGCGTCATGTATTTCGTAGCCGGGGCCCCGATGCTGCTGTTGCTGGGCATGGCCGGTGTTGTCGTTCTGGGCGGGATGCTGGCCTATTCGAATTCTGAACACTTTGCCCGCCGCATCGACGGCTTTCTGAATCAAGAGGTCGATCCGACCACCCAGCTGGGCTATGCCACCAACGCCATCCGCGAAGGTGGCTTGTTCGGCGTCGGCGTGGGGGAAGGGCAGGTGAAATGGTCGCTGCCCGATGCCCATACCGATTTCATCATCGCCGTCGCGGCCGAGGAATACGGCCTGATCCTCGTCATGATCATCATTGCGCTTTATGCGCTGATCGTCGTGCGCTCGCTGCTGCGGCTGATGCGCGAACGCGACATGTTCATTCGTCTGGCCGGTACCGGTCTGGCCTGCATGTTTGGCGTTCAGGCGATGATCAACATGGGTGTTGCGGTGCGTCTGCTGCCCGCCAAGGGCATGACTTTGCCGTTCGTCAGCTATGGCGGCTCGTCCCTGATTGCTGGCGGTATTGCCGTTGGCATGCTGCTGGCCTTCACCCGAAACCGCCCACAGGGCGAACTAGGCGATATTCTGCGCGGACGAGGATAATGGGGAACCCTTACCTGTTGATTGCGGCTGGCGGCACCGGGGGCCATATGTTCCCCGCTCAGGCGCTGGCCGAGGCGATGCTGCACAAGGGCTGGCGTGTGCGCCTGTCCACCGACCCGCGCGGTGCGCGCTATACCGGTGGCTTTCCCCATTCGACCGAAATTGTCGAGGCGTCCTCGGCCACCTTCGCCCGTGGCGGTCTGGCGGCAAAGGCGATGGTTGGCCCGATTATCGCTGGTGGTGTCACCAGCATGGTCTTCCAGATGATGCGCGACAAACCCGATGTTGTCGTGGGCTTTGGCGGTTATCCGTCGATCCCGGCGCTGGGCGCCGCGACCCTGCTGAAAATACCGCGGATGATCCATGAACAGAACGGGGTACTGGGCCGCGTGAACCAGCTGTTTGCAACCCGCGTTGCGCAGGTGGCCTGCGGCGTCTGGCCGACGGATCTGCCCGAAGGCGCGCATGGCATTCACACCGGCAACCCGGTGCGTGCCGCGGTCCTGGACCGTGCCGCCGCCGGGTATATCCCGCCGGGTGACTATCCGATGTCGGTTCTGGTGATGGGTGGCTCGCAGGGCGCGCGCATCCTCAGCGATATAGTGCCCGGTGCGATTGCCGCGCTGCCCGAAGACCTTCGCGCGCATATCCGTGTCTCGCATCAGGCGCGGGATGAAGATGGCGAACGGGTCAGCGCATTCTACCAAGACCATGGTATCCGCGCCGACGTTCAGCCCTTCTTCGATGACATTCCCCGCCGCATGTCGGATGCGCAGCTGGTGATCTCGCGCTCGGGCGCGTCCAGCGTGGCCGATATCTCGGTCATCGGTCGCCCTTCGATCCTGATTCCGTTTGCTGCTGCCGCCGGGGATCATCAGACCGCCAACGCGCGCGGGCTGGTGCAGGCCGGCGGGGCCATCATGATCCCGGAAAATGCGCTTGACGTTCCCACGCTGACACAGCAAATCACCACGGTTCTTACGAACCCCGAAGCCGCACAGAAAATGGCCCATGGCGCTCTGTCGGTCGGGGCGCCCGATGCCACCCAGCGTCTGGTCGCTCTGGTCGAGCAGCTGGCGCAGAAGGAGACCACATGAACCCAGCAACCAAACTGCCGCAGGACGTAGGGCCGATCCACTTCGTGGGCATCGGCGGGATTGGTATGTCGGGCATCGCCGAGGTGCTGCTGAACCTGGGGTATCAGGTGCAGGGCTCCGATCTGAAAGCCTCGAAGATCACTGACCGTCTGGCCAGTTTGGGGGCCGAGATTTTCGTCGGCCAGCGCGCCGAAAACCTTGAAAACGCCGCCGTCGTGGTTGTCTCGACTGCGATCAAACCGGGCAACCCGGAGCTGGACCAAGCCCGCGCCCAAGGTCTGCCGGTTGTCCGCCGCGCCGACATGCTGGCCGAACTGATGCGCCTGCGCTCGAACATTGCCATTGCCGGAACGCACGGCAAGACCACCACGACGACCATGATGGCCGAACTGATGGTGGCAGGCGATTTCGATCCGACCGTGATCAATGGCGGCATCATCCACGCCTATGGATCGAACGCTCGGATGGGGCAGGGCGAATGGATGGTGGTCGAAGCCGACGAAAGCGACGGTTCCTTTAACCGGCTGCCCGCAACCATCGCCATTGTTACCAATATCGACCCCGAGCATATGGAGCATTGGGGTGATTTCGACAGGCTGCGCGACGGCTTTTACGAATTCGTCTCGAACCTGCCATTCTACGGTCTGGCCGTCTGCTGCACCGATCATGCCGAGGTTCAGGCCCTTGTCGGCCGCATCACCGACCGCCGTGTGCGAACCTATGGGTTCAACGCGCAGGCGGATGTGCGGGCGGTGAACCTGACCTACAAAGGCGGCGTGGCGCATTTCGACATACATCTGCAATACGAAGACAAGATGATCGAAGGCTGCACCCTGCCGATGCCCGGCGATCACAACGTCTCAAACGCGCTGTCCGCCGCTGCCGTCGCCCGTCATCTGGGCATGAAAGCTGCGGAAATCCGCGACGCGCTGGCCAATTTCGGCGGCGTCAACCGTCGCTTTACAAAGGTCGGGGAAATCGACGGTGTCACCATCATCGACGATTACGGCCACCACCCGGTCGAAATAGCCGCCGTTCTCAAGGCCGCCCGTCAGGCGACCGAAGGCCGCGTGATTGCTGTGCATCAGCCGCACCGCTATTCGCGCCTGTCCAACCTGTTTGACGATTTCTGCACCTGTTTCAATGACGCCGATGTCGTGGCCATTGCCGAGGTTTTTGCCGCTGGTGAAGACCCGATCGAAGGCGCCTCGCGCGACGATCTGGTGCAGGGCCTGATCCGTCACGGCCACCGCCACGCCCGCGCGCTGCTGGATGAAGACGACCTTGAACGCCTCGTGCGCGAACAGGCCCGACCGGGCGACATGGTCGTCTGCCTCGGGGCCGGTACGATCAGCGCCTGGGCCAACGGCCTGCCCGAGAGGTTGCAAAGAAAACAAGCTGTTTGACGCGTCATTTGTTTGTTGCACAACTTAAAAGTGTGATACTCTGACCGCAACAGTCGCGTGTCCTCGGAGGGGCGAATGGACTATTCGATGATCTTGGCAGCGCTTTGGGTGATCTGCGCCACCATCGTGGCAATGTTGCCGATGCGGCTGCAATTCCCGCCGGGGTTTGTCCTGTTGGTCTGCGCACCGTTGCTGGTCGTATGGCTTGGATATGTCCACGGCTGGTTCTGGTCGGTCGCGGCATTTGCCGGGTTCGTGTCGATGTTCCGCAACCCCATCCGGTATTACTGGCGCAAGTGGACAGGGCGCGAGGTCGCGGAATGACATGGTCTATCGCTCTGGCGGCCCTGTGGGGCTTTGCTGCCAACGTTCTTGCGCTGATCCCCAGCACCGACAACCACTGGACGCGCGCCTATATCCTGATCATCGTGGGCATTCCCATCGTCGGCTATGTCACCTATGAAAATGGCCCCTGGATCGGGATGCTGGTGCTGGCAATGGGCATGTCCGTGCTGCGCTGGCCGGTGATTTATCTGACCCGTTGGACAAAGTCGAAAATGCAGGGCATGAAGGCGGCCAAAGAATAACCGGCCAACTTCAGGAGATCTGTCATGGCGACAATCGCCACATTTGCCTATCTGCCGCTTGTTTCCTTCGTTCTGGGTGCCGCTGCCGGGTTTACAGCGGGCCGCTGGCTTGGCCTGCGCAGCCTTCTGTGGCTGATCGGGCTGACATCCGCGGTTGGTCTGGGGCTGATCGTCGTGCTGGCCGATGTCGGAACGGGTGAAGAAGACAAGGCGTTCGGCCCGCTGGTCTGGTTGACTGCCGGTGTACTCCCCTTCCTTTTTGCCGCAATCATGGGCGGGGTCGGTGGGCGCAGCCTGGCGGTGCGCGCGACTACATGACTCCGCTTCCCCCTGTTCTTCCCGATGTCCGGGGCCGCCTGGCCAAAGCGCGCAACCTGTCTGACCTCACATGGCTCCGCGTTGGTGGGCCGGCGGATTACCTGTTTCAACCTGCCGATATCGAAGACTTGCAGGCCTTCCTGCGCGATCTGCCGGATGGTGTGCCGGTCTTCCCGATGGGGGTCGGCTCGAACCTCATCGTGCGCGATGGTGGCTTGCGGGCCGTGGTGATCCGGCTGGGGCGCGGGTTCAACGCCATCTCGGTTGAGGGCAATACGGTCATCGCGGGCGCTGCCGCACTGGACGCGCATGTTGCGCGCAAGGCCGCGGATGCGGGTGTGGACCTGACCTTTCTGCGCACCATCCCCGGCTCGATCGGGGGCGCGGTGCGGATGAATGCGGGCTGTTACGGCAGCTACACGGCGGACGTGCTGCGCAAGGCCACCATTGTCACCCGGCAGGGCGACCTGCGGGACCTGACGACCGAGGATCTGAACTTTCGCTATCGCCAGTCCGACCTGCCCGAAGGCGCCGTTCTGATTTCGGCCACGTTCGAAGGCCCGTCCGGCGATCCCTATGACCTTCATGCCCGAATGGAAGCGCAACTGAAGAAGCGTGACGAAACCCAGCCCACCAAGGACCGCAGCGCCGGATCGACCTTCCGCAACCCGGCCGGTTTTTCCTCGACCGGGCAGGCTGATGACGTGCATGACCTCAAGGCGTGGAAAGTGATCGACGATGCCGGAATGCGCGGCGCGACACGCGGCGGGGCACAGATGAGCCCGAAACACTCGAACTTCCTGATCAATACCGGCACCGCCACCGCTGACGACCTCGAAGGTCTGGGCGAAGAGGTGCGAAAAAAGGTTTACGAAACAAGCGGCATCACGCTAGAGTGGGAAATCATGCGGGTCGGTGATCCGCTAAAAGAATAAAGCCCCGACCGTCAGACCAAAACAGGCAAATTCAGGCGACGGATCAAAGGCATAAACGCAGTACGGACCACCACATAAGGTCCGGGGACATTGAGGCGCACATTGGGTATGTCGAGCAGGACAAACCCCAAAGTGGCGGTATTGATGGGCGGCCCCTCGGCGGAACGCGAGGTGTCTCTCAGCTCTGGGCGCGAATGCGCGGCCGCCCTTGTGGGAGAAGGTATTGAAGTGGTCGAACTGGACGCAGGTCCCGACCTCTATGCGCGCCTGTTGGATATTCAGCCGGATGTGGTTTTCAACGCCCTGCATGGCCGCTGGGGCGAGGATGGCTGCGTGCAGGGGATGCTGGAATGGATGCGGATTCCCTATACCCATTCGGGTGTTCTGGCCTCGGCCCTTGCGATGGACAAGCAACGCAGCAAGGACGTCTATCAGGCCGAAGGTCTGCCCGTTGTCCCCAGTGTGATCGTCCCGCGTGCCGAGGTGACTCGCGCCCACGTGATGGAACCGCCCTATGTAGCCAAACCCAATAACGAAGGGTCCAGCGTCGGTATCTACATCGTCCACGAAAACGCCAATGGCCCGCCGCAGCTGTCCGAAGACATGCCCGACCAGATCATGGTCGAGAAATACGTGGCCGGACGCGAGCTGACCGTGACCGTGATGGGCGACCGCGCCCTGACCGTGACCGAGATCATGACCGATGGCGGCTGGTACGACTATGACGCCAAGTACAAACCCGGCGGATCATGGCACGTGGTCCCTGCCGATATCCCACAGGACATCTTTGATCGCTGCATGGATTATGCCCTGCGCGCGCATGATGCTTTGGGCTGCAGGGGCGTTAGCCGCACCGATTTTCGCTGGGATGACAGCGCGGGTGCTGATGGTTTGTTTCTGTTGGAAACCAACACCCAGCCGGGCATGACACCCACTTCGCTGGCCCCGGAACAAGCCGCGCATCTGGGCATGACATTTGGCCAGCTCTGCGCCTGGATGGTTGAGGACGCCTCATGCAACCGTTAATCGCCAGCCGCTCTCTGGAAATCCATCGCACCAAACCCCTTGCCGGGCCGGATGCCGATTTTGCCTCGGCCGATACGGAGCCGCATGACACCCAGCCCATTCTGCGTCTGCGCGGGGCGCGGGTGTTTTCCCGCACCGCACGCCGCAGTGATCCGGCCCCGTCGCGCCTCAGCTATCGTCTTCAGCGCTGGATGCTGACACCGGGTATCCGTCTGGGCGTCAAGCTTGGCCTGCCGATCTGCGCCATTGCCGCAGCAGTTGGCGTCTATTTTGCCTCTCAGGACCGGCGCGAAGCGCTTGGTACCTATATCGCCGATATTCGCACCTCGATTCAGGAACGCCCCGAGTTCATGGTTAACCTGATGGCCATCGACGGGGCAGGCACCAGCCTGTCCGATGATATCCGCGAGGTCGTGCCTCTGGATTTCCCGATCAGTTCATGGGATCTGGACGTCGAACAGATGCGCGACACGATCACCGGGCTTGATCCGGTGAAATCGGCAAGCGTCCGCATCCGTCCGGGCGGCATCCTTCAGGTCAACGTGGTCGAGCGTCAGCCCGTGATTGTCTGGCGGACGCATGACGGGCTCGAACTGCTCGACGAGACCGGCGCGCATGTCAAGGAAACCACCTCTCGCAAGGACCATGCCGACCTGCCGCTGATCGCGGGCGCGGGTGCGGATGCCCATGTGGCGCAGGCGCTCGAGATTTTCCAGACCGCCCGCAGCCTGGGCAACCGTGTGCGCGGGCTGGTGCGCGTGGGTGAACGGCGCTGGGATCTGGTCCTGGACCGTGGCCAGCGCATCATGCTGCCGACCGAGCGCCCGGTGCGCGCGCTGGAACGCGTGCTTGCGGTGAACGAAGTGCAGGACCTTCTGGAACGCGACGTGGCCGTGGTCGACATGCGCCTAGGCCAGCGTCCTACCATCCGAATGACCAAAGCCGCCAGCGAAGACTGGTGGAATACAAAAGTGACAATGAGTAACGGGCAGTAACGAGCATGATGACCGATCTTTATCAGTCCCAACGCGCCATGCGTCAAATGCGGCGCCAGGCATTGCAACGCGGTGTGATCGCGATTCTGGATGTGGGCAGTTCCAAGATTGCCTGCCTCGTTCTGCGTTTTGACGGATCGGGCCGGCTGAGTGAAGATAACACCATCGGCTCAATGGCGGGGCAGACGGGGTTTCGGGTTATCGGGGCCGCAACGACACGTTCGCGCGGCGTACAGTTTGGCGAAGTCACCGCCATGCAGGAAACCGAACGCGCCATCCGCACCGCGCTTCAGGCCGCACAGAAGATGGCCGATATTCGCGTCGATCACGTCATCGCCTGTTTCTCGGGGGCCAACCCGCGCTCTTACGGGCTGGACGCACAGGTTGATCTGGATGGCCAGCTGGTGACCGAGGCCGAAGTGGGTCGTGTTCTGAACGCCTGCGACGTGCCGGATTACGGCGACGGGCGCGAGGTGCTGCACGCACAGCCGGTCAACTTTGCGCTCGACAACCGCTCGGGCCTGATCGACCCGCGCGGGCAGATGGGCCAAAGCCTTGCGGTCGATATGCACATGCTGACCGTCGATGCGATGGCGATCCAGAACATCGTGCGCTGTATCAAACGCTGCGATCTGGAACTCGCCGGGATTGCAAACTCGGCCTATGTCTCGGGAATTTCCGCGCTGGTCGAGGATGAGCAGGAACTGGGCGCGGCCTGTATCGACATGGGCGGCGGCACCACCAGCGTTTCGATCTTCATGAAGAAACACATGATCTATGCCGATTGCGTGCGTATGGGCGGCGATCACGTGACCGCCGATATCTCGATGGGGCTGGGCGTGCCCGCGGCAGTGGCGGAACGGATCAAGACGTTCAATGGCGGCGTTCATGCGACCGGCGCTGATGACCGCGACATGATCGATATCGGCGGCGATACTGGTGACTGGGAACACGACCGCCGCACGGTCAGTCGGGCCGAACTGATCGGCATCATGCGTCCGCGCGTCGAGGAAATCCTTGAAGAGGTCCGCGTGCGTCTGGATGCGGCCGGGTTTGAACACATGCCAAGCCAGCAGATCGTTCTGACCGGTGGCGGCAGTCAGATCATGGGGCTGGACGGTCTGGCGACCCGCATCCTTGGTCAACGCGTGCGTCTGGGTCGCCCGCTGCGGGTGCACGGCCTGCCGCAATCGGCGACAGGTCCGGCGTTCTCGTCCTCCGTGGGGCTCAGCCTGTTTGCGGCGCACCCGCAGGACGAATGGTGGGATTTCGAAATCCCGGTCGACACCTACGCCGCGCGCCCGTTCAAGCGGGCCGTTCGGTGGTTCCGTGACAACTGGTAGCCCCCTGTGCCGGGCCGCTTTGTGTGCGGCCCTGTTGCCGGGATGGGTTTCGGCCCAGACCATCATCACGCCCGAGGCATTTCTGGATGCCGCCGTCGGCAAAACGCTCACCTTCCATGAGATTCGCAGCAACGATCTGGTCGGGACCGAGCAATTTCTGAACCGTCACATCTCGGTCTGGCGGCAAGAGGGGCAGGGCTGTGTCTATGGGCAGATCACCACGCCAAACGGTCAGATCTGCTTTCTCTATGACAACGATCCGGATGGTATTCCCGTCTGCTGGTGGCCCTTCCTGCACGAAGGCCGTCTGATGGTGCGTCTGGCCTCGTTTGCAGATGGCGAAATCCAGGAGGTGCGCAGCATCACCGAAACCAGCCTCAACTGTCCAAGTGCACCGCTCAGTTGAAAAATCCGGTTGCAGCGCGTCGATTTATCCCTCAAGATATCCACAAGGCCCGGCAGAGGCCTCGCGGCAGGACCTGAGCAGTTTTCCGCAGTGTAAATGATGGTCGACCAAAGCGTGACGAACGGCTGAGTCCTCGCGCCGGGGTCGTCTGCCTTGTGATGGTCGCCGGCGTTTCCGCTATATCTGGCAGTACCTGCGAAATGCCGCCGGTTTCTGCCTTATTTCCTCCATATTTTGTGGTGAATCGCGATTTTTGACGTGACCTTTTCGCATCAGCCCGCTAGAATCGAGCAAGGATAGGTAAGAAAAACACCGCTTTGGCGGAACATAAATACAGGCGGACAGAGCATGACATTGAATCTTTCGATGCCCGGGCAAGACGAACTGAAGCCTCGGATTACAGTATTTGGCGTTGGCGGTGCGGGCGGTAACGCTGTCAACAACATGATTGAAAAACAGCTGGACGGCGTCGATTTTGTCGTCGCCAACACCGACGCGCAGGCGCTGCAGCAAAGCCAGTCCTCGGCGCGGGTTCAACTGGGTGTGAAGGTCACCGAAGGTCTGGGGGCAGGGGCCCGTCCGGCCGTGGGTGCCGCAGCTGCCGAAGAAAGCATCGAACAGATCGTCGACCATCTGGCAGGCGCGCATATGTGCTTTATCACCGCAGGCATGGGCGGCGGCACAGGCACCGGCGCTGCTCCGATCATCGCGCAGGCCGCGCGTGAGCTGGGCGTTCTGACCGTGGGTGTCGTGACCAAGCCCTTCCAGTTCGAAGGTGCCAAGCGGATGCGTCAGGCCGAAGACGGCGTTGAGGCGCTGCAACGGGTCGTTGACACGCTGATCATCATTCCGAACCAGAACCTGTTCCGCCTCGCCAACGAAAAAACCACCTTTACCGAGGCGTTCTCGATGGCTGACGATGTCCTGTATCAGGGCGTCAAAGGCGTAACCGACCTGATGGTGCGTCCGGGACTGATCAACCTCGACTTTGCGGATGTGCGCGCCGTAATGGACGAGATGGGCAAAGCCATGATGGGCACCGGCGAGGCAACCGGCGAAGATCGCGCCATTCAGGCGGCGGAGAAAGCCATTGCGAACCCGCTGCTGGACGAAATCAGCCTCAAAGGCGCCAAAGGCGTGCTGATCAACATCACCGGTTCGCACGACCTGACCCTGTTCGAACTGGACGAAGCCGCCAACCGCATCCGCGAGGAAGTGGACCCCGAAGCGAACATCATCGTCGGCTCGACGCTGGATACCGCCATGGAAGGCGGTATGCGCGTGTCGGTTGTTGCAACCGGCATCGACGCCACCGAAAAAACGGCTGACATTCCGGTCGCGCGCCGCTCGATGTCCGAGCCGCTGACCCGCACCGTTTCGGCCGAAGAATATGGTCGCGAAGAAGCACCCGCAGCCGCCGAAATGGCAGAGCCCGCGCCGCAGATGGAAGAAAACCGCGAACCTTCGCTGTTTGAAGCCGCGGAAGAGCCCGCCCAGCCGCAGTTCCAGCCGCTTGACGAGCGGGATGAGGACGATCTGCCGCCCCCAGCCTATCAGCCGCGCGTCGCCGAATTCGAGCCGCAGCCCGAGCATGTCGAACCGGCGCCCGAGGCATTTGTTGCCCCGCGCGCGCCTGTCGCAGGCACCCCGTCGCCCGAAGCGCTCCAGCGTTTGCAGGCTGCGGTTCAGAAGGTTCCCTCGGCAGCTCAGCGCGCCGCAGCACCCCGCCCGCAAGCGGCGGTTTCGCATCACGAACCCGAAGAACGCTCGCGGTTTGGCTTCAATCGGCTGATCGACCGGATGACCGGGCACGCCTCTGACACACCGGCTCAACCGCCGCGTCAGCAACCCGTTCTGCGCCAGTCCGAGGCCACGGCACCGATTCACGATGAGGCCGACCCGGATCAGGATCGTATCGAAATTCCGGCCTTCCTGCGCCGTCAGGCCAACTGATCGCGGTAACAAAATCCACTCATGGGGTCGCCATCTGGCGGCCCTAATTCTTTTTAAAACAGTGGCTTACGAACGTGTAAGCAGGGTTTTGCCGATCTGTTACATACATGTTTCATTCGGTTACAAAGAGTGAGTTGAGCCTTGACGCGGGCTTCCTTAACTGAGTGTCCAACACAGCCCCAGAAGGCTGGACACCACTCGCCGAGGCCCATTTTGCAACATACGCTCAAATCTCCGGTCACGTTTAAAGGCGTCGGGCTGCACAGCGGCAAGCCTGCGACCATGGTCCTGAAACCAGCGGCAGTTGGTCATGGCATCTGGTTCAAACGGACGGATATCCATCTGGGCGATGCGATGATCCCGGCGATCTATCACGTGGTCGAACGGACCCCGCTTTGCACCCGTCTGGTCAATGGCGCCGGGGTGTCGGTATCCACCATCGAACATATCATGGCTGCTTTGGCCGGGTGCGGCGTTCACAACGCGCTGATTGAAATCGACGGCCCCGAAGTTCCGATCATGGACGGGTCTTCGATCGATTTCGTACGCGGTATCATGGCCCGAGGCGTGCGTCGTCAGGCCAGCCCGGTGCTGGCCTATGAGGTGCTGAAGACCGTCACCGCATCGCGGGAAGGCGCCAGCGCAAGCATCGCACCCGCGGATGGGCTGATCATCGATTTCCACATTGATTTCGAAGACAGCGCAATCGGCAGCCAGACCAAGACGCTGGATATGCGCAACGGGTCGTTCGCGCGCGAACTCAGCGATTGCCGCACCTTCTGCCGCCGCATTGATGTCGAAGCCATGCGCGAAAACGGGCTGGCCCTTGGCGGTACCCTGGATAACGCCGTGGTCGTGCAGGGCAACGAGGTGCTGACACCCGGTGGGTTCCGCCGCGCCGACGAAGCCGTGCGCCACAAGATGCTGGATGCTCTGGGTGATCTCTATCTGGCAGGCGGGCCGATTCTGGGCCATTTCACGGGCGACAAGTCGGGTCATTCGCTGACCAACACATTGCTGCGCAATCTGTTTGAAACACCCGGTGCTGTGCGTCCGGTTCTGTGCACACCGGAACAGGCCGCGCGTCTGCCGGGGCAGGGCCTGATCGTAAACGAAATTCCCGAAGTCGCCTGATCAGATCAACTCTGACGACATTTGCGCCAGATGTTGCATAAGGCGTTTTGCACCGGAATTTTCTGTGCTAGACCATGGCTCAATTCGGGGCGAACCCTCTTAAGTAAGACGACAAGGATGGGCGGTATGGTTGGCAGCAAGGCGGCAGTCAGATTCGCAGGCGCGGTTCTTCTGGCAGCAGTTTTGACGGCATGTGGAAACGCAGGCGGCCTTTTTGGCAACAAGGGCGCGGACCGGGATCAGAATCTGGAAGGGTTCACACCAGAACAGATCTATACCCGTGGCGAATACGAACTGTCGCAGAATCGCTCGGATGACGCGGCTTGGTATTTCTCCGAGGTCGAGCGTCTGTATCCCTATTCCGACTGGGCCAAGCGTGCGCTGATCATGCAGGCGTTCTCGTTCCATTCCGACAAGAACTACGAAGAAAGCCGGGCCGCTGCCCAGCGGTATATCGACTTCTATCCAACAGACGAAGATGCGGCCTATGCCCAGTATCTGCTGGCGCTCAGCTATTATGACCAGATTGACGAGGTCGGGCGCGATCAGGGGCTGACCTTTCAGGCGCTGCAATCGCTGCGCACCGTGATCGAGGTTTATCCCGACAGCGAATATGCCACCTCGGCAGTGCTGAAATTCGATCTGGCCTTTGACCATCTGGCCGGCAAAGAGATGGAGATCGGGCGATACTACCTGCGTCAGGATCACTTTGTCGCCGCCATCAACCGCTTCCGCGTCGTGGTCGAGGATTTCCAGACCACATCCCACACCGCCGAAGCGCTTTATCGTCTGGTCGAGGCTTATCTGTCCCTCGGCCTGCTGGATGAGGCGCAAACCGCAGGTGCCATCCTTGGCTACAACTACCAATCCTCGGAATGGTATGACGATGCCTACAAGCTGCTGACCTCACGCGGGCTCCAGCTTAAGAGCCGTGGCAACAACTGGCTCAGCACAATCTATCGTCAGACCATCAAGGGTGAGTGGTTGTAATCGCCATGGCATTAGGCTTGGGACGCTGAAGACCCGATGCTGCGCGCCCTTGATATCCGCGACATGCTGATCATCGACCGGCTGGAACTCAGTTTTCAGCCGGGCCTGAATGCGTTGACCGGCGAAACCGGCGCGGGCAAATCGATCCTTCTGGATTCTCTGGGCTTTGTTCTGGGCTGGCGCGGGCGGGCCGAACTGGTGCGGCAGGGTGCGGCGCAGGGCGAGGTTGTGGCCGAGTTCGAACTTTCCCCCGATCATCCCGCACATGCGATACTGGCCGAAGCAGGCCTGCCGGGCGGGGATGAGCTGATCCTGCGCCGGATCAACACCGCCGAGGGGCGCAAGACCGCCTGGGTCAATGACCGCCGCTGCTCGGGCGATGTGCTGCGGGCGCTGTCGGAAACCCTGATCGAACTGCACGGCCAGCACGATGACCGCGGGCTGCTGAACCCGCGTGGCCACCGGGCCATGCTGGACGATTTCGCCGGGGTTTCGGACCGGCTGACATCCGTTCGTGCGGCCTGGACCGACATGTCACGCGCCCGCAAGGTGCTGGCCGAGACCGAGGCCGCTCTGGCTGCCGTCCGAAGTGAGGAAGATTTCCTGCGCCACGCGGTTGCCGAGCTGGATCAGCTTGATCCTCAGCCCGGTGAGGATGCCGAACTTGATGCCCGCCGCCGCATGATGCAGGGGGCCGAGCGTATCCGCGATGATGTCGCCCGCGCCTACGCCCTGCTGTCCGGGGACGGTGCCGAAGGGGCGATGTCCGACGCTATCCGCTGGCTGGAAGGTGTGTCCGGCAACGCGGGTGGTCAGCTGGACGAACCGATTGCCGCGCTGGGCCGCGCCATGATTGAACTGGGCGAGGCGCAGGATGGCGTGAACGCCTGCCTTCAGGCGCTGGACTTCGACCCGTCGGAACTGGAACAGGCCGAGGAACGCCTGTTTGCCATCCGCGCACTGGCCCGCAAACATGACGTGGCCCCGGATGATCTGGGCGCGTTTGCCGACACTCTGCGCGCCCGCCTCAACCAGTTGGAAGCAGGCGACGCCGATCTGGCGGACAGGCGCGCGGCTTTGGACGCGGCACAAAAGGCTTATGATAATGCCGCCACCGACCTCAGCGCGGCCCGCGCAGCTGCTGCAGGGCGGCTGGACGCTGCCGTCATGGCGGAACTGGCCCCGCTCAAGATGGAACGCGCTGTGTTCCGGACCGAACTCACCCCGGCGGAACCCGGCCCCGAAGGGACTGACGCGGTGGCCTTTACCGTGGCCACCAACCCGGGCGCGCCTGCGGGGCCGCTGAACAAGATCGCCTCGGGGGGTGAACTCAGCCGCTTCCTGCTTGCGCTCAAAGTGTGCCTGTCGGGCGATGACAGCGCCCGCACGATGATCTTTGACGAGATTGACCGCGGCGTCGGCGGGGCCACTGCCGACGCGGTCGGGCGCAGGCTGGCGTCATTGGCGCAGGGCGGGCAGGTGCTGGTTGTCACCCATTCCCCGCAGGTCGCCGCCCGTGCGGCGCATCACTGGCGGGTGCAGAAACAGGTCACGGACGGGCAAACCCTGTCCACCGTCATCCCTCTGGCCCAACCCGACCGGGTGGACGAGATTGCGCGCATGGTGGCGGGCGACACCATCACGGACGAGGCCCGCGCCGCCGCCCGGGCCCTGCTGCAGGCCTGATGCGCCCGTGGCACGAATTGGCTTCACACTGTCGCTATCTCACTTTTATTAGGGTGCTCCGTGGCTTACTAAGGGTTACGTGATGATCCCCGAGGGCCAATGACCCAGTCGACCCGCACCGTTCTGCGCAACCAGTTCAATCAGGCTCTGGCCGCGATCAAGGATGCGTGGCGGGTGATGCTGCGCCGGGGGCCAAGCCAGATCCAGTTCTGGTTCATCGCGCTGGTCATTGGTATCGCTGCCGGATTCATGGCGCTTGGGTTCCGCAAGGCCATCCGCGCGTTGCAGGCCTATCTCTACGACACCGACGACGTTCTGCTGCTGCACAGCCATGCCGAGAAACTGCCGTGGTTCATGATCCTGATCATCCCGATCATCGGTGGGCTGGTCGTGGGCGTGATCCTGAACCGGTTCACCAGTGACGGGCGCGTCAGGTCTGTCGCTGATGTGATCGAAGGATCCGCCATCACCGACGGGCGGGTCGAGGTCAAGGCCGGAATTGCCTCGTTCTTTGCCTCGCTGATCACGCTCAGTTCGGGTGGGTCAACGGGCCGCGAAGGCCCCGTGGTGCATATGGCCGGGGTGATTTCCACCTGGGTCAGCAACCGCATCCATGCCGACGGGATCACGGGCCGCGACTTGCTGGGCTGTGCTGTCGCCGCCGCCGTATCAGCCAGCTTCAACGCCCCCATCGCCGGGGCCCTGTTCGCGCTCGAGGTCGTGCTGCGCCACTTCGCCGTGCATGCCTTTGCCCCGATCGTCATCGCCTCGGTCGCCGGAACGGTGATCAACCGGTTGGAATATGGCGACGTTACCGAGTTCACGCTGGAAACGCCCGGATCGCTGCAATTCTATGTCGAACTTCCCGCCTTCCTGATCCTCGGCCTGATCTGCGGCTTTGTCGCGCTGCTGCTGATGCGGTCGATCTTCTTTGCTGATGATATCGGCAGCCATATCCAGAACCGCCTGTCCATTCCGGGCTGGCTGCGCCCGGCCGTGTCCGGCGCGATGCTGGGGCTGATGGCAATCTGGTTCCCGCATATCATCGGTGTCGGCTACCAAACCACGATCCGCGCCCTGACCGGTGATCTGGTTTTGACAACCGCGATCCTGTTTGCGGTGACCAAGACAGTGGCTGTGGCGATCACCATGGGCGGGCGCATGGGGGGCGGGGTGTTTTCACCGTCCCTGATGATCGGCGCGCTGACCGGGCTGGCGTTCGGACTGATCGCCACTGGGCTGCTGCCGGATGTGTCCGGCACGCATACGCTTTACGCCTTTGCCGGAATGGGCGCCGTGGCTGCTGCGGTGCTGGGCGCCCCGATCTCGACCACTCTGATCGTCTTTGAACTGACCGGAGACTGGCAGATCGGCCTTGCCGTGATGGTGACTGTATCCATATCCACCGCATTGGCGTCGCGCCTTGTGGACCGGTCGTTCTTCCTGACCCAGCTGGAACGCCGCGATGTCCACCTGGCCGCCGGGCCGCAGGCTTATCTGCTGGCGATGCTGCGCGCCGGGGCGGTGATGCGCCCTATCGGGGATGACCGCTCAATCACTGCGGACGAGGCGCACGCCCTGATCGAACAGGGCCTGTGCGTTCAGGCCAGCGCCACGCTCGAGGCCGCGATGCCCTATTTCGACCGTGACGACATACCCTGCATTCCGGTTATCGTTCTGGAACAGGACGGGTCCGAGACACCCGTCGGCGCGCTCTACCATGTCGACGCGCTCAAGGCGTACAACCGGGCCCTCGCAGCCACCGCGGCCGAGGAACATTCATAAGGCTCCCGCGACCGGGACAAGCGCTCCCGAAGCCTCCGTTGAAACCCTGTCCGGTGCCCTTAAATCTGTTCCACCTTCACCGAGTCCACCGGATAAAACGCCAGGTATCCCTTGATCTCGGCCACGGCGGAAACCGGGTCTTCATAACTCCAGACCGCATTTTCGGTCACCGAGGATTTGTTGACGATGGAAAAATGCGTCGCATCCCCCATGCGGGCGCAATGCGTCACCTTGTCGGTCTGGTCCAGAAATGCCATGGCAACATCGCCGCGCGGAAAGTAAATCACCGGAGCTTTGTCGCCTTCGTGCAGTTCCAGCGCGTTGCTCGTTTCGCCCAGAATCGCGCCGCCCGAACGGACAGTCCATTTGCCCGGCGCTTTTTGGATCGTGATCTCAGTCATTTCTATTCCTTCCGTCGACGTATTGGGGCCTCTCCTCTGCCCGTTCTATGTAACAGGCGGGTGTCAGATCGGCGCAGTTGCGGCATCCAACCACAGTTGCGCGTCATGTCCCAGCCTTGGGCGGATTTTTTCCGCGACGTCGCGATGATAGGCGTTCAGCCAGCGGCGTTCGTCAGGCGTCAACATATCAACCATGATCAGCCTGCGGTCAATTGGCACAAATGTCAGGGTGCGCCAGCACAGCATCGCGCGTTCCGCATCGCCACCGGGCAGGGCCGGGGCTTCTTCCACAACCACAAGGTTTTCGATGCGGATGCCAAAGGCCCCTTCGCGGTAATATCCCGGCTCATTCGACAGGATCATGCCGGGTAGCAAGGGGACATGGCTGACCTTCGACAGGCGCTGAGGCCCCTCATGCACGCTCAGATAGGCCCCGACGCCGTGTCCGACACCATGGTTGAAATCCTGCCCCGCCGCCCATAGCGGCGTGCGGGCCACGCATTCGATATCGCGCCCGGCCAGCCCTGCGGGCCAGCGCAGCATCGACATGGCAATCATGCCCTTCAGCACGCGGGTGAAGCAGGTCTTTTCCTCCGCCCCGACAGAGCCGATGGCAAGCGTCCGCGTGATATCGGTGGTGCCATCCAGATATTGTCCGCCACTGTCCAGCACCAGCAGATGACCGTCCTGCAACCGGCTGTCGGTCTCGTCCGTCACGCGGTAATGCATGATCGCGCCGTTCGGACCCGTCCCGGCAATGGTATCGAACGAGATATCCTGCAACACATTGTCCCTGCGGCGGTTTTCTTCCAGCCGCGTGACCACCTGCGTCTCGGACAGGCTGCCGGGGGTCTGTGCGTCCAGCCAGCACAGGGTCTCGACCACCGCCACCGCATCGCGCAAATGCGCCTCGGCGCTGCCCGCGATTTCGGCCGGGTTCTTGCAGGCCTTGGGCAGGGCACAGGGGTCGCCGCCATCCACCATGGCATCGCCCAACGCGTCCGCCACGATCTGCGGCACCGTGCTCAGGTCCACCTGTACCGCACCGTCCAGCGCTGCCACCGCGTCCAGAAACTCCGCAGGGTTGTGCACCGTCACCTTCGGGTCCAGATGATCCTGCACCTCCAACAGTTTTGCCGCTGCCATGAACAGATCGACCCGGCCGTCGTCATGCAGGGTCGCAAACCCGTGGGCCACGGGGTTGTAAGCGATATCCGACCCCCGAATGTTCAGCAGCCACATGATCGAATCCGGCAATGTAATCACCGCAGCCTTTCGCCCGGCCTGCCGCAGGTCTGCGGCCAGTCGGGTAATCTTGCTGTCAGCGGTTTCACCCGCAAACTCGATCGGATGCGCCTTGACGGCCTGCATCGGCGGTTCAGGCTGGTCTGCCCAGATCCGGTCCACCAGATTGTCGCAGCGCACCAGTTCGACGCCTGTGCCCTCAAGCTCGTCAAGCGCGGCCGAGATTTGCCCTGCCGCGTGCAGCCATGGGTCGAAACCGACCTTGCCTCCACCGGGCAACTGCTCTTTCAGCCATGCACTCAGGCTCACGTCAGGCCACGGCACCGGCGTGAACACATCCGCGACCTGCGCCTTGACCTGCGTGCGATACCGCCCGTCGATGAACACACCAGCCATGTCGGTCAGCGCAGCACAGAACCCGGCCGATCCCGTAAACCCGGTCAACCAGGCCAGACGCTCATCCCGCGGGGCCACATACTCGCCCTGGTGCGCATCCGACCGTGGGATCAGAAACCCGTCCAACCCTTCGCGCACCAGCTCAGCGCGCAACGCAGCCAGACGCGGCGGCCCCTGCTCGGGCCGCGCGGTCACCTCAAAGGACTGGAACATACTACTCCTCCCTCAGCCGGGCGGTCGATATCGCCGCCTTGTCATCTTTTGGGAAATACTCCCGCCGGAGGCAAGGCCAGCCTAGCTGACCTTCTTCATCCCCATCACCCGCGCCCGCGCGCGTGGATCACTGTCGAACAGGGCCGCCAGTTGTTCCGTCATCGCACCGGCCAGCTGTTCCACATCGGTGATCGTCACCGCACGGTCGTAATACCGGGTCACATCATGACCGATGCCAATCGCCAGCAACTCGACCATCTTGCGCTTTTCCACCATGGCAATCACATCGCGCAGGTGCTTTTCCAGATAGTTGGCGGGGTTCACGCTCAGCGTTGAATCATCAACCGGAGCTCCATCCGAAATCACCATCAGAATCTTGCGCTGCTCGCGCCGCGCGATCATCCGGCGATGCGCCCATTCCAGCGCCTCACCGTCGATGTTTTCCTTCAGCAGGCCCTCTTTCATCATCAGCCCCAGATTGGGCCGCGCCCGCCGCCACGGCGCATCGGCACCCTTGTAGATGATGTGGCGCAGGTCGTTCAGACGGCCGGGTTGCTGCGGGCGGCCATCGTTCAGCCATGCCTCGCGCGCCTGTCCGCCTTTCCACGCCCGCGTGGTAAAGCCCAGAATCTCGACCTTCACATTGCAGCGCTCCAGCGTCCGCGCCAGAACATCGGCACAAATGGCCGCGATCGAGATCGGACGCCCCCGCATCGACCCCGAATTGTCCAGCAACAGCGTCACCACCGTATCGCGGAACTCGGTATCCTTCTCGACCTTGAAACTCAGCGGTGTGGTGGGGTTTGCCACAACGCGCGCCAGACGGCCCGCATCCAGAATGCCTTCCTCGCGGTCGAATTCCCAACTGCGGTTCTGTTGCGCCTGCAATCGGCGCTGCAACTTGTTGGCAAGGCGCGAAACCGCACCTTTCAAAGGTTCAAGCTGCTGATCCAGATAGGCCCGCAGCCGTTCCAGTTCCGCAGGCTCGGCCAGATCTTCGGCCGCAATCTCTTCATCATGCGTGCTCAGATAGACCTTGTAATCCGGGTCGGCCTCGGATGCGGGCGGCGGGGCAGGCGGCTCCAGCGGCGCTTCGCCATCCGGCATCTCCGCCTCGTCACCCAGCTCATCCTCGGCCATCTCATCCATCGAGACCTGCGCCTGAGATTGATCCTGCTGCTCTTCCTGCGTCTGCTCAGGCGTCGCATCCGCGTCCTGATCGTCCTGATCATCCTGACCGGTGCTGTCGGGATCGGGCTGTTCCTCGGCGTCGTCCTCGGCCTGGTCTTCCTGCTCGTCGTCCAACTCGTCGGGGTCATCACCCAGCTGGTCGCCATAGCCCAGATCCTTGATCATCTGGCGCGCGAACTTGGCGAACTCCGCCTGATCCGACAGCACGTCATCAAGGTTCTCCAACACGCCACCGGCCTGTTCCTCGATGAACCCGCGCCACAGGTTCATGATGTTCTCGGCCGCAGGCGGCAGATCGCGCCCGGTGGCCAGATGCCGGATCAGGTATCCCGCCGCCACCGACAAGGGCGCATCGGCAGGCTGCTTACACTGGTCATATCCGCGCCGGATCGCCTCATGCCCGATCTTGACGTCGATATTGCTGGCAGTGCCGGGCATGTCCCGCGCGCCCATCGCCTCGCAACGCGCCGTCTCCATCGCCTCGTACAAGTCCCGCGCCATGTCCCCCGGAGGCGCATAGCGCGCATGGGTTGCGTCATCATGATACCGGCGCTGCAACGCCAAAGCGTCCGCCGTGCCGCGCGCCAGCAGAACCTCTTCCCGCGTCATACGCCGAGACACCTGCGGCAGCCGCATCGACTCACCCGACAGGCCCGATGGATCGACGGTATAAGTTACCGACAGCTCAGGGTCATCAGCCATGACCTTGGTGGCCTCGGCCAGCGCTTTCTTGAACGGATCAGCGGGGTTGTCGTTGGGTTTGCTCATTCAAAAAACTGCTAGGTTTTGCGTTTCTGGGTATCTTGAAGCCAGTCTCTTGCACTTGTCAAAAAGTGAGTGCGAGATCCGACCAGTTACAGGATCCTCACGGGGGCCAAACTGCTCAAGCTCCTCGCTGGATACAGGTCGTTTCCACAGGCTTTGTAGGTCTTTCCATCCAGAACGATAGTTCATTTTTGCGAGTAACGTGTGAAACGCATTTGACGCTTTGGTTTCGTTTGCGGATTGGAGACCGTTCTTGCTATTGTACGCTGCCCAATAGTGAAAAACTGACCCACAACTGAGAGCGCCGAACGCGTCTCCACCGTCATGAGAAGATATGAAGTCCTCTTCCAAATAGGCATTTGGGTAACGGTTTTCAAATCTGACCGGTGTACAGCCAGCGCATACGGTCGCAATGAGCGCAGAGGTGATGCTTGCCTTAACCAAGGCTCGCGCTCGCGGCGCTCTCCGGCAGTTCCTCGTCGAAACAGCGCTGATAGAACTCGGCCACGGTCTGACGTTCCAACTCGTCGCATTTGTTCAGGAACGACAGGCGGAACGCATAGCCCACATTGCGGAAGATCTCGGCATTCTGCGCCCAGTTGATCACGGTCCGCGGGCTCATGACGGTGGACAGATCGCCATTCATGAAGGCGGTCCGGGTCAGGTCGGCCACGGTGACCATTTGGCTGACGGTCTTGCGCCCCTCGGCGGTGTTGTAATGCGGCGCCTTCGACAGCACGATCATCGTCTCAGCGTCATGGCTCAGATAGTTCAGGGTTGAGACCAGCGACCAGCGGTCCATCTGCGCCTGGTTGATCTGCTGGGTGCCGTGATACAGACCCGTGGTATCGCCCAGACCCACGGTGTTTGCGGTGGCAAACAGGCGGAAACACGGGTTCGGCGTGATGATCTCATTCTGGTCCAGCAGGGTCAGCTTGCCATCATGTTCCAGCACCCGCTGGATCACGAACATCACGTCGGCACGGCCCGCGTCATATTCGTCGAACACGATGGCGACGGGGTTGCGCAGGGCCCAGGGCAGGATGCCCTCGTGGAATTCGGTCACCTGCTTGCCGTCGCGCAGTTTGATCGCGTCCTTGCCGATCAGGTCGATCCGGCTGATGTGGCTGTCCAAGTTCACGCGCACGGCGGGCCAGTTCAGGCGGGCGGCGACCTGCTCGATATGGGTCGATTTGCCGGTGCCGTGATAGCCCTGAATCATCACCCGGCGATTATGGGCAAAGCCCGCCAGGATCGCCAATGTCGTCTCGGGGTCAAACTTGTAGGTCGGGTCGATGACGGGCACACGGTCGGTGGCTTCGGCAAACCCTTTGACCTTCATATCCGTCTCAATGCCAAATACGTCACGGACCGAGATATCTTCGGTGGGTTTTGCGTTTACATCGATCGATCCGTCAGCCATTCGCCTTGTCCTTATCCTTTGGCCCGTATTGCCGGGTTTGAACCCGTGTGTGGTGCAACATATTGCGGGCAAGGGCAAGGGAAAGCCGCCCGCTCGGAAAGGTGAGCAGGTTTTTCTTTCAAACTGGCCCTATTGACGCGCGGGTGATCCTCAACTGCGACGGGTACAAGGCACAGATCACGCCGCGTTTCTCAATGACAGCGCGGCCTGATCGGATGCAGATGCCGAACCATGTGTCCGAAATGCTGCATGCAGGTGGGCATTCGGCAAACTATATGTTGTGGAAAGTGACCTTATCAGACATATAAAATGGTCTTATGGGGCGTTTTATAAGTGATCGGGTGTTGGTGAAACGGGAATGCCGGGTGCGGCTCCGTCTGCAATGTTGCTCTGGGTCGAGTGATCAGCAGGCGTCGATATCTGCCAACATGGCCTTGGTGACGCCAGGTGGCATTTAGCGTTCTTCTCCATACGGCCAAGACAACGGGCCAGAACGATCTCATCGTCCAGAACACGACACAATCCGCGATCATCAGCGGATCGATGGTGTCGTTTGACGGGGGCGCGACTTTCCAGCCTTACACCTATCTGGGGCAAGGAAACTACCGCGGAACCGGGGAAACCGGAGAATTCATTCAGGTCGGCGGGCAAATCTACGCCTGGGATGCCAATAACCCAACCGGTCCGAAGACCACTGGCAACTGGAAAATCACCCCGAGTGATCTGAACCCGACCGATCCGCCCTGTTTTGTTTCGGGCACCCTGATCGAAACGGATCGCGGCCCGCGCCCGGTCGAAGATCTGACCGTGGGCGACCGGGTTTGCGTAGCCGGCGGGACCCCGCTGCCCATCGAATGGATCGGCAAACGAACACTCAGCGCGCAAATCCTGCGCGTCTGGCCCCAATTCAACCCGGTCTGCATCCGGCGCGATGCGTTGGGCAAGGGCCTGCCGGACAGGGATCTTTACCTCTCTCCGCAACACCGGGTTGTGCTGGGGGGCTGGCGGGCCGAGCTTTATTTTGGCGCACCAAGCGTGTTCTGCGCGGCCATTCATCTGGTCAACGATGATACCATCCGGCAAGTGACCACGGGCGAGGCGGTGACATATTATCACATCGCCTGCGCCGAACATGTGATCCTCACATCGCACGGTCTGCAAAGCGAAAGCCTGTTTCCGGGTGACATGGCGCTGAAATCACTGCATCGCGACGATGTCGAGGAACTGCGCGCGCTCTTTCCGGTGTTGCGTTCAGACGCAGGACCACACCCCCAAACGCGCCTAAGCTGCCTGACCGGGCGCGAGGCACGCGCGTTGCGAGGCATGTTCGCAGGTTAGGCCCACGTTGCGGAAATCGTGGCGCCATTGTTGGTGCGCACCCGGATCACGCCGCGCTGTTAACAGCATTAGTGCAGTAGTTGCCAATCGGGGATCAACCGAACAAGGTTTGACGCCTTCATCCTCCGGGACATCAACCCAACATCATTCGCGCATGGCTCAGACCTTAGGTCGACAACCCACCCATTGCCCAATCGGCATGGGTCTCGATAACACTGGCCACGGACAGCGCCTTTTCCGCGATATCCTCCGGTGTGACCTCGGCGAACGCGATGCGGGTCATCCTGTCGTGCATCGCTTCCGAGGTGTAGAACTCAAAGGCCCGCGTATTGCCGGGGCTGTTCCAGAATGCGGTAATCCAGATCGAGTCCCGCCCCGGAACGCAATATGCGCACCAATCGCGCCACAGGCGCAGCACCAATTCGGTATCCGGGCTTGCGGCGACCTGTTCGAACAGCGACTCCAGCGGCCACCCCGCCAGGGCGAACATGCACAGTGTATCGTCCAGACAGCCGCGTTCCCGTGCCATCTCGCGTTTCAGATACGCGCGCTGGAACCGGTCCAGAACCCGCCATTCCTCGGGTGACCAGTTCTTCGGGTTGCCGGTTTCATACCGGTTCAGGCTCACCTCCAGCCCAACGCTGGCAGGGTCTTCGTCCACGGCCAGAATCTCAAGGATCCGGGGCAGCAGGTACCCCCATGTGTCGCGGGCTATCCCCGCAGGATCACAAGCGGCAAAGAACCAGTCCTGGACGTAATGCAGGGGAAGCTCGGCAATGGGCGGCGTAAAGAAATCCGCCTCAATGTCGGCGTCCATGCAGCAGCCTTCGCAAACCTCGATGCTGCTCGGCTTTGGATAGGCAAAAACCCGGTACGCATCGCTGATGATGTCAGAAAATGGATGATCCGGCGGGATCTTGGCTTTTGGCGGGTTCTGCTCTTTGCGTGCCACGGTCCTTGCATCCAAAACTGTTCTGCCGGGGCAGGGTCCCGTCAGTGTCATCCCTGAACGCTACGAAACCCGGATCGTTGCGTAAAGCTGTGGTCGCGTGGTCAAAGCGAAAACCAAAGCTCGTCCTTGCGAAAACCACCTTTCACAAGGCGATCCGCTTTCAACACATCCGGAAACTCGTCCTCCCAGTCACGGAACCTGTCATTTGTCACGATACGTGCCTTGCTGTCGCGCGCCGCCTGCAAGATCAGCGGATCTGCCGGCGTGCCTTTGGGCGCGACCATGACCCGTTTGGCCCGCAAGCCCAGGGCGCGGCTCAGCGCCCGGTCGTTCATGTATTCCCCTTCGACCTTGTACCCGACATTCGCATCGAACACGACGCCCGGTTTGAACCCGGCTTGCTTCAGGCTGGCCAGAACCTGCCGCAACGTAGCCAGATCCGGTGCGCCGTCTTTCCAGTGCATCACGTTCGACCCGTCCACGATGATCCATGTGTTGGCCCTGCGCCAGCCGAACCAGGCCCGGATCAGAAGGATCGTACTGGCGAACACACAAAGCAGGGCCAAAAGGAACAGCCAGTCCATCTCGGTTGGATAGAACTGCGCCACGACCAGCCCGCAAAGTGAGGCAAGCAGCAAAAAGAAAGGCATACGCACAGCGGTTGCTCCGGGAAAAGCACTGTTTCAATTCCCACTACTATTGCGGGAATTGAAACAGGTTTCCAGACAGCATCCTCACAATCCGTTCAAACTGTGTAAACAGCTGGCGACTGACGGCGGCCCTACTTGAAATTCCGGCTGTCCTTGATCTGGTCCCAGGCCCAGACGACCTCTTGCAACTGCTCTTCCTGCGACCGGTCGCCGCCGTTCATGTCCGGATGCAGCACCTTGATCAGCTTCTTGTACGCCTTGCGCACTTCGGTTTTGGACCAGCTGTCATGGGCTTCCAGAATCTCGATTGCACGGCGTTCAGTGGGGGGCAGGCGACGTCCGCCACCACCCGAGGTGCGCCCCTTGTTCTGCGTGCTGTTGGCGCCCAGAACCTGATGCGGGTCCTCAATGCCCAGACGGGCCCAGGCGCGCGCCTCCGGGTCTCCCATCGGCTTGGTCTCACGTTCCCAAACCTTGTCCTTCGAGCGTTGCGCGTTCAGCTCGGCCTCGGTGGTGCCGTCGAAGAAATTCCACTTCTGGTTATACTCGCGCACGTGCTGCTGGCAGAACCAGAAATAGTCATCCAGCACATCCGGTGCCTTGGGGGCGCGGAACTTGCCCGGCTCGTCACACCCGTCGTGATCGCAGATCCGGACCGAGGTCTCGGACGCGCCCGACATGCCCCGGCGCCCACGCGGGTTCTTTTTCTTGGCGCTGGAAACGGACATATCGAATCCGAAGGGGTCTGATTTCGCCATGCTCTATCCTCACGAACGCATCTTTTCGACTCGGAGGCAGCAGTTTAGTCTAAGCAGCCGAAAGTAGAAGAGGGGGGCGGCAAAAATTTTGCCGCTGAGCAAAAAAATGAGCGTGACCGACGAAATCCGAACCCGCCTGCAAGCCGCCTTTGACCCGCATGAACTTGACGTGATCGACGACAGCGAAAGCCATCGCGGCCATGCAGGCCACAGGGAAGGCGGCGAAAGCCATTTCAACGTCCGCATCCGCGCCGCCGCGTTTGCGGGTCAATCCCGCGTCGCCCGCCACCGGGCCGTGCACAAGGCGCTGGGCGACATCGTGCCCCGCATCCACGCGCTGGCGCTGGATATCGGAACCTGACGCTGCGCCCTATTCTGCGCTCATCTGCGCGGATGGGGTCGAGGCCGAGATCGCATATTCCTCATCCGTCATGACGTCTTCGATCCCCTCGAACAGAGGCGTCGACAGGTAACGCTCGCCCGTATCCGGCAGCATCACCAGCATGACCGATCCCGGCGCTGCGGTTTCGGCCAGTTTCATCGCCACCGCAAAGGTCGACCCGCCCGAGATCCCGGTGAATATCCCCTCTTCCGAGGCAAGGCGGCGCGACCACTCAATCCCTTGCGGCCCTGGAATAGGGACCAGTTGGTCGTAATAGGAATTGTCGATGGCTTCCTGAAGGACCCATGGAATGAAATCCGGTGTCCAACCCTGAATCGGGTGCGGCTCGAAATTGGGGTGGCTTTCGGTGGGCTGGTGATCGTCGTTGCGCGTATTCACATAGCCTGACGACACGATGGCGGCATTTGCCGGTTCGGTCAGGATGATTTTCGTATCGGGTCGCTCTTTGCGCAACACCCGTGATACTCCGGCGACCGTGCCACCGGTGCCATAGCCCGTCACCCAGTAATCCAGCTGCTTGCCTTCGAAATCCGCAAGGATTTCCCGCGCGGTCGTATTCTCGTGAATATCGGCATTGGCGGCAGTCTCGAACTGGCTGGCCAGAAACCACCCGTTTTCCTCGGCCAGTTCCTTGGCCTTGGTATACATGCCGAACCCCTTTTGTGCCTTGGGGGTCAGAACAACCTTCGCGCCCAGAAAGCGCATCAGCTTGCGCCGCTCGACCGAAAAGCTTTCGGCCATCGTCACGACCAGCGGATATCCCTTGGCCGCACAGACCATGGCAAGCCCGATCCCGGTATTGCCGGACGTCGCCTCGACAACCGTCTGACCGGGTTTCAGCCGCCCATCCCGTTCTGCCGCCTCGATGATGTTCAGCGCCAGCCTGTCCTTGACCGACCCCGCCGGGTTGAACGCTTCGAACTTCACATAAACGGTCACATGCTCCGGCGCGATCCGGTTGACCCGGATACAGGGCGTGTCGCCGACTGTATCAAGGATGCTGTCATACAGGCGTGCCCGCCCCTGTGTCTGCCGAATACCCATTTCAAAATCCCTCCCGGTTGTCCGGTTAACATGCCACAGATTTCGCTGGGTTGATAAGCACATATCGCGCCCGCAGCGCCAAACCTGCCCGCGGGCGGGCTGCTCAAACTGCGGTGCACACCGTGTTGCAGGTGTAACCGCACGTCAAACCCTGATCCGTCTCAGGCGTCTTTCTTGTCATTGGCGGTATCCGTATCCTGGTCAACCTGGTCCCGGCTTTTCAACGACAAAGGCGGTTCATTCGCTTCTTCCGAAATTGGTTTCGGCGCGGCCACCACACCGGGGCCGGGGATCGGTTGGGCCAACGGGGTGTCGTCAAACTCGGGCACTTCTCCGATCACCGACGCATCGACTTCCTCGGCCACGACCCGCCGGAACACCAGCACATTGCGCCAGTTTGTGGTCGATCCGGTCAGGCCCGAGCGTTCCTCGCTGGGCAGCAGCTCGGCGCGCTGGTATTCCCAGCCGTCCTGCGCCATCTGGTTCAGAACCTGTTCGACCGAGACCGCAAAGCGGCCCTCGGCCGTTTTCACGCCCTTGGCTTTCACGCCCTTTTGCGGCGCGGGGACGACCTTGTATTCAAAAAGCTGCATCAAGTGTTCCTAAATACCTGTTCGCGCCAACTTACCACGCTGACCCCGGGGTGAAAGGGCCGTCGCCCGAGCGGCGGTTTTCAGCCCTGATTATTGCCGTTAGCCTGTGCCGCCTTGGTCACAACCGACAGGCACAGCTCGGTCGCCACTGCCATGTCCTGCACCGAAATCCACTCCAGCGGCCCGTGAATGCACTGCATTCCGGTGAACAGGTTGGGGCAGGGGGTGCCGAACTCGGTCAGGCGCGACCCGTCGGTGCCGCCGCGGATCGGCACCGACAGCGGCTCGATCCCCAGCTCGCGGCAGGCGTCACGCGCCAGATCAACCGGTGTCATGTCGTTTTCCAGCCAATAGCGCATGTTCCTGTACTGGTGGCTGATATCGCAGGTGATGGTCGCGCGCGGTTCCGTGGCCTGCACGGCCGCACAGACCTGCCGCACGATGTCACGTTGCGCCTCAAGGCCCTCCATCTCGAAATCGCGCAGGATCAGCTTGATTTCCATCTCGGACGATCCACCGCTCATGTCGGTGACATGGATGAACCCGTCGCGGCCATCGGTTGTTTCGGGCGTCATGGTGGCCTGCGGCAAGGTCTGCACGATCTTCGCCGCCAGATGGGTCGCGTTCACCATCTTGTCCTTGGCCAGTCCGGGGTGGATTGATACCCCTTCGATCCGGATCACGGCGCGGTCGGCCGAGAAGCTCTCATATTCGATCTCGCCCACTTCGGCACCGTCCAGAGTATAGGCGAAATCCGCCCCCAGATCCTTGGGCAGCTGTTCGGTAACGCCGCGCCCGATCTCTTCATCTGGGGTAAAGGCAATGCGGATAGGGCCGTGCGGTATATCCGGGTTTTCGATCAGATGCCGCGCCATGGTCATCAGGATCGACACCCCGGCCTTGTCATCCGCGCCCAGCAGGGTGGTACCCGACGCCGTGATCAGATCATGTCCGATCTTCTCGGCCAGATAGGGGTTCTCGTCCGGGGACAGCACCAGATCCGGATTGTCCGGAAAGGAAATGTCGCCACCGTTATATCCTTTGATCACCCGCGGCTTGACGCCCGTTGCATTGAACTGGGGGGCCGTATCCACATGCGCCAGAAAGCCAACCGTCGGGCCGGGTGCGGTGCCGGGGATGGTCGCGACGACCACGCTGTCACCCGTCAGTGTCACATCCTTGGCGCCGATCTCGGTCAGTTCCTGCTTCAGCAGGTTCAGCATGTCGAACTGTATCTGTGTGCTCGGCGTGGTCGCCGAGGTCTCGTCGCTCTGACTGTCGATCGCCGCGTAACGCACCAGCCGATCTTCGAGTTCCTGATCAAATCTGTTCTGCATGATACCTCACCTCTCTGGGTCGGAAGAAAGGGTGCAATCACAGGCGAAGTCAAGCCGATGAGCTGACCCCATTTCTTAAGAAATCGTGGAAATCTGATTGTACAAACCTGACAATTGCCACTGGCAGGTTTGTACAAAATGTAAGGTTCAGGAGCTCAGCTTCCTGCTGACCAAATCGTTAACGGCCTTCGGGTTGGCCTTGCCGCCGGTCGCTTTCATCACCTGACCCACGAACCAACCCGCCAGTTTCGGGTTCACCTTGGCCTTCTCGACCTGGGCCGGATTGGCCGCGATGATCTCGTCCAGTGCAGCCTCGATCGCGCCGGTGTCGGTGACCTGTTTCATTCCGCGATCCTCGACGATCTGCGCCGGATCACCGCCTTCGGTATAGACGATTTCAAACAGATCCTTGGCGATCTTGCCCGAGATAGCATCAGAGGAAATCAGGTCGATGATCTCACCCAGCTGCGCCGGAGAAACCGGCGACTCCGTGATGTCGTGGTCTTCTTTTTTCAGACGTCCGAACAGCTCGTTGATCACCCAGTTCGCGGCCAGTTTGCCATTGCGCCCCTGCGCGACCTCTTCGAAATAGGCCGCCGATTCCACTTCAGCAGTCAGCACTGAAGCGTCATAGTCGGTCAAGCCGAACTCACTGATAAAGCGCGCTTTTTTGTCGTCAGGCAGTTCTGGCAGATGGGCGGCGATTTCGTCCACCCATGCCTGTTCGATCTCCAGCGGCAGCAGGTCGGGATCGGGGAAATAGCGGTAATCATGCGCTTCTTCCTTGGACCGCATCGACCGGGTTTCGCCCTTGTCCGGATCATACAGACGGGTTTCCTGCTCGACCTTGCCACCGGCTTCGACAATGGCGATCTGGCGGCGGGCTTCGACTTCAATGGCTTGCTGGATGAACCGCATCGAGTTCATGTTCTTGATCTCGCAACGGGTGCCCAGATGCGAAAAGTCCTGTGTTTCCTGATACTTCTCATAAGCACCCGGCAAACAGATCGAGACGTTGACGTCCGCCCGCAGGTTGCCGTTCTGCATGTTGCCATCGCAGGTGCCCAGATAGCGCATGATCTGGCGCAGTTTGGCGATATAGGCGGCGGCCTCTTCCGGCCCGCGAATATCAGGGCGGCTGACGATCTCCATTAGGCAGACACCGGTCCGGTTCAGGTCGACAAAGGACATGTGCGGGTCCATGTCGTGGATCGATTTGCCTGCGTCCTGCTCCATGTGGATACGTTCAATCCGCACCATGCGCGCAGTGCCGTCACCCATCTCGACCAGCACTTCGCCTTCGCCCACAATAGGATGATAAAGCTGGGAAATCTGGTAACCTTGCGGCAGGTCAGGATAGAAATAGTTCTTGCGGTCAAAGGCCGATTTCAGGTTGATATCCGCTTTCAGGCCCAGCCCGGTGCGCACCGCCTGTTCCACGCAGAACTCGTTGATCACCGGCAGCATCCCCGGCATTGCCGCATCCACGAAGGCCACGTTCGAGTTCGGCTCGGCCCCGAATTTGGTGGACGCGCCCGAGAACAGCTTGGCATTGGATGAGACCTGCGCATGCACCTCCATTCCGATCACCAGTTCCCAATCGTGCTTGGCCCCGGCAATGGTTTTGGGTTTGGGCATTTCGTGTGTCAGGTCGAGCATGGCGCGCCTCATTTCCGCAGAAGTCTAAGCCTGCGTATTAGGCCCGGCAGGGCCTAGGGGCAAGGGGGAATCCTGACGCGTTCAGTTCTTGGAAAACTGCAGACCAGACGGTGTGAAGGTTACATCCTTGCCGCTGCGCAGTTCATCCCGGAACAAATCCGAGATAGCGCGCAGCGCGTCGCGCTGACCGCGCGCAGCAAACCGCTCGGGCGAGTTGATGCGGACCGAGTTGTTGAACCCGTTGGCGGCATGGGCCCAGATCAGGGGGTGAAGCTCGGTCAGGTGATCGCGGATCAGCCAGTTTGCGGTGTCGCGCATCTGAGCGCGGACATTGTCTGCCTTTTCGTTCAGCCCGTGACCATTCTGAATGGTGATTGCACAATAGGCCGACAACATATTGATCATCTGCTGGTCAGGGCGCAGACCTACGATATCGCGCAATCCTTCAAGGAAATACTCGACATCGACCTGTGCGCAGGCCTCTTCGTCCAAAGCGATGGCATCGAATTGCACCCACGTATATCCACCAGCGCCCCAGATATCCTGTGTCCGGACGGCATTGCGCAAGGCTTGCAATTCCAGTTCTGCGTAGCTGCCGAACCACCGGGGCAAAAGGTGGCTGCCCATCGCGCGCATGTGACGCTGATTGCGCGGGTCCAGTGTGATCAGGCGCTCGTACTCATCGGCAACGCGGGCGTTTGACTTGCGCTGCCCGGCCAACAGGGCACAACCGGCGGCCGCAATCAGAGGGCTGTCCGGTGCATCCGCCTTGCATTTGGGAAGGATCGCAGCGGCCCGGTCGAAATGAGCGGCGCATCGCGAACGGTGCAAGGGTGGAAGGGCCGTGTCCGTGGCGTTCCCGCGCCAGGCCCAGGCCAGGTCGATATGGGCCAGCGCCACAACGGCAGCGATCATCGGATCACCAGGATTGTCTGACAACTCGCCTTCCAGTTCCGAAATACCACCCAGCAAATCGTAATCGGATATGGCCTTGCCGTCCGACAGTGCATGTTCCGCAGCCAGAACCACGTCAGATCTGGCCCCGAACGCCAAAAGATCGGCAATCGGCATACCATCTGATACGGCGGCACGATCCTGATCCGCTGCACGCATTTCATCGGACAACTCGGTCCAGCGATCCTGTCTGGCCAGATAGCGCCCATGTTCGATTGTAGAATGTCCAATCAGATTGTCGCAATTCGACGTTGCAACAGGAATGTTGAGCTGCCCATGTTCAGGCAGGGCAGCGGCCAGCGCAGATTTCGTTGCGCACAGATCTTCTGAGGCGTCCGTGGGATTGGATATGGGCTGGGCAAACAGCGCCCTTAACGACCGAAACATGGTAAAACTCAAAACTGTAAAAACACTTAACTGAGTCTGAAGTCTGGCGAGGTATCAGGCTCAATTCAAGTAATTTGCTTAATAAACTTTGTTTTTTGTGTCCAATGCGCCCTTAGATCACGCAGTGTTTCAGAAAACAGTGAAATGATGACGGTTTACGCGAAAACCTGCCTGTTTCAGAATGGTTTCCAGATCCCGATGCGGCGGCAGAGACTCATCTGGCAGCCGGATTCGTTTCCCGGATTTCAGGACGATGGATACGCGAACGGAAAAGTCCCACCGGGTGTCAAATCGGAAATGGTCGATATCCCGCATCGGGATATCTCCCTTACGATTGCCCGTGAACCAGCGCACCGCATCCCGGTCCAGATGCACGCCAGCGCTGGTATTCTGGATCACGTCCCAGATTGCGGGGAGAGTGGCAAGAGACAGCAGGCCGACAACCCACCAAGCCGCGTCGAACAGGATGACCAGCGCCAGCAGGGTCGCGTAGACACTGGCTAGAATGACCAGTGTTCGTGTGTTCCGGTTGCGGCGGGTAAAGCTGTAGGGTGTCATGCGCCGAGGATGCGGGATACCATTTCCGTCGTGTCGCGCGACAGGTTCGGTGTTTCTGCAATGCGAGAAAGCTGCGTGCGCATCTGGCCCTGACGCCCGGTGTCGTACCGTTTCCAGGTCTGAAAAGCTGAACACATCCGTGCCGTGGTTTGCGGGTTCACAGGATCAAGGCGGATCAGCCAATCGGCCAGCAGGCTGTACCCGGCACCATCCGGCTGGTGGAACCCTGCGTGGTTCATCGCCAAGGCCCCCATGACAGCGCGGAACCGGTTCGGGTTCTTCCAGTTGAAATCGGGATGCCCGGTCAATGCCTTTGCCGTTTCCGGTGTCGCCTCGGGTGCGGCCATGGTCACCTGCAAGCCAAACCATTTGTCCATGACCAGCCGATCATGCTGCCATTGGTCATAGAAGGCGGTCAGCTGGGCTTCGCCCTTGCGGGCGCGCAGCAGGCAGGACAGGGCTGTCAGTTGCAGGGTCATGTTATCCGCGTTGGCATACACATTGGCCGCCATTGCCCCCCCGTCCAGCCGAGAGGTCAGCGCCAATGCCGCGCTGCCAAGGGCGCGTTTGCCGGATTGCTCGGCATCCGGGCTGTAGGGGCCATCAACCAACGCCTCGCTGTGCAGGCGGGGCAGCAGATCCTGCACATGCTGCGCCGTGGACTGCCGCAGCGTTTCGACCGCTGACCAGATTGCCATCGGATCGGGCGTCTGGCCGCGTTCATGCAACGCCGCAGCCAGTTCGGATTGCGTCGGCAGCCCAAGCATCAAGGCGCGATAGGCCGGGTCCAGCGTGTCGTCGCGCAGCACGGCCAGCAGCCCGTCAAGGTAATCGGCGTCCGGGGTTGCTTCGTCCAAGATCATCCGCAGCAAGGTGTCCTGCGCCAGCGATCTGCCAGCCTGCCAGCGGTTGAACGGATCTGTGTCATGCGCCAGCAGAAACGCGCGTTCGGCGTTTGAATGATCGTGTTCCAGGATGACCGGTGCCGAAAAATCGCGCAGGATCGAAGCTGTGGGCCTTGTCGCAAGCCCCGTGAACTGAAAACTCTGCTCGGCCTCTGTCAGTTCCAGCACTTCGGTCGTGCGGACCTCATCCCCGTTTGGTCCCAGCAGGCCAACGGCGACCGGGATCACCTGCGGCAGTTTCTCTGCCTGACCCGGTGTGGGATCGGTGCGCTGTTTCAGTGTCAGGGTAAAGGTCCCGTCGGCCCAATCTTCAAATACGGTCAAACGCGGCGTGCCCGACTGGCTGTACCAGCGTTTAAACTGGGTCAGGTCGCGGCCTGTAGTGTCTTCGAACACTTTCAGCCAATCCTCGATCGTGCAGGCCTGTCCGTCATGGCGGTCAAAATAGAGGTCCAGCGCCTTTGCATAGGCCTCATCCCCGACCAGCCGCTTTAACATGCCGATGACTTCGGCACCTTTTTCGTAAACCGTGGCCGTGTAGAAATTGTTGATCTCCTGAAAGCTTTCGGGCCGGACCGGGTGCGAGAGCGGGCCGTTATCCTCGGGGAATTGCCGCGCGCGCAGGTCGATGGCGTCGTGTATGCGTTTCACAGGGCCCGAGCGCATGTCGGATGTGAACTGTGCATCGCGGAAGACGGTCAGACCTTCTTTCAGACACAGCTGGAACCAGTCGCGGCAGGTGATGCGGTTGCCTGTCCAGTTGTGGAAATACTCATGCGCGATGATCGCCTCGATCCGTTCGAAATTGGCATCGGTCGAGGTTTCAGGACTGGCCAGAACAGCCGAAGAGTTAAAGATGTTCAGCCCCTTGTTTTCCATCGCGCCCATGTTGAAGTCATCGACGGCGACGATGTTGAAGACGTCCAGATCGTATTCCCGGCCATAGACATCTTCGTCCCATTTCATGGACTTCTTCAGCGCCTCCATACCGAAGGCGCACTTGCCTTCATCCCCCGGTCGCACCCACAGGTTCAACTCAACATCCCGGCCTGATCTGGTAGTGAACTGATCGGGATGGGCCACAAGTTCCCCAGCGACAAGCGCAAACAGATAGGCAGGCTTGGGCCACGGGTCGGTCCATTCGGCCCATCCTTCGCCCTTGCCCGAGGGGTTGCCGTTCGACAGAAGAACCGGCAGGTCGCCATTGATACGCACGGTAAAGGTGGACATGACATCGGGGCGATCCGGATAATATGTGATCTTGCGGAAACCTTCCGCCTCGCACTGGGTGCAATACATGCCGTTCGACATATAAAGCCCCTCCAACGCCGTGTTGTTGCCCGGATCGATCTCAACTTCGGCTTCCCAGAGGAACGGGGTGTCGGGAACATGGACGGTCAGGCCCTTGTCCGTGACATCAGGCGAAACTTCGGTTCCGTTGATGGACGCGCGGATCAGGTTCAGATCTTCGCCGTGCAGAAAAAAGGTGCGATCGGTCGCGTCGGGGTTTGGACGAAACGCGATACGCGACGTGACCCGTGTGGCATGTGCAGACAGATCGAAGGTCAGGTGCACGCTGTCCAGCAGATAACCAAACGGAGTGTAGTCTTTCAGGAAGATCGTGGTGGGGGCAGCGTCGCGCATGGGGGCCTCGCATCGGTTCGTGTCTGGCGCGACGTTAGGGGCATCGTTCCAGAGCTGCAACTGGCCCCCGCCATTCCCTTGTTGTTTTTGAAACAGCTTCCCTTCGATCCGAATAACCCTAACGCAAAGTCGAAAGTTGCCTATCGGAAACTTTCGGCCTAAGTCACTTACGCATACAATGGCACACAATCGCAGGAGAGCAGGAAGATGAGTGGCAGACAAACCCTGAGCGGGCTGCAGATCGATCCAATACTGGCAGAGTTTATCGAGACGCGGGCATTGCCGGGTACGGGTGTGTCGGCGCAGGATTTCTGGGCGGGTCTGGCGCGACTGGTGTCTGAACTGGGGCCGAAAAACCGCGCGCTTCTGGCCAAGCGGGCCGAGATACAAGGGCGCATCGATGGCTGGCATATTGCGCGCAAGGGTCAGAGCAATGATCCCACTGACTATCAGGCTTTTCTAAAGGAAATTGGTTATCTGGTCGAGGAAGGCGACGGGTTTCAGATCGACACGACGCATGTCGACCCCGAGATTGCGCTGACGCCGGGTCCGCAGCTGGTGGTGCCGATCACCAACGCGCGCTTTGCGCTGAACGCGGCGAATGCGCGATGGGGCAGCCTGTATGATGCGCTTTACGGCACCGATGCGATAGGCGATCTGCCAACAGGCGGTGGGTATGATGCGGCGCGCGGTGCACGGGTGATTGCATGGGCGAAAGCCTTTCTGGATGACGCGGTACCTCTGGCTGGTGGGTCTTGGGCCGACGTGTCGGGACTGCATGTCGAAGAAGGTGCTCTTTCCCCGGCACTGGCAAACCCCGATCAATTTGTTGGTTTCGGTGGCGCGGCAGACAAGCCGGCTTTTGTGCTTCTGAAAAACAATGGCCTGCATATTCAGATCATGATCGATCCGACTGGCGTTATCGGTGCCACTGATCGCGCAGGTATCGCAGATGTCCGGCTGGAATCCGCTCTTTCAACGATTATGGACTGCGAAGACTCGGTCGCTTGTGTTGATGCAGCAGATAAGGTCGCGGCCTATGGCAACTGGCTGGGCTTGATGAAGGGTGATCTGACTGAAGACGTCACCAAGGGCGACGCAACGTTTACCCGCAAGCTGGCAGAAGATCTGACCTTCACCACACCGACAGGTGAGCAGGCGGCCCTGAAAGGCCGTTCGCTGATGCTGGTGCGAAATGTCGGCCACTTGATGACGAACCCGGCCGTTCTGGACGCCGAAGGGCGCGAGATTGGCGAGGGGCTGATGGACGCGCTCTGCACCACTCTGATCGCAATGCATGACCTGCAACGGGATGGGGGTAACTCGGTCGAAGGGTCGGTCTACGTGGTGAAACCCAAGATGCACGGTCCGGAAGAGGTTGCCTTTGCGGTTGAGATTTTCGACATGGTCGAAGACATCCTTGGCCTGCCGCGCAACACCGTGAAGCTGGGCATCATGGATGAGGAACGCCGCACCTCGGTCAACCTCAAAGAATGTATCCGCGCCGCGAAGTCGCGCGTCGCCTTCATCAATACCGGTTTCCTAGATCGCACGGGGGATGAGATTCATACCTCGATGGAGGCTGGGCCGATGCTGCCCAAGGGCGAGATCAAGAACACGCCCTGGATTGCGTCTTATGAAGACCGCAATGTCGATATCGGTTTGGCCTGTGGCCTGAAAGGCAAGGCGCAGATCGGCAAAGGCATGTGGGCGATGCCGGACCGGATGGGCGATATGCTGGAGCAAAAGATTAGCCATCCGCAATCTGGCGCCACCTGCGCCTGGGTGCCGTCGCCTACAGCTGCGACGCTGCACGCCACACATTACCACAAGGTCAACGTACTGGCCCGTCAGGACGAGATCGCAGCGGCGGGTGCCCGAGGTACGCTTTACGATTTGCTGACCATTCCCCTGCTGGGGGGCCGCAATCTTGGTGACGCGGAAATCTCGCGCGAGGTCGAGAATAATGCACAAGGCATTCTGGGCTATGTCGTGCGTTGGGTCGATCAGGGCGTAGGATGTTCCAAAGTCCCCGACATCAACGACATCGGGTTGATGGAAGACCGTGCGACCTGCCGGATTTCGTCTCAGGCTCTGGCCAACTGGTTGCATCACGGCATTGTCGACGATGCACAGGTGATGGCTGCGATGCAGAAAATGGCGGCTGTCGTGGATCGCCAGAATGCAAGTGATCCGGGTTATGTCCCGATGGCGCCGGGCTTTAACGGAATTGCTTTTCAGGCGGCTTGTGACCTTGTGTTCAAAGGCCGTGTGCAGCCCTCGGGCTACACCGAACCGGTCCTGCACGCGCGCCGTCTGGAATTGAAGGCGGCCACCGCGTAATACAAAGGGGGCGATCCGCCCCCTTTCTTCTTTCGACATGCAGACACAGGAATGCACATGGAAGTTTCCCTTCGCAAAGCCCGCACCATTATCCGCAAAGCACTTGAGAAAGGCCGCGAGATGGAGCTGAAGCCACTTTCAGTGGTTGTTCTGGATGCAGGCGGCCACGTCATCGCGTTCGAGCGTGAGGATGATGCAGCACCGGGCCGCTTTGCGATTGCGCATGGCAAGGCATATGGCTCTGTCATGCTGGGAATGGCGGGCACGGCACAGATGCAACGGGCCGAGGCGCAAGCCTACTTTATGGCGGCGGTAAACGGAGTGTATGGCGGGCAGGTCGTACCAGTTCCGGGCGGGGTCTTGCTGCGGGGTCGAAAAGGGGACGTGATCGGTGCCGTTGGGGTAACCGGCGACACGTCAGAAAACGATGCTGCCGTTGCGATGGCGGGAATTGAGGCCGCCGGGTTGGACGGCGAGATTTAAGTCCGACCATTGAGAGCAGCTCCGTCAAAGCAATGACTTGGCGCATGTTTCCGACTTGAAGTTTTAGGCGGGGAAAACGAGCCGTGACTTGACTGATCGCGGGGGGTATTTGTGCACCCCTGAACACGTCCCTGCGCTGTCACGCAGGAGGTGTATTCTTGCACGGCTGTGAAGCTGCGGTTAGCTTCCTTTTCAAGGGGATGAATAACAAGGAAAGCGGAATGTCTCGACCCGTTGTTGGTATTATCGGCAACTCATACCTCATGAACGATCAATACCCGACCCATGCAGGGGGGACGATGAATTCGGACGCTGTGGCGAACGTATCGGGATGTTTGCCGCTGCTGATTCCCGCCGATCCCCGTTATGTGTCGGTTGAGGAGTTGCTGGAGGTTTGCGACGGCTTTCTTCTGACCGGCGGTCGCCCCAATGTGCATCCCGAAGAATATGGTGAACCTGCAACCGAGGCGCATGGAGAGTTTGACCGCGCGCGTGACGCGATCACCTTACCACTGGTTCGGGCCTGTGTGGAACGGGGTCAGCCGTTTCTGGGCATTTGCCGTGGATTTCAAGAGGTCAACGTGGCCATGGGTGGAACACTCTATCCGGAAATTCGCGATCTGCCGGGGCGGATGAACCACCGGATGCCGCCCGATGGTACACTTGAGGAAAAATTTGCGCTGCGCCACGTGGTGAAACTGACGGAAAACGGTGTGTTCCACGACTTGTTTGGTGCGCAGGAGGTCATGACAAACACGCTGCATGGGCAGGGGATCAAGTGCATCGGACAGCGTGTGGTGATCGATGGGCATGCGCCGGACGGAACGCCCGAGGCGATCTACATCAAGGACGCGCCCGGATTTACGCTGTCCGTGCAATGGCATCCCGAATGGGATGCGATCAACGACCCGGTTTCACGCCCCTTGTTCGAAGCCTTCGGCATGGCTGTGCGGGGATGGGCGGCGGGGATTGCCTGTCAGGCAGTTCAGAAATCAGCCTGACTTGGGCACCGGACCGTGCGGGCGCGCGACGGACCGGTGCAGGGGAAGGTGAATGGCAATCAGACCAGCAGGTTGAACTGATTGACCAGCGGCAGGCTGCGCGCGCGGTTTCCCGTCAAATCAAACAGGGCGTTGCCCAGTGCGGGCATCGAGGGGGGCGTGCCGGGCTCACCAGCGCCGCCCATATGGCGGTTGGTTTCCAGAACGCGCACCTCGACTTGTGGCGCGGAATGCATGCGAAGGGCGTCATAGTCGGGGAAATTGAACTGCTCGACTTCCCCGTCGGCAAAGGTAATCTCGCCGAAACACGCGGCTGACAGGCCATACATCATGCCGCCAAACATCTGCGCCTTGACGTTTTCCGGGTCCAGCGCCAGCCCCATGTCGCAGGCGATCCAGGCCTTGTGGATGCGGATGGCACCGTTTTCGTCGACCACTTCGATAACCTGAGCCACCGGAGTGCCGAAGCTGTAGGTGAAGGCCACGCCACGGCCTACACCGTCAGGTGTTTTTCCGGTCCAGTTGGACATTTCCCTGACCGCCTCCAGACATCCTGCAGATGGGGCATGTTCGGTTCTCATCAGTTCTAGCCGGAAGTCCAGCGGGTCGCGCCCTGCGGCATGGGCCAATTCGTCCATGAAGGTCTCGTGGAAAAAGCCGTTGTGGCTGTTGCCGACCGAACGCCAGAAGCCCACCGGGACAGCCAGATCAGCGACGTGGCCGCTCATCCGGTAGTTTGGCACGGCGTAAGGCTGGTTGAAGAACCCTTCGACCAGCACTTTGTCGGGTCCGCCTCCGGGGAAGCCGGTGTAACGCTCGACCGCCTGTTGCGTGCAGGACTGCGATGCAACCTTGCCGTCAATAAGAACGGCCTTGCCGTCCTGAACAGCGCCGCGCATCCGGGCGATGGCGCCGGGGCGGAAGTAGTCGTGACGCATGTCTTCTTCGCGGCTCCAGGTTGTCTGGACCGGTGTGCCAGGCATGGCCATGGCGACCTTGGTGGCGATTTCTCCGAAATCCAGTTCGCCCCGGCGGCCAAACCCTCCCCCCAGATAGGTGGTGTGAATCTGAACAGCCTCAGTGTCCAGATTTGCGGTATTCGCAGCGCGAAAACGGATCAGCGTCGGGGCCTGATTGCCGCACCACAGTTCCAGAGCGTTTCCGGTATAGAGCGCGGTGGCATTCATCGGCTCCATCGTGGCGTGCGCCAGATAGGGCACTTGGTATTCGGCAGTGACCTCGGTTGCGCCATCCGGCGTCACGCTGACATCGCCATCATCGCGCATGGTCGAGTTCGGCGCTTCGTCAAACGCCTCGGCAATCTTTGAGAAAATGCCATCGGTATCAGGTGGATATGGCGCATCGCCCCAGTCGATCTCAACAGCCTCAACCGCCTGATTGGCCAGCCATGTGTTGTTCGCGATCACGGCAACACCTGTGCCCAGATCAACAACCTTCTCGACCCCGGGCATGGATATTGCAGCACTGTCGTCAAAGCTGTTCATCGCGCCGCCAAGTTTGGGGTTCATGCGCACGGCAGCAAATTTCATACCGGGCAGGCGAACATCGATGCCAAACTCGGCAGTGCCTGTCACTTTGCCCACCATGTCCAGTCGCGGTTGTGTCCGTCCCAGATAACGCCATTCGGACGGGTCTCGCAAAGGTACCTCGACGGGTTCCAGTCCGGCCGCTTCCACTGCAAGATCGGTATAAGCGATCTTGTCACCGTTTGGCGTGATGACATGGCCTGAAGCTGTTTTCAGATCCGAGGGGTCGATACCCAACCGATCAGCGGCGGCGCGTTTCAGCGTTTCACGGGCCGAAGCACCGGCTTGCCGCATCCTCTCGAACCCGTCCTTCATCGAGGTGGAGCCGCCTGTGACTTGCAGGCTAAGGGCCTTGCCAAGAACCCCCAGAGCTTCACCTAAGTTGTGTTGGAAGTCCGAGATGTCGTAGCCCTTGTTTGGCAGTCCCTCGCCCATCATGGCTGAGTTGTAATAGGCGGCGGCTGCTGGACCGTGCAGAACGGTGATCTGATCCAGATCGACGTCCAGTTCTTCGGCGATCAGCGCGGCCCACGTGGTTTTCACGCCCTGTCCCATCTCGGCACGGGGCGCGAACAGGGTGATGCCATTCTGATCGATCAGCACGAAGGGGTTCAGGGCCGCTTCACCTTCTTTCGGTTTCAGCGGGTTGGGGGCAGGGCGGGTGACATAATACGCGCCAAAGGCGACGCCACCGACGATCGCGGCCGAGCCGATCAGGAACGTGCGGCGGATAATTTTGCCAACAGAAGCCATCTCTTACGCCTCCTTCAACTTCGATGCTGCGTCGTGGATCGCGGCCCGGATGCGGGGGTAGGTGCCACAGCGGCACAGGTTTCCCTGCATCGCCTCATCGATCTCTGCGTCCGTGGGCGCAGGGTTTTCCGCAAGCAGGGCAGCGGCCTGCATGATCTGGCCCGACTGGCAATAGCCACATTGCGCCACCTGATGATCAGCCCAGGATTGCTGGATAGTAGCCAGTGCTTCTGGCGTGCCAACGCCTTCGATTGTGGTCACGTCACCCCAGACATCCGACAGCGCCACTTGGCACGAACGTACCGCCTCGCCATTGATATGAACCGTACAGGCGCCGCAAGCGGCGACGCCACAGCCAAACTTGGTGCCGGTCAGGCCAACCTCATCCCTCAGAACCCAAAGCAGGGGGACATCATCCGGCAGGTCGATCTGATGAGGGGTTCCGTTAATCTTCAGGGCCGTCGCCATGGCGCACCTTTTGTAACTGTGGCAGGTTCTGACATAATGATTGCAAAGTGTCAGTCTGTCAATTGACAAATTAAACAAAAAATGTCAGAGATTTGCGCATGAAAGATACGAGTGACGAATCCCGGCAGAAAGCGATCCTAGCATCTGCTTTTCAGGCCTTTTCCGCATACGGGTTCCGCAAGACCTCGATGGATGACATTGCGCGCGGTGCGGGGATGTCACGGCCAGCGGTTTATCTGTATTACAGGAACAAGGAAGCGATCGTTCGCAAGCTGACCGAACGGCATTACGAGGAAAAGACCGCAGCGGTGGCCGAGGCGCTGAACGGTGAAGGCTCGGTTTCGGACATTGCCAGAAAGGCGATCCACGCCCAGACCGAGGGCATGGCTGCGATTTTGGCGTCGCCGCATGGGCTTGAGATGCTGGACACGACCAAATCCATGGCCATCGACATTGTCGAACGGGGCGAAGGGGAACTTGCCGCGCTTTATGCCGAATGGCTGAGGCGAGAGCAGGGTGCTGGCCGCGTTCGTCTGTTCGACACGCCTGAAGAAACGGCGAAAACACTTACGGTCACGCTGAAGGGGATCAAGCTGACTGCGTCAGACGCCGAGGAATTTGAAAGGCGCACCAACCAGTTGGCGGCCCTGATCGGGGCCGGGCTGGAAATCAGGTAACGCGCTGCCGGGTTTTGTACTCGGGCGTGTCCCAAAGCTTGTTCTGCATGACATCCGCCAGAATCCCGACTGCACGCTCGACATCGCTTTCATCGATATACAGCGGCGTGAAACCAAACCGCATTGTGTCAGGTGCGCGGAAATCTCCGACGACACCACGCGCGATCAGCGCTTGCATCGCGGCGTAGCCTTCCTTGAAGCGGAATGAAACCTGACTGCCACGCTGCTCGGGCGCGCGCGGACTGTCCAATTGCAAGTCTGGGCAGGTCGCCTCGACCTGACGAATGAAAAGCTCGGTCAATTCAATGGACTTGGCGCGCACATCCGCCATGTCGGCCATATCCCAGATGTCCATGGCCGCCGAAAGTGCGGTCATTTGGATGATCGGAGGTGTTCCCACGCGCATACGCTCAATCCCGCTTCCGGGGCGATAGTCCAGGTCAAAGGCAAAGGGCGCTTCGTGCCCCAGCCAACCAGACAGGGCCGGGCGCACACTATCTGCAAGTCGGGGCGCAACATAAATGAACGCGGGCGCACCGGGGCCGCCATTGAGGTATTTATAAGTACACCCGACTGCGAAATCTGCATTGCACCCTGCAAGGTCAACGGGGATGGCCCCTGCGGAATGCGCCAGATCCCAAACCGTCACGACACCGTTGGCGTGGGCCAGTTCCGTCAGTGCCTTCATGTCGTGCATCCGGCCCGTGCGGTAATCCACTTCGGTCAGCATCAGGACTGCGACCTCTTCGGTGATTGCATCTGCGACGTCCTGCGGGTCGACGACGCGCAGTTCGTATGGGCTCCCAAGGGATCGCAGCAGGCCATCGACCATGTACAGGTCTGACGGAAAGTTCCCATTGTCAGAAAGCACAACCTTGCGGGCCGGGTTCAGTTCAAGGGCAGAGGACACGGCCTGATAAACCTTGATCGACAGGGTATCGCCGGTCACGACGCTGCCTGGCTCGGCTCCGATCAGGCGGCCAATTCGATCTCCAAGCCCTGTGGGAAGGCCCATCCAACCGGCTTTGTTCCAGCCGGTGATCAGCATTTGCCCCCATTCCTCGGTCAGCATGTTCTGCACACGAGACGCAGCCGTTTTAGGCAGCGGGCCCAAAGAGTTGCCGTCCAGATAAATCACGCCCTCGGGCAGGTCGAACATGGCTTTGGTTGCTGCAAAATCGGTCATGAAGGCTCACTCACTTGTGTGGTCGTCTTTTGTTGCATTTGGGGTAGCCGATCCTGACATGTCTGTCTATCGATGCGACATACTGGTCTTTTGCTAATCTGGCCGAAAAACGGTAGGACGTCGGTCAGAAGCGACATATACCCGACACTGTCGTCGTTCATGAGGGCTTAGAATGCGCTGGATAGATGTACCGCCAGTTTGGTTGATCGCTTTTGCGGTGCTGGCATGGGCACAAGCCAGATACATGGCGCTGGGCCTGTCACTTGAGAGCGGCCTGACCGACCTTCTCAGTGGAGTTCTGATCGGCGGTGGCGTTCTGATGGCCGTTCTGGCCATTGTCGAGTTTCGCCGCCATAAAACAACTGTCATTCCCCATGAGACACCGACCGCGATGGTGCAAACGGGCATCTACAAACGCAGTCGAAACCCGATCTACGTCGGGGACGTACTGATTCTTGCGGGTTTGATTCTGCGGTTTGACGCCGTGTTGTCACTGGTTTTGGTTCCGGTCTTCGTCTGGGTGCTGGAGCGCCGGTTTATCCTGCCGGAAGAAGACCGCCTGCGCCGGCAGTTCCGCACGGATTTCGCACGCTATGAACGCAAGACGCGGCGTTGGATCTAAGGTGGCTGATTTTGTGATGTTACGTAAAAAATGCTGCGCTTGCGAAATAATGTTGCGCAGGATACATCTTTGCTTAACAAAGAATACCGACCACCCGCTCGGACAGAGTAAAAATTAGGGGGACTGCCAGTGAAGATAGGCACGCCAAAGGAAATACTGGACGGTGAGAACCGGGTTGCAATGACGCCCGACTCGGCCGTGCAATTGCAGAAACTGGGCTATGAGTGCCTGATCGAGAAAGGCGCGGGCGCGGCTGCCGGTTTTTCGGATGCCGCATACGAGGCCGTAGGCGTTGAGGTGGTCAAGACCGCAGCGTCGCTGTGGAAGACTGCGGATATCATTGCCAAGGTTCGTATCCCGACTGAGGCCGAACTGAAACGGTTGACCAAGGGCAAGACCCTGATTTCGTTCTTCAATCCTGCGGGCAACGAAGAAGGAATGGAGCTGGCCAAATCCAAGGGCGCCAACGTGATCGCCATGGAGATGGTGCCACGCATCTCGCGCGCGCAGAAGATGGACGCGCTGTCGTCGATGGCAAATATCGCAGGCTATCGCGCCGTGATCGAAGCAGGCAACAACTTTGGCCGTTTCTTCACCGGCCAGGTGACCGCCGCCGGTAAAGTTCCTCCTGCCAAGGTGCTGATCGTTGGGGCCGGTGTGGCCGGTCTGGCCGCAATCGGGACGTCCACGTCGCTGGGCGCGATCACCTACGCGTTCGACGTGCGCCCTGAAGTGGCCGAACAGGTCGAATCGATGGGGGCTGAGTTCGTCTATCTGGACTTCGAGGAAGAGCAGCAGGACGGCGCGGCCACAGGCGGGTATGCCTCGGTCCAGTCGGAAGAATTCCGCAACGCCCAGCTGGCCAAGTTCCGCGAACTTGCGCCCGAGATGGACATCGTTATCACCACCGCACTGATCCCCAACCGTCCGGCGCCCAAGCTGTGGCTAGAGGATATGGTCAAGGCGATGAAGCCGGGTTCGGTCATCATCGACCTTGCAGCCGAGCGTGGCGGTAACGTCGAAGGCACCGTGCCGGATGAGAAAGTTGTCACCAACAATGGCGTGACCATAATCGGTTATACCGACTTCCCCAGCCGGATGGCGGCGCAATCCTCGTCGCTTTATGCAACCAACATCCGTCACATGATGACCGATCTGACGCCCGAAAAGGACGGTCAGATCAATCACAACATGGAAGACGATGTGATCCGCGGCGCGACCGTGACGCATGAAGGTGAAATCACCTTCCCGCCACCGCCGCCCAAGATTCAGGCGATCGCCGCACAGAAAAAGCCCGAGGTCAAGGAACTGACCCCGGAAGAGAAAAAGGCGCAGGAGATTGCGGCCTTCAAGGCGCAGACCAGGCAGCAGTTTACATTGTTGGGTGTCGGCGGTGCGCTGATGCTGCTGGTGGGGCTGGTTGCCCCGGCCAGCTTCATGCAGCATTTCATCGTCTTCGTGCTGGCCATTTTCGTGGGCTTCCAGGTGATCTGGAATGTCTCGCACAGCCTGCATACGCCGCTGATGGCGATCACCAACGCGATCTCGTCGATCATCATCGTTGGGGCCTTGATGCAGATCGGATCGGGGTCGTTCCTGGTCATTCTGCTGGCGGCACTGTCTGTCTTCATGGCCGGGATCAACATCTTCGGCGGCTTCCTCGTAACCCGGCGCATGCTCGCCATGTTCCAGAAATCTTAAGGAGGCCGGGCACATGGAATTTGGCTTCACCACTGCCGCCTACGTTGTTGCGGCTGTTTTGTTCATCCTTTCCCTTGGCGGGTTGTCGAACCAGGAAAGCGCCAAGCGCGCGGTCTGGTACGGCATCGTCGGTATGGCGTTGGCGGTCTTTGCCACGCTGGTTGGCCCCGGGTCTGGCCTGTGGCTTTTGTCGATCCTGCTGATCATTGGCGGCGGTCTGATCGGTCAATACGTGGCGCAGCGCGTCCAGATGACCGAGATGCCGCAACTTGTGGCCGCGATGCATTCGCTGGTCGGTCTGGCCGCGGTGTTTGTGGGTTTCAATGCGCATTTTGAGATCGGCAACGTGGCGCAGGTCCTGGCGATTGCGGATACGGCAAAAGAGGCGGATCTGCATGATCTGGGCACCTTTGCCAAACTGATCGCCAAGAAGACACCGGCCGAGCTGGCAATCCTTCATGTAGAGCTGTTCCTGGGCATCTTTATCGGTGCGATCACCTTTACCGGTTCGGTCGTGGCCTATGGCAAGCTGGCGGGCAAAGTGACCTCGGCGGCGACAAAGCTGCCCGGTGGTCATGCGCTGAACGCAGCGGCTGCGGGTCTCTCGCTGATCTGCTTGATCTGGTATACCTCGTCCGGTGGGCTGCTGCCGCTGATCCTGATGACCCTGGCCGCGCTGTTCATTGGTTATCACCTGATCATGGGCATCGGTGGCGCGGACATGCCGGTGGTTGTGTCGATGCTGAACAGCTATTCGGGCTGGGCCGCGGCGGCTATTGGTTTCTCGCTGGGCAATGACTTGCTGATCGTGGTCGGTGCGCTGGTGGGCTCAAGCGGTGCAATCCTGTCCTACATCATGTGCAAGGCGATGAACCGTCACTTTGTCAGCGTGATTCTGGGCGGCTTTGGTGGCCCGCAGGGTGAACAGATGGCCGTTGAGGGCGAGCAGGTGGCCATCGAGGCGGATGGCGTTGCTGCAGCCCTGAACGATGCCGACAGCGTTATCATCATTCCCGGTTATGGTATGGCGGTGGCGCAGGCACAGCAATCGGTCAGTGAACTGGTCCGTAAGCTGCGCGCCAAGGGTAAAGAGGTGCGTTTTGCGATCCACCCGGTCGCGGGCCGTTTGCCGGGCCATATGAACGTGCTGCTGGCCGAGGCGAAGGTGCCCTATGATATCGTTCTGGAAATGGACGAGATCAATGACGACTTCCCGGATACGGATGTGGCCATCGTCATCGGCTCGAATGACATCGTGAACCCTGCGGCGCAGGAAGATCCCAACAGCCCGATTGCCGGTATGCCGGTTCTGGAATGCTGGAAGGCCAAGCAGGTCTTCGTGTCCAAACGCGGTCAGGGTACAGGGTATTCGGGTATCGAAAACCCGCTGTTCTTTAAGGAAAATACCCGCATGTTCTATGGCGACGCCAAAGCATCGCTGGACAAGCTGCTGCCGATGATCGATTGATCCACCGGTCTGATCCAATTGCAAAGGGCGCCTTTGGGCGCCCTTTTCTTTACTTGTACTATTGGGGGCTTTGCCCCCAAACCCCCAGGATATTTATGGCCAGATGAAGCGGGCGGGTTGTGGTATAATAGACATGCGTATTGTTGGAGCGAAGCATGGAGAAAGTGAACGGTATAGGGGGCGTATTTTTTCGGGCCAGTGATCCCGAGGCATTAAGCCGCTGGTACGAAGAACATCTGGGCGTAAACCACTATGATCCGGTGCCCTGGAAGCAACGCGAAGGGTATACGGTGTTTGCGCCGTTCGCGAAAGACACTGAGTATTTCGGAAACCCGGATCAGCAATGGATGATCAATTTTCGGGTCGACGATCTGGGCGCGATGATACAGCAGCTTGAAGCTGCCGGAATCGCTGTTGAGACCCGCCCCGATTGGGACAGTGAGATCGGAAAGTTCGCGCGGCTTCACGATCCGGAAGGTAATCCGATCGAGCTGTGGCAGCCAAATCAATGAGATAGTCGGTTTGTATACCTTTGTATTCGTGTAAGTATATGAAATAAAATAAGAATTGATGTATCCGAGTTGTGACGTATAGTGCGGACACCGCTATCGGAGCCTCTGAATGACGCCAATCGATGATCACCCGCTGCGCTATGCGCTGGCCAATGAACTTCATGCCCGCCCGTTTCCGGCCGCCGATACGCCGTGCACGGTCGCCTTTCTTGCGATCAAGAAGCCGGAAGCAGCCGTCGCTCGGGACCGCAGTCAGGATATCGCCCATCTGATTGATCTGCTTGACCGACATGGGGCGCAACATCCGCAGCCGGGGGCCACGCATTATGCCGGGCAGATCGGACGCCATTGGCTGAAATGGGAGCAGCACACAGAGTTTGTCACGTATACGGCGATTGTGCCGAACGTCAGCGGCCGCCCTTTCAACCCCGCCGATTTCGAGGTTTTTCCCCCGGATTGGCTGATGGCCAGCCCGGGCCAGAGGATCACTTCGTTGCTGATGCGGGTGGTACCGCGCCCGGAAGATGCGGCTGTAAAGGTCGCTCTGGCTGATTGGTTCGAACCTGAAAGTCTTGCCGTGTCTCGGGTGTTGGATGCTTCGGCAATTTGCGCTAGCGATTTCCGTATCGACCCGGCTGGTCACATGCGTTTTGCCCTGTTCGTGACCGAAGGCACGGGCACGCGCCGAACAGGGCGTATTATCCAGCGGCTGTGCGAGATCGAGACATACAAGGCGATGTCGATGCTTGGCTTTGCCCGCGTCAAACAATTGGCCCTCCGGATCGAGGAACTGGACGCCCAGCTGGCGAAGCTGATGGTTGAAATGACAGATGACACCACACCACCAGATGCGCTGTTGCCTCAATTGCTGGCCACATCGACCGAGCTCGAGACCATATCGGCCCGCAGTTCGTTCCGGTTTGGGGCAACCGGCGCTTACGAGGCGCTGGTGAATCAACGGATCGACGTCCTGCGCGAGGAAAGGTTCGAAGGTGGTCAAAGCTTTGCCGATTTCATGATGCGCCGTTATGATCCTGCGATCCGTACCGTGAAATCAACAGAACGCCGCCTGCAGGCGCTGTCTGACCGGGCCATCCGTGCGGGTGAGTTGTTGCGCACTAGGGTGGACGTCGAGCGGAGTGCACAAAATCAGGCCCTGCTGGAAAGCATGGATCGTCGGGCCGATCTTGCCTTGCGCTTGCAACACACGGTCGAGGGGCTTTCTGTGGTGGCCATCAGTTATTATGCGGTCTCACTGGTTGGCTATCTTCTGTATCCGTTGACGGCCACCGGTATAAGCAAGGGAACGCTGACGGCGGCGGCGACGATCCCGGTAGTGGCGGGCGTATGGTTCGCCGTTCGGCGCATCCGCAAACGCCTGGGGTAAGCTGCAATTGCCAATTTGCGCCCAACCTGTAGAACGGGTGGGGCGGGCAGACAGCACGAGGTTCTCTGTTGATTGGTGTTTTCTCGGCATGGCGGGCAGTTGCGGCCATGTTCATCCTGAACGGGGCCTTGTTTGGCATCTGGGCCTCGCGCATTCCGGCCGTGCGCGACCGGTTGGACTTGTCTCATGACGCGTTGGGGTACGGGTTGTTGTTCATGGCGGCCGGGGCCGTCTGTTCCTTTCCGGTCACAGGGCGGTTGACGGATCGGAATGGCGCTGTTGCGATTACCCGGATTGTGGCCGTTCTGTACACGCTGTCGCTGGTTCTGCTTGCTGTGGCTGGCGGGTTTTGGGCGCTGGCGTTTTGTTTGTTTGTTTTCGGCGCGTTCCACGGATCGATGGATGTGGCAATGAATGCCTGGGCCGCCGAAGTCGAGCAGGCTTATGACAAACCCGTAATGTCATCATTCCACGCCATGTGGAGCCTTGGGGCCGGTCTTGGCGCGCTCAGCGGATATGTGGCTGTTCAGATGGGGCTGACGGTTCTGGTGCACTTCCTAGTGGCGGGTGGCGCGGTTGTCGCCTTCGCGCTGGCCTTGTCGTGGGTGCGCTGGACGTCGAAACGGTCCGATCGGCCGCAAAGCTCGGTTTTTGCTTTGCCCTCGGGCGCGCTGATACTGGTCGGATTCGCCGCCATGTGTGGTGCATTGGGTGAAGGCGCCGTCGCGGACTGGAGCGCGATTTTCCTGCGAGACGTGTCCGGTGCGCCCGAAAGTGTTGCCGCATTGGGCTATGCCGTGTTTTCCGTGGCGATGGTTGCGTTTCGACTTGCAGGTGCTGTTGTCATCACTTGGTTTGGTCCTGCCGCCACGGCTCGGTTTGGCGGGATCTGCGCGGCACTGGGCGTTTTCGTTGTGGTTTCTTCGGTCGTGCCCTTGCCCGCATTGGCGGGGTTTGCGCTGATGGGTATAGGGTATGCGGTGATCATGCCGCTGGCGTTCAGCCGTGCAGCCAGCGATCCGCATGTGCCGCCGGGGCAAGCCATCGCGAGTGTAGCTACGCTGGGATATGGCGGGCTGTTGATTGGGCCGCCGCTGATCGGATTTTTGGCGGAACTGTTCGGCCTGCGTCTGGCGTTCGCCGTGCTGTTGCCATTGGCCGTTCTGATCGTGCTGTTGGCCGGCGCGCTGAAGCGCGCCGACTAACTTGTTTCAGCGTCCGCGAATGCGGGGATCCAGCGCGTCGCGCAGACCATCACCCAGATAGTTGACGCTCAGAACAGTCAGCGAGATTGCCAGACCGGGCCAGAATACACGCTCGGGGTATTGCTGAAGATAGTCGACACCATCAAACAACAGGCGGCCCCATGTCGGGAAGTCGGGCGGGAAGCCCAGCCCAAGGAAGGACAGCGCGCTTTCGGTGATGATCGCTGTGGCAATCCCCAGTGTTGCCGACACCATGATCGGCGAAAGAACGTTCGGCAGGATATGCCGCGTGATGATCTGGCTGTTGCTGGTGCCGATGGAGCGTGCGGCCAGAACGAATTCACGTTCCTTGATGGCCAGGACGTCACCGCGCACGATCCGTGCAGTCGGCATCCATGAGGTGATGCCGATGGCGCAGACGATCAGGATGAAGATCCCGCGCTCCAGCCCGAAAGCCGCTGACAGGGGCTCGCGGAACAGAAGCATCATGACCAGCAGCAAAGGCAGCAGGGGCAGGGCCAGAAACAGGTCGGTCAGGCGCATCAGCGGCCCATCGAGCCGCCTGAAGAATCCCGCCAGAACGCCGATGAACGAACCCAGAAACAGCGCCAGCAACATTGCGGTTATGCCAACCGAGACTGAGGTTTGACCACCCGACATCATGCGCGCAAGAATGTCGCGACCCAATTGGTCGGTGCCAAAGGGATGCGCCCAACTGGGCCCCTGATTGCGCGACCGGATATCGATCTGGGTCGGATCGATGCTCCACAGATACGGGCCCAAATAGACACCGGCAACGATGATGATAAACAGGATCGCCCCGACCATCGCGCCTTTGTGGGTCTTGAACTGATCCCATACATCGCGCCATTGGCTGCGGGGCGGGGTGGCCAGTTCTTCCATCACGTCGGCCGTTGGCAGCGCGGTGGATGCCGGGGCCAGACCTTCGTCGGGGATCAGCGTGTCTGATTTGTCGTGATCAGTCATAGCGAATCCTCGGGTCCAGAATGCCATACAGGACGTCGGCGATCAGGTTGAACAGCACGATCAGTACGGCGAAAATAAAGGTCAGGGTTTGCACCATCGGCAGATCATTGGCCTGAATCGCGCCGATCAGCAACTGCCCGATTCCGTTCACCTTGAACACCTGCTCGGTGATGATGGCGCCACCAAAGATGGACGGAATACCCAGCGCGATCACGGTGACCACCGGGATCATCGAGTTTCGCAGGACGTGAACCATGACCACGGTATATTCGCTGAGACCCTTGGCGCGGGCGGTGCGAACGTAATCCTGATTGAGGTTATCCAGCATGGACGCGCGCATGAACCGGCTGAGTTGTGCGGTGATCTGCAAGGCCAGAACCATGACCGGCATGATCATCTGTTTGAGCTGCACAACAAAGCTGTCCCAGCTGTTGACCACCAGCGTGGTGTCATAGATCGACGGGAACCAGCCCAGCTGGACTGAAAAGATCACGATTACCAGCACGCCCGAAAAGAAGGGTGGAACGGAAAAGCCGACCATCGACACGAAAGTACCCATCTGGTCGAACCAGGAATACTGACGGTAGGCCGAATAGATGCCGATGGGCAGCGCGATCAGGATGGCGACCACATAGGCGGTGCCGACAACCCACAGGGTCTGCGGGATACGCTGAACGACGATGTCCATAACGGGTGAGCGGGTCTGCCACGAAATCACACGCAGGTCGCCTTCGGAAAAGGTGGTGCCAAAGATCGAGTCGACAAGCACCTGCGGTTCAATCCAGAAGAACTGCACGATCCATTTCCAGAACCGGATATGCATCGGCTGACCAAGGCCAAGCGCCTCGCGCATCCGTTCGCGCACGTCCGCAGGTACGGTCAGCGGCTGGCTGGCCATCGGATCGCCGGGCGCAAGTTCCAGAAGCAGGAAAATAATGAGGCTGATGAACAGCAGCGTGGGTACGGCCAGCACCAGTCGTCGAATGGTGAAGTTGAGCATTCAAAGGTGCCTTTGCAGATGCGTCATTTTGTTGGAGCGCTCGTGTAATGCCGCGCCCCGATGAGGATCGGGGCGCGGTTTCGCACTTGTGAAGTTTAGGAACCGGTTTTGCGATACCAGTCCGCGACGTTCCACATTTCGCTGTCCCAGACATTCAGGACAACGCCGCCCAAGGTATTGGAATGGGCAGAGATACGACCGCGATGAACCAGCGGAATCATTGCGCCGCCTTCAACCGCCAAATCGTTCATTTTGCGGCCCAGTTCCGCGCGCTTGTCGAAATTGGCGGTCTTGGCAAGCTGGGCGTGCATCGCATCATACTCTTCGCTGCACCAGCGCGAGATATTCTGTCCCTGCCATTGCGAATCCGGGCGCGGCGCATCCGAGCACAGCAAGTTGGCCAGATACACCTGCGGGTCGGTGCCCGAGAAGGTATTGGCGTACATCTCAACATCGGCATAGAACTTCTGGAAGGTATCGGGCGAGCCCGGATCACCGCCAAAGAAGACCGATGCGTTGATGTTGCGCAGCTCGGATTCGATGCCGATCTGGCTCCACCATTCCTTGATCAGCGCCTGGAAATCCTGACGGACGGCGTTGGTCGAGGTCTGATAGACGATTTTCAGCGGAACGCCGTCTTTTTCGCGGATGCCGTCGCCGTTGGTATCAACGATCCCCGCATCATCCAGCAGCTTTTTCGCGCCTTCGATATCCTGCTTGTCACAGGTCATCGAGGTCGAGTTGAACGCAGCTGGGGCCGGAACCCAGTTACAGGTCACCTTGCCCGCCTGACCATAGCCGACCTCGACCAGCAGCGGACGGTCGATGGCCAGCGACATCGCTTTGTAAACCGCCGGATCGGTCAGGAACGGGTGCGGATGCTGGGCCGTTGACCGCTCGCCTTCCGGCAGATCGGGCGACGGGTTGGTCTGGTTCAGCATGATACGCTCGACCAGCGGACCAAAGCCCGCGACCGGGGTGCCTTTGCCGCCTTCCTGCATCTGCGCGATCACTTCGGGCGCAAGTTGCAGGTTCCAGGCATAGTCGAACTCGCCTGTTTCCATCACCGCGCGGCCAGCCGCCGTTGCATCGCCGCCACCTTTGAAGGTCACACTGGCAAATGCGGGCTTGGCAGGATCGCGATAGTTTTCATTCGCCGCCAACGTAATCACGTCGTTTGGCCGGAACTCGGTTACCGTGAACGGGCCGGTGCCGATCGGGTTAAAGTTGGCGTCCGTGCATTCCGGAGCCCGCGCGCCCAGGCATTCTGCAAACTGGGCGGCCTGAAGGATCGGGCTTTCACCGCCGACAAACGGGCCATAGGGGTTGGGGGTTGGGCTTTCGAAGTTTACCACAACCGTCAGATCGTCGGGTGTTTCCACACTGGAGACACCTTCAAATTTCACAAGCTGGGCGCAACCGCCTTCGGGATGCGTGCAGTATTCATGTGTGAACTTGACATCGGCGCTGGTGAACGGGCTGCCGTCTGACCAGACAAGGCCGGATGTAATTTTCCATGTGATCGAGGTCAGATCCTCGGACACGCCGCCGTTTTCAACGGTCGGAACTTCGTCGATCAGCCAGGGCACAAGTTCGCCATCTTCGTTATATCGCGCAAGGGGTTCGATAACCAACGCGGAGGCATCGATATCCTTGGTGCCGCTGGACAGGTAGGGATTCATGATCGACGGGGCCTGCCAGTAAATGATGCTGACATTGCCGTCCGATCCGCGCTCGGCAAAGGCCATCGGGGCCATCGCCGTGCTTGCAATCGCACCAAGCAAAAGGGTTTTGATTTTCATAAGTTACTCCCAAGTTGGACACGTTCGTGTCTCGATTATCTCCGCAAGGCCTGCGGGTTTGGCGTTGCCGCCCCAAGGTAAGGTTCTGATCAACAAAGATAATAGCGCTAACGATTTCGGTCTGCGCCGCCTCCCCAGGTCGGTTACATGGCGTATCGAAACAGAACCTGAGAAAAATGCAAGTAGTGCCGTCGCGAAAATGTGTAATGGGTTTGACTTTTCCCGGCGGCCCGCCTTAGCGTTCGGAATTCAGAAAAAGAATACCGTCGTCAAGGGAGCGCGCGCGTGCTGGATCAGCCTATTGCACAGATTAAAAAACTGCGGGTGGAGTTTCAGACGAAGGATGGCCCCGTTGTCGGTGTTGAGGATGTCTCGTTCGAGATCAAACCGGGTGAAACCGTTTGTATCGTTGGCGAATCGGGCTCGGGGAAATCGGTGTCGTCGCTGTCGCTGATGCGGCTGGTCGAGTTCGGAGGTGGCGAAATCGCGGGTGGTGAACTTCTGTTTGACCGCCGCGACGGGAGCGAGATGGACCTGTCCAAAGCCGATCCGGATCTGATGAAACAGATTCGCGGCAACGAGATCGGGATGATTTTTCAGGAGCCGATGACGGCGCTTAATCCGGTTTTTACCGTTGGCCGCCAGTTGACCGAAGGTCTGCGCATCCACAAGCAGATGTCAAAGGCACAGGCCGAGGACCGGGCGCTTGAGTTGCTGCGCCAGGTTCGCATCCCCGAGCCCGAGCGTCGTCTGAAACAATACCCGCACGAGCTGTCGGGCGGGATGCGCCAGCGTGTCGTCATCGCGATGGCCATGGCCTGCGAACCCCGCCTGCTGATCGCCGATGAACCAACCACAGCGCTGGACGTGACCATTCAGGCCGAGATCCTGGCCCTGATGGATCGCCTCAAGCGCGAAACCGGAACTGCGGTGATGTTCATCACCCACGACATGGCCGTGGTTGCCCAGATGGCTGACCGTGTTGTTGTCATGTATCGCGGCAACAAGGTCGAAGAGGGGACCGTCAAGGAAATCTTTGAAAACCCGCAGCATGATTACACCAAGGCCCTTTTGGCCGCAGTACCGAAGCTGGGTGAAATGCAGGGCAAGTCGGCACCCGAACCGATGAAGCTGCTGGGTGTCGAGGGGCAGAAAATTGCGCCCATCCACGGAACCGAAGAGGTTTTGTTGACCGTAAAGAACCTGACCACGCGGTTCCCGGTCAAAGGTGGTCTTCTGCGGCGCACGATCTCGAACGTTCATGCGGTCGAGGATGTGTCATTCACACTGAACAAAGGTCAGACACTCAGCCTTGTGGGCGAATCCGGGTGCGGAAAGTCCTCGGCCGGGCGTTCGATCCTGCGGCTGGTCGAGCCGATGGCGGGCGAGGTCAATCTGGACGGTGTCGATATCATGAAGCTGGACCCGTCCGGCCTGCGCAAGGCGCGGCTGGACATGCAGATGATCTTTCAGGACCCGTTCGCCTCGCTGAACCCACAGATGCAGCTGGTCGATCAGGTTGCCGAGCCGATGCGCAACTATGGCGTGGCGTCGGGATCCGAATTGCAGGACCGCGTCGCGCAATTGTTCGACAAGGTGCAGCTGCCGCGCAGCTTCATGCGTCGTTTCCCGCATGAAATGTCCGGGGGACAGCGTCAGCGGATCGCGATTGCCCGCGCACTGGCCCTGAACCCCAAGCTGATCATCGCGGATGAGGCGGTCTCGGCCCTCGACGTGTCGGTTCAGGCGCAGGTTCTGAACCTGATGATGGAGCTGCAGTCCGATCTGGGGCTGTCCTATCTGTTCATCAGTCATGACATGGCCGTGGTTGAACGTGTCAGCCACTATGTCGGCGTTATGTATCTGGGCCGCATTGTGGAACTGGGCCCGCGTGCACGTGTGTTTGAAAACCCGCAACACCCCTATACGCAGGCATTGATGAAGGCAGTTCCAATTGCTGATCCGAACAAGCGAAAGACTGAAAAAGACCTGAACTTCAAACCGATCCCGTCACCGATCCATCCTGTCGATTACAAACCGGAACCCTCGCAATATCAAGAGGTTGAACCGGGTCACTTTATCCTGACCACAGACAGTGGGTACTGACACGATGGCCAAGCGCCTGACGCCGCTTGAGATCATGACCAAGCTGATCTCATTCCCAACCGTGAGTCGTGACACCAACCTGCCGTTGGTCGGCTGGGTGGAAGAATACCTGCAAAGCCATGGGATCACGTCGCACCGCTGGCCTGATCCGGATCAGCCGCATAAGGCGGCGATCTTTGCGCATGTTGGCCCTTTGGAAGAAGGCGCAGTTGTACTGTCCGGGCACACGGATGTCGTACCGGTTGACGGGCAACCCTGGGACACCGACCCCTTCACCGTGACCGAGGAGGACGGCAAATATTTCGGGCGCGGCACCTGTGACATGAAGGGATTTGATGCGCTTGCCATCTGGGCGCTGGTCGAGGCGCATTACGCACGTGTGAAACGACCGCTCCAACTTGCGCTGAGTTTTGATGAGGAAGTCGGGTGTACCGGGGCGCCGCCGATGATCGAGGCGATGCAGGGCGTTCTTCCCAAAGGCTCGGCGGTGGTTGTGGGCGAACCATCGATGATGCAGGCGGTGACGGGTCACAAGGGTGGGTTCGGCTTTGACACCCATATGGTCGGGTTCGAAGTTCACAGCTCGATCATGCACACAGGCGTCAACGCCATCATGGCGGCGGCCCCGTTGATCGACTGGGCCAACCAACAGAACGCGCGAAACATGGCGGCGCAACCCAGTACCGTTGCTGCCGTGTTCGATCCACCCTGGACAACCTGCCACGTCGGTATGATTGAAGGCGGAACAGCCCATAACATTACCGCCAAAGACTGCCGGTTCATGATGGATTTCCGGACTGTGCCCGATGAAACGCAGGCCCAATGGCGCGATGCCTATTTCGAACAGGTTCGGCACATTGAGGCTCAGATGCAGGCCGTTCACCCGGATACCCGCATCGAACTGACTGAAAACTTCGCGATTCCGGGGTTGATCCCGGAAGAGGATGGTGAAGCCGAAGCTCTGGTACGCGCCCTGACCGGAGACAACGCAAGCCATGTGGTCAGTTACGGGACCGAGGCAGGCCAATTTCAGGAGGCCGGGTATTCTGCCGTGATATGCGGACCCGGAGACATAGCACAGGCCCATCAGCCGAATGAGTTCATTACGATTGAACAATTCGAAGCCGGTCATAAATTCATGCAGCGATTGGTTGAAAAACTATGCGTCTAGCCCGGTGTAATACGGTGCCAGCGGTTGAGAGAAAGGTCTTGAGATGCCCGTGAAAAACAGACTTGCGGAAATGCATGGCGAGATCACCGAATGGCGTCGCCACCTGCACGCCCATCCGGAGTTGATGTATGACGTCCATGAAACTGCGGCGTTTGTCGCTGCCCGTCTGAAAGAATTCGGAGTGGACGAGATCACTCCGGGCGTTGGCAAAACGGGCGTTGTCGGGGTGATCAAAGGGCGCACGGATACGCAGGGGCGCGTCATCGGCCTGCGTGCAGACATGGACGCGCTTCCGATTGAAGAGGCGACAGGGCTGGACTATGCCTCGACCGTGTCGGGCAAGATGCACGCCTGTGGACATGACGGGCATACTTCGATGCTGCTTGGGGCCGCGCAGTACCTTTCCGAAACGCGCAATTTCGATGGCACCGTAGTTCTGATCTTTCAGCCTGCCGAGGAAGGCGGGGCCGGCGGTCTGGCCATGTGTCAGGACGGGTTGATGGACCGCTGGGGCATTCACGAGGTCTATGGCATGCACAATATGCCCGGTCTTCCGGTGGGAGAGTTCGCAATTCGCCCTGGCGCGTTGCTGGCCTCGTCCGATGAGTTTGAAATCACCGTCACTGGCAAGGGCGGACACGCCGCTGCACCGCATGAGGCGGTGGATACAACGCTGGTGGCCTCGCACATCGTTGTTGCCTTGCAATCGGTTGTGTCCCGGACCGTTGACCCGATCAAGCGAGTTGTCCTCACCGTTGGGACGTTTGTGACGGACAGCGTAGCGTCAAACGTGATAGCTCATACGGTTCGTTTGCAGGGAACCGTGCGGACACTTGACCCCGAATATCGCACAATCGCCGAAGAACGCGTGCGCCGGATCGCCGAGGATACGGCCTCGGCCTTTGGCGCGAAGGCGGAGGTTATCTGGACACCGGGATACCCGGTGACAGTGAATTCCGAGGCTGAGACGGGCTATGCGGCCGAGGCGGCAGCAGCGGTTGCGGGCAAGGTCAATGACAGCACGGACCCGATCATGCCGTCCGAAGATTTTGCCTATATGCTTGAAGAACGCCCCGGCGCGTACATCTTTATCGGGAACGGGGATACGGCCATGTGCCACCACCCGCAATACAACTTTGACGACGACGCGATCCCCGCCGGTTGCAGCTGGTTTGCCGAGCTTGTGGAACGACGATTGCCTGTCGCATGAAACAGGGAGAATGACATGCCGATCAAGAACCGTCTCGCAGAGATGCATGATGAGATCACCGGTTGGCGGCGTGACATTCACCAACACCCGGAAATTCTGTACGACACCCACCGCACCAGTGCGCTGGTTGCGGAAAAGCTGAACGAGTTTGGTTGCGACGAGGTCGTGACCGGCATCGGTCGCACCGGAGTCGTCGGGGTCATTCGCGGCAAAAGCGACACGCGGGGCCGTGTGATTGGCTTGCGCGCCGATATGGATGCCCTGCCGATGCAGGAACAGACCGGGTTGGACTATGCCTCAGAAATACCGAATGCGATGCATGCCTGCGGTCATGACGGGCATACTGCGATGGTTTTGGGGGCCGCCAAGTATCTGGCGGAAACCCGCAACTTTGATGGCACGGCAATTGTGATCTTTCAGCCTGCCGAAGAGGGTGGGAATGGCGCCGAGGCCATGTGCAAGGACGGTCTGATGGATCGGTTCGGCATTCAGGAAATCTATGCGATGCACAATGTGCCGGGTGTTCCCACCGGGCAGTTTGCCATTCGCTCAGGCCCGTTGCTGGCAGCGGCGGACGAGTTTGACATCCAACTTGAAGGGCGCGGCGGCCACGCGGCAAAACCTCATCAGACGATTGATACAACGGTGATGCTGTCGCAGCTGATCGTGGCGTTGCAGACGATCGTGTCGCGCAACGCGGATCCGATTTTGCAGGCCGTGCTGTCTGTGACCTCGGTCGAGACATCTTCGAAAGCGTTCAACGTGATCCCGCAATCGGCGCGGATACGCGGCACCGTTCGGACCCATTCCAACGAGTTGCGCGACCTGATCGAACAACGGCTGAAGGAAGTCTCGGAAGGGACCGCTGCAACATTTGGCGGGTCCGTGAACCTCACCTATACGCGCGGTGTTCCGGTGACGATCAATGCCGAAGCCCAGACGGGATATGCAGCAGAGGCTGCGGTGTCGGTTGGGGGCAGTTGCATTGAAGCGCCGATGGTGATGGGGGGCGAGGATTTCTCGTTCATGCTGGAAGAGAGGCCCGGGGCATTCATCGTTTTGGGGAACGGTGACAGTGCCGGGCTGCATCACCCCGAATACAATTTCAATGACGAGATCATCCCCATTGGGTGCTCGTGGTTTGCGGAAATGGTCGAGCGCCGGATGCCGGCGGCTTGACCTGAATCAGGAGAGAGAAAAGACATGCCAGTTAAGAATCGCTTTGCCGAATTGCAGAATGAAATCACAGAATGGCGAAGGGATTTGCACGAGAATCCAGAGATCCTGTTTGAGACCCACCGCACCAGCGCGAAGGTGGCCGAGAAGCTGAAGGAGTTCGGATGCGATGAGGTTGTGACCGGTATCGGACGTACCGGCGTTGTGGGGGTGATCAAAGGCAAGTCGGACAGCAAGGGAAAGGTGATCGGCCTGCGCGCAGATATGGATGCGTTGCCGATACATGAGGCAACGGGGCTGGACTATGCCTCGAAAACGCCGGGTGCGATGCATGCCTGTGGCCATGACGGGCACACCGCGATGCTGCTGGGGGCGGCAAAGTACCTGTCGGAAACCCGCAACTTTGACGGCACCGTTGTCGTGATCTTCCAACCTGCTGAGGAAGGGGGCGGCGGGGGCCGCGAAATGTGCGAAGACGGCATGATGGACCGCTGGAACATTCAGGAAGTCTACGGCATGCATAACTGGCCGGGACAGCCTGTCGGCAAGTTCGCAATCCGACCGGGGTCGTTCTTTGCGGCAACCGATCAGTTCGACATCACCTTTGAGGGTCGCGGCGGACATGCGGCCAAACCGCATGAGACCGTGGATACCACAGTTCTGGCAGCGCAGGCTGTCCTTACGTTGCAAACGATTTCTTCGCGCAATGCCGACCCGATTGATCAGGTTGTGGTGTCAGTGACATCGTTCGAGACGTCATCCAAGGCATTCAATGTGATCCCTCAGACCGTGCAGATCAAAGGCACGGTGCGCACCATGAGCAAGGGCATGCGGGATCTGGCTGAAAAGCGGATCAACGAGATTTGCAACGGTGTTGCGGCCACGTTTGGCGGCACCGCTGACGTGACCTATATTCGTGGATATCCGGTGATGGTGAACAGCGACGAGCAAACAGAGTTTGCGGCGGATGTGGCCCGGTCGGTGTCCGGTGATTGCGACGAGGCACCTTTGGTCATGGGGGGCGAAGATTTTGCCTTCATGCTGGAGGAACGCCCAGGCGCTTATATTCTTGTGGGCAACGGGGACACCGCAATGGTTCATCACCCGGAATACAATTTCAACGACGAAGCCATTCCGGCCGGATGCAGCTGGTGGGCGGAGATTGTTGAACAGCGGATGCCAGCCGCCTGATCGAGAGGGTGGGGGCTCTGCCCCCACACCCCCGGGATATTTCTAGCCAGAGGAAGCGGGATCCTCTGCTTGCAGATCAAGCACCGTGCAGAGGGTTTCGACGACGGCATCCAAGGCGGTCGACTGCGTATTGACGCAGGATTGTGCAGCCCTTCGGGCGGCTTGAAGGGCATTCTGGTCCGACAGCCAATGTGAAACGGCCTCAGAGAGGTCAGCGGATGTCTGGACCTCGACAGCGCCCTTGGCGTCGATCAGCGGGGCAAAGGTTTCTGCAAAGTTGAAATACCCCGGGCCGGTGATCACTGCGGCCCCGGCCTGTGCCGGTTCAAATGGGTTGTGTCCGCCAATCTCTTTCAGTGATCCCCCAAGGAAAACGATCGGGCAAAGCGCGTACCAGGTTCCGGTTTCGCCCAGTGTGTCGGCAACATACACCTGCGTCGTATCTGTGATCGGTGCGTTTTTTGACCGGAAGGACGCCTTGAGCCCGGCGTTGTTCAGAAGTTCTGCAACCTCACCGCGTCGTTCGGGGTGGCGTGGGATCAGTAGCAGCAGAAGGTCGGGCCAATGCTGCAACAATGCTTTGTGGGCTGCCAGAACGCTGTCTTCTTCTCCGGCATGGGTGGAACTGGCGATCCAGACCGGTCTGGCAGCTAATTGCGCGCGAATGTCATCCAGAGTGTTCTGGTCCACAGGCAGAGGATCGGACATGGCCTTGAGGTTGGTGCCGGGCTGCACGCGTTGGGCAGGGGCACCCATGGCAATCAGGTCGGCAGCTGTTTTGTCGTTTTGCGTTAGGAACAGGCGAAACTTATTCAGAATAAACCTTGCCGTTTTAGGGCGCTTCTTCCATCCGGCGACAGATTTGTCCGACAATCGAGCATTCAGCAGAGCCAGTGGAATGTCGCGCCCTGCGCTTTCGACAATCAACCGCGGCCAGATCTCGCTTTCGACGAAGATCCCGGCATCGGGTTGCCAATGGTCCAGAAAGCGTTGGACCGAGTTGGCTGTGTCAAGCGGCGGGTACTGGTGCCGGGTGCGGGGCGGCAAGCGCTTTTCGATCAGGGCCGCTGAGGTTGGCGTGCCTGAGGTGATCAGAAACTCGGATTTGGGAAGGCAGGTGCCCAGCCGATTGATCAGAGTGAGGACCGACAGGCTTTCGCCGACGCTGGCGGCGTGGAACCAGATCAACTGCCCTGCGGGGCGGGGCTGACTGGCATGGCCAAGACGTTCGTGCTGGCGGTTGGCTGCTACGCCCGCAGCCTCAAGTTTCTTTCGGACGGTTCTCCAGACCAGAGGTGCGGCCAGAGAGATCAGAGCGCAGTACAGGTAGTACAGCGCTGTGGGTCGGTCTTGGGGATCCGGCATGTATCAGCCGCCTGTATGGCTCATATGGCGGCTCATCCGGCCATCGACGGACTGGCGGGAATAGTCGAAGTCGTGACCTTTTGGTTTCAGGTTGATCGCCGCGCGGATGGCATCTTCAAGCGGCTGTTCTGTATCGGGGTGATCCCGCAATGCGCCGCGCAGATCAGCCATGTCCTCCTGCCCAAGACACATATAAAGCTCGCCAGTACAGGTCAGGCGCACGCGGTTGCAGCTTTCGCAGAAATTGTGGGACAGGGGCGTGATGAAGCCGATCTTCTGACCGGTTTCTTCCAGCCTGATATAGCGGGCCGGGCCGCCAGTGCGTTCGGCCAGATCCGTGATTGTGTAATGGTTTTCGTACTCTTTGCGCACGTCCTTGAGCGACCAGTACTGGTCCAGGCGATCCTCGTTGCCGATATCGCCCATCGGCATGACCTCGATCCAGGTCAGGTCCATGTCGCGCTCGGCGCACCATTCAGTGATCTTGGGCAGTTCGGGTTCGTTGAAACCCTTGAGCGCAACAGCGTTGATCTTGATCCGCAGCCCTGCCTTCTGCGCCGCGTCGATGCCGTTCAGTACCTGTTTGAGGCGGCCCCAGCGTGTGACCTTGGCAAATTTGTCGTCATCCAGAGTATCCAGGGATACATTCACACGGCGCACACCGGCGGCATATAGATCTTCGGAGAAGCGATGCAATTGCGAACCGTTTGTCGTCAGCGTCAGCTCTTTCAACGCACCGCTGTCCAAGTGGCGAGTCATGGCGTTGAAGAAAGTCATGATATTGCGACGAACCAATGGCTCACCGCCGGTAATGCGCAGTTTCTCAACGCCCATTCTTACAAAGGTCGAGCACATGCGATCCAGCTCTTCCAGCGTAAGAAGGTCTTTCTTGGGCAGAAAGGTCATGTTTTCGGACATGCAGTAGACGCAACGAAAATCACAGCGGTCCGTAACGGAGACGCGGAGATATGTGATGGCGCGGGCAAACGGGTCGATGAGCGGAGCAGACATGCGACATAGGTAAAGCTGTAACCTGCCTGCGACAAGTGCGAACTGCGCTTTGCACTGGATCACGCCAGCATGGGGTTGTAGTTTCCGGGCATGAAAAAGACATTTGTATTTCTATGCGTTGTTTTGACCGGGTGCGACACTGTCCGGGCAACGACGGAACGTGTATTCGGGTCCGGGGGTGAGGCGGCTGAGGCCGTATCGGATGTCGAAACTGCGCCGGTTGTCGCTGAGGAGGTTCTTCAGCCCGAACCGGTTGCGGCACGCCCCAGTTGGGTCGGGGCCAAAACAACCATTGCCGGGCTTGGTGATCCGACCACGCCAGGACGCTGGATGCAGACGCCGCTGGTCGATAGCGAGGTAACGGCGCGGGTTGTTGTGCCCAAAACCGGCGCGCAGGCCTATATCACTCTGGTTCCTGCCGCAGGCCCGGAAAGTAGCGGCAGTCGCTTGTCGCTGGATGCCATGCGGGCCCTTCTGGTGCCATTGGACGAACTGGTCGAAGTCGCGGTTTATGCCGACTGACTTTTCAGGTATTTGGCTGCTTCGCGGCGGGCAAACGGCTTCATGGCACCACCATGTCTGTCCAAAAACGCGATCACGCGTTCGGGGTCGTGTTTGGACAGTTCCCGCAGCCACCAGGCGATTGATTTCTGAATAAACCAGTCGCGGTCAGGGACATATCCGGCGGCCCAGCCGAGGATACAGTCGCGACGTTGCAGGTCTTCGGGCTTGGGGTGGTTCTGTTTGGTCCAGGGCAGTGTTGCGACAAGGGCCGCGCGCCGGGTCCACATGTGATCGGACTGAGTCCACTGTTCGACGACAATCAGTCTCTCGGGGTCGGCCATCAGTCGTTTTTGCATCGCCATGCAGGCATGATCGGCGACGGCCCAGGCGTCAAAATCCGGTAGCCAGCTTTGAAGCAGGTCCCAAACCTGATCGTCGGGCCGGATGCGGGCCTGGGTCAGAAGCTTGGCCGCGGCAAGGCGCCCTTCGTGGATATCGGTTTGCCACAGCGCCCTGGCCAGCGTGACGCGTTTGTTCACATCCAGCTCTTGCCGCCATGTTTTGGTCAGATCGTTGAGAACCGGATTGGCGACACCCAGATAGACGCGATCCGCCTTGTGATAACTGGCCATCTGACCCGCACGTTCGGGGTCGGCATGGGCTTTGATCTGATCAAGAAAAGGGGTCAGCATTGGGGGCAGACCGGAGCGCCTGTCGGTTCGCCGTCAATCGTCTGGCTGTTCTTTTCGGCCCAATAAGACCGGATGTCGCCGTCCGTCTTGCCATCGACCCATTTCTGCATCGTGTCGCGGTCGGACTTGAATTCCATGAACGGCACTGCATACCCGCAAGAGGTCTGAACCATTTCGATCGACTGGTCATAGATCTGTCGCGCGCTGCGGTGGTTGGGGAAAAGATTGGCCAGTTCATCCCAGCCCTCATCTCTGACGTGCAGAGTGCGGGCTGTGCCATATGTGCGCAGGATCAGTGGGCGCGTGGTGAAGGAGCACCACATCAGTGTCATCCTGTTGACCTGCATCAGATGCCCCGCCGTCTCGTTGCCGCTGCCAGTCAGGTTCATCCAGACGATGCGGTTTGGCCCCAGCACCCGCAGCGAGTCCATACCTTTGGGCGAGATATTGACCTTTCCCTCGGTCCCGGCGGTGCCGACGAAGAACATATGCTGATCTTCGATGAACTTTTGATGCGCGTCATCAAGCCGGGGAAACTGTTTGGACATGGGTCACTCTACCGTCACTGATTTTGCCAGATTGCGCGGCTGGTCTACATCCGTCCCTTTGGCTACAGCTGTGTGATAGGCCAGCAACTGTGCGGGAACCGAATAAAGGATCGGCGCAAGACTGGTGTGAACATGCGGCATCCGGATCGTGCTCCAGACTCCGTCTCCGGCCTCGTCAATTCCATCATCATCAGACACAAGGATCACTTTGCCCTTGCGCGCCATCACTTCCTGCATGTTTGACACGGTCTTGTCGAACACCGTGTCTCGGGGCGCCATGACAACCACGGGCATATGTTTGTCGATCAGGGCGATGGGGCCATGTTTCAACTCTCCTGACGCATAACCTTCGGCGTGGATGTAGCTGATTTCCTTGAGCTTCAGCGCCCCTTCCATTGCCAGCGGATACATCAGGCCACGGCCCAGGAACAGAACGTCGCGCGCCTCGGACAGGCGTTGGGCCGCCTTGCGGATCGCCCGGTTCTGATCCAGTGCCGTGTTCAGCACGGTCGGCAATCCGCGCAGCGCAGCGGCATGATCGGCGATTTCCTCATCCGTCAGGGTGCCGCGATCTGTCGCCGCCTTGAGCGCGAGCATCAGCAAAACGCTTAGTTGACAGGTGAAGGCCTTGGTCGAAGCCACACCGATTTCAACGCCAGCATGGATCGGCAGGGCGATATCGCTTTCCCGAGCAATCGAACTTTCAGGGACATTGACGACAGAAACGATCTTGTCCGCCTTGCCCTCGCAATAGCGCAGCGCGGCCAGGGTGTCCGCGGTTTCTCCTGACTGGCTGACAAACAGCGCCAGTGTGCGACCCGTGATCGGAGGTTCACGATAGCGAAACTCGCTGGCGATATCGACCTCGACCGGCATCTTTGCCAGTTGCTCGAACCAGTATTTCGCAGTCAGGCAGGCATAAAACGCGGTGCCGCAGGCGACCATGGTCAGGCGGTCCAGCTTGCTGAAATCCAGCTCGGCGTTGGGGAACACCACTCGATCACCGCCCGTGGGCAGGTAGGATCGGATGGCCTCGGCCACGACGATAGGCTGCTCAGCGATTTCCTTGGCCATGAAATGCTTGTGCTCGCCCTTGTCGGCGCGCGCATGATCCAGCTTGATCTTGCGCTTTTCCCGGTTGGCCAGTTCACCGGCTTCGTTGCGGATTTCCAGCGATGTTCGGGTCAGAACCGCGCGGTCGCCTTCCTCAAGATAAGTGATCTGGTTGGTCAGCGGCGCAAGGGCAATGGCGTCCGAGCCCACATACATCTCACCATCGCCGTGGCCGATGGCCAGGGGTGATCCTTTGCGGGCCGCTACAATCAGGTCGTCCTCACCATCGAAAAGGAATGCAAGGGCGAAAGCACCTTCCAACTTGTCGATAGTCTTGAAGGCGGCCTCGACCGGGGACATGCCTGTGTTGAGGTGATGTTCCGTCATCAGCGCGACGGTTTCAGTGTCGGTTTCGGTCTTGAAGGCGACACCGTGTTTGGCCAGTTCCGCCCTCAGGTCGCGGTAGTTTTCGACAATTCCGTTGTGAACCACGGCCACCGGGCCCGCCTTGTGGGGATGCGCGTTGTTGACGGAAGGCGCACCATGTGTGGCCCATCGGGTGTGACCAATGCCGGATTTACCGGGCAGCGGATCATGCACCAACAGATCGCTGAGGTTGACCAGTTTGCCGACCGCACGCCGACGACCCAGGACACCGTCATTAACGGTTGCAATCCCGGCGCTGTCATAGCCGCGATATTCCAGCCGTTTCAGGGCTTCTACCAGAATAGGGGCCGCTTCATGCTGGCCCAAGACACCTACAATTCCACACATATCTCAGGCCTCGTTATCGCGGCGAGCCTTCTTCGCCTTCAACATATCAAACAGTTTTCGCGCGTAGCCGGGTTTGTTTTCCTGCTTGGCGCGCGCCACGGCCAACGCCTCGGGCGCTACGTCTTTGGTCACCACGGTGCCTGTCGCTGTCATTGCGCCATCGCCCACAGTGACTGGGGCCACGAGCATGGTGTTGGAGCCGATAAAGACATTCGCACCAATGGTGGTTTTGTGCTTCATCACGCCATCATAGTTGCAGGTGATTGTTCCCGCGCCGATATTCGTCGCAGCACCCACTGATGCGTCCCCGATATAACTGAGGTGGTTGACCTTCGCGCCTTCGGCGATTTCGGCATTCTTGATTTCAACGAAATTGCCTACCCGCGTGTTTTCGGCCAGTTCCGCGCCGGGGCGCAGCCGCGCGTAGGGGCCGACGATGGCACCGCGACTGACATGGCACCCTTCCAGATGGGAGAAGGCCCGGATGCTCGCGCCGCTTTCGACGGTCACTCCGGGGCCAAAGACCACGTTGGGTTCGATAACTGTGTCACGCCCAATCACAGTGTCTGCGGACAGGTATACCGTATCCGGTGCCATCAATGTGACACCCATATCCAGCAGTTCTGCCCGCGCGCGCGCCTGAAATACGGCGTCGGCGGCGGCCAGATCAGCGCGTGAGTTCACGCCCAGCGTCTGCGCCTCGTCACAGGCGACGGCGGTTACGTTCAGACCGCGGTTGCGGGCGATCTCAACTACGTCTGTCAGGTAGTATTCCCCAGAGGCATTGTTGTTTTCAACGGCGTCAATCAGCGAAAAAAGCAACTGGGCATTACAAGCTAAAAGGCCCGAGTTACAAAATGTTATGGCGCGCTCTTCATCTGATGCGTCTTTGAATTCGACAATGCGTTCCAACGTGTCGCCATTCATGACCAACCGGCCATAGCGGGCCGGATCAGCCGCATCGAACCCAAGGATGACCAGGTCATTTTGGGATCGAGCCTCGACCATCCGTTCCAGCGTGTCGGGTTGTAAAAACGGGGTGTCGCCGAAAAGAACCACGATATCACCGTCGAACCCTTCCAGTGCTGTCCTGGCCTGACCGACCGCATGGGCCGTACCCAACTGTTCTTCCTGAACGGCTATCCGGGCATCTTCGTCTTCGTCCTGAGCAACCTTTGCTACAGCCTCGAACCCGTGGCCGGTAACGATCACCGTACGTTCGGGCGACAGGACAGACCCGGCGCGCATCGCGTGAACAAGCATCGGAGCCTGAGCGATGGGATGCAGGACTTTGGGAAGATCCGAATTCATCCTGGTGCCTTTTCCGGCGGCAAGGATGACAAGGGCAATGGTCATGAAATCGTTTTCTCTTTGTGTTTTGTTGCCGACCGTTTTATCCGCTGAGGGCAAAGGCGCAAGCTGTTCGGCCATCAAACAAGATTGCCGATTGAAACAGGACACGGCGAAAACCTGCCGAAACAGGAGGCAACATGCGGACCGTCATCTTCGATCTGGACGGCACATTGGCGGATACATCGGGCGATTTGCTGACAGCGGCGAACCATTGTTTTCGCGAAATGGGGCATGGTGATGTGCTGGTCCATGGGCAGGATGCAGGCATTGCGTTGCGCGGCGGGCGCATGATGTTAACCCAAGGGCTGAAACGCGTTGGAGCTTACGACGAGGACACCGTTCAGACCTATTATCCTGTTCTGCTTGAGGCTTACGCGCAGGATATCGACACCCACACAAGCTTCTATCCGGGAGCGTTACAAGCCGTCGAGATGCTGAGTAACGCGGGCTACGGTGTCGGCATTTGCACCAACAAGCCGGAACATCTGGCCGAATTGTTACTAACACGCATGGGAGTGCGGGATCGTTTTGCCTCGTTGGTCGGGGCGGATACGCTGCCAGTGCGCAAGCCGGACCCGGCCCCTCTGCGCGAGGCTGCGCGACGGGCCGGGGGGGATCCGGCCTGGTGCGTGCTGATCGGAGACTCGGATACCGACCGCAATACCGCCCGAGCGGCAGGGGTCCCATCGGTTTTGGTGACTTTCGGACCGTCAGGAGAGGACATGGCAGCGCTGGAGCCCGAAGCCCTGCTGCATCACTTTGACGACTTGCCCGATCTTGTGCCTGATCTGATCGGTGCGGCAGCCTGAAACCTTGACCGGACCCTGTCGGAGGTCCAGAAAAAGACCATGACGGAAACATTCACTGGTAATTTCACACAGCAGGAACCCCTTCCAGACGACGCAATTGAGGCAGCACTGGCTGTTCTGCGTCACGGGCGGCTGCATCGCTATAACGTGGTCCCCGGTGAGTTGGGGGAAACGGCCCTGCTAGAGCAGGAATTTGCGGCACAGATGGGGTCCAAGTATTGTCTGGCGGTTTCCTCTGGCGGTTATGCGCTTGCCACCGCGTTGCGGGCCGTCGGTGTGCAGCCGGGCGACCCGGTTCTGACCAACGCGTTCACTCTGGCCCCGGTGCCGGGATCAATTGCCTCGGTCGGGGCGCGTGCGATCTTTGTCGGCGTCTCCGAAAACCTGACCATCGATCTGGAGGATCTTGAGGGCAAACTGGATCAGGCCCGTGTCCTGATGCTCAGCCATATGCGCGGGCATCTGTGCGACATGGATCGTCTGATGCAGATGTGTGACGCGGCAGGCGTTATCGTGATCGAGGATTGCGCACACACGATGGGCGCGGCTTGGCGCGGTCAGTTGTCGGGGCGGCAGGGGGCGATCGGGTGTTATTCATGCCAGACCTATAAGCACGTAAACTCGGGCGAGGGCGGTTTGCTGGTTACTGATGACGCGGAACTGGCGGCCAAGGCTACAATGCTGTCGGGCTCATACATGCTGTATGAACGCCATCTGGCGGCGCCGGGACCTGAAGTGTTCGAGCGGATAAAGTACACCACACCCAATGTGTCCGGTCGCATGGACAATTTGCGTGCCGCCATCCTGCGCCCTCAGTTGCGGGATCTGGACCGGCAGGTGAAACGGTGGAACGAGCGCTATCGCGAGATCGAGACCGGGCTGCGCGGCACTCCGGGCCTGACGATAGTCGAGCGACCCGAAGAGGAAACCTATGTCGGGTCTTCGATCCAGTTCCTGCTGCTGGATTGGTCGCCTGAGCGGATAGCGGACGTTACCAGCCGCTGCGCCGCGCGTGGGGTCGAGATCAAATGGTTTGGCGGGGCTGAGCCAACAGGGTTCACGTCGCGCTATGACAGCTGGAGATATTTCGAAAGCGAACGGATGCCGGAAAGTGACCGTGTTCTGGCAGGCATCATGGATATGCGTGTGCCGCTGACCTTTTCGCTGGAGGATTGCCGAGTGATCGCGCGCATCATCCGAGCCGAAGTGGGCGCAGTTTATCAATCCTAGCCAAACAGAGTGCGCTTTCAGCGCACGCTCGACCCTTGAGAGCGCCGCCCGGTCCGGGCGGCGTTTTGTGTTTTGGTCCAGGCTTTCACAAAGATTGACCGGAGACAGATTCGCTGTTAGAGATTTATTGAACACTTGTTCATTAATGCGGAGGGAGGACACAGATGTTCATGGCCACGATGAAGTTTGATCTGGGTGAGGATGTGAACGCCCTGCGCGAGATGGTACATCGGTGGGCGCAGGAGCGCGTCAAGCCGATGGCGGCTGAGATTGATGCCAAGAACAGCTTTCCGAATGAACTGTGGAAAGAAATGGGAGAGCTTGGTCTTTTGGGTGTCACCGTGCCAGAAGAATACGGCGGTGCGGGCATGTCCTATTTGGCGCATACAATTGCTGTCGAAGAGGTCGCGCGTGCTTCGGCCTCGGTTTCGTTGTCTTATGGGGCGCATTCCAACCTGTGTGTGAACCAGATCAAGCTGAACGGTTCGGAAGAGCAGAAACAGAAATACCTGCCGCGCCTGGTCTCGGGCGAACACGTAGGCGCGCTGGCAATGTCGGAACCTTCCGCAGGTTCAGACGTGGTGTCGATGAAGCTGCGGGCGGAAAAACGCAACGACCATTACCGCCTGAACGGCAACAAGTACTGGATCACAAACGGGCCGGACGCGGATACACTGGTGGTTTATGCCAAGACGGACCCCGATGCCGGATCAAAAGGCATTACCGCATTTCTGATTGAAAAAGAGATGAAGGGTTTTTCGACCTCGCCCCATTTCGACAAGTTGGGGATGCGCGGGTCGAACACAGCCGAACTGATCTTTGAAGATGTTGAAGTGCCGTTCGAGAACGTGTTGGGAGAAGAGGGCAAGGGCGTAGCCGTGCTCATGTCAGGTCTGGACTATGAGCGCGTGGTTCTGGCCGGGATCGGCACCGGCATCATGGCCGCCTGTCTGGATGAGGTGATGCCGTATCTGGCCGAGCGCAAGCAATTCGGCAAACCGATTGGCAGCTTCCAACTGATGCAGGGCAAGATTGCCGACATGTATACCGCGATGAACTCGGCGCGGGCCTATGTCTATGAGGTGGCTAAGGCCTGTGATCGTGGGGACGTCACCCGGCAGGATGCAGCGGCGTGCTGTCTTTACGCATCCGAACAGGCGATGGTTCAGGCGCATCAGGCGGTTCAGGCGCTGGGCGGGGCAGGGTTTCTGTCTGACGCACCGGTTAGCCGGATCTTCCGGGACGCCAAGCTGATGGAGATCGGCGCAGGCACCAGCGAGATTCGACGGATGCTGATCGGCCGGGAAATGATGAACGAAATGCGCTGAATGAAGACGCCCCGCAGACGAGGTTACAGCGGGGCGTTTCGATCAAAGGATCAGAAGCGATGAACGTAGGATATACCGACCAGCCAAGGGTCGATGTTCGCAGTGCCAATATCGGCTCCGTTCAGCGTGACGTCCGAGTCGATGTCGAACCAGCGTACATTCAGACGGACCGCACCTTTGTCGGTGATCATGTAGTCGAGACCGGCTTGCAGCGAAACGCCGAAGGAATCATCGACCTTGAGGTTGCCAAGGGCAGATTGCTCGTCAAAGAAGATGGTATAGTTCAGACCGGCACCGACATAGGGCTTCCAGGCGCTATTGGTCGGGAAGTGATAGTTCAGCGACAAGGTGGGCGGCAGATGCTTGACGCTGCCAGCGTCCACGCTTCCGCCCAAGGTGACGTTATGTTTGAACGGGGTCGCGGCCAGCAGCTCGATCCCCAGGTTGTCCTGGATGAAATACTCGGCGGTGAAGATCGGGCGCGTATCCGAGTCGATATCGGCGCTCAGGCCGGCCAGTGTTCCGTTGTTGGATTTCGGGTCCAGGTACCCCACACCGATTCCGAGCGTCCAATCCCCCTGAGATTGGGCAAACGCAGGAGCAGCCAGAGCCACCAACGCGGTGGAAAGGGTCAATGCGGCGAGTTTCTTGGTCATTGTATTGCCTTTGGTTCTGTTGATGACCTTGGTGTTGCAGCGATTGGAACTGCCCACTCTGATCTGCATCAAGTTTATGTGAAGGAGTTGGGTGCAGTTGAACCGCGAAGCGCAGGAAATATAGGGAAAATTCGCCGTGCTGACCGTTGAGCGCATACCAGGTTTGCGCCCGGATGGAGGCTGGGATCTGCCGGACAGGCTGAACATGGCGCAGCAGTGCCTGCGGCATGCGGGGGACCAGGTCGCGCTGATCGATTTGACCGGACCTGACCCGCAGCACATCAGCTTTGCGCAGCTGTCGCAAATGACAGACGGAATAGCCCGCGCATTATTGCGCCATGTGCAACCCGGTGATCGCGTCGGAGTGTTGCTGAGCCAGTCGCCATGGTGCGCGGCGGCCCATCTGGCGATCTGGAAGATCGGGGCTGTGTCGGTCCCTTTGTTCAAACTGTTCAAGCAGGACGCGTTGCGGTCGCGGGTCAGTGACGCTGGTGCCCGGATTGTACTGACCGACGCCGAAGGGGCTGATCTGTTGGGTGATCTGGCCACGCCCTTGATTGCATCGGTGATTGGCGAAGATGGCCCCGCTGTAACATTCGCCACGACCGGCCCTGACGATCCGGCTGTGTTGATCTATACCTCGGGCACAACCGGCAGCCCGAAGGGCGCGCTGCATGGACACCGGGTCCTGACCGGTCATTTGCCAGGCGTTTCGATCAGCCATAATCACTTGCGCGAAGGCGACTGTCTTTGGACCCCGGCGGATTGGGCGTGGATCGGCGGGTTGTTCGACGTGCTGATGCCGGGTCTTGCGCTGGGCATTCCTGTTGTCGCGGCACGGCTTGAGAAATTCACCCCCAAGGCCTGCGCTGACATCATCGCGCGTGGCGGGGTGCGGAACGTCTTTTTCCCACCAACGGCGCTGCGAATGCTCAAGGCAGCAGATCAGGTGATCCCCGGTCTGCGCTCGGTCGCGTCCGGGGGTGAACCGCTGGGTGCCGAAATGCTGGCATGGGGACAGAAGGCCTTTGGTCTGACGATCAACGAGTTTTACGGCCAGACCGAGTGCAACATGGTCGTATCCTCCTGCGCCGAAGATTTCCCTGTGCGCCCCGGCTGTATCGGCCAACCGGTGCCGGGGCATGAGGTTGCGGTGATTGATGAGGACGGAAACCCGACCGGGGACGAGGGCGACGTCGCCATCCGGCACGGCTCGGCCTCGATGCTGCTGGAATACTGGAACCGCCCCGAAGCGACCGCAGACAAGTTTCGCGGCGACTGGCTGATCACCGGCGACCGCGGCGTGTGGGAGGGCGACTATCTGCGATTTGTCGGTCGGGACGATGACGTGATTACCTCCGCCGGGTATCGCATTGGCCCAGCTGAGATCGAGGATTGCCTGCTGACCCACCCGGCGGTGGCGACGGTAGGCGTGGTCGGAAAACCTGACCAGCTGCGGACCGAGATCGTCAAGGCTTATGTAGTGTTGAAGACGGGTGCTGAGGCCACGGAGCGCGAGTTGCAGGACTGGGTCAAAGACCGTCTGGCGCATTATTCGTATCCGCGCGAGGTGGCGTTTCTGGAGGAGCTGCCGATGACGGTGACGGGGAAGGTGATCCGAAAGGAACTGAAGGCGCGGGCGGCGGGGGAATTGAAATGAATAAGATTCTGCGGCGTCTGTCAGGGTTAAAGTGCCCTAAATGTGGGGTGCCGCAGCCCTTGAGTGTTTTGAACACTATGGTTGGCAGTGAGGAGTACGTGCCAGCTGTAAGGTGTGGTAACTGCGAAGCTTGGCTGCGCGTTAAGTCCAAGAATGGGGTTTTTCATTTCTTACTATTGCTTTTTCTGATGACGCTGCCTTTGCCATTCTTGGCACTGGATGAGATTAGTATCAATTTGAACAACCCTGAAGGGCTGTTCAATTGGCCCCTCTCGTCTTCTGCAAAGAGCGTAATCTTCTACATAATTTACTTCGCAGTGGTGGTCTTGCCCATAAGTAATCGGGCATTGAAGGTGGATATCTACAAATGAAACTCACATCCAAAGCCATGCCCGGCTCCGAGGGCTTCAAGACAAACCGCACCGCTCATCTCGATGCGCTGGCGCAAATCTCTGCTGCTGCCGAAGCAGCCCGCATGGGCGGGGGCGAGAAATCCCGCGCGCGGCATGAATCCCGAGGCAAGATGTTGCCGCGCAGGCGGGTGGCGAACCTGCTTGATCCGGGGTCGCCGTTCCTTGAAATCGGGGCGACAGCGGCACATGGGATGTATGGCGATGCAGCACCTTGTGCCGGGGTCATCGCGGGGATTGGCCGGGTGCAGGGGCGCGAAGTCATGGTGGTGTGTAACGATGCCACCGTGAAGGGCGGCACCTATTATCCGATGACCGTCAAGAAGCACCTGCGCGCGCAGGAGATTGCCGAGGAAAACAATCTGCCGTGCATCTATCTGGTCGACAGTGGCGGCGCGAACCTGCCCAATCAGGATGAGGTGTTCCCAGACCGCGACCACTTTGGGCGTATCTTCTACAATCAGGCGCGGATGAGCGCGAAGGGTATCCCTCAGATTGCCGTGGTGATGGGATCATGCACGGCGGGTGGGGCCTATGTACCTGCGATGTCCGATGTGACGATCATCGTAAAGGAACAGGGCACGATCTTTCTGGCAGGGCCACCATTGGTCAAAGCTGCAACGGGTGAGGTTGTTAGCGCCGAGGATCTGGGTGGCGGCGATGTGCACACACGCCTGTCGGGTGTGGCGGATTATCTGGCCGAAGATGATGCACATGCGCTGGCATTGGCGCGGCGGGCTGTCGGGTCATTGGGGGGTGCCGGGCTGAAGCCCGGCCTACTGTTCGAAGCACCCGAGGAGCCAGCTTATGATCCGGATGAAATTCTGGGTGTCGTTCCCGCCGACTTGCGCACGCCCTATGACATCCGTGAAGTGATCGCACGGCTGGTCGATGGCTCTCGGTTTGATGAGTTCAAACCCCGCTTTGGCGAGACACTGGTCACCGGCTTTGCCCATGTCAAAGGGTGCCCAGTCGGGATCATTGCCAACAATGGCGTGCTGTTCTCGGAGGCTGCGCAAAAGGGCGCGCATTTTGTCGAGCTGTGTTCGCAGCGCAAAACGCCCCTGGTCTTCCTGCAGAACATCACCGGCTTTATGGTAGGCCGCAAATACGAGAACGAAGGGATCGCCCGCCACGGCGCCAAGATGGTGACGGCAGTTGCAACGACGAGCGTTCCCAAGATCACGATGCTGGTGGGCGGCTCGTTTGGGGCCGGGAACTATGGCATGGCAGGACGCGCCTATCAGCCAAGGTTTCTGTGGACATGGCCGAACTCTCGGATTTCGGTGATGGGGGGCGAGCAGGCCGCAGGCGTATTGGCGACAGTCAGGCGCGATGGGATCGAACGACAGGGCGGCACCTGGTCGGCCGAGGAAGAGGCCGAATTCAAACGTCCGACGCTGGAGATGTTCGAAGAGCAATCGCACCCGCTTTATGCCTCGGCCCGTCTCTGGGATGACGGCATCATCGACCCGCGCAAAAGTCGCGATGTGCTCGCCTTGTCTCTGAGCGCCGCACTGAACGCCCCGATAGAGGAGACACGTTTCGGCGTGTTCAGGATGTAAGATGAACGTTTCATTGAATGACGTCATGGCACGCTATCCGGGTGCCCAGACTTTCAAGTTTGGTGACAATGCCCGGCTGAGTGCTGAGCTGCTGGCATTGGTACGATCAGGGCGGAAAACGGCAACCTGTGGTGCGTTGCCCGACTATCCCGAAGGCAGCCCTGACACTCCTGTGGTCGGTCGGAGGGATATTGCGATGGAATGGGATGATCGTCCGGCCTTGGTGATCGAAACGGTCGAGGTCTCGACCTGCCGATACTGCGACGTAACCGAGGATTTCGCGTTGGCAGAGGGCGAAAATGAAACGCTTGAGGGATGGAGAGAGGGTCATCGCCAGTATTTCGAACGCAATGGCGGATTTGATCCCGAGATGGTGCTGCTATGCGAGCGATTTCGACTTGTCGAAGATCTGGCGGTTGAGGGGTAAGCTATGTTCAACAAAATCCTGATTGCCAACCGGGGCGAGATTGCTTGCCGGGTTATGGAAACCGCTCAGAGGATGGGCGTATCTTGCGTTGCTGTTTATTCCGATGCGGACGCGGCGGCCAAGCATGTGCAGATGGCGGATGAGGCCATTCATATCGGCGGCCCCGCCCCGGCGGAAAGCTATCTGAAGGGCGATGTGATCATTCAGGCGGCGCTGGATACCGGCGCGCAGGCTATTCATCCCGGCTATGGATTCCTGTCAGAGAACCCCGATTTTGTCGACGCGGTCGAGGCCGCGGGTTTGACCTTTATCGGCCCATCAGAGGATGCGATCCGCAAAATGGGCCTCAAGGATGCGGCCAAGGTGTTGATGGAACAGGCTGGCGTGCCCGTGGTGCCCGGCTATCACGGCGACAATCAGGATCCCGAACACCTGGCGGGGGCGGCTGACGCCATCGGCTATCCGGTTCTGATCAAGGCCGTTGCGGGCGGTGGCGGCAAGGGAATGCGCCTTGTTGAACGGCCTCAGGATTTCGCCGCCGCGCTCGACAGCGCGCGGGGCGAGGCCAAGACCGCTTTTGGCAACGACGCCGTGCTGGTCGAGAAATTCGTGGCCAAACCCCGCCATATCGAAGTGCAGGTGTTTGGCGATGGTAAACATGCCGTGCATCTGTTCGAACGCGACTGCTCGTTGCAACGCCGCCATCAGAAGGTGATCGAAGAGGCTCCGGCGCCGGGTATGACGGCTGAGATGCGCGAGGCTATGGGTCAGGCTGGTGTGCGCGCCGCCGAGGCGATCGGGTATAAGGGCGCAGGCACGGTTGAATTCATTGTCGATGCCTCAGACGGGCTGCGCCCCGACAGGTTCTGGTTCATGGAGATGAACACGCGCCTACAGGTGGAACATCCGGTAACAGAGGCCATCACTGGCGTCGATCTGGTCGAATGGCAGTTGCGCGTTGCGGCAGGAGAGAGCCTTCCCAGGCAACAGGATGATCTGTCGATCTCGGGTCACGCATTCGAGGCCCGGCTTTATGCCGAGGATGTACCAAAAGGGTTCTTGCCGGCGACAGGTACATTGACCCATCTGGTTTTCCCGGCCAACTGCCGTGCGGATAGTGGCGTTCGCACAGGTGACACCATCAGCCCGTGGTATGATCCGATGATTGCCAAAGTGGTGGTGCACGGTCCGACCCGCGCCGTCGCGCTTGAGACGTTGAACCGAGTGCTGCGGGAAACCGAAGTGGCGGGCACCGTTACGAATCTCGCCTTTCTGGGCGCGCTGACCCGCCATGATGGATTTGCCTCGGGTGATGTGGATACGGGCCTGATCGGGCGCGATCTTGATGGGTTGGTGCGGGAAGCGACGACGTCTGCCACAACCGCTGTTGCGGCCGCGATGACCGCACTGAATCTGGTGGATGTCGCGCCTGACACCGGGTTTTCGCTCTGGGCTCCGTTGCATCGGGCGGTGCAATTGTCCGATCAGGGAGAAGTTCTTGATCTGGACGTGCAAGTCGACGGGTCGGATCGCCAGCTTTGGCAGCTGGGCGAACACCGTGTCGTGGCCGAGCGGATCTCGGGGCGGTGGGCGCTGAGCGGCGCACCGATGCCCCGGGTGGCTGTCAGCGGAACTACTTTGACCGTATTTACTGACTACGGTCGCAGTTTCGACGTTATCGATCCGCTTGACCGGGATGCCAGCGCGACGGGTGACACCAACGTGATCGAGGCGCCGATGCCGGGTCTGGTCAAGGCAGTCTTTGCCACCGCGGGGCAAACCGTTCAAGAAGGCGACCGTTTGGCTATTCTCGAAGCGATGAAAATGGAGCATTCGTTGCTGGCCGCGCGAGATGGTGTGGTGGCCGAGGTGCTGGTCAAAGATGGCGCGCAGGTCGAGGCTGGGGCGGCTTTGGTGCGTTTGGAAGAAGAGTGATCTGTACCCGCGCGGTTTGACGTGGCACGGTCGCGCGATCCGTATTTGGAATGAGAACAAGCCATAAGGGGTTCTGACATGGGTGATCTGGTCGAAATCTACGAAGTTGGACCGCGCGACGGGCTACAAAACGAAACACGTGAGATACCGGTTGCCGACAAGGTGGCGCTGATCAATTGCCTCAGCCGCGCCGGATTTCGACGGATCGAAGTTGCAAGCTTTGTCTCTCCTAAATGGGTTCCTCAAATGGCGGGGTCGGCGCAAGTTCTGGCCGGTATTACCCGCGCGGACGGAGTGCGGTACGCGGCGTTGACGCCGAATATGCGCGGATACGAGGATGCGCTGGCCGCCAAAGCGGATGAGATTGCCATTTTTGCGTCTGCTTCCGAGGGGTTTTCCAAGGCAAACATCAATGCCTCGATCGCCGAGTCAATCGAACGGTTCACGCCGATTCTCGAAGCGGCGCGCCATATCGACCTTCCGGTTCGCGGCTATGTCTCTTGCGTGACGGATTGCCCTTATGACGGCCCGACCCCGCCCGAGAAAGTGGCCGAAGTTGCCGACCGGCTGTTTGCGTTGGGCTGTTACGAGGTGTCATTGGGGGACACGATCGGGCAAGGCACGCCAGACAAGATCGCTCATATGCTTCTGGCGGTGCGGGAAAGGGTTCCTGTGACGCGGCTTGCCGGGCATTTTCATGACACCAATGGGCGTGCAATCGACAATATCGATGCGGCACTTTCGCTGGGGGTGCGCGTGTTCGATGCGGCCGTGGGTGGGCTTGGCGGTTGCCCGTATGCTCCGGGGGCCGCGGGCAATGTCGCGACTGAAACCGTTGCAGCGCATTTGCACCGGTTGGGCTACCAAACCGGTCTGGATATCGATGTGGTCGAAGAGGCCGCGCAGATGGCCAAGGCGTTGAGAGGCTAACATGTTCGAAACAATCTCGATTTCAGCAGACGAACGCGGTGTTGCCACGTTAACTCTGGACCGGGCGGAAAAGCACAACGCGCTGTCGGGTCAAATGATCACCGAGCTGACACAGGCCGCGTCGCAACTGGGTCAGGATGGCTCTGTCAGGGTGGTCGTTCTGGCCGCTGCGGGAAAGACGTTTTGCGCCGGTGGTGATCTGGGGTGGATGCAGGACCAGATGGCGGCCGACAAGGCGACGCGATTTGTCGAGGCGCGCAAGCTGGCCGAGATGTTGCAGGCGTTGAACACAATGCCCAAACCCCTGATCGGGGCACTACAAGGCAACGCCTTTGGCGGAGGCGTTGGGATGGCCGCCGTGTGCGATGTTGCCATCGGTGTAGATAGTCTGAAGATGGGACTGACCGAGACCCGGCTGGGGCTGATTCCGGCGACAATCGGCCCTTATGTTATCGCTCGTATGGGTGAGGCGCGGGCACGGCGTGTGTTCATGTCGGCCCGGTTGTTCGATGCGCCCGAAGCGGTTGATCTGGGATTGCTGGCAAAGGCTGTGCCCTCCGAGCAGCTTGCGGCCGCGATAGAAGAGGAAGTTCGGCCCTATCTTTCGTGCGCGCCGGGGGCGGTTGCATCTGCCAAGGCGCTGGTTCGAACTCTGGGACCTCGTATTGATGATGCCACAATCGACCAGACCATCAACGAACTGGTCGAACGCTGGGAAACGGAAGAGGCGCGTGAAGGGATCGCGGCGTTCTTCGAAAAACGTAAACCTGCATGGAATAAGTAAGTTTACCGAGTTTCCGCAAGCCAATGCAAAACGCGCGAAATGCGATTCTATGCCGCGCTGTCAAGCGTATGTTTGATGGTGAACGGGGCTGTGTTCGGTTGACCCTCTGACCCGGCGGGGATAGAGAATGTCCAGTCAACACGCCAATTGACGGCGCACCCGACAAGATGCGTGCGCAAGAAAGGAGCTATTCGTGGAAGACCTGCTGCGGGAGTACCTCCCGATTCTGGTGTTTCTGGCCGTTGCCGTAGGCCTTGGAATCGTCCTGATTCTTGCCGCCGTTGTACTGGCTGTCCGCAATCCCGACCCCGAAAAGGTCAGCGCATATGAATGTGGCTTCAACGCCTTCGACGATGCGCGAATGAAATTTGACGTCCGATTCTATCTGGTCTCGATTCTCTTCATCATCTTCGATCTTGAGATCGCATTCCTGTTTCCCTGGGCCGTCGGGTTCCGCAATATCAGCGATGTCGGCTTCTGGTCGATGATGGTGTTTCTGGCCGTGCTGACCATCGGCTTTGCCTATGAGTGGAAGAAAGGGGCCCTGGAATGGGAGTGATGACCGGTGCAAACACCGCTGGCGTCGACAAGGAAGTCGCCACCCAGGCCCTGAATGCCGAGTTGCAGGACAAAGGTTTTCTGCTGACCTCGAGCGAGGATATCATCAACTGGGCTCGTACCGGTTCGCTGCACTGGATGACTTTTGGTCTGGCCTGCTGCGCGGTTGAAATGATGCACACCTCGATGCCGCGCTATGATGCGGAACGTTTCGGCATCGCCCCGCGCGCCTCTCCGCGCCAATCTGACGTGATGATCGTGGCCGGCACGCTGACCAACAAGATGGCCCCTGCGTTGCGCAAGGTTTACGACCAGATGCCCGAGCCGCGCTATGTGATCTCGATGGGGTCCTGCGCGAATGGCGGTGGTTACTACCACTATTCCTATTCTGTCGTGCGTGGCTGTGACCGGGTAGTTCCGGTGGATATCTATGTGCCCGGCTGCCCTCCGACCGCCGAGGCGCTGCTTTACGGTCTGCTACAGCTACAACGCAAAATCCGCCGCACCGGCACAATTGTACGCTGAGGGGAAGGGTAGATGAGCGAAGCACTCAAAGAACTCGGCACCCAGCTTGAACTGAAACGAGCCGATTGTGTTCTGTCCTGGGATGTGACCCATGGTGAGCTGAACGTCGATGTGGCGCCGTCGAACCTCGTGGAATTCGTAGAATTCCTGCGGTCGGACCAAAATTGCAAGTTCTCGACACTGGTGGATATCACCGGCGTCGATTACCCCGAACGCGCCAAGCGGTTCGACGTGGTGTATCACTTCCTGTCGATGTACCAGAACCAGCGCATCCGTCTGCGGGTTTCGATCCGCGAAGATGACATGGTGCCTTCGATAGTCGATATCCACCCCTCGGCCAACTGGTTCGAGCGTGAGGTGTTCGACATGTTCGGCATCCTGTTCTCGGGCCATCCAGACTTGCGGCGCATCCTGACGGATTATGGCTTCCGTGGCCATCCGCTGCGCAAAGATTTCCCGACCACGGGCTACACCGAGGTGCGTTATGACGAGGCGCAGAAACGCGTCGTCTACGAGCCGGTCAGTCTGGTGCAGGAGTACCGTCAGTTTGATTTCATGTCCCCATGGGAAGGTGCGAACTACATTCTGCCAGGGGATGAGAAACAGGAGACCGAATAATGGGTGGCATCTGGTGGCTGATCCTGTCTGCGCTGACCATCATTCCGATGGTGAAGATTTTGCCGTTCTTCGGGATCAACAAATACTGGTGCCTGCTGTGTCTGGTTCCCTTTGGCACGATCGCATTGCTGTGGTGGGTCGGGCTGAAACTGCAAGAGTTGGAGCGCCGCTGAGATGATAGGTGAGTTGATCATTCTGGGCGCGTTTGGGGTTCTACTGGCCGGGTCTGCGGTCAAGGCGGTCGAGGCCGAAAAGGTCCGGGTTCGGGCCGAAGCAAAGAAGAAACGAGGGCGTTGATGGACGGCTCAAGATATGATGACGGCAGCACGGACGCGCTGAGCGGCGAGCAGAAGATCCGCAACTTCAACATCAACTTCGGCCCGCAACACCCCGCGGCGCACGGAGTTTTGCGTCTGGTGCTCGAGTTGGACGGCGAGATTGTCGAACGTTGCGACCCGCATATCGGCCTGCTGCATCGTGGCACCGAAAAGCTGATGGAAAGCCGGACGTATCTGCAAAACCTGCCGTATTTCGACCGTCTGGACTATGTGGCACCGATGAACCAGGAACATGCCTGGTGTCTGGCCATCGAAAAGCTGACCGGGGTCGAGGTGCCGCGCCGGGGTTCGCTGATCCGGGTGCTGTATTCCGAGATCGGGCGCATTCTGAACCACCTGTTGAACGTGACCACGCAGGCGATGGATGTGGGCGCTCTGACCCCGCCGCTGTGGGGTTTTGAAGAACGCGAAAAGCTGATGGTGTTTTATGAGCGTGCCTGTGGCGCCCGCCTGCACGCCGCCTATTTCCGCCCCGGTGGTGTCCATCAGGACCTGCCGCCCGAACTGCTGGACGATATCGAGGCCTGGAGTCACGAGTTCCCAAGCGTCCTTGATGACATTGACGGGCTGCTGACCGAAAACCGTATCTTCAAACAGCGTAACGCCGATATTGGCATTGTCACCGAAGATGACATCCAGAAATACGGCTTCTCGGGCGTGATGGTCCGTGGATCGGGGCTGGCCTGGGACCTGCGCCGCGCGCAACCCTACGAGTGCTACGACGAGTTCGAGTTTCAGATCCCGGTCGGCAAGAACGGCGATTGCTATGACCGCTATCTTGTCCGCATGGAGGAAATGCGCCAGTCGCTGCTGATCATCCGTCAGGCCATCGCCAAAATCCGCGAGTGTCCCGGTGACGTTCTGGCCCGCGGCAAGATCACTCCACCGAAACGCTCGGACATGAAGACCTCGATGGAGAGCCTGATCCATCACTTCAAGCTGTATACCGAAGGCTTCCACGTGCCTGCCGGTGAGGTCTATGCTGCCGTCGAAGCCCCCAAGGGCGAGTTCGGCGTCTATCTGGTCGCCGACGGCACCAACAAACCCTACCGCGCCAAACTGCGCGCGCCGGGTTTCCTGCACCTGCAAGCCATGGACCACGTTGCCAAGGGCCACCAACTGGCCGACGTCGCCGCAATCATCGGCACCATGGACGTCGTATTTGGAGAGATTGACCGCTAATGCTCCGCCGTCTTCACCCCGAACAACCCGATAGCTTTGCCTTCACCACTGCCAACCAGCAATGGGCCGAAGCGCAGATCACCAAATACCCCGAAGGCCGTCAGGCCAGCGCGGTCATTCCGCTTCTGTGGCGCGCGCAGGAACAAGAGGGATGGCTGAGCCGTCCGGCGATTGAATCCGTCGCCGACATGCTGGGTATGGCCTATATCCGTGTGCTTGAGGTTGCTTCGTTTTACTTCATGTTCCAACTGCAACCCGTTGGGTCGGCTGCGCATATTCAGGTTTGTGGTACGACCTCCTGCATGATCTGCGGAGCAGAGGACCTGATTGCGGTCTGTAAGGAAAAGATCTCGGCGAAACCGCACGAACTGTCGGCTGATGGCAAGCTGAGTTGGGAAGAGGTCGAATGCCTTGGCTCCTGCACCAATGCGCCGATGGCGCAGATCGGCAAGGATTACTACGAAGACCTGACCGCCGAGAGCTTTGGCAAGATCCTCGATGATCTGGTGGCGGGGAAAGTTCCGACGCCGGGCCCACAAAACGGACGTTATGCTGCTGAACCGCTCAAAGGGCTGACCAGTCTGACCGATCATGAGGCCGGAAAGGCCCGGTATAACGCCAGCGTCGAACTGGCCACCGGTATTGGCGATACGGTCAAGCGCATCGACGGGACCGAGGTTCCGATCCTCACCCCTTGGTTGGGCAAGGATGGCAAGGCGGCAGCGACAAAAGCGGCACCGAAGCCGCCCAAAGCGCCAGCCCCGGCGAAACCTGCTGCGAAACAGGCCGCTGAGGCGAAGGCAGCGAAAGAGGACCAGCCCGAAACACTGGCAGGCGCGCGCGACGGCAAGGCAGATAACCTGAAACTGTTGAAAGGCGTAGGCCCCAAGCTGGAGCAGACGCTGAACGAGCTGGGCTTCTTCCACTATGATCAGATCGCTGCCTGGACACCGGAACAGGTCGCCTGGGTCGATGCACGGTTGAAGTTCAAGGGCCGGATCGAACGCGATGGCTGGATTGAACAGGCAGCCAAGCTTGCGGCGGGTGAGGAAACCGAATTTGCCAAACGTGCCAAGGAAGATGGCACCTACAAAGACTAAACGGGTGCCCTATCCGGGCATCGGGGGATGATGGACAAGGACAAGGATCAGGCTATAGCCCGAAAGGGCCGACATATCGGCATCGTCATTGCGGTGACGATGGTGATCTGGCTTGCCATGAACCTGTTCATTGGCCCTGCGCTGGGTTTAACGGCCCGGCACGCGCTGCTGTTTGATTTTGCCGCTCTGGCGGCATTCATTTATGCGGGTGTGAACATTTTTCAACTCTGGCGCATGCGTCAGGACAGCTGAAGGTAACGAATGATGCTGAAGGATCAGGACCGGATCTTTACCAACATCTACGGGATGCACGAACGCACGCTGAAAGGCGCGCAAGCCCGCGGGCATTGGGACGGCACAGCTGGCCTGATTGAAAAGGGCCGGGACTGGATCATTCAGACAATGAAGGATTCGGGGCTGCGCGGACGCGGCGGTGCGGGCTTCCCAACTGGCCTGAAATGGTCGTTCATGCCAAAGGAAAGCGACGGTCGCCCTTCCTATCTGGTTGTGAATGCCGATGAATCCGAGCCCGGCACCTGCAAGGACCGTGAGATCATGCGCCATGATCCCCACACGTTGATTGAAGGGTGTCTGATCGCCTCTTTCGCGATGAACGCACATACCTGCTATATCTACCTGCGCGGCGAATACATCCGCGAGCGTGAGGCATTGCAGGCTGCGATTGATGAGGCCTATGACGCGGGGCTTCTTGGCAAAAATGCCGCTGGTTCGGGCTGGGATTTCGATCTTTTCCTTCATCACGGGGCAGGGGCCTATATTTGTGGCGAGGAAACCGCCCTGATTGAAAGCCTTGAGGGCAAAAAGGGCATGCCGCGGATGAAACCTCCGTTCCCGGCGGGTGCCGGGCTGTACGGATGTCCAACCACTGTGAACAACGTGGAATCCATCGCGGTGGTGCCGACCATTCTGCGTCGGGGTGCGGATTGGTTCGCTGGATTTGGTCGCCAGAACAACGCCGGTACCAAGCTGTTTGCGATCTCGGGCCACGTGAACAACCCATGTGTCGTCGAAGAGGCGATGTCGATCCCGTTCGAACAGCTGATCGAAACCCATTGCGGCGGCATTCGCGGCGGGTGGGATAATCTTCTGGCGGTTATCCCTGGTGGATCCTCGGTTCCCTGCGTGCGCGGTGAAAACATGCGCGACGCGATCATGGATTTCGATTACCTGCGCAACGACCTGGGGTCGGGTCTGGGTACGGCAGCGGTGATTGTGATGGACAAATCCACCGACATCATCAAGGCGATCTGGCGCCTGTCGAAGTTTTACAAGCATGAAAGCTGTGGCCAGTGTACGCCGTGTCGCGAAGGCACCGGCTGGATGATGCGTGTGATGGATCGTCTGGTGCGCGGCGAGGCTGAACTGGAAGAGATCGACATGTTGTTTGACGTGACCAAACAGGTCGAAGGACACACTATCTGCGCTTTGGGCGATGCGGCCGCCTGGCCGATCCAAGGCCTGATCCGCAATTTCCGGGAAGAGATCGAAGACCGCATCAAGGCTCAGAAATCGGGCCGTATGGGTGCGATGGCAGCGGAGTGAACGAAGATGGAAGTGTTTGCTGAATATAGCCACGCGATTGCGTCGGTTGTGCTATTCACGCTGGTTGTATTGTTTCTGGCGCCGTTTTCGGCACTGGCCAAACAAGCCAAAGGGCTGGCACCCGGTGCGACACCCGAGCAGGACTATGCCGACAAGGCGTATCGTCTGAACCGGGCCTATCTGAATGGAACGGAAACACTTCCTGCGTTTGTGACTGTCATAACAGCGGCGATTTTGCTGGGCGTCAGCCCGTTCTGGGTAAACCTGCTGGCCTCAGTGGCGTTGGTTGCGCGCTTGGCGATGCTGGTTGTGCACCTGAAAGGGATTGGCAAGCCAAGCAGCGGTCCGCGGACAATTCTGTATGTGATCGGCTGGGTGTGCATGGTCGTGATCGGGCTTATGGCATTGGTGGCGGCGTTTTGATGGCGACGCAGCGGAACAGAAAACAAAGAGGGAAAGTATGAAGGCCCCCAAAGCCCTTATTGTTGTGTTGGCGCTGGCTGGTGTTTCTGCATGCGGTCTGGTGAAGCCGTCGGCAGACCGGCTTTTGTTCGACGGCAAGTCGTTCAGGGCCAAGGCGAAGGTGGTCAACAAGAAAACCTCGCCCGCGGACTTTACGGTTGTCGTCAAAGGCGTCTCTGCTTCACTCGATGGTGCGCGCGAGGCCGGACGTCATGAAGGTACCAAATTCTGCATCCAGAACTTCGGATCGTCTCGGATTGCTTGGAAGGTGGGTCCGGATACTGACCCGCAGAACCTCAGCGTCAGCAATGATCAACTGACATTTGCAGGAACCTGCCAGCGGCCATGACCGGTGTTTTTCCATATCTTCGGTGGGCGGGCAGGGTGTTATTGCCTAGCAGCGGCAAACCGCTTCGTCTTGGACAGTCCAAGACGAAAGGAAAACCCATGTCTGTTGTAAAACTAGTTGCCCTCGCATCGCTGATGGCCTTGCCGACGGTGACAGAAGCAAAGCCGCCCTTGAGGGATGTCAAAGAGATCGACAACGAACTCTACTACATCGCCATTGCAAATGAGATTTCCGAGTTCTGCCCGTCGATCAGCGGGCGGCGATTGAAAGCGATCAGTGTGATGTGGGGACTGCGGTCCAAAGCGAATAATCTGGGGTACTCGGACACGGAAATCCGCTCCTATGTCGAGTCGGATGCTGAAAAGGATCGGATGCGGACCAAGGGCGAGGCTTATCTGGCGAATAACGGCGTGTCCTACGACAACCCCAAAACATTCTGCTCTCTGGGGCAGAAAGAAATCCAAAGAAACAGCGCCATTGGCGTTTATTTGAGAGCGAATTGAGAGCCATGTCTGACCTCCGCAAGATCAATATCGACGGGCAGGAAATCGAAGTCGATGGTGCGATGACCCTGATACAGGCTTGTGAACAAGCCGGGGTCGAGGTACCGCGTTTCTGCTATCACGAGCGTCTGTCGATTGCGGGAAACTGCCGGATGTGTCTGGTTGAGGTAGTGGGCGGTCCGCCGAAACCGGCTGCCTCGTGCGCGATGCAGGTGCGCGATCTGCGCCCGGGGCCGGAAGGGCAGCCGCCGGTAGTCAAGACGAACTCTCCCATGGTCAAGAAGGCCCGCGAAGGGGTGATGGAGTTCCTGCTGATCAACCATCCATTGGATTGCCCGATCTGTGATCAGGGCGGAGAGTGCGATCTTCAGGACCAGGCGATGGCTTATGGCCTGTCCGGTTCGCGGTTCAAGGAAGCCAAACGCGCGGTTGATGATCTGGATCTGGGACCGCTTGTGGGCACCGCAATGACCCGCTGCATCAGTTGCACCCGCTGCGTGCGCTTCACCACCGAAGTCGCCGGGATCACTCAGATGGGTCAGACAGGGCGCGGTGAGGATGCCGAGATTACCTCGTATCTGAACCAGACGCTGGATTCGAACCTGCAAGGCAACATTATCGACCTGTGCCCGGTTGGGGCACTGACCTCGAAACCTTATGCGTTTACCGCGCGCCCGTGGGAATTGACCAAGACCGAAAGCATCGACGTCATGGACGCGCTGGGATCGAACATTCGTGTCGATACCAAAGGGCGCGAGGTGATGCGATTCCTTCCTCGCAATCATGACGGAGTGAACGAGGAGTGGATCAGCGACAAATCCCGCTTTGTCTGGGACGGGTTGCGGCGTCAGCGTCTGGACAAGCCTTACATCCGTGAAAACGGCAAGCTGCGCCCGGCCTCATGGTCCGAAGCACTGACCAAGGCCGCAGAGGCGCTGAAAAGCGCTGAGAAGCCAGCCGGTATCGTCGGTGATCTGGCACCGGTCGAGGCTGCGTTCGCATTGAAACAGATGATCGAAGGACAGGGCGGTGTTGTCGAATGCCGCACCGATGGAGCCAAGCTTCCGGTCGGGAACCGTGGCGCATATGCCGGGACCGCCGCGATTGAAGACATCGATACGGCCGAGCGTATTCTTCTGATTGGCACCAACCCGCGCGATGAAGCACCGGTTTTGAACGCGCGTATCCGCAAGGCGTGGGCGCACGGGGCCGAAGTCGCTTTGGTAGGTCCAGCGGTCGATCTGACTTATGCGTACCATCATGTGGGCGATGACCGCGCGGCGCTGCAAAAGGTTGTCGACATGGGGGGCGACGATGAAATCAGGGGCAAACGCTCGCTGGTCATCATCGGGCAGGGAGCGCTGCAGGAGGCGGATGGTGCCGCTGTTCTGGCTGCCGCGCAAACAATTGCCGCAAATACGGAAAGCGGCCTGATCATTCTGCATACTGCGGCGTCGCGCGTGGGCGCGATGGATGTGGACGCCACAAACGCAGGCGGCATGGAAGCGATCAATGCTGCGGATGTGATCTATAACCTTGGTGCGGATGAGGTCGAAATCGGCGAAGGCGCGTTTGTGATCTACCAGGGCAGCCACGGAGATCGGGGCGCACACCGCGCAGATGTGATCCTGCCGGGCGCGGCCTATACTGAGGAAAACGGTCTGTTCGTGAATACGGAAGGCCGTCCGCAACTGGCGATGCGTGCCGGGTTTGCGCCGGGTGAGGCCAAGGAAAACTGGGCCATCCTTCGTGCGCTGTCGGCTGAACTGGGGGCGACGCTCCCCTATGACTCGCTGGCGCAGTTGCGCACAGCCTTGATCGAGGCGGTCCCCCATCTGGCCCGCATCGACGAGGTGATCGAGAACGAGGTTCAAGCGCTTGAGGCCGGATCTTTGGGCCAGGCGACCTTCCGCAACGCGATCAAGGATTTCTATCTGACCAACCCGATCGCACGGGCCTCGCAACTGATGGCCGAGCTGTCGGCGCAGGCGCAGGTCCGCAAAGCCGAGAAGATTGCGGCGGAATGAACCATAGCAGTTTCATATCGCAAGCCAGCGCTGTGGTTGGGTCGCACCTGACTGCGCCGGAAATGTGCGGGAAACGAAAGAAAAAGGGTGGCGCTATGGCGGCAGATGCTGTTTACACCAACGCGCCGACCCAGCCGCAGTTTGCGCAGGCATCTGGCCTTTGCATCGCGCGCGAAAAACGGAATACCCACGGTGTGAGGACCAATGGCTGAATTCTTTAACACCCCCGGCGGAATAGCCATCATCATTCTGGCGCAAGTGCTTGCTGTTGTTGCCTTTGTGATGATCTCGCTGTTGTTCCTTGTTTATGGCGACCGCAAAATCTGGGCCGCTGTCCAGATGCGCCGCGGGCCCAACGTGGTCGGCGTCTACGGTCTGCTGCAATCGGTGGCAGATGCGTTGAAATACGTCGTCAAAGAGGTCGTTATCCCCGCAGGAGCCGACCGCACGGTTTTCATACTCGCGCCGCTCACCTCTTTCGTGCTGGCGATGATCGCCTGGGCGGTGATCCCATTCAACGATGGCTGGGTCCTGTCGGATATCAACGTCGCAATCCTCTATGTCTTCGCCGTATCCTCGCTTGAGGTTTATGGCGTGATCATGGGCGGTTGGGCGTCGAACTCAAAGTACCCGTTCCTCGGCTCGTTGCGCTCTGCCGCGCAGATGATTTCATACGAGGTCTCCATCGGCCTGATCATCATCGGTGTGATCATCTCGACCGGGTCGATGAACTTTGGTGACATTGTGCGGGCGCAGGATGGGTCGTTCGGGTTCTTCAGCTGGTACTGGCTGCCGCACTTCCCGATGGTCTTTCTGTTCTTCATCTCGGCGCTGGCTGAGACAAACCGGCCACCGTTTGACTTGCCCGAAGCGGAATCGGAACTTGTGGCGGGTTATCAGGTCGAATACTCGGCCACGCCCTTCCTGCTGTTCATGGCGGGTGAATACATTGCAATTTTCCTGATGTGCGCGCTGACCTCGCTGCTGTTCTTCGGCGGCTGGCTGTCGCCGATCCCGGGCCTGCCCGATGGTGTTTTGTGGATGGTCGCCAAGATGGCGTTCTTCTTCTTCATCTTCGCGATGGTCAAGGCCATCACGCCCCGCTACCGCTATGACCAGCTGATGCGGCTGGGCTGGAAAGTGTTCCTGCCATTCTCGCTGGTCTGGGTGGTGTTCGTGGCCTTTGCGGCGAAATTCGACTGGTTCTGGGGCGCATTTGCCCGTTGGAGCGTAGGAGGCTGATATGGCAAACATCAATTACACCCGCGCTGCCAAATACTTCCTACTGCAGGATTTCTGGGTCGGAATGAAACTGGGTCTGAAGTATTTCTTCGCTCCCAAAGCCACCGTGAACTACCCGCACGAAAAGGGCCCTCTGTCCCCGCGTTTCCGCGGTGAACACGCACTTCGCCGCTATCCGAATGGCGAAGAGCGCTGCATCGCCTGTAAACTGTGCGAGGCGGTCTGCCCGGCGCAGGCCATCACCATCGACGCCGAACCGCGAGAAGACGGCAGCCGCCGCACCACGCGCTATGACATCGACATGACCAAGTGCATCTATTGCGGCTTCTGCCAAGAGGCCTGCCCGGTTGATGCCATCGTCGAAGGCCCGAACTTTGAGTTCGCCACGGAAACCCGGGAAGAGCTGTTCTACGACAAGGAAAAACTCCTGTCGAATGGCGAACGCTGGGAAGCCGAGATCGCGCGCAATCTGGAACTGGACGCACCGTACCGATGACTGACAGCCCGACAAATCCGTTCGAGCTGATGATGAAGCAGGCTCAGGACATGGCCAAGGCGATGAACCCGGCGATGGAAAGCTTCTCGCCCAAAGGGTTCGAGGCGCTGTGGCCGACCATGCCGAAAGAGGTCATGGAGATGATGTTCGGCAACACCGTCAACAAGGACGGGCTGGATGCCAAAACACGCCTGCTGCTGACGCTGGCCGGGCTGACCTGTCAGGGCGCTCAGGCGGATTCGGCCGTGCGCCAGACCGTACGTCATGCGCTGGAAGCGGGCGCAAAGAAACAAGAGATCGTGGAAACGATCGGTCAGATGTCGGTTTTTGCCGGCATCCCGGCCATGACCCGCGCGCTGGATCTGGCGCAAGAGGTCATGGGCGACAACGAGGATGAGGATCAATGACCGTCTTTGCCTTCTACCTGTTTGCCATCAGCGCCATCACCGGCGGGCTGTTCACGGTGATCAGCCGCCAGCCGGTGCACTCGGTCCTGTGGTTGATCCTGGCGTTTCTGTCCTCGGCAGGGCTGTTCGTGCTGCTGGGGGCCGAGTTCGTAGCGATGCTGCTGGTCATCGTCTATGTCGGCGCGGTCGCGGTTCTGTTCCTGTTTGTGGTGATGATGCTGGACGTGGACTTTGCCGAGCTCAAGGCCGAAATGGCGCGCTATATGCCGCTGGCCCTGCTGATTGGTCTGATCATCCTGATGCAGTTTGTCATGGCCTTCGGGGCATGGGATAGCGCGCAGGGTGCGGCGGCCAATCTGGCGCAGCCGGTCCCGACCGACCGCCACAATACCGAGGCGCTTGGCCTCATCCTTTACGATCAATATTTCCTTCTGTTCCAACTGGCGGGCCTGATCCTGCTGGTGGCGATGATTGGCGCAATCGTGCTGACCCTGCGCCATCGCAAGGACATCAAGCGTCAGGACATCGTCGGCCAGATGATGCGCGACCCGGCTGAGGCGATGGAGCTGAAGGACGTGAAACCGGGGCAGGGGTTGTGAGAAACGCATTGCTTCTTCCTTCCCTAGTCATCTGCGGTGCTGCGGTTCATGCGGAAGCTAATGATCCGCAACTTGAGCTGCCGTGCCATGGGTTCGATGGATCGTATGAGGTCGAAATCCCGGGCCTTGCCGACTGGTGGGTCGTTGCCGAAGCAGGCTGTACTAACCCGGGAGCGTCTTGGACCGTTGTTTCATGCACCTCGGGCAAAACTCTGGATGTTAGAATAAGTGGACGGCGATCAGACGACCAGTGGATTGATCTACGGTCCAACGTGGATGTGCTTAGAGAAGAATATGCCAGTCTCGACACACCTCCGAAACTGACCAAAATAATCTCCGACCTAGAGGCTATCGGTGCTGAACCAATTGTACGCTCCGAGCCGCTTGATCCCGAGAATTTTTGCAAAATGGGAACTGTCTCAAATGAAGGCGAGGCGAAGCTATGATCGGACTTGAACACTATCTTACGGTCGCGGCGACGCTGTTCGTCATCGGCATCTTCGGTCTCTTCCTGAACCGCAAGAACGTCATCATCCTGCTGATGAGCATCGAATTGATGCTGCTGGCGGTGAATATCAACCTCGTGGCGTTTTCCAGTTTCCTCGGCGATCTGGTCGGGCAGGTGTTTACGCTGTTCGTTCTGACAGTCGCGGCGGCCGAGGCGGCGATCGGGCTGGCCATTCTGGTCTGCTTCTTCCGCAACCGCGGCACCATCGCGGTTGAAGACGTCAATATGATGAAGGGGTAAGAGAACATGGAAACCACCATCCTCTTTGCCCCGCTGGTGGGCGCGCTGATTTGCGGGTTCGGCTGGAAGTTCATTGGCGAGAAAGCCGCCATGTGGACCGCCACGGGCCTGCTGTTTCTGGCCTGTCTGCTGTCCTGGATCGTGTTCTTTGCCTTCGACGGCCACACGCAGCAGATCGAGATCATGCGCTGGATCGAGAGCGGCTCGCTTTCGACAAGCTGGGCCGTCCGTCTGGACCGACTGACGGCAATCATGCTGATCGTTGTGACGACCGTCTCGGCGCTCGTGCACCTGTATTCCTTCGGCTACATGGATCACGACCCGCAATGGCGCGAAGGCGAAAGCTATAAGCCGCGCTTCTTTGCCTATCTGTCCTTCTTCACTTTCGCCATGCTGATGCTGGTGACGGCGGACAATCTGGTGCAGATGTTCTTTGGCTGGGAGGGCGTCGGCGTCGCCTCATATCTGCTGATCGGGTTCTATTATCGCAAGCCTTCGGCCAATGCGGCGGCAATCAAGGCCTTTGTGGTCAACCGGGTTGGCGACTTTGGTTTTGCTCTGGGCATCTTCGCGCTGTTCTTCCTGACCGACAGTATCAACTTCTCGGACATCTTCGCCTCTGCTCCTGCGCTGGCAGAAGAGAAGCTGCATTTCCTGTGGGGGGAATGGACCGCGATCGAAGTGATCTGCGTTCTGCTCTTCATCGGCGCGATGGGTAAATCGGCGCAGTTGATCCTGCACACATGGTTGCCGGACGCGATGGAAGGCCCGACGCCTGTGTCAGCGCTGATCCACGCTGCGACCATGGTGACCGCAGGCGTCTTTTTGGTCTGCCGCATGTCCCCGCTGATGGAGTTCGCACCGGGCGCGACAGGGTTCATCACTGTTCTTGGGGCCTCGACTGCGTTCTTTGCGGCCACTGTTGGTCTGGTTCAGACCGATATCAAACGTGTCATCGCGTATTCGACCTGTTCCCAGTTGGGTTACATGTTTGTGGCGGCGGGCGTCGGCATGTATTCGGCAGCGATGTTCCACTTGTTCACGCATGCCTTCTTCAAGGCGCTGTTGTTCCTTGGGGCCGGTTCCGTGATCCACGCGATGCATCACGAACAGGAGATGACCGAATATGGCGGTCTGCGCAAAAAGATCCCCTATACCTTCTGGGCGATGATGATCGGTACCCTGGCGATTACCGGTGTTGGCATCCCGCTGACCACCTTTGGGTTTGCCGGTTTCCTGTCAAAGGACGCAATTATCGAAAGCGCCTATGCGGGCGGGTCAAGCTATGGCTTCTGGTTGCTGGTTGTCGCTGCGGCGTTCACCTCGTTCTACAGCTGGCGTCTGATCTTCCTGACCTTCTATGGAGAGCCGCGTGGGGACAAGCATACGCATGATCACGCACATGAAAGCCCGATGGTCATGCTGGTGCCGCTGGGAGTTTTGTCGCTGGGTGCGGTATTCGCGGGCATGATCTGGTACGGAAACTTCTTTGGCCATGCGGACAAGGTTGGCAAATTCTACGGTATTCCGGTTGCAGAAGCTTCAGAGCATGCCGAGGCCGGTGATCACGCGGCGGCGGATGCGTCGCACGGTGAGGACAGCCATGCGGATGAAAGCCATGCGGCTGACAGCCATGCTGATGAGGCCGCGCATGGTGAGAATGCCGCAGTGGGCGGGGACCACCATTATGTGTTTGCGGGTGAGCCGGGTGAAGGGGCGCTTTATATGGCGCCGGACAACCACATTCTGGACGATGCGCATGCGGCTCCGAAATGGGTCAAGGTTTCGCCATTTGTTGCGATGGTGCTTGGCTTTATCGTGGCCTATTGGTTCTACATCGTGAACACGTCGCTACCCGCACGTCTGGCCGCAAATCAGCGCCCGCTGTACCTGTTCCTTCTGAACAAATGGTATTTCGACGAAATCTACGATGCGATCTTCGTAAAACCCACTGTCGCCCTTGGCCGGTTCCTGTGGAAACGCGGTGACGGCAATACAATCGACGGCTTCCTGAATGGGGTTGCAATGGGCGTTGTTCCCTTCTTCACCCGCCTCGCAGGCAAGGCGCAGACCGGGTATATCTTTACTTACGCCTTCTGGATGGTTTTGGGCATAGCGGCCCTTGTCACCTGGATGTCGATCGGCGGAGGCGCACACTAATGGACAATATCCTATCTATTGTCACCTTTATCCCCGCCATCGCAGCAGGCATTCTGGCGCTGTTCCTGCACGGCAGCGACGTCGCAGCGCAGCGCAACGCCAAGTGGATTGCATTGCTGGCGACAACTGTGACGTTTCTGGTGTCAATTGGCATCTACACAGGCTTTGATCCTTCGAACACCGGCTTCCAGATGGTGGAAGAGGGTGAATGGCTGATGGGTCTGAAATACAAGATGGGTGTGGATGGCATCAGCGTTCTGTTCGTGTTGCTGACCACCTTCATCATGCCGCTGACCATTCTTGCCAGCTGGAATGTGACAGACCGCGTCAAGGAATACATGATTGCCTTCTTGCTGCTGGAAACGCTGATGCTGGGCGTGTTCATGGCGCTGGATCTTGTGCTGTTCTACCTGTTCTTCGAGGCAGGTCTGATCCCGATGTTCCTGATCATTGGCATCTGGGGCGGCAAGGACCGTATCTATGCCAGCTTCAAGTTCTTCCTTTACACCTTCCTCGGCTCGGTGCTGATGCTGGTAGCCATGGTCGCAATGTATGCTGACGCAGGCACTACGGATATCGAAGCGCTGATGGCCCATCAGTTCGCATCCGAGAGTTTCAGCGTGTTGGGCATCTATATCACCGGCGGTATGCAGACGCTGATGTTCCTGGCCTTCTTCGCATCTTTTGCGGTGAAAATGCCGATGTGGCCGGTGCACACCTGGTTGCCTGATGCGCACGTTCAAGCGCCGACGGCGGGCTCGGTCGTGCTGGCGGCGATCCTGTTGAAGATGGGCGGCTACGGCTTCCTGCGGTTCAGCCTGCCGATGTTCCCGGTTGGCACGGCGGTGATGACTGATCTTGTGCTTTGGATGTCAGCCATAGCGGTTGTCTATACCTCGCTGGTGGCACTGGTGCAGGAAGACATGAAAAAGCTGATCGCGTATTCCTCGGTGGCGCATATGGGCTTTGTCACGATGGGCATCTTTGCTGCGAACCAGCAAGGCATTGACGGCGCGATTTTCCAGATGCTGAGCCACGGGTTCATCTCTGCCGCGCTCTTCCTCTGTGTCGGCGTGATCTATGACCGGATGCACACCCGCGATATCGAGGCTTATGGCGGTCTGGTCATCCGGATGCCCGCCTATGCGCTGGTCTTCATGCTGTTCACCATGGCCAATGTCGGACTGCCGGGCACCAGCGGGTTTATTGGTGAGTTCCTGACACTCATGGGTACATTCCAGGTTAACACCTGGGTGACCGCCGTTGCGGCGACCGGTGTGATCTTTTCGGCAGCCTACGCGTTGTGGCTCTATCGACGCGTTGTCTTTGGGGACCTGATCAAGGAAAGCCTGAAGGCGATGACCGACATGAGCTCTCGCGAGCGGCTGATTTTTGCCCCGCTGATCGTGATGACGATCCTGTTGGGGGTCTACCCGTCGCTGGTGACCGATGTGATCGGGCAATCGACGACGGCACTCATTTCGAACTATGACACGGCTCTGGCCGCGGCTGAGGCTGCGACCCAGACTGCCGCTTCGCATTAAGGGAGCTTTGGAGACATGATCCAGGCTGATCTGACAATTATCCTGCCGGAAATCGTTCTGGCGATCTATGCGATGGTGGCTCTGTTGGGGGCAGTCTACACGTCGAAAGACGGGCTGGCTTCGGTTCTGGTCTGGACCACGGCGGGCCTGATGGCGGTCCTGGCGATCTGGATCGCCACCCAGGGCAGTGGCACCAACGTGGCCTTCAACGGCATGTTCGTAGATGACGGGTTCGCGCGTTTTGCCAAAGTTGCCATCCTTTTGTCGGCAGGTGCCGTTCTGGTGATGAGCCAGGAATACATGGCACGCCGGGGTCTGCTGCGCTTTGAATATCCGCTGCTGGTGGCGCTTGCTGCCGTTGGTATGATGATGATGGTCAGCGCGGGCGATCTGATGTCTCTTTACATGGGGCTCGAGCTGCAATCCCTTGCGCTTTATGTTGTTGCCGCGCTGCGTCGTGACAGTGCAAAATCAACCGAAGCAGGGCTGAAATACTTTGTTCTTGGCGCTCTCAGTTCAGGTCTGCTGCTGTATGGTGCGTCGCTGGTCTATGGGTTCACCGGCACGACACTGTTCTCGGGCATTATTCAGACGGTCCATCATGGGGACATCTCGGTTGGTCTGTTGTTTGGCCTGATCTTCCTGATCTCGGGTCTGGCATTCAAGGTCTCGGCGGTTCCGTTCCATATGTGGACACCGGATGTTTATGAAGGGTCGCCGACGCCAATTACGGCCTTCTTTGCCACCGCGCCGAAAGTCGCGGCAATGGCCTTGTTTGCACGTCTTCTGCATGACGCCTTCGGAGGCGTGGTCAAAGACTGGCAGCAAGTGATTGTTTTGCTGTCGGTGCTGTCGATGCTGCTGGGGGCGGTTGCCGCAATTGGTCAGCGCGACATCAAACGACTGATGGCGTTCTCGTCGATTGCCCATATGGGCTATGCGCTGATCGGTCTGGCGGCTGGCACCGAGTTGGGTATTCAGGCGATGCTGATGTATCTGGCGATTTACGTGACCATGAACATTGGCACGTTTGCGTTTATCCTGATGATGGAACGCGACGGCAAACCCGTCACTGACATTGATGCGCTGCGCCAGTATTCCAAACGTGATCCGGGCAAGGCCCTTGCTGTTCTGATCCTGATGTTCTCGCTTGCCGGTGTCCCACCGATGCTGGGTTTCTTTGCGAAGTTTGGTGTTTGGCGGGCTGGTGTAAGTGCCGATTTGACAGGCCTTGTTGTGGTCTCAGCCATCGCATCGGTAATTGGCGCCTTCTATTACCTGCGGATCGTGTTCTACATGTATTTCGGGGCCGAGAACGAGGACCCGATCGAAACGCGGTCGACACCCGTTCTATGGGTCGCCCTGATGGGGTCCGCGGCGCTGATGCTGATCGGGGTCTTCTATCAGTTCGGGATCGAGGGCGCGGCCGCGGCCGCGGCGGCGACTCTTGTCAACTGAACGTTTTGCACAATCAGAGAGAGGGGCTCGGTCGCGTGACCGGGCCTTTTTGATATGACCAAGTGGCCAAAAGGCTATGGCCTGCACGAGGTGCAGGAAGTCGATAGCACACTCAACGAAGCGGCGCGGATTGCCCCCAATGCCCGTGGTCCTGTCTGGATCATGGCGCATCATCAGACGGCTGCGCGTGGGCGACGCGGACGGTCATGGGCCAACCCCATGGGCAACCTTGCCGCGACCCTTTTGATGCGCCCCGAAGGTGCACCAGAACAGGCGGCACTGCGCAGTTTTGTTGCGGCACTGGCTCTGTTTGACGCTTGCGTCTCTGTGACAGGGCGTGCCGCGGGGTTGTCGTTGAAATGGCCCAATGACGTACTGCTGAACGGTGGTAAGCTTGCTGGTATTTTGCTGGAAAGCGCCGGTCAGGGGCGCGGTGTAGCACATCTGTCGATCGGTATTGGCGTGAATTTGGCCAACGCCCCAGACGCCGACGCGGTAGAACCGGGCGCGATCCGTCCCGTCTCGCTGTTGTCGGAAACCGGTGCAAACGTCACGCCCGAGGATTTTCTGACCGAGCTTGCCTCGGCCTATGCCAAATATGAAACTCAGTTTGTTACCTACGGGTTCGAACCCATTCGCACTGCGTGGCTGTCCCGTGCTGCCCGGCTGGGCGAGGTTATCACGGCCCGTACCGGAACGTCCGAGACGGTTGGGACCTTCGAAACGGTAGACGCAAGCGGTAACCTTGTCTTAAACACCGCCAAAGGCCGCGTAAGCATTCCTGCGGCGGATGTCTATTTCTGAAAGGGGCGCAAATGCTTCTGGCCATTGATTGCGGCAATACCAATACAGTCTTCTCGATCTGGGACGGTCAGGAATTTCTGTGCACCCTGCGCACCTCGACCCATCATGCACGCACGGCGGACGCCTATTTCACCTGGTATTCGACGCTGGTGAAACATTACGGGATCGAGGCGAATATCTCGGATGTCATCATTGCGTCGACCGTGCCACGCGTCGTGTTCAACCTGCGCATCTTTGCTGATCGCTTTTTTGGGTGCAGGCCGCTGGTGGTGGGAAGGCCGGACTGCCTGTTGCCCGTGCCGCCGCGTGTGGATCAAGGAACTGTGCCGGGCCCGGATCGACTGGCCAACGCGGTTGGCGCATTTGACCGTCATGGCGGCAATGTCGTCGTGGTGGACTTTGGTACCGCAACAAATTTCGATGTTGTCGCCGCGGACGGTGCCTATGTAGGGGGCGTCATCGCTCCGGGTGTAAACCTCAGCCTTGAGGCTTTGCATCAGGGCGCAGCCGCACTGCCGCATATCGACATCACGCGCCCCGAGAAGGTGATCGGTACAAATACGGTTGGTTGTATCCAGTCGGGCGTGTATTGGGGATACTCCGGCCTGATTGAGGGGCTGATCGCGCGGATCAAGGCCGAATATGGAATGCCGATGAAAGTCGTGGGAACCGGAGGGTTGGCCCCCTTGTTCGATCAGGCCGACGTGGGGTTCGACGTAATCGAAGATGATTTGACGATGCACGGCTTGACCGTGATTCATCGCTACAACAAGGAAAATGGCTCGATATGAGCAGTGAAAGATTGATCTACCTGCCGCTGGGTGGCGCGGGCGAAATTGGCATGAATGCCTACGTGTACGGATATGGTCAACCCGGGCAGGAACGTCTGATCCTGGTGGACCTGGGCGTCACTTTTCCCGATATGGACACAACACCGGGTGTCGACCTGATCTACGCGGATATTTCATGGTTGAAAGAACGAGCCGACCGGCTGGATGGCGTTTTCATCACCCATGCGCATGAAGACCATGTCGGCGCCGTGGCGCATTGCTATGAGGCACTGGGAGCCCCGGTTTATGCCCGGGCTTTCACGGCCAATATCGCGCGTCGCAAGATGGAAGAATATGCGCACCCGACCGATGCGGTGACAACCGTGTCCGCTTGGCCTGAAACGGTTTCAGTCGGACCGTTTACCGTCGGTTTCCTTCCTGTTTCACACTCGATCCCAGAAAGTGCTGCTTTGGTCATCGACACGCCCGCAGGGCGCGTGGTGCATTCGGGTGATTTCAAGCTGGATGCAAACCCGGTCGTGGGCGAAGCCTTTGACCCCGATCTATGGGCCGAGATTGCCAAGCCGGGTGTCAAGGCGTTGGTTTGCGACAGCACGAATGTTTTCTCGGCGCATCCGGGCCGTTCGGAATCCGAGGTTGGGCCAGAGATTACAAAGCTAGTCGAAAACGCCGAGGGTATGGTTGTGGCTACCACCTTCGCGTCGAACGTGGCACGGGTTAAAACATTGGCCGAGGCGGGCGCACGCGCGGGGCGTTCAGTTGTGTTGCTGGGGCGCGCAATGCGGCGGATGATCGAGGCCGCGACTGAAACCGGTATCCTGTCAGACTTCCCCAAGGTGATCAGCGCGGAAGAGGCGCTGGACCTGCCGCGCCAGAACCTGATGCTGATCGTGACCGGCAGCCAGGGCGAGCGCCGTGCGGCAAGCGCGCAACTGGCCCGCGGCAAGTACCGTGGTCTGGAACTGTCCGAAGGCGACCTGTTCCTGTTTTCGTCGAAAACCATTCCCGGAAACGAACGTGGCGTGATTTTCATCATGAACCAGCTCAGTGAAAAGGGCGTGGATGTGGTGGATGACAGCTCGGGCCTCTATCATGTCTCTGGCCATGCGAACCGGCCTGATCTTGAGAAGGTGCACGCGCTGATCGATCCGCAAGTTGTGATCCCAATGCATGGAGAGCACCGGCACCTGCGCGAGCATGTCAAACTGGCTGAGCAGGGTGGCAGAACGGGTGTGCTGGCCGTGAACGGCACCATGCTGGATCTCAGCGGCAATGTACCCGTGGTGGTCGACTATGTCGAAACCGGGCGTACCTATCTGGACGGTACGGTGAAAATCGGTGCGATGGACGGTGTGGTACGTGACCGTATTCGCATGGCGCTGAACGGCCACGTAACTGTGACAGTCGTTCTGGACGAAGAAGACGAGCCGCTGGGCGAACCGTGGTGCGATACGATGGGTCTGCCCGAAGTCGGAACGTCCCGGGCCGGGTTGGTCGAGGTGTTGGAAGAAGACCTGAACCAGTTCCTGATGCGGGCGGCAGCCAAGACCCTACGGGATGACGACAAGCTGGAAGACGAAATGCGCCGGATTGTGCGTCAGACGGCAAAAGCGGAAATCGGCAAAAAACCTGAAGTGACGGTGGTTGTCAGCCGGATGCGGTGAAACTGATCGGTCAGTCGTGCTCGGGCATCGGATAGCCTCTGAGCCGCAGGAACAGATTAGCTTCTTCGTTGTTCTGATAGAACGGAACCGATACTGGCGGCTCGGGTGAGGTCACCCGGGCTGCTACTTCGGCCAGAACAACTTCGGTGATAAACGGCAGATCCAGGTCGCGCGCCCGATCCAGTTCCACCCATTGTAGATGCGACAGCTCGTCCGAGGCATGGCTGAAATCATCCAGATCGCCCTGCAGCGCATCGGCATCGACCAGAAAAAACCGCGCATCGAACCGGCGGGGGCGACCGGGCGGTGTGACTGCGCGAAAAACAAACTGCAGCGCAGCTGCCGACGGCACGTAACCCATGGCGGAAAAGCTCTGCCAGTCGTCGGGAATGCTGCCCGGCCAGTGTCCTGTCTGGCCAAGGACAAGTCCTGTTTCTTCCCAAAGCTCGCGAATTGCTGCGGCGGCAAGGGCGTGTTGTTTTCCGGATTCCGCCTGTTCCGCCAACCGCTCAGAACACAGGTCAGGCAGTGCGGTCGCAAGCGGTACATCCGCATCCGCCGGATCGACCGCTCCACCGGGGAACACGAATTTGTTGGGCATGAACACAGCCTTGGACCCACGTTGACCCATCAGGATCGACGGATTGGTCCACCTGTTCCGCAAAACGATGACGGTTGCGGCGTCGCGGATGGCGGTCTTGTCGGTCATCATGCCCAGAACAATCGCTTCTTCCGGCTCATGAATCGTTGCCAAAACCGTGCATACGACGCGCCCACTGATAGGCGACCACAGCGCCTTTCAAACGGGGGAGCAAAAACAGCGACAGTGCAATGCAAGCAATGGAAAACCCGATGGCCATTACCCATGGGTCCGGGCGCCAGTTCACATACGAGACGTGCAGGGCCGGGGCCAACAAATGCCCGACCAGCAGGATCGTCAGATAGGCGGGCCCATCATCGGCGCGATGATGAAACAGTTCCTGTCCACAGTTCGAGCAGGTGTCATTCACTTTCAGGTAGCTGTGCAACAGCTTGCCTTCGCCGCAACTAGGGCACTTGCACCGAAACCCTTTGACCAAAGCGGGCCAGGTTTCACGCTCGCTCTGGGTTGTGGTGTCGATCGTCTGATCCGTCATAATATAACTCGCGCAGTAATCTTTGGCGGATAATGCGCCTGAACGGGTGGTTTTTAAAGGGGGGTGCGTCGCTTTGCAACGCACCTAGGGTGAACCACGTTGTGAAATACCGAGATGGTTCAAAAAAAGTTGCTGACACTGCGACGGAATTCCCTGCCTCGCGCGTTTGAATGGATATGAGCAGCGGCACTCAGGCCGCGTCAACAAGGGAAAACCGAAATGAAAAACGCAAAGTTCATCACGGCGATTGTCCTGTCGGGTGTTGCAATCACCGGCACGTCTGTTCTGGCGGCTGGCCCGGGTGGTCGTGAGCCAGTGTCCTTTCAGGAATTGGATGCCAATGGCGACGGTCAAGTGACACAGCAGGAAATGGAAGCACATCGCACCGAGCGTTTCTCGGCCGCGGATACTGATGGGGACGGCCAGCTCAGCCTTGAGGAGATGCAGGCCGCCGCTCAGAAAAAAGCAAACGACCGCGTCACCAAAATGTTCGAAAACAACGATGCGAACAAAGACGGGTTCCTAAGCCAGGACGAGTTGCCGAAACCGCGCCGGGGTGACAAGATGTTTGACCGGATGGATGCAGATAACAGTGGTGGAATATCGGAACAGGAATTTGCCGATGCCAAAGACCGGATGGGACGGCACCATAAGAAAAAGCACCACAAGTCGGGTGCAATCGACAACTGATGCAGGGTGGAGGACCTGACCTCCCACCTACACGATGTTCGCGGTGCGGGTTGCACCGCGAGCTCTCTCAGCGACGATGTGTTGCTGGGCCAATTTGCTGAGGGTGACGCACAGGCTGCGCGGGTCTTAACAGATCGCCTTGGGCCGCTTTGTTATTCCGTCGCGTTGCGTATGTTGGGCAATCGGGCCGAGGCAGAAGACGTAACGCAGGAGGCGATGATGCGGATGTGGCAGATGGCGCCGGAATGGGTGCCGGGTCAGGCCAAAGTGTCGACATGGCTGTATCGCGTGACGTTGAATCTGTGTGTGGACATTCGGCGCAGGAAGTCCCCCGGCAGGTTGTCGGATATTCCTGAGCCAGAAGATGGCAAAGCCAGCGTAGCCGACCGACTGCAGGATGAGGCCCGCGTGGATGCGTTGCAGCTTGCCCTGTCTCAGCTGCCCGAAAGGCAGAGGCAGGCAGTGATTCTGCGCCACATCGAAGAGTTGCCCAACCCTGAAATTGCCGGGATCATGGGAATTTCAGTAGAAGCGGTCGAAAGCTTGACCGCGCGGGGCAAACGAAGTCTGACCGCGATACTGGCCGGGCGACGTGAAGAACTGGGGTATGACGATGACGGATGAAAACCTGGAACTGGATCATTTGTTTGCGCAGGCTCGGCAAAACCGACCGGCGCTGCCCGACGATCTGGCCGTGCGCATTCAGACAGATGCTGAAAAACTCCGCCTCAGTCGCCTAAGGCCTGAACCGCGTCCTCAATCTTCGATCTGGCATCGAATGATGGACAACGTAGGTGGCTGGCAGGGGTTGGGCGGCTTGATCGCCGCCAGTGCGGCGGGGCTCTGGATCGGCTTTTCCGCGCCGGGGTTCCTGCCTGATCCCGCCAATCTGCTGGCATCGCAGGAGACGATCCTTTTTGTGGCGGACCTTGGATATGACACGAGTTTTCTGGAGAGCACTGAATGAATGCTGCCCCTAAACCGAAACGCCGGTGGATGACGGTTTTGCTGGTTTCGTCATTGGCACTGAACCTGTTGGTTGTCGGTGTTGCAGTTGGAACCGTGCTGCGCCTGAAGGATGGAGATCACACCGAGGCACCGCCGGGATTCGGTCCTGCGCTGTATCGCGCTTTGCCGAAAGATGACCGCAAAGCGTTGCGAGGGGAACTGTCTGCGCTGCGCGAAAAAGACTTAAGGGGGCGCAGACAGGACTTTCAAGCCCTGAGCCTGGCACTGCGCAGGGTGCCCTTCGATCCGGTCGCCGTTGAAGTGTTGTTGCAGCAACAGTCGCAGGCGACGGCAGAACTGCAACTAGCATTGCAGACACAATGGCTGGCTCGCGTCACCGCCATGAGTGACGCAGAGCGGCAGTCTTATGCGGACAGGTTGCAAAAGATCGTCGAACGCGGGCCGCATGGGCACAAGAAAAAGGATTGACGGGTTCAGGCTGCGCTTTGCCTGATACTCACCTGATTGCGCCCCGCTTTTTTTGCCGCGTAAAGGGCTTTGTCGGCGGCTTTCAGGATATCTTCTACAGGAACGGGTGTGCGTTCTTTTCCCGGCGTACCCGATTGCGGCATCTCCAGCCCAATGCTGATCGTGACGTTAACCTGCAAACCTTGGTCCGATAGCCGGAACGGGGCGCGACAAATGCTGTCGCAGATGGTCTCAGCCAGTTTTCTGGCTTGCTTTTGTGACACATCAGGCACCGCAAACATGAACTCTTCACCGCCGATACGGGCGACAAAACCTTTGGATCCAAGTGCGCTTTGCATGCGTTTTGCGGCCTGCGTCAGAACACAATCACCGGCGCCATGGCCATGGCAGTCATTGATGGTCTTGAAGTGGTCCAGATCCGCCAGCATGACGGCAAAGCCACGTCCGGTACGGGCAGACTGGCGCGCGATCTGATCCAATGCCCGCATGGCGTAACGACGATTGTGCAGCCCGGTCAGCGGGTCAATCCAGGACTCGGCGATCCCTTTTCTCAGTGATACGCGCAAATGATCAAGCCGTGCCTTGCGCGCAATCTGATTGTTCAGCCGCAACAGGATCTCTTGCGCGCAGAACCCCCCCAGGCACACGGCGTCCGCTCCTCTGTCCAGCGCTTCCGAGGCCTGCACGGCGTCGTTGTCCTGCAGGATGCCAATCAGGACAGTGTTCCGGGTTGCTGCGCGTGACCTGAGATCCGCAAGGATATTCAGCGCGGACGGGGGCGAGCCCAGTTCGACCACAATCGCGTCCGGTATCGGCCCGGACAAAACGCCTTGCAGGTTCGATTGAAGATGCCAGGACAGATCGAAATGGTGGTGGCCTTGCAAGGCCTTGTGCCAAAGGGCACCAGTTCGGACAGTATCGGTCAAGATATCAACCCGGGCCGCGTTCGGTGGGCTGATCATGACAGGGGCGGGTTCCCCAAACCCAATAGGTTGCGATCCGTTGCTGACCTGCAAATCTTGAGTAGCTGCACGCGCGCGCAAAAGGCTGCGAATGCGTGCCAGTAGCAACGTATCTTTGAAAGGGTGCGTCAACACATCGTCCAGCCCGTCTTTCAGGGCACGCAGGCGCGCGTTTTTGTCATTCTGTGCTGCCAGTACGACAACGGGCACGTCATCAAGGCCTGGTACTTCGGTGAGGGCTTTCTTGACATCTGCGGCTGTTCCGTCGGGTAATGTTTGGGCCGTCAGAACAAGGTCTGGCTGCACGCGGCGTGCAAGGGCTTGTAGCCCTTCAAGTTTTCCACCCTGCACCACGTGGTACCAGGCAGCAGTCAGTTGAACCTTCAGCATTATGCGGTTGGTTGATACCCCGTCGAGGACAAGGATGGTGCCTTGCACAGACATAGTCGTTCACCGTTGATTGCATGCGTGAACAAATTGTTTATGAGTCTGGTTAACAAACTCTTTCCAACACCATTCTCTGAGCGCAGTTTATGCCCCTATCGCCCGACTTAGCCGAGACTCTTGCTCTGACAGCCCTGGGGTGGCTGGTCAGCAATGACGAGCTTTTGCCTGTATTTCTTGGCTCGACAGGCGCTTCGATCGGGGATGTTCGCAATCGGGCCGGTGATAGGGACTTTCTGGCTTCGGTTCTCGATTTTCTGGTGCTTGACGATTCGTGGGTCATGGCGTTTTGTGACGCCAACTCGATCGCCTATGATCACCCGGCCCAAGCGCGGGCCGTTCTGTCAGGCGGTGGCGATGTACACTGGACCTGAACACCTTTTCCGCAGGAGCACGCGATGCCAATAGAAGCAATCGTCTTCGACAAGGATGGCACTTTGTTCGATTTTGCCAAAACCTGGGGAACCTTCGGGCGCTCGTTGCTGATGCGTCTGACAAAGGGGGATGTAGACCGGGCGGTGGAACTCGGGAGCGTCATCGGGTTTGACTACGAGCAAGAGCGGTATGCCACAGATAGCATTGTGATCGCCGCAACGGTCGAAGAAATCGCCGAGGTGCTTATTGCGCATGTTGACGATGTGACATTGCAGGAAGTTGTGGACATGATGAATGCCGAGGCCGCAGCCGCTCCTCAATCCCCTGCCGTGCCGTTGGGCCCATTCCTGAAAGGGTTGCAGCAATCCGGGATCAAACTGGGCGTTGCGACAAATGACAGTGAGCACCCGGCATTGCAGCATCTGGAATCTGCTGGAATACGCGAACACTTCGATTTTATCGCTGGGTATGACAGTGGTCATGGGTTCAAACCGGGGCCCGGTCAGTTGCTGGCCTTTGCCGCACAGGTCGGGGTCGAGCCGTCGCGTATTGCAATGGTGGGTGACAGTGTTCATGACCTGCAAGCGGGGCGCGCAGCCGGGATGATCACCATTGGCGTTTTGACCGGATTGGCAGAAGCAGATGCGCTGGCACCGATGGCGGATGTGGTCTTGCCGGATATCGGTCACATTCCTGCATGGCTGGCCGAAAAATGATGCGTTGATCCGGAAAATCGACGCTCAATTATAGAAAACCGACAAGCTCTGTCGCAGATGGAGCGGCCAGAAATGCGTCTTCGGGTCTTGCTTGTATCAAGCCAGAACGGAGGCAACCATGGCCGAGACCAACACACGCAAACGCCGCGGCGGAGGACGCGCAGGTGCGGCAGCACGCAGGGGCAGCGCGGTGATTGACCAGATGCCGTGGGACCCACCCATCAATATAGATCGCCCGACTGAACCGCTGGATCAGGCCGGGATCGAAGCGATCCATGAAGGGGCCATGCGAATTCTGGAAGAAATCGGGATCGAATTCTACAACGAAGAGGCAATCGGCATCCTGCGCGAGGCGGGGTGCACGATCGATGGTGACAACGTCCGCATGGGGCGCGATTTCGTCATGGAGATGATCGCCAAGGCGCCCAGCCAGTTTTCCATCACGCCCCGCAATGTTGACCACAGGATCGAGATCGGTGGAAAGAACATCCTGTTCGGCAACGTTTCGTCGCCGCCTAATTACTGGGACATGGAGATTGGAAAGAAAGTGCCCGGCAATCGCGAGATGTGCCAGAATCTTCTGAAACTGACGCAGTACTTCAACTGTATTCACTTCGCAGGCGGATATCCTGTAGAACCCGTCGATATTCATGCCAGCGTCCGGCATCTGGATGTGCTGTATGACAAGCTGACCCTGACCGACAAGGCGATGCACGCCTATTCGTTGGGTAAGGAACGTGTCGAAGATGTGATGGAAATGGTGCGCATCGCGGGCGGTCTCAGCCATGAGGAATTCGAGGCCTCGCCACGGATGTACACCAACATCAACTCGACCTCGCCGCTGAAGCATGACCATCCGATGATTGATGGCTGCCTGAGATTGGCGCGGCGCGGGCAGGCGATTGTCGTAACCCCCTTTACGCTGGCGGGGGCAATGGCACCGGTAACGATGGCGGGGGCGGTTGCCCAGTCCCTGGCCGAAGCCTTATGCGCTATCGCTTTGTTCCAATATGTGCGCCCCGGTATTCCCTGCGTAATCGGAACGTTCACGTCGAACGTGGACATGAAATCAGGCGCGCCCGCTTTCGGGACGCCGGAATACATGCGCTCGACCCAGATGACCGGGCAGATGGCGCGATATTATGGGCTGCCGCTGCGTTCATCCGGTGTGTGTGCGGCCAATGTGCCAGACGGGCAATCCGTGTGGGAAACCTCGAATTCGCTCTGGGCGGCCGTGCAGTCGGGCACCAACATGGTGTACCACGCCGCCGGTTGGTTGGAAGGCGGCCTGATCGCAAGCCCGGAAAAATTCATTATGGATTGCGAGGTTTTGCAGCAAATTCAGCGTTATATGAACCCTGATCTAACCGCGACCGGACCGGATGAGATTGCTTTGGATGCCATCCGCGCGGTTGGCAATGACGGTCACTTTTTTGGAATCCAACACACACAGGATCGCTACACCACGGCCTTCTACCAGCCCTTCCTGAGCGACTGGAAGAACTATGAGGGCTGGGAGGCCGCCGGAGGCATCTGGACGGCTGAGCGTGCGCATCACATGTTCAAAGAGATCATCTCGAGCTTTGAGGCACCTCCGATGGACGATGGTATCCGCGAGGAACTGGCCGAGTTCGTTGAACGCCGCAAGGCTGAAGGCGGCGCGCCGACGGACTTCTGACTGGGCGGGTAGTGTCGACTTGATACTCCGCTGCTTTCACAGCAACTCGGGGCGAATTTTGGCTATTTGTTAAGGTTTCTCAGACCACAGTGCCAAGGACACCAAACTGAGGCATCCGATGCATGGTCTGATCAATCGGGCGATACAGTCCTTTGTCGGCGCGACCTACGGGCAATCCTGCTGGGTTCGCGTGACCGAAGGTGCGCGGCTAGGGTTTGTCGAATTTGAAGCCATGCTCATCTATGATGATGACATGACGACCCGGTTGCTTGAGGCCCTGAGTATTGACCTCAATCGACCACAGGCGGAAATCCTCGAAGATCTGGGAACATATCTGGTGTCCCATCCGAACATGGAAGGGCTGCGCCGACTGCTTAGGTTTGGGGGTGTCACCTATGTTGAGTTCCTTCATTCCCTCGATGATCTTGCGGATCGTGTAAGACTGGCTGTCTCTGATCTGAATTTGCCTGCGCTTGAGTTGAGAGAGCTTTCAGCCACGGAATACCAGTTGTGCTGCCTTCCGGACTTACCGGGATTCTCCAGTGTTATGGTCGGGGTCCTGCGCGCGATGGCCGATGATTATGGTGCGCTGGTGATGCTGTCGCATGAGGGTCGTCAAGAGTGTTGTGAAATCATTTCAATCATTTTGGTCGAAAGCGCCTTTGCCGAGGGGCGCCATTTTGATCTGGGGGCTCGGAACAGATGAAACATACTCAGGAACTGGCAGATCTTCTGGAAACGCTTTGCCCGATGTTCCTGTTGGTGGACCGAAGCGGACGCATTCAACAAGCGGGTCCGACACTGCAAAAGCTGCGGCCCGAATTGCCTTTGGTCGGGCTGGGTGTTCTGGACGTGTTCGAGCTGATCCGCCCCAGAACAGTCACCACCCTTCCCGCGTTGATGTCGATGGCCGGTGCCAAACTGCATCTGAGATTTCGCGATGAACCGCGTACGACCCTGAAAGGCCTGGTCGCGCCCTTGCCCGACTCGGGCGGTGCAGTCATCAATCTGTCATTCGGTATTTCGATTTTGGATGCGGTTCGGGATTACGCCCTGACAAGCGCTGATTTTTCCGGCACTGACCTGGCGATCGAGCTGTTGTATCTGGTCGAAGCCAAATCCGCCGCGATGGAAGCGTCTCGTTCACTTAATCTCAGGCTTCAGGGGGCAATGCTAGCCGCGGAAGAGCAGGCATATACCGATACATTGACAGGATTGAAGAACCGCCGCGCGATGGATCATTTGTTGGGGCATCTGATCCTGGCAAATTCTACATTTGCCCTTATGCATCTGGATTTAGACTTCTTTAAATCCGTGAATGATCGGCTGGGCCATGCAGCCGGGGATTACGTTCTGCAACAGGCGGCCCGCATCATGCTTGAAGAGACGCGTGGCGACGATACGGTTGCGCGGGTTGGTGGGGATGAGTTTGTCATTATTTTCAAAGACCTGACGCGGGAAGAAACTCTGGAGTCCATCGCGGGGCGCCTGATCGCGAGGTTGAATGAACCTATGATGTTTCAGGACCAACCGTGCTGTATCTCTGCAAGTATCGGAACGGCCTTATCCACCCAGTTCAAGGTTGCCAAAGCCGCTGACATCCTTCACGCCGCCGACGTTGCCCTTTATCAGGCCAAGCGAGACGGCCGGTCCTGCCATCGCCTGTATTCCACTCTGATCAAAGCGCAAACCTGAGTTTTGCCTGTTTTCGGGTCAAAGATCTCAGCAAATTATCACGCGAGCTGAACGGCCTTTGTTACCTGCTTGGCAATCTGGTGCCGGATGGGTGGCAGTTCTCCAACCACTGGCAGCAGAACGCCTTTGAACCCTGCTTGGCTCAATCCGGCGGGTACGTCTTCAATTGCGTGCCCCCCGGTGCAGGCAAAGAACGGAAGGCACAGTGCCTGGGCCCCCGTGCCGGTTGCGGCGTCGGAAATGGATGGCGGCTCTTCAACAAACCCAACGCGGACAGATTTGAAAACCAGCATTTCCTCAAGTTGAGATGCGAAGTTCAGTGCCACGGCCGACGGGTTTCGGCTACGCCCCGACCCATGTGCGGCAATGACCAGATCGGTCGACGCAGTTACCCAATTTCTTTCGGACAACTCAGATTGCAGGGCTTGCGCGGTCATTTCCGGTAGCTCTGGGTCAACACCCAATGGGTCTAGGATGCGCGCTTTGTGATCCCCTAACCGCTTGGGCAAAGCGCTGGTGACAAACCACCCATTTGCCATGAAAAGCGGATAGATGACCGTGTTCTCCGGCAGGCTGTTCAGCTTAGCCTCGAACGCGCCGGGCGCGGCCAGAGTTGCTGAATGCACCGTTACATGCTCGGTCAGGGCGTCGACTGTAGCCGCAAAGGCAGCCAGAGCAGCCTCGGCCGGTTCCGGATCGGACGGCTGGCCATGTGCGACGATGATGGCATGTGGCATTTGGATCTCCTGACACGATATGCGTTAGGTGCCTCTGTGCGAACCGAAGTCAACACTACTGTTAGCCCAGAACCGTTAGCCAAAGCCAGACAGTCAGGATGGATGTGGCTGTCCCAATGAGAACAGCCGAAGCTGCCACCCGCTTGGCGCGGCCATACATGTTAGCAAAGATATAGGCGTTGAACCCCGGCGCCATGGCTGCGTTCAACACGCCCGAGCGGAACAGATCCTGTGGCAGCCCTGTGGATTTGCCGAATATCCACACAAGGCTGGGATGCAGCATCAGCGAGATACAGCAAACAAAAGCGATGGTGCGCAGATCACCTTCGGGTTTGTATTTGACCAGTACCCCGCCCAGTGCAAACAGGGCGCCGGGCAGGGCGGCCCGCGTGATCAGACCAAGGGCTTCGTCCACCACAGCCGGGATGGCCAACCCGGACAGATTAACCACGAATCCCAGTGCAATACCAAGGATCAGCGCGTTCTTGAACATTGCGGACAGAACGGAACGCGCCATGCGTACGCCACCGTTTCCGCGATTGCGAACAACCTCCATCACCGTGATCCCTACGCCGTAACAAAACGGGGAATGGAAGGCGATAATCGCATAGTTGCCTGTCAGGTTCTCGGGACCATAAGCGCGTTCGGTAATCGGCAATCCCAGCAGAACCGAGTTAGAGAACAGGCAACAAAACCCGATTGCCACGCAGTCTTCCCATTCGCGGCCGAAAATGAAGCGCGCACCAAAAAGACCGGTGATGAAACACAACGCGGCGGCGGAATAGAAACTGGCCAAAAGCCGGGGATCGAAACTGGCGCTGAGGTCCAGATGCGCGATGGCAAGAAACAACAGGCATGGGATCGCGAACCCTTGCGTAAATCTCATCAGCCCGTCGACATGGTCTTCTTTGAAATATCCTGTTCGTGTTGCCGTGTAGCCGGCACCGATCACAAGAAAGACAGGAAGAATGACGTCAATCAGGCTTTGCAGCATTTGGCCCCCGTGCAACGGCCAGGTTGCGATATCTTATGCAAAAGGAACAGGGGCCTGAAACGCGTGATGTATCACCATCCCGTCATAGGCGGGGGTGATATTGTCCGGAGTTTCTGCATCGAGGGTCATATAATCCAGATCGATGTGCATGTTGGTTAGAATCGCCTGTTTTGGTTGCAGCTTCTCAATCCACTCAAGCGTTTTTTCCAGATGTGCATGTGTGGGATGAGGGCTTCGGCGCAGGGCGTCGATTATAAGATATTCCAACCCTTCCATTTCAGGCCATGCGTCGTCGTATATTTCGGCAACATCCGGCAAATAGGCGAGCCGTCCCATGCGAAAACCTAGAGAATCTATCGAGCCGTGATTGACCTTGAATGGACGAAACGGAATGGGCCCGCCCGGTCCGTCGATTTCGAACGGCCCGTCGATGGACTTGAGGTCGAGGATCGGAGGATAAGGTGACCCTTCGGGTTGAATGAAGGCGTATCCAAACCGCCCCAGCAGGGCGTTCTGAGTATCACCATCGGCCCAGACCGGTACACGGGTTTTCATGTTGAACACGATCATGCGCAGGTCGTCGATTCCATGGACATGATCCGCGTGAGAGTGTGTATAGACTACACCATCAAGCCGCCCGGTGCCCGTGTCCAGCAACTGGCTGCGCATGTCCGGGGTCGTATCAATCAACACTGAGGTTGTGCCGCCGGGGCCGTCACGCTCGACAAGCAGGGAACAGCGCCGGCGAATGTTCCTGGGGTTAGCAGGATCGCAAGCACCCCAGTGGCCACCCAACCGGGGTACGCCGCCTGACGATCCGCAGCCCAGAATGGTAAATCGCAATTCGGTCATGCAGCGGCCCTGTTCGTTGCCGCCTTGCTGAACAGCCGGTCAAAGTTCGCCTGAGTTTGGGCGGCAAAAGCTGGATACTCCAGACCGAACACTTCAGCCCCTTTTCGGGCTGTATGTGCGGTATAGGCCGGTTCGTTTCGCTTGCCACGATAAGGGGGCGGCGCAAGATAGGGCGCATCGGTTTCCACCAGAATGCGATCCACCGGCGCGCTTGCGAAAATGTCGCGCAACTCCTGGCTTTTGGGAAAGGCCGCAATGCCGGACATGGACAGATAAAACCCAAGATCCAGCGCGGCTTTGGCCAACTCGGCCGAGGACGAGAAACAGTGCATCACGCAGGAATAGGGCGCATTGCGATACTCTTCGGCCAGAATTTGGGCCATATCGTCGTCTGCCGCGCGGGCATGAATGATCAAAGGCAACCCTGTGCGCTGGGCTGCTTCGATATGAATGCGCAGGGATTGCTTCTGAAGCTCAGCGCTGTCGGCGGTATAGTGGTAATCCAGACCTGATTCACCGATGCCCACAAATTTGGGATGTTGTGCCAGCGCAACCAATTCATCGACCGAGACCATAGGCTCGTCAGCGGCGCTCATCGGATGGGTGCCTGCGGCGTAGAATACCGGTGCATGGGCTTCGGCAATTGCACGGACTGCGGGTTCATTGCGCAGTTTGGTGCAAATCGTCACCATCCGGGTCACGCCAGCCTCGGCCGCGCGCGAGATGATGTCGTCCAACTGACCGTCAAAATCCGGGAAGTCCAGATGGCAGTGACTGTCGGTGATCTGGGGGGTGTCGCTCATCTGACCTGGCCGGCGGTTTCCTGTATCTTGAACACCGTATCTAGGACCAGAGCGGCAGGGTCAAGGTTCACCGCCTGACCATGTCGCGCGCGGGCTGTGATTGTCGCTGCGACTTCGGCCCAGCGACGGGCCTGATCCGAAGAATCCGACAGTCTGGCCAGCGTTTCAGCTTCGTTCGGGGCGGCCTCAGAGGTCGGCGGTGCTCCGGTTGCCCCGGTCAGGGCCAGCCGAGACAAGGCGATATCGATCAGTGTCAGCAGCAGATCAAAGCGCTCGGCCGCGCCGCGTTGTGCCGCGGCCTCGGCCAGGGCCAGCGCGCGCTGCCGGTCCAGGCGGGGCAGGGTGCCCAGAATGGCAATCAGTTCGGCATAGATTTCAAGTCCGCCCAGATTGATCAGGCGAACGGCCTCCCCGACCGAGCCAGCGGCCAATGCGGCGAGATATTCGGGATGCGTCGGTAAGGTCGTCCCGGTTTGCGACAGCGCGTCCTGCATATCCCCGGCACTCAGGGACCCAAGACGCAAGGTCCGGCACCGAGAGCGGATGGTCGGCAACAAGCGCGAGGGTTGGTGCGATACCAGCAAAAGAGTTGTACGCGCCGGAGGCTCTTCCAGCATCTTCAGCAAAGCATTGGCGGCGCTGACATTCATCTCATCCGCCGAATCCACGATTACAATCCGGCGCCCACCATCGGCAGAGGACAGGCCAAAGAACTTTCCCAGCTTTCGGATGTCGTCCACAACGATTTCGTTGCGCAGCCGCCCCTGATCATTCAGCGACCGGGCTATCGCGGCCAATCCCGGCTCGGCCCCGGCCAGAATGCGACGTGACACCGGGTGGTCGCGATCAATGTCGAGCGTCTCTGGCGGTGGCGGCGCGCCAAACAGCCCACCGTCGTTTGCCAAAGGTGTTGCCAGCAAGAACCGCGCAATCCGCCAGGCCAACGTTGCCTTGCCGACGCCACGCGGCCCGGTCAGCAACCAGCCGTGGTGCAGCCGGTCCGAGTTGTAGGCGGTCAGAAACGCCTGTTCCGCCGCATCCTGACCAAAAAGCCGGACAGTCTCGCGGGGATGCGGCGCACCGGGCACCTGATCCGGAGAGGGGATTTCGTCATTCATCGTCTATCGCAAAGCAGCCTGGACGATTTCTGTCACATCCTGCGCAACGCTGTCCATGTCCCGGTTACCGTCCACCACGCGGAAACGGTCGGAAAACTCATGGGCCAGTGCCAGAAAGCCCGCCCGCATTTTCCTTTGTAGGTCCGGGCCGAAATCTTCGAACCGCTCTTCCGCGCCTTGCCGCCCTTTGGCGCGGGACAGACCGGTATCGGGGTCCATGTCGATCAGCAGCGTCAAGTCCGGCTCGCGCTTGATCATCAGGCTGTGCAGCTGATCAACAAGGCCGCGCAGATCGCCCCGCGACAGGCCCTGATACATACGTGTGCTGTCGGCAAAGCGGTCGCAGATCACCACTTGCCCTGCGGCAAGTGCGGGTTCGATCGTACGTTCCAGATGGTCGCGGCGGGCGGCCGTGAAAAGCAGGATTTCCGTTTCGGCCGACCAGCGGTCGGGATCACCTTCCAATACCAGGCTGCGGATTTCCTCCGCGCCGGGTGAGCCGCCCGGTTCACGCGTCAAAACGACCTCATGACCCTGCGCCCGCAGTTGATCCGCCAGCATCCGCGCCTGAGTTGACTTGCCTGATCCGTCAATGCCTTCGAAAGTCAGAAATAACCCCGCCTTGGTCACATCGACTCCAGTGGGTTATTGATCACGTCTTTCAGAACTATGCCGCCAACGGTCAGCATACGGACGACAAATCCACCAATTGCAACGTCTTCCGCTGCCACCAGTGGACGTCGAATTTCCGGCAATCCTTCAGGCTTGATGACAAGTTCGGCCAGTTGCTGGCCTTTCTTGACCGGTGCATTGACGGGACCCTGATACACAACTTCGGCCTTGACGTTTTGTGTGCCCAGAACCGGAAACAGAACCGTCAGATCGCCGTCAGGTACAAGACCAACAGTCTTTTTCTCGCCCATCCACAGCTTGGCTTCGGCTATCGGCGTTTCCGCGTTGGCAACTGTCCTCTCGACAAAATTTCGAAACGACCAGTTAACCACGGCCTCAGCCTCCTCTGCCCGTTGACCGGTGCTGTCCAGCCCGCTGAGGACAAAGATGACACGGCGATCGCCTTGTTTGGCAGACCCGACCAGGCCGTATCCGGCCTCCTGCGTGTGGCCGGTTTTCAGGCCATCCGCGCCAATGCTCAGTTTCAGCAATGGATTGCGGTTACGGGCATTCGATGGCGCACGGCCATCGAATTCGAATACCTCTTCTGAAAACAGGGGGTAGTATTCGGGAAAGTCGGTAATCAGCCTGTCGGCCAGAACCGCAAGATCATGAACCGACATCATATGTCCGGCGGCAGGCCAACCGTTCGAGTTCGCGAAATTCGAGTTGTTCATACCGATCTGCTTTGCGCGCTGGGTCATATAGCGGGCAAACCCGGCCTCTGTCCCGTCAGGGCTTAGCGCCTCGGCCAGGACCACGCAGGCGTCGTTGCCTGACAGAACGATGATGCCGCGCAGCAGGTCCTCGACCCGAACCCGGTCCTGCGTGTTCAGAAACATGGTCGAGCCGCCATAGCTCATCGCGTGTTCGGACACGGGCAGGGTTTCGTCCAGCGTCAGTCTTCCGTCACGCAGCGCTTCGAAAGCAACATACAGCGTCATGAGCTTGGACATGGATGCAGGAGGCAAGGGCTGATCGGCGTCTTTCGCCAAAAGCACCGTACCGGTGGTCTGATCGATCACATAAGCCGCGCGGGCAGATGTATCAAAAGCCTGAGCCGGGATTGCCAGAACGGCAAGCCCAATGGCCAGAACAGAAGTTCGCAATGAGGATAGCATGTTATGCCTCCTTGTATCAGTCGGACACGGTGAACGCATCTTTGAAACCAAGGTCCTTTACATCTTTTTGAATGGCCTTGCGTTCGGCCCGGGTTGCGGCAGGGCCAACCAGGACCCGCCATACTGTTTTGTTTTCGGTTTTCAGTTCCCGCACAACAGTCGACATGCCATTCCGGCGCACTTTCTCGGCGGCGGCATTCGCATTTGCTTCGACGCTGAACGTGCCGATCTGCACAAATGGTTTGCTCAGCGGAGACGCAGCGCCTGTTGCCGCCGCTGCGGCCGGAACCGCTTCGGTCGCGTCAATCGCGGATGCAGCGCCTTCGATGGGATCCAGTGGCGTTTCGGTGATCTCAGTGGGGTCTTTCTTTTGCCACCACTTCCGTTTTGCAGGCTTTTCAGCGGGGGCTTCGACCGGCGCGTCCGACAACGCCGGTGCAGCTGCGGCTACCGCTACATCTGCGGCCACATCAACACTGTCTGTCGCGACGTCCGCCGCAGCCACGGTGGCTCCCGCAGCCGCTGCTGCTGCTGGCTCTTTTTTCTGCCACCACTTCCGCTTGGCGGGTTTTTCTTCAGCGGGCTCTGTTGGGTCCTCAGTGGCTGATGCCGCAGCTGTGGTCGTGTCCGTACCTTCGGTCGCTGCGTTGGCAGAACTTGCCGCATCCGCCGCAACCACTGCCGAACCGGCTGCTGCCGCTGGCGCCTTCTTTTGCCACCATTTCGGCTTGGCCGGTTTTTCGGTATCTGCCGCGGATGGATCGTCGGTGGCCGCGGTGTCCGATACCGCAGCCGTATCTGCCGCCTCGTCTTCCGGTTTGGGCGCGTCCTCGGGTGGTGATTCCTTTACAGCTTCACGGCGCAAAGCGACCACACTGACCTTTGTCGGCGCGCCCGCCAGCATTCCGAGCTGTTCCGCAGCCGCAGATGAGACCTGTAGCGCCGGGCCGGGCAGGTTGCGTTCACGTCGGAACAGGGCCCCTGTTACAGACTTGTTGTTTGCGGTGTTCGTAATTACGACACGCTCGGGCTGGGATACTTCCGGATAGGCAACCCAGATCCCGCCCAGCGAGGGCCTGCCATCCCAAAGCCCCGCTTCGGTGACCTGAAAAACCTCGGGGGCTTCGACGTCACGCTGCGAGCCCGAGGCTACCTCGGGAAGGAGTTCGGTTTTGTTTGAGTTTTCTTCAGGTTTTTCAGCCTCTTGAAGAATATCTTCACACCCGCTTAAAACTGTCAAAGTCAACGCCAGATACGCCAACCGTTTCGGTCCCGGGCGTGTCATGATCGCTCGCTTCATCTGCTTATCCCTTGCCTGAAGGGGTCTCGTCCTCGGAACCCCGCTGCCGGTCTGCTGGTTCTGCTTGCCAGCCTGTTTCGGTCTATTTCGGGGATCATAACGCGGCTGAAGAGTCATGGAAAGACCGCTGCGCGGGCTTCGGCAAGAAATCCCGATTTCGACTTGCCTCTGGCCGAACTTGCGCTTAGACCCTGCCTTCGACGGGGAGGTGGCAGAGTGGTCGAATGCGGCGGTCTTGAAAACCGTTGGGCGTGAGAGCGTCCCCAGGGTTCGAATCCCTGTCTCCCCGCCACCCATACCCGTCTCACTTCAGTTGTGTTTTCTGACCCGGAATTGTGCCGCAATTTCCGCGAGTTGGCGCGTGCGCTTTCAATCAGAGACGGAGCAGACTGTACATTCAGAGCGCAATTCCGGCCGCAGTCTCAGTGCCGCATTTTGGCGGGGTCGCTTTGGGCTGGATTTCCCTGATACCCGGCAATTTACAGGGAATTTTCGTGAAACGGGTCTGAGTTCGGTCATTTCTCCTGTCAGAACTGCATGTTTTTCAGAGGTTTATGTTGCAAATTCCCTAAAAAGCGGAACAGGGAATTTTCTCGCGGGAACAGGGAATTGTTCCAGCGGATCAGGGAGGGCGAACCCTGTATCAGGGACGCAGGATCTGAAGCTATCAAAAGCCGAACTGGCGTTCCTGTTCGGACCAATTAAGTGGGTGGGTCACGCTGACCAGACGCTTGAGTGTGAGTTCGGGCGGTTGGGTCCCGTCTAGAATCGCGGCCTGAATCTTCGGGGAGAGAAACGCGAGCTGGGCGCGGGTGCGGATGAATGCGCCGGGAACGCTTTCACGGCGTGCAATTTCCATCAGTTGAATCCCGGCATTCAGATCGCGCGCCCAGCCATGGGCGCGGAGCAGCATGGACTGGAGGTGAGGATCGGGTTGGGGTGAAATGTCTCCAGCGATGATCTTGGCCTCGACACCGCGGCGGCGCAGATCGAAAGATGCGGTGACGTGGGTGAGATCCGGGTGCAGATGATCGGCCGCGATGCCAAGTGCGCTTGCCAGAGTTTTGGGGTTAAATTCGAGGTCGATCTGTCCTCGTGCAATTTTGCCTTTGGCCATAAGAGCAGCGCCGACCTGACCGCCTTGGCCTAGAAGCCGGGTTACTAAATCTGCAACTGTAGTCTGCACTGCATCGGCTGACCCGGCCTCCGGTTGCGCCAGTACTTGGTGCGCCGCGGCTGCGTCTTGCAGATGTCTGACGATGACATCAATGACTGCGTGTTCCAGCGCCGGGCCGGGCAGTCGCCAGCCGGAGAAATCCTTGCCACCCGAGATCAGTCGATTGGAGACGTAATAGCGCAACCGTCGGCCTTTGCGTGTGGTGTGGGTCGGCGTCAACCGATCACCTGTTTCGTCCTGTAGCAGACCGGTGAGCCAGGCGCCGGGGTCATTGGAGTGTTGGCGCGTATCAGAGCCGCCGCGTGCACGGGAGCGATTGGAGGCCTGTCGCATTTTTTCCTGTACCCGGTCCCAAACACGTTGGTCGATGATCGCCGTATGTTGTCCGTCCCAGTTCTTATTCTTGTGGCGAATTTTTCCGAGATAAGCCGGGTTGCGCAGCAGGTAATAGATCTGACCGCGTGACAGCGGACAATCCCCTTTCATGCTTCCATCCGCCCGAACAACCCGTTTCGACCGCAGGTCTTCTGCCGTTGCCCGTTCTTCTACTTTGCGCAGGCAACCCAGCTCGTCATAAAGCCCAAAGAGATGCCGGACCGTTTTCGCTTCCTCTTCATTCACGACCAGCGTTCTTGCCTTCGGATCGGGGTGGCGGTCATAGCCGAGGGGCAGGTTGCCACCCATCCAAAGCCCCTTTTTCTTGGACGCCGCGATTTTGTCGCGAATACGTTCGGCGGTGACTTCCCGTTCAAACTGAGCAAAGGATAACAGCACATTCAGGGTCAACCGACCCATGGATGAGGAGGTGTTGAATGCTTGTGTGACGGACACAAAGGAACAGTTTGCCTGTTCCAGCCGTTCGATCAGCTTCGAGAAATCGGCAAGCGAGCGGGTCAGCCGGTCAATCTTGTAAACCACCACCATGTCAATACGCCCGGCATCGATCTCTTCAAGAAGGCGTTGAATGGCAGGGCGTTCGAGTGTACCGCCGGACAGGCCGCCGTCATCGTAGCGCCCGGGTAGTAGGGTCCAGCCTTCGTGTCGCTGGCTGGCGACATAGGCTGCGCAGGCCTCATATTGCGCATCCAGCGAATTAAAGTCCTGATCCAATCCATCTTCTGAGGACTTGCGCGTGTAGATGGCGCATCGGATTTTACGGCGCGGGCTCATTTGGCCGCCTTGCCGGTGAGCCCGAAGAAACGCGGCCCTGACCAATGCGCACCGGTAATCTCTCGGGCGTTGGCCGAGAGCGAGTGATGGGACCGACTGTTCCAGACAAAGCCGTCCTCTGTAACGTCCACTACATGGGTCACGCCATTCCACTCGCGCAGCAGGCGCCCGCCGGGTTTAAGAGCAGGGCAGGCTGGCCGGGGTTTTTTCTCGGAACCCTTTTCCAGCGTGGCTTTGACCTGGCGGGGTAGCCCGCCATGACGGCGGGACTGCATCTCAAAGGCGATAAAACGGCGCAGGAAGGGTTGGCTGAGCATGGCGGGGGCTGGTTGATCAAACAGTTTCTGCCAGAGCGTGACCAGATCCGATCGACCCATGGCGGCGAGATCGGCGACATCGCTCGTCTTGGTCATGACGTTTCTCCAGTTCCCGCCGCCAGATGATATGTGGATGCTCCATTTGGTTTGTCGGAGGTCCGCCGTTCAATCGTCGCGCCTTTCTTCCGAAACCCACTCAATGCCGCTCGGACCGAATGAGGCTGCCACCCCGTTGCTTTGCAGAGCGCCTCAAGGCTGGCACCGTTCGGGCGATGCAACAAAGCTTGCACCTTGTCAATTTTGGTTTGTTTGGATTTGGACATGTATCGTCTCCTCTGATCTGGGGCTGGCGGAATGCCGAACCCCGGTACCGAGGAGCGCCCGAATGGCTCGGGCGTGGGTTCAGTGATGCGTGGTTCACAGCAACAGTCCAGCTCTTTCTGGGGCGATCTCTGGAGGGGTGTGTATTGCAGGGCGTTGCTGCCGTACCCCCGATTATTCGTCAACAATCTTAATTGGTTACTTTTTTGTTTGGGGGTTGCAATTGCAAAAGCCCGTGCATAGATTCTAGCCAGCCCTGCAAGGGACAAGGTCCCACCGGGAGGTGAATACATCTCCCAGGCAGCATTCGGCGCCGCATTTCTTGAAGCGGATAAGACCGAGAGCATTCGAAGGGGCAACGAACCGGATCGATTGGTCCGGAGAGTTGCTACTCGTGCTCTCTCCGAATTCCCAACACGATCCTTTCTTGTCGACGCTAACAAGCGTCAAACGAAAGGAGGCGGCTATGTCTGCCAAAAAACCACAGAGCGACGCCAAGGCGTCCAACACGCCGATCTGGATGGCGGACAAAGTCGTCCAATCTCAGATCAGCCAAATCAAGCCCTACGCCAACAACAACCGCGTGCACGCGGCCAAGAATATCGACAAGCTGAAAGCGTCGGTGGGCAAGTTTGGCTTTGTCACTCCGATCCTGTTGGATGGTTCGGGCACAATCATCGCGGGCCATGGCCACTATGAAGCCGCTAAGGCTCTGGGGTTGATGTCCGTGCCGACTGTTGTCGCGGATCACTTGTCAGACGCGGAAGTGCGCGCTCTGCGCATTGCGGATAACAAGCTGGCGGAATTGTCCGACTGGAACGGAGCGGCGCTCCAAATTGAGTTTGCCGAGCTGATGGATCTCAGCCTAGATGGCGAGCTGGACTTTGATCTGGACATCACCGGTTTTGAGACACCGGAGATCGACATCATCATCGATGGCGCGGATGAGGCCACGGAGACTGGAGCGGAAACTGTTGAGACTCCGGACCCTGCGGCACCTGTAGTCACGCAGCCGGGCGACCTCTGGATTCTTGGAGATCACCGCATCTTCTGCGGAGATGCCCTGCAAGCGCAAAGCCACCTCACCTTGCTGGAAGGCGAGAGTCCGCAGATGGTGTTCACCGATCCTCCTTATAACGTACCGGTCAATGGGCATGTCCGTTGCGGCATCGGCGGCGATCATCGCGATTTTGCCATGGCGTCGGGAGAAATGTCGGACAGCGAGTTCCGCAGCTTTCTCTCGGACGTGAACAACCGGCTGTTTGACTGTCTGCCGGATGGGGGCATCGCAATGATCTGCATGGACTGGCGTCACATCGAAGAACTGATTGCAACGGGCAAGGCAGGAGGCTTTGATCTCATCAACCTCTGCGCGTGGAACAAGACAAACGGAGGCATGGGCAGCCTTTACCGGTCCAAGCACGAGCTGGTTTGCATCTTCAAGAAGCCCGGTGCACCGCATATCAACAATGTCGAGTTGGGCAAACACGGGCGCAACCGGACCAATGTTTGGGATTATGCGGGCGTGAACAGCTTTGGGGTAGGGCGCGAAGCGGACCTTGCGGATCATCCCACGGTTAAGCCGACAGCTTTGGTGGCAGATGCCATCATGGATGTGAGTCATCGCGGCGATGTTGTGCTGGACGCCTTTGGCGGTTCTGGCGCGACCTTGCTGGCAGCGGAGAAAACAGGACGCCGGGCGCGGCTGATTGAGCTCGACCCGGCCTATGTCGATGTCGCCATCCGCCGCTGGCAGGAGATGACCGGTGAGAGTGCCGTGCACGCGGTAAAAGGCCAGACGTTCGATGCGCGTTCTGCGGCAACCGATGCCCCCCTAGAGCAAGAGGTGGGCCATGTCTGACGATACGAAAGACTACGAGGTTGGTTACGGCAAACCGCCCAAAGCGACCCAATTCAAGAAAGGCCGATCTGGCAATCCGAAAGGTCGGCCGAAAGGTGCCAAAGGGGTGAATGCCAGCTTGAAACGCGAACTGGAAACCAAGATCACAGTCCGCGAAGGCAACCACGAAATCCGGATTTCCAAGGCGGAGGCAGTTGCCAAGCGGCTCACGGCAGGCGCGTTGAAGGGCGACACGAAATTGTTGATGGCGCTGCTGAAGCTGGACACAGATCTGTTCAACACAAGTGAATTGGGCGCGCAAGAAAGCGTCCGTGCGTTTGAGCCGGACGCTGTCGACTACGACATCCTCCGGGATTTCTTTTCCAGTCACCCGGATGGTGACGGCGGTCCGGAAGATGAGGAGGCCAATGATGTCAGCTCCTGATCCCAAAATGGTCCGGCAAGTTGCTCGCGAGGTTTGCCGGGATAATTTCTTTCCCTTTGTGTGGCGTGTGTTTGACACGCTGCATCAAGGGACTGACCGCAGCTTTGATCCAGCCTGGCATGTGCGCGCCATGTGCCATGAGTTGGACAACGTTCGCGTCGGCGAGAACAAACGATTGATCATCAACATTCCGCCGCGGTGCCTGAAATCCGTAACAGTGGCCGTTGCGTATGTTGCCTATCTTCTCGGGCATAACCCCAGCGCCAAAATCATTGTTGCCAGCTACGGGCTGGATCTGGCGCGCAAGCATTCCGAAGATTGTCGACGGATCATGTCCGCGCGCTGGTACCGGGGAATGTTCCCTGAAACGGTCTTGGCTAAAAAGGGCAACACCTCAGAAGAAATCCGCACCACAAAGGGAGGCAGCCGTAAGGCTGTCTCCATTGGAAGTTCTGTTACTGGTCATGGTGCTGATTACATCATCATCGATGATCTGCTGAAAGCGGGTGATGCCGGCTCCGAAGCCGAGCTGGTCAAAGCACAGGAGTTCATTGAGGGGACTTTGCTGTCGCGCTTTGACAACCCGTCCGAGGGACGCGTGGTTATGGTTGCACAACGGCTGCACGAGATGGATCCTCCGGGGTATCTGCTGGAACGCGGGACTTATCGGCATCTGAATCTGCCTGCCATCGCCGAAGACCATGAGACGGTGCCCCTTGGGCTTGGAAGGGTTATGCGCCGCAAACCTGGCGATCTCCTGTGCCCGTCGCGCCTGGATCAGCAAACGTTGGATACGAAGCGTCGCGAAATGGGCGCGGCCGTGTTCAACTGCCAATATCAGCAGAACCCCATTGCTCCCGACGGGTCACCCCTGCGCTGGGAGTGGTTCCGTACTTACGAGACCATCGAAGATCGCCGCTGGTATCAGCTTGTCGTTCAAAGCTGGGATACGGGGATGTCTGCGGATCCCAGGTCCGACTTCTCGGTCTGTACAACCTGGGGGTTCCGCGAAAACGCGTGGTACCTTCTTGACGTCTGGCGTGGGCAGGTGGACTACCCAGGCCTGAAAGCCAAGGCACTGCAGCTTGTCCGCGATTGGGATCCGGATCGAGTTCTGATCGAAGATGCCGCTTCTGGCAAACCGCTTCTGGACGAATTGTTTCGTGATGACCGCCGGCGCTATGAACGCATTAGACCTGACAAGGACAAGGAAACCCGGTTCCAGTCCGCGTGCGGTCCTGTCGAAGAGGGCAAGGTGTACCTGCCTGCAGACGCGCCCTGGCTGGCGACGTTCAAACGCGAATTGCAGTCCTTTCCACGCGGTCGCAATGACGATCAGGTCGACAGCTTTGCCCACTTTGTGAACTGGTCCAAGGGACCGGGCTTCTACCGGGCGCTAGGCCATGATCATCAGATAAACATCGAACGTCGCGAGCGCCGTCGCGAGCGGATCAGACGGCGGTAGAACAGGAATCAAAGTTCGAGGCCGGTAGTCGGCCTTGAACCGCCCAGCGAAACCTTGGCCATTGGGCCCGAAAGGGCGTATTTTGTTGAAAAACTCGGGCTTGATCGGTTGGTAAGTTGCTGATTCAATTCTTCCTAAAGGGAGGGATCAGCCATGATGGGACCGAGACAGGAAGCGCAAGCGTCGCTGTTTTACGAGTTCTCGCTGGAGGATCATGTCCCGCAAGACCACCTTTTGCGCTCGATTGATCGGTTCGTCGATCTGGGCAGCATTCGCGCGCACCTTACGGATTTCTAAAGCCACACGGGCCGGCCCTCCGTCGATCCCGAACTGCTGATCCGCATGCTGTTGGTTGGCTATTGCTTCGGTATTCGATCCGAGCGACGGCTCTGCGAAGAGGTGCATTTGAACCTGGCATACCGCTGGTTCTGCCGTCTCGACTTGAACGACCGGGTGCCAGACCATTCCACGTTTTCCAAGAACCGGCACGGCCGTTTCCGGGAAAGCGAACTGTTGCGTCGTCTGTTTGAGACAACTGTGGCACGCTGCATTGAGGAAGGTCTCGTCAGCGGCCAGCGCATGGCGATTGATGCCAGCCTGATCGAAGCCGATGCTAACAAACGGAACTCAACACCGAAGGAAGACTGGGACGCGGCAAGCATTGACCCGGCAGATGCGTCCCGAGCGGTCCGCGAGTATCTCGACACGCTGGACGAGGCGGCATTCGGCGCGGCCAGCGAGGTACAGCCCAAGTTCACCTCACATTCTGACCCCGCCAGCCAATGGACTGCAGCCCGCAAAGGCCCTGCATTCTTCAGCTATTCCGACAATTATCTGATTGATACGGATCACGGTGTAATCGTCGATGTCGAAGCCACCAGATCAATCCGACAGGCAGAAGTCGGTTCAACAAAGACGATGTTGAACCGGGTCAAAGACAAGTTCGACCTGCACCCAGAACGGTTAATCGCAGATACCGCTTACGGTTCCGGCCCCATGCTGGACTGGCTGGTGAAGACAAGTTCGACCTGCACCCAGAACATAAAGTCCAAAGCGATGTCGTCCGAGCCTGAGATCAGTTGGATCTTGCCTTCATACCGAGTGGCAATATCGATTGCGCGCTGCAACACACCCGAGCTCTCCTTGATTCCGATGACACGCGGGTTGTCTGCGAAGTGATCCATCAGCTCGAAACTGATATCGCTGCCGTCCTTGGCCGGGTAACTGTAAAGCACCAGATTCACATCAACCTCGGCCAGCACAGTTTCATAGTGCCTGATCAGTTCGTCCTGCGTCGGACGGGTGTAGAAAGGCGGCGCAACAGCACGTTGTCATAGCCGATCTCCTTGGCCATGGCGGTCTGTTCGATCACTTGCCGTGTAGCGGGCGCGTTGGTGCCGGCGATCAGAATCTCGTCATCGTTGGCGAACTCCTTGACGAATTGCAGAACCTGCTGCCGTTCCTCGGTCGACTGGCTGAAATATTCGCCGGTCGAGCCATTTGGCACCCAGCCCGTCACGCCCGCATCCCGGAAATGGGTCAGGAGGGTTTCGAAGGCGTCAAAGTCGATCTTGTTCGCCGCATCAAACGGTGTGACCAAGGCGGGCATGACACCCGAGAGTTTCACATTGTAGCTCATATCAACTTCCTCAGATTACGGCGCGTTCGATGACGCGTTCGCCTTTGGCAAAGCGCTCATAGAGAAACGGTGACAGGTCCATCGAACGAAATTCGCCATAGATGATTTGCTCGGCGACACCCCGACCTACTGCGGGGCCTTGTTGCGATCCATGCCCTGATGATCCGTTGGTAAAATGGAAATTCGACACCTCGTCATGCGGACCTATCACCACGTTGAAATCGAACGTGTTGAAATCGTAGTGCCCAATCCAATAGTCGATGACTTCAACATCCTTGAACTGTGGAATACGGTTGCGGATGATCGGGTGAACCTTGTCTTCCCAGATGGTTTCCTCTGCCGAAAAGTCGTCTGGGTCGACGGTTGCATCCTCGCCCAGAGGCGGACAGCCAACCAGGTAATCATCGCCGAATTGTCGGAAATGCACGCCTGTCGGGTCGATGGTCAGGGGCAGGTCGCGATCCAGCGGTTTTTTGGCGCGGAAAATGAACGTATAGCGCCGCTTGGCTTGAATATCGAGTTTGACACCGGCCATACCGGCGATCGTTCCGACACGGGTTCCTGCGGCATTGACGATGGCGCCCGCCGCAATGACTTCGCCTGTGGCGAGGGTCACGCCGGTTACCTTGTTGCGGTCGCGCGTGATCGCGGTGACTGTGTTCTGAACATAGTCGACACCGCCTTCGACCGACTTTTTGATAAGCCATTCGATCATCAGAGGGGCGTTGTAATAGCCTTCGTCGACGGTGTTCAGGCTGCCCGCTTCGATGTCATCGAGGTTGTAGAACGGATACGCTGCCGCAATCTCTTCGGGCGCCACCATTTTGGTGCCTGCACCACATTCCTCCTGAACGCTTTGGTCCCGTTGCAGAACCTTGGTCAAATCCGGGGAGTCAGAGAGATAGAGATAACCGAAGTTGCGGATGCTGAGTTCGGGCACCTTCGGGTCACCGCCCAGGTTTTTGCGAAAATCGCGCACGAACTCTGCCGCGTACTGCCCAATCTTCACGTTGATTGGGTTGGCAAACTGCTGGCGCATGCAGTTGTTCGAGGCCCCGGTCTGGGCCTTTGAGAAGGTCGGGTCGGGCTCAACCACAAGAACCTTGCCCTTGAAGTCAGGATTCGAGGCCAGAAACCACGCAGTGCAGGCCCCCATCGTGGCACCGCCGATAATCACGACGTCATAGGCATCATGCTTCGGGGTTGCTGAAAACACAGGGAGATCCATCTCCCAAGAGGAGTCTTTCGAAGTCGGTTTCATGATTTTGTCTTTCGCGCTGGAACTCGGATCAGACCGAGCGTGTAATGCCGCCATCCACGCGGATGTTCTGGCCAGTTATATAGGCGCCGCCTTCCGAGGCCAGGAAAGCCACGGTCGCGGCAACTTCGTCATACGATTTGCCGTACCGCTCCATTGGGATCTTCGCCAGGAAATCCGGGTTTTCCGGCAGGCTGTCGATGAAGCCCGGCAAGACGTTGTTCATACGAACGTTGTCGGCGGCGTATTTGTCCGCAAACAGCTTGGTATAGGCCGCAAGCCCCGCTCGCATCACGCCCGAGGTCGGGAAAACCGCATCGGGTTCAAACGCGGCAAAGGTCGAGATGTTGATGATCGTGCCCGACTTCTGTTCAAGCATAATCGGCGCTACAATCCGCGTGGCACGTACAGAGTTCAGGAAGTAAACCTCCATGCCCTCATGCCAGTCGCCGTCGCTGATTTCCAGCACCGGCGCCCGCGGACCGTGACCGGCCGAGTTGACCAGCACATCGACGCGACCCCATTTCTCCATGGCCGCATCGACGAGCTTCTGCATGTCCGCGCTGGATTTGTTGGTGCCGGTCACGCCGATACCGCCCAATTCCTGTGCCAGAGCCTCGCCCTTGCCCGACGAAGACAGAATGGCGACATTGAAGCCGTCAGCCGCAAGCCGACGGGCGCTGTCTGCTCCCATGCCGCTGCCGCCGCCCATAATGATCGCTACTTTCTTGTCAGCCATTTTCCGTCTCCGTGAACCTCGTTGTATCCGTCTGGGTCCAACATCGGGCCTATCACAGCATTTGACCAATCAGTAATTCTGTCTTAACGCTGTAGAAATTCTACTCCCTTGGAGCAAGTACCATGCGCAAGCTACCACCATTGAACTCTTTGAAGGCTTTCGAGGCTTCGGGGCGTCATCTAAATTTCCGGCTTGCCGCGGAAGAGCTTGGTGTCACCCAGGGTGCCGTTGCGCAACAGGTGCGCGCGCTTGAAGAGTTGTTGAAAATCAAACTGTTTGAACGACAAGCCCGCGGATTGTCATTGACGGATGAAGGCCGGAAATACCTTCCCCCGATCCGCCGCGCCTTCGAGATGATGGCCGAAGCAACAGCCAATCTGTCGCCTCAGGACACCGTGGTGACAATCAGCTCAACCCCCTCTTTTGCAACAAAGTGGCTGGTGCCAAAACTGGGGACACTTGCCTTGGATCACCCCGAGATTCGCGTTCGCATGGACGCATCGAACGCGCTTGCGAATTTCCAGACAGATGGAGTCGACATTGCGATCCGTCAGGGCAAGCCCCCCTTCGGGCCGGGCCTTCTGGCGGAGCCGCTGTTCAATGCAGAGCTGATTGCGGTCTGCCATCCGGACCTTGCCGATGGCTCTAACTCGATCCGTTCCCCACAAGACCTGTTGACCCAGGTACTGCTGGAAGACACTCATGGCCAATGGCCCCTGTTTCTCGAAGCCGCACTTGGCGATCAGCCTGTTTCGGCTCTCAAGACAATGGCGTTCAGCCAAACGTCGCTCGCGATTGATGCTGCAATTGCCCGACAAGGCGTGGCGCTGACGAACCGGGAATTTGTCGAAGCTGATCTTCAATCTGGCCGGCTTTGCCAGCCGTTCGATATCTCGGTGACGACGGAAGAGGGATATTACGTGGTGGCCCCTCGAGCCCCCAGGAAACCTGAAGTTGTGGCAACAGTCAGGAATTGGTTGAAGGAACAAGCGTAGCTCGCAGGGCGGAAGAGCGCTCAAGTCCGCCGCCTCGTTCCAAAGCAATTGTGGCGCGTGATGATTCCCCGACTTTCTCACCTTCTTTGCAATCGACAGCATTGTCCGCTCTTCTGAACTCCGCCTGTATTCGAGCTTTGCTCGCGCAGCGAATGTCTCCTCTGATGAGCCGCACCGCAGCGATGGTGATCAAGGTCGAACGACGGCTATGGGCCGATTTCGCCCACAAGTTCGGACGTTCTGAGGACTCGGGTACTCAGACTTAGCTGCTTCAAATGACTAGGTTCCTTGGCCGCCCAAACACGTCGCCTAGTGTCTAAAGTCCAATGCTCAGGCGGGTTCTATACTTTGGCCATATCCCATAAACTGATCAACATGGTCAGGTTACGCCAACAAATTTTGAAGTGGAAAACTGAGGCAAGGCGAAGACTGGTTGCAAGTACTGGTGGACCCTTCGAGCAACGAGACAAACGAGCTCTTTCGGAGACTTGCCGAAGATAACCCATTGATGACGATTGCGTTCATCCTCGGGGGGTGTCGGCACGACACCTTGCGGTGGAGCACTGTATCGGCGATCGGGCCGGTTCGCCGCGCCCAAGAACGAAATTGTGAGCGGACTACGAGCTACATGGTTCGGTCGTCATTCCGCCGTCAAAGGCACACGTCAACCGCCAGAAGCCTCTGCAACACATCCATCTGCAATTTTCAGACCCCCAATCTGCGCTAACAAACTGACGATCGCGTCAACGCCCGTTCGGTGGCGTAGGGCCGAAAACACGAAAGGTCGGCCCTTTCGAATTTGCGTGGCGTCGCGCTCCATCACTTCGAGCGACGCGCCGACATTGGGGGCGAGATCTGTTTTGTTGATGATCAGAATGTCCGATTTCGTTATCGCAGGACCGCCCTTGCGCGGAATTTCCTCACCCGCTGCAACGTCGATCACGTAGAGTGTCAGGTCCGCCAGTTCCGGGCTGAATGTGGCCGACAAATTGTCGCCGCCGCTTTCGATCAGAACTATATCCAAGCCGGGGTGACGGGCCTGCATCTCTGCCACGGCGGCCAGATTGATCGAGGCATCCTCGCGGATCGCGGTATGCGGGCAACCGCCGGTTTCGACACCGATAATCCGGTCCCGGGGCAGAATCTGCATCCGCATCAACGCTTCGGCATCCTCTTGCGTATAAATGTCGTTGGTGATGACACCAATCGAAAAGGCCTCGCCCAGGGCCTCTGCCAAAGCGGCAGTCAGGGTCGTTTTACCAGCGCCAACCGGGCCGCCGATACCAACGCGCAGGGGGCCGTTCATACTGCTCATGTTCGGAATATCCTTGAATATTGAGTTTCATGTTTCATCGACAAGATATCGGACAGGAATGCGGTTGAACCCAGTTCATCAAGGCCCGTGTGTTGTGCTGTTTCCGCAATCGAAGTGCAGAGCGGGGTCAGATCACGAATCAGCCGCTGAGCATCGGTCTGTCCCAAAGGGACAAGGCGGGTTGCGCAGGCCACAAGATTGCTCATGAAGGCCTGAAGGAACATCTGCGACACCAGCGGGCGCGGCAGATTCTGCATCCGCGCGGCACGGCCCACCGCGACCGGGTAGGTGAGGCGCCGCAGGTCGAGCCCCCAGATATCTCCGGTCACGGATCCGAAAGCCTGACCCAGAAGGTCGGATTCCATCAGCCGTTCCGACCCGGCGCAAAAGGCGCGGGCGGAGGCATCGATTCGGGCCAACGCGGCCCTGTCATCGGCGTTATACGCGGCCACAAGAAATAGCGCGTCATTCCAGCCCGAGCCATGTTGCAGTATCGTGGCGACCCAGTCGCCTGTCTGGTTTGCGCTGGCGACCCGGCCCAGTTCAATCGCTGCCTCCAGCCCGTGGGAATAGGCGAAGCCCCCAACCGGATAGGCGGGGGACAACCATTGGGTCAGTGTCAGGATGTCAGAGCTAGTGGGCGTGACCATGGGTCCTGCCGTGGCCATAGGCCCCGCCTTCGGGGGTGAAGGGTTCGACGACTTCGCGAATATCGGCCCCCAGTTTCATCAGCATGTCGCGAATGACGTGATCGCGCTGGATCAGCAGCCTGTCAGATTCGATTTGGCAGGGTGTGTGCCGGTTGCCGATATGCCAGGCAAGGCGCAGCAGGTGGTCACCCTTTACCTCCAGCAGCTCTTCGGGGGCCGCGACGATTTCAATCTCACGACCGTCTTCCAATACCAGAACCCCGCCATGATCCAGCGATTTGGTGTTGGAGAGATCAACCAGAAACGCCTCGCCATCATCCGTGGCCAGCATCTTGCGGCGCAGGAAGCGGCCATCATAGTCCAGCGAGACCTGCGCATGAGCGGGTGCATGCGCATGGTCGTGGTAGATACGAGCGGTTTTGATCGCGGTGGTCATCTTGGTGCTCCTTGTATCTCAGAACATAAAGTATCGCTGCGCCATCGGCAGCACCTCGGCAGGTTGGCAGGTCAGCAATTCACCATCGGCGCGGACCTCGTAGGTTTCCGGGTCTACTTCGACATGGGGCGTCGCATCGTTTAGCGGCAAATTGCGTTTGCCAATCTCGCGTGTGTTCCGCACGGCGACTGTTTTCTTGGCCAGGCCTAGAGTTTCACCGATCCCGTCCGCCTGCGCTGCTGCCGAGACAAAGGTAATCGCCGAGTGCTCCACCGACCGCCCATAAGCCCCGAACATCGGACGGCTGTAAACAGGTTGCGGTGTCGGGATCGAGGCATTTGGGTCGCCCATCTGCGCGCAGGCAATTGTACCGCCCAGCAGAACCATCTCGGGTTTCACGCCGAAAAAGGCCGGGTTCCACAGGACAAGATCGGCGCGCTTGCCTACCTCGATGCTGCCGATTTCATGGCTCAGACCGTGGGCAATCGCCGGGTTGATGGTGTACTTGGCGATGTAACGGCGGACCCGCAGGTTGTCGTTTTCACCGGTTTCCTCGGTCAGACGCCCTCGCTGTTTCTTCATCTTGTCGGCGGTTTGCCATGTGCGGATCAGCACCTCTCCGACCCGGCCCATGGCCTGGCTGTCAGACGCGATGATCGAGAACGCACCCATGTCGTGCAGGATATCCTCGGCCGCGATGGTCTCGCACCGGATGCGGCTTTCGGCAAAGGCTACGTCCTCGGGGATGGACTTGTCGAGGTGATGGCAGACCATCAGCATATCCAGATGTTCCTCGACCGTGTTTACAGTGAAAGGTCGCGTCGGGTTGGTCGAGGAGGGAAGAACGTGATTCTCGCCACAAATCTTGATGATGTCAGGGGCATGGCCGCCACCTGCGCCTTCGGTGTGGAAGGCGTGGATGGTGCGTCCTTTCATGGCGGCGACAGTGTTTTCGACGAAACCGGATTCGTTCAGAGTATCGGTGTGGATCATCACCTGTACATCCATCGAATCGGCCACCGACAGGCAGCAGTCGATGGCGGCAGGGGTCGTGCCCCAATCCTCATGCAGTTTCAGAGCGCAGGCCCCGGCATTGACCTGTTCCTCGAGCGCAGCTGGCAATGAGGCGTTGCCCTTGCCCGCAAAGGCGAGGTTCATCGGGAAGGCATCCGCCGCCTGCAACATCCGTCCGATATGCCAGGGGCCGGGGGTGCAGGTGGTGGCCAGCGTGCCATGGGCCGGACCCGTGCCGCCGCCTAACATGGTGGTCAGGCCGGAATGCAGCGCGTCTTCGATCTGCTGAGGGCAAATGAAGTGGATATGGCTGTCGAACCCGCCTGCGGTCAGGATGCGCCCCTCGCCCGCGATGGCTTCGGTGCCGGGGCCGATGATAATGTCGACACCTGGCTGCGTGTCGGGGTTCCCCGCCTTGCCGATCCTGGCGATACGCCCGTCTTTCAGACCGACATCCGCCTTGTAGACACCCGAATGATCCACGATCAGCGCATTGGTGATGACTGTATCCACCGCCCCCTTGTCCCGTGTGACCTGAGACTGCCCCATCCCGTCGCGGATCACTTTCCCGCCGCCGAACTTGACCTCTTCGCCATAGATGGTCAGATCGCGTTCGACCTCGATGATCAGGTCGGTATCGGCCAGCCGCATTTTATCGCCGGTGGTGGGGCCGAACATGGCGGCATAGTCGGAGCGTTTGATTTTTGCTGGCATCACAACGCCCCCATGACCTTTTGATTGAACCCATAGACCTTGCGTGCGCCGCCGATCGGGATCAGCGAAACCTCGCGTTCCTGTCCCGGTTCGAACCGCACGGCGGTGCCGGGGGCGATGTCCAGACGCAGGCCATGGGCGGCAGCGCGGTCGAATTCCAGCGCCGGGTTGGTCTCGGCAAAATGATAGTGCGAGCCGACCTGAATCGGGCGGTCGCCAGTATTGGCGACCATCAGCGTCAACGGCTCGGCGCCCAGGTTGAACGTGATTTCGCCTTCAGCGGGGAAATGCTCGCCGGGGATCATTTGTTTAGCTTCACCATCAAGGCAACAGCAGCCAACGCGACAATCGCGAGGCCCACGGCCAGAGCGGCATAGTCCGTGCCATGCGCGTGGATATGCGTGCCGTTATGCGCGGCGGCGGGGCCAGCTAGGATCAGAACAGGGAAAAGCATGCGGGTCATATCAGTGTTCCTTTTTTTAGCGAATAGGGTTGTGAACGGTCACCAGCTTGGTGCCGTCGGGAAAGGTGGCCTCAACTTGAACCTCGTGAATCATCTCGGGGACGCCTTCCATGCATTGCGCGCGGGTGATCACCTCGGCCCCGGCTTGCATCATATCGGCGACCGACCGCCCGTCGCGTGCGCCTTCAACCACGGCGCTGGTGATAAGGGCAATCGCCTCGGGATGGTTCAGTTTGACACCACGGGCCAGTCGTTTACGGGCAACTTCAGCGGCCACGGCGACCAGCAGTTTGTCTTTTTCACGGGGAGTCAGGTTCATGTCAGATTGTCCAGCATCTTGGAAGCGAGTCGTTGTTCAGTCGCCGAAGCACGGGCATCAGACTTCGGCGCAGGGCATACCCGTTCTTGGCCAGCAGTCGGACGACCAGCAGGTCAGGTTGAAACAGGCTGGCCCCGGCGGTATCGGGCAGCATCTGGCGGATTGCCTTCAGATGCCCTTCGGCCCTGGGCGAGGCAAATGCGACTAAGGCCATCGCGCCCGCGCCATCTGCAATGTGCTGACGGGCCAGATGCGCGCTAAGGTCGCCGGTGAACCGGGTGGCGTCCAGAAACACCATCCTTTCGTTGCGCCGAATCTCGATCCGATCGCTGAGGCGGATATCCGTCAGAGTTTCACCCATCGCGGTACGACCAAAGATCAAAGGTTCAACCATAAGGGCCGAGGCATCCTCGGCCAAATCAATACGCAAGCGCCGGTTTAATGCGCTGCCACTGTACAGGATCGTCTCTTGCGGAAGCCAGTTCAGCCTTGCCTGCGGACCGGCGGTTAAAGTGTTGACGATGCGTGCGGCCTGACCGGGTTGTGCTTTGTATGCCCGCTCACAAGCCTGCGTGGTCACTGTCAGTTCGGTGCCCCGGCCTGCGCGGCCTGAAAACCGGAAATCATCACCGCCAGTAACACCACCAGCCGTGTTCAAAAGCACGGCGTCCAATTGGCTGCCGTGTCCGCGTGGGAAGAGACATTTGAACGAACCCGCCGGCCGCAAGCGATCAATCACACTGCGCCCGTGGAACAGTTTGGCCGACAGCGTAACCCGGCCTTCAGCGCGTGGCGGTCTCGCATGTGACGCCGACGATATGGGCGTGAATTGAGTGATGGCAGCGGCTTTCGCGTCATGAACGTTTGGCGCTTTTTCACCTTTGGGATGTCGAAACTCTATCGACAGGTGCAGATTTTCGACCAAGTCCCGTACCATAAGTGCAATTTTTAATCACGCATGCAGCATGTAGATCAAAAATCGGGCATATCAGTCCACTTTGCCAGAATGCTATGGGGCCAGATTTGCCTATTTCGCTGCAATGCAGAATCGATGTGGGGCCTGCCGGGCTAACGACCGCCGGGGGTGTGTGACGGCTGCGCGAATTGGACCTCGGACACAACCGCCACACGTAACGCAACATACAGTTGCGGGGATCAGGTAGTAGAAGACAGCGTGTCAACGCAAGGCTTCTGTGCCCGCCCCGCCAGGAGAATTACATGACATCTCTCATATCCACGCTCTTCGGATCGGTTGTCTTTGCCGCCATGGCAACGGCCGCTCTGTCTGCTGAAGACACGATCAAAGTCGGCGTACTGCACTCGTTGTCAGGCACTATGGCGATTTCGGAAACCACGCTGAAAGACACGATGTTGATGCTGATCGACCAGCAGAACGCCAAAGGCGGCCTGCTGGGCAAGCAGCTTGAGGCAGTTGTGGTTGATCCTGCATCCGACTGGCCGCTGTTTGCGGAAAAAGCGCGTGAGCTACTGACCGTGCATGAGGTGGATGTGATCTTTGGCAATTGGACGTCCGTCAGCCGCAAATCGGTGCTGCCGGTGATTGAGGAACTGAACGGCCTTCTGTTTTATCCGGTGCAGTATGAGGGTGAAGAAAGCTCGAAAAACGTCTTCTATACCGGTGCCGCGCCGAACCAACAAGCGATCCCGGCGACCGACTATTTCCTCGACGAGCTTGGCGTTGAGAAATTCGCGCTGCTTGGCACAGACTATGTCTATCCCCGCACCACCAACAATATCCTCGAAAGCTATCTGAAGCAAAAGGGCATCGCGGACGGTGATATCTTCGTCAACTACACGCCCTTTGGCCATTCCGACTGGTCCAAGATCGTGGCGGATGTGGTTGCGCTGGGTGCGGATGGTAAGAAGGTCGGAGTGATCTCAACCATCAATGGCGACGCCAACATCGGCTTCTACAAGGAACTGGCTGCGGCTGGCGTCTCGGCGGATGACATTCCGGTCGTTGCGTTCTCGGTCGGAGAGGAAGAACTGTCGGGCCTGGATACAACCAACCTTGTGGGCCATCTGGCTGCTTGGAATTACTTTCAGTCGGCGGATACCGACGCCAACACTGAATTTGTTGAAACATGGAAAGCTACCATGGGCGAAGACCGGGTGACCAACGACCCGATGGAGGCACATTACATCGGTTTCAACATGTGGGTTAACGCCGCGACCGAGGCCGGTTCGACCGACGTAGATGCCGTGCGCGCCGCGATGTACGGGCAGGAATTCCCGAACCTGACCGGTGGAACCGCTGTCATGCTGCCGAACCACCATTTGGCCAAGCCGGTTCTGATCGGTGAGATTCAGGAAGACGGCCAGTTCGACATCATCAGCGAAACCGACGTTGTGCCGGGCGACGCCTGGACCGACTTCCTACCGGAATCGGCGGTGCTGGTATCGGATTGGAAAGAGCTGGGCTGCGGTATGTACAACACCGAGACCGAGACCTGCGTTCAGACCCTGTCGAACTACTAACCGACACGCAAGGTGGGTGTGATGCCCGCCTTGCCCCCAAAGACACTCGGGTTTCACCACATGTTACGACTTTTCCTTGCGGGCCTCGCAATTCTATGCGCCCACCTGACCGCCAACGCGCAAGAGGCCGGTCTGCAACCGATCCTGCAAGAGCATCAGGAGATCATCGCCAAAAGCTCACGCAAGACAATCGGGCCCGTGATTGATGCGATTGCCAGCAGCGGGTTGCCGCAAGCGCAGGTGATGCTTGAGACATGGGCCGCCAAGGACGTGTGGATGCGCAAGTCGGACGGCCTGTTCTTTGCAGGCAAAAAGGTCGAAGGCCGGTCGTATGAGCTTACCGATTTCGATACTGGCGAGGTCGTTGGTATTTTCGAGAAATCCAACCTGAAGCAGTTGAAGCCCAATAGCGGCATCCGCGCGATGATTGGCACGGCTCTGGTGCAGTACCAGCTAACAGATCCGGACCGCGCTCGGCGGCTGGCCGCTTTGCAATCCATCCAACGTGACCCCGAACGTGCTTTGCTGGAGCCCCTACGCGCGTCGATTGCCGATGAAGCTGATGCTGATCTGAAAGCTCACAAACAACGGCTCGAACGGTTGCTGACGATTGGATATGACGAAGATACCGCGGCGCGCGTGGCTGCGATTGAGCAGATGTCCGACGATCTGGGCGTGGACGTCCGTGGCGCATTAAATCCACTGATCGCGACGACGCGACAAGCAGCACCGGAACTTCCGTCTAATGTGAATATCGCCGCCGTTTTAGAACCGGGTTCGAGTGATTTGACGCGCGATGAGGCCTATGACTTGCTGGTCACTGGCAATCTGGCGCCCCCACGCTTGTCACGGGATGATATCCGGACAGCTCTTGCGGCCAATATTGACGGGGGTCGCGTTGGTGACATTCCGCTTGCGCAACTGAATACAGATGAAACGCGCGCTCGGGCATATGTAGCCTTGGCAGAGGCAAGGGTCGTTCCCGCCTTGGTAACCGAGGCCGACATAAACACGGCGCTGGCTGAACATGTGTTCATTGATACCTACACGGAACCCTCGCCCGAAGTGACCGCAGCTGCAGTGCAGGCACTTGAACAGATCGAGCTGAAGGTCGGCCTGAACCAGACGCTCGACCTGACACTGGACGCGATCTCATTGGCGTCGATCTATTTCTTGGCAGCCATCGGTCTGGCGATCACCTTCGGCGTGATGGGTGTGATCAACATGGCTCATGGTGAGTTCATCATGATGGGCGCCTATACCGGATACGTGGTGCAGCAGTTCATCCCCGACCACACGCTGTCGATAATCGTCGCCATCCCGATGGCCTTTGCCGTCACCTTCGCGATGGGCGTCGCGATGGAGCGGCTAGTTATCCGCTGGCTCTATGCCCGTCCGCTTGAGACGCTGCTGGCGACCTTTGGCATCTCAATCGCACTGCAACAGCTGGCCAAGAACATTTTTGGCACGCAGGCCCGCCCGCTGACCGCGCCCGGCTGGCTGGATGGGGCGTGGGTGCTGAACGATGTGGTTTCGATCAGTTATATCCGCATCGCGATCTTTGTGCTGGCGACGATCTTTTTGGGACTGTTCCTCTACATTATGAAGCGCACGCGGCTTGGGCTTGAGATGCGCGCGGTGACACAGAACCCACGCATGGCCGGGTCGATGGGTATCAATCCGGGGCGGGTGAATATGCTGACCTTCGGCTTGGGCTCGGGCATCGCCGGGATTGCCGGGGTTGCGATTGGTCTGTTCGCAAAGGTCACGTCCGATCTGGGCAGCGACTATATCGTGCAAAGCTTCATGACCGTGGTTGTTGGCGGCGTCGGAAACATCTGGGGCGCGCTGGCAGGTGCGGGCATGATCGGCTTCCTGCAAAAGGGGATCGAGTGGATGAACCCCTCGAACACCCTCGCCGCGCAAACATACATGATCATCTTCATCATCATTTTCATCCAGTTCCGGCCAAGGGGCATCATTGCCCTCAAAGGTCGTGCGGCGGGGGATTGAGCCATGGAACGCAGCTTTGTCGCCAAAAACCCATCGGTACTGGTCTTTCTGGCCATCCTCTCCCTGTTCACGTTGGGCGTCACCGTCCTGTCCGAAGGGTTCGGGATTGGCGTGATCTCGACCAGCTTTGTCAAAACGCTGGGCAAGACCCTGTGCCTTTGCCTGATCGCTGTGGCCATGGATTTGGTCTGGGGATTTACGGGCATCCTGTCCCTCGGCCATTTCGCGTTCTTCGGGCTGGGCGGCTACATGATCGGCATGTGGCTGATGTATGAACGTACCCGCCTGATCGTGGTGGAGTCGCTGTCCCAAGCCGACATTCCGCCAACATCGGCCGAGGTCGTGGATGCCATCGGCACGCAAATCTTCGGCGTCGTCGGATCGTCCGAATTCCCGCTGATCTGGGCCTTTTCGGACAGCCTGTTCCTGCAACTGGCGCTGGTCGTGCTGGTGCCGGGCCTTCTGGCACTGATCTTTGGTTGGCTGGCGTTCCGCAGCCGGGTCACGGGTGTCTACCTGTCGATCCTGACCCAAGCCATGACATTGGCACTGGCGCTGTACCTGTTCCAGAACGACAGCGGTATGCGTGGCAACAACGGCCTGTCGGGCCTGCAGAACCTGCCGGGCGTCACGGCCTCGCAGGACTTGGTGTCAATCTGGTTCCTCTGGGCCTCAGCGCTGGCCCTGGGGCTGGGCTACATGCTGGCGGCATGGATCGTGGCGGGCAAGTTCGGCTCGGTTATCCGCGGCATCCGCGATAATGAGGCGCGAGTGCGGTTCCTTGGCTATTCGGTCGAGAATTACAAGCTGGCTGTCTTCACATTGACCGCCTGCATCGCCGCCATCGCGGGCGCGCTGTATTATCCGCAGGCGGGGATCATCAACCCCGAGGAGATGGCCCCCATTGCCTCGATATATCTTGCCGTCTGGGTCGCCATCGGCGGGCGTGGTCGCCTGTATGGAGCGGTCATCGGCGCGGCGTTTGTCAGCCTGCTCAGCACATGGTTCACAGGTGGACAAGCGCCGGACATCCCATTTGGGTTCTACACGATCAAATGGGTCGACTGGTGGCAGGTGCTGCTGGGCGTCTCATTCGTGCTGGTAACCCTGTTCGCACCAAAGGGTATTGGAGGGCTATTCGACCTCTGGACCAACCACCGCGCGCCGCAACGCTACGGTGCCCCGCTTGGACCCGATGAAAGCGCATTGCGCGAAATGGAGGCCTTGGAATGAGCACTCTGCTGGAGGTCAGCGGCGTTTCAGTCACCTTCGACGGGTTCCGCGCCATCAACAACCTGTCCTTCCAGATTGGCAAGGCCGAGCTTCGCGCGGTTATCGGGCCGAACGGGGCAGGTAAAACGACCTTCATGGATATTGTCACCGGCAAGACCCGGCCTGACGAGGGCCGGGTAACCTGGGGTGAGAAATCCGTTTCCCTGCTGCGAATGAGCGAGGCCAAGATCGCGCAAGCCGGCATCGGGCGTAAGTTCCAGAAACCCACCGTGTTCGAGGACCAGACCGTGCAGGAAAACCTGCTGATGGCGTTGAAGAATAAACGGGGCTGGCTGGGTGTGCTGTTCTATCGCCCTTCGACGGATCATCTGGAGAAGGTCGAGGAACTGGCCGCTGAGATTGGCCTGTATGGCGAACTGCTCCGCAAATCCGGCGAACTAAGCCACGGACAAAAGCAATGGTTGGAAATCGGGATGCTACTGGCGCAGGAACCACGTCTGTTGCTAGTGGACGAACCCGCCGCCGGGATGACCTCGCAAGAACGCGAACACACAACCGACCTGCTGGTACAGGCCGCCAAGACCCGCGCCGTCGTGGTTGTGGAACATGACATGGAGTTCGTCCGCCGCCTGAATTGTCGGGTCACGGTTCTGCATGAAGGCTCGGTTCTGGCCGAAGGTTCGCTGGATCATGTCACATCAAATCAGGATGTCATCGACGTTTATCTGGGGCGCTAAACAATGCTGAAACTGACCGATCTGACCCTGCATTACGGGCACTCGCAAATCCTCAACTGTATCTCGTTGGAGGCCGCGCGAGGAGAGGTGACTTGCGTGATGGGCACCAATGGTGTGGGCAAGACCAGCCTGATCAAGGCGATCTCGGGCACGCATCCGCGCTCGGGCGGCGATCTGATGCTGAATGACGAGGCCCTGCCGCCTCTGCCAGCCCATCGCATGGCGTGGAAAGGCGTGGCCTATGTGCCGCAGGGGCGCGAGATTTTCCCGTTGCTGACTGTGCGCGAAAATCTGGAAACCGGTTTTGCCTGCCTGTCAGCAAGCGAACATTTCGTTCCGGACGAGATCTTCGATATGTTCCCGGTGCTGAAGAAAATGCAGAACCGGCGCGGGGGTGATCTGTCGGGTGGCCAGCAACAGCAACTTGCCATCGCCCGGGCGCTGATCGCCAAGCCTCAACTTTTGCTGCTGGACGAACCAACCGAAGGCATTCAGCCCAACATCATCCAGCAGATCGGCGAAGTAATTCGTCACCTCCGAACCAAAGGAGAGATGGCCATCGTTCTGGTCGAGCAGTATTTCGATTTCGCCTATGATCTTGCCGACAAGTTCATCGTCCTGCGGCGCGGCGCGGTCCTGATGCAAGGCACGCGGGACGAGCTATCGCGGGAACAGGTTCTGCAAGGCGTAACGGTTTGACATTCATAAAGGAACCAGCCTATTGAGCGGCGAGAAGCTTCAGGGTTTAAGGGGCGCAATTTAGCACTCCAGCTAGGCTTTGTTGCGCGAAGAGCCTGAAGCCCGGACTTCCCTTTTCCCCGGACGTACTTATCCTGTGGGCTCTGTGACCGGTATGCCGAGCGCGGTGTAGCTGTTCAGGACGGCTGCACGGATTGGGAGTTCGGCGACTGGACGCTCGAAGTCGCGCGCCATGAGGCTCTGCCCCAACAGCTTCACGCAGTGCATCTTCGTTTCGGCGCGACTGCGGCGGTGGTATCCGCTCCAATTTCGCCGGATGGCACGGCCAAGGTATTTCGAGGCGCACAGCGCCTCGTTACGGGCGATAGCGCCTGCTGTCGATGGCTTTCGCGGTTTTGCGTTCTTGCGCGGCGGGATAACGGCGTGGGCACCCCGGTTTGCGATGGCATCGTGGCATTTGCGCGTGTCATACGCCCCGTCTGCGGTGACCGAGGCGATCTCGACATCGACCGGGATCTGGCTGAGTAGTTCAGGCAGCATGGGCGCATCACCGATGTTGTTACCGGTGATTTCGATGGCGCGGATCTCCAGCGTCTGTTCGTCAACGCCGATGTGGATCTTGCGCCAGAGACGGCGTTTCGCGCGGCCATGCTTGCGGGCATGCCATTCGCCTTGGCCCTCCGCCTTGAAGCCGGCGCTGTCGATCAGAAGGTTCAGGGAACCTTGCTAGCCGCGATAGGGTATGGAAACCGCCAGGGTCTTCTGGCGCCTGCTCAGCGTGCTGAAATCCGGCACCGACCAGTCGAGGCCGACCAGGCGCAGCAGGCTCTCCACGAAGTCCGTGGTCTGCCTGAGGGCCATGCCGAAGAGGACCTTCATCGTCGTCAGGCATGTCTGAATCGCAGCGCCGCTATACTGCGGCTACCGGCCTTGCTTACCGGTCGGCGGTGGTACCCAAACCATGTCCGGATCAAATCAGATCGCCAGGGAGCCACGTTGCTTGAGGGCTTCATTGTAGGCTGGCCAGTTCTTGGTCTTGTAGCTCGGCGGGATAGGTCTGCTCATGCAGTCCAGCTACCACGCTGGATTCACAAGATGAATCCCTCACCCAACCTTTGCGCAACAAAGCCAATCAACAGCTAAAAGAATATCTGACGGCCTCTTCTGACAGTTTGAGGTACGAACCTCAAAAAAATCTGGACATGAGGTGCGTACCTCAAATAGCCTTGGAAGTATGCCGCGATTCGCACATCCTCGATTGACGGCGCAAAAAGGGAGGAATGGATGACTTACACAAAACTGGCCTCGGCCAGCGCAATAGTCCTTGCCGCTACTACTCTTTCTACCAAGGCAAATGCTGAAGATCTGACGCTATGTTGGGCTGCATGGGACCCGGCCAACGCGCTTGTCGAACTATCAAAAGAATTCGAAGCAGAATCCGGCCACACGATGAACTTCGAATTTGTTCCCTGGCCAAATTTTGCGGACCGGATGCTGAATGAGCTGAATTCCGGTGGTAAGCTCTGCGATCTGCTTATTGGTGACAGCCAATGGATCGGCGGTGGCGCTGAAAATGGCCACTATGTCAAACTGAACGACTTCTTCGATGCTGAAGGCATCAGCATGGACGATTTCGCGCCGGCCACTGTCTACGCCTATTCAACTTGGCCCAAGGGCACACCCAATTACTATGCCCTGCCTGCGATGGGCGATGCGAATGGCTGGTTCTATCGCAAGGACTGGTTCGAAAATCCTGAAATCCAAGCCGCATACAAAGAAGCAACTGGTCAGGATTTACGTGAGCCTGAATCTCAGAAAGAACTATTACAGATCGCCCAGTTCTTTCAGGGTCGTGAGATCGACGGCAAGACAGTCTACGGCGCAGCTATCTTTACCGAGCGCGGCTCGGAAGGGATCACCATGGGTGTGACCGGAGCACTGTATCCTTGGGGCTTTAAATACGAAAACACCCCGGGCTCATATGACATGGAAGGCGCCGTAAACTCACCCGAAGCGGTAGAGGCGCTGGAATTCTATAAGGAATTCTACGAAACGGCGACGCCTCCGGGATATACCAACTCTTACATGGGTGAGAGCTTGGACGCCTTCAAGTCCGGTCAGGTCGCCATGGCCATGAACTGGTTTGCGTTCTTCCCAGGTCTCTATGCTGACCCCAATACCGGCGGTGACAAGATCGACTTCTTTGTGAACCCACCGCAAAATCAGGCAGGTTCGACGCTGGGCGGACAAGGTATCTCTGTTGTCAGCTACTCTGACAAACAGGACGCTGCACTTGAGTACATCAAGTGGTTCGCACAGCCTGAAGTGCAGGCCAAGTGGTGGGAGCTAGGCGGCTACTCGGCGCATAACTCAGTGCTGGAAGATCCTGGTTTCGTGGACAGCCAACCGTTTGCCGGTGACTTCCTGGAAGCAATGGCTGGGGTTCAGGATTTCTGGCAAGAGCCTGCCTATGCAGAACTCCTGCTGGCCATGCAGAAACGCATCCACGACTACGTCGTTGCTGATCAAGGTACAGCTCAAGAAGCTCTTAATCTTTTGATCGAAGATTGGACTGAAGTCTTCGAAGACGAAGGCAAGCTGTAGTCCGGACACAGGCAGGAGCGGGCGCAATCCCGCTCCACCTTCACCCGTGAGTCCTAAACCAACAAGAACTGGCAAAGAGATGTCTGACCGGACCGTAGATCGCGTTGCCCAGGCAACGCCCGAGCGAGTTGCGCGAAAAATCCGAGGGTTATCCGACCGCGCGATCGCCTGGATATTCATCTCCCCGACGATTTTTCTATTGCTGGCGATCAACATCTTTCCGTTGATCTGGACCATCCAACTGAGCTTTACCAACTACAAGGCCAACCGGATCGGGCGCGAAGTCAAAGATGTCGGGCTCAGGAATTACGAGCGTATTCTGACAGACTCGGACACCTGGCTAAATATGCAGGCGACGGCGCACTTCCTGTTCTGGACGATCTTTTTCCAGGTCTTGATCGGGTTTACTTTGGCCTGGTTGATCAACAAGAAATTCAAGGGCAACGATCTTTGGACCACGATCATCGTGCTGCCGATGATGCTGTCTCCTGCAGTCGTCGGGAACTTCTGGAAGTTCCTGTATCAACCTCAAATCGGGCTGTTTAACTACATCGTGTCATGGTTCACAGGCAAAGATCCATCGAGCTTTGAAATGCTGGGATCCGTTACTTTGGCCCCTTGGGCGATCGTTATTGTCGACACCTGGATGTGGACCCCCTTCGTGATGCTAATCTGTCTGGCCGGGCTGCGCAGCATTCCCGATTACATCTACGAGGCGGCTGAGATCGACAGGGCCAGCAAGCTGCGGCAGTTCTTTACGATCACCATCCCGATGGTCCTGCCGTTCCTGATGCTTGCCGTGCTGTTTCGAGGGATCGAGAACTTCAAGATGTTCGACCTGGTGGTTCAGCTAACCGGCGGAGGGCCCGGTTCTGTAACGGAACTCACCTCAATCAATCTCAAGCGGGAGGCGTTTGAGAAGTGGCGTACGGGCTACGCCTCGGCCTATGCGATCATCCTTTTCGTCACCGTGTTCGGCCTTGCGTCGATCTACGTCAAAGCCTTGAACAAGGTGAAACAGAGATGAGCAGTTTTTCCGTAACCGAACCTTCGAACCGTTCCAAGTGGATCGCCGGTTTTCTGGTCATCACTTATGCGCTGATCACAATGATCCCGCTGGTTTGGATTTTACTGACAGGTTTCAAGTCTCCAGCCGATGCGATCAGCTACCCACCCAAAGTGGTCTTTGACCCAACGCTTGAAGGGTATGTAAATCTCTTCACCACGCGCACGCGGCAGACGCAGGAGTTTTTGGAAGCGAACCCGCCGCAGAACTGGGCCGATGAGATCGTCCGCCAATACGACATGGTGATTGTCGGGCCATCAAAGTTTGGCGAGCGTTTTATGAATTCGGTTATCATCGGATTTGGCTCGACGTTCTTGAGTATCTTCCTTGGTACGCTGGCCGCCTATGCGTTCAGTAGGTTCAAGGTCCCGCTCAAGGACGACCTTTTGTTCTTTATCCTGAGTACAAGGATGATGCCACCGGTCGCTGTCGCCATCCCAATCTTCCTGATGTTCAGAAACCTTGGATTAAGCGACACGCATCTGGGGATGATCCTGCTGTATACGGGCGTGAATATTTCCTTGGCGGTCTGGTTGCTAAAAGGCTTCATCGACGAAATCCCAAGAGAGTACGAAGAAGCCGCGCTCATAGATGGCTACACGAGGTTTCAGGCGTTTTACAAAGTGGTGCTGCCGCAAGCCGCGACCGGCATAGCCTCAACAGCTATCTTTTGCCTGATCTTCGCCTGGAATGAGTACGCGTTTGCCGTGCTGCTGACATCCGCGAACGCGCAGACTGCACCACCGTTCATCCCAACCATTATCGGTATTGGCGGCCTGGACTGGCCTGCAGTGGCGGCAGGTGCCACGATCTTCCTGATCCCTGTCATGATTTTCACCATCCTGATGCGCAAACACCTGCTGCGTGGGATCACATTCGGAGCCGTGCGCAAATGAGCGAGTTTCTTACCGGATTGATGCGTTTTCGCCGGGGCCCATGGGAGATGATCGCGACCATCCTCATCGCTCTGGGTGTCTTCATGCTTATGCAGCCCTTTGTCCTTTGGGCCTTCACATATTCTTTCATCGTCACGCTGATCGGAACCGTCATGTTCATCATCGTCAGCCATTTCCCGGAGTAGAAATGGCCCAGATCGTAGTTAAAAACGTAAAGAAGATGTTCGGCGATTTCACGGCTGTCCGCGAAAGCTCGTTCACGATTGAGGACGGTGAGTTCTTCATGTTGCTAGGGCCATCCGGCTGCGGAAAGACGACGACGCTGCGGATGATCGCAGGCTTGGAACTTCCGACGTCGGGTGAAATCTACCTGGACGGCGAGGAGATCAGCCAGCGCCCCCCATCGGAGCGAGACATTGCCTTCGTGTTCCAGATGTTTGCGCTGTATCCGCACATGAACGTGCGAAAAAATATCAGCTACCCCCTGATATCGCAGGGCATGCCGCGTGCTGCTGTCAAAGCCAAAGTAGAAGAAGTCGCGGGAATTCTGGGGATCAAGGACATCCTCGATAGCCCGGTAGGTGGGTTGTCAGGCGGCGATAGGCAGCGCGTGGCGCTTGGACGCGCGATTGTTCGCGAACCCAAGGCGTTCATGATGGACGAACCTCTTGGTGCCCTGGATGCCGAATTTCGTGAGCACATGGCCGAAGAACTGCGCGCGCTTCATGATCGCATGGGGGCGACCACTGTTTACGTCACACATGATCAGCTGGAAGCCATGCAAATGGGGGACAAGATCGTGGTGATGAACAACGCTGTGATCGAGCAATTCGGCACACCTCAGGAAATCTACGACAAACCAGCTACGATGTTCGTTGCAGATTTTATCGGGTCTCCTTCGATGAACTTCCTGCCGTTTCAGGGAAAGGTCGCGCATGGCTCGGAAACGGTGCGACTGAATGGTCACGACGAAGCCGTACCCACACTGTTGGAAGGGGCGGAAGGTGACTTGGTTTTCGGTGTTCGCCCTGAGCATGTTTTTCTGTCGGATGCCAGCGCCTACCGAGCCAAGGTCCTGGCCGCAGAATATCTTGGAACCACCCAGATCGTGACGCTGCAAAGCCCGAACGGAGAGCTGAAAGCCCGCATTGATGCGCGCGAAACCCTTAACCCCGGCGAGACGGTTGGCTTGAAGTTCCGCTCATCCGCAGTGACCCTTTTCGAAAATTCTACCGGACGCGCGTTGAGGTCCGCTCTGAACGACGAGGTACTAAGCAATGGCTGAAGTCGTTCTGGAAAACATTTCGAAGTCATTCGGCGAAATCAAAGCGGTGGATGATATCTCAATGACGATCCCCAACGGTGCCTTTGTGGTTTTGTTGGGTCCGACGGGCGCGGGAAAAACAACGACGCTGAGATTGATATCCGGGCTTGAGAAACTGGATTCCGGAACGGTGCGCATTGCCGGGCGTGACGTTGGGATAGATACACCTGCCCAGCGTGATGTGGCGATGGTCTTCCAGCAATACTCGCTGTACCCCCATATGACGGTGCGTGAGAACCTGTCCTTCCCTCTGAGGTCACCGATCCTGAAGACGCCAGAGGATGAGATCGCCAGGAAGGTCAACGCAGTCTCGGAGATCCTGCAGATCCCGCACAAGCTGGACAACAAAGCCACTGAACTGTCTGGCGGCGAAATGCAGCGCGTTTCAATTGGACGGGCACTGGTGCGCGATCCCCAGATTTTCCTGATGGACGAACCGCTCAGCTCTTTGGACGCCAAGCTTCGGGCGGATTTGCGGGTCGAACTGAAAAGGATTCAGGCCGATCTGGGATCAACCTTGCTTTATGTGACCCACGATCAGGTCGAAGCCATGACAATGGCTACGCATATCGGCGTTTTAGAGAACGGCCGGTTGGTTCAATACGGGACACCCCGGGATATCTACGAAAACCCGGGCAGTGTTTACGTTGCCAGCAGGTTGGGTCTGCCGCGAATCAACATCCTGCCGTCCGAGTTGTTCGGAGGCGATCACAAAGGACCACAGATTGGTCTTCGCCCGGAAAACATCATTGAAGGCGAGGGCAGTGAAGCGCGTGTCATACGTGCCGAACATCTGGGCGACCAAACACGGCTGCACCTGGACCTGAATGGCCACCCGGTTGTCACCCTGATTGATGTTCATCAGGATTACCCCTCTGGAAAAATTATAAAAATTCGCCCCCATAACCCGTTGTATTTTGACGCGTCTGGCGCGCGCGTGAATTAAGGAGCAAAAGCATGGCCCAGTTCCTCAACACAAAAGAAACCCTGGTAACCGAGGCGATAGATGGCCTTTTGGCTTCCTCAGGCGGGCAGCTTACACGGCTGGACGGATACCCGCATATCAAGGTTGTCTACCGGTCGGATTGGGACAAGTCGAAAGTCGCCTTGGTTTCTGGCGGAGGGTCTGGTCACGAGCCCGCCCATGCAGGTTTCGTTGGCGCCGGTATGTTGACAGCCGCGGTCTGCGGCGAAGTTTTCGCCTCACCCTCGGTCGAGGCAGTTCTGGCGGGCATTCTTGCGGTCACGGGTGAGGCCGGGTGCCTGCTTATCGTCAAAAATTACACCGGTGATCGATTGAATTTTGGACTGGCGGCTGAACGCGCCCGTGCATTGGGCCGCAAAGTAGAGATGGTCGTAGTTGATGATGACATCGCCTTGCCCGACCTTCCGCAACCACGTGGCGTGGCAGGTACGTTATTGGTGCACAAAATTGCCGGAGCGCTTGCTGAAGGGGGTGCCGATCTGGACACCGTTACCAAAGCAGCAAGAAGTACCATAGCAAAGGTTGTCAGCATCGGAATGAGCTTGGACACCTGCACTGTTCCGGGCTCTCCAAAAGAAGACCGGATTGCCCCTGGCAAAGCGGAACTCGGCTTGGGCATCCACGGCGAGCCCGGTGTACAACAAGTCGAATTTTCAAATGCTGTATCGGCCATGTCCACGGTGGTGGAGAAGCTGAAGCAAAGGGTGGGTGCCGGGCATTGTGTAGCGTTGGTCAACAACCTGGGCTCTACAACTCCTCTGGAAATGGCTGTCCTCACGCATGCGTTGTCCGAAACTGGTATTGCCCACCATATCATTGGCCCGGCGCCGATGATGACGTCGCTGGATATGCACGGGTTTTCGGTATCCATTCTGCCTGTGGATCAGGACGAATTGTCAGCTCTTGAAGCACCTGTTGATCTGGCCGCATGGCCCGGCGTCAATTCCATCGACCCGATCAAAGTAGCCCCGTTGCCTGATGGCCTGACACCAATCGATCCAATCCCTTCGAACAATCCCACCACGAGGGAAACGATCACCCGCTTATCTGAGCTGCTCATCAACGCAGAGAAGTCTCTGAACGAGCTGGACGCGAAGTCCGGAGATGGCGATACAGGAAGCACACTGGCCACCGCCGCAAGAGCATTGCAAGGTAGCCTTGACCGCATGCCTCTTGCTGATCTGACGCAACTGTTTCCGGCGTTGGGCAATGAGTTAAGCCAGACAATGGGCGGGTCGTCCGGTGTGATACTCGCAATCTTCTTCAATGCAGCCGGAGATGCCTGTGCAAGCGGGGCTTCGGTATCGAAGTCTCTGGTCGAAGGCCTGAATCGCGTGAGCCAGGTTGGGGGTGCCAAGGTCGGTGACCGGACAATGATTGACGCTCTGGCACCTGCACTTGCCGCCCTCCCGTCTGGACTGACCGATGCGGCCGAGGCTGCCCGCGAAGGCGCGAACAACACCGCGAATATTCGTCGTGCGAAGGCAGGCCGCGCGGCCTATGTTCCCGAAGAAAACCTAGTTGGACATAACGATCCCGGTGCCGAGGCTGTTGCTTTGTTGTTTGAAGGCTTGGCGCGGGAGATTGAGGGCTGAAGAACACGTGGAAGACCAAAAACAAAAACTAGAATTGGTGAAAAAGCCAACCGTCAACGACCTCGCGCGCGTCGCCGGTGTCAGTCTGGCGACTGTTGACCGGGTCTTGAACAGACGCCCCGGTGTGCGGGCCGTTACCGTACAGAAAGTCCAAAAGGCGATTGACGAGCTGGGGTATGTGCGCGATACGGCCGCGGCCAACCTAGCGCGAAACCGAGTTTACAACTTCCTCTTTGTTTTACCCGACACGGACAACGAGTTTGTTGAGGCAATCAGCAGTCGGATCGCAGAACAATCCCGTGACCAATTTATCGAGCGGACCCGCATTGCGATAAAGAAGGTCGCTCCGTTCGAGCCGCAAGAAATCGTCTACATTCTGGATGCTGTCGCCAGTTCGGATGTTGATGGCGTTGCCGTTTTCGGGCCTGAAACGCCTTCTGTCCGCGACGCCGTAAAAAGGCTCAGGGACAAAGGCGTTCCGGTGGTTGCGTTGGTGTCTGACTTGCCGAGTTCTGAGCGAGACCACTTTGTAGGAATTGATAACGTTTCGGCAGGGCGAACCGCAGCTCAGCTGATGGGACGATTTGTGCATCGTGACGGCAAGGTTTTGGTACTTACAGGATCCCGTTTGGCACGTGACCACCTAGAGCGCCGTCAAGGCTTTGATCTAGTTGTAGCTGAGGAATTTCCACACCTCGAAGTCGTAGCGTCTGTCGAGGGCCGGGATGACCCGGATCTGATTTACAAGATGATGCCCGAGATCTTTGAAACCTACCCGGATCTGGTTGGAATTTATTCCTCCGCAGCAGGCAATGCAGGACTGATTCAATTTCTTTCAGAAAACAAGCTCAGCAAAGATCTGGTGATCATAGCTCATGAGCTTACTCCGCTTAGTCGTGAGGCGCTTACGCTCGGTACATTTGACGCTCTTATCTCGCAAGACACTGGGCACATTGTTCGTTCAGCCGTCCGTCTGCTGCGTGCAACTTCAGACAAAGTGCCATTCAACAAAGCCCAGGAACGTATCCGTATCGACATCTATCTGAAGGAAAATTTACCGCCATAGAGACTCAGGTTTTGGGGAGGAAATTCAATGAAGACAATCAAAGGTCCAGCTTTGTTTCTTGCACAATTTGCCGGGGACGAAGCGCCGTTCAATTCGTGGGGCGCGATCACTAAATGGGCGGCTGACTGTGGATACAATGGCGTTCAGGTTCCCAGTTGGGATGGCCGGTTGTTCGACCTCGAACAGGCCGCATCCAGCGTCGGTTACTGCGATGAGTTCAAAGGCAAGGCCCAAGAAAATGGCGTCGAAGTCACCGAGCTTTCAACGCATCTTCAGGGTCAGCTTGTTGCCGTTCACCCAGCCTATGACAGTGCGTTTGATGGCTTTGCAGCGGAAAGCGTCAGAGGAAACCCTAAAGCCCGTCAAGAATGGGCCGTAGACCAGGTCAACAAAGCGCTGTCCGCTTCGAAAAATTTAGGCATTTCGGCACATGCGACATTCTCAGGCGCGTTGGCATGGCCATATGTCTATCCTTGGCCGCAGCGCCCTGCCGGTTTGATTGAAACGGCATTTGATGAGCTTGCGCGCCGTTGGGTGCCCATCCTGAATCACGCCGATGAATGCGGTGTCGATGTCTGCTACGAAATTCACCCCGGAGAGGACCTCCACGATGGTGTGACCTACGAGATGTTTCTGGAAAGGACGGGAAATCACCCACGGGCCTGCATGCTATACGACCCGTCGCACTACGTGCTACAATGCCTCGACTATCTGGACAACATCGACATCTACAAAGATCGAATTCGGATGTTCCATGTCAAAGATGCCGAGTTCAACCCGACCGGGCGGCAAGGTGTTTATTCCGGGTATCAAAGCTGGGTCAATCGGGCCGGGCGGTTCCGCTCACTGGGCGATGGTCAGGTGGATTTCGGTGCAGTTTTCTCAAAAATGGCCGCGAATGACTTTGATGGCTGGGCTGTGGTCGAATGGGAATGCTGCCTCAAACACCCCGAGGATGGAGCGCGTGAAGGTGCTCAATTTGTGTCAGATCACATCATCCGTGTGACCGAGAAAGCCTTTGATGATTTCGCCGACGGTGGCGCTGACGAAGCCGCCAATCGTAAAATGCTGGGGATTGAGTGATGGTCACAGGACGCAGTGAAGAAACCTCAGGACGCATTCGGCTTGGCATGGTTGGCGGCGGAAACGACGCCTTCATAGGGGGTGTTCATCGCATCGCCGCGCGATTGGACGACAAGTTCGAGCTGGTTGCCGGTGCTTTGTCTTCGACGCCAGAGAAATCTCTTGAAAGTGGTCAGGCATTGGGGCTCGAACGGGTCTATGAAGACTTCAAACAAATGGCGATTAGGGAAGCCCGACTGAAATCTGGGATCGAGGCAGTCTCAATTGTCACGCCAAATCACGTTCATTATGCAGCCGCACGTGAGTTCCTGAAACGCGGTATTCATGTAATTTGTGACAAGCCACTCACCTCGACCCTTGCCGATGCGAAAAAGCTGGTCAAAGCAACAGAAAGTGCGAATGCCCTATTCATTTTGACCCACAATTACACAGGCTATCCAATGGTTCGGCAGGCGCGTGAAATGGTTGCCAACGGCGACATTGGCAAGATCCGCGTGGTTCAGGTTGAATACCCACAGGATTGGCTGACCGAGCAGCAGGATTTCAAACAGGCGGAATGGCGAACCGATCCCGAACGCTCGGGCGCGGGTGGATCAACCGGTGACATCGGAACTCATGCATACAACCTTGCCTGCTTCGTGACCGGGCTAAAAGCGGAAAGCCTTGCGGCAGACTTGCAGGCCTTTGTGCTGGGGCGCAAAGTCGATGACAACGCCCACGTCTTGCTTCGCTTCAAAGGCGGAGCGCGCGGTATGCTGTGGTCTTCTCAGGTGGCTCCCGGCAACGAAAACGCACTTCGTTTGCGCGTCTATGGCGAAAAAGGTGGGTTGGAGTGGGCTCAGGAAGATCCCAATTACCTGTGGTTCACGCCATACAACGAACCAAAGCGTCTAATCACACGAAATGGAGCTAGTGCTGCTGATGCAGCCAACCGGTTGAGTAGAGTTCCTCCGGGACATCCCGAGGGATATCTTGAGGGGTTCGCGAATATCTATGGAGAGGCTGCTGAAGCGATCCAAGCTTTCCGAAATGGTATTTCACCTGACGCTTCGGTTGTTTATCCAACAGTCTATGACGGGCTCAATGGCGTTAAATTTGTGGCCGCGTGCGTGCAAAGCTCTTCAAGGAATGCGGCTTGGATCGACTTAGCTTAGAATCTGGTTGTGGGCATAGGGCAGACGGGGGTTGTCACGTTAACTTGCCGTTTGATGAAAGTGTCGCAAACTCTTGGAACGACCAAAGGAAAATACGAGCGAAAAACTCTAACTACAAACGGCAGGAAAATCGGGTTTCAGAGCAGGCCCAAAACCGAAGTTTTTTATCCCGGCCATGCAAAAGTCTGCGAAAACCTCATCAGCGCATCGAGAGCCGGCGAGTATTTTCGGCCAGGGACTGTAAAGGCCGCGATAGTTCTTGAAACTTCTGGCTCCACAAGCGGGCGCTGCAACAAGCCCGGCAGAGTAACCGAATACTCAGGCATGAAAGCAAAACCAATGCCTGCAGCGGTCTTGTCAGAAGAACTTTGCTTGAGCGGAGCAGGGCGGTTGCGTAGCTTTTTCCCATGACCAGACCTGCCTCATTCAAATACTTCAAAACCAGCCCCGAGATCATCCGCCTTGCGGTGATGCTGTATATTCGGTTTCCACTCTCGCTTCGAAATGTCGAAGATCTGCTGCACGAGCGAGGCATCGACGTGAGTCACGAAACTGTCCGGTATTGGTGGAATAGGTTTGGGCCGGTGTTTGCCGCTGAGATCCGAAGAAAGCGTGTTCAGCAACTCAGAGCCTTATCAAAATCGAAGTGGCACGTGGACGAGGTTTTCGTGAAGGTGAATGGCAAGCGGCACTATCTTTGGCGGGCTGTGGATCATGAAGGCGAGGTGCTGGAAGCCGTTGTCACCAAACGTCGAAACAAGGCTGCAGCACTGAAATTCCTCAGGAAATTGGTGAAGCGGCACGGTCGCGCTGAAGAGATCGTCACAGATCGATTCGCTTCCTACATGGCTGCGCTCAGAGAAATGGGCGCGCTCGAAAAACAACAGACGGGAAGGTGGCTCAACAACCGCGTCGAGAATTCGCACCTGCCGTTTCGACGACGCGAACGCGCGATGCAGCGTTTCAGGCGAATGCGAAGTTTGCAGAAATTCGCCTCCGTCCATTCCTCTGTCTACAATCACTTCAACCAGGAAAGATCGCTAGCCAGTCGAGACACCTTCAAGCTGACCCGCACCGCCGCTCTCGCCGAGTGGCGTCAACTTTGTTCCGGATAGGTTCGCGGTTTCCGCGGCAAACTGAGACTGGTTCGAATTCGTCTGACAGCACCGCCACTCATACCGTCTTTGTTCAGCTTTTTTGCAGAGAGTTGAACTGCCGCGTCGGCCGGACGCCAACAGCTTCCCGATCAAAGATGCCGTGTTGTTCGTTGCGCCCCAGTCAGCCACCCAGTCGCTGCGCAGGTTAGGTAAGTTGGCCTGACTTCACCTTCAGCGAACCACATGGTCCGTGAAAACACACAGAAATTGCAAATAAGTTATATTGCGCCTACAGCTTTTGCCGGAGGCACGTATGAAACTGACATCCTATTCCAACTATGCGCTGCGGTCTTTGCAACTGGCTGCGCTCAAGTCCCCGGATCGCATTCGCGTTGACGATGTCGTGCGGGTGCATGGCCTTGCCCGGCCGCATATTGTAAAAATCGTGCACGAGTTGGGTCGGGCCGGGTATCTGGAAACAGCACGCGGCAGAGGCGGTGGTTTCCGGTTGGCCAAACCAGCGGAACAGATCAAAATCGGCGATGTAATTCGCCTGACTGAAGGGCCCCTGGATGTGGTCGAATGCTTTAACCCTGAAAAAAACACCTGCCCTTTGATCGGGATATGTAAACTGTCTCAAGCGATCCAAAAGGCAACACGGGCATTCATGGCTGTGCTTGATGATCTGACGCTGGCTGACATCGCCTCAAACAGAAACGAGTTGTTGAACCGTATCGCGCCGATTGAGGAGGGCATCGTGGCACCCATGCGCAACGCAAGATGACAATTTTGGACTGGACTGAGCGATTTCACGGGACAAGTCGCCTTCCGAAAGCTGTGCGGGATAGGTTGCGTACGGCGGCCCGTATCGTGCGGTGTCCTAAAGGTGGCCAGGTTTTCGGACCAGACAACGTCCCCGACAGCCTGTTATTCTTGTATGACGGACGGATACGCGTTTCTCAAAGTTCGGATTCGGGCCGCGAGATCGTGCTCTATCGGGTCGAGGCGGGGGAAAGCTGTGTGCTGACGACGGCCTGCATGCTGGCAGAAGAAGCATATAACGCTGAAGGTATTGCCGAAACCGACGTAACGGCGGTGACCTTGCCGAAACATGCTTTCGATCGTCTGGTCTCGGAAGAAGACGCATTTCGCGAGTTTGTGTTTGAGGCCTACTCACGCCGGCTGATTGATCTGTTGCGGGTGGTGGATGACGTGGCATTCGGGCACTTGGATATTCGCCTTGCTGAACGTCTTCTGGTTCTGGCCGGGGGGCGGGAAGACATTCAGGCAACGCATCAGCAACTCGCCAGCGAACTGGGCACCGCGCGTGAAGTTGTCTCGCGGATATTGCAGGACTTTCAAAAGCGCGAGATGATTACCCAATCGCGGGGGCGCATTGCGATAACCGACAAGGCGGCTTTGGAACAGTTGGCGCAAAGCACCTGACCAATTCGGGAAATTTTCCGGTTTCGTGACTTTGTCACTGAAGTCGGGGTTTCAAAGTTATATTTACTCCTCAACTTTTCATGCCGCCACGGTGATTGCAGGTCTCACGCGAAGGCCGGATGTGGGTTGGCAGAAACGGAGGAGACGAAGATGAAGGACCGCAATCCCGCCCGGACGTTCGGCGGCATCGCCATTGCGTTGCTTGTTGCTGCTTTGGTCGGCGCGGCTGGCAGTTACATCTTTCTGACGTTCGGGCACGGGCATCGCCAGGGCATGGCCGGTGATCGGGCAGAGCATCGTCATGGTGCAGACGGGCAAGGCCACGACGAGGTCAACATGCCGGGGCTGCGGGGCGAGAACGCAACGCCCGAGGAAAGCGCCGAGCTGGCTGTGATGTTCCGCAATTTCGATACGATCACGCGCGAGGTTGAAAACCTTCCCAATGGTATTCGCACTGTCACGAGATCTTCCGACCCGGATGTCATGGATGCTCTGGTCTCCCATGTTGCCGGGATGATCGATCGGGTGGGCCGCAAGGATGATCCGATGATCATCATTCAGAGCCCGACCCTCGACATATTTTTGAACATGGCGACAAGATCACCTCGGATATCGAAGTGACCTCTGAAGGGATCGTAGTGGTGCAAACATCCGACGATCCGGAAATAGCCAAAGCCATGCATATCCATGCGGCCGAAGTGAGCGCGATGGCGGATCGCGGCATGGACGCCGTCCACGAAATGATGATGACACGCGGCGGAAACGGGTAACGGATCCGCGCCAGTTAGGAGGCAAGATCATGAATGATCAGAAGTCTATCGAGATACACAACCAAAAGATGGCCGACGCGATAGCGACGCCGATTGGAAGCTACCCAGTGGATCTGAGCGTGAAACCCGATGTTCAGGGTTTTTACGACGAGGCAACGGCGACAATCAGTTATATCGTTGCGGACCCGACCTCGAATTCCTGTGCGATTATCGACAGTGTCATGGACATCGATTATGCCGCTGGCCGCATTACGTTTGGCCATGCCGACATGCTGATTGCCGAGGTTGAAAAGAGGGGGCTCAAGCTGGAATGGATCATTGAGACCCACGCCCATGCCGACCACCTGTCAGCCGCGCCTTACATCCAGCAAAAGCTGGGCGGTAAGATCGGCATCGGTGAAAACATCAAGATCGTGCAAGACGTGTTTGGCAAAATCTTCAATGAAGGCACCGAATTTCAGCGGGATGGCAGCCAGTTTGATGCCCTGTTCGTCGATGGCATGACCTATAAGATCGGCAACATGACCGCCTTTACCATGCATACACCGGGCCACACACCCGCCTGCATGGTTCATGTTGTCGGGGATGCAGCCTTTGTGGGCGACACGTTGTTCATGCCTGATGGTGGCTCGGCGCGGGCCGATTTCCCCGGTGGCGACGCGGGGACATTATTTGACTCGATCCACAAGGTGCTCAGCCTGCCGGACGAAACCCGGCTGTTCATGTGTCACGATTATGGTCCCAACGGGCGTGACATCCAGTGGGAAACCACGGTGGCCGAGGAGAAGGCCCACAACATTCACGTGGGCGGTGGCAAGACTAGGGACGAGTTCATCAAGATGCGGTCCGAGCGCGACGCGACGCTGGCGATGCCGACGCTGATCGTACCTTCGATTCAGGTCAACATCCGGGCGGGCGGCATTCCAACGGACCAGGATGGGAACCAGATGCTCAAAGTTCCAGTCAACAAGCTCTGAACGCAAGAGGCACCCATGGACATCAGAAAGATATCAGGCTCAGTTTCGGTGTCGCCGCAGGTTACGCCAAATGACATCGAGGCGATAAAAGGCGCGGGCTTTCGTGCCATCATTTGCAACCGCCCCGATGGCGAAGGTGCCGATCAGCCGACATTCGAGGAAATCGAGGTAGCAGCGGAGAAACTGGGTCTCGAGGTACGCTATGTTCCAGTGCAAACCGGGATCGTCAGGGACGAAGACGCCGATGCCTTTGGCCGCGCGCTGACCGAGTTGCCGGGGCCGGTTCTGGCCTATTGCCGGACCGGCACGCGTTCGGCCACTCTGTGGTCGCTGAACGAGGCGGCGCACAAGCGTCCGGTGTCCGAGATCCTGTCAGCCACCAAGGTCGCCGGTTATGACATGAGCGGCGTTGCCCGCCGCATTGCCAATGGTGGGAAAACGCCGACCGACACGGGCGACGCATCCTTCGACGTGGTTATCGTGGGCGGTGGGGCTGGCGGTATTGCCACTGCGGCCAGCCTGCACGCGCGCAAATCCGACCTGTCGATCGCCATCATTGATCCGTCTGACGTGCATTATTATCAGCCCGGCTGGACGTTGGTGGGCGGGGGTGTCTTCTCGGCAGAACAGACCGCCAAGACGATGGGATCCCTGATCCCGCGTGGTGTTAAGTGGATCAAGGCGGCAGTTGCGGCCTTCGAGCCGCAAAACAATGCAGTTATTCTGGACGGCTGTCGCGTGGTGAAATACGACCGTCTTGTCGTGTCTCCGGGGCTCAAGCTGGATTGGGGCGCGGTCGAAGGGCTGGAAGAAACCTTGGGCCGTAACGGGGTGACCTCGAACTACCGCTATGATCTGGCGCCCTACACATGGCAGCTTGTCGAAGGGCTTAAGGAAGGCCGGGCGCTGTTCACGCAGCCGCCGATGCCAATCAAATGCGCGGGCGCGCCACAAAAAGCGCTGTACCTGTCGGGTGATGCATGGTTCCGGCGCGGCGTTCTGAAGGATATCGACATCCAGTTCATGAACGCGGGCGGCGTGCTGTTCGGGGTCAAGGACTATGTCCCGGCGCTGATGGAATACGTCACAAAATACGACGCCTCACTGAATTTCTTTCACAATCTGGTGTCGGTAGATGGGGCGGCGAAAAAAGCGACCTTTAAGGTTGCAATGCCGGATGCCGAGCCCGAGTTGGTCACAGTCGAGTTTGACATGATGCATGTCTGCCCACCACAGGTCGCGCCGGACTTTATTCGCGTGTCGCCGCTGGCGGATGCGGGTGGCTGGGTCGATGTTGATCAGGCGACGCTGCGCCACAAGAGCTTTGACAATATCTGGTCGCTGGGCGACGTGATGAACGCGCCCAACGCCAAAACCGCGGCGGCGGCGCGTAAACAGGCACCGACCGTGGCCGATAATATCGTAGCAGACATTCAGGGCCGTGGCCCGGTTGCCGCCTATGACGGCTACGGTTCGTGCCCGTTGACGGTCGAGCGCGGCAAGATCGTTCTGGCCGAGTTCGCCTATGGTGGGGTGATGACGCCCAGTTTCCCGAAATTCCTGATCGATGGAACCAAACCCAGCCGGTTGGCGTGGCTGTTGAAGGAGAAGTTGCTGCCGCCGATCTACTGGTCTGCGATGCTGAAGGGCAAAGAGTGGTTGGCCAAGCCCGAACCATTGAAGGTGGCGACCGATTAACTCCTTTCGAAACTGACACCGGAAGAACCGGCGTAAGTTCTGGCCTGTCCCGCCTTCACCAAAAGTGCGACCGGCCAAGGTATGGCGGTCAGAGCCTCCCACGCTCTGGCCGCCGCTTTCTCAGGACGTGAACCCATGCAGAGCCTTTTACGTTTCCTTCCTATTCTTGACTGGGGTCGCCGGTATAGCCGTGCGTCGCTGTCGAATGATCTGATCGCCGCTGTGATCGTCACGATAATGCTGATCCCACAGTCCTTGGCCTATGCCTTGCTGGCAGGGCTGCCGCCCGAGGCCGGGATCTATGCTTCGATATTGCCGATAATCCTTTATGCGGTTTTTGGCACCAGTCGGGCGTTGGCGGTGGGGCCTGTCGCGGTTGTGTCGCTGCTGACAGCCAGCGCCGTGGGGCAGGTGGCCGAGCAGGGCACGGCCGGATACATGGTGGCGGCACTGACGCTGGCTTTCCTGTCGGGTGGGTTTCTGGTGCTGTTGGGCGTTTTTCGACTGGGCTTTCTGGCCAATTTCCTCAGCCATCCTGTCATCGCAGGCTTTATTACCGCATCGGGTCTCCTGATCGCGACCAGCCAGTTGAAGCATATTCTGGGTGTCGACGCCCATGGGCATACCCTGCCGGGGATGTTGGGTTCAATCTTCGAAAACCTCGGGCAAATCAGTTGGCTGACGGTAATCATCGGCGTGCTGGCCACTGCGTTTCTGTTCTGGGTGCGCAAGAACCTCAAGCCCGCGTTGCGGCGCATGGGGGTGCCGCCCCTGCTGGCTGACGTGCTGACCAAGGCCGGACCAGTGGCTGCCGTGGTGGTGACCACAGTGGTCGTCTGGGGGTTCGGGCTGGATGTGCGAGGCGTCAAGATTGTTGGCGACGTGCCCCAGAACCTTCCGCCGCTGACTTTGCCGGGGCTGTCCTCGGACCTCATCGGTGCATTGCTGGTGCCAGCGATCCTGATCTCGATCATCGGTTTTGTCGAAAGCATCTCGGTTGCGCAGACGCTGGCTGCCAAGAAACGCCAGCGCGTGGACCCCGATCAGGAGTTGATCGGTCTGGGTGCAGCAAACCTGGGCGCGGCGTTTACCGGCGGCTTTCCGGTCACCGGCGGGTTCTCACGCTCGGTGGTGAACTTCGATGCGGGGGCGGAAACTCCAGCGGCAGGCATCTATACCGCTGGTGGTCTGGCGATCGCCGCACTGTTCCTGACACCGCTGGTGTACTTTTTGCCCAAGGCCACGCTGGCCGCGACGATCATTGTTGCGGTGCTGAGCCTTGTGGACCTGTCAATCCTGAAAAAGACCTGGGGATATTCGCGCGCCGATTTTACAGCGGTGGCCGCCACCATCGTCCTGACTTTGTTGGCCGGGGTCGAAACCGGCGTGGCCAGCGGCGTGGCAATTTCGATCCTTCTGCATCTCTACAAAACCTCGCGCCCACATGTGGCCGAGGTCGGGCTTGTGCCGGGTACGCAACACTTCCGCAACATCAATCGCCACAAGGTCGCCACCGAGCCGTCACTGGTGACGCTGCGGGTGGATGAAAGCCTGTATTTCGTGAACGCCCGTTTCCTCGAAGACCTGATCCAGGCGCGAGTGACCGAAGGCTGCGAAATCCGCAACGTGGTTTTGATGTTCTCGGCGGTGAACGAGGTCGACTTTTCAGCCCTCGAAAGCCTTGAGGCCATTAACCATCGCCTGCGTGACATGGGCGTTGGTCTGCACCTGTCCGAAGTCAAAGGCCCCGTCATGGACCGCTTGAAACAATCGCATTTCCTCGACGACCTCAACGGGCAGATCTTTCTGGCCCAGTACGACGCTTGGCAGCGGTTGATCGCGCCGGAGAGGGTGAGAACGGCGGCAGAGTAACAGGAGCCGCCGCATTCAGATAAGCGCCCCTTGGGTTATGCTGATCGTGGTGCAGATCACCTCAGCGCATAACAAAGGGGTTCGACATCGGTTTGTCCGATGTATTCAGCCAAACGGTCTTGGTCCGCGTGTAATCGTGAATGGCCTCTATTCCCGCTTCCCTGCCATAACCGGATTGATTGAAGCCGCCAAAGGGCGCGATGGGCGAGACCGCGCGGTAGGTGTTGATCCAGCAGATGCCCGATTTCAGGCGGGATGAAACACGGTGAGCACGGGCGACATTTTCGGTGAAGATACCCGAGCCAAGCCCGAACGGTGTGTCATTGGCCAGTGTGATTGCCTCTTCCTCGGTGTCGAAGGGCAGCAATGACATGACGGGGCCGAACATTTCCACTTTCAGAGTCTCTGTCTCGGCACTGGCGCATTCCACCAGCGTTGGGGCCATGAAATGACCTGACCGATCCAGTGGCGCGCCCCCGAAACGAATACGGGCACCCTGTTCGCTGGCCTTGGCCAGTGTCGCCTGAATTCTGACAATCTGGGCATTGGTGCACAGCGGGCCAATATGGGTTTCAGGTTCCAATGGATCGCCGATGACTATACCCGTCATCTTTTCTTCGATTTTGGCGATAAGAGATTCCATAAGAGGACGATGGATCAGCCCGCGCGATCCTGCGACGCAGCTTTGACCTGAGGCGCCGAAATTGCCCGCGATCAGTCCGTTGGCCGCACCATCCAGATTGGCATCATCGAATACTATGATCGGGGATTTTCCACCCAATTCCAACGTGGTTACGGCAAAGTTCTCAGCCGAGTTGCGCACCACATGACGCGCCGTTTCCGGGCCGCCAGTGAATGCGATCCGGTCTACGTCAGGATGTCGGGTGAGAGGGATCGCACAGTTTTCTGCGTCCCCGGTAATGACGGAAACGACGCCGGGTGGGAATCCCGCTTTGTCGATCAAGCGGGCAAATTCCAGCATTGGGGCGGGCGCAACCTCTGACGCCTTCAGCACAACAGAGCACCCCGCGGCCAGAGCTGGCCCAAGCTTGGTAGCCGTGAGAAACATCTGCGCGTTCCAGGGGACAATTGCGACCACCACGCCAATGGGCTCGCGCCGCGTAAAGACATGCATGTCCGGTTTGTCGATCGGCAGGACCGCGCCTTCGATTTTGTCCGCCAACCCCGCATAGTAGCGGTAGTAATCGCCGACATATGCCGTTTGGGTCGCGGTTTCCGCCAGTAGCTTACCACTGTCCTTCGTCTCGATCTCGCCAAGGTGTCCTGCGTTCTGTTCGATCAGTTCTGCAAGCCGGAACAACAGTTTGCCGCGTGCAGTTTGCGTCATGTCCCGCCACGCCGGATCATCAAGTGACCGGCGCGCCGCGGAAACGGCGCGCTCTACGTCTTCGGCTGCGGCACAGGCGAAACTGGCCCATTCCTCGCCCGTTGCCGGATTCAACGAGGCCATCACTTGCCCACGTGCGCCTTCGGTCCAAGTGCCGTCGATAAATAGCTGGTAATGTGGCTTCTGGTGCATTGCGGCCCCTCACTGAAACTTTGGCATTACATCGTCGATGAAACGGGCAAGCGATGCGCGTTTGCGTTCGAAGCTCATGCCGCTGTCAATCCAAAACGAGTATTCATCATATCCAAGGTCTTCATAGCGTTTCAGACGTTCTGTTACCCCGTCCGCCGTGCCGATTGTCAGATCGCGCGCCAGATTTTCGGGTGCCATCATTGCGTTGGCTGCCATTTCTTCTTCGGTTAGCGCCTGAATCAATCCCTGTTGGACTGGTCGCTTGTTTTGGAACCACGCGCCGAAATAGTTGTAAAACCGGGACAAATCCCGCGCAGCCTGATCCAGTTCAGTGTCATCGCGCCCGACATAGGTGTGGTGAAGCAGCATGATCTTCGGGCGCGCTCCGCCGTGATTGGCGCAGGCGGTCTCAAAGCGAGTCATCAGTGTCTCAATTTCTTCGATACCTTGCCACAGCGGGGTGACCTGAATGTTGAACCCGTTCTGAACGCCGAATTCGTGGCTGTTCGGATCCCGCGCGGCAATCCAGATGGGCGGGCCGCCGGGTTGCACCGGCTTTGGGGCCGAACTGGTGGCGGGAAACTGAAAGAACTCTCCGTCATGCGCGCAGTCGCCTTCCCATAATTTGGGCAGCAGAGGAGCGATCTCTCGCATTCGCTGACCGGCGGCCCATGCGTCCAGACCGGGCATAAGCCGCTCATATTCATAAGAGTAGGCACCGCGCGCTATGCCCAGTTCGATCCGGCCACCGGTCATGATATCCGCCGCGGCTGCCTCTCCCGCCAGTTTGATCGGATGCCAGAACGGTGCGATCACAGTGCCGGTGCCAAGGCGCACGTTTTTGGTATGATGCGCGATGTCCACCAGCGACATCAGCGGGTTGGGTGCGATGGTGAAATCCATCCCGTGGTGTTCACCGGTCCAGACCGCACGCATCCCTGCCTGATCAGCCATCTTGCACAGCTCGATGAACTCTTCATACAACTTCTCATGCGACTCTTCGGGGCCCAGCCGTTCCATATGGGCAAAAAGGGAAAACTCCATTCTTCAGGTCCTTTCCGACAGGCTGTGCACATCGCCCCGCTGGGCGTCACCCAGATAAAGCGAGAAATTGCGGGTTCGGCTTTCCAGCGCAAAACGAGCCATCATTGTGGCGATGGGTGCTGACGCGTATGGCAGGGTCGCCAGTTCTTTGATTGCGATCTCCTGAAGCGTGCCATGCCGGGGCAGGGACGGCGCAGACGCAAGAATGTAAACATGATGCGTGTTGGCATCGTCATAGACGGAATACGCAACCCCAAGGCGTGCATCGACACCTTTAGCCGTCAGGTCTTGCACAAGGCTGTTTCGCAAATCTTGCCGATCTGACAGCGTGACTTGCGGCGGACGGAAACCGGCTTCTGTTCTCTCCAGCAAGACGTGCCCGTCCTGTTCGATGATTGCGCCGCAGACCACGTTTCGCCCGGATGGTTCCAGCGCGCCACGTTCCAGCCCGAGGCTGAAATACTGCCCGTTCGCATAGCCAAGCCCGGGGGCATCGTCCTGAGAATACGTTTCGACCTGACCGATCAAAACGCAATGGTCCCCGGCTTCGACAACCTGATGAGTACGGCAGGAAAACGTTGCGACTGCCCCTCTGATCAAAGGGACGTCGTGCGTATCAAAGCAGTGATCGACTTTGGCAAATCGATCACCTTTGAACCCGGCAAACGTATTGGATACATCTTCCTGCCCCTCGGCCAGAATGTTCACCGCGAAACGGGCGCAGGTTGCGAATTCGTGATAAGAAGACAGGTTTTTTCCCGGACAAACCAAAAGCAGCGGCGGGTCGAGAGAAACCGAAGTGAAGGAATTGGCCGTGAAGCCGAGTGGATTGCCTGTGTCATCGCGCGTCGTCACAACCGTCACACCGGTCATGAACCGTCCAAAAGCACGACGAAGGTCACGAGGATCAAGCGCGGTCATTGGCGCAGCTCACTCAGAAAGCTGGAAATGGCGGCGTTGACCTGAGGTGCATGCGTCATTGGCATCATATGTGCAGCGCCTTCAATGATTTGCGCGCGTCCGTTCATTGCGGTGTCCGCCATGGCGCGTGACATCTCCGGGGTCGAATTGGGTTCAAGACTGCCGGTTAGAAAAAGCGCCGGGCAGCTTAGTTTCTCCAACGCGTCGCGCTGAGGGCTCTGACTGTGGGCGAAGACGGAATAGGCCGTTTTATACGCAGCCGGGTCCATCGCCGTCAGCCAACTACGGCAGGCATCGCGCTCGGCCGAGGCGACGTCTCCGAACCATCGATGCAATGTGCTGGTGGGATCAGCGATCGTCTTGCCATCCAGCTGCGCCGCACGGTCGCGCACGGTCTGTGCCGCATTCGCGTCTCTCTCAAAAACCGCGTTCAATGCGACGATCCCACATACCCGGTCTGACGCTTTGGCGGCAAGATCCAGCGCGATCATGGTCCCCATCGAGTGGCCCACCAAAACGACCGGACCACTCAGGCAGTCCAGAACACCCCGTGCCGCTTCGGTGTACGCCGACAACCCCAACCTCATGTCAGCCAAAGGGCTGTTTCCATGTCCGGGCATGTCCGGAGCGGTCATGCAACCTTCAGAAGCCAGCCCGTCCAATTGCGCGCCCCAGGCTTCAGCCCGCAAGCCAACACCATGCAACAGAAGGATATTCTGACCCGAACCGGTCTGGATGGCCGCCAGCCCGCCGATCTCAGACCGCGGCCGGGTTGTCCAGGTCATGGCCCAAATCCTTAAGATCCTGATAGCGGTCACCGATACGGTGGTGCGGTCTGCCCGAGGTTGCTGCGCCTAATACGACCACAACTTCGTCATCGCGCGGTGCGTCAGAAATCGAGAACTGAATTGTCAGGTAGTGCGACCTCCGCCCGGCATCGTTTTTATCCATCAACGGCACCATGATCGGTGCGTTTGCCGGGCCACGTGTGTTGGTGAACGCCAGATAGGATTTCGCGCCGACGGCCTCTCGGTAGTGATTACCAAATCGCAAGGTGTGAATAAGGCCCGAAGCGTGCTCGACCTCACCATTCAGCCCGACCACAGCGGCTTTGCCATAGGCTTCGATTGCCTCTCCACTCCCGGCCAGTTTGATCATGCGTTTCGTCATCATCTCACCCAGAACAGGGCCATAGGCTTGTATCTCGGGTTTAAGGTCTTCCACAAACCGTCCTGCCCAGGGGTTGTGAACCACTGCGGCCACGGCAAACATGCGCCATGGGGTTTTGGCGGCTTGGAAGCCCTCGACAAGGACCTCCTCATCGTAGGTGACAATCTTACGTATTTCCGGTTGCATCAAAGCTCTCCTGTCGCGCTCGCAAACGTTAAAAACGGACAGGGTTTTTGACAAATGATTGAATTATGTGCTTTGCCATTAAAAAGACTAATGGACAGCTTGACCAAATGGGTAAATCTCTTCCACCACTGACCTGGTTCCGATCCTTCGAGGCGGCTGCACGAACGCTTAGCTTTACGGCGGCTGCCGAAGAGATTGGGTTGACGCAATCGGCGGTCAGTCAGCAGGTGAAATCGCTCGAAATGCGTTTGGGGACAGCTCTTTTTGTGAGGCACCCCAGAAGCTTGGCGCTGACGGATGCGGGGCGTAAACTATTGCCCGAGGTTGGCAGCGCGCTTGAAGCGCTTGCCGCGGCTGCCGGGCGCGTGGACGCCAGTGCCTCCGGAGACATCCTGACTGTCGCCACGTCTGTTAGCATCGCCCATTGGGTTATTGCCCCATACCTGTCAGATTTTACCAGACGCCATCCTGAAGTACGCGTTCGGCTTCTCAGTGCGATCTGGCCCGATGATTTCCACGCGTCTCACGCTGATGTTCAGGTTCGGTTCGGGTCAAAGAAACAGGTAGGGCATGGCGCTGTCCGACTGATACCTGACCGGCTGGTTGCTGTGAAATCCCCGGCAGTCGCAGGAGACGTGTTTGACCTGCCGCTGATCGAGGCTGTCGGGACATCAAGTGGGTGGGGCACATGGTTTGAAAAACAGGGCTTGCGCCGCCAACCCGGTGTTTTTGTCGATACATTTGGGATGGCCCTGCAACTGGCCGTTCATGGTAGCGGTGTCGCCTTGGTCAGCGAATTACTGACGACCCATGCGATTGCCGCGGGTCTGGTCGTACGCGTGCATGAATGTTCGGTGGACAGCAACGAAGGGTACTACCTTTCGTCCAACGCTGCCAATCCGGCTGCCCGGCTGTTTCACGACTGGCTGTTGGCGTTGGTTGCAGAACAGGCCTCGAATACCGTCAACGTCCCTGATTGACGTCAGACGTTGGTTGACAGTGTTCCACCGATGGGATCACGTCAACGGGCCTAAACTCAGGGGAGAAGTATGCAGGTCATCACCAATCCACATCGGGCGGGCCAAAAGCTTGCACCGTCTGCGCCGTATCCTTCTACAAATGCTGCCCGTGTTGAAGATTTGCTTTCTCAGTGCCCTGTCGCGAAAGAAACGCCATTGGTGGATGTTGGGAAACTGGCCCCTGTAGCCCAGCTTTGGGTGAAGGATGAGCGGGCGCGGATGAACCTTGGTTCGTTCAAAGCTTTAGGGGCGGCCTATGTAATTGCGCGTCATGCGGCCGAGAGGACAGGTGAGCCGGGTGAACAAACTCTGGCAGGCGCAACCTATGTGACCGCCAGCGCCGGGAACCACGGCATGAGTGTTGCGGCGGGTGCCAGAATTTTCGGTGCGAAAGCTGTTGTTTACATTGCTGAAACTGTGCCCGAAACCTTTGCGGAACGTCTCAAAGGCCAAAAAGCCGAAGTTGTTCGAAGTGGTGCTGACTATGCCGCCAGCATGGAGGCCGCGAGAATGGCTGCCGACGAAAACGGTTGGATATTGCTGTCGGACAGTTCGTGGGAAGGATATTATGACCTGCCATGGACGCTTATGGAAGGCTATCTGCAAATGGCGGCAGAGGCTGTCAGGCAGTGTCCCGAGGTTCCGACGCATATTCTGTTGCAGGCAGGCGTGGGCGGGCTGGCCGGTGCCGTTGCTGCCTATGCACGAAACATCTGGGGCGACGCACCGAAGATCGTTGTGGTTGAACCCGAAGCGGCACCCGCGTTGCAGGCCAGCATAGCCGCCGGAAAATGTGTTTTCGCGGATGGCCCTGACAGCATTATGGGGCGTCTGGACTGCAAGGAACCATCGTTGATCGCGTTAAACGGATTGGCTCGCGACGCAGACCTGTTCCTGACCCTGTCAGACGACGATGTGGCGGCAAAGCTTGACGCAATGGCAAAGGCCGGGCTGGCCACCACGGCGTCCGGCGGGGCAGGCCTTGCGGCAGTGATGAACGAAACCGCGCGGAAAGCCATAGGGATCGACGAATACTCACGCGTTTTGTGCTTTCTGTCGGAGATCGCGGAATGAGGGGGTTCGATCAGGCAGAATTCGAGGCGCGTACCAAACGCGCGCAGGAGTTGATGCGAGTCGCGGATTTATCGGCGCTGCTGCTGACGACAGAAACTGATGTGCGCTACTTTACCGGCTATCTCACCCGATTTTGGGAAAGCCCAACCCGGCCATGGTTTCTGGTCGTGCCTGCCGCGGGCAAACCGGTGGCCGTGATCCCTTCGATCGGGGCCGCGCTCATGGGGCAGACCTGGATCGATGACATCCGAACCTGGAGTGCGCCCGACTTGCAGGACGACGGTATCTCGCTTCTGGCCGACGTCTTGGCCGAACTGACGCCCGTTTCGGGCAATATCGGGGTGCCGGATGGTCATGAGACACATGTGCGGATGCCCATGGCGGACATTGAACGCTTGCGCGGCGCTCTCGGTTCGCGTCGCATTACCGGTGATCAGAGTATCCTGCGCCGGTTGCGCATGATCAAATCCGAGGCTGAAATTGCGAAGATCCAAACAGCCTGCGATATCGCTGGACGCGCGTTCGCCCGCGTTCCCGAGGTTGCCCGCGCAGGAGTGCCTTTGGACATGGTTTTTCGCCGGTTCCAGATGCTCTGCCTTGAGGAAGGGGCCGATTGGGTGCCGTATCTTGCAGGCGGGGCAGAGCAGGGCGGTTACAGTGATGTAATATCACCTGCAACTTCGGCGCCGTTGGAACCTGGCGACGTGCTTATGCTGGATACAGGTCTGGTTTGGGATGGCTACTTCTGTGATTTTGATCGCAATTGGTCCGTCGGCCCAGCCCGGCCCGAGGTGAAATCAGCGCACGCCAGACTGGTAGAAGCCTCGGATGCCGCGCTCGAGATCGCACGGCCCGGTGCTACTGCCTCGGATTTGTTTCATGCCATGAACACGGTTCTGACCAAAGAGGCCGAAGGCACAGATGCGGGGCGGTTGGGTCATGGGTTGGGGATGTCACTGACAGAGTGGCCGTCCCTTATCCCGGCAGACCAGACCGTGCTGGAACCCGGCATGGTTTTGACGTTGGAGCCGGGCATCGCCGTTGGTACAAAAATACTTGTCCATGAAGAAAACATTGTCATCACCGAAGGCACCCCACGTTTTCTAAGCCCACGCATCGGGCCAGAGGTGATCGAGATATGACCCGGATCCATTACGCCCTTGATGAAGACGATCCCAAGTCCACCCCGCTTGGTCTGATCGTGTTGCAGACAGATGAAACGTTGGAGCCTGAGTTCAGTTCGTATTTTTCGGACCACAAGTATCCAATCTACGTGACGCGAATTCCCAGCGGGATCGAGGTGACGACGGAAAGCCTTGCGGAAATGGAGAAGGCGCTGCCAGCCGCCGCCGCATTGCTACCCAGTGCGCGACCTTATCGCGTTGTCGGGTACGGGTGCACGTCTGCAAGCTCGGTTATCGGGTCCGACCGCGTGGCAGAACTTGTCAAACAGACATGCCAGACCGCCGAGGTTACAAACCCTTTGCGTGCGGCAACGGCCTGTGCGCGACACTTGGGCGTTTCGAAATTCGCGCTGCTGTCGCCCTATATTGAAGAGGTAAACCTTCCCCTGCGCCGGGCCTTTGCCCAAGGCGGAGTGGAGATGGATGTTTTTGGGACATTCGGGGAATCAGAAGAGGCCAAAGTTGTTCGGATTTCGGTGCAATCCGTCATTGACGCTGCCACAAAACTGGGCTCGGACCCGTCGGTTGATGCGGTTTTTCTAAGTTGCACAAACCTTCGCACGCAACAGGCTATTCCCGAGATTTGCGCGCGTATCGGCAAGCCGGTTCTGTCCAGTAATCAAAGTCTTGCGTGGCATATGCGTGCTCTGAACGAAGCCGGGTGAGCTGTTAAATCCCGATATTGTGTAACAAAATCAGGATTCACTGTTGCAATGTGAACATCGCTTGGTCTTAACTAACGGCTACAGATCAATGAAATCCGCAGAAGACGGATAATCATTTGACGTAACAGGGGGTCTTGTGGCCGATACAATGAACGACGCCGCGTTTGTCGAATTCCAACGCGTACAGAAGTCTTATGACGGCGAGAACCTCGTCGTAAAAGACTTAAACCTTGCAATGCCCAAAGGTGAGTTTCTGACAATGCTTGGGCCGTCAGGCTCGGGCAAGACGACTTGCCTTATGATGCTCGCCGGATTTGAAACCGCTACGCACGGTGAAATCCTCTTGGGCGGCAAGCCCATCAACAATATCCCGCCGCACAAGCGCGGTATTGGCATGGTTTTTCAGAACTACGCGTTGTTCCCGCATATGACGGTGGCCGAAAACCTGTCGTTTCCACTGGAAGTCCGTAAACTGGGCAAGTCGGAGCGGGATGAAAAGGTCAAGCGCGCGCTGGATATGGTTCAGATGGGCGCCTTTGGTGGCCGACGTCCTGCTCAGCTGTCGGGCGGGCAACAACAGCGGATAGCTCTGGCTCGTGCCTTGGTATTCGAACCCGAACTGGTCTTGATGGACGAGCCATTGGGGGCATTGGACAAGCAGCTGCGTGAACATATGCAGTTCGAAATCACGCGTCTGGCCCATGAGCTTGGGATCACGACAGTCTACGTGACCCACGACCAGACCGAAGCGCTGACCATGTCAGATCGGGTGGCTGTATTTGATGACGGCCGCATTCAACAGCTGGCGCCGCCTGATCAGCTTTACGAAGAGCCAGAAAACAGTTTCGTCGCGCAATTCATCGGTGAAAACAATACGTTGGAAGGTGTTGTTAAATCAATCGATGGCAACACTTGCGTCGTACGCCTGGATGATGGCTCGGAAATCGACGCGGTTCCGATCAACGTCCACAAGGCAGGCGACCGGACCAAAGTCTCGATCCGCCCCGAACGTGTGGAGTTCAACAAAGACCGCCTGCGCGCTGACGCGCATACTTTGAAAGCAAGGGTCGAAGAGTTCATTTACATGGGCGACGTATTCCGGTTCCGCATGTCCGTAGCCGGAAACAACGAATTCATCGCCAAAACTCGAAATGCGCCTGATGCCGTACGCCTGACCCCCGGTCAAGAGATCGATATTGGCTGGCTGGCACAGGATTGTCGTGCGCTCGACGCATAGACCAAACCGCGCGGGACAAGTGCGGTTAAGCTGAGGGACCGGCCGGTGAAAACCCGTGCATCGGCTGACCACCACATAAAACGGGATGAACTGGGAGTAACACATGAAACCAACCAAGATCATGCTCACTGCGGCTGCAATTGCGACGGCTGCGGGCACTGTTTCAGCCGAGGAGATGACCATCGTTTCCTGGGGCGGTGCCTATTCAAAGTCGCAGTTGAAGGCGTATCACGAGCCCTATTCGGAAAAGACCGGTATCACCATTCTGAACGATGACAGCTCGGCCGAAGCCGTTGCCAAACTGCGCGCAATGAACGAAGCGGGCAACATCACATGGGACGTGGTAGATGTTGTGGCAGCTGACGCGATCCGCCTGTGCGACGAAGGTCTGGCCCTCGAGATCGATTTCGACAGCCAGTTGGCCGCAGCTCCGGATGGCACGCCCGCCTCTGAGGATTTCGGCGACCTGCTGGTCAGCGACTGCTTTATCCCGCAGATCGTCTATTCGACCACATTCGGCTACCGCACTGATCTGGTCGGTGACACCCCGCCGACCGACATCTGTGCAGTGTTCGATCTGGAAACCTATCCGGGCAAACGTTCGCTGGAGAAGCGTCCGATCAACAACATGGAATGGGCGCTGCTATGTGATGGTGTCGCCAAGGATGATGTCTATGACGTTCTGGCGACTTCGGAAGGTCAGGATCAGGCCTTGGCCAAGCTGGGCACCATCAAAGACAGCGTTGTCTGGTGGTCTGCTGGTGCGGACACGCCACAACTGCTGGCTGACGGCGAAGTCATCATGGGTTCGACCTATAACGGCCGTCTGTTCAGCGTGATTGAAGAGCAGAAACAGCCGGTTGCAATGCTGTGGGACGCGCAGGTGTTCGATCTGGATGGCTGGATCATTCCTGCCGGTCTGAGTGATGAGCGCAAGCAGCGCGCGCTGGACTATATCATGTTCGCAACCGACACTCAGCGTCTGGCGGATCAGGCCAAGTACATCTCGTACGGTCCGGCCCGCGCCTCGTCGGCTCCGCTGGTTGGTCAGCACGCCGATCTGGGGATCGACATGGCCCCGCATATGCCGACCGATCCGGAAAACGCCAAGAACACGTTCTTGTATAACTACGAGTTCTGGGCGGATTACCGTGATGACATCGACGCCAAATTCCAGGCGTGGCTGGCGCAATGAGCGTCTGATTTCATGACACAGTCGGGGGCGGTGCGCCGCCCCTGAACCAAGACAGATCCAAGGGGCTCCAATGACTGACGCAAGCCAAAATGCCGGACCCATGCTGGCAGCGGATGGAACACCGCTCAAGCTATCGCTGGCACGCTCGTTGCGGCGGCAAAAGCTGCGTGCCTTGCTGTTGATCGCTCCTTTACTTCTGTTCGTTCTGTTTTCCTTTATTGTTCCAATAGCTGCGATGCTATTTCGTTCAGTAGAAAACAACATCGTCTCTGACACTCTGCCTCTTACCGTCGAGGCGCTTCAAAACTGGGATGAACAGTCTGGAGAATTGCCGGGCGAGGGCGTGTATGATGCCTTTGTGCGGGACATGATTGTTGCGATTGACAATAAAGAGCACACACGGCTTGGTTCGCGTTTGAACTACGAAGAAACCGGTATGTCTTCGATGTTCCGCAAGTCAGGTCGTCAGATCAAGAAACTGGATCCTGAAACGGATGGTCCGTTTAAAGAGCAACTAATAGATATTCACGACGGATGGGGCGATACACAAACGTGGCGCGTGATCAAAACCCATTCGCCGAAGATCACCAACGGGTATTTTCTGAATGCGGTAGATATGCGCAGAACCCCCGACGGCGCGCAGGCACAACCCGAAGACAAGCAAATCCTTGTTAAGCTGTTCGGTCGAACGCTGTTTATGTCTCTGGTAATAACGGGTGCCTGTATCCTGCTGGCTTATCCGGTCAGCTATTTGCTGGCGACGTTGCCGATGCGTGTCTCAAATCTGCTGATGATCCTTGTGCTTCTGCCGTTCTGGACGTCACTGTTGGTGCGGACGTCGGCGTGGAAGGTGATGCTGCAACAACAGGGCGTGATCAACGAAACGCTGGTCTGGCTGGGGTTGGTGGCTGACGATGCGCGACTGGTGATCATCAATAACCAGATCGGTACGATCACCGCAATGACGCATATCCTGCTGCCGTTCATGATTCTGCCCATGTATTCGGTGATGCAGACCATTCCGGAATCCTACACGCGTGCCGCGAAATCCATGGGTGCGACCAACTGGACGACGTTCTGGCGCATCTACTTCCCTCAATCTATTCCGGGTATCGGCGCGGGTTCAATCCTCGTGTTCATTTTGGCGATTGGCTACTACATCACGCCTGAAATCGTGGGCGGTACCAAAGGTGTCTTCATCTCGAACCGGATCGCCTATCACATCTCGTCCTCACTGAACTGGGGACTGGCGGCGGCGCTGGGAACGATACTTCTGGCGGTCGTTCTGCTGCTCTACTGGGTCTACGACAAGATCGTGGGCATTGATAACGTGAAGCTGGGATAATCGACATGGCCGCACTTACTCCGATATCCCGCAAACCTTTGTCCATGGTTCTGCCAAGTGTCGCGCTGGCAGGCGCCTTCGCCGGTGTCTTTGTCGGCGCGGGTAACGGCTCGGTTCTTTTGGGCATCATTGGCGGCGCTGTCCTGATTTCTGCGCTCGCTTGGGTCTACATCACCGTTTTGAAGAACGAGAAGATGGCCCGCTGGATCAACATCATTGGTTTTGGCATCGCGGGCTTATTGATGTCGGGCCCAATGGGCGGAGTACTTGGCCTGCTGGGCGGCTGGTTCTTCGCCTGGTTTACTTATTGGTTGTACGAAGGGCGATACCGGCGCAAGCTGTTGCCGTACCTGACCGCGCAGCAGGTGTTTTACCACTACCTGTTCCGGGTGATCTGCGGTGCGATCTTCGTCTTCCTGATCACACCGATCCTTGTGGTCTTGCCGCTGTCGTTCAACGCACAGGACTTTTTTACCTTCACGCCCGAGATGTTGCGGCTTGACCCTGAAGGGTATTCGCTGAAGCACTACCGCGATTTCTTTACCAACAATGAATGGCAACGCAGCTTCAAGAACTCGCTGATCATTGCCCCGATTGCCACAATCATCTCGGTCTCGCTTGGCACCTTGGCGGCCATTGGTCTCAGCCAGAGCCACGTCCCCGGCCGCCGTGCTATCATGGGTATCCTGATTTCGCCGATGATCGTTCCGCTGATCATCTCGGCCACTGGCATGTTCTTTTTCTACAGCGATATCGGTCGGTTCCTTGAAGGCACGCTGGGCATGAACAAGAACTTTGTGGGTTATCTGAAAGTCATCCTGGCGCACGCCGTTCTGGGTATCCCGTTCGTGATCATCACTGTGACCGCCACGCTTGTGAGCTTTGATCGTTCACTGACGCGTGCGGCTGCCAACATGGGGGCAGGGCCGGTGCGGACCTTCTTCAAGATCCAGATGCCGCTGATCCTGCCGGGTGTGATTTCGGGTGGTCTGTTCGCCTTCATCACCTCGTTCGACGAAGTTGTGGTGGTTCTGTTCGTGGGCTCGGCCAGTCAGAAGACTCTGCCGTGGCAGATGTTCACGGGCCTGCGGGAACAGATCAGCCCGACCATTCTGGCGGTTGCGACGATCCTTGTGGTTCTGTCGATTGCGTTACTGACTACGGTTGAATTGCTGCGTCGTCGGTCCGAACGTTTGCGGGGGCTTTCACCCGCTTGACGGAGCATTCTGTCTGATCTAACGATTCACGTGTTCATCTCCGCTGCGATGGCGTCGCGGCGTTTAAGGGGATGATCGGCTCTCGGACCCCGAGACCGCCTGTCCTGAACGCCGGGACATGTGGCCGGGATTTGTCGCCCGGCAAAGATGAGAGACCAAGTGATGACCGACACATCAAAACGCCCCGAATTCTTTACCTGTCACAATGGTGACAAAGCGCCTTTGCCGTTCAGCAAGGGGGAGTATGATCGCCGTCTCAGCAAGCTTCGCAGCATCATGGCCGCACGTGATATTCCTGCGATTCTGCTGACATCGATGCAGAATATCGCCTACTACTCGGGCTTTCTGTATTGTTCCTTTGGCCGTCCGTATGGCTGCGTGGTCACCCAAGAGGCCTGCACCACCGTTTCGGCCAACATCGACGCCGGGCAACCGTGGCGCCGGTCGGTCGAAGACAACGTGATTTATACTGACTGGAAGCGCGACAACTATTGGCGTGCGGTTGCAAGCCTGATCGGCAATGTTAAGCGGATCGGCATTGAAGGTGACCACATGACGCTGGCCGCCCGCGACACCGCCCTGCGGATGCTGGGTACCCCCGAGCTGGTTGACATCGCGCCGGATACAATGACCGCGCGCATGGTCAAATCCGCTGAAGAGATTGAATTGATCAAGGGTGGGGCTCGCACCGCGGATGTTGGCGGGGCGGCGATCCATGCCGCCATCCGTGAAGGCGCAACTGAGATCGAGATTGCCATGGCGGGCCGTGACGCAATGGAAGAGGAAATCGCGCGCGCTTATCCAGACGCCGAATATCGCGACACCTGGGTTTGGTTCCAGTCCGGGCTGAACACCGATGGCGCACATAACCCGGTTACAAAACGCGCTCTGCAAAAAGGCGATATCCTGTCGCTGAACACTTTCCCGATGATCTCGGGCTATTACACCGCGCTGGAACGTACCCTGTTTCTGGGTGAGCCGGACGCTGACAGCCTGCGCCTTTGGAAGGCCAATGTGGCGGCCCATGAACTGGGCCTGAGCCTGATCAAACCCGGTGCGACCTGTTCAGGCATCACCGCCGAGATCAACCGTTTCTTTGCCGATGAGGGGCTACTGCAATACCGCTCGTTCGGGTATGGCCACTCGTTCGGCATTCTCAGCCACTATTACGGGCGTGAGGCGGGTCTGGAACTGCGCGAGGATATCGACACCGTGCTGGAACCTGGAATGGTCGTTTCAATCGAGCCCATGCTGTGGATCCCCGAAGGGCAACCCGGTGCAGGGGGCTACCGCGAGCATGATATTCTGGTGGTGGGCGAAGACGGGGCCGAGAACATCACCGGCTTCCCATATGGGCCCGGCCACAACATCATCGGTGCCTGATACAAAGAAGGGGGAATATACGTTCCCCCTTCATTTTTCGCGACCGGCGCGTTCGTGAAAGATGAAACCTAGGAAATTCAACAATAGCTGCGCAGCCAGAATCTGCGTGCTTTCGCTGGGGTCATAGGCTGGTGCCACTTCGACAAGGTCGATGCCGACGACATTGCCGCGTTTAGCGAGGCCTTGAAGGATTTCCAGTACGTCATAATACAGAAATCCGCCATGGCTGGGTGTCCCGGTCCCCGCCGCGATAGAGGGGCAAAAGGCGTCGATATCTATTGTCACATAGTACCGAGCACCTTCAGGAATGCGTTCAAGAACGCCCCCGGTTCCCAGCTTTCTCACCTGACGCACGGACAGGATGTCTGATCCACGTGCGCGTGCGTCCTCGTATCCTTCCTTGGCGGTTGACGAGACGTTTCGAATGCCCAACTGGGTCATCCCCGAGACATAGTCTTTCTCGATCGCCCGTCGCATGGGGTTGCCGTGGCCATTGGTGACACCGTGACGCTCGTCTACGAAATCCAGATGCGCATCGATTTGAACCACGTGGATCGGGCCATTTTGTGCACAATCATCTTCAAACGCGGAAATGCAGGGAATGTTGACAGAGTGATCGCCGCCGATCACAAGCGGCAGCGCCCCGGCGAACAGAATTTTGCGAACACCATAGGCGATGTTTTCGTGGCTGACCTCGGTCTTTGTGTGGACGATATCTGCATCCCCCAAATCCACGATGCGCACGGAACTGTCCAGATAGGTAGCATCGTCTTCGTGGTCATAAGCACCGGCATGTCCAAAACTGAACAGGGTCGAAGCCTCGCGCACGGCCCGAGGGCCGAATCTTGCCCCGGCGCGCCATTGGGTGCCGAAATCAAAGGGGGCACCTAGGACACAAACATCCGCATCAATTTTGTCCCAATCCTCGACATACGGAGATTTTCCAAAGGTCGATATTCCAACGAAAGGTAGGTTCAGTCGTCCTGACGCATATCCATGATCCTGCATTATCAATCCTTTCGCTGGTCATGCCGCCTTGCGTGCAATTGAACATGAGAAGGCGGTGCAATGAAATTAATTTTCTTCGATCAAACCATGTCTGGCGTTCAGACAGGTCTGATCCGGTGCATTCTTTCCGTTTAGCTGTTGGTCGTTTCGCCACAAACGAAAATTCAGAGGGGCAAGCTGTGGTCCCGCAAAATCGTTCACGGCAGCGCGTGATTTTGCGAGCGATACACAGGCCCGGCGAAACGCTGTTGTCATGGGCGCAGGTGTTCTATTTCCGACGGCTCATACATTACACCTGCCGCACAAGTTGCGAGCCGGGCGCAATCGTTGGCGGTGCACTGTTCAGGGCGTCACGCGCGAAACCGGCGGCAGCTTTGTATTTGGCCATGAAACTGGCCCTTTCAGCCAAGGGAATGACTGTTTCAATATCGTCGAACACACCGCCACAGCGGTCGTTGACCAAATTCAACAGGCCAAAAGGCCCGGCACCCCGATTGCGAAGGACAAGGTCTGACACCGGACCGCACAGCGTGTCATCATAGGCCGCCAGCGCGGTTGAGCCCACGCCATGCTTGAGCAAGCTGGCCCCCAATATGCGGGCGTCCATGATCGCCTGGCTGGCCCCATTCGAACCGGTAGGGTACATCGGGTGTGCGGCGTCTCCGATCAGGGCAACCGGCCCGTCGACCCACGTTTCAACCGGATCGCGGTCGATCATTGGGTTTTCATATGTCACATCCGCACCGCGGATCAGAGTTGGAACATCCAGCCAGTCATAGGTCCATCCGTCAAAATGGTGCGCGAAATCCTTGGCCTCGACCTGCCGGAACCACCCGGTTGCCACATGCGCGTCCGGGTCATCGTAGGTGACTTCGGCAATCCAGTTTATCAGCGCCATGCCGGTTCCGGGATCGGGGTGTGAGATCGGGTAGATCACCATTCGTTTCTTATGCGTACCCAGTCCGACAAAGGAAGAACCCGTGCGCACGGGCTTTGCCAGTGTTGTGCCGCGCCACATGACGGCACCTCCCCAATGGATCGGAGGTTGGCTTGGATGCATTTGGGCGCGGATGGCTGAATGGATACCGTCGGCACCGATCAGAATGGCACCGGTTTCGCGGTTAGCCCCCTCGTCAGTTTGCAGCCGCACTGTAACCGTCCCGTCCGCATTGATCTGGTACCCAGTGGCCCGAGCGCCAAGGCGTACGGCATCCGGGCCTGCGCGTTCGACAAACCGCTTGTAAAGCGCCATGTGAAACGCGCCGCGATGCACCGCGTATTGCGGCCAGTTGTAACCAGCGAATGTTCCGCGCGGTTCCGAGTAAATCTCGTGCCCATTCAAACCAACAAGCGCCCATTCCTGCGCAGGGACGCCGAACTTATTCAGATCCTGAGCCGTGAAACCCAGATCGTACAACTCGCGCACGGCGTTGGGTTGCAGGTTTATTCCGACACCCAGCGGGCGCGGGTGCCGAACGCTTTCAAAGACAGTGCAGTCGATGCCAATCTGATGCAGTGTCAGTGCCAGCGACAACCCGGCAATACCACCGCCCGCGATCAGCACTTTTGGATCTGTCATGTTACGTTCCTTTCAGTCCGATTGGTGGCGGGTATTGGTTGTCGATAATCTGCGCGCTTGGATCCAGCCTCAACCGCAAATGCGTTTGATCCGTTCCGGGGATGGATGAAGGCTTGCGGCGTTGCGCAGCCGCACCCGCAGACAAGTCAGAGCGGTATCAATCGTCGTATGCATGAACCCATGCGCCATCGCCGCGCTGTCACCCTGTTTCAGCTTTCTGCGAGCGGATTGCCAATTGTCCAGTGCGTCCGAGATCGCATCGCATGTCCAATGCTCGGCTTCATGCGCAACAAATTCGGCAAAGGCGTCGCCCGCAGGCCCTGCGGCCAGACGTGTTGCCAGCATACGCGCGTGTATGCCGTTGGCCCCTTCGTAAATCGAGGTAATTCGGGCGTCACGATAGGTCTGCTCCAGCCGGTATTCGCGCAAATAGCCATAGCCGCCCAGAACCTGCATACCCAATTCGGCGGCCTTGATACCGGCGTCGGAGCAATAGACCTTGGCGACCGGGGTCAGAAAATCGACCAGGTCAGGCGATGTGCCCCGTTCCATGGTGACAAATGCAAGATGTGCAAGACTGCGGCTACTGACCGCCAGCCAATCGATTTGATCCAGCATGCGGCGGATGTCGGCATGTTGATCCAGTGTTGCCGGTTGACCGTCGGGATTGCGTCCCTGTACCCTTTCACTGGCATAAGTACTGGCAATGTCATAAGCCCGCGCGGCGTGCGCGACGCCCTGTAGGGCGACATCAAGCCGGGCGTGGTTCATCATGGTGAACATGGCCATCAGACCTTCACCCTCGGCCCCAATCAATTCGGCTTTGGCACCATCAAATGCCAGCTGGCACGTGGGCGAGGCATGCAGGCCCATCTTTTCCTCGATGCGCGTTACGGTAGCTTGGTTGCGGCTGCCGTCTGTGCAGGAGCTGGGGCATAGAAACAGCGATAAACCTCTGACGCCGTCATCGGACGTGCGCGCAAGCACAAGATGCAGGATGTGATCGCTCATGTCCTGGTCACCGCCAGAGATAAAGATTTTTCCGCCCGTGACCTTCCAGCCATCCTCGGCAGGTTCCGCCCGGCAGCGCACGCGTGAAAGGTCAGATCCGGCCCCGGGTTCGGTCAGGCACATGGTGGCCAGAGTTTCACCCGAGGCCAGAGACGGAATGTACCGGTATTGCTGATCCTCTGTGCCAAAGCGCAACAAGGTACGCACCGCGCCCGGAACCAACCCCGTAACCATCTGAAGGCTGTGGTTTGCGCCCGAAAAAACCTCGGACGTGATGGCCAGCATCAAGGCTCCAAGCCCTTGACCGCCATATTCCTCAGGCACGGTGAGAGAGGGCCAGCCCTTGTCCGTCATCGAATGATTTGGAACACGAGCGTTTGATTGGCTTAGGAGGATCAGGCTCGCCGCAGTTTCAATCTACGCCGCGTTCTGATGATGCAGCAAGCGGCGTTTCTGGATTGTCTGGTGTTTGATTTCCTTTCTGCGTCTGAGGATTGTTTCGGCTCGACCGAAATAGACATCGGCGGGTGTCAGATTGCTGATGCTCTCGTGGTATCGGTTGTGGTTGTAGTGATTGATGAAGTCGCCGATGGCCTGTTCGAGCGCTCCTGGCAGATAGTAGTTTTCCAGCAGGACACGGTTCTTCATCGTCTGATGCCATCGCTCAATCTTGCCCTGGGTCTGCGGATGGTTGGGCGCTCCCGAACATGATCCATACCCTGCTCATCCAGCCATTTCGCCAACTCGCCAGAGATGTAACTGCTGCCGTTGTCGCTGAGCAGCCGGGGCTTGTGGGCAACGGTGACACTGTCACAACCTGATGCAGCCAAAGCGTCTTCCAGCGTTCCTGTGACATCGTCAGCTTTCATCGTGGTGCAAAGGCGCCAAGAGACAACGTAACGGCTGTAATCATCCAGGATCGTAGACAGGTAGAACCAGCCCCAACCGATGACTTTGAGATAGGTGAAGTCGGTCTGCCAAAGCTGGTTCGGCCGCACAGTCTTCTCATGGAATTCATCCGCCGCTTTGATGGTGATGCAGGCTGGGCTAGTGATCAGATCTTGTGCCTTCAGAAGCCTGTAAACACTGGCCTCAGAAACGAAGTAGCGCCTGGTGTCGGTGAACCGCACCGCAAGCTCGCGGGGCGATAACTCGGGTTCTTCCAGAGCCAGTTCCACGATCTGCTTGCGCACCTTGTCGGGGATGCGGTTCCAAACCCTACCGGCCGGGAATGGCGATCCTCAAGCCCGGCCTCGCCGAAAGACAGATACCTGTCGTACCAGCGGTAGAAGGTCGTTCTGGGAATGCCGAGCTTTTCCAGTGTGCGTTTGATCGGCAGGTGCGAACCGTCAACCAGCCGGATGATCTCAAGCTTTTCGGATGCGGGATATCTCATTCGTCGTCTCCCCATCCTCGAACATGCTTTTTGAGCAGCCGGTTCTCAAGGGTCAGGTCGGCGACTACCTCTTTCAGCGCCGACGATTCCGCTCTCAAATCCTTCACCTCAGAGCTGGTAGCCTGGCGTGCGGTATCGCCAGCCAACCGCTTCTTACCGGCCTCAAGGAACTCTTTCGACCAGCTGTAATACAGGCTCGTAGCTATTCCTTCACGGCGACACAGCTCCGCTATGCTGTCTTCACCACGAAGCCCATCCAACACAATACGGATCTTCTCCTCTGCCGAATGCTGGCGCCGTGTCTTCCTGCGGATGTCTTTGACAACTCTCTCTGCTGACGCTTTCTGTTTCCCGGATTTCATTCTCATCTCCACTCTCTGATGGTTACGATGAGCCTGAAATCCTCCGCTACGCAATCAACCTAGTCTGTTCCATGGGTGCTGATGGCGGACAGGCCAGCCCTGTTCCGAATACGTGGCATAAACTTGGGCAAAGCCAGCCGGCATGGATACGCGACCGTTTTCCAGCGTGCATCCCTGCCTGTCTCCCGGCTCGTCCAGCGGGGCAATTTCACCTTGTGCGAAGGCGGCAAAATGTTCGCCGATCTCACCAGCCAGGTCAGCGTCCCAGTCTGGAAGCTCGGTAGCCCGGGCTACGTGGTTCAACGTGAATAAGATGTCCGTAAGCGGGGCTTCGAATGGCTTCATGATCATATCACCCGACAGCTGGTAAGTTCGGCGGTCACGACGCGGCCCGGTTCTGGCGGTTTGGCACTGTCGAATCTCAAAGTGACTGGGTAGGGACGCGATGGGGCAGGGGGCAGCATCACGGGGTCAGTCCCAGCAGGCGCGCGGCATTGCCTTTGATGATGTCCGGGCGCAGTTCGTCCTTGATATTGATCTTCTCGAAATCCGACAGCCAGCGTTCAGGAGTGATCATTGGCCAGTCGGACCCAAACAGAACCTTTTTCCTGAGGATCGAGTTGCAGTATTTCACCAGGATCTCGGGGAAGTACTTTGGTGACCAACCGGACAGGTCGATATAGACGTTGGGCTTGTGCTGCGCCACGGACAGAGCCTCTTCCTGCCAGGGAAATGACGGGTGGGCGAGGATAATCTTCATATCCGGAAAATCGACGGCGACGTCATCCATGAACATCGGGTTCGAGTATTTAAGCCGCATTCCGTTACCGCCGCGCATGCCCGAACCGACACCGGTCTGGCCCGTGTGAAACAGGGCGATGCAGCCTTCCTCGGCGATTGCCTCGTAAAGGTCATTAGCCATACGGTCATTGGGGTAGAACCCCTGCATCGTCGGATGAAACTTGAACCCTTTGATACCAAATTCGCGGATCAGGCGGCGCGCCTCGCGTGCGCCCATCTTGCCCTTGTGCGGATCGATTGACGCAAACGGGATGAGCACATCGTCATTTTCCGCCGCCAAAGCGGCAACTTCTTCGTTCTTGTAGCGCCGATAGCCGGTCTCCCGCTCGGCATCGACCGGGAAGATCACCGCGGCTATGTTTTGCTCACGATAGTGCTGTGCAGTTTCGGGAACCGTAGGCGGGTGGCTCCACGGAGCGCCAAAGTAGTTGGCCATGGTTGCCTGCAGGTCGTCATAGCCATCATCCGAGTGGCACCCGCAGGGTTCTTCAGCGTGGGTGTGAATGTCGATTGCGCGAACCTTGGAGATATCGACCATCTGTTCGTTCCTTTCTCAGATCTTTACGATTGCCGGGTCGGCGTCGTCATAAAGACGCACAAGTAAATTTTGCCGCCGTGTCAGTATTTTGCGGAAATTGAGGTTCCCCTTGGCGGTCATTTCGCCCTCGGGCATCGAGGCGGGCTCGCTAAGGACAATGGCGCGCCCGATCCGTGTGGAACTGCCCGATAACTCGCGTGCGCGCTCTGTCAGGCGGCGGTGGATTTCGCCTTGCAACAGTGCGCAGCGGTAGGCGCCACTGTCGTCGCTCAGGTCAAATCCTTCCCGCTTCAACTCGGCGACATCGGGAAAGACCAGGACGCCGATCTCATTTCGGTCGGCACCTGTAATGACCAGATCTGAAGCAAGAGGCGCAAGACAGGTCAACAAGTCCATCCGCAATTGCGCGGCACGCACCCATGTACCGGTCAGCAACTTGAAATCTTCAGAAATCCGGCCATCGAATTTCATACCTTTGTTTACGTCCTGCGGGTCGATGAACCGCATGGCGTCGCCGGTAATGAAAAACCCTTCTTCATCGAAAACACTGGCCGTCTTTTCGGGTTCGTTGAAATACCCGGGCATCACGTTTGGCCCTTTGATGCGCATTTCGCACCGCATGTCTTCATCCGGTATCAGCTTGAGTGTCACGCCGTTCATCGGAACGCCAACAACCCCGGAACGATCAATGGGCTCGGACTGCATCATTGTGGCGGGCGCTGTCTCGGTCAGTCCCCAGGATGAGGTCATCAGCGGTATCTCACCTTTGACATCCAGCGCCATCTGTTCAAATCCAGACCAGATGTCCTGTGGCAGTGAAGCGCCCGCATAAAAGATCAGATCAAGTTCTTCGAAGAACCGCCGCCGCAAATTGCCATCCCGCTGCAATGCGCCCAGCAGCATGCCGTAACCTACGGGAACATTGAAGCTGAGCGTGCCGGTGACCATGGACAGGTTTTCCAGCGTCCTCTCAAACAGACCAGCTACCGGTTTGCCGTCGTCGATGTAGAAGCTTCCGCCGTTGGCGAGCATCATGTTGAAATTATGTGATCCGCCAAAGACGTGGTTCCATGGCAGCCAATCGACCACTCGGGGCGGACGCGTGCGCAGAAATGGCAACGCGTCGGCCAGCATGGTTTGGTTCACACACATCATGCGTTGGGTCGTGATGACCCCTTTCGGGGCCGAGGTTGAACCGCTGGTCATCAGGATCTTGGCGACGGAGGCGGGGCCAACCAGTTCATAGGCGGCCCCAAGATCGACACTGACATCCCCTTTGAGAAGTTCGTCGAACGCTGTGACCTGACTGTTCCTGCCTTGTCGGCTGGCTACGATTTCGACCCCTTGAAGCGCATCCAGTTCCAGCGCCTCTCGGTATTTATCCGCATCGACGACATAGGCCATCTTCGGGCGCGCCAGTTCGATGGCATGGCGCAGGCGGCCGTGCGCGCCATGGATCAACGCGTACTGCTCAGCCACGGGGGCTGTTGGTATGCCGATATACTGAGCAGCCAGACTCAGAAGGCCATGATCCAAGCCGTTACCGCTCATGATCAGGATCGGTGTGTCAGGCCCCATCCCACGCGCCAATAGCGAGCTTGCGATTGCCCGCACCTTTTCAAGCGTGGTCGCATAGCTTTCCTTGCGCCATCCTGCGCCGCTGCGTTCAGCAATGAACGTGCGGTCAGGCGCGTCCGAGGCCCAGGCGTGCAGCCAGACACCGGTTTTGTCGACGACAGGACCAAGAGTGTGGTTCGATTTCAGCAGGATGGAACCGTCGGCCCGATCTTCGCGCGAAACAGAATGCACCAGGTATTCCGATGTGCGTTGCATGATCAGCCCCTTTTCCTCGCTTTTTCGATCGTCCTGAGGGCATCGAAAACGGTGGTGATGGTTGCGTCATCCAAACCGGCCAGCAGCTTGCCTTCGTGGGCGGTAACCGCGGCGACGGCCTTTTCATATAATTGCCTGCCCGCCAGTGTCGTCCTTAGCGCATAGGCGCGCCGGTCGGTCGGTACCCGGTCGCGGACGATCAGTTCCCTGCGCTCCAGTTCATCAATGATGACGACAAGGTTCGGGCGCTCGATATCCATTGCGTCAGCCAGTTGGGACTGCCGCAAACCGGGGTTATCGACGATGAGAACCAGTGCCGTATAAGTCAGCATTCGCAGACCAAAGGGACGCAGAGTTGTTGTCAGGTCTTCCTGCACCACATTGAAGGTCCGTTTCATGCGATAACCGACAAACCCCCGCAGCGTGGCATCGCTGATCGTGTTAGGCGCGCCGTCTTCTGGCGTGTGTTCATGTTTCTTTTTCATGTGTTCACCTGAAGTTCGGGGCGCGCTTCTCAAGAAAGGCCCGCAGTCCTTCCTGCGCATCCGGTGTTGTTTGCGACAGGGCCACGGCCAGCGATTCAGTAAACAGTCCGTCGTTCTGCGACATTTCATTGATCCGCGCGACCGCCTGAATCATCAGATAGTTTGACAGTGGCGCGTTTCGGGAAATCTTACCTGCCAGCTTTTGGGCCAGCGCCAAAGCCTCGCCTTCACCCACGCTATAATGTGCAAGCCCCAGCGATACCCCTTCATCGGCACCATATTTGCGGCCGGTCAACATCATCTCGGTCATCCGATCGGCCCCCAGCAGGCGACCGACCCGCGCGGTCGCACCGCCGCCGACAAATATACCGCGCCGACCTTCGGGAAGCTGAAAGATCGTTGACGGTTCGGCGATGCGAACATGTGTTGCCGCGGCAAGTTCCAGCCCGCCGCCGATCACGGCACCAAACATGGCCGAGACAACCGCAAGCCCACCAAACTGGATCTTGTCCATGACACTGTGCCAGTGGCGGGAATGATGCAGGTTTTCCTCGGCTGTACGATGAACATGCTCGGACAGGTCCAACCCGGAACAATAGTGCCCTTCAGTTCCGGTCAGGATCACCACACGCACATTTTTGGGTGGTGCAGAAAAGAAATCATCCAGCGCGCCCAACAGTTCCTCGCACATCGCGTTTCGCTTGTCTGGGCGGTTCATGGTCAGGGTCGCGATGGATCCGTTGACCTCAATGTTCAGGATTTGGCTGTCCATGGGGAACTCCTTACCGGGGCGGCAGACGAACGGCGCCGTCAAGTCGAATAGTGGTGCCATTCAAAAACGGGTTTTCAACGATCTGTTCGGCGAGCATTGCGAACTCGCGCGCTTCGCCAAGGCGGGCAGGGAAAGGAATGTTCGCAGTGATCTTGGCAGTGACCTCTTCCGGCAAGCCTTCCATCATTGGCGTGTGGAACAGGCCGGGTGCGATGGCCATCACCCGAATACCCGACTGTGCGAGTTCCCGCGCGGCAGGCAGGCACATCGAAGCGATTGCCCCTTTGGACGCGGCATAAGCGGCTTGACCCAATTGACCGTCCTGCCACGCAACCGACGCCGTGTTGATGATCACACCGCGTTCACCGTCAGCCAACGGGTCGAGACCGGCCATGTGTCTCGCCGCGTGGCTCATCACGTTGTAGGTGCCAAAAAGGTTCACGCGCAGAGTTTTCTCGAACACGTCGAATGACAGCTTGCCTTCGCGCCCAACGATCCTGGCCGCCATGCCGACGCCTGCACAACTGACGGCGATTCTGGGCGCCGACCCGAAATGGGATACTGCCGTCTCAAACGCGGCACTGACGGAGGCCTCGTCACTGACATCGGCTTGCAGGGCAAGGCCACCAATTTCGTCAGCGACTGCCTTCGCACCGTCGGCATTGAAATCCAAAACGGCAACCTTTGCTCCGCTGGCGGCGAAATGCCTTGCCGTTGCAGCGCCCAGTCCGCTTCCACCGCCGGTGACCAGGGCGATACATCCACTTAGCTGCATGGTGCTCTCTCCAATTTATTATGCTCAATCATTGTTGTATCTCATACCTATTTTCGGATGGGCCTGCTCCGGACCGCTGTTGGTGTCTAAGCTAGGGGATCAGGAACAGGGTAATGGCTGGAAACAGCACCAGGATCATGACCCGAATGATGTCAGAGGTGACGAACCACATCACTGCCTTGTAAGTTTGGGTCATCGGGGTTGAACGATCCATAGCGTTGATAATGAACAGATTCATTCCGACCGGAGGGGTGATCAGCCCGACCTCGACAACGATCAGAACCAGAATACCGAACCAGATGGCCACATGTTCGGGGCTCATGCCGAAATCCAGTGCGCTGATGACCGGAAAGAAGATCGGGATTGTCAGCAGGATCATTGACAGGCTGTCCATCAGACACCCGAAGATCAGATAGAACACCAGGATCAGGCACAACACCATCCACGGGCTGAGCCCAAGTCCAACGACCCAGCCAGACAGTTCCTGCGGTACCTGAGTGAGCGCTAGGAAACTGTTATACAGCCCTGCGCCCAACACGATGAAGAAGATCATCGCCGTGCTTGAGGCCGTGGCAATGATGCTTTCGACGAAGACCTGCCAGTTCAGATTGCCCGAGATCAGAGCGATCAACCCGGTTCCCGCCGCCCCCACGGCTGCGCCTTCGGTTGGGGTGAACCAGCCAAGATAGATGCCACCGACAACAAGGCCAAAAACCAGCAGGACAGGCCAGACATCCAGCAGTGCCCGAACGCGTTCAGGATATGGGATCGCTTCGCGGGTGCCCGCGGCGTCAGGATACATGCGCACATAGATCGAAATCGTGATGATATAGCCGAGCGCTGCCAGAATGCCGGGGACAAAGGCCGCGAGAAACAGCTTGGCGATATTCTGTTCCGTCAGGATCGCATAGATCACAAGGATCACCGAAGGCGGGATCAGAATGCCCAATGTGCCGCCAGCAGCAAGCGTTGCGGTCGAAAACCCGCCGGAATAGCCGTAGCGGCGCAGTTCGGGCAGCGCGACACGGCTCATCGTCGCGGCGGTGGCCAGGGAGGACCCGCAGATTGCGCCAAATCCGGCACAAGCGCCAACTGCCGCCATGGCGACGCCCCCTTTACGGTGGCCCAACCAGCTTTCGGCCGCTTTGAACAAGGCCGAAGACATGCCCGACAATGTCGCGAACTGCCCCATCAGCAGGAACATCGGAATGATCGTCAGCGAATAGCTGGAGAAGGTAGAGTAGGTTTCGGTTTTGAGCTTGGCCATGAACATGCTGGTGCCACCCATGGCAAAATACAGCCCGCCAATCCCGCACAGCAACATGGCAAGGCCAATCGGCGCGCGCAGGAAAATCATGATAAGAAGTACGGGAAAGGACACGTAGCCCAGTTCGAGCATGGTCAATGTGCGGCCTCCCCGCGATAGGGCAGGATATGACGCCCGGTGACAAGCTCGATGACCTGCGCGACGGCGCAATAGACAGCAACAAGTGATGCGACAAGGGCGGCAACAAAGCTTAGCCCATAGGCCCACCAAACAGGAAATTGCAGCAGAAAGGTCGTTTCACCATAGTCCAGCTTGTTTTGCATGCCGACAAACAGGCGCCATGTAATCAAAAGGATGACAAGCGACAGGATGATTTCCCAGAACGTGATGATCACCTTGTTCACCTTAGCCGGAAGGGCGTTTGTGAATACATCGACCGTGGCGTGAGAGCCGTAGAGCTGGCAGATCGGCAGGAACGAGAAAATGGCGAATGCAACGCCGGCTTCGACCAGTTCAAAATCGCCATTCACCGGCCCGACGCCCGATGCAATCAGCGCATTTGCTGCTGCTTCCGACAGTGACGTCAGAATGTCCGAGTGACCCAGCGTGTTCAAGCCGCGCCCCAGCACGCTGACACAGGTCAGCAGGACCAGCGCAGTCAGAACCACACCGCCGAGAACGGCCATGAAGCGCGCGATGCGCTCAACCAGTTTCTGCATGATCAACTCCAAAGGGATTGCTCTCCCAGCGGGAAATAGCGCCGGAAGAGCGACCGGATCAGTTGCCGGAGTATTGCGAAATCAGTTCGAGCGCGCGGGCGCGCAAGCCGGTTCCGTCCAGACCTTTTTCATCCATCTCGGCGATCCAGGCGTCAGTGGTCGGCTGTGATGCTGCCTTCCATTCCGCAACCTGTTCCGGGCTCAGCGTGATGATGTTGTTGCCGCGTTCCATTGCCTGCTTGTGCGGTCCGTCATCATCGGCCTGCATCTGCTTGCCTGCGAAGGCCGAGAATTCAGCGCCCGAGTTGGCGTCGATGACGGCCTTCAGATCATCCGGCAGTGCATCCCAGCGGTCCTTGTTCATCGCGAAGATGAAGGTGGTGGTATATAGCGTGTCGTCGCCAAAGGTCGTGTGGTTCCCGACCAGCTCGTTGACCTTCAGGGCGCCTGTCACTTCCCAGGGAATCACAGTTGCGTCGATCACGCCTTTAGACAGCGCTTCAGGTACCGCGGGAACAGGCATGCCAACGGGGGTTGCCCCAAGCGAGCTGAAAAGGCCGTTCGTTACGCGTGTCGGTGCGCGCAGCTTTACACCGTTCAGATCTTCGATGCTTTCGATCGGCTCCTTTGAATGGATTAGACCGGGCCCGTGCACCCAGAGCCCGAGAACTTTGAATTGCTTGAAGTCATCGTCCATCATAGTTTCTTCGGCCAGATCCCAATAGGCGCGTGAGACGGCTTCTGCATTCGTCATGGTGAACGGCAGTTCGAACACTTCGGTCCGGGGAAAGCGGCCCGGCGTATATCCGGACACCGTCCAGACAATGTCGGCCACACCATCAATGGCCTGGTCGATCAGTTCGGGGGGTTTGCCCCCAAGCTGCATGGACGGAAACCTTTGAATTTCGATCCGGCCATCCGAATCCGCTTCGACCTTGTCGGCCCAGACATCCAGAACGTTCTTGGGTACGTTGGCTTGTGCCGGCAGGAACTGGTGCATCCGCAGTGTCACTTCGGCCGCAATGGCAGTGGTTGACATGGCGCCAAAAGCAATCGCCGCCACTGCAGATTTGAGTATGGTTCTGCGCAAGTTGGTCATGGTCTCCTCCCTAGATGACCTATGAGTATCATCCCTGTTCATGATTGCTCATATTAGTTATGTTTTATAACGATTTTGATCCACTTTCTTAGTGTTTGGTTTCAGGTCCTTTTCGGAAAACAGAATGCTCACACATGTGAACCTTTTCGTCGAAACGCTACGCAACAGACAGGTTATGCGCGGACGCCAAGTTATCCTCTCAGGATTACATTGCCCTCGGTTGGCTCAAAGGTAAATTGAGATTTCTTAGATTTTAGTTTCTGTTTTCGGTAACTAAAGCGCGAAAACGGTGGATTTGCTTTCCCTGTTTCAATTGGACCAGCGCCCGCGGTGGAATTCAAGACCGTGTGTTATCGTTGGTGACAGCTTCAACTGCCTTGCCTGCGAGCTTCAGGAAAGTTTCGCGTTCATTCGGAGTTAGCCCTTCGAGGATCTCGTTTTGCAGGTCAATTACGACTGGCGCAGCTGCCGCTAGGATGTCTTTTCCTTTTTCGGATAAGGTGACCTCTCGCGCGCGTCTGTCACGTTGACTGACCGAGCGTTTGACATAGTTTTTCTGCTCCAGCCGGTCGATAACCCCGCCGATTGTTGCGCGGTCATAGGCGATTTTCGCTGCGACTGTCGCCTGATCAATGCCGGGTTCGGCGCGAATTGTTTCAAGTGCTGCGTACTGAACGGATGTAAGGTCGATCCCGGCCTCCTGCATCCGGACCGAGAACACGTGGGTTGAAATCTGATTGAGCCTTCGGATGAGGTGCCCCGCCATTCCGTAAATACTCATTCAAAACCTCCGAAATCACTTTACGCCGTCACTTTTTCAGAACTACCGCGGCAATTAGTGAGTGTACATATCTTTGTTGACAGGAATTAGTAAGTATAGTTATTAAAATTGCGTGAACCTGCGGAGGAGGGGACAATGCAATATTACGTTGATGGATTTCGTCCGGGTGATCCGGATATCAAACCGGCTGCGTTCGGTCACCACATCCACCCCACAACCCTCCCCGAAAAGGTTGATGTTCTGATCGCGGGTTGTGGACCGGCCGGGCTTTGCCTTGCGGCGCAACTGGCCGGGTTCGCCGAAATTTCGACAATGATCGTGGATCAAAAACCGGGTCCGATGGAGAAAGGCCAGGCGGACGGTGTCAACGTCCGTTCGATGGAGATGTTTCAGGCGTTTGGTTTCGCTGAGAAAGTGAAGCGCGAAGCGTATTGGGTCAACCAAACGGCATTCTGGACGCCCAATCCCGCAAACCCGGACCACATCCGCCGGGCGGGCACGGTGCAGGACGTGGCCGACGATCAATCCGAGATGCCACATACCTTGATGAATCAGGCCCGGATTCATGAGCTGTTTCTGGAGGTGATGAGAAACGCTCCAACGCGGCTGCAACCCCATTACGGGCTTCGTGTCAGCGATTTGACGATTGATGCCGGTTCCACAGATCACTCCGTCACAGCCCAGCTTGAACGCCTGGGCGATGATGGCGACGTGATTGAACGGCTTACAGTACGTGCGAACTATGTCGTAGGCTGTGACGGTGCACGCAGCAATGTGCGCAGGGCTATCGGGGGTAAGCTGCAAGGCGACGCCGCACACCAGGCGTGGGGCGTTATGGACATATTGGCGAATTCCGATTTCCCCGACTTGCGGCGGAAATGCCTTGTTCAATCGGCTTCGGAGGGAAACGTTCTGATCCTTCCACGCGAAGGCGGATACCTGTTCCGAATGTATGTCGAGCTTGACAAGCTGAACCCGGATGAGCGGGTCGCCAACCGCAATCTAACGGCTGACCATATCATCGCTGCCGCGAACCGGATCATGCGTCCTTATTCCATCGACGTAAAAGAAGTCGTTTGGTGGTCGGTCTACGAGACCGGCCACAGGTTGACCGACAAGTTCGACGATGTCCCGCAGCATGAAATTGCAACACGTACCCCACGCGTGTTCACGGCGGGCGACGCCTGCCACACCCATAGCCCCAAGGCGGGTCAGGGGATGAACGTGTCGATGGGCGATACATTCAACCTGGGTTGGAAACTGGTGCATGTGCTGACAGGAAGGTCAATGCCTGACCTTCTTCACAGCTACTCGGCCGAGCGTTTGCAAGAGGCCAAAAGACTGGTCGAAACCGACCATAAATGGGCCCGGATCATGAGTGCGCCACCGGGCGAGTCAGAGCTTGACGGCACCGACATGCCCCGATTTCAAAAACAGTTTATCGAAAATCTGGAATTCACCGGCGGGCTTTCGGTTCACTATGGGCCTTCGGACTTGGTCGCCGAACCGGTTCACCAGCATCTGGCGCGTGGGCTGGTTATAGGCAAGCGATTTCATTCCGCACCAGTTGTCCGGCTTGCGGATGCCATGCCTATGCAATTGGGACATGTGGCCGAAGCGGATGCGCGCTGGAGGCTCTATGCCTTCGCAGAACAGGGAGACGCAGGTAGGCAAGACGGATCGATCCATCACCTTTGCGAGGCTTTGCAAAGCGATCCGAACTCTCCTCTGCGACGGTTTACGCGCCCTGACGAAGACATCGACGGTTTGATAGATCTACGGGCCATCTTCCCACAGGATTTCAAATCGCTGGCCTATGAGGATATGCCGTCTCTTTTGAAACCCGAGAAAGGCAGGTATGGTCTGCGCGACTTCGAGAAGGTTTTTTGCGTTGATCACAAGAGGCGCGAAGACATCTACGAAATGCGCGGAATTGACCGGACAAAGGGCTGTATGGTCGTCGTCAGACCGGACCAATATGTGGCGCATGTTTTGCCTCTGGAGTGTCACGCTGACCTGTTTGATTTCTTCTCCAGACTATTTGTTTCGGGCGGCGGTCGATAAGTACGACGTCTCAGGTCACAACGGACCGCCGTTCCGAGGGGAGAATGGTTTGTCGCATCCGTGCTTGGTTCTGCAGGATTGCCGCCTGGGCAAATCTGGATTGGCGCCTGAAGCCGCCCATGTCGCAGGAAGGCTCTCTAGCCAGGAAGCTAAGCGCGGGTATTTCAGGACGCGTTTAACGCGGCCAGAACCTCGGTGCTGACCACAACACCGTCAGCTTCGGCTGCCGCCCGTTTGGCCAGACGCCCGTCACCCGGAACACGGGCTTCCCCATTGCCGACAATTTCTGCGCAAATGCGCGTGATATATTGATTGAAGGCCGCGTTGCCGAACCTCGTCGGATCAATCGCAATCAGTGTCGCACCGCCTTTGATGTTAAGGGCTCCGAACGTCTCGCGTTCTTGATTGTCCACGGAAAGGGTTCCACCAGCCAGGGCGGCACCCAACACCTCAACCATGAAAGCGATTGCGGCGCCCTTGTGCTCGCCAAAAGGTAACAGGCTACGGGTTTCCAGGATGGCGTTCGGGTCCGTACTGGGTTGGCCGTCAGGATCCAGCCCGGCGGGGCGGGGCAGGTCGTGCCCCTCGGCTGCGGCCATGCGGATATCCATCAAAGCAACCATTGAAGACGCCTGATCCCAGACTATCGGCGCACCGTCCTCGCGCGGGCAGGCAAAAGACATCGGGTTGGTGCCAAAAACCGGGCGCACCCCGCCTTGCGGCACCACCATGGACAATGAGTTGATCACGGCGAAAGCTACCAGACCAGCCTCGGCCAGCGGTTCGGTGTCAAACCGCAACGCGCCCAGATGGTGGCAATTTGCGCAGGTGAACGCGGCAATGCCGTATTCCTGCGCCATTTCGATCAACGTGTCGCGGGCTTCTGCTGCGGCGACCTGATAATATCCGTTATCGGCATCACCGCGCAAAACGCCCGGGGCAGCCTTTTCTACCTTGGGTTTCGCATTGCCGTTTGCATAGCCCGAGGTGAAGCTTTGGACATAGACCGGTAGCATACGCAATCCGTGGCTGCGCGGTCCGTCCCGCTCGGACCGGGTAACAATGTCGGCCAAAATATCGCTGCCCTGTGCATTAACTCCGGCAGAAACAAGTACGGATTTCGCCAGCGCCCGAACCTCGGCAAGAGTAAGCGTTTTGGTCGATTGTTCGGTCATCATTTCAAATCCAGTCTTTTTACTTCAGGGGTTAGGCACGCGCACGCGCGTTGGTGGGATCAACGGCGCAAGTATCGATCACCTCGGCATCGCGCATTTCGTAATGGACCAACACCTGCATCCTTGTACCCGGCGCGGTCATATCGTTTGGTACAAGTGCCATCGCTATGTCGTGGTTGCAATAATAAGAGAACCCACCCGACGTAACGCGCCCGATCAGTTCACCGTTTGCATAAACACCCTCATCGAACATCACCGATGTTTCGCCAAAGGGAAGCTTCAACGTGACCAACCGTTTGTGATTGCCCTCGCTTCTCTGCTTCTCCAGCGCCGCTTTTCCGATGAACTCTCGCCCCTCGGTGACGACAAACCGATCAAGGCTGGCCTCATACGGTGTCATGTCCTTGCAAATCTCGCGGTTGATGGCGCGATAGGACTTTTCAAGGCGCATGGACTCCAACGCCTCAAGCCCGAAGGGTTTTACACCGGCTTTCAAAAGCAGGTCGACAAGGTGTCGGTTATACCCGACAGGATGGTGCAGTTCCCAACCCAGCTCGCCTGTGTAAGATACCCGAAGCAGGTTTACGTCTTTGGCATAGCCCGCTTCACCCTTTTGCGCAGAGAGCCAGGGAAAAGCAGCATTCGACAAATCGTTGTCGGTCAGCGGTTGCAAAATCTCGCGCGCCTTGGGACCGGCCAGAGCGATCACACCCAACTGTTCCGAAACGTCTTCAAGGATAACCGATTGATCTTGTGGTAACAGACGTTGCAGCTGATCCCAGTTATAGGCGCGCCAATTCGGGGTCGAGACCAGATAGAAATCATTCTCGGCATAGCGGACAACTGTGTATTCCGCATCCATGCCACCTTTTGGATTCAACAAGAGCGACAGGTTCATCCGGCCCACTTTGGGCAATTTGTTTGCCATCAGACCATCCAGCCACCGCGCAGCGCCGGGACCGCGTATAGTAAACTTGGTCATCGGCGACATCTCGATGAACCCGGCCTCTTCGCGGGTGGTGTGCACTTCCTCCTGAACGCGTTCCATGTGGTTGGTGCGGCGGAAAGAATGTTCGGGGATCGCCTCTTGCGGCGATTTGGCGAACCAGCGCGGGAATTCATAGCCGTTGAAGCTGGTCCAGACTGCGCCATGCGCCGTCAGCAGATCGTAAGACCCCACGGTTTTCATTGGGCGCGCGCCCGGGAAATCTTCGCCGGGGATATGCGCGTTCATATGTGTGCCCCAGGTTTCGCGAACCTTATCCATGGTCCAGCGTTTGGAGGCGTAGTCAGAGAAACGGCGCGGGTCCAGTTCCGACATGTCCATGCCCGGATCACCGTCGACGATCCAGCGGGCCAGCCGTTCGCCCACGGTGCCGCCCCACAGAATGCCACCGGGCATCCCTTCGGCCAACCACAGGTTTTTGTGCCCCGGCGCTGGCCCGGCAAGTGGCAATTCGTCCGGCGTCATTTGGAAGGGGCCGCGCGTGTTCGCCTTGATGCCCACCTCGCCAAGCACTGGCACCCGTTCGATCGCCCGTTCCCATTGGGTTTCCACGGCATCGAAATCCTCGGGCAAGAGGTCTGCGCCAAAGTCAGGTGGCACGCGGTCTTCGGCAAACAGTTTCAGGTCCTTGGTGAATTCATAGGGCCCGAACTGAATGCCACCGACATCTTCGCGCAGATATGCGCCGTAATCCTCATCCCGCAGGATCGGGAACTCGGGCAAACCCTGCGCGCGACGTTCCTTGAGCAGTGGAACGGTTTCCGTGGTCCAGTACTGGTGAACGATAGGAATGCAGGGCAGGTCCAGCCCAACGCGCCGGGCATTTTCACGGGCATAGTTGCCGGTGGCAAAAACCAGATGCTCGCACGTGATCTCACCCTGATTGGTGGTCACTTTCCAATGACCGCTTTCCAGCCTTTCATACGCCTGTGCTTCGGTGTTCTGACAGATTGTGGCGCCTGCATCCCGCGCCAGTTTTGCCATTGCCATGGTGATGTCGGCCGGGTTCACATAGCCGTCCTCGGTATGCAGGATACCGCCGCGAATATGCTCGGACTGGCTCAAAAGGGGGTGAACATCGGCAATTTCCGCCGGCGTCAACAGTTTGCAGGGCACACCGGCGGCCTCGGCAATCGAGATATATGACTGGAATTCATCCCAACGTTCCTGGGTGTTGGCAACGCGCAGCTGACCCACTTTGCGCAAGCCTACCGACGCACCCATCTTCTGTTCGACTTCGGAATAGATGCGGATGGTTTCCATCGTCATCTTCGACACGTTTCGGGACCGCACGAAGGTGACCAGCAGACCTGCGGCGTGCCAGGTCGAGCCTGAGGTCAACGTGGTTCGTTCCAGCATCACCGCATCGCTACAGCCGTGCTGTGTCAGCCCATACAGAATGGACGAGCCCACACATCCGCCGCCAACGACAACAACTTTGGCATGTGATTTCATTCGCCGATTTCCTTCTTGCGACTGATCATGGTGTCAGACGCTCTGCCTGCCCGAAATCAGTAAGATGAGAACGTTCCGAAGTTTTTACGGAAACATGTTGCCAGACAATCGCAAAAAATCTCTCCTGCGGCTTAGTTCAGGTCACCTCTCACCGGGTGCCTTCGCATTGGTCGCTGTCTGGGTCCCGGTCATTCGGTGCTGTCCAGCACGGCATCAATTTTTATGTGCCTTGTGTTGTTTCACCTTGTTATGTTAGCGCAAACTGTGCCAGTGAAGCCTGATACCTTTGCAAAACTGGGTTTCTGTTGCCTACGTATTGCGGCTTACAAGTGGGAGGAACAGGTGTATCTCGGTCTTGATTTGGGGACGTCAGGTCTTCGGGGAATTGTGGTCAGTGAAGACGGCGACGTCGTTGCCGAGGCCGAAGCAAGCGTGAATACATCGACACCGCATCCGGGCTGGTCAGAGCAAGAACCTGCGGATTGGGTTGAAGCGTGTCAAAAGGTCGTTGCCCAGTTGCGCGGGCAAAACAACGCTGCGGTTTCGGCAGTGCGTGGCATTGGTCTTAGCGGGCATATGCATGGCGCGACGCTTCTGGACCGAAATGGTAGCGTCTTGAGGCCCTGTATCCTTTGGAACGACACCAGGTCTGCCCGTGAAGCTGCCGAACTGGATGCGCTTTCCGCGATGCGATCAATCACCGGAAACATCGTTTTTCCCGGCTTCACTGCGCCTAAACTGGAATGGGTGCGCAGGCATGAACCTGACGTTTTTGAAAAGACTGCCAAAGTGTTGCTCCCCAAAGATTATTTGCGCTTCTGGTTGACCGGAGAATACATCAGCGACATGTCTGACAGCGCGGGTACAGCGTGGTTAGACGTCGGACGTCGGGAATGGTCAGAAAAAGCGCTTGAGCTCAGCCATATGCGTCGGGATCAGATGCCCGAAATGGTCGAAGGCAGCGCTGCCGGGGGCGAGCTGAGGGCGGAGATTTTGCAGCACTGGGGTCTGACCGGACCCGTTGTTGTTGCCGGCGGGGCTGGCGACAACGCGGCGGCGGCCTGTGGTATTGGAAGCATCGCCGAAGGCAGCGGTTTTCTATCGCTGGGAACGTCGGGTGTGCTGCTGGTTGCCAAGGACAGTTACGCGCCCGCACCGGAAACGGCGGTTCACTGCTTCTGCCACGCGGTGCCGGAGCGCTGGATCCAAATGGGCGTCATCCTGTCGGCGACCAACAGCCTGAACTGGCTGTCCCGGAACCTCGGCCAATCCGTTGGTGCACTCGCATCGGCTTTGCCGGATACCGTCACCGGGCCGTCGAAGACCAAGTTCCTGCCATACCTGTCGGGGGAACGTACCCCTCATAATGACAGCGCCATCCGGGGGGCGTTTCTTGGGTTGGATATTGCGTCGGGTCCAGCGGACCTTGCACAGTCCGTGATGGAAGGTGTCTCATTCGCGCTGCGCGATTGCCTTGAGGCCCTCAGGAGCACCGGAACCAAGCCTGAAAGCCTGATGGTCGTCGGCGGGGGCGTACGATCCCGGTTCTGGGTCGAGACGCTGGCAACTGTTCTGAGTGTCCCGCTTGCCTTGCCCAAAGGCAGTGAATTCGGAGCCGCCATCGGCGCGGCGCGCCTTGCTGCCTGTGCAGTAAACGGCGCAGACCCGGTGGAACTCATGACATCGCCAGAAATCTCTGAAATTGTTCAGCCGCGCGCGGGGTTATTCGATGCATATGAGGCTGAATATCAAAGATACCGCCAGTTTTATGCGGCACTATCCCCCTTGTCTGCGCCATGATGAAGGGCGTCACTTCCCTACCCATCGAACAGGTTGTTCTGGAAGATGGTGCGATGTCGGTTTCCCTGCTGAGCTATGGGGCGATCACACAAGGGTGGTGGATCGGTGAAACGCCATTGATCCTGGGCTATCCAAACCCGCAGGAATATCTGACGGACCCGTATTTTCTGGGTGCAATCGTGGGTCGCGTCGCCAATCGGATCGGTGGCGCAAAGTTTAATATGCAGGATGCCGCTTATCGCCTGACGGCGAATGAGGGGGAAAACACGCTGCATGGCGGTGTGGTCGGGCTGTCACGCAGCCACTGGATTATCAGGAAGACCAAGTTGAACCGTGCGGTTCTGTCCTTGACGTCACCTGACGGCGCTGACGGTTTTCCCGGAGAAATCAGGTTCGAGATTCATGTCGAGCTGGCTTTTCCACGGCTGACTTACACGATCACCGCATGGCCGGACCGTCCTACGCCGATCAGCATTGCGCAGCACAATTACTATTCTCTGGGATGTCATAGCAGTATTCTTGACAGCCGATTGACCCTGAATTCCAAGCGGGTACTGGAACTGGACGACAGCTCCACTCCGACAGGCGTCGTGGATGAGATCGAAAACCAAGCGCTGGATTTCTCATCCCCGCGCGTTATCGGTGATGAGGGGCGTGGCATTGACCACTACTTCGTGTTTGAAGAGGCGGGCAATTTCGATCGACCGGTTGCCACAGTCGAAACACCGTCAGGTTTGCGCATGAATACCTACTCTGATCAGCCCGGCGCGCAGGTCTATTCCGCCGCGCACCTGTCCGATCCTTTCACGCCATGCGCAGGGCTTTGCATTGAGCCTTCCGGTTACACGGACGCTGTGAACCACCCCTTGTTTCCGTCCGTCATCTATTCTCCGGACAATCCGTATAAACAAGTTCTGACGTTGGAAATCGCAGAGGATCAGGCATGAAAGTTGCGATATCGGTGTATGCTCTGGCCTTTTGCGTGACACTGTCGGCGGCGCAGGCGCAGGACCTCGGGCCGCTTCCTCAATTTGTAGAACGGGACCTTGCCAAGGTCGAACTGGGACAGTTGCTGTTTTACGACCCGATCCTGTCGGGGAACAAAAACATCAGCTGCGCCACTTGTCATCATCCGAAACTGGGAACGTCAGACGCGCTGTCTCTGGGTATCGGCGAAGGCGGTGTGGGGCTGGGGGCAGCGCGCAGGCTTGATCAGGAAAACATGCCCGAGCAGCGCATTCCCCGAAATGCACCGGGGCTGTGGAATCTTGGGGCGCTGGAATTCACCACCTTCTTTCATGACGGGCGTCTTGAGGCAGACCCGTCACAGCCTGACGGGTTCCGAACGCCCTTGGGCACAGATATGAGGCCGGGCTTCCAATCTGCACTGGCCGCGCAAGCGATGTTCCCGGTCTTGTCGGCTGACGAAATGGCCGGCCACTATTCGGAAAACGAAGTGAGCAAAGCCGTACGTCTTGGGTTGCTGACCCAAAAGGACGGCGCATGGGACCTTATCGCGGCGCGTGTTGCCGCAATCCCGGAATACAGGGCGCGCTTTGACCAGCTCGCGCCCGGAGAAGAGATTACTTTTACCGCAATCGCCAATATCATTGCCGATTTCATCGCCTTTGAATGGCGCGCTGACAACAGCCTGTTTGATCGCGCGATGCAGGGGAAAGAAGCGCTGCCCGAGCAGGCACAGATGGGGCTCGACCTTTTTTACGGCAAAGCCGGGTGCAGCACCTGCCATTCCGGCTGGTTCCAGACGGATCATGGATTTCATTCTATCGCCATGCCGCAAATCGGGCCGGGAAAAGCCGCCCGGTTCGAGAACCATGTTCGCGATGACGGGCGATTGCGTGTGACGGGCAATGCGGATGACGCCTTCACATTTCGCACGCCATCCTTGCGCAATGTGACCCTTACGGCACCCTATGGTCACAACGGAGCCTACGCGCGGCTTGAAGATGTTGTCCGTCATCATCTGGATCCGGTCGCAGCTTTGCGCAGCTATTCGGTCGAAAAAGCAGCGTTGCCAGAGTTTCCGGGCGCGGAAGATCAAAAAGCCTTGCTCGACCCCACGCTGACCGAGGCGATTGCAGCGTCGAATGAACTGGCCCCAATCAGCTTGAGTGATGACGAGGTGAACGCCATTCTGAGTTTTCTCAGCACATTGGAAGACCCGGCAGTCCGGCTGGGTGTGCCTGCGCGCGTGCCCAGCGGTTTGCCTGTTGATCAATGATCAGCGGTCGATGCGAAGCACTTGGTTGCTTCTGAAGGTCTGCCAATCACCAACCGTGCCGTCTGGCCAGATAACCCGCAGCTCCAGTTCGTCCGCGTTGCCCAGACCAAAGTGGTGAAGCCCAGAGATGCCACTTGCGTGACCACCGCCAATGGTCACTTCCCGCGTTTGGACTCTGTCGGAGGTTTTGACTTCGATGAAGCTGCCGACAGCTGCGCGGTTGGGACGATCCTGGCCAAGATCAACCTGAACCCAGTTTCCAAGCTGTTGTTCGTTCTGAAATATCTCAAGCTCTGACCCGCGATTGACCACCACCAGATCAAGTGATCCATCCCCATTCAGGTCGGCCAAGGCCCCACCGCGGGACTTGCCCATGGAGGCGACACCCGCCGCTGAGGCAGCTTCGAAAAACTGGCCATTTGCGGATTGCAGCAACAGGTTGTTGGGGTCGGTTTGCGCCGCATCGGGCATCTGTTCGACATTGCCCTTGGCGACAAATATGTCGTCGCGCCCGTCGTTATTGACGTCGCCGAACTGCGCATGCCAGCCGGTTGAGGGGCGACCATCGCCACCAACATGCGGCCTGTGCGCCGTTGTCCCCCGGTCATAAGTCGCGTCGCGCCATGTCGGTCCCTCGGCCGTGGGATCAAAGATCTGAAACTTCTGGTCCCCCATCGAGGTCAGGTAAACATCAGGAAAGCCGTCCCCTGATACATCCCTTGATGCAATCCCCATGCCCCAGATCGAATAGGGCAGCCACCCATCTTCCGGCGCGTAAAGGCGTGGCGTGTCTTCCATAGCCCAAAGCTGCTCTTGCCCGCCGCGCACATAGTAATGGCGGTCGTTACTGACACGCAGGTCCGCGCGCCCGGTGCGCGCCCAGTCGGAAAACAGAATGGACAAGGAACAATGGCCCGGCACCAGGTGGAGAGGCGGGCCATAGGCCGTCCCTTCGGGGCGATACAAAAGCGTCGGCCCGCAGGCTTCAAACGGGCCATCGGGATTGGTTCGGTCGACATATGTTCCAAAAGCCAGTGTCGGCAGGGATTGACCGCTTTCCCAAGTGGCGGAAAAACCGGTGGTCCAGTGATCCTGAGACTGGAAATTCAACGAGGTGAACGGTTCGAATGCGCAATTCGCCTTGCCACGCAACAAAACGTCTTCGCCAACGCGTAAAACCGCCAAGTCCACAAATCCGTCCCCGTCGATATCCACTGGGTAGGCGCCGGTCACGCCGGTCAGGGATAGCGCGCTTGGCGTTTCTGGCCGAAAACTGACATTGGGTCCTGATGTGTTGACAAACAATTGCGCCGGATTGGTTCCCCCTGCGGCAAACAGCTCGGGCCGATCATCGCCGTTGCAATCGAAAACGGCGACGCCTCCGCCGACGAAGTGCTCCCATCCTCCGTCGTAAACATGGCTGGGGACGTCGATACTGTGAAACTGCGGCAGGCTGATGTCAGCCATGGCGGCAGACGCTGTCGCTAGCAGGATCGTCAGTTCAACTCGCATTTTCCGCCAGTTCCCTGACTTTCAGGATCGAGACTTGTTCGATCCCATAGGCTGCTGCCCCTTTTGCCCACATTGAATCCCCCCAATGGTTTACGTTGATTTCAGGCAGTGGCGCGTCAACGCTGACGACACCGTTTTTGATACGGGTCATCACTGCCTCAGAATGCAGGTATTCAAAGCTCCCTCGGGTGCCGGACAGGATGATACATTCCGGATCGAACAGATTGATCAGGTTGGAAAGCCCCATTCCAAACATCTGTCCAGCGCGGGACAGAACTGAAATGGACCGGGCATCACCGGATTGGGCGGCGGCGTGAATATCAGCAAGAGTGTGCGGGTCAGTAGCCTGGCTGGCAATGGTTGCCTCGCGGATCAGGGCATATTCCCCAACATAAGCTTCAAGGCATCCGCGTTGCCCGCACTGACATAACGCGCCATCCAGTTGAACTTTGACATGCCCGAATTCCGCGCCGCAACCGCGCTCGCCGCGATATAGCTTGCCATCCAACACAATGCCCAGACCAATGCCGTGTTCTATCGTGACAACCAGAAAGTTCTTCAGCCCTTTGCCAAGCCCGAAAAGCTGTTCGGCCTTTGCAACCAGATTGGCGTCATTCTCGATAAACGCAGGGCAGGGGAGCACTTGGGACAGAAGCGGGCTCAGATCCACATTGCGCACTGTCAGCGAAGATGACCAATGTACAAAATTCCGCTCTGCGTCGACCAGTCCGGCAATTCCGATGCAGACGCCGGAAACCTCTGTCAGGGACCTGCTTGCAGAGGTGCAGGCCTGTTCCAGCGCCGCGTATATCTTTTTTGCAAAAGACTCCGGGGCCATCCGGGCCTCTTCCAGCGGATGAGTGTAAGAGGTGATCTCAGTGCCTTCAAAATCGACCAGGATGACTGAAATCTGGTGCCGGGCCACTTTCACACCGGCAATCAGGTGACTTCCGCCATGCAGTTTCAGCAACACACGTGGTCTGCCGCGGCGCGCGGATTTTGACGGTGTTTCGCTTTCGATTTCCTGAATCAAACCAGCTGAAAGCAGGTCTGACGTTGCCGCTGTCACTGTCGCCGGGCTGGTCTCAAGCGCGCTTGCAATGTCGATCCGCGATATCGCCCCGGTCGACCGGATTTGTTCCAGCACGCGCAAACGGGTGATGTTTCGTTGATCCGTAGCGTTTGAAGAAACCTTGCTTTTCAGCATCCTGCCCTCGCGAATCTGATGATTTCCCAAGCGTAAGCGGTTTTTCTTCTTTCCGGTAGCATAAATATTTTACTGACTGAAATAAATATGATACTCAGAATTGTGAGAGCCACGAATCATGAAGCGATGGCTCGATAAACCGGGAGGAAATCATGAAACGAATTCTCAGCGCTTCTGCTGTGGCCGTCCTGATGGGGACGGTTGCGTTTGCAGAAACCACGGTCGGTGTCAGCTGGTCGAACTTCCAGGAAGAGCGCTGGAAAACCGACGAAGCGGCAATCAAAGCCGCGCTTGAGGCAGGCGGTGCCGAGTATATTTCGGCAGATGCGCAATCGTCGTCGGCCAAACAATTGTCGGATATTGAAAGCCTGATCGCCCAGGGCGTTGATGCGCTGATCATTCTGGCGCAGGATTCCCAGGCCATCGGTCCAGCTGTTCAGGCAGCGGCCGACGAAGGTATCCCAGTCATCGCATATGACCGTCTGATCGAAGATGATCGGGCCTTCTACCTGACTTTCGACAATGTCGAAGTCGGTCGTATGCAGGCGCGTGCGGTGTTCGACGCCATGCCCAAAGGCAACTATGTGATGATCAAGGGCTCGCCCACCGACCCGAACGCGGATTTCCTGCGCGGTGGTCAACAGGAGATCATTCAGGGCGCTGTTGACAGTGGTGACATTGTGATCGTTGGCGAAGCCTATACCGACGGCTGGCTGCCTGCGAACGCGCAGCGCAACATGGAACAGATCCTGACCGCCAACGAAAACAAAGTTGATGCTGTGGTCGCGTCAAATGACGGAACCGCAGGCGGTGTAGTTGCTGCACTGACCGCACAAGGTATGGACGGCATTCCGGTGTCGGGTCAGGATGGCGACCATGCGGCGCTGAACCGGGTGGCCAAAGGCACGCAAACCGTTTCGGTCTGGAAAGACGCACGTGAGCTGGGCAAGGCCGCAGGTGAAATCGCGGTCGCGCTGAGCGGTGGAACGGCTGCGGCGGACGTCGAAGGCGCGGTCAGTTGGACTTCGCCCGGTGGGACTGAGATGACGTCTGTCTTCCTGGCGCCTGTGCCGATCACAAAAGACAACCTTTCCGTTGTGGTCGATGCTGGCTGGATTCCGCTGGAAGACCTGTGCCAGGGCGTCGAAAACGGCCCTGCACCCTGCAACTAAGTCAAGTCTCCAAACCATAACGTCTCTGGCCCGCAAGGCCGGGCCAGAGACCATAGCTGAACATGAAAGATCGGATATGACCGAAACTTCGTCTCAGCCGGTACCCCAAAAAGCAAAGGCCAACCTGTTCCAGCAACTGGAACTGGACATGCGGCTATTGGGCATGATCGGCGCCTTCATCATCCTGTGCATCGGCTTCAACATCGTAACGGATGGCCGTTTTCTGACGCCCAGAAACCTGTTCAACCTGTCGATCCAGACCGTCTCGGTCGCGATAATGGCCTGCGGCATGGTGTTCATTATCGTGATGCGCCACATTGATCTTTCGGTCGGCGCGCTGCTGGCGACCACATCCGCCGTCATGGCGATGACACAAACCGAGCTTTTGCCGAACGTGCTGGGGTTAGGTTTAAATCACCCGGCGACTTGGGCAATCACCCTTGTTGTCGGTCTCGCAGTCGGAACCTTGATCGGCGCATTCCACGGTTGGATGGTAGGCTATCTGACGATACCGGCCTTTATCGTGACGCTTGGCGGTTTTCTGGTCTGGCGCAACGTCGCCTGGTACATGACAGACGGCCAGACAATCGGCCCGCTGGACAGCACGTTCCTGATATTTGGCGGAACCAACGGGACGTTGGGAACAACGGTCAGCCTTCTGTTCGGCCTTGCCGCCACCGCTATTGCGGTCTGGGCGTTGTGGAGCGGACGCCGCTCCAAGGCTGCCCATGGGTTCCCTGTGAAACCGGTTTGGGCCGAAACAACTTTGGCGGGGATCATTGGCATCGCCATTATGGGCTATGTCTTGATCGTCAACAGTTACTCGATCCCCACACGCAGGCTGGAACGTATGTTCGAAGCGCGGGGCGAGACCATGCCTGAAGGGCTTGTTGTGGGTTACGGTATCCCGATCTCGGTTCTGATCCTGATCCTTGTTGCAGTAACCTTGACTGTTGTGGCCCGCAAAACCCGATTTGGCCGCTATATCTTTGCCACGGGGGGCAACCCGGATGCGGCGGAACTGTCGGGCATCAATACCCGCATGATGACCGTCAAGATCTTTGCGCTGATGGGGTTCCTGTGTGCGCTGTCGGCGGTCGTGGCCTCGGCCCGTCTGGCCAACCACTCGAACGATATCGGCACATTGGATGAGCTTCGCGTGATTGCTGCGGCCGTGATCGGCGGCACCGCCTTGTCCGGCGGTATTGGTACGATCTACGGCGCGATCCTAGGCGCGCTGATCATGCAGGCGCTGCAATCGGGCATGGCCATGGTTGGCGTGGACGCACCCTTTCAGAACATCGTCGTGGGCACCGTTCTGGTTTTGGCCGTCTATATCGACATCGTCTATCGCAAACGTCTGGGAGCGAAATGATGCAAGCACAAGAAACACAGAACCAAACTTCGGGCCGTGGGTCCGGCCAGCCTCCGCTTGTCGAAATGCGCGATATCTCGATTTCGTTCGGCGGCATCAAGGCGGTGGACCGTGTCTCGGTCGACTTGTACCCGGGCGAGGTTGTGGGCCTTCTGGGCCACAACGGGGCCGGTAAATCTACGCTGATCAAGGTGCTTTCGGGTGCCTATCAGAAGGACCACGGAGAGATCCTGATCGACGGCAAGAGGGTTGAGATCAACAACCCCCGCGATGCGCGTGCAAACAATATCGAGACGATCTATCAGACGCTGGCCTTGGCGGACAATCTGGATGCAAGTTCGAACCTTTTCCTGGGGCGGGAGATGGTCACGCCCTTCGGGTTGGTCAACGATGCCGCGATGGAGGCCGAATGCCGCAAGATCATGGCACAGTTGAACCCGAACTTTCAGAAGTTCAATGACCCGGTCTCGGCGCTGTCCGGCGGTCAGCGGCAGTCGGTGGCCATCGCGCGTGCGGTGTACTTCAACGCGCGTATCCTGATCATGGACGAGCCCACAGCCGCGCTTGGCCCACACGAAACACAGATGGTGGCGGACCTGATCCAGCAGCTCAAGGCGCAGGGGATCGGGATTTTCCTGATCGACCACGACGTGCATGCAGTGATGGAGTTGTGCGACCGGGCTTCGGTCATGAAAAACGGGCAACTGGTTGGCACTGTCGACATCGCCGATGTCACGGATGACGATCTGTTGTCGATGATCATTTTGGGCAAGAAGCCCGGCGAAAAGACGGAATGAGGTAAACGAGATGACGAGCGGTTTCTTTCAGGGGATCGAGCAGGTCCAGTTCGAGGGCGAGAACAGTAAGAACCCGCTCGCATTCCGTCACTACAACCCGGACGAGATCGTGATGGGTAAGCGTATGGAGGATCACCTGCGTTTTGCCGTGGCGTGGTGGCACTCGTTTGCCTGGGAAGGAGGGGATCCGTTTGGTGGCTCGACTTTTGAGCGCCCATGGCATCCGCAAGACGACATGGGCCGCGCCAAAGTGAAGGCCGACGTCGCCTTTGAGATGTTCGAGATCCTTGGCCAACCCTATTTCTGCTGGCATGATGCCGATATCCGCCCTGAGCAGGGGAACTTCGCCGACAATCTGCGCACGTTGAACGAGATCACCGATTATATCGGTGAAAAGATGCAAGTGTCCGGCACCAAGCTGCTGTGGGGTACAGCCAATATGTTCAGCCATCGTCGCTGGATGGGCGGTGCCAGCACCAACCCCGACCCTGATGTCTTTGCATTTGCCGCCGCAACGGTGAAATCCTGTTTGGACGCGACCCACAAGCTGGGCGGCGAGAACTATGTGCTTTGGGGCGGGCGCGAGGGCTACGAGACGCTGCTCAATACCGACATGAAGGCTGAACTGGATCATATGGGCCGGTTCCTGAACATGGTGGTCGAGTACAAGCACAAGATCGGCTTCAAAGGCACGATCCTTGTAGAACCCAAACCGCAGGAGCCGTCCAAGCATCAATATGATTTCGATGCGGCAACCTGCATCGGTTTCCTGCGCAAGTACGGCCTTGAGGATGAGGTCAAGCTGAACCTGGAACAAGGGCACGCAATCCTGGCAGGACACAGCTTTGAACATGAGATCGCTGTTGCCTCGGCCGAAGGTATGCTTGGATCCATCGACATGAACCGGAACGACTACCAGTCCGGGTGGGATACGGATCAGTTCCCCAACAACACGCCCGAGGTTGCGTTGGCCTATTATCACATCCTGAAAGCGGGCGGGTTTACCACGGGTGGTACCAATTTCGATGCCAAGCTTCGCAGGCAATCCATCGATGCCGAAGACCTGATCGCGGCGCATGTGGGCGGGATGGATATCTGCGCCCGGGGCCTGAAGGCGGCAGCTGCGATGCTTGAAGATGGTGGTCTGGAACAGGCGCTGGCCGACCGGTATGCAGGCTGGAAAACGCCTAAAGCTCAGGCGATGCTAACCTCTGGCCTCGACGAGATTGCAGCGCGGGTACTTGCCGAAGACCTCAATCCTCAGCCACGCTCGGGGCGTCAGGAAGTGCTTGAGAACTACGTGAACCGCTTTGTGTAATTCCGGTCGGCTGAGCCTGAACTGAAATATTCGATGTACAAAGCCCCGGAAACGCGTGAGTTTACTTAGGCGTTGTCCGGGGCTTTCCCTTGTCGAACGCAGTGGCATCATGGGCCCGTCCGGGTCGCGCAGGTGGGACGACCAAAGACTTGGTGGAAAAATCGGCAGGTAAGGCAATCTTTCTAAGTGGCAACCTGATGCTACATGTGACGCGCATGTCGCTGACCACGAGCATTGGATTGATGGCGATATTTGCTGTCGATTTTGTCGATATGGTCTTTATCTCGATGCTGGGCAACGACGCGCTGGCCGCAGCGGTAGGTTATGCCGGGACGCTGCTGTTTTTCACCAACGCAATCAATATCGGTCTGTCGATTTCTGCCGGGGCGCTGGTCGCGCGTGAGTTGGGCGGCGGGCGGGCCGAACAGGCAAGGCAATACGCATCCAGTGTCGCCGTTCTGGGGCTGATCGTCGGGTTGGTTACCTCTGTTCTGGTGTTGCTGAACGTCAGCTTTCTGTTGTCGCTGCTTGGCGCAGAAGGCGAGGTTTTGCGGCTGGCGACGCGCTATGTGTCGATCATTCTGCCGACCATGTGGGTGATGTCGATTGCGATGGCGGCGATGGCTGTGCTGCGCGCGCACGGCGATGCGCGCCGATCAATGATGGCAACGATTTACGGCGGCGTTGTGAATGCAGTTCTTGACCCGATTTTGATCTTTGCCGTCGGGCTGGGGTTGGATGGGGCCGCGATAGCCTCGGTCCTGGCGCGGCTATGTATGTTAGGCGCAGCATTGTGGCCCGCGCTGCGGGTGCATCAGGGATTTGCACGCCCATCGCTGAAACAGGTGGCACAGGATTTTCGGCCCGTGCGGGCCATCGCAATCCCTGCCGTTCTGACGAATGTCGCCACGCCGATCGGGAATGCCATCGTAGTGCGGGAAATTGCACAGTTTGGAACGGATGCGGTTGCGGGCATGGCGGTGATTGGGCGGCTGTTGCCGGTGGCGTTTTCGGTCATCTTTGCGCTGTCCGGCGCGATAGGGCCAATCATCGGGCAGAATTTCGGGGCAGAAAAATTTGATCGCGTGCGTGCCGCGTTTTTGGCCGGGATCAAGTTCACCGCAATCTACGTTCTTTGCATGTCGGCCATTTTGTTTTTACTGCGTTCGCCAATTGCGAATTTGTTCGCAGCCCAGGGGGAAACGCGCGTACTGATTTATCTGTTCTGCGGCCCGCTGGCATTGGCTTCGTTCTTCAACGGTGTGATTTTTGTGACAAATGCCAGTTTCAACAATCTGGGCCATCCGGTCTATTCCACATGGATAAACTGGGGTCGTCACACTATTGGCACATGGGTGTTTGCCATGATTGGCTCACAAATCGCCGGGGCCTCGGGCGTTCTGCTGGGTCAGGCTTTTGGGGGCGTCATCTTTGCTGTCATAGGATGGGTTCTTGTCGCGCGCGTAGTGGCACGGCTGGAACGCGTGCAAACGCCCGAGCCTTTTGCCGATCAGGGGCGGCTTCACTCGCTGTTCGGGCGTCGCGGCTGGTAAGCGATCAGGTCAGTTCCCCTGATTGCGCGCTTCCAGCCGTTCCAGGTTGACCACTGTCGACAGCATCAGGCGGTCATGGCTCCAATCCCGTGTCTGCTGGATTGAGGCCGACCCCAGAGCCAAAAGCGCACCAAAGATCAGCGTCATTCCAAGGAACACTGCCGGTAGGGCAGGTACCGATGGCTGAACATCGGTCAGCGCGATTACACGTTGCCGCAACACGCGTTTTGCCTTGCCGCCTGTCACAAAGGCAACATTCAGAACGCGTGGGCTGTTGGTTGAGATTGTCCGGGCGCAATAGTCCAGCAGGCACGCCGTGTATTCCCGCGCATCAATCCGTTTGCGCGCAACAACCGACTGGTCGCAGGCCAACTCGCGCAGCCGGCCGAACTGATACTTGAGCATCAGATAGGCGGGGTTCCAGAACAACAGCGGACGCAGCAGCTCAAACCCCAGTTCCCATTCGACGTCACCCGTACGGATATGCTGAAACTCGTGGGCAAGTGCAAAACGCAACTCGCGCGGGGTGTCCAGCAGATGGCTGGGTAGAACGACGTGGCGGCGGCGAAGTCCTCGCACGGCAAAGGGCACAGTGATGCGATCGGAAAGTCGAATATCCACCTTGGCGGACCGCCGCCAAAGAAAACTGGAATTGACAGTCTGACGGATCGTCATTGCGTCCCGCAAGGCACGCGCAGCGTACACGGCTGCGATACAGGCAAGTATGGCGGCAACGAGGGTGATCACAGGCTGCTGTCCGGACAATGCCAGATCAACCCACCTTTCGCGGGTGTTCAGCAGTGCTTCGAACTGCGTGGCAGGCATTGCGATGTCACCGCGCAGATAGGCTGCAACGGCGATATCGCCAAGGGCCACGGCACTGCCCGGCCAAGCGTAAGTCGCCAGCGACGACACGCAAACCGCGAGAAAAGGACTGGCAAGAACACAGATGCACAAGGTCTTGAGCGCCCGCAACTGTGCGACATAGCCATTGCGCAGGGCGGTGCGGCTTAGGGCCGTGCGGGTCACCAGCCAGATCACCGCCGAAAAGGCCAGCACGATGTTGAGTTCGATGAATGCGTCGAGAACCGGTCTAACCGCTGTCATTTTGCAGTCTCCTCTCTACCAGTGCTCGAATTTCCTCCAGGTCGGCTTCGCTCAGCCCCGCGTCGTCGACCAGCCGCGCCACCAGTGTGGCGGGGGTGTCGTCGAAAAGCGTGCGCGACAGATTTTGAAGCGAACGGGCCTGATATCTGTCCTTTTCCAGAAGCGGCGTATAGATCAGGGTCTTTCCCGACTTGTGGCTTTCCACAAAACCCTTCTCGTCCAGAATGCGCAGGATCGTGGCCCCGGATGTATAGGCCAGGTTGCGTTCTGACGGCAGGCGGTCCAGGACATCACGCACCGAGCCTTGCCCGAGGGCCCAGAGCTCGTTCATGAACTCCAGTTCGACCTCGGTCAGCAGATTTGTTGTCTTTTTCTTTCGCATTGGTCTCGGTGTCGTCATGGTTAGTATGCCTGACAGACAAGCATCCTTTCGCGATTTCTCAAAGTCTAAACTTTCCAGAACACAAAAACGCCCCAGCCAATGGACAGGAATAGTGGTGTCCAGACGGGTTGCCCAATCAATCCAAGCCACGCCAGGAAAATATATGCGGACCCCAGAAGGGTGATGAACAGGCGATCCCCCAGCGTGGTCGTCAGCCCCAGAACCCCGCGTCGCTCGATCCCGTCGCGGAATTTGAAGCCTTCCAGCAAGCCAATGCATGCAATGGCCGAGAAGATACCGACAAACACGGCCAGCGTGGCAGGTGTCCATGCCATCCAGAAATCGGGCCAAAGGGGGTCCGTCCACGAGAACCCTTTTTCGGCCTCTTGTCCGACATTGCCCCATCCGGCCTTGGCCTGGGCAAAGGCTGCTGAGGGCAGGAAGGGCAGGGTGAGAAGCAGTTTTCGCATATTGAACCTCACACACGTCCCATCGCGAAGCCACGCGCGATGTAGTTGCGAACAAACCAGATGACGATGGCACCGGGGATGATGGTCAGGGTGCCCGCGGCGGCCAGCAGCCCCAATTCGTACCCGGCACTGGATGCTGTGCGGGTCATCACGGCAGCGATGGGTTTGGCCTCAACCGCGGTCAGGGTCTTGGCCAGCAGCATTTCTACCCATGAGAACATGAAGCAGAAGAATGCCGCGACACCGACACCTGCCTTGATGTTGGGCAGGAAGATTGTCACGAAGAAGCGCGGGAACGAATATCCATCCACATAGGCGGTTTCATCCAGCTCCTTTGGGATACCACGCATGAAACCTTCCAGAATCCACACCGCCAGCGGCACGTTGAACAGCGTATGGGCCAAAGCCACGGCCAGATAGGTGTCGAAAAGGTGGATCGACGAATAGAGCTGGAAGAACGGCAGGGCGAACACCGCCGCTGGGGCCATGCGGTTGGTCAACAGCCAGAAGAACAGTTGCTTGTCACCGAGGAACCGATAGCGCGAGAAGGCGTAAGCCGCAGGCAGGGCAACGCAGACGGAAAGTACTGTGTTCAGAGTCACATAGGTGATCGAGTTGATGTAACCCCAATACCAGGTTGGGTCTGTGAAGATTGTAATATAGTTTTCCAGCGTAAAAGTCTGGGGAAACAGGGAAAAGCCCGACAGAATCTCGTTCGTTGTCTTGAAGGACATCGCCACCAGCCAATAGATCGGCAGCATCAGGAACGCGATATAGAGGATCGGGATGATGGACCGCTTTTTCATTCTGCGTCGTCCTTTGTCATCAGAGTGTAGAAGAGCCACGACACCAGCAGCGTGATGGCGAAGTAGATCAGGCTCATCGCTGCCGCCGGGCCAAGGTCGAACTGCCCCAGTGCGATCTTCACAAGGTCAATCGACAGCAGGGTGGTCGAGTTGCCGGGACCGCCGCCGGTCAGAACAAAAGGCTCGGTATAGATATTGAAGCTGTCCATAAACCGCAGCAAAACCGCGATGGTCAGAACCGTCTTCATCTTGGGCAACTGGATGTAACGAAACACCGACCATGGGCTGGCGCCGTCGATCTTGGCGGCCTGATAATAGGCGTCGGGGATCGAGACGAGGCCGGCATAGCACAGCAGCACGACCAGCGAGGTCCAGTGCCAGACGTCCATGACGATAACGGTTATCCAAGCCGACAGCGGCTGTTGCGTCATGTCATAGTTGATGCCCAGCACGTCATTCAGGAAATATCCCAGCAATCCGATCTTGGGCAGGGTGAAGATGTTCCACATCGAGCCAACCACATTCCAAGGGATCAGCATCGGCAAGGCCATCAGCACCAGACAGACCGGCACCCAGAACCCTTTGCGTGGCATCGACAGGGCGACGATGATGCCCAAGGGCACCTCGATCAGCAAGATCAGGAAGGTAAACAGGAATTGCCGTCCAAGTGCTGCCTGAAAACGGTCGGATCGCAGGATCTGTTCGAACCAGCCCAAACCTTCCCAGAAGAACTGGTTGTTGCCGAAGGTTTCCTGCACCGAGTAGTTGACCACCGTCATCATGGGCACCAGCGCGTTGAACGCCACCAGCGCAAGAACGGGCAGGACAAAGAACCATGCTTTTTGGTTTTCCGTTCTCATTGCGCCCGCTCCTGAGTTGCGATCCAGCCGTCGCGGTAGACGCGGGATTGTTCGGGTTTGAATTGCAAGAAGACCTGTGATCCCGGTTCCGGTACACCGTGTTCGGTCACGACCTTGAGGGCGGTGTTGCCGACCACGGCGCTGACCACGTAATGACGGCCGATATCGGCGACCTTGGTCACATGCGCCGGAATGCCAGTGTCGCCGAAACCTACATATTCCGGGCGGATACCCAGATCGGTGCGTCCGCCGTCACCATGTGTGGGACCTTCCAGCATGACCTCGTGCCCTTCAAAAACGGCGCGGTCGCCTTTGGCTTCACATGGAAGGACATTCATGCCCGGCGAGCCGATGAAATGGCCGACAAATGTGTGCTGGGGCCGTTCAAACAATTCGACAGGTGTTCCGATCTGAACCACTTCACCGTCTTGCATTACCACCACCTCGTCGGCGAAGGTCAGCGCCTCGGTCTGGTCGTGTGTCACGTAGATCATGGTTGCCTGCACGCGCTGATGCAGCTCTTTCAGCTTGGAGCGCAGTTTCCATTTCAGGTGCGGGTCGATCACGGTCAGCGGTTCATCAAACATCACCGCATTCACGTCGTCGCGAACAAGGCCGCGACCCATCGAGATCTTCTGTTTGTTGTCCGGGCTCAGACCTGACGCGCGGGTGTTCAGCATGTCCGTGACGTCCAGCATCTCGGCGATTTCCAGAACGCGACGCTTGATGGTTTCGGCGTCGACACCCCGGTTCTTCAACGGGAAGGCCAGGTTTTCGCCCACGGTCATCGTGTCGTAGATCACCGGGAACTGAAAGACCTGCGCGATGTTGCGTTGGTCCGGGGGCAGGGCGGTGACGTCCTGATCATCGAACATTATCCGACCTTCCGAGGGGGTAAGAAGACCGGATATGATGTTCAGCAGCGTGGACTTGCCACAACCTGACGGCCCCAACAGCGCATAGGCCCCGCCATCGCGCCACGTGACGTCGATTTCCTTCAGCGCATAGTCCTCGGGGCCTTTTGGTGACGGCATATAGCTGTGTCGAAGGTTTGAAAGCTTGATCTGTGCCATGTCAGGCCACCCTTTTGCCGTCATGGCTGAAATACCGGCAATGCGCCGGGTTCATATAGAAACTGTGATCTTCGCCGACCTGATAGGGATGCACACCAGCGGCGAGTGAAACCCAGGCTTCGTCACCATGCTGGAAATGCGCGCTGGAATCCGAACCTGACAGTTCGGTCACGATCACACGTCCGGTCAGTTCGACATCGGCGTCAGACGTACGAAATGGCGTCACGCGATGAGGGCGAACGGCGATCATATATTCCCCGTCGGCCATGCCCGAGGCTGCCCAGCCGACATTGCCTGCCAATTGCGCCCGGGCGCTGGAAACAGTGATACGGGCCACATTGATAGGCGGGTCCGAGAATACACGCGCCGCGGCGATGTTTTCCGGATTGCGATAGATGTCGGTGGTTGGGCCGAACTGGGTCACGCGGCCGTCTTCCATCAGCGCGGTGTAGCCTCCCAGCAGCAATGCCTCTTCAGGCTCCGAGGTGGCGTAGACAACGACGGCCCCGCGACCAGCGAACAGATCGGGCAGTTGTTCGCGCAACTCTTCGCGCAGTTTATAATCAAGGTTCGCCAGCGGCTCATCCAGGAAGACGGCGCGGCTTTCTTTTGCGATGGCACGCGCCAGCGCGGTTCGTTGTTGTTGCCCGCCCGACAGCTCGTGTGGGCGGCGGTGCAGCATGGGGCGCAGTTGCAGCAGATCGGCGGCCTCTTCCACGCGGCCATCGATCTCCGATTTAGCCATGCCAGCCACGCGCAGGGGCGAGGCGATATTGTCGAATACAGTCATATGCGGGTAGTTCACGAAGAACTGGTGCACCAGACTGATCTGCCGCTTTTGCGTGTTCAACCGTGTCACGTCCTGCCCGTCCATCAGGACCTTGCCTGAGGCGATCGGGTCCAACCCGGCCATCATTTTGATCAGTGACGTTTTTCCGGAACCTGTCGCGCCCAATAGCACGTTGAAATGGCCGGTTTGCAGCGTCAGGTTGGTTGGCTTGATATGGATGACGTTGCCGACCCGTTTGGTCGCGTCTTGAAGTTCAATCATCTGGGAAACTCGCGGGGCATTCAGGGGTAGGCCGGGCTTAAGCCCGGCCTACGATGTTGCTTTTACTGGGACTGCCAGCGCTTAACCAGTTCGTCATAGTTGACGGTCTGGCCCTGCGGCTTTTCGTTCTCCAGCTTGGCCTTGGGCGAGCCCGCTTTTTCCAGCCAGAAAGATGGGTCCTGCGGCTCGTTCAGGCGTGGACCGCAGCCGCCGTAGACACCGGCGCTTTCATCCGCGGCCTGCATACGGGCCATGGTGATGTCCATCTCTTCGGCCAGACGGTCCATCGCCTCTTGCGGGGTGAAGGCGCCCGAGTTCACGTCACCGATCTGCTGCCACCAGATCTGGGCCAGCTTTGGATAGTCCGGTACGTTGATGCCGGTTGGCGACCATGCCACGCGGTCAGGCGAGCGATAGAATTCGACCAGGCCACCCAGCTTGGATGCGCGTTCGGTGAACGACTCGTGGTTGACCGAGCTGTCGCGGATGAAGGTCAGACCCACATGGGACTTCTTCACATCAACAGTCTTGGACGTCACGAACTGGGCATAAAGCCAGGCTGCCTGCGCACGATCCGAGGGGGTCGATTTCAGGAACGTCCAGGAACCCACGTCCTGATAGCCAACCTTCTGGCCTTCTTCCCAGTAGGGGCCGTGCGGGCTGGGCGCCATCCGCCACAGCGGCGTGCCTTCGTCATCCACGGTGTTGTTGCCTTCGGACTTCGGCTTCACCATGTCGGCGGTAAAGGCGGTGTACCAGAAAATCTGCTGGGCCACGTTGCCCTGGCTCAGTGCCGGCAGCGACTGATAGAAGTCATAAGACGCCGCACCCGGAGGCGCGTAGGCCCGCAGCCATTCGTCCCATTTGCGGATCGCATAGACCGCAGCCGGACCGTTTGCAGCACCACCGCGCGACACCGAGGCGCCGACCGGGTTACAGGTGCCCGCTTCCATGCGGATGCCCCATTCGTCAACCGGAATACCGTTCGGCTCGCCCTTGTCACCAGCACCGGCCATCGAAAGCCAGGCGTCGGTCATGCGCCAGCCAAGGTCGGGCGCGCGCTTGCCGTAATCCATGTGGCCGTAGATCGCCACGCCGTCGACTTCTTTCACGTCATTGGTGAAGAACTCGGCGATGTCTTCATAGGCCGACCAGTTGACCGGAACGCCCAGATCATAGCCGTATTTCTCTTTGAACGCGGCCTTGTTGGCCTCGTCATCGAACCAGTCCTTGCGGAACCAGTAAAGGTTCGCAAACTGCTGGTCGGGCAGCTGATACAGCTTGCCGTCCGGCCCGGTGGTGAACTGAATGCCCATGAAGTCATCCAGATCGATTGTCGGCGAGGTTGTCGCCGCCCAGTCGCCGCCCATCATGTCGGTCAGCGGATAGGCCAGTTGCAGACGCGAGTGGGTACCAATCAGGTCACTGTCGTTGACATAGCCGTCATACAGGTTCCGACCTGTCTGCATCTGGGTCTGAACAGCCTGGACCACTTCGCCTTCGCCAAGGATCTGGTGATTGACCTTGATGCCGGTGATTTCTTCAAACGCCTTGGTCAGAACCTCCGACTCGTAGGAATGCGTCGGAATACCTTCGGACAGGACGTTGATTTCCATGCCAGCGTAGGGCTGTGCAGCTTGGATAAACCATTGCATCTCGGCCATCTGTTCGTCTTTCGACAAGGTCGATGGCTGGAATTCGTCGTCGATCCAACGTTGTGCTGCGGCTTCGTCGGCCCAAGCGGACCCGTGCCCCGCAATGACGGCAGCCGCCGCCACTGCGGAAAGTAGATGTCTCCGCATCTGTCTCCTCCCAAAAATTATGGTTCTCCGGCGGGAACCGGATGCAGAACAGCATCAGCGATTTTTTGCGTATGTGTCAAACTAAATTTTTAGTAATTGACGTTCAGGCACTCCGGAGCCGCATGAATTGAATTTGTTTCCACCGCTGTAAATGATTGTAACTATATAATTATGTTATCGAAATTTCAAAATTTCTCCGCGAGGGAAATAGGGAACTCCACTGAGACCCATTGCAAGCAAGAGATGACAGAGGGTGCGTTGAATTGCATCCGCGTTGCGAGAGGCATGGACACTGATCCGGCACTCGTGAGAAGTCAGGCAAACCAGCTTCCCGGATCATTACTGCTGAAACTCAGTGCTCACATGGCACCAATCCGTTCCGACAAAAGGCCAGTTGTGGCAATGCGGATGTAGCACTGCCTTGCCGTTCACGGTATTCCGTGTCCATATAAAGAAAATCTCCGGAGCCGGTTCGTGAAGAAGAATACCCTCAACACCCATCGTGAGCTGGAATTGCTTGATGCCCTCAGACGTTTGGGTGGAACGGCCCGGAATTCGGATTTGGCGAATATGCTCGGCGTATCCGAAGAGACGGTGCGCCGAACGATCAAAGCCTTGTCAAAGGCGGGTACGGTCGAACGCGTTCATGGCGGAGCTTACCTTGCCGGAGTGCAGGGCGCCCCCAACTTCTTTCACCGGATATCACAAGACGCGGATGAAAAGCGTTTGATCGCCGGGCATACCGCGAAACTGGTTCGCGATCAGATGACCGTTTTCCTGGATGTGGGATCGACAACCGCCTTCGTCGCGGAAGAGCTGCGACAGGTCAGCAACCTCACGGTAGTCAGCAACTCCATCGGTGTCGTTCAGACCTTGGCCGGGGTCAACGGAAACCGTGTGCACCTTTTGGGGGGTGAGTTGCAGATCGATGAAAGGGGGACGTTTGGTCACGTCACCCACAAGCAGCTGCAACGCTATGCTTTTGACATCGTGATCCTGAGCACGGACGCGATTTCCGACAGCAAAGGGTTTCTCTACCACAGCGCGGTCGAAGCGGATCTTGCATCGGTGGTGGTCAGGTGTGCGGACCAGGTTGTCATGGCTGCAGCACATTCCAAGTTTGGTGAAAGGGCACCTTATGTGGGGCCGGATCCTCGGCTGGTGCATTCGCTGGTCACGGATGCTGTGCCAAAGGGTGGGGTGGCCAGATTCCTTGACCGTTGGGGCATCGAAATTCAGATCGCTGATGACAGCTAGGTTGCTGTTTCCAGACGCGGCCCGGATGATCTTGCTGCTTTGGGATGGAAGAAGCTAAGGAAGAGTGGCAGCCCGTAGGGGAATCGAACCCCTCTTTCCAGGTTGAAAACCTGGCGTCCTAACCGATAGACGAACGGGCCACTTGGTATCAGGTCACAAGCGCAAATGGCAGCCCGTAGGGGAATCGAACCCCTCTTTCCAGGTTGAAAACCTGGCGTCCTAACCGATAGACGAACGGGCCACGCTGGCTTGTGGAGGGCCTTTTACGGTTTCGCCGTGACCCCCGCAAGCGTAAAAACGCAGGGACGGGAAAGTTTTTTAACGCACCAAAGCCGCGTGTTAACGGGCTTCCGCCGCGTCCTCCAGCCTGAGCTGCACAGATTGGCGACCGCCCCAGGTGTTGACCTCTAGCCGACCCGCAAAATGAAAGCGTGCACCGCCGTGATTTGACAGTTTTTCGCCCATCGGCCCGTCAAAAGCACCAAAGGCAATCGCATCCAGCCCGCCGCCCATTCCATCGGTCAGCGACAGTTTCAGATGCGATTCACCGACCCGCTTGGCAAAGCGAACCTGCAGGTCAGGCAACGCATAGCGCGGGGCCGGGGCACCGGCGCCAAACGGTCCGGCCTGTTCGATCTGCTCGATCAGTTCCACGGTTGCCGCGCCGGGCATCAACGCGCCATCCAATTTCAGATCCGCAGGTCCACCCTGGCTCGCCCCTTGTCTGGCCAGCAACTCGCTCAGGCGTTCCATTGCGGGTTCCAACTGATTGCGCATGACGGTCAAACCTGCGGCCATCTTGTGGCCACCTCCTTTGACCAGCAACCCTTCGGCCGCCAGACGCTGGATCGAAGCCCCAAGATCGACGCCGGAAACCGAGCGGCCCGAACCCTTGCCCTCATCCCCGTCAAAGCCAATCACAATCGCCGGTCGATCGGCTGTCTCCTTCAGCCGAGAGGCCACGATACCAACGACACCGGGGTGCCAGCCTTCGCCTGCCGCCCAGACCAAAGGGGCGTCCAAGCCACGCGCCTCGGCTTGCTCCAGCGCGGCGGCACGTACCGTGTTTTCAATGTCACGGCGCTCGGTGTTCAAGGCATCCAGACGTTCGGACAACGCCTGCGCCTCATGCAGAGAATCGGTGCTCAGCAAGCGCGCACCCAGATCGGCCTGACCGATCCGTCCACCGGCATTCACGCGGGGCCCAAGCAGAAACCCGAGGTGATAACTGTTCGGCGCGGTATCCATGCGCGAGATATCGGACAGCGCGACAAGGCCGGGGCGCTGCCGCTGTGCCATCACTTTCAGCCCCTGTCGCACCAGGGCGCGGTTGGCCTCGATCAGTGGTGCCACATCGGCAACGGTCGCCAGGGCCACCAGATCCAGAAGGGCCATCAGGTCCGGTCCCCTTGCGCCCGCGTCACGCAGCTGCCGACCGGCCTCGACCAGCATCAGGAACACAACGCCCGCCGCGCAAAGATAACCAAGATCGCCGCTTTCATCCTGTCGATTTGGGTTCACCACTGCGACGCAATCGGGCAGCGTCTCGCCCCCCAGATGGTGGTCCAGAACGATCACATCCGCCCCCGTAGCCGCCGCAATCGGATCATGGCTGAGCGTGCCGCAATCAACACAGATGATCAGATCATGCGTAGCCGCAAGCCCCTGCATCGCGGGAACGTTGGGGCCATACCCTTCGTCGATCCGGTCCGGCACATAAAGCGTCGCCTGCACGCCCATCTGCCGCAGCCAGACCAGCAGCAACGCGGCAGAGCTGCCGCCATCGACATCGTAATCCGCAAACACCGCAATTTTTTGACGATTGCGGACGGCTTCCAGAAAGCGCGTGGCGGCAACTTCCATATCCTTGATGGCCCGCGGATCAGGCAGCAATTCCTTCAGCTTTGGGTCAAGAAAGCCGGGCGCCTCCGATACCGGCACGCCGCGCCGGGCCAGAACCTGGCAAACGGCACGGGGCAGGTCGGTTTGCTGCGCCATCATCTCGGCCGCCCGCTCAATCTCCGGGCTGGGTCCAACCCAAAGCCGTCCCGTCAGTGATTGCTCGACTCCAAGAAAACTCATTGCTCGCCTCTCATGCGCCAAGGCCGGACCCTTGCGGACCCGGCCTCTTCACCTTTTCAGAAATACTCTCGCCGAAGGCAACGGCGCAAGCCGTTACGTGTTGTCATGCGGCCATGTCGGCGTGCGGTAGGACATGCGGCGCACCGACCCGGTCTTGGACCGCATCAGCAGCGTCGTGGTTTCCACCCAGCCGGGCTCGCGCTTGATCCGGGGCAACAAAGAGCCACCGGTCACACCGGTGGCGGCAAAGATCACATCCGCCGTCACCATCTCATCGCGTGCATAAACACGGTCCAGATCGGTGATGCCTGCCTTTGCGGCCCGGCCACGTTCGTCATCGTTACGGAACAACAAGCGACCAAAGATCTGCCCACCCATACATTTCAGCGCAGCGGCGGCCAGCACACCCTCGGGCGCGCCACCCTGACCCATATACATGTCGATGCCGGTTACTTCGCTTTCAGCGCAATGCATGACACCCGCCACGTCACCATCAGTGATCAGACGGATCGCGGCACCGGTTTCGCGCACTTCGGCAATCATCGCTTCGTGGCGCGGGCGTTCCAGAATGCAGACGGTGATGTCAGCGGCTTTACATCCCTTGGCCTTGGCCAGCGCTTCGACACGCTCGCGTGGCGACATGTCCAGGTTGACGACACCTTCAGGCAGCCCCGGGCCAACCGCCAGTTTGTCCATATACACATCCGGCGCGTGCAGCATCGAGCCGCGCGGGCCCATGGCGATGACGGTCAGTGCGTTCGGCATGTCCTTGGCAGTCAGCGTGGTGCCTTCCAGCGGATCCAGTGCAATATCCACACCGGGGCCATTGCCGGTGCCAACCTCTTCGCCGATATACAGCATCGGCGCCTCATCGCGCTCGCCTTCACCGATGACAACGACACCTGCGATATCCAGCAGGTTCAGCTGTTCGCGCATTGCGTTCACAGCGGCCTGATCCGCGGCTTTCTCATCGCCCCGGCCTACCAGCGAAGCCGAGGCCAGTGCAGCCTGTTCCGCCACCCTGGCCAGCCCCAGAGACAGCAGGCGGTCATTGAAATCGGTCTTGGCAGCACTCATGTTTCTGTATCCTCTGGTCAGTATAGCCGTGTCTTCCGGCATAGCTTGCGTTTCATGCAGGCCGCAAGGTCAAACCGCTTCAATCCGCAATGCAACTGGGTCGCCTGCAACCACATCGGTTTCGCGGAAACCCTCCAATGCGACGTCCAGCGCCGTTCGGGTGGTCTTATGGGTGACGATCAGCACAGGCGCTGTGCTTTCGGCATGTGCATATTGGCGCATCCGGTCGATTGACACCCCGGCATTGCCCAGAATGGCCGCAACCTTGGCCAATGCACCAGGTTTATCCAGCAGGCCCAGCCGCAGATAATACGGCGCAGGTCGACCGGTGACGGCGGGAACTGCGGTTTCAAGCGTGGTGGCTGGGCGGCCAAAGGTCGGGATCTGCAATCCACGCGCCAGATCGCAGACATCGCCCATCACAGCGCTGGCTGTCGGACCTTCGCCTGCGCCGGGGCCGCGCAGAACAACCTGCTCAACCGCGTCGCCTTCGATCACGACCATATTGGTGCCGCCTTCCAGCTGGCCCAGTGGCGAGTCGCTGGGTACCAGGCAAGGCTGCATGCGTTGCTCCAGCCCGCGCGCGGTGCGCTGCGCCACGCCAAGCAATTTAATGCGAAAGCCCATGTCTTCGGCCTGATCAATGTCGTCCAGGCTGATCTGCTGAATACCCTCAATCTCGATCCCGTCGAAATTCGGCTTGGTCCCAAACGCAATCGAGGATAGCAGAGCCAGCTTGTGCGCAGCGTCGATACCTCCGACATCCAGATTGGGGTCGGCCTCAAGGTATCCCAATTCGGCGCATTCATCGAAAAGGGCATTGTAGCCCTGACGCTGCGATTGCATCCGGGTCAGGATGTAGTTGCACGTTCCGTTCATGACACCCATCACGCGGGTGATCTCGTTGCCCGCCAGACCTTCGGTCAGGGACTTGATCACCGGGATACCACCAGCGACAGCGGCCTCAAACCGGATCACACGACCGGCGGCCTCGGCCTTTTCAGCCAGTTCCTGCCCGTGGATGGCCAGCAACGCCTTGTTGGCGGTGACCACATCCTTGCCACTGGCCAATGCTGCTTCGACCGAGGCTTTGGCAGGACCGTTCTCGCCACCCATCAATTCGACGTAAACGTCTATGTCGTCGCGTTTTGCCAGTGCAACCGGATCGGTTTCCCAGGCATAATCCGACAGATTCACGCCACGGTCCTTGTTCGGGTCGCGCGCGGATACAGCCACGATTTCAATCGAACGGCCTGTGCGGGCCTGCAACAATTCTGCATGGCGGCGGACGATCTTGACGACACCCACGCCGACCGTTCCCAAGCCCGCAATTCCCAGCCGCAGTGCCTGTGTCATGTCGTGGGTCCTTTTCCGCTCGAATTTTTCTGGTGTCGGATGCTAGTCCAATCAGCGCTGCCTTAGCGGGTTCAGGCCAAGGGTGCAATCCGTCACCGGGGGATAGTGGGGGTGATTTATGACGCGTCAGTTGGTTTGCGCGTTTTGTAGCGCCTGCGCCTTTTGGGCTAAGGCATTGCTGCGTTGGGTCAGATCGTCTTCGACTGCTGCTGCCTGATGGATCGGGTCCACCGGTGGCCCTAAGGTTTCCTGCAACGGAATAAGGCGCGGGTAGGGGGCGGATCTGACTGCAGCCGGTTCGCTGCCTTCCAACTCGGGAATGTCCGCACAGGCGGCGCAAAATAGAATAAGGGGCAAAACAGGCAGCAGTTTCATGTCGCAGGCTTTTCGGTCTTTGTTGCCCCATCGTGATGCACGTTTTGACGACATCGTTCAAGCGGGGTTCTATATGAACATCTGTTCATATACTGTAGACCCATGGCACGCACTCAAGGCTCACATTCCGACATAACCGGCCCACGTATCCGCAAGGCCGCGCTGCACCTGTTTGCGCGCTATGGGTATGCCGCTGTCTCGATGCGGCAGATCGCAAAAGAGGTCGGCGTACAGGCAGGCGCGCTTTATAACTATACGCCCGACAAACAGAGCCTTTTGCACCGGTTGATGCGCGAACACATGCAGGACCTGCTTGAGGCGCTTGATGCAATGGGCCGTTGCGACGATGCTGAAGACGCCTTGCGCCAGTTTATCGGCTTTCACATCCGCTTCCATTTGCAGCGCCCGGACGAAGTTTTCATCGCCTATATGGAGTTGCGCAATCTTTCGCCCGAAAACTTTGCTGAAATCGAAGACTTGCGGCGCCAATACGAAAACGTGCTGGAAAGCATCCTGGATTCAGGGCAGCAGGCCGGACAATTCGCAATTTCGGACACGAAGATTGCAACGCTGGCCGTGATTGCCATGCTTAACGGCGTGATGACCTGGTACCGTTCGGGCGGTCGCCTGTCACTGGACGAAGTCGAAGAGATCTATTGGAACATGGTGCACAAGGCCGTGACGGCCTGACAGGGTCAAACCGTCACGCTGTTAGTGCGCGGGGCGAATGAACGTGCCATTGCGCAGCTCGCGAAATGCCTGTTCCAGTTCGGCCCGCGTGTTCATCACGATGGGGCCATGCCACGCGACGGGTTCGTTGATCGGAGCCCCAGAGATCAGCAGGAACCGCACACCTTGGGGGCCAGCCTGAACGGTGATTTCATCGCCCGTGCCAAAACGGACAAGCGTGCGGTCCCCTGACATGTCGCGGATATTGACCTCTTGCCCGGCGATTTCCTTTTCCAACAGCACACCTGTCGGCTGCGAGGCATCGGCAAAGGCGGCCTGACCCTGAAACACATAGGCGAAGGCACGGCGGTACGTATCGATCCGGAGGGTTTTCTTCACACCTGCCGGGACAGAGATATCCAGATACTGCGGGTCAGCAGCTATCCCGTCAACGGGTCCGGTCTTACCCCAGAACTCACCTACGATCACCCGCACTGTGGTGCCATCGTCATCGGTGATTTCGGGGATGTCCTTGCTTTGAACGTCCTGATAGCGCGGGGCGGTCATCTTCTGATCCGAGGGCAGGTTGCCCCACAACTGGAAGCCGTGCATCTGGCCCGAGATGTTGCCGCTTGGCATTTCCTGATGCAGGATACCGGATCCTGCGGTCATCCATTGCACATCACCGGCGCCAAGCGTGCCGGTGTTACCCAGCGAATCCGAATGCTCGACTGAGCCGGTCAGAACGTAAGTGATCGTTTCAATTCCCCGGTGCGGGTGCCAGGGAAACCCGGCCTGGTAATCCTGCGGGCGTTCATTTCTGAAATCATCGAACAGCAGAAAAGGATCCAGTTCGGACGGATCCTGAAACCCGAATGCACGGTGAAGTTTGACACCAGCCCCTTCCATTGTGGGGATGGCTTTGCGTGTTTCCAACGTCGGTCTAAGGGACATGTTCGCCTCCGTTTCATCCGGGCAGCATGTAATCTCTGCGCCACGGCAGTCAATTTGCATGAAATAACCGGACCTGTGCGAAATTGTTTTGCGGCCAAGCCTCTGTTGTTTCCGGCGCAAAATGGCTAGATCGAAGCGGATCAGACAGGAGACTTCCATGCAGGACGACGTGTTGGCAACGATTCAGGCCTCATCCCCCAGACGATGGACCGGGGTAGGGATGCTGACAACGGTTGGAATGCTGGTTACCTATGTCGCGCTGGCATCGCCACCCGAACCGGTTTGGCAGGTGTTTCTGTTTGTCGTTGGCGGTGCATCGCTTTGGCTGGCGCTTCGTGTCTGGCGCGCCACAGAAGACTGGATCGAACTGACGCGGACCGAGTTGCGAACGGGGTCGGGTCAGATCATCGCAGAAGTGGCCGATATTGAAACGGTAGATCGGGGTGTGTTCGCGTTCAAACCGTCAAACGGCTTTCTGGTCCGTACGCGAAACAAAGCAGCGAACCGCTGGGCTCCGGGATTGTGGTGGCGGGTTGGTCACCGGGTTGGCGTGGGCGGCATGACATCTGCCGCCGAAGCCAAGTTCATGTCCGAAATTCTATCCGCTATTTGTGCAGACGAACGGGGTCTGGGTTAAGTTACAAGCAACTTCGTTTGTAAAGCGGGGACGGGTAAAGATGAAGTTCTCAAAGGTGATACCTGTCGCAAAATCCCAGCCCGGTCGGAACGTGGGGATGTATTCATTGGACGTTTCAACCAGAATAACGGTGTCCTGATTGGGCATTGGCGGCAGGCGGTCTTCGATTTCATCGATCCTGTTGTCATCCCATTCCTGATCAAAGCCGCGTACGGTCGACCAGCGCACATAATGGCGTTTATCGTCCTCATCGTAAACGATAAGAGAAACCCGCATTTTCACGTCTGACCGGTTATTGATCATCTTGCCCGCCAAATCGTGCAACGAGTCGATATACACATCGGTCACGGCCTGCGTTTCACGCGAAATCAGGTCGCTGATCGTATAAGCTGCCTTCAGATTGGATGCGCTTTGACGAAACCCCTCGAATGCTGTGAACGTGAACGTAATCGTCCATAACATCAGCGGAAAAATCATGAGGGCTTCTACGGTCAGAATGCCACTTTCGTCTTTCTTGAAGACTTTGAAGCGCTTCTTCAGGTTTCGGAATACAGACATGATCTTACAGTGGCTCCTGTACGAATGCTGTTGTTGCGGTCACCGCGTAGTGACCGGTAGCGTCCGGGACAAGCTTGGCAATGGCTGAGGTCTCAAGAACCGGATCTATGCGCAAACAGGCCCGCAAGATCATCAACTCGTTGGATTGCCCGCTTTTGAAATCCAGAACCGGTTTGGGATCTTCGGAACTGTCCGTGCAGGGGATGCTGTCTGAAAGCACGATACCAGCGAACGCGTCCTGCTTGACCATTTGCAGTCGCAAATTCCCTGTACAATCCTTGATTCCGGACACTTCGCAAATCCGATTTCTGATTACGTCGTGATCCCAGTTCGTACCGGTGCCCAGCCGAATATCCCTTACGATCAGGTCCACCCCACGCTCCAAAGCAGCATGCCGCATCGTGATGATGGACAGTTCGGCTCCTGCCACGAGAAGCGCCAGGAAGAAGGGTACGAGCATGATGAACTCGATTGTCGCATTGCCTGCCTCGGATTGTCGAAATAGGCGGAGCATCGACAGCTTTCTGCTGATCATTGGGTTAGCCTCAGCTTGCGGATCGACGATGCGATGGATTCAAAGGCTTTCTCAAGGTTCAGGCCACTTACGTCATAGACGTGGCTGTCAGAGCTGGCACAGTCTTTGAGGGTCCTGTACCCGCTTCTGGGCGCCTCGAACGCGATACCGTAAACGATGATGCCCTGATCCTTGGCCGCATCACAAATGTGCTTGGTGCGCTGGTTCTTGGCCGACGTTTCAACTTTCGCGTAGGCCTTTGAATACCATTCCGCCCAACCGCTGGACTGCCAGTAATAGTTGTACCGTGCGTTCCATGCCAATGATACTCGGTTAAACAGTTCAGGATATGACAACCGAACGGCTGTTCCAGGTTCTTCGTTCAGCTGCGTCTCAGGTTCCGGGTTTCCGTAGGGATGATCCGCCCAAACGTCTTGCTGAGGCCAGAAAAAATTCGGACGACCCTGAGAATGGTACACGGTGTATTCATCAGCTTCCGGGTTGTACCAAACGTCTGACATACCTTCGCGCAGCGATGGGTTAAGCATGTATTGATCGGTGTTCTGACCATCGGTCATAACAATGGCGATCTTCAGAACGTCGGTGCCATAGTCCGAGGGACGGACCGAGAATTTTGATGGCACAATTGTTGTACCTGCATAGGATGGATCCTGTTCCAGCGACAGGTCGCGAACAATTCCGCGCATGCTCGGGTCCAGCAGGGCAGTTCCCCACTTCATCCCAATATCGATCGACGTGTTCCCACCGGGGGTGAGGGACGCAATCTGAGCAAGCAGTTTGTTCATATTGTCGGTGACAGGGGTGATTGCACTTCCTGCGCGGACGGGACAAACGGGCAGGTCGATTGACCCTTCAGAATAGGTGAAAGGATCGAAATGGGCGGTGCGCTCCAACGTGTCATCGCGTTCCAGATCAGAATCGCTGTACTGTTCCGGAATGAAGTTTACGCAGTGCGAATAGCTGTGCTCCTGCGTGACATTTGTGAACTTGTCCAGGATTGGCGCACCCGCGTTGACCTGCGTTGCATAAGGAACAATCGAGATTGAAATCTGTGTTTCGTCAGGTTTGTCCAGCATGAGCCTTACAAATTCCGACGCAGCTTCTCTCAACACTGCGATTTTTGTTTTCGATGGTGTGGCAGACGAGCGCGACATAGAGCCGGAAATGTCGAGAACCAACGAGATTTCTACAGCGCCAATGGATTCTTCAGCCGCACTGCTGGCAACAAGGCCCAGTTCAGTGACTTTGCCGAACCTCAGATAGCGGGTCGGAACAACCGCTTCGGCTGTAGCACTTACTTTTTTAGAGCCGAACCCTTCAACAACCGTCGTAATGGCGTTCAGATTGCCCAGCCCGGCCTTGTCCATGTAAGAATCGACAACCGCCTTGGCAGGAAGATCCTGGTCAAGGTCAGCGGCAGCAAGCACAGCGCGGTCCAGGGTGGATTGCAGGCTGGCGCGGTCACGCTCATACTTCATGACATCCATGGCCATGCCGGTAATTGCCAGCATCAGGACCACCATGAACAATACGAAGATAGTGAAGACGCCATCTTCGTTCCGAGCGAACTGCTCTAACTTGAACGTTTTGCGCTTCGGTTTCGAGCCGTCGTTACAAAGCAAGGAATTTAGCATTCTGGTTACTCCGCCTCACACGTCGAATTCGTGCGTCAAAGAAAAAGAGATTTGGGACAAAGTTAATTTTCAAACGTGGCGTGAATTGGGCGAAAAAGGCTTGGTTTTGGCCTTTTTACGTGCCGAAGGGGTATAATTTGGACCGTTTCAGGTGATCTGTCGATGAAATGAAAACAATTCGTTAAGGAGTTGGCCGATCTGAGCGACTCACCCTAGGGCAACTAAGCGTGCGTTCATAAAATGATTAAAAAAAGTGCATTGTTTGATTGCAGCAGGCCGCCAGTGGTGCGACAAAACGTCGTGACGCATCGTCATGTACCGCTACGGAGGATTTTATGACCGGCATCAAAGAACCCAGCTTTCGTGAAAGTGTTGACCTGATGTTCAACAGGGCAGCCGCCCTTATGGAGCTGCCGCCGGGGTTGGAGCAAAAGATCCGTGTCTGCAACGCAACCTACACAGTTCGATTTGGCGTGCGGCTGCGTGGTGAAATCCATACCTTCACTGGTTACAGGTCTGTCCACTCGGAGCATATGGAACCGGTCAAGGGCGGTATTCGATATGCCACTGCGGTTAACCAGGACGAAGTCGAAGCTCTGGCTGCGCTGATGACGTATAAGTGCGCACTTGTCGAAACACCGTTTGGTGGCTCCAAGGGTGGGCTTTGCATTGATCCACGAGAATATGAAGAGCATGAGCTGGAACAGATCACGCGGCGCTTTGCGTATGAGCTTGCAAAGCGAGACCTGATAAACCCATCGCAAAACGTGCCTGCGCCCGATATGGGCACTGGGGAGCGTGAAATGGCTTGGATGGCTGACCAATACGCGCGGATGAACACAACGGACATCAATGCGCGCGCCTGTGTGACAGGAAAGCCGCTGAATGCCGGTGGTATCGCGGGGCGGGTCGAAGCGACTGGGCGCGGTGTTCAATACGCGTTGCGCGAGTTTTTCCGCCACCCTGAAGACATCCAGAAAGCAGGCTTGTCAGGTAAACTGGATGGTAAGCGCATTATCGTGCAGGGGCTTGGTAATGTAGGTTATCACGCTGCAAAGTTCCTCAGCGAGGAAGATGGCGCGCGCATCACCGGAATCATCGAATGGGATGGTGCGCTATTTAATCCCGACGGGATTGACGTCGAAGCCGTGCGTCAGTGGATTGTCAAACATGGCGGCGTAAAAGACTATCCCGACGCGACCCATTCCGCTGAAGGCGCGGCAGTGCTGGAGGCTGAATGCGACATTCTGATCCCGGCGGCTTTGGAAGGTGTCATCAACCTGTCGAACGCCGATCGGATCAAGGCACCGCTGATTATCGAAGCTGCCAATGGTCCGGTAACCGCTGGCGCGGATGAAGTCCTGCGTAAGAAGGGCACAGTGATCATCCCCGACATGTATGCCAACGCAGGCGGTGTGACAGTATCCTATTTCGAATGGGTCAAGAACCTTAGCCATATCCGCTTTGGCCGGATGCAGCGTCGTCAGGAAGAGTCGCGTCACGAACTGATCGTCAGCGAGCTGGAACGGCTGGACCGGTACCTGGGGGATGCGTGGTCGATGTCGCCGGACTTCAAGGCCAAATACCTCAAAGGCGCGGATGAGCTTGAGTTGGTGCGCTCGGGTCTCGATGACACAATGCGTATTGCTTATCAGTCGATGCGTGAGGTTTGGCACAGTCGTGATGATGTCGAGGACCTGCGTACGGCGGCTTATATCGTGGCGATTGACCGCGTTGCGAAAAGCTACCGCGCCAAAGGTCTCTGAAACGGACAGGCGGGGTGATCAATTCGCCCCGCCAGCATGTGCTGCGGCTTGAATGTCCCTGACAGCCCGTTAGGTTGACGGGCAATCTACTTCAAAGAAACGAATCTCCGGAGAATTCCATGTTGCGTATCGCTTTTGTCGCGGCTCTGTTGGCCACCCCTTTGGCCGCTCAGGAAACCAAGGAACAAAGCTGCAAGTACCAAGCTGATGTGGTGGCTGCGGTTCAAAAGGCGCGACTGGACCGTGTAAAAGAACGTGACGTTGTACAAGCGGTGGCGGATAGCGGCCCGACATGGCCCGAAAACTACAATGCTGCAATCCCGCTGATCACACCTTGGGTTTATGAGCAAAAGATGCGGGACGTGCGCAAGAAAGACCTGGGCGCGGCGTGGCTTGAACTGTGCCTGCAACAATAATCCACAACTCGGACATTTCCTTGTGGACAACCGCGCGCCTTCCTCTTGGCGCGCGTTTTCATTTCTGGCAGGTTTAGCAGATGTCATTGCCCCCCGGATTTCTGGACGAATTGCGCACGCGGCTCAGCCTGTCTCAGGTTGTCGGGCGCAAAGTCATGTGGGACCAGCGCAAGTCCAATCAGGGCAAAGGGGACATGTGGGCGCCTTGCCCGTTCCATCATGAAAAGACGGCCTCGTTCCACGTGGATGATCAGAAGGGGTTTTATTACTGCTTTGGCTGTCACGCCAAAGGCGACGCGATCAGTTTTGTGAAAGAGACCGAGAATGTCTCGTTCATCGAAGCAGTCGAGATTCTGGCCCGCGAAGCCGGGATGCCGATGCCTGCGCGCGATCCGAAGGCGCAGGAAAAACAGGACCACCGCACACAGCTGGCTGAAGTGATGGAGCAGGCAGCGCAGTTCTTCCGCCTGCAGCTCAAGACCGGGGCAGGAGCCGCCGCACGAGACTACCTCACGCGCCGCGGGTTGAACGCGCAAGCGCTGGACCGGTGGGAGATTGGATTTGCCCCGGACGATTGGCAGGCGCTGTGGGACCATCTGCGCGGCAAGAACGTGGCCGAGGACCTGATCCTTGGGGCCGGGCTGGCCAAGCCGTCAAACAAGGGCAAAAAGCCTTATGACACCTTCCGCAACCGCATCATGTACCCGATCCGCGACCCGCGCGGACGTTGCATCGCGTTTGGCGGGCGGGCGATGGACCCCAATGACAACGCGAAATACCTGAACTCGCCCGAGACCGAGCTGTTCGACAAAGGGCGCAGTCTTTACAATCAAGGCCCGGCTCGACAGGCGGCAGGTAAGGGGCAGCCGCTGATCGTGGCCGAAGGTTATATGGATGTGATCGCGCTGGCCGAAGCAGGCTTTGGCGCGTCGGTTGCCCCATTGGGTACCGCCATAACCGAACATCAGCTGCAACTGCTCTGGCGGATATCGGACGAGCCGATCATTGCGCTGGACGGCGACACAGCAGGTCTGCGCGCTGCGATGCGGGTGGTTGATCTGGCTTTGCCGATGCTCGAAGCTGGAAAGTCGCTGCGGTTTGCCCTGATGCCCGAGGGCAAAGACCCCGACGACCTGCTGCGCGCCGAAGGGGCAGGCGCTGTGAAGGCCGTGCTGGATGGTGCCATTCCGATGGTCAAGCTGCTGTGGCAGCGCGAGACCGACGGCAAGGTGTTCGACAGTCCTGAACGCAAGGCGGCTTTGGACAAGTCCCTGCGCGAGAAAATCAAGCTGATCCGCGACCCATCGATACGGGCGCATTATGGGCAAGAAATCAAGGACCTGCGCTGGCAGTTGTTCCGTCCGCAACGGCAGCCGCAATCCCGGCAATGGCAACCGCGCGGCAAATGGGTGCCGCCAAAACAACCCGCCACGCCCGGCGCGCGGTCCTCGTTTCTGGCCTCGTCCGAGAATGCCGAGATTCAACTGCGCGAAGCGGCCATTCTGGCTATTGCCGCGCTTAACCCCCAAGTCGTCGTGCAGTTCGAACACCAACTGGAAGAGATGGAATGCCGCGATGTTGATCACGCCGCATTGCGAACTGCAATTCTGCGCCACGCGATCGATGACCCGGACAATCTGAAGGACCACATTGCCGAAACTTTAGGGCCTGAGGCCCTTGAAAACCTGCTGGCCCTTCGCCATGTCGCCGTAATCCCCTGTGTGTTCAAACCGGGCGACGTTGAAAAGGCCGAGATGACTCTGGCCGAAGAACTCGCGAAAATCAAAGCGCTCCGGGGGTTGGATGCTGAGATTGCCGAAGCCGCAGAGGAGTTGTCCGATCTGGCCGATGAGGCGCTGACATATCGGCTGGCGCAAGCGGCAGAAGAACGCAACCGGACAAACCGAAGCCAGAATGAAGACAGGGCCATATTCGACATCGCCGACAACGGGGCGCGAATCAACCGCGACGAGAAAGACGCGTTCGAGGCAATCATGTCCGGCATCAAATTCGAGCGGAAACGCCGGTAAAATGGTGTTTTCGTAAGGCACTGGAAAAGAAAAACGGGTAAACGGGTGGCCGAATCACTTCTACGCGCTAATGATTCGGTTCAATCGAATCACCCATCCCTGCAGGAGCATTGAATGGCCGCCAAAGACACGACCGAAGATCGCAAATCCGACGAGCAGGACCAGGAAATCTCGCTGGACATGAGCCAGGCCAACGTCAAGAAGATGATCGCCGAGGCCCGCGAGAAAGGTTACATCACCTACGATCAGCTCAATCAGGTTTTACCGCCCGATCAGGTCAGCTCGGAACAGATCGAAGACGTTATGTCTATGCTCTCCGAGATGGGCATCAACATCATCGAAGATGAAGAGGCTGAAGAAGAAGAGAACAAGGGCTCGACCGAACTGACGACCACCGAAAGCAACCGCGAGGTTGCGTTGGCCGGGGCCGCCACCGAAAAGCTGGACCGCACCGACGATCCCGTACGCATGTATCTGCGCGAGATGGGTTCGGTCGAACTGCTGAGCCGTGAGGGCGAGATTGCCATCGCCAAGCGGATCGAAGCAGGGCGCAATACCATGATTGCCGGCCTGTGCGAAAGCCCGCTGACCTTTCAGGCGATCACCATCTGGCATGACGAATTGCTGTCCGAGGATATTCTACTGCGGGATGTCATCGATCTGGAAACCACATTCGGCAACCAGCTGGACGAAGATGGCGACGCGCCAGTCGTTGACGCGTCTGCCGTGCAGGCTGCGAAACCCGCGAAAGAGGCTGGGCCGGAACTGGATGCCGATGGCAACCCGATCACCAGCGACGACGACGATGACGAAGACGATCAGGCCAACATGTCGCTGGCTGCGATGGAAGCGGCATTGAAGGATCAGGTTCTGACCACGCTGGAGCGGATCTCAACCGATTTCGCGATGCTGTCCGAAATGCAGGACAGCCGCATTTCGGCCACCTTGAACGAGGATGGCACGTTCAGCGAAAAAGACGAAGAGACCTATCAGAAGTTGCGGGCCGAGATTGTGCAACTGGTGAATGGTCTTCACCTGCACAACAACCGGATCGAAGCGCTGATCGACCAACTTTACGGTATCAACCGTCGCGTCATGTCGCTGGACAGTTCGATGGTGAAGCTGGCCGATCAGGCACGGATCAACCGTCGCGAGTTCATCGACGAATACCGCGGGCGTGAACTGGACCCCAACTGGCTGGCCGAAATGGCGGAAAAGCCGGGCCGGGGCTGGCAGATGTTCATCGAACGCTCGACCGCGAAGGTCGAAGAGCTGCGCAACGACATGGCTCAGGTCGGCCAATATGTGGGTCTGGACATCAGCGAATTCCGCCGCATCGTTCAGCAGGTCCAGAAGGGCGAAAAAGAGGCGCGGCAGGCCAAGAAGGAAATGGTCGAAGCCAACCTGCGTCTGGTGATTTCGATCGCCAAGAAGTACACGAACCGCGGCCTGCAATTCCTTGATCTTATTCAGGAAGGTAATATCGGCCTGATGAAGGCGGTAGACAAGTTCGAATACCGCCGCGGCTATAAGTTCTCGACCTATGCAACGTGGTGGATTCGTCAGGCTATCACGCGTTCAATCGCGGATCAGGCGCGCACGATCCGTATTCCGGTTCATATGATCGAAACGATCAACAAGCTGGTCCGGACCGGTCGCCAGATGTTGCACGAGATCGGCCGCGAACCGACACCTGAGGAACTGGCCGAAAAGCTGCAAATGCCGCTTGAGAAGGTTCGCAAGGTGATGAAAATCGCCAAAGAGCCGATTTCGCTGGAAACTCCGATTGGTGACGAAGAAGACAGCCAGCTGGGTGATTTCATCGAGGATAAGAATGCCGTGCTGCCTCTGGACAGCGCCATTCAGGAGAACCTCAAGGAAACCACCACACGGGTCTTGGCCTCGCTCACCCCGCGTGAAGAACGTGTGCTGCGGATGCGTTTCGGCATCGGTATGAACACCGACCACACGCTGGAAGAGGTGGGTCAGCAGTTCAGCGTGACCCGCGAACGTATCCGCCAGATCGAAGCGAAGGCGCTGCGGAAGCTGAAGCACCCCAGCCGATCCCGAAAACTTCGGTCCTTCCTGGATCAGTAAGTATCAAGGCGCCTCTCCCGAGGCGCCTTTTTTAATCCGGACACTCTTCACGATGGCCTGTTCTCCCATCACATTGGCGGGAACGCACAAGGGCTGGACCTTCTGTCCTTCTATATCCGTTCTGTCCACTCATGGGACGGGCCGGGGCGAGGTTTTTCAAGCTGATGACCCCCGGTCTCACGTCCGTATCGGGTGTTCCAATCGCGTCTTGAACGCGCTGGGCGGCTGGCCTGTCCAACGTTTGAAAGCGGTCGAAAATGCGGCCTGATCGGCATAGCCCAGCGAATAGGCGATTTCGGACAAGGGCATTTCATTCTTGATAAAGGTCTGCGCCAGGTCGCACCGCAGATCGTCGACAACATCGCGATAGCTGGTGCCTTCGTCCCTGAGGCGCCTGCTGAAGGTTCTAAGGCTCATCCCCAGATCAGCCGCGAGGCTTTCGGCCTGCGGGATTGCGCCGGGCAGGGAACGGGTAACCAGCCCTTCGACCTTGGCGCGGGTCAGATGTTTGGGCGCGCCTCTCTCAGAAAGCAGGCGATCTGCATATTCCAGCAAATGCTCTCTGAGTTGGGGGTCATAAGTCGGTACGGGCAGGTCCAGCGCTGAAAGAGGCAGGATAATCTCGAGGTTCTCAGCCCCAAAGGTCACGGGAAAACCGGCAAGCTTTTCAAATCTTCGGGCGTGGTCGCCGACCCTGTGCTGAAACCGAATTTCTATCGGATAGAGATTGACTTGCGTCAGGTTCCGCATTCTGGCCAGGGCAGCAAAAATCAGGAATTCGGTGCGTCTGTGATACCGCGCATACCCGGGATCTTTCCACTCGGCTTCCAAGGTCGCAAAATTACCCGCGACGCGCAGGTTAAGCGCGATGGCAGGGTCGATGATGCCGTGAAAGCGCGTGAGGTTCTCCATCACCTGTTTCAGGTCGCGGGAATACTTGCTGATATAGGCGGTCACGGTCGAGGCTGACGTAACCTCAAGCCCCGTGCGGGCAGCAAATGTGACGTCGTGGGTGGCGTCACATGCATAACGGATAAACAAAGCCTCGCTTTGTACGCTGTAGGTAGTGACCGGCGGTGCGATATCCTGAGGGCGCAGCCCCGCCATATTCAGGACATCGCGGGACATGTCGCCATTACCGGAATGGCGGTCCAGTGCCTGAATAAACAAATGAAGACGGCCGATATCGACATCCATCGCGAAACAGTACCTCAAATTTTCAAATACATAGGCAGACTATCAGAGAATTTTCTTTCATGATCGACGGTGCTGACAAGTGGGTTCTTCGCTAAAACAAGCCATCTCTGGCGGTATCTCGAAAATTTTTGACCAATATGGACAAGCGTCGCCACGTGTAACGAACCACTTCAGCAGTGTTGCCGGGTCCAGACCTTTATGGGGATGAGGTCAGAGCCTCGGGGAAATCACCAGCCTCTGGTCAAGGCTCCCCGGCACGCCCCCACACCTTTCGTACATGTCGCATTGCTTCGCTCAGGTGGTTTTGTCAGGCTGGCTTTAAGTCAATAATTCCGGTGTAAAACCTTGCAAGATATTTTCAAGAATACAGGGGTTTCTGACCAAAACCTGATTGTGTTTGACGGCGAATGCGTGCTGTGTTCGGGGTTTTTCCAATTTATGCTGAAACGTGACCGGCGCCAAGTTTTCCAGTTTGCAACGGCGCAATCCCCGCTTGGGCAAAAACTATATCGTGATCTTGGCCTTCCCACACAGGATTTTCAAACAAATCTGGTCGTTGTGGATGGCGCTGTTTTTCAGCGTCTGGATGCGTTTGCAGCGGCGATGAAACAGTTGCGCGGCCCGTGGTCGCTGTTCTCAATGTGCCGGTTTCTGCCTCGGCTTATCAAGGATCCCGCCTATCGCCTGATCGCACGAAACAGATACGCGTTCTTCGGGCGTTCCGAGACATGTCTGGTTCCCGGTCCCGATATCAGCGCTCGTTTTGCCGAAAACGGGTACTAGCGATGGGCGATCCCTTTCTTAAGGCGATAGGATCGACCGAAAGGTTGCCAAAGGCGGTTCGAGATCTGCACATGAGCGAGGGCTGCTTTGCAGGATGCTGCGACATCGAACGTGGCAAAGGGATATGGGTTGCCCTTGTAACACGTCTGGCAGGGTTTCCGCAAAACGGCAAAGACATCCCCGTTTCCCTGCAGATTGATTCAAATGGCGAAATCTGGTCATGGGACCGGAAATTCGCGGGCCACAAAACCCGATCAACTCTGAAGTATGATACGAAAAGCGAGTGTGTCCGGGAATCTTTCGGCGCGGTCTCGATCTGGTTAAGGCCCGTTTGGCAGGAAAACGGGATGCATATCAAAATTCTCCGCCTGACCGTGTTTGGCATCCCGATGCCATCTTTTACCTTGCCGCGTTCAAGAACGTACGAATGGCAGGACAAAGCGGGGCGCTTTCGGTTTGATGTGTCTGCGGACGCGCCGGGACTGGGGTTGTTGATCAGATACCAGGGATGGCTCACGCCGGTTCACGCAACGCATGAGACGGATTAAACAGAACGTGAGCGACCCTGTGCCGACGAAGCTTATGGCCTAACCTTTTTGAGACACACAATCAGGGAAGAAATGACAATGAAACATGCACGGACATTTGCCGCGATTGCCGCCCTGGCGTTCAGCATTCCAATGACGTCTGACGCGGCACCGCACGGGTACCGGACCGAGCCGATAAACGCCACCGATTTCGAAGTTATTCCGCGCGGCGACCAGCGTACCGAAGGATACTGGTGCGCGGCAGCGGATTATGCACGGCGTACATTGGGCGCGGGCTGGCGCGATCCCATCTACGTGTTGCGCGGGTATGGGCCAAGCGTCACCACCGGTCGTAAAACGGCGGTTCAGTTCTCAACCAAGCCGCCCCAGAATGTCGATGCACAGCCAAGCAGCTTTGTTACAATCGGTTTTCAACCTGGCGCCAGCATGTCTGTACAAGGCGCGAATGCCAGGTGTAACTATCGACCGTTCTATAACGATTGACAGAACGGCGAGACACCGCGAATGCAGACTGAATTTGTAATCCGGACCCAAGGATCAGGTCTTTACGAATTCACGTCCGAGGTGACGCAGTGGCTGGGGCAGGTGGCGACGGATGGCTTACTGACGCTTTTTGTTCGCCACACCTCCTGTTCATTGCTTGTTCAGGAAAACGCAGACCCCGAAGTTCAATCTGATCTTCGGGCGTTTTTCGAAAGGCTGGTGCCGCCGTCCAATCACCCGGCAATGTCGTATCTTCGGCATACTTATGAAGGCCCCGACGACATGCCAGCGCATATAAAGGCTGCGCTGTTGCCGGTATCCTTGTCGATACCTGTGGTGCAGGGTCGCCCATGCCTTGGAACATGGCAGGGAATATATCTGTTTGAACACCGCACGGCACCACACCAGAGACGGATTGCAGCGCACCTTGTCTGACCCTTTATCTAGCGGTTGAAATTTCCGACTACCCAAACTCTAGTTGCTGCCCTATAGTTGTGGATAAGTAAGTCGCAGCGCTTACAAAAAGAGGCGGAACAAGGGACGAGGAGACGGCGGATGCGCTGCCCGTTTTGCGGAAATATCGATACTCAGGTAAAAGATTCACGTCCGGCAGAGGACCACGTGGCAATCCGCCGACGCCGGTTCTGCCCGGCCTGTGGCGGGCGGTTCACGACCTATGAGCGTGTGCAGCTGCGTGATTTGGTTGTCATAAAGACCAATGGTAAGCGCGAGGATTTCGACCGCGATAAACTGGAACGTTCGATCCGCATCTCGATGCAGAAACGGCCAGTTGATCCCGAGCGGATCGATCAGATGATTTCGGGTATCGTGCGTCGGCTGGAAAGCATGGGCGACACGGATATCCCGTCCCACAAGATCGGTGAGATCGTTATGGAAGCTCTGGCGCGGATCGATACCGTCGCGTATGTTCGCTTTGCGAGTGTGTACAAGAATTTCCAGGCGGCCGATGATTTTGAGGAGTTTGTCCACGAACTGCGCCCGCCGCAGCCACCGACGGACGAGTGAGCGAAAAAGATAAGCGTTTCATGGCGCTGGCCCTGTCACTGGGGCGGCGCGGTCAGGGGATGTGCTGGCCAAACCCTGCGGTGGGGTGTGTTATCGTGCGCAAAGGCCGGATTGTCGGGCGCGGTTGGACCCAGCCGGGCGGCCGCCCCCATGCCGAAACCGAGGCTTTGGCGCAAGCCGGGCAGGCCGCACATGGCGCGACCGCCTATGTGACTTTGGAACCCTGCGCCCATCACGGCAAGACACCCCCCTGTGCCGAGGCTTTGATTGCTGCGGGTGTCGCCCGTGTCGTGGCCGCCGTGGAAGACAGTGATCCGCGCGTCGCAGGGCAGGGCTTTGCCAAGCTGCGCGAGGCCGGAATTAAGGTCGTAACCGGTGTCCTCGCAGAGCAGGCGGAACGTGATCTGGAAGGCTTCTTCCTGAAAACCGAGCAGGGCCGACCTTTCGTGACCCTCAAGCTGGCCAGCAGTTTTGATGGGCGGATCGCAACCTCGACCGGACACAGCCAATGGATTACCGGGCCACAGGCGCGTCGTGTTGTCCATGCCATGCGTGCGCGTCACGATGCGGTGATGGTCGGAGCGGGTACAGCGCGGGCCGACGATCCGTCACTGACGGTTCGGGATCTTGGCGTTGAACATCAACCGGTGCGCGTTGTCGTTTCGCGCCATATGGACATATCCCTGATGGGACATTTGGCCCGCACGGCATCAAAGACACCTGTCTGGCTCTGCCATGCGCATCACCCGGATTCCGAGCGCGCGAAAGCCTGGGAAGGATTGGGCGCAAGGCTGATCCCCTGCGCGTTGAAAGATCATCAGATTGACGCGGTCGATCTGCTCCATCAGTTGGGGCAAGCCGGTCTGACTAGCGTCTTCTGCGAAGGGGGGGCGGCGCTGGCGGCGTCACTGCTGGCCGAGGATCTGGTGGATGAACTGGTCGGATTTACTGCCGGATTGACCATCGGTGCCGAGGGGCTGGCGGCAGTTGGAACATTGGGGTTAACGACGCTGGACGCTGCGCCAAGATTCGAGCTGACGGAAACCAATAGGGTGGATGGGGATATCCTGCACCGTTGGCGCAGGGCGTCTGACTAGGTTTAGCGCCACAAGTGCGCATGTGTCGCAAACACGCCCTGAAGTTTTGACAGAACACGATTGAAGGGACCGGTCGGGGCACAAGTGCCCTGCGCCAGACGTTCAACGGCAACCTCGACGGGGCAGGGTTGCCCCGTGACCGGGTCGAAATAGCGAGGGTAATCAATCAGGGTGGCATGGACGAGGCCCATCAACGTCGGTCGCGCACCACGCCGGGCAGGAACAGCCCCCAGATCCGTGGTCAGCCCCCAACCCGCATAAAAGGGCGCGCCCAGAGTTGTAACCTTCACGCCGCGCAGCAAAGCCTCGAACCCCAGAAGCGATGTCATGGTCCATACTTCCTGCACGTGCGGCAACAATGATGCGGGGTCTGTTTGGGTTAAAACAATGTCGGCAATTGCCTCGGCATCGATCCTGCCTTCGCGCAGACCCGCTTCGACATCGGGGTGGGGTTTGTAAATCAGGATCGCGTCGGGATTGGCATCGCGCACAGTTTTCAGCAGGTCCAGATTGTTGCGGACCGCGCTGGTACCCAACAGGATCGAGGCGTCGTCCTCGACCTGTCCGGGCACAAGAATACGATGGCCTTCGGGCAGGGGGCTGGTCGGATTGCCGGTATTGTATTTGCTCAGGCCGGCGGCCAAAAGGTTTTCGACAAGACGTTCCGCGCGCAGGTCCTGATCCGGCCTCAACGTTTCACGCAAAGTGATCAGCTCTTCCAACTGGCTGGGTTTTGTCGGGTCGTAATAAATTCCGATTTCGTCCGTCACCAGCGACAATGGCGGGACCAGTGCCGCCCCAAGCCCGCGTGAACGCAGGAACCCGTCTTCGACCCGAACCGCCCGTTCGGTGTTCCTTGCCTGGCTGGCCCAGACCATGTGGGGGCGGTCCGGTGTGCCGGGTTGAGATGCCGTAAAGCGCAGCTTTCCATGTTGCCCGAAAAACTGTTGCAGATGCCTGCGTTTCCACAAGCGCATCCCGGATGCCGTCCAGCCGTTCTTGTCCTGTCGCCAGGCGCGGGTCTTTGCCTCTAACGTGTCCAGTACCGTTTCCAGCTCGCACAGCTGATCGCGATAGGGGTCATACCAAGTCGGGTACAGCAGCATGGCGGCCGCGAACAATTGCGCCCGTGTCAGGCTGCGCTGGCGGCGCGGAACGGGTCTGTCATCCTGCGTCAGGCCCCATCCGGCATAGAAAGGTTGGCCGAACACACGCGGTTTGTGGCCTGCCAGAATTGCCTCGAACCCCAGTTGCGAGGACACGGTGTAGACAGCAACAGCCCCTTCAAGCAACGGCCATGGGCTGATCGGGTCGCTGAACTGCGTTATCCGGTCTGACAGGTCCTGATCGGTAAAATGCCCCTGACGGTGACCCGCCAGTGTTTCAGGATGCGTCTTGATCAGGATACGTGCGCCGGGGTTTTCCTCCTGCGCCAAGACAAGCATTTCAAGAAACCGGGCGCGGTCCGCTCTGCTTGCTGTTACCGACGCATCGCCGACCGTCTGATCAATCACCAGAACATAGCCCGGATCGGGTGGTTCAAGATCGAGATCGAAGGCGGAATACTTGCTGAGGTTAAGCTCTCTGATCCGCGTGATCGCGGCGCGGGCCCGGTTCAGCAGGGCCGTGTCATCCAGAGGGTGCGTGGCCAGCATTGTTTCAAGTTCAGACGGCGTGGCGGTATCGAAATGCAGGCCGGAACGATCCAGCAACAACCCCAAAGGGGGCTCGCCATTCCGGCCCGGGTGCAGAGATCTGAGAAAGGCGTCCTCGACCCGCAGAATCGGGGCAGCGTGTTTTTCAGCAATCTTAAGACCGCGATGTGCTGTCGGGCTGTTGCCCCAGACGCCTACGCAATCGCCTTCTTTCGGAATTCCCAGACGAATGTCGTAACCCGAAAGCGCCAGTATTCGTCTCAGACGTTTCTGGGTCAGAAAGCCGCCGTTATAGACGAACAGCCGATTTTGCCCGCTCCCGGCTGACGTGTCGGGATCGGGCCGCATGCATCAATTGCCGGTTAGCGTGGCAACGTTTGCAACGGGCGTCAGACCGCCAGCGATAAGTGAGATCGACTTGCTCCACTGCGCATAGGGCGCTTCGGTCACGTAGATTGTATCATCATCCCGGATCACGAAATCGCGTGCAATGAACAGGCCGTTGGGGGCTGTCAGGTTCAGCAGGTAGATCATGCGCTGATCCCCTTTGAGGTCGGCGCGTCCGGTGATACTGCGGGCGACATCCTGACGTTCCTTGCGCAGAATGAATATTCCCGTTGGATCCGAGGAAAGCGTCAGCAGACCACCGACCTGCGCCAAGGCTTCCAGAGCCGACAGGTCCTGACTTTCAAATGCCACGCGCGACTGGCCCCCGGTTGCGCCAAGGGCGATATACGATCTGCTGTCCTCTTCCACCAGAATGCGGTCGCCACCGCGCAGGGCGACGTCCAGCTTGGGGTTGCGGAACAGGTCCTCGTACCAAACGGTACCCTTCTGATCGCCCCGGATCAGGGTCACCAGCGCGATGTCCGACGCGACCGAGACCCCGCCCGCCTGGGACAACATACCAAGCAGCGATCGGGTTGGCCGTTCAATCGGATAAATGCCCGGTGCGGCGACCGTGCCCGTCAGCGAGACGGTGGACCCGTCACCCGCGACGCGCCGCACTTCGACTTGTGGGTCCGGCGTTTGTTCCTGAAGCTTGTCTGTGATCAGAACGCGCAGCTGTTCCGGCGTGTTTCCCGCGGCCCGAATCCGGCCTGCATAGGGGACAAAGATAAATCCGTCACTATCGACCTGAACCTCGTTCAACGCGGTCGCAAGACCGGTTTCGCCTGACAGCAAGCCATCGTCGACGTTTTCCCAGATGGTCAGCCCCAGCACGTCACCAGGGCGGACGGTATCTGCGGTCAATGTCTGGGCACTGCTGAAGGAGGACGAAAAGCCATACTGAGGAATGGCGGACGTCGCGCGTGTGACATTGTCGTCAACTTCAACGACATATGCGTTGCCCCCGTTTTGAACTGAACCGGCCAGAATTTCGGATTTGTTCGGTCCGGATTTTGGCAACTGGCACGCAGCCAGCAGACCAATTGCAGCCACAAGGGACACACCCCGCATCCATCGCCTAGGAGAGACTTTCACCGCCCGATATCCTCAGTCTTTTGTAGTTGCGTGCAGACTAGCTGGTAAGTTGCTTAACTTCCAGTCACACACCACCCGTTTCATTCGACGACTTTCAACTGTGTCGTTCGCGCCTCGTTCGTATTCAGGACCGATTGGTAAGGATCGTTGGTGTCCAAAAGCATATCCACGGCGCGGCGCAGCAGCTGTCGGCGCCCTCGTCTTGAATAGAACCCGCCGGGTACCTGACTGGTTTCCAGAAGAAACTGCCGATAACAGCGATAGGCTTCGGCATCCGGGTGGCGGGGATCGGCGAAAAACGCTGCGATCGGCTGCTGTGAGACGAAATCGGGCTTGTCGTAAACCGAACGCCCGAAAATGCGCAATGGAATACCCCGCCACAGGACCTGCTGTCCAGCGGTGGAATTCACGGTGACGGCCGAACTTGCCTCATCCAGCAATCTGGCCAGCTTGCCGCCCGGCACATAATGAACCCGGTCGCTGATGCCATGTTTTCCGGCTATCTCGCGGGCCCGGCGTCGCAACGGTTCGCGATGGTTTTCCAACGGGTGTTCCTTTACCACCAGCCTGTGATGGGCGGGCGCGCCTTGTGCAAATCCTTCGATTACCAGCTCAAGAAATTCACACATACCCGAAAAGCTGGAATGAGCCTGCACCGAACTGTCATGCCCAAGCTGCAACAGTACCAGATGATAGGGGTATCCGCCCCACCTGACCCGCGTCGTCGCCAAACTTCGCTGAAGACGGTGAAAAGGCATCAAAAACAGCCGCTTGAGGTACAATCTGAATTCCTGCGAGACAGGCAATTCCCTGTGCGGTTGAAAGTTGCGGTAACGACTGTTCAGGGCCATCACGAACCAATGATAAAGGGCGCCATAGAAGATATGGTGCCGCATGTCTCCCCAATGCGACGGGGGCGGCGGTGCCTTTCGGTCGGACAGGGCCATGGCCTGACGCATTTGCTGAATATCCAGCGACATCAGCCTTGAGTTTCCATTTGACCCGTTCCGCTCATAAGTCACCCACCAGGGGCGCAGATACCCTTCCTCGAATACATGTACGGTAACTCCGCACGACCGCGCGATTTCGACTGCACGCGCATGGATGGGTCTGGTGTCGCCATATAGAACAATATCCGTAACGGCTTTTTCAGCGATCAAAGAGGACAGTGTTGCGGGCCAGTTTTCCGGTTTGTCCTGAAACGGGATGTAACTCGCCTTGTCGAACCAGAACGCCTGATCACCTGCATTGAACCCAACCCGCCAGACCCGGGCCCCCGTGGCGCGTAACATACGCCCCAAGGCCGGGAAAAAAGGTCCGTGCGGGCCCTGAAGGAACAGGAAGACCCGATCATGAGACCTTGAAGGCGGGTGCGGCATCCGAACTGCTCGTATTGTTGTTGTTGCCAAAACTATGCCCGTTTGGTGGGTGTACGGCAAGGCAGGGCTTGCCCGCGCGGCCCGTTGGCCTTACCTCGACGGTGAAAGTCAGGCACAGGTTAGGAACTGAGGGTTAACGGAATGTTTACAGGGATCGTCACCGACATGGGCACCGTCGCCGAGCTGGAGCAGCAGGGAGACCTGCGTGCGCGGATCAGGACCACCTATGACACTGCGGGCATCGATATCGGGGCCTCGATTGCCAGTGACGGTGTGTGCCTGACCGTGATCGCGTTGGGCGACGATTGGTATGACGTCCAGATCAGCGCGGAAACCGTTTCGAAAACCAATCTCGACACCTGGGCTGTCGGCAAGCGTGTCAATCTGGAACGCGCCCTGAAGGTTGGTGACGAACTGGGCGGTCACATCGTTTCGGGCCATGTGGATGGCGTAGCCGAGGTGATCGCGATCAAGGAAGACGGCGACAGCACCCGCGTCACCTTGCGCGCGCCAAAGGATCTTGCACGGTTCATCGCGCCCAAAGGGTCGGTGGCACTGAACGGCACATCCCTGACGGTCAATGACGTGACAGATTGCGATTTTGGCATCAACTTCATTCCACACACCAAAGAGGTCACCACTTGGGGTGACGTGCGGGTCGGTGACCGGGTCAATCTTGAGATCGATACGCTGGCCCGTTATGTGGCGCGTCTGGCCGAAATGTCCTGATACGATACGTCGCGTCGGAACAGACCTGCGCCGTTTGTGGACTGGTCTTTGTGCCCTTAGTGGTCTATTCCGCCGTTCAAACATGCCATGCGAAAGGCTGCCCAATGAGCTTTGAGACACCCGGCCCGGTCGAGGCCCGGCTGCGCGACGCGATCAGCCCGATCGAAGACATTATTGAAGAGGCGCGTGCGGGCCGGATGTATATCCTGGTCGACCACGAGGATCGCGAAAACGAGGGCGATCTGGTGATTGCTGCCGAGTTCGCCGATGCCGAGGCCATTAACTTTATGGCCACCCATGGTCGTGGCCTGATCTGTCTGCCTATGACGGCAGAACGGGTCGAAGCGCTTGGGCTGCCGATGATGGCGGTGAACAACTCGTCCCGGCACGAAACCGCATTCACCGTGTCCATCGAGGCGCGCGAAGGGGTCAGCACCGGGATCTCTGCCGCCGATCGTGCGCTGACCGTGGCGACTGCGATCAATGAGCAGAACACAATGGCCCATATCGCAACACCAGGCCACGTCTTCCCCTTGCGCGCCAAGCGGGGTGGGGTGCTGGTGCGTGCTGGTCATACCGAGGCTGCCGTTGATATCTCGCGTCTGGCCGGTCTAAACCCCTCGGGCGTGATCTGCGAGATCATGAAACCCGACGGCACCATGGCGCGTCTGCCTGATCTGGTTGAGTTTGCGCAAGAGCACAACATGAAGATCGGCACGATCAGTGACCTGATTGCCTACCGGTCGCGCAACGACAATCTGGTGGTTGAAACCTCGCGTCAGATGGTGACGTCAGAATATGGCGGCGAGTGGGAGATGCGGCTGTTCACCGATCAGACCCATGGCATCGAACATGTGGTCATGATCAAGGGCGACATCACCACACCCGAACCGGTGTTGACCCGCACCCATGCTCTGCACGAGGCCCCCGATATTCTGGGTCTTGGTCCGAAATCCTCGCGCGAACTGCCGCGCGCCATGGAAAAGATTGCTGAAGAAGGACGGGGCGTGGTCTGCCTGTTCCGTCAACCGCGCAACTCGCTATATGCGACGGGTGACGAGGGGCCGCGCACCATTAAACAAACCGGTCTGGGGGCCCAGATCCTGTCCAAGATGGGAATTCAGGAACTGGTTCTGCTGACCGACTCGCCAGAAACCGTATATCTGGGGCTTGACGCGTTTGGCCTGTCCATCGTCGGTACCCGTTCGATTTTGAAGGAAGACTGATCATGGCTGCTCAAGACGAACATGGCGTTCTGCCGACACCGACATTTGACAAGCCGGTCAAGCTGCTGATCGTGGCGGCGCCGTTTTATCGTGCGATTGCCGATAACCTGATCACGGGCGCGAAGGCCGAAATCGAAGCCGCGGGCGGAACCTGCGAAGTGGTCGAGGTGCCCGGCGCGCTGGAAATCCCGACCGCCATCGCAATGGCCGACCGTCAGTGCAACTTTGATGGCTACGTCGCGCTGGGCTGCGTCATTCGCGGCGAGACCACGCATTACGAAACCGTTTGCAATGACTCCAGCCGGGCCATCCAGTTGATGGGCCTACAGGGCCTGTGCATCGGCAATGGCATTCTGACTGTGGAAAACGACGCGCAGGCCGAAGTCCGCGCGAACCCGAAAAAGATGAATAAAGGGGGTGGGGCTGCTGCTGCGGCCTTGCATCTGATCGCGCTCAGCCGTAAGTGGGGCTCTTCCAAAAAGGGCGTTGGTTTCAAACCGCCGTCCGAGTCCATCCTCGTGGCGGGCGACAGCAACGGACCCTCGACAGCATGACCAAGACAGACGCGCCGAAACCGGCCAACCAGAAACGCCTGATGAAATCCGCCGCCCGGCTTTATGCCGTGCAGGCGCTGTTCCAGATGGAACAGTCCGGGCAAACGACCGAAGCTGTCGTGAATGAGTTTCTGGATCACCGTTTTGGCGCTGTCTATGAGGGTGAGGAAATGTTGGACGGTGATATCAGCGTCTTCCGCTCGTTGGTCGATAATGCGGTGAACTATCAGGCGGCCATCGACCAGATGACGGACCGTGCGCTGGTCGCCAAATGGCCGATCGCTCGGATTGACCCGACCTTGCGGGCGCTGTTCCGTGCGGCTGGGGCAGAGCTGACCCAAAGCGACACGCCGCCAAAGGTTGTCATCACTGAATTTGTTGACGTTGCGCGTGCGTTTTTCCCGGAAGGCAAAGAGCCGAAATTCGTCAATGCTGTGCTGGATCATATGGCCCGCGAGGCACAGCCCGAGGCATTCTGACGCCTTTACGAGAACCAGATATGCGCTAACTTGAATGTCATAGCGCAAAGAGGTTCGCCATGCCCAAACTGATCCGCCTTTATATCACGCAAGTTGCCTGGGGCTTTGTCATTTCGGCTGTGTTTGTCGGCGTCCTGTTGGCGCTGAATGTCGCAAACCTGCGCCATCTGATAACCAGTTCGGAAATCGGTCTTATCGCTTTGGTGATGATCTGGTTCATGAACGGCATTGTCTTTGCCGGTGTCCAGTTCGCCTACAAGATCATGAGCATGGCAGAAAAGCCGCAAGGCCCGCGCCGGGGAACACCGGTTTTAGATGATTTGAAACCAGTTGCGATCAAGCAAGAGGCGAGTGTTTCACGCTAATTTTGATGCCAGGCTTTATCACACCAAGCCTCTTATGGGTTCTCTGGCATAACGTGAGATGGTTGCGCCGACATTGACTGTTGCAGCTTCAAAGCAGATGCAGCCGCTGTCACGTTTGTATGCGGTTGATTTCAGCCTATCGCGGATATTCAGAATGGCGTATCTGGGGCCTTGGTCTGAACATATTCCTTCAATATAGCGCTTTGAATAACCTGCTAATAGGAAGGGACTTTGATCATCTTGTCCATGCGACTAGTTTGACAACATGGCCTCCGTACCACAATTAACCGACTGGATGATTACCGAAGGACGCCGCTCAGGCGACCCCGTGAAAGTAGTTTCTCATTTCTGCTCGTCATTAGTTGACGAAGGCGTTCCACTCTGGCGAGTCAATATTGGTCAGCGGTTCGCCAATCCGTTACTTATTGCATGGGGGATAGTCTGGACCCCTGACCGGACCGACAGCTACGACGTAACTCATGAAACGATGTCGACAGACGGGTATGTTGGCAGCTCATTTGAGTACATTCTGGAGCACAGAAAGCCACTTCATAAAAGTCTGCGACAACTTGATCCAAGGACCGAGCATTCATCGTATCTTGAATTCGCTGAGTCGGGTGGCACAGACTACTATGCCACCCTTATGTATTATGGTGATGGATCTCTGCACGGCTGTACATTTGTTACACAGGACCCAGACGGTTTTTCACCGCAACATCTGGAATTGATTGAGGAAGCTCTGCCTGCTCTATCGTCCGCCTTGGAACCCGTCACAATGCGCAAGTCAGCCAAGGGGCTGCTACGAACATATCTTGGTGATGGGCCCTCTGATGCGGTTTGGAATGGGCGGATCAAGCGGGGCGAACGAACGACAGTTGATGCAGTTGTCATGTTTTCTGATTTGCGAGGTTTCACGGCTCTTTCGGAAGCCGCTCCCGAGGTGGATGTTTTTGACGCGCTGAGCGGTTACTTTGATCTGGTTGTGCAATCCGTAGAAGAGAACGGCGGCGATGTTCTCAAGTTTATGGGTGACGGTATTCTCTCGATCTTCACCATCGCAACTCAGGTTGACCACGCCGACCGATGCCGAAAGGCTGCGCAAGCCGCACAAAGTGTATTGGCCGGTTTGACGACGCTCAACAGTCGCCGCGTTGAGGCTAATAAGTCGTCTTTGGATGTAGGAATCGGGATCAATGTTGGGCAAGTCAGCTATGGCAATATCGGCAGTCCGGGAAGGCTTGATTTCACGGTTCTCGGGGGCGCAGTGAACGTTGCCAGTCGCATAGAAGGTCTAACCAAGTCTATCGGTCACAGAGTGCTGGTAACATCAGCGATTGCTGGGACCTCACCTGATCTGTTTTTGCCTTGTGGGGTTCACGAAGTTCGTGGCCTTGCTAATCCAATCGAATTGTTTTCTCTCATCGAAGGATAGCCTTGAACCAGTTTGCATGAATATTCTTGGGGCCAGGGAATGGGTGCTATGTTTCAACAGGAAGGCTGGTACACTAAGTCAGCATTGCTTTTGGAAGAATTGGGCTATCAGAGCGGATTAATTTGATCTGCATGGCATCCAGGCGTGTAAAGACCGACGTTGGTGGTGCTCTGAGCCAATTCAGCAATGTGGCGGGACCACCAAACAACCGTGTGGTTTGATTCCCGAGGACCTGTATATACAGGTGGGCGCCAGGTAATCAGGCCAGGACCTGAACAGAGCCAGCCCCCTCGGAATTGCTTAAGGCCACCAGAATGCTACCTGTCACAAGAAGGGCAGAACCCGCCACGCGCTTAAGTAGGGCGTCTGACGGGTTCGCACAAGGGGTCAGGCATCAACAGTTTCGTGCAATGCCGTGCGCATCTTGCCAAAGTGCTCGTCCCAACCCTTGTCCAGCGCCAGGATCAGGCCAAAGGCATCGGCCCCCTGCGGCAGGCCTTCATGCCGCAGGTCAAGGCGCGTCCCGCCTGCCACGGGTTCCAGGGTCCACTTGACGACGCTCACCGCGTCGCCCATCGGTTTTACGGTGAACGTGTATTCCAGATATTTTGGAGGGTTGGCAACGCGAACCTCACCCCAGATCAACAGGTCGCCGCTTGTTGTGCCAAACATCTCCAGCTTTTGACCCGCGGTCAGAGGATGTTTCGGTTTGTGGAACCATTCCGCCAGGCGATCCGGGTCTGTAAGATAAGCCCAAACCGTTTCCGGCTCGGCCCTCAGAAAGATCGATTTCTTCAGAACTGCATCGGTCATTTCGATTTCCTTTCAACAGCTTCCTTGAGAGAGTTGAGGCGATCGTCCCAGAACTGGTCAAAATATCTGAGCCAGTCCAGAACGGGGGCCATGCCTTGTGGTTCAAGTCGGTTAATGCGTTCGCGGCCACGGGTTTCAACGGTGATCAAGCCGCCGTCGGATAGCACGGTCAGATGCTTTTTGACCGCGGCCCGGGTCATGTCGAACCGGTCTGTCAACTGCCCGATGGTCATGTCCTGAGACGAGAGCAATTGTACAATGTCCCTACGTGTGGGATCGGCCAGCGCACGGAACGCGTTTTGAGTTCGGTTATCCATAAGCAACCCCAGAACAGATACCATTTGGTATCATATTAATGCGATACCAAATGGTACCATGTCAAGCGCGATGCAGTACTTTACTTTTGTTCACCAATTGTTCACATTTGGGGTATGTTGTTAGATTTGCAGCCCGGACAGAAGCTCGCGCGTGGCGTCGCACGCCACCTTGCCGCGCATGGTTTTGTTTCTGTTGAAGAATTCGTTCCGGCACGTGGTCTGCGTGTCGATGTGATGGGGCTGGGTCCCAAAGGTGAGCTTTGGGTGATCGAATGCAAATCCAGCCGTGCCGATTATCAATCGGATGCCAAATGGCAGGGCTATCTGGAATGGTGTGACCGATTCTTCTGGGCCGTGGATACCGAGTTTCCGACCGATCTGTTACCTGACGAAACAGGATTGATTATTGCTGACGCCTATGATGCCGAGATCGTGCGCATGGCGCCCGAGGACAAGCTTGCCCCGGCGCGGCGCAAGAAGATGATCCAGAAATTTGCAACAGATGCAGCACGCCGTCTGCATGCGCTGCGCGATCCGCGCTTGTAAAACCTCAGCCTTTGACGGCGAGGGCGGCCTGTATCGCGGCGCGGATCTCGTCGGCGATTTCTTCGGCTTCCTCGGGGTCGAAATCCATCGGAATCTCGATGCCGTCGGCTTCGATGAACAAGCGTACCATCCCCTGATCGGTCGGGCCGATTTGCAGGTTGGCCTGAATATCGCGTTCGGTATTGATGCCCATCTGTGCCTCCGAGACTGAGCGTTCGTGCTAGCGCGCACGGGGTTGAGAATCAAGTCACCTTTGCGGTCAGATAAGACATGGAAGAAGTGATTCTCAGAACGTTTCGCCCCGATGATGCCGCGTGGCTGGTTGAACAGCACGGGTTGCTCTATGCGCACGACGAAGGATTTGATGACAGCTTTGCCCCGTTGGTTGCGCGCATCCTTGAGGAGTTCATTGCCGACAATGACCCGTCCTTTGAAAAAGGCTGGATTGCTGAACGGGCTGGGCAAAGACTGGGTAGCATTTTCTGCGTGCGTGTTGACCAGAAAACCGCCAAACTGCGCCTCTTCCTGCTTGTCCCCGAGGCGCGCGGACTTGGGTTGGGGAAACGGCTGTTACAGGCCTGTACAGACTTCGCACGCGAGGCTGGATATCGGGAAATGGTTTTGTGGACCCATGAAAGCCATACGGCTGCCTGCGCGCTTTACAGGGCGTTTGGCTGGGAACTGATCGACAGCAAACCGGTGCATTCCTTTGGCGTCGATCTTGTCGAACAAAGCTGGAGAATTCGGCTTTAATCCTCTTGCATTCCCCCGGCGCGTTCGGTACATCGCCCCTCACAAAGTGCCGCCTTAGCTCAGTTGGTTAGAGCGCTGGATTGTGGATCCAGAGGTCCCCTGTTCAAGCCAGGGAGGCGGTACCATTCCCCCCAAATCGACTGTCCGTGCTCGCATCACCAAGCGTATTACAAGCGTAGTGTAGGCTTGAACGCCGGAATTTGCGGCGCGCCGTCTTTTAGCGCGCCAGGTTCAGTTTGAACCGCATTTTTGCCCGTTTGGCGGTGGGCAGGTGGCGGTTCAGGCGTTTGTTGATCAGGCCAAATCCCCCGACAATCACCAATGTCAGCAGGATGAAATAGAACGCCAGAATTGGATAGGGGATGAAGGGGTTGAACGTTTTGTCCGCGAAATAGCTGGCGTAATAGAGCGCGTCGCCACGTTGTTGCCAGGCCGGAAAGGCCGAGAAGAAGACTAGCGTGGTGGCATGGAACAGAAAGATCGCTTCGTTCGTATAGGCCGGCCAGGCCAGACGCAGCATGGTGGGCCAGACGATCCGCCGAAACCGCGACCAGCCGGACATGCCATAGGCATCTGCCGCTTCGATATCTCCCTTGGGGATCGAGCGCAGGGCACCGTAAAAAATCTCACCCGAATAGGCTGCGGTGTTCAGGAACAGCACGATCAGCGCCCCCAGCCAGGCCGAGGTGAAGGCGTCGAACATCGGATATGTTTTCTTCAGCGACAGGAAGAAGAAATAAGCAAAGAAGAACTGGATAAAGAGAGGCGAGCCCCGGAACAGAAAGATGAACCATTCGGCAGGTTTGCGCAGCCATTTGTTGGTCGAGGCTTTGCCGACGGCCAGCGCGGTGGCCAGAAAGAACCCGGTCGCCAGCGCCATGACGCCGAAATAGATGTTCCAGATCATGCCCGAGCCGATCAGGGTGAACTGTTCGCACAGGGTGAAATCGGTCTTGGGCAGCAGGCGTTCGCCAAAGCCAAGCGACCGCAGGCCGTAATCCTGAATGGTCTGGATGCAGCTCATGATCGGGCTCCTTGGAAAGGAGATTGCGGGCGCGAGAGAGATTGCTGTGCAATCGCGTGCGGCACCCGGTTGCGGTCTGGAACGCGGATCATCATGCCGTGGTCTCCTTGCGCAGAAGCTCTCCGCCGGAAGTGGCCTGTCCGTGGGACAATCGCCGCATCAGTTTTTCAAGCCCAAGTTCCGAGAAACGGGTCATGCCAAGGTAGAAGATCAGCAGGAACAGGAAATACCACATGCGCCAGTCGCCATGCGGGTATTGCGTGAATTTCGAGGTTTTGGTGCCGCCCAGTTCGCGCGCCCAATACACGATATCTTCGACGCCCAGCAGGAAGAGCAGGGGTGTCGCCTTGATCAGCACCATCCAAAGATTGGACAGGCCGGGCAGCGCGTAAACCCACATCTGAGGTACGAGGATTTTCCAGAAGGTCTGGCGGCGATTCATGCCATAAGCTTCGGCCGTTTCCAGTTGCGCATGTGGTACGGCGCGCATTCCGCCGAACAGGACATTGGCCGCAAAGGCGCCAAAAACGATAGAGAAGGTGATGACCGCAAGGAAAAACCCATAGGTTTCATGCACCCATTCAGGCGCGGTTCCGAGCGGCAGCTTGGCGGCCTGACAAACGAGGAAGTCATTGCCCTGGCGGATTGGGTCGGTCCAGTCCGGGCACAATATCTTATGCCGCGTCCACTCAAACGCCTGATCCAACGCTATGACGAAGAACAGGAAAAACGCAATGTCGGGCACGCCGCGCACAATCGCGATATACCCTTTGCCCAGCCAGCTGAGCGGGGGGAAATGCGAGCGCGCCGCCATGGCACCTGCAAACCCGAAGCCAAGAGCGACGGGCGCGGTCACAGCCAGCAAGGCCAAAACCTTGATGAAAGACAGGTAGAACGACCAGTGGACGCCATTGGTCAGGTAGCATGAAAACCAGCGGAACGTGCCCAGCGTGTCAGGATCAGCGCAGTACGAGAACATATGGCGTCTTTCCAACGTCTGTTCCGGCTAGGCCGGAAGCGGCCCGGCGCCAAAGCACCGGACCGGGATTGGTCAGGTCTTAGTTGGTGACGACCGAACCGTCAGAACCGTATGTGGCGGTGCCTTCACCGAACCACTTGATCAGCATCTCGTTCAGCGTGCCGTCAGCTTTCATCGAAGTGATGGCTTCGTCGAACTTGCCGCGCAGTTCACCGTCGCTTTCACGCAGGCCCATGCCGACGCCGCCGCCCAGCGGAACCGGATCGCCGATAAAGACCAGCTCACCGCCCGATTCCTCGACCAACGGCACCAGATAGTCGCGGTCGGCCAGAACGGCATCGGCTTCGCCGTTACGGACGGCTGCAATGGTTTCTTCCGGGGTCGCGAATTCAACCAGGGTTGCACCGGATTCGGCAACGTGGCCTGCCTGGATCGTGGCGGTTTGCGCAGCAACGACACCACCGGTTACGTCTGCCGAGTCAGAGGTCGCGACATAGGCCGACGCGGTCGGCGGGTAATAGTCTTGGGTAAAGTCGATGACCTCATCACGTTCGGCAGTGATCGACATACCGGCGATGATGGTGTCGTAGTTGCCCGAGACCAGGTTCGGAATGATCGAATCCCAGTCGTTCTTGACCCATTCACACTCCAGGTTAGCGCGTTTGCACAGCTCGTCGCCGACTTCACGCTCGAACCCGTCGATTTCACCTGCATCGTTGATGAAGTTGTACGGAGGGTAGGCGCCCTCGGTGCCCATGCGGACCGTGTCGGCCATCGCGATACCAGCAGTCAGCGCCAGGGCTGCAGTGGACAGAATCAGGTTTTTCATTGGTTACTCCCCAGTTTTGGTTCTGTTCTTGAAGTTAAGCCGCTTGAGTAGCGGAGAGAAAGCCCCGAAGCCGTTCGGATTCGGGTGACGTAAAGATATCTTCGGGCAAACCTTCTTCCTCGATCAGGCCCTGATGAAGAAATACCACGTGGCTCGAGATATCTGCCGCCATTTTCATGTCATGGGTCACGATGATCATGGTGCGCCCTTCTGCGGCCAGATCCTTGATCACCTTGATCACTTCCTGTTCCAGTTCGGGATCCAGCGCCGAGGTCGGTTCGTCGAACAACAGCGCCTGCGGTTCCATGCACAGCCCCCGCGCGATCGCGGCACGCTGTTGCTGACCGCCGGACAATTGCGCCGGATAGGCGTCGCATTTGTCGCCAATCCCAACTTTCTCAAGGTATTTGCGCGCGCTGTCTTCCACTTCGGCCTTGTCGCGGCCCAGAACGGTCACGGGGGCTTCCATCACATTTTGCAGGATGGTCATATGCGCCCACAGATTGAACTGCTGAAACACCATCGACAGGTTGGTGCGGATGCGCAGAACCTGCTTGGGGTCCGCGGGGCGACGCCCATGGCTATCGCCCGACCATTTGACAGGCTCGCCTTTGAACAGGATTTCACCCTGCTGGCTGTCTTCCAGCAGATTGCAGCAGCGCAGCAAAGTTGATTTTCCTGACCCCGATGACCCGATCAGCGAGACCACGTCGCCGCCATGTGCTGTGATATCCACCCCCTTCAACACTTCCAGATTGCCGAAGCTTTTGTGAAGGTTTTTGATTTCGATGACGGGAGCGATTTCTGTCACGGGCAGTCCAGTAGTTTGTGGTGTTGGTGCGGTAATAGGGCCGAAAAATTTGCTCAATGCAATGCGCAATTCGTAAATTCAGGGTCGGAAACAGCCAAAATGACCAAATGCACCGGACAATTTGGTCATCAGATTATCCGCTGTGCGCATGGCGGTGGCGGGGTCGGTACGGACAGGTACTCCTCCGCCGGGATGTCGATCAGCCCCTGAATATGCAGCGTTTTGCGGTCGTGTTCGGCAAGGCCGACTATTGCGGTTCGAACTGCGTCTGCGACCAGATCCGCGTTTTGGTCGGGTCCAGTAATATAGGGCAGGGTTGGTGTAGGAGAGGTTTTTGCCAATTCGCGCAGGCTTTTGCCCAGATCGGTATGTTCCTGCAACATCATCCAGGTCAATGCATCCAGCGCGGCGAAATCTGCCTTCCCGTCCGAGACCGCCTGCGCTGACAGCGCGTGACCGCCTGTTTCCAACAACGACGCAGGATTCAGGTTCTCTCGGGATAGATGCGTGATCGGTGCTGCCCAGCCGGATTGAGACAGCGCTTCGTTATACGCGAAGATACCGTCAGTCATGCCCGCCAGCGTGCGGTTGTCGTCGCGCCGCGCCACAAAGACCGAGCAATAATGCCCGGCAGGACAACCGGGCAGGCCGTAATCCGGGGTGCCCACCAGTTGAACCCGACCATGCAAGCGTGTGCGATAGGGCATTCCACAGGTCTGCGCCAGCACCAGTTCGGGATCAAGCCAGACCTGCCAAACATCGGTGTCTCGGGTCAGCTGTTCTGGCCCGCATCCCAAATGCGCACGAATCAACCCCCAGAACCGATCATTGGCGGCCTGAACCTCGGGCATGTCATACATGCCAAGCATGGCGATCAAGATTTAGCGGCCTTTTGCCGGGCCAAAGCCGAATCCACGTCGCTGACCCCTAGTAAGCTGACAACCAGACGCAGCAGCGAGTCCTCCTCACCCGTACGGTGGCCATCAGCCAGCGCCACCGACCACAGCGCCTGAACCACCGCCAGCCGGTTTTCATAAGCGACAGCTTCTTTGATGGCACGGGTAAAACGGACCGTGTCGGGGGCCTCGGCCTCAAGATCTTCGGCACGGGCGCGCAAAGCCGCGCTTTCGAACGGGGACAAACCGTATCGTTCAGCCGAGATGCGGTCGATGCGCGCCATCTCAGAATCAGAATAATCGTTGTCAGATCGTGCCAGACGCACCAGCAGGGCCGTCAGGGCCAGGCGGGCATCATCTTCGACAAGCGGGTCGGGCTTGGGCTGTGTGAGCCTGGAAAGAAAGTCGCTGAACATGGGTAAGATATAGCGGGCGCTTAACTCACATCCAAGCGGCTTTGGACGCGCTCGCGCGCTGCCTGACTGTCATTATAGCTCAGGCCCATGGCAATGCGGGCTTCTTCGACGATCTTTATCTCGCCCTCGTCCGAACTGCCATCTGCCAGAACGATTTCCCACAACGCGTCAAGGGCTGCCAGCCGCTCTTTTAGGTCCGTGGTTTCCCGGATCAGTTTGCCGAACGTATCAGTTTCCGGTGCCGCAGCATGGAGCTTTTCGCAGGTGGCCCGAACCTTGGCCGCCTCAATCGCGTTATGCTGGTAAAGACGAGCCAGTATCTTGTCGATCAGACTGATCTCTTCCAGCTTATAATCGCGATCTGCCTGCGCGACGCGCACCATCAGAGCACCCAGAGCAAGTTCTGCATCCGGGTCCGGCAATTGTTCATGATGAGGCGGTCTGAGCGCCTTAAAGAACCTTTTCAACATAACAAACACCTAGACGACAGGTCGTGATCGGCCAAGCACGAAATGCCGGTCTTGCTATAGTATTGCGTGTGTCCCGCGCTGAACCAGAGCTGCGCGGCACCGGGTACACACCGGCCAACAATCAATCATTGCCCAATATCCATGAGTTTCAATTTGTCCTTAAGAAACAAAGGCCTGCGTTTACCAGGTCAGCGCCTCTTTGGTTGCGTTCTGCAACCAGGCCAGCATCTGCCGATAGGGGACCGGGCCGTAGCTGATCCGCGCGACCCCGAGCTTTGCCAGTGTGGCCGTATCCGGCGTGCCGGGCAGAGCGATGATATTGACCGGCAACGTGGTGGATTCGCAAAGCCGGGCGATCAGGGCTTCGTTCTTTAGCCCGGGGGCAAAGAATCCGCTGGCGCCTGCGTCAGCATAGGCATTGGCACGGGCAATGGCCTCATCCAGCATCGTGTCGTCATGGGTGTCCGCTGCGGCCTTCAGGAAGATATCTGTGCGCGCATTGACATAGCCGGGAATGCTTGCGCGCGCGCAAGCGTCGCACATCGCTTCAACGCGTTTGGCCTGAGTGGCGATATCGTAGAGACCGTCACCACCGATGATCTGGTCTTCAAAGTTGAACCCGACAACACCGCAGTCAAGTGCGCGCCGAACGTTTTGCGCGATCCCTTGCGGGTCTTCGGCATAAGCCCCCTCGAAATCCAGTGTTACCGGCAAATCAATCGCCGCAACGATGCGGCGTACATTGTCCAACGCGGCCTCAAGTGGAATGTTCTGCCCGTCGCCATAGCCCTGCGCCATGGCAACAGGGGCACTGCCGGTCGCGATGGCCTGGGCACCAGCGTCCCGAACGGCGCCAGCGCTGCCAGCGTCCCAGATATTGAACAGAATGACAGGATCGCCCTTCTTGTGAAGGCTGGTAAAGGTCACGGCTTTCTGGGACTGGCTGGTCATCGGAACTCTCCTGTTGTCACGTATCCTACAGCTAACGCTGAGAAAATGACCCGGCCAGAGTTTTTGCACCCAGCCAGGTCAATTTAAGGTGACGGCACAGGCACAGATTGCGTCAGCTTCGCAAAGCACCTGTGACATCCACCGGTTTGAAACCAAGGTCTCAGGCGTCGCCCGCAGCGCCAGAGACGAATTTCGCGCTAAACGCAGATTCGCCCAGACGTTGCAGAAGGCTCAGCTGTGTCTCCAGCCAGGCTTTATGACCTTCTTCTTCCATCAGGATGCGTTCGAACAGTGTACGCGAACCAACATCACCAACTTCGGCCGCCTGTTGCGCTGCATTGGTGTAGAAGTCGACGGCCTCACTCTCGTCTTTGAGATCAGAGGCGAACATCTCTTCCAGCGTGCCCGCTGCGGCTAGGCTTTTCTGAAACGCAAGCTCGGGGGTTCCACCCAGAAACAGGATACGTTCGATAAAGGCGTCAGAATGCACCAACTCTTCCTGCATCTCGCCCCGCATTTTCTCGGCCAGAATATCAAGGCCCCAGTCGTCCAGAACATGCGCGTGCAACTGGTATTGGTGCGCGGCAGTAAGCTCCATATGAAGCGCTTGCTGAAGGTTGGTGATCGTTGTTGCGTTGCTCATCGGAAATCTCCTGAAACCGTGAAATGCAAAAGCAGAAAACCTGCCTCTCCACACAGTTAAGAGGTCAGCCCCCACGAAACAACGTGGGGTGACAGTCCGACACAGTCAGAGATTAGACCAGCCGCGAGGTGTCTTTTGCGGCCCGCACAAATTCGCGAAACAGCGGATGCGGGTCAAACGGCTTGGACTTCAGTTCCGGGTGGTACTGAACGCCGATGAACCACGGGTGATCCGCCCATTCCACGATTTCGGGCAGACGACCGTCCGGGGACATGCCCGAAAACTTCAGGCCCGCTTTTTCAAGCTTGTCGCGATACTTGATGTCCACTTCATAGCGGTGGCGGTGCCGTTCCTCGATCTGCGTGCCGCCATAAACCTCGGCCACTTTGGATCCATCCGCCAATACTGCGTTGTAAGCCCCAAGGCGCATTGTGCCGCCCTTGTCGTCGCCGACCTTGCGCTCGACCTTGTGGTTGCCCTGTACCCACTCCTTGAGGTGATAGACCACCGGTTCAAACCGTTTCTTCCCGGCCTCATGGTCGAATTCCTCGGACCCGGCTTCGGCGATTCCCGCAGCGTTCCGCGCAGCCTCGATCACCGCCATCTGCATGCCGAGACAAATGCCCAGATAGGGAACCTTGTGCTCGCGCGCATATTGCGCCGCCTTGATCTTGCCTTCGGTGCCACGCTCGCCAAAACCACCGGGGACAAGAATGGCGTGGAAGCCTTCCAGATACGGGGCCGCGTCTTCGGTATCGAAAACCTCGGCATCCACCCACTCGATCTTGACCTTCACGCGGTTGGCCATACCGCCATGGGTCAGCGCCTCGGCAATCGACTTATAGGCGTCTTCAAGCTGCGTATATTTGCCAACAATGGCCACTTTCACTTCGCCTTCGGCGTTGTGGATGCGGTCGCTCACATCTTCCCATTTGGCCAGATCGGGCTTGGGGGCGGGGCTGATCTGGAACGCGTCCAGAACCGCCTGATCCAGCCCCTCGCGGTGATAGGCCAGCGGCGCGTCGTAAATGGTGGACAGGTCCTGTGCCGCGATCACGCTGTCTGGGCGCACGTTACAGAACAGGGCCAGCTTTTCCCGTTCCTTGGTCGGGATCGGCCCTTCGGACCGGCAGACCAGAATATCGGGGGCCAGACCGATCGAACGCAGTTCTTTAACCGAGTGCTGGGTCGGCTTGGTTTTCAACTCACCCGAGGCCTTGATGTAAGGCAGCAGCGTCAGGTGCATGAAAATGCACTGCCCGCGCGGTTTGTCCTGACTGAACTGACGGATGGCTTCAAAGAAGGGCAGGCCTTCGATATCGCCCACAGTGCCGCCAATCTCGCACAGCATGAAATCAACCTCATCCTCGCCAATGGCGATGAAATCCTTGATCTCGTTTGTGACGTGCGGGATCACCTGAATGGTCTTGCCAAGGTAATCGCCACGGCGTTCTTTCTCGAGCACGTTCGAATAGATCCGCCCGGAACTGACCGAGTCGGTCTTGCGCGCGGCGACTCCGGTGAACCGTTCGTAGTGGCCAAGGTCCAGATCGGTCTCGGCACCATCATCGGTGACAAACACTTCGCCATGCTCAAAGGGCGACATCGTACCGGGATCGACGTTCAGATAGGGGTCCAGCTTGCGCAGACGCACCGAATAACCGCGGGCTTGCAACAATGCGCCCAATGCTGCCGAAGCCAGCCCTTTGCCCAAGGACGAAACCACACCACCGGTGATGAAAATAAAACGTGCCATAGTTTTTCGGCTGCTCCCGTGAGACGTCAAAATCAGCTGCCCGACGGTTCCGAAAAACCGCTGCATCACGGGACTTCACATATAAAGGATTCGCGCCAAAAGCGCAAGAGAACCGCAAGATGCTGTTGCAGTCCTCTTTCAGGTTTCTAGGTTTTGTGGATCAATCCGCCTGCGGGATCAGTGGCGCGTTGTCGTCCTGTGCCGGCGGCAGAAGATCATCAACCGACGGAATCGCCGGTGTGGTTTCTTCTGTCGAAGCTGGCGCTGGAACACCCAGACGGTCGACTACCGAGCTGCCCGAAGATTTCTGAGCCGCAAGAATGGTCAGCGTGATCGAGGTGACGATGAAACAGGCCGCCAGAATCCAGGTCACCTTGCCCAATGCCGTCGCTGCTGCGCGACCAGCCATGGCACCGCCACCACCCATACCCAGGCCGCCGCCTTCGGACCGCTGCATCAGGACAACGGCGATCAGGCCCAGAGCCAGAAGAAGATGGATGATGAGAACGACGTTTTCCATGGTGGTCCTGTACAGCGTGGCGTGTATCGCGTGGTACTTATGCAAGTTTGCCAGCGGGGGCAAGTCAGGAGTTGGCATCAACTTCTTTGATGTATCCCATCACGTCAAAGGGACTGGACAGTGTGTCGATTTGTGACGCAGGCTGCGGCCATGCCACATGACGATCACGACCACCCGCATGCCCTGTTACCACCTGAACCCGCATTGCGCGTCAAAGCGCTCGAGACGATTTTGACCCGCAAAGGGCTGATCGATCCGGCGGCTCTGGATGAGATTATTGACACTTATCAGAACAGGATCGGGCCGCAAAACGGCGCGCGCGTTGTTGCCAAAGCCTGGAGCGACCCTGCCTTCAAAGCTGCCCTGCTTGAAGACGCCACTCCGGTCGTGGCCGACCTTGGCTATTATGGCCGCCAGGGTGAACATATGGTAGTGGTTGAGAACACACCGGACCGGCACAATATGGTCGTCTGCACGCTGTGCAGCTGTTACCCTTGGCCGCTGCTGGGCATACCGCCCGGATGGTACAAATCCGACGCCTACCGCGCCCGCGCAGTGCGAGAACCGCGCAAGGTGCTGGCCGAATTCGGCGTCACCTTGCCCCAAGACACATCTGTACGGGTTTGGGATTCGACAGCCGAGGTTCGCTATCTCGTCTTGCCCATGCGCCCTGTAGGCACAGACGGGATGAGCGAAGAGGGGCTTGCCGCGCTTGTGACGCGCGACAGCATGATTGGCACGGGCCTTCCAAGGGTGCCCGCATGACCCGCGTTCACGATATGGGAGGACGTTTCGGTGACGGTCCGATAAACCCCGAGACAGAGGATGCGCCGGTCTTTGCCGAAGACTGGCACGCCCGCGCTCTTGCGGTGACACTTGCATCTGGTTTTCTGGGGCAGTGGAACATCGACGTTTCGCGCCACGCGCGCGAACGCCTGTCCCCGAAGGATTACACCCGGTTTTCCTATTATGAGAAATGGATATCCGGTCTGACCGATCTGCTGGTCGAAAAGGGTGTTCTGACATTGGATGATCTGCGTGGCGTGAGCGGCGACGAACCGCACCCCTTGGCGGACAGAGCACTCAAGGCGGAAGCGGTGTCCGCTGCGCTGGCCAAAGGCGGGCCTGCGGACAGGCCTTCCAATGTCGCGGCGCTGTATTCTGTGGGGCAAGAGGTTGTCACGGTCCGACCGGCGGCAAATCGCCTCGTGGATGGAGGTCACACGCGCCTGCCTGTCTATGCATCCGGTGCCAGGGGCCGAATCCTGCGCCTGCACGGAACCCATGTTCTGCCCGATTCCAATGCGCATGGGTTGGGTGAGGCGCCAGAGCCGATTTATGCAGTGGTCTTTGCGGCATCAGAACTCTGGGCCGCCCCCGAACATCCCGCTGACCAGGTGGTTCTGGACCTCTGGCAAAGCTACCTGCAACCGGAATGAACGACTGCATCACATACGGAGCCCCCGAGCCGGTTTTTGCTGAGCCCTGGCACGCTCAGGTCTTTGCCGTCACAGTCGCGCTGAACGAGGCCGGGCGGTTCGAATGGGCGGATTGGGCGGCGCGTTTTTCAGCGACATTGAAACGCAACGGGCTTGCCCGGGAACTGGATGGCGGTGACGATTACTTCCACGCATGGCTGGAAACGCTTGAGGCATTGCTGGTCGAACAGGGCGCTGCCATGCCGAAAGATGTGCAGGATCTGCATAAGGCCTGGGAAGAGGCTTACCTGACCACTCCGCACGGGCAACCTGTCCACTTACGATGACAGGGTAGGGGGCTCTGCCCCCGCCGCCCGTTCCGGGCGCCTCCCCCGGGATATTTAAAGCCAGGTGAAGCAGGGGATCCGCTCTTCATCTGGCTACAAATATCCCCGCCGGAGGCATCGCGCGCCTGCGCGATTTTCCTCTGCGGCGAAATATCGGTTTCCCTGCCGTTTTTGCCCCGCTATATGAGCCGGGTTTGATCACTCAGCACGAAAAGGACCGGATATGGCCAACGTGGTTGTTGTCGGCGCCCAATGGGGCGACGAAGGAAAAGGCAAGATTGTCGACTGGCTCAGCGAAAGGGCGGACGTAATCGCGCGTTTTCAGGGCGGTCACAATGCCGGTCATACGCTGGTGATCGACGGCGAGGTCTATAAGCTGCACGCGCTTCCTTCGGGTGTGGTACGCGGCGGCAAGTTGAGCGTTATTGGCAATGGGGTGGTTCTGGACCCCTGGCATCTGGTCAATGAGATCGCAACCATCCGGGCGCAGGGTGTTGAGATTACGCCCGACACGCTGATGATTGCCGAAAACACGCCGTTGATTCTGCCGATTCACGGCGAGTTGGATCGTGCGCGCGAGGAAGCTGCGAGCAAAGGCACCAAGATCGGAACAACCGGTCGTGGAATTGGCCCGGCCTATGAAGACAAGGTTGGGCGGCGTTCCGTTCGCGTTGCCGATCTGGCGGACGAAGCCACGCTGGAGGCCCGCGTGGACCGCGCATTGCAACATCACGATCCGTTGCGCAAGGGTCTGGGTATCGAACCGGTTGACCGCGACGCGCTGGTTGCTCAGCTCAAAGAGATCGCGCAACAAATTCTGCCGTTTGCGGCACCTGTCTGGAAAGTGCTGAACGAAAAGCGCAAGGCCGGGAAACGCATCCTGTTTGAAGGGGCGCAGGGCGCGCTGCTGGATATCGATTTTGGCACTTATCCCTTTGTAACGTCTTCGAACGTGATTGCGGGTCAGGCGGCAACCGGTGTTGGAATCGGTCCGGGCTCGATCAATTTCGTGCTTGGCATTGTTAAGGCCTATACCACCCGCGTTGGAGAAGGGCCGTTCCCGACCGAGTTGGAAGACGCAGACGGTCAGCGTCTGGGTGAACGCGGGCACGAATTCGGGACGACAACAGGCCGCAAGCGCCGCTGCGGCTGGTTCGACGCCTGTCTGGTGCGCCAGACCTGCGCAACCAGCGGCGTGAACGGCATATCGCTGACCAAGCTGGATGTTCTGGACGGGTTTGAGACCCTTAAGATCTGCACGGGGTATCAGCTGGATGGCGAGCGTTTGGATTACCTTCCAACCGCAGCTGATCAGCAAGCCCGCTGTACCCCGATTTATGAAGAAATGCCGGGGTGGAGCGAATCGACCGAAGGCGCGCGCAGCTGGGCCGATTTACCTGCAAATGCGATCAAATATGTACGTCGGGTCGAAGAACTGATCGAATGCCCGGTGGCACTTTTGTCCACCAGCCCGGAGCGGGATGACACCATTCTGGTGACAGACCCCTTTGCCGACTGATGAGCGAAAAACAGAAGACAGGGTTGAGTTACAAGGCACGCCGGCGCTGGTCGCTGGTGATCCTTGTGCTTGGCCTTCCGCTGTACATCATCGCTGTTGTGACGATCGTGAACTTGCTGGGGCGTCCTCCGATCTGGATTGAGTTGCTGGTTTATATCGTGCTGGGCATCCTTTGGGCCCTGCCGTTCAAGTTTGTGTTTCGCGGCGTCGGTAAAGAAGACCCCGATCAGTCCTAGCGCTCGTCAGGTACGTGTAAATGACCGGGCCTGCTGAGCACTGCGCAGGATTACGCGCGGTCCTCGGAGGTATTTTGTCGGCTGTCTGGTATCAGTCGAAACGCTCGGGCTTTGTCATTCAGGGCAGGAGTATGGTCCAACGGCAAAAAGCAAAAAGGCCGGGGGTAAACCCGGCCTCGCTTGTGAACCTTCCAGTGTGATCAGCCAACGGCACGCTCGTCATCGGGGCGAAAACCGATCAGGTTGGACGCCGCGAAACGCCCGCCTCCGGCTTTCTCGATCTTGCCATCGCGCAGCAACTGTCCAAAAGAACGCAGGCTTTCTTCGCGATTGAACTCGTCCTGTTTCAGTGAACGCACCTTGTTCATCAGCTGCGGGCGCGAAAACTGCTCCTGACCTTCGATGAAGGACAGATATGCGGCAGCCGCTTCCAGAAGATCAGGCAGCGATTGCGCACCCTGTTCCTGTGCAAACTGTGCGAAACCGCCTTCCTCCGATCCGGTTGCTTCCTGGTCTGCGGTGACACGACGTGGCGAGACCGGGCTTGCGGATGTTCCGTGTTCATCCACCCGCTGCTCGGCCACCAGCTTGAGCGGCGCTGGAGCTTCCGGTGCCGGACGCATGCTGGTTACCTTGATTTCGGGTCGCCGTGGGCTGACCACGGATGCCAGATCGCCGCGATATTCCCGGTCGGCCGCCTCTTCCGAGCGTGCCTGACCGTCGCGGTCGGCTTCGGTGGCTGCGACGGCGGTGCGCAAGTGCGAATAGGTTTCGCGCGCATCGCTGCTGCTGGGGTCATCCATATGCTCGCCGGTCTTTGCCATCAGGCGCGACATATCCTGATCGGGATCCGCATCGTCCGCCAGTTTTTGGCTCGAACGACCGGACAGGTGCTGTTCGATCTCGGAAATTTCGGTCAGCAGGTGCATTTCGTCGTCTGCCGTCAAAACACCCTGCGCCAGGTCTTCCTCGACCGGTTCATCGTCGGATTCAATTGCTACGTCTTCTACGTTGAGGATGTTGGGGGCATCCTCTTCGTCGAAATCGTCTTCGGCAACGTCTGCAAGATCAGCGAACAGAGGCTCGGCGGCGGTCTGATCCGCCACCGGTGTGTCTTCGATCTCGTCGATTTGCAAGGGCTGGGGGGTCAGGGGCGCCTGCAGGTCAACGTCTTCTTCGATCTGAGTTTCAGCAACTTCGGGGATCAGCGCATCAGCTGTCTCAGCCGCTTGCGGTTCTTCAGCTTCCTGATCCTGCATCTCGTCAATCGCAGGTGCCGCAGGCACTTCGGTTTCTTGGGCTTCAGGCTCTGTGGGCTCGGCAAAGTCTTCCGCGCTGAGCGCACCGGCCTCAAACGCGGCGGCCACTGCATCTACCGGGGGGGCGGTATTGGCCAACAGCGGTGAGTCTTCGTCTTCGGAATACTCGGCCGCGGGCACATCGGAATGAGAGACGACTGCGCGAATGCGTTGCAGTTTCGCCGCGATGCTGTCAGCGGCCGGGGGTGGGGTGTCCGCGACAGGTTCCGCTTCGGCGAACCCGGTCTGCGCAGGGGCCGGCTGTGGCTGAACGTGAGCGGGAGTTTCGGCAACATTGATCGTGGCCGTGTGCGGGGCCGGCTCTTCAGCAGCGACAGGGGTTTCGGTTGTCTGAGTGGCGCGCAGCAACAGGCCGGATTCGTTCTGACGGGCTTCGACGCGCTGCGACGCATCGCGCCGGGCGATGCGGGTCAGCATTTCGGCATCAGGTTGCGGGGGTTCCGAGCCGAAGTAACGATCATCCGCTGCGAGATCGCGGAAATATTCGGCGATGGCTTTCATCGTTTCAAAGGAATCATCGAATCCTTCCAAAGTGCAGGAGAAGGTTCCATATGAAACGGTTAGTACCTTGTTATTCTGTACCATCAGACGCACGTCCTTTACAAACTACGAGAGCCCACTTACCCGGAATCGGGAGCACACGAAGGCTCTGAACTTTATGCATGAACCTATCATTTTGTGGTCTTAATGTGTCCAAATCCGGGAAAAATGGCCAATCTTAGGGAAATCGAGCCAATTGTACGCTCTGCCGATCCAATTGGGCTGTTCGGAGGGGGATTTATCGGATCTGGAGACCTGAATCTGGTGCTGAATCGCGTCAATTCGGTCGTTGCCGCCGATGGCGGAGCGGACGTTTTGACAGAATCAGGCCGGATTCCCGATGCGGTGATTGGTGACTTCGATTCGCTGAGCAAAGCGACGCAAGCAAAAATCCCCGCGGATCGCCTGTTTGCCATCCGTGAACAGGACAGCACCGATTTCGACAAGGCTCTGCGCAATCTGCACGCTCCGCTGGTTCTGGGGGCTGGGTTTCTTGGCGGGCGGCTTGATCATCAACTGGCCGTTCTGAACGTTCTGGTCCGGCGGCAGGATCAGGCCTGCATATTGCTGGGCGAACGTGAATTGGTTTTTCACGCACCGCCAGAGATCAAGCTGCCGGTTGCGCCCGGCGATGTGGTCTCGCTGTTTCCGATGCAGCCGGTGACGGGGCGCAGTACCGGGCTGGAATGGCCGATTGATAATCTGGCCTTTCAGCCGGACGGGCAGGTGGGAACATCCAACCGTGCACTGGCGCCTGTCGAGCTGAAGATGGATGGGCCGGGCCTGCTGGTGATGATCCCGCGCACAGCACTTGATCCGCTTATGCAGGTGTTTCTGTCGGGGCAGACCGGGCGCTGGCCCGCTCGCGCAGAATGACGTACAGGCCTGCGGCAATGGTGATGACGATGCCAGCCGCAGCCAATCCATCGGGCAGGTCGTTGAAAATCACCCATCCGATCAGGGTTGCAACCGGGATTTCCAGATATTGCATCGGGGCCAGTGTGGCAGAGGGCGCATAGCGCAGCGACCACGTCATCAGCAGATGCGCGACCGTACCCAACACCCCGATCGCAATCAGCAGCCAGTTCAGATCGCTGGATGGCAGGGTCATCGAGAGTTCCTGAATGTTCATTTGCGTGCCAATCAGAAGGAGCGGTGCCAGAAGGATCGTCGCAAATACGCCGGACACGGCTTGCAACGACACCGGATCGGTCTCTTTCGCGACTTGCCGGGTGACCAGCATGAACAAGGCAAAAACCACGGCAACGATCAGTGGCAGCAACGCAGGTGCACCCACCTCGGCAAAGCTGGGTTGAATGACCAGCAATGTGCCGATGAACCCAACGACGCAGGCGGCAAGACGGCGGGAACCGACCTCTTCCTCCAGAACATATCTGCCCAGCAGCAGCATGATGAATGGCATGACAAAGGCAATTGCAACGGCATCCGCCAAGGGCAGGAATTGCAGCGCGCTGAACATGGCCGAAATGCCGATGATATGCAGCAGCGTCCGTAGCAGGGTCAGCCGCAGGATGCGGCCGCGCATCCGCCAGGGTCGCCCCGTCACCGCAACCAGGGGGATCAGGATCACCGCTTGCACCGCGAAACGCACCATGACCAGCAGACCCAGCGGTGTGGTTTCACCCAACAGCTTCGCCATCGCATCCCCCAAGGGTGCGAGCACGCAAAAACCAAGCATCAAAAAGATGCCAAAGACGGGTCTGTCCTGGGTCATGAGCGCGACGCTATCTGTTTCGCGACGCAGAGGGAAGCGCTGTTGTCAGCGGTCGGGCAGGGGATGAACCTTGGTGTAATCCGGCCCGATGCAGGTGGGCAAACCATCCTCCAATTTCAGCCATTTCAGCTTTTCTTCATGCGCGACATGCAACGTAGGTTCCAGTGTGTCAGGAGAGTCCAGTGTCGCGACATAAAGGTGCATCACATCCGACATGGCGGTTGAACGGAAGGACATTGGCGTGCCGCAGTGCGGGCAGAAGCTGCGCTCGACACCGGGAGAGGAGTTGAAATGCTTGGGCTCTTCACCGGTCCACCGCCAATGGCCATCCCGAACTCCGAAATACGTTGTCATCGGCGCTGCGCATTGGCGACGGCAACTGTCGCAATGGCAGGTGACGCATGACAGTACCGGAGGGTCGACCTCGAACCGGATCTTGCCGCACAGACAATGTCCACGCATGTCGCCCCTCGCTTTCTGTTTCAGCAATTCGGTACGTTCACAGCCAGACCACCCAGCGACGTTTCCTTGTATTTCTCATGCATGTCATGGCCGGTCTGGCGCATCGTCTCGATCACTGCGTCCAGCGGCACGAAATGCTGACCATCCCCGCGCAAGGCCAGCGAGGCGGCTGAGACCGCTTTGATGGCCCCCAGCCCGTTACGTTCGATACAAGGAACCTGAACCAAACCGGCAACAGGGTCGCAGGTCATGCCCAGATGATGCTCCAGCGCGATCTCAGCGGCATTTTCCACTTGCTCGGGGGTTCCCCCCATCACGGCGCAAAGCCCGGCTGCCGCCATGGCAGCCGCGCTGCCAACTTCGGCCTGACATCCCGCTTCGGCACCCGAGATCGAGGCGTTGTATTTCACCAACCCGCCAATGGCCGCTGCGGTCAGCAGGAAATCTTCGATATGGCTTTCGGACGCGCCCGGTACGTGATCCAGGTAATAGCGCAGAACAGCGGGCAGAACACCTGCGGCCCCGTTGGTGGGCGCGGTGACAACCTGCCCGCCCGCCGCGTTTTCCTCGTTGACCGCCATGGCATAGACGCTCATCCAGTCGTTGATCGTGTGCGGCGCGGTCAGGTTCATGCCGCGTTCGGCCATCAACGCATCATAGATGCCTTTCGCGCGGCGGCGCACTTTCAAACCGCCCGGAAGGATGCCGTCGGTGGTCAAGCCGCGTTCGATACAGGCATTCATGACGTCCCACAGGCGAGCCGAGCCTTTGGCAAAACTGTCAGCGCAGCCCCGCGCGATCTCGTTCGCGCGCTTCATCCCGGCTATGGTCTTGCCACTGGATTTGGCCATCTCAAGCATTTCTGCGGCGGATTTGAACGGGAACGGGACCGGGTCGCCTTCATCGGTGTCTTTCCCTTCGGCCAGTTCTTCCTCGGTCAGGACAAAGCCGCCGCCGATCGAATAAAACACCTGCCGCAGGATGACATCGCCCTGTGCGTCGGTAGCCATCAGGATCATCCCGTTGGCGTGCCCGGGCAAATTGTTGTCGTAGTCAAAAATCAGATCCGCCTTGGGATCGAAATGAAGCGTCGGCAGGCCTTCGGGCGTTACGGTGTGCGTGCGTGCTATATCGGCCAGCGCGGCCTCGGCCTTTTCGTTGTCATAGGTGTCGGGAACAAAGCCCGCCAGACCCAGAATGGTCGCCCGATCGGTCGCGTGGCCGACGCCGGTGAAGGCCAGCGAGCCGTGCAGTGAACCTTTCAGACCCGTAAATTCAAAGGGGGACGCGCGCATCATGTCCAGAAAGCGCGCCGCAGCCACCATCGGGCCCATTGTGTGAGATGAAGACGGGCCAATGCCCACTTTGAACATATCGAAGACAGATAGGAACATATCAGATAGCCGAGCCTTCCGGGGGATTAGCGTAAGTAGGGGATGTGAAGGGTGTAACGCCCAAACCTTCCGCAGCGATTGCCAAACGGGTGGCGGGGCATGTCTCAAGGTGCAGAAGCACTTTCTGCAGATGCGGCGTGTCGGCCAGTTGATACCAGCTGCGGTCAGCACTTACGGGGTACAGGGCCATCCAGCGCATCATGCAGGCGACATAATAGGTCAGAACCGATGGGACACCTGCGCGAAACCACTCAGGCCCGCGTTGCGCCAGCGCATCCAGCAGCCGCAGGTGCTGCAGCAACCGGGGTCGGATGCCCGCGCGCAGCGTGTCGGCCTGTGAGGCGTCTATGTATTTTTCAGCGTAGAACAGGATGCGCAGATCCGCATGCAACGTGTTGGACGCGAAGAACAGCCATTTCAGAAATCCGGCGCGTTCAGGATCATCCGCCGTCGGGGCCAGTTGACCATGGCGCTCTGTCAGCCAAAGCAGGATCGCCGCAGTTTCAAAGATCGGGCCCTGCGGCGTTTCCAGAACCGGGATCAGCCCGTTGGGATTAAGCGACCGATACGCGTCGCTGTCCTGCTCGTTCTGGCGGCGGTCCACCACCACGGTTTCATAAGCTACGCCCATCTCGTTCAGCGCCAGCCGGATCACCAGCGAGGCGTTGTCAGGGGCGTAATGCAGGCGGTACCGGGTCAACATGCGCGCAACTTACAGCGCAAAGATGTGGGTGTAAGACATGATTGCGACTTTTCCGACAGGAAACGCGTAGTCCTGAGACATCTTAACACCAGTCGGATCGCAAAATGGGGTCGCAGTCGTCTGACGCATTCCCTATAACTCGGTCAGAATAAACTGGGAAAGCTGCCATGACCAGAGATCTGTCGCCAATCGACACCGCGAAATATGTTGCCGCGTACCGTGCCGCCGACATGGTCGAAGACGGGATGCGTGTCGGTCTTGGAACAGGATCGACAGCCGCCTGGCTGGTGCGCCGTCTGGGTGAACGGGTGCGCGAAGACGGACTGCGGATCAAGGGTGTTCCAACCTCGACCCGCACGGCGCAGCTTGCCCGCGAGGTTGGTATCGACGTCATTTCACTGGATCAGGCCGGTTGGCTGGACATGACCATCGACGGCGCGGATGAGTTCGATCAGGACCTGAACCTGATCAAGGGCGGTGGCGGTGCGCATCTGCAGGAAAAGATTGTGGCCACGGCCAGCGACCAGATGATCGTCATCGCCGATGCAGGCAAAGAAGTTGAAACTCTGGGGGCCTTTCCGCTGCCTGTCGAGGTCATTCCCTTTGGCTGGCAGACAACACGCACATTGATCGAGGAAGCTCTGGATACGATGGATGTGCTTGGGACATCCTCGGCGCTGCGCATGAATGGCGAGGCCCCGTTTGTGACCGATGAGGGCAACCACATCCTTGACCTGCACCTCAAGCGCATCGGCAACCCGCGCCAGATGGCGCTGATCCTGAACCAGGTGCCCGGTGTTGTGGAAAATGGCCTGTTCATCGACATCTGCGACAAGGTCGTGATCGGCCATGGCGATGGCCGGGTCGAGCTGCGTGATATCAACGCGGGTACGGTCGCAATGGATCAGCTGCTCAGCAGATCGCGCGATAACCTGTTTTCCGATTTTTCGGACTGAGTATCGTGCAGGTCCCTCCGGCAAGTGGCTATGAAAGTTCGAATTTTCCACGCCGGGGGTTGGCACAGGGTTTTTTACACCCAGATATCCAGAGAATTTTGCAAGTTGAACGAAGGAACCCGGCATGAGCTTTGACTATGATCTTTTTGTCATCGGTGGAGGTTCGGGCGGGGTCCGCGCGGCGCGTGTTGCGGCGGGTGAAACCGGCGCCAAGGTCGCGCTGGCCGAAGAAGACCGGTATGGCGGCACCTGTGTGATCCGGGGCTGCGTACCCAAGAAGCTGATGGTCTTTGCCAGCGAATACTCGGGCATGGTCGGGGACGCGCAGGCCTATGGCTGGGACATTCAGCCCGGCGCGTTCAACTGGAACAGTTTTCACGGCAAGCTGGTGGCCGAGCTTGATCGGTTGGAAGGGATATATCGCAATATCCTGAAGAACAACGGCGTCGAAAGCTTTGACCATCGTGCGCGCCTTGTGGATGCCCACACGGTCGAGCTGGCCGACGGAACCCGCAAAACGGCCAAACACATTCTTGTCGCCACCGGCGGTCGCCCGGTTGTTCCGGATTTTCCGGGCTCGGAACTGGCGATTACGTCGAACGAGATATTCCACCTGGACAAGCTGCCCGAAAGCATCCTGATCGTTGGGGGCGGTTATATTGCCTGTGAATTTGCCGGGATCATGAACGGGCTGGGGGTCAGGACGACTCAGTTCTATCGCGGCGCACAGATCCTTCGGGGGTTTGATGACGAGGCGCGTGGACTGATCAGCGAAGAAATGTGTCAGAACGGCATCGACCTGCATCTGGGCACCAATGTGCTCGAGATGAAAAAGCAGGGCGACAAGATCTGGGTCAAGGCCACCAACGGCTCCGAGCAGAGTTTTGATGTGGTGATGTATGCCACGGGCCGTGCGCCGAATGCCGATAACCTTGGGCTAGAGGCTTTGGGCGTTGAACGCGGCCGTAAGGGCGAGATCATCGTGGATGAATACAGCCAGACCGCTGTGCCCTCGATCTATGCCATTGGCGATGTGACCGACCGGGTGAACCTGACACCGGTTGCGATCCGTGAAGGGATGGCTTTTGTGGAAACCGTATTCAAAGGCAATCCGACACCGGTGGATCACGACTTGATCCCGACTGCGATCTTCACTCAGCCTGAGATGGGTACCGTAGGCCTCAGCGAAGAAGAGGCGGCAGCGCAGGAACCAATCGAGGTCTATGCCACATCTTTCAAGCCGATGCAGAAATCTTTTGCTGGCGGCACGCAGCGGGTGCTGATGAAACTCATCGTCTCTCAGGCGACGCGCAAGGTGTTGGGTTGCCATATTGTCGCCCCCGGTGCCGGCGAGATGATCCAGCTGGCGGGAATCGCCGTAAAGATGGGCGCGACCAAGGAAGATTTTGACCGTACGGTTGCAGTTCACCCGGTCATGGCCGAAGAACTGGTGACAATGCGGCAACCTGTGCGCACGGCTTGATTTGCAAGCGCGCGCACACACGTTACAAGGGAACCCGTGATCACACGGTCCAAAACGAAGGAAAAGATACTTATGGCGGGCAACAGCGGCGGCCCCTGGGGGGGCGGAGGCTCATCCGGTGGCGGAGGAAATCGGGGTAACAACGGGGACGGGCGCAAGCCCCCCGAAAGCGATGGCCCGCATATCCCCGAGATCGACGAACTGATGAAAAAAGGCCAGGAACAGCTGCGCGTCCTCATGGGCGGCCGTGGCGGCGGTGGCCGTGGCGGTAGCGGTGATCAGGGCGGTGGCGGTCCGGCCTTTACCAAGGGCACAGTTGCGATTGGCCTTGTTGCAGCTGCAGTAGTCTGGGGGCTTGCGAGCTTTTATACTGTCAAACCCGAAGAACAGTCTGTCGAACTGTTTCTGGGCGAATTCTCGGCCGTCGGCAATCCGGGCCTGAACTTTGCGCCATGGCCGTTTGTAACCGCCGAGGTCATACCGGTGACCCGCGAACAGAACGAAGACATGGGTGGCGCGCGTGGTAGCGACGATGGCCTGATGCTGACCGGCGACGAGAATGTGGTCGACATAGATTATCAGGTTGTCTGGAACATCAACGACCCGGCCAAGTACCTGTTTAATCTGCGTGATCCGCGCCAGACGATCCGAGCCGTGTCCGAATCCGCGATGCGTGAGATCATTGCGCAAAGCGAGCTTGCACCGATCCTTAACCGTGATCGCGGCGTAATCGCCGACCGTTTGCAGGTGCTGATTCAGGATACAATGGACAGCTACGATTCGGGTGTGAACATCATTCGCGTCAACTTTGACAAAGCCGACCCGCCACAGGACGTGATCGCCTCCTTCCGCGATGTCCAGGCTGCCGCGCAAGAACGTGACCGGTTGCAGAACGTGGCAGACGCTTATGCCAACCGTGTGCTGGCCGAGGCACGCGGTGAAGCCGCACAGATTCTGGAAGAGGCTGAAGGGTACCGCGCCCAACAAATCAATAGTGCTCAGGGTGAGGCCAGCCGCTTTAGCGCGGTTCTGGAAGAATACTCCAAGGCACCGGACGTGACTCGCAAGCGTCTGTACTTGGAGCGGATGGAACAGATTTTGGGTGACGTCGACAAGATCATTCTAGACCCGAGTTCGAGTGGACAAGGGCAGGGCGTCGTGCCCTACCTGCCGCTGAATGAGCTGCGCCGTAGTCCTTCTGGGGAGAGCAACTGATGCGTAAGACGACATTTATTTTGCCGATCGTTTTCATCGCGGTAGTCGGTGTTCTTTCCTCGATTTTCATCGTGGACGAGCGCGAACGTGCTCTGGTTCTACAATTTGGCCGCGTTGTCGCGGTGAAGGAGGAGCCAGGTCTGGCGTTCAAGATACCGGTGATTCAAGAAGTAGTGCGCTATGACAACCGCATCCTGTCCATCGATGTCCACCCGCTGGAAGTTACTCCGCTGGATGATCGTCGTCTGGTGGTTGATGCGTTTGCGCGTTATCGAATTTCTGATCTGGAACAGTTCCGTCAGGCCGTTGGCGTCGGTGGTATCCCGGTGGCCGAGGATCGTCTGGACCGCATTCTGCGTGCTGAAACCCGCGAAGTACTGGGTTCGGTTTCCTCGCGTGACATCCTCAGCTCGGACCGTGCAGCCTTGATGCTGCGCATTCGAAATAGCGCGATTGCCGAAGCGCAGGCGTTAGGCGTCACCGTAATCGACGTGCGCCTGAAAGCGACCGACTTGCCGCAGGCCAACCTTGAGGCCACATTTGACAGGATGAAGGCCGAGCGGGAACGTGAAGCGACAGATGAACGCGCACGTGGTAACGAGGCGGCGCAACGTGTGCGCGCGCAGGCTGACCGGACTGTGGTTGAACTGGTGTCGGATGCGCGCCGTGAGGCTGAGATCACCCGCGGTGAAGCCGACGCCGAACGCAACGCGATCTTTGCCGAAGCTTATAGCGCCGATCCGGAGTTCTTTGAATTTTACCGCTCGTTGACGGCCTATCAGAATGCGCTGCAAGGCGGTAACAGCTCGCTGGTGTTGAGCCCGGATTCCGAATTTTTCAATTACCTGGGTTCACCCACAGGGCGGAGTGTTCCGGCGGCACCGTCCGAATGATGGGCATGATCCTTCTGGCCTTCGGGCTGGTACTGATTGTCGAGGGGCTGGCCTATGCGCTGGCCCCTTCGCTTATCGAACGGATGCTGGAGGCGCTGCGCGCCATGCCCGTACAGGCCCGGCGACTGGCCGGGTTACTTTGTGTTGTCAGCGGTTTGATCCTGCTCTGGGGGGCATATCAACTGGGCTTTTGACGGGGCGGTTTCACGTGCGGGTGATTTCGCTGCGATCCCGAGTTGCTCACCGGGTCAAACTGACTACATTGGAAACTAAGAAAGGCCGAAACAGGCCTTGGCAAGATTGTCGACAAGGAGAGCTCAAGTGCAGGCGAAAGCGCGCAGTTTATCCGTCCGGTGGGACGACGTGAGTGTTTGGATGCGGCTGTTGTGGCTGGCCTTTGCCGGTACACTGCTTGTGCTGGCGCAGTCGGTTTCCGCCCAGGCCAGAGGCGAAAGCCTGGCGCCATTGGCGGAAAAGATCAGCCCGGCCGTGGTGAACATCACCACAAGCACCCTGATCGAAGGTCAGACAGGCCCACAGGGTATCGTGCCCGAGGGGTCTCCGTTCGAGGATTTCTTTCGCGAGTTTCAGGATCGCAATGGCGGCAATGACAACAGCCCGCCCCGACGCAGCAACGCCCTTGGGTCGGGTTTTGTGATCTCTGAAGATGGTTACATTGTCACCAACAATCACGTCATTGCGGAAGCTGATGAAATCCTTGTGGAATTCTTCCCCGGCGACGGGCAGCCCAAAAAAGAACTGGTGGCCAAGGTCATCGGAACCGATGAGAAAACCGATATCGCGCTGCTCAAGGTCGAAGCGTCCGGCCCCTTGAAATACGTGCAATTCGGCGACAGCGACGTGGCGCGTGTGGGTGATTGGGTTATTGCCATGGGCAACCCGCTTGGTCAGGGCTTTTCTGTATCCGCTGGTATCGTATCCGCCCGCAACCGGGCGCTCAGCGGATCTTATGACGACTACATCCAGACGGATGCGGCGATCAACCGGGGCAACTCGGGCGGTCCGTTGTTCAACATGGACGGCGAAGTGATCGGCGTGAACACCGCCATCCTGTCGCCCAACGGTGGCTCGATCGGCATCGGCTTTTCGATGGCGTCGAACGTGGTAGTGAAGGTTGTCGATCAGCTGCGCGAGTTTGGTGAAACCCGGCGCGGCTGGCTGGGTGTCCGCATTCAGGACGTGACCGAGGACATGGCCGAGGCCATGGGGCTGGAAAAGCCCGGTGGCGCGCTGATCAGCGATGTTCCGGAAGGCCCCGCCCAGGAGGCCGGTCTGAAAGCAGGCGACGTGATCATCAGCTTTGACGGTGTCGAGGTCGAAGACACCCGTGGTCTGGTCCGTCAGGTTGGCGAAACAGAAGTCGGCAAAGCTGTCCGGGTCATTGTGCATCGCGATGGCGGCACACAGACAATTCTGGTCACGCTGGGACGCCGCGAGGACGCAGAAAGCAAAGAAGATGACGAAGAAGAAACGCAGGATGCTCCGGTCGAAGAAAACGCCGATATTCTCGGGCTGACCATCTCCCCGCTCACAGATACGCTGCGTGCGGATATGGGATTGGATGCAGATGCCCAAGGTCTGGTGATTTCGAATGTCGATGAAGCGTCTGAGGCTTACGCGAAAGGGTTGCGTGCGGGTGACCTGATCACGGAAGCGGGTCAGCAAAAGGTGGAAACCATCGCGGACCTGGAAGCCCGAATGGACCAATCGCGAGAGGCTGGGCGGAAATCCCTGCTGCTTTTGGTCCGCAGGGGGGGCGAGCCGCGATTTGTGGCGCTAAGCCTGGAAGAGTGATTTGAATAGGCCGGGACAAGCGCCCGGCCTTTTTCATTGCCTGAACACCTGAAGAGGCATGCAGAAAGAAAATGAGCCATACGCAGTAATTGCGTATGGCTCAGATACAGGGAGAGATCAGTGGACAGATATCGGGGATGATTCTCTGACCTCCTACGGTAACAACTTCACCTTAGGTCAACACAAACCCTCTCGTATGTGAACCAGATCACACTGGTTCAGATAAGTTCGGAATCGGCCAGTTCCCGCAAAGCATCGAAATCCTGAATCAGCAATCCGCCGCGCGAGGATTCGACAATATTGTCGCGTTTCCAGATCGAGATTGTCTTGGAAACGGCCTCGCGCGTGGCCCCGACAAATTCGGCAAGTTCGCTCTGCGACAGGGTGATGCGCTGCGTCGGGTCGTCCTGCAATTCCGACAGATGCAGCAGCTTTCGGGCCAGTCGAATGGGCATGGGCAAAAAGACCTGCTCGTTCAGCTGCAACCCCATCCATCGCATCCGCAGTCCGGCCAACCGGATCAGATCCACGGCAAGGTCAGGCTGTTTTCTGATCTGGTTCATGACGTCATTGCGACGCACACGCAGGACGCGCGATGGCTCGGCCGCGGCAATAGTCGCCGTGCGCGGGCCGTTGTCAAACAGAGCGATCTCGCCAAAAACTTCACCTGGGCGCATCAGCGTCAATGTCAGCTTTCGACCGCTCATCGCCAGAAAGGACACTTCAAGCGTGCCTTCCAGAATGGCATAGAGCGAATCCCCTTCATCGCCTTGTTCGAAAAGGGTTTCTCCTTGAGCCAGCGAGATGTCGGTCGCTTGCGCCGAAAGCATCTCTCTAAGCCCGTCGGAGGCTTCGGAAAGGAAGCCGCTGGTGGGAAAGGCCGTCATGTATACACCGATCTTGGGCAAGGTGTGAGTGTGGGTGGTGATACAACTTCCCATAGCTCGGCGGCTAAGCCAAGAATTTTGTTTGTTTTTGCAGGTATGGCGACGTCAGGGCAGTTATTTCTGTTCCGGGTCGTCCATGTAGCGTTGCAAGATGCTGAATTGCAGCATCAGGAAGGCCATCAGCGCGATGGGAAATCCGAAGGTTTCGATCTTGACCCAAAGGTCGGTCGACATGGTGCGCCAGACAAACTCGTTTGCGGCGGCCAGAACAGCGAAACAGGCGCATAGGCGGCGCGTCAGAATCATCCAGCCCTCGTGCTTCATCGGCAGCAATTCATCCAGTACATAAGCCAGATAAGATTTCTTTTGCAGCAACCCGATGCCAAGGATCAGGGCGAACAGGCCATAGACAAGCGTGGTTTTCATCTTGAAAAACCGCTCGTCATTGAACCATGCGGTCAGGCCACCAAAGAAAATGACCATGAAGGCCGTGAAAATCTGCATCCGGCTAAGCTGGCCGGTCAGATACCACAGGATACCCATTGCCCCCAGCATCAAAGGGACGAAGATAATCGTGGCGATGATAAAGCCGGAATACTCGGTGCCACCGATCAGAAAGCTGTCATCACGCAAGCGCAGGTAGATGAAGAAGAAGGCCAGCGGCGGGCCAAGCTCCAACGCCTGTTTCAGAAATGGGTTGATGTCTTTTTTGCCTGTCATCGGTATGTCCTGCTGCTTACCCGCCCATTTCAACTATTACGGCGCCGAGTGCAATCAATGCCATCAATGCAATGCGCCTTGGGCCAACGGTTTCCTTCAGGACAAGCCAGCCGATCAGCGCCGCAAAGACGGTTGAGGTTTCGCGCAGCACGGCGGCTTCGCCGACTTTGTCCAGTCGTGTGGCCAGCATGATCGACCCAAAGGACAAAGGCGCGATGATCCCGCCGGCCAGCCCCCGCAACATCAGCGGGCCGGGCGCAGGGCGATGCGTCATCGCGCGCCATCTGAGGAAGGCATAGACCGGCATGGCCGCACCGTCGATCATGAAGAACCAGGCTAGAAATGTGAACGGGTCGGCGGTGGCGCGTATGCCATAAGCGTCATAGGTGGTGTACAGGGCGACAAACAGGCCCGTGATGATCGCCAGTGTCAACGCGATGCCCAGCGTATCCCGGTTGGTTTCGAGAAACCGGAAATTATAGGCGGCCAACCCAAATATCCCGGCCAACAGGGTTGCGACGCCCAGCCATTGAACGGTCGAGAATGTTTCGCCGAATAGAAGATAGGCACCGATGACAGTGAACAGCGGGCCTGTCCCGCGCACGACGGGATAGACGACAGTGTAGGACCCTTTGGTGTACGCCGCGGCCTGCAGCGTCTTGTAGGCAATGTGGATCAGCCAGGCGAGGGCGAAGATCGGCCACATATGAGGTTCAGGCCAGGGTACCACGAAAAAGGCAAACGGGGCGGCCATCAGACCATAGCTGGCGTCAATAGCGCCGCGGGACAGCCATGGATCATGACGGCCTTTCTGCAGCGCTCCGAACGCGGCGTGCAGGAAAGCGGCCATCAACGCCAGTGCCAGCGCCAGTTGGTGACCGGCTTCGGTGCCTTCTAGTGAGATCAGCCAGTCGCTCAAATACGCAGACCTTTTGTAGGGCGGAGAGGGGTGGGGGCTGTCTGCCCCACACCCCCGAGGATATTTGGGGCCAGATGAAGTGGCGGATCAGCCCTTGTCGAGCCCGGTCAGGGCGGCGGCGAATTCTTCGGGATCGAAGGGGGCAAGGTCATCGATCTGTTCTCCCACCCCGATAGCGTGGATCGGCAGGCCGAACTTGTCGGCCAGCGCGACCAGCACACCGCCCTTGGCGGTTCCGTCCAGCTTGGTCATGATCAGGCCCGAGACATCGGCCAGCTTGCGAAAGGTTTCCACCTGGCTCAGCGCGTTCTGACCTGTGGTGGCGTCAAGGACCAGCAAGGTGTTGTGCGGTGCGGTCTCGTCAACCTTGCGGATGACGCGGACGATCTTGGCAAGTTCCTCCATCAGGTCGGTGCGGTTTTGCAGGCGTCCGGCGGTATCGATCATCAGCAGATCCGCGCCTTCGGCCTGAGCCCGGGTCAGCGCGTCAAAGGCGAGGCTGGCGGGGTCCGAGCCCTCGGGCGCGGTCAGAACCGGAACCCCGGCGCGATCGCCCCAGACTTGCAATTGTTCGACGGCCGCCGCGCGAAAGGTGTCACCGGCGGCGATGACGACTTTTTTGCCAGCCTGCTTGAACTGGCTGGCCAGTTTGCCGATGGTCGTGGTCTTGCCCGAGCCGTTGACGCCGACGACCAGCACCACTTGCGGGCGTTTGGGATAGATCGGCAGGGGCCTGGCCACGGGCTCCATCACGCGGGCCACTTCCTGCGCCAGCAACTGTTTGATTTCCCGGGTCGAGAGTTTGCGCCCAAAGCGCCCCTCGGCCATGTTCGAGGTGACACGCAGGGCGGTGTCGACGCCCATGTCAGAAGCGATCAGCAGCTCTTCGAGTTGCTCGAGCATGTCGTCATCCAGCGTGCGGCGTATTTCTGTGGCAGCGCTGCCACGGCTGAACAAGCGGTTCAGGATGCCTTTGGATTCAGGGACTTCTGGTGGCGGGGCAGCTGGTGTGGGATCCGCCGGGGCGGGGGCAGGTTGTTCAGCCGGTTCCTGCGCCGGTTCAGGGGTCGGGATTTCGGGAACCGGTTGCGGTTCGGGCTCAGGTTCGGGGAGGACAGGGTCGGGAACGGCGGTTTCCTCGCCACCATCCTCGACGATGGCGTCCAGCCCCTGTTCGAGGCGGGATGAGGATTTGAACAGCTTGTCCTTTAGCTTTGAGAAAAACGCCATATTTGGTCTCCGCAGGTGTTCCTTTCACCTAATGCGGATTTGCGGCAGTTGCAAAGGGTCACGCAAAAGCAAAGACGAAACCAAATTGCGCGCCCCAGTAGAGCGGCCAGATCAGATAGGGCGTCAGCTTGTGGGCGGGGTGGTTCGCAGGCAGCAGGAACTTTTCCGTAGCAAGGATCAGATCGGACGCGATGAAGGCGATTGCAGCCGGGAATGCCCATCGCAAGGCACCTGTCTGGGGCAGCGCCAGCACGGTGATCCCCATGCCAAGGATGATCGGGATATAGGCCAGAACAGGGCCTTTCAGGTCTCCGGCGCGGGGGGCAAGCAGTGTGGCCATGACAATGCCCAGAATGACCAGAGACCACACGATCGCGGGGGCATCCCAGATCAGGCTGGCGGAGCTGGCAGGATGCGACAGGAACAGGGCGATATAGGCCAGATGCCCGGCGGCAAATGCGGCAATGCCGGCCATGAACGTGGCATCCGTTTCACGCGACAACAGCGCGTCCCCGGTTGCGCACAGGGCAAGTGCAACGGCGAGCATCCATGGGCTGCCCTGCAGAACCGCAATGACTGCCAGCGCGGCGACCGAGGTGGTTTTCAGCACAGTGCGCAAGGAACTGGCTGGTCGGGCCGTCAGGGGCAGGTATCCCAATGCGCAGCCAAGGGCGATCCAGAAGAGAAGGGTTGTCATGTCACCTCACCGCGGTTTTCGAATACCTTCATCCCGAGCGCGGCATATAATCAAGCGCTTACGTTGAGTTAAGCATGTTTCCCCAACCCCTGGCCAAAGGGTGAATGGCATAGCGGGATCGCATCTGACACAATGGGCATATGTTCCGAGCGCTGATGATTCTCGCCTGTTTTGCCGCACCGCCCGCTGCGGCCCAGACCCCTTTGTCCGGCCCCGAATTCGACACCTATACGCAGGGCAAGACCCTGTTTTACGGGTTCGAAGGGCAGGTTTACGGGGTCGAACGTTATTTGCCCAACCGCCGCGTGATCTGGTCTTTTCTGGATGGCGATTGCAAGGAAGGTGTATGGTATCAGCAGGAAGAACAGATTTGTTTCATCTATGAAGACCGGTTTGATCCGCAATGCTGGGTCTTTACGCGATCCGGTGGTGGCCTTGTCGCGCAGTTTGAAGGCGACCCGCAGGCGACCGAGCTGTACGAGGCGGAAGATATCGGGGAAGAAATGGTGTGTTATGGCCCCGACGTCGGTGTCTGACTAGGTTACCCGAAGCTCATCATAGCTGAGCATGACATGCTCCTGATATGCAGGTCTTTCTGTCAGCTTATCGTAATAGCGCCGCAGGTTGGGCAGGACCGCGCGGGATATCGCGATGTCGTAATAGCGATAAAGGATATGTCCCAGCTGAATATCGGCCACCGTCAGATCGGGCCCGCACAGGTAGGTGTTTTCTGACAGCCGGGTATCGGCAAGTGCCAGTTTGCTATCCAGCGCGGCAACGGCCTGCTCAATCGCGTTTTGGTCCTGCTCTGCCGGGGCGGTCCGGACAACCTGCCAGAACACGGGCACCGTGAAATCCATCGCAACGTTGATCTTGGCCCATTCCGCCCATTTGTCGACTTCGGCCCGTTGAACCGGGTCGCGTGGCCAGAACGCATTCCCGCCATAGGCATTCGCCAGGTAGCGCAGGATTGCGCCGGTTTCCCACAGCGGTGGGTGATTGCCATCCTGTAGCACTGGGATGGTGCCGTTCGGGTTCAGCTTGCGAAAGGCATCGGTGTCCAGCCCGCCGAATCTGTGCCCTGCATCGTGGCGGTGAAAGCGCAGATCCATCTCTCCGACGCACCACATCAGGGCCTGAACATTCGATGACGTTTTGCGGCCCCAGATTGTCAGCATGGCTTAGAACAACGATCCTTGATCTGGTGTATCCGGTTTGGATTTCCGGTTGGTCTGCTTTGCGGCTGTCCCGGTGCCAAGAATGCCATCGGCGAATTCGATGTCCAGCACCGTGTGTTTTGCGGCCTCGGCCTTGGTCGTGATGACATTCCCATCTGCGCGAACCACGGCATATCCGCGTTCCAGCGTCGCCTTGTAGCTGAGCGTTTCGCGCAGGCGGTCTGTGGCCTCAAGCTGATGTTTCAGACGATCCAGCCGCGTGGTCTGCGCCGCGTTCATCCGGTCACCAAGCCGGGCAAGGTTTTGCGCGTGCTGGCCGATCTCGCGTTGAATTGGGCGCAGGGACAGGCGCGACGACAGGTTGCGCAGTGATTCCTGCCGGGCCGAGACCAGACCGCGCAGAGTTGACGGGCGCAGATGGGCTGACAGTTCCACAACTTGCAGGCGGCGGTTTTGCACTCCTCGCGTCAAAGCCGGGGTCAGGCGATCCGCAATCAAATCAAGGCGTTGCCGGGGGGAGTTCAACAGGCTGTCCGGGCGCGGCAGGGCGCGGGACAAATCGCGCAGCCTTTGCGAACGGCGCTGCACCGCGTCCGTTGCCGCGCGCGACAGGCGGGCGCCTTGCTCGCCGGTCCAGGCCAGCAGTTCGATGCGGACCGGCACGGCCAGCTCTGCCGCAGCTGTGGGTGTAGGCGCGCGGCGGTCCGAGACGAAATCGATCAGGGTCGTGTCGGTTTCATGCCCAACGGCCGAAATCAGCGGTATGTCCGATGCGGCGGCGGCTCGCGCGACACTCTCTTCGTTGAAGCCCCAAAGATCTTCGATCGACCCACCGCCACGGGCCACGATGATCAGGTCAGGACGGGGCAGTGCGCCGCCGGGTGTCAACTGGTTGAACCCTTCGATGGCGCGGGCAACCTCGGGGGCGCAGTTTGCGCCCTGCACGGCCACGGGCCAGATCAGCACCTTTCGCGGGAACCTGTCCCGAAGCCGGTGCAGAATGTCACGGATCACCGCGCCCGAAGGCGATGTCACGACGCCGATGATCTGCGGCAGATACGGCAGGGGCTTCTTGCGCTCGGGCGCAAACAAACCTTCGGCCTCAAGCTGTTTCTTGCGCTTTTCCAGCAAGGCCATAAGTGCGCCCTGACCGGCAACGGCAACTTCATCGACATTCAGGTTGTATTTGGATTGCGCGCCAAAAGCGGTCAGGCGACCAGTGACGACAACCTCCAGCCCTTCCTCTGGCACGACCGAGAGGCTGGAAACTTGACCTTTCCATGTCGTGCAGGCCAAAACGTTCCGGTCGTCCTTGATGTCGTAGTACAGGTGCCCGGACCGGGCCTTGAACACGCGGCCAACTTCGCCGCGCACACGGATTCGCCCGAACGCGCCTTCCAGCGTGCGCTTCACCTCGCCCGAGACCTCGGAAACCGTGTATTCAGGTGTGTTTTGGCCCGGAATCGGGTCATCAAGCAGGTCGGACATTTCAGCGCCTTGTTTCAATTGCTCACCCAGCTTAGAACGCCGCGCAGGCGAGGCCAAGCAGATCGGAGACGACCCCATGAACATCCTTATTCTCGGCAGCGGCGGGCGCGAACACAGCCTGGCCTGGGCAGTGATGCAAAACCCAAAATGCGACCGTCTGATCGTGGCGCCGGGCAATGCCGGGATCGCTCAGATCGCGGAGTGTGCCGCTCTGGATATCGAAAACGGTGGGGCAGTTGTCAGCTTTGCCGAGGAAAACGCGATTGATTTCGTGATTGTCGGCCCCGAGGCTCCCTTGGCCGCCGGAGTGGCGGATCGCCTGCGCGAAGCCGGGGTGCTGGTTTTCGGACCGTCTGCCGAAGCGGCCCGGCTGGAGGCCTCGAAAAGCTTTACCAAGGAAATCTGCGACGCGGCACACGCGCCCACCGCCGCTTATGCGCGGTTCACCGCGCCCGAGCCCGCCAAGGCCTATATCCGCGAACAGGGCGCGCCCATCGTGGTCAAGGCCGATGGTCTGGCCGCCGGCAAGGGCGTGATCGTGGCCATGGACGAAGACACGGCGCTTGACGCCATTGACGACATGTTCGGCGGTGCCTTTGGGGGGGCCGGGGCCGAGGTCGTGATCGAAGAGTTTATGGACGGCGAAGAGGCGTCTTTGTTTGTTCTGTGCGACGGCCAAGACATCCTGTCCATCGGCACGGCCCAAGACCACAAGCGGGTGGGCGAAGGGGATACCGGTCTGAACACCGGGGGGATGGGTGCCTATTCTCCGGCGCCGGTTCTGAGCGCGGAAGTTGAAGCGCGCGCGATTGAAGAGATCGTGCGCCCCACCATCGCCGAGATGAAGCGCCGGGGCACACCGTTTCAGGGAATTCTTTATGCGGGGCTGATGATCAAGGACGGCCAGCCGCGCCTTGTGGAATATAACGTCCGTTTCGGGGATCCGGAATGTCAGGTCCTGATGATGCGTCTGGGCGCGCAGGCGATGGACCTGTTGCATGCCACCGCCGAAGGGCGGCTGGGCGAAATGCGGGTCAACTGGGCCGATGATCACGCGATGACGGTCGTGATGGCGGCCAAAGGTTATCCGGGAACCTACGAGAAGGGCACGGTCATCAAAGGATTGGACGGCTTGCCCGAGGACAGCAGCAACATGGTGTTTCATGCGGGCACAAGCGAGGCTGCGGGGCAGGTGCAGGCCGTCGGCGGGCGCGTTCTGAACGTGACCGCGCGCGGAAAAACGCTGCAAGAGGCGCGCGACCGGGCGTACCAGATGGTTGATGCCGTGGATTGGCCTGAAGGGTTCTATCGCAGCGATATCGGCTGGCGCGCTTTGGAGGGATGATCGGGCAGGGGGCTTTGCCCCCTCGGCCTTGCGGCCTCCCGGCACTGCGCGGGTTCGCGGTCGAAATCGTCCGCTGGACGATTTCTTTTCAACCACTCACCCTCCAGGATATTTTTGGCCAGATGAAGAGGCTGATCAGCACTTCAGGGCTGATGTGAGATTGTCGCGCTGTTTGAGCGGGCGCAAGTCCGTCAGGTGCCAGCCATCCTGATAGGAAACACGGATGATCCGCGACCAGTCGGCGCTGGCGAGGATCATTTCGGGATGGTCGCCGCAGCTCCGCAGGCCGCCGGAAATGAAATCCTCACCGATCTTGTGGTTGGTCAGGCCGGGCAGAACAGCGATTTCGGTCAGTCCACCATCTTTGAAGCGCCAGATGCGCAGGGTTTTGGCCAGGTGGGGGCGGTCGACATAGGCGATCTCGATATTGCCATCACCATCCAGATCAGCAGCACCGACCGGGGCGAGCCAGCGGAAACGTGCGCCGATATGAGGAGTGGCCGCTATTTTTTCGCCAGCGGCGTTGTAGATCGCAAGCTGAGCGCCTGTTGTGTTCTGCGTTTCAACGACAATTGCTTCAACCGCGCCGTCCTTGTCGATGTCTGCCAGACGCGGCGCAAGGTCTTCGAATACACGGTCCTGTGGCAGACGAACCGTTACGACTGTGTCATCGACCACAAGCTCCAAAGCGCCGTATTCGATATTGTCGCCCAAAACACCATGCGCGTATCGCGTGGTTGGTTCCGTGAAGCGGGCGTCGGTGATGGTGTCTGCCGTGACAGCGATTGGCAGCGCGCACCACAGGCCAAAAGGGAGCAAAGCGCTGCGCACCCGACATTGCCACAGGCGGGCGGGCTGACGCGGCGCTTTGGACAGCATCAGATCTGCTTTTCGGGCATCTGGACAATCAGACCGTCCAGCGCGTCGGTCACCTTGATCTGGCAGGTCAGGCGCGAGCGGGCCGGGTCAGGCTCATAGGCGAAATCCAGCATATCCTCTTCCATGTCGTCCTTGGCCGGGATCTTCTCGACCCAGTCGGGGTGGACATAGACATGGCAAGTCGAGCAGGCGCAGGCACCGCCGCAATCGGCCTCGATGCCGGGAATATTGTTGTCACGGGCCCCTTCCATGACGGTCAGTCCGTTGGCGACCTCGACAGTGTGCTCGGTACCGCCATGCTCGACATAGGTGATCTTTGCCATTGCGTGCGTCTTCCTTTTGCGATGTTCGAAACCTTCCTTAGTGAAGGGAGTTAGGTGTTTCCAGCCTCATTTGCGACTCCTCACGCCGTGTCTGGACTTTCCTGTATTTTGTTCTATCTTTGTTCTTATGCTTGTTGCCCCTTTTCTCCGCGCGGTTTCAAACCGGGACTGGCCGCGACCGCCGTCCTGTCTGTCCTCCGCCCAGCTGGAGGCCCCGCCCGAAGGGGCGCGTGTGGCCGTGGCCGGGCTGGTGATCCTGCGGCAGCGGCCGGGGACGGCCAAAGGCGTGATCTTTCTGACGCTTGAGGATGAGACCGGGATCGTCAATGTGGTGGTCTGGCGCAAAATCTACGAACGCTTCCGCCGTGCGGTGATCTCGGGGCGGTTGCTGAAGGTGACAGGCCGGATGCAGCGGGCGCATTCGGTGACCCACGTGATCGCGGAAGAGATCGAGGATATCTCGGGCATGCTGGACCTGCTGGTGCAGGGGCAGGGTTAGGTCTGTCGTGCGGATCAATCCTAAATTGTCCGTCGCCGTGCCGCAAACCCGCGCCTGAAGAACGGGCGATATGTTTTCTTTGCCTCAAATGCGCGATTAAGGCGCTTTTCCGCCACTTGAACGCGGGATGGTCGACTCTCCGGCGCCGGGCGCGTAGTGACACGCATCTTTGCGCATCGGCTTGTGTCAAAGCTCGGGCCGGATTGCGCATCACTCAACGTCTTTTCAGAGTCAGTTCGGATGCCCAACGCAACGCACCAAGGATCGCTCGAAAATACCGTCTCTCGGGACGAAAGCCGGATTTCCGACCGTCTGGCAGAGCTCTCGGAACTCACGCGTTCAGCGGGATATGTTCATACCGCCCGAATGATCGATGAGGCGCTAAGCGCTTATTCCTTCGAACGCAGACAGGCTGAGACTGCAAAAAGGCTTCGGTCAGAGTTGCAGCAACTCAAGCGGATTGAGGCGTCGCGCTCGTCTGACGAAACGGATCGAAAGCCGCATTTGGTTCCGAACTTTCGGTCCCGGCGGTCGGCAAAACCCGATGGGATGCTGTTCGACAGGGCCGAGCGTTCTGACGGCGCAGCCCAGAAAGCCGGGGCGCGCAAAGGGCAGGCCGCATTTGTCCTGACGACCCGGATGCGTGTTGACGGGCGGAACGTTGCAAGGCTGCGCAATGGGCACTGGACAGGAATTTCCATGTCTTTCCCCGCGGAACCTGAATTCCAGTTTCGCTGACAGGTCGCCCCACGCCAAGGATTCTCCGCCGGGGGCGTTGCAGGGCCGGATGCAGAGGGCGCATTTGGTAACCCATGCGATCGCGGCAAGGATCGAGGATATTCCGGGGATACAGGATGTGTTGGTGTGGGGGAGAGGGTTAGTCCGCTTAGCGGACTTTGCTGCCATTGCCATTTCAGGTGTTTGCTAATGCAGCATTCTATTGCAGCTGCGGCACGCTCATCGCTGCGATGCAGCCGATGTCGTCAGAGCGGTCATTCAATGCCAGTCTGAGGCGCGAAATTCGAACCGCCCTTTCGCTGCAACCACGACCGACTAACGAGAAGCGGGAATATACCGTCATTGGCGTTCGTGATCTGAACGGCCGCTTTTTTGTCCTTCGCGCCGGCGGCGAAAACAGCAAGGATAAACCGGACCTTCGCTGCTCTCGCGAAAAGCCATTCCCAGTCTTGCTTAGCGGTCATTCGACGACGTCTGCGTGAATTAACTTATTGGTCCGCTTGAGCACGCAAACAGAGAAACCACCGGACGGTGTCGGCCTGGCTATCTCATCAGGATGTTTGATTGCCGAATTCGCGGCTTTGCAACCCGCTTTGCGATTATGGCACAGCTCTGTCGCGGCCTGCCCAAGAGGATTCAATGTATTCAATTAGTGAGTGGCAATCTATTATGGTGTTGTTAAATATGTAAAATTCCTTTGGGCGCAGGAGTCTCAATGGCATTGTGAATATTTATGCTTTCTAAATATACAAATTCTCCTCTCAAACTTCACCGCTATGTTAGCGTTATCGCTTTGGGATTGATGCTTGTTCTTACCGGTTAGCCGATATCCAGCACAATTTGCGAAGCATTTAGCGTTGCCGACCCAATTGGACCGGCAGCCAAGGAACATACACTGGAGGAAATATGTCCCTTTTGCAGACCATTACCCGTAGAGCCGCCTTGCTGTCTGTCGCCGCTGTCGCACTAACTGCCGGGACAGCGTTTGCAGGCGATGTCAAAATTGGCTTTCTGCTGAAAACCATGCAGGAAGAGCGCTACAAGCGCGACCGCGCCGCGTTTACTGCGAAAGCTGAGGAACTGGGCGCCGAAGTTATCTTTGATTCAGCGAACAATGACGAGCTGACCCAGCTGGCTAAGTTTGAAAACATGCTCGCCAAGGGAGCAGATGTCATCGTGTTGCAGCCGGTGAATACCGGTACTGCTGGTAGCATGGTCAGCATGGCAAACAGCGAAGGTGTGCGCGTTGTCGGGTATGACTCGATGCTTGTGGACGGGCCGCTGGATGCGATGGTGATGCAAGACAGCTGGGCCGTGGGTCGCCTGCAAGGCGAAGCCATGGTCGAATGGTTGCAGGAGAAGAACGGAGAGGTGTCCGGCAAGATCGCCCTGATTCAAGGTCAACCCGGCGACTCTAACGCGATTGCCATGAGCAGCGGTGTGTTGGAGATTGTCGAAGCGAACCCGGGGCTTGAGCTGGTAACAAATCAGGCCCATGAAGGGTGGTCCTCTGAGAAGGCCATGGCGACTGCGGAAAATACGCTGACCTCAAACAGCAACAGCATCGACGCGTTTATCGCCAACAACAGTGGCATGGCCCGTGGAGTTATCGCGGCATTGGAAGCACAGGGGCTGGCTTCATCAGACAAAGTGTTTGTAGCCGGATCTGATGCCGACCTGGCCAACATCCAATACGTCGCGCAAGGCAAGCAAGCCGTTGAAATCTGGAAACAGATCGATCCCTTGGCTGAAACCGCGGCAGAAGTTGCAGTGGCTTTGGCTAAAGCGCCGGACACTGCTCCTGCTGATCTGGTCGAGGTGGACAAGGTTATCAACAACGGCTTCACCGATGTGCCAACAATCGTGACCCCGATCACGCTTGTGACACAGGACAACATCGATGACACGATCATCGCTGGCGGCTTCTACTCCAAGGAAGAAGTCTACGGGAACTGATCCTCGGGACCTTTTCCTGAAGGAGGGCGTTTCGCCATCTGGCTCCCTATGCGTGTACTCCCCGCGCGCAGCTTTATGGTGCCCTCCTTCCTTAACCCGTCACGGAGAAACTGCCGGTCAGGGTGGGGAACGTCCGAAATACCTTTCTGAATGTGATGGGAAAAAGCATGTCTGAAGTCGTCCTGAAAATGCAGGGTATCATCAAGGATTTTCCCGGTGTCCGCGCCCTGAATAATGTCAATTTCGAAGCCCGCTCGGGTGAGCTTCTGGCGCTGATGGGAGAAAACGGAGCGGGCAAATCCACGTTGATGAAAGTGCTCAGTGGAGTTTGGCCCTATCCGACCTACGAAGGCGATATCTATTTGCGCGGCGAAAAGGTCCGATTCGCGAATACAAAAGAGGCCGAGGCAGCAGGCATCGGTATCATCTACCAGGAACTCAACCTGATCCCCGGTTTGTCTGTCGCCGAAAACATCTTTCTGGATCGCCAGTTCACCGATGCCAAGGGCAGGATCAACTGGAACCAGACCTTTGCCGAAACCCAGAAGCTGCTGACCGAACTGGGCATCAATGACATTCGCCCGACCGATCTGGTGCAGAACATCACTGTGGGCAAACAACAGATGGTTGAGATTGCCAAAGCTTTGTCGCTCAAGGCCGAGATACTGGTGCTGGACGAACCGACGTCGGCGCTGACAGATAAGGAGGTCAAGGATCTCTTCCGTATCATCCGCAAGCTGAAAGCCGACGGTGTCTGCATGTGCTACATTTCGCACAAAATGGAAGAGATTGAGCAGATCGCCGACCGGATTGCGGTTCTGCGCGATGGCCAGACCATCGGTGACGTCACGCCTATCGCGGATATCACGCTTGATCAGATCATCGCCCGAATGGTTGGACGCGACATCAAAGATATGTTCCCCAAGGTCGATTTCACACCGGGTGAGGTGACTTTGGAGGTCAACGATCTGTCCGTCACAAACCCCGACCTGCCTGGCAGCTATCTGGTCAAGAACGCCAGCTTCGTTGCCCGCAAAGGCGAGATATTGGGCATCTCCGGGCTAATGGGCGCTGGCCGGACCGAACTGGTTGGCGGTGTATTCGGTGCTTATCCGGACCAGACCACCGGTGAAGTGAAGCTGAACGGGCAAAAGCTGGACATCAAATCGCCGAAGGACGCCATTGATGCCGGCATCGCGCTGCTGACCGAAGATCGTAAGGCTTTGGGGCTGTTTTTGGACAAATCCATTTCCTTCAACACGACGATTTCCTCGCTTGAGACGATCAGTTCAAAGGTTCTGGGCATTATCAACACCCAGCAGGAGCGCAAGATCGTTAAGGAATATGTCGACCAGTTGGGCGTTAAAACACCGTCGATTGACACGGTCATCGGTACGCTGAGCGGCGGCAACCAGCAGAAAGTCATCTTGGGTAAGTGGCTGAACTCACGGCCGGATGTGTTCATTTTGGATGAACCCACACGTGGGATCGATATCGGTGCCAAGGTCGAGATTTACAAGCTGCTGAACGAACTGGTCCTACAAGGTGTCACCGTCATCATGATTTCTTCGGAACTGCCTGAGGTCTTGGGCATGTGTGACCGGATTCTGGTGATGTGCGAAGGCGAGATCGTGTCAAACTTTGGACGGGACGATGCGAAGAAAGAAGCAATCATGGCGTATGCCACCGGCAGCGCATAAGGGAGGAAGCAAATGAGTGCTGACAGCAACGTTGCAGGTGTTGGCGTCAATGGCGCCAAGGAAAACCACCTGATAAACTTCATAAAGGACAACGCGACGCTAATTGCGTTGATCGTGCTTGTCGTTGGGCTCAGCTTTGCCGACGACGCATTTTTCACCGCAAGGAACCTTAGCAACCTATCCCGTCAGGTTACCATCATCGGGATCATTGCCGTAGGCATGACCATGGTCATTCTGATTGCGGGTATTGACCTATCCGTTGGCTCTGTCGTCGGGTTATCAGCGGTCGTCTGTACGCTCATGATGCAATGGGGCGTGCCGACCATATTGGCGGTACCTGCAACCCTTTTGATCGTGGGTGTTGGAATAGGTCTGTGGAACGGGTTCTGGATAGCCAAGTTCAACATACCCCCATTCATCATAACCCTTGGAATGCTGACTATCGCACGCGGTTTGGCACTGACCCTGACCAATGGCAGTTCTGTACCGGTAACGAGTAATGTGTTTCCATTGATTGGTGGTGCTTATATCCCGCCGATGATGTCCAGTATCGTGCTGATCGTGTGTGCTGCGCTTGCTGTTTATTCGATCTTCCGAGATGTTCAGCAAAGCAAGGCGCATGGCGTCGAAGTGAATATGCAGGAGCTGCTGGTCAATGGGGCGGTGATGATTGGTGGTTTTGCTTTGGCCTTCCACGTGTTCACCAGCTACAAAGGGATCCCCGTTCCTGTTGCGATCTTTGCAGTCATTGCATTTGCCGGGATCTATACGCTGAACAGCACCCGTTTTGGTCGCCGCCTCTATGCGCTTGGCGGAAACGAAGATGCGGCTCGCCTGTCCGGCATCAACGTCGTCCGCACCAAGATGATTGTCTATACGGTCATTTCAGTCCTGTCGGCCCTAGCTGGAATTATCCTGGCCTCGCGTCTGAACGGTGCCTCGCCCAATCTTGGAACGATGTTCGAACTTGACGCGATCGCCGCGGTCGTTATCGGCGGTACCAGTCTGGCGGGTGGTTCTGGCAAGGTGAGTGGAACCATCATCGGTGCCCTGCTGATCGGGGTCCTGAACAACGGCATGAGCCTGCTTGGTGTGGTCACGTTCTATCAGTTGATCATCAAGGGCCTGATCATCATCCTCGCCGTCTGGTTCGATGTGATGCAGAAGAAATAATGTTGCTGGCCTGCCCCCGGTCACACGCACCGGGGGCAAAGCCAAAATCCCCGAAAACTTGAATGACAGTTGGGAGGTAAGCGATGGTCCAGTCCATTTTAGCAACCTTACGCACAAACGGCCTCAGAGCTTTGGGTTTGGCCGGCCTTCTATCCGCATCGCTACCAATGATCGCGGCAGCGCAGGACAACGCTACAATCGGGTTCCTGCTCAAGACCATGCAGGAAGCCAGATACCAGACTGACAAATCCCTATTCATTGCACGCGCGGAATCCCAAGGCGCAGATGTGATCTTTGATAGCAGCGGCAATGATCCATTGCGTCAGTTGCAGCAGGTTGAGGAAATGCTGGAATCGGGGGTGGACGTTCTGGTTCTGCAACCTGTCAACACCGCAACCGCCGGAGCACTGGTTGATCTGGCCCACGAACAGGGCGTCAAAGTGGTCGGATACGACTCGATGCTGCAGGACGGGCCGCTTGACGTCATGGTCATGCAGGACAGTTGGGCTGTCGGGCAGCTTCAGGCCGAAGCGATGGTGGACTGGCTGAATGATACCCGTGGTGAAGTGGCGGGTCGGGTTGCCCTGATCCGCGGTCAGCCCGGTGATGCCAATGCCGAAGCGCTCAGCAGCGGTGTGCTGAAAGTGATTGCCGATCATCCGGGGCTCGAACTTGTTGCAGATCGCAGCCACGTGGACTGGTCACCGGATATGGCCAGAGACACTGCCGAAAACCTTCTGGTCGAATATGACAACGACATCGATGCATTCATTGCCAATAACAGCGGGCTTGCTTTCGGGGTTCTGGCAGCATTGTCGGACGAGGATCTGGCATCGGCGGATCAGGTCTTTGTTGCCGGTTCAGACGCTGATCTGCGGAATGTCCAGATGGTCGCAAACGATGTGCAGGCGCTGGAAATCTGGAAGCAAATTAAACCTTTGGCCTATGAGGCGGCGGATATTGCCGTGAAAATTGCGCAGTCTCCGGATGCGGAAGTTAGTGATTTGATCGGAGACCATACGCTAATTGACAACGGTTTCACGGAAATCCCGACGGTTATCACTCCTGTTTTTGCAGTGTCAAAAGATACGATCGACAGCACGTTGATCGACGGCGGGTTCTATACCAGCGAACAGATCTATCAGAACTGAAGCTGCTATAATCACGCATACGCCCGTCGACAAAACAGCGAATAAAAGCAAGGGACCGAAATGTCTGACAAGATCAATGTCGCAGTCCTTGGCCCGATCCCAAGGGACAACATCACCAGCTATCAGGGTGAGAAATTCAATAAATTTGGCTGCGCGGTCTATACAGCGGTCTGTATGTCCTCGCTGGCCGGTCCGGGTTCGCGGATCAACGTCGTCAGCCATGTACGCCGGTCAGACGTCGATAATGTTCGCAACTTGCTGTCTGAGTTTCCGTATCTGGATGTCGGCCATGTTACGGGCGACGCTGATCAGGGCGCGGTGATCGATCTTGTCTACGTCGATCAGAACCATCGCAACGAAAAGCAAACGGGTTTCATGAACCCGATCCTGCCCGACGACATCGAAGACCTGATGGATTGCGAGGCTTTCGTTTTCGTTCCGATCACGGATTTCGAGGTTCCGTTGGAAACGATTCGATACATCAAGGCCAACAGCGATGGTCTGGTTGTATTTGATGCGCATGGCCCCACCAGCGGGTGTTCTGCACATGGCGAACGGTATCATAAATTCTGGATCGACCGAGATCGCTGGCTTCCACATATCGACCTTCTAAAGATGAATTTGGAAGAGGCTCAATGCAGTTGGTTCAAGGGAGAATACGGTTCTGACGAGTTGCAGGAAATAAGCGAACTCACGATGGACCAGTTGCCCAAGTTCGCCCAACACTGCCTGGATCTGGGCGTCAAGGCGCTCTACGTCACGCTGGATCAACACGGCTGCGCCGTCTACCACAAGGATGCAACCGGCCGGATGCGGGAACATCTGGTCAAGCGGGTGCTTGTCGAGGATGTGGTCGACACCACGGGCTGCGGTGACAGCTTTGCTGGTGGCCTGGCCTTTGGCTACCTCAAGACCCGCGACTTCGTCAAAGCCTGCCAGTTCGGCAACTGTGCCGGGGCGCAGCGCTGCTCGAGCAGCGAGCTGGATGTCTACGGATCACTGGAAGAAACCGAACGTCAGATTGCCGAAACCTACGGCGACTGAATTACCCGAAATATCACCCGAATGGAGCCCTGACATGCAGACAATGCTGAGCAGTAGCGACTGGCTGATTGAAGAAACCCAATTCAATCTGGATGAAGCGAACTTCAAGGAGACCATTTTCACGGTCGGCAACGGCTATCAGGGCACACGTGGATCGCTGGAAGAGGGTCACAAAGGAGAGCTGTCTGGCACCTATCTGGCTGGTGTTTACGATCACCATGACTCGACGGTGATCGATCAGGTCAATGTGCCGACCTGGCTGCCGCTTCGGGTTCGTGTCGAAGGTGAAATTCTGGATGTCCAAACGTGTAAAGTGGTCGAACACAAGCGCGTGTTGGATCTGCAGACCGGATTTCTCCACCGAGATACGGTTTTTGAAGATAGCAAAGGCCGTCGCACTCGCATCACCAGCATCCGATTTGCGAGTTTTGCCGATCAGCACATCTGTGGCATTCGCCTGACGGTTACGCCTGAGAACTACTCCTCGGAGATCACTGTCGAAAGCGCCCTTGATGCCCATCGATACAATCTGGACCGCCTGCCAGCTTATCAGGGAAATCCCGTCTTCCACCCCGAAGTTAAATGGGAGAAGTGGGCCAAAAGCCGGCACATGAAGGTCACTCAGTCACATGCAAGCAGCGATGCGTCCTATATCGAAACTCTGACACTGGACACTGGCATTTCGATTGGCATGGCGTCTGCCTTGGATTGTCCTGCCTTCAGCGAGTTCAAAGTCGCAAATCGTGGCTATGAGCAGGTTTCACAAACCGTTTCTGTCGAGGCGCTCAACGGGCAAAGTCTGACTTTCGAAAAGCTGGTGTCGATTTATACATCGCGAGATCTGAACGGCGCGGAAATGGCGGCCAAGTGCGAAGCCTCCCTTGAGACCGCGCATGCCAAGGGATTTTCCGCCTGTCTGAGCGAAAGCGCCGCAGCCTGGCGCGAAAAATGGGACGCCTGTGATTGTGTGGTGACGGGTGATCTAGAAGCAACGCGTGCAATGCGTTTCAACATCTATCATCTGCTGATTGCCGCAAACGAAAACGACCCGCGCGCGAACATCGGCGCCAAGTCCATGTCAGGCGAGGGGTATAAAGGGCACGTTTTCTGGGATACCGAGATCTTCCTGCTGCCATTCTACATTTTCACGCAGCCGGATACAGCCAAAGCCCTTCTGAAATACCGTTTCAACACGTTGAACGGCGCACTTGAGAACGCCCGAATGAATGGGCTTAAGGGCGCGCAGTACGCGTGGGAATCTGCTGATACCGGAGTAGAGACAACGCCAAAATGGACAGCGGACGGTGCGAACCGTATCTGGACCGGAGAAGAAGAGATTCACGTCACCGCATGCGTGGCATATGGCATCCTCAGTTATGTTGCGGCGACCGGAGACAGAGATTTCCTTCGCGATTTCGGTGCCGAGGTTTTGTATCAAACCAGCCGGTTCTGGATCAGTCGGCTGGAATGGAACAAAGACAAGGACCGGTACGAGCTGACAAATGTTATCGGGCCGGACGAGTTCCACGAACATGTCGACAACAACACATTCACCAATCGGATGGCGAAATGGCACCTTGAACAATCGGCTCGCGTTTTCGCAGAATTCAGCAAAACCACTTCAGCAGTTCATGACGAATTGCTGATACGGTTGGATTTAACCCGAAAAGAAGTGGATCAGTGGCTGGAAACAGCGGAAAAAATCTATGTTCCATTTGATCCCTCCCGCAATCTGATCGAACAGTTTGAAGGGTATTTCCAGCTCAAGGACATTCCCATCACCGAATGGGACAAAAACCGTATGCCAGTCTACCCCGAGGGGCATGATCACTTTTCACTGAATGGCTCGATGCTGCTCAAGCAACCTGACGTGATCATGTTGAATTATCTCTTGCCCGACGAGTTTTCAGACGAAATCAAAAAGGCGAATTACGCGTTTTACGAGAAACGCACGATGCACAAGTCATCACTTAGCCCGGCCATTCATTCGATCATGGGGATTGAAGTTGGCGACATTTCCTCGGCCCATCACTATTTCGAACGTTCTGCCTTTGTTGATCTGGTCAACAATCAGGGAAACACACAGGACGGGATGCATATCGCATCGGCCGGTGGCACCTGGCAGTCGCTTGTTTGTGGGTTTGGCGGGTTCCGGGTCAAGCACGGCAAGATGACGTTCAAACCCTGGCTGCCCGAGGCATGGTCCGGCATCCGGTTTAATCTGAAGTGGCAGGGGAATGACGTCGAAGTTCTGATTTCTCATGACGAGTGTCGGTTTAAGCTGATTGCTCCGTCCGGCACGAAAGAGGATATCGAGGTGATGGGCCATCCTGTTACTTTGATTTCCGGAGAGGAAGCGGTCTTAGCACCGCAGCCTGCGTGACAACCAAGATTTTTCTCGCAGGAATGGTCAAGGTGTGCCGAGGTGCTATCGTCAGTCTGCAAGAGCCTCAGCAACGCGCGTGTGCAGTTGTTCCGCTGCCGCGTGATCGATGAGCAATTCGTTAACAAGTCCCCGGGTGATCAGTTCGAATACCGTATCGCCTCGTTCCTTCTGAATCGCGACGACCACAACACCACTTTGATCAGGATCGTCAAATGCCCGATCTGCGATGGCTTTGACATGCTCTGTTTTGATCCCGGTCCACAGCCCATTCAGCTCGTCAATCAGGTCCATCTTGGCCTGTGAAATTTCGGTTCTCGGGATCAAAATACCGCCAAGGTCCCCGACGACCAATTGCCGGAGATCGTCAGCCCTTAACCCGCCAGCCTGAACCAGCTCTTCAAAACTGCCCAGAACCGGAGTGCTTGAAGACCCGACGCTGGAAATCAACATATCCATTTTATCAATCAATGCGTCTGGACCCGAAAACACGCGGTGAAATCCCGGGGTGTCAGAGATGTACTGCCAAATGGAACGGCGCATGGTCTCATCGTAGTGACGGGGTATGTATGCCGGGAAACCAGTGAGCTGAGGGCTATCCTCCGGCTGATCGTTAAATAGCTCATCAAACGTTCCGGCAAGCCGGCTGGCAGAGTATCCATGCTGAGCCAGCGACATCAATTCTGCGCAAACCGCTGCAAACTCAGTCTTTTGCGACTTATCTATGGGCTGCCTTGAGGCTGCAATCCCTTCTGCCAGAGACTTGATTGTTCGACCCCACGCAACGCCGATGACGTTCGATTTCTCGATCAGTTCTATCAATCGTCCGGATGCGGTTCGTCCAAACCTGGTACGGCGCTGTGACAGCGCAGCCTCGGTGTTCCCCGGGCCGCTTTCAAACACCCCAAGCCGAGGCGGTCTAAGCTTGTTCCTGTTGCAATATCGCTTCAGATCAGAATTCAACCCTGAAGGAGCCAGCATTTCGTCCATCTGGGCAATCCACTCGTCTGAGAATTGTTCTTTGACGAAGCGTTGTTCGATGACCAAGTAGTTTTGGCGTTCAGCGTGTTTCAGTAACCGCGATACATGCGGTTGAGACAGGCCACCAAGAATTGCTCCTATCTCTACCTGCGACATGTTGTGCGTTGCGCGCATATAGGCAGCGCACTGGGCGCGTTCTTCAAATGGAAGTTTTTTAACGTCGATCATTTGTTCAATATTGTTCGTTAGCAGGATCCTGACAGCGTGAATAACTATGCCATATAAACATTCACATGCCAGCCGATTGAAGAAAAATCCTTACATGCTACGTGTTTCTTGCACAGGCTCGAACCAGGAGATTCAGCATGCCGATCAAAGGACTGATCTTTGACCTCGATGGTGTTTTGGTCGACACCGTACCGGCGCATTTTGCTGCTTGGAAACGCATGTTCGAAGAATACGGGTATGAGTTTGGAAGGGCGGAATACCGGCGACTTGTCGATGGGCGCCCTCGTTATGACGGCGCGCGCGCGGTCATGACCCGGCATTCGGAGAATGAAGTCAGAACCGCCGCAGACAAAAAAAATGACTATTATGTTGAAATGATCGAGCGAGGCGAATTTCGTGTCTTCGATGCTGCTGTGCACCTCGTAAGACAATGCCAGTCGGAGGGTTACGGGCTGGCGGCCGCTTCCAGCAGCGCCAATGTCCGAGCCGTTCTCGAAAAAGCTGGTTTGTTGGATGCCTTTCCGGTTGTTATCGGAGGCGACGATGTCGAAAAAGGGAAACCCAACCCTGATATATTCCTCACCGCCGCCAGCGGGCTGGGGCTTAATGTGGATGAATGTATCGTGATCGAGGATTCCTCTTCCGGTGTCGAAGCGGCAAAGAATGGTGGTTTCTATTGCGTAGGTCTTCTTCATGAAGATCACGAGAGTGAACTAACGGCTGCGGATTGCGTCATTTCTTCGCTGGCCGAGGTTAACATTGAGCAGATAGATGGATCTAGGTCTGAGCGGTCGGTTTGAGTACTGTGTAGCGATATAGAATTGGATTTCTTGGGGGCAGATAGCAAACTACACCCAAGATTCAGTATCGTGTACTCAACCTCTCGTAACTTCGGTGTCCGAACTGGACTATTGGCCGCTTCAGCCAAGCTCCGATGCGGCCTTGAAACTGCTGGGACTGTTTGCGCGCGTGTAAGGCGTTTGGCTGAAGGCCCGGAAAATCCGCGAACTGTTCGACTGGCCTTCCCCCTGTCTCGCGCTGGCAGCGAACTGCAGGTTTGACGAACCGCAACGCAGCATTGAAGTTGTCCAATGGACGGCAGCTCCGGGCCGTCCTCAATATCGCTAACGTCGGGTTTCAATGGTTGTCCGGCAATTACGTCTGCGCAGCATCCGGCACTCTGGGCTCGAACCGAACCACTGCCGCGGTGCGACCGTAGGTCTGGTCTGAATTGGCGAACGGCAAGAGCCGCCCGCCATGGTGGTTCAAATGTCGATTTGCTCGGCGATACTCAGCGCATCTTCAAGTTCGACACCAAGATATCTGACTGTGCTGTCAACCTTTGTGTGCCCGAGCAACAGTTGAACCGCCCTAAGATTTCCGGTTTTGCGGTAGATTTCCGCTGCTTTGGTCCGGCGCAGCGAATGGGTGCCGTATCCGCTGGGCTCCAGCCCAATCGCGGCCACCCAATCCCACACAAGCCGGCCATATTGGCGTGTTGAGATATGCGGGCGGTCGTGAAACCGGCTGGGAAACATGAAACGGCAGCCGAGCATCTCCGGTGACTTGATCCATGCGGCAATGGTATCCCGCGTGTTTTCAGAGAGTTCAAACTGAACAGGCCGCTTGGTTTTGCTCTGGATCACGGACACGCGTTCGCGAACGCGATCATCCCTCACCAGGTCGGCGACGGCCAGTTTCACCAAATCGCATCCGCGAAGCTTGCTATCAATGGCCACGTTGAACAGCGCAAGATCGCGCAGGTTGCCCGCCAGCTCGAGCCGCGCGCGGATCGCCCAGACCTGTTTCGGCAACAGTGGTCGTTTCTGGCCGATAATCCGGCCCTTGTTCCAGGCTCTTCGTTTCGGGGTGACAGCGGGAAGTTGGACTCTTGGCATTGTGCGCCCTCCAATCCTCCCGCCAAACCCAGACATCAGCACAGCGCTGACGCCTCAGTTTACTGGTGGTTTGAATGGCCGTTGTCAGCTTGCTGCTTCATTGGCGAACGACGCAAACGCATTGGGCAGCTTCGAGCCCAACCTGTGAATTTAACTTTCACGCTGCGAATGCACACGGCACTAGAAGTTTCACACAGGTCCGAACCTTATCGCTGCAAGGCAGCGGGAGAACCGGTCACTGGAACTGATCGCAGAGAAACCATCGCAGGCGATGCCAAATAAGAACGGCTGTAGTCAATACATTGGCCTTCATGTTCATACGCGTACCCAAACAACTCAATTTGGTGCAGCGCTCCAGCAGTTTTTTGGTGGTAGATCTCCGGCCAAGGCGAAATCATCGCAGGACATGAACACATAGTTGAATATGCCGACCAGAAAACTGACCACGTTGACTGAGAATACAATGACAATCAGCCTGAGCAAAAGGCGGCGGTTGTGCAATTCAATCGCTTCTGGCACTGCGACGGAAAGCAGAATGTACGCGATGTAAGGGATGGATGGTAGAAGGAGCAATGGCAAGACACCTTGCAGCGCGGTAACGTCAGGAGCCCAGAATGTTGCGGTCATCATCGTGCTTGGCAACAGAAGAAGAACACTGCCCCACCACGTCAGATAGCGCACGTTGTCCTCTGTCCGCTCGATCACCATACCTGCAGCCAATGCGGCAAGCGAAACGAGCCAGATGGTGATGAAATCAGTGTAGAACACCTCGCCATAGGCGCCGAGTGTGAAGCTTATGCGCCAGGTCACCAGGGTGAGGCCGATACATGCGATGAAGAATGTACCGGCCTCGTCGCCCTTGAAGCGATCAGTCATAGCTGAGCGTCAGGGCTTCCGTCACCGGCAGCGACTGGCATGTCAGGATCGCCCCTTTCGCAATATCCGCGTCCTCGAGCGCCATGCGGGCGCGCATGTGGACATCGCCTTTGGTCAGCTTGGCGCGGCAGGCGCCGCAGACGCCCGACTGGCAGGAAAAGGGTGGTTTCAGCCCTGCGGATTTGGCCGCTTCGAGAACCGTTTGCCCCTTGGCCACGTCGATGGAATGCCGGGTGCCGCCGAGTGTGATGTCTGCCGTTGCGGCCACGCCTTCAACGCTGGTGTCGAGCTCTGCCACGCCGCCATAGCTTTCCATGTGGATGCGGTTGGCGGGCACGTCGAGCGACATCAATGCGGCCTTGACTGCCTTGTTCATCCCGCCCGGCCCGCAGATATAGTAGTGCGCGTCCTGCGCATAGGGTGGGTTCTCGGCGATCAGCGCCTCGATCGCGGGTTTGTCGATAATGCCCTTGCGCCAGTAATCGGCAGAGGACCAGAAACCGGGTTTGGAAAAGATGTGATGGACCGTCATCCGCTCGGGATTGGTTTCCCAGACGGCGTTCAGTTCATCGTGCAGCAGAATGGATTTTTCGTTGTTGTTGCCATAGGCCAGATGCGCGAAGGAGTTGGGCTCTGCCGCCATGACCGAGCTGAGCATCGCATAAAGCGGTGTGATGCCAGAGCCGGCGCCAAAGAAGTAATGCGTGCGTCGCGACGTTGCGCCGGGATCGAGGCAGAACCCGCCAAAGGGCGGCATCACCTCGATCACGTCTCCTTTCCGCACGTTGTCGTTGATGTGGTTGCTGACCACACCGTCCCGAACCCGCTTCACTGTGATCCGCAGCGGATCACCGGTGAAAGGCGAGGACGAGATCGAGTAGCTGCGGCGCTGTTCCTCTCCGTTCACTGCAATGCGGAACGACAGGTGCTGGCCGGGCCGCCAGGCGAAGGTTTCGCGCAGGCCGTCAGGCACGTCGAACATGACCGTCCTGGCCATGCCGCCGATTTCGTCGCGGGTGTCGAGAACGGTCAGCGGGTGGAAGCTGCGTGCGTTCATTTGCCCTCTCCCAACCATTCGAGAACGACCTTCTGGTGATCGACCACCGGGCTTTCGCCGACGGCGGCGGGACCAGTTTCGAAATAAGGGGATTTCAACGATTTCTGCTGCTGTTCGCAGGCATAGATATCCTCGCCGGTGAAGTCGCCCGCGACCATCGGGTCATCCTCGCTCATGGCGTCATGGTCTTCGTACTTGCCGCTGAGGCCGAACTTGGTCCAGAAATTCGAGGACCGCATTTCCTGCTTGGCAAAATCCCAGCCAGAGCTGTTCGAGACCCGCCCCCGGTTGCTGACGCGGGTCAGTTCAGGGCCCAGCGGTTCGACAATGAAGATGTTCCAGCCATCCTCGGACCCGGCCAGCCCGATCCCCGGGAACAGCATCGGTACCCAGGCGCCGTTCATGTCCTTTGGGATCACCCGTGGGGCGATCAGCTTGGCCTCCTGATCCTTTAGGAATGCCTCGACCGGCGGTTCCCAGAACATGTAGTGGGGGCCTTCCCAGTGGTATTTCGCCGCCTTGTGGTCATACATCTGCAGCGTGTTCGAATGCAGATGGCTCAGGTGGTAGACGTCGATGTAATTCTCGACCACCACCTTCCAGTTGGCCTTGATCTCGTAGCTGTTGTTCAGTTCTTCGTATTCGACCAGTTCTTCGGGAACGTGCGGGCCGATATGCGGCTCGACCGGCCCGAACCATTCGGCGATCGAGGGCGCGTCGGGGTCGGGGTGCACAAAGATCATCGACTTCCAGATGTCGACCCTGGCGGGTTTCAGGCCCAGGCAGGATTTGTCGACCTGACCGAATTCTTCCTGTTCTTCGGGCACCGAGATCAGGTTGCCCTCCAGATCATAGGTCCAGTCGTGATAGGGGCAGGTCAGCGCCTTTTGCGTCTTGCCGACGGCGCGGATCAGTTGCGTGCCGCGGTGGCGGCAGATGTTGTGAAACGCACGCAGGCGGCGGTCGCGGCCCATCACGATGAAGATGTTGTTCAGTCCGGCCTGAACGGTGATGTACTGACCGGGTTCGCTGACATCCTCCATGAACCCCGCGTAGCGCCAGGTTTTTGAGAAGATGTCGCGCATTTCGCGGTCGAACCACGCCTGCGAGGTATAGGCCTCGACGGGCAGCAGGTGCAGCATTCGGGTCATTCAAGTACTCCTAAGAATGGTATCAGCCCCAACCGGGCAGAAAATCGGCCATCACCAGCAGGATGCAGAAGACGATCCAGGCGATCAGGATCAGCCAGTACAGAACCGGGTCTTCTTCGCGCGTCACGTCCGACAGCAGGAACGCATAGCCCGTGTGGTAACTCTGGACCGTCCAGTAGAGGAACAGCAGCCCCCAGAGCGACTGATAGCCAAGTGCCGTCGTGATCATCAGCGCGGCGAAGGCGACGTAGTTGAGTGCGCGGGTCTGATTCATGATGGGTCGTTCAATCCTTCCAGCAGGTTACGCGCGAGGGTGTAGGCGGTTTGCGTCCAGTCTTGCGGCATGCTCAGCGGCGCCAGGGACGCCACGTTCAGATACAGCGCGATAATGCCATGGGCCGCGGCGTCGACGGCGTGATGGTCGGCTTGCGGGTAGTCTTTGCGCAGCACTTGGGTGATCGCGGCCTCGAAGCCCAGCATGGACTCGCGGCAGGCGGCGCGCAGGTCGGCGTCCTCGGCAGCGCGTGCTGTCAGCGCAGCGAAGGCCAGCACCATATCCGGGGACGACCCGGCGGTGTCGGCAAACAGAAGATCGACCAGCGCCGCACCGGCCGCGTCCGGCGGCAGGGCTTCGATCAGGGCCTCGGTCTGTTCGGCAAAGCTGTGCAGAACATAGTCCTGCAGCGCCGCAATCATTTCTTCGCGATTGCCCAGATGGTGCCGGATCAGCGGGCGGGTCAGCCCGGCCTCGGCTGCAATCTGGGTCAGAGAGGCGCCCTCTAATCCAAAGCGTGCCACACATCGCACCAGTGCCTGCATCACCTGCGCATAGCGTTCGTCGCGGTTTGAAGGACGCCCAACCATGTCAGTTCCAGTATTTCAGCCGCAATGTCGATACAGCGGCCTCGCCAGCGGTAACCGCCGCATCCTCGAATTTCGACGGCAAGCCGCGGCGCCCCATGGCGGCAAAGGCGTAGCCCTCGGTCGGCACTTCGCCTTTCATGTCCAGGTCGCCGTCCAGATCTTCGTCATGCAACGCGGCAAAGGCATAAGCCCCCTGCGGCAGATCGTGAAAGGTGACCGCGACCTTTGTGCCTGCGGCCGGAACAAGGGCCATCGCGGCGGCCTTGGTCATGTCCATCGCCTGAAAGGCTTCGGCCTGATCGAAGGCTGCCACGATCACCGCGCCGTTCCCGTTCCGAAGCCCGTCGACGGTCACAGAGAGGGGAGCGGTTTCGGGCGATTGGGCGAGCGCCCCGCATCCGAGGGCTGCGGCAAGGCCAGCGGCTGAGGGGAGTTTGAAAGATCGCATCGGGTCACCTTAAATTGTCATCTTTGACAGCATTTAGGGAGATGCGAGTTGATTGTCAATGATGACAGCAAATGTTTAGAAAGCGGCGGCAGCGCCAGCACATCAGACGGCTGGCTCAGCGACCGAAGCCCGGCACCGCTCCGCCATCATGTCGGGATGGAAGGTCAGCCCCTCAAACAGTGCCTGAGCCCAGTGCAAAGCCCCGGAGGTGAGCAGGAACACCTCGGGCACGATCACCCATTCTCCGATCCAGGCACCGCCCGACCTTTCATGTTCATGCAGCGTGAATTCTCCGATCTGTTCGGCTTGCTGCCGGCCAAGGCGGGAGACTGCTTCCATGAATTCGGAAGCCCGCTGATTGCGCTTGTGGTGCATGGACGAGGACGCACCCTTGCCGTTGACATGATCTTCGGAGACCTCGGCAATGTCGGATGATGACAGCAGGTTGATATTGTGGGCAATCTTGCAGAGCGAGGCGCAAAGGACGCCGAGCGCAGCGACGATATCCGCTATGCTATCGCGGGCGTTCTGCCAATGCGGCTCGACAACGCCAAGGCCGAGACGTTCCGCAACAGCGGATTTGACCCGTTCTCCGGAACCGTTCTCATAACCTCGCAGGTCTCCGACCGGGCCGCCGATCTGCACGTTGAGACCTCGGGTAGCGGCTTGCTGCAAAGCCTCGTTGCGCCGCACAAGCTCCGAGCGCCAGACGGTCAGCTTGGTTGCCAATTTCACGGGAACGGCGTGTTGACCATTGGTGCGCCCCATTAGCACGGTCGAGGGGTGGGCGCGGATATGGCCGTCCAGCAGACCGATCAGCCGGGTTGTGCCGGTCTCAATTTCCGCAAGGCCAAGCTTCATCTGCATGACCGTGGCCGTATCCATGATGTCCTGCGTGGTGGCCCTGTGGTGAACGTGGCACCCGTGCTCGCCCGCCAGCGCGCGCAGCTGTTTCACCAGCCCCACGATGGGGCGGCCGACCAGGTCCATCTCGGCGGCCAGCGCTTCGGTGTCCAGATCGGAGACGCCGACAGTTTCGATCACCGCAGCCGCGTTATCGGGGATCAGTTTCAGATCGGCCTGACAGCGGGCAAGGATCTGTTCGACTTTCAGCCAGGCGGCGATGGTGGCAGGCTCGGACCAGATCCTCCGCATTTCGGCGGAGGAGAAGCAGTTGCGGTAGATTCGGTAATCAAGCATCGTCCAGCCCACCCTCTGCGATCCGGCGTTCCTTCATGATCGACCGGATGCGCAAGCCCATGGCGACGAGCCCGAGCAGCAGGAAACCGGCGGCGATGGGGCGTTCGATGAAGATGAGCGCGCCGCCATCGGACATCAGCAATGCTTGACGGAACGTTTCCTCGGCCCCCTTGGCCAGCACGAACGAGATCACGAACGCCGCAACGTTGAAGTCGAACTTGCGCATCAGCCAGCCCACGAAACCGGCCACGGTCATGACGGTCACGTCGAACATCGAACCGCGGGCGGAATAGGCGGCGACAAAGGCGGTCATGAAGATCAGCGGGTAGAGCACGTTGACCGGAACTTTCAGGATCAGGCGCGCGACCTGCGTGGCGCCGAAATAGCCGATCACCCCGTAGGCAAGGATCCCCAACATCCCGCAGGCAAAGAGCTGATAGACCAGTTCCTTGTCCGTTAGGAACAGGGTGGGGCCGACCTGAATGCCGTGGATCAGGAAGACGCCCAGCAGGATGGCCCCGATGGTCGAACCCGGGATGCCGAGGGTCAGAAGCGGTGCCATCGACGGGCCGGACACAGCGTTGTTGGCGGCCTCGGGCGCGGCGACGCCCTCCAATGCGCCCTTGCCCCATTGCTCGGGGTTCTTGGCGCGGCGCTTACCCTCGCCGTAGGAGATGAAGGCCGCGATGGCCGAGCCGAGCCCCGGCAGAACGCCGATCCCCGCCCCGATGAACCCGCCCCGGACGGCGTGCGGGATGCAGGGTTTGTATTCTTCGTAAGTGAGGCTGTGCCCGGTGGGATCGCTTTCGTTTTCCCGGACCTCGCCTTTTGCCTTCTTGCGCTCTTCGAGTTGGGCAAAGACCTCGCCCAGCACGAAGACACCGATCATGAGCGGGACTAGGCCGATGCCGTTCGACAGCTCGAACGAACCGAACGTGTACCGTTCCTCGCTGGAGATCGGATCGAGGCCGACCATGGCCACGAGGATGCCGAGCAGGGCCGAGATCAGGCCCTTGGTGACCGATTTTCCGATCACCGACCCGATCACCACGAAGGCTGCGAAATAGATGGCGAAGGTTTCGGGCGGGCCGAGCTTGAGCGCGATGGCGGCGATGAACCCTACGCCGATCACGAGCATGACATCACCCATGAAATCACCGATGACCGACGAGATTGTGGCGACCTTCATCGCCTTTCCGGCCTTGCCGGCGCGGGCCAGCGGATAGCCGTCGATCTGCGTTGCGGCACTTGCCGCCGTTCCGGGCGTGTTGAACAGGATCGCGGCAACCGAGCCGCCATAACGCCCGGATTTGCCGATCACATAGAGGAACGCCAGCGCAAACAGTGGCGACATGTAGAAGGTGATGGGCAGGAGCATTGCGATGGCCGCGGAGGCGGTGAGGCCGGGCGTGGCGCCGACGATCATGCCGACGGCAGCAGCCAGAACGATGGCGAACAGAAGCGTCGGATCGGTGATGACCGACAGAAGGGCGGGAAAGATCTCCATTAGGTTTACCCCCGGAACCAGTCGAGCAGGTCGAACACCTCGCCATAGGGCGGGAAGACACCGAGCAGCTCGAAGAAGATGATGTGGAAGATGAGCGGGCAGGCGATCATGGATACAGCCAGCTCGATCCAGTTGCGGACACCGAAGATGTAGAGAACCACCGGAGCAACAATTGCCGTGGGCAGGACATAGCCATACCAGCGGAAGGATTGCTGATAGATCAGCGCAACCGCAAACAGGATCAGGATGTCGAGCGTGCCGGTGTCACGTTCTTGGGCAACGTCGTGACCTGTCTGCGTGGCGCGCATCCCGCTGAACAACAACAGGCCTGAAAGCGCCAGAAGGGCAACCGAGGCAGCGAATGGCACGACGCCGGCCCAGGTGTCGCCGGGGCTTGCGGCAGGGACCTGCCAGGCGCCCCAGATCGCGATCAGAGACAATAGCGCGAGTACAATTCCTTCGACCATATCCCGCATGGCGTCCTCCTTCGGAAATAGTTGAGATGGGATGGCCGGGCCGGAGCTGATGCCGGCCAGACCACCGCCCGGCTCAGTTGTTCAAGGTCTCGACCAACGGAGCGGCATCCGCTTTCATTGCGGTCAATGTGGCCTTGGCGTCTGCCCCACTTGCGTAGACCGGGCCGGTGCCGCGTTCGGCCAGAAGCTCGGCGAATTCCGGCTTGGCGGCAATCTCGGCCAGTGCCGTTTCCATGGCGGAAATGACTTCGGTCGGTGTGCCTTTGGGCGCGAATACGATCACGGGAGACGACACGGCGGCGAAGGGAACGCCCAGCTCTCCGAAGGAGGGAACATCGGACATGATCGTGTCGCGGTCAGCGCTGTTGACGGCCAGGGCGCGCAGTTGCTCTTCAAATCCACGAAGCTGCTGCACCCCAAGGAAGCCGAAATCGGCCTGCTCACCGATCAGGGCCGCACGGGTTGGGCCGCCGCCTTTGAATGGGACATCCTGCGCTTCGATCCCGTTATTGGCCAGGAAGCCGAGACCGCCCACATGGTGGAATCCACCGCGACCGGAATGGGCCCAACGCAGCGAACCAGGATCTGCCTTTGCCGCGTCAATGACATCCTGCACGGTCTGATAGGGGCTGCCCGTCGGCACCATGAGAGACGTGCGCAACTGACCAACCTGCGCCACGAAATCAAAGCTGTCCAGCGCGTCGATTTTGGTGTCGCGCGTCATGGTCGACAGCAGGAACGACCCGCCCGAGGTCATCATCATCGTGTATCCGTCAGGCCGGGCCCCGACCACGGCATTGGCGCCATTGAGCCCGCCCGAGCCGGGCTTGTTCACGACGACAACCGGCACATCCAGCACACCTTCTGCGGCGGCAGAGATGGCACGCGCATAGGCGTCTGTCCCGCCCCCGGCCTTGTAAGGCACGACCAGGTTGATGGGGCGTTTTGGCCAGTCAGCCGCGTGGCTGGCAGTGGCGGTCGCGACCAGCGCCGCCGCAGCTGTAACAGCACCAAGGAATGCTCTGCGTTTCATTTGGGCTCCTCCAAAAATAGTGACGCAGCCTTTCTAGCAGGCGCTTGGATTGCGATTTCTGCAAAGATAGCATCTAATACTGCAAAATAGTAAAGAGTCGAGGCTATGAACATCAAAGCGCTTCGCGCCTTCCGCTATGCCTTTTCCGAAGGCTCCGTCGCCGCCGCCTCTGAGGTCATGCATCTGAGCCAGCCTGCCATCAGCCGATTGATCAGCGGTCTGGAAGCTGAACTGAAACTAAGGCTGTTTGACCGCAGCGGGCGCAGCCTGTCCCCCACCACAGAAGGGATTGCGTTCTACCGCGAGGCCGGGCGCATCCTCGACAATCTTGACGAGATTCCCCGGATTGCAGGGGAAATCCGGGCGGGCCGGACCGAAAGCCTCAGGATCGTGACGATGCCACGGATTGCCCAATTCCTGTCTGCGCCCGCTGTCGGGCAGTTCATTCAAGCGTACCCTGACGTAAACGTGACCCTCGATGTGCGCGCCCGCCGCGAGGCTGGAAAATGGCTGGCCGGGCAGGAATACGACATCGGCATCGCGGCCCTTCCGGTCAGCCATCCTGATATTCGGACGGCACCGCTGGTCCGGGTCCGGGCATTGGCCATTCTGCCGAAGGACCATCCGTTGTCGGATGCAGACCAAGTGACCGCCGATCAGCTCGCCAACGATACCGTCATTCGTTTGATGCATGGGCTGCTGCTGCGCGATCAGTTGGATGACACATTCAATTCGGCAGGCGTGACGCCGCGCAAAACGCACGAAGTTTCTGCATCGCAGCTGGCCTGCGCTCTGGTCGCGGAAGGTGCTGGGATCACGATTGCGGATGAGATGGTTGCCCACCCGTTTCGATGCAGGGTTTCTGTGGTTCCAATCGAGCCCGAGAGATGGATGACGTTTGGTTTGTTACTCCCTAAGGTGCAAAAGCCCAACGAGGCCGCAGACTGTTTTAGGGAGATCCTGGCCCTGCACGTCGACCATGTGTGCTCCTCAAGCCAAACCATGCACAGCCTAACTCGCAGGCAAAATGGTTGAGCTGAATTTCACCGGAGCCATGAATGGGACAAAATCGCGCTCGCCGTTGATTTTTTCCCTCACAAAGATCGGTTTGTTGCGCGCCTCAATCGCACGATCAGCCTGCAGCGAATGGTCGGTATGGATATTGGCCAAAGCTGCACGGGTGAATGGCCGGAAACGGGAAATCTGCTGCGGCGCCACGAGCGTGATGCTGCAACTGCACGGGTCTTTCTGCGACAGCAGTATGCGAAAACCTCAAGGTCTGGAAGGTCCGCGCTGTGTGATTTCGCGGTTTCAGAATTGCTGCATGTTGCATGAATGGCCGGATTTCCCGCCGCGCCGCGACACGAGAGTTTGCGCGCATGCAAAAATTTTCTGTTCTGCGAGCGCATGCAGCACGAAAATTCAAGGTCAGGTGAGGCCTCAAAGCAGCCCATAAGTCTTACCGCTTGAACAAAACGCTCTGCGCCTGCTTGTCCCGGTGATCCCCTCGCAACTCGGCATACAACGCGCGTCCGGCCTGAACGGCTGGGCGGGCGCTGACGGTCTCCAGCCAGCGGGCAAAGTGCGGTTTGTCCTCCAGCACCTGCTGCTGGCCTTCCCACAGGCTGGCCCAGCCCCAGATCGACATGTCGGCGATGGAATAGAAATCGCCCGCGACATACTCGTTTTCGGCCAGCCGCCTGTCCAGTACGCCGTACAGGCGCGCGACCTCGGCGCGGTAGCGGTCCTTGGCATAGGGCAGGTCCTGCGGCGGGTCCAGTTGCGGGGCGTATTTCAGGAAGTGATGCGCCTGACCCGCCATCGGGCCAACGCCTCCCATCTGCCACATCAGCCATTCCTCGACCGCGATCCGGTCGCGCTCGGTCCTGCCATAGAACCGCCCGGTCTTGCGGGCCAGATACATCAGGATCGCGCCGCTTTCAAAAACCGAAACAGGTGCGCCGTCCGGCCCGTCGGGATCGACGATGGCGGGCATCCGGTTGTTGGGCGCGATTTTCAGGAACGCGGGGTCGAACTGGTCACCCTTGCCGATATTGATCAGATGGGTGGTGTAGGGCAGCTCCATCTCCTCCAGAGCGATGGAAACTTTCCAGCCATTCGGTGTCGGCCAGAAATACAGATCAATCGGGTCAGCCATGTGTTCTCCTGATGTTGACGGGGATCATGCGGGTTTCTGCCGGTTCGGCAAGTACCGCTTACGAAAGCGTGACCGAACCGCAGGCCGGGCTTGACCGAGAACCGCCCGAGGCGTATTGCGATCCTGAAGCTACGTGGCGATTTGTTACCGGATTGCGGGCCACGCTAAACAACACCGCTAAAAGGTCAGGATGAAAGACCCCTTTCGCTTGGCCGCGTCTGGGGTTTTTTGTTTGCCTCCACCCGAGGCTGAAAGGATTGAGATGAGCGAGAACTGGAACAAACGCACCCAAGCCGTCCATGGCGGCATCCGTCGCAGCCAGTATAACGAGGTGAGCGAGGCGATTTTTCTGACGCAGGGTTTCGTCTACGAAAACGCTGAACAGGCCGAGGCCCGGTTTCTGGAATGTGGCCCGGACGAGTTCATCTATGCCCGTTACGGCAACCCGACCGTGTCCATGTTCGAGCAGCGCATCGCGGCGCTGGAAGGCGGCGAAGATGCGTTTGCGACGGCCTCGGGTATGGCCGCCGTCAACGGCGCGCTGACCTCGATGCTGAAGGCCGGGGACCATGTCGTTTCGGCCAAGGCGCTGTTCGGCTCGTGCCTCTATATCCTTGAAAACATCCTGAGCCGCTATGGCGTGGACGTGACCTTTGTTGACGGCACCGATCTGGAACAGTGGAAGGCTGCGATCCGCCCGGACACCAAGGCCGTTTTCTTTGAATCCATGTCGAACCCCACGCTTGAGGTGATCGATATCGCCGCCGTGGCCGATCTGGCCCATGCGGTCGGAGCCGTTGTCGTGGTGGACAACGTGTTCTCGACCCCGGTGTTCTCGCGCGCGATCCAGCAGGGTGCGGATGTGATCGTCTATTCAGCGACCAAGCATATCGATGGGCAGGGCCGTGCGCTGGGCGGTGTGATCATCGGAACCAAGGACTTCATCCGAGGAACCGTTGAACCCTATCTTAAGCATACCGGCGGCGCGCTGAGCCCGTTCAATGCGTGGATCATGCTCAAGGGTCTTGAGACGATGGCGCTGCGGGTCAATGCTCAAGCCGAAAGCGCGCAAAAGATTGCCGAGGCGCTGGAAGGGCACCCGGCGCTGGAACGTACACTTTACCCCGGTCTGAAAACCCATGCCCAGAACGCGCTGGTTCAGACCCAGTTGGGCGGCAAGGGCGGAACCGTGCTGTCGCTGGACATCAAGGGCGGCAAGGATGCAGCGTTTGCCTTCCTGAATGCGATGACCATCCCGGTGATTTCGAACAATCTGGGCGATGCCAAATCCATCGCGACGCACCCGGCGACAACAACGCACCAGCGTCTTAGCGACGCGCAGAAGGACCAGTTGGGCATTGCACCGGGTCTGATCCGCTTTTCCGTCGGGCTTGAGGATGCCGGTGACTTGCTGGCCGACCTTCGGCAAGCGTTGGAAGCCTCGCAGAAATAAACCAAAGCCCCCCGCTTTTTGTACTGGGGGGCAGGCTGCGTGCCTAAGCGGCCACTTTGTTTCGGGCGGCAGCCAGGCGTGCCGCCCGCTGTTCCCACCTTTAAAAGGCGCTAACTGTTGCGAGATGACGGTTTTGCGCCGGATTTTTCAATCCGGGCTGCTATTGCCGACGTATCGGGTTAGACTGGTATTAGACCATCAGTCATATATAGTCCGACGACCAACCAAGGAACCGCCGCTGATGAATGTTCACCCGCGCGACATTGATGAAAAACCGGATCGGGACAAGGCTGCCGAGGCTTTGAACGTTCTGCGGCAATGGGCCAAATCTGCCTCGGAAGCCGAGATAAACCAGCTTGACCCGGCTGTGGCCCGGCTGCTGCCCGGTTTGGCAGCGGGCAACTATCCGCCTTTTTCGCGCGCTTACCCCGATGACTTTACCGTCGATGCGGCGTACCGCGCATCCTTGCCAGATTTGCAGAACGGCCCGTCCAGCCTGATCCGTGGGGCCAAACAGCAGATCCAACATGTGGGTATTTCGAACTTCCGCCTGCCGATCCGGTTCCACCGGAAAGAGGGCGAAGACCTGACGCTGGAAACCTCGATCACCGGCACGGTCAGCCTCGAGGCCGAGAAAAAGGGCATCAACATGTCCCGGATCATGCGGTCTTTCTACAAACATGCGGAACGGACGTTCAGCTTTGAGGTTATGGAATCCGCTCTGGACGATTACATGTCCGATCTGGACAGCTTCGACGCCCGTATCCAGATGCGCTTTTCCTACCCGGACAGGATCAAAAGCCTGCGCTCGGGCCTTGAGGGGTACCAGTATTACGACATCGCCCTGGAACTGGTCGAACAGAACGGTGTGCGTCAGAAGATCATGCACCTTGACTATGTCTATTCCTCGACCTGCCCCTGTTCGCTGGAACTCAGCGAACACGCCCGGTCGATGCGTGGTCAGCTGGCGACGCCGCATTCGCAGCGCTCCGTCGCGCGGATTTCGGTTGTCGTGGATTGCGATGCGGATTGCCTGTGGTTTGAAGACCTGATTGCGCTGTGCCGCCGTGCGGTTCCGACGGAAACGCAGGTGATGGTGAAGCGCGAAGATGAACAGGCTTTCGCCGAATTGAACGCAGCCAATCCGATCTTCGTCGAAGATGCCGCGCGCCTGTTTTGTGCCGAGTTGCTGGCAGATCATCACGTCGGTGATTTTCGCGTTGTCGCAAGCCATCAGGAAAGCCTGCACAGCCATGACGCCGTGTCGATTCTGACCGAAGGCCCAACCTTCGCCGCGTCCAGCCTTGACCCGAAACTGTTTACGACCCTGTTTCACGTTGGCTGAACGTCTCGGGTAAGTGGCTAGAATTTAATCAGAGATTTACCTGATCGGCGCTCATTCGCCGCAGTGCAGCAAAAATGCTGCAATTGCGTGAAAAACTCCTGTATCCTGACGGGGAATGCAGCTTCGGCACACCGGCGCGCTCAATGGTGTGTCACCCGAAAGGAAGCCGAGACGTGAGACGCCTTGGACTGCAAGACCCCAACCTCCGCCCGGACCCCCCGAGCGGGCAGGGCGCTTTACCCTTACTTTTCTGGCTGCATCGTTTTCACAGGAGATCTATGGAATGAATCCGATTACCCAACCGCTGGAGCTTCAGGCCGCGGCTATACGCATGGCTGGCTATGCGATCGTCAACCAGATCAAGATTGCACAGATCATGACCCGTTCGGCGCTTGAACTGCCGATGGTGCCGGTCCACGCCCTGCATCTGGCAGCATCAGCACCGGGTCCAGTTGTGGAAGCTCCGGCGGAAAAAACGGCGGCCAAACCCAAACCCGCCGTGGCGCGCACGAAACGCGTACCGGTGAAATCATCAACGCCCAAGAAAAAGCTGGCCCGCAAACCTGCGCTGGCCAAGCCGGTAGCCAAACCGGTTGAGTTTTCAGCCAGTCCGCGGCCCACGGCGGCACCCCCGGCGGCAGCCAAACCGACACCAGCGGTTAGTGATGAAAAAGCAGTGAAGCCTGTTGAATCCGCGGCGACACCTGCGACCGAAACCGTGTCGCCCGTAACGCCCAAGCCCACCCCTGCGACACCGGCGCCTGTTCAGGCAGCGCAGGTCAAGCCGACACAGGCCGATCCTGCCCCGGCCAAGGTGCAGGCGAAACCAGCCCCGGCGACGGAACCGCGCAAACCGCAGGCGCGAAAATCACGCGCCCCGTCAAAACCGCCTGTGATGCCCGGAACAGATGTCAAAAACTGACGGGTAAACCGGGATCATCTGCTTGACACGGTCGGGTTGGCACGCCAACCCTGCGCGTCATGATGGATCTTCGCCCGGTCGGATATGTGATTGGCTTGCTGGTCGCCATTCTTGGGGCGACCATGCTGCTGCCTATGCTCGCGGACCTGATCGAGGGGCGCGGCGAATGGCCGGTATTTCTGGAAAGCGCCATTATCACGACGCTGACCGGGACCGTTCTGGCGATGAGCTGCTCGAACGGTGTGGGCGAAGGGCTGACCATCCGCCAGACCTTCCTGTTGACAACCGGTGTTTGGGCGGCGCTGCCCCTGTTTGGGGCAATTCCGTTTCTGTTCGGTGAAACCGAGCTGCGCTTTGTCGACGCGTATTTCGAGGCGATGTCCGGCCTGACAACAACAGGTTCAACGGTGATTTCCGGGTTGGATACCCTGCCGCAGGGGCTATTGCTGTGGCGTGGTATCCTGCAATGGCTGGGGGGTATCGGGATCATCGTTGTCGCCATGGTGTTCCTGCCCGAACTGCGTGTCGGCGGCATGCAGATCTTCCGCTCGGAAGGCTTTGAAACAATGGGTAAAATCCTGCCTCGCGCGCAAGAGATCGCGGGTCAGATTTCGCTCATCTATGTTTTCCTGACACTGGTTTGCGCGCTGGTTTACGCCGGTCTGGGAATGAACTTTTTCGATGCGCTGGTACATGCGTTGACAACGCTTTCGACCGGTGGGTTCTCGAACTATGACGCCTCGTTCGGAACCTTTTCGGGCCCCGCCGAATATGCGGCGTCGGTGTTCATGATATTGGCGGCGCTTCCTTTTGTGCGCTATGTCCAGCTGGCAAACGGCCATACAGCGTCCTTGTGGAAAGACAGTCAAATTCGCGCGTTTCTGGCGACCATTCTGGTTCTGGTCATCATCATGTCGATTTTCCTGACATCGGTCTTTCCGCATCACTGGGAACAGGCGTTTCGGGAATCTCTGTTCAACATCACCTCGATCATCTCGGGCACCGGCTATGCCAGTGTCGATTACATGGGTTGGGGCAGCTTTCCGATCATGATGTTCTTCCTGATCGGCCTGATTGGCGGCTGCGCGGGTTCGACCGCATGCTCGATCAAGATATTCCGCTACCAGCTGCTATTCGCCTCGATCAAAAGTCAGATCAAACGGATCAGGTCTCCGCATGGCGTGTTCGTGCCGCTCTATGATGGGCGGCCCGTGGGGCAGGGCATTCTGACCTCGGTGATGAGCTTTTTCATGTTCTTCGTCCTGTCGATGGGCGTGCTGTCCTGGGCGCTGGCGCTGACCGGCCTGGACTTCATCACAGCCGTTTCCGGGGCGGCGACCGCGCTGGCCAATGTCGGTCCCGGTCTGGGCGATCAGATCGGACCAGCGGGTAATTTCGCAAATCTCAACGACACGGCCAAATGGTTGCTGACAATCGGGATGCTGGTCGGGCGGCTCGAGCTGTTGGCCGTTTACGCGATCTTCACCGTTCAATTCTGGAGAGGCTGATGAAAAGACCCCTTGGCGCGCAGATTTCGCATATGCTCAAGGATCGTGGCGTGGACGTGATTTTCGGCATACCCGGCGTTCACAATCAGGAATTGTACCGCGGCATCGAAGAGGCTGGCATCCAACATGTTCTGGCCCGTCACGAACAGGGGGCGGGGTTCATGGCCGATGGGTATGCCCGCGCAACCGGCAAGCCGGGGGTTGCCTATGTGATCACCGGGCCCGGCCTGTGCAACATCATGACGCCGATCGGACAAGCCTACAGCGACTCGGTGCCGATGCTGGTGGTGTCGTCCTGCCTTGATGAAACACAGGCCTTGCGCGGCCAGTTGCACCAGATGAAGGACCAGCGCCTTGCGGCCGGAACCGTTGCCGACTGGTCGGCACAGGCCAACACGGCCGAGGCCGCCTATGCGCTGGTCGAACGCGCCTTTGAAGAATTCGAGCTGTCGCGCCCGCGCCCCAAGCACATTCAGGTGCCAATCGCGCAGTTGCAGGCCGAGGCTGATCCGGCACCTTTCCCCAGCCAGCCCGCGTTGCGCACCAAAGCGTTGCCGCCTGACGTATCGCCTGTTGTCTCGATGCTGAACCTTGCGCGCAGGCCGCTGTTCATTCTGGGGGGCGGTTGCAAGTCCAGCGACTGGCGGCAGATTCTGACACAGCTTGGGGCTGCCTGCTTTACCACTTATGCAGGGCGCGGGCTGCCAGGCGCAAACTATCCGCTGGATTTCGGCGCATCCCTGCCGCGCCCCGGCAGCGCCGAGGTTATCGCCTCAGCGGATCTGGTCATCGCGGTCGGCGCCGAACTGGGCGAGGTCGATCTGTGGCGCAGCGACCTTGGGCATTCGGCAACATTGATCCGGGTTGACCTTGATCCCGAAGTCCTGTCCGACCACCATCGCGCCGCGATCAAACTGCAAACCGACAGCGAAAGCTTTGCCCGCGCCTTGTGGCAGGCGACCGAAAACCTGAAACCGGCAACCGGCTGGTCGCCCGACGAAATTTCCGAAACCCGTGCCCGGTGGCGGGCCGAGGTGGATGCCGAACGGCCCGGAATTGTAGCAGTGGCCGATGCGCTGCGCGCGGCGATGCCCGCAGATACCATGATCTATTCCGACATGACCCAATTCGCCTATGTCGCGAAAGAAGTGTGGGACATGGCCTATCCGCATCACTGGCATCATCCGACCGGGTTCGGAACGCTGGGCTATGGTTTGCCGGCTGGAATTGGCGGCGCGGTGGCGCGGCGCGGCAAACCAACGGCGGTTATCGCCGGGGATTACGGGTTCCACTATACGATGCAGGAACTGGGTGTTGCGGTCGAACTGGGTTTGTCGCTGCCGATCATCCTGTGGGACAATGGCAAGCTGAAAGAAATCGAAGACAGCATGGTCCGCAGCCAGATCGCGCCCAATGCGGTCGTGGCGTATAACCCGGATTTCTGCAAACTGGCCGAGGCTTTTGGCGCGCTTTCCTCAGCCCCTTCATCTCTGGCTGAGATGCAGAGCGCGGTTCGCGCGGCGTTCGATGCGCCTGTCCCGACCTTGATCCACGTGACCCCGGACATTCTGTAACAAAAAGCGCCGCATCTTCATGCGGCGCTTTGGTGTTTCAACGTCTGGTTTCAATGTCTGCGCGGGCTCAGTCCCAGCAGTGTACCAGAACCGTCATTCCGGTCGCGCGCCGGTTCAGCTCGTTAGGGGAAATCCGGGTGGTTTCCTCGCTCGACTGCCCGGAAACACCGGCTTTCGTCAGGATTTCTGTCAACCGCTCGACCGTCGCCGCAAGGCTGACAGACGCGGGCAGGGTGCGCCCCTCGGACGGTGTGGGCAGCAGCATACCAACCACGTTGCCGCTGTCGTTGAAGACCGGCCCGCCCGCATCTCCGGGCTGAGCGTTCAGCGCCAGCCGTTTGACACCTGTCTCGCCGTTCAGGCCGCGGATATCCGCGATTTGGCCGTAGGTCAGCGTCGGTGCGCCCAAAGCCCCCTGATAGGAAAAGCCGGATACGGCCACTTCGGACTGGATGCGCGGCTGGGTGGTGCTGAAAGCAGCAACACTCATCGGTGCAAGGGCTTTTGCAGGGCGCAGGACCGAAACACCAAGTTCCGGGTCCGTCAGCGCCAGTTGCACCTCCTGATCCCCCTCCAGGGTGATCCGGGTGCAGCTTTCGGCGGCTTCGGATACCGTCAGAACCGTACCGTCCGCGCCAGCGAAAAAGCCCGACCGCGACAACCGGGGCTTGCGGATCTGAAGACCCGAGACCAGATCGATGCGCTGTTCCGCATCCGCACCGGCGGCGGCATCCAGAACCGCGTCCGTTGTGCTCAGGCTGGTCGCCATCGCAGCCAGAACACGCAGGCGGCGCGCCTCGTCCCCTTCGGGCCAGACCAGCGTAAAGCCCTTGATTTTCCCATCGGCCAGCCGCGCCTGCGTGAATGACACTATCCCATTGCCGCGCCCTTCTAGGGTGAACTGGTCGCGGCCCAGCTCACGCGGGCCGTTCAGCGGAACAATTTCAAGCGACTGCATCACTTGGTAAAGGGCGCGCAGCGTGTTCTTGTCACCCTCCTGACTGATCAAAAGGGCCTGGGTGTTCAGATCCGAGGCGCTTTTGAAATGTACGAACGGAGCTTCATAGCGGTCAAAGCTGACTGTACCCAACGGCATGTCCAGCGCAATTCCGGCCGCGTCGTCGGAATACCGGTCCATCCCGGCCGAGATCAGCGGCGCGTTGTATTCATCCATCAGGGCCTTGCGCTGCACCGTGGTCAGAACGCCCGTCGCCTCATAGCCGTTGAACCGCTGCCAATCGCCCATCGACCGGCGGGTTCCCTGACCGAAAGCGCCATCGATGGTCGAATTATAGAAACCCGCCGCCTGAAGGGCCGTTTGCAGGTCTTTCCGTTCCTGCGCGGTCAAAAGACGCTCGGATTGCAGCGCTTGTGCGCGGGTTTCATCCGAAACCTGTGGGGTCGTAACCGCCACGGGTTCTTCCGCCTGTGCTGCCGGTTCCGTCGGCGCGCTTACGACGTCGCGGTTTACCGCGTTTTCGCCGACGGGCCAGAATTGCTGCCCCAACGCGCTTGAAAACGCGACAAAGCTGTCACGCGGGATCTGTCCCTCAGCCCGGTATACGCGCAAAACCTGCTCGGCATCGCCGCGCGAATAGGGGCCAATGACGATGGCATACCAGCCACTGTTCAGCCGAAACCCGTTCACATCGGGCAGGGTGCTGGCATAGGCTTGCGCCCGGTCCTGCGCTTCGCGCAGCGAGGGCTGCGCCTCGACCTGAACCCAGACGCCGGGGTCTTGTTGTGCGGTCGCGGCGCGCAGGCCGACCAGAAGAAACAAAAGAATTGCTGAAAATACGCGTGTCATTGTCTGCCCGTGTTATGCGGTGTTTGTACTGAGGTGCAGAATACGCGATTTCATTTGCCAAATACCATGCTGAGAATGCGGGGAATTTGTGGTGTGGCCGCGCAGATACAGCCACAGCCCAAAGCCCCGTTGACGCCCCTCGGCCCCTTGCATAGGAAGGGCCAAACCGACCGGAACCGGGCGCACGGGGCGCCCAGAGGGAATGTCATGACCGAACCGACCAGCGCACCGCGTTCATTTCAGGAAATCATCCTCAGGCTTCAGTCCTACTGGGCCTCGAAAGGCTGTGCGATTCTGCAACCCTATGACATGGAGGTCGGGGCAGGGACGTTCCATCCCGCAACCACCTTGCGGGCGCTGGGATCCAAGGCATGGGCCGCAGCCTATGTTCAGCCGTCGCGCCGTCCCACGGATGGGCGTTATGGCGAAAACCCCAACCGGCTTCAGCATTACTACCAGTATCAGGTGCTGATCAAACCCAGCCCTCCGGATTTGCAAGAGCTGTATCTGGGCAGCCTTCAGGCCATTGGCATCGACATGGATCTGCATGATATCCGCTTTGTCGAAGACGACTGGGAAAGCCCCACACTGGGCGCATGGGGGCTTGGCTGGGAAGTCTGGTGTGACGGAATGGAAGTCAGCCAGTTCACCTATTTCCAGCAGGTCGGCGGCCATGACTGCACGCCTGTCTCGGGTGAGCTGACCTATGGTCTCGAGCGTCTGGCCATGTATGTGCTGGGCATCGACCACGTGATGGACATGCCGTTCAACGATCCGCAATCGCCCAGCCCGCTGAAATACGGCGATATCTTCAAACAGACGGAAGAGGAATACGCCCGCTGGAACTTTGACGTGGCCAATACCGAGGTTCTGTTGCGCCATTTCGAAGAGGCCGAGGCTGAATGCGCCACTATCCTGGCGCAGGCGCATGACGATCCGAAAACTGGCAAGCGCATCATCATGGCGCACCCGGCTTATGACCAATGCATCAAGGCGTCACACATCTTCAACCTGCTGGATGCGCGGGGCGTGATCTCGGTCACCGAACGACAGGCCTATATCGGACGCGTGCGGGCGCTGGCCAAGCAATGCGCGGATGCCTTTGTGCAGACCGAGGCCGCCGGGTTCAGCGCCGGATGAGGCGATCAGGCCAGCCCCGGCAACAGGGCTTTCAGGCCGTCCGCGATCATGCTGACGGCGATAGCCGCCAGAATCATCCCCATAAAGCGGCTCATGATCACGCGCGCGGTGTCGGACAGGCGTTGGGCCAGCCAGGCCGCGTTCCAGAACGTGATCAGAAGCAGGCCAACAACGGCAAGGAATACGCCTGCATAAACAAGGGCTTCTATGGGCTTCTTGATCTGGTGTGCATACAGGATCAGCGTGGTGATGGTGCCGGGGCCGACCAGAATGGGAAAGGCCAGCGGATAAAAGGCGACGGTGTCGGGTTCGGGGTAAGCGTCCTTCTCCCCCTTCGTCCCGTGATGAGAGGTGCTTTCGTGCCCGTTCAGCATGTTCAGACCGATCATCATGACAACCAGACCACCGGCGACGCGCAGATGATTGACGCTGATGCCAAAAAGGCCAAGCGCCTGACTGCCGACCAGGGCAAAGGCACCGCCAAGGATCAGGCAGTAGATCACGGTTTTGACCGCTATCTTGCGCTGTTCGGCGGCGGACAGGTCCTGAGTGACGCTCAGAAACACCGGCAGGTTGGTGACCGGGTTCATGATCGCAAACAATGCGCCGAAAAATCCGACGGCAAGGGTGGATTCCATCGTGTTGACCTCGTTTCTGCCTGTTCCCCGATGAAACCTGTCCTATTTTACAAGAACTTGAAAGAGGCGGCCTGAAAGATGACGGGAAAACTGCTGGCAATTCTTCTGCTGCTGTCGGCCATCGTGGCAGGCCTCGGCATGTATTATCTACAGGTCTACGGCTATTATTATGAGGTCGAACCGCAACCGGGGCAGGACGTTGCCCTGATGACGGATGCAGGCGGTGTGCCGGAACCCATCGCCTATTCCGGGTTTCAGGCAATCGACGCCGACAGTTCGCCTATCCGGTATCGCGCCTGTTTCGAGACCGAATTGTCGCCGGACCAGATGGCTGGATACGTGCCTGTCGAAAACTCCGAACCCCTGACCGCACCGGGATGGTTTGAATGCTACGATGCGGTGTCTTTGGCGGAAGCGCTTGAATCCGGGCAGGCGCGGGCGTTCATGGGGGTGAAGAACATCCATTTCGGTGTCGACCGGATTGTGGCGATCACCGCGGATGGCAAGGGTTATGTCTGGCACGCGTTGAACAATTGCGGTGAAAAAGCCTATGACGGTACCGTCGTGGGCGAGGAATGTCCGCCGCGCCCGGAAAACTGAAGGAGCAGACCTTGGGCCATGTCATAGAAATCCCCGATTTCCTGACGGCCACTCTGGGGTTTGCGGTCTATCTGATCGGGGCCGAGATCAATGCCCGTGTCGCTACACTGCGCAATTTCAACATCCCCGAACCCGTAACAGGGGGCCTGCTGGCCTCGCTGGTGGTTCTGACGCTCTATCTGGTCTTCGGGATCGAACTGTCCTTTGGCTTGACAGCCCGCGATTTCCTGCTGGTCCTGTTTTTTGCCGGGATCGGCCTGAATGCCCGCCTGTCTGACCTCATTGCGGGCGGTAAGCCGTTAATCTTGCTTTTGATTCTCACACTGGCGACGATTGTCTTTCAGAATGTGATTGGTGCCGCTGGGGCGGCGATCTTCGGCTATCCCGCACAGGCCGGTGTGTTGTTCGGATCGGCCGCCCTGATCGGTGGGCACGGTACGGCAATCGCATGGGCGCCGGACGTGGCGCAGGCAACGGGGCTTGACGGCGCGACCGAACTGGGTGTGGCCGTCGCCACCCTTGGATTGGTGCTTGCCGCGCTGGTTGGCGGCCCGATTGCGCGCCTGCTGGTCGAACGGCGCGGCCTGACGTCTGACCGCCCTGACGAAGAACCCAGCGTCGGATTGCCGGATGAGCATGACGGGCACACCACAAGCATCGATCATCTGACCGTCATGCGCGTCCTGCTGCACCTGAACCTGGCGATCATCTTGGGATATGCACTGAATGAATCAATTGCCGCCGCCGGGCTGAAACTGCCGCTGTTCGTGCCCTGCCTGATCATGGGCATCGTGATCGCCAATCTGCGGGACGCGCTGTTTCCCGGCGCTCCGAAAGTGTCGCGCACACCATCGCTGGCGCTGATTTCGGAATTTGCGCTGGGCGCGTTTCTGGCAATGTCGCTGATGAGCCTGCAACTCTGGACCATCGCGCAGCTGGGCATGGCTATTGCCGTGATCATGACAGCGCAGACGCTCTTTGCGGTGCTGTTCGTCCTCTGGGTGCTGTTCCCGGTCATGGGGTCCAACTATCGCGCGGCTGTACTGGCCGCTGGGTTTGGCGGCTTTGCGTTGGGGGCCACCCCCACCGCTATCGCAAATATGACAGCCGTGACCAAGCGATATGGCCCATCGCCTATTGCCTTTATCGTGCTGCCCCTTGTATCCGCCTTCTTTGTGGATATCGCCAATGCCATCGTCATTCAGACGATCGTCAATTTCTAAGGACCGACAATGCCCGACCTGCTGATCGAACTGTTCTCCGAAGAGATCCCCGCACGGATGCAAGCCCGTGCCGGCGAGGATCTGAAGAAGCGGATTACCGATGGTCTGGTCGAGGCCGGTCTGACCTATGCAAGCGCGGCCGCCCTGACCACGCCCCGCCGCCTGACGCTAGCGGTCGAGGGGCTGCTGGCGAAAAGCCCCACCATCCGGGAAGAACGCAAGGGTCCAAAGGTCGGCGCGCCTGATAAAGCAATCGAAGGGTTCCTGCGCGGCGCGGGACTGACCCGTGATCAGCTGGAAGAACGCGAAACCCCCAAGGGCGCCATCTATTTCGCCACCATCGAAAGGGCTGGTCGCCCCGCGGCCGAGATCATTGCCGAGGTGCTCGAAACCACCATCCGCAATTTCCCTTGGCCAAAATCCATGCGCTGGGGCAGTGGCAGCTTGCGCTGGGTGCGCCCGCTGCATTCGATCCTGTGCATTCTGACGGATGAGACCGGGGCGCAAGTCGTGCCAATGGATGTCGACGGCATTTCGTCCGGCGACACCACAGCAGGCCACCGCTTCATGGCGCCCAGCCGCTTTTCGGTCACTTCTTTCGACGATTACGCGGCCAAGCTGAAGCGGGCTTTCGTGGTTCTTTCCCCCGAGGAACGCGCCCAGCACATCTGGAACGACGCCCAGAACATGGCCTTTGCCGCTGGTCTTGAGCTGGTCGAAGACAAGGGCCTGCTGGCCGAGGTCGCCGGGCTGGTCGAATGGCCGGTCGTCCTGATGGGACAGATTGACGACGAATTTCTCGACCTGCCGCCCGAGGTGCTGCAAACCTCGATGAAGGAACACCAAAAGTTCTTCTCGGTCCGCAATCCCAAAACGGGCCGGATTGAACGGTTCGTCACTGTTGCGAACCGCGAAACCGCTGACAATGGCGCGACCATTCTGGCGGGCAATCAGAAAGTTCTGTCGGCCCGTCTGGCGGATGCCAAGTTCTTTTGGGAAAATGACCTGCGCATCGCCAAATCGGACATTGCACAATGGACCCGCGCGCTGGAAAACGTCACCTTCCACAACAAACTGGGAACGCAGGCCGACCGGATCGGCCGTATCGCCGCGCTGGCCCGCGAACTGGCGCCAGTGACCGGTGCCGATGCCGATCAGGCCAAAAAAGCCGCGCGCCTGGCCAAGGCCGACCTCAGCTCGGAAATGGTCTACGAATTCCCCGAGCTTCAGGGCCTTATGGGGCGGTATTACATCGAAGCGGCAGGCGAAGATGTCGCCTTGGCCGCTGTCGCGCAAGAGCACTACTCGCCTTTGGGGCCGTCGGATGATGTGCCCACGGCTCCGCTGTCGGTGACCGTTGCATTGGCCGACAAGCTGGACACGCTGGCGGGGTTCTGGGCGATTGATGAAAAGCCTACCGGCTCAAAAGACCCGTTTGCCCTGCGCCGTGCTGCGTTGGGGGTTATTCGGTTGGTGCTCGACAATGACCTGCGCCTGCATCTGGATCGGTTTTTCGACGGACAGCTGCTGCGTGCTGAAAGCGCTGCAAACGAGGCGCTGGCGGCGGAAAACGTTGACGAACTTTTGGATGAAATCGCAGATCACGGCGTGTTTGGCGCAGCCTTCCAGACTGTCAAGGAAAGGCTGGGCGAAGTGTCAGGTGCCGATTTCCTGAGCCTTGAAAAGAAGATCCCCGACGCATCCGACGATCTCCTCTCGTTCTTCCACGACCGCCTCAAGGTCTTCCTCCGCGACGAAGGCATCCGCCACGACGTCATCGATGCCTGTATCGCGATGGAGGGCAATGACGACCTCAATCTGCTGGTCAAACGCGCCCGCGCGCTGAACGCGGTGATCGCGACTGAAGATGGCGAAAACCTCGTGCAGGGCTTCAAGCGCGCCAACAACATCCTGACCCAGGCCGAGGAAAAGGACGGGGTGGAGTATTCCTACGGTGCGGATGTGAAATTCGCCGAAACAGACAGCGAAAAGGCTTTGTTTGCGGCCTTGGATGCAGCACAGGCGCAAATCGAACCCGCGCTGACATCCGAAGATTTCCCCACGGCCATGGCCGCCATGGCGGGGCTGCGCGGGCCGGTGGATGCGTTCTTTGAGGATGTGCAGGTCAACACCGACAATGATATCGTTCGCCGCAACCGGCTGAACCTGCTCAGCCAGATCCGGCAGATCTGCTCCAGCGTGGCCGATCTGACCCGGATCGAAGGGTAAACGACCGGGCGCGCTGGAAGGCGCGCCCACAACGCACTTGCGTGAAGGGCGCAAGCGCTTATGCTGCACGCAAACCAAAAGGTGCTGCAGTGCAGAATAATCCGAATACAACGCTCATTACATCCGACGCGCCTGTCACCGCCCATACACATGGCGGGCGGGCCAAATGTCTGCAACGTCTGGTCCGGCTGGACCTGCCGGTGCCCCGAACCGTTGCGCTGTCATTTGATGCCGTTCACCAGATTGCAGAAGGGGCGATCCCGGATATTGCGGCGATCCTCGAACAGTTCGACCCGACCTCGTTGCTATGCGTCCGACCCAGTTCCGAAGACCCCGATTGGGGTGGTCCCGGCGCGGTTCTCAATATCGGAATGAACGATGCCCGTTATGTCGACCTGTCCGACACCATGGGGGCCGAGGCCGCCGCAGCCCTGTATCTGAGGTTCGTTCAAAGCTATGCGATCCACGTGGCGCGGCTGGATGCGGATGTGTTTGATGACATTGACGCTGATGGCCGCGAGGGGTTGCGCCATTCGCTGCGCGCCTACGAGGATGAAACCGACGAGGTCTTTCCGCAGGACAGGGGCGAACAGCTGATCGGCGTTTTGCGCTCAATGGCACGTGCATGGGACGGGACGTCCGCGCGCTTGCTGCGGCAGGCCAAGGGGGCACCCGCTGATGCCGGACTTGGGTTGGTCATTCAAGAGATGATCCCCGGCGTCGGCAAAGGGGAATGCGGATCGGGTGTTCTGCAACTGGTTGATTCCACAACCGGTATGCCACAGATCACCGGTCGCTACCTCAGCCAGAGCCAGGGGCGCGATGCACTGGGCAAGGATGTGGCCGCCCTGTTTCTGGAAAAAGACCCGCGCGGCCCCTCGCTGGAAGAGGTCGCGCCCAATGCTTTTGCCGATGTCAAAACGCATGCCGCCCTGATGCGCCAGAAACTGCGCGAAGAGATGCAGGTCGAATTCGTCATTCAGGATGGCACTGTGCATATTCTGGATGGCGTCCGGGTGCAGAGATCGGCCCGCGCGGCCATGCGCATTGCCGTACGTCTTGCCGAAGACGGTATCATACCGCCGCAAGAAGCGGTGATGCGTGTCGACCCGCACGCGCTGAACGAACTTCTGCACCGTCAGGTCCACCCCGATGCACGCCGCGACGTGCTGACCACGGCCATTGGTGCCAGCCCCGGTGCCTCGACCGGCAAGATCGTGTTCACCTCGGCCGAAGCACAGGCCAGCGCCGCCCGTGGCGAGGCATGTGTTCTGGTGCGCCGGGAAACCTCGCCCGAGGATGTGCGCGGGATGCACGCCGCTGTAGCGGTTCTGACCGAAAAGGGCGGCATGACCAGCCACGCGGCCGTGATCGGGCGCGGATTGGGTCTGCCCTGTATCGTCGGGGCCTCGGAAATGCGGTTTCAGACGAAAGACAAGATGCTGACCGCACCGGATGGGCGGGTGTTTAAAACCGGCGATATTGTCACCATTGATGGCAGCTCGGGGCAGGTGCTGGCCGGTCAGCCCGCCATGCTCGAGGCCGCATTGGATGACTGTTTCCAGACGCTGATGGGCTGGGCCGATGCCGAGCGTGACATCGACATCCGCGCCAATGCCGACACACCGGCTGACGCGCAGACGGCCCGGAACTTTCAGGCTCAGGGGATCGGTCTGTGCCGGACCGAACATATGTTCTTTGACCCCGGTCGTCTGATCGTGATGCGCGAAATGATCTTTGCGCAAACCTCGGCGGGCAGGGCGGCAGTGCTGGCACGCCTGCTTCCGATGCAGCGCGAGGATTTTGTTCAGCTGTTCAGGATCATGGAAGGCCAGCCTGTCTGCATCCGCCTGTTCGATCCCCCCTTGCATGAATTCCTGCCGACAACGCGCACCGGGCAACGGGAACTGGCCGAAGCGCTGGACCTGCCCGTGTCCGACGTCGAACGCCGGGTCGAGGCGATGACAGAATACAACCCCATGCTTGGCCTGCGCGGCGTTCGTCTGGGTGTCACCGTGCCCGAGATCTACGACATGCAGGCGCGTGCGATTTTCGAAGCCACGCTTGAGGCCCGAAAAAACGGTGCCCCGGTGGTGCCCGAAGTGATGATCCCGCTGGTTTCCGCCAAGCGCGAGGTTGAACTGGTCAAATCCCGCATCGACTCGGTCGCCGCCGCCGTTGAATCGGAACGGGGGCAGAAATTTGAATACCGGCTGGGCGTCATGGTCGAAACGCCACGCGCCTGTCTGCGCGCGGAAGAGATCGCGCCGCAGACCGCCTTCATGAGTTTTGGTACAAACGACCTGACACAGATGACTTACGGCCTGTCCCGCGACGATGCCGGTCGTTTCATGTCCGCTTACGTGCGACAGGGGGTCTTTACCGAAGATCCGTTCCACGTTCTTGATCCGGACGGGGTGGGCGAGTTGCTGAAACTCGGGGCAGAGCGCGGGCGTGCCGCGAAACCGGATGTGACCCTTTCGGTCTGTGGCGAACACGGCGGGAACCCCGAATCAATTGCCATCTGTCGCGATCTTGGGTTCGACTATGTGTCATGCTCACCGTTCCGGGTTCCGGTCGCTCGGCTGGCTGCCGCTCAACTGGCGATTTCCTCCAGACTTGGGGGTTGACACTGCGCCGAACCCCAAGAAATAGTGGGTTATACGGTCACTCGTAGGCGAAAAATATTTTCGCTACGGGCGATTTTCCACTTGCTTTTTTCAAGATACTGGACCTTTGCCTCAGTCTGGGGTATCAGCCTCGTCGCGCCCGCCGGGGGAGGGTATGGCGCGTGATGTGCCTGTGCGAGGTTATCTGATGCTACGTTACATATTGGCTGTTGCCGCAGTGGCGGCAACCGTGCTGCCGAGTGCGTCCTTCGCCGAGAAGGAAGCGACTGATACTGCAAAACAAGAACTTGTCGCCCGCAGTGAACTGCCGGCGCAAAGTTTTCGGGACTATTTCAAGCTGTTCCAGCCACGCAAGGCGGCTGAACCTGTCGAAGTGTCCTTCTCCAAAGACTGGCTTGACCAGCAACCAAAGGCCTCTGGTGGTGAAAACTGGAAATGCCTGTCCGAAGCCCTGTACTTCGAGGCGCGCGGCGAAAGCGTGCGCGGCCAGTTCGCGGTTGCCGAAGTGATCCTGAACCGGGTCAAAAGCAGCCGTTTCCCGGATTCCCTGTGCGGGGTGATCCATCAGGGGACCGGCAAGAAATACCAGTGCCAGTTCACATACACCTGCGATGGCCGCAAAGAGGTCATCCACGAGAAAACGGCGTATGAGCGTGTGGCAAAAGTCGCGCGGGCAGCCATTGATGGTGTGGCGGATGAGTTGACCGAAGGGGCGACGCACTATCACACGACGTCGGTTCGCCCATCCTGGTCGCGGGTCTATAAACAGACGGCGAAAATCGGCGTGCATGTTTTTTACCGCCACAACTACCGGACAGCGAGCAACTGATTGACGCACCCGCGCTGGAAGCTTGCTGGCGCGGGGCAGGTTGCATCCTATATTGCGGGCCAGGAGGCCCGTGATGATTTTGAACCGCAGACACCTTTTGCAATCCGCCGCCGCTGCATTGCTGATGCCGCGTGTGGCCAGCGCGGGTTTTGCACCGCTTAATGCGCGTGTAACCAAACACCCGATCGCGCCTGCAAGTTATCCTGAAACGGCAGTCTGGACATATGACGGGTCTGTCCCCGGCGTTGAACTGCGTGTCAGGCAGGGCGACCGCATCCAGCGCACCCTGATGAACCAGCTTCCGCAAGCCACGTCGGTCCATTGGCACGGCATTCGCATTGAAAACGCCATGGACGGCGTGCCCGGCCTGACACAGGACGCGGTCGAGACGGGCGCAAGCTTTGATTACTCCTTCGTCGTTCCCGACGCAGGGACCTATTGGTATCATGCGCATAACCAGTCGATGGAACAGGTTGCGCGCGGGCTTTACGGGCCGCTGATCGTCGAAGAAACCGCGGCCTCCGATGTGGATCAGGATCTGGTGCTGATGCTGGACGACTGGAGGCTTGATCCTGAAACCGCCCAGATCACGGATGATTTCGACAATGGCCATGATCTCAGCCACGCTGGCCGACTGGGGAATATCATCACTGTTAACGGATCCCTTGACCCGCGCGTTCAGGCGCGACGGAACGACCGTCTCCGGCTACGCCTGATCAACGCCTCCAACGCGCGGATTTTCGACCTGGATCTCGACGGGTTGTCAGGGTGGATCGTCGCCCTTGACGGTATGCCACTGGGAACGCCGATCCCATTGTCGGGGGCTTTCCCAATCGCCCCCGCACAACGTATCGATCTGGTTGTGGATGTCGTGGCTGCGGGCGATACGGCAAGTCTGGTGAGTGTTGAACGCGACGGTGCCTTTGGCATCGTTCGGTTCGATGTCGACGAACCTCTCTCACCCGCGCCACGACAAGGCGTGGCAGCGTTGCCGCCCAACCCTTTGCCGGTCATCGAGGATGTCTCATCCGCTCCATTGCACCGGATGTCCCTGCAAGGCGGGGCGATGCGCTGGCTGGACAACGCCCGGATCGGGGACACTGAATTGTCAGGCCAGGAACTGGCGCAGTTGGGCCGGTTCTGGGCCCTGAACGGTTATGCGGAACGCCCGTCCGATCCGTTTCTGGACGCCCGGACCGGCGGCCTTCACAGGATCGAGTTCGTCAATGAAACAGTCTTTCCACATGCCATGCATTTGCACGGCCACCACTTCCGACTGATCCAGCCGGACGGATCGCTTGGCCCGTGGCGCGACACTGTTTTGGTTGATCGCGGACAAACCCGCCAGATCGCGCTGGTCGCGGATAATCCGGGGGACTGGCTGTTGCATTGCCATATGCTGGGCCATGCCGCTTCGGGTATGATGAGCTGGTTTCGCGTCACCTGACGCCGCATTCGGCGGTTGGAATGGCGTTTGTTTGAATGTTATAGGCGCTTGCAACGCCTATAGTGGGCAAGCCCTGCAACAAGCCGAAAAGGCCGGACCCATGAGTTCTGAAATCCGACTGGCATTTGCGCACCCGTCCGAACGGTCCGAGGCGACCTCGCCCCGAGGGCCGCTGGACCGCATTTCCCTGCGCGACCATATTGTCGAGGTTGAAATCGGTGCGTTTCAGGCCGAGCGGGGAACAACCCAGCGGATCTGTTTCAATATCGTCGTCGAAGTCCGGCCTCTTACTGACCCCATTGACGACGATGTGGATCGCATCCTGTCTTATGACCGGGTGACGGAATCCATTGCCTATGAGCTCGCGGCCGAGCGTCTGAACCTGCTTGAAACCCTGGCCGAACGTGTGGCCGAACGTATCTTGCATGAACCTCAGGCTGTAAGGGTCTTTGTTCGCATCGAAAAACTGGATCGTGGTCCGGGCGCTCTTGGGGTCGAGATCGTGCGCGGGAAAGACTCGGTTCATCACGACGTGACCGAGGAAGACCGCCCGCATCCCCGTCTGGTCTACCTGTCGAATGACGCCATCGCCTCGGACAATCTGACCGGGTGGATCGACCAGTTGCAGAACCGCCAGCGCCCGCTGATCCTGTGTGTGGGGGCGTCAGACCTGGCTGCGCCGCAAACCGGCCACGCAATGACACAGCGCCGGATTGACCTGCTTGCGATCGAGCAAAACGCGTGGGTTCTGGCCGCACGCGATCACCGCTGCAAGGTGGTTTCAACTCGGACGGAACTGGACTGGGCCATGAAGAACGGCCAGATCTGCGTCTGGGCCCCGTCCAAGATCGTTCTGGACGCGGTGGATGGCCCTTCTGCCGCGCCCTCCGACGCCGTGGCTCTGGCCGCATGGTTTGCCGCGACCTTTGAAGCCAGTGAGATGATGGTCATCGGCGGCGAATTGCCGAAAGCGCCCAAAACCCCCCTGCGGGCTGTGGCCGTGGATCAGGCCCAATTGTGAGCATCTATTTCAGACCGCTGGTTCAGCACGGCCAGACCCGGCCCGCTGGCGCGTATTCTCTGGCCGGTCAGCCCCTGTGGTTTACCCATGTCGAAACGCTTGGGCGCGATACTACACCGCAGATCATGTCGGCATCGGATATTCCCGGTGGGGCGCTGGCGCGTTTGACCGGCCCGCGCGCACCCATCGCCGGGCTGGATATGCAGGTGCCGCATGTCATGGGCATTCTCAACACCACGCCTGACAGTTTCTCGGACGGGGGCGTTCACAGCTCGGTCGAGGCCGCCCGCGATGCCGCTGCAAGGATGGTGGCGCATGGGGCCACCATTCTGGATATCGGCGGGGAATCAACGCGCCCGGGCGCGGATTTCATTCCGGCAGATCAGGAAATTACCCGCACCCGCCCGGTGATCGAGGCGATTCGCGCTCAAACGGATGCCCTAATTTCAATCGACACCCGCAAAGCCAGCGTCGCCAAAGCGGCGTATGCGGCGGGCGCGGGGCTGGTCAACGACGTCTCGGGGTTCACCTTCGATCCCGAACTGGCGCCGTTTTGCGCCGCCAAGGGCACACCAGTTTGCGTCATGCATATGCAGGGCGATCCGGCCACGATGCAGGAAAACCCCAGCTACGACAACGTGTTGCTGGATGTTTACGACTTCCTCGAATCCCAGATCGCTCTGCTGGAAAGCCTGGGGCTTCGGCGCGACCTGATCATGGTCGATCCGGGCATCGGTTTCGGCAAGACCGAGGATCATAACCTGACCTTGCTGCGCAATCTCAGCCTGTTTCACGGGCTTGGCTGCCCGATCCTGCTGGGCGTGTCCCGCAAGGGCTTTATCGGAACAATTGGACGCGAACCGGACAAGACTGCCCGCGCTCCGGGTTCAATTGCCGTGGCTTTGGCCGGATTGTCCCAGGGCGTGCAGATCATTCGCGTTCACGACGTCGCCGAGACTGCTCAGGCCTTGCGCCTATGGGCTGCTGTCCGGTAATCCGGTCTCACGGAAAATCACGGAGTGACACCAATGCGCAAGCTGTTCGGAACCGACGGGGTGCGGGGCACGGCCAACACGCATCCGATGACGGCGGAAATGGCGTTGCGCATCGGGGCTGCGGTGGGGCGCTATTTCCGGCGCGATGCGACCGGTGTGCACCGGGTCGTCATCGGCAAGGACACGCGCCTGTCCGGCTATATGCTGGAAAACGCGCTGACCGCCGGTTTGACCTCAACAGGAATGAATGTGCTGTTGCTGGGGCCGGTCCCCACGCCTGCGGTGGGTCTGATGACGCGCTCGATGCGGGCCGATCTGGGTGTCATGATCTCGGCCAGCCACAACCCGGCAGAGGACAACGGTATCAAGTTCTTTGGCCCCGACGGCTATAAACTGTCCGATCAGGCCGAGATAGACATCGAAAAGCTGATCGACGAAGGTGTCCGGCCTGCTCAGGCCCAGAACATCGGACGGGCGCGCCGTGTTGATGACGCCCGGTTCAGATATGGCGAGCGTGTGAAATCCTCGCTGCCGCGCGATGTGCGTCTGGATGGCCTGAAGGTGGTGATCGACTGTGCCAACGGCGCCGCCCACCGCACCGCGCCCGAGGTTCTTTGGGAACTGGGCGCAGACGTGATCCCGGTTGGCATTGCGCCCAACGGAAAGAACATCAACCTCAACTGCGGATCGACCAAGCCGCAACTGGCTGCCGAAACCGTCGTGGCGCATGGCGCTGACGTTGGTGTCTGTCTGGACGGCGACGCGGATCGGGTCGTTATCGTCGACGAAACCGGTCAGGTCGCCGATGGCGATCAGCTTATGGCACTGCTGGCGACGGCCTGGAAAAAATCCGGGCAGTTGAAAGGCGATGCCCTAGTAGCCACCGTGATGTCCAATCTGGGGCTTGAACGGCACCTCTCGTCACATGGTATGCGACTGGAACGCACGGCGGTCGGCGACCGCTATGTGGTCGAGCGTATGCGCGAAGGTGGCTTCAACCTGGGCGGTGAACAATCCGGTCATATCGTGATGAGCGATTATGCCACCACCGGCGATGGCCTGATGGCCGGTCTGCATTTCCTGGCCGAGATGGTTCTGTCCGGTCGCAAAGCCTCGGACCTGTCCAAGCAGTTCGAAACCGTGCCGCAGCTGTTGAAGAACGTCCGCTATGCCAACGGTCAAACTCCGCTTGAAGTTCAAAGCGTTAAAGCTGCCATTGCCGATGCCGAGGCGCGGCTGAACGGGCAGGGACGGTTGCTGATCCGTAAATCCGGCACCGAGCCGCTGATCCGCGTTATGGCCGAATGCGAGGATGACGCGCTGCTGGTCCAGGTCGTCGACAGTATCGTGGCCGAGGTCGAAGCCGCCGCAGGCTAGCGCCCGAACAGAACTCTGCGCAGGCTGAACCACTGGCTGATGGCCATGCCCGTCAGGATCAGGGCCAGGGCGACGTAGAATCGCAGGGGCAGGGCCTCGGACAGGATCCAGGCCCCGAACACCATCGACCAGATCGGCACCTGATAATTCACCAGTGTCAGGAACACCGACCCGGCGCTGCGGGTGATCGAAACCCGCAGCAAATTGGCGAATGCTGTGGGGATCAGGCCAAGCACGATCAGGGCCAGCGATGGGCGGTTGCCCTGCCATGTGGGGATGCCTTCGACCAGCAGCATGATGGGCACCAGCAGAACAGCGCCGACCAGCAGGGTCAGCGCGGCCAGCGCCAGCGGCTCGACCGGCGGGCAACGCCGCGTCAGGATCGATGTCGAGGCATAGCAGAGGGCAGCCGAGACACAGGCCAGCTGCGCCAGCGGCTCGGTCCCTTGACCCAGTTTTGCCAGACCGGGTCCGATCAGGACCAATGCGCCGGAAAACCCAAGGCACACGCCCAGAAACCGACGCAGGTTCAGCGGCTCATCGGAAAAGAAATGCGCCAGCGGCAGCACCATCAGCGGAATTGCAGCCATGGACAACCCTGCAAAGGCCGAGGGTACATATTGCTGCCCCCAGCTGAGCAGCATGAAAGGCACCGCAGTCGACAACACGCCAATCAGCAGGATTGATGTTGTCAGCGCGGGTGTCAAAACCGGCATGCGGCGCCCGGTGATCCGCATCAGGACAAGCAACGTCACCGCCCCCAATGTGGTGCGCGATGTCGCCACGGTAATCGGGCCATAACCTTCCAAAGCCATCGCGACGACCATGAATGTGCCGCCCCAAATAAGCCCCAGCGTAAAAACGCCGCTCCAGTCCTGCTTCGTGGGTTGTTCAACCATTCCATCCCCTTATCCCGCGTGCGCGCCGGTGTCACGGGCTGATCTTGACTTAACGTTAGTTTACACTTACCGTAAGCAATGACTTACGATATGACATTTACAGCTTTGGGCGATGCAACCCGCAGGCAGGTGTTCGAAGCCGTCGCCAGCCAGCCTCAGGCAGTGGGTGAGCTTGCGTCAAAGCTGCCGGTAAGCCGACCGGCCGTCTCTCAACATCTCAAGGTGCTGTCGGATGCCGGACTGGTGACATGCCACGCGAAAGGGACGCGCCGGATCTATGCGGTGCGCCCCGAGGGGCTGGCAGAGCTGCGCTCATGGCTCGACCGGTACTGGACCGACGTGATGAACAGCTTTGCAGATGAGGTGACCAGAGCAGGAGAGAGGCCATGACAGACCCGATTGTCAAAACAATTGTCGTAAGTGCCTCTGCTGCGCGCGCTTTCGATATCTTCGTCAACCGCATCGGGACATGGTGGCCGCTGGACAGCCACGCGGTTTCCGCATCGCAGGGACAACCGGCAAGGGACGTGGTTATTGAACCCCGGATCGGTGGCGCGGTCTATGAGGTCATGTTCGACGGAACCCGTGCCGACTGGGGTCAGGTGCTGGCAATTGATCCCGGCCAATCCGTGGCATTCACCTGGCATCCGGGCACCAGCAGGGAGTCTCCAACGCGCGTCGATGTGCGTTTTGAGGATTGTGGTTCGGGGCAGGCCAAAGTCACCCTGACGCATTCCGGCTGGGACGTCTGGGCAGGGGAAGCGCCCGAAAAGCGCGGCGGCTACGATACGGGATGGGATATCGTTCTGGGTGAATGCTTTGCCAAAGCGGTCTTAAAATGAAAAAGGGCGACCGCCTGGGCCGCCCTTTGCCTGACATCGGTCAGACTTAGTTCTTTTCTTTGTCGACCATCTTGCCGGCCGAGATCCACGGCATCATGCCGCGCAGCTTGGCGCCGGTCTCTTCGATCATATGCTCGTCATTGGCGCGGCGCGACGCTTTGATGGTCGGCTGGCCAACGGCGTTTTCCAGCATGAAGTCGCGGACGAATTTGCCCTGTTGGATGTCGTCCAGAACCGCTTTCATACGGGCTTTGGTCTCGTCGTATTTCAGGATGCGCGGACCGGTGACATACTGGCCATACTCAGCCGTGTTCGAGATCGAGTAATCCATGTTGGCAATGCCGCCTTCATAGATCAGGTCAACGATCAGCTTCACTTCGTGCAGACACTCGAAATAGGCCATCTCGGGTGCGTAACCGGCCTCGACCAGAGTTTCAAAGCCGCAGCGGATCAGTTCGACCAGTCCACCGCACAGAACGGCCTGTTCGCCGAACAGGTCGGTTTCGCATTCTTCGCGGAAGTTGGTCTCGATGATGCCCGAACGGCCGCCACCGATGGCCGAGCAGTAGGACAGGCCGATTTCCAGCGCCTTGCCGGTTGCATCGTTGTGAACCGCGACCAGGCAGGGCACACCGCCGCCTTTGGTGTATTCGCCGCGCACGGTGTGGCCAGGGCCTTTGGGGGCCATCATGATGACGTCAACGCCGTCCTTCGGCTCGATCAGGCCGAAGTGGACGTTCAGGCCGTGGGCAAACGCGATGGCGGCACCGGGCTTGATGTTGTCATGAACGTATTTCTTGTAGGTCTCGGCCTGCAATTCGTCGGGCATGGTGAACATGATGACGTCGCACCAGGCAGCCGCTTCGGCAATGCCCATCACTTGCAGACCTTCCGCTTCGGCTTTCTTGGCCGAGGGCGAGCCTTCGCGCAGGGCGATGACCAGGTTTTTGGCGCCCGAGTCGCGCAGGTTCAGCGCATGGGCGTGGCCCTGGCTGCCATAGCCCAGGATAGCCACTTTCTTGTCTTTGATCAGGTTGATGTCGCAATCGCGATCGTAATAGACGCGCATTTTGCCGGTCCTTTCTGGTTTGGTTGGGGCGGTTCTACCTGCCGTGCGTCGGATTGGCGATAGGGTTGGACTTGAGTATTTGCAAAAAAGATGAAGAATAATTCCTGAAAACGGAAAATACTGAAAAAATCATGCTTGACGATATCGACCGGCGCATTTTGCGCCACTTTCAGGCGAACCCCAGCCTGACCACTGCGGAACTGGCCGATCTGTGCCGGATCAGCGCAGGTGTCTGTTGGCGCAGGCTGGAAAAGATGCAGGCGGCCGGGATCATCGAAGGGCAGGAGGCGGTGATCGACTGGGCCGCGACGGGCTATGCGGTCGAAGTCTCGCTTCGGATCACCCTGGACAAGACACAGGCCCGCGCCTTTGACGAGTTTATGGAAGAGGCCCGCAACGTGGCCGAGGTGATCGAAATCCAGACATTTCTGGGCCGGGTGGATGTCCGCCTGTCGGTGATAGCGCGGGATATGAAGCACTATCAGCAGCTTTATCGGGACCGGATCCTGACCCTGCCGCATATCGCCGATATCGAAGCGCTGATGCATATCGCGCGGGTCAAACGGGACGAGGTGTTACCGGTATGATCGAGCTGGACGAGATCGACCGCCGTTTGCTGCGCGCGTTGCAACAGGACGCCACCCAAAGCGCAGGTGCGCTGGGTCGGAGGTTCAACCTGTCTCAGCCCGCCACCTGGCGGCGTATCCGCAGGTTGGAGGACGCCGGGATCATCAAGGGCCGAAGGCTGCGCCTGAATGCCGAGGCGCTGGGGTTCGGCGTGACCGTGTTTCTGGGGGTCAAGCTGGCGCGCAAGGGTCAGATCAGCCTTGAGGATTTCGAACGCGCCGTCAGCGCCATCCCCGAAGTACAGACCGTCGAGCATGTTCTGGGTCTGTACGATTACCGCTTGCGCGTCGTGGCGCGGGACCTGTCCGATTTCGAACGCGTGTTGCGGCGCCGGATCATGACGCTGCCCGGCGCAGGCGATGTCGAGGCGAACGTCCTGCTGAGCGAGGAACGGCTGCCCGGTCCGATTGGGTGACGTGCCTTAATATCTGGTGCGGATGTAGTATCCGGGATGATGGGTCAGGCGGGCAAACGTGATCGGTTTGTCTTCTTTCCAGGTGGTGCGCTCCATCTGGATCATCGACGCGCCCGCCGTGGTGCCCATGAATTCCGCCAGCCTTGCGTCAGCGGAAATCGCGCAGAACGCAACCTCGGCATCGTTGAACGGAGCGGCATTCAGCAGCCACTCATGCGGTCCTTGCTGGGTCAGGTCGGCGTTTTCCACATCGGGGACGGTTTCGATATTGATCCAGCGCTCTTCAAGCTGGAAAGGGCGGTTGTCTGCGTAATGCATACAGACGACATGCAGAACCCGCGTCTCGGCGGGGACATCAAGCTGAGAGGACAGCCAGCGGGGGCAGGCCTCGACAGTCCGTTCCACCAGCGCATAGCGATAGGCGGCATTCTGGCTTTCGACCATCTGTCGCGCCAGCGAGAATTCCAGCTTGGCGTGTTTGCTGGGCTCTTTCTTGACCCGCGTGCCGCTTTTGCGCTTGCGTTCGATGAAACCCTGATCGGCCAGTTCCCTGAGGGCGCGGTTCACCGTCGCGCGGGCGCAATTGAATTCTTCGGCCAGTTGCGTTTCGGTCGGCAGCAATGATCCCTGAGGCCACACGCGGCTTTCAATACGTCGTTTTACTTCATCTCGAACGGACTGGAAGTTAATACGCTTTTGTATCGTCACAGGAAAAATATCCCTTCAAGTAAAAAGTGTGCGCATCTGTTCAGAAGCAAGCAGAAGTGTAAAGGGGAAGTGACACTGGTTGGCGTCATTTTCTTGTGTTCCCAGTGTTATACAGCACCGAATGGGTCGATTTTACCCGCATTCCGTCGCGTCACTTTTTGTCGCGAAATGGCTTTACTGGCCAAGGTAAAGAGACCAAGACTGCACTGACGATATTGAAAGGACGCCATATGCCTGCCTTGCTGAAGAACGTTGACCCGAACGGGCTCGAAGAATTCTCGGTCGTATTCACCGATCGCTCGCTGAACCACATGTCCCAAAAGTTTCAGGGGGTAATGCGCGACATCTCGGCCATGCTGAAAGAGGTGTACAAGGCAGACGGGGTGGCCATCATTCCGGGCGGCGGTACCTATGCGATGGAGGCGGTTGCCCGGCAATTCGCGCGCGGGGCGGATGTTCTTGTGGTCCGGAACGGGTGGTTTTCGTACCGCTGGAGCCAGATCATCGAAAGCGGCGCCCTGACCAGCTCGACCACTGTGATGAAGGCGCGCGAGACCGGCAATGCCAGCCCGTCCCCCTTTGCGCCCGCACCGATTGACGAGGTCGTCGCAACGATTCGCGAACAGAAACCCGGCGTTGTGTTCGCACCGCATGTTGAAACGGCGGCGGGTGTCATCCTGCCGGATGACTATGTGACCGCCCTGGCCAGCGCGGCGCATGAGGTGGGTGCATTGATGGTGCTGGATTGCATCGCATCCGGGTGTGCCTGGGTGGATATGAAAGCCAGCGGCGTCGACGTGCTGATCTCGGCCCCGCAAAAGGGCTGGAGCGCATCGCCTTGTGCCGGTCTGGTCATGCTGTCCGAACGGGGCGAGGCGCGTCTGGAACAGACAAGCTCGGACAGTTTCGCCATCGACCTGAAGAAGTGGCGCCAGATCATGCAGGCCTATGAAAACGGTGGTCACGCCTATCACGCCACAATGCCCACCGATGCGCTGCTGGCTTTCCGCGATACCATGGCAGAAACCAGGGGGTACGGGTTCGAAAAGCTGCGCAAGGCGCAATGGGCATTGGGCGACGGCGTGCGGGCGATGTTGAAGGAGTATGGTATTGTCTCGGTGGCTGCTGACGGTTTCGGCGCGCCCGGCGTTGTGGTCAGCTACACCTCGGACCCCGAAATCCAGAACGGCAAGAAATTTGCCGCTCTGGGGATGCAGATCGCGGCCGGGGTGCCGCTGCAATGTGACGAACCCGAAGGCTTCAGCACCTTCCGTCTGGGCCTGTTCGGATTGGACAAGCTTTATGATGTGGACGCCACCATCGCGCGCCTGAAGCGTGTGCTGGATCAGGTTCTGTAAACGGGCCGGGCCTTAGCGAACGCCAAGGCCCATCTGCATCAGCGTCTTGCGCACAGGCGGCAGGGAATACAGCGCGCTCAGCCCCATTGCGCGCGCATCCCGCAGCGGGCGCGCCTCGATCATCGAGGCGCGGTTCAGCAGATCAATCCCTTTGACCCGCATCTCGATCTCGGTGTGGCGCGCCTTGTGATAGGCGTCCAGCATCTGCGCGTCGCCCAGATCTTCGGGCCGGGACTGCGCCAGATCCAGCAGGCAGCGCAGATCGCCCAATGACATGTTCAGCCCCTGCGCGCCGATCGGTGGCACCACATGCGCGGCCTCGGCCATCAGGGCAATGCGCTCACCCGCCAGCCGTTCCGCGGACTGGCTGATGATCGGCCAGATCGTCCGGCGCGATGCCAGCCTCAAGGGGCCAAACAGGCCACAGGACCGTTCCGTCATCGCAGCCTCAAACGCTTCGGCATCAAGGGTCAACAGGTCAACGGCATTCGGCCCGCGTTCCATCCAGACAATGGCGGACGAAGGCTGCCCCTGCCAATCGGGCAGCGGAACCAGCGTGAACGGCCCGCCAGACCTGTGTATCTCGGTCGAGACATTCTCGTGAGGAACAGGATGCGTCACCGCAAACGCCAGCGCTTTCTGCCCATACCGTGTTGTATGCACTTTGATACCGGCGGCCTCGCGCATGGGAGAGTTGCGCCCATCTGCCGCCAGCACCAGCTTGCAGCGGATGCGGCTGCCGTCGCTCAGGCCAACGCGGGCTTCGGCAGTGCGGGTGAACAGGCTGACGGTGCCGGTGCCGGGGCGGAAATCGACATTCGGCAGCTCTGCCAGCCGCGCGACCATCTCCCGGCGCAACAGCCAGTTGGGCAGGTTCCAGCCAAACGGTTGCTCGGAAATGTCAGCGGCGTTGAAATCGCGTATGACGCGGGGTTCGGGCACGTCCCCGCCGGCATCGACAATACGCATGATCTGCAAGGGGGCCGCATGTGCATCCAGCCGTGCCCACAGGCCGCATTGCTCCAGCAGGCCGCGCGCAGGTTGCAGAAAGGCGGTGGTGCGCAGGTCAGACCCGTCCACATCCCGTTCGGTGATCGGTGGCGCGGGATCTACACACACCACGTCAAACCCGGCGGTTCCAAACGCCGCCGCTGCGGTCAGACCGGCGATTCCACCGCCGGAAATCAGGATGTCACAACTGTCAGTCATGGCGCCTCTCATCAGTTCGGGCAGACCCTAGTTCGGTTCCGCCCCCTGCGCCAAGTGACATCCTGTCCCGTATCTCAGCCGCGTGAGATCAGGATCAGGACAAGGAACATCACCGGCACCATCATCAGGGCAGGGATGTAAAGGCCGGGAAGGCCGAACACCATGGCGGAACAGCCCCACATGCTGAGGACCGCGCCGACGGTATAATACAGGTCCTCCGCCTTGGCGTTGGCGGCGTCGCGGGCCAGCCACCCGAAAACCGGAATTGCAAAGAATAGGCGCTGCCAAACCGGCAGGCGTCCGGGCATCTCGATCGCACTCATGGGGCTCTCCGTTCTGTTCGTCGCTCCAGCGCATATAGGGCTGCGCATGCGGGTGCAGAACGTACGGATCGTCGCAGTGTGACAGGCTACCGCAGGCGGGCCAGAAATGCGGTCAGATCATCCGTGTGATGGTGGATGTGATCGGCCTCATGCGGGTCCGGGGCGACATGAACCGTGCGCATTCCCATCTCATGCGGGGCGGCCAGATTACGCGGGTCATCCTCGAACATGGCGGCCTTGTCAGACTGAATGCCATCCTGTGCAAAGATGGCTTCAAAGGCGGCTTTCTCGGGCTTTGGCCGATACCCGGCATGTTCGACGCCATAGATTGCATCAAACAGCCCCGAAAGCCCGCGCGCCTGCAAAACCCGCTCGGCGTAGGGTGCGCTGCCATTGGTGTAGACGATGCGCCGTCCGGGCAGGGCGCGAATGTGATCGGCCAGCTCTGCATCCGGGTCCATATGGCTCATGTCCACCTGATGCACCGCGTGCAGATAGGGCTCGGGGTCCAGATCATGTTCGGCCATCAACCCGGCCAGCGTAGTGCCGTATTGGCGCCAGTACTGCCCGCGCAGCCTGTCGGCCTCGGCCCGGTCCACGCCGATGGCCTGCACCACGTAATCCGTCATCAGAACTTCGATCTGATCGAACAGCTGCATATGCGGCGGATAGAGGGTGTTATCCAGATCGAACACCCATTGCGTGACATGACTGAAGGACGGTTTGACCATGGCTTGGGTTTAGGGCGCGGGCGGGGTGTTTTCAATGCCGTACTTGATTGACGCCCCCAGAGACGGATAGACATGTCCGAACGAGGAGACAGAATACCCCATGAGCCAGACCCGATCCCCCACCAAGGATGCCTATAGCCTGATACTCGAAGCCATTGATGTCGGCGTCTACAAGCCCGGCGATCGTCTGGTGGAAAGCGAGCTGGCAGAACGGTTCGGGGTGTCGCGCACCCCGATCCGCGAAGCGTTGCAACGCCTGGAAACCCAGTCTCTGCTGGAACGGGACGGTCGGTCACTGATCGTGGCGTCGCTGGACCACAACCAGATGGCCGAGCTTTATATCGTGCGGCGCGAACTGGAAGGGCTCGCCGCGCGGCTGGCTGCCAAACACGCCACCGAAGAAGAGATCAGGGTTCTTCAGGACATGGTTCTCGAAGATGACAAGCTGGTGGGCGATCCGATGGCGCTGTCACGTGCCAACCGGCGCTTTCACGAACAGATCCATCTGGCCTCGCACAACCGCTACCTTGTCCAGCAGCTTGATCTGGTGCACCGGACAATGGCCTTGATGGCGACTACGTCCTTGGCCGTGCAGGGGCGCGGAGAGATTGCCCAGAGCGAACATAAAGGCATTGTCGAAGCCATTGCCGCGCGCGATGAAGAGGCGGCGGGGCGGGCGCTCAAGGACCATATCTCGATCGCGTTCATGACGCGCCTGAAACAGGACGCAAGCCGCCGCGACAAGTGATTATCAGGTCAGCGGCTCGTCTTCGCTGGCCTGCCCGTGCTGGGTTTTGTCCCAGAAAAACGGGTTGGTCGCCAATTCCCACAGCGCCTTGTAACCGGCAATCACGCCCAGCGGGAAATAAAGAAACATCGTCGGAACCCAAAGCAAAAGAAACCGCCGCTCACGCGCGGATACGGCGATCAGGCCAACGCCGATACTCAGCCCCTCTGCCACCAGAAACAGCCCGATCAGCGCGTTTGAGATGGATTGCGGCAGAATAGGTCCCATCGGATTGGCCAGCCCCAGACTCGACAGCCAGAATACCCAGAGAACGGGTGCCAGCAGAAATTGCCCCAGCGTACCCAGAAAGAACGCCTGAAGGCCCAGAAATCTGGCACCTCCAAGGTCACGCCACAGCTTTTGCGGGCTGCGCATATGCACCAGATACGTGACCATGAACCCCTTGAGCCAGCGCGAGCGCTGTTTGACCCAGGGCCAGGCCCGGAAATTCGCCTCTTCATATGTTGTGGTATCCACCATTTCGGTCCGGTACCCGGCCCGGTACAGCCTTACGCCCAGATCAGCATCCTCGGTGACGTTATGGGCATCCCAGCCGCCAAGTTCCAACAGCTTGTCGCGACGGAAAAAGAACGTGGTGCCCCCAAGTGGCACTACCAGCCCCATGCGGGCGATCCCCGGCAGGATCACGCGGAACCAGCTGTTGTATTCGATGGTAAAGCAGCGTGACCGCCAGTTGGTGCGCGGGTTGTAGTAATCCAGAACTCCTTGCAGGCACACCACATCCGGCGCGGCCTGGGTGAAATGCGCCACCACGCGCTCAATCTGATCCGGTTGTGGGGCGTCCTCTGCATCCCAGACGCCAACGAAGTCGCCCCGGCAGAAATCCAGCGCGTAATTCATGGCGCGGGGTTTGGTGGTCAGCCCGTTCAGCTCGGGCACCTCGACGATGCGCATCCAGCTGGGCAGGCTCACCTGTGCAAGGGCATTGCGCGTCACGTCATCCTTTTCCTCAAGCACAAGGATGACATCCAGCAACGCCTTGGGATAGGTCAGCCGCTGCAGCCTGTGCACCAGAGCGTTCGCGATCTCGCGCTCCTTGTACAATGGCACCATGATCGACACGCAGGGCTGCCGCAATGTGATGGCCGCTTCGGTGTGGTCCGGCTGCGTTCTCAGGCGATGCCAAAGATAAGCCAGCGTGCCAGCCATCCGAAAGACCGCAAACAGCACCAGAGTTCCCACAGCCATGCCCAGCATCGCCAGCAGACCAAAGGACGGGAATACGGCAAACAGCCCCAGCACACACAACAGGGCCACCGAAGGCCCCACGCGCGACCTGAGGGTCCAGTTGCGGCAGCTTTGCGCGGGATCAACCCGCGTTTCCGCCGATCTGGCCAAAGACCCCGAGAATTGCCGCGCAATCGTGCGGTCGATCTGATCGGATGCCGCCAGCACCGGGATCACGGCGTAATCACACTCCCGCATCCCGGCGGTCACGGTCGCGAACCGGTCGGGCCGGGCAGTGGCCACCAGAACAAGGGGGCCAATCCGCATCCAGGGGATGACATTGTGTTTCAGCCAGAAGTCGACCGGCATCAACCCGCTCAGTTCCGGCATCGGCGGGATCTGTTCAAGATCGGCAATCTGCCAGCCGGATTGCGCAGACAGCGCGCTCAACACGTCCTGCCGGGTGGCATAGCCTTCTCCGACCAGTATCTCTCCCAGCGGTGCGTTCTGTCTGGTTTGCTGGCTCAGCGCATGGTCCAGCTGGGATCGGGTGATAGCTCCGGTTTCCAGCAGGCAGGTGCCCAACGGTTTCCGATACCCGGGCGCGGGGATCGGTGCGGCGGACGTGAAATCCAGAAGATCAAGCTCAGCCATAACAAAACCCTGGCGCAGTTACCTGCGCTCAGGGTTGTTCGATCAGGGTTAACACCCGGTTAACACTGCACAGACAAGCAGTTATGCCTGAATTTTCTTCTTTTCCATGGCCTCGGCGAAACGCTCGAACAGATAGAAACTGTCCTGCGGTCCGGGCGATGCCTCGGGGTGGTATTGCACCGAATAAACCGGCCTATCCGCCATGCGGATACCGCAGTTCGAACCGTCAAACAGCGACCGGTGGGTTTCCACGACGCCATCCGGCAGGGATTGCGCATCGACAGCAAAACCGTGGTTCATCGACGTGATCTCGACTTTGCCGGTGTCCAGATCCTTGACCGGGTGGTTCGCGCCATGGTGGCCATGGTTCATCTTGACCGTCTGACCTCCCAGCGCCAGCGCCAGCATCTGGTGTCCAAGGCAGATGCCGAACACAGGCAGGTCTGTCGTCTCCAGAATCTCTTTGATCATCGGCACGGCGTATTCACCCGTTGCCGCCGGATCGCCGGGGCCGTTCGACAGGAACACACCGTCAGGTTGATGCGCCAGCACGTCGGCTGCGGTGGCAGTCGCGGGCAGAACGGTAACGTCACACCCAGCGGATGCGAGGCAGCGCAGGATGTTGCGCTTGGCGCCATAGTCAACGGCAACGACCTTGTGGGCAGGGGCCTTCTGACGTTGGTACCCATCCGGCCAGGCCCACCGCATCTCATCCCAGCGATAGCTTTGGGCGCAGGTGACATCCTTGGCCAGGTCCATGCCTTCCAGCCCTGCAAAACCACGCGCGGCGGCGACCAGCGCCTCGATGTCGAAATTTCCCTCGGGATCATGGGCCAGCGCCACATGCGGCGCGCCCTGCTGGCGGATGGCACGGGTCAGGCGGCGGGTATCGACACCCCCGATGGCGATGCGCCCCCGACGCGCCAGCCAGCCCTTGAGCTCCTCGGCCGAGCGCCAGTTCGATGGCTCGGTCGGATCCCATTTCACGACCATGCCCGCCGCGACCGGATCACCGGTTTCGTCATCTTCCGGGTTCACGCCGACATTGCCGATATGAGGGAATGTAAAGGTCACGATCTGCCCGGCATAAGACGGGTCGGTCATGATCTCCTGATATCCGGTCATCGCCGTGTTAAAGCACAGCTCGGCCACGGTTTGCCCGGTCGCGCCGAAGCCTGCGCCGTAAAACAGGGTTCCATCGGCCAAAGCCAGACATGCGGTGGGCTTGGACGGGGCATTCGGGGCCATGGCGCGACTCTCCTGTAGGGTAAATCGGCGCATACCTAAGGGGGTTGCGCGTCTGGGTCAAGTCTGTTCAATTTTTGGGCTATTGTTGTTTTTCAATGGTTTAGCTGTATTCACCCCCGGTTGTGTCAGGCTTTTTGTTTCGATATGGTCGGGGTTCCGTTGTCATGGGGATGGACAAACCAAATGGACATGCGATCACGGGTGAATGCCGCCCTGAAGCAAGCAATGAAAGACAAAGCAGCCGAGCGTCTGTCGACGCTGCGGTTGATCAACGCCGCCATCAAAGACCGCGACATCGCGGCACGTGCGTCCGAAAATGAAGAAGCAAAGGGATGCAGCGACGCAGAGGTTCTTGAAATCCTTGGTAAAATGACCAAGCAGCGCAAGGAAAGCGCCCGCGCCTACGAAGAGGGCGGTCGCCTGGATCTGGCCGAACGCGAGATTCGCGAAGTCGAGGTGATCGAGGAATTTCTGCCCAAACAGCTGGATGACGATGAGGTCAGCAAGGCCATTCAAACCGCCATCACGGCAACCGGCGCGGGTTCGATCCGCGATATGGGCAAGGTGATGGGCGAGTTGAAAACGCGCTATACCGGCCAGATGGATTTCGGCAAGGTCGGTCCTATGGTCAAGGATCACCTGTGCGCAGCCTCAAACGGAGATTGCTGAGGCACTGGGCCTCGGAAAACATTACTGCGCGACCGGCTCGCGCAGTCTTAGGACCAGCTCGTCATAAAGCGTGATCCGCTCATCTTCGGACAGAAACGCCCCGATTTCGACCTCGCGCCCGTCTCCGACAAGGGTGACATAATGCGGAACCGGGCCGCCTTTCTCGTGCATCGCGGGCCGCGCCCAATAGCGGTTGCAAGACCATTCGTGCTGCTCTTTGCCGGGGGTGTGGTGCACCAGCCGCGCATGTGTGCCCGACAGGGTCAGTACCTCGAACACACTGCGGGCGCGGTAGTTGGTCTTGATGGCCAGCCACAGCCCCAGCACAGTGATCAGCAGAAACGGCAGCAACCCCCACAGGATCACGGAACCAAGCGTGGCCAGCAGCGGGATCAGGCCAAACAGGAACACCGACAGGATCGTGATCATCGCCCCCCGCGGCGGCAGCGAGTTATGCGGCCAAAGCCGCAGTTCCTGTTCGGTTTCCGAGGTCTGATTCCACGTATAGGGCATACCGCGAACATAGCGCAGCGCCGCCTCATGTCGACGGGTTTTGATCAGACGACGTGGCCGACCCGAGACCAGGACAGGGCGTCATCCAGACGATCGTCACCCCAGAACACCTCCTGCCGGACAACAAAGCTGGGGGCGCCGAAAACACCCAGTTTGACGGCGGTTTCGGTTTCCGCCTCAAGGGCTGCGACAATGTCGTCGCCTTGCGCGCGTGCCAGGGTCAGTCGGGGGTCCTGCTGACACCGCAAAAGCGCCTCGGACAGCGCACTTTCGCGACCGGCTTCCACCCCTTCCTCGAACCAGATGCGATAGAGCGTTTGGGTGAACGTCACGCCCCAGCCATCCATCATTCCAAGCAACGCAACCTGATTGGCCAGTGGCAGATTGGAAATCGGATAGGGCGCGGGCAGGTTGGCGTGGATGTGGTACTTGGCACAGCGGCGTTCGATGTCGCGCCACATATAAGCCGATTTCACAGGCTTTCCGGCAAAAGGAATATTCTGCTGGGCCGACATCACCGTACGCACGTTGAACGGGCGCCAGTTCACCGTGGCGTCATGCTGGGCGCACCATTCCTCCAGACGCATCACGGTCAGGAAGCTGTACGTGCTGCCAATGGAATACCAAAAGTCGATCTCGGGCATTGCCGACCCTCCGACTGTTCCGTCCGCACATCATAGCTGATTTCGGGGCACTTGGCGAACGCGAGGTGAGGGCAAAGAAAAACCCCGCCACCTGGGCGGGGTTTCTTGGATCAGGTCGGGATCAGTGCGCGTGGCCCTTGTCCCAGTCTTCCTGCTTGGGCAGCTGCTCGAACGTGTGCTCGGGCGGCGGCGTGGGCAGGGTCCATTCCAGCGTATCCGCATACTCGTTCCAGTAGTTGGGCCGGGTCTCGCGTGCGCCACGCAGCAGGGCGTAGATCACGATGCCGAAGAACAGCAGGAACGAGGCGAACGAGATGAACGCGCCGATCGACGAAACATAGTTCCACTGCGCGAACGCTTCGGGATAGTCGATGTAGCGGCGCGGCATGCCCTGACGACCCAGGAAGTGCTGCGGGAAGAAGGTCAGGTTGGCGCCGATGAAGAACATCCAGAAGTGAACCTTGCCCCAGAACTCGGAATACTGGCGACCGGTCATTTTTGCGAAGTAGAAATACATCCCCGCAAAGATCGCAAAGACAGCACCCAAGCTCATCACATAGTGGAAGTGTGCCACCACATAGTAGGTGTCGTGATAGGCACGGTCCACGCCAGCCTGCGACAGCACCACACCGGTCACACCGCCAACGGTGAACAGGAACAGGAAGCCAAAGGCAAACAGCATCGGTGTCTTGAACTCGATGGAACCGCCCCACATGGTCGCGATCCACGAGAAGACCTTAACGCCCGTCGGAACCGCGATGACCATCGTGGCCAGCATGAAATAGGCCTGCTGACGCAGCGACATGCCAACGGTGTACATGTGGTGCGCCCACACGACAAAGCCCAGCACACCGATTGCGATAATCGCCCAGACCATCGGCAGATAGCCAAAGATCGGCTTGCGCGAGAAGGTCGCGATGACATGGCTGATGATGCCGAAACCGGGCAGGATCACGATATACACTTCCGGGTGGCCAAAGAACCACAGGATGTGCTGATACAGGATCGGATCGCCGCCACCGGCCGGATCAAAGAAGGTAAAGCCAAAGTTGCGGTCCATCAGCAACATGGTGATCGCGCCCGCCAGAACCGGCAGCGACAGCAGAATCAGCCACGAGGTGACGAAGATCGACCAGCTGAACAGCGGCACCTTGAACAGGGTCATGCCGGGGGCACGCATGTTCAGGAAGGTGGTGATCATGTTGATCGCGCCGAGGATCGAGGAGGCGCCCGATACGTGTACGGCAAAGATCGCAAGGTCCATGGACATGCCGCCCTCGGTCGTGGACAGCGGCGGGTACAGAACCCAGCCCACGCCCGAACCCATCTGATCGTTACCACCCGGGCTCAGCAGCGAGGCCACACCCAGCGAGGTACCGGCAACATAAAGCCAGAAGGACAGGTTGTTCATCCGCGGGAACGCCATATCCGGCGCGCCGATCTGCAACGGCATGAAATAGTTGCCAAATCCGCCGAACAGGGCAGGGATGACAACAAAGAACATCATCAGAACACCGTGATAGGTGATCATCACGTTCCACAGATGCCCGTTGGGCGTACACGGGTCGGCCATGAAGCCTTCCAGGCACATGTACTGAACACCGGGGTGCATCAGTTCAAGCCGCATGTAAACGGTCATCAGAACCGAGATCAGACCGGCCAGAGCCGAAACGATCAGGTACAGAATCCCGATGTCCTTGTGGTTGGTCGACATGAACCAGCGCTGGAAAAAGCTGCGCTGGTCTTCATGGTCGTGACCATGAATGGCTGCGTCTGCCATTATAGGTGCCTCCTGTTGCAACTACACCGCGCAGCCGGACCTCTCCAACGCGCGGGATTCCTGCTGGTTTTAGAATGCGTAGGGGCGACCTTCAATGGCCGAGTTTGATCTGGATCAAGATAAATGGCCGCACCCCCCTTGAAAACGGGTGTTCGAGAAGCCGGGATCTGAGCGTTCGGGGGGGCTGGTGATACAGCGGGCCTGGCGCCTGTGTTCAGGTCGCCCGCAATGGGTCCGTCTCTCAAAGCTGACCGGAAAGGCGTGAACCTTTGCCTCTGGCCAATCACCCGAACCGAGGACAGGGAAGGGGGGAGCGCCGAGACCTTCTAAGACATTCGTGCTTGCGCAGCGAACTACCTGTGGCCCACCCCGCCCTTGTCGCGCACCTTGAGGCGCATCGAGTTAGCCTGCCATCTAATAGGCTCACACAGCGTTCGGAACACCTTGAAGAAATGCTGATCACTCGATCTCGTTTTTGAATATCCTGCCGTCCTTCATGATCAGGTCGAAGTTTGCATCGGGGTCCGCGACCAGATCGATATCGTCCATAGGATTGCCATCGACGAGGATCAGATCAGCATAAGCGCCTTCCCGGATCACACCAAGCGGGCCTTCCTGGTACGGGTGGCGCGGTCCGGCGAGTTCTATCAATTCAGCATTTGTCGAGGTCGCCATTTTCAGAACCTCGTATGGCGTGTACCAAGTCTTCATCTTCGCCAGGAATTTGCCTTGTTTTTTCGCAAGCTCCGCATCGAAAAGCATATCTGTGCCGAATGCGACCTTCACGCCGATCTCTTTGGCCATATCGATTGAGGTCGTGGTGCCATCAGTAACCTCCACCCATTTCGCTGTGCTAACTGGGTCGCTGAATGAGAAAGCGTCCTCGTCGTCAAGCAATGGCTGGACAGACAACCAGACGCCGTTGTCCTTCATCATCTGTAGGGTTTCCCTGCTGAGCAAATTGCCGTGCTCAATGGTTTTGACCCCGGCTTCAATCGCCATTTGGGCAGCTGCATCGGTAAAGATATGCGAGGCGACGTAGGTATTGTAACTTTCTGCAACCGCGACGAATGCCTTCAACTCTTCGAGCGTGTATTGGCTCATGTCGAGCGGGTCATAGACCGACGAAACACCGCCACCGCCAGAAATCTTGATTTGCGAAGCGCCCATGCGCATGACTTCGCGGGCGCGCAGTGTGACGTCGTCAACCCCGTCCGCGATCAGCATCAGCCCCACACGGTTCCAATACCAAAGCGAGTCACCCGGGTTTGAAGGCGCGTCCTGGTAGGCACCGTAGTCAAAATGACCGCCCGTCTGGCTAATCGGAGGGCCAGAAGGCACGATTCGTGGGCCGGGAATTTCGCCCGCATCGATCATCTTCTTTGTCGCGAAGGGATTGCCGCCGACGTCTCGCACCGTCGTGAATCCGCGCATCAGCGTGTCTTCCGATCCCATGGCACCCCGGATTGCGATCTCGAGTATATCTCCGGAAATCACGGTGGTTTGAGCCGCGCAACAATATGAAGTGTGCCAGTGGACGTCGATGAGCCCCGGTATCATCGTGCGCCCGCCACCATCGATGACTGTCCCGCCCGCTACAGCGAGAGGTTCCGTGGTAACCGCAGTAATCAAGTTGTTGGTTACGACGACATTCGCACCTTCCAGTAGTTGTTCGCTTTCGCCGTCAAACACGTTCACGTTGGTGAACAGGATGGATGATCCATCCTGAGACATTGCCGGTGACCAGGCCAAGGCTAACGACAGCACGGTTATTGGAATACGGAAGAGAGCCGGCATTTACGAAATCCTTCTGAAGTCTGAACGGTCTGAAGATGCTCTTTCACGCTATACCTGTATATAACTCTGATCAACTTCACGTTCCGACCGTCGGAAATCCCAAGAGCCGCTCTGACAACGTTAAAAGGCGTCGGCGCGGCCTAGTTGACGAACGTCAGCTTCGTCCATCTGGCGGACCTTTGACTCGACCTGGATGAATTTCTCAAAAACTTAACCAGTTTACGTCCGATTAAGAGTTGCGAAATCTGTACTCTGCTGCCTAGGCAGGCATCACCTGTCGGGAACGCGCCGCATCTGTCTCTGAGGATGTGATCTCATGCCAAATCCAAGTGTACAAAACGTACAACGCCCTCTGAAAACCCGGTACATTTTGTACATTTCACGGCTCAATCCCCCGGCTTGACCCGGCGGGGCGGGTGGACCACAACTCGGGCAAAAGCCCCTCAAGGAACGGATGGCAACCATGGATTATGATCCCGACAACATCTTCGCCAAAATTCTGCGCGGCGAGATACCTTCGTCAAAAGTTTACGAAGACGCCGACACACTGGCCTTTATGGACATCATGCCTCGTGCCGATGGGCATTTGCTGGTGATCCCCAAAACGCCCTGCCGCAATGTGCTGGATGCCACGCCCGACCAACTGGCGGCGGTTATGAACACCGTTCAAAAGATGGCTCGTGCAGTGATGAAAGCCTTCGAGGCGGACGGTGTAACCATTCAGCAATTCAACGAAACCGCAGGCGGGCAGGAGGTTTTCCACCTCCATTTTCACATCCTGCCGCGTCATGACGGCGTGTCGATGCGCCCGTCTGGTAAAATGGGTGATTTCGACCTGATTGCCGAACATGCGGAGAAGATAAAACTCGCTTTGTAGTCAATATTTTACGGTCTGTCTGTGAGGTGATAATCCGGACGATTACCCACACCCGCCCGCGCATATCGCCGCGACCGGAGACAAGATATCCCGAAACCCTTCCTTGGGACCGACCAAGTGACTCAATAGCCGGATAACGCAGAAATCGCCTGCTCCCTTGCAACGCGAATTGGCCATAAGATTAAGCGGGAAGGGGGAAATGAATTGCCGTTCCGATTTGGGGTCGGAACGGCAGACTCGTAACCAAACACTTCTCGGATTTCGAGGGCGAGCCCTTGATCACCGGTTTAACATACCACTCACTCTTGATTGGCAGTTTCATATTACTCGTTAACAACTCCGGTGTATCCCAGAGAATTAAAATTTGCCTAAAGAATACCGTAAAACTGGATCGTTCTTGGTAAATTGCGACGTGTTTCGGAAACAGAGCCTTCCGCCCATCCATATTGTTGTATCGGGGAGCGACAGAATCTGATTCGACGACTGCTGAACCCCAGACAGAATCAGGTTTCCGAAGCGCCAAAAACCTCCTCAAAGGTTGTCTTCAAGGCCGCATCAAGATCATCCATGGTGACCGGAAGACCCAAATCCACCAACGAGGTCACGCCGTATTCGCTGATCCCGCAGGGAACAATGCCCGAAAAATGCTCCAGGTCCGGTTCGACATTGACCGAAATGCCATGAAAACTAACCCATTTTCGCAAACGTAAGCCAATTGCCGCGATCTTGTCCTCTGCCGGTTTGCCGGTCACCGTCAGCGGTTTGTCGTCGCGCCGCACCCAGACACCAACGCGTCCGTCGCGTATTTCGCCGTGTACGTTGAATTCAGCCAGTGCCGATATCACCCAGTTTTCCAGCTGCTTCACAAATTGGCGCACGTCGCGCCCGCGCTTGTTCAGGTCCAACATGACATAGGCCACACGCTGACCGGGCCCGTGATAGGTGTACTCGCCGCCGCGTTTGCTTGCATAAACCGGAAAGCGGTCAGGATCGGTCAGGTCTTCGATCTTTGCCGACGTGCCTGCTGTATAAAGCGGCGGGTGTTCCAGCAACCAGATGCACTCCTCCGCGTCGCCGCGCGCAATCCCGGCGACGCGCGCCTCCATAAAGGCGGTGGCGTCGTCATAACTGGTCAGACCATCGGTGATTTTCCATTCCATGGCGGCCTCATATCCGCCCAAAGCGGGCAGGGGAAGAGGGGTCAGGCCGCTTCGGCCAAACACTGTTGCAGCACCCGAGAATAGGTATCGACCCCTTGTGCGCCCGTCAGCAGGTATTTTCCGCCAAATACCATGGACGGCACACCAGAGATCCCCCGGCTGGTCCAGAACTGCTGTTTCTCTCGCACCAAAGCGATATGCTCCCCGGTCTCAAGCACCTGCCGTGCGGAATCAGGGTTCAGCCCGGCAGAAGTAACAGCCTGCAACAGAACCTCAATGTCGGAAACATCCTGTTGCCGGGTGAAATACGCGTCGAAAAGCGCAAGTTTCAATTGATGTTGCAGGCCCTGACCTTCGGCCCAATCCAGCAACTGATGCGCCTTGAATGTATTCACGATCCGGCTGTCTTCATCAAAGTTGAAGGTGAACCCCAGTTCCGCCCCGATCGCCGTTAGCCTGTCGCGTGCCTGCTGGCTCTGTTCAGGGGTCGAGCCATATTTCTCAGTGATGTGTTCCCGCAGGTTCTGCCCTTCAGGCGGCATGTTCGGGTTCAATTCGAACGGGTGCCAGCGAAGTTGGGCCTGGATGCCCTGCTGTTTCAAAGCCGCATCAAGCTGGCGAAACCCGACTATGCACCACGGGCACACGACGTCTGACACGATATCGATTTGGATGATGGGGCGGGTGTCGGGCGAAGTCATCTGCGGCTCCTGTCAGATCGAAACTGTGTTGTTTACCGGCTTAGATAAGGCTGCCGCGAAGGTTTTTAAACCAGCGTGTTTTTGCCTCTTCACATCGCGCGCGCCAACGTCTATACGCCGCTCTACCAAGTCACTGGCAGTGCGGTCGTGGCGGAATTGGTAGACGCGCAGCGTTGAGGTCGCTGTGGGGTAACTCCCGTGGAAGTTCGAGTCTTCTCGACCGCACCAAATCTTCTCGTATCTTGTGATATTCTAATTGGCTTACGCGAAGCAGGCTTTGCCGTTCTGGTCTGTTCTCTTGCATTGCAAATCCGAGGCCCGTAACTAAGCCAGGTGTTGGGAAGCGCGCCATACCTCTGCAATGATGCGATTTTTCCCTTCGTCCTGAGTTTGCGAGCCAAGGTTGCGGGTAGGTGCGATGAGACTTGTCATATCAACGATGAAAGACGAGGGGCCGTTCATCCTTGAATGGATCGCCTATTACCTTTCGATCGGGTTCACGCATTTCATAGTCAATTCGAATGACTGTTCTGATGGCACCGATGCGATCCTGAAAAGATGCGAGGAACTGGGTTTTCTGGTGCATATCGATAACCCCGGTCCCTGGAAGCATGGGCCGCAGGCGTCGGCCTATGCGAACGCTATGGAACATCCCTGGTACGCTGAGGCCGAGTGGATTCTGGTTTGTGATGTCGACGAATTTCTCGATATCCGTGTTGGGGACGGCACGCTGGACGATATGTTTCGCACCTTTCCACATGCAGACGGATTTGCCGCGATATGGCAGATGTTCGGACACAATGGGATTGTCGAGTTTGAAGACAAGTTTGTGATCGAACAATTCACATCTGCAGCAGAGTTGGGGGTGGTCACACCGCAGAATGTGCGTGCCTTCAAATCGCTTGTCAGAAACAACGGGTCTTATCGGGCGATCAACACACACCGTCCGCGTGGCCCAATCGCCGGCAAGGCTGAAAGCTTTGCATGGATCGATGGTGACGGAGATCCCTTGCCACCTGCAATGCGGCGAAACGGTTGGTCTCATTCCACGACTGGCGCGGCCTTTGGGCAGCAGTTTTTCAGGATGAACCACTATGCCGTCCGGTCCATTGAGAGTTATCTGATGAAGCGGCTGCGGGGGGATGTAAACACAACCGCGTTTCATCCCAAGATGGAGGCAACGGGACAAGCCTATTGGCACATGCATTGCTTCAACAAGGTTGAAGAATTATCGGTCCTTTCCAAATTGGACCGCCTTGGAAAATCGTATGATGAACTACGTGCGGATCGTGTTCTGGGAGACTTGCACGAAAAAGCTGTTGCTTATCACAAGCGCCGTATCTCGGAGATACGTGAAACAGAGGCCGCGCAGGGATTCATAACTCGGTACAAGAATTTTGCCGGGGGGCGATATATCAAGGCGCTGGATCTGGGCGTGATGGAAGAAGGCGATCTTTCCTTTGATGCCGAGACCTACAAAGACCCCGAAGTTTCTTTCGCGCAAGTTGCGAAATGGACGCGCTTGGGCAAGATGTCCAAACCTGAAAACTCAAAACCCAATAACTACCCTTGGTTTACCCGGCTGGATTCTCTGGGAACGGCCATGGAGTACGAAGAAGCGGCGGCGCAGCATGCATTAATCACTAATGCAAAACAGGTGGACTTGCCGTTCGATCCGAAGGACCCATCTTTCCTGCCGCCAGTGTCTCCGGAGGTTGAAAGAACGAAAGAGCAGCGACAGCGGTTCTTGCGGTCAATCAGCGGCAAGAAGAACTGGGTTTTGATCGGGCATGTCGAAACCGAAATTGTAGAAGAAATACTCGCATTGGATGCAGTTGCTCAATTGACGATCATCGGGCCATGGGGGCTGTCGTGGGATACATTCGCCTGCAAGGATACAACGCAAGATAGTAATCTACAGGCCCTGGATCGCACGTTCTATGCATTGCTGGAGTACTTCCGCGAACCGATCATTGCGGGGCGTCTGAGGGTCTACCGGGCGCTGCCGCCTTTGATGCTGAAGCTGTTTCAGGATCAAAGTGTGGGCGTCGTGATCATACGCGGCGTTCGCGCCGAGCGTGTCATGTTGCAATTGCTGAACCGGATCGACAGGGTTCTGGCTCCGGGCGGAAGTATCGCTTTTACATCCTACAGGCGGGGCAAAGGGTCTTATTCCGGAATGTCTTCGGCTATTAACCGTTTTCTTGCGAGTAAAGCGAGTGACTATCGGATTACAAGCCTCGAGCCTCCGTGGCTTGGTATCGACAAGTTGCCACCACTTTCCAAAAACGACACATAGCTTCTGGTTCTTGAAGCAACGACATGTTAGCCATTGCCCAATAAACAAAACGGGTTTCGTGTGAATTCAATACCCGTCTGCAAGTGAGGTCGAGATGTCAAACGAACCCAGAGTGATCGGTGCTGTTCCCGGCAGCCAGAATAAACCGAACGCAGACAAGGCAACCAAGCGCAAGAATACAAAAGACGCGATACGTCGTACGTTCCTGACGCGCCTTCCCAAGGGCGGGGTGGCTGTTGAGATCGGTGTCTGGCAGGGCGAGTTTTCTCCGACAATCCTCAAATTGCTTGAACCCAGTCAGTTGTTTCTGATCGATCCCTGGAAACATATTGGCGAGGAATCGCATACAACGGCGTTTGTCGGTCGGACCGAAGACGAAAAGATGGAAGCCATCTTCCAGAAGGTCGTCGCGTCCTTCGAAAAAGAGATCGAGGAAGGCAAGGTTGGCATCATTCGCGATTTCTCGGTGCCGGCATTAAAGCTCTTTGACGATGAGAGCATTTCATTTGCCTATGTCGATGGGGATCATTCTTACGAAGGAGTAACTGCGGACCTGGAGGCGTTGTTTCCCAAGATCAAAGCGGGTGGGATCATGGCGTTTGATGATTACCACCGTCGCGGTTGGTGGGGCGACGGGGTGATCCGGGCCGTCAACGAGTTTCTGGGCAAACACCCCCGTGAATTGCGTATCCGGGCAATTGCTGGTGCGCAGATCGCTATAGAAAAAATCACTCCGCAAGACGACAGCAAGAAACAGGGCGACTAAGCGTCTGGGGTGAATGGCAGTGACGAACAAGCCTGAAAAAATCCTCATCTCTGCAATGAAAAATGAGGGCCCATATATTCTGGAATGGGTGGCTCATCATAAAGCTTTGGGTTTCGACCGGATCATTGTTTACACCAACGATTGCACGGACGGTACGAACAGAATTCTGCGCCGTCTTGAGGCCCTGGGTCATGTTGAGTTTCACAGAAACCGCGTGGGAACAGGCGGGATTCACAGATCAGCTCTGAGGCAGGCCCGCCGTTTGCCCGTAGTGAAAGAAGCCAAGTGGGTCTATGTCTGCGATGCGGATGAGTTTCTGAATATTCATGTCGGAAACCATAAGGTGGACGACCTGATCGAGGCCACACCGGGTGTGGATGTCATTTCCATTCCATGGAAGATATTCTCGAACAGCGGTCGCCATGTGTTGCGCGACGCGCCAGTGACGCAGCAGTTTTTCGATGGTGAGTTAGAGTATGAGCAGGGCGGGGCGGGGCGCCGGTTCGTCAAATCGCTTTTCCGGCAGGGTGAAGTCTATCTCCGCTATGGTATGCACAACCCGCATCCCAAGTCCGAGTTTGAGGCAGGTGTGTTCCGGTCTGTTCCCGGGGGGCACGCGAAAGAACCCGCACCTTTTGGGAATCATGTTGCACCGCCTTTTGGATTTGAGATTGCACAGATCAATCACTATGCGGTCCGCTCCACACAAGCCTATCTGGCAAAGCGCAGCCGTGGGCGAGCTAATCACTCGTCCCAGACGTTGGGAACGGAATACTGGGACCGTTGGAACAGGGGTGGGGCGGCGGATGAGACGATCCTCAGGTACAAGGACGAAGTTGACGCATTGATGGCGGAGTTTCAGTCCGACGAACGGCTTGCGCGGCTGCACCGAAAAGCATTCCTGTGGCACAAGGCGTTGATCGAAGACCTTCTCAAACAGCCAGAATACAACGCGCTTTACCAGACGCTTGTTAATAAGCCGGCTGTAGAATTTGTTGCTAAAGACCGCGGATTGCACGCGCGTCTTTCGGCAGACAAGCAACCGTCTTCCAGCGAAAAACAGCCTGAATCCTGAAAAACCCGCCTTCGGAGAAACTGCATATGGCCGCGGAAAATACTCTTCCCACAATCGGAATGCTCTGGTTGGAAGGTCCTCTCAGTTTTCTGGAACAGATGTGCCTTTTGTCTTTTGTCGCGAACGGACACAGGGTCGTGCTGTTCCACTATGACGAAGTCGAGAATGTACCCGAAGGTATCGAACTGGTTTCGGCGAACGAAATTCACGAACCGCAGCGGTTCATTATGAACAACCAGTTTAAAACACCGGTTCCGCAATCTGATATTTTCAGGCTGCAGCTGATGCAAAAAACCGATTTTCTCTGGTGCGATACGGATGTGATTTCTTTGAAACCGATCCCGAAAGCGGATCATATTTTCGGCTTCTTCAATCGCAATACGATCTGCAATGCGATCATGCGGTTGCCGTCCGACAGCCCCGCGCTGAAAGCGTATACGGAATACAGTCTTGATCCATTCCCGATCCGTCCTTGGGTAGAAGGTGAGGAACGCGAGAATCTGGAGCGCCAGAAAAAGGCCGGTGAGTTGCCTCATGCCTCGGATCAGGCACACAGTGTTTACGGACCCGGTGTCATGACGTGGTTTCTGCGACATCATGGCGAGATAGAACACGCCAGCCCACCCCCGGTGTTTTACCCGTTGCCGTTTCGGCAAACGGGGCAGGCGAACGACATTCCAGCGCGGGAGTTTCGAAAAAAGTACCTTACGGATCAGACGCAGGCCGTCCATCTTTGGGGCCGTCGGATGCGTTGGTGGATTGCCAAGGGTGTAAAACGTCATTCATTTCTGGATCGAAGGCTGCGCGGTTTGGGGATCAGTCCTGCCAATGCACCTTTGCCACGCAGAGGGCGGGGCGCGCCGCAGAAAATTGAGTTTCCCGACTCGCTTCCGGATTTGCGGATCAGCAAAGAGGAAATCAGTGAGGCCACCAACGGCGTGATGTCCGTAGCTCAGGTCGCAAATTCTGAGCAGTTCTTCAAATTGGCCCAGGTTGAATTGGATAAGATAAAAGACAAAGGGCTTTATGGGGTGAATGACAAACCCCAATCGGGTCATCAGCGAGGTTGGGATCACTATGCCAATGACGCATTGCGGTTGAATGCCATGTCTATGTCATTGTCGAGGTTTGCCAACAATCAGCGCTATTTGCCTGACTTGAGCAACCCCAAGACCGTGACTGAGAAGATGCTGGTCATGAAGCTGTTTGCCGAGATGCCCGAAGTGTCGGCGGCGGATAAGTTGACGGCGGAAAGTTATATCCCAGAACCAGCCAGGAACCTCGTTACACCGGTGAAGCGCTATTGGGTTTCATCGTCGCCTGAGTTGCCGGAAGACCTCGACCTCGAGCCCGGCAGCTATTGGCTCAAATGCAATAACGGGCAGGGGCAAAACCACAGGATCACCTGGCCCATGAACACAGAAGACCGCAACCTGGCCCAGGAAAAGCTTACCAATTGGAGCAATAAACCCATTCCCCACGGCTTCTGGGCGGCAGAATGGTGGTATTCCACGATCGAAACGCGCTATTTCCTTGAAGAGGATCTGGCGGCAGAAGGTCAGGACATCATCGACTGGAAATTCTGGGTTGTCGCCGGAAAGGTCCAGATTGTTCAGGTCGACCGGGACCGCTCTCGAGGGCATGTGCAGATGATCCACGACCGGGATTTCAACTTCATCCCGAAAGAGCTGTATTTCCAGACAAGCGATGACACCGAGCCCAAGCCAGAGGTGTTTGACGATATGGTCGCAATTGCCGAAGCCGTCGGGCAACGTGTCGAGTTTGCGCGGGTGGACCTTTATGTAATTGGCGACAAGATTTATCTGGGCGAAATCACGCTCTGCCCGTTTGGCGGAAAACGCAAGATGCGTACGCCCGAACTGGATGTGCAGATGGGTGAGGCCTGGGTCGGCACCCGTCTGTTCCCGAACTGATCCGGTTACTCGACGGCGATTTCCTGACGCAGCTTTCCTGTTGTCTTGTCATAGATCAGGACGCGGTTGTCGTCGGTCACGACCGCATACCAGTTGGATCCAATGGTCAGGGCCTGCGCTCGGGCACCATCGGGTAAGTCGATCTGATCCGGCAGGGTGGGGGTGCGGTCTGATAGGCGGATGACAATCAGGGCGAATGTCACTAGAACCCCGCCAATCATCACCGCGGTCAGCAGCATGACCATCCGCCGCAGCAATCGTAGCTGCGGGGTTTCCTGCGGTTCTTGGGGTTCGGAAGGGACAGTCATGGGCACCCGCCAGATTGAGTTTCAGATCGCGGCCGATCCGCCGCCTCGCCTTGATAAGGCGCTTTCGCGGGATGTGCCAGACGGTGAAAACCTGTCGCGCACGCGGTTGGCGCGCCTGATCGAGGATGGCGCGGTTCGGATCGACGGGACCCGGATTCAGGACCCAAAGGCCAAAGTGTCCGAAGGGGCGCAGGTCGCCATAACTGTAGCCGAGGCGGAAGACAGCCATATCGGTGCTGAAGACATCCCGCTTGAGGTTGTTTTCGAAGACGCAGACGTGATCGTCGTCAACAAGCCAGCAGGCATGGTCGTGCACCCCGCGCCGGGCTCGCCCGGGGGTACGATGGTCAACGCCTTGCTACACCATTGCGGTGACGCTTTGTCAGGTGTTGGGGGGGTGAAACGCCCCGGTATCGTTCACCGGATCGATAAGGAAACCAGCGGTCTTCTGGTGGTCGCTAAAACGGACGCCGCGCATCACGGGCTGGCCGAGCAATTCGCAGCACATAGCGTCGAGCGCTATTACCGTGCTGTGTGTTACGGGGTTCCGAATGCAAGTGATCCTCGTTTGCGCGGCGTCAAAGGTGTCAGCTTTGAGCCGGGCAACATCATGCGTGTGACGACCCAGCTTGCGCGGCACAAGACCGACCGTCAAAGGCAGGCGGTGTTGTTTCATGGCGGGCGCCACGCTGTGACACGCGCGCGGGTTGTTGAAACATTTGGTGCGCCTGCTGGTCTGGCTTTGATCGAATGCTGGCTCGAGACCGGGCGAACGCACCAGATCCGCGTTCATATGGCCCATGCCGGGCATGGGCTTGTCGGGGATCCGGTCTATGGTGGAAAGCGGAAACTGGCGACCAAGGCGTTTGTGCCTGCCGCCGCCGAATGCGTGTCCGGCTTTCCCCGGCAGGCGCTTCACGCCGCCGTATTGGGGTTCGAGCACCCGGTGACCGGCGAAAACCTGCGGTTTGAAGCCGAACTGCCGCAAGACATGGAGAACCTGATTGCCGCGCTTCGTGCACCGCTGACATAATAAGCAAAGTCCTGTGAGTAAGAGTTTCTTATCTTTCCTTCATGAAAGATTAATTTCAGACTGTTAGCAGCACCTCTTGAACAGGATGGGTTCTTTACCCATATCCTATGTTAAAGACTTAAACATTTGTCGGAGGGACATCATAATGGCAAATTACGCAAATCTCCCCGCGCCGACGCCCGAGGGCGGCCTGAACCGCTATATGCAGGAGATTCGCAAGTTTCCCCTGCTTGAGCCAGAAGAAGAATACATGCTGGCCAAGCGCTGGGTTGAAGAGCAGGACACAGAAGCCGCGCATAAGATGGTGACATCGCACCTGCGGCTGGCGGCCAAGATTGCCATGGGATATCGCGGCTACGGTCTGCCGCAAGCCGAAGTGATTTCCGAAGCCAATGTGGGCCTGATGCAGGCGGTCAAACGTTTTGACCCTGAAAAGGGTTTCCGTCTGGCCACCTATGCCATGTGGTGGATTCGCGCCTCGATTCAGGAATATATTCTGCGGTCATGGTCGCTGGTGAAACTGGGCACAACTTCGGCGCAGAAAAAACTGTTCTTCAACCTGCGCAAAGCCAAGGCGCGCATCGGTGCACTGGAAGAGGGCGACTTGCGCCCCGAAAACGTCGCGCAAATTGCCAATGATCTAGGCGTGACCGAAGAGGAAGTCATCAGCATGAACCGCCGTATGTCCGGCGGGGACGCGTCTCTGAACGCCACGGTCGGGTCCGAAGGCGAAGGCACGATGCAATGGCAGGACTGGCTTGAGGATGAAGACGCCGACCAGGCCGGAGATTATGAGGCGCGCGATGAGCTGGAAGCGCGTCGCGAGTTGCTTGCTGCGGCGCTGGACGTGTTGAACGACCGTGAAAAGGACATCCTGACCCAGCGCCGGTTGCTGGATCAACCGGTTACGCTGGAGGACCTCAGCGCCCAATACAATGTCAGCCGCGAGCGGATCCGTCAGATCGAAGTTCGCGCGTTCGAGAAGCTGCAAAAGAAAATGCGGGATCTGGCACGTGAAAAAGGGATGCTGGGTGTCAGCTGACCACAATGCCAGCCTGCAATAGCTGCGGGCTGGTATTTCATCTGTGCGAAGAAACCGCCTCTTCGCGCACATGCCCGGCGCGTCCTGACAGATCATTTCCTGCTGAACGCGTATGACCGCTATCCGGACTGTGAAGCCAAAAGAATGGCCGCAGGGCCAAAGCTATGGTACTGCAAGGACGCGTTTCATTTCGATGAAGGTGTGACAGGTCGATCCTGCGGATCTCGCAGGGTCACGAACCCTTTGGGGTTCAAACATCTATGGAGAGCGTTATGCAAAAACCGGTTCAGTTTGGCGTGTTAGGTGCCGCGAAATTCGCGCGTGAATACATGGCACCGGCGATACATGCCGCCAACGGGGCGCGACTGGCTGCACTGGCGACGTCAGATGCGGCAAAGGCTGAACCTTTTTCGTCTTTCTGTCCCGATCTGAACGTGTTCAAAAGCTATGATGCGCTGTTGGCGGACCCTGGTATTGATGCGGTCTACATACCACTGCCCAACCATCTTCATGTGGAATGGAGCCTGAAAGCGTTGGATGCCGGCAAGCATGTGCTGTGCGAAAAGCCGATGACTATGAAGGCGGACGAGTTTGACGCATTGATCCAAAAGCGCGACGAAAGCGGCTTGCTTGCCGCCGAGGCGTATATGATCGTGCATCACCCCCAGTGGCAACTGGCACGTAAACTGATTGCGGATGGTGCAATCGGCAATCTGGTGCACGTAACCGGAGCGTTCAGTTTCGACAATCGGGCAGATACCCAGAATATTCGAAACCGCGCTGAAACGGGCGGCGGCGGATTGCGAGACATCGGTGTTTACGTAATTGGCGGAGCCCGGTTTGCAACGGGGCAGGAACCGGTGGCGATACAGTCAGCCATCCGTTGGCAGGATGATATCGACATCTTCACCAAAATTCGCGCGCAGTTCCCCGGTTTTACCTACTCAAGCTACGTGTCCATTCGGATGCATCCCCATCAGGAAATGGTGTTTCACGGGGAAAATGGCCTGATCCGCCTGACTACACCGTTTAATGCGCGTGTGTTTGGTGAAGCCCGGGTCGAGTTGCATCGTCCGGGGCTTGAGGTGCTGGTCACCCGGTTCCCCGGCGCAGACCATTACAAGCTTCAGGTCGAGGCCTTCTGCCGCTCGGTCAGGGAAGGGGCAGAATATCCCTGTCCGCTGGAATTCTCTCGGGGGACGCAAGAGGTGATTGACCGCGTGTTCGAGGGCGCAGTTTCGCTGTAACTTGCCCTTTGCGCGCAGGCTCGGCTATCCTTTTGCTTACGTTTAGCAGGAGATGACCCATGGCCGGAGGCTGGGCGCGCGACGGCGCAGTGAGCGAACAGATCGAAGCGTCGATTTCGGATGAACTGGCGCGGATGCAGGCGCAAAAGCGGCCTGTTGGTGAAAGCCTGACCCATTGCGCCGAATGCGAAGAGCCGATCCCTGAAAAACGCCGCGTTGCTTTGCCGGGCGTGAAGCTGTGCCTTGATTGCCAGCAGGAACGGGATGGTGCGTTCAAGGCACGTGGCGGCGTCAATCGGCGGGGGTCGAAGGACAGCCAGTTGAAGTGATCTCAGGTGCGGCTGCTTTGAGCCCTGATTGACCGGTTGCTAGTTTGAAAAGACTTCTTCAGTTTCCTCAGAAAATCGACCGCGTTCAGAGAAGACAGCTAACGCTTTTTCGGCAAATTCGGACACGCGTACCCATTCCTCGGAATTCTTAAACCAATCAATGTTCCATGTGTTTTCTTCAGTTACGTCAGCTGCAGCGGTGGCAAGCGCCATGAATTTCTCAATGACCACTTTTTCTTTTTCGCTGAATACCTTGGGAGCCTCTGCGTAGTCGAGCGGCAACCAGTCACTGACCATTTCAATCGTCTCGTAGGTGCCGAGAGTAGCGATGCCATCCAAGGAGGAATACGTATCGAGCAGTTCGATCACTCGATTTCGAAGCCTCTGGTAAAGCAACTGTTGACTAATTTTTTCCATGAGATGTTTTGGCATCCTAGCGCCACTCGCTCAAGGTCGGCATTGTCCGCTTAGCGGGCATTCAGGAGCCCCTTGGGTGTGACATTGCCAAGCATGGCAGGTTATTTCAGCTAGGCAGATGTCGCCACCCTCTGTCGAGGGTGTCTCAGCCCTCCATCGCCTCCAGCTCGTCAATGAAGCCTGAGATCATCGACAGGCCTTTGTCCCAGAACTTGGGATCGCTGGCGTCCAGGCCGAACGGGGCCAGCAATTCCTTGTGGTGCATTGAACCACCAGCGCGCAGCATGTCGAAATACTTGTCCTCAAACCCATCCGCGCCGCTTTCGTAAACGGAATAGAGCGCGTTCACGAGGCCGTCGCCGAAGGCGTAGGCATAGACGTAGAAGGGCGAGTGGACGAAGTGCGGGATGTAAGCCCAGAAGGTCTCGTACCCGTCCATGAATTCAAATGCGGGGCCAAGGCTTTCGGCCTGAACGCTCATCCACAGGGCGTTGATGTCATCCGGGGTCAGCTCGCCCTCACGTCGGGCGGCGTGCAGCTTGCATTCAAAGTCGTAGAAGGCGATCTGGCGGACCACCGTATTGATCATATCTTCGACCTTGCCGGCCAGCAGTACCTTGCGCTGTTCCGGGGTTTCGGCCTGGTCCAGCATCTTGCGGAATGTCAGCATCTCACCAAAGACCGAGGCGGTTTCCGCCAACGTCAGCGGGGTGGATGACAGCATCTCGCCCTGACCGGCGGCCAACGCCTGATGGACGCCGTGACCCAGTTCATGGGCAAGCGTCATCACATCGCGCGGTTTGCCCAGATAGTTGAGCATCACATAGGGGTGGACATCGGTGACCGTCGGATGGGCGAAGGCCCCCGGCGCTTTGCCCGGTTTCACCGCCGCGTCGATCCATCCTTTTGAGAAGAAAGGCGCCGCGATTTCGCCCATGCGGGGATCAAAGGCATCATACGCGTTCATCACCGTCTTTTGGGCCTCTTCCCAATTCACGATACGCGTGTCTTCCATGGGCAGGGGCGCGTTGCGGTCCCAGACCTGCATGACGTCCAGTCCAAGCCACTTGCGCTTCAGCTCATAGTAGCGGTGGCTCAGCTTGGGGTAGGCGGCCACGACCGCCTCGCGCAGGGCCTCGACCACTTCGGGTTCGACGTCGTTCGACAGGTGACGCCCGGTCTGAGCGGTCGGCATCTTGCGCCAGCGATCAACGATTTCTTTCTCTTTGGCCTGCGTGTTGTGAACGCGGGCGAAGGTTTTGATGTTGTCCTGAAAAACCGATGCCAGTTCACGCGCCGCGGCCTCACGTTTCGCGCGGTCCTGTTCCGTCAGCAGATTCAGGGTGCCTTCGATGTTCAGTTCTTCACCGTCGACATGAAATGCCAGTCCGGCAATCGTTTCGTCGAACAGACGTTCCCACGCGTCGCCGACAACCCCCAGATCATGAAGGAACTTTTCCAGTTCATCAGACAGCTGATAGGGCTTCATTGCGCGGATGCGACGGAACACAGGTTCGTAGCGGGCGAGATCCGTGTTCGCCGCAAAATGCGCTTTCAGAACATCGTCTTCGATCCGGTTGATCTCGAGCGTGAAGAACACCAGCGGAGTGGTGAAGATCGTGATCTTTTCCTGCATGTCCGACAGGAATTTGGCGCGCTCTGCATCTGTGGTCAGTTGATAATAGCGCAGACCGGCAAAGGACATGATACGCCCGGCGATGGCGTTGATCTTTTCGTTGCGATGCACACAGGTCAGCAGGTCTGCGGCCTCCAGATCGGCCAGCTTGCCTTCGTAATCAGCAGCAAACGCGGCACATTCACCTTCCAGCCAATCCAGATCGCGCGCTAATTCGGGTGCGTCTTCCGAGGTATAGAGATCACTCAGATCCCATTCCGGAAGATTGCCCAGATTGCCGGAACCACCGGTTGCGTTCGCGTCACGGACAGGGAAGGGAAGGTCGCGCATGGGTCACCTTTAGTAGACTGCTTTTGCAAACATCTAGGGCTGGCGCGCCCGGATCACAAGCGGCCAATCCCAAAGGTGAAAAGGTTTACGAGGAAACCAGCTTGGAAGCGCCATTGGCCTGGTTGGCCAGAAAATGCGCCGCGATCTGGTCCAGAACAGGCCCTCGAACCTCGGGTGCTTCCATCAGCACCTCGTGTTCACCATCCGGAATTTCGATCAGCGTTCCGTTGGGCCAATTGGCCATGCGCGCACGAATTGCCTTGCGGTCCACAATTTGCTCATGGCTGCCCAAAAATGTCAGGCAAGGAGTTTTCGGGGCGGGCTGTTCCATCAACCATGCACATTCGTCCAGCGACTCGCGCAGCCACAGGTTTGAAGGGGCACCCAGCGCGAGTTCAGGATGTGCGTTCAACTGATCCTGCATCATCCGGTACATGTCCGGGTCGCGGGTCAGCATGTTTCCCTCGAAAGGTTGCGACAGAACATAGCTTTTGAGCGTTGTGGTGGGGGGTGTGCGCTCGCCCAGGCCAAGTGCTGTGCCCCAATAGGCTGTCACGCGGCTTAGGGGTTTCATGACCGGAGTAAAGAAAATTCCCCACATAGGGCCCGTGAAGGCACACGCGGCAAAGCAGCCATTCTCGATGACGGCACGCAACCCGATTGCACCGCCCATCGAATGCCCGACCACGTACCATGGTTTCGGCAGGTCCAGCGCGCTTGCAAGTTTCAGGGTGACCTGAACGTCCTGCTGGTAATCGGTGAACTGATCGACATGTCCGACCCGAGCATCGTCCAGCAACCGATCTGCAAGACCCTGACCGCGCCAGTCGACGGCCAGCATGGCGAACCCACGCTCTACGAATTCGCTGGCAGTATTGCCGTATTTTTCAATGTATTCCGTGCGTCCCGGAAACATCATGACAGTGCCATGTGCCTTTCCGTCCGGAAGCCAGTGAGCAACGCGGATGCGTTTTTGATCCGACGTCGTCAACCAGTGGGCCTTTCCACCGGCGGGGCCGCCGGCCACGTCTTCAAACAAAGGGGCCGGCGAGAACTCCATCAGGCCAGTACCGATGCCAGCTTCATGGCAACACCCATGTCGCCATCAATGCTCAGCTTGCCGGACATGAACGCACCTGTCGGGTTCAATTCACCGCTGAGGATCTGTTCAAACGTGTCGGCATCCGCGCTTAGGGTGACATCAGCATCATCGTCGCTGACCCGCGCGCCGTTGGAATCCAGGACAATGGCACCCAGATCGGCGATATCAAACTTGGCCGAGGCATCAAACGCGCCGCCTTCCAGTTTTTCATTCAAAGCGGCGGCTGCCTTTTCAAGTGTCTCGCTCATGTTTTTCCTCATATTGTTAGTGCGCCGTGAATGGACATCCCCGGTCGCAACGCTACACTGACTATTGTTATGAGCATTGCAATCCACAATCTCAAAGGTATCGTCGCGGCACTTTTTGTCCTAGTCACGATTTCCTCCACTTGCCTTGCGCAACAGGCGGATTCACGGGACGAGGGCGAATTGCTGCAACAACTTGCCCAATCGACGCCCGATCAGGCCATTGCTCTGGATCGGCAGTTGCAAGCTTTGTGGGCCCAGTCCGGTTCAGCATCGGCCGATCTGCTGCTGGAACGTGGCCGCGAAGCGTTGGATGACGGAGACGTAAGTGCGGCACTGGAACATCTGACCGCCCTGACGGACCATGCGCCCGATTTTGCTGAAGGCTGGCACCTGCGCGCTTCGGCCTTTTTCGGGATCGAACGGTTTGGCATGGCCGCTGCCGATCTGGAACATGCCCTGACCCTGAACCCCAACAATTACGAGGCAATCTACGGTCTGGGCCTGATCTTTGAGATTATCGGACAACCTGACAAAGCTTACGAGGCCTATTCACGGGCATTGGCTATACATCCCCACCACGAAGAAGTAACCAATGCGGTGAATCGACTGAAGCCGCAGATTGACGGCGCAGCGCTGTAAGGTCCGGGCAGGGGGCAAAGGTGAGCGGGTCATCCCGAATAGTGGCCGTTTTGGGCCCTACGAACACAGGTAAAACCCATTACGCAATCGAACGGATGCTGGGATACCGCACAGGTGTCATCGGTCTGCCGCTGCGTCTGCTTGCGCGCGAGGTCTACGATAAGATCGTCGCCATCCGCGGGCCGTCGGTTGTTGCGCTTGTCACCGGTGAAGAGCGGATCGTACCCCCCCGGACCCAGTATTGGGTCTGTACTGTCGAGGCGATGCCCGAAGGTATGGGTGCGGATTTCGTGGCGATTGATGAAATCCAGTTGTGTGCCGATCCCGAGCGCGGCCATGTCTTTACAGATCGCCTGCTTCGGTCGCGCGGAACAAACGAGACGCTTTTTCTTGGGTCTGACACGATGCGCGGCCCGATTGCGGCGCTGGTGCCCGAGGCGCAGTTTGTCCGACGCGAGCGGATGTCGCAGCTGGTCTATTCCGGTTCGAAGAAACTCAGCCGGATGCCGGCCCGCAGCGCTATTGTCGGGTTTTCGGTTGAGAATGTGTATGCCATCGCGGAGCTTCTGCGCCGCCTGAAAGGTGGCGCGGCGGTGGTCATGGGGGCCCTGAGCCCACGGACGCGGAATGCCCAGGTGGAACTTTATCAAAATGGCGAGGTTGATTATCTGGTTGCCACAGATGCCATCGGCATGGGCTTGAACCTGGATGTAAACCACGTTGCATTTTCATCCCTGACCAAATTCGACGGGCGGCGGATGCGCCCGCTGGCCCCGAATGAACTGGCCCAGATCGCAGGCCGTGCCGGGCGTGGCATGTCGGACGGCACCTTTGGCGTGACCGGAGAGGCGCCGCCGCTGGACGAAGGTGTCGCGCAGGCAATCATGGACAGCCGGTTTACGCCGATGAAAAAGCTGAACTGGCGGAATGCCGCCCTCCGGTTTGGTTCGATTGATGCGCTGATCAGCTCGCTTGAGGTCAGCCCGAGTGACGAACACCTGATCAAAGCCCGCCCTGCTGATGACCTGAATGTGTTGAAATCGCTGTCACAACAGGCCGAGATTGCCGCCCGTGCAAGTGACGGTCCATCCATCCGATTGCTGTGGGATGTGTGCAGAATCCCTGATTTTCGCGGCATCAGCCATGCAGAGCACGCCAGTCTGCTGGAAGTGATCTATGGCCACCTGCACGAACGCGGCAGTATTCCTGATGATTTCATGGCCCGGCAGATACGGCGGATTGACCAAACCCATGGGGATATCGATGCGTTATCCAAAAGGTTGGCATATATTCGCACCTGGACATATGTTGCGCAACGAAACGGTTGGGTGCGTGACGAATCACATTGGCGTGACGAAACGCGCACTGTAGAAGACAGACTGTCTGACGCACTACATGAGCGACTGACTCAAAGATTTGTGGACCGGCGTACATCGGTTTTGTTGCGGCGGCTCAAACAGAAGGAGGCCCTTTTGGCCGAAGTAAATGACAAGGGTGAAGTGACCGTCGAAGGCGAATTCGTCGGTCGTTTGGAAGGGTTCCGGTTCAGCCCGGACAAAAGCGCGCAAGGAACCGAAGCGAAAGCGCTCAAATCGGCATCTTTGCAAGCACTCGCGCCGCAATTCCATCTGCGTGCCGATCGCTTCTACAATGCGCCCGATACCGAAATTGATTTCACCGATCAGGGCGGCCTGATGTGGGGCGAATATGCCGTTGGCAAATTGGTTGCCGGGGCCGAACCTCTCAAGCCCGTGGTCGAGGTTTTTGTGGATGAGGCCGCCGGTCCGGATGTTGAACAGAAGGTGCGGCGCCGGTTGCAGCACTTCATCGACCGCAAGATCGCTGCGCTGTTCGAGCCATTGCTAAATCTGTCGCGCGATGAGGAACTCAACGGGCTGGCCAAAGGATTTGCCTTCCGCATGGTCGAGGCGCTGGGTGTTCTTCCGCGCGCCGGTGTCGCGCAAGAGGTCAAGGATCTGGATCAGGACGCCCGCGGCGCCTTGCGCAAGCACGGTATCCGGTTTGGCCAGTTCACCATCTTCATGCCGCTCTTGCTGAAGCCCGCACCGACGCGTCTGCGCCTGGTGTTGTGGGCGCTGTATGGCGGTTTGCAGGAATTCCCCGAAGCACCGCCTCCGGGGTTGGTAACAGTGCCGGTCGCCAAGGATGCACCGCAGGGTTACGATACCATGTGCGGCTACCGCGATGCGGGCGACCGATCGATCCGTATCGATATGCTGGAACGTCTGGCGGACATGCTTCGTTCGGAAGATAGCCGTGGCGGGTTCGAAGCCAAGCCGGATATGCTGTCGATCACTGGCATGACGCTTGAACAGTTTGCAGACCTGATGCAGGGGCTCGGCTACAAAGCCGAGCGCGGCGAGCGTGACAAGGTCAAACCGGCCCCGGTAGAGCAGCCTGAGACAGAGGCGGCTGAACAAGCCGTTATCGATGAGACGCCAGCACCTGACACGGCCTCAGAAGAGGTCGCCGCGCCAGCCGAGGCCACCGAAAGCACTGAGGCGGCAGCAGAGGTCGTCGCAGAAGGTCAGGTTGCGGAACCTGCGTCGGATGAACCCGAGGTTGAAGTGTTCTACACCTTCACCTGGGGTCGTCAGCGCCAGCCGAACCGTGGCCCGCGCCGCGAGCCGGGGCAGGGCAAGGGGAAACCACGGGGCAAACCGCAGGACGGCCGTGGCAAACCGCACGGCAAGAAGGGCGGCAAGCCGCAGGGTGCCAAGACCTTCTCGTCACGGCCACCGAAAAAGGAAAAGGCCATTGATCCCGACAACCCGTTCGCCGCAGCGCTTATGGGTCTGAAGGACGGCAATTGACGCAAGATGGCCGAGGCCAAACTGCGAATTGACAAATGGTTGTGGCAGGCGCGGTTCTTCAAGACCCGCAGCCTTGCCGCCAAACAGGTCAGTGGTGGCCATGTCCGGCTGAATGGAAACAGGGTGCTGAAACCGGCGCAGGCCGTGGTCCCCGGTGACGTTCTGACCTTCTCGCAGGGCCGCATTGTCCGCGTTATACGTGTGGAAAAACTGGGGGAACGCCGCGGTCCGGCGCCCGAGGCGCAAACGCTGTACTTTGATATGACCGAAAAGCAGGAAGCGCCTCCTGTAAATCCGGGTTTCGAGGGAAAAGGTCGACCAACCAAGAAAGATCGACGCGCTATTGATCTTTCTCGCCCGGAAGATCACTGATCCTGTCTTGAAGAGCGGGCCAGACTGAATTAGCTAGTCGCTCAAACCGCAAACAGGAATCCGACCATGACCTATGTAGTCACCGAAAACTGTATCGCCTGCAAATACACCGACTGTGTCGAAGTGTGTCCGGTGGACTGTTTCTACGAAGGTGAAAATACGCTGGTCATCCATCCTGACGAATGCATTGACTGCGGAGTGTGCGAGCCCGAGTGCCCCGCCGACGCGATCCGCCCCGATACCGAGCCGGGTATGGAGGAGTGGGTCGAGTTCAATCGCAAGTATTCCGAACAATGGCCGGTGATCGTCACCAAGAAAGACCCGCTGCCAGATGCGGAGGAGCGTGACGGTGAAGAGGGCAAGATGGAGAAGTATTTCTCGGAAGCGCCCGGCGAAGGCGGCTGAGTGATTCGTTCCAAGCAGCCTGTTTTTGACATAAAGGTCGCAGTACAACCTGTTGAATCAAGGTTGAATACAAAAGATTCCCGTAAGGTAAACTTTCGGGCGTCGTAAATTTGTGATATACTATTTCCACATGATGACCGAGATTGGGATGCGCTCCGTAAGTATGCTCACTTTGGAGTTTTGAATTTGTGACAATATCGCCGCCTGACGGGGCTGAGACAGTCCCCGCATGTGGTGCTTTTGTTGTCCGTGTCCCGTCCGCTAGCAAGGAAAAAAACTGAATGACAAAGTCGAAAAAGCTCGAGTTCCGCCCGAACGACTATGTTGTCTACCCCGCCCATGGCGTGGGCCAGATTATCTCGATCGAGGAACAGGATGTCGCGGGATTCTCGCTTGAGCTGTTCGTCATCTCATTTGAGAAAGACAAGATGACGTTGCGCGTGCCGACCAACAAGGTAACCGAATCCGGTCTGCGGTCGCTCAGCTCGCCCGATGTGATCAGCCAGGCGATGAAAACGCTGAAAGGCAAGGCCAAGGTGAAACGCGCCATGTGGTCCCGCCGTGCGCAGGAATATGAGCAGAAGATCAACTCGGGTGATCTGATCTCGATCGCCGAAGTGGTCCGTGACCTGCACCGCACCGATGATCAGCGCGAGCAGAGCTATTCTGAGCGCCAGCTGTACGAAGCTGCCTTGGAGCGTCTGACCCGTGAGGTCGCGGCTGTTTCGGGCGCTGGCGAGGTGTCAGCCGCCAAACAAGTTGACGAGGTTCTGACCTCACGCGCTGCCTGATCGAAGATACATTGACAATACGGGCCGCTCCAAATTTGGGGCGGCCTTTTTCGTGGCTTGGTGAATTGTTCAAGTGGCGCTAATTTCACTGTGTATGCAGCAGATTACCGGACGCACATGAAGCAGACTGTGAAATACCTGTACATCGGACACGACCCTGTTTCGGTCTGGTTTCGGTATGCGCTGATCCTGTTCGATGTTGCGACAATCATTTTCTTTGTCGGGACGGCGCACATCCCGCATGGGCCGGGCTTAACCGTTGCAAGCCAACTGGTCGGTGTGCTGATTTTTCTGGATTTCTCTGCGCGGCTCTGGATCTCAAAAGACCGCTGGAGATTTTTGCGCCAGATTTACACAGTGGCGGATATCGTGGTCATCCTCTCGCTGGTGCTTGATCCGTTTTTGACAGGCAACCTCGCTTTCCTGCGGATTTTACGTGCCCTGCGTCTGATCCATTCATATCACCTGCTCTGGGATCTGCGGCGCGACAGCCGTTTTTTCCGCACGCACGAGGACGCAGTTATTGCGGCGATCAACCTGCTGGTCTTTGTTTTTGCCACCTCGACGGCCGTTTTGGTATTTTTTATCCCCGAAGACGCGCAAACGCCTTACATAGACGCGCTGTATTTTACCATGGCGACGCTCACCACGACCGGGTTTGGCGACATCACTTTGGTCACACCGGGCGGCAAAATGTTTTCCGTCTTCATTATGGTCGTTGGCGTAGCCTTGTTCGTCCGGCTGGCGCAGGCGATTTTCGCGCCACAGAAGGTCCGCCACAAATGCCCCAGCTGCGGGCTGTACCGGCACGACCCCGACGCCGTGCATTGCAAACATTGCGGCGATACGTTGCGAATTGAAACCGGGGGCGCGTCTTAGATCTGGGCGCTGATGGCAAGCAGAAATGTGATTTCCGCCAATTGTTGTGATGCGCCCAGAATGTCTCCGGTTTGACCGCCGATCTTGGTCTTCGCGACGAGCCCCAAAACAGCGACGATCAAAGCCGCGAAGAGTATCGCGGTAAGCGCCAGACTTCCGCACAAGCTGTAAGCGACCAGAATCGCGATGCCCACAGCGATACAGGCTGATCCTGCGCCGGGGGTGCCAACTGAATGGCTCAGGCCCGACTTTCTGGCGTTTGGAAGAAGAACCATTAGAGCTGGCATCAGGGCGCGGGAAAATACGCAAGCTGCAACAACCATCCAGATCGGACCAACAGCCAGCATGGTGGAAATCGCGGATATTCGTAAAATCTGCGAGATCATCAAGGCAAGCACGCCGTACGTTCCAATCTGGCTGTCCTTCATGATCTCCAGCCGACGTTCAGCGGTGAAACCGCCCCAAAGCCCGTCGAACGTGTCGGCCAGACCATCCTCGTGCATAGCGCCCGTCAACAGGATCAGTACCGCGACCAGCAACGAGGCTGCGACAAACGGGGGCAGTTGAAACCCCATCGCCAGCCAACCGGTCAGGCATGCCAGCCCGCCAACGACCAGCCCAACCAGTGGAAATGCCCATACCGATTGTGCCTGCCGGGCAAACACGGCTTTGGGCAAACGGGGCAGGGGCAGGCGGGTCAACAGCACCAGGGCCAGCGGAACATCCCACAGGGAAAACGGTTTGGTGTCGTTTTTTTGCACGCCCGTGCCTTTCGGGGTCTTGTTGGTTTCGATCCTTCGGTTAAACACGCAGGACCACTCTGATGCAATGAGGCTTTCATGCTGCCTGAACTGAATGATTTGAACACGTTCCGTGCTGTCCTGGCGGGGGCTCCGGGCCCGGATGCCGCTGCGGTGCAGGGCGCGGCCGAACGAAATGGACAATTGACCAAACCCCCTGGTGCGCTTGGTCGGCTTGAGGATCTTGCGGTCTGGTATGCAGGATGGCGAGGGGACGCCCGTCCACAAATCAGCGCGCCTCAGGTCATTGTGTTTGCCGGAAATCACGGTGTTACCGCGCAGGGTGTTTCGGCCTTTCCGCCGGAAGTAACCGTGCAGATGGTGATGAATTTCGAACATGGCGGGGCGGCGATAAATCAGTTGGCAAGGGCGGCAGGCGCGAAGATGGATGTTCACGCGCTGGATCTGGACAAGCCGACCGCGGATTTCACCCAAGCCCCAGCCATGACAGAGGATGAATTGCTGGCCGCGTTGCGCACTGGCTGGCTGGCCGTTGATCCGCAATCCGATCTTTTGGTGGTCGGCGAAATGGGGATTGGCAACACCACCCCGGCTGCGGCTATTGCCTGCGCGCTGTTTGGTGGCGACGCGTCCGATTGGACAGGGCGCGGAACCGGTGTGGATGACGCCGGTCTGGTCAACAAAACCCGTGTCGTGGCCGAGGGCGTCGCGAAACACACGTCGAATGATGGTCTGGACATCCTGCGCTGTCTTGGCGGGCGCGAGATTGCTGCGATGGCGGGTGCAATTGCTGCCGCGCGGGTGTTGCGCATCCCGGTGATCCTGGACGGGTTCATCTGTTCGGCCGCCGCAGCCTGCTTATGGAAGCTGTCCGATGGCGCGCTGGATCATGCCGTGGCAGGCCACCAAAGCGCCGAAGCGGCCCATGGTGCCGTGCTGGCAAAATTGGGTAAAGAGCCGTTGCTGAGCCTTGGCCTGCGGTTGGGCGAAGGGTCCGGCGGGGCCTTGGCGATCAACATTCTGAAAAGTGCCGTCGCCTGTCATTCCGGCATGGCTACCTTTGCCGAAGCTGGGGTTTCTGACGGCTGAACTCGCACCTGACCCGGGCAAAGGCTTGGGTCAGGCCGATTTCTTGGCGTGCTCTTCAGCCAGTTCCAGCAGCGCGGTTTCCAGATCCTTTTCCAGCGCCTGCGAACGCTCGATGTATTTCCTGTTTTCGGCGATTGGCATTCCGGGGACCCAAAGCTCGGCCAGATCGCGCACTGCCTTCCTGTCATGGTTGTAAAACGTCTGCTCGGCCTGGGCTGCTTCGTATTCACTCAGTCCGATATTCTCCAGAACATAGCGACCTGCGCGCAGCGAACTGTCGAACATTTCCCGCACGATGTCATTGGCACCCGCCTGATACAACTCGTACACATGGGTCCGGTCGCGGGCGCGTGCGATGATGTGAAGGTCAGGACGCTGCCGTCTGGCATAGCTGACAAGCCGCGTGACTTGCTTGTGATCGTCCATAACGGCGACAAGAACGGATGCTTTGTCCAATCCCGCCGCGCGCAGCAGTTCCGGCCGAGTGGGATCGCCCAGAAAGCCTTTGACGCCAAATCGGCGCATCAGCTGAATGGTTTCAATATTGTGGTCCAGAACGACTGTCTTGAAACCGCTGGCCCGCACCAGCCGGTTGACGATCTGACCAAAGCGACCAATGCCGGCGATGATGACCGGGCCCTTTTCGTCAATCACGTCAGGTTCAGGGCTGGCCGCGGAATCGCCAATCTTCCGCGACAACGCATCGTAGACGATGAAAAGAAGAGGCGTGATTAACATCGTCAGAGCAACGATCATTAGCAGTTTCTGCGACAGGTCGGGCGGAATGACATTCTGTTTCGTCGAAAATGCCAGCAGGACAAAACCGAACTCACCAGCCTGCGCCAACCCAAGGGTGAACAACCAGTGATCACGCCCCCGCAGTTTGAAGGCCTTGCCCACCAGAAATAGGATGATCCCCTTGGCAAGTATCACAAGCAGCGCCAGTCCAATCAGGTCCAGCGGGTCGTTGAAAAAATAACCGAAGTCTATTCCGGCACCGACCGTGATGAAAAACAGCCCCAGAAACAATCCTTTGAACGGCTCAAGGTCGCTTTCCATTTCATGTCTGAATTCAGAACTGGCCAGAACAACGCCTGCCAGGAACGCGCCCAGGGCAGGTGACAGGCCGACCAGTGTCATCAGAAACGAAATGCCCACGACAATCATCAGTGCCAGTGCGGTGTACATCTCGCGCAGACGGGTTGCGTGGATGAAGCGAAACAACGGTCTTGTCAGGTAGACACCGGCCAGAATGACAAACACCACCACGCCGATTGTGACAAGGGTGACGGCCCAGCCCGGCAGCCCTTCGACCAGTGACAAACTGTGATCGCCTGCGCCATGTGATCCTCCAGCCCCCCGGTCAATCGATCCATCTGCTTGGAAACGTGGCATGGCGGGCAGCGCCAGCAGTGGCAACAAAGCCAGAATTGGGATCACCGCGATGTCCTGCGTCAACAGAACCGAAAATGTCGCGCGGCCGCCGTTTGTCTGCATCAGGCCTTTTTCTGACAGGGTTTGAAGAACGATCGCGGTCGATGAAAGCGAAAGGGTCAACCCTACCGCCAGGGCAACCGACCAGGGATGGTTGGCGTACATGGCCACGGCAGCAATCGCGACTGTTGACAGCAACACCTGCAATCCGCCCAGACCCAATAACTTGTCGCGCATGTCCCACAGGGCGCGTGGCTCCAGTTCCAGACCAATGAGAAACAGCATCATCACCACGCCAAATTCGGCCACATGCTGAAGATTTTCGGTTTCCGCTCCGACAAGGCCCAGTGCGGGTCCGATAATGATCCCGGCGGCAAGATAACCCAGCACGGATCCCAACCCCAGTCTGGCAGACAGGGGAACGGCAATGACTGCCGCTGCCAGATAGATTGAAGCCTGATATAGAAAGTCGTCCATGTGTGTCCTCGGAACCTTTTCAGGTGGGAAGGGGGGCGTCGCGTTTAAGTTGATCCATTACAATCTGGCTCTGTACTCGTGCAACGGCAGGATGCGGCAGGATCACCTGATGTAGCAAGCTGTTGAGGGCGGACAGGTCGTCACAGTAGATGTGCAGCAGATAGTCAGCCTCGCCCGTCATCGTCCATGCGCTGGTAATCTCGGGGCGGGTGTCGACCATGCGGGCAAAGCTTGCGGATTGCTCGGGGCCATGGGTGCCCAGATGCACCTGAACGAACCCCTGCACCTGCAGGCCCAGTTTCAGCGGGTCCAGCCGGGCAGCATATCCGGTGATGTACCCTTCGACTTCAAGCCGCTGTCGGCGACGTCCCGCTTGGCTGGGCGACAGGTTCAGCATTTCACCCAGTTGATGGGCCGTCAGATGCGCGTCTTTTTGCAGCGCGGAAAGCAGTCGCTTGTCGGTTGCATCCAGCATGTGCGGAAAAATCCTGGTTTTATTAACTTTTATGCGCGTTTTGCGCGTCATCTTGCAGTTTATACGAAAACAATGCGCAGAAACAGCGTCAGAAAAGTCGTATTTTTGAATCAGCAAAGAAATTCCTGTTTTCGTAGGAGACGCGCCATGGGTCCTTTCCCGCACAATGCCCCGAAATCCGTGATCAGCGAAGAAAACCCTGCCGGTACAGATGGGTTTGAATTCGTCGAATTCGCCCATCCAGAACCGCAGGAGCTGCGTGATCTGTTCGCAAAGATGGGGTTTGATCTGGTGGCCCGCCACAAGGAAGATCCTGCCGTCGAGCTATGGCAGCAAGGGGATGTGACGTATATCCTGAATGCTGACCCGGACAGTTTTGCGGCTAAGTTCGTGGCTGAACATGGGCCCTGTGCGCCGTCGATGGGCTGGCGGGTCGTGGACGCGCAAAAAGCGTACGAGCATGCCGTGTCAAAAGGTGCGGAACCTTACGACCACGCTGACAAAACCATGAATGTGCCTGCGATCAAGGGTATTGGCGGGTCGCTGATCTATTTCATTGATCAGTACTACGACACATCGCCCTATAATCAGGAATTCGAATGGATCAAGGAATCCAAACCTCGGGGCGAGGGGTTCTTCTATCTCGATCACCTGACGCACAATGTCTACAAAGGCAACATGGACAAGTGGTTCAAGTTCTATGGCGACCTGTTCAACTTCCGTGAAATTCGTTTCTTTGACATTCAGGGAAAATTCACCGGCCTTTATAGCCGCGCGCTGACATCACCCTGCGGTCGTATTCGTATTCCGATCAACGAGGACCGCGGTGAGACCGGGCAGATCGTGTCTTATCTGAAGAAATACAAAGGTGAAGGCATTCAGCATATCGCAGTGGGCAGCGACGACATCTACGCGTCAACCGATGCTATTGCTGAAAACGGCCTGAAGTTCATGCCGGGTCCGAATGAAGCTTATTACGAGATGTCCAGGACCCGCGTGGTCGGCCATGAAGAGCCGCTGGACCGGATGATGAAACACGGCATCCTGATCGACGGTGAAGGTGTCGTTGACGGGGGCGAGACGCGCATTCTGTTGCAGATCTTCTCGAAAACGGTGATTGGCCCGATCTTCTTCGAGTTTATTCAGCGCAAGGGTGATGATGGTTTCGGCGAAGGGAACTTCCAGGCGCTGTTTGAATCCATCGAGCGCGAACAGATCGAAAGCGGCGAGATTTCCGCGGCTTGATCCAAATGAACCAATAAGTCGGGGGCGGTTCTGCTGCCTCTGACGTGCCTGTCTACAGGTGATCGGACACGGTTTTGAGCGCCTATGTCAGCTGCGTGGCATCGCCAGGGTCACGTTGCGACCTTTCTTTTGATAACGCAGTTCACTGTCACTGATAGCGATGACCTTGCCGCCGTCAATACTGTCCCCAACTTTCAGTTTTTTGTAGCGCCCACTGGGAAGCCGGACCAAGGCGCGCCGATTTGCGGGTGTGCCGTAAACGCCGATCAGATTCAGGCGACGCAAATTGATCGCGTTATCGAGCGTGGCCTGCCGGGCTACAGACGCGGTTGAGGGAATCTTGGGCGCGACCGATTTCGCCTGAAACGATCCGGCGTCGTCTGAACTCTGGTCCAGCGCGGCCGTTGATCCAAGATTGGAGTTACCAGAAGCAGATGCCTTTGCAGTAACAAGACCCGCCGGGCGCACTCTGGGGCGCGGGACGCGGACAACGGCCAATGCGGTTGGCGTCTCGTCGATTTCTGTGCGCGCTTGCAGACTGTCCGGGCGTGCTTTTGGTCGCTTGGTCGAAAGCTCTGCCAGCGACCGCCCCCCCAACTGCCCGCGTTCGAAGCTCTCGACCAGATCTGCGGGGCGAGGTTTGGGGCGAAGACCGGCCAGTCTTTCGTCGACCTCGTCAAGTACGGGTTCATCTTCGAAACGCACTGGCGTTGCTGGCGGAACCTTCGACGGTCGGCCCTGATAAACGACAATCCCATCCGGGTTCAGCGTCCCTTCCGGCGTGGGCGTTACCAGCCCGCGATCATCCAGATTGAACCGCGCTCCTGCTATGCCATGTTGCACGTCCCGAACAAAGGGTTCGTCAGTATCGAAACTGGAAGCCGGAGGCAGGGCAACCGCATCGCTGGACAGGTCGGATTTGTCAATCGACGTCAGATACAGATCGTCCGGTTCCGGGGCTTCTGGCACGTCCAAAGCGGCCGGAGGCGTTACATTCACACCGGAGGCAGCGCTGATATTCTCATCTGCCTCGGGGTCCTGAGCCACAGATTCAACAGGGGTCGGGGCCACCTTGAGCGCCTCAAGGATTGCCGCGTCGGTAGGCGTGAGTTCCGGTTGTTCTTCGGCTTCGGCGTCAGTAGGTTCCGGAGTTGGGGGCACGTCCCTGTCCAGAGCAGGGTCAGCGGGCAAGTTTTCCGGGGGGGCAATTGCCGCAACTTCGGGCACTATCGGTGGCAGGGCGTCGATAACCGGCTCGGAAACACCTGTCTCGGTTGGAATTGGGCTCGGTGCGGCCTGATCTGTTTCTCCACCGCTGTCCAAGGCCAGCCAAACGCCGAAAGCGCCACCAAGAAGAAGCGCCGCGGCAAATGCCGGGATAGCAAAACGCGGTGCCTGCGCTTTCGTAGTCGCAAACTTATTGTCAGGTGTTTCGGGGGTCAGAAACACGTTTGGTGCCGCTGCGCCTGCAATGGGATGCGCTGGTTTCCCAGAGGATTTTGCCGGTTCGGGCTGGTCTGCGTTTTTTACCGACAGCGGTAGCTCTGCTGGTCGGGTTTCCGATGTGCCTGAACGCTGCGCGAACAATGCTTCTCGGGGGAATGCGTCTGCGTCTTCCTCGGCGCAAAACAAAACCGGTACGAATCCATGGTCCGAGGCAAAGGCCCGCGCCTCGCTCAGCGTTTCCTGCGCGACAGCTGCAACATAGGTGGTGCCGCCTTCGGTCTGATAGTCGTAGCTGAGCTCGGACAAAGCGTAAGGCGTTGCGTCGGCAAGTGCGCTCTCAATACGTTCGACCGTGTCTTCGGGGGGCAAGTCATCGGTTGCAACCTGAAGGTATCGAACCTGTTCGGAAGGCAAAACAAGCTTGCAGCTTAGGTCGTTTTCCAACGCAAAGGCGTTTTCCCGCAAAACCTGCATCTGACCGGACAGGTCCGGCGAATCCAAGGGAATCGAGCCGATAACGAACCATTCGTCATCCGAGTGATGATACAGTGATATTCCGGTCGCAGAAAAAGACAGCGCAAAGGCAGGTTTCATAATCCGCAGGAACCATAATTATCAACGTCAATGCAAACACCATGGCGTTCGCAGACCGACATTAAAGCAGGAACTTGCCGAGGGAAAGAAAAAGGCAAACTCTCCTCTTGTATGGCAATGCATCGCCGACCCATCTTTAACCCAAGCAAATCGGAGTGATAACATTGAAGACATTCGCTTTTCTGGCCGCAATGATGGCCGCAACGACCGCTGGACTTGCCCATGCGGAAGAACGTCGCATCACCGTTGACGCAACCGGAACCATCGATGTTGCCCCCGATATGGCGACGATCACATTGGGTGTGACAAATGAAAATGCCGAGGCTTCGGCAGCGATGCAGGCCACCTCGGACGCAGTTGCGAAGGTTCTTGCGCGCCTGACCGGGATGGGGATTGAAGACCGCGATATTCAGACCCGCGATCTGTCGCTTTCCCCTGTTTGGTCTGGGCGGCACGGGCAGAATGGGGAAACACCGGAAATTTCGGGGTTCGCAGCCTCGAACCGCGTGTTTGTGCGTGTGCGTGATCTGTCCAAGCTTGGAAGCATCATGGATGCGGTCATTCAGGATGGCGCCAACGATTTTGGTGGATTGAGCTTTGGGGTGCAGGATACCAAACCAATCGAAGCCCAAGCGCGCGCGCAAGCTGTCGGCGAAGCTATGGCCAAGGCCGAGCAGTTGGCGCAGGCCGCGGGTGTAACCCTTGGCGCGGTGCAAACGATTTCGGAACAAACGGGGGGCGTGCGCCCGATGCCCGAGATGCGCATGATGAGCATGGCTGACGCAGGGGGTGTTCCTGTGGCAGGTGGCGAGGTTTCGGTGTCTGTCAGCGTCTCGATGGTGTTCGAGATTTCGGAATGAAATCAACCCTTCGCGCGGGCCATCAGCGGTTTTCGTTGTTGGCCCGAAGCGTCGAAATTTTCGGGTAACAACCAGGCCTCGAATGCATCGCGGATGCGTGGCCATTCGGTATCTATGATTGAATACCAGGCTGTGTCGCGGTTGCGTCCTTTGTAGTGGGTCGCTTGGCGAAACACGCCTTCGAAGGTGAACCCAAGCCGCTCTGCCGCACTGCGCGACGGACCATTTAACGCGTCGCATTTCCATTCGTAACGCCGGTAACCCAGTTCATCGAACACGCGCCGCATCATAAGATACATGACTTCGGTTGATTGCGGTTTGCGCTGAAGCAGGGGTGAAAAATGGATATGCCCGACCTCAATCGCTCCGGCAGCGGGTTCGATCCGCAAATATGAAGCCATGCCCAACGGTATGTCATCACCGTCCAGAACAGTATGGAACATCGGGTCCGCATCCATGCAGTTGGCGCGCGCCCAGTCTTCGAATTCAGGTTCGCCAGCAAACGGGCCGTAGGGCAGGTAGGTCCAGTTGTGGCCATCCGTGTCCTTTGCAAACGCCCGGAACAATCCGGGCGCATGTCTGTTCACATCAAGGGGCACGACAGAACAATACCGGCCCACCATCGGCGTATAGGGTGGCGTCGGGCGTGGAAAGTCACCCGAAACCGGTAAACCGATGGGCTGGCCAAGGTTGTTTGTGTCGTGCTGGGTCATGGTCAGGCGGTTGCTTTGGCCAAGGCTTGATCAAGGTCGGCAATCAGATCGTTCACGTCCTCGATCCCGATGGACACGCGCACCACGCCCGGACCTGCGCCTGCGGCTTCCTGCTGTTCCGGGGTCAACTGACGGTGCGTGGTCGATGCCGAATGAATGATCAGCGAGCGCGCGTCGCCCAGATTGGCTACGTGGCTGAAGATTTCCAGCGCATTGACCAGCTTGATACAGGCGTCATAGCCGCCCTTCACTGCAAAGGTGAACAATGCGCCAGCGCCACGTGGATATTGCGATTTGACCCGGTCTTTGTAAGGCGATGACGGCAATCCCGCATAGGTGACGTAGTCCACCCGGTCATCCGCTTCCAACCACGCTGCGATTTTCTGGGCGTTCTCTACGTGGCGCTCCATCCGCAGCGACAGTGTTTCGATCCCCATCAGCGTGTAGTGGGCTGCCTGCGGGTTCATGGTCATGCCCAGATCACGCAGACCGATGGCGATGCCATGGAAGGTGAAGGCCAGCGGGCCAAAGGTCTCGTGGAACTTCAGTCCATGATAGGCCGGTTCGGGTTGGCTGAGCGAGGGGAACTTGTCATTTGCCGACCAGTCGAACTTGCCCGAATCCACGATGCAACCGCCGGTGACCGTACCGTTGCCGGTCAGGTACTTGGTGGTTGAATGCACGACCAGGGTCGCGCCGTGATCAATCGGGCGGCACAGATAGGGCGTGGCCGAGGTGTTATCGACGATCAGCGGAATGCCCGCTGCATCAGCCGCGTCCGCCAGCGCACGGATATCCGTCACATAGCCGCCGGGATTGGCGATGGACTCGCAGAAAATCGCACGGGTATTCTCATCGATTGCGCCCTTCACCGCGTCCAGATCATCGGTGTCGACAAACTTGGCAGACCAGCCAAAACGTTTGATCGTCTGGCTGAACTGCGTGACCGTGCCGCCGTACAAACGGGTTGAGGCGACCACATTGCAACCCGGACCCATCAGCGGGAACAGCGCCATGATCTGGGCCGCGTGCCCGGACGAACAGCAAACAGCACCAACGCCGCCTTCAAGAGTCGCCACGCGTTCCTGTAGAACGGCGACGGTTGGGTTGGTCAGGCGGGAATAGATAAAGCCCACCTCTTGCAGGTTGAACAGGGCCGCTGCGTGGTCTGCATCGCGGAACACATAGGCAGTTGTCTGATAGATCGGTGTCTGGCGCGCTCCGGTCGCCGGGTCGGGGCGGGCGCCCGCGTGAATTTGCAACGTGTCGAAACCGTAGGTGGGGCCGTCAGACATCTTGAAATCTCCTGTTGGAATTTGTCTTGCGAAATCTGTAGGCCATTGCCCGCCTGCGCACAACGATCCTGTCAGCGCAGCCAGAGGCCCTTGCTTTTGATCGTGTTGCGGATGGCCTGTTCACGTCGTGGCAGATGATCCCGGTCAAACAGGGCGCGGACTTTTGCGCCTTTCCCCTGCAGCACCATCTTTTTCAGTGGCTCGTATTGCTTGAGAACCTTCTTGACCTTGTTTGGAGCGACGACGGTTTCCAAGACGTCTATCACATGGTCGCTTTCACGGGCGTAAAGCAAGGGAAACAGGCGATAATGGCAACTGACGGACCCGTCCAGCAAACCGGGGGGCAAAACATCACGACCGCCACCGAACGAGTGAATGACAAGGGGCAGGGCGACCTGATCCAGCCAGGGGTCAAGGCTTTGGCCAGTCAACTCCGGAATGTTTTCGTCGCGGATTGTCCTGGCGTAGTCCAGAAAACGCTCACCAAATTTCCGCGGGCATTTGCAGAAGAAATAGCCTGCATTGAAATACAGGTACCGCCGCCAGTGATCATGGGGTTGATCGGTGTCCAGCGAGCTTTCGAAATCCAACCCGAACCGGGCGTAAAGCGCGCGCCAGATACCGTCAAAGCCGGGGCCATACAGCGTTGGTTTGGGCCATGTCCCTTCAACCTTCAGTGATGCGCTGGGGCGGTCGAAGTCAAAAGGTACAGATGTGATCTCGCCAGTGATCAGCGTGTCGGTGTCAAAGAACACAAAGGGCTCATCTTCCGGCAGGGCCATCAGCGCTTCGATCTTGTTGCCGTAGGGATAGCTTTCACCGAATACATGCGAGTCGAAGGGCAGAATTTCGGCATCCAGTTGTTTCAGGGCATTCAGAACTTCTTCGTCCTGAATGCGGGGATCCTGTTTCCAGCGTGGCCCCGGATTGGGCGTGGCGACAAACAGTTTGCCCTCGAATTGCGGCGAAGAATGGCGCAGTGAAGCCGCAAACAACAGGGCTTCGTATTGCAGGCGGTTGTTTTGACCGACGACCGCGATGTTGAATTTCTGTGACGTTGCCTGCATCTATGCCCGTTTCCCGACAGGTGTTTGACCGTGCACCTTGAAGTTCGGATTACAGCAAGCGGCCCAAGGCGTCAAAAGCGGAAAATTTGAAATTTCATCACGCGATCCCATTTCTTTCAGGGGTCGTAGCAGAAAGGGTTACACATGTGGATCAATGCGGATTTCACAAAACGGGTCGCAGTTCATTTTGACAATAGCGAATGGGTCGCTTCCCCTGCGGCTGGCGTCGAGCGTAAAATGCTGGACCGGATTGGTGATGAGGTGGCCCGCGCAACGACCATTGTCCGCTTTGCGCCCGGCAGCGCTTTTTCTGCCCATACCCATGACGGCGGCGAGGAATATCTGGTGCTGGACGGCGTGTTTCAGGACGAGACCGGAGATTTCCCCGTCGGCAGCTATGTACGCAATCCACCGACGTCCTCGCACACTCCGTCTGCAGCGGAAGGCGCGACCATTCTGGTCAAGCTGCACCAGTTTGACCCGCAAGACCGTACCGAGGTGCGCCGCTCGATAAATGGCGATTCTGACGTACAACTGTTCAAAGATGAACATGAGGACGTTTTTGTGCGGACATGGGCGGCGGGGGACGTGGTCGAGCTGGATGCGCGCGACGGAATGGAAGTGTTTGTCATAAGCGGCAGTTTCTGTGAATCGGGGGAGGAATTTTCGACATGGGACTGGTTGCGCTTGCCGCCCGGAACGCACTCGCGGGCCGTTGCAGGGCCTGACGGCGCCCGGGTTTGGACCAAGTCCCACCATCTTGGCGAAATGGTCTGAAAGCTTTTCGGCCCTGAAATTAACCAAAATGCCAGTGAATCCGGGTTTTAAGGCCCGGATTTTCAATTTTTTGATCACCTGACAAATTTTACCAATTGATAAAAAATTTATTTGTGGCAAGCTGAGATCATAACAAACATATCTACAGGGAGTAGAGTGATGGCACAGGGCCAGATGGCACCCGGCATCGTCGCCGGGCGGCTTTCAAGCGATGAGCTGACCTCGAATTTCACCGATCTGCATCCGCCATTGGCCCCGCATGAGGCCGCAGTTGCAGCAGACCGTTGTTATTTCTGCTATGACGCGCCTTGCGTCACAGCGTGTCCGACAGACATCGATATTCCGCTATTCATCCGTCAGATTCAGGCCGGACAGCCGCAGTCAGCCGGGCGAACGATCTTTCAGCAGAACATCTTGGGCGGGATGTGCGCCCGTGTCTGTCCGACGGAAACACTGTGCGAAGAGGCCTGTGTTCGTGAGGCGGCCGAAGGTAAGCCGGTCGAGATCGGGCGACTACAGCGCTTTGCGACGGATGATCTTATGTCCTTGGGCGCGCATCCGTTTGAGCGTGCGGCATCAACCGGGAAAACGGTTGCTGTCGTGGGGGCAGGGCCTGCTGGTCTGGCCTGCGCGCATCGCCTTGCCATGCTGGGCCATGACGTGGTGATCCACGAAGGCAAACCCAAACCGGGCGGTCTGAATGAATACGGGATTGCCGCCTATAAATCGACCAACAATTTTGCGCAGGCCGAGGTCGACTGGCTGCTGAAAATCGGTGGTATCTCGATTGAAACCGGGTCGGTTCTGGGTGAAAGCATCTCACTGGATGGTCTGGTCAAAAACTACGACGCGGTGTTCCTGTCCATCGGACTTGCCGGGGTGAATGCCCTGCGCGCGGATGGTGTTGACAAGGACGGCGTGCGGGATGCCGTCAATTTCATCTCGGACGTGCGGCAGGCTGGTGATCTTGCACAGCTTCCTGTCGGGCGGAACGTCGTCGTGATTGGCGGAGGCATGACTGCCGTGGACGCAGCGGTAAAGTCCAAATTGTTAGGTGCCGAGAATGTCACCATTGCCTATCGCCGGGGCCGCGACGCCATGGGTGCCAGCCGGTACGAGCAGGATCTGGCAGCCTCGCACGGGGTTCAGATCTTGACCAACGTGCAGCCGGTGGCGGTACACGGCAATGGGACTGCCGCCGAGATAGAACTGGAGTATACCTCAAGCCAGAACGGCCAACTCACCGGAACCGGTGAGACGGTCCGGCTGCGGGCAGACCAGGTTCTCAAAGCCATCGGTCAGACGCTGGAAGGTGCGCCGCAAGGGCTGAAGCTGGACGGCAACAAGATCGCTGTCAGCGGTGCGGGACGCACTTCTGTGGCCGGTGTCTGGGCAGGCGGAGATTGCGCGGCGGGGGGCGAAGACCTGACCGTTACGGCTGTTGCCGAAGGCCGGGATGCAGCGATGGACATCCACGCGACGCTGGTTTCGTGATAGGATGGGGTATTCACCCCATTCCTTTCGCTGCTGAGGTATTCCCATGTCCCAGATCGAACAAGCCGTAGCGCAACACTACACCACCGGAGCACTGACCGACCGCGTCCGCGCGGCGCTTGAGGCCAGCGGTATCGATCCGGATGCGGCCACGGTCGCAGACCTGAAAGCAGGGGACGAGTTCCATACGGGCGGCGTTCTGGCGACCAACAACCTGTTTGCGCAGTTGTCGCCGACCCATGCGACCCGTGTTCTGGATGTCGGATGCGGTATCGGCGGGACCTCTCGCTATGTCGTGGATCGCTATGACTCGACAGTAACAGGCGTCGATCTGACACCGGAATTCGTTGAAACCGCCAAGGTGCTCAGCGATATGGTCGGGCATTCCTCGAAAACCAGCTTTCATGTGGGCAGCGCATTGGACATGCCGGTGCCGGATGCTGGGTTCGACCTGGCCGTCATGATGCATGTGGGCATGAACATAAAGGACAAGGCCGGGCTGTTCGCCGAAGTGTCGCGGGCGCTGGCCAAGGGCGGTACTTTTGCCCTGTTCGATGTGATGGCCGGAGACGTGGACGAGCCGCTGGCTTTCCCTCTGCCGTGGTCCACTGTTGCCGAAACCTCGTTCGTGGATGCGCCGGATGTTTACAAGTCTGCGGCAAGCGCCGCGGGTTTTGAACTGGTGAAAGAAACGGATCGCACCGAATTCGCGATACAGTTCTTCGAGGACGTCTTTGCAAAGATTGCCGAATCCGGCCCGGCACCGCTGGGCATTCACCTGATGATGGGCGAGACGGCACCCGAAAAGTTCCAGAACTACGTCAAAAACCTCAAGGCCGGGCGCATACGTCCGACCGAAATGATATTCAAAAAATCCGGCTGAGCCGGGAAGGGAGAAGCCATGGCCGATCTGACGACTAACTTTCTGGGCATTTCCAGCCCCAACCCTTACTGGCTTGCCTCTGCGCCGCCGACGGACAAGGAATACAATGTTCGTCGCGCGTTTGAGGCCGGTTGGGGCGGTGTTGTGTGGAAGACGCTGGGGTCCGAGGGACCGCCGGTCGTAAATGTGAACGGCCCGCGGTATGGCGCGATTTACGGTGCCGACCGCCGTTTGCTGGGACTGAACAATATCGAACTGATCACCGACCGCCCGCTTGAGGTGAACCTCGAGGAAATGGCGCGGGTCAAGGCCGACTATCCGGATCGCGCCCTGATCGCTTCGATCATGGTGCCCTGCGAGGAAGAAGCCTGGAAAGCCATTCTGCCGCGCGTGGCTGAAACCGGCGCGGACGGAATCGAACTGAACTTCGGTTGCCCGCACGGGATGAGTGAGCGCGGCATGGGGTCCGCCGTGGGGCAGGTGCCGGAATATATCGAGATGGTCACGCGTTGGTGCAAGCAATACTATGACCGTCCGGTCATCGTGAAGCTGACGCCGAACATCACCGACATCCGGAAACCTGCGGCGGCGGCCAGAAATGGTGGCGCGGATGCGGTGTCGCTTATCAATACGATCAATTCGATCACCAGCGTCAATCTGGACACGTTCAGCCCAGAACCCTCGATCGATGGCAAGGGCAGCCACGGAGGATATTGCGGCCCTGCCGTGAAACCGATCGCCCTGTCGATGGTGTCCGAAATCGCTCGGGCCGAGGCGACGCATGGCATGCCGATCTCGGGCATCGGGGGTGTCACCACATGGCGTGATGCGGCCGAGTTTATTTCACTGGGTTGTGGCACGGTGCAGGTCTGTACCGCTGCGATGACCTATGGGTTCAAGATCATTGATGAATTGACTGCAGGTCTGTCGGAATGGATGGATGAAAAGGGGTATACCAGCATTGATGAGGTGATCGGGCGCGCGGTGCCCAATGTCACCGATTGGCAATACCTGAACCTGAACTACATCGCCAAAGCCAAGATCGATCAGGACCAGTGCATCAAATGCGGCCGATGCTATGCCGCCTGTGAAGATACCAGCCATCAGGCGATTTCAATGTCGGATGACCGTGTGTTCGAGGTGATGGATGACGAATGCGTCGCCTGTAACCTCTGCGTTGATGTCTGCCCGGTGGAAGGCTGTATTTCGATGGTGCCGATGGCGGCGGGTGAAATCGATCCGCGCACCGGGAAAGAGGTTCAGCCGACCTATGCGAACTGGACCACGCACCCGAACAATCCGATGGCCAAAGCAGCGGAATGATTGAGACAGGGAATATCCCTGAGGGGCCGCTGACGCGGCCCCTGCATTCATGGCGTCAGAAGCTTTCGGTACAGCGTATCGACAAAGGGTTCTGCACCCTCAAACGGGTTTTCGTCACCCAGAATAGCCCGCACTTGAACGTCGAAATCGGCATAATGCTGCGTCAACGCCCAGATCGAAAACATCAGATGATAAGGGTGCAACCGCGCGATTTTGCCCTGATCCATCCAATTGGTGAGAATGGTGACCTTTTCGTCAACCAGTTGTTTGAGATCATTGGACAAAGCGTCGTGAATGCGGGGCGCTCCTTGCACAAGCTCATTGGCAAAAAGGCGGCTTTCCCGTGGTAGCTCCTGACTCATTTGCAGTTTCCGGCGAATATAGGCCAGCATTTCCTCCATTGGATCACCGGTCTCATCCAGATCGTGCAGGGGCGCCAGCCAGGTTTCCAACAGGCCCGAAAGCAATTCGGTGTGGATCGCTTCTTTCGACGCGAAATAGTAGAGGAGATTGGGTTTGCTCAACCCCGCCTCGGCAGCAATCTGATCGACGGTTGCCCCACGAAACCCGTGTGCGGAAAACACATTCAGGGCAGCCTCGAGAATCGCGGCTCGGTTCTTCTTCTGGATACGAGTTGGTGCGCGGTCTTTCGGCATGATTTCAGTGTGTCTCTTTTTTCGTCGGATAGGCACGGATTACACTGAAATTTCAGGCTTTGCCGCGCAATTTCTTGACTGATACCGAACCCGTGATAGCGTGAGTTTGACCAGTTGGTCAAATCAAGACACCAAGAGCGAGCAAAATCGCAAGCAAACAGGGAATAAGACAATGGCAGCTCCGGCGCAGAATCTCAGGATCAATGGCGACAGGTTGTGGGACAGCCTGATGGAGATGGCCAAGATCGGTCCCGGTGTTGCGGGGGGGAATAACCGGCAAACTCTGACTGACGAGGATGCCGAAGGCCGCGCCTTGTTCCAGAAATGGTGTGAAGAGGCTGGATGCACCATGGGGCTGGACCAGATGGGCAACATGTTTGCGCATCGTGAGGGCACCGACCCGGACGCTTTGCCGGTCTATGTGGGTTCGCACCTGGATACGCAGCCGACCGGCGGAAAATATGACGGCGTTCTGGGCGTTCTGGGCGGGCTAGAGATTATCCGCACGCTCAATGATCTCGGGATCAAGACAAGACATCCCATCGTGGCGACCAACTGGACCAACGAGGAAGGGACGCGATATGCGCCCGCCATGCTGTCGTCTGGTGTCTTTGCGGGAATGCACACGCAGGATTGGGCTTATAACCGTGAAGATGCCGAGGGTAAGAAATTCGGGGATGAACTGAACCGGATCGGTTGGCGCGGCGAAGAAGAAGTCGGCGCGCGCAAGATGCATGCTTTCTTTGAGTTGCATATCGAACAAGGCCCGATCCTTGAAGCCGAAGGAAAGGATATTGGCGTCGTCACCCACGGGCAGGGTCTGAGCTGGACACAGGTCACGGTGACCGGCAAGGATGCCCATACCGGTTCAACCCCGATGCCGATGCGCAAGAATGCCGGGCTTGCGATGGCGCGCATTCTTGAGAAAGTGGACGAAATCGCCTGGTCTCATGCACCGCATGCGGTGGGTGCCGCGGGGCATATCGACGTATTCCCGAATTCTCGCAACGTAATCCCCGGAAAAGTCGTTTTCACAGTCGATTTCCGCTCGCCCGAGCTGGAGGTGATCACCGACATGGAAAATCGCCTGCGGGTGGCGGCGGAAGATATTGTCGAAGAAATGGGCCTGCAGATCGAATTCGAGAAAGTCGGCGGTTTCGATCCGGTGAAGTTCGACGACGATTGCGTGTCTGCCGTGCGCGATGCGGCTGAAAGGCTGGGCTATTCGCATACCAACATCATCTCGGGCGCGGGGCATGATGCCTGCTGGATCAACCGTGTGGCCCCGACCGCCATGGTCATGTGCCCCTGTGTCGACGGGCTGAGCCATAATGAGGCTGAAGAGATCAGCAAGGATTGGGCGGCAGCCGGGGCAGATGTCCTGCTGCATGCCGTGGTCGAGACTGCCGAAATCGTGGAATAGGGGGCGCTGCCCCCGTCGCCCAAGGGCGACTCCCCCGGGATATTTTTGGCCAGATGAAGCAAGCGGCGCAGACCGCATCAGGGAGTTCAAAATGAGTACTGTTATAAAAAACGGAACCGTTGTCACCGCGGATTTGTCATACAAGGCGGATGTATTGGTCGAAGGCGGCGTCATCACCGGGATCGGGATGGGTCTGAAAGGTGATAACGAGCTGGACGCGACCGGCTGTTATGTGATGCCCGGTGGGATTGATCCGCATACCCATCTGGAAATGCCGTTCATGGGCACCTATTCCAGCGATGATTTCGAAAGCGGTACGCGGGCGGCCCTGGCGGGGGGCACGACTATGGTTGTTGACTTCGCACTGCCCAATCCGGGCGAAAGCCTGCTGGATGCCCTGAAGCGTTGGGACAACAAATCGACACGGGCGAATTGCGACTACTCGTTCCACATGGCGGTGACATGGTGGGGGGAACAGGTATTTGACGACCTCAAGACCGTGATCGAGACGCGCGGCATCAACACGTTCAAGCATTTCATGGCCTATAAAGGCGCGTTGATGGTGAATGACGATGAGCTTTATGCTTCGTTCAGGCGTTTGGCCGAACTGGGCGGCATCGCAATGGTGCATGCCGAGAACGGAGACGTCGTTGCCGAACTGAGTGCCAAGCTTCTGGCCGAGGGGAACTCTGGCCCGGAAGCGCACGCCTATTCCCGACCGCCGCAAGTAGAGGGTGAGGCCACAAACCGGGCCATTATGATCGCAGATATGGCGGGCGTGCCGCTGTATGTTGTTCATACATCCTGCGAAGAGTCTCATGAGGCCATTCGCCGAGCCCGAATGCAGGGCAAGAGGGTGTGGGGAGAGCCGCTGATTCAGCATCTGACCCTCGATGAAAGCGAATATTTTAATCAGGATTGGGACCACGCCGCGCGGCGGGTCATGAGCCCCCCGTTCCGCAATAAGCAGCACCAGGACAGCCTGTGGAATGGCCTGCAATCAGGATCGCTGAGTGTTGTGGCAACCGACCATTGCGCCTTTACGACCGAACAGAAACGCTTTGGAGTTGGGGATTTTACCAAGATCCCGAACGGGACCGGTGGTCTGGAAGATCGGATGCCGATGCTGTGGACGCATGGTGTGAATACCGGACGCCTGACGCCCAATGAATTTGTTGCGGTGACTTCAACAAACATCGCCAAGATACTGAATTGCTATCCGAAAAAAGGCGCGATCCTTGTTGGAGCGGATGCAGATATCGTCGTGTGGGATCCTGAAAAAACGAAAACGATCAGAGCCAGTACGCAGCAATCTTCGATTGACTATAACGTGTTTGAGGGCAAAGAGGTCAAAGGCCTGCCGCGCTTTACGCTGACCCGCGGACAGGTTGCGGTACATGATGGTGAAATCCGCACGCAGGAAGGCCATGGCGAGTTCGTTGCGCGCGAGGCAAATACGACCGTCAACAAGGCTTTGAGCGCGTGGAAAGAACTAACCGCCCCTCGGCCAGTTGAGCGGACAGGTATCCCGGCGACGGGGGTTTGATCCGTTGGGCCGCTATCTGGGCGGCCCCGGCACCACTCTTTTCAAGGCAGTAGAATGACCACTGAAAGCACGACCCAGCACGTCATCGAAGCAAGGCAGCTTGACCTCACCTTTCAAACCAATGACGGGCCTGTTCACGCGTTGAAAGACGTGAACCTGACGATCGACAAGGGTGAATTTGTTAGTTTCATTGGCCCCTCGGGCTGTGGAAAAACCACTTTCCTGCGCTGCATCGCGGCCTTGGAGACACCGACCGGCGGGTCGCTGACTGTCAACGGAATGACCGCGGACGAAGCGCGGCGGAACAGGGCCTATGGGTATGTCTTTCAGGCGGCGGGCCTTTACCCCTGGCGCACCATAGCAAAGAACATCAAGTTGCCGCTTGAGATCATGGGCTATTCCGCGTCCGAGCAGGAAGAAAGGGTGAGAAAAGTCCTGGAACTGGTTGATCTTGAAGGATTTGGCGGAAAGTTTCCATGGCAGTTATCCGGCGGGATGCAGCAGCGCGCCAGCATCGCGCGGGCCTTGGCCTTTGATGCTGATATCTTGTTGATGGATGAACCGTTCGGTGCTTTGGATGAGATTGTGCGCGACCACCTGAACGAGCAGCTTTTGGCGCTTTGGGCAAGAACTGAAAAGACCATCGGATTCGTGACGCATTCGATTCCCGAAGCCGTATATCTGAGCACCAAAATTGTCGTGATGAGCCCACGGCCGGGGCGGATTACGGATGTGATCGACAGCCCGCTGCCAAAGGAACGGCCGTTGGACATTCGTGACACTCCGGAATTCATCGAAGTGGCCCATCGTGTTCGTGACGGGTTGCGGGCGGGGCATTCTTATGACGACTGATCCGGCGGCAGAAACCATCAGACGGGCCGTGGTAGGTGACGTGCCGGCTTGTGCCCGCGTGATTTACAACTGGGCCTCGCAGACGGAATGGATGCCTGATGAATTGCCGGTGGAGGAATTGGCGACCCTGATCCACGAAGCGTTCGACAGTCGCGAGATCTGGGTCGCGGGTGATCCGGTTGATTGCTACATGTCCATAGATCCGGCGCAGTGTAAAATCGGTGCGTTGTATTGCAGCCGGACGGGGCAGGGAATTGGCAAGCGTTTCGTTGCCAAGGCGAAGCAGGGTCGGACCCATCTTTGGCTGACAACACACAAACCCAATCAGGCAGCGCAGAGGTTTTACCGCCGTGAAGGGTTCGAGGTAACTGCCGAAGAACCACCCGTACCGCCGGATACAGTGCCCGTCTATCGAATGGAGTGGCACGCATGAAGCAGATCATAGCCGTTTTCACCGTCGTCGCCGTGATCGTTCTGTTCTGGTATGTCGCTTGCGTTCCGATGAACATCAAAGGGGTTTTGACCGAGCTTGAACGTGGCGGTGCCGAGGTTCAGCCACCCACCGCAAGTGCGCGCCGGGATCTGGGAGAGTTCGGTCTGGTTCTGAATAATTCGTTCGCGATTCCAGTAGCTTGGGAGCAAGGCAAGCCCCGTTTGCCATCACCTCATCAGGTTGCGATTGAACTGTGGGATACAACCGTCCTGAAGAAAATCAACTCGAAAAGATCGCTGATCTTTCATGGGTGGGTGACACTCAGCGCTACGATGCTGGGCTTTGTCATCGGGACCGGGCTGGGTGTCCTGTTGGCCGTTGGGATCGTGCATAGCCGCGTGATGGATTTGTCGGTCATGCCATGGGCTATCGTTAGCCAGACGATCCCGATTATCGCTTTGGCTCCGATGATTATCGTGGTTCTTTACTCGGTCGGGGTTCAGGGGATCATTCCCAAGGCGATCATATCAGCGTATCTGAGCTTTTTCCCGGTTGTCGTCGGCATGGTCAAAGGATTGCGCAGCCCTGACGCGATGCAACTTGACCTGTTGCGGACTTATAATGCCAGCCAATCGCAGGGGTTCTGGAAACTGCGCCTGCCCGCGTCGATGCCATACCTGTTCACCTCGTTGAAGATCGGTATTGCGGCGTCGTTGGTCGGCGCAATCGTGGGTGAGCTGCCGACAGGCGCTGTCGCAGGATTGGGTGCTCGGTTGCTGGCAGGCAGTTACTATGGTCAAACCGTGCAGATATGGTCAGCGCTGTTTGCTGCGGCCATTCTGGCTGCCTGCCTGGTCGGTTTGTTGGGATTGATTGAACGGTCGGTTCTGAAGCGGATGGGGATGGCGCAATGATGTTGGTTGTCTTTGCTTTGCTGCTGTGGGCTTTCGGCTGGTGGTTGAACAGCCGATTGGCCAGTGGCCCGCAAGCCGACAGCCAGATGGTACGCTTTCTGGCACCGGTGATTTTTGGTCTGACCATTGTTGGAGCTTGGGAGCTGGTGGTCCGTGGGCTTGAAGTGCCGCTGGTCATTCTGCCGGCACCGTCTGCCATAGCAGTGCGATTTGCAGGTAGCCTTGACATTCTTTGGGCCGACTTTGTTCAGACAATCCTGAAAGGGGCGCTCAGCGGATATGTCATCGGCTGTGGATCGGCCTTCCTTATGGCGATTGCCGTCGATCGGTGGGATTTCCTGCGTTTGGGGCTGTTGCCAGTCGGGAATTTCGTCGCGGCTTTGCCCATCGTTGGGACGGCACCCATTCTGGTCATGTGGTTCGGGTTTGATTGGCATTCCAAAGCGGCGGTGGTCGTTGTGATGGTGTTCTTTCCGATGCTGGTCAACACCGTGGCCGGACTGCGCGAGGCCACCGCGATGCAGCGTGACTTGATGGAAACCTATGCAGCAAGCTATTGGCAGAGCTTTCTGAAGCTGCGGCTGCCTGCGGCGATGCCTTTCATTTTCAACGGGTTGAAGATTTCAACAACTTTGGCTTTGATTGGCGCCATCGTGGCTGAATTCTTCGGATCGCCGACACTGGGCATGGGATTTCGGATATCCACCAGCGTCGGTCAATTGTCGTTGGATATGGTCTGGGCCGAAATCGTTGTTGCCGCTATCGCGGGTACGGCTTTTTATGGCCTGGTGGCGGGAATCGAAAAAGTGGTGACGTTCTGGCACCCCTCACAACGCGGATAAGACGAAGAAAATCAACAGACCCTGAAAATCGGGGCGCAACAAGCAACTAGGAGAAATGAAGATGAATAAGCTATTCAGCGGGGCGGTTGCCGCCTTTGGTCTGGCAGCCAGTACGGCGCTGGCGGCGGATGAAGTGACACTGCAACTGAAATGGGTCACGCAAGCACAATTCGCGGGCTACTACGTTGCCAAGGATAAGGGCTTTTACGAGGAAGAAGGGCTGGACGTTACCATTCTGCCCGGCGGGCCTGACATCGCTCCGACACAGGTGATTGCGGGCGGCGGTGCTGATGTGACCGTTGAATGGATGCCTGCCGCTCTGGCCGCACGTGAAAAAGGGTTGCCGTTGGTGAACATCGCCCAGCCGTTCAAAAGCTCAGGCATGATGCTGACCTGTTGGAAAGATGCCGGTATTTCGTCGCCTGAGGACCTGAAGAATCGCACGCTGGGTGTCTGGTTCTTTGGCAATGAATTTCCGTTCATGAGCTGGATGAGCCAGTTGGGCATCAGCACTGATGGGAAAGGCGACAACGGTGTGGAAGTTCTGAAACAGGGCTTCAACGTCGATCCGCTGCTGCAACGTCAGGCGGATTGTATCAGCACCATGACCTACAATGAATACTGGCAGGTCATCGATGCCGGTGTCAGCCCGGATGAACTGGTAACCTTCAAATACGAAGACCAGGGTGTCGCGACGCTGGAAGATGGTCTTTACGTTCTGGAAGAAAATCTCAGCGATGCGGCCTTCACCGACAAGATGCAGCGGTTTGTTCGCGCCTCGATGAAAGGATGGAAATACGCCGAGGAGAACCCCGATGAAGCAGCGGATATCGTGCTGGAGAACGATGCAACGGGTGCGCAGACGGAAGAACATCAGAAACGCATGATGGGTGAGATCGCCAAGTTGACCGCAGGTTCGAACGGCGCGCTGGACCCGGCGGATTTTGATCGCACCGTTGGTACCCTGCTGGCCGGAGGTTCTGACCCGGTGATCACCAAGACACCTGAAGGGGCCTGGACGCACCAGATTACGGACGCTGCTCTGAACTGACGCTAACCGTTAGTTTGAAGGTCAAAAGCGCGGTCCCAATCGGGGCCGCGTTTCGCATTCGTGGTGTCGGAATTGTGTCTGTACTTGGCACCGATATAAAGTAGTATTTCCCTGTAAACTTACGCGTTTTTATACGAAGGGTCGACTATAGGGAATAAAATGCAGGAATTTTCATCAGAATTCAGCGCTGCGATTGCCTTGATCCTTGGGGGAGATTCTGAGCTGTGGGCAATTGTGCTGTTGTCTCTGAAAGTGTCCGTGTTTGCGGTGCTTGTTTCTGCTCTGATCGGAATGCCCGTGGGGGCTGCGTTGGCCGTCGCCCGGTTCCCCGGCCGCCGGATGCTGATCGTCCTGATGAATGCACTGATGGGGTTTCCACCGGTTGTCGTGGGCCTGCTGGTCTATCTGATGCTGTCCCGTTCGGGCCCCTTGGGGGTGCTTGAGCTTTTGTACACTCCGACCGCCATGATCATCGCGCAGGTGGTGTTGGTCACTCCCATTGTCGCGGCTCTGACGCGCCAGGTTGTTGAAACGTTGGCTGAGGAATATTCAGAACAGCTGCGGTCCTTGGGCGTGTCACGGCTGGCCTCGGTCCCGGTTTTGTTGTGGGATGCGCGACTGGCACTTGTCACGGCCTTGCTTGCCGGTTTCGGACGCGCCATCGCCGAGGTGGGCGCGGTTATCATCGTTGGCGGAAACATCAATCATGTGACCCGCGTGATGACGACAACCATTGCGCTTGAAACGTCGAAGGGAAATCTGTCGCTGGCACTGGCGCTGGGGGCGATCCTGATCGGGATTGCAATTGCGGTAAACGCGATGGTCAGCGCGGTCAGTTTGCGGGCCGAACAGGAGGGGTTGCGCCATGCGTGACGTGATCTGCGAGATGTCGAACTGTCTGACGGTTGAAAAAGTGCAAATTCGCAGCAACGGCAAGGTTTTGCTGGATGTTCCTTCATTGGTTCTGGATGGTCCGGGGCCGACGTTGCTTCTTGGCCCCAACGGTGCGGGAAAAAGTCTGTTGCTACGGTGCTTGCATGGCCTGATCTCGCCGGATCGCGGGCGGGTGGTGCAGGACGGAAACCCTCTGGGCGCCGCGCAGAAAACGCGCCAAGCCATGGTATTTCAGAGACCGGTTCTGTTGCGACGGTCTGTTGCTGCCAACCTGGGCTTTGTCCTCAAGCGTCAGGGCATGGGGCGAACGGCAAGAAAGGCGCGTATCGCTGAGTTGCTTGCTGAAGGCGGGCTGGAGGGGAAGGCCCGGCAATCCGCCCGGTCTCTCTCGGGCGGCGAGGCCCAGAGGTTGGCCATTTTGCGTGCCTTGGCGCTGGAGCCCGAAACACTGTTTCTGGACGAGCCCACCAGTGCCCTTGATCCCGGCGCGACACAGATGATCGAACGTATGGTTCTGCGCGCCTCGGCGCGGGGTGTGCGGATCGTGATGGTGACACATGATATTGGCCAGGCCCGTCGTTTGGCCTCGGATGTGGTCATGATGCAGGGCGGTCATGTGGTTGAACACGGCCCAGCAAAACAGGTTTTGGATACCCCCGAAAGCGAAGCATCGCGTCGCTACCTCGCGGGTGGATTGGTTACCTAAAAGATAAAACGGAGAAAATGATGTTCCGCGCAATACTTCGGGCGGCAGTGATGGCCCTTGGTCTGTCGGCAAATGCGGCCTTGGCAGAGACACCGTTCATTGTCGTGCAGTCTACGACATCCACCCAGAACTCGGGGCTGTTGGACTATATACTGCCGTGGTTCGAGGCCGAGTCGGGCATTGACGTGCGGGTTGTGGCCGTAGGAACCGGTCAGGCAATCCGCAATGCGGTCAATGGTGACGGGGACGTCCTGCTGGTTCACGCCAAATCCGCCGAAGAGAAATTCGTCGCTGATGGATATGGCGTGGAGCGGAAGGACCTGATGTATAACGATTTTGTATTGGTGGGCCCCAAGGCAGATCCCGCCGGAATTCGCGGTGGTGCCGACATTCTGAGCGCTCTTACAGCGATTGCAAAGGCTGAAGCCCCGTTTGCGTCGCGCGGTGATGACAGTGGAACGCACAAGGCCGAGCTGCGGAATTGGTCGGCTGCGGGGCTTGACCCAACCGGCGCGTCCGGCAGTTGGTATCGGGAAACCGGTTCAGGTATGGGGGCGACGCTGAACGTTGCCAGCGGCATGGACGCGTACACTCTGACAGATAGGGCGACGTGGCTGTCCTTTGGTAACAGAGGCAATCTTGAGATCCTGGTCGAAGGCGACCCGCGTCTATTCAACCAATATGGTGTGATCCTCGTGAATCCTGAAAAGCATCCGCATGTACGGGCGGCCGCTGGTCAGCGTTTCATCGACTGGTTGACCGGGCTCGACGGGCAGCAGGCGATCGCCTCTTTCCAGCTGGACGGTCAGCAGGTGTTTTTCCCCAATGCGCAATAAGCTGGCCTGCGGCCAGCCCCTGCGGGGCGAGTATTTTTGAAAAGATGAAGGCGCGGGTGGATTTTCACCCGCTGGCCCCATTGTGGTGGATCGTGCCAAGACCAGACAGGTCATAGCCGCCGAACTCGCGCGCCCGCTGGGCGAACTGACCCGAGCGCAACAGGGTTAGCAGTTTCTGTATCGGCGGATCGAAAAAGGCCCGACGCCAGATGGCAAGATCCAGCCGCTCGGAATGAGTGGGGACAAAACCTAAGTTGTAGAGACCGGCTAGGGCGCCAAGCCCAAAACCGGCCTCGGCCTTCCGGTCATGCAGCGCGATCGCAAGCTCTTCTTCTGTGCGTGCGCAGCCTGGTCGAATATCCAGATCATCCCGGCGCAGGCCGTGGGCGTCCAGTTGGGCGTCAAACAGGCGCTGGCTCGCCGCACTGTCCTGACGCAGAATGACGGTGCGGGACGTGAGGTCGTCAAAGGAAATGATGTCGGATATGCCCGGAGCAAGAAGCAATCCACGCTCACGTCGGGCGATTTCAAACAGGATTACCGGGGCTTCGCCCAAAGTGTCTTGCAGGGATTCTTTGTTGAATCCGCCATCTTCGTGGATGTGCAACACAGCGGCCTGCGCGCTGCGTTCGCTGAGCCTGATCAGCCCGTCAAAAGAACCGTCGTAATAGGTGGCCAGCCCCGATCCACTTTCACGCAACGCCCAGTCCAGCAAGGGATCGTGGCTGCCCGCTATGATCGGGGGCAGGGGCGGTTCGGCAACCTGTGGGCCGGATCGCGACGCGTTGAGCCAGGCAATGATCTCGGCCCGCGGAAACAACAGCTTACCCATGGCGCGCACGCACGGTATTTCGCCTGACGAGGCAAGGTCATAAGCCTTCCGCTCGCCAATGCGCAGCAGATCGGCCAGTTCACGGGTGGTCAGGTATTGTGGCATTCAGTCGAGGCGCACGGCGGCGCCGGATGTGGTGTCAGCGGTGCTGAACCCGATCTGTTCCAGCACAAATGGGGCTGCGCCTGCAATAACGACCATCGCGGCGACAGCGGCGAGAAAGGCTTTCATGGGCTCCTCCGGTTCAGTTCCGGTCAGTTGTTGCGCGACGCAGAAAAGCGATAAGGTCCTGGCGATCCTGTGATTTGGCAATCCGCTGCATCGGCATTTTCGACCCTGGAATGTAGTGGTCTGGCCCTTCGTCGAAAAGGGCATTTATTGTCTCGTCATTCCAAATGATATCAGAGCCTTGCAATGTATCCGAGTACAAATATCCTTGAACCGTGCCGGCCTGACGTCCAAATACACCGTGCAGGGTGGGGCCTGCACGTCGTTCGTTATCGGAAGACAGGCTGTGACAGATCGAGCATTTGCGCGCAAACTGGCGTTCCCCGTTATCCATCTCATCAGGATTTTTCAGGAAACTCGGTTCTGCCGAGGCCATCTGGTGTTGGTCGGACAGAGCGTCCACAGGCCAGCTGTACATCGCCTCGTCAAGTCCGCCCGCATGGATGTTTTTACCGTCTTTGGAAAATGCCAAAGCCCAGACCGGACCGCGCAACGTGGCGCGAAAATCCTGTGCAATGCGCCAATCGACGGTGTCGATGACCATAATATACCCTTCGCCATCGCCTACGGCCAAAAGTTTCCGATCCGGGCTGAGCGCAAGGGCAAGGATCGGGCGGCGGTCCAGAGTGAAATCGCGCTCTTCCCCGGTGGCAAGGTCAAGGATACGCGTAACACCGTCAACCGCACCATAGGCGATCCAGTTATCCTGTGCATTCAGGGCCAGTTCATTGATGCCGAACCCGTGCTCGACCAGACGCCTTTTTTCCTGCCTGCTGGATACATCCCATAGCCGCAAAGCGCCGTCGACGCCCGCCGAAAATAGCTGTGTGCCGTCAGGTGAGAATGCGACCGCATTCACGCCACTGCCGGTCGGTCCAAGCCGCGCGGGTTCTGTGCCATCGATAGGCCACAGGCCGATTGTTCCATCCCAGCTGGCGGTCGCAATTACGGTTTCTGAAGCCGCAAGGCTGACAATCTTGCCCTTGTGTCGGCCAATGACTTCACCGCCGGGCCATTTGCGCAGGGTGAAGTCGTCTCCGGCAGAATAGAAAGCGGAGCCGTTGAACGCGACTGTGTTCACGGCGGCTTCGTGCCCTTCGTACCATTCTGGTGTTTGCCCGGTCCAAAGGCCCACAGAGTTGTCGAAACTGGCTGTTGCGATGCGACCGTCAGGCGCGGCGGCGATGCCCATGATGGGGCCGCCATGCCCTTTCAGCGTGAAGAATTCTGCCACGGCGGGCAGGGGCACCAGCACCAGCGCCAGAACCAGCCCACGCATCTATTCAGCGGGTGAGGCGGCTGCTGTGTCAGCCTCTTTTTTCTGCACCTCTTCCAGCCAGAGTGAGTGATGCTCGCGCGCCCATTGTTCCTCGACCTCTCCGGTTCCCATGGCGTCAAACGCGCCCTCCATCCCGACCGAGCCGAGATAGATATGAGCGACGATGATCGCGATGAACACATAGGCAATCATGACATGCCAGACTTGGGCGAATTGCATCTCTTCCTGCGGTGACATCTGCACCGGCAAGGTCAGACCCAGCGCCTGCGGAATGCCCGTGGCGTTTGCGACCGAGAAGGTTTTGGCGAACAGGGGCATCTCGAACGGGAACAGCAGTGACAAGCCGGACAGGCTGATCGACACGCCCAGAAGGATGCAGGCCCAGAAAATGATCTTTTGCCCCGCATTGAATTTCCGGGCGGGCGGGTGGTTGCCCTTGGTGAACAGCCCCCCTCCGGCGGCGAGCCATTTCAGGTCGGTCCGGTTGGGAATGTTATGAGCAATCCAGTTCACCGTGACGATGATCAGACCCAGCATAAAGGCCCAGGCCAGATTGTTATGCAGCCACTTACAGCCCAGTGCGATGGTAGCGAAACCTTCCTTGCCGAAGATCGGAATCAGGAAGTCGCGGCCATAGAGCGTGAGCAAACCAGTAATGCCGAGGATTAGGAACGATCCTGCAAACAGCCAATGACCGAAACGTTCAATCCCGTTGAAGCGGGTAACCGTGCGGCCCGTTTTCTCTCCATCGATGCGGATTTTCCCACGGATCAGGAAGAACAGCAGAATGATGCCCAGCATCCCGGCGATGATGTAAGTGCCATATTCGCGCAGCGGTCCGCTGCGGAAGTTCAGCCACCACATGCCGCCATCCTGTATCAACACGCTTGCAGCGGGGCCGTTTGACGATACGGTCACATTGGCCGAGCCATAGCGCAACGCACGATATACATCACTGTCCGACGCGACACCACGGGTGCCAAGTTGACCCATCAGACCCTCGACATTGCTCTGGCCGGTATTGCCGGAGCGATATCCGTTATCCACCTGCTCACCACGTTGCCGGGCGAGAATGTCTTCGAGGGTCGTCGCTCCGCCGGTTCCCGCCCTTTCAGGCGTGGCGTTGCTGTCATCGGTCGTTTGGGCGGCTGCCGAAAAGGTCAGTCCAAGGGTGAACAGAAAAGCGATGAGAAAGCGGAGCATCTGAACCTCGGTCAAATTCCAAGATCGGACAACCCGCGCCGAGCGGGTTGTCCATTGCTTTGTGCAGACAGCGGCTTAGCCGTCTTTCTGGTCGTAGGCAGTACCCCAGCCCCAGGCGCCCGAGCCGAAACCGCGCGCCACGACGCGTTCGCGGTAAACAGCCGACACCACGTCGCCGTCACCGGCAAGCAGGGCCTTGGTGGAGCACATTTCGGCGCAGATGGGCAGTTTGCCCTCGGCGATCCGGTTGCGACCGTATTTGGCGAACTCTGCGGTCGAGTGGTTTTCTTCGGGACCACCGGCGCAGAAGGTGCATTTGTCCATCTTGCCGCGTGAACCGAAATTGCCTGCCTGCGGGTATTGCGGCGCGCCAAACGGGCATGCGTAAAAGCAATAACCGCAACCGATGCACAGGTCCTTGGAGTGCAGGACAACACCTTCTTCGTTCTGATAGAAGCAGTCGACCGGGCACACCGCCATGCAGGGCGCATCCGAACAATGCATACAGGCCACCGAGATCGAGCGTTCGCCCGGATTGCCGTCATTGATCGTCACCACCCTGCGGCGGTTGATACCCCAGGGTACCTCATGCTCGTTCTTGCACGCGGTTACGCAGGCGTTGCATTCGATGCAGCGTTCAGCGTCGCAGAGAAACTTTGCTCTAGCCATTAATCGTCCTCCTTACGCTGCCGAGATCTTGCAGAGAGTACACTTGGTCTCCTGCATCTGGGTCACTGAATCATAGCCATAAGTCTGGGCGGTGTTGGAACTTTCGCCCAGAACATAGGGGTCAGCACCGGCGGGGTATTTGTGCCGCAAGTCCTCGCCCTGGAAATGGCCGCCAAAGTGGAAAGGCATGAAGGCGACACCGGCACCGACCCGATTGGTCAGCATCGCCATCACCTTGACCTTACCGCCTTCCGGACCTTCGACCCAGACCTGTTGCCCGTCCCGAATGCCAAGGTTGTTGGCATCGCGCGGATTGATCTCGACGAACATGTCCTGCTGAAGTTCAGCAAGCCATGGGTTAGACCGGCTTTCCTCGCCGCCGCCTTCATATTCAACCAGACGACCTGACGTCAGGATTATCGGGTAATCCTTTGAAAAGTCGTTCTTTTGGATCGAAGCATAAAGGGTGGGCAGGCGATAGGCGTGCCGGTCTTCGTAGGTTGGATAGTCCACCACCAGATCACGCCGGTTCGTATAAAGCGGCTCGCGATGCAGTGGGATCGGATCCGGGAAGGTCCAGACGACCGCGCGGGCCTTGGCGTTCCCGAAGGGCGCACAGCCATGCTTGATCGCCACCCGCTGGATACCACCTGAAAGGTCGGTTTTCCAGTTGGTCTCGGGGCCTGCAACGGCATCGATTGCAGCGCGTTCTTCAGCCGTCAGGTCGCCGTCCCAGCCAAGGTCCATCAGCATCTGCATCGTGAATTCAGGGTATCCGTCCTGAATTTCTGATCCAACGCTATAGACCCCTTCGGCCAGCAGGTTGTCGCCATCGCGTTCCACTCCGAACCTGGCGCGGAAGGTCAAGCCGCCTTCGGCCACCGGTTTGGACATGTCATAGAGGTTCGGAGTCCCCGTATGACCCATCTCAGCGGTTCCCCAGCACGGCCAGGGCAGACCATAATATTCGCCGTCGTTTGGTCCACCAATGGCTTGCAGCGTGGTTCGGTCGAACGTGTGCTGGTTGGCCATATGGCTTTTCAAGCGTTCTGGCGACTGCCCGGTATATCCGATGGTCCAGAGGCCCGAGTTGAATTCACGCGTGATGCTTTCAACATTCGGGGTCTCGGGGTCTTCCATCTCGATATTGCGGAACAGGCGATCCGCCCAGCCGAACTTGTTGGCGAACTTGGCCATGATGACCTCGTCCGGCAGGCTTTCGAACAGCGGATCAACGACCTTGTCACGCCACTGCAACGAGCGGTTTGACGCGGTGACCGAGCCACGGGTTTCGAACTGCGTACAGGCAGGCAAAAGGTAGACGCCATCGGTGCGGTCATGCAGAACGGCCGAGACAGTGGGATACGGGTCGATCACGACCAGCATGTCCAGCTTTTCCATTGCCGTTTTCATTTCCGGACCCCGCGTTTGCGAGTTCGGCGCGTGACCCCACAGAACCATGGCACGGACATTGTTGTCCTGATCCATGTTCGCAGGGTCTTCCAGAACACCGTCGATCCAGCGGGATACCGGGATACCGCTTTCATTCATCAGCGGTTTGTCCTTGCCGTCTTTGCCCTTGATCGTGGCGAACTGGCCCTTCAGCCAATCCAGGTCTTCACCCCAGACGCGGCTCCAGTGGCCCCATGCGCCCGCAGACAGGCCGTAATAGCCGGGCAGGGTGTGGGACAAAACACCAAGGTCTGTCGCGCCCTGCACGTTGTCGTGGCCGCGGAAGATATTGGTACCGCCACCCGAGGTACCCATGTTGCCCAGCGCAAGCTGAAGCACGCAATAGGCGCGGGTGTTGTTGTTGCCGTTGGTGTGCTGTGTGCCGCCCATGCACCAGATGACCGTGCCGGGGCGGTTGTTCGCCATAGTTCGGGCAACGCGTTTCAGTTGCGAGCCAGGCACGCCGGTGACGCGTTCTGTTTCTTCAGGCGTCCATTTGGCCACCTCATCCTGAATCTGGTCCATGCCCCAGACCCGGGTGCGGATGAATTCTTTATCCTCCCAACCGTTGTCGAAGATGTGCCACAGGATGCCCCAGATCAGCGCAACGTCTGTGCCCGGGCGGAAACGGACATATTCATCCGCATGGGCCGCGGTGCGCGTAAATCGCGGGTCGCAGACGATCAGCGGTGCGTTATTCTGCTCTTTTGCGCGCAGAACGTGCAGCAGAGAGACAGGGTGCGCTTCAGCCGGGTTGCCGCCGATGATGAAGATGGCGCGCGAGTTGTGGATGTCGTTATACGAATTGGTCATGGCGCCGTAGCCCCATGTATTCGCAACACCCGCAACCGTGGTCGAGTGGCAGATACGGGCCTGATGGTCCACGTTGTTCGTGCCCCAGTAGGCGGCGAATTTGCGGAACAGATAGGCCTGTTCGTTATTGTGCTTTGCAGAGCCCAGCCAATACACGCTGTCGGGCCCGGATTCTTCGCGGATCGACATCATGCCATCGCCGATCTCGTTGATCGCCTCTTCCCAGCTGATGCGCTTCCACTCGCCGCCTTCCTTTTTCATCGGATATTTCAGGCGGCGCTCGCCGTGGGCGTGCTCGCGAACCGAAGCCCCCTTGGCACAATGTGCACCCAGGTTGAACGGGCTGTCCCAGCCGGGTTCCTGCCCGACCCAGACACCGTTCTGTACTTCGGCGACGACAGTACAGCCGACCGAACAGTGGGTGCATACGGATTTGATGTTTTCGACGGCCTGATTGGCCGCTGTCTGGGCACTGGCTGGCGTCACGGTTCCACCTGTGGCGCTGATCGCGGCAAGGCCGCCGATCGTCAGGCCCGAGCCACGCAGGAATGCGCGGCGATCGACGGTTTTCTCGCCGACCTGGGACAGGATACTTGTCCGCTGGGGGCGTCTCGCAACCCCGTTGGTCTTTTTCCTAAGCATGTCTTTCCTCCCTTGCGCGCCGTGTCAGCCACGGCTGGCTTGGTACTGCTGAAACCGACGTCAGGGCCAATCGCAACCGTCTGCCGGGTGTGAAAGCGTCCGGTCCTAGAACCGGGTGCTCTCGATGTAGGCGCGTGTATGCGCAGTATCCTGAATGCGGGTTTCGTCGGTCGGTAGCGCCGCGGCTTCGGCCTTCCCGGTCAGGCTGGCGGCGGCAACGGCAGCAGGCGCTGCGGTACCGGCCAGTTTGAGGAAGTCACGGCGCGTGGCGCCTTCTTCCTTGGTCTTGCTCATGGGAACCTCCTTTCCCAATTGCGGTTTGGTGCCCATGGGACACCGGCGATGTGCGGATTACCCCGCCGTCATCCGGAACGCTTCGCGCTCGATCTCCATAAACACCCGCCCGGCAGTGCCGACGGATGCATAAAGGACCGAGTTCTCGGCTGCTTCCAAATCCGAATAGAAATGCGTGGCCCAGGGGCCGATGTGCTTGCTCCAGAATGCCTTTTGGTCATCCAGGGAAGCCGGGCCGCCAAAACGCCCGACGATCATTCCGGCCATCATCTCCATCAATGAGGCGATGTTATCTTCGGGCTCGAACACGTTTTGGGCACGTGTGATCCCGCGAACCGCCATGTCATTGCGCAGCTGAGCCAAGGGTTTCTCGTTCAAAAAGCCCGTCAGGTAGAAGCTGGCATATGGCAGCAACTCACCCCGGCCCAATCCGATGAACAACGCATTGAATTCCCGTTCGGCAGCGGCTGGCTTGGTGACCTTAGCAACCCGTGCCATGGATTGAACGGCCTTGCCGAGATCCGTGTCATCTCCGACCAGACCAGCCATTTGGTCCAGCAACATCTGATCCGGAGGACCTGCCAGTAACAGACCCAGAAAGTTATAGAAATCCGCGCGCAGTCGATCCTCGGCTGAAACATCTAGAGTGTGCGCGTCACTTGCGGTCATTCGGTCATCCTTCAAATTCAAATGTCATTCGACGTGGCGACGGGGGACGCTCGAGTTCTTCCGGCTCTTCTACCTGAGCAACTGAAACCGGCTGTGGCACGGGATCAGGGTCAACCGGCACGACCTCTGGTTCAGAGAGCGTATCAGCCTCGATTTCGTTTTCTTCCGTTTCTTGGGGGTCGGCGGCCAGTGCTTCGACATGCGCCAGCATGCCTTTTCCAACCTGATAGGCGGTTTGGATGTTTTCGATCACGCAGGCCGCATCGGTGTAGTCCTCGCCGTAATCAACCAGCCCGTCGACATTGGCCAGAACAGGGTTCAACCGCCACAACCGCCGCAGGGCGCGGCGCCGCAGGCGATCAGGCACTGCCTTGGACATAAAGCCGGAAACATCATCGCCGGGTCCGAGGGTATCGGGATTGGGAAGGTTGAATTCGGCCAAAATCTCGGCGTCACTCTTTTCTTCAAGTTCGGCGTGATGGGCTGCGATCACCTGTTCTTCAAGGACCAGCGCCTCGGCTTCAGCTTCGGCCTGAACGGCTGCCTTTCGGCGCGACCAGAAATCACGCCGCTCTGTCATTGCAGCACCCGTCTTGGTGCGCGAAATACATCCGATGCCTGACGGATGCGCGCGTCGCCCTTACCATCCTCCACCAAATCGGTTCGCTTTCTGTCGCGACGGCGCTTGACGAACACTTCGTGCTGGTGATGTTTCAGGGTGAAATCCCGTACCCAGGCGATCAACCCTTCGGTCATTGGGATTTTCTCGACAATCTCTTCGCCGGTGTCCGCGTAATCCTGCCCCTGGAACGGAGAAGCGGTGATCAGAACTGCATTCAGGGGCGTGTCGCCCTTCAGCTCATTCCGCAGTACAAGATAGATCGAGGGTTGCCCGTCCGACAGGTTGACCAGGTAGGCTTCAGTCTCGTCCGCCCAGAGGGTCAGGGGAAGGGTGGCAGCGTGGTATTCGACCGCCTCGCCTTCGCGGCGCAGTTCCTGCCAATCGGCTGGCCCTGCACCGGGCAACACGGCGACCGCGCGCCAGTTCCAGCGGGCCCAACGTGTGACCCCGGGTGTTTTGCGCACAATGACGCCAACCGGCATGTCGATCTGGCTTGCGGCCTTGGCCACTGGATCCTCCCCGAAAGGCTCTCCCCTGCCTTTCCATGTCCACTATGGTACACAAAATAGCCGCGTGCCAAGCCTGCGCGTTAATACTTTGGTCGTATTCCCAGTAGCGTCTTCGTGATCAAAGTCTGAGAAGGCTTTTGTTTTAGGGGATTTTGCCGCGAAATTCTGACCGGCGAATTGCATGCTGTGCAGGGTTGAAGTTGCCTCATCGGGAATGCACCCTAAAGTGCAAAGGATCAGGATTGCTTCCCGAGGGAGGGGACATGGGCACGAAACTTTTGCTCTGCGATTGCGCGGGAACTCAGGCGCTGGATCCGGACAGAATCGAAAGCGCCTGCGGAATTACCTGTTCAAAGGTGCATACCGCGCTTTGCACAAAAGAACTGCAATCTGCTGCATCCTTGATGCAAGAGGGCGATACCGTCATCGCCTGTCTGCAGGAACAAGAGGTGTTCCGGTCGCTTGCCGAAGATATGAATGTCGAAATTCCCGGCTTTGTCGACCTGCGGGATCGCGCCGGTTGGTCCGATCAGGGCGCGGATGCGACGGCCAAAATGGCTGCCTTAGCTGCCGAAGCGTTCCTGCCGCAACCGGTGACGCCCAGCGTTGATGTTATCAGCGAAGGCACGTGTTTTATCATTGGTCCTGGTACCGTTGCCTTTGGACTGGCGGAAAGGTTGGCCCGAACACTGGCGGTAACCGTTCTGGTCACGGATCAGGCTGAGCCAGACTCTCGGGCCTTCGATGTCATTCGGGGACAATTGCGGTCTGTTTCGGGTGCTCTGGGTGGGTTTTCCTTGCGTCTGGACAATGTGCAGCAAGTGGTTCCCGCAGGCAGAGGTGCTTTCAATTGGACGGAACCAAGAGATGGGGCGCAATCGGCCTGCGATATCATTGTTGACCTGACGGGGGGCACGCCCTTTGTGCAGGCTCCGGCCAAGCGCGAAGGGTATTTGCGGGCTGATCCCAAGGATGCGGTTTCTGTAGAACGTCTGGCTTTTGACGCCGCCCAACTGGTCGGAACATTCGAAAAACCTCTGTACGTGCGACTGGAGGAAACACTTTGCGCCCATTCGCGGGCGGAACAGGTCGGATGCTCAAACTGTCTGGATATCTGCCCAACCGGTGCAATCACACCCTCGGGCGAGCATGTGGCGATTGATCCGATGGTCTGCGCCGGGTGTGGCGAATGCGCGGCGGTCTGCCCGTCAACAGCGATAACCTATGAAGATCCACCTGTTTCGGCCTTATTGTCACGTATGCATATTCTGGCGCGCACGTACCGAAGGGCAGGCGGTATCGCACCCCGGTTGCTTGTGCACGACGCCCACGGGGCCGAAATGATAAGGCTTGCAGCGAGGTTCGGCCGGGGATTACCTTCGGATGTTATCCCGCTGGAATTGAAAGTGATATCCGGGTTCGGTCATTCGGAAATGCTGGCCGCGCTGGCGCATGGATTTGCGCGTGTGGATGTGCTGCTGGCACCGACAACGGAACGGGATGCGCTGGATCGCGAAATTGAACTGGCACGTGCCATAACCAGTTCGGATGGAATCGGGTTCATTGAAGAGGTGGACCCTGATGGGATGGCAGACTTGCTGTATGCGCAAAAGGTACCCCAACCGTTGGCAGATCCGGTCTTGCCGCTTGGCAACCGCCGACAAATCGCACGGCTGGCAGCACAGGCCCTTAACCCGCAGGCTGGTGCCCCGCTGCCATTGCCTGAAGGTTCGCCTTACGGTGCAGTTGCAGTGAATACAGACAGTTGCACACTCTGTCTTAGTTGTGTGTCGCTGTGCCCGTCCGGGGCTTTGATGGATAACCCTGACAAGCCCCAGCTTAACTTTCAGCAGGATGCGTGCCTGCAATGCGGATTGTGCAAGACGATCTGCCCCGAAGACGCGATCACCTTGGTGCCGCAACTGGACCTGAGCGAAGCTGCTCTGTCTCAGCAGGTGTTGAACGAGGAAGAGCCATTTGCCTGCATCGAATGCGGGGCTTTGTTTGGGGTTAAATCAACCGTTGAACGGATCATGGAAAAGCTTTCGGGCACGCACCCGATGTTTGCCACATCGGATCAGGCACGGATGATCCAGATGTGCGACAATTGCCGGGTGAATGCTCATTTCCAGCAGCAGGACAATCCGTTCCAGTCAAAACCCAAGCCTCGGGTCGTTACCACCGAGGATTACTATTCGGATAGAAAGGATCACTGAAGCTTTAGCGGCGCGCCCAGATCAGCGGCGTCTATGCGCGAAACAAACGCCAGGATGGCTTCAAGATCGTTCAACGTCATCTTGACCGGGTGAATTGGGGATGGGCGCTCGGGATCAAAGGGCGGTGTCAACCCGTCGATCTGCGTGAATGCGGGGTGGGGATTGAGGGCAAAGAACGCTTCGAACCGTTCCGACCAATCCGGCATCGCGCGCAGGACGGCGAAAGAGGGGGTCGAGCCAAGCCCGTTCATCCGATTGCGGGGGCCAATCACATGACATCGACCACAATGGGTCATCGACAGTTCTTCGCCCAACACGGTGTTGCCGTCCAGGGTATCGTCCGACTGGGTGACCTTGGGATCAAAGCTGGCGCTGAACGGTTCACCCACCACAGGAGGAAAGCTTTCGACAGTGCGCTTGCCGATCTCTGATTGCAGCCAGTCGCGAAACCGGATTTGACGATCATCGCCTTCGATCCGCAGGTGATAAACCACGCCACCACGGGCAAAGACAGGATCGCCGGGTGGTTCGGTTACCAGCACCATGGCACCGGCATCATCTGCGACAACGCGTATCCCGGTCTTGAGAGAGAAGCGAGGAAGGATATGTTGCAACAGACCGGAGTCGTTAACCTCTGCCGGAGCCGCAAGGCCAATCGCCTCCTGCGACAAGGAGGGGGTGGCGGTGAGCGTCAGGCTCAGGCACAACAAGACAAGGCGCATGGTTTAGCCTAACTATGAAGGCTGTTACGCGTCAAATGAACAGAAAGAGACGGAGACACATGCAATGAGCGGCGACCAATACATGTCGACACGCACGCCCCTGTCGGCGGGGCATACCAAGGAGAGAACAGCATGAGTGTTCGTGACGCGGTTCTGGCGAACCTGAAAAAGATCACCGATCCGGTTTCAGGTCAGGACATTGTCAGTGCGGGCATCGTGCGTGCGCTGAATGTCGAGGGCGATACGGTTCGCTTTGTCCTTGAGATCGACCCGAAGCATGCCGAAAAGATGGAACCTGTGCGCGCAACAGCTGAAAAGGCCGCACAGATGGTTGAGGGCGTTGCAAATGTATCGGCCCTGATGACTGCTCATTCCGACAAGGCGCCGCCGGATCTGAAGCCGAAACCCAAGCCCTCGCAAACTGGACCGCAGGCCGTTCCCGGTGTCGACCGGATCATCGCGGTTGCGTCTGGCAAAGGGGGTGTGGGCAAATCCACCGTGTCGGCCAATCTGGCCTGTGCGCTGGCCGCAGAAGGGCGGCGCGTGGGATTGCTGGACGCGGATGTTTATGGGCCGTCGCAGCCTCGGATGTTGGGTGTCTCGGGCCGTCCGGCCAGCCCCGATGGCAAGACTATCCTGCCGCTGCGCAACCACGGCGTCACCATGATGTCGATGGGGTTGATGACCAATGAAGGGCAGGCCGTTGTCTGGCGCGGGCCGATGCTGATGGGGGCGCTGCAACAGATGATGAGCCAGGTGCAATGGGGTGCCCTGGACGTGCTGATCGTCGACCTGCCGCCCGGTACCGGCGACGTGCAACTGACGCTGAGCCAGAAATTCAAGGTGGACGGCGCTATTGTCGTCTCGACGCCGCAGGACGTGGCGCTGATTGATGCCCGCAAGGGAATCGATATGTTCAATCAGCTCAAGACGCCTATCGTTGGGATGATCGAAAACATGTCCACGCATATCTGTTCGAACTGTGGGCATGAAGAACACGTCTTTGGTCATGGTGGTGTCAAGTCCGAGGCCGAGGCGATGGGCGTGCCGCTGCTGGGTGAAATCCCGTTGCATCTGGACATTCGTATCGCCGCAGACGGGGGTGCGCCTATTGTGGTCAGCAAACCAGACAGCCCTCAGGCTGAGGCTTTCCGCAAGATCGCCCGCGACATGATCGCCAAAGGCACCGCATGAGCCAACCGGTCTTTCCCCCTTTGTTGACGGGTCACCCGGTTCAGGGTGGGGAAGACCCGTTTGAACGCGCCCAGGCTATGGCGGCTTTGGGCTGCGATGCGGGGGCGGTTGTTTATAACATTCAGGCCGATTACCTGCGTGTCGCGATCGTTTTCGCGCCCGAGGTGCCGCTTCGGGACGCGATGGCGATGCTGCCGCTTTGTGCCGTTGGGTTTCAGAATGCGCTGGGCGCTCTGGCCCCACCCGAAGTGGCAGTGCATCTGGGGTGGGATGGTCTGATTTGTGTGAATGGTGCGAAATGCGGTGTGTTCCGCGTTTCGGCCTCCGGGGAAAACGCGGAAGAAGAACCGGATTGGCTGATTGTCGGCTGGGAGCTCGCATTGATGCAAACCAGCAGCGCGCCCGGCGAAACGCCGGATGTCACAGCCCTTTACGATGAAGGTTGTGCCGAGGTTTCGGCCACGCAACTGGTCGAAAGCTGGTCACGCCATATGCTGACCTGGCTCAACCGCTGGCAGGAGGATGGCAACGCGCCCCTGCATGCCGAATGGATGGGCCTGCTGCGTGGGGTAGGTGAGCCACTGGACGATGGCGGTGTATTCCTTGGCACGGATGAGAGGTTTGGAATGCTGATCCGCGACGGGGTCAACACCCGCCTGCGCCCGCTGACGGAACTATTGGAGAACGGACGATGAAACTGGCCCGCGCGATCCATTTCGATGAAAGCGACATGAACGTGTTCCATTCTCCGGCACGTACCGGCGAATGGTGCGTTTCGGGCGGGTTCGAGTTTTCGAACTGGAGCGGCGCGGATCTGGAAGGTAAGGCGCGTCAGGCTTTTGCGAATGGCTGGCTGGGGTTGGAAACCTTTGGCCGGGTGACATTTGTGGCGGTAACTCAGATCGAAGCGGCTGAAAGGGATCAGGTCACCCGCAATCTGGCAGAACATTTCGTGCAGTATTACGGAGCGCCCTCGGTCGAAGCGGCATTGAGCGTGGCACAGAACGAAATCGATCACATGTCAGAGCTGTGTGAAGACCATGCCGCCAACACGCTGCTGACCGTCGCCAGAGAATTGTCTGAGACAGGAGTGCACGAAGCCTTTCGTGTGATCACTCCGCAAGACGCACAGCTAGAGGTTCTGGCGGTGCATGGGTCGCTGGACGACTAGAAAGGGTCGACAAACCCGCCGAACTGACCGCGCTTGAAGATCAGACCCTTGCCGGTGCGGTACATGACCTGATCCACATGACCCACAATGATCAGATGATCTCCGGCCTCGTGCCGGGCATGCAACCGGCAGTCAAACCGTGCCAGACAATTGGCCAGCTGTGGGCGATCAGCCTCGTCCGTCGTCCACTCGGCATGGGTGAAATCGACACCGTCACGAGCAAATCTTAGCGCCTGATCCTGTTGATCCTGAGCCATGACGTGGATCGAGTAATGCGTGCAGGTGCTGAAAGTGTCGAAGCGGTTTGACTCTCTGGCCAGGCACCACAACACCAGCGGCGGGTCCAGGGACACCGACGCAAACGAGTTTACGGTGATTGCACGTGGGCCGTCATCGGTTTGCGCAGTTATCACGGTGACGCCCGTTCCGAAACATCCCAGCGCCTCACGAAAGGCGTGGCTTTGATCCGGGGTCGGTGTGAAAATCTTTTCCGTCATATCGCGCGCGTGTTCCTTGGCCGCGCATCAGGTGCCATGCGTGGCCCGGATTGTCCACGAAAAGCTGAACGGCGTTTGCAAATTTCAGCGTTAATTCAGGTCTTCCAGAAGACGCCCGTGTTTGCGGGTCTGGACGATGACTTCGCCAAAGGTGTTCAACCCGCGGGCCTGCAGGATGGGCAGCATCTTGACCAGTGCCTCGGCTGTTGCCACTGCGTCACCCAATGCCGTATGGCGCAGCGCCTCGGGGATAGTGATGTCCAGCCGTTCACAAAGTGCGTCCAGTGTATGTGTATCGCTCGCGCCGAACAAAACAGCCGACAACAGAACAGTGTCGAGTATCGGGTGATCCCATTCGACTTCCATACGCATGGCATGGCGGCGCAGGAACGCCATGTCGAACGGGGCGTTATGCGCCACGATCACCGCATCGCGCGAGAATTGGTGAAACACACGCCCGGCTTTGACGATATCCGGCGCGCCCTGAACCATGCGATCACTGATCTTGTGCACGCGTGTCGAGGCGGCAGGGATCGGAATGCCCGGATCAACAAGCATGTCCAGATGCTCGCCCGCGACGATCTTGCCTTTCACAACGCGGACCGCGCCGATTTGAACGATCTCATCCTTGTGTGGCAGCAAGCCGGTTGTTTCCGTGTCGAAGACCACAAAACACAGATCCTGCAAAGAGCGGTTTTCGAACGCGCCGTCACCCGGTGTGTCCAGCAACTCGAAATCATAGACCAGCGGGCGGGCCTCATCTGGCGACATACGGGCAACGCTGTCTTCGAACACCAGCATGTAACCGGGTGCGTCCCCCAGTGGCTTCATGCGGGCCGAATAGGTTTGTCGGCCGTCCACGCTGGTCAGGGTGCAGAAGACATCCTTACCAGATTTGCACAACTTCCCATACGCGTCCGTCAACCCCGTCGATTCGATGTATTCGAAGAGCGAGGCGTTCAGGCGGGGATGCGCGATCTGGGCCAGCACCTCGGCCGCCTGTCCGTCATACAAAACGATCTGGTGTTTCGGACTGGCCAGCAACATGGCGACCGGGATTTCGGTCAGAAGGGCGGTGAGGCGCTGTTTTTCTGCCGCCAGATGAGCGGTTTCGGCTGCCACCGCCTCGGCCGTGTGCATGGCATTCGCGGCAAGTTGCTCGGCCAGGCCGGCCGCTGCCGGGGCCAGATCGCCCAGGTATCGCGCGGCCTGCATATCCAGATCGGTGCTGACACCGGCATGAGCGCGGGCCCGCAATTGCGCTGAAAGCCGTTCGATCGGCTTGGCGACATTGTCGTCAAACAACAGCCAGACACCTGCGATCAAAGCCAGCAATCCAAACCCGATCAGAACTTCGGCAAAGATGAAGTCATCAAACAGGTCAGGTTGTGCGGCCCGGGCATAGGTGATCCACAGGGCGGCGGAACTGATTGATATCCCGCCGAGCGCAAGCAGACAGAAAAACAAAAATATCCGGAGCCTGAGGCTTAACCCTGTGAGCATGGTCAAACCCCGCAGGTGGCGTCGATGATGGGGTCGGCAGGCCCGGCAGATATCCAGTCTGCATTCAGAAGACGTCCGTCATCGGAAAACTCAGCACCGTCCGCAAGGTTGGCGCGACGATTCTCGGCACAGTTTACGGCCACGGGCAGTTTTGAAACCGGGGCCCAGCGGCCGAAGAAGTAAAGATCGACAAGCCGTTGATCTGGCACGTTTTCGTTTGTTCGCACCGACACGGTATCGATGGCGGCAAAGCGGTCGACGAAGGGCATGGCGTAGGTCCACGGGCGGTAGAGGGCGCGGCTTTCAACCTCTTGCACGATTGCCATCTCCTTGGGAAGCTGTTCGCGCGTACGGTCATACCAGGAATATTCGCTGGAGATGGTCACAGCGATCATCCCCAAACCCGCCGCGACCGGAGTAACCCATTTCGGCAACCGCCCTCCGGTCAGCTTGTTCAGCACAAGAACGATACCCGCAAAAGCGAAGCCCGCAAAAACAGTGCCGATCAATTCCAGAAACATCGTGTCACTCCGTTCTTCAGATGCATGTCAGCCCAGCATTCCCTTGCCGTGGCCGACCGCCGATTGCATCGTTTTTACCACAACGAAGGCATCACGAAGATGACTTCGCTCAAAGTCCGAAAGATCGGAAGGTGGCAGATAATTGTCTGGTTTCTTGCCCAATTTGACCAGTTGGACCTGATGTTCAAGCCGGGTTTCGGCGATCAGATCATAGGCGTCCAGTAAGTCGTGTGCGCCCGACGCGCTGAGAACGCCATTGGCCTCAGCCGCTTTCAGGCGGGCGCGGGTATTGGCCTCGGGCAGTTCGCCTTGCAAGGCGTAGATCCGCGCCAGATCCACGACCGGAACAACACCATTGTGTTTCAGATCCAGCGTATTGCGATGTTCGCCCGACCGGATGGTCGCAAAACCACGCAGCAAACCCAGCGGCGGCGTGTGTTTCAACGAGTTCGAGATCATATGTGCGACGAAGATCGAATTGGCCCGAGCTGCGGCCAATGTGTCGGCCTGCAGGTCGGCGAACAGGTCGAACGCGCCGCCAATCGGGCGCAAGTCAAACATGACCGAGGCTAGCATCTGCGCTTCGGGGTTCGGTTTGGCGATCCATCCCTTGAAATAGTCGCGCCAGACACGCACCGGCTGACACCAGCGCGGATTGGTCGCCATCATGTCGCCGGGACAATAGAAATAGCCACAGGTATCCAGCCCGTCCGACACGAACCTGGCCAGCTTTGTAAAGTATTCCATATCCGCATCGGTCACGCCGTCATCCAACATCAGGCAGTTGTCCTGATCCGACACGCCTGTCTGCTCCTGCCGCCCTTGCGAGCCGCAGGCCAGCCACAGATACGGCACAGGGGGCGGGCCCAGTTTCTGTTCGGCAAGGGCCAGAAGGCGCCGGGTAACCGTGTCAGCAATGTCGGTGATCAGGCGCGTGACGATTTCGTGCCGGTTCCCGCCTGCAACCAGTTGCACCAGCAGCTGTGGGATTTCCGCCGTTACCCGCGCCATATCTTTGGCGGTATTTGCCTGCGCGATGCGTCGCACCAGTTCGGCCGAGTTCACGGCCTGATAATGTGTCAGGTCGGTTTGTGTGACAATACCGACCAGCCGACCGCCCTCGGAAATCGGGACGTGGCCGATGCCGCGTTCCATCATGATGTGCAACACGTCTGAACCAATGTCGCCGGGTGACAGGGTGACGGGGTTCGCGGTCATGATCTCGGAAATTGGCGTGGAAGGAGGTAGTCCGTCCGCAACGTATTTGCCCGAGATATCCCGCAGCGTTGCGATGCCCTGCAACGTGTCGCCGTCCGTGATGCACAGCGACGAGATGTGCTTGTCGCGCATGATCTGCGCCGCTTTCTGAACAGGCGTGTCTGCGGGGCAGGTGGCCGGGTTAGGTGCCATAAGAATATCAATGGAGCTGGTCGCAAGGCTTTGCGGGCTGCTGCGGTCGCCGCGTGTCCGGTCGAAGAATTTGGCGACCACATCGTGACCATCGATCAACTCGCGCACCAGATCCGGTGGCAATACTATCAGGACCGACGGAGTGTGCGCACGCGCCTTGGTGGCTGCCTTGCCGTCTTTCAGCAGCCCGCGCTCTCCAAAAGAATTGCGCAAGCCCAGTTGAGAGACAACAGCACCATTTTCATCGGTGATTTCAACCTGTCCTTCATAGATCACGAACACGCCGGGAAGTGCATGGCCAAGTTCATAGACCGAGGTGTCTTCCTCGACTTCCCAGACCTCGATCTGTTTTACGATCTGATCCAGCGCATCAGCCGGTAACGCGTCATAGGGATGAACGGACTTCAGAAACCGGGCGATTTCATCATGGGACAGGGGCATCTGATGTCTCCGATGTTCTGGTGAAAAAATCCCGCCCAGTGGTATGCCGGGCGGGAGTAGTGGATCGAAAGACGCGGTCGAAGGCAAGAGCCAACGACCGCATCATGCTCACTTGTTCTGAGCTGCACCCGCACCACGGGGAATGCGAACGCTTTCGACCAGTTCCTTGATCTCCTGCGGAGTTTCCTTGGTCATGCCAGCCACAACATAGGCGACAGCGAAGTTGACCATGGCACCGACAGCGCCGAACGAGGTCGACTGGATCGGACCCAGCAACGGATCAGCATCGGTGAACGAGTTGGTGTCCGGAATGAACAGCCATCCCTTGTGCAGGAAGATGTAGACCAGTGTAACGACCAGACCTGCCAGCATACCGGCAACAGCACCGGTGTTGTTGATGCGGGTCGAGAAGATCCCCATCATCAGTGCCGGGAAGATCGAGGCTGCCGCCAGACCAAAGGCCAGAGCAACAGTCTGTGCTGCAAAGCCCGGAGGATTCAGACCCAGCCAGGTCGCTACAGCAATCGCCACAGCCATCGCAATCCGTGCCGACAGAAGCTCGCCTTTTTCCGAGATCTGCGGGTTGATTGCGCCCTTGATCAGGTCGTGAGACACGGCCGACGAAATCGCCAGCAGCAGGCCCGCAGCAGTCGACAGAGCAGCCGCAAGACCACCAGCAGCGACCAGACCGATCACCCAACCGGGCAGGTTGGCAATCTCGGGGTTGGCCAGAACCAGGATATCGCGGTTGAACTTGGTCAGTTCGTTACCGACCCAGCCTTTTTGTTCCGCAATCGCCTGCATCGATTCAGACTTGTCATTGTAGTACTGAATCTTGCCGTCGCCGTTCTTGTCTTCCCAATCCAGCAGACCGGTTTTCTGCCATGTGGCCATCCAGTCGTACCGAGCATCATTGTCGATCTGTTCGACTGTAACGGCACCACCTTCGATGCCACCATTGGGCCACATCATGTCGGTGATATTCAGGCGGGCCATTGCGCCAACAGCCGGAGCGGTCAGATACAGCAGCGCGATGAAAACCAACGCCCAGCCAGCCGACCAGCGTGCATCAGCAACTTTGGGAACGGTGAAGAAGCGCATGATAACGTGCGGCAGACCGGCGGTACCGATCATCAGCGACAGGGTGAACAGCACCATGTTCAGCGTGTTCGAGTGATGGGCCGTGTATTCGTTGAAGCCCAGCTCTGTCACGATGCCGTCCAGCTTGGTCAGCAGCGGTACACCGCTTGCAGTGTCGCCAAACAGACCCAGTGCCGGAATCGGAGTGCCGGTCAGCTGTAGCGAGATAAAGATGGCAGGGATGGTGTAGGCGGTGATCAGCACGCAGTACTGAGCGACCTGTGTATAGGTCACGCCCTTCATCCCTCCGAACACCGCGTAGGCAAACACAACGCCTGCACCGATCAACAGCCCGGTGGTGTTCGACACTTCCAAGAAGCGGCCAAAGGCAACCCCAACACCGGTCATCTGACCGATAACGTAGGTCACCGATGCAACAATCAGACAGATCACCGCAACGATGCGTGCTGTCTGGCTGTAGAAGCGGTCGCCGATGAACTCCGATACGGTGAACTTGCCGAACTTCCGCAGGTAAGGCGCAAGCAGCAGGGCCAACAGCACGTAGCCACCCGTCCATCCCATCAGGAAGGTCGAGTTGTCATAGCCGGTAAAGGCAATCAGGCCCGCCATCGAGATGAACGAGGCCGCAGACATCCAGTCTGCCGCTGTCGCCATACCGTTGGTGACCGGGTGTACGCCGCGACCGGCGGCGTAGAACTCTGATGTGGAACCCGCGCGGGCCCAGATCGCGATGCCGATGTACAGCGCAAAGGATGCGCCGACAAACAGCAGGTTGATGGTAAACTGATCCATTATCCCCGCTCTCCCTTACTCTTCATCCACGCCGTGTTCGGCGTCCAGCTTGTTCATGCGCCAGGCGTAGTTGAAGATCAGCACCAGAAAGACCAGGATCGATCCTTGCTGAGCGAACCAAAAGCCCAGATCAGTACCACCGACGGCGATGCCCGACAGCAGCGGACGCAGCAGGATGCCGAATCCAAATGACACCAGCGCCCAGATCACGAGGCTGATGTAGATGAGGCGCAGGTTGGCCTGCCAATAGCCCTTATCGGCTTCGGCTGCCTGCGCGGAGTTTGTAGATTGATCCGCCATTGCGGGTTCCTCCTTCGCTTCCTCGTTTGGCGGCCCGGTGCCCAACTCCTCCAGTGCGTCGGTCCGCTTCTCGACAATGCCCAACACCGTGTGGTGTCAGGCAAAACTCCACCAGTCCGCCAAAGCGGTCTTTTGAAGTATTCTTTTTAGGATCAAAGCCTTGCGGCTTATCTCCTCCCCTTAACTCATCACGTCGCTGACGATCCCTTCGAGATCGCCCGCGATATCCTCGATCCTGCCCATGGCATTGATGCGTTTCAGAACACCGTGACCGTCGTAATAGGTGATCAGCGGCGCGGTCTGCGCATGATAAGCTGCCAGACGCGAAGCCACGGTTTCAGCGTTGTCATCCGCGCGGCGCTTGAATTCGGTGCTGCCGCACTTGTCGCACTTACCGTCTTCGGCAGGCTTCTTAAACTGGTCGTGGTACCCTTCACCGCAGCCCGCGCAGGTGTAGCGGCCCGAGATGCGGATCACCATTTCGGCATCTTCCACTTCCAGGCTGATTGCTGCGTTGATCTTTTGGTCATTGGACGCAAGCAAACCATCAAGCGCCTCGGCCTGAACCGTTGTGCGTGGGAACCCATCCAGAATGACACCCTTGGCGCAATCTGGTTGCGCCATACGGTCGCGCAGGATCGCAATGACGATCTCGTCACTGACCAGATCACCGGCTTCCATCACGGCTTTGGCGGCTTTGCCTGCGTCGGTGCCTGCGGCAACGGCTTCGCGCAGCAGGTCACCCGTGCTGAGTTGAACAAGTCCGAATTTCTCTTCCAGCATCCGGGCCTGCGTGCCCTTCCCGGCGCCCGGAGGGCCGAGAAGGATAAGTACTGCGGGTGTGGTGATCGTAGCAGCGTCCATCACATCCTCACTTGCCCGCGCGGTTTTCGATCAGGTCTTCGACCACCGACGGGTCGGCCAGTGTCGAAGTGTCACCCAGCGAACCGAAATCGTTTTCGGCAATCTTGCGCAGGATGCGACGCATGATCTTGCCCGAGCGTGTTTTGGGCAGGCCCGGGGCCCACTGGATCACATCGGGGCTGGCGATCGGTCCGATCTCGGTCCGGACCCAGGTGCGCAACTCCTTGCGGAGCTCTTCGCTTGGTTCACGGTCATTCATCAAAGTGACATAGCAATAGATGCCTTGCCCCTTGATTTCATGAGGATATCCGACAACAGCGGCTTCTGCGACGGCGGCGTGTGCTACCAGTGCGCTTTCCACCTCGGCCGTTCCCATGCGGTGGCCGGACACGTTGATCACATCGTCCACGCGCCCGGTAATCCAGTAGTCGCCATCCTCATCGCGACGGCAACCATCACCAGTGAAGTAGTAGCCTTTGTAATCCGAGAAATAGGTCTTTTCGAACCGCTCATGATCGCCCCAGACGGTGCGCATCTGGCCGGGCCAGCTGTCTTTGATGCAGAGCACACCCTCGACACCATTGCCTTCGATCTCGACGCCGGACTGCGGATCCAACACCACTGGTTCGATGCCAAAGAACGGCTTCATTGCCGATCCGGGCTTCATTGCATGGGCGCCGGGCAGGGGGGTCATCAGGTGACCGCCGGTTTCCGTCTGCCACCATGTATCCACGATGGGACATTTGCCCTTGCCGACCACTTCGTTGTACCAGTTCCAGGCTTCGGGGTTGATCGGTTCACCCACGGTTCCCAGAGTGCGCAGATCGCTGAGGTCGCATTTCTCGACAAACTCTTTGCCCTGACCCATCAGGGCGCGGATCGCTGTGGGCGCGGTGTAGAACTGGTTCACCTTGTGTTTTTCGCAAACCTGCCAGAAGCGCGACGCGTCGGGGAAAGTTGGAACGCCTTCAAACATCAGCGTGGTCGCACCATTGGCCAGGGGGCCATAGACGATATAGCTGTGGCCGGTCACCCAGCCCACATCCGCAGTACACCAATACACGTCGCCTTCGTGATAATCGAAGGTGATCTCGTGCGTCATTGCGGCGTAAACCAGATAACCGCCGGTTGTGTGAACAACGCCTTTTGGCTGACCTGTCGAGCCGGAGGTGTATAGGATGAACAACGGATCTTCGGCGCTCATTTCGGCAGGCGCGCAGTAGTCGTCCGCCTCAAGGGCCATTTCGTTGTAGTCAAAGTCACGACCGTCGATCCAGGTGGTCTGGCCACCGGTCCGTTTGACGACAAGGCACTTGACCGTATCCTTGCAGTGCAGCAGCGCCGCGTCGGCATTGGATTTCAGCGGCGTTTTCCGACCACCGCGCGGAGCCTCGTCCGCTGTGATCACAACCTTGGCGTCACAGCCATTGATCCGGGCAGCCAGTGCGTCCGGCGAGAAGCCCGCAAAAACAATAGAGTGAATTGCGCCGATCCGCGCACAGGCCAGCATGGCATAAGCGGCCTCGGGGATCATAGGCAGATAAATGACGACGCGATCGCCTTTGCGCACACCCATAGATTCAAGGATGTTGGCCATGCGGCAGGTGCGGCGGTGCAGTTCTGCGTAAGAGATATGCTGAGCCGGGTCATTTGGATCGTCCGGTTCCCAGATGATTGCCGTTTGATCACCGCGGGTTTTCAGGTGGCGATCCAGACAGTTGGCCGAGACATTCAAGGTGCCATCAGCATACCAGTTTATTTTAACCGAACCGAAATCGTAGTTAACGTCTTTGACCTGGGCGAAGGGTTTGATCCAGTCAACGCGCTTGCCTTGCTCGCCCCAGAATGCGTCGGGGTCACTGATCGAAGCGGCGTACATGTCGGCATATTTTTCGGCATCAACATGCGCACGGGCGACGGTTTCTGCGGATGGCGGATAGGTCTTGGCATCTGCCTGGGCAGCGGTGGTCATTTTTGAGGCTCCTCCCTCTGGACTGGATTGCGTTGGGACATTTTTTGCCACTTGGTCCGGCAATGTCGATCCCGTTCCTCCCCAAGGTCGAATATTACCGAGTTCTGAAAATAAATAAATAAATTGCCGGAATCCCTGAATTTATTTGTAAAAAAATTTCTAACTGCGGCCACATCTAGTAAAGAAAAAGCGCAAATTTCGTAAAAATCTTTTTAAAGTAAATGGATAGGTGTAACACATGCCCTGTTTGCAGTACTTGACACATGCGGGGGTCAGTTCACGAACACCTGGTTTTCCTGCATGCGCAATCCAATCGGGAACTTCTTCTGATACCAGCGGAAAACCAAGGCAGGGTTGGCACAGTAGAATGTTGGCGCTAGCTTGATCCTCAAGCGCCTCGGGAGGAGGCGCATCAATGGGAGATCAAATGATGAAAAAGATGTTGAGCGGCGCCGCTGTCGCCGCCCTGAGCTTTGCCTTTGTCGGTGAAGCTTTTGCTACTGAGTGGAACGCATCGGTCTGGGGTAAGCGTCGTGCCTTCACTGAACATGTTGAAAAACTGGCCGAACTTGTTAGCGAAAAAACCGGTGGTGAATTCACCATCAATGTCAGCTATGGCGGGTTGTCCAAGCCGCGCGAAAATCTGGACGGCATTGAAATCGGCGCCTTCGAGATGGCTCAGTTCTGTGCAGGTTACCACCGCGACAAAAACCGCGCGATTACTGTTCTGGAGCTGCCCTTCCTTGGCGTGAACAACCTGCAGGAGGAGGTGGCGGTCAGTCATGCGGTTTATGACCACCCCGCAGTCAAGAATGAGATGGCGCAATGGAACGCCCGCATCATCATGACCTCACCGATGCCGCAATATAATCTGGTCGGCACTGGCGAGCCGCGCGATGAACTGGCTGATTTTGACGGAATGCGGGTCCGTGCAACTGGCGGTTTGGGGCAAGCCTTCGAGGCGGTCGGAGGTGTTCCGACATCAGTTCCCGCAACCGAGGCGTTCAATGCCATGGAATCCGGTGTCGTCGACACCGTGGCCTTTGCCCAGCACGCACACCTGTCTTTCGGAACAATCAACGAAGCCGACTGGTGGACGGCAAACCTGAACCCGGGAACGGTAAACTGCCCGGTCGTGGTCAACATTGACGCCTATGAGGCCCTGCCAGCCGCGCATCGCGAGGCGCTGGATAGCTCGATTGATGAGGCGATTGACCACTACCTGACAAATTACGACGGATTGCTCGAGCAATGGGACAGCGTTCTGCAAGAAAAGGGTGTCCAGAAAGTCATGATTGATGATGCCGTGATTGCAGAATTCCGCACCAAAGCAGCCGACCCGATCCGTGAAAAGTGGATCGCGGAAATGACGGAACAGGGGCTGCCAGCGCAGGATCTTTATGATCTCGTGCAGATGACGCTGACGCAACAGCGCGGCGGCAACTGATCCTGAGCCCGGGTGCCTGCCAGGCACCCGGTACACGAATATTGGGGAACACTGGAATGGCAGGACAGGCCACAGTGCTGGTGGACGGAAGCCGTCTGAGCCAGCTGGATCAGCAGTTGTTGAAACTGGAGCGTTTTCTGGCGCTCATCAGCGGTTTGGCAGTATTTGGCTTGATGGTCCTGGCCGTTATCTCGGTCAGTGGGCGCAATGCTCTGAATGCCCCATTGCCGGGATATGTTGACTGGATCGAACAGGCGATGCCACTGATCGCATTTCTGGGCATTTCTTATGTTCAGCGCGATGGCGGCCACATCCGCATGGACATCGTTCTGTCGCGCCTTCACGGCAGAGGGTTGTGGCTGTTCGAACTTGTCTCGGTGGTTTTGATCCTGCTTCTGATGCTTGCACTGGTTTGGGGCAGTTGGTCTCACTTCGACCGCTCCTTTGACTTGGGCGCACCATTGTGGAGCCGCGACAGTTCCATTGATATCGGAATTCCATTGTGGCCGGCGAAACTACTGGCCCCCATCGCGTTTTCCGTACTGTGCCTGCGGCTTGCTTTGCAGGCTTGGGGCTATGGCCGCGCATTATGGCTGGGACTGGAAGCTCCGGTGGCCGTTCCGTTGATACAGGACGCGGCAGCACAAGCAGCGGCTGAGGCCGAACAGTTCGAAGGGCAGGACTGATTTATGGACACGATAGAAATTGGCCTCTGGGTCACGGGCGGGCTTCTGGTCTTTGTCGTGGTCGGCATGCGCGTGGCCTTCGCTGCGGGCTTGGCCGGGCTAATTGGACTTGTTTGGATTTTTTGGGCCAAGTTTGGGTATGATCCGGCGCGGTTCGGTAAAGCGCTGACTGTTGCGGTCAAAACCGCCGGGCAAGTGCCGCATTCCAAAGTTGCCTCTCATACTCTTAGCCTGATCCCGACCTTTATCCTGATCGGGTATCTGGCTTATTATGCAGGTCTCACGCGGGCGTTGTTTGAAGCTGCCAAACGCTGGGTCGCCTGGGTTCCCGGGGGGTTGGCGGTTTCAACCGTATTCGCCACCGCCGGTTTCGCCGCGGTTTCGGGTGCCTCGGTTGCCACCTCTGCCGTCTTCGCCCGCATCGCGATCCCGGAAATGCTGAAGGTTGGCTACAACAAACGCTTTGCTGCTGGTGTGGTGGCCGCCGGAGGAACGCTGGCATCACTGATTCCACCATCGGCCATTCTGGTGATCTACGCGATCATCGTCGAGCAGGACGTTGGGAAGCTGCTGTTGGCGGGGTTCATTCCGGGTGCGTTTTCCGCGATCATCTATGCCGTGCTGATTGTCGGGATCGCCGTGATTTTCAAATCCGTCGGTCCCCCGGTCACAGGCTTTACATGGAAACAGCGTTTTTCGGCCCTTCCCGGAGCCATCCCTATTGTCGCCGTCATCCTGATCATCATCTGCTTTGTCTATAACCCGTTTGGTGAAAAAGCGTGGGGCACGCCGACGGAAGGCGGCGCAATCGGCGCTTTCATTGTCTTCTGCTTCGCCCTGTTTCACGGGATGCGTTGGAGCGAGTTCAAATCCGCGCTGCTGGAGACGGCCAAGCTTACCGCAATGATCTTTTCGATCATCTGGGGCGTTCTGATCTATGTGCGGTTTCTAGGGTTCGCAGATCTTCCCGGCGCCTTTTCTGACTGGATAACCAGCCTTGAAATGTCACCCATGATGATCCTGATCTGCATTCTGCTGGCTTACGCGGTGCTTGGCATGTTCATGGATGCGATAGGAATGCTTCTTTTGACCTTGCCTGTTGTTTATCCGGCGGTCATGGCGCTGAACGGTGGTGAAACGGTCAGTGCTGCAGACAGTGCGTTTGGCATGTCCGGGCCGATGTGCGCGATTTGGTTTGGAATTCTGGTCGTCAAGATGGCCGAGTTTTGCCTGATTACGCCGCCAATTGGGTTGAACTGCTTTGTCGTCGCCGGGGTGCGCCCGGATTTGAGTGTTCAGGATGTCTTCCGGGGTGTGACACCCTTCTTCGTGGCCGACGCCCTGACCATAGCAATGCTTGTGGCATTTCCTGGTATTGTACTCTACCTGCCATCGCTTGCGGGGTAGGTAGGATGCGAGGCTCTGCCTCGCGCTCCGGGATATTTAAAGCCAGATGAAGAACGGATCCCCTGCTTCATCTGGCCAATAAATATCCCGGGGGAGGCGTCCGGCACGGGCGGCGGGGGCAGAGCCCCCTTAGGCGCGCCTAACCGGCCCGCATCAGCATTCCGAACAGGTCGCGCGGATCGTCCGGGTCGGCCAACATGTCCAGAGGCTCAAAGAACGCAGTGCCTTCGATCACCTGCTTGACATAGCGCAGGGCTGAGAAATCTTCGATCGCGAAGCCAACACTGTCGAACAGGGTGATTTGGCGGTCGTCTGTGCGCCCTTTGACAGCTCCGGTCATAACCTGCCACATCTCGGTCACGGGATGATCAGCATCCAGCGCTTGAATCTCGCCCTCGATCCGGGTTTGCTCGGGGTATTCGACAAAGATGTCCGAGCGCAGCAGGATATCCCGATGCAATTCAGTCTTGCCGGGACAATCGCCACCGATGGCGTTGATGTGGACGCCGGGGCCGACCATGTTGTCGGTGAGGATGGTGGCGTATTTCTTGTCGGCCGTGCAAGTGGTGATGATCTGAGCACCTTCAATAGCGTCTTCCGGCGTCTTGCATGGGATGACCGTCAGGCCTTTGCCTTGCAGGTTTGCGGTGCATTTCGCTGTTGCACCGGGATCGGTATCGTAAAGCCGGACAGTGTCGATCCCGCACATTGCCTTGAAAGCGAGGCATTGGAATTCGGACTGCGCCCCATTGCCGATCATGGCCATGGTCGTGGCATTCTTTGGGGCAAGATAGCGCCCGACCAGAGCGGACGTCGCCGCCGTGCGCAATGCAGTCAGCATCGTCATTTCGGTCAGCAGAGTGGGATACCCGGTGTAAACATCCGCCAGCAATCCGAATGCGGTCACAGTTTGCAGACCCTCGGAGGTGTTTTTGGGATGTCCGTTCACGTATTTGAACCCATATGCCTCCCCATCCGAGGTGGGCATCAGTTCAATCACTCCGTGGGGTGAATGCGCCGGAATGCGCGGGGTCTTGTCAAAGCTTTCCCACCGTTTGAAATCGGATTCGATCTGATCGGCGATCTGTACGATCATCTGTTCGACACCTATGTGGTGAATCAGCCGCATCATGTTGTCGACGGACACGAAAGGCACGAGCGCCTTTTCAGAAGGTTGGGTCATCAGAAACTCCGGGTGGGGCGGTCAAAGATGCGGCGGCCCATAAGTGAGGCGGCCAGATCGACCATCAGCTTTGCAGTGCGGCCACGTTCATCCAGAAACGGGTTCAGTTCGACAAGATCCAGAGAACTGACCAGTCCGCTTTCATGTAGCAGTTCCATGACCAGATGAGCCTCGCGTTCGGTCGCACCGCCGGGAACAGTGGTGCCGACGGCAGGGGCAATGGCCGGATCCAGGAAATCAACATCCAACGAGACGTGGAGAAGAGCGTTTTCGGCTTTCACGCGATCCAGGAACGCCAGCAACGGCGCCTTGATCCCATGTTCGTCAATGCTGCGCATGTCGGCCAGCATGGCGCGGTCCTGTTCCAGCGCCAAACGTTCCGCCGGGTCGACAGAGCGCAGGCCAATCATGCCGACTCGGTCCGTTGGCACGACAGCGGGTAAGGGCGGAAGCGCCTCGAATCCCGACCTTCCTGTGAAATAGGCGACGGGTGTGCCATGCAGGTTGCCGCTGTCTGAGCTGTCGGGGGTGTGAAAGTCACTATGGGCATCCAGCCACAGAACGAACAGTGGGCGGTCGACCTTAGCAGCATAGGCGGCCATCCCGGTCACGGTTCCCATGGACAATGCGTGATCGCCGCCCATGAAGATTGGAATGCCCTGTTCAGCCGCTGTTAATGCGGCCTTGCTCAGCGCTTGTGTCCAACCGATGCATTCGGGCAGCGCGAACAGGTGCGGATGCTCAGGCAAGCCGGTTTCTTCAGGTTGTACGTTGCCCCAATCGCAAACGGAGTGACCAAGATCGGTCAAGGCCTGATCCAGCCCGGCCACGCGATATGCGTCGGGACCCATTCGGCAACCCTGACGCCGTTTTCCGGCGTCCATCGGCGCGCCGACTAAAATGATGTTTTTGCGTTCCATGTGGTTCATTTAGGCCGTCACTGTGTCTTGCGTGAAGAGCACAAAATGCTCAAAATGGTTCAGGAAGTTCCTTAATGGGAAAGTGATATGGACGAATTGGATAGTCGTCTGCTGGGCGCATTGCAGCGCGACGCGCGCGCCAGCCTGTCAGAGCTGTCGGAAACGCTTGGTGTGACCCGCACGACGGTGCGCAGCCGTTTGCAACGGCTCAAGCAATCCGGTGAGATCGTCGGTTTTACCGTGTTGACGCGTCGGGATCTGGCACAAAGCCCGGTACGTGGGCTGATGATGCTGGAAATCGAGGGGCGCGGCACCGAGCGCGTGATGTCCCGGATCGGAGCCATGCGGCAGGTCACGGCGGTCCATTCGACCAACGGCAGTTGGGATTTGATTGCCGAAATCAGTACTGAAACTCTGGCCGAACTGGACGAGGTTCTGTTTCATATTCGCAGGATCGACGGCGTTACACGTTCGGAAACGAACCTGCTGCTGTCAACACGCAAGGGGCGGCTCTAGTGCTTTGAGATGAATGCGACTTGTGCCAGAGTTTGTGAGTAGACAGGGTGCGACTTACCCTTAGGTAGGCCGCTTGCTGACTAAGGGTTCAGTATTTCCGGAAGGCTTGCGGCATGACCACATCTGAAAATGGTGACGAACCTTTGGCCGGACAGTGGGCCGAACGACTTGCTGGTCTGCTGGAAAAACCCTGGCTGCGCATCGCGATACCGGTCGTTATTACCGGGATTGCCCTTTCGGTTTTGCACGATCTGTCGGCCCATGTGAAATGGTCGGATGTCCAGACCGATATTTCGGCGACATCATGGAAATTGATGGTTTTTGCGATGTGCTGGACAGCGTTCAGCTTTTTGTCGCTGTCGCTCTATGATGTGTTCGCGGTACAGAGCGTGGCAGATGGCAAGGTGCCGTTACCTGTGGCGGGGATGGCCGGAGCCAGCGGATACGCGGTGTCGAACTGCCTTGGGTTTTCCTACATCACGGGAACCGCGATCCGGTATCGGATATACGCGTCGCTTGGCTTGGACCTTGGCCGGGTGGCTGGCGTAATCGCGACCTCGTGGGTGGCGTTCTGGATGGGTCTGATCCTGATTTTGGGCTTATTGCTGACCCTGCACCCGGATGGAATATCCAAGGTGATGCCCGTCAGCGAAACGGCCGAAACCATCATAGGATTGTGCTTGCTGGCTGCATTTGTCGCGATGTTCATATGGTTGTCCAGCGGTGGCCGGCGGTTGGCTGTTGCGGGCGTCGGTTTCGATCTGCCCGGAGGGAAACTGGCGGGCCTGCTGACGTTGGCTGCCATTGGCGACCTATTTGGCGCATCCATGGTGCTTTACGTTTTGATGCCGGATGATCTGGGTGTCGGGTACCCGTACTTCTTCACGATCTATATCGCTGCCATTGCCGTTGGGATCCTAAGCCATGCGCCGGGTGGGATCGGCGTGTTTGAGGCGACATTGATTGCCGGTCTGGGGGCGTCGGGTCGTTCGGATGTGATTGCTGGGTTGCTGCTGTACCGGGTGGTTTACACTTTTTTGCCATTTGCAGTCGCCAGCCTTTCCATTGCCGTTGCATCGGTCTTGACCCAAAGACACATGATCGGCGGTGCCGCTATTTGGGTCTATCGCGTGATCCGTCCCATGGTTCCGATGGTCGCGGCCGGAGTAGCGGCAGTGGCCGGAGTGATCTTGCTGGTGTCGGGCGCTTTGCCAGCTGGGGCGCAAAAGCTCGGCACGCTGAAAGATATGCTGCCGCTTTCGTTTGTTGAGGCTTCGCATCTTGCAGGCAGCGTCGTAGGCGTATTGTTGTTGCTGGTCTCGCGCGGGTTGTTCCGCAAGCTCTACCGGGCATGGATCGTTGCGATGGTGCTGATGGGGGCAGGGTTTTTCGCTTCGCTTGCAAAGGGGCTCGACATCCACGAAGCGCTTTCGATGCTGGGAACGATTGGGCTGCTGGCTATGTTTCGTGGCGCGTTCTACCGGGTCAGTGGTGCGTCGATATTTCGGCTGAACATCCCATGGTTGATCAGTGTCGTGGTTCTGCTGGCAGTGATTTTCTGGATCGGGCTGTTTGCATATTCACATGTCGAATACCAAAACGATCTGTGGTGGCAGTTTGCCTGGAACGGTGACGCCTCGCGCTTTCTGCGGTCCAGCCTTGTTGTGGCCGTGATCGTGGGCATTGTTGCCGTGAACTCTCTGTTCGGGCGTGAGGTTCCGACACCACAGCGGGTTGAAATCCCAGAGGTTGTCGAGCGGCTGGTGATGGAGAGTGAGGATACGGAGTCGCAAATCTCGCTCACCGGTGACAAGCAATTCCTGATCTCACCGGATGAGACCGCATTCTTAGCGTATGCAGACACGGGCAATGCGCTGATTTCAAAAGGAGAACCGGTTGGTGACGAGAGGGCCGGGCAGCAACTGATTTGGCAGCTCCGGGAAATGGCGGATCGCGAAGGTAAACTTTGCGCGTTCTACAGTGTCTCGACCAAATATCTGCCGACTTTTCTGGATCTTGGACTGTCGATCCTGAAGATTGGCGAGGTTGCGCGGGTGTCATTGCACGATTTCTCGCTGGACGGAAAGTCGCGCAAGCGGTTCCGGCAGGCCAAGAACCGTGCTGAACGCGAAGGATATGTGTTCGAGATCATTCCGAAGGAAGAACTGGCGCCTCTGTTGTCAGATTTGCGTGGGATTTCAGACCGCTGGCTTGCGCAAAAGGCCGGTGCAGAAAAGGGCTTTGCACTGGGGGGATTTGATGATCAATACCTGTCCTATTTCGATCATGCGATCCTGCGTGATGGCAATACCGGCAAGATCATGGCCTTTGCCAATCTGTTCCAAGGAGGGAACAAGTCCGAGCTGTCACTGGACCTCATGCGTTATGAACCCGATAGCCCAAGTTTCGTCATGGACGCTCTTTTCGCCGACATGATGGATTGGGGGGCGCAGCAGGGGTTTCACTGGTTTTCACTGGGTGCCGCACCGTTCTCAGGGATCGAAAACCGTCAGCTTGCTTCGCTTTGGAACCGCATCGGTGGGTTCGTTTACGAACATGGCGAACAGTTCTACCATTTTGAGGGCCTTCGTGCGTTCAAGCAGAAGTTCGATCCGGAATGGAGCCCGAACTATCTGGCCAGCCCCGGTGGGCTGGCCGCGCCCCGCATCCTCTATGAGGTTAATATTCTGATCTCGGGCGGATTGCGTGGATTAACCAAGTAGCACCTAATTCAGGCTTGCGCGGGTTGGGGTTTTCTGCAGCAGATCGCCCCAATCCGTGCGATAGGCCATCTCGGCCAGAACGGTTTCAGGCAGGAATTCCTGATTTTGACGGATTTGCCATCCGCCGCCCAGACCCTTGTAAACCGCCACCAGGTTGCTGGATACCTGCTGCCGCGCCTCGATCAGATTGGCTTGCGACCGCAATAGTGCGGTCTGGGTGTTCAGCACGCGCGAATAATCGGCAATGCCATCTGTATATTGGCTGACGGCGATTTCGGCAGCTTTGCGTGAGGCTTCGACACTTTGCTGATAGAACCCGACCTGCTTACGTGCCTGCGCATAAGCGACCATGGCACTTTCAACCTCGGAATAAGCGGTCAGCACAGTGTTCTGATAATTCGCAATCAGCGCCTGGTAAGCGGCGTCCTGCGCGCGAACATTGTTCTTGATGCGGCCATAGTTCAGCACATTCCAGACCACACCGGCACTGGCCAGACCGGTGGTGCTGCCACCGCTGAACAGATCGCGCCCGCCGGATGCCTGCAGACCGATCGCGCCCGACAGGATAAATTGGGGATACAGATCCGCCATCGCGATGCCCACCTGTGCTGATTGCGTGGCTGCCGCCAGTTCAGCCGCGCGCACATCCGGGCGGCGGCGCAGCAATTCAGCGGGAACGCCCACAGCCACATTTGCCCGGGCCGATGGAATGCGTCCGGTATTGCCCAACAGACCGGTCATGCGTGAAGGTGTCGTGCCCAACAACACCGCAAGCGCGTTCTTGGTCTGTTGCAGGTCGCTTTCCAGTTCCGGTACCAGCGCCTTAGTGTTGTTCAGTAGGGCGGTGGATTCTTGCACATCCAGTTCCGTGGTGACGCCATTGTTGAACCGCAGCTGAGTCAGGTCTGCCGAGTCCTGCTGCAATTTGATGTTCTCGCGCGCAATTGCCAGCGTCTCCTGCAACGCCCGGATATTGACGTAAAGCGCGGCGACGTCCCCGGTCAGCGTAACCAACGCGTCGTCGTAGTTTGCTACTTGCAGGGCCAGATTGGATCGCGCGGCCTGAACGCCGCGCCGCTGCGCGCCCCAGACGTCCAACTCCCACTGGGCATCGAAGCCGACTTGCGAGGTCGAGAACTCGGTATCCAGCGGGATGACGCGATTGACATCCGAAATTGGCCCCAGATTGTCGCTGATCTGGCGCCGTTCAAGCGAGCCGCCAGTGGCCTGCGACTGCGGGTAAAGCTCGCCAAAGGCGATACCCAGTTGCGCGCGCGCCTGCAAAACCCGCGCACCAGCGACCTGAAGTGTCAGGTTCTGGGCGTAGGCCTCGGCAATCAGTTTGTTAAGGGTCGGATCATTGAATGTCTGCCACCATTTCACGACAGGCGCACTGCGCGACGTCAGCCCGCTTTGACTGGCGCTGGGGTTGTTGACCTCAATCCATTGTTTTACGACAGGTGAATTGGGGCGCACAAAATCCGGTCCAACGGGTGTGCAAGCCGCGAGAGTGGCGGCGCAAATGGCGGTTCCCAACAACCTGCGGAGTGTCATGGCGCGCATCCTCAGATATCCAGGGGTCGGATGAAGTTGGCGAAGGAATAAAGGCGGATGTTGATGCGCCTCAGAAACTCAAAACTTTTGCCCTGGCCTGTATAGATTGCCACAGCGGCATGGCCGCCCGCTGGGAAGATGTGGTCTTCCGGCACATCGACGGTGATCTGAACCGCAATCCGACCGGGCAGTTTGGGCAGCTCGAAACCGGGCAGGCGGCCCGACGGGATGAGTTGCCCTTGACGGGTGGCCCACCAGATCGCTTCGACCTTGCCCGTCAGGATTTCACCGGGATAAAGATCAAGCGCGACTTCGACCTCTTGTCCCGGTTCGACAAATTTCAGGTTCTGCTGGCGGAATGTGGCAAGGATATAAGGGCTTTCATCAGTCACGAAGCTGGCAATCGCACCCAACCGGACGTCACCGACTACCAATCCGGGGCGGGCCTGCTGTGAGACGATCATGCCATTTTCAGGCGCATAGATTGTTGTGTTTTCCAGAAAATACTCGGCTTCGGCCAATTGCGCCTGCGCCTGAAGGATGCCCGTGTTCACGCCGTCAATCTGCGATTCCAGCGCCAGTTGAGCCTTGGTCAGGTTGGCCCCAGCCTGTTTGAGGGCGGCCTGATCTTCCGTCACCTGTTCGTTCCATCGATCCAGATCGTCCTGACGGGCGCCTCCGGCCGGAACAAGATTCTCATACCGCGCCTGTTGGGTTTGCGCATAGGCCAATTGCGCATTGGCCCGTTCGACAGCTTCGGTCGACGCAATGACATCCTGTTCAAGGATTTTGGCATTCTGCTGTGCCGCCACCAACTGGGCCTGCGCATTATCGACCGCCAGCGAAAACACCGTATCATCGAACCGATACAGCGGATCGCCCTTTGCGACCGGTGTATTCGGTTCAACAAGAACCTCGGACAGAATCGTCGGCTGTGTCAGCTTGGGGATGATCTGTATGGTCGAACGTACCACGTGGCTGTCTGCTGAAAACGGCTGAAAGAAGCGCAATGCCACAAGGAAGATCAACAGCAGGTGTGCACCCACCCAGAACGAAACAATGCCCCAGGCAATGTTGAACTTCAGCCATTCCAGCTTGAAAAAAATGAGCCAGACGAAAATGATGTAGAACAGCGTGATGCCGAGGGCGACGAACATAGGAATTAGGGTCCTTCGGTCTTAACTGGGTTGTGTGTCATCTGTGTCCAGACGATCCTGGTATTCGGGTTTGACCCTACCGCCCAGGCGTTTGATTTCATCGCGGATGGCATCTTTTTCCTCGTCCGGGCCGCGGCGAATATCGACCGTGACGCCATCGTGGAAAGCCCACATGAAGGCGTGAACCCAAGGCACGACAGCCAAAAACCCCATCCATCCCATGATCTTTACGGCTTCGGCATGGGGATGATTACGTTTGATCGCGATCCGCCCCGGAAGGCCCATAATGAACAGGAACAGCGCCATAACTGCTGCAAGCAGCAGGATCAGCGCGACCAATGTCAGATAGTCATAATAGCCCAGCGGCTGGCCCAATAGTCCCATTTGTGTGCCTCCATCAGGGGAAGGTTAGGGTATCCTCAATCATTCGTTTTCAGTTCGTCAATCAACTTGTAATCCGTGGGCGGGTCATCACAAACGCCCGGTCCGCATTCCAGCAGAGTTGAACCGGCGTTCAGTACGGCAAGTGCCAGCATGACAAAGAAGGCGGTTTTGGCCAGCTTGTTTCCCCCAAAACGTACCTCGCTGGCCGCGCCCGAGTCATATTGGCGATCAAACAGCAGCATGAACGAAGTACCCAGCAGGACAAGGAAAAAGGCGATGCCCGCCCAAGTGTAATAGTGCAGCCCCAGAACGGGCGATCCGTAGTGGCCGGTTCCAGGCACAATGTGCAACAGGATTTGCCGGATCGAAACACTGCCGCCATACAAAGCTGCAATCAGCATGATGGCATAGTGCTGCGGTCGCGCGCCATAAAGCAGGTTCAGGCCCAGCCCGACGCCGACGGCTACAAAGCCGACACGCTGCAACAGGCAAAGCGGGCAGGGCAGTTCGTAAAGGACAAGTTGATAGAAGAACGCCAGCGCCAGAACGAGACTGACGGCCAGCATTCCGATCGCGTTTAGTGTACGTGACAGTTCGGGTGTCATGATGAGGCCCTCAAAGCTGAATTGTCAGCTGACTGGTGGCGTGGAATTTCAACCAGTAGATACTCAGGGCTATCGTAAGGAAGAACAGCGCATTGCCTGCCTTCGTCATGTTGAAATAGTTGAGCCCCATCGTGGCAGTAAGTAACGCAAATAAAAGCGCAATCATGGCCCGGTGCTCCCCTCCCGTGCACATATCTTTATGCAAACGATAGTGTCAGGCCGGGTGGCATCTGGCAAGCGGCGCGGTAATTTGGGGACTATTCTTAATGTCCGCTAGTTACACAGGACGATGTCCGTTTGCCATTCCTGACCGCGCAGGTGCAGATCGCCAGGTAACGGCGCATCCGTGTAAATCGCATCGATTTCAGCCAAAGAAGCGATGCGCGCCGGGGCCGAGCGGTAAAACTTTGAATGGTCGGCAACCAGAAATGTGCGGCGTGCCTGCGCAATGATGGTCTGGCTGACTTGTACCTCCTGAAAGTCGAAGTCCAGAAGATCTCCGTCAGTGTCCAAAGCTGAACAGCCGATTACGGCAAGGTCAAATTTGAATTGCCGAATGGTCGATACGGTCAGATTTCCGATCAACCCGCCGTCGGTGCGCCGCAGAACGCCACCGGCCATGACGACCTCACAATCCGGGTTCTCAATCAGAATGTTTGCGACATTCATGTTGTTGGTCACAACCATCAGATTCTTGTGGATCAGCAATTGCCGCGCCACGGCCTCGGTCGAGGTTCCGATGTTCATGAAGATCGATGCGCCGTCGGGGATATCGGTGGCGCAAGCCTGTGCGATACGGGTCTTGGCGTCGGCGTTCAGGGCACGGCGGTCTTCATAGCCGATGTTTGACACGCCCGAGCGAAGCACCGCGCCGCCATGCACCCGATCCAGTTTACCTGCCTCGGCCAACTCGGTCAGGTCGCGCCGGATCGTCTGGACCGTGACACCAAATCTTTCGGCCAACCCGTCAACGGTGACGCGGCCTTCGGCCCCGGCAATGTCCAGAATGTCAGATTGGCGGAAAGATAGGGACATGGTGTTTCCAAACTTGAAGTGTTCCTTTCGTTTTTGTTCTTTTTGGCCGATTTTGCAAGGAAGGTATTAGAAAATTTCAGGTTCATGTTGCAAAACGAAAAAAATCGAACATAAACATTGACCATACGAAGGATGTTCTGGCAAATGCCTATCATCCATCCTGACAAGGAATCATTGGCATGCAGTCAGCGGACGTTCAGACAACGGACCTTTTTATCATCGGTGGTGGGATCAATGGTTGCGGCATCGCTCGGGATGCTGCTGGTCGCGGGCTGTCAGTTGCTTTGGCAGAGATGAATGATCTGGCCTCGGCCACGTCATCAGCCTCGACGAAATTGTTTCATGGCGGTTTGCGCTATCTGGAGTATTTCGAAATCCGTCTGGTCCGTGAGGCTCTGATCGAGCGTGAAACCCTGTTGCGCGCGATGCCGCATATCAGCTGGCCGATGCGCTTTGTGCTGCCCTACCACAAGGACATGCGGTTTGACTCGGAAACGCCGACCTCCCGGCTGCTCAGTACGGTCATGCCGTGGATGCGGGGGCGGCGTCCGGCTTGGCTGATCCGGTTGGGTTTGTTCATGTATGACAATCTGGGTGGCCGCAAAATTCTGCCGGGCACCACATCACTGAACCTGCGATCGGCTCCGGAAGGCGTCCCGTTACAGGACAAGTTCGAAACGGCTTATGAATACTCTGATTGCTGGATCGAAGATTCACGGTTGGTGGTCCTGAATGCCCGCGACGCCGAGGCGCGCGGTGCGCAGATCATGGTGCGAACCGAGGTGATTTCGGCCGAGCGGGTGGACGACCTTTGGCAGATATCCATTCGTAATCGCAACAGCGGCGAAACCCGTCTTGTCCGGGCCAGAATGCTGATCAACGCGGGTGGCCCTTGGGTCGGTGACATCATCCAGACCAAGATCCGTGTCAACTCACGCGAGGGTGTTCGGCTTGTTCGGGGCAGCCATATTGTGACGCCCCGGCTGTATGACCACGACAAGTGCTATTTTTTTCAAGGCGAAGACGGCCGCATCATTTTCGCCATACCATACGAGCAGGATTTTACCCTGATCGGCACAACGGATCAGGATCACCCAGACCCTGACACGAAACCCGTCTGTACCGAGGCCGAGCAGGAGTATCTGTGCGCTTTCGCATCGAAGTATTTCAAGCGCGCTGTGACCCGCGAAGATGTTGTGTGGACCTATTCCGGTGTGCGGCCGCTTTATGATGACGGCGCCAGCAGTGCCACCGCCGCAACGCGGGATTACACGCTGAAGGTCGATGCGCAGGGTGGGGCGCCTGTATTGAACGTGTTTGGCGGCAAGATCACCACCTATCGACGGCTTGCGGAAAGTGCTCTGGAGAAGGTTGGTGAATTTTTTCCGAATATGCCGGGCCCCTGGACCGCCGGTGTGACGCTGCCGGGCGGTGACTTTCCGGTTGACGCTGTTGAAGCCCTGACTGATCAGCTTCAGGCCGCGTATCCGTTTCTGGGTGCCGCCTGGGCTGCACGCCTGATCAGGGCCTATGGAACCGAAGCAACAGATGTCCTTGGGGATGCGCAGCAGCTGTCTGATCTGGGTGAGGATTTTGGCGCAACCCTGACCGCGCGGGAGGTCGCGTGGCTGATCGACAAGGAATATGCACGGACCGCCGAAGATGTCGTCTGGAGGCGCAACAAGCTGGGCCTGCGACTGAGTGCGGAGCAGATCGCGCGGATCGACGGTTGGATGGCTGAACGGCTGGCCCCCGGCAAGGCCTGATCCATCTTTCTATCCTCTTGGCGGGTGATGCGTGTTGTGCTAGCCGTTGGTCACGGTCGGCAGACACCGAGGCGTCGCTGCTCTTACCCAGAGTGCTAAACCTGCCAATGTATGTGAAACTATCGCAACCATCAGGGCGTTGTTTCGTCAAGTCAGCGACCAACGATCGCGCAAACGCCCGATATGGATTTGTGATGAGCAAAACTCCTGTACCCTTGCACGCCGATGATTTGACCGGATTCGTGCGCACCCTGTCCCAACAGCTTGGCGACTCCAGCCCGTCGCACCTGACACTGATGAATATGGTCGCTCGTGCCGCCGGGTTTCAGAACGTGCAACATATGCGCGCCACCAGTGCTGCTGCCAGGCGGATCAAGGCCCGTCCGAAACAACCGGCTGCTGAAATGCGCACGGTTGAGCGTACATTGCACCTGTTCGACGCACAAGGCAGGCTTCGACAATGGCCGTCAAAACGATCGGTGCAGACTTTGTCTTTGTGGGGGCTCTGGTCTGCGGTACCGGCAGCCGCGGTGCTGCAAGAGGGTGAGGTCAACACGTGCCTCAATGCCGAACATTGTTTTGATGACCCTGCAACCCTGCGCCGGACCATGATTTCATGTGGGCTGCTGACACGGAACCGGGATGGATCGGATTATCGCCGGGTCGAGCAGGCACCGACACCAGAGGCAAAGGTGGTGATCCGCGAACTCTCTGAACGGCGGCGGGAAAGATCAGACTGACACCAGAAAAAAGCCCCGCTGATGGGCGGGGCTTTGATCGGATCAGGCCGCTTCTTCTGAAGGGCCGGGATCGTTTTTACTGCCTTTCAGCCACTCGCGCATGCTTTGCATCAGAGCGTAGAGGACAGGCACCACGATTACGCCAACCAGCGTCGCGGCCAACATGCCACCGAACACGGCGACACCGATGGCTTTTTGGCTGGCCGCACCCGCACCATTGGCAGCCAGCAGCGGTACGACGCCTAGCAGGAAAGACAGGGCGGTCATCATGACAGCGCGGAACCGCTGATGAGCTGCCTCGACGGCAGCGTCCTTGATCGAAAGACCCTTGGCGCGCTGTTCCATTGCAAACTCGACGATCAGAATGCCGTTCTTCGAAGCAAGGCCCACCAGCATGATCATACCGATCTGCGTATAGAGGTTGATGTCACTGCCAACGATGGCAACCGCGGCCACCGCCCCGAACAGGGCCACGACCACAGACAGCAGGATCGAGACCGGCATAGTCCAGCTTTCATACTGTCCAACCAGAAACAGGTAACCGAATAGGATAGCCAGCCCCAGAATGACGATCACCAAGCTGCCGGACGCCAATTGTTGTTGTGCCGTTCCCGTCCATTCGAACGAGTATCCCGGCGGCAGAGCCGAAGCAGAGACCTCTGTCATCGCTGTGATCGCATCGCCGCTGGACAGGCCCGGCGCTGGCACCGCTGTCACCGTTGCCGACCGGAACAGGTTATGCCGCTTCAGCAGAACCGGCCCCAAAACGTTTTCCACGTCAATCAGGGTACCCAATGGCACCATGTCGCCCTTCTGTGAACGCACATAGAGGCTGGCAATGTCATCGACATTGTCGCGATAGCTGCCTTCCGCCTGGATCATTACGCGATAGACGCGACCAAACAGGTTGAAGTCGTTGACATAATACGACCCCAGCTGGGCCTGCATGGTCTGGAAGATTTCAGCCACCGAGATGTCCAGTGTCTTGGCTTTCTCGCGGTCCAGATCCACGAACAGCTGCGGAACGTTGGCACGGAATGTCGTATAGGCTTGCCCGATCTCGGGTCGTTGGTTGGCCGAATAGACAAACGACCCCACAGCCGATGCCAGATCCTGCGGTGAACCGCCACCGGTTTGCTGCACCTCCATCTCGACCCCGGCCGACATGCCGAGACCCTGAATTGGTGGCGGGTTGAAGGCAACGGTCGAGGCTGCGGTCTCATTATTCGCGATGGCCAGCACCTTAGCCAAAATGGCTTCGGCGCTCAGGTTTTCCTCCTGCCGTTCGCTCCAGTTGTCGAGGTTCACGAAGATCGCAGCGCCGTTGGTGATTGTGCCGTTCAGCAATGAGAAGCCATTGATCAGAACGGTGCTGGACACACCCGGGATCTCGCGTATCTGGTCATCAAGGCGCTTTGTCACGGCCTCGGTCCGTTCCAGCGTCGCGGCGTCAGGCAGTTGCACGTCGACAAAGAGATAGCCATTGTCTTCCAGCGGGATGAACCCGGCGGACGTGTTCGACATGATTGCCCCTGTTCCCATGCCGAGACCAACCACGATGGCCAGCGCGATAGCCGGAAAGACAAGCAGTTTGCGCACAATAGCGACATAGCAGTTACGAACGCCACCAATGAAGTTTTCGAACAGCGCAAGCAGCCCTTTGGGCGGCCCTGAGCGGGCCTTAAGGACCAGCCCGCACAGGGCAGGTGACAGTGTCAGCGCGTTGATGGACGAGATCACAACAGCGGTCGAGATCGTGACAGCGAACTGAGAGTACAACCGCCCTGAGATGCCCGGCATGAATGTCACCGGCACGAAAACCGCCAACAGAACCAGCGTGGTCGCGATGACCGGGCCTGTGATCTGCCCCATTGCCTTACGGGTGGCTTCTGCCGGGGGCAGCCCCTCATCAGCGATGATGCGCTCGACGTTTTCAACCACGACAATGGCGTCATCAACCACGATGCCGATGGCCAAAACCAGTGCGAACAGCGAGATCGTGTTCAAAGACATGCCGAAGGCCAGCAAGAAAGCAAACGTGCCAATCAGTGAGACCGGGATGGCAACCGCCGGAATGATCGTGGCACGCCAACTGCCGAGGAACACAAAAACGACCGAGATCACAAGTGTGAAGGTCAGGATCAGTGTGGAAACAACGTCATTCAACGAGGCTTCGACAAAGTCGGTCGTGTTGAAGGGGACATCATATTCGACATCCGACGGGAATGCGCGGGACAGCCGCTCCAGTTCCGCCTGCACGCGCTCTGAAACGGCGAGGGCGTTTGCGCCGGGGGCTTGATAGATGCCGATGACGGTGGCAGGCACGGCCTGAAAATAGCCGGATGCCGAGTAGAACTGTGCGCCAAGCTCAACCCGGGCGATGTCCCTTACGCGGACAATTGCGCCAGCATCTCCGGTACGGATCACGATATCGCCAAATTCTTCGGCGGATGTCAGTCGCCCTTTGGACTTGATCGTGTATTGAAAGGTCTGGCCTTCGGGAACAGGTGGCGCACCGATCGAACCGGCGGACACTTCGATATTCTGTTCGCGGATCGCGTTGATTACATCGCCTGGTGTGATGGACAGGGCTGCCATCTTGTCAGGGTCCATCCAGACCCGCATGGCGTATTCAAGGTTGGTCAGAACATCAGCCTTACCCACGCCTTGCACACGCGCCAGCGCATCGCGCAGGTTGATTGAGGCATAGTTGGAAAGAAACACGCTGTCATAGGTGCCATTGGGCGAGGTCAGCGTGACCAGCATCAGCATATTGGTCGACGATTTTTGTGTGACAACGCCCGAAGATGTCACTTCGGCGGGCAACGACGACATTGCCTGCGCCACCCGGTTCTGCACGTTGACCGAGGCGATATCGGGGTCGGTGCCAACTTCGAAGGTTACGTCCAACGAATACGAGCCGTTGTCAGACGATCTGGACGTCATGTAGATCATGTCGTCCACACCGTTGACCTGCGCCTCGATCGGTGCGGCAACGGTGTTTTCCACTGTCTCCGCATTTGCGCCGGTGTATTTGGTGGAGACGTTGACCACGGGCGGGGTAATGTCCGGGAACTGCGCGACCGGCAGCACCAGATAACCGATGCCACCCATGATGGTCAGCACCAGCGAGATGACAAACGCCAGCTTTGGCCGGCTGATGAACAGGGCTGAGAACATCGATTACTCTCCCGGCTGTTCAGAGGCGACGACCGCGTCAACAGCCACGCCGGGGCGGACCCGTTGCAGGCCCTCGACAATCACGCTTTCGCCTTCACGCAAACCTTCGGTAACGATGATGGCGGTACCTTCCGTGTTGCCTGTGGTGATGTATCGCTGCTCCACCATCTGTTTGTCGTTTACTACAAGCACAAAGTCACCGCGCTGGTCGCGTTGCAGCGCAGCTTGCGGCACCAGAACTTGCAAGGTCGGTTGCAACGCTTCGATCTGCACATTCACGAATGCACCGTCCAGGATCAAACGGTCGGCATTTTCGAACTGGGCGCGCATTGTGATCGCGCCGGTCAACGGGTCGATACGATTGTCAACAAATACGATCCTGCCCGTTTCATCCAGCTTTGTTCCATTTGGCAGCGTGATATGCACATTGGGGCTTTGCGGGCTGTCCGCAAGAGAAGCGGAATTTGCGCCAACGGTCTGAAGAACCGAAGTAAAGAGTTTTTCGTTGAGCGAGAAATTCACATAGATCGGCGTCTCGCTTACAATGTTCACCAGCGGCGGGTTGGTCGGGCCGACCACATCACCGACACTGGTGGTGATGCTGCCTATACGTCCATCAAAAGGCGCGTGGATCTGTGTATAGCTGAGGTCCAGTTCGGCCTGCTGGATCGCTGCATTTGCGGCCTTGACCTGAGCCTCGGCGACCAGTTCGTTGGCCCGCGCGATGTCGCGTTCGGATTCAGGTGTCGCGTCGCGCTTGTAAAGCTCTTCCTTACGCGCCAGGTCCACCTTGGCCAACTCAAGATTAGCCTCGGCCCGGTTCAGATCGGCTTTTCGGGCCTCCAATGTCGCCTCGTAAAGGTCAGGTTCGATGGTGAACAACAGGTCGCCTTCCTTGACCGTAGCCCCATCCTCGACATTCCGGCTGTTGAGAAAACCGTTCACGCGGGCCACGATATCGACCTTATTGATCGCCTGAGCGCGCCCTATGAAGGAAGCCTCGTCGGTGATTTCCTCGGTGTAGGCGGCCGCAATCGTAACTTTCGGTGCCGCCCCTTCGTCCTGTGCAGTTGCAGGTTGGGCCAGTCCCAGGGATATCAGCAATAATGCGGTGGCGATTGGATTGCGGACCTGAGTTAGAAAAGGGAAAACTTGGGACATGGCGAAAGCCTCGTGCATTTCAGAAACAATTGGTGTCCATCCCGGCGGTCACAAACGCGCGAGTCGACAAAACTTGTTTGCAGGATGGCTTGTTTGCCACGAATTCTCAAGCGCGATGAATCCCGAGGTGGTTTGCGATGACGCCAAAAATTACAGCAACTAAGCTGGTTTAGGTGTCGGCCCGTTCCGAGGTGCCGAACGAAAACAGGGGCCAACGGCCCCCGTTCGAGCTTTCGAATATCAGGGCGGTCAGCCGCGTTTACCGGCGAATTTTGCCTGCCATTCTTCGCGCTGTTCGTCTGTGATCTTGGCGAACAGAACGTCTGGCACGGTAAAGTCGTGACCCGCGGGTAGCGCGTTCAACGCTGCGGCCACGTCTTCCGGCCAGCTGGTGTCGAGCGTGTTCATGGCGCTTAGCATCTTGGCCGAGGTATCAGGGATGAACGGCGCGCTGAGCACGGCATAGAACCGGATCAGGTTCAGGCCCAGGCGTACTTGTGCAGCGGCCTGTTTGGGGTCTTCCTTGAAGGTTGACCACGGTGCCGCTGCTTGCAGGTATTCGTTGCCAGCCACCCAGATGGCACGCAGTTCCTGAGCCGACTTGCGGACATCCATTGCTTCCATATGCGCCTCGTAAGCGCGGACGCGTTTGGTGAGTTCGTCGATCAGAGCGTTCTCACGCTCGCCAAAGTCACCGCCTTCGGGCACCACCTCACCGAATTTCGAGCGGCAGAACTTGGTGATGCGGCTGACGAAGTTGCCTAGAACATCGGCCAGATCCTTGTTCACCGATTGTTGGAAGTTCTCCCACGTGAACTCGCTGTCGCTGCTTTCCGGCGCATGGCTCAGCAGCCACCACCGCCAGTAGTCGGCTGGCAGAATCTCGAGCGCCTGATCCATAAAAACGCCACGCCCCTGCGAGGTCGAGAACTGGCCGCCGTCGTAATTCAGGTAGTTGAAGGATTTCAGGTGGTCGACCATTTTCCACGGCTCGCCCGACCCCAGAATAGTGGCGGGGAAAGAAAGCGTGTGAAACGGCACGTTGTCCTTGCCCATGAACTGGACATATCGCACATCGTCCGCACCCTTATCGGTACGCCACCAGCGTTCCCACTCGGAATCGGGTTTCCCGGTCGAATCCGCCCATTCCTTGGCACAGGCGATGTATTCAATCGGCGCATCGAACCAGACATAGAACACCTTGCCTTCCATACCGGGCCAGTCCTGTTCGCCTTTCTTGACCGGAACGCCCCAGTCCAGATCGCGGGTGATCCCCCGGTCTTGCAGCCCGTCGCCATCATGCAGCCATTTCTTGGCAATGGATGTGGTCAGGATCGGCCAGTCAGTTTTGCTGTCAATCCAGGCATCCAGCTGATGCTTCATCGCCGATTGGCGCAGATAGAGGTGCTTGGTCTCACGCACTTCCAGATCGGTGGAGCCCGAAATGGCCGAGCGCGGTTCAATCAGGTCGGTCGGATCCAACTGCTTGGTGCAGTTTTCACACTGGTCGCCACGTGCGTTCTCATACCCGCAATTGGGGCAGGTGCCCTCGATATAGCGGTCGGGAAGAAAGCGACCATCTGCGTTGGAATAGATTTGCTTTTCCGTGACCTCGCGGATCAACCCGGCCGCATCCAGTTTCCCGGCGAAATGTTGGGTCAGCTTTTTGTTCTGCTCGCTGGATGAGCGGCCAAAGTGGTCAAAGCTCATCCCAAAACGCTTGGCGATGTCGGCCTGAATTTCGTACATGCCCGCGCAATACTCGGCCACCGGCTTTCCAGCTTTGGCAGCGGCCAGTTCGGCCGGGGTGCCGTGTTCGTCGGTGGCACACAGGAACATGACCTCGTTCCCCCGGCCACGCTGGTAGCGTGCATACAAGTCGGCAGGCAGTTGCGAGCCGATCAGATTGCCGAGATGCTTGATCCCATTGATGTAAGGGATCGCCGAGGTGATGAGAATCCGAGCCATATTCCGTTTCCGCGTATCTAACTGCGCGTTCGTCTAACCTAAGTCACCGCTCAGCAAAAGCCCGGTTTCGTAGATGACTGGAATAACTCTGATTTGTAACGCGCGCCTGATAGGGCGACCCAGCCGCCGATGGCCGTTGTCAACCGGTCAGATTGTGGTCAGCCAATACGCAGACTCTGCGCAATGCAGGGCTGCGGGTCCGCTTTTCATTCCTCGCGGGCGCGTTTCAGCAACCTTCCGACCGTAAAGGATGTACGCGGTGCGTAGACGTAATTGGTTCTCTCCGCGGGTGTTGGACGCGACCGCATCCGGGCCAGGCCGAAGCCGATCAGGAATATGTGGCCGACCGCGACAAATGCAAACAGCGCGCTGGGTCCAAAATCCTGGATCAGTGTTGACGTGATATAGGGTGACGCAATAGCCCCCAGCGCGTACCAGAACATCAAGGCGGCAGACAACTCGACCCTTTGTTCGGTTGTCGCAAAATCGTTGGCATGTGCGGATGACACCGAAAAGATTGGGAATGTCGTGAACCCAAAAAGCGCCGCTGCAAGCATGACACCGACGGTTCCCGTGTCGCTTGCCGCCATTGTGACCCCGCAGCTTAGTACCGCCGCGACCGAAAGCCAGATCAAGACCCAGCGCCGGTCGTATTTGTCCGCGAGCCATCCCATCGGATACTGCGCCAGCGCCCCGCCCAGAACGAAAGAGGCGAGGAAGAAGGCGATTTGATCCACTCCCAACCCGACTTCCTGACCGTAGACGGGCCCGACCATTCGGAAAGATGCTGAACTGAGTGCCGAAACAATGACGCCCGCAACGGCCAACGGCGAACTGTGCCATGCCAGTTTCGGGCGCAGGCGCGGGGCGTCGGGCGTCTTCGGCTGACTTGCGCGTGTCAGTGTCAGCGGCAGCAATGAGGCGCAGCAAAGGATCGCCAAGAGGTTATAGGAAACATACGAGGCGGGTGGCAGGACGGCGATGATCAACTGAGCACTCAGCGAGGCACCCATATCGACGATGCGATAGGTGCCCATGGCTCGTCCACGTGTCTCATTGGTCACTTTTGCATTCAGCCAGGCTTCGATGACGGTGTAACTACCTGCCACACATGTGCCCGAGGCGATGCGCAACGCCGCCCATACATAAGGATTGTCTGTCAGGGTGTGCCCGATCAACCCCATCGCGCCCAGCGCTGTGCATACGGCAAATGCGCGGGAATGCCCGACACTGCCCATCAGACGCGGCGCCCACCAGCAACCTATGAAAAAGCCAAGGAAATGCGCTGAACCCAGCATACCGATCTGTTCGGTCGAAAAGCTTAAGGTGATCCCGGAAATGGCATCAAGTGGCCCGACGCCGCCCGTTGAAAGCTGAAGCAGAATGACCGAAAGAAACAGGGCGGCAAATGAAATGATCGTGCGCATGGTTTTCTCAGATAGGCGGCGTCACCGGACAATGCGCGCAACTATTCGACTTTATCCAGTCGTTTTTTGCTTTTTGTCGATTAGGTTGCACGAATGATCTCGGCACGTATGTCCAGTCCGACGTTTTGTCCTACCAGATCGGGATAACCCGAGGCACCGAAATCGTGCCGGTTCAATGTCCCGGTCAAACCTATGGACAGGCGGTTGAGGTCGTTCGCGGCTGTTCCGGGCTGGCGGTATAGGTTGGCATCCAAAGTTATGGGGTGCGTCACATCTCGGATACTCAGTTCCCCCGTGACACGAGCACCATTCGACATGCGCCCATCGGCCCCCAATTGAATGTCAGTCGATACGAATTGAATTGTCGGGTAGGTTTCGGCGCCCAAAACACCGGGGCCGAGCATCGGCATGCGGGCAAAGGGCAAGCGTGTTCTGGCCTTGTTGACATCCAGCACCACCGTGACCCGGCTGTTTTGCAGGCGGTGTATGTCAATCTGTACGTCCGCCTGCCGAATCGGCATTGATCCGGTCTGAGGGATACCTGACAGATCAAAGGTAAAACCAACCACGGTGGCTTTCGTTGACAAAATGTATGGCTGCAACGCGGCTTGCACCGTACGGGCCAAAGGCAGAGCCACCATCCCTGCAAGCACCAAGCGGCGGGTCAGGTGTGTCACGCCATGACCGTGTCCCGTCTGGGGCGGGATCTTTTGATCAACATCAGAACGATGGCAATGTTCAAACCGTTCCAAAGAATTCCGTTGACGAAGGCCAGTTGGTAACTTCCGGTGACATCGTAAATCCAGCCTGACATCCATCCGCCAAGCGCCATGCCAAGGATGGTCATCATCAGGACGAATCCGACCCGCGCCCCGGCGTCCTGCGGCGGCATGTATTCACGGACAACCAAAGCGTAGCTGGGCACGATGCCACCCTGTGCCAGACCGAACAGCAAGCTGATCACATAAAGTGAGACCATCCCGTCATATGGCAGGAACAGGAACAGGGCGATGCACTGCAAGACTGAGCCGATCAAGAGCGTCATGACGCCGCCCAGACGGTCGGCCAACAGGCCCGAGAGAATACGGCTGGCGACGCCACCTAGCAGCATCAGCGATAGCATTTCGGCCCCCACTGCGGGGCCGTATCCCAGCCCGACGCAATACGACACGATATGGACCTGTGGCATGGACATCGCTACGCAGCATCCAATACCAGCCAGGCCAAGGATGTACTGTAACACGCGTGGTGAAACGCCGACAGTGCGCGCGTTGATCCGGGCTGTGGCCGCGGCTGTGCTGTGTGCTTCGACCGGGACCTGACGACGCAACAGCAAGGACAGGGGGATGACAACCAGCAGCGTCAATAGCGCCAATGTCAGGTAGACCTGTTGCCAGCCATCCCGTAACAGAATGCCGGACAGCAGGGTGGGCCAGATTGCGCCAGAGATATAGTTTCCGCTGGCCACCAATGCGACGGCGAACCCACGCCGCTTCATGAACCAGTGCGAGATATCGGCGATCAAGGGGCCAAACCCGATCGACGTTCCCAGCCCGACCAGCAGATGCGCCGCAGATAGTAGTGTTATATTCGGGGCCAGCGTTGCCAATAGATAGCTGAAGGCGCTTAATACAGCGGCGCCGATCAGGGCGCGTGTCACGCCCAGCCGGTCCACCAGTTGTCCTAGCCACATATTGCCCAGCGCAAATCCGATCATCGTAAGCGTATATGGCATCGAGGCTTCAGCGCGACTGGCGCCGAATTCTGCTTCGACAGTAGGCATGACCACGATGACCGCCCACATCCCTACATTCGCCACAGTTGCGATGGCGAGCGTGATCAGAAGGCGAATCCAGGAATAGCGGCTGTCATGGATCGGATGGCGCATGCGGCGACGCTAGGGTGCGATCCGGAGTTTGGCGAGTCACATCTTGCGTGATCCTTGCGGCTTCACGTCAGAATGTCCTCTGTTTCAATGCGTTTCAGGTGCAGACCGGTGCGGGCAGCAGTCTGAGTGGCCTGCCAGCTGACCGGGGGCAGGGCGCGGGCGCGGCGGCGGGTCAGGGTCCAGTGCCTGGCATCCCCCTGATGGGCGGCGGCCATGTGCCAGCGTGTCTCAACCCCTTGTGCGCCGCCATCACCGGGCGTCAGCAGCAAGCCAAGCGGGGCTTGGCCCATCGTACCGCCTTGTTCTGCGGCCAGATGCATCCGCCGCACCGGCGTCAGCCCCGGCGCGCCGGGCAGGTCGCCTATGATCAGCGGGATGGCCCCGCTGCGCAGCGCCTCTTCAATACACCATAGCAGATCTTCGGCGCGGGTGGGGTGGACGAACAGAAAACGCGCCGGATCAGCAAAGGCCATCATTCCGTCGGGGTTCAGTTGGGCGGGCTCCCACGCGGGGGAAATCCACAGCACGGGACCCTGTGTCTGACCGGCCAGCCAGATGGCAAAGCTGCGTCGGGCGGGGCCGCAAGCCTCGTGCACGCGACCCGGTTGCAGGGTGATCTGCGAATGGAGATTTATCCCCGGGATCTGACGTGCAGGTTTGGGACCAAGAAGCTGAGCAGACATGCCCGCAAGCTATCATGTTCCACTTTTGTTCTCAAGAGGTGAGGAGCATCAACGGGACAGGATCAGCTTGCCATCCGCAAACTGAATGCTTGAAAAACGGTGCAGATATTCCATCCCCAAAAGAGACTTATCCAGTTCGCCCTCGTTGACCCAGGCCGAAACGTTCTGATCCGTAATGGGTCCTATCGTCAGGGTCTCAAGCCGCACCGGCGCGGTACGCACCTCACCGTTTGCAGTCAAGGCGCGCCCGAAATAGTTCAGCTGATCGGGATCAATGCCTGCCCGTTTGGCATCCCGCGCGTTCAACACGATCTGGCTGGCACCGGTGTCGACAAGAAAGGTGATCAGCTCACCATTCACCAGAACCGGAAGGTAATAATGGCCATCATAAGCGCGGGGAACCTCAACCGAGTTACCGGTGACACTCATCTGCGGCGCGGGAGCGACCGAGGAACGAATATCCTCCCACAGACCGACCAGTGCAATGACCCCGACAAAAATGAACACCCATGCCATGACCTGCTGAAACGTCTTGCCAAGCGACTGCCGATTATGCGTGACAAACCACATCAGCAGCGCCGCCCCCAGCAGGGCCAGATAGATCAGGCGTCCAATATCGAAACTGTCCATGCGGTTCCCGGAAATCCCCTTAACCTTGTTAATATGGGGGCTTAAGATGCGAATCCAAAGGCCTTGAGGCCATCAAGAATAAACTGAACAGATAATGCAGCCAGCAGCATCCCAAGAAGCCGGGTCAACACGTTCAGCCCGGTTTTCCCCAAAAGCCGTGCCACGGCCCCGGATGTAAGATACATCACAAAAACCATTGCCAGAACGACCAGCATAACGCCGATGACAACCGCCAGACCCTGAATGCCGGGATGTTGACCGGCCAGCAGGATCATGGTGGCAATCGCACCGGGTCCTGCAATCAGTGGGATGCCCAGCGGAAACACCGACGGGTCCGGATGTTCTTCTTCTTCGGCACTGTTTTCACGACGTTTGGTCCGGCGTTCAAACAGCATGTCGAGCGCGGTCAGAAACAGAAGAACACCTCCCGCAACGCGAAACGCCTCCATCGAGATGCCGACAAAACCCAGCAACGCTTCGCCAAAGGCCGCGAACATGGCCAGAATGCCGCCTGCCGTCAGGCATGCGCGTATCGCGACAGAGCGGCGCGTGTGCCAATCCATGTTCTGGGTCAGGGCCACAAAAATCGGCGTTTGCGCCGGTGGATCAAGAACCACGAAAAGCGTTGTGAACGCAGTGATCAGAAATGCGGTGTCAATCACTCTTTGCTACTCTGTTGCAGATGTTTCAAAATTTTTAGGGCGTCTTCGGCCCGTCCGGAGGGAACATAAACATGATCGTGGTGATAGCCCGCAACCATGTTCGCCGGAATTCCGGCCTGTGCCAACACCTCTGAGACCGCAGCGGTCAGACCCACGCCTTCGAGCGAGGAGTGCACTTGAAGCGTGATACAACGCATAGCGACCGCCTCTTTTGGTGCACAATTAATCGGAACGATTAAAGACAGCCCTTCGGCCTCGACATAACTGGCGCGTGTCCCGTCGGGCCAGTCCATATCTTCGGGCCAGACCACAAATGCGAATTCGTCGGGTTGAATTTCGGGGTGCATTCCCGCGATCATCGCTTTGGTTTCAACAACGGGATCGCTCATACCGTTTCTGCCTGTTCCAGTCGCTCGGCAGCGGCGATCCAAAGCGCTTCTGCTTTTTGCATGGCCTCGACCACCTCGGCGAATTTGCGGTTCCAGGTTTCCAGATCGTTGATCTTGTCGTCCTCGTATAAAGCCGGGTCGGCCAGTTTTGCCGCGAGCTTGTCGTGCATCTCTGTCAGTTTCTCGACCCGGTCCTCGCATTTGCGCAGGTCCGCCCGCAGTGCCAGCATGGTATCGCGCGAGGTACGTTTGGGCTTCTCTGTTTGCGGCTTTTCTTTCACCGGCTTGTCACGCGCCAGCAAAAGGGCCCGGTAGGATTCAAGGTCACCGTCATAAGATTTGACCGTACCGTCCGAGACCAGCCACAACCGATCGGCAACAAGCGACAGAAGGTGCATGTCGTGGCTGACCAGCACGACAGCGCCGGAATAGGCGGTCAGTGCTTCGACCAGCGCCTCACGGCTTTCGATATCCAGATGGTTCGTCGGTTCATCGAGGATCAGCATATGCGGTGCGTCGATGGTGGCCAGCAGCAGCGACAGGCGTGCTTTTTGCCCACCCGACAGGCGGCCAACCTCGGTTTCCGCCTGAGCTGCGTTCAGGCCGAACCCCGCCAAACGCGAGCGCCACTTGCCAGGCGCCTCGTCCGGGCGCAGGCGGCGCAGGTGGTCCAGTGGCGTTTCGTTCACATAAAGCTCGTCCACCTGATGCTGAGCGAAATACCCGATGCGCAGCTTGTTGCTGCGGGCCATCTTACCCGCCATGAGGGGCAGGCGGTCTGACAGCAGTTTGGACAGGGTGGATTTGCCCTGACCGTTCTTACCCAATAGCGCGATGCGGTCATCCTGATCGATGCGCAGGTTCAGACGGCGCAGTACTTCGATCTCGCCATAGCCGGTGACGCCGCCTTCGATCTGGATGATCGGCGGCGACAGCTCCTCGGGTTCGGGGAAGGAAAACGCACGCAGCGCGGCCTCTTGCGGGGTTGAGACCAACTGGATGCGTTCGATCATCTTCAGGCGCGATTGGGCCTGTACAGCTTTTGACGCCTTGTAGCGGAAGCGATCCACAAAGCTTTGCAGGTGTGCGATGCGGGCCTTGGCTTTGGCGTTTTCCGATTCCGCCTGCGCCAGACGTTCCGCCCGCCGTTCCGCGAACTTGTCGTAAGGCACCGCGTAATAGGTGAGTTTACGATCCTCCAGATGCAGGATCGACCCTACGGCACGGTTCAACAGGCCCCGGTCATGGCTGATGATAATGACCGTGTGCGGATATTTCGCCAGATAGCTTTCCAGCCATAGCGCGCCTTCAAGATCCAGATAGTTGGTCGGTTCGTCCAACAGCAACAAATCCGGTTGCGAGAACAAAACCGCCGCCAAGGCCACGCGCATCCGCCAGCCACCGGAAAAATCCGAGCAGGGGCGCAATTGGTCTGCGTCGTCAAACCCCAACCCCTTGAGGATCGAGGCTGCGCGCGCCTCGGCTGACCAGGCGTCGATATCGGCTAGCCGGGTCTGAATTTCGGAAATTCGCGTGGGATCCGTTGCGTCGCCAGCCTCGGTCATCAGGGCGCTGCGTTCGGTATCGGCAGCCAGAACAGTGTCGATCAGCGAAACGTTGGACGAGGGGACCTCTTGCGCGACCCCGCCAATGCGGGCGCGCTTGGGGACCGCAATATTGCCCGATTCCAGCGCCAGCTCCCCGCGGATCAGGCGAAAAAGCGTGGTCTTTCCCGTGCCATTCCGGCCCACAAGGCCAACCTTGTGACCGTCTGGTATGGTTGCGCTGGCACCATCAAACAATGGGCGGCCTTCAACGGCATAGGTGATGTCTTCGATCCGTAACATGGGGCGCTCTTAGCAGAGGTGTGATGCCGCCGCCAGCGGCTTGGCGTTTTCAAGCGTCAAGCAATGTGTTAGCGCTGTCTCGTTTGCTTATTGAAGCGGTTTTCCACATGCGCGCGGCCCGGACGCCTCCATCCCTGATCACGTTGATCTTTGCCACGGCGCTGTCGGTGCTGACGCTCAACATGTTCCTGCCGTCGCTCGCGCATATGAGCGAAGATTTCGCCGTGGATTACGGCCTAATGAACCTGTCGGTCGCGGGGTATCTGGCGATTTCGGCAGTGTTGCAACTGATCATGGGCCCGTTATCGGATCGCTTTGGGCGCAGGCCTATCCTTTTGATTTGTATGTCAATATTTTCCCTCGCGTCGGTCGGATGCACATTGGCCGGATCGATCTGGGTTTTTCTTGGCTTCCGCCTGCTTCAGGCTGCTGTCGTCGCGGGCTCGGTCCTGTCCAGCGCGTCGATCAGAGACCGTTACGCACCGAATGAGGCGGCAAGCAAACTCGGTTACGTCGCAATGGCCATGGCTTTGGCCCCGATGCTTGGGCCGATGTTGGGTGGGGCGCTGGATATGCTTTTTGGTTGGCGCTCGGGGTTTGTCCTGTACTCGTTGCTTGGGGCAGGGTTGCTGGTGCTGCTTTGGTTCGACATGGGCGAGACCAACACCAACCGCTCTTCCACATTTGGTGCCCAACTGCGCGAGTATCCACACCTGTTCCGTGCCCGCAGGTTCTGGGGTTACGCCTTATGCGCGGCGTTTTCGATTGGGGGGTTCTACAGCTTTATCACCGGTGCGCCGCTGGTTGCTGCAGCGTGGTTCGACCTGAGCCCAGCAACGCTGGGGCTGGGGATTGGCATCATCACCGGCGGGTTCATGGTTGGCAATTTTGTCACCGGTCGGATTGCGGCTCGGACGCGGCTGACGACGATGATCTTGTCGGGGCGGATCGTGGCCTCGACCGGGCCGTTTTGTGGATTGATGCTGTTTCTCGCTGATCTGGGATCGGTTTGGGTCTTCTTCGGCTCGGCAATCTGTGTCGGCTTTGGCAACGGTTTGACCAATGCCAATGCCGCGGCTGGCGTCATGTCAGTACGCCCCGGACTGGCAGGAAGCGCGGCAGGGCTGTCGGGGGCAATGATCGTGGCTTTGGGCGCTGTTCTGACCTCAATGACCGGCGCGTTCGTTAGCCCCGAAAATGGGCCGTATCTGGTACTGGGCATGATGTGGGCGTGTAGCTTTGCTGGCTTACTGGCGGTGCTTTACGTCCGTCGACTGGACCGCGTCGACCCTTTGCCGGACACAATCTGAATTGCAAAGCCACGGGCAAGGCATCATTACACTTTTCATGGGCCAAAGTCCGTGATACCCGGCGCGCGATGGATTTCGGCGCGGGTCCCGCGTCACATTATAAGGAGAGGCCGACATGGCACTGGAACGCACATTCTCGATCATCAAACCCGATGCAACCCGCCGCAACCTGACCGGCAAGATCAACGCCAAGTTCGAAGAAGCTGGCCTGCGCATTGTGGCGCAAAAGCGCATTCACATGACCAAAGCTCAGGCTGGCAAGTTCTATGACGTTCATGCCGAACGTCCGTTCTATGACGAACTGTGCGAATTCATGTCGTCGGCTCCGGTTGTTGTTCAGGTTCTGGAAGGCGAAGGTGCCATTGCAAAGAACCGTGAAGTCATGGGCGCAACCAACCCTGCAGACGCAGCCCCCGGCACCATTCGCGCCGAATTCGCGGAATCGGTCGGTGAAAACTCGGTCCACGGTTCGGACGCTCCGGAAACCGCAGCGGTTGAAATCTCATATTTCTTCTCGGGCATTGAGCTGGTCGGCTAAGCCACAGCCATTGCCGACAGATTGGGGCCGCATCCTTGGTTGGGTGCGGCCTTAATCGTTCAGACCTGCTTTAGGTCCTTTGGTGCAACACGAACCCCGATGGCGTCCAGATCTGCAATCATCTGGTTTTCCGGAGCAGCCCCGTTACCGGCTTTGATTGTGTCGAACCTTTCGCGCAGGGCTTTTTTCTCGTCACCCTTGCAGTCGTTCCACGGCCGGCCCTGCAATCCCATCACCAGAACGTAATATCCGATGAAATGCGCCCTGGTGCCGGCGCGCAACAGGCGAGCATAGGCTTCGTCCGGCCCCAGTTCACGCAGCGCCTCAGCCGAATGAATACCAGCGCGGGCGCAGGCCTGTTCAAAGGCGGGGCCAAGGTTTCGGATTGAAGATACTGGTTCGCTCATAGCGGTGTCTTACTTCGGCGCCCGGGGCCTGTCACCCCGTGAATACACTCGGTCGCAGTCATAATGCCTTGATGTCCTTTCGGGTTCCGCCGAGACTGAACAAGAAAACCCAGAATGGCGTTGGGGCAGCCCACTAAACAAAGGGGCGGGCGCGCAAATGACCGTTGAGAAACCTGTAAAGGGGTTTCTGAATTTGAACTGGAAAGGCCTATCATGACCAGATCGTCAGGCGATCAGTTCATTTTCCCAGCGAAGATTGACGAAACGGCTCTGGCACATGCCATTGCCGGGTTTTCCCGAAAAGCTTCACCCGATAGCTCCGTCGCAGCTTTCGCATTGCTCGATTGTCACGATCAGTCATTGCGCGCCTCCGGTCGTGCTTTAATCCATACTGGCGGGATGTTGCACCTGCTGCGGAAGGATCACGGCCCTTTGTCTCAGCAATACTCGGGGCATCTGCGGTTTGCGCGGGACTTGCCAGAAGGGCCGGTTCAGAAGGCGCTGAGCGACTTTCCTGAACTGCGGGCGCTGACGCAGATCGGTGTTGGGGAGATCAAGGCAAAGACCATTACCGTGCTTGATGATCAGCAAAAGATTCAAGTCAGGGGAACTTTAACGTACATGTCAACGCAATCAGGGCAGGCGACCATTGTACGAATTCAGCAGTTGCGTGGGTACAAGAAGGCTTATCAGTTGGTCTGCTCTGCTCTCGCCAGCATTACGGGCGGTGTTCATGATATTGAAACGCTCTATTCCAGCCTGGTTCCAGACATGGTTCCCTATCAGGCCAAGCCTGAATTGAAGATTGGTCAAGCAGAACCTTCCATCGAAGTCGCTGCAAAAATCATTCAAACATATCTGCGAGTTGCGCGGCAAAACGAAGAGGGCGTGATCGCTGATATCGACACTGAGTTTTTGCACGATTACCGGGTATCGTTGCGCAAGATCAGGTCAGTGATCAGCCTGTTCAAGGGTGTGTTGTCCGAGGCCCAGACGGCCGAGCTGAAGCGGGTCTTTTCCGACCTCATGACCCGTACCGGACCTCTGCGTGATTTGGATGTCTACCTTCTGGAAAAAGACAAGTATTTCAATCTTATCCCGCCGAACCTTCACTCAGGACTGTCCGAGATGTTTGATCAGTTTCAAACGGATCGTACACAAGAGCAACTGCGCCTGTCACGCTGGTTGCGCAGCGCCGACTACACGACGTCCATGACCGACCTGACCGCAATGTTCGCAGGTTCAGATCACTTGGACCTTGGGCCAAACGCGCATCTCGGTGCGTATGACTATGCCTGCGCGCTGATCTGGAAGCGCTATCGCAAGGTGTGCAAACTGGCGCGCGGCATAAGCGACGATAAACCAGACAGGACGGTGCATGACCTTCGTATCGAATGCAAAAAACTAAGATATCTGATGGAATTGTTTGCCCCATTATTCGATTGGAATGGTTTGAAAATGATCCTTAAGCCATTGAAAAAACTTCAGGATAGTCTTGGTTTGTTCAACGACTATTCTGTTCAGCAAGATGCGTTGATGACCTTTGTTGCGTCTCGCGCCGATACGCAAGGCCGCGTGGACGCGCAGATCGGTTTGTCCGTGGGCGGCCTAATCGCTGTGCTTGATCAACACCAAAAGACGGAAAGAAAGCGCGTTGTCGCAAGTTTCCATCAGTTTGACGGGCAAGAAATCCGGCACATGTTCCGCAGTCTGTTTCACCACAAAAAGGAGTAAGGAATGAAAATCATTGCCTTTTACTGCAATAAGGGCGGTGTTGGACAAACCGAGACTTCCGTGAACCTTGCCTATGTCTGTGTGCAAACCGGTCGGCAGGTTTTGCTGTGCAATCGCGATTCTGGGGGTGCGTCTGGGGTCTGTTTTCGAGCCGCCGATGAGATCGTTGTTCCCGTCAGTCGCACAACCTTGACCGAGCGGTTATTTGGTCAACCGGTTAGCATTTTCGACAAACACAATATGCATCAGATAAGCTGCGGGCGTTCTTTTCAATGGCGCAGCATCGGGCCTTTGCCAATACTTACGCAGATCGCGGCGCGGCTGGTACGGCATATCGGGTGCTGTTTGATAAGCTGGAAGATTGAGTGGGGGCGCTCCGATGAGCACAGAAATTGAGCGCAAGTTTCTGGTGGCAAATTTACCGGACTTGAGCCGTGCAGAAAAAGCAGTGGTGCGTCAGGGGTACCTCACCGCGCCGGAGGACTCGACCGAATTGCGTCTGCGGCAAAAGAACGATGTGTTTTTCCTGACCTTAAAAGGAGGCGGTGATCTTGTACGTGTTGAGCGTGAGACAGAGATAACCCGGGACCAGTTTGAAACCTTCTGGCCGGAAACTCGAGGACGCCGGGTCGAGAAGGTACGTTACACGGATCAAATGCCGGACGGCCACCAGTTCGAGCTGGATGTTTTCTCAGGCGGCCTGGAACCCCTGTGTTTGGTTGAAGTTGAATTCCATACCAGTGAAGCCGCAAATGCCTATGTCCCACCGGATTGGTTCGGTGCGGATGTCACCGAGGATAAACGTTATAAAAACATGATATTGGCGGTAAACGGACTGCCGGGTTAACTCTGAATTGCCAGATTGATCGTGGTTTCCAAACCTGGGTTGCAGTTTCGGGCTGCGAATGTCCCGCCATGCATATGAGAAATCGCGGCAACCAGCGCGAGCCCCAATCCCGCATTGCGTTCCGTGCGCGCCGGATCAAGCGTGACGAACGGAAGCTGAAGGCGATCCAACTCTCCGGGCGGAACACCCGGACCACGGTCCCGAACCTGCAATTGGGCAAATCCGTCCTCGGTACCGATTGAGATCGTGATTGTGGTATTTGCCGGTGCGTAGCGCATAGCGTTTTCCAGCAGATTGGAAAGAGCCTGCGAGAGGAGGGGCCGGTGCCCCTGAATTGCGGGGGCAGAGCCTATAACCTCAAGACGGATGTCCTGATCCGCGGCCACCGGATCGTAAAGCTCTACGACATCGCCAACCAGTTGCTGCAAATCAATGTCTTCGAATTGTTCGCGACCCAGACCAGCCTCGGCCCGCGAAATTTCGGTAAGCTGTCCCAAGACCCGCAAAACATGGTCGATTTCTCCCGTTGCCCGCGCAATGTCGATTTCGCGGTCCAGATCGCTTTTGCCGGGCTCGGAAAGGGATTCGACCCGTTGACGAAGACGGGACAAAGGAGAGCGCAAATCATGTGCGATAGAGTTTGAGGTGGTGCGCAGATTACTGACCAGCTCTTCGGTCCTGTCGAGCATGTTGTTCAGCGTTCCAGAGACCTGATCAAATTCATCTCCGGTTCCGCGCAGGGGCATCCTTTTGGAAAGATCGCCGGAAACGATGTTTTCGGCTGTGCTTGCAATGTCCGACAGGCGTGAAAACACCAGGCGTGTGAATAGCCAGCCGGTGATCACGCTCAGAACAAATGCTATCCCTAGCGCCAGTGCCAGAGATCGGAACAACACTCGGTCGAATTGTTGACGGGCCGCCGCATCCCGTCCCACCAAAAGGCGTTCGCCACCGGGCAGGCGGATCGATGCCGCCGAGATAGGCACCAGTTGGTCATTGTCAGCCCTGCGCAACTCAAGGTCGACCCAACCGCTTCCGGCGGTCACATTGACCGGCCAGGTTTTCAGGTTACCCACAAGCTTGACGCCTTGCCGATCCGCCAGAAGATACAGCGCGTCTCGGTCGGGTGCGCTTGGAAGACGGCGTTCGATCGCTGTGATCAGCCCGATCAGCCCGCGCCGTTCATATTCATCTGCAAGCCCGGTCAGTTCGGCGGACACGACTGATCGGGTCTCGGATTCGATGCTTCTGTTGGCCGTCACATAGACCAATGCCAGCACGGACGCGGTCAGGAACGTGCTTAGCACCATGCTGGTGGCGACAAGTCTTGTTCGTGAATTATTAAGGGAAAGCCGAAGGTTATCCATCGGACATCATGTAACCTGCTCCGCGAACAGTTTCAATCAAAGGTGTGTCTCCGCCTTCATCCAACTGGCGGCGCAGCTTTGAGATGTGAACATCCACAACGTTGGTGTTCGGGTCGAAATGATAATCCCAGACGCCCTCAAGCAGCATGGTACGCGACACGACACGGTTCTTGCGGCGCAGGAAGAATTCAAGAATCTGGAATTCACGGGGCGTCAGCGTGATCTCATGGCCGTCCCGCGTAACCTTGCGGGTCAGAAGATCCATTTCAAGATCCTTGCAGGTCAGAGTCGGCGTTTCCTCGGATTCTTGCGGACGTCGTAACAGGGCTTCGATCCGTGCATGAAGTTCCTGAAACGAGAAGGGCTTGACCAGATAATCGTCGGCGCCTGATCGCAATCCTTTGACGCGCTCGTCCACTGCGCTCATGGCCGTCAACATCAAGACCGGTGTTTTCAGCCCTGCTGCACGCAGGGATTTGATCAGGGACAGCCCGTCCAGACCGGGAAGCATCCTGTCCAGCACAATGGCGTCAAACCCGCCATCCGTTGCGTGGTACAATCCCTCGCGGCCATCAGCAGCCGTTTCGACCACATAGCCTTCTTCGCCAAACCCTTTGGCAATGAAATCCCTGGTGTCAGTGTCATCTTCGACGATCAACAGACGGCGGCTCATGATCTGGCTCCTTTTCCCTTGGGATTTAAACACATTATCCAAACAAAGCCCATGGAATGCAGAATATCTTGCCGGGTGCTGGGCACGCACCCGGCAAGCCCGACGGACAGCGGACAACTCAGGTCCGCCGGGTGAGGCGCGCGCCGGATCTCCCCATCAAGCGGCGCGCGCATAGTGTTGGTCAGACCAGTTCGACGGCAACGAAGATCTGGCTGCCGGCCCGATTGATCAATACCAGTGCCGGGTCCGTCTTTTCGCTGTCCAGTGCCGCCTTCAGCGCTTCGGGTGTGAACGTGTCTTGGTTGCCCAGTTTCACGATCACGTCACCACGTTGCAGACCCGCCCGAGCCGCAGGGCTGTCCGGTTGCAGGTCTGTGACGACCACACCTTCGACGGCTTTAGCGATACCTGCCTCGGCCCGCACCGTTTCGGTCAGGGGGGCCACGGTGACACCAAGCGACGAGCCTGCCGCCTCGGATTCGACAGGGGTGTCGGACTGAGCCGCCGCTGCCTGATGCTGGCCAACGGTCAAAGTGACCGTTTCCTGTTTGCCATCGCGCAGAATGGTCAAATTACTGGCGGTGCCGACCTTGGTTGTGCCCACCAGAATGGGCAGGTCACCACTGGAGTCTACGGCTTCGCCGTTGAAGGACAGGATAACATCGCCTTGCTCCAGAACGCCATCTGCAGGGCTGTCGGCGACAACATCTGCCACCAGTGCGCCCGAGGAGGCATCAATTCCCAGTGCCGCCGCAAGCTGCGGGCTGATATTCTGGATAGATACACCCAGCCACCCACGGCTGACCTGCCCGTCATCCTGCAGATCGGCCGCAATATGCTCAACGATGTTCGAGGTTACGGCAAATCCCAGCCCGACAGATCCGCCACTGGGGGAATATATGGCCGAGTTTACACCAATCACGTCGCCGTCCATGTTGAAAAGCGGGCCACCAGAGTTGCCCTTGTTGATGGCGGCGTCCGTTTGAATGAACTCGGCATAAGGCCCGTCCGAGATATTGCGACCTTTAGCCGACACAATGCCGGTAGTGACCGTCGAGCTCAAACCAAACGGGTTGCCGATCGCTACGACATCTTCGCCTACGCGGATTGCATCGCTGTCACCCAGTTCGACAGCTTGCAGACCCGGGCCTGCATCGATCTTCAAGACTGCGATGTCTGTCAGCGGGTCGGTGCCAACTACCTCGGCCTCAAATGTCCGGTCATCACTTAGGCGAACGATTACAGTCGCGGCATTGTCCACCACATGGTGATTGGTGACGATATAACCGGCTTCATCCAGTACAAACCCTGACCCGAGCCCTTGTGCCGGCCCGCGTTGAGGCATGTTGAATCCTTCAGGCCCACCAAAGCGCTTGAAGAATTCCCCAAACGGATGACCGTCGAAATCAAAATTCTGCCCCTGTGCGGGGCTTGGGGCGGCCTTTTGTTCGGCAATGATGGTTACAACCGAAGGGGAAACGGATTCGACAAGATCGGCAAGCGCCTCATCCGCCATCGAAGGTAAAGCGGTTGTGGCCAGCATGGCTGCGCCCAATGCGCTGACCCCCATCCAGTTGGATGTGCGGGGAAGTAAAAGCGAAGATTTTCGGATGCTCATTTCTGTCTCCTGGTTTGATCACGCAATTTCCGTTGCGCGTTGAGACATGAGATGCACTGGCAGGATTGGGGTTTCCTGACTGATCAATTAATAAATCTTAATTTTGCCACAAAGCGGGTGTTTTGTGGCGAAGGACGTTGATCAGGATTCGCTTATTTAACCGGGTAGGTCGAAGGCGAATCGGAGGATTGTTGCCAAAACAGACGTCAAACTTTCAAAAAAGTTGAATTTTCATTGTTTTGTTGACAATGCTTTCACTGAACAGTGGGGAAAAATGCTGCTCTTCCAATGGTTGTGGGCGAGTCCGGGAGTCATCGGACTTGACGCTGTAACTTTGCTGACAGGCAGCTGAATGGGTGCATAAGTTTGCGCTTAATCCCGAATCGTTGATATGCGCACCGGACTTGGATCGCCTATAGGTTGAACAAGCCCTGGGGCTATGTTGCCTAAAAGCCAAATCGAGGTGCGCGAAATTAACCTATTCTTCCAATTTTACGTTGTTTCTAAGGATCGGATAAGTGAGGATGAAATTGCCCAAGTGAGGGGAAGCCAAAAGCGCTAGGGGGCGCTGGCGGCTAACTCAGTTACCGGAAGTTTTAGCGGCGTGTTAACGAGGGGGTCTTGTTTAGGTTTAGCTGCTAGGGAACCAGAGTGTCTTTAAGACCTATTGGTCAAACTTTTGGAATTGTGGAAAGTGGTAGTCCTGTATTGGGCACCGGCCCGGTCGATATCGACCGGGCCGTGTTTATTCAAGAAGTACGCTTCTTGCACCAAGCATCCCAATCTTCCGGCGTATCCAAATCCATAACCGCGTTTTGACCGGGAAGGGGTTGCAGGAATACGCCACCCTGTTGTGACCGAACCACCGCCTGCGCGCCGTGATCGCCGTGTAATGCCGAAAGCTGAGTGAAAAGCGTCCGATCGAAGATCACCGGGTGCCCGGGCTTTCCATCTGTGGTTGTTCCGCGCCAGATTACATTGTCGGGATGCAATTGGCGTGCTTTAAAGATCGTTCTCAGATCGGTTTGGGTCAGGTCAGGTAAATCAGCGAGCAAAACCATGACTGCGGGTGCGTCTACAGGAAGGTATTCGATAGCGGTGCGCAAACTGGCGTTCATTCCCTCTGCCGCGTCCGGAACGGGAATGGTCTGTACGTCCATTCCTGCAAGAGCATCATATCTTGGGTGCGGGCGCGGTGGCAGGGCGACAAGGACAGGCGCCACACCACGCGCAATGGTCGCAGTGCGGGTCAGCAGTGGAATGCCATCGATTTGCTGCATAAGCTTGTCCAGCCCGCCCATACGGCTGGAATGACCGGCGGCAAGCAGGATGATGGGGATTTCGGTCATTGCGCCACACTGCTGTCAGTCATGTGTGCTGTCATCCCCTCATGCGTGTGCCATCTGGGTCAAACAAAGGTGTCGAGATAACCTTTGCTTTGCGCATCTGCCCCAGAATCTCGATTTCAACCTCCAGACCATCTTCTATGCGCCCGGACGGCAGAAAGCCCATGGCGACGGATTTTTGCGCAAAATGAGAATAGCCGCCGGAGGTACAAAAACCGACAACCGAACCATCCAGCCAGATCGGTTCATAGGCGTTGACGTCTGCATCGTCTGTTTCAACCTCGAAGGCTGCCAGCTGGCGGGTGGTTCCATTGGCCCGTTCTGCTTCCGCTGTATCGCGGCCGATGAATTGGGTGTTTTTGCTGAATGCAATGAAACGATCCAATCCCGTTTCCGCGGCGGTGTAATCTGGCGAATACTCTCGCATCCATGAGCCAAAGAACTTGTCCAACCGCAGGCTCATCATTGCGCGCATTCCGAACGGAACAATGCCGTGAGGTTGTCCGGCCTCCCACAGCGTCCACCAAAGCTGACGCTGCGCTAAGGGGTCGCAATAGATTTCATAACCAAGATCACCCGTATAGCTGACACGCTGAACGATACAGTCGGTCATGCCGACAGTCATCCGGCGCACGTTCAGGAAGTTGAAATCGGCCAAGTCGTCTCGGGTGCAGGCTGCCAGAACCTGCGTTGCCTTCGGGCCGGCAATCTGGAAGCCGTTCAACCGGTCGCTGACGTTTTCAATCCTCACGCCGTCCTGAGCGTTTTGCTGGAACCACCGCATGTGGAAGGCCTGACTGCCATAAGACGCCGTAAGCTGGAACTCGGTTTCAGTCAGGCAGGAAACAGTGAAATCGCCGATTAACTTGCCCTTGTGCGACAGCATCGGGGCCAAAGACAGCCGACCGGGTTTCGGAATGCGGCCAGCCATGATCCGGTCCAGCCAGTTCCGAGCATCGGGTCCGGTGATGCGGTATTTGCCGAAATTGTGGACTTCGTTGATACCCACAGCTTCACGCACCGCCCGCACTTCGCGCCCTGTCGCCGCGAACGCGTTCGAGCGGCGGAAGGATGGCGTTTCAAACTCCGGCTCATCTTCCTGCGCAAAATAGTTTGGGACCTCAAGGCCGTATTGCTGCCCCCAGACCGCGCCCAGCTCGCTGAAGATGTCATACATTGGTGTTGCGCGGTTGGGGCGCGCGGCAGGCAGTTCTTCGTTCGGATAGGCGACGCTGAAGCGTTTCTGATAATTCTCAATGACTTTGGGGCGGGTGTAACCTGGGCTGATCCAGTCTCCGAAGCGGGCAACATCCATGGCAAACACATCGCGCTCGGGCTCGTCTTCGATCATCCACTGCGCCAGCGTCAGGCCAACGCCGCCACCCTGACTGAACCCGGCCATGACACCGCAGGCCGACCAGTAGTTGCGCATTCCGGGTACAGGGCCGACCAGCGGGTTGCCATCAGGGGCAAAGGTAAACGGCCCATGGATCACCGATTTTATCCCAGCCTCAGCCAGCACAGGAAAGCGGCGATACGCGAATTCGATACTGTCGGTGATCTTGTCATAGTCATCGGGCAGCAACTCGTGCCCGAAATCCCACGGGGTGCCGTCTACTGCCCAGGGCTTGCAGGTCTGTTCGTAGAACCCGATGCACAGGCCACGCCCTTCCTGCCTTAAATAGCTTTCACCTGCCGGATCCATGACATGCGGATGCTCGCCACCCGCATCGATAATTGCTTCGATCTGTGGGATCGCGTCGGTGACAAGATATTGATGCTCCATCGGGTGCAGGGGAAAATAGACACCGGCCATGGCGCCAACTTCACGTGCCCAAAGCCCGCCTGCATTAACAATGTGTTCGGCATGGATTGTGCCCTTGTCGGTGACGACATCCCAGCTTCCATCGGGGCGCTGGTTGGTTTCACGCACCATACAATGGGTTTCAATTGTGGCACCGCCCATTCGCGCGGCCTTGGCATAGGCATGGGTGGTGCCTGAGGGGTCCAAATGTCCATCCAGCGGATCATAAAGAGCACCGATAATTCCGTCGATATTTGTAATGGGCGCGATCTTTTTGATTTCTTCCGGGCCGACGATTTCTGTTTCAAGCCCCATGAACCGATGCTTGGCGCGTTCCGCCAGCAGCATATCAAACCGGTCCTGATTGTCGGCAAGTGTCACACCGCCCACGTGGTGCAGGCCACAGGACATGCCGGTGATCTGTTCCAGTTCTTTATACAGCCTGATCGTGTATCCCTGTAGCGCCGCCATGTTGGTGTCGCCGTTGAGGGTGTGAAACCCGCCTGCCGCATGCCAGGTCGATCCGCTGGTCAGTTCGGACCGTTCCAGCAACATGACGTCCGACCACCCGAGCTTGGTCAGGTGATAAAGAACCGAACATCCGACCACACCGCCACCAATGACGACCACCTGGCATGTGTTTTTCATCCGCTCCTCCTTTTCTGGTAGGACGGTGCAGATCAATGGCAAAGCATTCTGTCAAACGAGCGACAGAGCGCGTCGTTTTTGTCTAGCGTCCAAACCCTATAAGGGCCGCACTTTCAGGGCTGTGATACGATTGCCTTCGCGTGCTGTAACCTCGAACCGGAAGCCATGGAACGAGAACACTTGCCCAACAACCGGGATCATCTGGGCTTCGTGGATGACCAGACCAGCAAGAGTGTTGGCTTCTTCATCCGGTAGCGACCAGTCCAGCGCACGATTGACATCGCGAATGGTCATAGCACCTTCGACAAGGAATTGGCCATCATCCGTCCGCACGACCGGCACCTCTTCGGCGATATCGAACTCATCGGCGATTTCGCCCACGATTTCTTCCAGAATATCCTCAAGCGTGATCAGTCCACGCAATGAGCCGTATTCGTCCACCACCAGCGCAAAGTGACCGTGCATTCGCAGAAACTCGCGCATCTGGTCATCCAGAGTTGTGGTCTCCGGAACGAAATAGGGGGCATTTGCGACCTTGCCGATGTCGAAGCTGGCCAGCCGGTCGGTGCCGCCATCGCTGCTGCCAGCCTGTGCATACATCGCGCGGAACAAGTCCTTGGCGTGAACAACGCCAACTATGTTCTCCTGCTCGTCCCTGAAAACAGGCAGACGAGTGTGAGGGCTTTCAAGGCATTGCCTTAGGATAGCTTCGGGTGGGGCGTTCGCATCGATCATTTCGATGTTGGAACGGTGGAGCATGATCTCTTCCACCGTGCGGTCGCCCAGATCCAGTGCGCCGAGGATGCGGTCGCGATCTTCTTTTTCGACAACCCCTTCCGAATGGCCCAGTTGCAGGGCGCCTGCGATTTCTTCGCGCACGGCCAGAATGTTGCTGTCAGGATCGATCTGAACTCCGAACAGGCGCAATACGCCACGCACTAACAAACGTACGGCCGCGACAACAGGCGAAAACACTGTCACGACCACGCTAATGATCGGCGCAACGGCCGCAGCGGCCTTTTCGGAATTGGTGATGGCGTATGTCTTGGGCAGCACTTCGGCAAAGATCAACACCAGAAAGGTCATGACCAGCGTTGCCAATGCCACGCCGCTTTCACCGAAAAGACGTGTGAACAACGCCGTCGCCAGTGACGCGGCCAGAATGTTGACGAGGTTGTTGCCCAGCAGAACCGACCCGATCAGACGTTCGTTGTCGTCGGTTATTTCCAGCGCCTTTTTAGCCCCGCGCGATCCCTTGTCGGCCTGAACGCGTAGTTTCCCCCTTGACGAGGCGGTCAGCGCCGTTTCCGAGCCCGAGAAAAATCCGGACAGGATAAGCAGGAACAGGATAGCGCCGGTCGTAACCCAGAATGCGCCGTCGAACATAGAAGGTGAGGGTTCCATTGGTCCTTGATAGATTTGTGTACTGCATCCGTTATGGGGACGTCGCCCCGCTGAATCAAGGTCTTAGCCCTTGTCCTCATTGCGGTCCTTGCTCAGCGGGTGATGTTGCAACACCAGTTCCGCCAGACGTTCATCCAGAACATGCGTATAGATTTCGGTCGTCGCCACGTCTGCATGGCCCAATAACGTCTGGATCGATCTCAGATCAGCGCCGTTGGCCAGCAGATGCGTGGCGAATGCATGGCGCAGCGTGTGTGGTGTGACTTTTTCAGAAGAAACACCACCCCGTACAGCCAGCTCTTTCACCAGCAAAAAGAACCTGTGCCGTGTCAGATGACCGGACTTTCCGCGTGATGGGAACAGAAAGCGCGAGCGCTGAGCGCCTTTTTCCGCGGCCAAGTCCTCGGCCTCGTCCCGCGCGGTCAGCCACGCGGCCAAAGCATCCCGGGCCGGGGGCGACAGGGGGACCATTCGCTCTTTACCCCCTTTCCCCAGCACCAGCAGCATCCGGGGATCGCCACGGGCCGAAGAGACGGGCAGGGAGACAAGCTCAGTCACCCGCATTCCTGTGGCGTACAAAACTTCCATCAGGCAGGTGTTTCTTAGCCTGTCAGCTTCGGTTCGCCCGGTTTGTCTGGCGGCCTCCAGCAAACGGTCAACTTCGAGCACATCCAGCGTCTTGGGCAACCGTTTCTGCCGGCCGGGACCTTTGATCTGAATGGCAGGATTGGTCGCGCGCCAGCCTTCCTCAAAGGCAAACCGGTACAGCTGTTTTATAGCAGACAAACGCCGCGCGCGGGTCGAACGTGACAAGCCCTGTGCATCGCAGTCGATCAGGTAGGCTTCGATCAGGTCGCGATCTGCCTGATCAAATCCGGATTTCTTGCGGTCCAGCCATTCGGTAAAATCTTTCAGGTCGCGCCCATAGGCCAGCAGCGTATTGGTCGCAGCGCCAAGCTCTGCCGCCTGCGCCTGCAAGAACGTTGAAATCCACAGTGCATCTGACGCCGGAGAGCCCATGATCAACGCTCTTGCAGGATCAAAAGGGACAGGGCCGCACGTCGCGCGGTGTCCTCCAGCCCAACGCGCCGGAATGTTGCAATTGCCGCTGTCATATCCACCAGATTGCCCCGCGCGCCATGTGCAAACAATTGCATGGCTTCAATAATGGCTTCGCCCAATTGACCGTTGGCCAGCAACGCATCAATGTCGCCTGGCACAGGCGCTGCCCATTCAAACCCCTGAGCGACGGCATCAGCCAAAGGGGACGGGGACACCGCGCGCCCGGGGTCGCCTTGTGCCAAAGCGGCAAGAAACTGGGTGTCGTTGGATGTGTCAGGTGTTGACAAGGCGGCCTGTTCGTAAAGCCCGGACAGCATCAGAATACGCCAGCGCAGGCTTTCGGTGGTGGCAACCGGCAATGTGACAGATGACAAGCGCTCGGCGAACAGTTCGGCAAACGGAACCTCAAGCCCGACACCACGCATCTGTTGCCAGACCGGCTGCAAAGTCTTTCCTATCGCTTCCGCGTTCCCGGTGTCCAACGCGCTTTCAAATCGCTGAACGGCAGCAACCCGGTCCCAGACAGCACCTGAGGCTGCCGGATCACGCTCAGTATAAAGACCCAGCAGCTGATTGGGGGTTAATGCGCCAATTCGGGTCAGCCGCTCCGCTGCTTCAATCTGTGCTTTCCAACCTGCGACATCGCGCAGATCCGCATTGGCAAACGCCCGTGGCAGCGGAGCGGAGGGAAGCCGTTCGCCAATTGCCTCAAACAAACGGAACGTCAGGGGATCAGGGTTTTCCGGCTGCGGCAGGTAAGCTGCGCCTTCATACAGTTCCGGGCTGAGGAAACGGTCCAGAACCGCCAGATCCTCTGGTGGAAGGATTTCAAGCGCATGCGCTGCCTCAAGTGTCAGCGCGGCTGAAACCCAATCCCCGCGGCGGGCCTTGCAGAAGATCTGAGCCGCATAGTCCCGCGAAAGATGCGGTTCAGCAATAAGGGCGGTACAGCTACGATCCTCATCCCCGGTCAAGAGCGTCGCATCGAACCAGCGCTTGAAACGGTCCTGCGTGTCAGTGGGCCCGGCCAATTGAACAAGCGACTGCGCCGGATCAGCAGCGCCCAGTTGCATCAATCGGTCCAGCCGTGCAAGCAAAAGGATTTCTTCGGCCAGAGGCCCTGACGGCGCGCGGGTTTCAGACAAGAGCAGCGTGAACAACAATCGCTGCATGGCCGGGTTGTCACGCACGTGGACGTCGGCGATCAGTTCGGCCAGGCGATCCGCATCGCTGCCCTGCCAAAGGTCGACGGGCAGACCGGTGACAGAGGACGAAACAAGGCCCAGCGGCTGCGACAGTGCCTCAAGCGAAGTCACCTCAATTTCCGGCAATGCGCCATCTTGCGTAACCGGTGGTTCCAGCAGAACGGTTCCCGGCAGGTTTTCCGGCGGGTCTGTCAGCCATTCGATGGCGGATAAAGGTTCCTGCGCATGTGCCGACCCGGCCAGTGTGATTGCCAAAAGCAGTTGCTTAGTTGACATCCAGTGCAACCGGCTCGCGAATTTCACTTTGAGGCGCAGAGAAATCCGCACCAAAGAATGGACCGACATAGGCATAGGCGACCAGCCCGATGAATGCCAGGCACAGAACATATATCAGGAATTTGATCAGACGGCTCATGGCGTCACGCTGCCTCAATTTTTGATTTTGACCAAGTTATAACTGGCATTTTTCCCAAGATCACGTCATTCACGGTGAAATGAGCGAAATTAAGCATAACACGCACTCAGCGGACGCGCAGACCCGGTTTGATCTGCACAAAACCGTGGTCCTGGTCGGTATGATGGGGGCCGGAAAGTCAGCCGTGGGTCGTGCTTTGGCCGCTCGACTGGGTGTTCCCTTTCTGGACAGCGATGCCGAAATCGAATCAGCTGCGAACATGACCATCCCCGAAATCTTTGAGCGGGACGGGGAACCTTTTTTTCGCACCAAAGAATCACAGGTTATCAGCCGCCTGCTGGATGACAAAAAAGGCGTACTTTCAACGGGTGGCGGGGCGTTTCTTCAGCCTGACAACCGGCGTATGATCACCATGCGGGGTGCGTCGGTCTGGCTGCGGGCAGACCTGAAAGTTCTGTGGAGCCGTGTCCGCCACAAGGACACGCGCCCGCTGCTTCGTACTGCCGATCCTTATGCGACATTGAAAGCCCTCTACGAGGCGCGTGTTCCGGTTTACGCCGAGGCGGATCTGATCGTGGATTCGGATGGCGAAACTTCGATCGAGAATATGGTGGACCGGGTTGTCGACGCCTTGTTGGCGCGCCCTGATGTTTTGGAAATCAGATAATGCATCAAACAGTACACGTTGAACTTGGGGACCGGTCGTATGACGTAGAAATCGGTCCGGATCTTCTGGCGCGCGCGGGCGATTGGATTGCACCGCTATTGGCGCGTCCTAAGGTGGCCGTCCTGACAGATGAAAGTGTCGCTGATCTGCATCTGGAAACGCTGCGTGCGGGTCTGAAAGCCACCGGGACCGAAATGTCCGCGCTGGCCTTACCCGCCGGAGAGGCAACAAAAAGCTGGCCACATTTTGAACGCGCGGTTGAGTGGCTGTTGGCTGAAAAGGTTGAACGCGGCGACGTTGTTGTGGCCCTTGGTGGTGGGGTAATTGGTGATCTTGCAGGCTTTGCCGCGGCCGTCCTGCGCCGAGGCGTTCGGTTCGTGCAAATCCCCACGTCTTTGCTGGCGCAGGTCGACAGCTCTGTCGGGGGGAAAACAGGGATCAACGCCCCTCAGGGGAAGAACCTGATCGGCGCTTTTCATCAGCCATCGCTGGTTCTGGCAGATACATCTGTGTTGCAGTCCATGACCCAGAGGGACTTTCTTTCAGGGTATGGCGAGGTGGTGAAATACGGCTTGCTTGGGGATGCGGAATTCTTTGAATGGCTTGAGGTGAACGGGCAAAGCGTCTCCTCGGGCGACATGGCCGCACGTGTGCGTGCGGTAACCCGCTCGGTTCAGATGAAAGCCGATATTGTGGCTCGGGATGAAACCGAACAAGGTGACCGCGCCCTGCTGAATCTGGGGCACACCTTCTGCCATGCCTTGGAGGCCGCCACAGGTTATTCCGACCGTCTTTTGCATGGCGAGGGCGTGGCCATCGGCTGTGCACTTGCGTTCGAGCTTTCGTCCCGCCTTGGCCTGTGTTCGCAAGAAGACCCAAGCCGGGTACGCGCGCATCTGCGGGCGATGGGCATGAAAACGGACCTGGCTGATATTCCCGGTGACTTGCCAAGTGCCGAGGCGCTGGTGGATCTGATGGGGCAGGACAAAAAGGTTGTGGACGGCCAGCTGCGGTTTATCCTGGCCCGCGGAATTGGTCAGGCTTTTGTGACCTCGGATGTGCCGAAGGATGCGGTCTTGTCGGTTCTGTCGGACGCGCTGGCCCCGGTGTGACGCAGGGAATTAACGGCCCTGAATAACCATCAGCTCGCCAATGTTTTCGCGGGTTATGTAACCGATCATGTGACCGCCATGGGTCAGAACTGCAATGGCTGGCGCCCCATTGTGCAGGTGTTCCAGCACGTCCTCAAGGCCGGTTGTCAGCAAGACTGCGGGAACGTTGGCATCCATGATCGAGGTCGCGGGCGCAGTTCTGGGCTGGTCGCTTGCCAGGGCAGTGAACAGGTGATCGCGTGTCACAAAACCCAGCAAAGTATGATTTGAGTCCAGTACCGGAAACTCGTGCTGAGTGGTGTGAATGACGGCTTGTGCCGCTGTGCTCAGCGTATCACTGGGAGAAAGTGCGTGAAACTCAGTGATCATCGCGTCACGGGCCAGAACACGACGAACCGCAGATCGCAAAGCGACTTCCTGGCTTTCTGCATTGGCTGCAAAGAACACAAATACGGCGATCAATACCAGAATTGGATTGCCGGAGCTCAGCCCTAGAAATCCAAACCCGATGGCAACAACCTGGCCACCAACGGCTGCAATTCGGGTGGCTTTGACACGATTCATGCGTAAACACAGAAGGGCGCGAAAGACGCGGCCTCCGTCCATTGGGAATGCCGGGATCAAGTTGAAGATGGCCAAGAGCAGATTGATATAGGCCAGCTTGTCCACAATCCTCACATTTGGTGACTCCAATTGCGCGAGGGTCTCAAGCGGCATCCCTGCGCCAAGCACGGCAAGGCCAAAAAAGATTGCGATATTCACTGCCGGACCCGCAAGCGCCACCAGAACCTCTTGCATGGGTTTTTCCGGCATTCTCTCAAGTCGGGCCAGGCCGCCGATGGGCAGAAGGGTGATGTCGGGGGTTTTGATACCATAGCGCCGCGCCATAAGGGCGTGACCGAACTCATGCGCGACAACGCAGGCAAACAGCGCCAGAACAAAGAGAAGGTTCTCTATCGCGGCTGGCATGCCACCGGCTGAGAACGCGGCAAAACCGACCCATGCAAGCAGCAGAAAAAAGGTGACATGGACCCTCAATTCGGACCCGAGCAATCGGCCGAGAGAGAAGGACCATGTCATGTTGTTTCTCCGTTTTACTTAGAACGGAATCTCGTCGTCGTCGATTCCGCCCGATGCAGGCGCCGGAGAGCTGGATGGACCGCCATAGGGGTCACCGTAACCGCCACCGGCCTGGCCGCCACCATAACCGCCGCCGCTGCCGCCACCGCCTTCGCTACGACCGTCCAACAGGGTCAGTTCCCCGCGATAAGGGCGCAGGACAACCTCGGTCGTGTACCGATCCTGACCGGACTGATCCTGCCATTTGCGGGTTTCCAGCTGGCCTTCGATATAAACCTTGCTGCCCTTGCGCAGATATTGCTCGGCGATGCGGGCCAGCGGTTCCGAGAAGATAGCAACCGAATGCCATTCTGTCCGTTCACGACGTTCACCCGTGTTGCGGTCTTTCCAGTTTTCCGAGGTGGCAATGCGCAGGTTGCACACTTTGCCACCGTTCTGGAACGACCGGACTTCGGGGTCGCGGCCAAGATTTCCCACCAGAATGACCTTGTTGACTGAACCCGCCATGTAAATCCTCGTTCTGTTCTGCGTAAATGCACCGAATCTGGCGCAATGAGTTTCGTGAGACCCTATACGGCCTGCATCATGGTTGAAAACAGTTGATACAACACTGTCGAACAAGAGTCTTACTGTACTATTTACCAAGCTTTCATTTTTTGCGGGAATACCTATACTCCCACTGGTTTTGATCGAGCAGGATAAGCAAAGATGCGTTCTTGGGTTGCTGGGTTTTCCGTTGCCTGCCTTGTATTGGCCGTTGCGCCGGTGCAGGCACAAACATTGTCCAGCAAAAGCCGCAAGGATATTTTCCTGAAACAGGCGAAGGTTCTGGATTCTCGTGCGGCAACCCAGTACCGCGACTCGGCCCGGCTGAAACCCAAAACAACGCGCGATCAGGTCAGCAAACGATATTCAGGAAAATATCGCGGAGAGTATCTGGAAATCGCGCGGCGTGTTGCCCGCCTTCACAACATCCCTGAAGATCTGTTCTTGCGTCTTGTGCAGCAGGAAAGTGGATGGAACCCTCAGGCGAAGTCACATAAAGGTGCGTTGGGATTGGCGCAACTTATGCCACAAACGGCTGAGCTTTTGGGCGTAAACCCGCATGATCCCAAGCAGAACCTCGAAGGCGGTGCCAGATATCTGTCCTGGCAGTACCGCAAGTTCAAATCGTGGCCTTTAGCGCTGGCGGCCTATAACGCGGGGCCTGATGCGGTTGAAAAGCATGGTGGTATCCCGCCGTACAAGGAAACCCAGAACTACGTAAAGATTATCTGGGGCGGCTGAAACCGATGCTGCGCCGCAGAGTGTCGTATTCTTGATTCAGTGTAACGCCTCCAACTAACCTGACAGGGTATCGCCCAATAACTGGTGAGGCCCCTTATGCCTGCTGATCACCCGCAGATTCCCAAAGAAACGCTGGCAAACTGGCAGCAACTTGTTGATCTGGTCGCAGAACTGGCCGACGTGCCCGCAAGCCTGATCATGAAAACCGACGCGCCGGATCATGCGGTTTTGATCACATCCGATCACCCCGAGAATCCATATCCGGTCGGTCTGAGTTTCCAGTTGAACCCCAAGCTATATTGCCAGGGTGTTCTGGAGCGTGACGGAGAATTGGTGGTCGAGGACGCCAAATGTGATCCGGTTTGGGCGGACAACGACGACCTGGAACACGGAATGACCTTTTACATCGGCTTACCGCTGAAATGGCCCGATGGCTCGGTGTTTGGCACAATCTGTGTTCTGGACCGTAAACAGAACCGGCGGGCCTTGTTGTTCCGAGAGGGGCTGGCGCAGTTCGCGCGCATGGTCGAGTCGGATTTGGCTTTGTTGCAAGAGGTTTATCTGAGACGCGCGTTGGAGGAGAAACTGAACGAAACACTTGCCCAGCTTGAAACGCGTGTTTCGGATCGAACCCGAGAGTTGCAGGAGACGAACACAGCGTTGCGCGTATTGCTCTCAAGTCTCGACGATGACCGCAAGAACCGGGATCACGAAATCGTCGAGCAGGTTCGAAGCAGAGTTTTGCCGTATCTTGAAAAGGTTCGGGCGCAGCTTTCCGGCGACGAGGCGCAATTTGTCTATCTTGAGCTGGTCGAAAAGAACCTGAACGAGATCACATCTTCGCTGTCTGACAAGTTGACGGATGCCTTCGCGGCAATGACCCCGACCGAAATGGAAATTGCACAGATGGTCATGTTTGGGAAAACCACAAAGGACATTGCCAAGGCCCTGTCCCGAGAGACGTCGACAATCGATTTTCACCGCAACAACATTCGTCGAAAACTAGGACTTGAGGGACGGGATCAAAACCTGCGCAGTCATTTGCTCTCGATTTCGTGAATGCCGAATATGGGGATTGCCCCCATATTTCACCCCCATTTTTTCGGTCTGAGCCGATGTGCTTTGGCTTGTTACCCTCTGGGTTGAGGTGCGGAAAAACGGCGCACGTCCAACAGAGAGGTACAAAGATATGGATCGCAAGGATCTGAAACCGACCATCCTGAAAGGGGACAGGGATCATCTGGCACCGGGGCTGTCTCGGCGGTCATTTTTCATGGCGGCAGGTGCTGCCGGTGTTGGCGCGACAGCTTCAGTGCTGGGGGCAAAACCGGCCGAGGCGCAATCGCAAGCCTGGTTGCAGCCAGGAAACAATAACCACGTGATCGACCTGCAGGGATCGACGGGTCAGGCCAGTGCCGGAGTTGTCGGTATCGACTATTATGGCCATTGCGCCATAAAGATCACCTCGCCCAACGGCGCAACGGTCCTGTTCGACCCCTGGCGTGATGACCCGTCGGGCGCGTGGGGGCTTTGGTTCCGCAATGAATTCCCCCAGATCCCGGTGGACATTACCTTGTCGACACATGCGCATTTCGATCACGACGCGATCGAACGACCAAGCTCGACCATGGTGCTGGACAGGATGGTGGGCAATTTCGAGTTCGCCGATATCAAGATCACCGGTTTTGCAGATAAACATGCCTGCGTGGCGCCGGGGTGGTACAACTGGACCAATGCACTGGCCGAGTTTGGGGTCGAAGCCTGCCCACCGAACAATGTGGGTCATATGGATATGGTGGTCTATCTGGTGGAAACAGGCGGCATTCGTACGCTGATCTGGGGTGATAATCGCCACAATCCGCCTCAGGAGTTTTGGGACGCCGTCGGACAGGTCGATGTTCTGACCCTTCCGGTAGACGGGTCGCAACATATCCTGAGTTTCGATCAGGGTAATGACATCGTGGCCAAGCTAAAGCCCAAGATCATTATCCCAACTCATTACCTGAACGAAGTCACGTCTTATACGCTGACCACGCTGCAATCAGCAGACGAGTGGGTAAAGGGACAGCAAAGCTATCAGATGCTTGACAGTTCCAGCCTGAAACTGGAGGCCGGAGAGATTGCTGGTATGAACCAGGAGTTCATGCATTTCGGCAACAATGTCATGACCGGCTGAGAGTCTTACAGGGAACCACCACTCACAGGCGCCGCCAGTTTCCTCGTGAAACGCGGCGCTCACAGAAAGGGCCGGTCAACGACCGGCCCTTTCCAGTGAAGATCCGCAAACCTACTCGGCCGCGACTTTGATCACGGGTTGCATCCGTGCCAGCACCTCTTCGGACAAGTGGCACTTCACCTGATGACCCTCGGCCAATGTCTGCACCGGTGGCACATGTGACTCGCAGCGGCCGTCAGGCACTTCGGATTTCCAGCGACACCGTGTCTGGAACGGGCATCCCGGTGGCGGGTTCATGGCTGAAGGAATATCACCTTCCAGTACGATGTGCTGCTTTTCGACCGATGTATCGGCGATGGGAACAGCACTCAGAAGCGCTTCGGTATAAGGGTGGTAGGGGGGGGCAAAAACCTGATCAGTTGTGCCCAGCTCGACCACGTGGCCCAGATACATCACCATCACTCGGTCGCTGAGGTATCGCACGATGGAAAGGTCATGGCTGATGAACAGCAACGTGGTTTTGTGCTCGCGCTGAATTTCCATCAGCAGGTCGGTCACCGCAGCTTGCACCGAAACGTCCAGTGCCGATACGGGCTCGTCGGCTACCACAATGCGCGCATCGCCGGCAAAGGCGCGCGCGATACCTACGCGCTGCTTCTGGCCACCCGACAGCTGACGCGGCATTCTGTCGGCAAAGGCGCGCGGCAGTTTTACCAGATCCAGCAGCTCCAGCATCCGCTTCTTGCGCTCGGCCTCGGAATTGCCAACACCGAAGATTTCCAATGCCCGGATGATCTGGCGCCCAACGGTCATCGACGGGTTCAGCGTGTCGAACGGGTTCTGAAACACCATCTGAACTTCACCAACGGTCTTTGCGTCGCGCTCTTCTATGGGCACCTGTTCGATATTGCGGTTGTCCAGAAGAATCTGCCCGTCCGTGGCCGTCTCAAGACCCATGAGAACTTTGGCAAAGGTGGACTTGCCGCAACCGGATTCGCCCACAATGGCCAATGTCTCGGATTCATGCGCCTCGAAACTGAGCGTTTCGTTTGCCTTCACAACCTTCTTTTCGCCACCGCCGAACAGGGCATTTGCTGCAACCTCATAGTATTTCTTGAGGTTGTCCATCTTCAGAACGACCCTGCCGATCTCACCTTTCTCTTTCTGTTCACCCACCGTGATTGGTGCGTTCCAGTCAATCTCTTTGAATTTAAGGCAACGGGTATGGTGCCGGTCATTTCCGGGCACCGCCTCCATCAGGATGTCCTTGGCGTCACAGCGACCTTCTTCGAAATAGTCGCAGCGCGGACCGAAGTTACAACCAGGGGGCCGCTCATGGGGTAGGGGAAAGTTCCCCGGTATAGCCACCAGCGGACGCGAATTCTTGTCGGCCCCCGGCAGCGGGATCGACCGGAACAGGGCCTGCGTGTAAGGATGCTGCATCTCGTCAAACACATCCTTGATCGAGCCGCGCTCGACCGCCTCACCCGAATACATCACGCAAAGCCGGTCACAGGTTTCCAGAACCAGCCCGAGGTTGTGCGAAATGAACAGCATCGAGGTGCCGTATTTCTTGCCCAGATCCTTCACCAGCTCGACCACGGCAGCCTCAACCGTCACGTCAAGTGCCGTTGTTGGTTCGTCAAGGATCAGCAGCGCCGGTTTCGACATCAAGGCCATCGCGATCACGATGCGCTGCTGTTGACCGCCTGACAGCTGGTGCGGGAACGAGTTGAGCATTCGCTCGGGGTCCGGCAAGCGCACATCGGTGACAACTTCCAGCGCGCGCGAATACGCTTCTTCCGCGCTGACGCCCTCGTGAATCATGGGCACTTCCATCAGCTGCTTACCGATCTTCATTGCCGGGTTCAGTGAGGCCATCGGCTCCTGATAGATCATCGCGATCTCATTGCCGCGTATGTCGCGCAATTCGTCTGAACTCATTTCCGCCAGATCACGACCCTTGAACTTGATCGTACCACCAACGATGCGACCGTTTTTGCCAAGGTCCTGCATGACACCCAGCGCCACCGTGGATTTGCCGCAACCGGATTCACCGACCAGACCAACAGCTTCACCGGGTTGCACACTGACAGAGAAATCCATCACGGCCGGAATTTCCCGCAGGCGGGTAAAGAAGGAAATCGACAGCTTGTCGATCTCAAGGATCGGGCCGTCATAATCCGCCATCTTGCTCATCTTGTATCTCCTCGCCAGATCGAGGGGATCCTCTTCATCTGGCTAAAAATATCTCGGGGGGTCCGGGGGGCTGGCCCCCGGTCGCTTTCACATCAGTCTTTCAGACTTTCTTCGCGCAACCCGTCGGCCAGCAGGTTCAGACCCAGAACCAGCGTCAACAAGGCCAGCGCGGGTGGCAGAGCAGGGTGCAGGTAGATCGACAAAAGCTTGCGCCCCTCGTTGATCGTCGAACCCCAGTCAGGGCTTTCAGGTGGCAGGCCCAGACCAAAGAAACCTAAGGTTCCCAGTAGGATGGTGGTATAGCCAATACGCAGACAGAAATCGACGATCAGCGGGCCGCGCGCGTTGGGTAGGATTTCCCACAACATGATGTACCACGGACCTTCGCCACGGGTTTGTGCTGCCGCCACGTAGTCCCGTGTTTTGATGTCCAGCGCCAGTCCGCGCACGATGCGGAACACGGTCGGCGAATTCACAAAGACCACCGAGACAAAGACCACCAGAATACCGCCTGGAATATCGAACAGATCCAGATAGGTCGGCAGCCCCCAGATACGATAGGCGTCGGTATTGATGATGTAGCCACCGGTCGAAATCAGAGACAGGTAGAACCAACCCGCTACCCCCAAAACTCCGATCAGCAGCGGTGTTCGGAAGTTCGGTCTGGTATAGTAGCGTGAGTTCAGCAGCACACCTAGGAAGATGATCGGGAATACGAACAAGACGGCCGCCATATAGTTCGGTACACCGGTCGCAACGATCTCGGGCGTGACCAGCAGATAGAACAGCAGGATCACCGGGAAGGCCAGGATCAGGTTCGCAAGGAACGACAGCAAAGTATCCAGCCGACCACCATAATAGCCTGCCGGAAGACCCAGCGTGATGCCAACCATGAAGGCAAACATCGTGGCAAGCGGGGCGATCTGAACAACAATCCATGCCCCTTTGACCATGCGGCTGAACACATCGCGGGCCAGATTGTCGCCACCCAGCAGATACCAGGCGTATTGACCGTCCTCCAGATTGGACAGTGGCGTACCTGGCACTTTGTTCTTCATGCCCGAAACCTGCGACAGCGGGTCATGCGTGACGATCAAATCCATCGCGCCGAATACCCCGGTGAAAACCCAGAACATCACAAGGCCAAAGCCAATCATGCCGATGGGACTGTCAAACAGTTTGCCGTAGAGGCCAAGCTTGCGTTTGAAAGCGATCGACATGGCATAAAGGATGATCAACGACACCCAGACGGGCAAAAACTGCTGGGACATGGCGCCAATAATCCCGGCGCTGGTGCCCATTAGTACGCCCAGTACGATATAGGCGAGTGCGATTCCGACACTGGCCAAGAAACTGTAGCGCAGTGCAAGTTGTATCAGTGTTCGCAGGCCCGAGCTTGAGCTTAACGTACCGTCCGGGTTCACCGTCATCTGGTCTTCGGGCAGCACGATGCTGGCCAGCATCCAGACGGCAATTGACAAGAGCATTAGCGCAAGGCCAAGGGCAAAAAGCGGGTTCAGGAAGGCGATAGAGCCGGTCCAGGTAAGTGGTTCCATGATCTAACCCTCCTTAAGAAATGCGGATGCGCGGGTTGAGGTAGACATAGCCGATATCCGAAATCAGCTGGGTCACCAGCACCACAAAGACCGACACGACCGAAATCGCCAGCAACAGCTGAATGTCGTTATTGCCCGCGGCCTGAACCAGCGCCCAGCCGAAGCCCTTGTAGTTGAACAGGGTCTCGACGATCACTACACCATTCAGCAGCCAGGGGAACTGCAGCATGATGACGGTGAACGGTGCGATCAGCGCGTTACGCAACGCATGCTTCATGACGATATTCGGGAACGAAACACCCTTCAGGCGCGCGGTGCGGATATATTGCGCCGTCATCACTTCGGTCATCGAGGCGCGGGTCATCCGTGCAATATAGCCCATCCCATAAAGCGCAATGGTCAGGACCGGCAGGAAGAAGTTTTCAAAGGTCGGGTTCTCCATCGCTTGCGTGGCCGTACCCTTGAACCACTTCAATCCAACTGCAGAAGAGGTGAAGATGGCGATAAAGATCACGCCCGAGACGTATTCCGGTGTCGCCGTCGTTGTGATGGCGAAGGTCGACAGCGTCCTGTCGGTGGCAGATCCTTCTTTCATTCCTGCCAAAACACCAAGGATCAACGCAGACGGAACCATCAGCAGCATGACCCAGAGCATCAGACGGCCAGTCAGAGCCAATCTGTTGCCAACAACGGTCGAAACCTCTTCTTTGAAGACAGTCGAATAGCCCCAATACCCTTGCAGGATTCCGCAAAAATTCGGAGATTCTTCGGCGGTTTTGCCCGGCAGGATGCATCTTCCCTGAACGGTTCCGTCTTCATTCGTGTACCGATAAGATGGTAGGACACCCAGCCATTCGCCGTATTTTATCGGAGTGGATTGGAGGTAACCATTTTTGCTCAGGTAGCTCTCAACCTGTTCATCCGACATCCGAAAGTTGCCCTGCGTTTTCGCCAGCTTCTCGAGATTCGGATAGAGGTTGGTCAAGAAGAAAACCAGGAATGTCAGACACAATGCCGTCAACAGCATGATGCCAACGCGCCTTAGAATGAAAAGTCCCATATTTGCCCCTGTGGGTCGGCTAGCGCGGGTTTCATGGAACGCCACGCTTAGCTGTTATTATTTGTTCGTCGCATTCAGGACGAAGAGGCCGCGCCAGGGTGGCGCGGCCTTTTGCGTTTTGGCTCAGGACGTAAAGCCGAACTTATAAAGCTGCGGCAGGTCTGCGATATGCTTTTCGACACCCACCAAATTGTCGCGGTGATGGCGCATCGCTGTCCGCCAATAAGGCTGGATCGTGACACCTTCGTCGATCATGATCCCCTGCAGTTTGGCCATCACTTCACGACGTTTGTCGACATCTGCGATCGAGTTCGCTTCGGACAGCAGGGCGTCGAACTCTGCATTGGCGAAACCTGATTCATTCCAGGCAACGCCTGACTTGTAGGCCAGCGCCAGAACCTGCGTACCCAATGGGCGGTGGTTCCAGTTCGTCGACGAGAAGGCGTATTTCGTCCAGTCGTTCCAGAAGGTCGATCCCGGCAGAACTGTATGCTTGGCCTTGATACCCGCGTCGTTCAGTTGCGCTACAACCGCTGCCGTAGTGTTACGGCGCCAGTCATCGTCGATCGATTGAACTTCGTGCTCAAAGTCACCCATACCCGCTTCATCCATCAGGGCTTTCGCCCCGGCAGGATCGTACGGGATGCGAGTCACGGCCGAGTCATGTTCGGGGTGCATCGGCCCGACATGGCAGTTGTCAGCCGGAATGCCGTAGCCTGACATGCCCAGCTCCAGGCACACTTCGTTGTCCACCGCCATGGCCAAAGCCTGACGAACGCGCTTGTCGCCGTAGATCTTGTTGCCGTTTTCGTCTTCGGCCAACTGGTTCGGGCGGATAACGATGGTGAAGCCCGACGGGATTTCCGAGCGCACAAGCCCAATTCCGTCGAAGATGTCGACGAATTCGCCAACAGATTCCCAGTTCATGTCGATCTCTTCGGCCTCATAAGCCGCAAGGAATGCAGCCGGGTCAGTGCCGTAGTCGATGAACTCGATGCGGTCGATATAGCCGCCTTTTCCGGCCTCATATCCCCACCAGTCGAAGCCTTCGTTGCGCACCAGCACGCCTTTAACGCCAACTTCGTGGCTGTCAGGCAGCATGAAACCTGTGCCGACCGGGTTTGAAAGCATGTCGTTCGCATCGAAGCTGCTATGAACGATTGCGGCGGGATAGTCCGCCATGCCCGGGATGATCGTGATGTCAGGCGCGTTGCACTTCAGTTTGACAGTATGGGAGTCGACAACGGTGATTGCGCCGTCCGCAGCTTTCTGAGTGCTTTCGTCGATAAGCGACGCCATACGCGATGCCATCGAGTTGCCTTCCAGACCAGCGTCACACCATCCTTCGATGTTGCGGGCCACGTCTTCGGCTGTGAAGTCATCGCCATTGTTCCACTTTACGCCCTTGCGAACGTTCAATGTGTATTCGGTGGCGTCGGCGTTGGCTTCCCAGCTTTCCAGCAGCATTGGCTTGAACGAGCCGTCGTTGTTGTATTCAACTAGGTACTCCAGCCAGCCTGCTGTGAAAGTGGCAATTTGCGTCCAGTCATAGGTTCGCGGATCTTTGAGCGCGCGCACTTCCATCTGGTAGCGGATGGTACCACCGCGCTGCGGCTCTTGTGCCGCCGCAGGCGATTGCAGACCGATCAAACCATAGGCCGTCGGTACAGCGACACCCAGCGCCGTCGCGCGGACCAGAAATTCCCGGCGGCTAAGCTTGCCGTCACGGTATTCCTGCGCGTGCATCTCGGCCGCCCAGTGCACCTTGTCGTTGGTGATTGCCGTATTGGTCATAAATGTCTCCCTGTGACATTGATTTTGTTGATTTGTTCTTGTTCTAAGCGACGCGGGCTTGTCCGGTCGAAAGAAAGAAGGATTCCGGTTTTTGGACTCTGTGCATCCCCATGCCGCCATTCGGCACCAGAAATCACTCAACGTCAACGTTCGGAATCGACATAAAATGCACAAAAACGACGTTACCGCATTGTTGATATTTCGATAGGGATATACCTATATGACACACCGCAGGGGGAGCCTCTTGCGGAATTTCGATGTCAAATTACTGATAAAAGACGAGAAACTTCTTCTTTATCTGTTGATCAAATTGCTTTCGCTATCAAATCCAGCGGAATGAACAACACCAGATATCACTTTGAGAAATCGACGTGATTCCATGTTTTCATTCTTGCCCGAAACCACGTGCGTTGACGTTTGGCAAATTGCCGGGTCGAGATTGTGGCCCGTTCACGGGCCTGATCCAAAGTCAGTGTTCCATCCAGATAGGCCATAAGCTCTGGCACACCAATGGCTTTGCAGGCGGGAAGAGCGGGGTCGAAACGATCCCGCATGGCGCGTACTTCGTCGATTGCGCCCAGCTCCAGCATCTGATCAAAACGGCGTTCAATCCGATCCAGAAGCCACGTTTTGTCGACGTCAAAAACGATAGGAACCGCATCATCCAGCCGTAAAATTGGCGGTGGCGTATCGACCTGCCAAGATAACAGGCTGCGACCAGTGGCGCGCTGCACTTCCCAAGCGCGCTGCACGCGCGCGCGGTTCTGCATATCCAGGCCAGACAGTGTCTGTTCGTCGACCCCGGCGACCAGCTCGGCAACGGTCAGCAAGTCTGCTTCGGCCCGCACCTGCGCTGGGGTCGCAGGAATTTCGGCCATGCCTTCGGTCAGGGCCGAGAAATACAATCCTGTCCCGCCGACAATGATTGGCCGCTGGCCCCCGGTTAGCAGTGGCACCACTTCTCGCAGCCAGTGACCGGCAGAATAGTCCTGATCATAGGCGATGTGACCATAGAGCAGATGCGGCACGCGTGTTTCTTCTTCGACAGATGGTCGGGCCGAGATCACTCGCCAGCAGTCATAGACCTGACTTGCGTCTGCATTGACGACGACCCCGCCATGCCGTTCGGCGATCTCCAGCGCCAGTGCTGATTTCCCGGATGCCGTCGGCCCTGCAATCAGGACAGGTTTGTCGTCGGGAATAGGGGGTAATTGCTGAAATATCGCGTCTGTTGATCGCCGGGTCATATGCGGTTGCCTCAATCCTCACCAACCGCATTGAACCTGCGGAGCTTTTGCTTCATTTTGCGCCGGAAATTAACCCCGTGCCAGCCCGGAGCGCAACATGAGCCTTTCCCCGTCTTCTGAAACTGCCGAAACCCCGAAAACCACATACAAACGTGTCATGTTGAAAATTTCAGGAGAGGCATTGATGGGGGATCAGGGCTTTGGCCTGCACCCGCCGACAGTTCAACGCATCGCGCAAGAGGTGAAATCGGTTCACGATCTGGGCGTTGAGATCTGCATGGTTATCGGTGGCGGAAACATTTTCCGGGGCCTGAGTGGATCTGCTCAGGGTATGGAGCGGACGACAGCAGACTATATGGGGATGTTGGCCACGGTGATGAACGCACTGGGTATGCAATCTGCCCTGGAAGAGATTGGGGTGTTCACCAGGGTCATTTCGGCCATTCGCATGGATGAAGTGTGCGAGCCGTATATCCGCCGCCGCGCCGTACGACACCTTGAAAAGAAAAGGGTTTGCATCTTTGCGGCCGGCACCGGCAACCCGTATTTCACCACCGACACCGCGGCGACCTTGCGCGCCAATGAAATGGCGTGTGAGGCGATTTTCATGGGCAAGAACGGTGTCGACGGCGTCTACGACAAGGATCCCAAACAACATGCCGACGCGGTGCGTTATGACACGGTCACCTATGACGACGTTCTAGCCAAGCGGTTGCGGGTCATGGATGCGTCAGCCATCGCGCTGGCGCGTGACAACAACCTGCCTCTGATCGTCTTTGGTCTGGATGAGCCCGGAGGTTTCCGTGGTATTCTTGCAGGCGAGGGGACATATACCAAAGTTCAGGGTTGAGGCCCGAACGAGACCTGCCCCAGAGTGTTAGAAATTCAGCCCCGGCAACCCCGCCGGGCTTTTTCTTTTGCTTCAGCTTGACGGTCGCGGATGGTGCTGTCTAAGTAGCGTTGTCCTTCCGAAGTGAAGGGCTGCCCGGTGTTTCGTCAGCTCATGGCGCAAGCACAGGCTGGGCTGGAAGACCTGCCATGATTTCTGAGATGTCCGGAAACATGAGCGGGCATCTTGTTGATATGACAGCACAACTAAGGAGCAATGAGGCATGAGCTCTCTGGATATCAATTTCGTTCGGGCACAGTTTCCGGCTTTTTCCGAACCCAGCCTGAAAGGACAGGCGTTTTTTGAGAATGCGGGCGGGTCATATACCTGCAAGCCGGTGATCGACCGGTTGACGCGGTTCTATACGCAGCGAAAGGTTCAGCCCTACGCCCCTTATGAGGCCAGCCGTCTTGCAGGTGCCGAGATGGATGAGGCACGCGTGCGCATGGCCGCCATCCTGGGTGTTGAAACCGATGAGCTGAGCTTTGGCCCTTCGACGACACAGAATACCTATGTTTTGGCACAGGCGTTCAGGCAATGGATGAAACCTGGCGAGGCGATTGTCGTGACCAATCAGGATCACGAGGCAAATTCGGGCCCATGGCGTCGTCTGGCCGAGGCAGGGATTGAAGTGCGGGAGTGGCAGATCGATCCTGAAACCGGATCACTGAACCCGCAGGATCTGGAAAATATGCTGGACGAAAAAGTGCGTCTGGTCTGTTTCCCGCATTGTTCCAATGTCGTTGGAGAGATTAACCCGGTCACCGAGATCACTGCGATTGCCCACGCGGCTGGTGCATTTGTCTGCGTGGACGGCGTATCTTACGCCCCGCATGGGTTTCCGAATGTTGGCGATTTGGGGCCGGATATCTATCTGTTTTCAGCCTATAAAACTTTTGGCCCGCATCAAGGCTGCATGGTCATTCGCCGAACACTGGGAGAGTTGCTGCCCAACCAAGCGCACTACTTCAACGCCGACGTTCTTTACAAGCGCTTTACCCCGGCAGGCCCGGATCATGCTCAGATTGCGGCAAGTGCAGGTATGGCCGATTACGTCGAGCTCCTGTGCACGCATCACGGTGGGCCTGACGCCGGTGCAGCAGAGCAGGGTGCCTTTGCCCATGACCTGATGCGCGCGCATGAGGTGTCCTTACTTCAACCGGTTCTGGATGCGGTAAAGGACCGCAACGCGGTACGTCTGATCGGCACTTCAGATGCCACCCGGCGTGCGCCGACGGTAGCGCTGTCGCTGAACCGTCCCGCTGAGTCAGTTGCAGCAGAACTGGCGCAATACGGTGTTATGGCGGGGGGAGGCGACTTTTATGCTGTGCGCCCATTGCAAGCGATGGGCGTGGATCTGGCACAGGGCGTTTTGCGGGTCAGCTTTACACATTATACCTCGCAGCAGGAGATTGATCAGCTTTTGGAGGCGCTTGAACACGTTTTGTGATCCACTCAGCTTGGGGCTTCGTAGAACGAAGAAAACCTCAGGGTGGATATGGAAAACGAGCGGTCTCCGATCATCTTATGGTACCGACGGGATCTGCGCCTGTCGGACCATCCGGCATTGACTGCTGCTGTTGCAAGCGGCCGTCCGATCATACCAGTCTTTGTTCATGACCTTCTTGTGCAACACCTTGGCGCGGCCCCAAAATGGCGGTTGGGGTTGGGTCTGGAGGTCTTTTGCGACGCTCTGACGAGGCTTGGTAGCCGTCTGATCCTGCGGCGTGGCGATGCGCTTGAGCAATTGCGGACACTTGTCAAAGAGACGGGCGCAAAGGCTGTCTATTGGTCGCGGGCCTATGATCCAGCGTCGATCAGACGCGATACACAGATCAAAACGGCGCTGACCGAACTGGGTGTAAGCGCAAAGTCCTTTCCTGGTCATTTGCTTTTTGAGCCCTGGACGGTCGCAACAAAGCAGGGCCAGCCGTTTCGTGTCTACACTCCTATGTGGCGCGCGGTTCAGCGGCGGGACGTGCCAGCGCCGGATGCGTTGGTGTCACGCTTGGCGGGGCCTGCAACCTGGCCTTCCAGTGATAAACTGAGTACCTGGCATATGGGTGCGGACATGTACCGAGGCGCTGCAATCGTGCGCCCCTATGTCCAACCCGGAGAGAAGGCCGCCCGCGATCGACTTGAGCACTTTCTCGACCAGGTCCCCCGTTATTCCAATGACCGTGACCGGTTGGATCTGGACGGAACATCAAACCTGTCAGAATACCTTTCATTGGGCGAGATCGGGCCACGCACGGTCTGGCACAGGGTTCAACAGGCTGCGATGACGGGAACCCCCGGCGCCGAGGCATTTCTGCGGCAGTTGGTCTGGCGTGAGTTTGCCTATCACCTGATGTATCACTCACCGCATCTGCTGACTGATAACTGGAAAGCGGAATGGGATGATTTCCCGTGGAATATCGATCCGGACCACCCTGAAGTTGCCGCCTGGAGGCAGGCCCGAACCGGAATTCCTGTCGTCGATGCTGGCCTGCGGCAGATGTATGTGACAGGCCGTATGCATAACCGGGCCCGGATGATTGTTGCCAGTTACCTGACCAAACATCTGATGACACACTGGAAAATCGGGATGAACTGGTTCGAGGATTGCCTGATTGACTGGGACCCAGCCTGTAACGCCATGGGCTGGCAGTGGGTTGCGGGATCAGGCCCCGATGCGTCGCCCTTCTTTCGTATATTCAACCCCGAAACGCAGGCCGAAAAGTTTGATCCGCAGGGGTCTTACCTGCGGCGCTGGATCGCCGAAGGCCAGACGAAACCCAGTGACGTTGCACTTTCCTATTTCGCTGCGGTTCCCGGGTCATGGAACCTGTGTCCGCAGGCGGATTATCCCGAACCTGTCGTGAAACTGGCGGATGGACGAAACCGCGCCTTGCGTGCGTATGAAAGCCGAAAATCCCACTAAGGAACTGAAAACTTGCCAGAAACAAAATCGCGGCCTAGCCTGATACCCGTGCCGCAGAGGGGAGAGCGGATGGTGCTGACGACGATAGAGGGGCAGTCGGACCTGCCCAGGTATTTCGCCCAGGTCTTCAAGATGCTGGCCCGAATGGAGTCGGGGCGACTAGACATAACATTGCCCGATGGCCGCATCTTTCGCGCAGAGGGGCCAAAGGCAGGGCCTGTTGCTCAGATCGATATCCACGACGGAGATGTTTTTGCCCGTCTGATCCGCGAAGGCGAACTGGGGTTTTCTGATGCCTACCTTGAAGGACATTGGAGCACGCCTGATCTGCGCTCATTCATGGATCTTGTCCATCTGGGGTCCGAAACCGTCTATGACGGGTTTACTGGAAAGTTCCTTGTCCAGGCCTATGAACGGCTGCGGTTTTGGCTTCATCGCAATAACCGGACGCAGGCGAAAAAGAATATCTCGTACCACTATGATCTGGGCAATGACTTCTACGGTTTGTGGCTGGATGACACGATGACTTATTCCAGCGCCATTTTTGAGACCGGGCAAGAAAGTCTTGAGAAGGCGCAAACTGCCAAATATGCCAGCCTTGTCGATGAAATGGGGGCCAAACCCGGTGACCACATTCTGGAAATCGGATGCGGTTGGGGCGGTTTTGCCGAATATGCCGCGAAAGAGCGGGGTTTGCATGTAACCGGCCTTACGATTAGTGAGGAGCAGTTCAAGTTTGCCAATGAACGTATTGAAAAAGCAGGACTTTCTGATCAGGTGACATTCAAGCTGCAAGACTATCGAGACGAGCGTGGGCAATATGATGGCATCGCCTCTATCGAGATGTTCGAGGCGGTCGGTCAAAAATACTGGCCGGTTTATTTTGAAACCGTTCGTGAGAGGCTGAAGCCAGGGGCGCAAGCGACCTTGCAAATCATAACCGTAGGTGACCACCGCTGGGATTATTACAAGAATGGTGTTGATTTCATTCAGAAATACATCTTTCCGGGTGGAATGCTTCCTTCACCTTCGATCCTGCGGCAGCAGATCAATCAGGCCGGTCTGAATGTGGTGAAGTCGAAAGAATTCGGCAAAAGTTACGACCTGACGCTGCGGCGGTGGTATGAAACGTTCAATGCAAAATGGGAACAGATCGCAGACCTGGGCTTTGATGAGCGTTTTCGCCGCATGTGGAATTATTATTTGACAGCGTGTGGCGCAGCCTTTGACACGCGCAATTGCGATGTGACACAGATCACCGTAGCAAAGCAAGTTAACTGACGGACCGAAACATGCCCACTGCCTCGCGTCTTGTAGCCGCCGTTTGCCTCATCGTGCTGGCATTCATTGTCTCTGGCATGATTATCGAGAACGGCGAAGAAGGTAAGGATTATGGGTACTTTACCCTGGTTAACATGGGCCTTGGCGCGGTTTGCGGGTGGGGCATCATGGGCAAGCGTGCAGGGCGCGGCTGGATCTCTGGGATCAACAATGGGCTGACTGGTGTCGCCTCGCTGATTTTCTGGGCGCTGTTCGTGCAGGGCTGTTATGAAATGTTCCGGCTTGCCATGCGCAATCGTTACGGTGGCCCGTTCGAGGCCATACTGGCCATTTTCAAAATCGGGATTGAGTACGGTAAGCTGCTGATTTATCCGGAAATCCTGATTGCATTCCTGATTGGTGCCGTTGTCTCGGGGCTGGCCACAGAACAGGCCAACCGTTCGTGGCGCTGATCCGTTTCCTTACAAGAGAGATCGAATTTGTCTGATTTGTTTTTTTATGGAACGCTGCGGCACTTGCCGTTGTTGGAACGCGTTCTTGGTCATCCTCTGAGCGAAAGCAAAGCACGGCCCGCCCGACTTCGAGGTCATGCTGTCCATTCTGTCCAGGGGCAGGATTTCCCGATGATCCTGGAAACGGAAGGCGCCAGTGCCGAAGGGTTGCTCGTGCAGGACTTGTCGCCTGAGGATCTGGCCAGGCTGGATTATTACGAAGGGTCTTTCGACTATGATCTGAAGCCTTTGAAAGTCGAATTAGAAGACGGGACCGAGGCCGAAGCGCAGGTCTTTTTTCCGGCACCCGATGCCTGGAGACCGGGTGATTTGTGGTCGCTTCAGAACTGGGCGGACAGATTGGGCGAACTCACAACGCTCGCGGCTGAGGAGGAGATGGCCTATTTCGGGAAGGTCGCCCCCCGGGTCATGGCCCGCAGTATTCGCGCCACTCAAACGCGTGCCTGGTCGAAGATTATGGCCGGGCAGCGGCGAACCGGTGATCCGCGGGACATTGCAAATGACGTGATCGTGCATCGCCATGACCGGGTGTATCTCGATTATTTCGGGATGGAGGAAATCGATCTGCAACACCGGCGGCATGACGGCAGCATGGGTCCGGTGCTGCGCCGTGGAAGCTTGTTGCAGGGCAGTGCGGTCGGCGTTCTGCCCTATGATCCGGTCCGTGATACCGTTTTGATCGTGGAACAGTTCAGACCGCCGGTTTTCCTGAACAACGATCCGGAACCCTGGCTTTGGGAAGCGGTGGCCGGGATGATTGATCCGGGCGAGACACCCGAACAGGCCGCGCATCGAGAGGCGATGGAGGAGGCGGGTATTCGTTTTGACAGGCTGGAATATGCTGGCGGTGCCTACACCTCGAGCGGATCTTCCACCGGGTTCATGTATCTTTATGTTGGTCTGGGTGAGTTGACGCACACCACAATCACCGGTGGCCTGGACACAGAAGGTGAAGACATCCGCAGTCAAATCCTGCCGTTCGACGAATTCATAGACATGACGGATCGCCATGTTTTCAAGGATCTACAATTGGTGTCTCTGGCTTATTGGCTGGCCCGCCACCGGGACAGATTGCGCGGGTGACTATCCCGCTTGTGGTCGCGGCGGTGCGGCTGTAAATCTTCGATGGTACAAAACGACAAGGGGCCATCATGCGCATTGCACGAGATCTTGCTGACGCAGTAGGAAAAACACCGCTGATCCGGCTGCGCCGCATCAGTGAAGAAACTGGTTGCGAAATTCTCGGCAAAGCCGAATTCATGAACCCCGGTCAATCCGTCAAGGACCGTGCTGCACTCTATATTATCCGTGATGCCATTGCGCGGGGCGATTTGAAGCCCGGTGGCACCATTGTGGAAGGCACCGCCGGCAATACCGGTATTGGTCTGGCGCTGGTGGGGGCGTCAATGGGGTTCAAGACCGTGATTGTGATCCCGGAAACCCAGTCGGAAGAAAAGAAAGACATGCTGCGGCTGGCCGGTGCACAACTGGTTCAAGTTCCGGCTGCACCTTATCGCAATCCCAACAATTTCGTGCATTATTCCCGGCGTTTGGCCGAGGAATTGGCGCAGACGGAACCCAATGGGGCAATCTGGGCCAACCAGTTTGACAACGTGGCGAACCGTCAGGCCCATGTTGAAACCACTGGACCCGAAATCTGGGAACAAACAGACGGTAAGGTCGACGGGTTTATCTGTGCTGTCGGGTCGGGCGGTACGTTGGCCGGGGTTGCCGAAGCGTTGCAGCCCAAGGGTGTGAAAATCGGTCTGGCCGATCCTATGGGTGCGGGTCTCTACTCCTACTACACCACCGGTGAAATCGCGATGGAGGGCGGATCGATTGCCGAAGGTATCGGACAGGTTCGGATAACAAAGAACCTGGAAGGGTTCACGCCGGATCATTCCTATCAGATCACTGACACCGAGGCGTTGCCCTATATCTTTGACCTGCTCCGTGACGAGGGGCTGGTCATGGGCGGGTCAACCGCGATCAACATGGCGGGCGCCGTGCGTCTGGCCAAAGAAATGGGGCCGGGCCACACGATTGTGACTGTCCTTTGCGACTATGGCACGCGGTATCAGTCCAAGCTGTTCAACCCGGATTTCCTGCGCGAGAAAGAATTGCCGGTGCCGGATTGGATGACTGAAGCACCGCGCAGCATTCCCGGCGTTTTCGAGGACGTGTGATGCCGAGGCAGGTTCGCCTGTTTCTGACACTGGTATTCCTGTGTCTTGTCGGGCTCGCAGGCGGTGCTGTCGCGCAGCTGACCGACAGGCAAAGTGAGTATTACCGGGGCTGGATAAAAACGGCTGACCGTGCCGAGTCCGTGATTGAAGCGAACCGTGCGTCAAACGCTGCGTTTGAGAATTTACGTTCTGAAATAAACGGTTACCGAGAGGACTTTAACAAGGCACGCAGCGCCAACACAGACCGTATCGCAACGCTGGAAAGCCAGATCAAGGCGCTTGGTCCAAAACCCGAAGGGGACGCGGCCGAACCTGAAGACATCGCTAAATTGCGAACTCATCTTAATGAGCAGCTCAACAGTTTGCGGGTGCCGCGCATCATTTCCGAAGAAGCTTATACCCGCGCAAATGGATTGATCAGTGAAATCGATCGGATCATCCGGACGCGGCAGACAAAACAATTCTTTGAGCGCGGGCCGTCACCGATCAACCCCGTATATTGGGGACCTGCTTGGCAAGACGTAAAAGAGGCGCTTCAGAGCCTGACAAATGAAACAATTACCAACCTGCGTTCGGACGTAGTGAAAGAACGTATCCGTGATCGTGGCTTGGGAATCTTGTTTCTGGTGATCCTGGCCGCGGTTTTACTGATCTTCGGCAAACGTTGGTCCGAACGGGGCGGCGACTATCTGAGGTTGCTGGGCGGAGCGGGCACTGGTGTTTGGTCCTTCATCATTTCTCTGTTGCGGATTCTGTTGCCATGGATCGGTGTCGTTGCCGCCATCGCCGCAATCAGTCTTTCGGGTATTCCGGGTCTGCGAGGCAGTTTGTTGCTGGAAAAAATCCCCTACTGGGCGGCAATTGCCTTCTTCTACGACTGGATTGGCCGACAGATTTACGTGATTGGCGCTTCACAAGGATTCAAGCGCCTGTCTGCTGCTCGGATTACCGAATTGCGGATATACATTGATCTGTTGGCTTTGATGTTGATCCTGCACGAACTGGCGCTTCTGTTTCAGCAGATCGAAAACGTCTCGGATGCGACTCGTGCGGTGATCAGCTTTCCCGTGATTGTTGGAACGGCATTGCTTTTGCTCCGCGTGCGGCAGATCAGAACGAACGACCGCCTGCTGGACCAGACGGCGTCTACCCGGGCCGCCGGATTCAGCCAGTTGTTGGAATTCCTGCGCAAGGCCATGTTCCTGCTGGGGATCGCAACACCCGTACTGGCACTGGCCGGCTATACCAATGCGGCCGAAGCGATCGTGTTTCCGGCGGTAAAAACGCTGGTTCTGATTGCCGCTCTGGCGATTTTCCAACGGTTCGTCAGTCAGATATACGGATGGATCACAGGGCAGGGCGACGCTGCGCGCGACTCTCTTTTTTCGGTCCTGGTGGGCTTTGCACTCGCCATCGTCGCGCTGCCTGTTCTGGCGATATACTGGGGCGCGCGCGAAACGGACCTGCTTGAGGTGTGGTCACGTCTGCTGCTTGGCTTTGACATCGGCGGTGTCATGATCTCGCCCAGCAATTTCCTGACATTTATCGCTGTTTTCGCAATCGGATATACGCTGACACGGTTGTTGCAAAGCGGGTTGCGCAACTCGCTGTTGCCCAAAACCAGCATCGATCCGGGCGGGCAGAATGCGATTGTCGCTGGCTCTGGGTATATCGGGATCTTTCTGGCTGCGTTGGCAGCGATCATGGTCGCGGGGTTTGATCTGTCGTCGCTGGCAATTGTCGCTGGTGCACTGTCTGTCGGTATTGGCTTTGGCCTGCAAACGATTGTGTCTAATTTCGTGTCCGGCATCATCCTTCTGGTCGAACGGCCGATCTCCAAGGGTGACTGGATAGATGTGAACGGGATGATGGGCTACGTGCGTGACATCTCCGTCCGATCGACCCGGATCGAGACGTTCGACAGAACGGATGTGATCATTCCAAACTCGGACCTGATCAGCGGCGTCGTCACCAACTACACACGTGGCAATACCATCGGTAGGGTGATTGTACCGGTCGGTGTCGCCTACGGAACAGATACACGGCTGGTCGAGACCATTCTGGGCGAGGTCGCAAACAACCACCCGATGGTTCTGGCCAACCCGGCGCCCAGTGTAGTGTTTCAGGGATTTGGAGCGGATGCGTTGGATTTCGAGATCAGAGCGATCCTACGGGATGTGAACTGGGTTTTATCCGTCAAATCCGACATGAACCACGAGATCAATCGGCGCTTTCTGGAAGCGGGTATCGAGGTGCCGTTTGCACAGCGTGATATCTGGTTGCGCAATCCCGAAGCTTTGCAGACCTCGAACAAGGTTAAAGAGGCAGGCCTTGCGCCCAAACAGAACACAACCGATTCAACGGCAGGAAAGCCAGTTGAACTGACAGAATCTGATCTGGACCCTGACGCGGGCGATGAAATCTGACGACCAGTCCGACAGCTGAAAGGTCGCGTTTCTGGTCGCTTGACGCTCTGGGTAGACTACCGGATTTAATTGATCCTTTCCGGTGATTTCACCGATTTGGGGCCTTGCAAATCTCATGACATTGGTCCAAACATCGCCGGCACGGAGAGGTGGCCGAGTGGTCGAAGGCGCACGCCTGGAAAGTGTGTAGGCGGGGAACCGTCTCCAGGGTTCGAATCCCTGTCTCTCCGCCATTACCCCCTTAGACAGAAACCCAAACCAGCCCCGGCGTCTTGGCTGTGTACAACTTGGTTTCGTGTACCACGCCGGGTCTTCGAAAGCGCAGGATTTTAAATCCCGGACACTTTTGCTTTTCCTAAAATGAACGCGCGTTAAGCCGGAAAACGAAAAAAATACCATAAACATTAACAAAAATGTCCATTTGATATAGAATTACAGTGTTTTTGTTCGGTAACTCTTGGGTTTTCGTGTGGCGCAAACGCTTTATGATAAATACGGTGGCTTCAAAACAATCAGCCGTGTCGTGATGACCTTCTATGAAATGGCGTTGGATTCGGATGATATCGGCCATTATTTTGAAGATATCGACATGCCTCGGCTGATTGATCATCAGACGAAATTCGTATCGTCCCTGATTGGCGGACCGGCGTCATTCAGTGATGACAGGATCGAAGCCGTTCACAGGCATCTGGGTATTTCACACGACGAATTTGATGTGATGGCTGAGCTGTTTGGCGAAGCGCTGAGCGTGCATGGTATGTCCGATCAGGATATCAAAACCGCGCTGGCTGCAATTGAAGGGAAGCGTTCAATTATCGTCGCCCGAAACGCGGCATGAGCATTCATGCGATAAACGAACAGCTGTTACGCGCCATCGGTGTCGGCATTGCCGTGGTGCGCGCCTCGGATCTTCAGTTCGTGTTTCATAACGGACCTTTCGCAGAGTGGTTTGGAACCCCCGAGAACGGCAGTACTCTTACGGACATTCTGCCTGCCCTTGATCCCAAAGAACTGGAAGACGTCAAGCAATCGGGCCTGAGATATTCGGTTGAGTTGCAGATCAAACCAAAGCGGCGGACCTTGATCTTTGCGGTCGCAGTTTCGTTGGCAAGCGGATTGTCCGAGCAGGTTCTGATTGTCGAATGCCAGAACATCACGCGCATTCGCGAGCTGGAAAGCATGATCGACAGCTATTCCACCATGGTAGAACGCAACACACGAGAACTGGAACGCGAAAAAGAACGGGTTGAACGCCTGCTTCTGAACCTGATGCCACGGGCTGTTTATGAAGAGTTCAAAACCTTCGGTGTCGTCACTCCGCAGCTCTACAAGCAGGTGTCTGTGGTCATGCTGGACTTTGTGGGTTTCACCGATTTCGCGGCCAAGACCGACCCGACAGTGACCCTGAGTGAGTTGAACGACATTTTCACGGCGTTTGACAGGATCGTTGAACAATTCGGGTGTGAAAGGATCAAAACAATAGGTGACGCATATCTTGCGGTCTCAGGCATGCCTGACCCGACACCCGATCACGCGACTGCAGTGGCTCATTGCGCGGTACGTTTCCTGCGTTATCTCGAACGCCGTAACGAAAGCCATCCGCACAAATGGCAGGCCCGGATCGGTTTGGGCATGGGGGCCGCAGTCGGGTCTGTCGTGGGCATTCAGAAATACGTCTACGACGTTTTCGGTCCGGCGGTAAATATCGCGTCCCGACTGCAAATATTCGCCAATCCTATGAAAATCGTTGCGCCGGAAGAGATGAAATACGCCCTGATTGACGAGTTTCAGGTCTCGGACCTGGGACGTGTCGACATAAAGGGAATGGGCGAGATGAATCTTATCAACGTAACGTCCGGGCTGAGCTTACCGCAAAGCAGTCGAACTTTTTGAAAGGTGTCAGTCATCCTGAGGGATCAGACCCAGCCCTCGCAGATAGATACCAATGCCGCTTTCCAGCAGGTCTTCCGGGGGGAAGGGAGACGTCGCCCCGGTATTGCGCGCGTATAATTCGACCACGCCATGGCTCATCGCCCAGATGTGCGCGCTGAACATCGACGCGGGCGGGCGCTTTTCTGGTGGAATATGTTGCGACAAGTCAGCGGCTGCTTTCTCGAGAACCGATTTGGCCCGATTGGCGGCCATGGATAATTCTGGGGTGCGATTCAACGAAATTCCGCTTTCAAACATGGCGATGTAGTGGCCGGGGTTCTTCCGGGCAAAAGCCAGATAGGCCCGCCCGGTTGCCTCGAAGGCGGACAGGGCAGAGGGTTGGCCTGTGTCATAAGCGTATTGCATCAGGTCCGCGAACATCTCGAATCCCTGCCGTGCGGCTTCGGCGATAAGGTCTTCGCGCCCTTCAAAATGGCGATAGACTGCGGCTGGTGTTACGCCAGCGGTTTTGGCGGCTTCAGATAGCGTAAAACCTGTCGGCCCCTTTTCTTCGATCAAGGACAAGGCTGCCTCGATCAGAGCTTGCTTTAGGTTTCCGTGATGATAACCGCGTTTCGACATCCCGGCCTCAGGTTCTTCGATTAGGTATTGGAAGACAAGGGGATAGACCAAATACACCCGGTCGTCCAACACTTGCCCTTGAAAGCCTTGGCCGGGCAGGGCGAAAACGCAATCTACGCTTCCCAGACATCCGGACCACCGCAGATCAGGGGATCAATGCCACCAATGCATTTTGCGTCCTTCTCATCATAGTCCAGCGTGTGCAGGACCGTTTGAATTGCTGCAAGACGGGCGCGTTTCTTGTCGTCGGACCGGACTATTGTCCAAGGAGATATGTCTGAATGTGACCGGGTAAGAGTTTCCGAAATCGACTGTGTGTATTCATCCCACTTGTCCAACCCTGCCACGTCAATCGGGCTGAGTTTCCATTGCTTTAACGGGTCGGTTTCACGGGCCAGAAAACGGTTTAGTTGCTCAGCGCGCCCGACATTGAGCCAGAACTTGAAGAGTTTGATGCCATCATTGACCAGACCCGTTTCAAGCGGCAGAACCTGACGAAAGAACCGCTCGCGCTCTTCCCGGGTGCAGAAACCAAAGACGTTTTCGACCACGCCGCGATTGTACCAGCTGCGGTCAAAGAACACGATCTCGCCGGCTGCAGGCAGGTGCGGGATGTAGCGCTGAAAGTACCATTGACTGCGTTCAGTTTCCGAGGGTTTGCTGAGCGCCACATTGCGCGCGCCGCGCGGGTTCAGGTTTTCGCGAAACCGTTTGATCGTTCCGCCCTTACCGGCAGCATCGCGGCCTTCGAAGATGATGGCGATCCGTTGCGCCGTGTCCTTGACCCAAGACTGCATTTTGACCAGCTCGATCTGGAGCAGTTCCATCTGCTCTTCATAGTCCTTGGGTTTCATCTTCTCGCTATATGGGTAGGTCGGGTTCAGGATATCGCCTTTCTTCGAATTCTCGATCTCATCCCGCATAGCTTTGGGCGCGCTATCCTGAAAATACTTCTCGATAGAACCTTTTTCGGTCCGAGCCATATGTCACCTCGCGATAAAACCCATATCCGACTATGGATTAGAGCTTGGATTAACGCAAACCTGCACGCTGCGCTGCACGATCAATTGCGGCAGCAACTTCGGGCGCTGCGACAACCTGCGGCATGTGACCGATCCCCGGTAACGCGACCAGTTCGGCCTGCGGGATTTGCTGGATCAGACGTTGCGAATGCCATTCAAGGCCGACAGTGTCATCGGCGGTGCCGTGAACGATTTCGGTTGGCACTGAAATCTCACCGTATCGCGGCTGCAATTGGGTTATCTCATCCAATAGGTTGGCCCGTTGCTTGGCATTTGCATGCATGGAACTGCGCCGAATGGTCAGGCCGGGCCCAAAATGTTCAGCATATCCAGCGGGGGCCGATTGGGGCGCAAATACAGTGTCCAATGCCCGTGTCACGTACCAATCGGGCACGAAGGAAGAGATCAGGGGCAGGGCGAGCGCGTTGCCGACCGTGGTAGATGCCAATTGGTTAAACCCATCCAGCGGCGTTTCCCACGGAATGGCAGCAGGTGCGATCAGAACAAGCGCCGAGAGATCCTCGGGCCTTGTGACCGCCCATGCAAGTGCCACTGAACCGCCATAGCTTTGGCCCGCAACGATTGGCTTTTCCGCCCCAAGTTGGGCAGCAGCTTTTTGCAGGATATCCGCTTGCTCCGTGATCGTTTCACCGTCTGGGTTGAAACTTTCTGAAAACCCCAGGCCGGGCCGGTCAAAAACGATGACGCGGTAGTTTTCCGCCAGAATGGGTGCCAGCGCAAAGGTCATGTCGCGGGTGTTGCCGCTTGAGCCGTGAAGAAGGACAACATCCGGCCCATTCCCCATGATAACCGCATGAACGGCGATCCCGTCGACATCAAGAATCTGGCCTTCGGGTGGGAAAGCCGCTTCTGCCTGTGCTTCGTTCCGGGCGCTGCGCCACGCAGTCACAACGGCAAGGCCCAGAATGATGAGGCCAAAGGATATCAATGTTTTAGCGGCCAATTTCGCTCATATCAAAAGGCGTCGTCTGATAGATTTCGTTTATCCAGTTTCCGTAAAGAAGATGCGCGTGGCTGCGCCAACGGTTTTGAGGTGTCTTGGATGGGTCATCATCCGGATAGTAGTTGATCGGCACGTTGATGGGCGTGTCATTGGCGACGTCGCGATCATACTCCTGTTTCAGCGTGTCGCTGTCATATTCAAAATGGTTGAAGATATACAGCGCGCGGTGGCTGGGATCCTCGACCAGACAAGGGCCTACATCGTCGCTGCCCAGCAGGGTCGTCAAACCCTGCGCGGCGTCGATCTCATCTTGTTTCATTTCCGTCCAGCGGCTGACTGGGATAACGCAATCGTCTGAGAACCCACGCAAAAAAGGTGATGCAGGGTTCAGGTTGCGGTGACGGAAACAGCCAAAGGCCTTGGCATCCAGCATGTGTTTTCGGACACCATGAAAATGGTTGATCATCGCCATCCCGCCCCAACAAACTCCAAAGGTTGAATGTACGTTTGTCTGAGTCCAGTCAAAGATTTCGCTGATTTCATCCCAATAGGTGACGTCACCAAATTCCAGATGCTCGATTGGCGCGCCAGTAATGATCAGGCCATCAAATTTATGGTCCTTGACCTCCTGAAAAGGCTGATAGAACTCGGACATATGCTCGGCGGCGGTGGTTTTTGTCTGGTGTTCCGTCATACGGATCAAAGACAGTTCGATCTGCAACGGGGTTGCGCCGATCAGGCGCGCAAACTGGTTTTCCGTCTGAATCTTCTTCGGCATCAGATTCAGCAACCCGATGCGCAGGGGGCGAATATCCTGACGCATTGCCTGATCCTCGGACATGACCATAACGCCCTCTTTGTTCAGGACGTCGAAAGCGGGCAGATCTGAGGGGATTTTGATGGGCATGTGTCTGACTTCGAAGAGATTAGGGAAAACTGGTAGTTAGGCGTTATTGCGTCTGGCCTCAAGGGTACGTTCGATCAACTCATCGAAATCGGCCGCATCGCGGATCTTGCCGATGTCATTGGCATCAATCGTCACGCCCCAGTTCTTTGCCATCGCCTCGTACCGGGGCTGACGATGGGCCAGGGCTTGTGCATAGGTCCAGCGGACAAAATCATCGGGGTTGACCTCGGTCTCTGCACAGCCGTGTTGATCCAGATACTCTGTCCAGGAACGGGTCAGGAAATCGGCCTGATAGGACATGGGTTTTGGGGCCTTGTCGAAACGGCGCACAAGATCGGCCGTATGACCCTCGTCACCCTTCAGCCAGATCATGAGGGTGTGCCGCGCGAGTTCGGACAAAACCTGATCCCTTGGGTCTTTGGGATCCACCCACTCGCAGATGGATCCGCCCGTATCGCAGATAAAGTGAGGATATTTGTACAGACGCTCGGCGCGGTCGATGAAGTATTCGGTGTCCAGCAGCGCATGAATTTCGGCCAAGCGAAACTGTTCCTGCCTGCGGCGGTATTCCGGCATGTCCAAGCCGCCCAGATCGGGGTTTCCCGGCTTGCCCAGATAAGCAGCAACAGGTGTCAGATTGGCGAATGAAATATTCGAACCGATATAGATCGAATCCGACAACAGCAGTTCACGCAAGAACGGAACTTTCATGGCCTCGGCCTTGGCATTGTCGGTGATGTACTCGCCCATATAGCGCGTTCCGATCCGGTAATCGATCGAGTAGTGGAACCAGTTCCCGGAATCTCTGAGGATGTTGGATACGTAGGTCTTGCCTAATCCTGACATGCCAAAGAACAGCACTTTCTTGCGGCTTGCGGTGCGCCAGTCATTGGCTGAGGTGTAGATCATTTTGCGCTGTCCTTTTTGCCCTAGCTAAATCGGGCAGCGCACGGCGTCAATTGGGCCGGGACGAACGATTCAGAACCAAAAGGCCAATCGCCAGAACGGCAAAGCCCAGAAAGGCGTTTGGGGACAGGGACTCTTCGCGCAGCAATGCGCCCAGAACAATAGCGACCGGGGGTATGACAAGCGTCACCAGCATCAGATTGCCACTGCCGGCCATTGCCAAAACCCGATAGTAAAGCAGATATGCGCCGGCCGTTGCGACTATCGCATAATACCCGATGGCCGCCCAGGTTATCGCGGGTAACGCCAAGCTGGGTATTCCATCAACTGCTAGTGTTATTGGTAATACCAGCACTGTCGAAGCCGTCAGCATACCGGCGGCGGCAATCACTGGGGAAAGGTGCGATAACGTTTGCCTCGCCCAAGCCGCGGCACATGCGTAGGAAACTGTTCCGGTCAACACTGCAATCTGAGCGGTGCTTTGCAGGCTGAAATTCAAGAAATTCTGCACTCCGATCGCGATTGAGACACCAAGAAAGCCCAAGCAGACACCCAGTAGCCGGGTCTTTGTCAATCGTTCGTCGCGAAATAACAGTGCTGCAATCAGAACGCCGAAGATCGCAGTCGCCGCGTTCAGGATCGCCGTCAGACCCGTGTCAATGTACAGCTGCCCCCAAGCCATCAGGCTAAAGGGGATGACGTTGTTCAATAGCCCCATGACCAAAAAAGCGCCCCAGATACCGGGCGAGCGCGGCACCTTGATCCCCTTGATCCAAGTCACCAGCCACAAGACAAGCATGGCCCAGAATGTGCGATGCAAAACCGACGTCATCACGGGAAGCGTGTCCAGAGCGACCCGGATGGAAACAAAGGAGGCGCCCCAGATCAGTCCAAGCAACAAAAGCTCGGCCCAGGCGCGAAGAGAGAGGTGTTTTTGTGCATCCATACGGGCACTGTTTCATTGAAGTTAACCAACGGCGACCCGGTTCATGCGAAAAAGCCCCGCAGAAACTGCGAGGCTTTGTAGGAACATATGATACTCAGATCAGTTCAGAGCGTATGTGATCTGGAAACCAACGCTCCAGGCGCTGTTGCCTGTGAATGTACCACGTGCCGCCGGACCGGCGCCATTCGCGGTGGCATCTCCGATATCCGTGTAACGTACACCACCGGAAATTTTGGCATTCTCAAGAGAATAGGTGCCACCCAGACCGATGCTCCAGAACCCATCTGTCGGGCCGAGGTTCGACACCGGCGTACCTTGGGAAGATTCGTAGCCCAGTGTCACAGCACCAGAAAACTCTTCCGAGAACTGATAGCCCAAACCCAGAGAGTAGGTGAAGGTGGCTTCGTCATAGTCAACCAGGTTCGTGGTCGGCGGATAGTTTGGCGGGTTATACACAAGCTGTGGCCAGTCGACCCAACGGATCGAGCCAAACAACAATGTCTTGGGCGCCACACCGGTCTGGAAATCCAAGTTGATTGACTGCGGTGTTTCAATCTCACTTGTGGTGTTGAACGTTGCCACAGTCCCCGGCGGAATTGGTGGGATAGGAGGCGGATTGAGCGATTCTGTCTGCGAAAGGTCGTGGCTGATCTTGGAGTTATAAGTCAGCGATACACGTGCTGCGATTTCGGGTTTTTCCCAGGCGACACCAACAACATACCCAAATGCGGTATCAGCGCTGGTATCCACCTGATAGCCTGCGGTAATGGGAACAGTTATCGAGGCCTTGACGCGCTGCGCGCGAATACCACCGATCGCACTGAACCCGCCATCGAATTTGTAGCGCAGCAGCGCTGTGATGGCATCTGTATCCGCTGTCGCCCTCAGGCTGTCGGTTCGACCGCCGGGAATTGGGTTGATAGACAAGGGATACGTGCTCGCGTACTGAATATCGGCACCGAAGGGCTGATCATACATGATGGCGAAATCAAGCTTTTCTGTAAGCGCCGTTTTGTACCCCAAGTGCGGTGTAAAAAAGTCGTTCGCAACTTCACCTGAATCAACGGGTTGGCCACCATTTGTGCCAAAAACGTCTGGCATCGTACCGGTCACGCTTGGGTCGGTATACCCCAACCGAAACTGAACTGCAGAGCCTTCTTCAAAGATCAGGTTGATACCCTGACCGCTGCGGTCCAGGCCGCCTGCAAAACCAGCCGTTGCTCCAACGCACAAAGCGCACGTTGCGAGTAGTGTTGTTTTCATTCTGTCCTCCCGAACTTTTTCGAGTATTTGCCTGGCGAAGAATTGAGTGAGTCCAGCGCCTACTCGTGTGTAATGCGCGATACTTTCTTTTCAGTTAGTTTAAGGTCAACTGGTGACGGTGCGTTACTTGTTGCCACTACAGTTCTGAACTGTTGCTAAACTGTTACGATTTTCGGACCAGATGTTCAGGAAAATGCCTGCAAAGATGATAGCGGCGCCGATCAGCACCCAATGGTCGATGGGCTCGTGATAGAGGATCATTCCGATCACCGCGATTGTCGGAAGGCGTGCAAAATCAAAGGGAATGACGACGGTTGCCGGGGCGATAGACAGGGCATTGGTAATGCAAAAATGCGCCAGCAAACCCGCCAACCCAACCAGAATCAAGTAGGGCGCGGTTTGCATTGTCGGAAGCACAATCTGACCGTCGATGCCAGCGGCTGTGGCCCCAAGGACCGTTTGCATTGCAGTCAGCCAGAAAACGATACACCCAATGCTGGCAAAACGCGTGAGCTTCTTAGTGGTAATCGTTGTAAAAGCAAAGAATACCGCGGATGCCGCCGCTGTTATTAAGCCGGGGCTCAACGGGGCAGCGCCTGGGCGCGTGACGATCAGAACCCCTGAAAACCCAATTAGCGCCGCTATCAACCGGAGCGGGGTCAACCGTTCGTTCAGAAACAGCGGCGAGAGCAGGATCACCCAAAGCGGCTGAGTGAACTCCAGCGCGAAAACCTGTGCCAAAGGAGCCACTGCAACGGCGTAGAACCAGAGATTTTGCCCTGTAAAATGTAAAGTGTTTCGTAGGGCGTGCAACCCCAGCCGTTCGGCTGAAACCTGATGCCAGTTGCGAGTTAAAGTCAGGACTGTTGCAACAACGACGAACCCCACGATGCTGCGATACATCATGATTTCAAAGGTATCATGCGCAGAACTCAGCTCACGCCCTGCAACCGCCATGGATGAAAATGAGGCGATCGCACCCGTCATCCAAAGACCGGCCTTCAACACGTCTTTCTGCGCATGGCTCATTTCGGGCGTCCCTCAGGTTCGTCGCGTAGCCGCGCGGCCAAAAGACCGCAAGGCCAAGAGCTTATGATAAGCAGGCTAGGTTTGCCCGGCCATTCAAACGTCGAAGGTGCACCAGATTCAAGGTCGTATAGATGACTGCCCTGAACAATAGCTTGAATGAGAAGGACGTTTTGCAGCTCAATCAGTTAAGTTTTACGCAGATACCCACCGGTTATTCCCACTCGATGGTGCCGGGTGGTTTCGATGTGATGTCATAGGTGCACCGGTTGATGCCTTTGACTTCGTTGATGATCCGCGTTGCCGTTTCGCCCAAGAAATCATGGCTGAACGGGTAGTAGTCCGCGGTCATGCCATCGACAGATGTTACGGCCCGCAGGGCACAGGCATAGTCATAGGTGCGTCCATCACCCATGACGCCTACGGTGCGCACTGGCAAGATGGCGACAAAAGCCTGCCAGATGTCATCATAGAGGCCGTGTTTACGGATCTGGTCGATATAAATTGCATCGGCTTCCCGCAAAATACCCAGCTTTTCACGTGTGATTTCACCAGGGCAGCGGATTGCCAGACCGGGGCCGGGGAAGGGGTGACGCCCGATGAAACTCTGCGGAAGGCCAAGTTCACGGCCAAGCGCGCGAACCTCATCCTTGAACAGCTCTCGCAGGGGTTCGACCAGTTTCAGGCCCATCTTTTCCGGCAAGCCACCGACATTGTGGTGCGATTTGATGGTTACAGAAGGACCGCCCGAAAATGACACCGATTCGATTACATCCGGATAAAGCGTTCCCTGGGCCAGGAACTCGGCCCCTTCAATGGTATCGGCGTGTTTCTGGAACACGTCGATGAACAGTTTGCCGATGATCTTGCGTTTGGTCTCCGGGTCGCTTTGCCCTTCAAGCTCGCCAAGGAACAGTTCGGATTCGTCCGCGTGGATCAGTTGGATATTGTAGTTGTCGCGGAACATGCCGACGACTTCTGTCGCCTCGTTCTTGCGCAACAGCCCGTGGTCAACGAAGACGCAGGTCAACTGGTCTCCAATCGCCTCGTGGATCAGGATCGCCGCGACCGAGCTGTCAACGCCGCCCGACAAACCGCAGATGACCTTCTTGTCACCAACCTGCTCGCGGATCTTGCGGATCATCTCCTCGCGATAGGCCCCCATGGTCCAGTCGCCCTTGAAACCGGCCAGCTTGACGAAGTTCTCGTACAGCTTCGCGCCCTTGGGCGTGTGGTGCACCTCGGGGTGGAACTGCACGGCATAGAAATGGCGCGCTGGATCGGCTGTGATCGCAAAGGGCGCGTTAGGCGATGTGCCAAAGACCTGAAATCCCGGCGCGATTTCACTGACGTGGTCACCGTGGCTCATCCAGACCTGTTCATCCCCGTCGTCAAACCAGCCCTTCAGAATTTCCAGTTCGTCTTTTGGCGTGACAAAAGCCCGACCGAACTCGGCGGTGCCATGGCCACTTTCGACCTTGCCGCCAAGCTGGTGCATCATCACTTGCTGGCCATAACAGATGCCCAGAATCGGCACGCCGTAGTCAAAAATCTCTTGCGGAGCACGGGGCGACCCTTCGCGCGTCACACTGTCCGGCCCGCCCGAGAAGATCACGGCGCGCGGGGCCATTTCCCGCACGAAATCCATCGTGACATTCTGGTAAGGGTGAATTTCGCAATAGACATTCAGTTCGCGCAGGCGGCGGGCAATAAGCTGCGTAACCTGGCTGCCGAAGTCGATGATCAGAAGGCGGTCGTGGGATGTCTGGGTCATGTCAGCGCCTTAGGGCAAGCCTGCACATTTCGCAAGAGCGAGGTCCGATTCCGGCGCGGGATTCGATGAAGATCGCCACACAGGCCTTCGGCACTCGTGTTTCCCGCCGTTCGTGATCCGAAGTAGACAGGTGCGGTAACAATTGGGCCGCACTTTCCAAAATCCGATTATCCCCAATGGCAGCCCGTTGGCGGGATTGCAGAACGGCAATGTCGCTTTTTCCCCCAACGTGCCGCAATCCCTATGCTTGCGTTCCGGCAAACCTGTATCAAACGCTCAATCTAACCAACAACACGGGATCTTCTCATGACCGAGGCAAACACCCGGCGCAGGGCGAGAGGTGGCGGTGGCGCTGCCCGCCGTGCCGAGCGGACTGCAGTTCGTATCGAGACCGCGAAATACATCGAACGCAACATTCCGAACTTCGAAATCCTCAATGAAGAGGCACTGGAGATCATCGAAAACAATGCGGAAACCGTGTTGGAAGAGATCGGTGTTAACTTTGTTGATAACCCTGCCGCTCTGGAACGCTGGCGCGACGCTGGCGCGGATATCGACGGTGAACGCGTGCGCATTCCGCGTGGCCTGGCTCGTGAGCTGATCAAAACTGCGCCCAGCGAGTTTACCCAACATGCCCGCAACCCCGAGAAATCGGTCGTAATCGGTGGTCGAAACATGGTTCTGGCCCCGGTTTACGGCCCTCCTTTCGTGCGCGATGCACAGGGCGGCCGTCGATACGCGACGATGGACGACTTCAACAAGTTCGTGAAACTCGCCTATATGTCCAAGTGGTTGCACCATTCGGGCGGTACTGTGTGTGAGCCGACCGACATTCCGGTGAACAAGCGCCATCTGGACATGTTGAAGGCGCACATGACCCTGTCGGACAAGCCTTTCATGGGTTCTGTGACCGATCCCAGCCGGGCGCAGGATTCGGTCGAAATGTGCGAAATCCTGTTCGGCAAGGAGTTCGTTCAGCAAAACACGGTGATGACGTCGCTGACCAACATCAACTCGCCGATGACATTCGACGATGTGATGATGGGCTCGCTGGAAGTCTATGCACGTAACAATCAGGCCTGCATCATCTCGCCCTTTATTGTGGGCGGCGCGATGGCGCCGGTCTCGGTAGCCGGTACTTTGACACAGGTTCTGGCCGAGGTTCTTGCCGGTGTGGCGTACAGCCAGATCGTCCGTCCCGGTGCACCCGCGATCTTTGGTGCATTCGTGACTTCGATCGACATGAATTCAGGTGCCCCGACCTTCGGAACACCAGAAGCTGCGCATATCACCTATGGCGCGGGTCAGCTGGCGCGGCGTCTGAACTTGCCCTATCGGTCCGCAGGATCGTTCTGTGGCTCGAAACTTCCGGATGCGCAGGCGGCTTATGAAACAGCGAACTCGCTGAATATGGGACTGTTGGCTGGCGTGAACTTCATGTTGCATGCCTGCGGCTGGCTGGAAGGCGGCCTGGTGGCCGACTTCGAGAAATTCGTTATGGATGCCGACCAGTTGGGTGTTTTGCATTCGCTGGCCAAGGGCGTGGCCTATGACGAAAACGCGCAGGCCATGGATGCGATCCGGGAAGTTGGCCCGGGCGGGCATTACCTAGGATGTGCCCACACGCAGGCGAACTTCAAGGAATCGTTCTGGAAGTCCGATCTGCTGGACTACAAGCCATATGAAACCTGGCAGGAAGAAGGCGCGCGTGATACGCGGGCTCTGGCCTCTGCGCGGGTTGAACACCTGCTGGCTAATTACCAGCAACCGCATATGGAACCGGATACAGCCGCAGCGCTGGAAGCCTATATCGCCGAGAAAAAGGCCTCCTTGCCGGATGCGTTCTCCTGATTACTGAAGGACCGGGGCGCGGCTGGCCTGATACAGCCGCGCCTCACCCAACAGCGCGATAAGAATGTCGAGATGCCGGACCAGAGAGTATGCGGCATCATCTTCTTTGCGCAGTTCATTTACCTCTTTTTCCATCTCCATCAGTCGCAGCAGGGCCTGACCTGAACCCGGCAATGATCCGTATCCCAGAATACGTTGCAGATGCCTGTCCCGGTTGTACTCTCTCGCTCCGAAATTGGCGGCTCTTGCCAACATGCGTGGGCGGTGAAGCGTTGAGATCATTGTCATCAGGTCCTGCATCTTATGTGTCCTGTGTCTGAGGGTTTACGGGACCATTAAATGCACAACCTAAGCGGGTGTTGCCTGCGTGACAGCCTCTCCGAACGATGGTTTCACGACTGTTTATCTTTTTGAATCAAATCTGGTTCGCGCCTTGTGAGGTTAACGAACGAGTAACGAATGGACCTCTAGTTAGATTTGGTTAACCCGCAATCCGAGGGCGAAAAGTGACATTTTGTTTTGTCGACGAGGGCAAATAATCATGGAAAACAACATGGCTTTCACCATTCCGGCATGGGTTCCAGAGGGGGCGCAAAGATACCTTGCTCATACCGAAACCGGACGCTCGATCCGCGATATCGCGAGATCGGCAGGCTGCCATGCGTCAACCATCCTCCGGCAAATCCGGCGTATCGAGATGCGCCGTGACGATCCATTGGTGGATGCTGCTTTGCAATCGCTGGCAGAAACACATTTTTCCATGTCCGATGACGCAGGCGACGCGGTCGTGATCGCGGATGAAGCTGCCCAGGAAGAAGCGTTCGAAAGAGAAGCATTGCGCATTTTGCGCCGCCTGAGTGAAACCGGTTCGGTTCTTGCCGTGGCTGAAGAAATGGACAAAGCGGTAGTCGTTCGCGACACCGGCAACGCCGGAGCGACCAGAACCGCGGTCGTCGATTGCGAGATCGCTCAGGCTCTGGCCTTAAAGGACTGGATTTCCTGCGATAACCCCGGTCGTATTTCACGGTATCGGATTTCTGCAGCTGGCCGAACGGCCCTGAGCCACCTGATTGCGAAAGCGGAAAACAAGGCGCGGGTGGGGACTGAATTTGGATTTGCCGAAGCCCAGTCGTTGTTTCAGTCTAAGACGTCGGCCGGGGCGGCTGACCGGATCAAGCGCATTCGCTATAGCGCCACGGAAAGCCCGTTGGTTGCCCTTGCACGCAGGCGTGACCGCGATGGCAAGCCTTTTCTGGATGAATCGCTTGTCAGCGCCGGAGAGCGTTTGCGCGAAGATTTCGAATTGGCGCAGATTGGCCCACAGGTTTCACAGAACTGGGACCGGTTTCTTACGGCTGGTGGCCGTGGCTGTTATGACAGTGAAAGCCACGGAGGAAAGGGGTCATCCGATGCGCGGGATCGCGTGGCGCGGGCCTTGTCTGATCTTGGCCCCGGACTAAGTGACGTTGCCCTGCGGTGTTGTTGCTATCTCGAAGGGTTGGAACTGGCGGAAAAGCGTATGGGCTGGTCTGCACGATCCGGCAAGATTGTTCTGCGGATCGCATTACAGCGGCTGAAACGCCACTATCAGGATCAGGCTGAACGCGACCGCATGATTGGCTGAAGGCACAAAAAAAGGCCCGTCATAACGGGCCTTTATTTGTCTTGTTGATACTCAGGCCAGTTCGGGCTCTGCCGTTGCCTGAAGATGTTTCATCAGGTTTTCGGGCGAAGACACGCCATAGGGATCTTCTGGGCAGTTATCCATCAGGCCAGGTTCTTCGAACCAAGCTTCGACAACGCCGTCGTTTACGATGGCCGCATAGCGCCATGACCGCATGCCAAAGCCCAGATTATCCTTGTCAACCAGCATACCCATTTTGCGGGTGAACTCGCCCGATCCATCCGGAATGACCTTTACGTTGGTCAGGCCCTGATCTTGCGCCCATTTGTTCATCACAAAGCTGTCGTTGACAGACATGCAGTAGATTTCATCGACGCCCCGGGCAATGAAATCGCTATACCCGTTTTCAAAGCCGGGCAGTTGATATGTCGAGCAGGTGGGCGTGAACGCACCGGGCAACGAGAACAGGATCACGCGTTTTCCTGCAAAATAGTCAGCGGTGGACTTGTCTTCCCAACGGAATGGGTTTGGTCCTTCGATTGAGTCATCACGGACACGGGTGTGAAAGGTCACGTTGGGCAGAATTGCGCCGGATTTCATGGTCAAGCTCCTGTGATTCACTTGTGATTTTGTTGTGACTTAAAACAGTTCCAAACTACCTTCAATCGACGAAACGCCGCATTTTGAACTAATAATCTCTTCTCATTAGGCATTGAAAACATGCGGTAAAACGGGAATTTGCAATCGTGCTCTTGCTTATGCACGGCGGCGTTGCATAGCGGCTATGCGCCGCTGGTGTAACACTGCGCATCTGTCTATGTTATGAGCGACAGGATTGACCCAAAGTCAGGAAAATTGCCCGTGCGAGATCTGAAGATCCCCGAACAGCGCCATCCGGAAAAAGCGCACCGCCCGGATAATGCGCAGCCCAAGAAACCGAACTGGATCAGGGTCAAGGCACCCGGCGGCAAAGGTTATGCAGATACGCGTCGGATCATGCGCGACAACAATCTGGTCACCGTCTGCGAAGAGGCAGGATGCCCCAATGTCGGCGAATGCTGGAGCCAGGGTCACGCCACCATGATGATCATGGGCGAGATTTGTACCCGTGGCTGCACATTCTGCAATATCGCTACCGGTCGCCCAGACGACCTTGACGCCTTTGAACCCGGCCGGGTGGCACATGCAGTCGAAAAACTTGGCCTGAACCATGTGGTTATCACCTCTGTCGACCGGGATGATCTGAGCGATGGAGGAGCCGAGCATTTTGCGCAGACCATCCGCGCGGTGCGGCACCGCTCTCCCAAAACCACGATCGAGATTCTGACACCCGATTTTCTGAAATGCGATGCGGATGTTCTGGAAATTGTGGTTCAGGCGAAGCCGGATGTCTTCAATCACAATCTGGAAACCGTACCGGGTTTGTACCCCGAGGTTCGCCCTGGTGCGCGGTACTTCCATTCCCTGCGTCTTTTGCAGCGGGTGAAAGAACTTGATCCGTCGATCTTTACCAAGTCTGGCATCATGGTTGGGCTTGGCGAAAACGAACAGCAGGTGCGCCAGGTCATGGATGATATGCGCGCGGCGGATATCGATTTTTTGACGATTGGCCAGTATCTGCAACCAACGCCGAAACACCACGGCGTTGATCGTTTCGTTACACCCGACGAGTTCGCGTCATACGAAAAGGCGGCATACGGCAAAGGCTTTCTGATGGTATCTGCGACACCTTTGACCCGGTCTTCTTATCACGCTGGTGACGATTTCACCCGACTGCGCGCGGCGCGTCTAGAAAAGCTACAAAAAGCGTGACACCGGATAAGATCGCGCGACTGACTCGTCTGCGCCACGAGCTGCATCAACACCCCGAACTTTCGGGACAAGAAAAGAAAACCGCGGCGCGGGTGGCTGAATTTCTGCGCGACGCTGGTGCTGACCATGTTATGACCGGAATAGGTCGGCACGGGATCGCTGCTGTTTTCGAAAGTGGCCAACCCGGTCCCACGCTGGGCATTCGCTGCGAACTGGATGGGCTGCCGATCCAGGAGTTGGCGAACCATTCCCATGTATCTCAGGTCGCGGGCAAAGGGCATTTGTGCGGCCACGACGGTCATATGACAATGGTTCTGGGCGTGGCAGACGTGTTGAATCATCAACGCCCCAAAAAGGGCCGCGTCGTATTGATTTTCCAGCCAGCCGAAGAGACCGGCCATGGTGCAATCGCTTTCCGAGCTGATCCCCAATACGCCGAGGTTGCGCCCGACCTGGTGTTGTCTTTGCACAACTTACCGGGATTGGAGTTGGGGGCGGTCGAAATTTGCAGCGGTTCTGCCAATTGCGCCTCACGCGGGATGCAGATCGTTCTGACCGGAAAGACGTCACATGCTGCCGCTCCGCAAGATGGGGTGTCACCTGCCGGTGCGCTGGCACGCCTGATGCCGGCTTTGACCGCGTTAGGCGGCGGCGGGGATCTGAATGACGATTACGCGTTGACGACCGTCACACATGCCACGTTGGGTGAGCGCACGGTCGGAGTAGCACCGGGGCGGGCCGAGCTGTGGGTGACGCTTCGCACCGTCACGGACGCGAGAATGGCGCAACTGATCACCGACGCTGAGTCGCTGGTCCGCGAAGCGGCCAAAGCCGAAGGGCTGGCGGTCGAAATCAGTTATGACGAAGTGTTTGAGGCTTGTGCCAATCACCCGGAAGCAGTTTCGATCCTGTCCAAGGCCTGCACGGAGCAGGGCGTTTCTTGCAGGTTGACCGATCAGCCACAGCGGTTTTCAGAAGATTTCGGCCAGTTTGGAAAAAGCGCGAAAACCGCCATGTTCTGGTTGGGGTCGGGGAGCGACCATCCCCAGTTGCACAACCCGGACTACGACTTCCCGGATGCGCTTATTCCGATTGGGACCGGGGTATTTTTGAAGGCCATCGAAGCTGTGTTAGGCCGCGACTGCTAGGACCGAGGCTTTCAGTTCATCAGATCGCCAACGATTCCAACAGCTTCTATTACAGTCTTCGTATCATCCGATATCGAGATTATTTCGTCGTCGACCCGAATATACCGTTGCCCCGGCTTCAGTGGCTTGAGCTTCCAGTTGTCGAGGTCGTTAATATAATCAAAACGCAGGTCGTTCGGCAATTTCTGACCTCGGGTGTATCGTTTGATTTGACCAGGCGGAACAGCTTTGCCGTTTGACTTAATGGATTTCTCTACTTTGGTTTTGTTGGCACCTTGCCCTTTGCCTTTGTTGTCTTTTGCATAAGACGCACCTGCAAGGGACACGATCGCCAAAAAGACGCCCGCTATCGCGAAAAACCGCTTCATTATCAATACTCCTGCTACTTCCTGAAAGATAAAGCGACGAGGCGATAATTGTCCAATGATATTCTAAAAATTGAATTTTTAAACGGGTCTGAGCACGAGATCTGTAAATTGCCCGCTCAGCTATTCGTCTGTAAAGCGGACTTTGCCAATATAGGGCAGGTTGCGATTGCGTTGGGCGTAGTCAATTCCATATCCCACGACAAATTCGTCTGGAATCTCAAACCCGATCCAGTCTGATCGGAAATCCACTTCGCGGCGGCTCGGCTTGTCCAGCAGGGCAATGGATTTCAGGCGCGCGGGGTTACGGCTTTGCAGCAACTTGGTGACATGGTTCAACGTATGGCCAGTGTCAACGATATCCTCGACAACCAGCACGTCGCGCCCTTCAATTGCGCCGCGTAAGTCTTTGAGAATACGAACTTCCCGGCTGCTCTCCATCGCGTCTCCGTAAGAAGAAGCTTCAAGGAAATCCACTTCGATCGGAAGGTCAAGTTCGCGCACAAGGTCGGCGATGAATACAAAGCTGCCGCGCAGCAGACCCACGACCACCAGCTTGTCGGTGTCTTCGAACTCTGCCGAAATGTCGCGACACAGCTCCTCGATTCGAGCAGCGATGGCCTTTGCCGAGATCATCTCATCTATCACATATGCGCGGTCAGTCATCGCAGCCCCCTTGATCTTTGGCGCGCAACATACGACATGACGCGCCATTGTCACCTGCAAATACCGGACGTCATGCCTATCCATTCGGAAACCCGCCACCTGCCTTATACAGCCCAGCAGATGTACGACCTGGTTGCCGACGTGGCCAAGTACCCGCAATTTCTGCCGTGGTGCGCTGCTGCCCGCATTCGCAAGACCTATGCGCTGGAAGAGGCTGAGGTGATGGAGGCAGATCTGGTCATCTCGTTCAAGGTTTTCCGGGAACGATTTGGCAGCAAGGTAACCCTGTTTGCGGATCAAAAGAAAATCGACACCGAATACCTGGACGGCCCCTTCAAATACATGAAATCCGACTGGCAGTTCGAGGACGCGCCTGATGGGGGTTGCAACGTCTCGTTCCATGTGGACTTCGAATTCAAGAATGCCATCCTGCAAGGGATTATCGGCGTGGTATTCAACGAAGCCATGCATCGGATCGTGCGCGCGTTCGAGGCGCGCGCGCAACAACTCTACAGCTAGGTCTTTACCCTTGTCAGGCGCACGCTAGACTACGCGCATGACGGAATTTACAGCATCATTGGCCGCATTTGCGGCAGGCCCGGTTTCGACGTCGTCTCAGGCAAGAATCGTCACGTCGCTTTCCGTTCTTGACTGGGTCGCTGTGGGCCGGGCAGGCGTGCGCGAACCCGTCTCAGCCACGGTTCGCGACATGATACTGTCCGAGGGTGGGAATCCTCAGGCACATCTCTTTGGCGGCGACTCGGCACCGCTGCGCGGTGCGGCTTTGGTCAACGGCACGGTGTCCCACGCGCTGGATTACGATGACACGCATTTCGCCCATATCGGGCATCCTTCCGTCGCCATTTTGCCCGCAGCCCTTGCTGTGGCCGAATGGGATGACCGTATTCTAGTCGACATGCTCGAAGCCGTTTTGGTGGGTATGGAAACCTCAATCCGAATTGGCTTGTGGCTGGGACGCGGCCACTATCAGGCAGGGTTTCATCAGACGGCAACATCCGGTGCCTTCGGGGCGGCAGTTGCTGTTGGCCGTTTGCTGGGGTTTAACGCAAACCAGATGCGAATGGTTCTGGGTCTGACGGCAACGCGTGCGGCGGGGCTGAAGGCGCAGTTCGGAACCATGGGCAAGCCGTATAACGCCGGACTTGCCGCCTCGGCAGGGGTCGAGACCGCCTTGCTGGTGCAGCGCGGTTTTCAGGTCAACGCCGACGCGCTGGAAGGTCCTTTTGGGTTTGGCGCAACGCATCAAGGCGCAGCAGACCAAACTGCTCTGGATGGGTTGGGCGATGAATGGCTGTTTGAAACGGTCAGCCACAAGTTTCACGCCTGTTGCCACGGTCTTCACGCCGCGCTGGAAGCTGCGCGGGAGTTGGACATAGCAGAACCCGAGGTCGCCGAGATCCAGATAAAAACGCATCCGCGCTGGATGAGTGTGTGCAATCAGCTGTCGCCGACAACCGGACTGGGAGCCAAGTTTTCCTATCGGACAGTGATCGCGATGCAGGCGCTGGGATATGATACGGCTTTGCCAGGCAGTTTCACTGACAAGGTCTGCCTCGACCCGCGTATAACGTCTTTGCGCGACCGCATCACGGTCAAGGCAGATGAAAGCCTGTCAGAAACGCAGTCGCATCTGTCCCTGCTGCGTCGCGATGGCATTCGCCGCGAAGCAACGCATGATCTGCTGAACCCAATGCCGCTGTCTGACCGCGAGGATCGCGTGCGCGACAAAGCGACCAAGCTGATCGGCGCGGATGAGGCGGACTCGATCTGGTCGATGCTGCGCACCGGGGGACGTGCTTGCGATTTGGCCGAACAAGTGGCGGGTTAAGCCACGCGCCAGTGCAACGGAAAGCCCGGGTCAAACACAGTGACCGGTCCATCGCCTGTGTCAATCTTTGAGGGATACGAAACGGGCTCACCCTTGGTCAGGGTGATCATCTCCTGGTTCACGGGCAAGCGATAGAAACCTGGCCCGTTGAGCGACACAAATCCTTCCAGCTTGTCCAAAGCACCTTCCCGGTCAAACATCTCGGCGACCAAAGACATAGTGTTGGTCGCTGTGAAACAACCGGCACAGCCACAAGCCATTTCCTTGTTTGCATCCGTGTGCGGGGCGCTGTCTGTACCCAGAAAAAACCGCGCATCGCCCGATGTTGCAGCGGATAGCAGGGTCAGACGGTGTTCTTCGCGCTTGGCAACGGGAAGGCAGTAGTAATGCGGTTTGATGCCACCAACCAGGATGTGGTTGCGGTTGATAATCAGGTGATGCGCCGTGATCGTTGCACCCAGATCAATCACGTTGGCTTTGACATAATCCACACCATTGGACGTGGTGATATGTTCCATCACCACACGCAAGCCTGGTGTCGATCTGCGGATCGGATCAAGAACCCGGTCGATGAACACGGCTTCGCGGTCAAATATATCGATCTCGGGATCCGTCACCTCGCCATGTACGCACATGGGCAAGCCGATTTCGGCCATCTTCTCAAGCACCGGGCGCACTTTGTCGAAATCGCGCACACCCGAGGCAGAGTTGGTCGTAGCCCCGGCAGGATACAGTTTGACGGCTTTGATCACACCGCTGGCATGGGCCGCTGCGACATCTGCGGCATCTGTATTTTCGGTCAGATACAGGGTCATCAGCGGCTCGAACGTCATACCGTCGGGAAGGGCCGCCAGAATGCGGTCTCGATAGGCGACAGCTTGGTCGCCACGCACAACCGGCGGCACTAGGTTCGGCATAATGATCGCACGGGCGAAATGGCGCGCGGTTTCGGGCAGAACGGCTTGTAGCATCGCGCCATCGCGCAGATGCAGGTGCCAGTCGTCGGGGCGGTGGAGCGTAAGGGTGTCGGTCATGGCCTTCCGCTAACATAGCTGTTGCGAAAGACCAACTGCGTCCGCGCAAGCCACAAAGAAAATCTTGTCAACCGACCTGAACGTCGTAGCTCTGAGAAAGGTTGAGGCCTTGACGGCCAGACGGTTGCATGACCTGTTTATCCCTAAAGCAGAAAGGGGTTCCATGACACAGCCAGTTTCCATCGATGCCGTGCAGCAGATGCTGGGTCGTCAGGGCTATGTCTGTGGTCGCGCCCTTGCGACGGTTGTGTTCCTGTCGCTGAAGCTTGGACGCCCGTTGTTTCTGGAAGGCGAGGCAGGGGTGGGAAAGACCGAGATCGCCAAGGCTCTGGCATCCGGGTTGAACCGGCGCCTGATCCGTCTGCAATGCTACGAAGGTCTGGATGCGTCTTCTGCCGTTTACGAATGGAACTTTCCGGCGCAGATGGTCGCGATCCGAACGGCCGAGGCCGCAGGTGGGGCCGACCGGGGCGCGTTGCAGGCGGAACTGTTTTCGGATGAATACCTGATCGAACGCCCCTTGTTGCAGGCAATGCGCCCGGACGAAAATGGAGCGCCGGTTCTTCTGATCGACGAACTGGACCGGACCGATGAACCGTTCGAAGCCTTTCTACTGGAAGCTCTGAGTGATTTTCAGGTCACGATTCCTGAACTGGGCACTGTTGTAGCACCCGAACCACCGATTGTAATTGTCACGTCGAACCGGACCCGCGAAGTGCACGATGCCCTCAAGCGTCGCTGCCTGTATCACTGGGTTGATTATCCTGATTTCGAACGTGAGATCGAAATTCTGCATGCGCGCGCGCCTGAAGCTGCGGAAGGGCTTAGTCGCGAGGTTGTAGCCTTCGTTCAACGTTTGCGCACCGAGGATTTGTTCAAGAAACCCGGTGTGGCCGAGACCATCGACTGGGCGAAATGCCTGTTGGCGCTGGATGTGTTGAACCTCAGCCCCGAGGTGATCGGCGACACGCTGGGTGCGATCCTGAAATATCAGGACGACATTCAAAAACTTCAGGGGTCCGAGGCCAAACGCATCCTCGACGAGGCCAAGGCCACGCTCGAACCGGTCTGATGTTTCATCTTTTTCCAAATACTCCGGGGGTATGGGGGCAGAGCCCCCATAACGTCTGATGGCCGAACAACTTCCGCTGGATATCCCAGACAACCCAAAGCTGGCGCACAACATCACCCATTTTGCCCGCGCACTCAGAAAGGCTGGGCTGCCAATCGGACCCGGTCGTGTGATCGACGCAATTCGTGCGGTGCAGGCGGCAGGTTTTTCCGAGAAACAGGATTTCTATTGGACCTTACACGCCTGTTTCGTGAACCGCCCGGAACACCGCGTGGTTTTTGCGCAAGTCTTCCGAATGTACTGGCGAGATCCGCGTTACATGGAACACATGATGGCTATGATGCTTCCTGCAATTCGCGGCGTTCAGGAAGAACGCAAGGCCGATGCCGGTGAAAAGCGCGCAGCTGAGGCGCTGCTGGACGGGGTTGAGCGTGATTTGCCGGACGCTGCAGGACAAGGGGAAGACGAAACCGAGATCGAAATCGACGCAACCCAGACTGCATCGTCCGAGGAGCGGCTGCGCAATCTGGACTTCGAGCAGATGAGCACCGCCGAAATCGCGCAGGCCAAGCGCGTATTGGCGCGGATGACACTGCCAGTAAAGCCAATTGAATCACGCCGCGGGCAGACCAGCCATCTGGGGCACCGCATCGACCGTGCCCGCACCTTGCGCGCGGCCATGCGGCAAGGGGGTGAGTTGCGCGATATTGCCAGACTACAACCCAAACCGCGCTGGCCAAATCTTGTCGCACTTTGCGATATTTCCGGCTCGATGAGCCAGTACAGTCGGATCATCCTGCATTTCCTGCACACGGTATCGAACACCAAGGGAGCGGGTTGGGCCAAGGTCCATGCCTTCACATTCGGCACACGCCTGACCAACATAACGCGCCACCTGCACCAACGAGATGTAGACGCGGCACTTGCCGCCGCAGGTGCCGAGGCACAGGATTGGGAGGGCGGCACTAGTATCGGCGAGTGCCTGCATCAATTCAATCGGGACTGGTCACGCCGGGTGATGGGGCAAGGGGTGGTTGTTCTGCTGATCACCGACGGGCTCGAGCGAGGTGATCCCGAGCTCCTCAGGAAAGAGATTGAGCGTCTGCACCTGTCCTCAAAACGCCTGATCTGGCTGAATCCCTTGTTGCGTTGGGACGGGTTCGCGCCCAGGGCGCAAGGGGTTGCCGCGATGCTGCCGCATGTTGACAGTTTTCGCGCAGGGCATTCGATTGCCTCACTCGAAGACTTGGCCACAGCGATTTCACAACCCGACGATCATGGGCAGAAAGCGCGGCTGATGGCCGCGCTTTCCGACTAGCAGCTTACGACAGCTGTTCTTCATTGCACTTGCGGGCCATCTCCATGGCTTTGTAAGTGCCTGTCAGATCGACTGTGAAGGCATATGTTGTCTCAGGGAAAACGATCATGACCTTTTTCTTGGCCAGATCATCCGCGAACTGAGGGCTGTCCGACAGGACATATCCACCGGAATAGCCTTTGGTGATGTTACCTTTCATGCCGGTCGCTTCACCCAGATAGATGTTGTCGCCCAGCAGGATAGCAACTTCTTGCGTCTCGCCACGTTTGATATCGGTTTCAGCCTTGGTGAACACGCCGACATATCCGACACCGCGATCTTCGGTCAGTCCCATCTGAACGACGTTTTCCGCATCATCGACGGCCTCGATCAGGCAGGATTTCTTTTCATTGTCGATGAAGACTTTCCAGCCTTCAACCTCTCCATAGCGTTGGAATGTGTCAGCCCACGCTGCGGTTGACGTCAAAAGACCAACTGCCGCGCCCAGTGCAAGAATACGTTTCAACTGCATGTCTCCGATCTATGAATTGTTTGGTATGCAAGCCAGACCCGATGCCGGTTGCCTGTACAGGCTAGAACTCGGGTCACAAACAATCAATGCTATGATTTGTTGAATATCTTTCAGGCCGTGGCGTTGCCTAATGGGGTCCAATATAGACCTTTTGGTAAGCTTGGTGCGCTTTTCATCCCGCAAATCCCGCTTATGTTGGTGTAATAGGTCATCCAGAGGTTCCGATGAAGCGATTCGACAACAGTCCTGAAACGGCGCTTGACTGGCACCGCAGCGGGCGCGGCGCGGCGCTCGCTACAGTTGTCGAAACCTGGGGCAGTGCGCCGCGGCGGGTGGGATCCCAATTGGTGATTGGCGGCGATGGTCGGATCGAAGGTTCCGTTTCTGGTGGATGTGTCGAAGGTGCTGTTATCGTCGAGGCGCTTGAAGCCATTGATGAAGGCGAAGCGCGTTTGCTTGAATTCGGGGTCAGTGACGACGATGCTTTCGCGGTTGGTTTGGCCTGTGGGGGGACCATACGCATTCTTGTCGAACCCATAGGAAAAGTCCTGCCAGAATCTATGTTGGCGGAACTGGTTGCCGCTCGGGCCGCTCGAACGCCCGTTGCCTACGAAGTCAACATCGAGACCGGGCGCAGGGCGCTGCGCCGCAACGCTTATGCCGACAGGCTGCGTATGGATCGGTCAGGGTTCGAAGAGGATGGCCAGACCTTTGTCGCAGTACATAACCCACCGCTGAGGTTGCTGGTTGTTGGGGCGGTTCACATTGCGCAGGCTCTGGTGCCGATGGCGCGGATTGCGGGCTATGATCCAACAATTATCGACCCGCGTGACGCCTTCGCGTCCAGTGCGCGTTTTCCCGGTGAAACGATCCTGACGGATTGGCCGGATGAAGCCGTTGCGAATCTTGGACTGGACGCGCGGACCGCTATTGTCCTGCTGACACATGACCCAAAACTCGATGATCCGGCGCTACAAGCCGCGTTGGACGCCGATGTGTTCTATATCGGTGCATTGGGGTCAACACGCACCCATGCCAAGCGCATTGAGCGTATGAAAGCGGCCGGTTTCACCGATGCGCAAATCTCTGGCATTCATGGTCCCATTGGCCTGGATATCGGGGCCGCCGGTCCTTCGGAAATCGCGGTTGCGATACTGGCACAGATAACGGCCGTTCTGCGAGGGAAAGCATGAAATTTGGGCCTGTGCCGGTGTCCCAGGCAGAGGGGGCCATTCTGGCGCATTCGGTTACAGCGGATGGGCGAAAGTTTCGCAAAGGGCTTGAATTGCGCTCGGAACATTTGGCGCAACTGGAAAAGGCTGGTCTAAGCGAGGTCATTGTTGCCCGGCTGGATACCGGTGATTGCCATGAAGATCAGGCGGCACGCAAACTGGCGTCTGCGCTGGCACCTGATCCGGCATCAGCCAACTTGCGGGTTACCGAGGCATTTACCGGGCGGGTAAACCTTTTGGCCGAGGGGCCAGGGGTTGCCGTGCTCGATGTTCGTGCACTTGAATTGTTCAATCTGGTCAATCCAATGATTACCGTTGCGACCGTTCCGCAGTACCAGCAAATGGGTGCGAACGGCATGGTGGCGACCATCAAGGTCATCTCATATGCCGTGCCAGAGGCTGATGTTCAGCGTGCCGCCGGTCTGGCACAAGGGGCTGTGCGTTTGGCGCGGCCAGTTCATCGGACAGCCGGTCTTGTTGTCTCAGAGATACCCGGTGGGCCACCGAACGAAAAGGGGATTGCCGCCATTCGGGGACGGGTCGAGGCATTGGGAATGGAGCTTTCGGATGTGCAGATTGTTCCGCATCGAACAGATTCCTTGACCAGCGCGATTTCTAAGGGGAAGGGTGATCTGCTAATGATATTGACGGGTTCGGCCACCTCGGACCCAAACGATGTCGCACCGTCGGCCGTTCGGCAGGCCGGTGGGACGATTGATCGCTTTGGTATGCCGGTTGATCCGGGAAACCTGCTGTTTCTGGGAGACCTGCAAGGCCGACCTGTGATCGGTTTGCCGGGATGCGCCCGCTCTCCGGCGTTGAATGGGGCGGATTGGGTGCTGTCGCGTGTCGCATGCGGGATTGAAACAACAGGCGCAGATATTGCCGGAATGGGTGTTGGCGGATTGCTGAAGGAAATCCCAACCAGACCCCAGCCGCGAGCGAAACGAAACGACTGACCGCCGCCAAGGTTCGTGATACGGCCTATCACACCGCGCTTGCGGCCAGTTTATTACTGATATTCTAGGGTTTTCTCATCCTTGGCAACACGCCGGGTCGCCAATACGCGCCGGTGTCCTCCCGCGCTTTCTGAAACTGTTCGACCCTATCCCGGGCAGCTTCGCCCCCTGCATCGAAGAGATGACCGAGCAGGCATTCCAGAACCGCCATCGCGCCAGAAAAGCTTGAAAACGGATGTAATGTGCGGGTGCTGACGCTAAGAACCACATCCGGATTGACGCCGGGGGCAATCACCTCGCTATCCGACAGCAACACAATCTTCATGGCTCGGTCGCGGGCAAAGCGCATCGACTGGATCGTATCTGCGGAATAGGGATGGACCGTGACGGCAAACAAACAATCCTCGGACGTGGCCTCGACTAGGTCGTCGATGGCCGAGCCCATGTGCCGAGGTATCAGCTGTAATCCGGGATGGGCCATACGGCCGGCGTAGTGAAAGTAATAGGCCAGCGCATGGCTGGCCCTTGTGGCGGTCACATAACAGCGACGTGCAGACACCATGTACTCAACGGCACGCTTGGCCAAATTCGGCTCCATCAGACGCAGAGAGCGGGACACAACATTCATCTCATTGCGCGCGAATCTGGCCTGTGCGCCGTGGAAAAGGTCTTGGCCGGGTGATGTGGTTAGCCACTCTTGACCTATCCTGTCTTCGCTGTCTGTTGTGAGGGCAAGGCGAAATGGGTGGCGGAAGGCGTCAAAACTGTCGAAACCCATACGCTGTGCCAGTCGAACAAGAACACTGGTGCTGATGCCGATCCGATTAGCGGTCACCCGGACCGGGTTCAGGCCGAAATCACCGGGATGGTCGATGATATACTTCGCCGCGACTTGCATCTGCGCAGGCATCTCGTCGATCTCGCGCCGAATTTGGCTGGTCAAGGCTGCAAGGGTAGGTGCCATGCAGAAAAGAAACATATGTTTTCTTTTGTGTAAATTGAAAACGTCTTCCGGCGACTCTAACTGAAGGCAAAGACTTGGGTGGTGCTATGACATCAAAAACAACCGACAGCTTGGACAGGCCCTACATTCTGGTTGCGCCAAACGGCGCCCGGCGGAGCGCGTTGGATCATCCCGCCTTACCGCTCAGGATTGATCAGATCGTCACGTCAGCACGGGATTGTCATGCTGCGGGTGCGGACGGGTTGCATCTGCATATTCGAGATGCAGACGGACGGCATTCACTGGACGCCGGATTGTACCGGGAAACGCTCGCGGAATTGCAGCGCGAGGTTCCAGAAATGAAGCTACAGATCACGACTGAAGCCGCCGGGCAGTTCGACGTAGCATCGCAACTGGACTGTCTGCGAAAGGTGCGACCTGAATGGGCCTCAATCTCGGTGCGTGAAATCGCCCGCGACCTTAACCTTGCACCCAGGGTCTATGCACAATGCGCGGATCAGGGCACACGGGTTCAGCACATTTTGTATGATGCAGAGGACGCACGATTACTGGACCATTGGCGCGCTCAGGGCATCGTACAGGCGAACCAGACAGACCGTTTGCTTGTTCTGGGGCGATACAGCGATGGACAGCAATCTATGCCAGCCGATCTCGAGGCTTTTCCAAAAAGCCCGGCTCGTTGGATGGTGTGCGCCTTTGGTGCGCAAGAACATGCCTGTCTGGCCGAGGCTGCACGACGCGGTGGTGACGTGCGGGTTGGGTTTGAGAACAGTCTGACGGGGCCGGATGGCAGACCTTGGGCAGATAACGCGGCTTCGGTCGCAGCATTAGTTGAATTGCTTGGAAGGGCAAAGAAATGAGTCATGTTTTCCCACGTCACACGAAATCGGACCTCCCCGTCGCGGTTGGCGGCGATGGCTGTTATCTGATTGATGCAGAGGGCAAGCGATACCTGGATTGCGGTGATGCCGCGGTATCATGTCTGGGTCATTCGAATCAGGCCGTGATCCAAGCGGTACAGCAACAGGTGGAACAGATCGCTTTTGCACATACCGGGTTCATGACATCGGAACCGGCCGAGGCTTTGGCCGAATTGTTGATCCGGCATGCACCGGGGGATCTGGACCGTGTGTATTTTGTTTCGGGCGGGTCGGAGGCGACCGAAGCGGCGATCAAACTGGCGCGCCAATATTTTCTAGAAATCGGACAACCTGAACGCCGTCACGTTATCGCGCGAAAGCAAAGCTATCACGGCAACACTTTGGGGGCTTTGTCCGCAGGGGGTAACGCATGGAGACGGGCACAATTCGCTCCGATGCTGATCGAGATGACCCATATCTCTGCCTGCTACGAATATGCTGAAAAACCGGAAGACGAGAGCAGTTTTGACTACGGCCAGCGTGTGGCGAATGAATTGGAAACTGAAATCCTGCGGCTGGGTCCCGATACGGTCATGGCATTTATGGCCGAACCAGTGGTCGGGGCCACCCTTGGCGCAGTTCCTGCGGTTGAAGGATATTTCAAGCGTATTCGCGAGATTTGCGACCACTATGGTGTGTTGCTGATCTTGGATGAGGTGATGTGCGGTATGGGCCGAACCGGTCACATGTTTGCCTGCGATCATGACGGTATCGAACCGGATATTCTTTGTATTGCCAAGGGGTTGGGGGCTGGATATCAACCAATCGGAGCCATGCTGTGCACCGGTAAAATCTATGACGCGATCCGCGATGGATCAGGGTTTTTCCAGCATGGGCACACCTATGTCGGTCATCCAGTCGCCACAGCCGCCGCATTGGCGGTGGTCCGTGAGTTGACCGAACGGGATTTACCTGCGCGTGCCGGGGTCATGGGCAACAAGCTGCAATCTGCCCTTGAGGCAGCATTCGGACAGCACCCGAACGTGGGAGATATCCGTGGTCGTGGGTTGTTCCGAGGTGTTGAACTGGTCGTTGACCGTGACACCAAGGAACCTTTTGATCCATCACGCGGCATCGCAGGTAAGGTGAAAAAGGCAGCACTGGCTGAAGGGTTGATTTGCTATCCCATGGCAGGCACGCGGGATGGCCGGAACGGCGATCACGTCCTGCTGGCGCCGCCTTTTATCATCGAAGAGGAACAGATAGGCGAACTCGTCAGCAAACTGGAACGCGCCATTTCCGCCGTGCTTTGACATTACCGTGAGCGCACTGTTCGCCCGCAGGTTATTTGTTAGTGTCGCGGGAGAAGTATCTGAAAAGGCGAAATCAATGGCGCTGGATATTTGGCGCAGTTTCCGCGCGCTTCCCCTTTGGGTGCAGATCTGGGTGGCCGTAATATTGGTGCCGGTTAATTTGGTTCCGCTTGCTTTCCTGGATCAGCCGCAGGGGATGCTCATCGCTGTTCTGGCGATTACCGGTATGGCGCTGAACATACCCATCATGGCGGTTGCGCGCGGGATGAGCGGTGCGATGGCTTTGCCGCACATTCTGTGCTGGGTTCCACTGGTTGTCATCGTAACGCTTTTGTTGTTTTCCGATGCGACCCTGAGCATTGCCTTTATCAAGTTTCTTTGGGTGCTTCTGATCGTTGACATAATTTCCTTGCTTTTCGACTTCAGAGATGCGGTCAACTGGTTACGAAGCAGACGCGCGACCTGAACAAAAAAGCCCCTTCGGCAGCGAAGGGGCTTTGATCGTTTCTGTCTTTTAAGCAGATTACTTATGCGGAAGCGGGCCGATCATCATGACCATCTGACGGCCTTCCATCTTCGGCATGTTTTCGATCTTGCCGACCTCTTTGATGTCTTCGGCCACACGTTCCAGCAATTCGCGACCCAGGTTCTGGTGTGCCATTTCACGGCCACGAAAGCGCAGGGTGACTTTGACCTTGTCGCCCTTTTCCAGAAACTTAAAGACGTTCTTCATTTTGACGTCATAGTCATGCGTATCGGTGTTCGGTCGGAACTTGACCTCTTTCACTTCGATGACTTTTTGTTTTTTGCGCGCTTCGTTTTCGCGTTTTTGCGTTTCGTACTTGTACTTGCCGAAATCCATGATCTTGCAGACCGGTGGGTTCGCATTGGGCGAGATTTCGACCAGATCAAGACCTGCATCTGCGGCCATCTGCATGGCTTTGGCGGGATGAACCACCCCGACGTTTTCACCTTCGGCGCCAATCAGGCGAATTTCGGGGGCACGGATCTTATCATTGACGCGCGGGCCGGTGTCTCTCTGTGGCGGCGCGTTGTGAGGTCTGCGAGCTATGGGTTCATTCCTTTGATGATTGCAGAATTTCGAGCCCGGAATTTAAACCGGGCAGAGCCGCACTTCAAGCGGCATAAATACAGGGTAATGCGAAAAAACTTGTTTTCTGCCGGTGTTTTTCGCGTTCAGGGTGGCAAAGCCCTGAACGCAGGGTTGCTTTAGCCGACAAAGGCTTTTTCGATCACGAACTCCTTGGGTTCTGAGTTTGCACCTTCACGCAATCCAAACCCTTCGAGGATTTCCTTGATATCCAGGTTGAAAGCCAACGAACCGCAAACCATTGCACGGTCGGTTTCGGGCTTGATGCCACCGTCAATACCCAAGTCGGAAAACACGGTGCCGTCCTGAAGCAAAGTGGTGATGCGACCCATCTTTGGGCTCTCTTCCCGTGTGGTGGTCGGGTAATAGCGGATCTTGTCGGCAAATCCTTCACCGATCAGTTCGGCCAACAGTTCGTCCTGACGGATGCTGTCGATCAGCTGACGGCCATATTCCAGCTCTGCCACTTCGCGGCAGGTGTGGGTGATGATGACCTCGTCATAGTCCTCATAGGTCTGCGGTTCACGCAGCAGCGAGGCAAAAGGCGCAAAGCCGGTGCCGGTCGCAAAAAACCACAGGCGCTTGCCGGGCAGCAGGGCGTCATGCACCAATGTGCCAACCGGTTTGGGACGCAGGATAATCTGGTCACCCGGTTTGATATGTTGCAATTTCGAGGTCAGCGGGCCGTTCTGAACCTTGATCGAATAAAACTCCAGCTCTTCATCCCACGAGGGCGAGGCGATGGAATAGGCGCGCAGCAACGGCTTGCCGTTGTCACCCAGAAGACCAATCATCACAAACTCGCCCGAACGGAAACGCAGCGAGGCCGGGCGAGACACCTTGAATGAAAACAGGCTGTCGGTCCAGTGTTTGACATCGGTTACAGTTTGCGCGTCCGGCAGGACGGGGATTTTTACGGCGGTTGCTTCGCTCACGGGCTTCATCTCTGTCATCGTTTACCTGCCGGTCTGCTAAACCGACATCTCCGTTTAATCTTTGATCCAAGTCAGGAAAAGGGGACAGATTGCCCCCTTTGCGTCACAGGCTGGCAATCGCGGGATCAGCCGCGCAGGCGGGCCTGATAGTTATTCTCTTTCCAGTTCGCGCGGGCCAGCCACTGATCCTCGGATTGGCGGTCTGCCAGTTCTCCGTCGATCTCGACCTCGTCAAAGCCGCTGCGGCGCGCCATGGCGTATTGATCGGCAAGCACATGCCCTTTGGCGCGCAGCCGGCCTTTGTAGCCCTTCAGGCGCAATGTGCGGGCGATGGTAAATCCGCGACCATCTGCGAAAGACGGGAAGTCTACCCGAACCAGCCTCGTGCCGCCCAACCGGTCAAACAGTTCGTCCGGGTCTGTCTCCGAGCTCACGTCCAGCGCGACCACGTCATTGGCGGCATCATCCAGAGTGACAAAGCCGTCGGTCCAGTCATCGGGCGAAAAGCCCTCATCCGTTACGATTACGTTCATGTTTTCTCTCCGATGCGCATCATCTTGCCATCGACAAAATGGATGCCGCATTCTTCCTTGTTCTGGTCGCGCCACCGTCCGGCGCGGGGGTCTTCGCCCTCTTTGACAGGCGAGGTGCAGGGCGCACAGCCGATCGAAGGGTATCCTTTGGCCACCAGCGGATGCCGGGGCAGGTTGTTTTCTTCCATATAGGCCCGCACATCCTCGGGCGCCCAATGGGCGAGCGGGTTGACCTTGATCCGGCCTGTTCCGTCCTCGACCTCGAAGAATTCCAGCGCAGCGCGCGTGCCTGCCTGAAACCGCTTGCGTCCGGTTATCCAGCCATCGAACCCCACCAGTGCCCTTTGCAGCGGGAAAGTCTTGCGCAGGTTGCAGCACGCGTCCGTGTCGCGCAGGCGCAATGCGCCGTATGGGTCTTCGCGTTCAACCTCTGCATCCTCGGCCCGGATGATGCGAATGTTGGTAAGCCCCAGACGCTCGCTCACCTCCTGCTGGTATTCCAGCGTTTCGGTGAACAGCATTTGCGTGTCCACGAAAAGAACGGGCGTTGCCTTGTTCACCACCGCCGCCATGTGCAACAGAACGACGGATTCCGCACCAAAGCTCGAGACCAGAGCAAGCTCATCGATCTCATCAATTGCTCCATGCATGACATCATGGGCGCTGTGGTGCCGGAACCGGGCATTCAGGTCTTCGACACGTTCAGTCAGTTCGCGTCTGTCCCGGCCCAGTTCCGTCTGGATCAGGTCAAGCGGCATTTGCGCGGGCCTCGGGGTAGAGGGCGTCTTTGAACGGCGCCATGCCCACCCGGCGATATGTTTCCAGGAATGTCTCCTCTGCGCTTGCACGCTGGTTCAGATATGTGTCGACAATGCGCTCTACGGCAGGAACGATTTCGTCATAGGCAAAGCCCGGACCGGTGCGATCACCAATTGCCGCAGTTTCGGTCGCATCGCCACCCAGAGTGATCTGGTAATTTTCCACGCCTGCGCGGTCCAGACCCAGAATGCCGATATGGCCGACATGGTGATGACCACAGGCGTTGATGCAGCCTGAGATCTTGATCTTCAGGTGGCCGATGTCATGCTCGAGCTTCAGGTCCTCGAACCGCGTTGCAATTTCCTGAGCAACCGGGATCGAACGCGCCGTCGCCAGCGCACAATAATCCATGCCGGGGCAGGCGATGATATCGCTGATCAGACCGATATTGGCGGTTGCCAGCTCGTATTCCTTCAGCTTGGCGTGAATTGCAGGCAAGTCCGATTTGTGGACATGCGGCAGGATCACGTTCTGCTCATGGCTGATGCGCAGCTCGTCATAGGCGAACTCTTCGGCCAGATCGGCCATAACGCGCATCTGCTCGGCAGTTGCATCGCCCGGTGTTGCCCCATGCTTCTTGATCGAGATCGTTACAATCGCGTGGTCCGCATTCTTGTGCGGCGCGATGTTGGTGTCGACCCACGAGCGGAAGACCGGATCGTTGGTATAGGCGCTTTCAAACGACGCAACCGAAGCATGGCGGAAGGCAGGCGGTGCAAAGTGGCCCTTGATCTCTTCCAGCAGGTTCATATCCGCGCCTTTGAACTGCGGGCGGACCTTCAGGAAGCGTTCGTTGACCTTGGCGCGGATAGCGTCGATGCCATGCTCGTGCACGGTGATCTTGATACGTGCCTTGTACTTGTTGTCACGGCGACCAATCTGGTTCCAAACTGAAACGGTGGCTTCCAGATAAGCCAGCAGGTCGTCAAAGGCGACAAACTCGGACAATTCCTTGCCGATCATGGGCGTACGGCCAAGGCCACCGCCAACAATGACGCGCGCGCCAAGAACGCCGTCACGCTCAACCAGTTGCAGGCCGATGTCATGCGCCTTGATCACGGCGCGGTCGTTTTCACTGCCAGTGATGGCGATCTTGAATTTGCGCGGCATGAACTGGAATTCCGGGTGGTCGGTCGACCACTGGCGCAGCAATTCGGCGTAAGGGCGGGGATCAGCGACCTCATCTGCAGCGGCACCGGCAAAGTGGTCGGCGGTCACGTTGCGAATGGTGTTGCCCGAAGTCTGGATGGCGTGCATGCCAACCTCGGCCAGCGCGTCCAGCATATCCGGCACGTCGCTCAGCTTTGGCCAGTTGTACTGGATGTTCTGACGGGTGGTGAAATGGCCATAGCCTTTGTCCCACTTCTCGGCCAGCAGCGCCAGTTGACGCATCTGTGCACTGTTCAGCGTGCCATAGGGAATGGCGACGCGCAGCATGTAGGCGTGCAGCTGCAGATACAGCCCATTCATCAGGCGCAGCGGCTTGAATTCGTCTTCGGTCAACGAGCCGTCGATGCGGCGTTCCACCTGGGCGCGGAACTGCGCGTTACGTTCTGCCAAAAATGCTGTGTCGAACTCGGAGTAGCGATACATGTCTAGCTGTCCTTGTTTGCAGCCCCGAACCTTGGGGCCTTGAAGGGGAGAGAGATGGCCAGAGGTCAGGCCCGGGGCTGCGGGGAAGTTTCCTGTTTGCCGTGGGCATAGTTGGACGGACCAGTCCGGCGGAAATCTTCCCGAAAATGGGTGGGCTCGGGGCCGTTCTTGCCCGCAACGGCATCGGCCAGATAAGTGCCCACGACTTTATTTGCCTGACGCGCCGCATCCAGCAGACGCACCTGTGCATGTGCTTCGTCAGTGATCAGTTCCGCTTGCGACAGATCACGCGTCCAACTGTCATCTTCGGTCTGGTAAATGACGTCACCTATCAGCAAATCATTTGCGGTGACGACTTTGGGGGTAAAAGCGCGGGCCATCAGGCAAGCTCCTTGTTGAATTCGGTTACGGCCTGCGTTGCTTCGCGCGGGGCAAGGCCATAGAATGTCAGGGCTGGTCCGTCCATTTCGGCGGCGGCCAGATCGGCGGGCAGTTGATCCAGTGTGGTGGCCAGAATCCGCTGGTTCGGACGCGAGGCGTTTTCGACCAGTGTGACTGGAGTGGCGCGATCGGCACCGTGCATGATCAGGCGACCCTGGATAAAGCGGGCAGATTTCTTGCCCATATAGATCGCAGCAACCGAACCGGCCCGTGCCAGGGCATTCCAGTCATGATCGGCAAAACCTTTCATGTCATGCCCGGTCAGGAACCGCACCGAGGAATTCCGGCCGCGTTGAGTCAGGCTTTGGCCGATACCAGCCACCGCGGCAGAGGCCGCCGTGATACCGGGAATGATCTGCCACGTGATTCCAGCCGCCTCGACGGCCTCAATCTCTTCATCCAGACGACCAAAGACAGTGGGATCGCCGGACTTCAGGCGGACCACGCGGTTACCTTTCAGGGCATATTCGACCAAAAGAGCGTCGATATCACTTTGCTTCCAGGATGGGCCGAACCCGACTTTGCCGACATCAACCAAAGCGGCGCTTTGACCGGCTATGTCCAGAACGGGTTCACTGATAAGGCGGTCATGCAGCACAACATCAGCCTGCTCAAACGCAGTCAGCGCCTTGAGTGTCAGCAACTCGGGGTCGCCCGGACCTGCGCCGACAAAGTCGACATGCCCTTTGGTGCCTGTTGTGCGAACGTCCTGCATCGGATCATCTCGGGTGTGGTTTGACTTGACCCTCAATATAGGAAATATTCCCACCAAAGCGCCATATGGGCGCTCAAATAAGGACAAACGTTCCATCGAAACAAAATTTTGGAACGAAAGCTTCGATGTGGAAGGAATATTGGAATGTCGGTGCGGATAGATGATACGGATCGGAAAATTCTGGCCGAGCTGCAACGTGATGCAGGGCAGTCACTGGACGAAATAGCGGCTCGGGTCGGCAGTTCAAAGACGCCTGTCTGGAATCGTATTCGTAAGCTCAAGAGTGCGGGAATCATTGGTCAGCAAACGGTTTTGCTGGATGCCGAAGCGCTAGGGTTTGAGGCGACTTTCTTTGTTTTGATCCGCACGTCGGAACACGAGGCTGAGTGGCAGCGCAAGTTCCTTAAGGCATTGCGCGAACATCCCGAAGTGCAGGAGGCGCATCGGCTGGCAGGCGACATTGATTATATTCTCAAGGTTCGGGTCAAGAACGCGCGCGCCTATGATCAATTCTACCAGTCGCTGATTTCGGAGGTACGGGTGCACAATGTGACCGCGCTATTGTCGATGGAAGAAATCAAGTCCACAACGATGCTTCCCCTCAACGCATTGGTTGAAGGGGCATAGAAGGCAGGTACTGCCAGCGCCGGATCGATCCGCGCCTTATACAGGTCAGACCTGAACCATTAACCGTTCCAGACCATGGAAGTGATAGCTGTCTGAATAGGTCGGCGGATCGGCAAGCCGCAGGTTCGGGCAGCTGTTGAACAGAATGGGCAGAGCTATGCGCATTTCCAACCTTGCCAAAGGTGCGCCGACGCAAAAATGGATGCCTCCACCAAAACTTGTGTTGACCTCAATCGAGCGCGTCGGATCAAACCTGTCGGGTTCATCCCAGACCGCAGGGTCGCGGTTTGCAGCGCCAAGCAAAAGTGCGATCTGATCACCGCGTCTGAACGAATGCCCAAACATATCAACGTCTTCATACGCATAGCGTGTGAACATGTGTAGGGGCGGGTCATAGCGCAGGATTTCTTCAATCGTTGCGTCGATCTGGTCCGGGCCTAGAACGTCGGGGCTGGTATGTGTTTGCAACAGGGTTTTCACACCGTTCGCCAGCGAATGCACCGTTGCTTCGTGACCTGCATTCAACAGCAAGATGCATGTTGCGACCAGTTCGTCGATGGACAGCTTTTCGCCTTCCTTCTCGGCGCTGATAAGCCGGGTGATCAAATCGTCACGCGGATCGTTGCGTCGTTGTTTAATGTATCCCAACAGGAAATCCGTGAACTCCTGAGAGGACTTGGCGGCCTTATCCTCGGTCGCCTGTGTCCGGTTGGCCTGATACATCGCGACCATGTCATGCGACCACTGCAACAGGTTGGGCGCCATGTCTTCGGGAACGCCCAACAGTCGGCAGATAGTTACCACCGGGACCTGAGTGCAATAAGCGCTCAGCAGATCGAAAGGTGTATTCGGAAACGCCTCGACAAGACTGTGGCATAGCGATTCTATGGAAGGCTGCAACGCAGATATTTCCCGCGACGTGAAAGCGCGCATAACAAGCGCCCTTAGGCGGGTATGTCGCGGGGGTTCAGCTTCAAGCAGCGAATGGGCTTCGATAGCCAGCCAGGGGGCCAAATGGGCGGGGCCCTGTATCGCGCATTCAGGCGGAACTTCCCGCCCAAACCGGCGGTCGCGAAGAAGTGCCCGCACGGCACGGCAGGACGTCGCAGCAGCCATATCGTAGTCGCGCCAATAGAACAGATCACCAGCAGCGCGGGCCTGATCATAGAAAGGGTAGGGGTTCTGAACGAAACCCGGGTCTGTCGGGGATTGCGAGAATGACTTCATGCGACGCACACTTGCCACGAGCCGCGTTGAATGCAAGACCCTGTCTATGCAGAGAGTTTGGATCATTGTCGGTTTTTTGTCCGCTGTCGGGCTGCTGTCAGGTTTTGTTTGGTCTTATGGCTATCGTCAGGCGCTGTCTCAGCTAAGCGACAAGGCCGAAGCCGACCTTGAACTGGCGGCGGATCGGCTCAGCACCCAGATGCAGGTCTACCAGGAACTGGCGGTTCTGATGGCGACACATCCCGCCTTGCACGCGTTGGATACACCGACACAAATACATGACGCGCAAGCGATGTTGCTGGACGTTGCCGACAAGACAGCGGCCGTCAACATGATGTACCTGGATCGCAGCGGTCGGGTTCTGGTCGCCGCACAGCCAGTGGCACAGCGAGACATGTCCGCACATCCAGCGTTCAGGCGCGCCATGCAGGGTGCGGCTGGCACAGCGCATGAGGTAGCTCCGGACAGTGGCGACCGGATATATTCCTATGCCGCTCCGACTTTTGCCGCCTCCGGGCAAGTCGAAGGTGCAGTGATGGTGGTTGCCGATGTCCAGGATATTGAACAAACTTGGCGGGGCAGTACCGAAGCCGTTTTCTTTGTTGATTCTGACGGCGTCGTCTTCATCTCAAACCGGTCGGACTTGCTGTTCTGGAGCCGCGAGGTTGGCCAGTCCGGGCTGACACCGCCAGAGGGTGCCTCGGTGGATTTTGCCGCGACGCGGGTCGGCCAGCATGAATTGTGGCGGCTGAACTGGGGGCGGTATTTGCCACGCGATGCGTTGCACCTAACGCTTGAATTGCCTGTGATCGATATGACCGCCGAGGTTTTGGTGGACGTGGCCCCGGCCCGGCGACTTGCCGGGTTGCAGGCGGCGGCGGTCGCAGCGATCTGCCTGGCGTTTGGCGCGATGCTGTATCTTGCGATGGAACGGCGACGGACGCTGGCGAATGCCAACACGGTTCTGGAAAGCCGGGTGGCGCAGCGTACCCGTGCTTTGACCCAAGCAAACACCGCATTGCGCCGCGAAGTTGCAGAGCGTCAGGAGGCCGAAGCAGCACTGAAAAAAGCGCAGGCAGAGCTGGTGCAGGCAGGTAAGCTCAGCGCGTTGGGGCAGATGTCGGCGGGGATCAGCCACGAACTCAACCAACCGTTGATGGCAATCCAGCAGTTCGCCGACAATGGTACGGCCTTTCTTGAACGCGGCAAAGGCGACAGGGCCAGCGAAAACCTTGGGCGTATTTCGGAAATGGCCGCCCGCATGGCCCGGATCATCAAGAACCTGCGCGCGTTTGCCCGCAACGAAAGCGAACCGATGGGCCGGGTCGATCTGGTGCAGGTTCTGAAAACTGCCGTCGAATTGACCGAAACCCGATTGCGTGACGATGATGTGACGCTGGAATGGGAACCGGGACAGGCTGCGGTTTATGTTTGGGGGGGTGAAGTCCGCTTGGTGCAGGTCTTTGTTAATCTGATCAATAACGCGGCGGATGCGATGCTGGGGAGACCCAAGCGGTACATTTCGATTGTGATGCACGAAGAAGACCGGTTGCGCGTTTCTGTGCAGGATACCGGACCGGGGATCGAAGACCCCGACCGGGTGTTCGAGCCGTTTTACTCGACCAAAAGCGTAGGTTCCTCTGAAGGTCTGGGGCTTGGTCTTTCTATATCATATGGTCTTGTTCAAAGCTTTGGGGGTGAAATCCGCGGGGCAAACACGGCTGATGGCGCAGTGTTTACCGTCGAGCTGGAGCCCTACGGGAAAGAAGAGGCAGCATGATGCGCAGGGTTCTGTTGGTCGATGATGACGCAGCTGTTCGCGAGGCATTGGCGCAAACCATTGAACTTGCAGATTACGCACCGACAACAGCCGGTTCTTTTGTGGCGGCCAAGGATCATATTCGGCGGGATTTCCCCGGTGTGATTATTTCGGACATTCGAATGCCCGGGCGGGATGGCTTCCACTTGTTGGCGTATGCTCGGGACATCGACCCCGAGCTTCCGGTGATCCTTTTGACCGGAGAAGGTGATATCCCAATGGCCGTAGAAGCCATCGGAAAAGGAGCGTTTGATTTTCTCGAAAAACCCTGCGCTGCGTCTGACCTGATGGACGTTCTTGAACGCGCATTCGCAGCCCGCACCCAAGTGTTGGAACAGCGCGCCTTAAAATCCGAACTTGAAAGGGGGGACCCGGCAGCACGTTTGCTTTTTGGTCTGTCTCCGCAAGCCGAAGCGCTGCGGGACCGCGTGCGGACCGTCGCACCGACAGGGGCCGAAGTTCTTGTTACAGGCCCACCGGGCAGCGGCATATCCAAAGTGGCCGAAGTGGTTCACCTGATGTCACCCGCTGGTCAGGGGCCTTTTGTCAAACGTCCGGCTTCAAGCCTAAGCCCCGATGATCTTGCCCGAAGCTGCGGCGATGCCGTGGGTGGTTCCCTGTTTCTGGACGAAGTGTCCGCCATGCCCCAAGCCACGCAGTTTGCGGCGTTGGAGATCATCGAGCGCGGTCCGGGGGGGCGTATTATTGCAGGAACAACCGCCGACCTATCCGCGTTAAGTTCGGAAGGGCGGTTCAACGCTGATCTGTTTTATCGTTTGGATGTAATGCGGGTGCGTGTTCCTTCACTGGCGGAACGCCCCGACGACATTCCGGTCATCTTTCGCCACTATGTGGCGCAAGCGGCCGAGCAGGCAGGCATCGCAATTCCCGAGATTTCGTCTGAACATCTGGCGGCCTTGATGGCCAGCGATTGGCCGGGCAACGCCCGTTCTCTGATGTCAGCAGCAATGCGGTTTGTTCTTGGAATGCCCGAGGAGGTTACGCAGGCAACGGATCTGGGGTTGAGCGAACAGATGGCGCGGGTTGAACGATCCTTGTTGATTGCAGCTTTGGGCCGCCACAATGGAAAAGCGTCAGATGCGGCCAAGGCGCTGAAGCTGCCGCGCAAGACCTTTTACGACAAGCTGGCGCGCTATCAGATTCGTCCCGAGGATTACCGCAGATAAGCAGGAACCGGAATGGCGCATCTGATTCGGATGAACTGATTCGAAATTTGTGCGGAAATCCGCACAAGCCTCTCTGAGAATGTGCGAGTTTTCGCACGGCTCAGAACTGTGAAGTGCAGAACCCGAACCAGCAAAGATGTAACGCCTTGGTATCAAACAGGTAATCAGACATTTCCTGTAATCGCAGTCAAAAGTTGTGTGCTTTACCCTGAGTCGCTTCACTGCACACCATACGGCGCTTACCCAGCGTCGACTGCAAGTTTCAAAGAACTCTGGGAGGATATCAGATGAAGCTTCTGACAACGGCAGCAACTGCGCTTGCTCTGACGGTAACCGCAACGGCTGGTATGGCTGCATGCGATGAAGGCGAAATCGTCGTTAAGTTCGCGCATGTGACGAACACCGACAAACACCCCAAAGGCATCGCGGCCTCGCTGCTGGAACAGCGGGTCAACGATGAAATGAACGGCACGATGTGTGTTGAGGTCTACCCGAACTCGACTCTCTACAACGATGACAAAGTTCTCGAAGCGATGTTGCAGGGCGACGTGCAGCTGGCCGCGCCCTCGCTGTCGAAATTCGAGAAGTTCACCAAACAGTTCCGCCTGTTTGACCTGCCGTTCATGTTCAAGAATGTCGACGCTGTAGACGCGTTCCAGGCCTCGGCCGAGGGGCAGGCGATGAAAGACAGCATGCAGCGTCGTGGCCTGCAAGGTCTGGCGTTCTGGCACAATGGCATGAAGCAGATGTCGGCCAACAAGGCTTTGGTTGATCCGTCGGATGCAAACGGTCTGAAGTTCCGCGTGCAGTCGTCAGATGTGCTGGTGGCACAGATGGAAGCCATCGGTGGTAGCCCGCAGAAAATGGCATTCTCGGAAGTGTATGGCGCGCTGCAACAGGGCGTTGTGGACGGGCAGGAGAACACTTGGTCGAACATCTACGGCAAGAAGTTCTTTGAGGTGCAGGACGGTATCACCGAAACCAACCACGGCATCATCGACTATCTGGTCGTGACATCGGTGGATTGGCTGGACAGTCTTGATCCGGCGGTGCGGGATCAGTTCCTGACTATTCTGGCCGAAGTTACAGAGACCCGGAACAAAGAAGCCTTTGCTGTGAACGAAGCGGCCAAAGCGTCGATCATCGATGCAGGCGGCGTCATCCGTGAACTGACCCCTGAACAGCGTCAGGCCTGGGTCGACGCGATGAAACCGGTTTGGGACAAATTCGCCGGTGACGTGGGTCAGGACAAGATCGACGCGGCACAGGCCATCAACGCCGGGTTCTGATCCGGTCAAAGACCGCGCGTCCGGGGACTGGGGAGTATTCGACGCGCAGGCCGGGCGGGCTGAAATGGCCCGCCCCATTCTCAACTCTCTCTTCAATAAAATGCGGGGACTGAAAGATGTCTGGTGCGAACTCCGGCCAGGGCGGGCTGATCGACCATATCGAAGAAACCCTGATCGCGTTGCTTTTGGGCCTTATGACGGTCGTTACATTTGCCAACGTGATTGCGCGGTTTGTCTTTAATTCCAATATCCTATGGGCACTTGAGTTGACAGTGTTCACGTTTGGCTGGCTGGTGCTGCTGGGCGCGTCTTACGCAGTCAAAAAACATGCTCATCTGGGCGTGGATGCAATCCTGAACATGCTGGCGCCAGCACCGAGGCGCCTAATGGCGCTGGTCTCGGTTGGATGCTGTCTGGTGTTTTCTCTGCTGATGCTCAAAGGGGCATATGATTATTGGGCCGTCTTTGCAGATCTGCCGCCAACATCGGGCCGCTGGTTCCCTACCGGGTTTGATTTCGGCGCACGCAGCCAGAGTTTCTACGAGGTAGACGACATCCCCATGGTCGCGCCGCTGCGCTTTCTGGAAGACCTGATCAACTATGGCGAGGGGTATGAAAAACTGCCCAAGGTCGTACCTTACCTGGTTCTGCCGGTATCCATGCTGCTGCTCGTGATCCGGTTTACGCAGGTCGCCGTTCAAATTTGGCGTGGTGAGACCGATCGCCTTGTCGCCAGCCACGAAGTCGAGGACGAGATTGAAGAAGTCCGCGCACAACAAGGGGTGCATGACTGATGGACGTTATCCTTCTTTTCTCGATGGTCATCGGCCTGCTGCTGATCGGGGTTCCGATTGCGGTAGCACTTGGCCTCAGCTCGACCCTGTTCCTGCTGATCTATTCCGACAGTTCGCTGGCTTCTGTCGCAGGCACGCTGTTTGAGGCGTTCGAGGGGCATTTCACCCTGTTGGCGATCCCGTTCTTCATTCTGGCCTCGTCCTTTATGACGACAGGTGGTGTAGCGCGTCGGATCATCCGTTTCTCGATTGCATGCGTGGGGCATCTGCCCGGCGGTCTGGCGATTGCGGGCGTGTTTGCCTGTATGCTGTTTGCCGCGCTGTCAGGATCGTCCCCGGCCACGGTTGTGGCGATCGGATCGATTGTCATCGCAGGTATGCGCCAGGTTGGGTATTCCAAAGAGTTTGCCGCTGGTGTGATCTGTAACGCGGGTACGCTGGGCATCCTGATCCCTCCGTCCATCGTGATGGTTGTGTATGCTGCCGCCGTCGAAGTTTCGGTTGGGCGTATGTTCCTGGCTGGCGTTATTCCCGGTCTGATGGCTGGCTTCATGCTGATGATCACCATCTATGTCATGGCAAAGGTCAAGAACCTGCCCAAGGGTGAATGGAAGGGGTGGGGTGAGGTCTTTACCTCGGCCCGCGAGGCCGGTTGGGGCCTGTTCCTGATCGTTATCATTCTGGGTGGCATTTATGGGGGTATCTTTACCCCGACCGAGGCCGCCGCTGTTGCTGCCGTCTATGCCTTCTTCATCGCCAGTTTCGTCTACAAGGACATGGGGCCGCTGAGTACGGAAGGGGACGCAGAGAACCTGCCGCTGCTGAAAAAGCCCTACGCTTTGGTCACGGCGTTCTTTCATCCCGACACCAAGCATACTCTGTTCGAGGCAGGAAAGCTGACGGTGACGCTGTTGTTCGTGATCGCCAACGCGCTGATCCTTAAGCATGTTCTAACGGACGAACAGGTGCCGCAGCACATTGCTAGCGCCATGCTTTCAGCGGGTCTTGGACCGGTAACCTTCCTGATCGTGGTCAACGTAATCCTGCTGATCGGTGGTCAGTTCATGGAGCCGTCGGGCTTGCTGGTGATCGTCGCACCGCTGGTGTTCCCGATTGCCATCGAGTTGGGTATTGATCCGATCCATCTGGGCATCATCATGGTTGTGAATATGGAGATCGGGATGATCACACCTCCGGTCGGTTTGAACCTGTTCGTAACGTCGGGTGTTGCGGGTATGCCGATGATGAGCGTTGTGAAGGCGGCGCTGCCGTTCCTCGCTGTTCTCTTCGTCTTCCTGATTATGGTGACGTATATTCCGTGGATCTCGACATTCCTGCCCAACACCTTCATGGGCCCGGAAATCATAACCAATTAGGTGGTTTGACGATGCACGTAGCCGGGCGGTTTCGACTGCCCGGCTTTTTCGTATCTTGAACCCCGGCATCAAGTGCTTAACTAGGGTTCAGAGGACGACCTCCCCATAATGGGACATCTTTCGGGACGACCCGAACGAATACGAGGTTGTCATATGCCCTGGATCTTTCTTCTTTTTGCTGGCCTGTTGGAAATCGTCTGGGCTGTAGCGATGAAGCAATCGGCTGGTTTCACCCGATTGTGGCCTACGGCCTTGATGGCTCTTTCGATGATCGGCTCTTTCGGCCTGTTGGCGCTGGCGATGCGCGACCTGCCATTAGGCACGGCTTACACCATCTGGACGGGTATTGGGGCAGTGGGGGCGTTCTGTGTCGGTATCCTGTTTCTGGGCGAAGCCCTAAGCCCTGCGCGGATTCTCGCGGCCCTTCTGATCGTGTCGGGTCTTATCCTGATGAAGCTGGCATGAGCCCTTTATTGACCAAGCTATTGCGCTTGGGCAGGGTTCAGGAAACACGGGAAATGGAGACCGGAATGCTGACCGAGACCGACAAGCGCCTGCTACGCGTTGCTTATGACGAGGCCAAAGCCGGGTTTGACGAAGGTGGATGCCCGATCGGGTCAGTTCTGGCGCGGGGTGGCGATATTGTTTCACAAGGGCGTAATCAACGTGTGCAGGGCGGGGATCCGATCGCACATGGCGAAATGGATGCCTTGCGTAAAGCGGGACGTCAGAAAACCTATCGGGATACGGTTCTTTACACGTCGTTGTCACCTTGCATGATGTGCTCGGGCACTATCGTTCAGTTTGGTATCCCGCGTGTGGTGATCGGCGATACCCAGAACTTTGGTGGCAACGAAGACTTCCTGCGCGAACGCGGTGTCGAGGTGGTGATAGTCAACGATCCTGACTGCATCGCACTGATGCAGCGGTTCATCGAAGAAAAGCCAGAGCTTTGGGCCGAAGATATTGCCGAGTAAAGGCGAATCCTAGACGCTCTCCAGCGCCTGAATAATGCCCGTGAAATCCCCGGCCTTCAGGCTGGCGCCACCCACAAGCGCACCATCGACATTTGAAACCGCAAAGATCTCCGCCGCGTTGGAGGGTTTGACCGACCCACCATACAGAAGACGGACAGAGCGGCCCACACCTTCGCCAAAGCGGCGCTCTAGCCGGGCGCGGATGAAGTCGTGAACTTCCCCAATCTCATCAAGCGTCGGAACCTTGCCGGTGCCGATGGCCCAGATCGGCTCATATGCAATGATCAGGTTCTCGCCGGTTGCCTGATCCGGGATCGACCCCGACATCTGACCGCCGATTATGTCGAGCGTATTGGCCGCCTCGCGTTGCTCCAGACTTTCGCCTACGCAAATGATCGCTTTTAACCCCGCGTCCATCGCTGCACGGGCCTTGGCGCGTATATCCTCGTCATGCTCTTCATGGTCTACGCGACGTTCGGAATGACCCAGGATGACTGACGTCGCGCCCGCGTCCAGCAGCATCCCGGCGCTGATATCGCCTGTATGCGCGCCCGCGCTTGCCGCGTGGCAATCCTGCCCGCCGACGGTAACCGCTGACCCGCGTACGGTGTCCGCTGCGCGGCTGAGCAATGTTGCCGGAGGGCAGATCAGGATATCGACCGAAGCGTCTGGGTAGGACTTGCACAGTGCTTCAAGCTCGCTCAGCGCAGCACCGGTTCCGTTCATTTTCCAGTTTCCTGCCGCAAGCCTGCGCCGCATACCCGTATCTCCCTGATCATTCGATGATTTAGGATGCGGATAGCATTGTCGACGCGATCTTACAATTCCACGGATCGGGTGAGTTCAAGCGCTATGATCGACAATACTGCGTTCTGTCTGGCCCGTGTCACGGGATTATCCGGCGCAAACTAGGATTGCTGCGTGATGCTTTCATCGAATTTGATGGATTCACCGCAACCGCAGGCGTCGACGACATTCGGATTCCTGAACTTGAATCCTGATTCCAGCAACGACACCTCGTAATCGATTTCAGTGCCGAACAGGAACATCTGCGCCATTGGCGCGATCATGACGCGTGCTCCATCCTGTTCGACAACTTCATCATGCGGATCAGCCTGATCGACATATTCCATGGTGTATTCCATGCCCGCACAGCCGCCTTTCTTGACGCCAATGCGCAAGCCAGCGTGGCCACCCGAGTTCATCAGGCGGGTGATTTGTTCTGCGGCTTTAGGCGTCATGGTCACAGCCTGCTTGCCGGGAATGCCGAACATGTAAGTCTCCGTTGTCGCGCGTTGCGTTTAATTTAGGGCTCAGGGGGCCAAGGCTCAAGACGGTGTGTTATAAAGAGTTTTATCCGGATGAAACAACCCGGCATTCAGAATGGGTTCGCTGAAAACATTCGACCGTAAGGTCGTGGAACTGAATAGGTTCAAGTTAGTCGGCCGTTTACTCGGTTTGCTTTGGTATACCGTCGGAAAGGATAATATTGTGAAAAGCTTACAGGCGATTTTTAATTCGATCTTGACGGGCGCGGTACTTGCTGTTGCAGTTCTTCTGTTTGTCCCGGATGGTGCGGTGGCCACCAATGATGGAGAGAGGCATCCGGTAAACTGCGCGACCGCCGAGGGCGATCTGCGCGCCATCGCGGCCGAGAGGAAACACGCGCAGGACCAACAGTTGGAAAGCGTTGCCGCCATAACCCCCGCCGGAGCACTTTTGGGGCTGGTGACGGGAACCGAGCACAAACGGCTGCAAATGCTATCGGGGGACTACATCAATCAACTGGATGCCAGATCTGCGGAAATCAAAAAGACCTGCAACTTGAACTGATTACCCGACGATTGGTGATCTGGATAAGAAAAGGACCGTTCTCGGGCAAGAACGGTCCGTGTTTCGGGGCCGGAACTCGGGGGGCGGTCAAATCATGTCTGGCCCGAGGCGACACTGATTGGTGCCGTCCACAGGTCTTTTCCTGCATCATTGTGACAGGGACAGCACGAGCAGGTAACAAAAACGCCAATGTTTTGTGACAAATAGCCGGGAAACTGTGGCAGGTGCCTACATAAATCCCAGTTCCAGACGTGCTTCGTCTGACATCATCTCCATACCCCAGGGCGGCTCCCAGGTCAGTTCCACGTCAACCTCTTTGATGCCTGCAACAGGCTCGATCGCTTCCATGATCCATCCGGGCATGTCGCCGGCAACAGGGCAACCGGGTGCTGTCAGTGTCATGATCACCTTCACGGCGTTGTCCGAGGAAATGTCGATCGTGTAGATCAGGCCGAGGTCATAGATGTTCACCGGGATTTCCGGATCGTAGACCGTGCGACACGCCTCGACCACGGGCTCGTACAGGGGGTGCTCAATGGTTGACGGCGCAATCAGCGGTGTGCCTTCAAACTGTTCGCTCGGGTGAGTCATCTTTGCCTCGGGTCAGTTGCCTGAGCGATTATATAGGGAATAGGAGCAACAGGGTCCAGTAGGGCGGCGGCGCCGATTGGGGCGCCGCGGCAATTTAGTCGTTGATGTCGTGGTTGAAAGTTTTGACCTGACCGTTCGGCAACGCAAACAGTTTCCGCAAAACAAGCCACGCAATCAGTGACATCACTGCAAAGATCAGCGCCAATACATTCAAAGACAGAGCCATTCCGGATACGGCAAGGATAAGGCCCGTGACTGCGGCTCCGATTGCAAAGCCCAGAAAGATGAAACCGGGCAGGAAAATCTCAAGGATACCCAGCGCCAATGCGGCGGCCAGCCAGATCCACCAGGTCAACCAGAAGGGGTCAGCCATCACTTTCCTCCTTTTAACATTTTGAACGCGTCACCAAAGGCTTCCAGTGCGTTGGCAGGCACAACAATGGTTTGCTTGCCAGTACCGTTTCCAAGCGCGTTCAGGGCTTCAACCTGTTTCAAGGCAACCTGATACTGAGCAGCTTCGATGCCGTTATCCTGAATGGCCTTGGCGACCACACCTGTGGCATAAGCTTCGGCTTCGGCCTGAATGCGCCGCGCCTTGGCGGTTTGTTCCGCCGCATAAAGCTCGGCGTCGGCATGCAGCTCGACTGCGCGCTTCTTGCCCTCGGCTTCTGTCACCTGTGCGCGGCGGGCTCGTTCGGCGTTCAGCTGTTGCAGCATGGCGTCACGGGTGGCCTGATCCAGATTTACGTCCAGAATCTCGGCGCGGGTGACTTCGATACCCCAGTCATCGACAGCTGTTTCAACGCTTTCCTGAATACGCGTGATCAGTTGGGACCGGTTCGACTGAACCTCATCCAGATCCATCTTACCAATCTCGGCGCGAACGATCCCGGCGACAGTGGTGGCAATCGCGCCATCTACGTCACGAATTCGGTAGACCGTCTTTTCAGGTTCGAGAATACGGTAGAAGACCGATGTATCGATCTGCACCAGAACGTTGTCCTTGGTGATTGCGTCCTGCGTCGCGTTTGGCAGCTGGCGTTCCAGGATCGAGATCTTGTGACGCGCAATGTCCAGTAGCGGAACAATAAAGTTGATGCCGGGGCCAAGCACGGAATGCAGGCGCCCAAACCGTTCAACTACGTATTTTTCGGACTGAGGCACAATCTTGATGCCTTTGAAAATGATAACAATTACCAGCACCGCAGCCAGCAGGTAAATGATGTTTGACGAAAGCAATCCGATGATTTGGTCTTCGGTCATACTGTCCTCTTGTTTTTGTGTACTATAGTATACATGTGGCGATTGAGTCGCCCGATTTCAACTCTGGTATGAGTGGAAAGCAGCCCCATGCAAATGCTCCAATAGTAAAACGCTGTATCGAAAAATAGTGCTGTGACCGCTTTGCATCCCTAATTGTTTGCGGTATCGGGCTTGGATGAAACTGATAATCGATACAGATCCTGGCATCGATGATGCCATGGCAATCGCCTATGCCGCCGCAGCGCCCGAGATCGAGCTGATCGGCCTGACCACCGTGTTCGGAAACACGCATGTTCACCAATCCAGCCGCAATGCCCGGTTCCTGCTTGATAAGCTGGGTCTGGATCTGCCTGTCGCGGAAGGGGCTGCGGTTGCCTTGGGTGCCGATACGCATTCGCCCTCCGAACATGTGCATGGTCCCGAAGGATTCGGTGACCTGACTGAAATTCCCGAAATTGGAAGCAACCACGCCCTGCCGGCTGCTGAATTTCTGGTTGATATGGCGCGAACCCACAAGAAAGAGCTGGTGGTGTGCGCCGTGGGCCCCCTGACCAACATCGCCAACGCCATTCGTCTGGATCCGGAATTCGCCGACAATCTGGGGCGTTTGGTGATTATGGGCGGGGCGGTGTACTGCCCTGGTAATATTACAGTACATGCCGAGGCCAACATCTATCATGATGCGATTGCCGCTGAAGAGGTCTTTGCCACACCGCCGGAAACCGTACTGGTCGGCTTGGATGTCACGCTGAAAACGCTCTACGAGACTGCAGATTTCGAAAGCCTGGCAATGCGATCACCTGACATGGGATCCTTTCTGCGCGATATCTCACGCTTTTACCTGAAGTTCTACAAGGACGTCGGTGGTCTGGAAGGCTGCGGCCTGCACGATTCGACCGCTGTGATTGCTTGTTCTCACGGTGCCATGTTCGACATGGTTGAAACAGGTCTTCGGGTTGTCACCGAAGGCGACCAGAAGGGGGCGACGCAACCTGACCCGGAACGTCCCGCAGTTCGGGTCTGCCGCGACGTGGATGGGGCAGGGGTTGTTCAACTGTTTACAGACCGTGTTGCCTCGCTACCCTGACGGGTTGCAAAGACCGACCGGATCGGGCAAAGCCTGCCCGGTTCGGCGACCCGAGGCGATGACATGACCCAACAGTTTTCTTTTGATCTGAAAGCCACAGACGGCAAAGCCCGAACCGGTGTGATCAGCACACCGCGCGGCGACGTGCGAACGCCTGCCTTTATGCCGGTTGGCACTGCGGCAACGGTCAAGGCGATGATGCCGGAAAGCGTTCGCGCGACGGGGGCAGACATCCTGCTGGGGAACACCTATCACCTGATGCTGCGCCCGACCGCTGAGCGTATTGATCGACTGGGTGGACTGCACAAATTCATGAACTGGGAACGGCCCATTCTGACAGATTCCGGCGGATTTCAGGTCATGTCGCTGGCCGGTTTGCGCAAGCTGACTGAAAAGGGCGTGACCTTCAAATCCCATATTGACGGGTCAAAGCACGAATTGACGCCGGAACGGTCGATGGAGATCCAGCGCCTGTTGGGCTCGGACATTGTCATGTGTTTCGATGAATGCCCTGCGCTGCCAGCGGATCGTGACCGCATTGCCGAGTCGATGCGCCTGTCGATGCGTTGGGCCGAACGGTCGCGCGATGCGTTTGGCGATCGTCCGGGGCATGCGCTGTTTGGCATCATGCAGGGTGGGCTGGAAAAAGACCTGCGCGAAGAAAGCGCCGAGGCGCTGAAATCTGTCGGTTTCGAAGGCTACGCAGTTGGTGGCCTGGCCGTCGGCGAAGGGCAGGAGGCCATGTTCTCTTGCCTCGATTATGCCCCCGATTTCCTGCCATCGGACAAGCCGCGCTATCTGATGGGCGTTGGCAAACCCGACGATATCGTCGGTGCTGTTGCCCGCGGGATCGACATGATGGATTGCGTGTTGCCCTCGCGGTCCGGGCGTACAGGGCAGGTTTTCACCCGCTACGGTGTGGTGAACATCAAGAATGCCCGTCACGCAGACGATCCGCGGCCGCTGGACGAGCAGTGCACTTGCCCAGCCTGTTCGAATTATTCCCGCGCTTACCTGCACCACGTGTTCCGTGCGAATGAGATGATTTCCGGCATGTTGCTGACATGGCATAACCTGCATTATTTTCAGGAGATCATGGCCGGCATGCGCGACGCGATTGCCGCGGGTGCGTTCGAAGTCTGGCAAGCCGATTTCCACGCGCAGCGCGCGCAGGGGGATATCGAACCGCTGTGATGTTTTGCCGCCTCCAAGGCGAAAACCGCGAGTTCTGCGCAGCCGGGCTGTTTTCTGACGATTGATCGCGCAAGACCGGGGCGTATTCTACTATTTTGGTGGATATGTTCCCGGCACGCCTTGCAGTCCGCCAAACCTCGGTTCATTCTGATTGGTGATACATGGCGGTAAGGTTGAAAACGGGCGATGAGGCCCCACCTTTATCGTCCAAGACAGGAGACGGTCAAATGTTGCCTCGATGAGGGACAAGTGCCGTCTTGCCAATGATAAGGATAGAGCATGCAAGAGCCTCTGAATTCCTCCTACCCCGTCCTGCCGCTGCGCGATATTGTGGTGTTCCCACATATGATCGTGCCGCTTTTCGTGGGCCGTGACAAATCGGTCCGCGCGCTGGAAGAGGTGATGCAGGATGACAAGCAAATTCTGTTGTCCAGCCAGATCGATCCCGGCGTTGACGATCCGGATGAAGAAGGCATCTACCGCACCGGCGTTCTGGCAAATGTGCTGCAACTGCTGAAGCTGCCCGATGGCACGGTAAAAGTGCTGGTCGAAGGGCAGGCGCGCGTTCAGATCACCGAGTTTCTGGAGAACGAAGAGTTTTTCGAAGCCCGTGCGGAATACCTGACAGAAATTCCCGGCGATGTCACCACGACCGAAGCACTGTTGCGCACTGTCGCGGACGAGTTCGAGCGTTACGCCAAAGTGCGCAAGAACATCCCCGAAGAGGCACTGACCGCAGTAGGCGATACAACCGAGCCTGCGAAGCTGGCCGACCTTGTGTCGGGGCATCTGGGCATCGAAGTCGAACAAAAGCAGGAGCTTCTGGAAACCCTCAGCGTCAGCGAGCGGCTTGAGAAGGTCTATGGCCTGATGCAGGGCGAGATGTCTGTTCTGCAGGTCGAGAAGAAGATCAAGACCCGCGTCAAATCCCAGATGGAGAAGACGCAGCGCGAGTATTATCTGAACGAGCAGATGAAGGCCATTCAGAAGGAACTTGGCGATGGCGAAGACGGCAGCAATGAAGTTGCCGAACTGGAAGCCAAGATCGCCGAGACCAAGCTGTCGAAAGAGGCGCTGGAAAAGGCGGAAGGCGAGCTGAAGAAGCTCAAGAACATGTCGCCGATGTCTGCCGAAGCGACCGTTGTGCGCAATTATCTGGACTGGATACTGTCGCTGCCTTGGGGCACGAAATCCCGCGTCAAAAAGGATCTGGGCCGGGCGCAGGACATTCTGGATGCTGATCACTATGGTCTCGAGAAGGTCAAAGAGCGGATCGTTGAATACCTCGCGGTGCAGCAGCGTTCGAAGAAGCTGAAAGGTCCGATCCTGTGCCTCGTTGGCCCTCCGGGTGTGGGTAAGACCTCGCTTGGTAAATCCGTTGCTAAAGCCACGGGGCGCGAGTTCATTCGCATCTCGCTGGGCGGTGTGCGCGATGAATCCGAAATCCGCGGTCACCGTCGCACCTATATCGGTTCGATGCCCGGCAAGATCATCCAGGCGCTGAAAAAGGCGAAGACCACGAACCCGCTTATCCTGCTCGATGAAATCGACAAGATGGGGCAGGACTTCCGTGGCGACCCGGCTTCGGCAATGCTGGAAGTGTTGGACCCGGAACAGAACAGCACGTTCATGGACCACTATCTTGAAGTGGAATATGACCTGTCGAACGTGATGTTCCTGACCACGTCGAACAGCTACAACATGCCCGGGCCTCTGCTGGACCGGATGGAGATCATCCCGCTGGCCGGCTACACAGAAGAGGAAAAGAGCGAGATCGCCAAACAGCACCTGATCGGCAAACAGGTCAAGAACCATGGTCTGAAAACCAAGGAGTTTGATCTGACTGACGAGGCGCTCCAAAAGATCATTCGCATCTACACCCGTGAAGCCGGGGTGCGGAACCTGGAACGTGAAATCGCCAAGGTGGCGCGGAAATCGCTGACCAAGATCATCAAGAAAGAGGCTGAATCCGTCACGGTGACGCCGGACAATCTTGATGAATTCCTGGGCGTGCCGAAGTTCCGCTATGGTCTTGCTGAACAGGACGATCAGGTTGGTGTTGTTACCGGTCTGGCTTGGACCTCGGTAGGGGGTGATCTGCTGCATATCGAGGCGCTGAAACTGCCCGGCAAAGGGCGGATGAAGACCACCGGCAAGCTGGGCGACGTGATGAAGGAATCCATCGACGCGGCCTCGTCTTATGTGCGGTCGATTTCACCTCAGATCGGTGTGAAACCGCCGCAGTTTGACAAGATCGACATTCACGTTCACGTGCCGGATGGCGCGACACCCAAGGATGGCCCATCGGCTGGTCTGGCCATGGTCACTTCGATTGTCTCGGTTCTGACCGGTATTCCGGTTCGGAAAGACATTGCTATGACCGGCGAAGTCTCACTGCGCGGGAATGCGATGCCGATTGGTGGATTGAAAGAAAAACTGCTGGCCGCGCTGCGTGGTGGGATAAAGACCGTTTTGATCCCGGAAGAGAATGAAAAGGATCTCGCGGATATCCCGGACAACGTCAAAGAAGGGCTGAAGATCATCCCGGTCAAACATGTCTCGGAAGTTCTGGAACATGCTTTGGTGCGTAAACCGGAACCGATCGAATGGGACGAAGCCGCGGAAGAGGCCGCAGCAGCGGCGGCCGCGTCGCCCGGTAATACCGGACCTTCCGCGACCGCGCATTAAGTCTTTGGTAAATCAAAAAAAGGCGAAGCAATAGCTTCGCCTTTTTTGTTGAGGGATGTAGTGAAGACCGCACCATGCAGCGCCAAGACGCTGCATGAAACCAGCGTTTCATTTTGGGCATCGGTGTGATCTGGAAAATGGTGGGTGATAACGGATTTGAACCGCTGACATCTTCGATGTGAACGAAGCGCTCTACCACTGAGCTAATCACCCATGGGACCGGGTGATATCTTTCCCGAAGGTTGGCTGCAAGGGAAATAGAACCCGTGGCATCCGCAAAAAATCGCGCCGTATACAAAATTCTGGAATCTGGCAAAAAACTTGAAAACGCCGCTTGACGCTGCCCGAGCGTAGCCATAATACACCCAAACGTTCAGCAATGAACATGCAGCGGGCGGTTGTAGCTCAGTTGGTTAGAGTACCGGCCTGTCACGCCGGGGGTCGCGGGTTCGAGCCCCGTCAACCGCGCCACCGCTGCCAACCTTGGTCCAGGCAAAAGGCCACGAAAATAGATGCGCGGTTGTAGCTCAGTTGGTTAGAGTACCGGCCTGTCACGCCGGGGGTCGCGGGTTCGAGCCCCGTCAACCGCGCCATTTTCCTCCTCAAACAGATCAACGGTTGCGCCTTTACGGGCACCTTTTCCCAATCCATTGATCATTGAAGGTTCTAATCGGCGAAATTTCGACTGTTCACTAAATGTTCTAACTTTTCTGTTGGAGTCTTGGTCTGGCTCGCCTATCTCTTAACCACTTGTTTGTTGGGGGCCGCATATGGCTGAGCTGAAGAATATCGAGGTGCGCGGCGCGCGCGAACATAACCTCAAAGGTATAGACGTTGATATCCCTCGGGACCAGTTGGTGGTCATCACCGGACTGTCGGGTTCGGGGAAGTCCTCATTGGCGTTTGACACCATCTATGCAGAAGGCCAGCGCCGGTATGTCGAAAGCCTTTCGGCCTATGCCCGGCAATTCCTGGATATGATGGAAAAGCCGGATGTCGATCATATCAGCGGCCTGTCTCCGGCAATTTCGATTGAACAAAAGACGACGTCCAAGAACCCGCGTTCAACTGTGGGCACGGTAACCGAAATCTATGACTATCTGCGTCTGCTGTTTGCCCGCGCCGGAACGCCCTACAGCCCAGCCACCGGGCAACCGATTGAGGCGCAGCAAGTGCAGGACATGGTCGACCGGATCATGGCAATGGAAGACGGCACACGCGGCTATCTTCTGGCCCCCATCGTGCGCGACCGGAAGGGTGAGTACAAAAAAGAATTCCTGGAGCTGCGCAAACAGGGTTTCCAACGCGTCAAGGTGGACGGAGAGTTCTACGAACTGGATCAACCGCCTGTATTGGATAAGAAATTCCGTCACGATATCGATGTGGTTGTTGATAGACTGGTTGTACGGGAAGGAATGGAAACGCGCCTGGCCGACAGCCTGCGCACCGCTCTGGACTTGGCGGACGGGATTGCCATTTTGGAAACTGCCCCGCGTGAAGGTGATCCGGAACGCATCACATTCAGCGAGAATTTTGCCTGCCCGGTCAGCGGTTTCACCATTCCCGAAATCGAACCACGCCTGTTTTCGTTCAACGCGCCATTCGGTGCCTGCCCGGATTGTGACGGTCTTGGGGTCGAGTTGTTTTTCGATGAACGCTTGGTGGTGCCGGACCAGACGCTGAAACTCTACGATGGTGCTTTGGCCCCGTGGCGCAAGGGCAAATCACCATATTTCCTGCAAACCATCGAGGCCATCGCGCGCCATTACGAATTTGACAAGAACACGCCCTGGAAAGACCTGCCTAAAAATGTGCAGGAGGTCTTTCTGCGAGGGTCCGGGGATGATGAAATTCTGTTCCGGTACGACGAAGGCGGGCGCGTCTATCAAGTGACCCGCAGTTTTGAAGGCGTGATCCCGAATATGGAACGGCGGTACCGCGAAACTGACAGCGCGTGGATTCGTGAGGAATTTGAACGATATCAAAACAATCGCCCCTGCGGCGCCTGCGAAGGCTACAGGCTGCGGGCCGAAGCGCTGGCGGTAAAGATCGCCGGGCTGCATGTGGGGCAGGTGGTGCAGATGTCGATCCGTGAGGCTCTGGCGTGGATCGAAGATGCGCCCAACCACCTGAGCGCCCAGAAAAACGAAATTGCCCGCGCCATCCTCAAGGAAATTCGCGAGCGACTTGGTTTCCTGAATAACGTTGGTTTGGAATACCTTACGCTGTCCCGTTCAAGCGGAACACTGTCGGGTGGCGAAAGCCAGCGTATTCGTCTGGCCAGTCAGATCGGCTCGGGGCTGACCGGGGTTCTCTATGTGCTGGATGAGCCCTCGATCGGACTGCATCAGCGTGACAATGACAGGCTTCTGGATACGCTCAAGAACCTGAGGGATCAGGGCAATACGGTGATCGTTGTAGAACATGACGAGGAAGCCATCCGTGAAGCTGACTATGTTTTCGACATCGGTCCGGGGGCAGGCGTACATGGCGGGCAGGTGGTCAGTCACGGAACGCCTGCGGAAATCGCGGCAGATGCGGCCTCTATTACCGGGCAGTACCTTGCGGGAACGCGTGAAATCGCGGTTCCGGTGCAGCGCCGTAAAGGCAAAAAGCAGAAAGTCACGGTGGTCAAAGCCACGGGCAACAACTTGAAGAATGTCACAGCCGACTTCCCCTTGGGCAAATTCGTTTGTGTCACCGGTGTGTCGGGCGGGGGTAAATCCACCCTCACGATCGAGACATTGTTCAAAACCGCGTCAATGCGGCTGAACGGGGCGCGTCAGACACCAGCACCCTGTGAAACCATCAAGGGGCTGGAACACCTCGATAAGGTCATCGACATCGACCAGCGCCCCATTGGGCGAACGCCGCGTTCAAACCCGGCGACTTACACCGGGGCCTTCACCCCGATCCGAGATTGGTTTGCCGGCCTGCCTGAGGCTAAGGCACGCGGGTACAAACCCGGTCGCTTCAGCTTTAACGTCAAAGGCGGGCGGTGTGAGGCATGTCAGGGTGACGGTGTCATCAAGATCGAGATGCACTTTCTGCCTGACGTCTACGTGACTTGCGAAACTTGCAAGGGGGCGCGGTATAACCGCGAGACGCTTGAGATCAAGTTCAAGGGCAAATCCATCGCGGATGTGCTTGATATGACAGTGGAAGATGCGCAGGAGTTCTTCAAGGCCGTGCCCTCAATCCGGGACAAGATGGACGCCCTTGCGCGTGTGGGTCTTGGCTATATCAAGGTGGGTCAACAAGCCACGACGTTGTCAGGTGGCGAGGCGCAGCGGGTAAAGCTGTCCAAAGAGCTGTCGAAGCGTTCAACCGGACGAACGCTCTATATTCTCGACGAACCGACAACAGGTCTGCATTTCGAAGATGTGCGCAAGCTGTTGGAAGTGCTGCACGAACTTGTCGATCAGGGCAATACGGTCGTGGTGATTGAACATAATCTGGACGTGGTTAAAACCGCGGATCATATCATCGACATTGGGCCTGAAGGTGGTGATGGCGGTGGCGAAATCGTCGCCACCGGAACACCGGAAGACATAGCCGATGTTGAACGCAGCCACACCGGGCGATACCTGAAGCCGATGCTGAAAGGGGCGCGCGTCGCGGCAGAATAAGTGCCCAGACGCGGCCTCAGTTCAGGATATCTGCGATCGCACCAATCAGGTTCAATACTTTGCGTGTCTCGGGGTCGACCCGGTACACGTAGTCACCTGCACGGACATATGAGTAGTTTCGGTTCAACCCATAGCGATAGGGGTCATTGATCCAGCGGTAATCGTTGGTAATGAAGTCACCATCGCGATAGATTTTCTTTGCCTGACCCGGCGGCACACAGGGAACGGATTTCTTGGCCAGACCCGGAGGGCAATGCCCGGCCTTGTTCTTTGCACCCGCGGCAATCGGGGAAAGGGCCAAAGCCGCCAGAGTTGCCGTCGTCACCAAAAATCTCGTCATGTCGCCTTCCTTTGCGATTTGGCCAGCCGGGGCCTTTTGTTCATGACTGCCTAGATGGTCGCTTGCCCAACATCTGTCAAATCGTTGGGCAAGATGCCGCCAGTTGTCTTAGTCACGTCTGCGCTTTTCGAACCGTGGCAGCATGGCACTGAAATCGCGTCCCTTGCCATCTTCGTTCTCGACAAATTGCTCATAAAGCGCGGTGGCAACCTGACCCATTGGCGTATCTGCATCTGCACTCTCTGCCGCCTGCTGGCTGAGGCGCAGGTCCTTCAGCATCAGTTCGGCCGCGAAACCGGGGGCGTACCCATTGTCCGCAGGGCTTTGCGGGCCGACACCGGGGGCAGGGCAATAGGCGTTCATCGTCCAGCTGTATCCGGACGACGTACTTACCACGTCAAACATCTTTTGCCGGTCCAGACCCAGCTTGTCGGCCAATGCGAAGGCTTCACAGGTTGCAATCATGGTGACACCAAGGATCATGTTATTGCAGATCTTGGCAGCCTGACCGGAACCGGCCTCACCACAGTGAACAGCTTTCTGCCCCATGATGTCGAACAGAGGGGATGCCTTGGCAAACGCGGCTTCTGATCCGCCAGCCATGAAGGTCAGCGTGCCAGCCGCAGCACCACCGATGCCGCCTGAAACCGGCGCGTCTACGGACAACAGTCCGGCGTTGATGGCCTGATCGGCAACCGCCCGCGCGCTTTCCACATCAACTGTCGAGCAATCGATCAGCACGGTACCTTGTGCCATTGCGGGAATGATCTGATCGGCAACAGCCCTCAGAATCGCACCGTTTGGCAGCATCGTGATGACAGCATCGGCCGTTGCAACAGCTTCCGAAGCGGTTGCGGCCTGAGTTACCCCTTCAACCGTCACGCCTGCTGTGTCAAAGCCAATAACCTGATGACCGGCTTTTACAAGATTGGCCGCCATTGGCGCGCCCATGTTTCCCAGTCCGATGAAACCGATTTGCATCTCTTAATCCTCTTCGAAAGTCAGGGCGTCCGCACCCAGTGGCTGCAGCATTTTCGACACGGCCACCAGAGGGACGTTCATGTCAGGAAACTGCCAGTTCGGATTGCGATCCTTGTCGATGATCTGTGCGCGGATGCCTTCCAGAAAATCGCCATGCTCCATCGCGCGGTGGGTGAAACGATACTCCATCTCCAGAGCTCGGCGTATGGTCAGAGAAGGGGAGCGCAGGCGATGAAGAACCTCGATTGTGCAAGCCACGGAAAGCGGTGCGTTTTTCCTCAGCATGCCCAGAGATTTCGCTGAAAACTCACTGTCGTCGCTGCGCAGACTGTTCAGAACGTCGCCAAGGGTTTCACCGGAAAAATGCTGATCGATTTGCGCCTGCAAGTTCGCCAATTCACCATCAGTCGGTGTATCGGCGTGGTCAGCCAACAGTTCAGCGTTTCCAGAGGCTTCGAGCAACTCGATCAGATCGGACCATTGTGATTGCGGGATGAAAAGGTCGGCAAACCCTGCATAGATCGCATCCGCAGGCCCCATCCGATAGCCCGTTGTTCCCAGAAACTCACCCGCGCGTCCAGGTGCAAGGGCCAGCATCAACGAGCCGCCGACATCCGGCACCAGTCCGATGGAGCATTCTGGCATGGCAATCTTTGCGCTTTCTCCCACAACTCGATGGCTGCCATGGCATCCGATGCCAACACCGCCGCCCATCGCGAATCCCTGAAGAAAGCTGATGACCGGTTTTGGATATTCGAAGATCAGGGCATTCAGACGGTATTCGTCACGCCAGAATATCTGACCGTAAGAAAAATCGCCCTTGGTTCCAGTTTCATAAAGTTCAGCAATATCACCGCCCGCGCAGAAGGCCTTTTCCCCTTCGGCGTCCAGGATGATCAGGTCAATCTCATCGTCCTCGCGCCAGTTGCGCAGCGCTGTGTCGATAGCCATGCACATGTCATATGTCATCGCGTTCAGCGCATGAGGACGGGTCAGGGTGATACGCCCGGCACGGCCTGTGGTGCGGATATCGATATCTGACATGGGTGCCTCAGCGATTGGCAAGCAATTGGCGTGATACAATCACACGCATGATCTCGTTCGTGCCTTCCAATATCTGGTGCACACGAAGATCACGCACAAGCTTTTCGATGCCGTAATCCGCAAGATAGCCATAACCGCCATGCAATTGCAGGCACTGGTCCACAACTTTCGATCCAGTCTCGGTAACGAACTTCTTGGCCATGGCGCAGAACTTCGTGGCATCCGGCGCGCCCTGATCCAGCTTCCAGGCTGCCTGCCGAAGGAACGTACGCGCGGCCTGCAATTCGATCTCCATATCCGCTAGACGGAATTGAAGGGCCTGAAACTGGTCGATGGACTGGCCAAAAGCCTTGCGTTCGGACATGTATTGCAGCGTCATATCCAGCCCGGCCTGAGCGGCCCCAAGCGAGCAGGCAGAAATGTTAAGCCGTCCGCCATCCAACCCCATCATCGCATATTTGAATCCGTCACCTTCCGTGCCCACAAGGTTTCCGGCCGGTATCTTGCAATCGTCGAACTGAACTTGCGCGGTGGGTTGGCTTTTCCAGCCCATCTTCTGCTCGAGCGCGCCAAAGCTGAGGCCGGGCGTGCCGTCTTCAACGTAAACGGTCGAAATTCCTTTGGGCCCGTCCTGGCCGGTACGCACCATACAGACGTAAGCGTCGGAATATCCGCCGCCTGAAATGAAGGCCTTTGTTCCGTTCAGCGTATAGCCTTCGTTGGTCCGTTCGGCGCGTGTTTTCAGCGCTGCCGCATCCGATCCAGAACCGGGCTCGGTCAGGCAATAACTCAACACAGTTTTCAAGCTCAGAACATCGGGCATGATGCGCGCCTTGAGGTCATCGTCTGCAAAGTTGTCGAGCATCTTGGCGCACATATTATGGATCGACAGGAACGCCGCGACCGACGGGCAGGCCATCGATAGGGCCTCAAAAACCAGAGTTGCATCCAGACGGGTCAGGTTTGACCCACCGCTGGCCTCGGACACGTAAAGGGCGCCGAAGCCAAGCTCTCCGATTTGGGGCCATAAGGTTTTGGGGATCGTTCCATCAGCCTCCCATTGCCGGGCAAAAGGGGCGATATGTTCCTGACCAAAGGCATGTGCCATGTCGAAAATGGCTGTTTGTTCCTCGCTGAGTGCGAAATCCATGGCGCTCCCTCCCATCGGCAATGAATTGAACAGTTGTTTATTTCTGAATTCTTACAGAAATTTTGCAGGCTCAACAATGGCTCTGGGCAGGGGACTGTTGTCGCCAGTGTCTAAAGATCCGCGTGGAACTCTTCGATCAGGTGGCGCACGACGGCCTTGCCAGGATCTTCCCCGCGCGCGGAAGCCTCGGCATGAACGCGGCGCTGGCGTGTGGCCGAGGTGCCGTTTTCGGCGATCTGCCGCAGGCGGGCCAGTTCCGACATTGTGCCCAGTGCCTCGGCGTCTTCGGCCAGCAATCCCATCAGATCACCGATCAGGTCGGACATGGGTTTGATCGAGCGATCGCCGAAATCGATCAATCCTTCGCCCACACCATATCGCTGCGCGCGCCAGCGGTTTTCACCTATCAGAAAGCGATCATATTGCCGCCAGCGCAAGTTGCGATCTTTCAAGCGGCACAACATTCTGGTCAACGCCTGAACAAGGGCGGCCAGTGAAAGCGTGTGTTCCAACCTTGGCTGGACATCCATAATCCGCGTTTCAAGCGTTGGAAAGCGATGCGAGGGGCGCAGGTCCCACCAGATCTTAGTGGTATCTTCGATGACCCCAAGTTCAATCAAAATACCCGTGGTGCGCTCATATTCGCCCCAGCTTGCAAAGACCGGTGGCAGACCGGTACGTGGCAGATTGTCAAAGACGGTCAGACGGTACGACGACAGGCCCGTATCCTCGCCGTTCCAGAAAGGCGAGGACGTTGACAACGCCAGAAGATGCGGCAGGAAGTAAGACAATTGCGGCATCAGATCAGAACGCAAGGCTCGGTCTTCGATCCCGACATGAACATGCATGCCGCAGATCAACATCCGGCGGGCCACGCCCCCAAGCGCGTGTTGCAGCGCATCATAGCGTTCCTTTCGGGTGTGATGCTGATCCTTCCAGTTCGCAAAAGGGTGGCACGACACGGCTATTGGTGACAGGTTATATTCCGCAGCCCGTTCCGATACACAGGAGCGCAGGCGTTTCAGGTCCTCGCGCGCCGAAGCAACGGTTGCATGCGGGCGGGTGCCGACTTCTATCTGACATTGCAGGAATTCGGGGCTGACCTGTCCTTCGAAATCATTCTGACAGGCTTCCATCAGCGCTTCGGGAGCTTCGGACAATTGGAGGCTGTCGCGGTCTACAAGAAGGTATTCTTCTTCGATCCCGATCGTGAATTCCTGCTGCATGGCGGCCCTCGCGGTAGTTATTTTGATTAGTGAATACGGAAATTTTCTTTTTGCCAAGGGTTTGCCCGGCTTGTCCTTGCAGAGGAACGACCAGCAAAGGTATGGAATAGCGCAGCAAAGACTACGGAGCCAGCGACTTGAAACCCAGAAAATTCCCACAGATCAACGCCGCCCTGGATGAACTGGGGGTAAGACTGGTCGACAAGATCACCGAACAGGATGAGCGCGCGCGGCTGGAAGCCTTTGAGGCTGCCGGAGGTCTGACGCGCCCCGTCTATGCCCTGTCGCCGGGAATGGACGGGTTTGATATCTCTCAGCTGGTCAGTGAATACGCTGCACACAAGAATGCGCTAGAGGCGCTGAAGGATCCTGAGCGCAATCAGACCGGCTATCGTGCTGGAAACGGCTATTACGACAGCCCGGATGCGGATGCCCTGTATCTGATGATCCGACGGTTTCAGCCCCGGCGGGTGATCGAGGTTGGATGTGGTAATTCGACCCGAGTAACCCGGCAGGCGGCCATCGATGGCGGGTTTGACACCACGATTACGGCAATCGATCCGTATCCCCGCGCTGACATTGCCCATGTTGTTAATCGGTTCGAACAAAAACGGCTGGAAGAGGCCGACCCGGTACTGTTTTCAGAGCTGGAAGCCGGCGACGTCCTGTTTATCGACTCCAGCCATGTTGTGCGGATGAGCAACGACGTCGCGCACTTGTTCTGCCGCATCATTCCGACACTGAAGCCCGGAGTAGTGATCCATGTGCACGATGTTTTTCTGCCCTACGAATACCCCAAGCGGTTCTTCTATGACTGCCCGGGCTGGGGTGAGCAGTACATGTTGCACGCTTTGCTGCAATCTGGCGCGTATTCAATGCTTTGGCCGGGATATTACCTGCAACAGGATCGGCCCGATGCTGTCGCCAATTTGCCCTTTTTGGCTGAAGGGCGCGCGCAAAGCATCTGGGTGCAGCTAAAAGAAAAGTGATCTCAGACTGATCCGGCGTGACGAAAGCCCCGTACCTCTTTCCATAACAAGCTGGAGAGGAGAAGACAGCCATGTTACGTCGTACTTTTATGGGCGCAGCCGCCGCATTTGCATTTGCCATGCCGCTCAAGGCGCAGGCAGCAGATATCGTTGATACCGCTGTAGCGGCCGGATCATTCAACACGTTGGTTGCCGCAGTTCAAGCTGCAGGTTTGGTAGATACCCTGAAAGGAAAAGGTCCATTCACCGTCTTTGCCCCAACAGACGAGGCGTTTGCTGCATTGCCCGAAGGCACGGTGGAAACGTTGTTGTTGCCGGAGAACAAAGATCAGCTCGTGTCGATCCTGACGTACCATGTTGTACCAGCCAAGGTGATGTCTGGCGACATCGCTGGCAAGCGCGCGAAGGTTCTGACTGTTCAGGGTGATCGGCTGAGCGTGAATGCCAAAAACGGCGTCAAAGTGAATGACGCCAAGGTCATACAGGCAGATATTGAAGCAAGCAATGGTGTGATCCACGTGGTCGACACTGTTATCCTGCCGGAATGATGCTCTGTTCCTGAAGAGTCAAAAGCCCCGGCGTATGACCGGGGCTTTTGCTTTTCTGAGCTGGTAGATCAGACCAAACGAACCTGTGTGCCAATCTGGACCAGCGGATACAGTTCCTCGACATGTTGGTTGTACAGGCCGATACAGCCAGACGAGCTCTGCCGGCCGATCTTGCGGGTATCATGCGTGCCATGAACCAGGTAAGCGGGCCAGTCCAAATACATCGCGCGGGTGCCCAGTGGGTTTCCGGGATCACCGCCATCGATCCGAATGGGCAGGCTGGGGTCACGCTCGCGCATCGAGGCGGTCGGTGTCCAGCTTGGGAACTCGGTCTTGCGCACAACTTTTGTGTAGCCGCGTTTTGTAAGCTCTTCGCTCATGGGCACAGAGCTGGGGTACAGCTTATAAGTGCCATCCGGCGCCCAATAGTGAACCGCGCGGCTGGTAATGTCGGCCAACAGGCAACCTACGCCCAGCTCATCAAAATGGTCCTGCCAGTTTTGTTGCGCGAAGGACGATACATTGCGCCGTACCGGCAACTGTGTGCTGATCGCGTCTTCGGTTTGCGGGAAAGCATCAGTGCTTTGGGCCCGAACAAGGGCGGGGGTCGCCATCAGGGATGCAACGCCCAGCAGGGCGGAACGACGGGTTATTCGGGATTGGGACAAGGTTGCCTCCGGTAATTTCACTGCTCGCTGTGTATTTGGCGGCAAGATATTTCCATTGGTCGCAATTTTCCAGAGTGACGCACCTGAATTTCTTGTGAGCGCGGGGAATTTGAAAGCCGGTCGGCGGAAAAATGCGAAAACCCGGCCCTGAATGGGGCCGGGTTTCATAGTCGTGCAGGCTGAAATCAGTCCATGGCTTTGAAGTTGAACTCGCCACCTTCCTTGATGCCCGACGGCCAACGTGCGGTCACTGTTTTGGTGCGGGTGTAGAACTTGAAGCTGTCCGGGCCATGCTGGTTCAGATCACCAAACATGGATTTTTTCCAACCTCCAAAGGTGTGGTAGGCCAGCGGAACGGGGATCGGAACGTTGATGCCCACCATGCCGATATTGATCCGGCTGGCAAAGTCGCGCGCTGTGTCACCGTCGCGGGTAAAGATCGCTGTTCCGTTTCCGTATTCGTGGTCCATCGCCAGACCGATCGCCTCTTCGTAGGAACCTGCACGGACAGTCGACAGAACCGGGCCAAAGATCTCCTGTTTGTAGATGTCCATGTCCGGAGTGACGTGGTCAAACAGGTGCGGGCCGACAAAGAAGCCGTCCTCATAACCTTGCAGGCTGAAATCACGGTTATCGACGACCAGCTTTGCGCCTTGCTCGACACCCGAATTGATCAGACCAAGGATACGCTCTTTCGCGGCGGCGGTTACTACAGGGCCCATGTCGACATCGTCACCAGCGGTGTAGGGGCCCACTTTCAGCTTTTCGACGCGCGGGATCAGCTTTTCGATCAGCTTGTCCGCGGTTTCTTCACCAACCGGAACCGCAACAGAGATTGCCATGCAGCGTTCGCCTGCTGCGCCAAACCCGGCACCGACCAGCGCGTCGGCGGCCTGATCCAGATCGGCGTCGGGCATGACGATCATGTGGTTCTTGGCACCACCAAAACACTGGGCGCGTTTGCCGTTTGCGGTGGCACGGCTGTAGATATACTGAGCGATCGGGGTAGACCCTACAAAGCTGACACCCTGAATGATCTCGCTGTCGAGGATCGTATCAACGGCCTCTTTGTCACCATTCACGACCTGGAACACACCCTTGGGCAGACCGGCTTCGATAAACAGTTCGGCCAGCATCAGCGGAACCGAGGGGTCGCGCTCGGACGGTTTCAGAACAACGGCGTTACCGCAGGCCAGTGCAGGACCGACATGCCACAGGGGCATCATCGCAGGGAAGTTAAAGGGCATGATCGAACCCACGACACCCAGCGGCTGGCGCATGGAATACATGTCGATGCCGGGGCCTGCACTGTCGGTAAACTCGCCTTTCAGCATCTGCGGTGCACCGATGCAGTATTCGATCACCTCCAGACCACGCTGCAAGTCGCCCTTGGCATCGGGAATGGTCTTGCCGTGCTCGCGGCTTAGTGCCTCGGCCAGTTTGTCCATGTCGCGGTTCATCAGGCCGACCATTGCCATCATGACACGTGCACGTTTCTGAGGGTTGGTTGCGCCCCATTCCGGCTGGGCAGCGGCTGCGGCCTCAATCGCCGCCGTGGTTTCCGCAGCACTTGCCATCGGGCACTTGTATTGAACCTCGCCCGTTGCCGGGTTGTAGACGTTGTCGAAACGACCGGATGTACCGGCGACCATTTCGCCGTTCAGGAAATGGGTCAGATCTTGCATCAATAACTCCTCCGATAGATTTGTGCGCACAATAGGCTTGCAGAAATCCCGCGAACAGAGGCAATGTCTCAAAAGAGTTTTGCAAAAATGCAAAAGGAAACGGTGTGACTCCAAACTGGGACGATATGCGGATCTTTCTGGCCGTGGCGCGCGAGGAAAGTCTTTCCTCCGCTGGTCGTATCCTGAAAATCGATCCCGCCACCGTGGGGCGACGTGTTGCGCGATTGGAAACGACGCTGGATTCTGCGTTGTTCACCAAGTCGCAGCAGGGCTATGTCCTGACACCGGCAGGGCAGCGCCTGTTGGAGCATGGGTTGCATGCAGAAGAGGCGATGCGCGCAGCGGCCGGAGCCGTGGCGGGATCCACGAAATCACTCAGCGGGCAAATCCGGATCGGCGCGCCAGATGGCAGCGCAAATTACCTGTTGCCCCAGGTCTGCGCCAGGATCAGTGATTCAAACCCGGAACTGGATATTCAGATTCTGGCTCTGCCGAGGGTGATCAACCTGTCCCGTCGCGAGGCCGATATGGCCGTGACTGTCAGCGCGCCAACCGCAGGGCAGCTTTTGGTCAAAAAAGTCAGTGATTACAAATTGCACATGGTCGCGACCGATGAATATCTGAAACGTCACGATCCAATCCACTCGGTCGCTGACCTCAAGGGGCACCGATTGATCGGTTACATTCCCGACATGATCTTTGACCGGGAACTGGATTACCTGAACGATATTGGGGTTGACCGTGTCGCGCTTGCATCGAACTCGGTCTCGGTGCAATTGCGGCAGGTCAGTTTGGGAACTGGCGTTTGCGTGGCACATGACTTTACGTTGCCTTTCCATCAGGGGCTTCGGAAAATCCTGACGGATCAAGTGAGTCTGACGCGCAGTTTCTATCTGGTCCGGCATGAAGGAGATCAGCGCAACGAACGGTTGAACCGCTTTGCCGATGCCCTGACGCGCGGTATTCGCGAGGAAGTGCTTCGATTGGAAGCAGATGCCGGTGCTTGACAGGTCGCCACAATCGCGCAACGCTTTGGAATAAGTGTTATTATTCCGGAGGAATTCTTCATGTTGGTACAGGCTATCCTGACGTCCAAAGCGACAGACGGCGTTGTAACGGTGGCGCCAATGGCGACGGTTTCAGAAGCCTCGAAGATTCTTGCGGAAAAGCGGATCGGGACGGTTGTTGTTTCTGACGATGGCGGAGAAACCGCGATTGGAATTCTGTCTGAACGCGACATCGTCCGCGAGCTTGCCGCCAGCGGTAGTGGCTGTCTCGACCAGCCTGTAAAATCCTACATGACGCAGGACCTGATCACGACGACGCGTCAGGCCTCGGTTCAGGATATCATGGCCCGCATGACAGAAGGGCGCTTTCGCCATATGCCGGTTGTCGAAGACGGTAAACTGATCGGCATCGTCACACTTGGTGACGTGGTAAAGGCCCAGCTGGCCGAACTGGCGATGGAAAAAGATGCCCTGGAAGGCATGATAATGGGGCACTAACAGCAAGGGGTGCCAAAGCAATCACTTGCACCTGCAGCAAAGTTGTGTTTGCTTGCGCAGAAATTTTATTGCGCAGGAGGGCGTGATGCGGGTTGGTTTGTATCCGGGAACCTTTGACCCTATCACCATAGGGCACATCGATATCATTCGCCGGGCGGCTGCATTGGTGGATAAACTTGTCATTGGCGTCGCCATCAACCGGGACAAAGGCCCGTTGTTCTCGCTGGAAGAGCGCGTCGCGATGATCGAGGCCGAATGCGCCGAACTGACCGAACAAACCGGCACTGAAATTATCGCTCATCCCTTCGAAAATCTATTGATCGATTGCGCAAGGGATGTCGGTGCGCAGATCATCGTCCGCGGTTTGCGCGCTGTCGCGGATTTCGAGTATGAATTCCAGATGGTTGGTATGAACCGCGCACTGGACGACTCGATCGAGACTGTTTTTTTGATGGCCGAGGCACGCCATCAGGCGATTGCTTCAAAACTGGTGAAAGAAATTGCCCGTTTGAACGGAGACGTGTCGAAATTCGTCACGCCCCGTGTCAATGCGGCACTGCGTGAGCGGTTAGGCTAGGGCGCCCATCGCGGCGGCCGTATCCAGCATCCGGTTCGAAAAGCCCCATTCGTTGTCATACCAGGCCAACACGCGAACCAGCGTACCGTCGGTGACTTTGGTTTCTGCCAGTGACACCGTCGAGCTGTGCGAGTCGTGGTTGAAATCGACCGAGACCAGAGGACGGCTTTCCGCCGCCAGAACACCGGGAATCTTTGCTGCGGCATCAATGAACAGTTGATTGACCTCATCTTCGGTCGTTGGGCGCGAAACCTCGGCAACCAGATCAACGACTGAAACATTCGGGGTTGGTACCCGGATGGCCTGACCCGTCAATTTGCCCTTGAGTTGCGGCAGTACCAGCCCCACAGCGGCGGCTGCACCGGTTGTGGTAGGGATCATCGACAGGGCTGCGGCGCGCGACAGGTAGGGGTCTTTTCCAACCGTGTCATGCACAGGCTGGCTGGCGGTGTAAGCGTGAACGGTGGTCATGTTGCCATGTTTGATACCAAGACCTGCGTCCAGAGCAGCGGCAACGGGAGAAAGACAATTCGTGGTGCAGGATGCGTTCGAAACGACCAGATCTTCGGCCGTCAACTCGCTGTCGTTGACGCCAAAGACGATGGTTTTCACAACGCCGTCACCCCGTGCAGGGGCTGAGATCAGAACTTTCCGTGAACCGTTTTTGAAGTGACGTTCAGCCGCTTCGCGCGTGCGGAAAACACCGGTGCATTCCAGAACAACGTCGATGTCAGACCAGGGCAGGTCTTCGGGATTACGCTCACTGCTCAGGCGGATCGGGCCGCGCCCCACATCCAGACCGGCGTCTGTAAGCGTGACAGGGGTGGGATAACGGCCATGAACGCTGTCAAATTCGAACAGATGCGCGTTCATGTCGGGCTTGCCCAAGTCGTTGATCGCAACGATCTCAACGTCTGTACGCCCGCTTTCCATCACCGCGCGCAGAACCCCGCGCCCGATCCGTCCAAATCCGTTGATCGCTAGTTTCAGGGTCATGGTTCGCTCCGTACAATATCTCAGCTTTATGAGTTAGCGCTAACAATTACAGATCAAGCGAAATGTCAAGAAAAACCTCTCTCATCGCCAAAAAGCGAGCCAGTCCAGAAAGTCGTACAGCTTCTTACCGAGGAACAACATGTGCTCGGTTCCATACAAGGCTACGTCCAGCATTATGCCCCCAAGCAACAGGACGCCAAGCCAGATAGCGATTTGATTGTTCATGTCGGTTCCGAACGAAAATGCCCGCCCAGATAACCTGAGCGGGCACCAACGTACAAGCGAAGTCCGAAAGGTCAGTTAAGGCGACCCATGGCGACGGCTACGTCTGCCATGCGAACCGAGAAACCCCACTCGTTGTCATACCAGGCCAGCACGCGCACCATGCGATCATCGACGACGCGGGTCTGATCGGGTGCGAAGATCGAGCTTTCTTCGGTGTGGTTGAAATCGGTTGATACCAGCGGTGCGGGCTCATATCCCAGAACACGCTGCATCGGCCCTTTGGCTGCTTCTTCGACGATTGCGTTGATCTCGGCCACCGAAGTGTCACGCGACGCGCGGAAGGTCAGGTCAACCGCAGAAACGTTCGGGGTAGGGACCCGGATGGCGGACCCGTCCAGACGGCCTTTCAGGTTTGGCAGAACTTCACCCAAAGCTTTGGCAGCACCGGTTGAGGTCGGGATCATCGACATCGCGGCAGCGCGGGCGCGATAGAGGTCACTGTGACGACGGTCCAGCGTGGGCTGGTCTCCGGTATAGGCGTGAATGGTGGTCATGATACCGTGTTCAATGCCGACACCTTCGTCCAGCACCTTGGCAAGCGGGGCCAGGCAGTTTGTGGTGCAGGAGCCGTTCGACACCATGTTGTCGTTCGCGGTCAGGGTGTTGTGGTTCACACCAAAAACGATGGTCTTGTTCACGTTCTTACCGGGGGCGGACAGCAGCACCTTACCTGCACCGCGATCCAGATGTGTTTTGGCCTTGTTGCCGTCATTGAATTTACCGGTGCACTCCAGAACGACGTCACAGCCCTCCCAGTCTAGTTCATTCATATCGTAGGTCGAAAACATCTGCATCGGGCCACGGCCCAGATCCATTGTGTTGCCTTCGATCGAAACTTCGCGCGGGAAACGCCCGTGAACGCTGTCATATTTCAGCAGATGCGCAGAGGTTTCCAATGGGCCGGTTGCATTGACTTTGATCACTTCGATGTCGTTACGCCCCGACGCGGCGATGTGCGACAGGGTGCAGCGGCCAATACGGCCAAAACCATTGATACCGACCTTGATGGTCATGTGACGTCTCCTGATGCGCTTGCGTTGAGGGCCATATAGCGGCGAAATGGGAATCTCAAAAGGGCAAAAACGGCATATTTTTAAGGTGTTAGCGCAAACCTGCGACGGTTGCGCTAACGCTTGCGCTAGCCGTTGGATCAGGTAGGGTCCAGATGCGGCAGCGAAAGGGAAAGGAAACGCAATGAGTGGTCTTTTGGCCTTGTTGGACGATGTGGCCGGGATCGCCAAGGTTGCGGCGACATCGGTGGATGATGTCGTGGCTGCGGCGGGCAAGGCTGGGGCCAAGACTGCGGGAGTGATCATCGACGACGCCGCAGTGACACCGAAATACGTTCAGGGCTTTGCCCCGGCGCGCGAATTGCCGATCATCTGGCGTATCGCGCGCGGTTCGGTTTTCAACAAAATCATACTCCTGTTGCCGGTGGCCTTGTTGCTGGCCAATTTCGCCCCGTGGCTGATTACCCCCCTGTTGATGCTGGGTGGATCATATTTGTGTTTTGAAGGCGCCGAGAAGATTTTTCACGTCCTGTTTCCTCATGGTAGCCATGTCATTGAAGAGGATATGAAAAACCGGGACCCTGGCCATCTGGAAGAGCAGAAGGTCAAGGGCGCGATCAAGACCGATTTTATTCTGTCTGCCGAGATTATGACCATTGCACTGGCGGCGATTGAAGCCCCGAACCTATGGATGCAGGCCGCGACGCTGGCCGTTGTAGGGATCGGCGTGACGGTGGCCGTCTATGGGTCGGTGGCTCTGATCGTGAAGATGGATGATGTTGGGCTTTATCTGGCGCAGAACGCGCCAACACCTATCGGTCGCGGTCTGGGCCGAGGGTTGGTCAAGGCAATGCCCGGGGTGATGAAAACATTGTCCGTTGTCGGAACTGCGGCGATGCTGTGGGTCGGCGGGTCAATTGTGATCCACGGGATGGAGGTGTTGGGCTTTGGATGGTTGGGCCATCATATCCATGATTGGGCCTATGCAATTGGGCATTCTGTGTCTGATCAATGGGTTGGTGCGGTTGAGTGGGTATCCAAGGCCACGATGGATGGCGTATTTGGTTTGGCTTGGGGATTGGTTTTGATCCCTGTTGCGACCCGGATCATAGCACCACTGTTAAGTAAGAATGCGAAACACTGAATTGACCCGTTACCGTCTGGGCACGACCATCGATGGCCCGCTTATTCGAAAAGTGGGCACGCGCGGATCAAAAGGCAGATCCACAATTATTTCTGCTTTGAATGTTGCGGCCGACGAAGTCCCATTCGATGAATCCGAGCTTCTCAGTTTCTTGCATTTTCGTGTTGATTCCGCTTTCAGGGCGCAGGAGCGTAGCCGTTGGTTCGGGGGACGCTTTTACAACGCTTTAGTGGGTCAATCGGCTAATTATGTCCCGCTGTCTGGAACACATCTTCGCCAAGCGTTGTCTTGCCTCGGCCTGCAAGCACCTGAGAAAGTGGTGGTGCAAGGACGGTATGAGTTGCGGTTGGATTACGCTCTGAAAGCCTATGAAGAACTTGCACTTCGGGTTAAGGCTGAACCCAAATGAAAAGGGCGGCCAAGGCCGCCCTTTGCTCGATCAGATGGGACTGATTTACAGCCCCAACAATTCCTTGACCTTGGCCACGGTTGCTTCGACGGTGATGCCGAAATGCTTGTACAGCTCACCGGCAGGGGCCGAGGCACCAAAGCTGGACATGCCGATGAACCCGGCTTTGGCTTCGCGGCCACGTTCACCCAGCAACCAACGATCCCAACCACCAGCACGAACCGCAGCCTCGATGCCAACGCGGACCGGACCTGCCGGAAGGACGCGCTTGCGGTAGGCTTCGTCCTGTTGGGCGAACAGCTCCATGCAGGGCATCGAGACGACGCGGGTGCCGATGCCTTCGGCTTCGAGCATCGCTTTGGCTTCCATGGCCAGCGACACTTCGGAACCTGTGGCAATCAGGATCGCCTGACGCTTGCCTTCTGCTTCGGCCAGAACGTAAGCACCCTGCGCGGTCAGGTTCTTGGTCTTGTGCTCGGTACGTACCGTTGGAACACCCTGACGGGTCAGCGAAAGGACCGACGGGCTGTCCTTGAAGGTCAGCGCGAGTTCCCATGCCTCGGCGGTTTCAATGGTGTCAGCGGGGCGGAACACAAAAGTGTTGGGTGTTGCGCGCGAAATCGCCAGGTGTTCGACCGGCTGGTGGGTCGGGCCGTCCTCGCCCAGACCGATCGAGTCATGAGTCATTACGAAGACAGACGGGATCTTCATCAGTGCCGCCAGGCGCATGGACGGGCGGGCATAATCTGTGAAGGCCATGAACGTGCCGCCATAGGGACGGATACCACCATGCAGGGCCATACCGTTCATCGCCGCCGCCATGCCGTGTTCACGGATACCGTAGTGGATGTAGCGGCCCTTGCGGTTTTCCGGCAGGAATACACCCATATCAGCCGATTTTGTGTTGTTCGATCCGGTCAGGTCCGCCGAACCACCAACGGTTTCGGTCATGATCGGGTTCACAACGTTCAGGACCTTCTCCGACGACGAACGGGTGGCCAGTTTTGGCTGATCTTCGGACATCTGTTTTTTGAAGGCACGAATGGCTCCGGCCAGACGTTTGGGGGCCTCGAACGCATAAGCGCGAGTGAACTCAGCCTGCTTGCGCTCGGACAGTTGTGCAAAACGCGCTTCCCATTCCGCACGCTCGGCAGCGCCACGCGATCCGATGGCTTCCCATGCGGATTTGACATTGGCAGGCACGTCAAACGCATCATGCGCCCAGCCATAGGCCATTTTGGCGTCCTTCAGCTGATCCGCATCGGTCAGCGCGCCGTGCCCCTTTGACGTGTCCTGCGCCGCGTGGCCCAAAGCAATGTGGGTTTTACACGCAATCATGGTCGGCTTGTTCGACTTCTTCGCCTGAACGATGGCCGCGTCGATGGCCTTGGGATCATGACCATCGATTTCGATCACATGCCAGCCCGAGGCCGCAAAGCGACGAACCTGATCGGTGCGGTCCGCGATATCGACGGTGCCGTCGATGGTGATGTTGTTGTTATCCCAGAAGACGATCAGCTTGCTCAGCTCGTGACGACCGGCCAGCGTGATTGCCTCCTGGCTTACGCCTTCCATAAGGCAACCGTCGCCTGCGATGACATAGGTATAGTGGTCAACAACCTTCTTGCCATAATGTGCACGCTGGATTTCTTCGGCCATCGCAAAGCCCACGGCGTTCGAGATACCCTGACCCAGCGGGCCGGTCGTGGTCTCAACACCAGCGACCAGAAAGTTTTCGGGGTGGCCTGCGGTTTTTGCGCCCAGCTGACGGAAATTCTTGATCTCCTCCAGTGTCACATCTGCATATCCCGTCAGGTACAGCAACGAATAAACCAGCATCGAACCATGGCCTGCGGACAGGATGAAGCGGTCGCGATCCGGCCAGTTCGGGGCCGAGGCGTCAAACTTCAGATGCTTTTCGAACAGGACGGTGGCGACATCAGCCATGCCCATGGGCATACCGGAATGTCCGGAGTTTGCAGCGGCGACGGCATCAAGGGTCAATGTGCGGATGGCCGCAGCTTTGTCCCAGTGTTCGGGGTTGGCATTGCGCAGCGCAGTCAGGTCCACGGGCGTTGTTCCTTTGGATAAAAAGCAGATTGCGGGCTCAATACCACTCAGCACTCAAAGTGCAAGCAGAACCGGGGTTTATCCGCTTGGATTGCTTGAAGTGCGCGGCCCAAGTGGTTGAAAGCAAACAGTGGGTATTTTCTGTCGCATTCCGTTAGACTGGCGGCAGGCGGGATTCGATTTTGATTCGGATCGCTTCGCGACAGAATGAACCTTGATAAAGAGGTGACAGGGGCATGAGCCAACTTGAGGAATTACAGCACCGCATTATTGCGGCGATGGACCGTATCGGAGCGGGCGTCGACGCATTGGGCGGTGCGACCGTAGATGCCCGGCCAGATGACGGCCTCCAGGCAGCGCTTGAAGATGAAAAAGTTGCGAACGCGCAGCTTCAGGAACGTCTGAGAACCCTGAAGGAACAGCACGAACAGGAAGTGGACGGGTTGCGTGCCGATCTTGAGGAGTTGCGAACCGCTCCGGCCGATACAGCCGAAACAGACGCTCTGCGATCCGAGCTGGAAGAAGCCCGTGCGAAAATCGCATCGGTCGAAGCCGCGCGCGCTGAATTGGCCGAAGCCAAGGCCGCATTGGACAATAGCACCGAGCTGGAGGCGCTGAAGGCGGAAAACAGCCGTCTAAAGGAAGAACTGTCAGACACTGTCCGCGTCGACGACCTGAGCGCCGAGCTTGAGATGCTGCGCGCTGAACGGACCAGCCACGGCGCTGCAATGTCGCGGCTGGACGACGATCTGCAACGGATGCGCAAGGCAAACGAGCAGTTGCGCACTGCGATAGACGAATTGCGCGCCGCCGCCGCCGAAGGTGTCGCAGATGCCGAGCTGCTGAACCGGGCCACCGTCGCGGAACTGGAAGCAACGCGCGCGGCACAGGCGTCAGACGCCGCCGAAGCGCAGGCCGTTCTTGCAAGGTTGGAACCTCTGCTGTCGCAGGCGAAACTTGTTGAAGGTGAGGTAGAGTAATGCCCGAAGTGACCATTCATATCGGCGGGCGCGGTTTTGACGTATCCTGCCGGGACGGGGAAGAGCCCTTTCTGCACGCTGCTGCCAAAGTGTTGGACGACGAGGCGCAGGTGTTGTCCGATCAGATCGGTCGTATGCCGGAATCCCGCATGTTGCTGATGGCCGGATTGATGCTGGCCGACAAGACTGCGGCGACAGAGGACAAGGTCAAATCGCTCGAAGGGAAACTGGCCGCAGCCGAAGCCGAGCTTCAGGCGCTGCGAAGCGCCCCGGCGCCCGAACCTGAGCGCATCGAAGTGGCCGTGGTTCCGCCATCCGTTACGGATACGCTGGCCGAACTGGCCGCACGGGCCGAAGCACTGGCCGCAGTAGTTGAGGAGAAAAAGGCACGATGAGGTTCCTGCGCAAATTCATCTGTGCGGCGGCGCTGGTTACGCCCGCGACAACAGCATTGGCTGAAATCGATATTCTGTCTGTCACTTTCACCTGCGAGAACGGAATACCGCTGCCTGTCACCTATTTCAACGCGCCGGACAGTACGGGTGCAGCGGCAACCTTGGTGGACAATTCTCTGGTTGTGATGCGTCAGGTCCAAAGCGGGTCTGGTATCCGCTACGAATCCATTGGTGATGGTGGAACCTACATCCTGCGCTCGAAAGGGTGGGACGCGTCCGTAAGCTATTTGGCGGCAGGCGCCGCCGTTGAGCAGGAGATCTACCGGGGTTGTTCCAGCCGTTAGGCTGGATTACGCGTTTGCTTCGCGAATTTTGTCGGCTGCTTCCTTGTTGTAGCCGACGTTGTTTTCGTCGAACAACGCATCCAGTTCGCCCGACAGAGTCATCTCGGTTATGATATCGCAGCCGCCAACAAACTCACCTTTGACGTAAAGCTGGGGCACAGTGGGCCAGTCGGAATAATCCTTGATCCCCTGACGCACCTCTTCATCGGCCAGAACGTTCACATCCGTGTATTCAACGCCCATGTAGTTCAACACGCCAGCCACGCGCGAGGAGAACCCGCATTGCGGCATTTCCTTAGTGCCTTTCATATACAGCACCACATCGTTGGCTTTGACGGTTTGGTCGATCTGGGTCTTAACGTCGGTCATCTTGTTTTTCCTTTTCATCCGCATCTGCGGGGATTGTTCCATCACTGGGCAAACTGGGTGCCCATCCTTCCGTTTCAAGCCGCCGGTGTTCGGCCTGCGCCATTTTCACCGGATCAAGCCCGTATCTCTCAAGGCCGCCCACTTTGCTGAGTTTACCCGGATCTGGACGCATGTCGGCGAGGTTGCGTTTTCTGTTCCGCTTCACATAGGCTTCGATCAGCGCGGCGGCAACTATCAAGGCTGCGATTGCTGATATCCAAACCTGCCATGAACTCATTTTTTGGGAACCATCGCTTTTGCGTAGGCCTGGGGGTCACGTGGGATGACCACGGTGCTTACATGGCCACCCCTGCCTGTACCTGTTGTCGACGTCACCACGCTTGAGTTTTGGCTGGGTGTCGCTCCTTTGGGACGGCGCGTATTGGGTTTTCTCGTCGATCGGCTTCGCAGAAATATTGCCAGCACATAAATTCCGAGAACCGCGACAAAAACGGCGCTCCAAATTGCATATGCCCAAAACGTTGCACTCACTCAGGCACTTTCGTCGTCAACGCCAGTGCGTGCAGCTCTCCATCCGGGCCATCCATCTTGCCCTTCAGGGCCGCATAAACCGCGCGTTGCTGCTGCACCCGGTTTTTGCCGCGAAAGCTTTCGTCCACCACCATGGCGGACATATGAACACCGTCGTTGCCGCCGACCTGAATATCCGCGTCAGGAAAAGCTTCTCGCAGCAGGTGTTCGATTTGATGGGCGCTCATCGGCATGTAGGTAACTCCTGAAGGTCTTTCCAAAGATGTAGAGCGCCTGAACCGGGCGCGCAAGTGCACATGAATGCGCCAAAACGACGAAACCTGCGCTTATTCAGGGCGCAGGTTTCGAGCGAGTTTTATTCAGCCTGATCAGGCGACGGCGTCGGCAAAACTGTTGCGGAAAATGGCCGTCAAGTCTTCTAACGAGGCCTCCGAGCCGCCGATCCTGATCGTATCGCCGGTGAAACGGCCAACCGAGACCAGCGGCACACCTGCCTGACCCGCCGCGATCATCAACGCCTCGGCCTGATCAAAGTTGCACGCGACCAGATACCGCGCCTGATCTTCCCCGAACAGGAATTCCGTCGGTGCATCATCCAGGCACACGCCAACCCCGGCGGCCTCGGAAAGTTCGAAGGCCGCCAGCGCAAGGCCGCCATCACTCAGGTCTGTGCAGGCCTTGATCATTCCACGATTGGCGCGAATGAAATCACCGTTGCGTTTTTCAGCGTCCAGATTCACATGCGGCGCGTCGCCATCTTCTCGGTTGAAGACTTCGGCCAGAAGGGCTGACTGACCCAGATGGCCTTTGGTTTCACCGATCACCAAAGCCACGTGACCCTCACGCACCTCGTTGCCGATGATTTCATCGCTGTGGTTCAGCAGCCCGACAGCGCCGATTGTTGGGGTGGGCAGGATCGCCTGACCGTCGGTTTCATTATACAGCGACACGTTGCCGGACACGATCGGCATATCCAGCGCGCCGACTGCGGCGCCGATGCCCTGAATAGCGCCAACAAACTGGCCCATGATTTCGGGCTTTTCCGGGTTGCCGAAGTTCAGGTTGTCGGTGGTAGCCAACGGTTTCGCCCCAACAGCCGTCAGGTTACGGTAGGCTTCGGCCACCGCCTGTTTGCCGCCTTCAACCGGGTTGGCGCGGACGTAGCGCGGGGTCACGTCAGAGGTAAACGCCAGCACCTTGTCGGTGCCGTGCACGCGCACCATACCCGCACCCAGGCCCGGTGTCCGGTTTGTATCCGCCATCACCATCGTGTCGTATTGCTCATAAACCCACTGCTTGCCCGCGTAGTTGGGCGACGATAGCAGGGCGCGCAGGCCGTCAATCGGGTCGATCTGAGGCACTTCAGCCAGTTCTTCGGCTTCGGGCGTCGGCACCCAAGGGCGATCATATTCGGGCGCGGTCGAAGACAGTTTGGACAGGACGAGATCGGCCTTGACCTCACCGTTGTGCATGATCAGGAAGCGGTCTTCGGCAATGGTTTCGCCAACGATTGCGAAATCGAGATCCCATTTTTCGAACACGGCGCGGGCCTCGGCCTCAAGTTCGGGTTTGAGAACCATCAGCATGCGTTCCTGAGATTCGGACAGCATCATTTCATAAGCTGTCATGTTCTCTTCGCGCTGGGGGACGTTTTCCAGATCCAGACGTACGCCCAGACCGCCCTTGTCGCCCATCTCAACCGCGGAACAGGTCAGGCCCGCAGCACCCATGTCTTGAATCGAGATCACGGCACCGGTCTGCATCAGCTCAAGCGTTGCTTCCATCAGGCGTTTCTCGGTGAAGGGATCACCCACCTGAACAGTAGGGCGTTTTTCCTCGATGGTGTCGTCAAACTCGGCCGAGGCCATCGTCGCGCCGCCAACACCGTCGCGTCCGGTCTTGGCACCCAGATAAACCACAGGCATTCCCACGCCCGACGCGGCAGAGTAGAAAATCTTGTCGCTGTCGGCCAAACCGGCGGCAAAGGCGTTCACAAGGCAGTTGCCGTTGTAAGCCGGGTGAAAGCGGACCTCGCCCCCAACGCAAGGCACACCGAAACAGTTGCCATAGCCGCCAATGCCTTCGACCACGCCGTTGACCAGCTGGCGGGTTTTGTGGTGGCCGGGTTCACCGAAGGACAGCGCGTTCATCGAAGCGATCGGGCGGGCACCCATGGTGAACACGTCCCGAAGGATGCCGCCGACACCCGTTGCCGCGCCTTGATAGGGCTCGATGTAAGACGGGTGATTGTGACTTTCCATCTTGAAAACAACGGCCTGACCGTCGCCGATATCCACAACACCGGCATTCTCGCCCGGTCCGCAAATGACCTGAGGCCCTGAGGTCGGAAGAGTGCGCAACCACTTCTTCGACGACTTGTAAGAACAATGTTCGTTCCACATAGCCGAGAAAATGCCAAGCTCGGTAAAGGTCGGTTCACGCCCGATGATCTCGAGGATCATGTCATATTCCTCGGGCTTGAGCCCATGTGCGGCAATCAGATCGGGTGTGATGGCGGGCTCTTGCATCTTCTGTCCTGTGTCCAAGTGGGCCGAGATTGCGCGCCTTGTAGGGCAAGCACGCGCGTGTGGAAAGGGTCAAGTCGGCGCAGGTCGCGTCTTTCAAAGAAAAACGGAACCGGCATCACAGCCGGTTCCGAATAACCGTACAGCAGTCCTGCTGCAAATCGCCGACGTAAACCCCGAAGGTTACGCCGATCCCTGGTCTTTGTTGACCTCGGCAGCAGCTGCGGCGCCAACAGCAGTCTTCTGTTCGGGCGTCAGATGCTCGACCTCTTCCAGCCCGGGAATTGCAACGCGCACCTCGCGGCGGGCAAAGTCGATGCCGTTGGCCTTGAACTCGGCCTTGACCTTGTTGAAGATTTCCTTGCGCAAGGTGAACTGCTTGCCCGGTTTGGCCATGAATTTACCGCGAATGATCATGCCCACATCGTCGAAGTCGAACACACCCTGAGACTTGAAGGGTTGCAGGAAGCCTTCTTTGTGGGTTTCGTCCTCCATCATCTCGGCCCCGATCTTCTTGAAGATTTTCTTGACCTTGTTGGGATCGGTATCGAAGGGCACGGTGAACTTCAGCTTCATAATCACCCAGTCACGGCTGTAATTCGTCAGCTTCTGGATTTCACCATAAGGGATTGTGTGCACAGGCCCCCTGTGATGACGCAGTTGCATTGAACGGATCGAGATTTTTTCGACCGTTCCGGTGGTTCCGCCCACATCGACATATTCGCCGACGCGGAAGGCATCATCGACCAGAAAGAAAACACCACCGACGATATCCGCCACCAGTTTCTGAGCACCAAAGCCGATGGCCAGACCCAGAACACCGGCACCGGCCAGAAGCGGTGTGATGTTGATACCCAGCGCACCCAAGGCCAGCAGGCCAAAGATTACCGAAATTGTGACTTGGGCCGTAATCCGCATCAGCGGCAGAACCGTCGCCAGACGAGAGCCCCCGGCACCGCCGCCTTCACCGCTTGCTTCCTCGTCGACTGCTTCAGCTGCGGTCTGTTCCTTGGCCAGCCTGCGGTTGATCCATAGTGAAACAACCTCGTTCAGGATGTAGCCGACCGCAATGATCAGAAGGAATTCAATGACAGCGCCGCCAACTTCGGCACTGACACCGGCCGAGGCGACATTGCGCAGGTCAAGATGCCACGTGCGGGCGATCATGAAAACCACGACCAAACCCGCAATAACCCGCCCAATCCGGATATAGCTGCGCTTGGCCGCGCGATGAGCGCGTTCGGCCAGCGGGCCTTCTCCTGACATTGGCGGCTGCAAGTGGCGCACCAGCCCGCGGATCAAAGTGTCGAGGGCAGGGGCAATCAGCAACCAGAACATGGTTGTGAAATGCGCACCACCTCCAAGCAATCTGAGCGTCGACGGATCGCGTTGCGCGACCAGGAATTCGACCAGCAGCCAGATTGTCACCGAAACGCCAATGGCGAAGTAGGGATAATAATGCGCAACTTCTTCATCGAATTTTGTGCGGTCCGGGTCTGTTCCCAGCATCATCTGAGACAACCCGTCGCGCGCGGTCCAAGCGATGACGGCGATATAGACATGGATTGCCGCATTCAGCCAGAAGGCGATGCGTGTGTCGTCCCCTGTGATACCATTTAGGGCGTTGAATCGCACAACAAACAGTGTGAACCCGATCAGGATCAACAGCCCGATCAGATTGCGATGCAGATATTTTGCCCAATGGTCGTCAATACTCACCAGCCGATATTTTGGCTTCTCCGGTGCCAGAACAAAACGTGAGGCCGCAGCCCCCAGGCGTGGAATCCAGATCAGATAGAAAACAAACGGAGCGGCATAAGTGATCTGTTCGGGTGTCAGAAGCCCGCGACCAATCGCGCGAATGACAACATAGAACACGATCAGCCCGGCAATTTCGCGGCAGAACCTGCGGAACAGGTAACTGATGGCGCCCCTGAGATCGGCCTCATCCCCAACTTCGGTCGCTTCATGCCAGCGACGGGTCAGGAAAATGAACAGTTTCTCGGCTATGAAACCCGCAATCAACACAGAAAGAATAAGCCCAAACAGGGTAAGGACGCCGGACGTTCCAAACGTGTCGCTGAAATTGCCAAACGCAGTTATCTGTGCCGTGACAATATTGGGAAGCGTGGTCAGAACATGTGTCCAGGACGAGACCATCTCGGCCCATATCTCACTGATTTCGGTCAGCGGGTCTTCCACGTTCGCCTTCTCGGCAGCCTGCTTTTCGGCGACCGCATCAAGGCGCTCTAACAGAATGGCGCGCACCTGGTCATCTGACATGCGGGCAACCAGACCATCGACCTGCTCAGGTGTTAGATCGTCCGGAATGGTCACTGAAGAAGTTGAGCCGGTATCTTGCGCATAAAGCGGAACCGCCAAAAATAGAGTGCAGACAATCGCCAACATAAGGCGGAATGGGTGGAACATGATTCTCCCTCGAACACGAAATTATCTCGTTTTTTTGGGATCATATGCCTATGCGTGTATTTTTCCCAGAGCTTTCGCTGACTTGATGCAACGCCTAGAGCAAAAAAAAGGCCGAGCAATAAGCTCGGCCGTAGTCCAACAGGGAGGTATGAAGATGATGAGCGTTTCAGCATCACCGCCTTCGAGTGCTCATTTAGGGGTCAGATTGTAAACGTTCAAGGAATTTAACCCTGAAATGTCCTCATGCCCGCTATGCCATTTATGCATAGCTAAAGTTTTCCCATCTTTTTCAGTTGTTTGCGCTGTGCGATGATCTCGTCCTGCACAAAGTCGCGGAACGCCCCGACACGTTTGGAGTGTCGGAGTTCTTCGGGATAAGCCAGATAGACCGGCACGTCAGCGGTTTCGACATCCGACAGAACTGGCACAAGATGCGGGAAATCCTGTGTGACGTAATCTGGCAGAACCCCAATGCCGAGATTGTGCAACACTCCCTGAAGGACGCCGAAGTAGTTGTTTACCGTCAACAGGGATGCGGGATTGTAGGTCATAAGGTGGCGAACCATGGCCGCGCTGGCGCCCACCTGGGGTGCCGCGGGTGTTTGACAGATCAGCCGGTGATTTTGGATATCCTCCAGAGATTTCAGCATTCCACCATGGGCTTCGATGTAGTTGTGCGTCGCGTAAAGCGCCATCTGAACCGTCATCAGGCGTTTTCGCACAAGATCTGCCTGGCTGGGTTCCTTCATGCGAATGGCGACATCCGCTTCTCGCATGGGAAGGTCCAGAACTCGTTCTTCCAGCATCAGGTCGATGTTCAGATCAGGATATTGTTCATAAAGCTTGGGCAGGCGAGGGGCGAGCCACAGTGTGCCGAACCCAAAGGTCGTCGTGACCCGAAGAACGCCAAAGACCTCTTCTTCACTGTCGCGAATGCGTGCGGCAGCTGCGTCCAGCCGTTTTGACATGGCGGATGTGGCGTCGAACAACAATTCACCCTGTTCGGTGAGAATCAGCCCCCGGGCGTGACGGTGAAAAAGGGTGGCATCCAATGACTCTTCCAGCGCACGGATCTGTCTGCTCACGGCGGATTGAGACAAATTGAGCTTGTCCCCGGCATGTGTGAGGCTGCCCGCATCGGCCACCGCGTGAAATATTCTAAGCTTGTCCCAATCCATCGCCGCAACTTTCGTTATCTTTTCGAACGCCTATATGAAACAGGTAACAAGTTCTACAATCAAAGGCCGAAATCGTTACGGTTCAGTGCATAAAACCTATACAGGTCAGAAATTATGACCTAAAATGCGCTGAGTACATGCACACTGATCTGGCGAGGGGAGACGTCTGATGAGTCAGCCACAGATTACGTTAAACGACCGGTTCGATCTTGAGAAAAGCCCCGTTCTTCTGAACGGAACACAGGCGCTTGTCCGGTTGATGCTGATGCAAAAGGCCAGAGACCGGCTGGCGGGACTGAACACTGCGGGGCTGGTGACTGGATATCGTGGCTCGCCACTTGGCGCTGTTGATCAGCAGATGATGCGGGCGCAAAAGCAGTTATCCCAAAGCGATGTTACGTTTCAGTTCGGATTGAACGAAGATCTGGCGGCAACGGCGCTGTGGGGCAGCCAACAGGCCGGCTTGCGCGGAGACGGCAAGTTCGATGGGGTTTTTGGGCTTTGGTACGGCAAGGGGCCGGGCGTAGACCGGTCCGGTGATGTCATGCGCCACGCGAATATGGCCGGTACCGCCAAGCATGGCGGTGTGCTTATGGCGATGGGTGATGATCATACCGGCGAAAGCTCGACCGTGTTGCATCAGTCCGAATGGTCACTGGTAGATATGTATATGCCTGTCGTCAGCCCGGCGGGTGTGCAGGAAATCCTCGACTACGGAATATACGGCTTTGCGCTCAGCCGTTTTGCTGGGGTTTGGGTTGGGCTAAAGACCATGAAGGACACAATCGAGGTTACCTCGGTTGTGGATGGTCGCCCCGACCGAATGCAGGTCGTCGTACCTGATTTCGATATGCCGGAAGGCGGTTTGAATATCCGCCTGGGGGACACGCCGCACCTGCAGGAAACGCGCGTCATCGATTACAAAAGGTTTGCAGCCGAGACGTTTTCGCATGCCAACAAGCTGGACAGGCGGATATGGGGCAAACCGGGTGCAAAGATCGGGTTTGTTGCGGCGGGCAAGAACTGGCTGGACCTGACCCATGCGCTGTCGCTTTTGAATATCAATGAATCCGAAGCCGAACGGCTGGGGATCACCACCTACAAGGTGGGGCAGACCTTCCCGCTGGACATGGTCGGGTTCCACGACTGGGCCGAAGGGCTGGACCTGATCGTGATCGTCGAGGAAAAGCGCAAGCTGATCGAAGTTCAGGTCAAAGAGGCTATCTTTGACGACCGTCGCGGCCGCCGGGTTTATGGGTGGTACAAGGGCGGTGCCGGTACGTTGCACCGCGACGAACTGTTTCCGACCCGTGGCGCGCTCGACCCGATCATGATTGCTGAAAAGCTGGGTGAAATCCTGATCGAAGAAGGGCGTGAAACCGATGGTATTCGGGCCGGGCTGGCCTCTTTGTCCGAGGCGCGCCGGGCCGACAACGCACAGGAAATCGCAACAAGGCTTCCGTATTTCTGCTCGGGCTGTCCGCACAACAGTTCGACCAAAGTCCCGGATGGCAGCCGTGCCTATGCAGGGATCGGTTGTCATTACATGGTTCAGTGGATGGACCGGAATACCACCGGCTTTACCCAGATGGGCGGTGAAGGCGCGAACTGGATCGGTGAGGCCCCGTTTTCGACCACCAAACACGTGTTCCAGAACCTTGGCGATGGCACCTATAACCACTCGGGCGTTCAGGCGATCCGTGCGGCGTTGTCTGCGGGCACGAACATCACCTTTAAGATCCTGTTTAACGATGCCGTCGCCATGACGGGCGGGCAGGAGAATGAAGGCGATCTGACTGCAGAACGGATCGTTGCCGAAGTCAAAGCCATGGGTGTCCGTGAGGTTGCTCTGGTCTATGACGAAAAAGAAGACGTGAACTTCAAGGCTCTGCCGTCGAGTGTTCAGACGTTCGAGCGTGCGGAACTGATGCAGGTGCAGGAGAAGTTCCGCGAGATCGAGGGTGTTTCGGTCATTGTCTACGTTCAGACCTGTGCGGCCGAGAAGCGCCGCCGCCGCAAACGCGGCACGTTCCCGGATCCGGACAAGCGCGTGTTTATCAATACCGATGTCTGCGAGGGCTGCGGCGATTGCGGGGTGCAATCGAACTGCGTGTCGATCGTACCCAAGGAAACAGAACTCGGGCGCAAGCGGGCCATCGATCAGTCAAGCTGCAACAAGGATTATTCCTGCCTGAACGGTTTTTGCCCGTCCTTCGTTACGCTTGAGGGGGCGAAGATCCGCAAAGAGGCAACAACCGAAATCGACTTGCCGGACCTGCCAATGCCGGTGCTGCCCAAAATCAGCGGTACGCATAACGTGGTGATCACGGGTGTCGGGGGAACCGGTGTTGTCACGCTGGGCGCAATTCTTGCGCAGGCTGCCCAGATTGACGGCAAAGGCGCGGGCATGATGGAAATGGCGGGCTTGGCGCAGAAAGGCGGCGCGGTACACATCCATTGCCGTCTGGCCAACGCACCCGAAGACATCAGCGCCATCCGCGTCGCAACCGGCGAAGCCCATGCGTTGATCGGCGGTGATCTGGTGGTGTCCGCCGGAGCCAAAACATTGGGCCTGACGCGCACAGGCCATACAGGCGCCGTTGTGAACAGCCATGAGACGGTAACAGGCGACTTTACGCGCAATACCGAGTTCCGCATTCCTGCCGACCAGCTGGAACTGGCCCTCCAGGCTCGGTTGAAAGAAGATGTCTCGCTGTTTGACGCGACCGAGTTGGCACGCGCCGTGATGGGCGACTCGATCTATTCCAACATGATGATCTTTGGCGCGGCCTGGCAGCGCGGGTTGTTGCCCGTCAGCCATCAGGCGATCTTTGATGCCATCGAATTGAACGGAACTACGATTGAACGGAACAAGCGTGCGTTTGATATCGGGCGTTGGGCGGTTCTTCATCCGGCAGAGGTACAGTCCATTCTGTCCCCGACCGTGACCGAGATTCCCAAATCGCTGGATCAGAAGATCGAATTCCGCGCAAGCCATCTGACCGACTACCAAGGTGCGCGGCTGGCCAAGCGGTATCGCAAGCTGGTCGACAGTGTTGAGGATGCGGATATCCGCGAAGCGGTGGCAAAAGGCTATCACAAGCTGTTGTCCTACAAGGATGAATACGAAGTCGCGCGCCTTCTTCTGACAAGCCGTGACAAAGCGGCTGCCGAGTTCGATGGCGATTTCAAGATGACATTCCATCTGGCCCCGCCCTTTTTGGGGGGATCGGGCAGCAACGGCAGACCGCGCAAACGTGCTTTCGGGGAGTCGGTCATTGGCCCATTGAAGCTTTTGACCCGGTTGAAGGCGCTGCGCGGTACGCCGCTGGATATATTTGGCTATTCGTCGGAACGCAGGATGGAGCGTGCGTTGATCCGTCAATATGAAAAGGACATGCGCGAAGTTCTGCCGCTTGTGTCGCAGACCACGCGCGATGCGATTGCCGCCCTGGCCCGTTTGCCGCTGGATATCCGTGGATTTGGCCCGGTATTGCGCGAGAACGAGGCCAAAGCAGCCAAGCGGCGCGAGGAGTTGCTGGCCGTCATTCGCGGCGGGGGGGCAGGGTTGCAGACTGCAGCGGAATAAAACGTCACAAGCGTGTCACGATAGCTAGGCAAAATTGTTACTTGCACCTATTTTGCAGGCAACAAACCGGAGACCCATATGCCTTCTCGTCGTCATGCCGTTCGCGACATTTCCTACGCGCATTCCGCCGATACTAAAGGCGGGCGGATGGTTATCAAGCTGATGGAGAACACCACAGGCCGTATGCGCCTGATCAAACGTGCGGACGGGTACGAGAAAGACGTTGCCAATGGGCGCGACTTTTGGGCCGTGATGGTTGAACGTTATGGGCTGACACTGGACGTGGCAGGGGGATCGCTTTCGAATGTTCCGAAAGACGGTCCTCTGATCCTGATTGCCAATCATCCCTACGGAATTCTGGATGGCCTGATGATGGGACATATCCTGTCCGAGACACGGGGTGATTTCCGCATTCTGGCCCATCGGGTGTTTCGCAAGGCCGAAGACCTGAATCGCATCATTCTGCCAATTTCGTTTGATGAAACGAAAGAGGCGATGCAGCTGAACCTTGAGACCCGCAAAACCGCGCTCAGCTATCTGGGCGAAGGCGGGGCGATCGGCATTTTTCCCGGCGGGACGGTCAGCACCGGGGTTAAGCCGTTTTCCCACCCCATGGATCCGGGTTGGCGCGGGTTTACCGCGCGGATGGTGGCCAAATCGAATGCCACAGTTGTCCCGGTTTTCTTTGATGGCCACACGTCTCGTCTGTTTCAGATCGCCAGCCATCTGCACAGTACTTTGCGGATGGGCCTGCTGATCAAAGAGTTCAAGAAACGCGTTGATACACCGGTGAAAGTCGTGATCGGAGAGCCGATACGCCGTGACATTCTGGACCCGCTCAGCAAGGATACGCGCAAGATGATGGATTTCCTGCGCAAAGCCACGTATGAGCTGTCTCCAACGCCGTTGAAGTCTTATGACTACGGCTATGAGTTTGAGGAACGGCATCGCGCCTGAAGGATCTAATGGCAGTAGGTATCTTCGATTCCGGTTTGGGCGGTCTGACCGTCCTGAGTGCCGCGCAGCAACGTCTGCCGGACGTTGATTTCCTGTATTTTGCAGATAGTGCACACGCGCCATACGGTGTGCGTGATGCCGAGGATATCTATCAACTGACCCGCAAGGCGGTTCAGGATCTGTGGTCGCGTGGCTGCAATCTGGTGATTCTGGCCTGCAACACGGCCAGCGCCGCAGCGTTGCGGCGGATGCAGGAAGAAGGCGTGCCCAGCGGCAAACGCGTTCTTGGCGTTTTTGTCCCGTTGATCGAAGCACTGACCGAACGGCAATGGGGCGACAATTCTCCGCCGCGCGAAGTGGCCGTCAAACATGTGGCATTGTTTGCAACGCCTGCCACGGTATCCAGTCGGGCCTTTCAGCGTGAATTGGCCTTTCGGGCCATCGGTGTGGATGTCGAGGCACAGGCCTGTGGCGGCGTTGTGGATGCCATAGAAGACGGCGACATGATCCTGGCCGAAGCCTTGGTGCGCAGCCATGTGGATGCGCTCAAGCGCAAGATGCCGGAACCTCAGGCCGCTATTCTGGGCTGCACGCATTACCCGTTGATGGCCGAAGCATTCCAGGCTGCGTTGGGTGAAGATGTGCAGGTTTACAGCCAGGGTGCGCTTGTTGCTGACAGTCTGGCAGATTACCTGCAACGTCATCCCACCATGTTGGGCGAGGGCCCAAGTGGTTTTCTGACAACGGGCAAACCCAATGTTGTCAGCGACCGGGCGACGCAGTTCCTCCGACGACAAATCACGTTCCAGGCTGCCTGACTTAGGTCAAGGACGCAGCCGCTCTGCTTCCCTTATTTCAAGGCCGTCGCATCGGCGGTCGAAACATGTGACACTCAAGTGAAAGAGGTCTGAAATGACCCATAAAATCGCAATTCTGGGCGCTTCGGGCTATACCGGCGCTGAACTGGTGCGGCTGATCGCCGAGCACCCGAACATGGATATCGTCGCGTTGGCCGCCGAACGTAAGGCTGGCATGACAATGGCGCAGGTCTTCCCGCATCTGCGCCACTTGGATCTGCCGGACTTGTGCAAAATCTCCGAGATCGACTTTGCGCAGGTCGACCTGTGTTTTTGCGCCTTGCCGCACAAAACCAGTCAGGAAGTGATCCGGGACTTGCCGAAAGGCCTGAAAATCATTGACCTGTCCGCAGACTTCCGGCTGGCAGACCCCGACGAGTACGAAAAATGGTACGGTAATCCGCATACCGCGCTAAAACAGCAGGAAGAGGCGATCTATGGTCTGACCGAGTTCTACCGCGAAGACATCAAGAGGGCACGGCTTGTTGCGGGTACCGGGTGCAATGCGGCGACCGGGCAATATGTTCTGCGGCCACTGATATCCGCCGGGGTCATTGATCTGGACGATATCGTTCTTGATCTGAAATGCGCCGTATCAGGGGCAGGGCGGTCACTGAAGGAAAACCTGCTGCACGCTGAACTGAGCGAAGGCAGCAATGCCTATTCCGTCGGAGGGACACACAGGCATCTTGGCGAGTTCGATCAGGAGTTTTCGAAACTTGCCGGTCGGGCTGTGCATGTGCAGTTCACGCCTCACCTTATTCCTGCAAACAGGGGTATTCTGGCCACAACCTATGTGAAGGGTGACCCGCACAGCATCTACGAAACGCTTGCCAAAGCCTATGCGGATGAGCCGTTCATCCAGATGCTGCCGATGGGTGAGACCCCTTCGACCCACCATGTGCGGGGGTCGAATTTCTGTCACGTCGGTGTTGTGGCCGATCGGATTGAGCGGCGCGCAATTGTGATTGCGGCGCTGGATAACCTGACAAAAGGTAGCAGTGGGCAAGCCTTGCAGAACGCGAACCTGATGTTAGGTGAAGATGAAACTCTGGGCCTGATGATGGCCCCGCTTTTCCCGTGAGGATGGTATGAAAACGCTCAAGAAACGTCGGCGCGTACAAGTCATTCTGGTGGCAGTTGTTGCCTTGGTGGCGGCAACTGCGTTGATTGGTTGGGCATTGCAGGACGGGATCAACTTTTTCCGCTCGCCCAGCGAGGTGATTGCAGAGCCGCCGAAACCGACCGAAGTGTTTCGGATTGGCGGCTTGGTTGAAGAAGGCTCGATCATCCGCGGACAGGGCGAAACCATCCGTTTTGTTGTAACGGATGGCGGCGAAAGCGTTCCGGTCTCGTTCACAGGTGTTCTGCCTGACCTTTTCTCGGAAAATCAGGGAATGATCGGCACGGGAAGTTACGTGAACGGCGTCTTTGAAGCGACTGAAATTCTTGCCAAACATGATGAGACCTACATGCCGAAAGAGGTCATGGACGCTCTGAAAGAGCAAGGTGTCTACAAAGGCGCGGAAGAAAGCTGAAGCCGTTTGACTCTGTTACGGAGCGTTGCGTGCATGGTGCATGCAGCGCTCCGTTTCGTTTTAAATCATTAATTTCTGTCGGAAACGGTGTGGCCACCTAACGTTACGAGGGTGGTATGCAAACGGTTCGGCAAATTGCCAAAGAGATTGTGGCCCGTGAAGGGGGCTTTGTTGATGACCCCGACGATCCGGGCGGGGCAACCAAGTTCGGGGTCACGATTCACACCCTGCGCAGGCTGGGTTTGGATCTGACTGGCGACGGTCGGGTTGACGAGGCGGATGTGCGCGCAGTGTCCGCTCGACAAGCGGTCGACATCTTTGTGCAGCACTATTTCGACAAGCCGCACATTGCGGAGCTTCCCGAAACCCTGCATGCTTCGGTTTTCGACATGTATGTGAATGCCGGTGCGCAGGCGGTGAAGATCCTTCAGCGGCTGCTACAGGAAATGGGGTTTAACGTCACCGCCGACGGCGTGATAGGCCCGCAAACCGTGGCGGCCTGCCAAAGCGCGGCGCAGCCAGAGCCCGATGTCCTGCGCGACGCCTACGGGATTGCGCGGCGAAACTACTATTTTCGCCTTGCTGATCAGCGGCCTGCATCCAGAAAATACGCGCGTAGCCGATCAGGCGGCAAAGGTGGCTGGATAAAACGGGCCGAAGAATTTCTTTCGCCGCGTTATCATCTTTCGGACAGCGAATTTACCAGAAGGATCGCGGCATGGGGCTGATTTCAGGTGTGCTGGCGCTTTTGTTTGGTAACGGGCGCAACGTCTTACAGGAAACCGCAGAACTCTATCGTGAAAACACCGAAGCAGGCGCAGTACGCGCCAATGAGATTCAAACTCAGGCCATGGTGCAGTTCGGTAGCGAATTTCAGGCACCTCAGAAGGGTCTTTTTGACCGTGTCATGGACGGCGTGAACAGGTTACCGCGCCCGGCGCTGGCATTGGGAACGCTTGGCTTGTTTGTTGCCGCCATGGTCGACCCAATATGGTTTGCCGCACGGATGCAGGGCATAGCCTTGGTCCCAGAGCCGCTGTGGTGGTTGCTGGGCGTGATCGTATCGTTTTACTTTGGCGCGCGTCACCAAAGTAAAATGCAGGATTTTCAGCGGGATATCCGCTCAACCATGACGCAACTGCCAACGGTCATGAGCAATATCGAGGCCTGGCGCACGATGCAGAGCGACAGCCCGGGAGTTGCTGATCCCGGTCCGGATGCTGTGCTGAACATCGATGTCATACGTCCCGAGGAAAACCAGGCGCTGAACGATTGGCGAAAGCTTCGCGGTATCTGACCCGCGACACTTTGTGCGTGCAGAACAAGCTAAAGGTCATGGCCCCCGGTTCCGCACCGGCGTATATTCCGGGGCATGATTACAGAGCTTGGCCACTTCACCCTGATCCTCGCGTTCTTTGTCGCAATTGTGCAAAGCGTTGTTCCCCTGATCGGCGCCTCAAAACGCTGGGCCGGCTGGATGGGCTTTGCAGAGCCCGCCGCGATCGTCCAGTTCCTGCTGACAGCGTTTGCATTTGGTGCATTGATCTGGGCGTTTGTAACGTCTGACTTCTCCCTCAGGATTGTGGTCGAGAATAGCCACACAGCAAAGCCGATGCTGTACAAGATCAGTGGAACATGGGGCAACCACGAAGGATCTATGCTGCTGTGGGTGCTGATTGTCACCCTGTTTGGTGCGATGGCGGCCTTCTTTGGTGGCGGCTTGCCACCGACACTTAAAGCCCGTGTTCTGGCCGTTCAATCGGCTATTGCCGTGGCGTTTTTCGGTTTTATCCTGTTCACGTCGAACCCGTTTGACCGGCTTGCCATCGCTCCGTTTGACGGGCGCGACCTGAACCCGCTGCTGCAAGACCCCGGGCTGGCCTTCCACCCGCCGTTTCTGTACCTCGGCTACGTCGGCTTGAGCATGGCATTCAGCTTTGCGATTGCTGCCCTGATCGAAGGGCGCATTGATGCGGCCTGGGGCCGGTGGGTACGCCCCTGGACGCTGGCGGCCTGGGTTTTCCTGACCATCGGTATCGCGCTGGGATCCTGGTGGGCCTATTACGAGCTGGGCTGGGGCGGCTTCTGGTTCTGGGACCCGGTCGAAAACGCGTCCTTCATGCCCTGGCTGCTGGCGGCGGCGCTGTTGCACTCGGCAATTGTTGTGGAAAAGCGCGAAGCATTGAAAAGTTGGACCATTCTGCTGGCAATCATCGCGTTTGGATTTTCCCTCATCGGTACGTTTATCGTACGATCAGGGCTGCTGACCTCGGTTCACGCCTTTGCCAATGATCCGGAACGCGGTGTGTTCATCCTGATCATTCTGGTCTTCTTCATCGGCGGCGCGCTTACCTTGTTTGCCGCACGCGCGCAAGCGATGGAGGCCAAGGGCGTTTTTGGCATGGTCAGCCGCGAAAGCGCGCTGATCGTGAACAATGTCCTTCTGGCGGTCAGTTGCTTCGTCGTTTTTGTTGGGACGATGTGGCCGATGGTGGCCGAGATGATGTTTGACCGCAAACTTTCGGTTGGGGCACCGTTTTTCAACGCGGCGTTTTCTCCGTTCATGGTTTTGCTGGGGCTTATCCTGCCAATCGGGGCAATGCTGCCGTGGAAACGCGGTCGGCTGGGCAAAACGGCCTGGTCCCTGCGCTATGCCTTTGGTTTGGCGCTGGCGATTGCGCTGTTGGTTTGGGCGATGCAGACCGGTCGCAGCGCGTTAGGACCCGTAGGCTTGTTCCTGGGGGCTTGGATTACATTCGGCGCCGCCATTGATTTGTGGAGCCGGACAGGCCGCAATGGCAGCTTCAAACGTCTGATCCGACTTCCGGGAGCCGATTGGGGTAAGGCAGTTGCCCATACCGGTCTTGGGGTCACGATCTTTGCGATTGCCGGTCTGACCGCGTGGGAGGCGGAAGATATCCGTGTGGCGCAACTGAACCAGCCGTTCGAAGTGGGTCAGTTTACACTGACATTGCAGGACGTGCGACGGGTTCAGGGGCCGAACTATTTTTCAACCACGGCTGATGTTCTGGTCGAAAAGGGCGGTCGCGTCATCGGAACGCTGCATCCCGAGAAACGGGATTATCCCGTTGCACGCATGCCGACGACCGAGGCCGCGATTGACTATCGTTTTCTTGGTGATCTTTACGTCGTCATCGGGGATCAGCAGGCAGATGGCGGCTGGGTCATGCGCACCTATATCAAGCCTTTGGCGAACTGGATCTGGGGTGGATGTATCCTGATGGCGCTCGGCGGTGTCCTTAGCCTGAGCGACAGGCGGTTCCGTGTCGCCGCAGGTGCGCGCAAATCCCCCGCTGGCGGAGTACCCGCAGAATGAAACGCCTTGTATTGATCCTGCTGCTGCTGGCAGCGCCGGTGTTTGCGGTACAACCTGACGAAGTTCTGGACGACCCTGTTCTGGAGCAGCGCGCGCGCGACCTGAGTGTTGGGTTGCGATGCCTGGTGTGTCGCAATGAAAGCATTGACGAAAGCAACGCTGAACTGGCACGCGATCTGCGCTTGCTTTTGCGTGAACGCCTGGTTGCGGGTGACAGCGACGAAGAGGCTGTCGCGTTTATCGTTGACCGCTACGGCGAATATGTCTTGCTCAAGCCCACCACCAGCGGTTCGAATCTGCTGTTGTGGCTTGCCGGGCCAATCATGTTGCTGATCGCTGCCGCAGTCGGGTTGAACTTTCTTCGCACACGCGCCAGGGCGCAGGTTTCAGGTGAAACCGAAGCTCTAAGCGCAGAAGAACAGGAACGCCTTCGCCAAATTCTTGAAGACTGACGTTTGGTTCTGCTTTTCCCAACCTGCCCGGACAAGTAAATGTGCTGAAACACGTGGCGCGAGGGAAAAAGTCTTCATGAATTACGAAACGGTTCTATTGGACATATCGGACGGTCTGGCGGTTCTGACCCTGAACAGACCGGACAAGATGAACGCGCTGACCACTCGGATGCGGGCAGAGATTACCCACGCGATGAAAGACGCTGCGGTTAAAGCGCGCTGTATCGTTATCACCGGGGCAGGTCCGGCGTTTTGTTCCGGGCAGGATCTGGGCGATGCATCATCGACCGGTAAGATCGATCTGGAACGATCATTGCGCGACGAATACGAGCCGATGCTGGAAACCATCCACAGCTGTCCGGTTCCGACGATCGCTGCTGTAAACGGACCTGCTGCGGGGGCAGGGGCCAACCTTGCGCTGTGTGCGGATGTGGTTATTGCAACGGAGAGTGCGTACTTCCTGCAGGCGTTTGCACGTATCGGCTTGCTGCCCGATGCCGGGGGCACCTGGTTCATGCCGCGCCAGATGGGCTTGGCCAAAGCGATGGGGGCCGCCTTGTTTGCTGACAAGATCAGCGCCCGGCAGGCCGAAGAATGGGGTATGATCTGGGAAGCTGTGCCCGATGATGCGTTTGCCGCACATTGGCACAAAAGGGCAGAATATCTGGCCAAAGGTCCAACGGCGGCCTATGGCGCGATCAAACGTGCCATTCGCGGGACGTACGAAAACACATTGCAGCAGCAGCTTGCGACCGAGGCGCATCTTCAAGGTGAATGTGGCCGGTCGCGGGATTTTGCTGAAGGTGTAGTGGCGTTCATGGAAAAACGCCCTCCGAAATTCGAAGGGCGTTGATAAGCGTCAGGCGCGGCGGCGGCGACGCGTACGGCGTTCGGGGCCCGCGTCGTCCTCGGTTCCGTCGGAAGCCGACGAAAACGGCCCCAATGCCTCGGTGATCTGATCCAGTGTCGGGCGCTCGCCGCGCGAAGTGGTATCCAGCGCTTCGCGCATTTTGCGCAGATGATCGGGCATGGTGCCGCAGCACCCGCCAATGATTGTGGCGCCCGAATCCCGCGCCATGGCAGCATACCGACCCATCAGTTCGGGTGTCCCGTCATAGTGGATATGGCCATCCACGTATTTCGGAATGCCCGCATTGCCCTTTGAGATCAGCGGGCGCTCGGTGCCTTGCGCAGCAAAACCCAGAACCGTGCGCAGGATATCCGACGCGCCGGTACCACAATTGGCCCCAAAAGCGATCGGTGGGTTTGGCAAGGTTTCAACCAAAAGCGCAAGATCGGCCGAGGTGACACCCATCATTGTGCGCCCGGCCGTGTCAAAGCTCATCGTGCCGCACCAGGGCATGTCGGCCAGTGCAAAGGCCTCGGCTGCCGCGCGGAACTCCTCGGGCGCGCTGATGGTTTCTACCCAAAGAACGTCAACCCCGCCCGCTTTCAAAGCCTCGGCCTGTTCATGAAACATTTCAACCGCTTCGGAATGCGACAGGCTGCCGACCGGCTCCATAATCTCGCCGGTGGGTCCAACCGATCCGGCCACGACAACAGGGCGCCCGGCTTTGTCTGCGACTTCACGTCCAAGTTCTGCGCCGATACGGTTCAGCTCGCCCACGCGGTTCTGCGCATCATGCAGTTTCAGACGCGCCGCAGTGCCTCCAAACGTATTGGTCAGAAACAGGTCGCTGCCCGCATCGACTGACCCCTGATACAGCGCCCTGATCTTGTCCGGAGCATCCACGTTCCACAGCTCAGGTGCATCACCTGATTGCAGACCCATGTTAAATAAGTTGGTCCCCGTTGCACCGTCCGCAAGGATGGCGTCTTTGGTGTCCAGAAGTTTGCTCAGCGCGTTTGTCATAGGGTTATTCCAGAAAAAGCGTATAAACGCTGCAAAAAAACAGAGACGCCCCATGTCTCATGACCAGGGCGTCAAATCAAATTCATAAAACTCATGAAGATCATGAGTTTTGCATTTCAGGCAATCAATGCTCGCCTTCCGCCATCACCTGTTCTTTGGCCTCAACCAGAAGCTCGGCCATTTTCGAACGGATCGTGGCTTCATCTGCAAGATCACCCAAGTAGGCTTTGACTGCCTCGACAACATCGTCCTCGCCGACATGCTGCAGGTCGGTATGAACCAGTTCCTGTCCGTATTTCCGTGCCTGTTCAACAGTTTCGCCCTTCAGCGCAGACGCCCAGACAGCCATAAAGCGGTTGCGGCGCATCCGTGCGATAAACTGCATCTTTTCGTCATGGGCGAATTTGCTTTCAAACGCGGCTTCACGTTCGTCGAATGTGGTCATTGGTTGGGGACCCCTTGGATTACCGTTTCTCACTGATGATATGACAATAGGACACTCTGGGTGCAAGGTATTTGCGCTGCGTCAAAGGCCCTCGGGGCAGCGAACTTGCGGGAACGCAGGGCTTGCACTATGAGGACGCCAACGTGAAGGGACTCATTCCCTTTCGCCAGTCTGGAAAGGTCGCTTATGGCGCGTCGCAAGAAAATCTACGAAGGCAAGGCCAAAATTCTGTATGAAGGCCCCGAGCCGGGCACCATCGTACAGTATTTCAAGGATGACGCCACCGCATTCAACGCCGAGAAGAAGGACGTGATTGACGGCAAAGGCGTGCTGAACAACCGTTTATCCGAGTTCTTTATGACCGGGCTGACCCAGATTGGCATTCCGAACCACTTCATCCGGCGCCTGAACATGCGTGAACAACTGGTGCGCAATTGCGAGATCATTCCGCTGGAAGTGATCGTGCGCAATTACGCGGCCGGTTCGATGTCGAAACGTCTTGGCATTGCCGAAGGGACGCAATTGCCACGTCCGATCGTTGAATATTGCTTCAAGGATGATGCCTTGGGCGATCCTCTTGTCACCGAGGAACACATCGCCGCGTTTGGCTGGGCCAGCCAGCAGGACATGGACGACATCCTCAGCCTTGCGCTGCGCGTGAACGATTTCCTGAGCGGCGTGATGCTGGCGGTGGGTATTCGTCTGGTTGACTTCAAGATCGAAATCGGGCGCGTGTTTGAAGGCGACTATCAGCGGCTGGTCGTTGCGGATGAAATCAGCCCGGACAGCTGCCGCCTGTGGGATATCAAGACCGGTCAGAAACTGGACAAGGATGTATTCCGCCGCGATCTGGGCAGTCTGACAGATGCCTATTCCGAGGTCGCCCGAAGGCTGGGTGTGCTGCCTGCCAGTAATGTCACCAAGCCGACGCTGATCAACTAAACACTCCTTCTCAGCAGCGCCGCCCACTCAGGGCGGCGTTTTGCCTTTGCCAAGTTGTTGGCCGAGCAGGGTGTTTGAGTGTGGCCGGGCCGTTTGATCAGATGACTATTCCGAAGTTTCCAGCTGCTGCGCCAACAAAACTACTCAGGTCCAACTGACGGCGCAGGATCGTCACTCGCCTGCGGCAAACTGCGTTTGAAACAGGGTTGTCGAAACCCATCAGGCGCGCTATCCCCCGCGCAACGAAATGGGCCTTGTATGCGGCCCACAGTTGGAGTTGCCAAAATGAAAGCACGGGTTCATGTGATGCTCAAGAACGGGGTGCTGGACCCGCAGGGCGAAGCAGTACGGCACGCATTGGGTGCAATGGGCTTTGATCAGGTCGAAGGCGTACGTCAGGGCAAAGTCATCGATCTTGAGCTTGCCGATGGCGCGACCGAGGCAGACGTGACCGAGATGTGCGAAAAGCTTTTGGCCAACACCGTCATCGAACGCTACGAGATCGAACTGGTCTGATTAATGCGGGCCGCGCGTCTGATCACCTATCGTCAACCGCTTGAGGTGTCGACGATCCCCGACCCGGTTCCCACCGAAGACGGTGTTGTGGTGCGGGTGCTGGCTTGCGGCGTGTGCCGGTCCGACTGGCACGCCTGGTCGGGCTCAGACCCCGACGTTGTCCTGCCCATGACACCCGGCCACGAGTTTTGCGGCGAGGTGGTCTCGGTCGGTGTGCGCGTCACACGGTGGCGTGTCGGGGACCGGGTGATTGCGCCCTTTATCCTTGCCTGTGGGCATTGCCCGGACTGCGCGCAGGGTCATCAGACAATCTGTCCGAACCAGGTCGTACCCGGCTTTACCTGTGACGGGGCTTTTGCTGAATATATTGCCGTGGCTCATGCCGATGCCAACCTGACATCCTTGCCCGACAGCATCGCGCCTGAAATCGCTGCCGCATTGGGGTGCCGCGTAACCACGGCGTGGCAGGCGCTTGTTAGCCGGGCGCAAGTGCAGGGTGGTGAGTGGATCGCTGTCTTTGGCGGCGGCGGCGTCGGAATATCAACACTTCTTCTGGGCAAGGCGCTTGGCGCGCGTGTAATCGTTGTCGATATCGTCGAGGACAAGCTGGCCTATGCCAAAACTCTGGGCGCCGATGCGGTGGTCAACGCTGCGACATGTGATGCCCCTCAGGCGGTGAAAGACATCACCGGTGGCGGTGCACATGTTGCGATCGAGGCGCTTGGCGTCCAAGCCACGACCGTTTCCGCCATGCGATCCCTGCGTAAAATGGGCCGCATGGTGCAAATCGGAATGCCCGCGGGGGACCATGCGCAGATGTCGCTGCCGATGGATGTGCTCTATTCTGGTCAGCTCTCCGTATTTGGCACCCGCGGGATGCCAAGCTGGCGCTATCCGTCGCTGTTGTCGCTGATCGCGGGTCAAGGGGTCGACCTGAGCCCGCTGGTGACCCGGAAAATAACCCTGAACCAGGTAAGCGCCGAGCTTGCCGCTTTTGACCATCCAACGCCTCCGGGTGTTGCGGTTGTCACAGATTTTGTCTCGTAGGAGGGCCCACCATGCGTGCAGCCGTAATCGTATTCCCCGGATCCAACTGTGACCGAGATCTTGCCGTCGCCTTTGAGCAGGCCGGTTTTCAGGTCGATATGGTCTGGCACAAAGACGCGGCTTTGCCTGAAGGTATTGATATCGTGGGTGTTCCCGGCGGGTTCTCTTACGGAGATTACCTGCGTTGCGGCGCAATCGCGGCGCAATCGCCGATTTGCAAGGCCGTGGTCGAACACACGCAACGTGGCGGTTATGCCGTTGGAATATGCAACGGTTTTCAGGTTCTGACCGAAACCGGCATTTTGCCGGGCGCGTTGCTGCGCAATGCCGGGCTGAAATATATCTGCAAGACCGTCGGCCTGAAGGTCGAAACCAGCGACAGCGCGTTTACCAGCGGTTACAACGCAGGCGATGTGATCGGTATTCCGATTGCGCACCACGATGGCAACTATTTTGCGGATGACGCGACACTGGCCGCGCTGAAAGATCAGGACCGGATCGCTTTTACCTATGTCGAAAACCCGAACGGCTCGATCGGGGATATCGCCGGAATCCTGTCGGAAAACCGCCGCGTTCTTGGCATGATGCCGCACCCCGAACGCGCAGCTGATCAGGGTCATGGCGGCACAGACGGGGTGGCGTTGTTCCGCGCATTGTCAGGTGTGTTTGAAGCGGCGTGACTTGAGGTCTCGCCCGCCGGGGCGTAACCTTTCGCCATGAACCCCGAAGTTCGATCTGGCTGGTCAAATATGCTGAAACCGTTTCGTGGTGCACCGCTGGGCTGGCGGTTGCGGCTGGCGGTTCTTGTTCTGCTGGTCGCTACAATTGCAACGGTGTGGGTCACGAACCGGCTGTTGACCGACAGGTTCACCGAATCCACGCGCAACCGGGCGGAACTGCGGCTGACGCTGTATTCGGGCAACTTGCTGAGTGAACTGCGCCGCAACTCGATTGTTCCGCAATTGCTTGCCCGCGACCCGACGTTGATTTCGGCATTGCAGTCAGGCGATTACACCCTGTCGACACAGCGCCTTATTTCATTCGTGGAAGAGATCGGCGCGGCCTCACTGGTATTGCTGGACAGCGACGGGCGCACAGTTGCCGCGACCGACCGGAACAGGTTGGGCGAGGGGCACCGGAACACACCCTATTTTGTGGATGCGATCCGCTCGAACGCGACGATATTTTCCGTTATTCCCAAGGATGCAGGCGGATACAGCTTTGTGTATTCGCGCCGGTTGGAGAACGGGGCGGAGTTTCTGGGGGTGATCGTCGTCGAGGTTGACCTGCAGAAGTTCGAACGCGCCTGGGCCGGTATCTCGGATGCAGTGATGGTTACCGACAGCACCGGCAACATCATTCTGTCTACTGAACCCCGGTGGCGCGGGCTGGATGAGAACACGGCGATGCTGCGCCAACCGCCACAAGGTGCGATCCAGCGCGCCATCCGGGCAACAACCGATTGGACCGCGCTGCCGCCTGATGCCTATCTTCAGGGCGAAGCGGTGATGCGGATCGAGACGCGCATTCCGTTCCGCGGCTGGCAGATGACCTCGTTCACGACCTATGCCTCGATCCGGGAAAAGGTGAACAGCGTTCTGGCGCTGGAAATCATGGGGTTTGCGATTCTTCTGGCGCTTGCGTTCTATGCGTTGAGCCGCCGTGCCACGTTGCGCATGACCCTGTTCCAGCGCGAGTCGGCAGAGCTTCGCGCATTGAACGCGCGGCTGCAGCGGGAAATCGCTGAACGTGAACGGGTTGAAAAGACGCTGGATTTGGCAGAACAGACTCTTGCGCAAAGCTCGAAACTGGCTGCCCTGGGCGAGATGTCGGCGGCGGTCAGTCACGAGCTGAACCAGCCACTGGCGGCGATGAAAACCTATCTGGCCGGGGCCCGCCTGTTGCTGCGCCGCAACCGCCCGGAAGAGGCCCTTGCCAGCTTTGGCCGCATCGATGGTCTGATCGAACGGATGGGGGCAATTACCCGGCAGCTCAAGTCTTATGCGCGCAAGGGTGCGGATGCGTTTTCACCAGTAAATCTTGGTGAAGCGCTGGCCTCGTCGCTGTCGATGATGGAGCCGCAATTGCGTCAGCGACACGTGAAGATCACACAGATCGTACCAGAGGAACCCGTGATCGTGATGGGGGACCGAATGCGCATCGAGCAGGTCATGGTCAACCTCTTGCGAAACGCGCTGGACGCCACCAAATCAGTGGCGGAGCCAGATGTGGAAATCATCCTGGCAGCTGGTGACACGGCTGTGCTGACCGTACGCGACAACGGGCACGGAATCGAGGATATCGAAAACCTGTTCGAGCCGTTCTACACAACCAAACAGCCCGGAGACGGTGTTGGTCTGGGGCTTGCCATCTCGTCGGGGATCGTGAACGACCATGGGGGACGGCTGACTGCACGCAACGGCCAATATGGCGGTGCGGTGTTTGAAATGCAGTTGCCTGCACTGGGAAGCGACGGCCTTGAAGCCGCGGAATAACGAGGAATGACTATGGCACAAGCCATGAAAATTGCCATTGTTGACGATGAACAGGACATGCGCCAATCGATCAGCCAGTGGCTCGCTTTGTCCGGCTATGACACGGAAACCTTCGCCAGCGCGGAAGATGCGCTCAAGGTGTTGGGTCCGGATTATCCGGGGATAGTGATTTCGGACATCAAGATGCCCGGAATGGACGGCATTCAGCTTCTCAAAAAGCTGATGGGCGCTGACAGCACCTTGCCCGTGATCATGATCACCGGTCACGGCGATGTTCCGATGGCTGTCGAGGCGATGCGTGTCGGTGCATTCGATTTCCTTGAAAAACCCTTCAACCCCGACCGCATGTCTGAACTGGCCAAACGGGCCAGCAATGCGCGGCGTCTGACGCTGGACAACCGCGCGCTGCGCCGGGAATTGTCCGGCGGCACCCAGATCATGAACAAACTGATCGGTGCCAGCCCGGTTATGGAACGCCTGCGCGAGGATATCCTCGATCTAGGTCAGGCGGATGGCCATGTGCTGATCGACGGAGAGACAGGGACCGGAAAGACGCTTGTCGCACACGCCCTGCATGCGGTTGGAAGCCGTGCCGGCAAGAAATTTGTGCTGGTGTCCTGCGCGGCGCACGAGGAAGACGCGTTGGCCAAACGTCTGTTTGGGCCGATGATGCCTGAAGACGCCCAATTGCCCGCCATCGAAGAGGCGCGGGGCGGAACGCTGGTTCTGGAAGATGTCGAAGCGCTCAACGATTCCCTGCAAGCCAAGCTGCTCAGCGTGATGAACGAGCAGGGCACGCCGGCCGAGACACGCATCGTAGCGATCTCGAACCTGCAAGAGGCGGGAAAAACCTCCGAAGATGTCTTACGGCCGGACCTGTTCTACCGACTGGCCGCCTTGCGCATCACCATGCCGCCCCTGCGCCAGAGGGGCGAGGATATTCTGACCCTGTTTACCCGTCTGAGCGAGCAGTTCGCCGAAGAATACGGCTGCGATGCGCCTCAGGTAAGCGCTCAGGAAGCCGCGCAGCTGTTGCAGGCACCCTGGCCGGGGAACGTGCGCCAGTTGATCAACATTGCCGAACGCGCGGTGCTGCAATCGCGCCGTGGGTCCGGAACGATCGCCTCGCTGTTGATGTCGGATCACGAGGAAATGCAGCCGGTCATGACCACTGAAGGCAAGCCGCTGAAGGAATATGTCGAAGCCTTTGAACGGATGCTGATCGATAACACTATGCGGCGGCACAAAGGCTCAATCGCGTCTGTGATGGATGAGCTGTGCCTGCCGCGCCGGACGCTGAATGAAAAGATGGCCAAATACGGCCTCCAGCGGTCGGACTATCTGTAAACTTTGTGGCGGGGGCTCTGCCCCCGTCGCCTTTGGCGACTCCCCCGGGATATTTTTGGCCAGATGAAGGCGATCCCGCACGCCGTCGCAGGGGCGGTGCAGTTTGCCCATTGTCTTTTCCACAGGACTGCTTTTATTGTGTCCGGACGGGCCGGGCCAGTTTTGTGTCCATAAGCCCCGAATCATTGAGTTTCGCTGCTTTGCTGATGGTGATGACGGATTGTTCGCCGCAAAGCAGACCGATTGTGCCTCATTTGGGGCAATGTAGTACCTGAGTCCGACATGTCGGGCGAAAGGAATAATGGGCAGGCTGCGGCTAACGCGCCTGTCGGAGAAGAACCGCGATGACGCGCGCGCAACGATTGAGTGACCGGGCAGGGGGCCACAGCGCCAGACCCTGCCGCGCGCCGTCCAATATCGCCCTGACAAGACACCTCCCCAAATGTGCCTGTCCACCTGGACGGGTCAGGACAACGCGTTTGGCGCGGTGCACCAAGGACACATGGCTAAGAAAATGCTTATCGATGCCACCCACGCGGAGGAAACCCGCGTCGTGGTGGTCGACGGAAACAAGGTCGAGGAGTTCGATTTTGAATCCGAAAACAAGCGCCAGCTTGCTGGCAACATCTATCTTGCAAAAGTAACACGGGTTGAGCCGTCGCTTCAGGCGGCCTTTGTGGATTATGGCGGGAACCGGCACGGCTTCCTGGCGTTCTCGGAAATTCACCCGGACTATTACCAGATCCCCATCGCCGACCGCGAGGCGTTGATGGAGGAAGAGCGCGCTTATGCCGAGGCCATGAAGGCGCGGGATGAGGCCGACGAGGGCAAGCCGAAAAAGCGACGTTCGCGGTCCCGATCGAAGGCCGCGGATCTGAAGTCGGACGATTTGGTCGAAACGATGGAAGTTTCGACCGAGCCGACCGGTATGGAAACCATCGATTTTGACGACAGTGACGAAGCGGACATGGAGGTGCCCGAGGGGACATCGCCAATGGAAGTCGTCGCTGAAACACCTGTTGAGGAGCCTGAGGACAACGAAGCGCCGGAAGCTGTGTCAGATGACACTGCAGAGGAAGCGGCTTCGGAAGACGAGGCTGAGGTTGAAACAGTTGAGTCTTCACAAGACGACGCAGCAGGGGATTCTGATGACGCGGCGGATGCTTCAAGCGCTGACGATGGCGATGAAGCGTCTGAATTGTCTGAAGATGACCAGGACGCAGAAGATGGCGACGCGGATGAAGAACACGCTGACGCTGCCGCGAAAGATGACACGATTGAATCCGTGGCCGAGGAAGACGACAGCGAAGACATCCGCCCTCCGCGCAAGCCACGCCCGCGCCGGTACAAGATTCAGGAAGTGATCAAAGTGCGCCAGGTGTTGCTGGTGCAAGTCGTCAAGGAAGAGCGCGGCAACAAAGGGGCGGCCCTGACGACATATCTGTCGCTGGCCGGTCGCTATTGTGTTCTGATGCCAAACACCGCCCGTGGCGGTGGGATCAGCCGCAAGATCACCAACGCGGTTGACCGCAAGAAACTGAAAGAAATCGCCGCGGATATTGATGTGCCCACAGGGGCGGGTTTGATTATCCGGACTGCGGGAGCCAAGCGCACCAAATCGGAAATCAAGCGCGACTATGAATACCTGCAACGCCTGTGGGAGCAGATCCGGGCATTGACCCTGGAATCCATCGCACCTGCGAAGATCTATGAAGAAGGCGATCTGATCAAACGGTCGATCCGGGACCTTTATAACCGCGATATCGATGAGGTTTTGGTCGAGGGCGAAGGCGGATACCGCATCGCCAAAGACTTCATGAAGATGATCATGCCGTCGCACGCCAAGAATGTGAAACGGTACGAGGACGCGCTGCCGCTGTTTGCACGCTATCAGGTGGAAAGCTACCTGGCGGGGATGTTCAACCCGACTGTTCAGCTGAAATCTGGCGGGTATATCGTGATCGGCGTGACCGAAGCGCTGGTGGCAATCGACGTGAACTCGGGCCGGGCCACGAAAGAAGGCTCGATCGAGGAAACGGCGCTGAAAACCAACCTTGAGGCTGCGGAAGAAGTGGCCCGCCAGTTGCGTCTGCGTGACCTTGCCGGTCTGATTGTCATCGATTTCATCGATATGGACGAGCGCAAGAACAATGCGTCCGTTGAAAAGCGTCTGAAGGACAAACTGAAAACCGACCGTGCCCGCATTCAGGTCGGTCGGATTTCAGGTTTTGGCCTGCTCGAGATGAGCCGTCAGAGGCTGCGCCCCGGTATGATCGAGGCGACCACGCAGCCATGCCCGGCATGCCACGGCACCGGCCTGATCCGTTCGGACGACAACATGGCACTGTCGATCCTGCGTCAGATCGAAGAGGAAGGCACCCGCCGCCGCTCACGCGAGGTTCTGGTGCGCTGCCCGGTCAGTATCGCGAACTTCCTGATGAACCAGAAGCGCGAGCATATTGCACAGATCGAATCGCGCTATGGCCTGTCTGTACGGATCGAAGGCGATGTGCATCTGGTCAGCCCGGATTTCTCGATGGAGAAATTCAAGACCGCCAGCCGCATCGTTCCCGAAGCGACAGCACCTGTTGTGTCGGTCGATGCCTCGCTGATGGATCTGGTCGATTCTTCGGAAGATGACGAAACCGAAGAGGATATCGCGCCGACCGAAGATGACACCAAACCCAAGCGCAAGCGCCGCCGTCGTCGTCGCAAGAAGGGCGGGGGCAATGGTGACGCGCCGGAACAGGGCGCGGATGACGGTGAAGGGGCAGAGCAGGAGGATGCCGCAGGCGAATCCGCTGAAACCGAGACCGCCGTCGAGGCAACCGAAGCCGAAGCGACGGAAGAGGAAAAACCCGCCAAACCCAAACGCAAGCGCGCTCCGCGCCGTCGTAAGAAAGATGCGGTGGCAGAAGAGGCTTCGGAACAGACAGAAGCAACTGATGCCGATGCCGGGGCTGATGCACCGACGGTTGAAGAGGCGGCCTCAGACGCTGAATCCGAACCTGCCGAGGCGACTGTCGCCGAGCAAAGCGAAGCCGCTGAGGCCGCTGATGCTGCGCCTGAAGCAACAGAGGTTGCCGAGCAGACTGAGGAAGTCGCCCAAGCTGAAGCGATCGTTGCGGTGGAAGAACCTGAAGTTCAATCTGCCGATGAGCCGGTCGAAGACGCGCCCGTGGAAGAAACACCCGTGGCAGCAGAACCTGAACCGGTGCTTGAAACTGTGGCAGATGAACCTGAGCCAGAATCCGACAGGCCCAAACGGCGCGGATGGTGGTCGTTGGGCAACTGATGAAAGGGCGGGCAGATTTGCCCGCCTTTTTCATATCATTAAGTCAGTCGGATTTTTGGATCAGATAGACCTGATGTTCGCCATCCAAATCCTGAGACAGCAATGTGTGGCCAGCTTCGGCGCAAAAATGCGGGACATCGATGATGGCTGCCGGGTCATCAGCCAGTACACGCAGCACAGAACCTTGCGGCATGGATTTTAGCCGTTTGCGGGCCTTGAGGACGGGCAGGGGGCACAGAAGGCCCAGCGCATCCAGCGTATCTGTAATCTCTGACATGATTTTCGGGATAGGGCGAAGTTGTAATATTGTCCAGATTCTAAGCACGAGGATGTGACTCATTGGCCCCGTGACGGACCGCCATTCATCACTTATGTGCTAAAACATGTTCGGAATAGAAATCATAGACGCGGGGCTGCTGCCCGCCATGTTTGTTGCCCTGCTGGGTGGCCTGATCAGCTTTCTGTCGCCTTGTGTGCTGCCCATCGTGCCGCCCTATCTGGCATATATGAGCGGTGTCACGATCAACGAGATGCAGGATGAGGCCCGCGCCCGGCGCAAGGCAACCATGTCAGCGCTGTTCTTTGTGTTGGGCCTGTCGACGGTTTTCCTGCTGTTGGGTTTCACTGCATCTGCCTTCGGGGCGTTTGTGCTGCAAAATCAGGTACTTTTCGCCAAACTGTCCGGTGCCGTTGTCATTGTCTTTGGTCTGCATTTCCTGAACGTCTTCCGCATCCCCTTTCTGGACCGCGAAGCGCGGATCGAAACCGGTGATTCCGGTGGCTCGGTCTTTGGTGCTTATATTCTTGGATTGGCCTTTGCATTCGGCTGGACGCCCTGTATCGGGCCCCAACTGGGCGCGATCCTGTCCCTTGCGGCATCCGAGGCCTCGGTGGCGCGTGGAACGCTGTTGCTGGGTGTTTATGCGGCTGGATTGGGTATTCCGTTTCTGCTGGCTGCCATGTTCCTCAACCGCTCTATGACGGTGATGAACCGGATCAAGCCCTATATGGGTGTGATCGAAAAGGTCATGGGCGGGCTGCTGCTGTTCGTGGGCATCATGCTGGTGACAGGCCTGTTCACACGCTTTAGCTGGTGGTTGCTGGAAACCTTCCCGGCACTTGCGAATTTCGGCTGAGCGTCTGCCCCCCTTACCTTGACCTAAAGCCTGCGTTAACCTGCGCGGCAGAAGGTAAAGGCATGAGCAGTCAGAGAAATCAGTCACAGGTGCGCAAACGCCGGGTGTTCTACATCCCCGGTTATGACCCGATGCCGCCGCGACGATATCGCGAGCTTTACCGAACCGAGTCGCAAGCGCAGGCCCGGATTTCAGGATATGAGATCACGATTGCCCCTAAGTCCGCAAAAGGTCTGTTCGGCTGGTCCGTGACATCAATGCAGGACGGTGCGTCTGTTGAGACAGAGATCGAAGTACTGGTCTGGTCAGACATCGTGCGCGACAGCATGTCCGCATCGATCCCAGCAACCTATGCGAAGTTGGCGCACACGGCGTGGATATACATTTCGACCGGTGCTTTGTGGCGCCTCATGCGGTTGCGCAAAGGCCCGGTGATTGCGGCGCTCTATCCGGTGGCGATGTTGGTGTCTCAGTTGCTGGTTGCGCTTGCGGTCGTGTGGGCATCTGTGGTTGTGGCCGGCTGGTGGGGCCTGTTTCCGGGTATCGCCGTTGCGGTTGCGCTGATGCTGTGGTTCCGCAAAATCGACAACCGGCTGTTTGCCTACTACCTGATGCATGATTATGCCTATTCCGCGCAGCTGAAGGGGGAAACTCCGCGCGAACTGAAAGACAGGCTGGCCGCATTCCGCAAGGCGATTGAAGCGGCGCTGATATCCGGTGTAGATGAGGTTCTGGTGGTAGGCCACAGTTCGGGCGCGCACCTGGGGGTGTCTGTTCTGGCCGACCTGATCCGCGACAGGGCGGTGCCGCAACAAGGGGCAGAGTTGTCGTTCCTCAGCCTGGGGCAGGTGGTGCCTATGGTGTCCTTTCTGCCAAATGCGCAGGACCTTCGGTCCGACCTTCAATTCCTTTCCCCCAGTTCAGCCATCACATGGGTCGATGTCTCGGCCCCCGGGGATGGCTGCGCATTTGCGCTGTGTGATCCGGTGGCCGTTACAGGGGTGGCCAGGCCGGACAAACGCTGGCCGCTTGTCCTGTCGGCGGCCTTTACGCAAACTCTGGCGCCTGAACGTTGGAAAGCCCTGCGCTGGCGGTTCTTCCGGCTGCATTTTCAGTACCTTTGCGCATTCGATACGCCGGGTATTTACGACTATTTCCGAATTACAGCAGGCCCTTTGACGCTGAAACAGCGTTTCCGAGGACGTGCCCCCTCACGCAGCCGGATTGAGACGCCTGTGTCCAAATACACTTCGGTTCGCCCATGATCCCGCCCAAGCCCCAGCCGCGCGCAGACAAGGTTTCCCTATTGCGTTACCTGAAACTGTTTCGTCAGGATCTGCTGTCTGCACAGCCAGCGCGCCTTTATCGCGCGTGGATGGCCGAATTCAGGACACCCTTCTTCCGGTCTTTCCTGGTCAATGAACCGGACCTGATTGACATCGTCCTCAGGAAAAGCCCCGAAGATTTTCCTAAATCGGGCCGGATCAGCGAAGGCCTGCGCCCCTTGCTTGGAAATTCGGTGTTCCTAACCAATGGAGAGACGTGGAAACGACAGCGGCGCATCATTGACCCGGCATTTGAGGGCGGGCGGCTGAAAGACACGTTTCCCGCCATGCTGGCCGCGGCAGACGCTTGTGTTGAGCGGTTGCGCCCCCATGTCGGTAAACAGATCGAAGTCGAAGAACAGACAAACCACGCCGCAGCAGATGTGATTTTTCGCACCTTGTTTTCGGTGCCGATCGACCACGCCATAGCCAGCAAGGTGTTTGAAAAGTTCCGCAACTACCAGCGTGAACAACCTCTGCTGAACCTTGCAGCTTTCGTTCCGCTGCCCAAATGGATGCCTCGATTCCACTCCCGGACGACACGGATAAACGCCGAAGACATTCGTAACCTGATCACTGACCTGACCCATGAGCGGGCAGAGGCGATCAAGGCCGGAACCGCCCCCTACGATCTGGCAACCAAGATCATGACGACCGCTGACCCTGAAACCGGTCAGTTTTTCGGGCCCAAGGAAATGGTTGATCAGGTCGCGATCTTCTTTCTGGCAGGCCATGAAACCAGCGCATCGGCCCTGGCGTGGACATTGTATCTGCTGGCGCTTTATCCCGAATGGCAGGAAAGGATTGCTGACGAAGCTGCCGCTCTGGACGATCCGACCTTTGCCTCGGTTTCCAAACTCAAGATCAGCCGCGACGTGTTTCGCGAGGCACTGCGCCTTTACCCGCCGGTTCCCATGATGGTGCGAGAGGCCAAGTGCCCACACCAGTTCCGAAACAGGGACGTTCCCAACGGGTCACAAATCGTAATCAGCCCCTGGCACCTGCACCGTCACGAACGGTTATGGGAAAACCCCGACGGCTTTGACCCCACCCGCTGGAACAGTGAAAACGGCAAAACATGCCAGCGTAAGGCATATATCCCATTTTCCGCAGGTCCCCGCGTCTGTACCGGGGCCGGGTTTGCCATGGTCGAAGGGCCGCTGATCCTGTCGATGCTGGTGCGGAATTTCAAATTCGAAACAATCAGCGGCAAAACGCCGGTTCCGGTGGCCCATCTGACCGTTCGATCCAGGGATGGCATATGGTTGCGGCTGGTTGAGCGCTAACAAACTACCATCGGTCCTGACTGTGATGTATGCGGGGGAAGACATCGGAATCATCATTGAACGGGAAAACATTATGGCCAAAGCAGAACAGCGCGCGCAGATGATCAACGGCGCAGGCTTTATCGCGGCATTGGATCAAAGCGGCGGCTCGACCCCGAAAGCTCTGGCGTTGTACGGCGTTGACGCGTCGACCTACGGCTCGGACGCTGAGATGTTCGGCGAAATTCAAAAGATGCGCGCGCGGATCATTCTGGCAAATGACTTCACCAAAGACAAAGTCATCGGTGCGATCCTGTTCGAACGCACCCTTGGTGAAGAGATCGAGGGCCGCAAAGTCGCTGATTACCTCTGGTCGGTCAAAGGAATCGTGCCATTCCTGAAAATCGACAAGGGCCTTGAGGATCAGGCCAACGGTGTTCAGTTGATGAAACCGATCCCCGGTCTGGCCGACACGCTGGCTAAGGCAGAAGGCGTGTTCGGTACCAAAGAACGTTCGGTCATCCACGAGGCCAATGCCGAAGGCATCGCGGCCGTGGTTGCCCAGCAATTCGACGTTGCCCGCGAAGTGACTGACGCCGGAATGGTTCCGATCGTCGAGCCTGAGGTCAACATTCAATCAGAAACCAAGGCTGAGGCCGAGGAGATTCTGAAAGCTGAAATCCTGAAGAACCTCGACCAGCTGGGTGAGGGGCAGGAGGTCATGCTGAAGCTGACGATCCCGACACAGGCAAACCTGTATGACGAACTGGCCGACCATCCTCGCGTTCTGCGCGTTGTTGCGCTGTCAGGTGGGTATTCGACCGAAGAGGCCTGCGACCTGTTGGGGCAAAACGGCAAGATGATTGCGTCTTTCTCGCGCGCACTGACCGAAGGTCTCTCGAAACAGCAGTCGGACGCCGATTTCAACGCCGCCTTGGGCGGCAATATCGACAAGATCTTCAAAGCCTCTGTCTGATCCTCAGACAGGTTTCGTGAAAGAGCGGCGCAACTGTGCCGCTTTTTTTCTGCTGATACAGCCTTTGGCATGGTCATTGACCAGCCCCATGGCCTGCATGAACGCAAACACCGTCGTGGGACCAACAAATTTCCAGCCCCGTTTCTTGAGGTCCTTCGACATTGCCACCGACTCGGGCGATGTGGATGTCGATTGTGGCGGCGGCGGGGTTTCCGCCTCATACCGCCAGACATAAGCCGCCAGCGATCCTTCCGATGCCACCAGTTCCTGCACGCGGCGGGCGTTGTTGATCACCGCCTCGATCTTGCCCCGGTGGCGAATGATCCCATCATTTTGCAGCAGACGTTCAACATCGGCTTCAGAGAACTCGGCCATCTTGTTGAAATCAAACCCGTAAAACGCTTCTCGGAAATTCTCGCGCTTGTTCAGGATCGTGCGCCAGCTAAGACCCGATTGAAAACTTTCCAGGCACAGTTTTTCGAACAATCGCTGATCATCCGAGACCGGAAACCCCCATTCGTTGTCATGATAGTCAAAGAATTCCGGCGCTGCCTGGCACCAGGAACACCGAGGTTGACCGTCAGGTCCCAATACCGTGTTACCCATGAATGTACCCCTTTTGTTCCTTGAGGACGTTATACCCAACAGCCAAGATCTGACAAGCGTTAAACCTTGTCTCGGTACCAGTTCAGAATAAACACGCGAATAGCCGAGGCCAATCCGGTTTCCGGGTCGCGGTCAACATCAATTTGCGCGGCCAGTGCATTGATTGGCTGATCTTTTTCTTTCGCAATGTCGCGAAATGCCCGCCAGAACTCATCTTCAAGCGAGACTGATGTCCGGTGTCCTTTGAGGGTCAATGAACGTTTTATCGGTCGACCGCTCATTCATCCAGCTCGTGATTGTCAAGGTCACGCCTCTGCTTGTCCTGCTGAAGCCTGACGATTGTTTTCTCGGACTTGGTGCGCCCAAAGGCGACGGCATTCTGGTCTGCGCGGGCCTTCTTTTCGGCCCGCGCCTTTTCTTTTCGATACCGGTTCAGGTTGACCGGCTTGCCCATCAGTCTTTCGGGCCGATCATCTGTTCGGGGCGCACAACGGCATCAAAGGTTGCCTCGTCCACAAACCCCAGCGCAATGGCTTCTTCCTTGAGGGTTGTGCCGTTCTTATGCGCGGTCTTGGCGACCGTGGTGGCGTTGTCATAGCCGATGGTCGGGGCCAGCGCCGTCACCAGCATCAGCGATTCCTTCATCAGCTTGTCGATGCGCGGCTCATTGGCCTTGATGCCCAGCAACATCCGCTCGGTAAAGCTGTCGGCAGCGTCGCCCAACAACTGGATGGATTGCAACAGGTTGTAGGACATCATCGGATTATAGACGTTCAGCTCGAAATGGCCCTGACTGCCTGCAAAATTCATCGCGGCGTTGTTGCCCATCACATGCGCCGCAACCTGTGTCAGCGCCTCGGCCTGGGTCGGGTTCACCTTGCCGGGCATGATGGACGAGCCGGGCTCGTTCTCGGGCAGGATCAGTTCGCCAAGCCCCGAACGTGGGCCAGAGCCCAGGAAACGGATGTCGTTGGCGATTTTATAGCAGCTGCCCGCGATGGTCGCCAAAGCCCCGGACATAAAGACCATGGCGTCATGGGCGGCCAGCGCTTCGAACTTGTTCGGCGCAGTCACGAAGGGCAAGCCGGTGATCTGCGCCATATGGCCTGCAACCGCTTCGCCCCAACCGTTTTGGGTGTTCAGGCCGGTGCCGACGGCGGTGCCGCCCTGCGCCAGTTCGTAGATGCCGGGCAGCGCTGCGTGAACGCGTGCAATCCCCTGACGGATCTGGTGGGCATAACCGCTGAATTCCTGCCCCAGTGTCAGAGGCGTTGCATCCTGCGTATGAGTCCGGCCGATCTTGATGATGTCCTTGAACTCATCAGCCTTCTGCTCAAGACCAGAGGCCAGTTTTTCAAGCCCAGGCAGAAGGACGTCACGAACACTCATCGCTGTGGCGATGTGCATCGCGGTGGGAAAGGTGTCATTCGACGACTGACCCATGTTGCAGTGATCGTTCGGATGCACGGGGTCTTTTGAACCGATGACACCGCCCAGAATTTCGATGGCGCGGTTCGCGATGACCTCGTTCGAGTTCATGTTCGACTGGGTGCCGGAACCCGTCTGCCAGACGACCAGCGGAAAGTTGTCGTCAAACTTGCCTTCGATCACCTCACCCGCGGCCTGAATGATGGCATCGGCAATCCTGGCATCCAGTTTTCCGGTCGCCTTGTTCTCCATCGCGCAGGCTTGCTTGATCACGCCCAGCGCACGCACAATGGCAATGGGTTGTTTCTCCCAACCGATCGGGAAGTTCATGATCGAACGCTGCGTTTGCGCGCCCCAATACTTGTCGACAGGAACCTCGAGCGGGCCAAAGCTGTCGGATTCGGTGCGGGTCTGAGACATCTGTCACTCCGTCTGGTATGCTGTTGTATGCCGTTTAGCCGCAGCCAAGCCGTGACGCAATCGGCCAGTTGCGCGCACCTTAAACCCAAGGGCGTCAAAGGTATAGGCGCGGGGTGCGTCACTTTTATTGTTATCGTCAGGGAATGTGCCATTGTGCGCGGCCCCCTCTCAGCTACAATAGGTTCGTAGCCGCCTTGGAGGACAAGATGTCGAATTTCCATCGCATTACGCTTGAAAAAGCGATCGTGTTATTTGCTGTCTGTGCTTTGTGGCTGTCTGTTCTGGGCGCATCTGCGCGCGCCGCGGACATTACCCCGTTCCTAGGGGATTATGTGGGCTCGGCAAATGTCGTGGATGCGGACGGAACCTCAACCCCGCGGGATATGAGCGTTTCCATTTTCGAGACCAAAAACGGGTTCAACGTCAGCTGGCAAACCACGACCTACAAGCTGGACGGGCGGGTAAAAGAACAGCAGTTTTCCATCGACTTCGTGCCCTCGGACCGCCCGGATGTATTTTCGGCCGCAATGAAACGCAACGTGTTCGGTCATGAGGTTCCGCTGGATCCGATGAAAGGTGAACCCTTCGTCTGGGGGCGTATCGAAGGCGAAACGCTGACGGTGTTTTCGTTGTTCATTGACGTTGACGGCGGATATGAATTGCAGCAGTTCGACCGAACCCTGGCCGAAGACGGGCTGAACCTGTCATTCTCGCGCTTCATAGACGGTCAGAAATCCCGATCTGTCGAAACATTTCTGATGAAACGCTGAACCCCGCGCAGGGCGGGGCTCAAAGGCTTATTTGCGGAAGCTGTCCAGCGACACGACATCGGCGTCGTGATGCGCCTGTTCTTCCTCTTCGACTTCGATCAAGTCCTCTGCAACATAATCGTCCTCATCTTCGTCGTCCGGGCTTTCGAACCGCAGTCCAAATTCCACCGATGGATCGACAAAGGTCTTGATCGCGCCATAGGGGATGTAAAGCGGTTCCGGCGCGTCTCCGAAATTAAGGGTAATGGCGAATCCGTTCTCTCCGACCTCGAGGTTTTCAAACCAGTGTTGCATGACGATTGTCATTTCTTCCGGATACCGGTCGCGCAGCCAATCGGCGATATCCACGCCATCTTCGCGTGTGTCGAAGGTAATGAAAAAGTGATGCGCTCCGGGCAGACCGGATTTCGATACATCCGTCAGCACAGTCTTGATAAGCCCGCGCATGGCGGTGTGCATCAGATTGCCATAGTCGATGCCTTGCGACATGTGTCATCCTCAAAAGTGGTTAAGCTCAGCATAGGGGTTTTGTTCGGAAACGAAAGGGCAGGTATGATCGGATTGATCAGATATTATGCGCAACCAGCCCTGCCAGTGACATCAGAACCAACACTGTTCCGATCCCCAATTTTAGTCGAAATATCAATATGCCAGCGATAAAGGTTAATGCAAGAGCCGGAATGTTCAGCGAAGACACTTGGGGCACGGGTATTGCCGCCGGACCCAAATTCATGTTTGGCACCGATTCGAAAAGAACATTCAGGGCAAACCACACGGAAAGGTTGAGAATCACTCCGACAACAGCGGCGGTGATACCGTGAAGGGCGGCAGACAGGCGGGGACGTGTGGCCAGACGGTCAAGGTAAGGGGCCGTCAGGAAAATCCACAAAAAGCAGGGCACAAACGTTGCCCATAGCGCAACAGCGCCCGCAGCAAGCGCCAGTGAGAACCCACCGTTGATCTGTCCCGCCAGCATGGCGACAAACTGTGTAACCAGTATCAATGGCCCGGGGGTGGTTTCTGCGAGACCCAATCCGTCAATCATCTGGTCTGCACTGATCCAGTGATACTGATCCACAACCGTTTGCGACATATAGGCCAGAACGGCATAGGCGCCGCCAAAGGTCACAACAGCCAGACGGGCAAAGAACCACCCCAGATCGCTGAGCAATTGATGGCCGCTGAGTGTTAACGCAACAAGCGGCCCCAGCCAAAGCGGCAACCAGACCGCTATCGTCCGGGCCGAACGGGCAAAGTTCGGCGTGTCCTGAACATCGGTTGCCCCAATGGATCCATTATAACGCAAATACCCCCACAGGGCCGCGATCAGAATGATCAGCGGGAAGGGCAGGTTGAACAGAAAGATTGACAGAAACGACAGGCCTGCGATGACACGATGTTCCATATCCGTCAGCGCCTTACCTGACAGCTTGCGCAGGGCTTGCAGGACGATCACGATGACGGTCGCCTTGATGCCGGTAAATGCGGATTGCACCAGTGGAATGTCGCCGTATGCTGAATAAAGCGCGACCAGAACAGTAATGACAAACGCCCCTGGCAAAACGAACAGGCTGCCCGCAATCAACCCGCCCGCGACACCGCGCAAGCGCCAGCCTGCGTAGGTAGCCAATTGCATTGCCTCGGGACCGGGCAGCAACATGCACAAGGAAAGCGCGCGCAGATAGGTCTGTTCATCCAGCCAGGGCCTGCGCTCGACCAGCTCCTGATGCATCAACGAGATCTGGGCAGCCGGGCCCCCAAATGACAACAGGCCGATCCGTCCGAATACCTTGAAAAGGTCCAGTGCCGTAGGTCTCATGCGCCATGACCCGATGGCCAGTCATGCTTTTCATCAAACCCGTCGCGTGCCCAGCGGAACAGGGCATCATAAAGGTGCAACCCGGCTTCAAGCTGAGCATGATCATCGCGATACTGGCGGGACAAACCGACCGAGAACGCCAGCAACCCAGCGGCTTCCGGGGCCAGATCATGCTGGTCGGTATCTGCAGCGCGAATGATCCGGGCCATACGCTCAAGCGCCTCGGTTCGCAGGTCAAATGCCCGGATCATCGTGTCAAATGTGCAGCCGCTGTCCTGATGCGTCCAAAATGTATCCGGAACGTCAAAGGGGGTGGCACCAAAGTGATCAACGACTCCCTGAACTTCTTCCGACGCGACGAAAAGGAACCGTGCATTGCGATCGACAAACCGGCGGATCAGCCAGGGGCAGGCGATGCGGTCAATTTTGGGTCTTTGGCGCGTAACCCACAATGTGCTGCCATTAACGCGCGCCGGTAATACCGACTGGGGGATCAACGGCGCCTCACGCTGTTCGTGCCACCCTTCAAACCCACCTTCCAGATGTTCGGCGTTTTTGCCCGCCCCTCGTAGCCAGGACGCTACCCCCTGACTGAGCTTTTTGCCCTTGTGGCAGATTATTACACAAGGGTCGTTACCAATCAGACGACTCATCGCGTCGATTTCCGTGTGCGGACAGCGAATTGATCCCGGAATCAGCCGCGGATCCTTACTGAAATCCGCATCAGTGCGTATATCGATCAGAACAGGCGCCTGAGGCGTTCCGATTAACCGGCTCAATTGGGTCGGTGTAATGGCGTTAAGAGCAGCCATAGCATGTCTCCTTTAGTCATTCGGATCCATGCGAAGCTTGGGCTGACGCCTCACGGGGTGTTCGCAAGCTGACCCCCTGAGTCAGTGCTACCGCGCAAGAACATAGGGGGTCAAGATTGCGGTTTGAACCGTCAGGACCAGTCGAGCCGCTGACCGGTCATGCACACGGGAAGGGTATCGGCGGGAAACTGACCCATCTCTTCAAAAAACGAGATGAAATCGAAATGATTATACGCTTCGACCATCTTATTGTCTTTGAACCGGGCCATGACCTGACCGGTCACCTCCAAAGGGGCACCGTTATCGGCCCGGCACGTCTGCACATGCAGGATTGCGGATACCCAATCGCCATTCTCGATGATCTTGGGCAAATCCACCTTGATATCCCCCAGGACATGGCGAAATGCCGTGACGAGATCCCGAAAATCGTCTGCACCCACCTGCATTTCGGGGATCAGCCCCTCGGCCATGGTTTCGGGCGCAAAGAACTGATCGATCGCCTCGGTGTTTCCGTTTTCCCAAACCTCAGAATACCAGGATCTGAGTATCTCTGAATTCGTCATCCCAACGCTCCTGTCCAACTGCGAACACGATGGCAAAAAGGAATGAACAAACTCTGAATCTGCGCAAAGGCGGCATAAATCTCAGACATATTGGGGGGAAGTGCAGGTTTCTGTTGCCAGGTACCTGCGAACCCCGCCTTACGCGGCTAGGCGCAAGGACTTAAGTTTCGGTCTTGTTACTGCTTACGCAGCAACTGCAACCGGAGCACGATTGTCGTTTGCAATTGTACTGTTTTCGCCGGTAACGGTGGCAGACAGCCGAGACAAAGCTTACCCCTTTAGACGTTCGTCGATCCTGTTTCGGCCCCGTGATCCTCAAACGAAGGATTTTGGTGGAGCCGCCGGGTACCGCCCCCGGGTCCGATCCGCTTATTACGAGCGCGTTTATGTCCATAGTCCCGAAGGACACCTCATATATAGGTGAGGTCAGCGACGGATGCAAACCTGGATTGCACATCTTTGTTAGCTTTAATTACAGATCGTTACGCGGCCCTATTGAAGTTGGCGGCGATCAACCATGTCGCCAGAACCAGTTCGATTCCTCCAAAAGTCGCTGCCTTCAAAAAAGGCGGGTTATCTAGCGCCAGTGACAGGAAGCGGCCCAGTGCGGCACCGGCATAGACAATGCCCAACATCGTGTAGGCCATCGGAGAATTCAGCCAGATGACAGCAATGCCCGAGACGACAAACAGCCCTCCGACCGAAGCGCGCAGTTCGCTCAGACCCATGGTGCTGTTGGTGGGTGCCAGATCCAGCGCGTTGGCGGTATGAACTGGCGCCAGAAAGCCGAACAGGCCAAAACCGATTGTCAGCAACGCGGCAATGACATTCAGGGTCGTGATCATCCGGGCCTCATTGAATTGTAATATCAGCACCTGAGGATAGTGTGTTGCGGCCCAAAGGAAAGCGATTAAACCGCCGACCACAGCCCCAAAAGACCAACCAAAACAAGGCTGAGCGCCCAGATGAGTTCAAGGTTGAACCAGCTGCGGGACAGAAAACGCAGCCCCAACCAACGATAGACAGCGAAGGCCAGAAACCCTCCGCCCAGAACCATGGCGGCGGTATGCAAGGCCGCAACTCCCAGAACCAGCAGACCGTTTGTTGTCATGATTTTGGAAATCGCCTGATGACCGGCATCCAGTTCATCCAACTGGCACAGGCCTAGATAGATCGGAACCAGCATAAGGGCGGCCCCGTGCGCAAGAGCCACCAGAAACGACCACAGCGCCAGTTTGCTGGGCGGTATGCGCGACAGAAAACGGGGGTGACGGCGGGTGATCGCAATGTAAAGCCCCATTGCAACGACAATCAACGCAGCCCCGATGCGGATTTCCCGTTGATAATCGACCAGAACGGCCATCAGGGCAAAGGGCAGAAGGACACCCAGCATGGCAACAAAATGCCCGCCGGCCAAAGCTGCCAGCGCGCGCCACAGGGCGGACTGGCGCTGCTCCATCAGGGCCGAGGAAACCGCCAGCGGCCAGCCCATCCCGGGGTTCAGCCCGTGATACGCGCCGCTCAGAACAACGGCCAGCCAAAGGCCAGCCGTTGATGTCATCAGGATCTCCAATTCAGACCGAAGGGTAACAGAAACTGTCGGTTGAACAATCTCCACCCTCCAGCCGGATTTGGTGGCTGCGATATCCTTTGGGGAAATCAACCCAGAACTTCGGGTCCAAAACCAGCCCGCCATTCTCGCCGACATCGGCCTTGACCATGGCCGCGCCGCCTTCTTCGGGATAGAACTGATCGTCCCACGTGGAATAAAGTGAATTGGTCCAATAAACGCGTTTACCATCGCGGCTGATCTCGACCATTTGTGGCCCATAGCCAAAGGTCTGTCCGTTCGGATGTTTGGTCTTTTTTACAATACCTCCGATTTCAACTTTCCCGGCAAGGGTCGGGTTCATCGGATCGGATACATCATATTGATGCATCTCGCCGGTGCCCCAGCAAGCGACATAAAGGTATTTGTCATCCAGGCTCAGGTCGATATCGGTGACCAGTGGTGGTACGGCGGCAAACCCCTTCAGAAGTTCAGGAAGATCATCTGGATCAGCGGGTTGTGGGTCGATGGTGATCGTTTTCTTGGCTTCGAACGTGCCATCTTCATTGCGCCACCACGTAAAGATTGCGCCTTGCAGGTTGGTGGTATCGACGACAACACCACAGAACCCGTATTGTTTGACCGGGTCATGCGCGGGCCGGATTTCCAGCGCCATCTGGTGGTTTTCGCCCAGATCGATGGTTTGGATATTGGTCCGGTTGCGCAGGTTCCAGAAATGGATGCGGTGACCGTATTTGTTCGAAAGCAGATCCTCGGCCACCAACCCGTTTTCAAATTGCGGGGGAAGGCCCCATTCGGAACTGACCATGTAATCGCGCGGCAGATTCCACCAGAAATCATAGTGCTTGTCCTGCACGCCGCGCTCAATCTCATAGCGCCCGATGATCTCGAAGGTTTCACAATCCATGATGAAAATACCTGGAGGGCCATCGGTGCCGTCCGCGCCGCCGCCGCCCAGCGTGCTGACATAGATGCCTTCCGGCCCGCAATGAATCGTGTGCGGTCGTGAATACCCGGTTTTGTCAAAGACTTCCTCGGGCTCGATGATCTTATGAATCTTCGACTCAAGCGGGTTCTTTACATCGATGATATATATCCGGCTGGAACGGATGCCGGGGATAATCAGATAGCGTCGTTCCAGAAAGGCATGACCGCTGAGCGGAGACAGCGACGAGGAACAGGCATTCCAACCGAAATGGTGAAACTCGTCGCCTTTTTCGGGCATGATCACCTGGTGCACGATCTTCCCGAAATCGGCCGAGGTCGGATCGACATTCACAACTGCCAGCCCGTCAGGTTGCGAAAAATCGGGGCTGAGCATCAGCGTGAATGCAAGCGTTTCAGCGGGGCCTTCCATCGCCAGCTTGGCCGACGGATAAAAGGTTGGGTCCGGTCTTTTGTTCATAACGTCCTCCCGTAAATCATTGTCATTCAATTCTTATTGAGAGTTCCGGTCTTGGCGCCGGATGACATTCTGCCTGCTCGTACCTCTGCCTTTGAAAGTATGTTTCCGTCTAAGCCTTCAGGCCGGTTTGCGTTTGCGTTCGGCCACATCGTGGGCCAGTTGCTGTGTGTAATGCTCCAGGTCGACCAACGCCGTGTCGACAATATCTGCGTCTCTGGCTTCAAGCGCGTCCGCAATTCTGGTGTGCAATGCGATGATTTCTTCGCGCGACCGAGCTGTGAAGGTAATCATGTTCATCAAAGGTTGCATCGCCTCGACCGCGCCAGCCAGTTGATAGGACAGGACAGGGTTGTCGGCCCCGTCTACCAGGGCCCTGTGAAAGGTGACGTCTGAAGCACAAAACGCCTCATCCGTCAGACCGGGCTGGGACTGGCGAAAGATTTCCGCCCGCATCGTGGCAAGCTGATCCGCCGTTCGTCTTTGGGCAGACAGGGGGGCACAGGCCCGTTCCAGCGCATAGCGGGCCTCGCAGGCCGTATCAAAGCTGACCGCGTTCATCGACAGCAGCAGGGTCGAGGTAGTGATCTGCTGCGAATAGGCATCTTCGAAACTCAGACGGTTTACGAACGCACCTCCGGTTGCGCCACGCTGCGTGCGGATCAGGGATTGCGCCGCCAGTCGTTTCAAAGCCTCACGCACAGTTGGGCGCGAGACTTGAAATTGCTCGGAAAGTTCCGCTTCCGAGGGTAGGCGCGCATCCACGATCAACTCGCCTGAGACAATCGCGTCCCGGATGGCATGTGCAATCTGGGCAGACAGGTCGGCGGTTTTCCGAGGCGCGGTTTTCATGTTCAGAAGACCCTGAGCAAATTTTTATTTGTCTGACATTTAAAAGTCTGACATTTGAAAAGCAAGAGAGTTGAGTCGGGAGGCCGAAGTGAGTCGTACTTGGCTACGCAGCGGAATGTGGCTGGGCTTTTATGTCCTGATCCTGTGGGCATGGTGGGTCATGTTCGCGATGGGCCGCGACATGGATCTTGACCTGATCGGTCGTCCGGGGCCCATGGGGCAGGCGATGGCTGCGATGGACCCGCGCATGGACATGTACATGCCGATGGCCGAGTTTGGCACGCTGTTCTGGATGTGGGCGATCATGATGGCCGCCATGATGCTGCCGACGCTTGTGCCAACCCTGCGCAGTTATGACGACCTGATCCGCAGTGCCAATGGCACCCGTGCCGGGTGGCTGGGTGTGCTTGCAGGGTATTCCTTGGTTTGGGTCGGGTTTGCGGCTGTGATCGCGGGAACGCAACTGGCTTTGCTGTTTGGTGGCGTGATCGACATGCTAGGCATTGCCAGATCCGGCTGGGTTGCGGGCGGGTTGATGATAGCGGTTGGCGCGTTTCAGTTCTCGCGCGTCAAAGAGGTCTGCCATGGCGTGTGCCACGCCCCGATGACCTATTTCCTGGGCCATTGGAAAACCGGATTTGCGGGCGGCGTTCGCATGGGACTGGGCCTTGGTACCTTCTGCGTCGGATGCTGCTGGGGTTTCATGGCGCTGGGTTTTGTAGGCGGCGTCATGAGCCTGTTGTGGATGGGTCTTGCGACCCTGTTCATGGTTTTGGAAAAACTTCCCCAGATCGGGCATGCTGTAACCCGACCGGTGGGAGTTGCATTGATTGCGGGCGGTCTTTTCCTGCTCGTCTACCCTATTAGCTACGGAGGATAAGCCAATGGCTAAGAACAGAAAACCAGATGCCGATCGGTTGCCCGTCAGCCAGCGTATCGACAGCCGTATGCCTAATCCCAAACGGCGCGAGATGAGCCCGACGGACTGGGCCATCAAGGGGGAGTTGATCCTGAACTGCTCGTGCGATGTGTTCTGTCCCTGCGTCGTTTCACTGGGCGCGCACCCTCCGACCGAAGGGCATTGTCATGCCTGGATGGGTATTATCGTTGATGAGGGCCATTACGAGGGCGAGGACCTGTCGGGTCTGAATGTCGGCCTGCTGGTCGATATTCCCGGCCGGATGGGTGAAGGCCAGTGGAAAGTGGCGGCTTACGTAGATGAACGCGCCAGCGGCAAAGCCTATAACGGGCTGCTGCAAATCTTCAGCGGGCAGGCGGGCGGCACCACCGGTCTGTTCACCATGCTCGTCAGTGAAATCATCGGGGCCGAACGGGCGCCGGTTCAGATCGAGCGTGACGGCACCAAACGTCGCATCATGATAGGTCGCAAGATTCAGGGTGAGATCGAGATGCTGGCAGGCAAAGACCCCGAGCATCCCGTGATGGTTTCAAACTCAAAATACTGGATGGGTCCTGACATCATCGTGGCGCGTGGCACCAAGTCGAAAGTGCGCGACTACGGGCGCGTTTGGGATTTTGGCGGCAAGTCGGCTGAAATCTGTCCGATTGATTGGCACGGGCCCAAGTGATGATCACAGGCGCGTTTGCGCAAGATGTGGCGCGCTAGAAACACTGGCAAAACTCGCAGTTGGCCGCGTTTCTGCAATAGTTGTCGCATCAGGAACTGACCTGTTTATCGGGCCAATCACCTGTTGCTTAATCGTAAAAGAGATCGATGTCACAATGCCTTACAAAAACTATGTGATCCATTTCTTCAACCATCAGACCCACCACCGGGGTCAAATGCGCAAGATGCTGACCGAAGTTGGGTCGCAAGCGCCCGTCAGCGATATCGTCTTTATGCCCAAGGAGGTTTGAATGCCGCAGATTTCCGCCTCTCGCCGCTTGCGGCGCACACCGTTTTCAGATGGGGTCGAGGCCGCAGGGGTCAAGGGGTACACGGTTTATAATCGTATGCTGTTGCCCACGGTCTTCGAAAGCGTCGAAGCCGATTACCGGCATCTGAAATCCCATGTGCAGGTCTGGGATGTCGCGTGCGAGCGGCAGATCGAGCTGCGCGGACCGGACGCCGCGCGCCTGATGCAGATGCTGACCCCGCGCGATTTGCGGGGAATGCTGCCGGGGCAATGTTTCTATGTCCCCATCGTGGATGAAACCGGCGGTATGCTGAATGACCCGGTTGCGGTAAAACTGTCCGAAGACCGCTGGTGGATTTCAATCGCTGACAGCGATCTGTTGTTGTGGGTCAAGGGAATCGCCGTTGGATATCGTCTGGATGTGCTGGTGGACGAACCGGATGTGTCACCTCTTGCTGTTCAGGGTCCCAAAGCTGACGATCTGATGGCGCGTGTCTTTGGCGACCGGGTGCGCGACATCCGGTTCTTCAAATTCGATATGTTCCAGTTTGAAGGTCGCGATCTGGCTGTGGCGCGATCCGGTTATTCCAAACAGGGCGGGTTCGAGATTTATGTGGAAGGCAGCGATATCGGCATGCCCCTGTGGAACGCTCTGTTTGCGGCAGGGGAAGATTTGCAGGTGCGCGCCGGATGCCCGAACCTGATCGAACGGATTGAAGGCGGTCTGCTGTCCTATGGCAATGACATGACCGACGACAACACCCCGCATGAGTGCGGTCTGGGCAAGTTCTGCAACACACATACCGCGATTGGCTGTATCGGCAGGGACGCGTTGCTGCGTGTGGCCAAGGAGGGGCCCGTTCAGCAAATCCGCCCCATCGCCATTGCGGGCGATCCGGTGCCTGGCTGCGACCGTCCATGGGACCTTTACGGCGACGGCAAGCGTGTGGGGCAGGTGACCTCGGCCGCGTGGTCACCCGATTTCAACACCAACGTAGCCATTGGCATGGTACGCCTGAGCCATTGGGATGCGGGAACGGAGCTGGACGTGGAAACGCCAGATGGGATGCGCCGCGCGACCGTGCAGTCGCATTTCTGGATTTAAAGGGGGGTTTTGGGGGCGCTGCCCCCGTCGCTGCGCGACTCCCCCGGGATATTTGGGGCCAGGTGAAGCAGCGGGCCGGTTACAGAAACACGAAAGGAATTGAGAGATGTTCAATGCACTTGTGATGGACAAGGACGAAGAAAGCGGTTTGGCGAGCGCGTCGGTCAGGCAGCTTACGCTGGATGATTTGCCGCATGGCGACGTCACGGTCGCGGTTGAATATTCCACAGTGAACTACAAGGATGGTTTGTGTCTGTCCCCCAAAGGGGGCGGTTTGGTGCGGGCGTATCCGCATGTTCCCGGAATTGATTATGCCGGTACCGTCGAGGCATCGACCGATGCGCGTTACAAGCCGGGTGACAAGGTTGTTCTGACCGGGTGGCGGGTAGGCGAGGCGCATTGGGGTGGATATTCGCAGAAAGCCAGTGCCAAGGCGGACTGGCTTGTGCCTCTGCCGGATGGGCTCGATGCCCGGCAGGCGATGGCCGTAGGCACCGCCGGGTTTACCGCGATGCTGGCCGTGATGGCGCTGGAGGATCACGGGCTGACCCCCGATCGCGGCCCGGTTCTGGTAACCGGGGCGGCCGGTGGTGTTGGGTCGGTGGCGACTGCCATTCTGGGCCATCTCGGGTATGAAGTGGCGGCCGTGACCGGGCGACCTGAAACCGGGGATTATCTGGAATCGCTGGGCGCAACGACAATAGTGCCCCGCGATGAGCTGAATGAGACAACCAAGCGCCCGCTGGAAAGTGAAACCTGGGCGGGCTGCGTGGATGCCGTGGGCGGTGCGATGCTGGCGCGTGTGCTTGGGCAAATGAAATACGGCTGTTCGGTCGCGGCCGTGGGTCTGGCGGGTGGCGCGGCGCTGCCTGCAACGGTGATTCCCTTCCTGTTGCGCGGTGTGAACCTTCTTGGCATCGACAGTGTGATGCAGCCTTATGAAAACCGGGTTCGTGCCTGGAAAAGGATTGCCACCGACCTGCCGATGGACAAGCTTGAGTCGATGGTTCAACCAGCGGCCTTGTCCGACCTTCCGCAACTGGGTGCCGATATCCTGAAAGGGCAGGTCAAAGGGCGCGTTGTTGTCGATGTGAATGCCTGAGCGCAGTTGACAGCCTAAACCCGATACGACGCCGTGTCGGGTTTTGCGCAGGCGCGTTTGGTACAAAATGATCGCAACACCTCTGGCCATTGGTACAAAACCGCCTCATGATTGCTATACATCCCAAATGTGATGGCGTAAGACCCATCCAAAGAGTACCTGAATACGGGGAGTGAGCAGCATGTCTGACGACTTCGAACTGGACACCGATGACCTGAAACGCCGTATGGATGGCGCAATGGCCAATCTGAGAACCGAATTTGCCTCGCTGAGAACCGGGCGCGCCTCGGCCTCGATGCTGGAACCTGTCATGGTCGACGCGTATGGCTCGATGACACCGATCAACCAGGTGGGCACCGTCAACGTGCCAGAGCCGCGCATGGTCACTATAAATGTGTGGGATAAGTCATTGGTAGGAAAGGTTGAAAAGGCCATTCGCGAAAGCGGATTGGGCATCAACCCACAGCTGAACGGCACAATCATAATGCTGCCGATTCCCGAGTTGAACGAAGAGCGTCGCCGTGAACTGGGCAAGGTCGCTGGCCAATATGCGGAAAGCGCCCGGATCGCGATCCGCAATGTGCGCCGGGACGGCATGGATCAGATCAAGAAGGCAAAAGCGGATGGTATGTCTGAAGACGACCAGAAGCTTTGGGAAAGCGAAGTGCAGGATCTCACGGATGCGATGATCAAGGCGGTCGATGCGGCGCTTGAAACCAAGCAAACTGAAATCATGCAGGTCTGATCTGGTCTGATGCCGAAAGATCCCCAAACCGATCCGGTCTGCGGCCCGCGCCATGTCGCTATCATCATGGATGGCAATGGCCGTTGGGCGCAGGCGCGTGGTCGCCCCAGGTTGTTTGGGCACCATGCCGGTGCGCGGCGTGTTCGCGAGGTTGTCGAGGCCTGCCCGCATCTGGGGATCAAGTATCTGACAGTGTTTGCATTCTCGACCGAGAACTGGAAACGAACGCAGGTTGAGGTAGCCGGGTTGATGAGCCTGTTTCGGCGCTACATCATCAAGGAGACACGGACCCTGGCGGACAATGGCATCCGGGTTCGGTTCATAGGTGATCGGGTACGGTTGGATTCGAAACTGATCGAATTGATGGATTCACTGGAAGAGGAAACCAAGGACAACGACCTTGTTCATCTGACGGTCGCCCTGAACTATGGCGGTCGGGACGAGGTGGCGCGCGCCACCAAACGTCTCGCGCGGGATGTGGCCGACGGGCGGCTTAAACCCGAGGATGTGGATGAAGAAACGTTACCTAAGTACCTGGACACGCGCGTTCTTCCGGATCCTGACCTTGTCATTCGCACCAGTGGAGAAGCACGGATTTCGAACTTTCTGCTGTGGCAGTCCGCCTATTCCGAGTACGAATTCATAGATACCTTGTGGCCGGATTTCACTGCCGCAGAACTCGAAAGGCTTTGTCGCAACTATGGGGCCAGAGAGCGTCGGTACGGGGCGGTTCTGGCATGAGTGATGGCCGGTGGTCTGATCTGACGAGCCGGGTCCTTTCTGCCGCCGTTCTGGTTGCAATAGGGGCCATCGAAGTCTGGCTTGGCGGTCTCTGGTTCGAGGTCTTCATTGCGGCTGCTTGTGGCCTGATGACCTGGGAACTGGTTCGGATGATTGACCCTGAAAGCCAGGGTGTGGCCGTCCAGTTGGGCGTTCTGACTGCGTTTGCCGTTATCCTCAGCTACCACCTGCCAGCGCTGTACACGCTCCCGGTCGTGCTTGCGCCGGCTTTGGTGGGTATGGGACAGATCAGCCGCTCGAAACCCCTGTACGGAATGTTCGCGGTCTGGATTGTTGCGGCTGGTCTGGGTTTCATTTCCATTCGCGAAAACTCGGGTTTTGGCTGGATGGTCTGGCTGATCGCGGTGGTGGTTGCCACCGATGTGGCGGGCTATTTTGTGGGTAAAATGGTCGGTGGACCCAAGTTCTGGCCAAAGGTCAGCCCCAAGAAAACATGGTCGGGAACGGCAGGCGGATGGGCTGCCGCGGCCTGTGTCGGTATCGTCTTCGCAAGCCACGCGGGTTTCGGGTTTGCCTTTGTTGTTGTTTCCGTTCTCGCATCAATGGCCAGTCAGGCGGGTGACATAATCGAAAGCGCGATCAAACGTAAATTCGGGGTCAAGGACAGTTCAAATCTGATCCCCGGCCATGGCGGCTTTCTGGATCGGTTCGACGGCATGATGGGGGCTGCGGTGTTTGTTCTGATCGCAGGGCTTTTGTACACGCCGGGTGAGATGTAATGCGACGGATTTCCGTTCTTGGGGCCACGGGTTCGATCGGGCAAAACACGCTTGATCTGATTTCGCGTAAACCCGAAGACTATGATGTGGTGGCCCTTACAGGCGGCGCAAATATTCGACAACTTGCCGATGACGCTCGTCGGTTGCGCGCCGATCTAGCTGTCACGGCACACGAAGACAGGTTGGAGGATTTGCGTGCCGCACTGGCCGGAAGTGGGGTCGAAGCGGCGGCCGGGCCGCGTGCGATCGCCGAGGCCGCAGCGCGCCCGGCGGACTGGGTCATGTCAGCCATCGTCGGAGCAGCGGGCCTTGCGCCTGGGATCGAAGCCCTGAAACAAGGAACAACACTGGCCTTGGCCAACAAGGAAACATTGGTCTGCGCAGGATCATTGGTTCTGGACACTGCAAAAAACCATGGCGCGCGTTTGCTTCCTGTCGACAGTGAACATTCGGCGGTGTTTCAGGCATTGGTTGGTGAAGATATCGACGCTGTCGAGAGGGTGATTATCACCGCAAGTGGCGGAGCGTTCCGCGATTGGCCGCTGAAAGATCTGGCAAACGCCACCGTCGAACAAGCGTCCAGCCATCCGAATTGGGATATGGGCCAGCGGATCACGATCGACAGTGCCTCGATGTTCAACAAGGCGCTGGAAGTCATAGAAACAAAAGAATATTTCGGAGTTTCCCCGGATCAGATCGAAGTTTTGGTTCATCCCGAATCCATTGTCCATGCAATGGTCGGGTTTCGGGATGGCGCGATGATGGCACATATGGGCGCCCCCGATATGCGCCACGCCATTGGGTATGCGTTGCACTGGCCCGACAGGCAGGAGCTGCCGGTTCAGCGGCTGGACCTCGCAAAGCTGGGACAGCTGCGCTTTAACGAACCGGATCTGACACGCTATCCAGCCCTGAAACTCGCCTGGGACGTGATGCAGCGTGGTGGGCTGGCTGGCGCAGTATTCAATGCCGCCAAGGAACGCGCGCTGGATCACTTCATTGCGGGCCGGATCGGCTTTCTTGATATGGCGGATACCGTTTCTGCCGTATTGGACAGGTTTGACGCAACGGGTGGCCTTATTGATGCCCCGATGACACTTGATAACGTGCAGCAAACCGACCATCTGGCACGTCAGTGGGTCGATAACACTGTGATGGAACGAGCAGGATAGAAATTTGGACGTACTTTCGCTGATCCCGCAATTCGGCAATCTGCTGTGGACGATTGTTGCCTTTGTTATTGCGCTGTCGGTCATTGTGGCCGTGCATGAATATGGCCATTACATTGTGGGCCGGTGGTCTGGTATCCATGCCGAAGTCTTTTCGCTCGGGTTTGGGCCGGTGCTCTGGAGCCGCAAGGATAAACGCGGAACCAAGTGGCAGATCGCAGTGTTGCCTTTTGGTGGATACGTGAAATTTCTGGGCGATGCCAATGCGGCCTCGGGCAAGGATGAAGAGGCGATGGAAGACATCGCGACCCAAAATCCTGAGGAGTTGCGCCGCACCATGCACGGCGCCCCGCTATGGGCACGGGCAGCAACTGTCGCGGCTGGCCCGGTCTTTAATTTCGCCATGTCCATTCTGGTTTTTGGCCTGATCTTCTGGTCACAGGGCGTGTCGCGCGAACCCCTGACCGTTGGCGCGTTGCAGCCTTTGCCAGGCACCGTGCAGGAATTGCGCGAAGGCGATGTGATTACGGCTATCGCCGGTCGTCCGACACCGGACTATGACGAAGAAGTCGCATGGAAGGAATTCATCGATCAGCTGCCTGTTCAACCGGTTCTGGATTATTCCGTGATCCGCGATGGCCAACCCCTTGAGGTTCAGGCCCCCTGGATGCTTCCGCCGCTGATCCGTCAGGTTGCTCCGCGTAGCGCGGCTATGGATATCCAACTGAAGCAAGGGGATGTCATCACCTCGGTCAATGGTGAACCGATCTTTGCCTTCGAACAGCTAAAGGATCATGTCGAAGGATCGGACGGCCGCGTCTTGCTGCTTGAAGTCTGGCGGGATGGGTCCGAGTTGGAATTTGCCCTGGCGCCCCGGCGCACGGATGAACCGCAGCCTGATGGTGGTTTTGTCACCCATTGGCGCATCGGAATCGTCGGCGGCATGATGCTTGAGCCTGCAACCGTACCGGCTGGTCTTTTCGATTCCCTAAAGGGCGGTGTCATCCAGACTGGACGCATCATCGAAGGGTCCTTATCCGGCATGTGGCACATGGTGACGGGTGCAATCAGCACCTGCAACATCTCGGGGCCAATCGGAATTGCCGAAACCTCGGGGGCGATGGCCAGCCAGGGGGCACAGAATTTTATCTTCTTCATTGCTGTCCTGTCGACGGCGGTCGGGTTGTTGAACCTGTTTCCCATTCCGGCGCTGGATGGCGGACATCTCGTCTTCTACGCCTACGAGGCCATTGCCGGGAAACCGCCCAGCGACCGGGCGATGCGCATACTCATGGGCATTGGAATTTCGATCATTCTGACCCTGATGCTGTTTTCGGTCAGCAACGACCTGTTCTGCTGAATGTGGCGGCTGGAGCAGATTCCAGCCGCATTACCGCCATATTTCAGCGCTACAATATTCCCGTCTAAAGGGAACAGTCATGTCCAAAACGCTGAAAAAATCGTATCAAAGCTTTAGCTTCCTCTTCATGTTGAATTGGGATGTTATGCTGAGTTTTGCCGTTACAGCGTTGGCGATGGCTGGAGCCGCCTATCTGGCGGGAATGTGATTCTCGGGAAAATCGTAGGTCTGTTGTCGCGTGGTCGTCTGCCTGACTGCTTCGATATCGCCTTTTGACAAGCTCATTCAATCCCGTTACTCAGCATTAAAGTCTCAAAATTCTGGGTAGAGCATAAAATGACTGACAGGCGAGACGCAGGCACATCCTGCGGGGGGCATATGCCGACAAACAATATTTTGTGGCAGGCGCTAACGGTTTTTTTCCTTTTTGTTGCGGTAAGTTTACTGGCGTTTCCGCATGCGGCATCGGCGCAAAACTACACAATCAACTCGTTCGATGTTGAAGGGAACCGCCGGATCGAAACCGGAACAATTATCGCTCGGACCGGAATCGAACCGGGCCAGACTGTAACTGCCGGGCAGCTTAACGATGCCTATCAGCGTTTGCTTGACAGTGGTGTATTTGAGACAGTTGAACTGACGCCGCGCGGCACGACTCTGGTCATTCAGGTCCAGGAATATCCAACGATCAACCAGATCAGCATCGAAGGGAACGCTCGCGTCAAAGACGACGTTCTTCTGGACGTGATCTCGTCGCAACCCCGCCGGGTCTTTACGCCACAGGCGGCCGAAGCAGACGCCGACACCATTGCCGAAGTGTATTCCGCCCAGGGTCGCGTCGCGGCAACCGTTATTCCTCGCATTATCCGTCGCAGCGACAACCGGGTTGATCTGGTCTTTGAAGTGGCAGAAGGCACGACCATTGAGGTCGAGCGCGTCAGCTTTGTCGGCAACCGCGCCTATTCGGACCGCCGGTTGCGCCGGGTTCTGGAAACCAAGCAGGCAACCTTCCTGCGGACATTCTTCCGCAACGACACGTTTATCGGCGACCGCATTGAATTCGACAAACAGGTCATTCGCGATTTCTACCTTTCGCGGGGCTATATCGATTTCCGTGTGAACAGCGCCAACGTCGAATTTACCCGCGAACGGGATGCGTTCTTTCTGGTGATGAACGTCACCGAAGGCCAAAAGTTCTCGTTTGGAAAGATCACGACGGTTAGTGAAATCGCCGGCGTTGATGCAGCGCCTTATCAGGATGTGCTGAAAATCAAACCGGGCGTGACGTATACGCCGACGCTGGTGGAAAACTCGATCGCGCGGCAAGAACGCCTTGGGTTGAAACAGGGTGTCGATTTCCTGCGGGTTGAACCGCGTGTGACGCGCAATGACCGTGATCTTACCCTGGACATTGAATTTGTTCTGACGAAAGGTCCGCGGATTTTTGTTGAACGGATCGATATCGAAGGCAACACCACCACGCTGGACCGTGTGATCCGCCGCCAGTTTGACACTGTAGAAGGTGACCCCTTCAACCCGCGTGAAATCCGTCAGGCCGCGGAACGCATCAATGCGCTTGGGTTCTTTGCAGTTGCGGAGGTCGAGCCTCGGGAAGGATCGTCACCCAGCCAGGTCATTCTGGATGTGGATGTCGAGGAACAGCCTACAGGTTCGCTGAGCCTTGGCGGCAGCTATTCGGTCACAGACGGCTTCGGGATTGCAATCGGCCTGAACGAGGCAAACTTCCTGGGACGCGGTCAGAATCTTGGTGTTTCGATCTCGACAGCACAGGATTCAGAACAGTACACGATTAACTTTACCGAACCCTATTTGCTGGGCCGAAAGCTGCGTTTCGATCTTGGACTGGGACTGTCGGCAACCAATTCCGGCTTTGCCAGCTACGACACGAGCTCGTTGTTCTTCACACCTCAGCTGACCTATGCAATCGGTGAACTGTCCGCTCTTCGTCTGCGCTATGGCTGGGACCGCAGCGAGATGACGCAACAAAGCAATCAGACCAATGGCGCAGTGATCGCATCCGAGATCGCACAAGGCAAACGGACGTCCAGTTCACTGGGACTGTCCTACATTTATGACAGCCGGATTGGTGGTCTGGACCCGAATTCTGGTGTTCTGTTCGAGGTAGGCGTCGACGCGGCAGGCCTTGGCGGTGATAACAAGTATTTCAAAACCACTGCGCGCGGTATCGCTCAAACGCGGGTCTGGAATGAAGAAGTGGTACTACGGGCCACATTGGAGCTGGGTGCGTTGAATTGGAGTGGAAATGACTTCAGCCGCACCGTCGACCGTTTTGTGTTGGGGCCTCGTACTTTCCGCGGTTTTGAGCCTGCGGGTCTTGGCCCGCGTGATTTGTCCAATGGTCAGGACGATGCCATCGGCGGCAACTATTACTGGGTCGCGCGTTTTGAAACCGATTTTCCCTTGGGTCTGCCCGAGGAACTGGGCCTGCGGGGCGGTCTGTTCTATGACGTTGGAAACCTTTACAACATCAACGATGTGAACACCGCAGGGGCAAATATCGTTGGCGCAGACGGGTCCATTCGTCACGTTATCGGTATCTCGGTCTTGTGGGAAACGCCGTTTGGACCTTTGCAGTTCAACTTTTCGAAGGCTCTGAAAAAGGAGACGTTCGACAAGGAACAGAACTTTGACCTGACCATTCAGGCCCGGTTCTGATCTGCGATGACGAACAGGTTCTTTACCTCGATACAGGGCCCGCTTTGGGCCCTGTGTGCATTTATGATGCTGTTTCAGGCCCTTTCGGCTGATGCGCAGCAGCTGGGTGTTCCGCAAGCCAGCGTGGTTACGTTGTCCGGTGAGCAGCTGTTCAAGAATTCCGCATTTGGGCAACGTGTGTTGCGCGAGATCGAAAAAGAAAGCGCAATGCTTGCGGAAGAAAATGAACGGATTGTCGCGGAACTCAGCCGAGAAGAAAAAGACCTGACCGAAAAGCGCACGACCATGCCAGCAGAGGAGTTTCGCCCGCTGGCCGAAGCGTTCGATGTCAAGGTTCAGTCCCATCGAGACGGACAAAGGGCAAAGCTGGACGCGCTGGCACGTCGCAGCGAGGACGCGCAGCAAACGTTTTTTGAAATTGTTCGCCCGATCCTTGTTGATTTGCTACGCGAATTCGGGGCCAGCGTGATCATCGAACGCTCCAATGTCGTTGTAAGCACGTCAGATATCACCGAGGCCGCGATAATCCGTGTGAACACGGCAATTGGCGATGGCAGCGGTTTGCAGAAGGACACAAGCGAATAGGTTCGCTTGCCCTTGCGAGGCTGTATTGCTAACCACGCTGAAAAAGAAACATTCAGAACGGGATACCTGAATCATGACAACGGAACCCAAAAGCGCCGATATTCAGTTGATCCAAAGGATCCTGCCGCATCGTTATCCTTTTTTGCTGGTCGACAAGGTGGTGGACATCTCTGGCTATCAATCAGCCCGAGGTATCAAGAACGTCACCATGAACGAGCCGCATTTCCAGGGCCACTTCCCGGGAACACCGATCATGCCGGGTGTTACCATCGTCGAGGCGATGGCGCAGACAGCAGGCGTAATGCTGGGCGTTGGGATGGATGTCATCGACACCGAGTTGCTGATCTATTTCATGAGCATAGACAAGTGCAAATTCCGCAGGAAAGTTGTTCCTGGCGACGTGCTGGAGATGCATGTCGAAACGGTTCGCGGCAAGAAGGGTGGCAAGCTTTTCAAGTTCAGTGGCCGGGCCACTGTTGATGGTGAAGTGGCAGCGGAAGCAGAATTCTCGGCCTATGTCGATTGGGATATGGAAAAAACAACATGAGCGGTATCCACCCCAGCGCGATTATCGAAGACGGGGCGCAGATCGGGCAGGATTGCGTCATCGGTCCTTTCAGCTATGTGGGCGCCAATGTAAAACTGGCTGATCGGGTCGAACTGAAGTCTCATGTCGTTGTGACCGGTGACACATCGATTGGCGAAGACACCGTGATCTTTAATTTTTCGGTGATCGGTGAGATTCCGCAGGACCTGAAATTCGGCGGTGAAAACACGCGCCTTGAAATCGGTCAGCGCAACCGCATTCGCGAGCACGTGACGATCAATACCGGGACCGAAGGTGGCGGCGGTGTAACCCGGATCGGGGATGATTGCCTGCTGATGGCAGGCGTTCATGTGGCCCATGACGTGCAGATCGGCAACCGGGTTATCATGGTGAACCACGCAGGGGCAGCTGGTCACTGCATCGTCGAGGATGATGTGATCGTCGGTGGCATTTCGGGCCTGCACCAGTGGGTGCGTGTTGGTCGCGGGGCGATCATCGGTGCGCTCACCATGGTGCCAAAGGACGTCATTCCCTACGGTTTGGTACAAGCCTCCCGGGGTGAGCTTGAAGGTCTGAACCTCGTGGGTCTCAAGCGTAAAGGTGTTTCGCGCGAAGACATCTCGGCATTGCGTGCCGCGTTCAAGGAGCTGTCTGAAGGCGATGGAACGTTCATGGATCGCGCCAACCGTCTTGGTCAGGGTAACGACAGCGACTATGTGCAGCGGATCGTTGATTTTGTCACCGGACACAGCGATCGGTCGTTCCTGACACCGAGGAAATAGGAACATGCTTGCGGTGATTGCGGGAACCGGGGCGCTGCCGACCGAATTGGTTGCCCAGCTGGCAGAACGTCCGCTGATCTGCGCGATGGAAGGGTTCCTGCCGGATGATCTGGTCGCAGATATCGTGTTTCCGCTTGAACAGCTTGGCAGTTTTATTGCCGGGCTTCAGGCGAAGGGCGTGACCGAGATTTGTATGGCCGGCGCCGTTCGGCGCCCGCGGGTTGATCCCAAGCGTATTGACGCGGCAACGATGCCGTTGGTTCCGGTGATCCAACAGGCCATGCTGTCGGGTGATGACGGAGCTTTGCGGGCTGTCATTGGCCTGCTGGAAAGCGCAGGTATGCGAGTCCGGGCAGCGCAGGAAATCGCCCCAAGCCTTTTACCGCCTTTGGGCTGTCTGACCGAAGTGCATCCATCCGAAAGTGACATGACAGATGCAGATCGTGCTGCCGGAATTCTGCGGGCCATGGGGGCTGCGGATATTGGTCAGGCCTGTGCTGTCTCAAAAGGGCAGGTGTTGGCAGTCGAGGGCAGCTTTGGAACCGCCTGGATGCTTCAATCCCTGACGCAACGCCCGGACGCGGGGGGTGGCATACTGTTCAAAGGCCCAAAGCCCGATCAAGATCGGCGTGCTGATCTGCCTGCCATCGGGCCCGACACCGTCACGGATGCGGTCGCGGCAGGCTTGTCTGGCATCGTTCTGGAAAAGGGCGGTGTGCTGGTTTTGGAAAAAGAACAGGTCATCGCCGAATGTAACCGTCTTGGGCTGTTCCTGTATATTCGCGAGCGGGCGGTCTGATGCGCGTCTTTCTGGTCGCCGGTGAACCTTCGGGCGACCGGCTGGGCGGCGCGTTGATGGAGGGGCTGAAATCCCTGATCCCCGATATTGAGTTCGACGGGGTGGGCGGACCTTTGATGGCTGCTCAGGGGCTGACCAGCCGGTTTCCGATGTCGGAACTTTCGGTGATGGGTTTGATCGAGGTTCTGCCGAAGTTTTTCCACCTCAAGCGTCGAATCTCGGAGACCGCGCAAGCAGTGTTGGACACGCGGCCGGACGTTCTGATCACCATCGACAGCCCCGATTTCAGCCTGCGTGTCGCCAAAATCGTCAAAGTCGCCAGTGGTATTCGCACCGTGCATTACGTTGCGCCCAGTGTCTGGGCCTGGCGTCCGGGGCGGGCGGATAAAATGGCAAAGGTCATCGACCATGTGCTGGCACTGCTTCCGTTCGAGCCGCCATACATGGAGCGGGCAGGGATGGAGTGCGACTTTGTCGGCCACCCTGTTGCCAGCGAACCGACGGCAACACAGGCCGAGATTGCGGCCTTCCGGAGCAGGTACGACCTAGGGGATGCACCAGTCCTGCTGGCTCTGCCCGGATCGCGACGGGGTGAGATCGAACGTCTGGCAGACACGTTCGGTGAGGCATTGCGGCTGTTTTTGACGGACCATCCCAGTTATCGTGTCGTGGTTCCAACCGTGGGTGCGACAACTGACCTGGTCAACGCTCTGACGCAAAGCTGGCCGGGCGCACCAATAGTGCTCGACCCGCGACAAATGGGGGCCGGGCAAGCCACGGTCGAAAAACGCGCGGCTTTTGGCACGGCATGTATCGCGCTGGCCGCTTCGGGTACGGTTTCTTTGGAACTGGCGGCGCAGAATACACCTATGGTGATCGCCTACAAACTCAATTGGCTGACCCAGAAAATGGCCGAACGCATGGTCAAGCTGGACACTGTTACATTGGTCAATCTGGTATCTGAAACACGCGCCGTGCCTGAATGCCTGCTGAACGATTGCCAGCCGGACAAGATCGCCAAAGCCCTGCATGATGTGACCAATGCCCCTGACGCTCAGCAACTCGCGATGAACCTGACAATGGAACGGTTGGGGCGCGGAGGAGAAGCACCGGGGTTGAGGGCGGCACGAGCTGTGCTGGACAGAATGCAGATTGAGCATGCTTGATCACACGCTGTTCGCCGCTTCAGCCGGGGTTGCCATGATATCCACCAATCTGGACAATCTGGCCGTCCTACTGGGTTTGATATTGGTGATCGAGCAACGCCGCGCCATCATTGGCTTTGCCGTCGCGCAGACAATTGTTCTGACATTGGCCATGACCGTCGCATTGGGTGTTGACCAGAGCGGCGCACCGTTTTGGATCGGGTTTCTGGGTCTTGTACCACTGGCCTTTGGTTTGCGCGGAATCTGGCGGCAGTTTTTCGGGGCCAATTCTGAAGGAACCGAGGCAAAAGGGGCCGTAACATCGGTGGTTACCCTGTTCCTGAGCCTGTCGATTGACAGTTTCGCGGTCATGACACCGCTATTGGCGGATTCTGCCCCTTCATACCGTGTTGCCGCTTTGATCGGCGCAGCATTGGCTGCTTCAGTTCTGGTCTTTACCGCGGCTTGGGGCGCCCCTCGGGCCAAAAGCCTGGGGCCACGCGTTGCCCGTATGGATCGGATCGCCCCATACATCATGGTCTGCGTCGGGCTCTATATCCTCTTCAATTCGCCCACGGATACCCTGTAACAGGCTTGTTCCGGCGTTCCGTCTCGGGTTTGTGATCCGCGAGCGTCTGTTGCTGCGGAGCGGACTTAAGATATCCTCGCGGAAAAGGAGCTTTCATCATGACCCGCATCCCCCCTTTGGCAGATGCCGAGATGGCAGACGAGACACGCGCGTCACATGCGGCTTTGGGTGCTTATGGCCCGTTCGACAATTGGGCCCGGGTTGCCGCACATTGCCCACCGGTTCTGGAACATGTCGCAGGGATGTTGACGGCGTTGCGGGAACAGCAAACCTTGCCGCGTCGTGCGCTGGAACTGGCCATGGTAACGGTTTCCAAATTGAACGCCTGTGACTACTGCGTCTCGCATCATACTCCGCTGTTGACGGTTGCAGGTCTCAGCCCCGAAGGCGCGGCGCGCCTGCCAGATGTCGAAAACCACCCTGAATTGGACGCGTGCGACAAGGCTGTCGTGCGATACGCCGAGGCGGTAACGACACGTTCAGGTCGCATGCGCGACGCCGAAGTTTTCAACCTGCGGGACTGGTTCAGCGATGCCCAGATTGTCGAGTTAACCTGGCGCATCGCATTGTGCGGTGCATTCAACCGGTTCAACGATGCGCTTCAGATCCAGATCGAACCAGAGGTTGAACCGGTTTCGGCCTAGTATCCGCGCCAGATCCAGCCGCCACCAAAAATGCGGCTGCCTTCCGAGGCATAGAAGACGCAGGCCTGACCGGGCGAGATGCCTTCTTCGGGTGTCAGCAATTCCACCTCAGCAGTGGTGTCGGACAGCGGTCGAATAATGGCCTCGCGCGGGGGGCGGGTCGAACGGACCTTGACTGACAGGTGCCATTCTTCGCGCGATGTGAAGGCTTCATCGCCCAGCCAGTTGATCTCACGCACGGGAACGACACGCGTTGCCAGCATCTCTTTGGGGCCGACAACGACCTGTTTTTTGTCCACGTCCAGCTTGACCACATAAAGCGGCTCGCTCAGGCCGCCGATGCCCAAGCCGCGCCTTTGGCCGATCGTGTAATGGATCACCCCGTTATGCTGTGCCAGAACGCGGCCATCGGCATGAACAATCTCACCCGGTTCCGCAGCACCGGGGCGCAGCTTTTCAATGACGCTGGCATAATTGCCGTCGGGCACAAAGCAGATGTCCTGACTGTCGGGTTTGTCCGCCACAGACAACCCATATTGAGCCGCCATTTCGCGGGTCGCGTCTTTTGAGGGCAGGTGACCCAACGGGAAGCGCAGGAAATCAAGCTGTTCCGGCGTCGTCGAAAACAGGAAATAGGATTGGTCCCGGTTGGCATCTTCGGCGCTGTGCAGTTCCGGGCCGTTTGGCCCCATCTTGCGTTGGATATAGTGCCCGGTGGCCATACAGTCGGCCTCAAGATCCTTGGCGGTTTCCAGAAGGTCCTTGAATTTTACGCGCTCGTTGCAGCGAATGCAGGGGACGGGTGTTGCGCCTGCCAGATAGCTTTCCGCAAATTCATCGATCACCGCGTCCTTGAAGATGTTTTCATAGTCCAGAACATAATGGGGAAACCCACGCTCTTCTGCCACGCGGCGCGCATCGTGGATATCGATCCCGGCACAGCACGCCCCTTTCTTGGCCAAAGCCGCGCCATGGTCATAGAGTTGCAGTGTCACCCCCACCACATCATAGCCCTGATCGGCCAAGTAAGCCGCGACGACGGAGCTATCGACGCCCCCTGACATGGCCACAACCACCCGCGTTTCCGAGGGCGGTTTGGCAAAGCCAAGCGAGTTCAGCGGGGTCTCGGTGTCGAGGGCCATTGGCGGTTCCTGTCCGGGTTAAGAAAGACCGGCAGAATATAGGAAAATTCTACACACTCTCAAGGGGCGGTTTCATACGACCTTAAGTAGGCTGGTGCCAGCTTTGATGCAGCAAAAAGGGTAAAGCGATGTATTTGCACAAAGTGGAAGGGCCAAGGTCTGTTTCTTTGCCGGATGGGTCCATACTGACGCGCGCCGATCTGCCGCCGACAAGCACAAGGCGGTGGGTGGCCTCACGCAAGATTCTGGTCGTGCGTGGTGTGCTTTACGGGCTGATCAGCCTGTCTGAGGCAAAACAGAAATACGGCATAAGTGACGAAGAGTTCAACGGCTGGGTTTCCCTGGTCGCGGAACACGGTGTCGAGGCTTTGAAAGCCACGGCCTTAAAAAAGTATCGACAACTTAAAGGAGAGCGAGAATAAATGATTCAACGGTAACGTCAGATTAACCATTCTTGGTCAGGTTTGATTTTAATTGGAATTATTGACCCGAATTGGAGCAGTGAAAATGCGTATACTTCTTGTCGAGGATGATCCGACCACGTCTAAAAGCATCGAACTGATGCTGACGCATGCGAACCTAAACGTTTATGCAACGGATCTTGGCGAAGAAGGTATCGATCTGGCAAAGCTCTACGATTACGACCTGATCTTGCTGGACCTGAACCTGCCGGACATGAACGGGCATGAAGTGTTGCGCCAGTTGCGGATTGCCCGGGTGGAAACACCTATCCTGATCCTTTCGGGCGCAGATGATACGGACAGCAAGATCAAAGGTTTCGGGTTTGGCGCGGATGACTATCTGACCAAACCCTTCCATCGCGAAGAACTGGTGGCTCGCATTCATGCCATCATCCGCCGGTCGAAAGGGCATTCGCAGTCCATCATCCACACTGGTCGCGTGGCTGTGAATCTGGACGCCAAGACCGTTGAGGTGGACGGAAAAACCGTGCACCTGACAGGAAAAGAGTACCAGATGCTGGAATTGCTCAGCTTGCGTAAGGGCACGACTCTGACCAAGGAAATGTTTCTGAACCACCTATACGGCGGCATGGATGAACCCGAGTTGAAGATCATCGACGTCTTCATCTGCAAACTGCGCAAAAAACTCAGCAACGCAACGGGTGGCGAGAATTATATCGAAACCGTATGGGGCCGGGGTTACGTGTTGCGCGATCCGCAAAGCAACACTCTGGACGAGACGAGAATGGCGGTCGGCCTCTGATTTGAACCGTTTGTGTCGCTGGTAGTCCAGGGCGGCACGTTGCACTCACGGCTCAGCACATCTGGACCTGGCCATGACCTCGCCCTATCACTGAGGTCCAAGAACGCGTGACAGGGCGAGGCCATGACCAATTCCATTCCCATATCAGACCTGACGGATGATGAGGCGCGTGCCGAACTGGCGCGGTTGGCGGACATCCTGTCCCGAGCCAACACGCTGTATCACGCAGAAGATGCGCCCGAGTTGTCGGATGCGGATTATGATGCCCTCAAACGCAGAAACGCCGAGATCGAGGCGCGTTTCCCCCACTTGAAACGTGCTGACAGCCCAACAGAGCAAGTCGGTGCCAAACCGGCGGACGGGTTTTCGAAAGTTACTCATGCCGTCCGAATGATGTCACTGGGCAACGCGTTCGACGATGGGGACATTGCCGATTTCGACACCTCGATTCGCAAATATCTGGGCCTTGATGCAGGCGCGCCGCTGGCTTTCACAGCCGAACCCAAGATTGACGGCCTGTCTTTGTCCTTGCGCTATGAGAGCGGACAGCTGGTTCAGGCCGCAACGCGGGGCGACGGTGAAGTTGGCGAGAACGTAACCGCCAACGCCTGCACCGTCTCTGATATTCCACAGCAGATTGAAAACGCGCCTGACGTTCTTGAGGTTCGGGGTGAGATTTACATGTCCCACTCTGATTTCGAAGCGTTGAATGAGCGGCAGGCTGAACGGGGGGGCAAACCCTTTGCCAACCCGCGCAATGCGGCGGCAGGGTCACTGCGCCAGCTGGATTCGGAAGTTACCCGATCCCGCCCATTGCGCTTCTTCGCCTATGCCTGGGGTGAACTGTCAGAGCCTTTGGCGGATACCCAGATGGGAGCGATTGAGCGTCTTGCGACGCTTGGGTTCCCCACGAATTCCTTGACGCGCCTATGTGCCACGACTGAGGACATGATCGCTCATTACCGGGATATCGAAGCGCAGCGTGCGACCTTGGGGTATGACATCGATGGGGTCGTCTACAAGGTAAACGATCTGTCTTTGCAGGCACGTCTGGGTTTCCGCTCAACGACGCCAAGATGGGCAATTGCGCATAAGTTCCCAGCCGAACTGGCCTGGACCAGATTGGAGGCGATTGACATTCAGGTTGGTCGAACAGGGGCGCTTAGCCCCGTGGCACGGTTGCATCCTGTAACGGTTGGCGGAGTGGTCGTCTCCAATGCCACATTGCACAACGAAGATTACATCGCAGGGCGCGATGCCAAAGGCGGCGCGATCCGTGATGGAAAAGATATCCGAGTGGGCGATTGGGTTCAGGTCTATCGCGCGGGCGACGTGATCCCCAAACTGTCGGATGTCGACTTGCCCAAACGCCCCGCCGATGCACGCCCCTTTGCCTTTCCGACACATTGCCCCGAATGCGGGAGTGATGCGATCCGCGAAGAAGGCGACGCGGTTCGACGGTGCACCGGCGGCCTGATCTGTCCCGCGCAGGCCGTTGAAAAACTAAAACATTTCGTGTCGCGCAAAGCCTTTGATATAGAAGGGCTGGGTGCAAAACAGATTGAAATGTTCTATGGGGATCCAACCCTTCCGATCAATGCGCCAGCTGATATCTTCACGCTGGAACAACGGGACGCAGCCAGTCTGACGCGGTTAAAAAACCGGGACGGGTGGGGCGAAACATCCGCCAGGAACCTGTTCGAAGCCATTGATGAAAAGCGGATAATTCCCTTTGCGCGCTTGTTGTTCGCACTGGGCATTCGACATGTTGGTGAAGTCGGTGCGCGCGATCTGGCGCTTTTTTACCGCGATTGGGATGCGATGGCACTCGCGTTGGACACTGCGCGCCCGGCCGCGCTGGCCCAACGGCAGGCCGATGAGGCGGAAGATGCAGAGCGTGCGGCAGCGCAGCTTGAAGGGCGTCGCGCGCGCGTGAAAGAAGTGCGGGACGCAGCCACCGCGGAGGCCAATGTCGCAGCCGACGCCAATGCCGCCTGGGCAGAGCTGATCGGCATCGACGGTATTGGCGCAACGCTTGGCCTTTCACTGTCGGACGCATTTGCCAATGAAGAGGAACGACGGGCTTTCGACACGCTGCGCAACGAATTGACGGTTATCGCCCCCGACGCGCCAGCCTCGGACAGTCCGGTGGCGGGTAAAACCGTAGTGTTCACCGGAACGCTGGAAAAGATGACCCGCGCCGAAGCCAAAGCGCGAGCCGAGGCGTTGGGCGCTAAGGTTTCCGGCTCTGTCAGCAAGAAAACCGATATTCTGGTCGCGGGGCCCGGAGCCGGGTCAAAGGCGAAAAAGGCGGCGGAACTTGGGATCGAAACTTTGGACGAGGATGGCTGGCTTCAGCTGATAGAAGGCGCATGAGCGGACGCCCCGAACAGCTTTTCCCGCTATTTGCGGGGCTGGAAACGTTGGATGGCGTCGGCCCCAAGACGGCAAAGGCCATGGCGCAGACCGGGGTGGAATCCCCGCGCGATGTTCTGTTCAGCCTGCCTTATGCCGTGGTGGACCGGCGCAGGCGGGATACAATTCAGGGGGTGGACCTGCCAGCCACTCTGACCGTGGAAGTGACAGTCGGCCCGCACAGGCCGCCTCACAACAAGGGAGGGGCTTATCGCGTTCATGTCGAAGACAGTCAGGCCGATTTCCATCTGGTCTTTTTCCACGCACGTGGTGAATATCTGAAAAAAGTTTTGCCGCAAGGATCTCGCCGCGTGGTTTCCGGCAAGTTGGAACTGTTCGACGGCATGGCGCAGATGGTGCACCCTGACCACATGCTGCCCGTTGAACAAGCCGGAGATATCCCGGAATTCGAACCGGTTTACCACCTTACGCAAGGGCTGACCCAGAAAACAGCGTTCAAGGCCAGCCGCAGCGCGTTGACACGCACACCCAAGCTAGAGGAATGGATCGATCCGGCGCAGGTGTCACAGCAAAACTGGCCGAGCTGGTCTGCGGCCATTCACGCCGGTCACAATCCGCGCGGCGCTGATGATGTCGCGCCGTTTGCCCCTGCGCGTCAGAGATTGGCGTATGACGAATTGTTTGCGCATCAGCTGACGCTCGCTCTGGCCCGGCAGCGAGAGCGCAAGTCGCGGGGGATCGTCAGCGTGGGAACCGGGGCACTGCAATCTAAAGTGCTGGCAAGCCTTCCCTATCGCCCGACTGATGCACAAACGCGCGCTATTGATGAGATTTCGGCTGATATGGCGTCTGACGCCCGAATGAACCGACTGTTACAGGGCGACGTCGGCGCCGGTAAGACGCTGGTGGCCTTCATGGCGCTTCTGATCGCCGTTGAGGCAGGCGGGCAGGGCGTGATGATGGCCCCGACCGAAATTCTGGCACGCCAGCATCTGGAAGGGTTGCGCCCACTGGCCGAGCAGGCCGGAGTGGTTCTGGAACTGCTTACCGGACGTGATAAGGGCGCGGAGCGGCGTGCCAAGATTGAGGCACTTAAACAAGGCGATATTCACATTCTGGTTGGCACACATGCAGTGTTTCAAAGTGATGTTGAATTCAAGGCGCTGAGATTGGCCATCGTCGACGAACAGCACCGGTTTGGCGTGCGGCAGAGAATGGAATTGTCGGAAAAAGGCAAGGGGGCCGATGTTCTGGTAATGACCGCCACCCCGATCCCACGCAGTCTTGCGCTGGCGCAATATGGCGACATGGATGTTTCGGTGCTGGATGAAAAGCCTCCGGGGCGAAAACCGATCAAAACGGCGATTGTCAACACACAGCGCATGGACGAAGTCATCGCCCACCTGCGGCGAGCGATTGATGAGGGGCGACAGTGTTACTGGGTGTGCCCTCTGGTCGACGAATCCGAAGTTTCGGACCTGACGGCGGCCGAGGAACGCTTCAAACGTTTGCGGGCCATTTTAGGCGAGGGAGTGGTGGGACTGGTTCACGGACAGATGCCACCCGCCGACAAAGACGCCGCGATGAGCGCGTTTCAGAACGGGCAAACAAAGGTCCTTGTTGCCACGACGGTGATCGAGGTCGGCGTGAACGTACCCAACGCAACGATCATGGTCATTGAACGGGCCGAGATCTTTGGGCTGGCGCAATTGCACCAGTTGCGGGGGCGCGTCGGGCGCGGGGATGCGGAATCCACTTGTTTGCTGATGTATCAACCACCGCTCAGCGAGGGGGGGCGTAAGCGGCTGGAGGTTCTGCGCGAGACAGAAGATGGCTTCCGAATCTCGGAAACTGACCTTGAGATGCGAGGCGCGGGCGATCTGATCGGGACTGCGCAATCCGGGTTGCCAAAATTCCATATCGCGGACCTGGAACGTCAGGCAGGATTGATGGCCGTCGCCCAATCCGATGCGCGGGCGCTGCTAACGACCGATCCCAAACTGACCTCGGACAGGGGACGGGCCGCACGCGTACTGTTGTGGTTGATGAAACAGGATCAGGCGATCCGTTTGATTTCAGTGGGTTAGCTATAATGTTCTCTAAAGTTCACAAATGTTCTCAAAAAGTTCTTTACCTGCGCTTGGAAATATGAGAACAAAAGGTCAACAAAGGATTAAAACTCTGACCGGAGGTGACCCTATGCTGACCCAGATCAAGACCGCTTTCAGCCGCGCGCAATCGACCATCCTGCAGGATGCCGTTGGCGTGTTGTCTTTGGTCGTGATGCTGATGGTGGCCCTTCACCTACCGGTTGGTTTCTAAGCCTTTCTGCCTGCGATCTCGTGCCGAAAAATCCGCGCTGTCATCCCCATTTCAGTCAAGGGTGACCTGCCTGTCCCAAACCCCTTGAGGGGCCATGCCTCGGCCCCGCGCGGTACACCGGACCCCACACGAGACACGCAATACCTGCCGCCGCCCTTTCGCCCGGAAAGCGCGGCGGCTTTTTTTACAATTGGCCGGTTTTGAAGATCTCCAACAGCGCGGACAGGACTGAGTTGGCAGCAACCGAGGCTAAAATCATCCCCATGACACGGCTGATGATTGCCGCGCCTGAATGACCGATCAGCCGAATAATGGGCTCGGCCAAAAGCATCAGTACAAACGCAACCAGCAATACGGAAAGCATGACAAGCGCTGTGATACCCTGATCCGCGATGCTGTAACGGTGGTTGTCAGTCAGGATAACGATTGCCAGCATTGCGCCGGGGGATGCCAGTGAAGGCACGGCAAGTGGGAAAATCGCCGGGTTCTGCTGGTGATACGCGTCTTCACGATCTTCTTCGGCTTGCCGTTGTTCGATCTCTTGTTTGCTTTCACCAAAGATCATCGTCAGGGCAAACAAAAACAGGATAATGCCGCCAGCGACCTGAAACGAATTCAACCCGATATCCAGCGCTTCGATCAGCACCTGACCAAATACAAGGAAGAACAGCAATACGGCAGCACTTATCACGGCTGCTAACATCGCTGTCCGCCGCCGACCTGCCGCGTCCAATCCGGCCGTAACTGCAATGAAAACGGGAATTGTTCCAATCGGGTCGATAACGACCCAAAGCGTCACGAAATGCTCGAGCAAATTATTCAAACCCATCCCTCCTGAAATCTGGGCAGAGGGTAAACGGGTTTACGCCAAATAGCTATAATCAGGCGCAGTTTGCCTGTTCAGCCTGCGCCATGGCCTCAGCCGTGGCATCCAGAACCAGCAGGATCGACGCGTGGCGGTTTTTATAATCCCGTGCGGGCATAAGCACCTCAAGCCCATCAAACGGCGCATCAGGTGCAGGGCCGCCAGTCTTGAGCATGGCCGCCAACTGATCGCGCGCAGCTTCGACCTGCGCCCGCGACGCGCCAATTATCGCTTCCCCAACGACCGAGGCGGACGCTTGCCCCAAAGCGCAGGCTTTGACGTCCTGACCAAAGGCACTGATCTGACCATCGCGAACCTTGATGTCCACAGTTACAGTCGATCCGCATAAAGGTGAGCGTTTCTTGACGGTTGCATCGGGATCTTCCAGTCGCTCAAGATGCGGAATATCCGCAGCCAGCGCCAGAATGCGCCCAGAGTACAGCTTAATCAGGTCGTTCTCGCCGCTCATGGCTTTCCCTCGTCGTGTGTTACCCATACATAGTGGCGAGCCCACCGGATGCAAAAGGTTTTTGAGATGTCTGACCCAGTCGTGTTTGATCCTTCTACTTTGAGATTTAATGAGGCGGGTCTGATCCCGGCGATTGCGCAGGATGAAACATCAGGCGAGGTTCTGATGATGGCATGGATGAATGTACAGGCGGTTGAAAAGACCCTCGAAACCGGGCGGGTGACCTATTGGTCACGCTCGCGGCAGGCTTTCTGGATCAAGGGCGAAACCTCGGGCCATGTGCAGGAATTGGTGGATTTCCGGATCGATTGCGACCGGGACTGCCTATTGGTTCTCGTCCGTCAAACCGGAGCAGCCTGTCATACCAACCGACGAACCTGTTTTTTTACCGCCGTTCGGGGTGGGGTGGAAACTGAACTGATGGCGCCAATGGAATAGGGGGTCAAAGCCCAACCATTCGGCGTATGTCATCTGGGCTGGCTCCGTCGGCCCGGTACTTTGCAATTGCGCGGGCATCGTCGCGTTTGGCCAGCCGTTTGCCGGCATCATCGCGGATCAGATCATGATGGAAATACTCGGGTGTCGGTAGGTTCAACAACGCCTGCAAAAGAACGTGGATGCGGGTTGCTTCGAACAAGTCCCGCCCTCGAACCACCTGTGTTACGCCCTGAGCGGCATCGTCAAGCACAACGGACAAGTGATACGACGTCCCCATGTCGCGGCGGGACAGAACTACATCACCTATGGTGGTAACTACCTCATCAGGCGTGAAAGTGATAATGCCGGTTTCGCCGTCCGGACCCGATCCCAACTCAAGAAATTGGTACCTGTCCGGGTTGCGGACCGCCTGACACGCCTTGACCACGTCCAATCGCAAGGGGTCCTGAGTTGGACGAGGAAGGTTCGATAAATCTTTGCCAGCAAACCTTTTTCGACAGGTCCCGGGATAAACAAGCCCGTCGGGTCCAAGCATGGGTGCGCCTTCCTGCGGCGCACTGGCTGCTGCTGCGATATCTTTGCGATTACACGTGCACGGATACAAAAGCCCCTGCGCCCATAGCTGGTCCAGCGCCTTATGGTAAACGTACATACGATCCGATTGGCGCATTACGGGTTCAGGCCATGTCAGCCCCAGCCATCTGAGGTCGCTGTATATCTGATCCTCCCATAGCTGTCGTGAGCGGGATCGATCGATATCCTCAATTCGCAGCAAGAACCGGCCGCTTTCAGAAGCGGCCCTATCGCTGGCAACCAACGCAGAATACGCGTGCCCAAGGTGAAGGGGGCCTGTTGGAGATGGCGCAAAGCGCGTTACAAGAGTCACGCTTTTTCTAATACATACACGTCAGAGTTAAGGTTGATACCAGGCAGGTGGGGACCGTGTTCACGAAATAACAAACGTGCTGCCCCCATGTCGACCCAATCCGTCAGACGGCAAGTGAATTTATGGTCCGCCAACGCATGATCGTTCAGCGAAAAGCCAAGCAAACCACCCTTGGGCAGTGCGTGCATCAACAAATCCAGTGTCTCGGGCGGGGCAGCACCTTTTCCGATCACTCCTATGGCTGTGATCATCGTGTACTCCCCACGCTTCAACGGCGCGGGTTTGGCGATATCGAATCCGGTCAATGCTCGGTAAACGCCTTTGCTGGCGGCTTCCTGAAGCATGTTCTCTGTTGGATCCATCCCATCGATGACCTCAAAGCCAACTGCGCGCAGGGCAAGCCCTGACAACCCGGTGCCGCAGCCGTAGTCCAGAATAGGTGTCTGAGGCTTCGGTGCGAAAGACCACAAAGCCGCTGCTACACGGCCCGGCGTGGCGTAACCGTGTTCACCAACTTCCTTTTCATAGGTTGCAGCCCAGTTCTGATAATGCGCTTCAGTCGCTTCAGGCGTGCCGAGATTGTATGTGCTGTTCAGAAACGTGTCGTTCATTCCAGCATGCTAGGCTGAGACCGCATTACGCGTCCAGTCAGCAATGCTCCAACCAGGTACTCCATTCGGCTTTGGCCCGGTCGGTATAGGCCTTGTACCGGTCTTTACGACCCCGACGCCCGCCTTTCAGACCATCCACGGGGCGAAACAGGCCGAAATTCACGTTCATCGGCTGAAAGGTCCTAGCCTCGGCACCACCCGTAATGTGGTGAATCAAAGCACCCATTGCGCTGTCTTGCGGAACAGCGGGTAGGTCACGCCCCAAAATCTGAGCAGCGGCAAGCCGACCAGCCAGCAACCCCATCGCGGCGCTTTCTACATAGCCTTCCACACCCGTGATCTGTCCGGCAAAGCGGATGTTGGGTTTGGATTTCAACCGCATTTGCGAATCCAAAAGCGTGGGAGAGTTGATGAACGTATTGCGGTGGATGCCACCCAACCGGGCAAAGCTGGCATTTTCCAAACCCGGGATCATACGGAACACTTCGGTCTGGGCACCATATTTCATCTTGGTCTGAAAACCCACGATGTTGAACAAGGTGCCCAAAGCGTTATCACGGCGCAGCTGCACCACCGCATGAGGTTTCACGTCGGGCTCATGCGGGTTGGTCAGCCCGACCGGTTTCATCGGTCCATGGCGCAGCGTTTCGCGACCGCGTTCGGCCATAACCTCGATGGGTAGGCAACCGTCGAAGTAACCTGCTGTCTCTCCTTCGTGAAATTCAGTTTTTTCTGCTGCCAGAAGCGCGTCTATGAAGGCTTCATACTGATCCCGGTCCATCGGACAGTTCAGATAGGCTGTGCGTTCTTCTTCGGTCTCGCCCTTGTCGTAGCGTGATTGCATCCACGCTTTGCTCATGTCGATGCTCTCGGCATAGACGATCGGTGCGATGGCGTCGAAAAAGGCAAGTGCGTCAGACCCTGTCTCGGTCTGGATGGCCTGGCCCAGCACGGGCGACGTCAGGGGGCCGGTCGCAAAGATCCACTGGCCTTCGTCGGGCAGGGTCGTCACTTCTTCGTCGGTTACCGTCACGCGCGGGTGGGCGCGAAGTTTTGCGGTCACGCTTTCTGCAAACGGGTCACGATCCACAGCCAGCGCTCCACCGGCTGGCAGGCGGTGTTCATCGGCCGTTGTCATGATCAACCCATTGGCGGCGCGCATTTCCCAATGCAGCAGGCCCACGGCATTCTGCTCATCATCATCCGAGCGGAACGAGTTCGAACACACCATTTCCGCCAGATTGCCGGTCTGGTGTGCAAAGGTGCCGATGGTCGGACGCATTTCGTGGATCACAACATCCACGTCCATTTCAGCAGCTTGCCAGGCCGCTTCTGACCCGGCCATGCCGCCGCCTACAATATGCAAAACTTGTGTCATGCGATGCCACATAGGGCAGACCACAATCGGGCGCAACTGAGGCAAAGCGGTTTCGCGAATTTTATGAAAGGGGTCTTGGGGTCGCCGCTGCGGGATTGTCAGCGCTGGTGAGAGAGACCAGCTGGAGGGACCTTCCGCCCACGGCGACCCAAAAGTGTCCTGAGGCCTTGGCCTCGACCCAGCTTTGCCACAGTGTCGCCCTTTTGAAAAGTGCAAAATTCAAAACAGTGGCGAAAAATGTGCAAAACAATTGCATTATTGGGACCAATTTGGGGGACGTTTTTCGATAAAAGCTGAAATGCCTTCTTCTGTATCCCGGTACAGCATGTTTTGCGCCATTACGTCGCCGGTATAGGCATAGGCCTGATCCAGCGGCATCAGAAGCTGTTGATAAAAAGCCTCTTTACCGATTTTGACAGCGACTCCCAGCTTGGAGGCAACCTGTTCTGCAAGCGCATTGGCTTCGTGTTCAAGCCGCGTCTCGGGGACAACGCGGTTGACCAAACCCAAATCGGCAGCACGTTCAGCTGATATGAAGTCTCCTGTTGTCAGCATCTCAAATGCCTGCTTTCTGGGGATATTGCGGCTGAGGGCCACCATTGGGGTGGAGCAGAATAAGCCGATATTAACCCCGTTCACTCCAAACCGCGTGTCTTCGGCGGCGACGGCCATGTCACAGGTGGCCACCAACTGACACCCGGCGGCGGTTGCAATGCCGTGGACCTGTGCGATGACGGGCTGGGGCAGGGACTGGATTGACATCATCACTTTCGCGCAGCGCGAAAACAGGTCATTGAAATAAGCTTTGCCGCCATCTTCGGACTGGCGTCCGGCCGTCATCTGTTTCAGGTCGTGACCGGCGCAAAAAGCCTTGCCCTGACCCGCCAGGATCACTGCCCGGATCGACGTGTCTTCACGCAACGTGTCCAGTTCAGCCTGAAACGCCGACAGCATCTCGTCACTCAGCGCGTTCAGCCGCTCTGGGGCGTTCATTGTAAGCCGCGCAACAGCGCCAGTGTCGTTACGTTCCAGAATTGCCATCTTGCCCTCCGATCCCATGTTGGGCCAACTCTAGGTCGGTATGAGCAGGAGGGAAAGCATGGCTTTGGCATTGAACCGGGACGAACTGTCACAATACCTTAAGCAGGTTTTCCCGCAGGTGCACAAAGACTTTGTCGTCGAGGACCTGACCGAAGATACAATCACCATGCGCCTTGTTGTGCAGGATCAGCATTTGCGGCCGGGGGGCACGGTTTCGGGGCCATCCATGTTTGGGTTGGCCGATGTTTGTGTATACGCAATGGTTCTGGCGCGAAAAGGGCGTCAATCCCTGGCGGTCACAACGAACAGTTCCCTGGATTTTTTGCGCAAACCAGAAGGCAACACGGACATGATCGCCAAATGTCGCCTGCTGAAACTGGGCCGGACTTTGGCCGTCGGTGACGTGCTTATGTATTCCGATGGCGCAGAAGACCCAGTTGCCAGAGCGACGATGACCTATTCCCTGCCACCTGCAGGGTCTGCAGCCGCGAAATTCGGATAAAAAGACCGGGGACAAGCCCCGGCCCAGGAAGAGGTCCCAATAATGGGACTGGGGATCAGTTAAATCTGCCAAAAATGGCGCTTTACTTCGCGGCGCGCATCATGACGGGTCAGACCGACGTCTTTCAGCAAGCGGTCATCCAGATAACTAAGATTGACGCGGCTGCGGCGACGACGCTCCCATTGAGTGACCGCTGCCGCAAACCGCACGGCCAGTGCAGCGGCCAGAGGCAGCCGGGGGCTGTCGGTCAGCAGCAGAAGGGCGGGGGTGTGCATTGTGCGTGTCATCTCGGAATTCCTTTCAAATTGTATTGACACAAATTAGCTGTACTTGGTACACATGACTGATACATTCGAAATTGTGTCAAAAGCAAAGGAAGAATTGTAATGGATACAATTTGGCCAGAGGCGCTGTCAAAATCTAAAGGACCGAAATACACTCTGGTTGCTGACACAATTCGAAAAGCCATAGATAACAAATCTTTGGAAGTCGGTGTCAAACTCCCTCCGGTGCGCGAACTGGCGTATCGTCTGCAAATAACACCTGGTACAGTCGCGCGCGCCTATACAATCCTGACAGATGAGGGGTTGTTACAAGCCGAAGTCGGACGTGGTACATTTGTTGCGCCGCCGAAATCGCCCATTCTTGACGACGTTTGGGCGCGGCAACTGCATCTTCGCGACGACAAGTACAATGCCAATGTAAGCCTGTTCAGCCCAAGGTTGGCGGATATGGGGCAGGTGTCCCTGATCCGTGAATGTCTGAAAAAAGTGTCGCAAGCCGATCCGGGTTTGTTTCTGAATTACCCGACGCGCGATGCGTACCAGCCCGTGCGACAGGCGGTTGTGGACTGGTTGTCAGATCTTCCGCTGGGTGCACTGACCCATGATGATATTGTGTTGACACATGGTGGCCAGAACGGGCTTTGCGTTGTGTTTCAGACGATCCTGCGCGGGCCCAAACCTGTCGTACTGGTCGAGGACCTGTCTTATGCCGGGTTCCGTCGCGCAGGCGAACTGATGCGCGCGGAAGTGGTCGGTGTGAAGATGGACAAATGGGGTGTCGATCCCGCAGCGTTGGAGCATGTTCTGCGCCAGACCACAGCGCAGGCCGTCTGTGTGTCGCCAGAAGTTCAGAACCCAACGGGCGCGCACACACCGTTGGAGCGGAGGAAAGAGATCGTTGAGATTGCCCGTCGCTTTGATTTGCAGATCATTGAAGATGACTGCTATCGCATGGGCGAAGCCCGAGAGCCCAGCTTTCGGGCGCTGGCGCCTGAACGGGGATGGCACGTGTCATCAATCTCGAAGATTCTGACACCGGCATTGCGTGTGGGTTTTGCTATCGCCCCCAGAGAAAGAAGTGTGGATTTGCGCCGGTCCGCTGAATACGGATATTTCGGATTAGCCCAACCCTTGGCGGAATTAACCCGTCACTTGCTGTCCGATCCGCGCACGCGCCAGATCGCCAAGGATGTGCGCACGCGGATGGGGGATTATCTACGCGTTGCCGTCAATACCCTGGGTGGGTTTGATCTGAACTGGGGCCCGGACGTTCCCTTTGTCTGGCTGAGCCTTCCGTCTGGCTGGCGGTCGGCTGCATTCAGTCGCGCGGCCGAGAGGGAAGGGATACAGCTCCGATCCGCCGACGAATTCGCGCTGCGCGATGGGCGCGCGCCGAACGCGGTACGTATTGCCATGAATGGCCATGTGTCGCTGGAACGGTTCGAGGACGCGATGCAACGCCTGCGCATACTATTGGACAATCCGCCTGAACAAATCAGCGTTTGAGGGTGGGGTAAAATAATACCTATTTTTTAAGTTCTTGTTTTTACATACATAAATAAGACAAGTGTTGCTTGACCTGCGTGCAGGCACCTCATAAAACCCGTCCATCGAATTCGGGCCGCTCCGCTGGGGCGGTCTTTCACATCAAACAGGACTATCCTGCCATGAAAACCTTTTCTGCAACACCTGCAGACATCGACAAGAAGTGGATCCTGATCGACGCCGAAGGCGTTGTTCTGGGCCGTCTTGCTTCGATCGTCGCCATGCGCCTGCGTGGCAAGCACAAAGCGTCGTTCACCCCGAACATGGACATGGGCGACAACGTCATCGTGATCAACGCTGACAAAATCCAGATGACCGGCAAGAAGCGCGAAGAAAACTTCTACTGGCACACTGGCCACCCGGGCGGCATCAAGTCGCGCACCAAACAGCAGATTTTGGAAGGTGCGCACCCCGAGCGCGTGGTCTTCCAGGCCGTCAAGCGCATGCTGCCAGGCAACCGCCTGTCGCGCCAGCAGATGACCAACCTGCGTATCTATGCCGGTGCCGAGCACCCGCACGAGGCCCAGGCCCCCGAAGTTCTGGACGTCAAGTCCATGAACAAGAAAAACACCCGGAGCTAATGACCGATGGTTGATCAGATCAATACTCTCGAAGAGCTGAGCGCCGTCGCAGGCGTTGAAACCGTGGCCGAAGAAGTCATCGTGCGTGAACCCGTACGTGACGAGCTGGGCCGTTCCTATGCCACTGGCAAGCGTAAAGACGCTGTTGCCCGCGTCTGGATCAAGCCGGGTTCCGGCAAGGTCACCGTGAACGGCAAAGATCAGGACGTCTATTTTGCACGCCCCGTTCTGCAGCTGATCCTGCGCCAGCCGTTCCAGGTTGCCGGCGTAGAAGGTGAATTCGACGTTGTTGCAACCGTCAAAGGCGGTGGCCTGACCGGTCAGGCCGGTGCGGTTAAGCACGGCATCTCGAAAGCGCTGCAACTCTATGATCCGAACCTGCGTGGCGCACTGAAAGCCGCTGGCTTCCTGACCCGCGACAGCCGCGTTGTGGAACGTAAGAAATTCGGTAAGCGCAAAGCCCGCCGTTCGTTCCAGTTCTCGAAGCGTTAATTCGCCGGGAATACCAAAAAGAAAGGGCTCGCACTTGCGAGCCCTTTTGCTTTGCGCGGGTCAGGGATTCATTCTTCGTGAACGAGTTTCCACGCACCGTTTTCAACAACGTTGACGAACACAGTATCCGCGCCCTGATGATCCTCAGGACCATAGGTGATGTGGTTGCCAACCAGATCGTCCTGATAATCCAGCGTTTCCATCGCTGCGATGAAACTGTCCTGCGTCAGATCAGGGCCTGCGGCCTCCAACGCCTTAACCATCATTTCAGCCGCCGAATAACCCAGCATGGCAAATCCGACCGGATCTTCGCCTGTGGCTGCCTTGTATTCCTCGATAAATGCGGCCGGGGCAGGTTGATCCGCACGCGCCCAAAGATCCTGCCACGAAGCTGCCGCGTAGAATCCATCAGTCACGCCACCGGGCACCTGCGCCACGACCGTTAGGAAACTGGCCGAGGTGCCGAGAAATTTCATATCAGTCAGGCCCATTTTCTTTGCGGTGCCCACGACGGTGATTGCCTGCCGCACCCCAAGCGCCATGGTGACGATATCGCAACCCTCTTCCTTGAGCTTGCTCAGCGATCCGACAAAGTCCGTTTCATCCGGTTTATGGGTGGTTTCTGATCCAAAAGTGATCCCGGCCTCTTCGGCTCCGGCCTTGCTGCCTTCTAGAATTTCCTCACCAAAATCTGTCGGCAGGTACATGGTGCAGACCGTCTTTGAGCCAAACTCGCCTGCCAGATAGTTCACGCCAACGCGCGCCTGATCGAAATAGGTCGAGAAGGAGGTGAACTTGTTCCGCATGGGTTCCTGCAACATCTGACGCGCAGCTGTAAGAGGCGCTACGTTGGGAATGCCTTTGGGATCCAACAGCTTGAACCCTGCCATGTTCATCGGCGTGCCAAGCGATTGCAGCATGGCGAATACTTTGTCGCGATTCAGCAGTTTGTTATAGCCCTGCATGGCTCGCGGCATCTGATAGCCGTTGTCTTCGACCACGTAACGAATTTTGCGCCCGTGCACGCCGCCAGCCGCATTCACCCGATCAAAGACGACATTTGCACCTTTGGTTGCCGGAACACCAACCGCGGCAAAAATCCCGCTCAGGTCGTTGACAGAACCAATGACAATCTCATCATCGGTCACGCCCTGTGTTTGCGCCCAACCAAGTGTTGCCGATGCTGTCAGCAGTGATGCAGCCGCCAGCCTGTTACGTAATTTCTTCATCTCTTTCCTCCCGTTAATCTTTTGGTCAAGTGTACATGTCTTCGATCAGATGCCCGTGTTTCTTTTCGACCAGTCCGCGCTTCAGCTTCATCGTGGCTGTAAGCTCGTCGTCTTCAGCGGTCAGCAGGACGTCAATCAGACGGAAATCCTTGATCTGCTCGACCCGCGCAAACTCTGCATTCACAGCGGCAATTTCTGAACTGATCAACTGCCTGATTTCCGGTGCTGCGCATAGCGAGGCGAAATTCGAGAAGGGGATTTTATGGCCCTGCGCGTATTTTTCGACATTTTCCTGATCAATCATAATCAGTGCCGTCAGAAATTTACGCCTGTCCCCGATGAGGATTGCGTCCGCGACATAGTGACTGAACTTAAGGCGGCTTTCGATCTCGGCTGGGGTGACGTTCTTACCCCCCGCGGTGATAATGATATCCTTCAGGCGGCCCGTGATGGTGACATAGCCATCCTCATCTATTGACCCCATATCCCCGGTACGCAGCCAGCCATCGGCGGTGAAGGTTTCTGCCGTCTTCGCGTTGTTGCGCCAGTATCCCTGAAAAATGTTCAGGCCCTTCAGTTGGATTTCACCATCGTCCGAGATGCGGATGTCGCACCCTTCGACGGCTTTGCCTATGGTTCCGATCTTATTGCTGTCTGTGGTGTTGAGCGTGGCAAGGCCCGAAGTTTCGGTCATCCCGAACCCTTCCACCAACGGCACGCCGATGGACCAGTACCATTTCAGCAGATCAGTCGAGATTGGGGCGGCACCTGTTCCGCCTCGTCGCAGTTTATCCAGACCCAGCATCCGGCGCAGGTTTTTCAAAACCAGCTGATCCCAGAACCAGAATCTGGTGGCGACGCCGGATGGAACTGGTTGGCCTGCGCTCAGATATCCGGCACGGCGCGCACCAGCTTTCAATGCCAAACCGAATGCCAGCCGCCCCAAAGGCGTGGCTTCCTGTGTTAGGATCTGGACATGTGAGTAGATCTTTTCCCAAACCCTTGGCACCGCTGTGAAGGTTGTCGGCGAAACCTCCTGAAGGTTTGCAAAAACAGTTTCAGGGCTTTCGGCAAAATTGACAGTGCAGCGGGCCGCCAAAGGAAAATAGACCGAGACATTACGTTCCAGAATGTGACACAGAGGCAGGAGACACAGCTGTTCATCGCTGGGCAGCGCTGGCAGCGCCCGTGCCGCGGATTCGATGGCCGCCAGAATATTTTCATGGCTAAGCATTGCGCCTTTCGGCTGACCCGTTGTTCCCGACGTATAGACCAGCAAGGCAGTGTCCTGCGGTTTGGCCAATGCAATTTCCGCTTCGAAGCGCCCGGGCTCGGCCAGTTCTGCCTTTTGGCCCAAGGCGAACAGCTCGTCGATCATCATGCAGCGCGGATGGTTCAGGTCATGCAATCCTTCGTCCTCAAGGATGATTACCTTGATCAGATCGGGAACCTCGGTCTCAATTCCCAGAAACTTGTCCAGATGTTCTTCGTCCTCGACAATCAGAAACCGGCTGCCGCTGTCGTTGATCAGATACTGCAACTGACTGGCGGAATCCGTGGTGTAGACGCCGGAAGCGATACCGCCAACACCCTGAATACCCATGTCGAGCCAAGCCCATTCCTTGCGATCTTCGGACAGGATTGAAACCACATCGCCGCGTTCCAGTCCCAGCTTGCGCAAGGCCAGCCCGATCCATTTGGCATGCTGCCAGTAATCGGCCCAGGAATAGGATTTCCAGATACCCAGGTCTTTTTCGCGATGCGCCGTTCGGCTGCCCAGTTCGGCACATCGGCTTTGGAACAACTCGGCAATGGTGATGCAGCCATCAACTCGTACCGGTCGCTGACCCGTTGTTGCGTTGAACTGAACGCCGTTTATCACGACCTGAGGGGGTAGGGGCGTGGCGTCCATCCGTTTTACCTCCACGTCTTTTTCCGCTTCCAGCGGCGGCTTTCGCGCGCGCCTTCTTCCTGTTTTCCAAGATAAAAGCTTTGGATATCGTCGGATCGCAAAAGCGCGTCCGCGGCCCCGTCCATGACGATGCGACCCACCTCCATGACATAGCCGTGATGCGCCAGTTCCAGCGCCGCATTGGCATTCTGTTCAACCAGCAACATCGTCATATTCTGCTCTTCGTTCAAGCGCTTGAGAATGCCGAAGATCTCTTGCACCAGCAGAGGGGACAGGCCCAAAGACGGCTCATCCAGCAACATGATACGAGGTCTGGCCATCAATCCGCGCCCTATGGCCAGCATCTGTTGCTGCCCACCCGAAAGGGTTCCGGCCTCTTGCGACCGACGGCTTTTCAGAACCGGAAAATAACGAAAAACCAGCTCACGATCCTGTTCGATCTGGTCTTTGTCTTTGCGGGTGTAGGCGCCGAGGCTTAGGTTTTCATCAACCGTTAACAGAGGAAACACTTCGCGCCCTTCCGGGATGTGGACCACCCCGCGCTGGACAACCTTGTGCGGCTCCCAGCCCTGGATGTCACCGCCGTCAAAGGTAATCGTTCCCTTTTCCGGGTCCATCACTCCAGATATGGTTTTCATCAAAGTGGTTTTGCCTGCGCCGTTTGCGCCAAGGATCGACACGATTTTTCCTTCGTGCACATCCAGAGAAACGCCCCGAATGGCCATGATCGGACCGTAGAAACTTTCGATATTGCGAACTTGCAAGATCGGAGCGTTCATGAGGCTTTCCCCAGATATGCCTCGATCACGGCCGGATGCGATTGCACGTCTGCAGGTGGCCCGAGGGCCAGCTTTGCCCCATCTGCCATGGCCAGGACCCGGTCGGACACGCCTGATACCAATCCCATGTCGTGTTCGACCATCAGCACGGTAATTCCCATTTGCCGCCGGATATCGTCGATCCACCAGCGCATATCGGTCGTCTCTTCCACCGACAGCCCCGACGCCGGTTCATCCAGCAACAGTAGCTTGGGATCAGTCGCCAGGGCACGTGCCACTTCGACCACTTTGCGCACGCCGTAAGGCAGCCCTGAAATCATCTTGTCGCGATAAGCCTGCAGGTCGAGGAAATCGATGATTTTTTCAACTTTTTCCCGGTTCTCCAGCTCTTGCCGTCGAACTGCAGGGGTGAACAAAAGTTCTGAAATCAGGTTCGTAGTCCGATGCCTGTGTCGTCCGACCAAAAGGTTTTGCAGGACAGTTGCGTGTTCGAAGAGCTCGATGTTCTGGAAGGTTCTCGCCACACCAAAGGCCGCCACGCCAGACGGTTTGACCTGAAGCAGATCGTGACCATCAAACCTAATCGACCCTGAAAACGGTTCGTAAAAGCGCGAGATCAGGTTGAAGACCGTCGATTTGCCCGCGCCATTCGGCCCGACTATGGCAAAAACTTCGCCCTTCTGAACCTCGAAGGACAAATTGTCCACGGCCGTCAGACCACCAAATTTCAGGGTAACGTTTTCAAATTCCAGCAAGCTCATCTCAGACGCTCCGTCTTGAGATAGGATTTCTGCCGTTTGAACATGTCCTTGCGATAGAAGGGAAACAGTTCGAACCAGGTGCGGATTTTCAGCCAGCGGCCATAGATGCCCATGGGTTCGAAAAGGATGAAGCCGATCAGGATCATGCCAAAGATGCCGAACTCCAGCCCCGGAATGGCAACGGTGTTTCCGCCGATGATCGCGCCGACATATTCCTTTGAAATCGATAGAAACTGCGGCAAGAACCCGATGACAATCGCGCCCAGAAACGCGCCATGGATCGAGCCCAGCCCGCCAATAACAATCATCATCAGCAATTGGATCGAGATCAGGACGCTGAAGGTTTCATTGTTAAACGCACCAGCAAACAGACCCATCAACGCGCCGGCCCAACCTGTAACCGCACAGGACAGGGCGAATGAAATCATCTTTGTTCGCGCGATATCTATACCCATCGCCTGCGCCGAAACCTCGGAGTCGCGCACGGCGATGAAGCTGCGACCCAATGGGGCCCGCAGCAGGTTTATATATCCCAACGTGACCAGAACGGTGACGAACAGAACCAGCCAGTAAAAAAGATCAGGCGTCCCCCAGCGATCAACCGTAAGGCCAAAGATCTCGACCCCGCCGATATATTTACCCGCGACACCACCAGTGATCGGCTCGGACAGAACGATGATGTCATCCATCAGGATGGACAGCGCCATGGTAAAGATCGCCAGGTAGATACCGTGAAGCCGCAGGGCAGGGACCGCGACGGTAACACCCGCGATCCCGGTCAGAATTCCGGCCAGCGGAAACGCGACTAGAAAAGGAACGCCTGCCTCAATCAGGGCCACGTTGGCGTAACAGCCAAAGGCCAGAAAGGCCGCATGGCCCAGGCTGACTTGCCCTGTATGTCCGGTCAGGATCATCAGACCCAGACCGGCGATGGCCCAGATCAGAACGTTTGTCAGTTCACCCAGATAGAAATCGTCCAGTGCGAAAGGCGCGGCCGCTACGACAAACAGTAGAAGCAGATAAAGGCGCAGCTGGAACCCGTCTTTCCAGGGGCGGATATCCTGTATGTAGTCGGTTTTGAAAACGATCCGCATGGCTCAGACCTTCTTGACCCGGACCTGACTGAACAGCCCGTTTGGCCGGAAGATCAGGACGGCAAGCAGCAAAGCGTATGGTGCGACCTGGCTGTAACCTGCCGCAATGTACCGGCTGGCGAAGGGTTCGATAATGCCGACAATCAGCCCTCCGGCCAATGCACCCGGCAAACTGCCGAACCCGCCGATAACGGCGGCGGCAAACGCCTTGATGCCCAGCAATCCTGTTGTCGGATCCACAGCCCCTTTTGCAGCAAAGAGAATTCCGGCAATTCCTGCAACGCCTCCGGCCAAAGCCCAGACCCATCCCTGAACACGCCTGACGGGAATGCCCATGTAATAAGCTGCCAGCTGGTTTTGCGAGGCGCCCTGCATCGCCAGACCCAGCTTGGTGCGGCTGAAGAAAACATAGAGTGCCCATGTCAGCAGCACCGTAACAACGATTATCGCGACATCCTCCATCCCCAGTACAAGACCGCCCATGCGCACTTCTTTGCCCGCAAGCGGGTTTTGCAGCGTTTGCGGCTCGTGCCCCCAGATCAGACCGGCAATGAAACGGATCACAAAGCCCAAAGCAATGGTCAGTATGACAACGGCGGTCTGGCTTTCACCGAACAAGCGGCGAATGATCAGGCGATCCAGAAGAAAACCAAGCGCGCCCATGATTCCCAATGATACCGGCAGAGCGAGCCAGAACGGCAACCCCATGTGTTCGGTATTTGTCAGGCCGATGGTCACAAATGCGCCCAGCATCATGATATCGCCCTGCGCAAAGTTCACCGCTTCGGTAGCCTTGTAGATCAGTACAAAGCCAAGCGCGATCAGGCCGTAGACACACCCGTTCGCCAGCCCGCTAATCAGCAGCTGCGCGTTATCCACACTGTCCTCCCTCCACCGGTTTTCCAGCGTCTTCGTCCGCCCGCGTGTATCCTCCGGTAACGCAGGTGAGTTCTACTATGGGGTGATAATCACCTTTCCGTCACTCTTTTTCAGCGCATCGGCAAGATTCGACACAAGATTTTCGAGTGTAAGATGTTCGGAAACATCCGTTTTCCAGCGACCATCGGCAAAGCGGGCCTGAACTTCGGCCACAACCCGCATCTGGTCAGCGGGCGGCGTCGACATCATCCAGTGCGTCAGCCAGAAACCTTCGATCCGTTTGCCCATGAAGATCAGCTGGCCGGTCTGAGAAAGCGTTGGCGCTTCGGTCGAAAGTTTGCCGTAGCTGACCCAGCGCGCCCGGTTGGGCATGGTGCAGAACAGTTTCTCGGACAGTTGATCCGTCAACGCATCAAGGAAGACCCGAGGTTTCAGCGTGGCGCTTATCGCGGCAAACTTCTCGACGATTTCAGGATCGGACGTCACAAGCACTTCGGCTGCTCCAAGACTTTTCAGCATATCGACTGTCTCGGCCCGGCGCACCAGCGCGATGGGTTTCAACCCCAGATCACGCCCGAGGCTGCACATCAGTTTTCCCAGTTGACTGGACGCTGCGGATATCACAAATGCATCGCCGTCTTCCCTTGCCATATCCACCATCGCCATCGCGGTGAGAGGGTTGACGATTTGCGCGGCCCCGTCATCATCTGAAATATCCGGACGCAAGGGAATACACATTTGCATCTGCGTCACGATGTATTCCGCCCAGGCACCGGAACCTGCGGCCACGAAAGCGACACGCTGTCCCTTCAGCGCCTCGGCACCTTTTCCGGTTGCAACGACGTCGCCACAGCCTTCGAAACCGGCCGCGGCACCTTTGACGCGCGGCTGACCGTATTCACCCTTGATGAAGTGGAGGTCGGATGGATTGACCGACGACGCGCGCAGGCGGATCAAAACCTGACCGGGGCCGGGATTGGGAACGGGCAGCTCTGCTGCTTCAAGCCAGTCTGCTGCATCCTCGATAACCGGTCCGGTCGAAGTGGCCGAGTACCCGCCGTGTTTCAGGATGGCAGCTTTCATTGTTTGGGGCAGGTCAGTCATGGGATCATCCTCAAGATGGCTTGTTCAATGCGCACACCCCCTTAAACAGGAGATTGCCAACGGGCGACCTCGGGGTGAGGATGTGTTGTCGGGGCAGCCAATCAAAAGCCGAACACTGGGTCAATTCAGAGAAACGATAACGTAAGGGCACGACTGGAAAATTGGCGTGCGGGGTAGGGGCCGGAAACTGGCAACCGGCCCCTTCTTTGTTACTGCTGCGTCAACAGCGCGGTCAGTTCCTGAATCTTCAAGGCGATGGTTTCAGGCGACTCTTTAATGTCATTTACAATCTTGATCGCCTGTTCTTTCAGATCCGTGGCCAATGTGCTGTCCTGAATCGAGCTCATGATACCTTCATAGTCGAAATTGGTGGGGTCCAGCTTGCCTTCCTGAATCCAGGAGCTCAGCAATTCCTGTCCCTGACCCGCCAGCGCCGCCACCTGATCACCGGCTTGCTGTGCTGCCTCGGATGCTTGTTCCGCAACAGACGAAGCTGCCTCACTGGCTTGGTCGGCAACCGACGATGCGGCTTCCTGCGCCTGTTCGGTCAAGGATGAAGCTGCCTCGCTGGACTGTTCTGTTGCACCTTCCAGCGCATCAGACGCAGCTTCCTGAGCGGTTGACGCGGCATCAGCCACTGCATCGCCCGCCTCCTGCGTTGCGGATTGCACTTGTTCAGCCGGGGTTTGTTCGGACTGGTTGAGATAGTAGTAACCACCAACACCGACAGCGGCGATGATGAGGAGGATGAGAATACGCGACATGTGTGTCTCCTTTGGAAAATGTGTCGCCGGGATGCGTTAAATGTAGCGGATATACAAAGGGGAATTCCTGTGAATTCTCAGCAGAATACAGGTTTGGGCCGTGCTACGCTGATTGCACCAGATTTCACGGCAAGAACACGCCGGGTGACCCAGGCCACTATAGTTTCTTACAGCGGACCACTTGCAATTTGTTGAGAACCCAAATCAGACCGGAAGACGTTTTCTGACGGCCTTCGATATTGGGAATGTGGCGGAGAGACAGGGATTCGAACCCTGGGTGGGCTTGCACCCACAACGGTTTTCGAGACCGCCCCGTTCGACCACTCCGGCACCTCTCCGCGGGGGTCTGTGAGGGGGGGATTTAGTCAGGAACGAACGGGGGCGCAAGCAGAAAATTCCGGAAATCGTGATTGCCGGGATTTTCCGTTGCCTGCCAGCGCAAAACACCTACTCTGAAAGGTATGACACAGTTTGCACGCCGCATCGCCTTTTGGTTTCTCGCCTCGTTTCTGGCACTCGTTCTGGTTCCTCCTGAGCTTTCCGCAGCGAACCGGGATCGGATTGAGGCTTTTCTGATCACAACGGGCTTTGACGTAGCTCTTGAAAGCATCGCCCTGAGTTCACGGTCCGCGCCGCAGATGTTGGGTGTCGACCCCGAGGGGTTCGGTTCGGACTGGTCTCGTTTGACGGACGAGGTTTTTGAAGTCGGTGCAATGCACGACACCGCGGTGTCCATTTTGGAGCAGACCCTAAGCGACGAGGCCCTTTTACACGCGGTGGAGTTTTACGCGTCTGATCTGGGGCAGCGTCTGGTCGAGGCCGAAAATGCCTCACACATGCAAGAAGACGATGACGTCAAGCAATTGGCAGGCCAAAGGATCATCTCTGACCTGATCAAAAGCGGATCGAAACGGGTCGAAAGTTTTAAACGCATGAACACGGCGATCGATTCCACAGGTACGGCGTTGCGTGCCTTGCAGGAAATTCAGGTGCGCTTCCTGCTGGCGGCCAGCGCATCGGGCGTCATCGAGTTGCAGCTGAACGGAGATGAACTGCGTGAATTGATCAAGCGAAATGAACCGGCAATGCGTCAGTCACTGCAACTTTCTAATCTGGCGGGTGCGGCCTACACCTATCAGGATTTTTCCGACGCTGATGTGGATACTTATGTTGACGCGCTGGAACAGCCGCTGATGCAGGAAGTCTACGAGCTGTTGAACGCCATCCAATATGAGATCATGGCCATGAGGTTCGAGGTTCTGGCGGCGCGGATGGCCGAATTGCACCCGGCACAGGACATTTGATGCAGCGCGCTATTCTGGCATTTGTGGTCGCCTTGTGTTGGGCACTGCCGCTTTATGCCGATGGAAAAGTCGATCGATTGGCAAAAGCCATGCGTCTGACACAGGTGATGGAAATCCTTGTTCACGAGGGGCAGGGCCACCGCGAGACTCTTGACGATACTTTTTTGGACAACAAGGGCGGCGCTTTTTTCGAGTCGCAGGTCAATCGTATCTACGATCCACTTTGGATGCGGCAACACATGACGAACGCCTTCAAAGATGGTTTGTCCGATGTTCAGCTTGATCAGGCCATCTTGTTTTTTGAAAGCGATCTTGGCCAGACCATCGTAACACTGGAAAACTCGGCCCGGCGCGCCCTGTCGGATCAGGCAATCGAAGACATGGCCCGAGAAGCCTACAAATCCGCAGAACGCAGCACCGCTCAGTTTGCTTTGGTCAAGGAATATATCGAGGCAAATGACCTGATCGAAAAGAATGTTCAGGGGGCATTGACGTCTGACTACAGCTTCTTTCAGGGACTTGATATTGATGCGCGGACCGATGATCAGGAACTGCTGGCAGAGCTTTTGTTGCAGAAAGACAGCCGGGCCGAGGACACCGAAGAGTGGCTTTTCTCGTTTCTTCTTATGGCCTACCGCCCGTTGGACGAGGCTCAGATGCGCGAAAATATCGCGTTTTCCAGAACCGAGACGGGACAGGCCCTGAATGACGCCGTGTTTGACGGCTTTGATCGCATGTTCAATGATATTTCCTATCGCCTGGGGCAGGCGGTTGCACAGGCGCTGAGGGCGTCCGATCTTTGACACCGCTTTGGTGTTGACTTTTACCTGTAATCTATGGATAAGCGCGCATCCCGGCCGGTTTTCCGCGCCGGGTATCGTTATTATTTGGCCCTCATGACGTTGTCAGGGGCCATTCACACAGCCCGAAAAGGGCGCGCTGTTCGAGGTGGCTTTCAAGTTTCTTGGGGCCAAAACACCCAACCGGGGACCACAGAACGCGGGTTAGAAAAGGAAAGACGCATGTTTGCGGTCCTCAAGACTGGCGGCAAGCAGTACAAGGTTCAGGCGGGCGATATCCTCCGCGTTGAAAAACTGGCTGCCGACGCAGGTGAAAAAGTTCAATTCAACGATGTTCTGATGCTGGGCGGTGACGCTCCGGTCGTTGGCGCACCTTTCGTTGCAGGCGCAGGCGTTCAGGCCGAAGTGATCGAACAGATCAAAGGTGACAAGGTCATCAAGTTCGTCAAACGCCGTCGTAAGCACAGCTCGAAGCGTACCGTTGGCCACCGTCAGAAACTGACACTGGTCAAAATCACCGACATTCTTGCGTCGGGCGCCGACAAATCGGGCATCAAAGCTGCAACCGGTTCCGCTCCGGCTGGCGAGGCGGCACCCGCTGCAAAGCCTGCCAAGAAAGCCGAAGCCAAGGCTGAAGCACCCGCTGCTGCCGCTGCTGACGATCTGACCCAACTGAACGGTGTCGGCCCTGCCGCCGCCAAGAAGCTGGTTGAGGCCGGTATCGAGAGCTTTGCCGCTCTGGCCGCCTTGTCGGATGAGCAGATTGCTGCTATCGAAACGGTCAAAGTGAAACCCGAATGGGTTGAGCAAGCCAAAGAATTGGCTAAAGGCTAAGGAGAGAGAGAATGGCACATAAAAAAGCTGGCGGTTCCTCCCGTAACGGTCGCGACTCAGCTGGTCGTCGCCTTGGCGTAAAACTGTATGGTGGCCAGGCCGCTATCGCAGGCAACATCATCGTGCGTCAGCGCGGCACCAAGTTCTGGCCGGGTGAAGGCGTAGGCATTGGCAAAGATCACACCATCTTTGCAACTGTCGATGGCGCCGTGAAGTTCCACAAGGGACTTAAAAACCGCACCTTTATTTCGGTCCTGCCAGTGGCGGAGGCCGCAGAGTAAGCCGAGACCCAGAAGGTTTAAGAAAAATTCATGGGGGACCGGCACAAAGTGCCGGTCCCCTTTCTCGTTTTAACGCAGTCGTGATCGAAAGAACCAATGACAGTCGCAACCACCAGTTTCCTGATATTTGCCGCCTCTCAGGTTGGCACGCCAGGGCCGGCCAACATGGTCCTGCTGGGAACGGGTGCGCGCTATGGGTTTCGCGCCGCATTGCCTTTTGTGGCCGGTGTCGTGCTTGGTAAGCAGCTGATTATCTGGCCCGTGGGCTTTGGTCTGCTGGAACTGGCGGAACAGGTTCCGACGGTCTTTGCGGCGCTGAAATATGCTTCGGCTGCATATATTTGCTGGCTGGCGTGGAAGATCGCGAATTTGCGACTGTCGCGCGAAACTGCGGTTGGTGATGTTCCGGGATTCTGGGCAGGGTTGATCGTGCATCCGCTGAATCCAAAAGCCTGGGCCATGATTGTTGCAGGTTTTACGGGCTTTGTCGCGGCGGGGACGTCCAGCTTTGACGCAACGCTCACGATCGCTCTTAGTTTGTTGATCTGCCAGATTGTTTTGCACCCGATCTGGACTTTTGCGGGGGATAGAATCGCGCATGCGGTTGAAGGTCGCCCGGCGGAAAAATATCTGATGTGGACGTTGGCGGGTCTTACGGTCGCGTCCGTACTATTCGTGTTGTTCGGAGGAGGAACACACCAATGAAGCTTGAGACAATAATAAATCAGCCGGTCATTGAAACCGAGCGTTTCGACCTGCGCCCCCTGCGCCGGTCAGATATGGGCCTTATCGAGCATTATGCAGGTGATGAGCGCGTGGCGCGGATGACCACCAGTATTGCACATCCACTGGCCCCCGGTTCGATCGAAGCCTTTGTAACCCGTTCGATGGCTGACAACCGGGACGAGGACGTCTGGGTCATGGATGCCACCAAGGACGGTGGCCCGGAACTGATCGGTGTGATTTCGCTGAAACGGCTCGATCGGAATCAGTCTGAAGTCGGCTATTGGGTCGCGCCGATCTATTGGAACACGGGCATTGCCTCGATGGCTGTGGAAGCGCTTGTTAACGCCAACCCGCTGGAAAACGCGACGATGTTTGCCAGTGTGTTTCAGGATAATCCGGCCTCGGCCCGGGTCCTGACCCATTGCGGGTTCCAGTATCTGGGCGATGCGGAAAGCTATTCGGTGGCGCGCGATGCGAATGTGCCCACCTGGACATACAGTAAAAAACTCTGACTTGTGGCCGATGGGGCCTTTGCAGTAGGGGACACACATGAAATTTCTCGATCTCGCAAAGGTCTACATCCGGTCCGGGGCCGGCGGTAGCGGCTGCGTCAGCTTCAGACGCGAAAAGTTTATCGAATACGGCGGCCCCGATGGCGGGGACGGCGGCAAAGGCGGGTCTGTCTGGGCCGAAGTTGTGGATGGGCTGAACACCCTGATCGACTTCCGCTATCAGCAACACTTCTTCGCCAAAAACGGGCAACCGGGCCGGGGGCAGCAACGCACCGGCAAGGATGGGGACGATATCGTTCTGCGTGTTCCGGTTGGGACTGAAATCCTGGACGAAGACGAAGAAACCGTCATCTGCGACCTGACCGAAGTCGGGCAACGCGTTCTGCTGGCCAAGGGCGGCAATGGCGGCTTTGGCAACCTGCATTTCAAATCTGCCACCAATCAGGCCCCGCGCCGCGCCAATTCGGGGCAGGCGGGGATTGACCGCACAATCTGGCTGCGGCTCAAGCTGATCGCCGATGTGGGTCTTTTGGGTATGCCGAATGCAGGCAAGTCGACCTTTCTGGCGGCCACGTCGAATGCGCGGCCCAAGATTGCCGACTATCCGTTTACCACGCTGCACCCCAATCTTGGCGTTGTCGGCGTGGACAACGTCGAATTTGTTGTGGCCGATATCCCGGGCCTGATCGAAGGCGCTCATGAAGGCCGTGGCATTGGTGACCGTTTTCTGGGTCACGTGGAACGCTGTGCCGTGTTGTTGCATCTGGTCGACGGCACCTCTGCGACGGTCGCCGATGATTACCGCACGATCATTCACGAGCTAGAAGCCTATGGCGGTGAACTGGCTGAGAAGCCCCGGATCACTGTTTTGAACAAGATCGACGCGCTCGATGACGAAGAACGTGCCCATGCCGTCGCAGAGCTTGAGGAGGCCGTGGGCGGCCCCGTCATGACCATGTCCGGTGTGGCACATCTGGGTGTAACCGAAGTTCTGCGGGCGCTGCGCAGCCAGATTGACGACAACCGTGTGCGTCAGAAACCCGCTGAGGAGGCACAGCCTTGGCAACCCTGACCTCGGCACGCCGTTTGGTGGTAAAAATCGGGTCGGCTTTGCTGGTTGATCGCGACACCGGCCTGCTGCGGTCTGACTGGCTGCTGTCGTTGGCGCAGGATGTTTCCTGGCTCAAGGGGCAGGGGAAAGATGTAATCCTTGTTTCGTCCGGTTCGATTGCACTGGGTCGCGGCGTTCTGGGCCTGCCGATGGCGGCACTGCCCTTGGAACAGTCACAGGCAGCTGCTGCGGTTGGGCAAATCCGGCTTGCACGCGCTTATGAAGAAGCGTTGGCACCCCATGGGATCACCACGGCGCAGGTTCTGGTGACGCTTGAAGACAGCGAAGATCGCCGCAGGTATCTGAACTCACGCGCAACCTTGGAAACTCTGCTTGGGTTGGGCGTCGTTCCGATCGTCAATGAAAACGACACGGTTGCAACGGACGAAATCCGGTATGGCGACAATGACCGTCTGGCCGCGCAAATCGCCGTGACAGTAGGGGCCGACCAACTGATTCTGCTGTCGGATGTGGATGGCTTCTATTCGGGCAATCCTAAGGAAGACACTTCGGCGAAGCGCTTCGAGACAATCGACAGGATCACACCCGAGATTGAAGCCATGGCCGGTGATGCGGGCTCGGGCCTGTCGAAAGGCGGGATGAAGACAAAACTATTGGCGGCCAAGATGGCAACCGCGGGCGGTTGCGCCATGGCGATTACCGAAGGGTCGGTTCTGAACCCTCTGAAAACGCTCGAAAACGGTGCCAATTCCACATGGTTTACCGCGACATTGGATCCACATGCAGCCCGCAAACGCTGGATTTCGGCGATGAAACCTCGGGGTGAAATTACCGTGGACGAGGGGGCGGCCAAGGCACTGGCCAATGGCAAAAGCCTGCTCCCTGCCGGGATTGTGGAAGTGACCGGAGATTTCGGTCGTGGCGATCCTGTCGCCGTCCTTGATCTGGAATCCCGCCGTCTGGCTCAGGGGATCAGCCGGTATACGGCGCAGGAAGCCGATGCGATCAAGGGGCGTAAGTCTTCTGAGATTGAAGCGACGCTGGGCTATCCCGGTCGCGCAGCCCTGATCCACCGGGACGACCTGGCCCTTTAACCTTCAATAAGATGATCTGAAAGGCACGCGATATGAAAGACTTCAACAGCATTCCTGCTCTGATGGAAGATCTTGGGAAACGTGCCAAAGCCGCTTCGCGTGAACTGGCTTTCGCAACAGCTGAACGAAAGCACGCGGCGCTGATTGCAGCCGCAGATGCGGTTTGGGCCAATCGGGCACGGATCATCGAAGCCAATCAAAAAGATCTGGAATTCGGCCGCGACAAGGGACTGAGCTCCGCAATGATGGATCGCCTGATGCTTGATGAGGCGCGTGTTCAGGGCATGGTGGACGGACTGAGAACCGTCGCGGAGCAGGCCGACCCGGTGGGTGAGGTTCTGTCTGAGTGGAATATGCCCACGGGCCTTAACATCCAGCGCGTCCGGACACCGTTGGGGGTTATTGGCGTGATCTACGAAAGCCGACCCAACGTGACTGCGGATGCCGGGGCGCTGTGCCTGAAATCGGGCAATGCGGTAATCCTGCGTGGCGGATCCGAAAGCTTTCATTCCTCAACCGCGATCCATGCCTGTCTGGTCGAAGGGCTGAAGGCCGCGAACCTGCCTGAAGACGCCATTCAACTTGTGCCCACACGCGACCGCGCCGCGGTGCAGGAGCTGCTGACGCTGACCGACTATGTCGACGTCATCGTTCCACGCGGAGGCAAGGGACTGGTGGGCCTTGTACAACGAGAGGCCCGTGTGCCGGTCTTTGCCCATCTCGAAGGCATCGTGCACATTTACATCGACAAGGCTGCTGATCCGCAGAAAACGCTGGAAGTGGTACTGAATGCCAAGACTCGCCGCACTGGTATTTGCGGAGCCGCTGAATGCTTGCTGGTTCATCAGGATATCGCCGACACACTGGGGCGTGACGTGGTTGCGGCACTGGTCCAGTCAGGCGTCGAGGTTCACGCCGACGGTGTCCTCGCTGGGGAGGGTACAGTTGCTGCTACGGCGGAAGACTGGGGAAAAGAGTTCCTCGACAGCGTGATCGCGGCGAAGCCCGTTGCCGATATTGATGCCGCGATTGCTCATATTCAGCAATACGGCTCGAACCACACCGATTGCATCATGACCGAGAAAGACACGGCTGCGGCCCGTTTCTTTGAGCGTCTGGACAGCGCAATCCTGATGCACAATGCCTCGACTCAGTTTGCGGATGGTGGCGAGTTTGGCATGGGGGCAGAAATCGGAATCGCGACGGGCAAGATGCACGCGCGCGGACCGGTTGGGGCGGCGCAATTGACCAGTTTCAAATATCTCGTGCGCGGGAACGGAACGATCCGGGCTTAAAACCGAAGTGACACGCGGGTTGCCGAGGTTTCAACGGCAATCCGCCGGCCCATCGCAGCTGCCGTTTCAGGCAACAACGCGAACTGAACGTGCGCGGGCGTGATCTTGGTGGGAAACCGACCTGTCACGACGTTCTTCCAAAGATCACTATCGACATTCAACCGGTCTGCAACCCCGGTCACTATCCAATTGTTGCCCTGATTGACGATCTCGACTGCGCCGCCCAGCGGCATGGCACTTTCGCAGCACATAAGCGCCAGAAAGGCCAGTTTGACCTGATTACGCGGCACAGGCCCGGTCAGGTTCCAGTTGACCCGTATCCGCCCGGCACGCTCGATATCTTTCAGCAGTTCGGTTACTTCGGTCCGACCAAGCGGCTGATCACTGGCCGAGCCAAAGGCAACGCGGAAAAAGCGTATACGTGCCCCGGCACTTCCGACACTGCCCGAGATCAGTTCCATCTCGGGGCCCTGTACGGCGCCCACCATATCCAACAGCTCAAGCCCGTTGGTGATCGCGCCGATCGGGCTGATCAGATCATGGCAAATCCGCGAACCGATCAATTCGGCCAGGTTGACGTTGCTCTCGCCCATGCGTACCTCCGACTGTATCTGCCGCACGTCCCGGAGGCCCCTATGACAGACATGAATGCTATACTTGCACCGGGCATGTTTGTCCGCCACCCGGATTTTCCCGAATGGGGCGTCGGACAGGTTCAGTCCAACATTGCAGGCAAGATCACCGTGAACTTTCGCGAGCAGGGAAAAGTGGTGATCGACGGAACGCGCATCGCCCTGATGCCGGTCTTTGATCTGTGAAAGTGGTTTAGGAAAGGTTAACAACGCTGACCGAAGCGGGGCTTGTTGCCTTTGGCTGAAAAACTGCGGTATCAGCAGCCAAAAGAACACGGATCACCCCATATGCCGGATACTGGCCCTTCTTTCACCGTAAAACTGGCCGAGACCGAAGCCGACCTGCAAGCAGCTCAACGCCTGCGCTATGACGTCTTCGTGCGTGAGTTGGGGGGCGGCGGAGAGATGGTTGATCACGATGCTGGCCTCGAGAAAGACCGTTTCGACCCGTATTTCGATCATATGTTGGCCTATGATGATCACACCGGCGAAATTATTGGCGTCTACAGGATGTTACCGGGCGAACGTGCTGCGGAACTGGGACAATTCTATTCCGAAGATGAATATGACCTGACCGTTCTCAAGAACAGTGGGCGCAAACTGCTGGAGTTGGGACGGTCGTGCCTGCACCCCGACTACCGTGGGGGTACGGCAATGTACCACCTGTGGAACGGTTTGGCCGCTTATGTAGCGGAACGTGACATTGAGGTGCTGTTCGGCGTTGCGAGTTTTCACGGAACAGACGTGGCCACATTGGCGCAGCCCTTGTCGATGCTTCACCACAACCATCTGGCTCCGCCAGAGTTGCGCGTACGGGCGCAGCCCGATGTTTTTCAGTCGATGGACCTTGTGAAACCAGAGGCTTTGGACCGCCGCGCCGCCATGGTTCAGGTGCCAGCATTGATCAAAGCCTACCTTCGCTTGGGTGGTTTCGTGGGCGAGGGCGCCTTTATCGACCACACCTTCAACACAACGGATGTGTGCCTGATCCTCGACACGACGCGCATGAATGAACGGCAGCGTCGAATTTATGGCGGGGCGTGACGCTGTGAACGACCCGCTCTGGAATAGTGAAGACGCGCCCGATCCGATCGAGCTGGGCGTTACCGGATGGGTTCTGGTCATTCTGCGCGGAGTCCCGCTGGCGGCCCTTGTCTTTGGTGGCCTGATCATCCTTCTGGCCGTTCGCCTGATCGAGTATCCGATTTTCGGCGTCCGGCGACCTGTGACGCCGTTCATCACACAGTTTGTCTGCCGCAACGCGTTTCGAATTCTTGGCATCGGGTTCCGCACATCAGGCGCGCTGATGAAAGAGAGGGGGGCGGTGGTGGCAAACCACACGTCCTGGCTGGATATCTTTGCTCTGAACGCGCGCAAGCGGGTCTATTTTGTCTCCAAGGCAGAAGTTGCCAAATGGCCCGGTATCGGCTGGCTGGCCCGTGCGACCGGGACGCTGTTCATCGAACGGGATCGCAAGAAAGCCAAGGAACAAACCAAGCTGTTTGAAACCCGCCTGAAAGTGGGTCACAAACTGTTGTTTTTCCCCGAAGGCACCTCAACCGACGGGCTTCGCATTTTACCTTTCAAAACAACGCTTTTCGCCGCGTTCTTTGCAGATGAGTTGCGTGATTTCATGTATATCCAACCCGTTTCTGTGGTGTTTCACGCGCCCAAAGGCCAGCCAGAACGCTTTTATGGCTGGTGGGGGGATATGGAGTTCGGGCCGCATTTGCTGAAGACCCTTGGCGCACGTCGGCAAGGAACTGTTGAACTAATATATCATGCGCCAGCGCGGGTCAGCGACTTTGAAAACCGCAAGGCTCTGGCCGCCCATTGTGAAGACGCCGTCAGGCATGCGCACGCATTGGCGCAGCTTGAAAAATAGGGGCGATTGGCCCTTGCGTAGCGCGCAAACCTGCCTTATACGCGCGCCATTCAAACCCGCAGGCGGGGTTTGGCCTTTTTGAGGGAGACATCCTCATCAAGACCGCCGGTTGGAGCGTCCGCTTCTTTCACCCCCGCCCAGGCGTAAACCGGAAAAGGAAAATTGCATGGCTCTTCCCGAGTTCACCATGCGTCAGCTGCTGGAAGCTGGCGTTCACTTTGGTCACCAGACACAGCGTTGGAACCCCCGCATGGGCCCGTTCATCTACGGCTCGCGCAATGGCATCCACATCATGGACCTGACCCAGACCGTTCCGATGCTGGATCAGGCTCTGCAGGCTGTTCGTGACACCGTCGCAAAAGGTGGCCGCATTCTGTTCGTTGGTACTAAGCGCCAGGCAGCTGGCCCGATCGCTGAAGCGGCTGAAAAGTCGGCTCAGTACTACATGAACCACCGCTGGCTGGGCGGCACGCTGACCAACTGGAAAACCGTTTCCCAGTCGATCAACCGTCTGAACCAGATCGACGAAGCCATGGAATCGGGCGCAGAAGGCCTGACCAAGAAAGAGCGTCTGGGCATGGAACGTGACCAAGGCAAACTTCAGGCGTCGCTGGGTGGTATCCGCGAAATGGGCGGCGTTCCGGACCTGCTGTTCGTCATCGACGTCAAGAAAGAAGCACTGGCCATCGCAGAAGCCAACAAACTGGGTATCCCGGTTGTGGCTGTAGTCGACACCAACTGCTCGCCCGATGGCGTTGACTACATCATTCCCGGCAACGACGACGCGGCACGCGCAATCGCTCTGTACTGTGATCTGGCCGCACGCGCCGCTCTGGACGGTATGACCGCGCAGATGGGCGCAGCAGGCGTTGATCTGGGCGCATTCGAAGAAGCTCCGGTTGAAGAAGCTCTTGCGGAAGAAGCCGCAGAAGCCCCTGCCGAAGCGTAAGCTGCCCGTCACGTAAATGACATATGGGGCAGGGTATGACCTGCCCCAATTCCGTTTGAATTGAGGAGAGCCAAAAGATGGCAATCACAGCAGCAATGGTTAAAGAACTGCGCGACTCGACCGGCGCAGGCATGATGGACGCAAAAAAAGCGCTGACCGAAACCGGCGGCAACATGGACGACGCCGTTGACTGGCTGCGTACCAAAGGCCTGGCCAAAGCGGCCAAGAAATCAGGCCGTACCGCAGCAGAAGGTCTGGTTGCTGTTCACGTCAACGGTGGCAACGGTGTTGCTGTCGAAGTGAACTCGGAAACCGATTTCGTTGCGAAAAACGCTGAGTTCCAGGAAATGGTCAGCAAGATTGCAAACGCTGCTGAAGGTGTGGACGACATCGAAGCACTGCTGGCCGCTGATCTGGGCGGAAAAAGCGTTGCCGACACGCTGACCGACAAGATCGCCACCATTGGCGAAAACATGTCGGTGCGCCGCATGGCCAAACTGTCAGGTGAAACAGTTGTGTCTTATGTGCACAACGCTGCGACCAGCGGCATGGGCAAAATCGGTGTGCTGGTTGCACTGTCGGGTGGTGATGAAGCTATCGGCAAGCAGGTTGCGATGCACATCGCCGCTGTGAACCCGGCTGCCCTATCCGAGGCCGACATGGACCCGGCAATTGTCGAGAAGGAAAAGCAGGTTCAGATGGACATCGCCCGCGAATCCGGCAAGCCGGAGCAGGTGATCGAAAAGATGATCGAAGGTCGCATGAAAAAATTCGTCGCCGAATCGACATTGCTGAGCCAGCAATTCGTTGTGAACCCTGATCTGACCGTTGAAGCCGCTGCAAAAGAAGCCGGCGCAACCATCACCGGCTTTGTTCGCCTGGAAGTTGGCGAAGGCATCGTTGTGGAAAAAGAAGACTTCGCTGCCGAAGTCGCAAAAGCTGCTCAGGGCTAAAGAAAGGCTCCGACAGGGGCCTTGCTGAACAAAGTGAAAGGGTTACGCGTCGCGTAGCCCTTTTTTGTTGGTGGCACATCAGAGAATTGGCAAAGAAGTGAAGGATTGGAGGGCCCCGCATGATGGGGATGGTCGAGGCCCCCCAAAATTCCGACACAGGTACGCGGACGAATAGGCGCCCCCTTGTCAGAGTGATTGGAGAGCTTTGAAATCGCAAAGATCCAACCGAATGTTCCCTGGCTAAAGCCACCACTCACGGAACACTCTCACTTTGCAACTTTTAGGTTAGATTTGAAAAGTAGTGATTTCCTTACCTAGGGTAAACTGACGCGGGATGGCGTCATAAAAACACTCCTAAACTTCCATAATGAACATCTGATTATGCAAAGATGCCTTCAAAACAGCCTGAGCCGTCGTTTCAACCGACAACGCCTCACGGGCGAGTCGAAGATGCTTTTCGACAGTTGCCGCTGTCAGGCCCATCAGCAAGGCTATGTCCTGCGTGGTTTTTCCGTCACCAACCCATTGCAACGCCTCGCGCTGACGCTTTGTCAGGGCCCGGTTCGGTGGGTTGAAAGGCAATGTCAGGATCTTCAGATGCGCAACGTTGTTCATCAAAAGAATGTCTTCACCATGCTCTTGCCAGATCGCGTCAATGTCTTCCTGGCTCATCCCTTCCTTGGCGGATAGGGAAATCGCCCCTTTCGAGCGCACAGAGACCGAGTTGAAACTGATGGTGTAACCAGAAACGACGCCCATGGACTTGTTGAACTCGAAAACCTCACGCTCTTTATCGGTCATCGACCCGCGAGAATGCATGTCCAGCAACATTTTCCAGCTGGCGGCACCTTCATTGTCCAGCGCCCATTTCAACATGGGGGCGTGAAAATACAAACCGTCCTTGATGAAGCCATCCACATAGGCACGGTTATGGTTAGTCAGAATGACAAAGTCCTCTGGATCACCCAATGAGGTTGCCGTCCTGTATTGCGTGTGGCCGTAGATAAGACGATCGAACCCGAATTCCGCCATCTGTCGGCAATGCGCATCCCACAGGTCTTCCAGGGTCTTGGCATAGCTGACAAACCGCAGATATTCCCTGAGGGTCATGCCGTGCCACCTGCTTTCAAATGCGCGGCCAGCGCGTCCAGAGCAAGAACATAGCTTTGGGCGCCAAAGCCACAGATCTGACCCAGAGCAACAGGCGCAATATAGGACTTGTGACGGAATGCTTCCCTTGCATGGATGTTGGATAGGTGAACTTCGACAACCGGCAGTTCAACTGACGCGATGGCGTCCATCAGCGCAACCGACGTGTGTGTGAACGCCCCCGCATTGATCACAAGGCCATCCTGCACACCGCGTGCGCCGTGGATCGCATCAATTAACACACCCTCATGGTTGGATTGCAGATGCGAGACTTCAAGGCCAATGGACGCGCCATGGCGCTGGCACTCCTCCTCGATCATCTTCAGAGTGGTGCTGCCGTAAACCTCGGGCTGCCGTGTGCCAAGCAGGTTGAGGTTTGGGCCATTCAATACCAAAACGTTGTGCATGTCTTCACGATCCCCATTAATGGTACATAGACGCCTAAAGGTTGGGTTGTCTACCTGCCTTTGCCGGATCGAGTACAGTCGAAAAACCGGTGTACGAAGCGGGTCGCTGTTTTATTCCCGGCTTCAACTTTCCGCCATGGTGACAACGATTTTTCCCAGAACGGAACGTTGCGACAATTGTTCAAGCGCCTCGTGCGCGCGGGCAAGCGGGAACCGCGCGCTAATTCGCGGTTTGATTTTGCCGGCTGTGTAAAGATCGAACAGGTTCTTGACGTTGTCAGCATGGTCGATTGGGTCGCGGAAAACTGACGCGCCCCAAAACACACCAACGATCTGACATCCTTTCAAAAGGGCCAGATTCAAGGGAATCCGCGGAATGCCCGCTGGAAAACCGACGACAAGGTAACGACCTTTCCAGGCCATGCTGCGCAGGGACGGTTCGGCCAGCGTACCGCCAACAGCGTCGTAGACGATGTCTACGCCGTCAGGACCGGCAAGTTTCTTAACTTCGGCTGAGAAGGCTTTTTGTGCTTCCTTGTCCATGTCGCGCGGGTAAATCACCACGTCATCAGCGCCAATCTGGCGGCAGAATTCGGCCTTTTCCGGTGATGAAACGGCTGCGATCACCCTGGCACCCATGGCTTTGCCCAGTTCAATGGCGGCTGACCCCACACCTCCGGCGGCACCCAGTACCAACAGGGTTTCACCGGGTTGAATCTCCGCCCGATCCTTCAACGCGTGGTAGGACGTGCCGTAGGTGAAAATGAAACAGGCGGCATCTTCATAGGGCATCGCATCAGGAATTCGGATTGCAGTGTCCGCCTTGAGCGTGACATGGGTCGAAAACCCACCATGCCCGGTTAGGGCCAAAACACGGTCGCCTGGCTTAAATCCATTGACGCCTTCGCCCACAGCCAGAACTTCACCCGCAATTTCACCGCCCGGAGCAAAGGGCCGTGGCGGCTTCATCTGGTACAGATCGCGGATAATCAACGTGTCCGGAAAATTCACGCCCGCTGCTTTCACACCGATCAAAAGCTGACCTTTGCCCGGCTTCGGGTCGGGTAGGGTCGTAAGCTCCAGGGTTTCGGGACCGCCCGGTGCGACGCTGAGTAATGCTTGCATACCGCCTCTGTTCTGCCTGTACTTTGTGTCGAGGAAGTTTTGGTGCAGCATGGTTTTTTGTCAACGCTGCGGTCCAACGCCTGCCGCCACGGCAAGAGGAATGCAATTTGTATCACGATGAACCGGTGCCAAAGAAACTGAGGAGCACAAAATGACCCCCGACACCCTCTTTTCGCTTCACGGCAAAACCGCATTGGTAACAGGTGGGTCTACAGGTATTGGCCGCATGGCAGCCGAGGCGCTGGTACGGGCGGGTGCGCGCGTGCTCATTGCCTCAAGAAAAGGAGACGCCTGTGCCGAGGTCGCTGCAGAACTGAACGCGCTGGACGCGCCGGGCAGCGCCGAAGGCTTTGCCGGTGACATTGGCAGCGCAGCCGGTATAGGCAAGCTGGTCTCTGACATTCAGGAGCGTACGGACACACTGGACATCCTGATGAACAATTCGGGGGTGTCCTGGGGTGCCCCTATGGGGCAATTTCCCTACGATGCATGGGAAAAGGTCATGTCTGTCAACGTGACAGGGATATTCGAACTGACCCAGCGGCTTTTGCCAATGCTAATGAAATCAGGCACCGCCGAAGACCCGGCGCGCATTGTCAATGTGGGGTCAGTCATGGGTGAAGTCCCAATGGGCGATGGGGCCTACAGCTATTCGGCCTCAAAGGCTGCTGTTTTGCACCTGACCAAGGTCTTGGCCAAGGAACTTTCACCGCACCACATCACGGTTAACGCACTCGCTCCGGGGCCGTTTGTGTCGCGCATGACTGCCTTTGCGACAGCCGATGAAGATACCAGAGAACGGGTTGGCAAGTCTGTACCTCTGGGTCGCGTCGGACGGGACGAGGATATTGCAGGCTGTATGTTGTTCCTGTGCGGTCGCGGCGGCAGCTATGTGACAGGCGCAGTGATCCCGGTTTCGGGTGGGATCAACGTGGTGACCGCCGGAAACATCTTTGCCGAGGCCCTGTGACGGGAAGACAGCCAATGAAAACCGAAATCAAACTGGATCTGGCGGCGGTAGATGCGTATCTGAGCGCGCATCTTTCCGGCTACAACGGGCCATTGGAGGCGAGGAAATTTGATGTCGGGCAATCCAACCCGACGTTTGAGTTACGCACACCAGAGAAAGCCTATGTGCTGCGCCGAAAGCCCGCCGGCGTATTGCTGAAATCGGCACATGCCGTTGATCGCGAATTTCGGGTTCAAAGCGCCCTTGCCGGGAGCGAGGTTCCGGTGCCCAAGATGTATCTGCTGTGTGAAGACGACAACGTCATCGGCTCGGCCTTCTATGTGATGGAACGCTTGCAGGGCAGGGTGTTTCCGGACCCAACCCTGCCCAAAGAAAGCAACGAAACCCGCGCCGCCATCATTGACGAAATGAACAGGGTTCTTGCCCAATTGCACATGGTGGATATCGATGCCGTTGGCCTGTCTGACTATGGGCCGATTGGCAACTATTACGAGCGTCAGATCGCGCGCTGGACCAAGCAATACCGCGCGTCCGAGACCTCGGCCATTGCGGATATGGATGCGCTGGCTTCAGCGCTCGAGACCTCGGTACCGGCCGATGACGGGCAGCGCACGCTGGTGCATGGGGATTACCGCATCGACAACCTGATGTTTGCGCCGAACCGGGCGGAATGTATCGGGGTGCTGGATTGGGAACTGTCGACGATCGGTCACCCTTATGCGGATCTGGCCGCAGTAATCATGCAATGGCAGTTGCCGCCGGGAAAACAGGGTCGGGGGCTGGCGGGTGTGGATCGAAATAGTCTAGGCCTGCCCAGCGATGAGGCTTTCATCGCCCAATACTGCAGACGTCGAGGCCTGGATGGCATAGACAATTTCGGCTTTTATCTGGGCTTCAATTTCTTTCGCATGGCGGGCATTCTACAGGGTGTCTACAAACGCGCGCTGAATGGGAACGCGTCAGACCCCGACCACGCAAAGGCTTTTGGCGCATATGTTCCTATATTCGCCCAGCACGGCCTGAAAGCTCTTGAGTCCACATTAGAATGACGACCTATCAAGCTGTTTTTGTGTCACTATCTTGCCTTGAAAGCTCAACCTCAAGGTTTGGCAGGCTGTTCTTTCCAAAAAACAGCTCAGCCCCGGTGAACATGCTGGGAACCCCAAACACACCTCGCCGAACCGACGACTTGGTTATCTCTTTCAGTTTCAGTTTAACGTCGGGGCTCGCCATGGCTTCGCGAATTTTGCGAACGGGCAAGTCATTTTCATGCAGGATATCCGAAAGAACACCGATCTCGTCCGCCTTCTGACCATGTACCCATATTGCATCAAAAACCGCGTTTATATATCTGACTTCCCAAGGTTTTCCATTGGCAAAACACGCGCCGCGCATGGCAAGTTTTGTGTTGATCGGAAAATGCGGGCTCATATGAAAGCTCAACCCACGACGGCGGGCAAACCGGTGCAGATCATGCGTCAAATAGGCTGTCTTCTGTCGGTTTTCGGAATACGCCTGAAATGGGCTTTGGTTATGCGTCGCCTTGAACACCGCAGGCAGCAGGACAGGAACATAAGTAATGCTTGCGTCATAGCGCTCGGCAAGATCGGGGAGCATCTTATGGGCGAGAAACGCGTTCGGGCTGCAAAAATCGTAAATGAAGTCTATGGTCTGCGTCATGGGGTTCCTCCCTTTCGGTCCCTTGAAATCTTGTTCATTGAACTTCAGGCGAATCTGCGTCGAAATCAGTCTAGCATTCCATTGTGAGGCACGCTGATGAAGTCCGTTCACGAATTTCTCTGCAACACGCAACTTTTTGCTGCTATTTCAGGTCACAAGCTTAAACAGTCGCAGTTTAGAACCTCACGGAAGTTCCCAAATGTCCAACAGGCAATCCATGTTTGATCAAAACCGGCTAGATCGGCTGAGCCATTGGATGGAAAACTATGTTGAGCAGCGCAAATATGCCGGATCATCCTTTTTGCTGCGCCAAAAAGGGAATGAGGCCTTTTTTCATGCCTGTGGTCTCAGCAGCCTGGAGACTGGCCGGCCCTTCCAACGGGACACGTTGGTGCGCATTTATTCCATGACCAAACCGGTCACATCGGTCGCGTTGATGACATTGGTCGAACGCGGGCTTGTTCACCTGAACGTGCCTGTGTCTGAGTTTCTGCCTGAATTCAAAGATATGCACGCGCTGGTCCCGGGGGCGGAGAGACTGGATCAGACCGAGGCTGCACCGCCTCCCACTCTGCATCAGTTACTGACGCATACCAGTGGGCTAAGCTATCCGTTCAACTCCGGGCTTTTGCCCCAAGCGATGGATGAACAGGACCTTATTTTCAAACCTAATCAGGGACTTCTGGAACACCTTGTGCGCGATCTGGCAGGGCTGCCACTGGCGTTCCGACCCGGTGCTCGCTGGGAATACTCGGTCGGGATTGACGTGCTGGGTCGTGTGATCGAGTTGGTCTCGGGCCAGTCATTGGAGCAGTTCTTTCGAAGCGAAATCCTTGAGCCGCTGGACATGCGCGAAACAGGTTTTTCCGTACCCGCTGGGGCAGGGGATCGTTTCGCATCGCTTTACACCCCATTGGCTGGCGACGCGATGGCGCTGAATTCCGCGGATCACGGTAGCGAAAGCCTTAGACTGTTCGATTCCCACATAGAATCCCCGTTCGAAAACACGACGACCTTTTCCGGCGGTGGCGGTCTGATTTCGACAATCGATGATTATGCCAAATTCGCGGACATGCTTCGAAATCGGGGGGCCGGGAACGGGTACCGCATACTTGGCCCGAAAACCGTCGATTTCATGATGCGCAATCACCTTCCCGGGGACATTGCTTCAATGGGTCCGCAGAGTTTCGCAGAGCAACCGATGGAAGGAATGGGCTTTGGGCTAGCCGGTGCGGTTGTTCTGAATCCCGGTCTGGTAAGGGTTCCCGGCTCTATCGGGGATTTCAGCTGGGGTGGAATGGCGTCGACCTATTTCTGGATTGACTGGCAGAATGACCTGACGGCGATTTTCTTTACCCAACTGTCCCCCTCAAGTTCGTACCCATCCCGCGCCGAACTCAAGGCACTGGTTCATGCGGCCATGATTGAATGATTTCCTCTGTACTGATACCCGGTGCCGGACGACACAACTTGCGAGCAGACGATGACCGAAGCGGAACGTATCTTACTGGATCTTCTGGATATTGAACGGCTTGAGGTCGATCTGTTTCGCGGGACAGGGTCGGGCGGTGAAACGCCCACACGCATCTTTGGCGGACAGGTCATCGCGCAAGCGCTCGCTGCGGCGTATCGGACTGTTGAAGAGCGGTTGTGCCATTCGCTACACGCCTATTTCATTCGCCCGGGAGATCCAGAGAAACCCGTTATTTATCAAGTTGATCGCGCGCGAGACGGAGGTTCGTTCACAACCCGCCGTGTGGTTGCGATTCAGCATGGAAAGCAAATCCTGAACATGTCGGCATCCTTTCATGTCCGGGACGAAGGTTGGGACCATCAGCATCCGATGCCCGTCGTGAACGCACCGGAAGCGTACCCGTCCCGATCTGAATTGCGTAAAACATATGTTGAACGTGTTCCAGAAAGGTTACGAGGCGAATTGCTGCGCGAGCGCCCGATCGAGGTTCGGGAAGTCGATCACCTGGATCCATTCACACCGAAAGTCTCTGATGATCGAAACCAGACTTGGTTCCGTATGCCTGCAGCCGCTTCCGTTGACGCCAGAACACAGCACTTACTGCTGGCTTATGCGTCTGACATGAACCTGATGTCCTCTGGATTGCGGCCACACGGTCTGAGCTGGTTTAGCGGAGAGTTCAACGGCGCAAGTCTGGACCACGCGCTATGGTTTCACGCGCCGGTGAATTTTCAGAACTGGCATCTGTACGTGATGGATTCGCCGTGGACGGGGCAGGGACGCAGTTTTAACCGTGGATCGATCTATTCCGAGGACGGTACCCTTGTTGCATCTGTCGCACAGGAAGGATTGATGCGCAGAATTCGCGCACAACCTTAAGTATTGCCCATAAACCTTTGATTTAACTTCTGCATTCCGATAAGCCACCGATCGTAATCAGCCGCTTTGAATTGCAAATAATCAGCGACTTGTGGATGAGGCAGAACCAAAAACCGTTCATTTCGAATAGCTTGCACACAGGATTCAGCCACATCTCTGGGCTCAAGCATCCCATCAATCGAAGCTACTGAGATTTCATGGCCTTCGGTCATTTTCGAACGTACCGCCTGCGGACACAGGACCGAGACTTTCAATCCTTCAGCGCCATATGTCAGCGAAAGCCATTCGGCAAATCCTACAGCCGCGTGTTTGGTAACCCCATATGGGGCTGCACCAGGTTGGTTCAGCAAACCTGCCGCAGACGCAGTTATCATTATATATCCGCCGCCGCGACGAACCATGCGTGGAACCAGATGGCGAGCAGTCCAGACATGGGACATGACATTGATCTTCCAGATCCGATCCCAATCTTCGTCCGCAACATCGAGACCGCCAAGCGTCAGAATTCCGGCATTTGCGCAAAACAGGTCAATTGGACCGACAGTTTCTTCAACAAAATCAATCAGAGCCTTGATCTGCGCTTCGCTGGAAACGTCGCAGGGATACGCCTGACCACCAATTTGCTTTGCGACCAAATTTGCGCCAGCGATATCGACATCCGAGCAGATTACACGTGCACCTTCTTGGGAAAACCGTTCTGCAAGACCACGACCAATACCTTGGGCAGCGCCGGTGACAACGACAGTTTTGTTCTCAAGCTCCATGCGTATTCCGGGCAGGTTCGTTACAGTGTTATCAATGTGTTGGCTTGCGTTCTGTATTACAAGTATTGCATTATTACCATAATACAAATTACACGCTAATAGGAAATAACCGAGATATACTCAGATTCCATTGCAATCAGCCATCAGACCAATGCGATCAACACAGGTCTGATGCGAATTATCCCAACGCGTAACCGGCACCGCGGACTGTGCGAACCGGATCATCCCCGCCATGTTGCGTTAAGGCTTTGCGCAGTCGTCCAATGTGTACATCAACGGTACGCGTATCGACATAGATGTCGCGTCCCCAGACCCGATCCAGCAATTGTTCACGGCTCCAGACCCTGCCCGGCTTTTCCATGAACGTGCTAAGAAGCCGGAATTCGGTTGGACCCAGTTTCAAGGGCTTGCTGTCACGGCTGACCTTGTGGGTTTCCGAATCCAGAATGATGTCATCGTACTCCAGTCGCAAGCCAACAGTTGCCGGTCGGACGCGGCGCAGTTGTGTTCGGACACGCGCCATCAGTTCGACGATCGAATATGGTTTGACCACATAATCGTCGGCACCAGTTTCCAGCCCGCGAACCTTGTCTACCTCTTCTGATCGGGCCGACAGCATGATTATCGGGATCGAGCGTGTGTCCGGACGGCTTTTGAGCCGGCGGCAAACCTCAATCCCGCTTAGGTTGGGCATCATCCAGTCCAGAACAATGATATCCGGGCAGTCTTCGTCGACCAGCAGCATAGCTTCGTCACCGTTGGCCGCCTTTGAGACGCGAAAACCTTCGGCTTCAAGGTTGTAGGCCAGCACCTCGCGTTGGGCCAACTCATCCTCGACCACCAGAACCGTCGGTTGATCTGCGGACATCTCAAGCCTCTCCTACGCTGTTTGCGACGTTATATCGGCCTTGGGCCGAGCCTCGGTCGGGCGGTCGCCTGTAACCAGATACACCACCTGCTCGGCAATCGAGGTTACATGGTCGCCCATACGCTCGATGTTCTTGGCGATGAAATGCAGGTGCATACAGGCCGAAATATTGCGCGGATCTTCAGCCATGAAGGTCAGGAATTCGCGGAACAGGCCGTTATACATCTGGTCGACCTCTTCATCGCGGTTGATGACGTCGGTGGCCAGTTCCGCGTCGCGCTGAATATAGGCGTCCAACGCGTCGCGCAGCATACGTTCAACTTCGCGCGCCATGCGGCGTAAGGCAGCTGCGCTGCCGCTGATCTCGCCCGCATTGGCCAGAACGGTCGTACGCTTGGCGATGTTCTTCGCGTAATCGCCAATCCGCTCGAGATTACCGGATACTTTCAGGACCGAAAGAACCAGTCGCAGGTCACTGGCCGTGGGCGCGCGCAATGCAATCAGACGCGCGGTTTCCTCGTCGATCAGGTCTTCCAACGCGTCGATGGCCTTGTCACCTTGTCGTATTTCCTGGGCCAGCTCAACGTCACGGCTTTCAAGCGAGCGCGCCGCGCCCATGATAGCGGCCTCAACCAGACCGCCCATCTTCATGATATGCGCCTGGATTGTTTCGAGGTCGCGGTCAAAAGCAGATGCAATATGTTGTTCGCTCATTGTTTGATACCTGTGCTTAGCCGATACGGCCTGTAATGTAGCTTTCCGTGCGCGGATCGACCGGATTGGTAAAAATCTGACCGGTTTCACCGAATTCCACCAGATTACCCAGGTGGAAAAAGGCCGTTTTCTGACTGACGCGCGCGGCCTGCTGCATCGAGTGTGTGACGATCACAACCGAATATCGGGAACGCAATTCGTCGATCAACTCTTCGACCTGTGCGGTTGCAATCGGGTCCAGCGCCGAGCACGGCTCGTCCATCAACAGGACCTCCGGTTCGGTTGCCACGGCGCGCGCGATACACAAACGTTGCTGTTGCCCCCCTGACAAACCCGTGCCAGGCGCATCCAGACGGTCCTTGACCTCATCCCAGATTGCGCCTCGACGCAGGGATTTCTCAACGATCTCATCCAGTTCCGCCTTATTCTTGGCCAAGCCGTGGATGCGCGGACCATAGGCCACGTTGTCGTAGATCGACTTGGGGAACGGGTTCGGTTTTTGGAACACCATGCCGACTTTGGCGCGCAACTGAACGGGGTCGACCCGCTTGTCATAAATGTCTTCGCCGTCCAACAGGATATCACCTTCGACACGGCAGATATCGATGGTGTCGTTCATCCGGTTCAGACACCGCAGGAAGGTCGATTTTCCACAACCCGAAGGGCCGATAAAGGCCGTGACGGTCTTGTCTTCGATCTCAACACTCACGTCCTTGATGGCGTGGGTATCACCGTAATAAACCTGAACCTTCTTCGCGTTGATCTTGATGTCTTTGGAGTCCACGGTTCTCTCCACTCGTGTCATGTCGTTCATTATTGCCCCCAATTACCAGCGGCGTTCAAAGCGGCGGCGCAGGATGATAGCGATGATATTCATGGTCAGCAGGAACATCAAAAGGATGATGATTCCGCCCCAGGCCTTTTCGTAGAACCCGACATCAGCGCGTGCGGCCCAAGTGTAAATCTGGGCGGGCATTGCCGAGTTCGGCTCGGTAAAGCCGGCAAGGAACCCGTCGGGATATCCCCGCGCCACAAAGCCTACCATGCCGATCAGCAACAACGGTGCAGTTTCACCCAAGGCTTGTGCCAGACCGATGATGGTGCCGGTCAGAATGCCTGGTGCGGCCAAAGGCAGTACGTGGTGGAACACAGCCTGCATTTTCGAGGCCCCTACCCCCAACGCTGCATCACGGATCGACGGCGGAACCGCTTTCAGCGAGGCGCGGGTCGAGATGATGATCGTCGGCAATGTCATGAGGGTCAGAACCAGACCTCCAACCAGCGGCGCCGATTGTGGCAGGTGCATGAACTGGATGAACACGGCCAGACCCAGAATACCGAACACAATCGACGGCACGGCTGCAAGGTTCGAGATGTTCACTTCAATCAGGTCGGTGAACCTGTTCTGTGGAGCGAATTCTTCAAGATAGATCGACGCTGCCACACCAATGGGCAGCGACAGGCCCAAAACCACCAGCATCATGAAAAACGACCCAATGACCGAGGCGCCGATGCCGGCACCGCCCGGGTTGTCAACGCCAGAATCCGCGCCGGTGATGAACGGCCAGTTGAAAGCCTGCTTGATGATGCCCGCCTGTTCCAGCGCATCAACCAGATCCAGATCGCTTAGCTGTAGAAACCGGCTGTCCTGCAAGGAGTCACGGGACACGCGGCCTTTGAAATACCCGTCGACCCGGCTGGAGGCGGCCAGATCAAACTTGACCGGATCACCCAGCTTGCCGGGGTTATCGGCATAGTAAGTTCGGATTGTACCGCCGATTTTACCAAGAAGACGTTCGATCGCCTCTTCGTCGAAATCAACGCTGATCCCTTGGTCTTCCAGTTCCTTGCTCAGCTGAGCGATGAACAGGTTGGAATAGGCCTTGGTCTTGAACAACGTACCTTCCGCCTCGTCTCGCTGCGCAGCGGACAAGGTGAAATCCACGCTGACAACAGTGCGCTGAAAGGCCGGAATACCCTGCGACAGGATTGAGGCGAACAGAACGATCAGGAAGAACAGGCCCGTTGCAATAGCGACAATCCCGTAGGCCCGAAATCGTTTCTCTGCATTTGCGCGTTTTTTGGTATGTGCATCCGCTACAGTCAGCGAGACAGAGCGATGACCTGTTTCAGGACTTTGCATACTGGCGTCGGTCATTCGTATTGCTCCCGATACTTACGCACGATGTAGAGGGCAAAGATGTTCAGCCCAAGCGTGAGGGTGAAAAGGGTCATGCCCAGTGCAAAGGCCACAAGCGCTTCGGGCGAAGCGAAATCCGCGTCTCCGGTTAGCTGGCTCACGATTTTTGCGGTGACCGTCGTCATGGCTTCAAACGGGTTCAGGCTCAGCCGTGCTGCCGCCCCTGCCCCAAGAACCACGATCATAGTCTCACCGATGGCGCGCGATGCGGCCAGCAGGATCGCCCCCACGATACCCGGAAGCGCAGCTGGCAGAACGACCTGACGGATGGTTTCCGATTGCGTTGCGCCCAATCCGTAAGAGCCGTCGCGCATGGCCTGCGGCACCGCATTGATGATGTCATCGGACAAAGAGGACACAAACGGGATCAGCATGATGCCCATGACCAACCCAGCGGTCATGACTGCCGTGCCAGCTTTCATCCAGCCAAGCCCCTCATCCCCGAACAGGCCAAGCAAAAGCGGACCAACGGTCAGCAGCGCAAATAGGCCGTAAACGATGGTCGGGATACCGGCCAGAATCTCGAGCAGCGGTTTTGCTACGGCGCGGACACGGGGGGAGGCGTATTCGCTGAGGTAAATCGCGGCGAACAACCCGATCGGGACGGCCACCAGCAGGGCAACGAGCGAGATATAGAATGTCCCCCACAACAAGGGAATAATACCAAGCTCAGACGACCCGCCGCGCCCCGAAAAGCTGGGGGCCCATGTCGTACCGAAAAAGAAATCGGTAGCAGGGTAGAGCTTGAAGAATTCCCAAGTGTTGAAAACCAGGGACAGGACAATCCCGACAGTGGTCAGAATTGCGATGGATGCGGCCGCCAGCAACAGGATACGCACCCCCTGCTCGACCACATTACGCGCGCGGTATTCCGCGCGAGTTTGAAACCAGCTGACCGCAGCACCGGCGAGTGCGGTCAGTATGACGGCGACTGCCATGATCGAATAGCCGGTCGCATTCATGATCCGATAGGTTTGCGCCGCGCGCAGCACAGGTTGCGTGATATCCGACGTCACCACCTGCCCGGCATCCTTCAGACGCTGGGTCATGTCGATTACATCCGCGCGCGCGTTGCGCGCCAGTTCCTCGGGTATCTGCCCGGCGGCAACCGCGTTGTCCAGACCGTACGCGGTGCGACGGACCTCGGCCATGACCAGATTTAGGGACGAGCCGTCTTGGATGGCAGAACCCGAGATCGTTTCAGAAACCTGAGAGTTCACGTAAAGCGGTTGTACCAGCAACCAGAGGATCATAAGGCCGAATGCGGGTACGATCGTCTTGAGAGCGACATTTGCGCCATAATACGACGGCAGCGAGTGCAAAGCCCGGATATCTCCTGTGGCGCTTTGCAGGGCGCGTGAGCGCCCCAACACGTAACCGACTGAAGCAATCGCTAGCACGATCAGAACGAGCCATACTATCGGCATGAAACCCCCATTTGGTCTTGGCCGGGAAAGCTGAAAAATGTGGGGGCGACAGAAATGCCGCCCCCGGTATTTCGAACCAAAGGCGGGATTAGCTGCCCGAACCCATGGTTACTTCGTTGGCGATTGCATCCTGAGTTTTTGCCAGCTCAGGGTCCGCAACCAGACCATAGTTTGCCAGAGGACCCGAAGCGCCTGCGATTTCGTCGTGGGTAAAGAACTGGGCATATTCTTTCAGGCCGGGGATCACGCCGATATGGGCTTTCTTCACGTAGAAGAACAGCGGGCGCGAAACCGGATATTCACCGGTCGAGATGGTTTCGGTCGAAGGAGCGATACCCGACATGGTTGCCACTTTCAGCTTATCGGTGTTGTTCTCGTAGAACGCCAGGCCGAAGATGCCGATGCCATTGGGGTTGGTGTCGATACGCGCCAGCGTTTCGGTGTAGTCACCATCAATGTCGACCGCTTTCCCGTCGGTACGAACGGCCAGACATGCATCTTCTGCGTCGTCTTCGCTCATACCGCCAGCAATCATGGCTTCCATCGCGCCGGTCGCTTCACAACCGATCAGCAGAACTTTTTCTTCGAACACTTCACGGGTGCCGTGTTTGGTGCCCGGAATAAAGCCAGCGATTTCTACATCAGGCAGTTCAGGGTTGAATTCGGCCCAAGTAGTGTAAGGATTATCAACCACTTCACCGTCTTTCAGAACTTTTGCGCCCAAAGCGTTAAAGATGTCGGCAGGTTCAAAAGCGGTGAAGGCAGGACCGGTCTGCTGGCTTGCAAAAACGATACCATCATAACCGATGCGGACTTCCATGATGTCAGTCACACCGTTTTCGGCGCAGGCTTTGATTTCTTTTTCACGGATCGCGCGCGATGCGTTTGCAATGTCGATGGTGTTTTCACCAACACCTTCACAGAAACGCTTCAGACCAGCTGACGAACCGCCCGATTCAACAACCGGGGTCGGGAAATCGGTGTTCTCACCAAACAGTTCCGCAACGATCGAGGCATATGGCAGAACGGTCGACGAACCGGCAACCTGAACGTTGTCACGGGCAGCAGCGGTGGTTGCCGAGACGGCGGCGATTGCCAGCGCAGAAGCCGACAGTTTCACAAAGGACATTTCAGTCTCCTTGAAAAGGTATGATTGATCACCCCCATGATGATCCTGCGTGCACCCCTAGGGGTCGTGCGTAAGCCTTTTGTGACAAGTGTGTAACGCTTTTATGACAACTCTCGAATATCCTGAGATTTCGAGTCAGAAAATCGAAACGAGGCAGATTTTGAAGGGCGGTAATGTGGGAAGGGCTACCGTGGTAAGATGACCGTAAAGACGGAACCTTTTCCCAACTCACTTTCCACGCGCAACCGTCCGCGGTGGCGATTGACGATGTGCTTGACGATGGCCAGCCCCAGCCCCGTTCCACCCAACTGCCGGGATCTGTGATTGTCGGCGCGATAGAATCGCTCGGTCAGACGTGGCAGGTGTACGGAATCAATTCCTGGCCCCTTGTCGATGACCTTCACCCGCACCCCAGGTCCACGCATCGCCGCGTCACGCTCTGATGACAGAACGCTGACTGTGACGCTGCCACCGCTGGCACCGTATTTTATTCCGTTTTCGATCAGGTTGGTGAATACCTGCCGTAACTGATCGCTGTCTCCGATCACGGAAAGTGGGCCGTCCTGTGCGTCAAGCGTCAGCGTCACGCCCGCCTCTTCCGCAAGGGGGCGCAACGAGTTCATGGTGGATTGCAGCAGCCCTGTCAGCTCCAGCTGTTTATTTGGGCGAACTCTTTCTTCGCTTTCCACGCGGTTCAGTGACAAAAGATCGCCAACCAGCCGGTTCATCCTGTTGGCTTCATCGGCCATAATTTGCAGGAACCGGTCGCGCGCAGCCGGATCGTAACGTGCAGGGCCGCGCAAGGTTTCAATGAAGCCCATCAGCGCCGTCAAAGGCGTCCGCAATTCGTGACTGACATTGGCAACAAAGTCGCGGCGCATCTGACTTGCCTGCTCCAGATGCGTGACATCTTGAAAAGTGGACAGAACGGCCCCGCCCGACACGGCTCCGACCCCGTTCATATACCGGCATTGCACATCAAACGTTGTGTCTTGCGCGCCATCATTGGAAAGATGACGCGCTGCCTTGGTTCCTTTGGACTGAAGGCTTTGTTCAATCGCTTCAAGAACCTGTGGCTGCCGCAGGATGGTCGCAAAATGCCGCCCCACGATATTCTGCCCCAAAAGGGTTTTCGCATCCGTATTGGCGGCAATGATCCGTTCGGTCTGATCCACCATCAGCGCGGGCATTGGGATGGCCTGAACAAATCCGTCTAGAAGGTCATCTGACATGCTTCAAACCCCGATCAATCCGCGCGCTTTATTGAACAGGTCTCAGAGTGTCCCGAAACCTGCGCATGTTTTCCTGATAATGCAGCGCGCTTAGGGTAATCCGTTTTGCTGCGGCCTCGTCAAGCTGGCGCACCACTTTGCCCGGAGACCCCATCACAAGGGAATTATCCGGAATCTCCTTGCCTTCCGTGATCAGGGCCCCTGCCCCGATCAGGCAATTCCGCCCGATCCGGGCACCATTCAGAACAATCGCGCCCATTCCGATCAGAGTATTTTCTCCGATTGTGCACCCGTGCAACATCACTTTGTGTCCGATGGTGCAATTCGGACCGATCGACAAAGGATACCCGGCGTCGATGTGCATGACGCAGTTTTCCTGAACGTTGCTACCTGCACCAACGCGGATTTCCTCGTGATCTGCGCGAATCGTGCAGCCGAACCAAACCGAGGCGCCCTGTTCCAGCACAACCTTGCCGATCAGGTTGGCATCGGGCGCAACCCACGTGTCCTCGTGAATTTCGGGCATGTGCTCGCCTAAAGCGTAGATCGTCATGACAGCCCCTCGAATTCGTTTTGAAGTTTGCGCACGTGCTGTTGCAGATTTGGCTGTTGAATACGGCGCATCCGTTCGGCGCTGACGATGGTCTTCAGCTTCTTCTCGGTCGCCTCAAGATCGTCATTGATCAGGACATAATCGTAATAGCCCCAGTGGCTGATCTCGTCCCAGCTTTTGAGCATCCGCCTTGCGATAACTTCATCGCTATCTTGCCCACGTGATTCCAGACGGCGGCGCAGTTCGGGGATCGAAGGCGGCAGGATGAAGATCGACAACGCATGCTTACCCAGATCCGAGTTGCGGATCTGAACCTCGCCTTGCCAGTCCACGTCGAACAGCACGTCCTTGCCTGCGTGGATCGAACTGCGAACCGGATCAGCGGGTGAGCCGTAGAAGTTACCGAAGACATGCGCATGTTCCAGCATCTGGCCATCGGCGACCTTCTGCTTGAACTCGTCTTCAGAAAGAAAATAGTAGTCCCGCCCATCTTCTTCCCCCGGACGCGGGGCACGGGTTGTGGCCGAAACCGAAAACTCAAGGTCCTTGTCCCAGTCCATCAGCCGCTTTGCCAGGGTGGATTTGCCTGCCCCGGACGGGGAAGACAGGATGATTAAAAGGCCTCGGCGATCCGCCATATCAGTCGTTCCCATCTTTATTCTACGTTTTGCACTTGTTCGCGCATCTGATCGATCACCGCCTTCAGTTCCAGCCCGACAGCCGTCAGCTCCGTACTCTGAGCCTTGGAACATAGCGTGTTGGTTTCGCGGTTGAACTCTTGCATCAGGAAATCAAGCTTGCGTCCGACAGCCCCGTCCTGCACAAGCAGCTCTCTTGCTGCGGCCACATGTGCAGACAGGCGGTCGATCTCTTCGGTAATGTCGGCTTTGACCGCGATCAAAGCCAGTTCCTGCGCGACGCGATCCGGGTCCGCGCCCTGCGCGTTGTCCAGTACGTGCGCCAGATTGTCCCGCAATGTCGCGGCCATCTTGTCCTTACGATGCACGGCCAGATCAGCTGCCCGAGCTGTCAGCGCCGCAACTTGGTCCAGCTGTGTGTTCAGCACAGTAGCCAACGCCTCGCCCTCGGCCCGGCGCATATCGACAAAAGCGGCCAACAGGACGTTGAAATCTTCGGTCAGGCGCGCAACCAGCGGCGCGGGATCATCCGCATCTGCGGTTGCATCCAACATGCCTTTGAGTGCCAAAAGGTCCGAGGCGCGCGCCGGTTCCAGAGCAATACCGCGCGCAGCTGCCATCTTGTGTGTTTGTTCCAAAGCGCTCAGGGCAGCGGCCATAGCGACCTCGTTCAATGCCAGTTCCGAGGCAGAGTCCTCGCGGGTCAGACGCATTGACAGGGTCACATTCCCACGGCTCAGGGATATTGACAGCGCGGCCCGAAGGGCCACCTCAAGCCCGGTCAGCCAATCAGGGACGCGCAGGCGCATATCAAGGCCTTTGCCGTTAACACTGCGCAACTCCCACGTCCAGCTGTGCGGTCCGTATTCCCCTTTCCCCGAGGCAAACCCGGTCATGGATCTGATCATGACTGTCCTTTCCTGTGACCTCACCCTTTTGGATGTGTGCCGCACCTAATGCGATTGGCCGGTGCAGAGCAAGAGTTTGCTGAGGCAGCATTTGTTTGGCGTAAGTTAACCATTCGTTAAAGAATTACTCCAAAATTGAATAAACCCGAGTCAAACTACCCCTGGTAATGGCTTGCAGGCCACAAATGCTCCGGTTGTGTTGCATTTTATGAAAATGGCGGCCAATTGACGTTCGGGTGAAGAAAATGAAAACCTTTTTCGGGACTGGTTCCGGGTCAGAATTTGGAAAGATCGTCGCAATGGATCGCTTTGACAGTGGGCGCAGCCTTACGCCGATCCGCCAGGCCGAGGCGTATTGGACTGCATTGCTGAGCGGTGACGGTGTTCCGATGCGGTCTCAGGTCGACCCGCGTGGACTGGAAAACATACTTGAATATACTTTCATTCTTGAACGGATCGCGCCCGGACTGGCCCGGTTTCGTCTTGCCGGAAGCCACTTGAACGCGCTTGCGGGGATGGAGGTTCGCGGCATGCCTGTGACGGCCTTTTTTCAACCTGATGACCGCGCCAGTCTTAAGGACGTTCTGGAGCAGGTTTTCGCAGCACCCGCCGTTGCCGAACTGGGGTTGGATTCGAGCGGGATACTGGGACGTACCCGGATGCAGGCCTGCATGATCCTTTTGCCGCTCAAAAGCGATCTGGGCGACGTCAGCCGGGTTCTGGGCGTCATGGTTGCGGATGGTGCGATTGGTAAAACCCCACGCAGATTTTCGATTACGGATACGCGGATCAAATCGTTTTCGGAAGTTCAGGCACCAGTTCCTGCTGTGCCTCAAACCGTTGACGGTTTTGCCGAAGACCAAACGGATTTCAAACGCGCGGCCAAACACCTCCGTCTGGTCGTGTCGCGCGATGACTGAACCAGTTTGAACACCCGGAACAATAAAAACAGCGGACCGTTGGCCCGCTGTTTTTCTTTCTTTTCTATCGCTTAACTTGCGGCGCGTTTTGATCCGTTACGGCGCAGGTTGGTCAGTTCTTCCGCGACAAGGAACGCCAGTTCCAGAGACTGAGACGCGTTCAGGCGCGGGTCGCAGGCGGTGTGGTAACGATCCGACAGATCCTCTTCGGTCACGGCACGCACACCACCGGTGCATTCGGTAACGTCGAGACCGGTCATCTCGAAATGGACACCGCCAGGGATCGTGCCCTCGGATTGATGCACACCAAAGAAATCGCGCACCTCACGCAGGACAGAATCGAACGGGCGGGTTTTGTAGCCCGTGGCCGATTTGATCGTATTGCCGTGCATCGGGTCGCAGACCCAGGTGACCTTGGCGCCTTCTTCCTTCACGGCCTTGACCAGACGCGGAAGGTGTTCACCCGCCTTGCCTGCACCAAAGCGCGCGATCAGGGTCAGGCGGCCCTCTTCATTTTCAGGGTTCAGCTTCGACATGAGAACTTTGAGGTCTTCGGCCGTCGTCGTCGGACCACATTTCAAACCGATCGGGTTCAGAACGCCACGACAGAACTCGACATGTGCGCCGTCAGGCTGGCGTGTACGGTCGCCGATCCAGATCATGTGGCCAGACCCGGCCAGCCAGTTGCCCGAGGTCGAATCCAGACGGGTCAGCGCCTCTTCATATTCCAGTAACAGACCTTCGTGGCTGGTGTAGAATTCAACAGTAGAGAATTCGTGCGTCGTGTCTGCCGTGATGCCAGCTGCTTCCATGAAGTCGATGGTGTCCTGAATGCGGTCTGCCACCTCGGAGTACTTCTGAACGTCCTGTTCGTCGGTAAAGCCCAGCGTCCACGAATGAACACGGCTCATGTCGGCGAAGCCACCGGTTGAAAAGGCACGCAGCAGGTTCAACGTGGCCGCCGCCTGTGTGTAGGCCTGCAACATCTTGCCGGGATTCGGAATCCGCGCTTCGGGCGTGAACGCCAATTCGTTGATAATGTCACCGCGGTAGCTGGGCAGTTCTACACCATTCACAACCTCTGTCGGGGCGCTGCGCGGCTTTGCAAATTGACCGGCCATGCGACCGACCTTTACCACGGGCACCTTGGCACCGTAGGTCAGAACCATCGCCATTTGCAGCATCACCTTGAAGGTGTCACGGATCGCATCGGCGCTGAATTGTTCAAAGCTTTCAGCACAATCCCCGCCCTGAAGCAGGAAGGCCTCGCCGCGACCGGCGGCACCAAGATGTTGCTTGAGGCGCCGCGCTTCACCGGCAAAGACCAGCGGGGGATACTGCGAAAGCTGGGCCTCGACCTTGGCCAATGCGGCCGCGTCGGTATAGTCTGGCATCTGAACCCGGGGCTTGTTGCGCCAGTTCGACTTTTGCCATTCGGTCATAGCTTTGATCTCCGCTGAAGTGTTCAGGTCGCCTCTATACAAAAAGCAATGAAGAGTGACCATATCCCATTTGCGCCTCTTGACGCCGCAAACAAGCTTTGATCATGGTGACTGCCAAATACGTCGCCGGATACCAGGTTTTCCCGCGCAGAATTAGGGACATTTTGTCATGCAAGTGCAACGCCAAGCAGTCACGGTGGAAAATGCTGGGGCCACACCCCGCCATTTCGTTTTTGTCCTGCTGGACAAGTTTTCGCTGCTGTCTTTTGCGTCGGCGCTCGACAGCCTGCGCATCGCAAACCGCATGGCCGACAAACAACTTTATACATGGACGCTTTCAGGTGAAGGCGGAGATTCGATTTCATGTTCAGCCGGAACCGAATTCAAACTGGATCGTGACCTGGACGAACTGCAACGCGACGATGTCGTTCTGATTTGCGGGGGCGTTGACGTACAAGCCGCGACCACCAAACGCATTCTGAACTGGTTGCGGCGCGAGGCACGGCGCGGATTGCGGATCGGCGGTCTGTGCACGGCTGCTTATACCTTGGCCAAGGCCGGTCTGCTGGACAACAAGCGGGCGACGATACATTGGGAAAACTCCGACAGTTTCATCGAAGAATTCGATGAGGTCGAGTTGACGAAAGCAGTCTTTCAGATTGACGGCAGTCGTATGACGACGGCTGGGGGGACCTCTTCTATCGATCTGATGCTCAAGTTGATTGCAGACGATTTCGGCGAAGACCTGGCAAATGCGGTGGCGGATCAGATGATCTATTCGTCTATCCGGACAGATCAGGACACGCAGCGCCTGTCTACACCGACGCGTATTGGCGTACGTCACCCCAAGTTGAGTCAGGTCATCCTGATGATGGAAAAGAACATAGAAGAGCCGATCTCACCTTCGATTCTGGCCAAGGAAGTCGGCATGTCGACCCGCCAACTTGAGCGACTGTTCCGGCGTTATCTCAGCCGCTCGCCCAAGCGGTACTATATGGAGCTTCGTTTGCATAAGGCGCGGAACCTGCTGATGCAAACCGATATGAGCGTCATCAACGTAGCCCTGGCCTGTGGGTTCGCCTCGCCTAGCCATTTCTCGAAATGCTACCGCGCGCATTACAACACCACGCCCTATCGCGAGCGTGGTGCGCAGAGCGGGCGGCTATCGGTCTGAGCGCCTAGAATTTCTCCAGAATGGGCGTAACATTGGTGTTGAGGGAAAAACTGAGAACCATCAGACCGTCGTCACGTTCGTGCAATACCGTGTAGATGAAAACATAGCTGTTCTTGTCATTCCAATACACCCGCATCTCCTGCGTGAAGCCGTTTTCAAGCTCGACCCGCTTGGCCACGTTGGCGTGGGTCAGGTAATATGGAACAAGGTCGCGCAGTTGGCCCTGAAGAACCTCCATCTCCTGCGGCGTGTATTCATCAGCGCCTCCCAACCGTTTGACGACGTTCGAAAATTCGCGGTTCTTCATCTTGGTATCGACGAAGGTTTCATAATCGGCATAGGTCGGAAAAACCTCGTCCGCCGCAGCGGGAACCGCCAAAAGGCACAAGATTATCGTTGCGAGAATGCGGAACATATCAATCCTCTATGAAGTGCATTCCGACACTCCTAGGACGAACGGGCGAGCCTGTAAACCGCCCCTTTCCCGACCGAGATGAACCAGATTGCCCCATCAGGGGCCTGCACGATGTCGCGGACCCGTTCGGTTTCGGGTCCCCTGATCTGCTCGACCTCGCGCAGTGGATCCCCAGACAGCCGCGCGATATAGTCGAATTTCAGCGAGCCCACGAAAATGTCGCCCCGCCATTCGGGAAACATGCCGCCGGAATAGACCATCAACCCCGACGGCGCGATGGACGGGTCCCAGTACAGGCGCGGCTGCTCCATGCCAGGCTTGCTGGTGCCCTCGCCGATTTTTTCACCCGAATAATGTGTGCCGTACGAGATAACAGGCCAGCCGTAATTGGCACCTGCGCGGGGTTGGTTGATTTCATCTCCACCCCGCGCCCCGTGTTCCGAGATCCAAAGTCGGCCAAGCGCGTCCAAATCCGCGCCCTGTGGATTTCGATGACCGTATGACCATATCTCGGGTTCGCTATTCAATTGCCCGACAAAGGGGTTATCTGCCGGAACCGTCCCATCGTGGTTGATATGAATGACCGAGCCCAAAGGATTGGACCGATCCTGTGCATTCTCCGCCTGTCCCCGCTCGCCCAAGGTCACGAACAATGTCTCATCATGCGCTTCGACCACACGGCTGCCAAAATGCCGACCACCCGTACCACCTGGCGATGCCTCGAAAATTACTCGAAGGTTCTGAAGGTTTTTGCCAGTCTCGGACAGGCGCGCAACCGCAACCGCAGTCCCTGCACCGTCGCCCTGAGGTTTTGCGAAGGTCAGAAAGACCTCTCGACTTTGATTGAAATCGCGTGAGATCGTGACGTCCAGCAATCCGCCCTGCCCCAAAGCCGCAACCATTGGAACGCCTGAAACATCCCCAACTTGTCCATTTCGCACATACAGCAACCTTCCATCCCGTTCCGTGACGAGGAAGCTTTCATCGGGTAAAATGCCAACCGCCCATGGGGTCTCCAACCCGCCGACCATTTCTTCCAGCTGGACCATCCCGGCTGAAACCGACAACGTTTGGGCTGCGGCATTCCAGGCGCAGAGTGAGAAAGACAGAATCATCGCCGTTCTGAGCATTCTGGTCCCTTTCGGTGACAATCAGGGGTGAGTCCCAACAAAACAGATAGGATTTCAAACGAAAAAGACAGGTTTGCGTTAGGACTTTTCTTTTCCGAACAGCTTGCCTAGGGTCGTCGCCAGAACGAATACGTTCACAACTGGGAGTAACCATATGAAAAAGCTGCTTACTGCAACTGCAGCAACTGCATTGCTGGCCGGCGCAGCCATGGCCGAAGATGTCAAACTGGGGATTTTGATCGGCTTTACCGGCCCGATTGAATCGCTGGCCCCTGCCATGGGATCGGGCGCGGAACTGGCAATCGCCGAAGTCAACGAATCCGGCAAGTTCATGAACGGTGCCAGCGTGGCTGGTGTACGTGCTGATACCGGCTGTATCGACAATGGTCTGTCCACCTCGAACGGCGAGCGTATGATCGCAGACGGCGTTGCAGGCATCATCGGTGGCGACTGTTCGGGTGTAACCGGCGCGATTCTGCAAAACGTTGCCATTCCAAACGGCATGGTCATGATCTCGCCTTCGGCGACCTCGCCCGGCCTGTCGACCATGGAGGACAACGGCCTGTTCTTCCGCACCGCACCGTCGGATGCGCGCGAAGGTCAGGTTATGGCTGATATCCTCAAGGATCGCGGCATCAACTCGATCGCGCTGACCTATACCAACAACGACTATGGCAAAGGTCTGGCCGATGCGATCCAGACGTCCTTCGAAGCGGTTGGCGGTGAAGTGACCATCGTTACGGCGCATGAAGACGGCAAGGCCGACTATTCGGCTGAAGTTGGCGCGCTGGCCTCGGCCGGTGGAGACATTCTGGTTGTCGCGGGTTATCTGGACCAGGGTGGTCTGGGCATCATCCAGTCGTCGCTGGACAGCGGTGCGTTTGACACCTTTGGTCTGCCCGGTGGCATGATTGGCGACTCGCTGCCCGCAAATGTCGGCCCCGACCTGAACGGCTCGTTCGGTCAGATCGCCGGGTCGGGTGGTGAAGGTGCAGAAAAGTACTTTGCACTGGCCGAAGCAGCCGGATTTGACGGTTCGTCGCCCTATTCGCCCGAATCCTATGACGCGGCAGCGCTGTTCATGTTCGCCATGCAAGCCGCCGGTTCGACCAACCCGGCAGATTACGCGGGCAAAGTTATGGACGTCGCCAATGCGCCGGGTGAAAAGATCTATCCGGGTGAACTGGCCAAAGGTCTGGAACTGCTGGCCGCCGGTCAGGACATCGACTATGTCGGCGCGTCCGGTGTCGAGTTGATCGGCCCCGGCGAAAGCGCAGGGTCGTACCGCGAGATCGAAGTGACCGACGGCGAAAACAAGACCGTCAACTTCCGTTGATCCCGCATATCAAGCTATAAAATCAGACAGCCCGGGCCTTGTGTCCGGGCTGTTTCAATGACAAAAGGCTGCACCTCGTTTCACGGGGACAAGGCAAGGGGATACCATGATCGTCGTCGAGGACGTGCATAAGCATTTCGGCGGGTTTCACGCGGTGGACGGGGCGTCGCTGGAAATCCAAAAAGGGTCGATCACCGGCCTGATCGGGCCCAACGGGGCCGGAAAAACCACTCTGTTCAACGTGATCGCCGGTGTTTTGCCTCCGACCAGCGGAAAGGTGGTTATGGATGGTGAAGATATCACTGGCCTGCCTCCGCATGAGCTGTTTCACAAAGGTTTGCTGCGCACGTTCCAGATCGCGCATGAATTCTCGTCGATGACCTGCCGCGAAAACCTGATGATGGTGCCCGGTGCGCAATCGGGTGAGGCGCTGTGGAATACCTGGTTCGGACGCAAGCGCATCGCTGATGAAGAGCGCGCGTTGAAAGCCAAGGCAGACGAGGTGCTGGAGTTTTTGACCATCGAACATCTGGCCGATCACAAGGCCGGTCAGGTTTCGGGCGGTCAAAAGAAACTGCTGGAACTTGGTCGTACCATGATGGTGGACGCCAAGATCGTATTTCTGGACGAGGTCGGAGCAGGCGTGAACCGCACCCTGCTGATGACCATCGCTGATACGATCCTGCGCCTGAACAAAGAGCGTGGTTATACGTTTGTTGTCATCGAGCACGACATGGATTTCATCGGCAAGATCTGCGACCCGGTCATCTGCATGGCCGAGGGTAAGGTTTTGGCCGAGGGTACTCTGGATGAGATCAAGGCAAACGAGCACGTGATCGAAGCCTATCTTGGCACCGGCCTCAAAAACAAAGACAAGCTGGAGGCCCAGACATGACCGCTGGCATGAGCGACAACCCCTATCAGGACGACAAGGGCAACAAGGACGCATCGATTACCAACACGCAAGGTATCGGAACAATGACGCCTGCCCATCGTAAAAGCGGGACGACTCATCGCGTTGAAGGCGGCCCGTTTCTGATCGGCGACACCATGACCGGCGGTTATGGCAAAGGCCCGGATATCCTGCATGACTGCACCATTGCCGTGGACAAGGGTGAGATCGCCGTTATCGTCGGCCCCAACGGTGCGGGCAAGTCAACGGCGATGAAGGCCGTGTTTGGGATGCTGGATGTGCGCGCGGGCTCTGTACGTCTGGACGGCGAGGATATCACCAGCCTCACCCCACAAGATCGCGTGATCCGCGGTATGGGCTTTGTTCCTCAGACATCGAACATTTTCACCTCGATGACTGTCGAGGAAAATCTGGAAATGGGTGCCTTTATCCGTCACGACGATTTCTCGGACACGATGGAGCAGGTCTATGATCTGTTCCCAATTCTGCGTGACAAACGCAACCAACCTGCCGGCGAACTGTCTGGCGGTCAGCGCCAACAGGTTGCCGTGGGTCGCGCGCTGATGACGCAACCCAAGGTCCTGATGCTGGACGAGCCCACCGCAGGTGTCTCACCCATCGTGATGGATGAGCTTTTTGACCGCATCATCGAGGTCGCACGCACCGGCCTGCCGATCCTGATGGTTGAACAAAACGCCCGCCAGGCACTGGAGATTGCCGATAAGGGATATGTGCTGGTTCAGGGGCGAAACGCCTATACCGGTACGGGCAAGGAATTGCTGGCTGATCCGGAAGTGAGAAAGAGTTTCTTGGGCGGTTGAGGATGAGACGGCGCACAAACTCCCATTTGGTGCGCACCGTCCTCCTCATTCTAGCAGTGGGTTCGCAGAAACACGTTGCTTCAAGGAAAACAGTGTAGAAAATCACTGCATAACTAAGTGCAACCGCCTTCCTAATTCTCACCCCGCCGGATTGCTACAATATCCGGAGTCATTCGCGGCATGTGGACCTTTGACCGACATGTCATAGTGCAGGTTATCGAAATCCACCACAAAGGTCACCACGTCCTGATCCATGATATGCAGGAAGGTGAGCGAGTTCAGACCGGGAATAATCTGCGCCTCGCCCTTGATGTTTTCGGCCACGATGAACCCCTTGTCCGTCTCACCCGACCGCGCCAGAGTCACCGATCCCCCGTTTTTGTCGGAGAGGCAATTGACGACAAAATCCGCGCCATTCAGCGGGTCGTCGATTGCAGCTTGTACGAATGTGGGCATCAACAGGCCAGCCGTGATCAGCGCGGTAAATCTCATGAGTTTCTTCCTTCGGTTACTTATGCCTGCCCTCGCGCGCTATTACGCTCGCGAGATCAGCCTTATATTTCGGTACTGGCTGCGCTCGACAATCACATCTTCCGCAGCTCAACGAAGTGAACTTAGGAAAAACCCTTTCGTATCATAGACCTGAACCAGCTATTTCACCGGAACTTGAGGCCTGGTGAGGTGGTGTGCGCTCAGCTTGAGACAAAAACAATCTGGGGCCCTAGATTGGCAGACAAAACGGCCCGGCGCGGGTCACTTTGAACCTGAATCGCTCAACCCATGTCTGATTGTGTTTTCAATATGTCAGGATAATGGTGCGTTAAATTTGAGGACGTTAAACATGACTATTATTTATTTGTTTTAATGGCTCTTTCACGAGACCAAATCGGTTATTTTCACGCGTGATTCAAAGGGCAAAAAACACGCTTAAGTTCAATTTGTGACATAATGGAGCTTTAGGCGGGCCATCCACGCCGGTCGGGCCATATTACTGAACCAATGGCTCGACAGTTCGAAGGCGAATGCAAAATCGAAGACAAGGACCCGCAGACTATGAAACTCTGGATCGCTTTGCCGCTTGCCCTATTTTCGGCCACTCAGGCAGTAGCCGAAGAACGCCACCTATTGTGCACCTCCGACCGCGACGGCAGCGAAATCCGCCTTAGCCGTGCCGCGGACGGTGACAAAGGTAACATTGAAACCCCAATAGCCGCAGGCGATGCAGTGATCCTCAAAGGCGTGGGAAGCATGACGTTCATGTATATCGAAGGTCAGAACGTGATGACGCTGGTGGTTCAACTTGACGACATGTCCTATGATCTGTCTGTCAAAGGTCCCCATGCCGACGAAGATTTCGGCAAATGCCAAGACGTTCAGGCGTGACTTTGCATCCAAGCAATACTGCCGGGTGGCCACGCTGACCTCAAAAGTCGCGCGGCTTCACCTGCGCGTTTGGTTCTCGGAAACTCACAAGCCTTGCTGGTTCCGCGTTACCCTGGCAAAAAACGTTCGCCCAATTCGTTGAAAACCATAGCCGTGTGTTGAATTACCAATGGTACACATGCCATAAAGCCGCACCCGGACAGTGAGAAGAATTCATGGATTTACTGAACGCGTTGGTCACACTGGCCAACTTTGTCATCGTGCCTGCGATTGCCTATGGCAGCCAGCTGGCATTGGGAGCGCTTGGCGTGACCCTGATCTACGGCATCCTGCGGTTTTCGAACTTTGCCCATGGTGACACCATGGCCTTTGGGGCGATGATCGCTGTGCTTGTCACTTGGGGCTTACAGGCCGCTGGTGTCAGCTTTGGGCCGTTGCCGACTGCCCTGCTCGCCCTGCCCTTTGCCATCCTTGGCTGCATCCTGCTGGTGTTGGTCACGGACAGGCTGGTCTACCGCTTTTACCGCGAACAAAAGGCCAAGCCGGTTATCCTTGTGATCGTATCAATGGGTGTAATGTTCATCATGAACGGTTTGGTGCGCTTTATCATCGGGCCGGATGACCAAAAGTTTTCGGACGGTGCAAGATTCCTGATATCCGCGCGGGACTTCAAATCCATGACAGGCCTACAAGAGGGGCTGGCTATCAAGACCTCGCAAGGGATTACACTGATAGTGGCCGTTATTGCCGTGGCCTTGTTGTTCTGGTTCCTCAATAAAACACGAACCGGGAAATCGATGCGCGCCTATTCCGACAACGAGGATCTGGCGCTTTTGTCCGGCATCAACCCTGAACGTGTTGTGATGATCACCTGGATCATCGTGGCCGCCTTGGCGACCACAGCGGGTGTTCTTTACGGGTTGGACAAGAGCTTTAAACCCTTCGTCTATTTCCAGCTTCTGCTGCCGATATTCGCTTCGGCCATCGTGGGTGGCCTTGGTAACCCACTGGGCGCAATTGCCGGCGGGTTCATCATCGCGTTTTCCGAGGTGACGATCACCTATGCCTGGAAAAAAGTACTGACCTATGTGGCCCCCGAAAACCTGGAGCCGTCCGGATTGGTCCAGCTCCTGTCCACCGATTACAAATTCGCTGTCAGCTTTGTCATCCTGCTGATCGTGCTTCTGTTTAAGCCCACGGGCCTGTTCAAGGGAAAAGCAGTATGACCGAATCTGTCAAAAACACTCTGCTTTTCATAGCTGTTGGCAGTCTGATTCTGCTGACCGGTTTCACGCAAAGTTGGAACACTGCCGTTCTGATCCTGAACATGGGGCTGATCTCGGCCATCATGGCGATCGGTGTGAACCTGCAGTGGGGCTTTGCGGGCCTGTTTAACGTAGGGGTTATGGGCTTCGTCGCGCTGGGTGGTCTGGCCGTGGTTCTGGTTTCGACAGAGCCTACTCCGGGCGCCTGGGGCGCAGGCGGTTATGGTATCGTTCTGTCCTTGCTACTGGGGGCTGCCACCGTTGTTGCAGCCGTACTGGTGGCAACAAGAATACCCAAAGGCCGGGTGCAAACGCTCACAATAATCACTGTCCTTATCGTCGGCTTCTTCCTCTACAGGGCCGTGTTCGACCCCAATGTTGCCGCGGTCGAGGCCATTGACCCGGCGATTGCCGGTAACATCGGTGGACTGAACCTGCCCGTTTTGCTGGCCTGGCCTGCCGGAGGTCTGCTGGCTGCCGGGGCGGCGTGGCTGATTGGCAAAACCGCGCTAGGGCTGCGGTCAGATTATCTGGCAATTGCCACACTGGGTATCGCCGAGATTATCATCGCCGTCATGAAGAACGAGGACTGGTTGGCCCGCGGCGTGAAGAACGTCTATGGCATCCCGCGTCCCTCCCCGGTTGTCGGGTATGAAGTTGACTTGCAGCAAGATCCGGCTTTTCTTGCCCGCGCCGAATGGCTGGGGCTGGATCCGGTCACTGCATCCACCCTCTCGGTGAAACTTGGGTATTCGCTGCTGTTCATGCTGGTTCTTCTGGTGCTGCTCTGGATGGCGCAAATGGCGCTGAAAAGCCCGTGGGGCCGTATGATGCGCGCAATCCGCGACAATGAAATTGCAGCCGAAGCGATGGGCAAGGACGTCACCCGTCGCCACTTGCAGATTTTCGTATTAGGGTCGGCCATTTGCGGCATCGCAGGCGCGATGATGACCACTCTGGACGGACAGCTGACGCCGGGCACTTACAATCCGCTGCGCTTTACCTTCCTGGTTTGGGTCATGGTGATCGTTGGCGGTTCGGGCAACAACTTCGGGGCCGTTTTGGGTGCGTTCCTGATATGGTTCTTGTGGGTTCAGGTCGAACCGATTGGCTTGTGGTTGATGAGTGTTATCACTGCAGGCTTGCCGGATGGCAGCGCGCTGAAGGCACATCTTATTGATAGTGCCGCACATATGCGCCTGTTCACGATGGGCCTGATCCTGTTGATTGTTCTCAGATTCAGCCCAAGGGGTCTGATCCCCGAGAAATAGGTCCGCGCCACGTTCCAATGCGCAAAACCGCGCCACTTATCTGGCGCGGTTTCTTGATTCTTAAGGTTTTTCTGAATAAACGAACCCACCACAGTGTTTTCGATTTGCGGCAGGTTGCTGGCACTCACCCTCGCCTATGCCGTTTCAATCGATCAACAAGACGAGTAGACAAGAGTAGAAAATGAAAGCACCACATCTGAAATCACTCATTCTGTTTCCGGCTATTGCGGTTGCGGTATCCGCTTGTGTCCCCAGCCCCGAAGATCTTGAGACGACGCCCGTCAAGGTTCAGACACCTAAAGGTGTCGTGACCTGTCAGTTGTATCGTCAGGATCGCGTGACCTGGGACCGTGCAATCGACTTCCCAGCCACGAAGATGTCTGTTCCCGAGGCTGACGCCTATTGTCGCCAGGAAGGCCAACGCCGACTGAAGTAAACGCTGTAGCGCCCACCAAGGACGCTACGTTTTTACCTGTTGCGAAACAATCCGCCGAGGATACCGCGCACGATCCGGCGCCCGGTTGTGCCCTTAAGCTCTTTGATCACCGCTTCGGTCATTGCCGTGGCAAACGTGTCCTGCTTGCGCTCAACCCGGGAGGAGGACCGGCCGACCCGGCTGCCCGAATATCTGCGGGCCGAAGAATATTCGCGTTCGATCGGCGATTGCGCTTCAAGAACTTCGTCGGATTCGGCCAGTTCTGCGGCATTGGCCGCAGCTTGGGCCCGCGCCTGAAGAATCTCGAAGGCAGATTTTCGATCTACGCTCTTGTCGTATTTTCCTGCCATCGCCGAGGCGGCAAGGATATCCCGGCGTTCGGCATCTGAAATTGGCCCCAGCTGAGATCCCGGCGGACGAATAAGCGTACGCTCGACCACGCCCGGAACACCTTTCTTTTGCAGCATTGAGGTGACGGCCTCCCCCACACCGACTTCGCGAATTGCCGTTTCCGTGTTAAAAGTCGGGTTCTCGCGATAGGTTTCAGCGGCCAGCCGCAGGTTCTTTCGGTCCCGCGCCGTGAATGCCCTTAATGCGTGCTGTATACGGTTGCCCAGCTGTCCAAGAATATCTTCCGGGATATCGGCGGGGCTCTGAGTAATGAAGTATACACCCACACCCTTTGAACGGATCAGGCGGGCGACCTGTTCGACCTTGTCCACCAGAACCTTTGGCGCATCGTCGAACAACAGATGGGCTTCGTCAAAAAAGAACACCAGCTTTGGTTTTTCGGGGTCTCCGACCTCTGGCAGCTCTTCGAACAGTTCACTCAACAGCCACAACAGAAACGTTGCATATAGCCGTGGGGCTGCCATCAGCTGGTCTGATGCCAGAATGTTCACCATTCCGTGCCCGTTTTCGTCAGTTCGCATCAGATCGGCCAAATCCAGCGCCGGTTCGCCAAACAGTTTTGTTCCGCCCTGATTCTCGAGAACCAACAGACGTCGCTGGATCGCCCCAATCGAGGACGTGGATACATTGCCGTATCGCAATGACAGTTGCGCCCGATTCTCTCCGATCCAGACCAGCAGCGCCTGTAGATCCTTGAGGTCCAGCAACGGCATCCCTTCTTCGTCGGCCACGCGGAATGCGATATTCAGGATACCTTCCTGCGCGTCGCTCAACTCCAGTAACCGCGACAGCAACAGCGGGCCCATTTCTGTCACCGTCGTGCGCACTGGATGGCCCTGTTCACCGAACAAATCCCAGAATGTCACCGGGCAGGCAGAATAGGCAAAATCCTCGAACCCGATCCGACTGGCCCGGTCCTGAAAGGCCTGATGCAGTTTGTGGGCCTCGCTTCCAGGAAGGGCCAGACCAGACAGATCCCCTTTCACATCCGAGAGGAATACCGGGACACCCGCCTGAGAAAAACCTTCTGCAAGAATCTGCAATGTCACGGTTTTGCCGGTACCGGTTGCCCCGGCAATCAACCCGTGGCGGTTGGCATATTTCAACGCCAGTTCCTGCGGCTGGCCATAGTTTTCACCGCCACCGCCCAAAAAGATATTCGTGCCCATTAACATTGCCTTATTGTTCACCGATCTGCCGCCAGCATACAAAGTTAACCTTTGACTGCGATAGTCTATTTGCCTTGCAGTGCGGGGCAGACTTCCTCCCTGTCGACTGGCCGTGCCTGCTGGCACGGCCTTTTTGGTTTGGCCATCGGATTATTATTCTGGCGCATAGATTAAAAAATGAGGATAGCTGTTGACCCGTGTGCGCCCCTTCCGTAGGGTTTGCGCATAAATAAGTCGGCCAGTCCGACGGGGAGAAACTTATGGGGAAGGGAGCTGGTCGAACAGCTCCCTTTTTCTAATCTCCGAAGGTGCGGTTCCAGGCCTCAGGCAAGAATCCGTTCACGTTCGCAAAGGCTGTTCTGTTAGTGCCTGACACTGGTTCAGAAGAGTGTTAAACGAAGCAAAAAGATCAATCATCAACCCGAGGCATTCATGTTCAAGAAAATCCTCTCGTTCAACACGGTCGCCGCTGTTCTGCTATCCGGCGCAGCGTATGCACAAGACACAACCACAACCGCGCCAGACGCCGGTCTGGACCTTGGTCAGGAAGGCCCCCGGGTCGGAGAACAGTTCGTAAAGGAAGAATTCGGCGATTGGGACGTATCCTGTATCAAGGCACAGGAAGGCGAGGATCCTTGCGCCATCGTTCAGGTTCTGGAGGGTAAAAATGGTGATCCGATCGCAGAAGTATCCATCGGGAAACTGCCAGAAGGTGGTGCCGCCGTTGCTTGGGCAAATGTGATCGTACCCCTCGAAACTCTGCTGCAAGCGCAACTGGCCCTGTCAATCGATGGCGCGCCGCGTAAATTGTACAACTACCACCAATGCGTTCCCGTGGGCTGCATCGCGCAACTAGGTCTTAGCCAAGGGGATATCGACGCGATGAAAGCTGGTACCAAAGCGACGTTTTCACTGGTTCCCGCCCGTTTCCCGGATCAGGTTCTTGAAATGGACATGTCGCTCTCCGGCTTCACATCGGGCTTTGACGCTCTGAACGTCAACACAAACTAAGAAAAAACATCCGTGGAAGCCGCCGTTTTATTAACGGCGGCTTTTTCACTAAACCCGCTTCAGGGCCAGTACGGCATTCAACCCACCAAAGGCGAATGCGTTGCTAAGCGCGACGTCGACCTTTGCTTCGCGTGCTTCGTTCGGTACCACGTCCAACGCGCATTCCGGGTCCGGTTCCTCATATCCAATCGTCGGTGCAATGACACCGTCCCGCAGTGCCATGATGCAGGCCAGCAGCTCAACAGCTCCGGTCCCGCCTATCAGGTGGCCGTGCATGGACTTCGTGGACGATATCATCAGATCGTCTGCGTGCGGCCCAAACACGTCGGCCACGGCTGCGCATTCGGTCTTGTCATTTGCAGCTGTTCCGGTGCCATGCGCGTTGATATAACCCACATCTTTTGCGTTCAACTTCGCATCGGCCAAGGCACCGGCCATGGCACGCGCGGCCCCTTGTTTGCTGGGCATCACAATGTCCGAGGCATCCGATGACATGGCAAAGCCGACAACTTCGCACAGTATTTCGGCCCCTCGGGCGCGGGCGTGTTCGTATTCCTCAAAGACAAAGACGCCAGCCCCTTCGCCCTGCACCATTCCGTTGCGGTTGGCACTGAACGGGCGGCACGCGTCTTTCGACATCACGCGCAGCCCTTCCCAGGCTTTTACACCGCCGAAACACAACATCGATTCGGACCCGCCCGTAACCATGACCGGAGCCGCGCCGCTGCGCACCATCTGAAAAGCCTGAGCCATCGCATGGTTTGATGACGCACACGCCGTCGACACGGTGAAACTGGGGCCTTTTAGGTTATGTTCCATTGAAACATGACTGGCGGCGGCATTGTTCATGAGCTTTGGAACGACAAAGGGGTGTACCCTGTTCTTCCCGTCCTCATAAACGGAACGGTAATTGTCATCCCAGGTCGAAACACCACCGCCCGCGGTCCCCAGAACGACGCCTGATCTGGCCGCGAGTTCGCCGTGAAATTCGATGCCCGACTGTTCAATCGCCTCTTTGGCTGCTGTCAGGGTGAATTGCGTGAAGCGGTCGTACAGCGACATCTGCTGTCGGTTGAACCGCCCTTCCGCCTCGAAACCCCGGACCTGTCCGCCGATCTTGATGGCCAACCGATCAACATCCCGGAATTCAAGTTCCGAAATACCACAACGACCTTCGCGCATTGCTTCCAGCGTGTCAGGGACCGAATGGCCCAGCGAATTGATCGTACCTGCTCCGGTAATGACAACGCGTTTCATGAGCGTGTGTCAGACCTTTTCCGACACAAGCTTTTCGATCCCAGAGATGATCGCGGCCACATTGGAGATATCGAAGTCATTGGCCTCGGGCTCGTTGGCATTGAAAGGAATCGAAATGTCGAACTCTTCCTCGATGGCAAATATGCTTTCGACCAGCCCGAGGCTGTCGATACCCAGATCTTCCAGCGTGCTTTCGGGCGTTACATCCGATGGCTCCAGAACGGCCTGCTCTGCAATGATCGCGATGACGCGGTCGCTGATGCTCATGTCGATCCCCTGATTATCAGTTTGAGGTTGATTTAATCGCTCGGGTTCTGTTTGAAAACAGCCTTTTTCAATGCCTCGACGTCGCGGGCGATACGGGGCAAGCGCCGTTGCACCTTGTAAATATCTGTATGCGTTTCCATTTTGACGCCGGGATACCCCATGATCACGCGACCAGCGGGTACGTTGGAAAGTATCTTGGTGCCGCCTCCGGCAATAACCCCGTCCCCGATGAAAATGTTGTCGACAACGCCGGTCTGACCGCCCAGAACCACGTTGTTTCCGATCTCAACCGAACCCGACACACCAGTCTGACCGCACAACAGGCAGTCTTGACCGACTCGGGTGTTGTGCCCGACATGGACCAGATTATCCAATTTGGAACCGTGGCCAATATACGTATTTCGGATCGTGCCATTGTCGATTGTGCAATTCGCACCAATTTCGACGTCATCACCAATTTCCACCGCACCCAGCGAATGAATGCGCAGCCAGCTCTGAGCTTTGGCCTCACCCTGATCGCCCATTGTCTTGCGTACATTTTCGACGCCCGAGACTTCGGGTGTTACGAAGCTGAACCCGTCCCCTCCGATCCGGGCACCGGGTTGAGCGATAAAACGATCTCCGATCTGCGCCCGCGCGCCAATGCTGACCATTTCGCGCAACACTGCCTGGTCGCCCAATATGGCATCCATTCCCACCGCGCAATGTGCCCCTATGACAGAGCCTGCGCCGATCCGGGCGCGCGCGCCCACAACAACCAACGGTCCAATCGCGACGTCAGGACTGATTTCAGCTGTTGGATCGATCACGGCCGAAGGGTGTATCCCCGGCTCGACCCCCTGCCCCCGGTCCAGCATGGAAGTAATGCCAGCCATCGCCATACGTGGACGTTTGACAAAGATCGCAGCACGCAATCCCATCGCCTGCCAATCGGCCCCTTCCCAAAGGACGGCCGCACGAGCGGCTCCGTTGGTAAGTGCCTCGGCGTATTTCGGAGACATAGCCATCGCCAGATCTGTCGGGCCCGCGTCGCCTGGTTCGGCGGCGCGCACAATCGTCAGGCCGCCATCACCCTGACATTCGGCACCCAGAGACTCGGCGATCTGTTGTACGGTAAACTGCATGGCGGGCTTCCTTTTGGCAGGATTTGCCCTGTGCTTACCCCTGAACGTCCGGCAGGGCCACCCCTGCCTTTTGTAGGGCATCCCAAATCTTGCCGTCCCGCCCATAGACATCGCGACGATACTGCACTTCGCCTTTGGGCCCGATATAGGCCGTGCGGTAAATCAGATGCACCGGAACTTTCTGTTCCAAATTGACTTTGGTCTCTTTTCCGGTGTTCAGAACGCGATGGAAGAATGCCTTTGGATCTTCCTCTTGTTTGGCCAGCAAGGCGTAAGCAAATTCAAATGGCTGGGCCAAGCGGATACACCCATGTGAAAAGGCCCGAACTTCGCGCGAGAACAGGTTTTTCTGTGGAGTATCATGCAGATAGATGTTGTGCTTATTGGGGAACATGAACTTCACCAGACCCAGCGCATTGCTTTGGCTGGGCGGTTGGCGCATTGCGAAAGGAAAATTGCTGGTCGTAAACTGGGTAAAGTCCACCGCACCCCGATCGACCTGCCTGCCGCTTCTGTCAGTTATCAGAATATGTCCCACGGAATTCGGGTTTGATTGCAGTTTCGGAAGGTATTCCTTGGTCACGATCGAGCGGGGAACATGCCAGCTTGGGTTGATCACCATATGCTCCATCTCATCCGAAAATTCCGGACTTCTTCGATCATGCACATTTTTACCGATGACTGCGCGGGTTTCAAAAGTGACTTGCCCTTCGTCCACGATCTTGGCCGTGAAGTCGGCTTGGTTCACAAGGATATGACGCGTGCCGCGTTCCCGAGGCAGCCAGCGTTCGCGTTCCAACGCAACGTAAACGGCTTTCAACCGGTCTGTGGCTGGACGGTTAATTTCGGCAATCGTCCCCTTGCCCGCCACACCATCGGTTTCAAGCCCATGCGCGGATTGAAAGGCACGAACGCCTTCAAGCAACGCGCTGTCGAAAGACGGGCTGGCGGACGGTTTCATGTAACCCATCACCACCAGACGGTCGCGCAGCTTGACAACATTCGGTCCCGTGTCGCCGTATTCCAGTTTGCTTTCGGGAACTGTTGGCCCCCATCCCCCTTGAAATACCAGCTTTTCCAAGGACAGCTTCTGCTTCATCAATGCGCGGTATTGATGTGATTGCGGCGCCAAGACTGTAAAGTAGGCCGCGCCCAGAGTGCTTATTCCCAGCAAATGCTCAACAGTGCTGCGTCGTTCTACGGACCGAACCAGCCCATCATCCACACTGCCGGGCCGGATTGCGCCCGCATAAAGCGCGTCGGCATATTCGACAAAGATACGGCTAAGTTCTGCTTCAACCGCACCGAGATCGCGCACCGAACGGGCCTTTTCCATCTTCTCCATCACGGCGGCAACAGTCGGCTCGGCCTGTGGAAGGCCGTGCAGATGCGCATTCGTAAGCGCATTGATCAGCGCCGCCCGGCGTTGAGTGTGTTCAGGCGTATCGCCGACCCAAAGCGGCAAAAACCCGTTTGCCCGGTAGAACTCAACCAGTTGCGGCGCCTGCTGAGTATGTTCAGCCATCGCCATCTGAAACGCAGTTCCTGGCGTAGCTTCAGACGACACATTGGCGACGGATGCGGTAGCCACGAAACACGCGGCAAACAGGATGCTGGTACTGGTGCGGAGAACAGAAAACATAGGATGGCCTTGGAATTCAATAGTTTGAACTGGTGATTTATACGTCGATCAACTATGCAGTCGTGCCAGAACGCTTGTCCACTCACGATATCCTTACCAAATCGCTTCTTCGTGGGCCTGATGCGCGTTTGCATCGGCTGCGCGGCCCAAAGCCCACAACTGCGAAATATTTGTGATGCTCTGTGGCAAATGCGCAAAAAACTGCCGAAAATTCCCCCTTGAAAAGGTAAAAATGAAACACTTCTTGGCCGTCGATTCCGATTGTGCCATAAATCCCGCATCTGGGATGGGAATAATTAAGACAGTGCACGTAACATCGTGTGCAGGCAGGAACAGTACGGGACGAAACCAAAATGACAGAGAGCAGTTCCTCGGGCTTGACCCGGCGTGCCCTATTGGGAGCGTTTGCAGCAACGGCAGTCGTAGCAGCACCCACCTACTCCAACGCAGCAGGCTTTTTACGCGGTGGCGGCGATATTCGTCGCATTCGTATGTATTCCGGTCGCACTGGCGAACGGTTGGATATGATCTATTGGGTCGATGGTAAGTATATCAAGGACGCTGTCAAAGAAGTGAACAACTTCATGCGTGATTGGCGCACAGATCAGGTAAAATCCATCGATTTACGCACGATTGATATCATGGCGGCATCACACAGCTTGCTGGATGTCAACGAACCCTACATGCTGTTGTCCGGATATCGCTCACCTCAGACCAACGCAATGCTGCGTTCCCGATCCCGCCGTGTGGCGCGCAACTCGCTTCACATGGAAGGGCAAGCAGCTGATTTGCGCCTTGCCTCCCGCTCGGTATCGCAGATGGCCAAGGCGGCGATGTCGTGCCGCGCAGGCGGTGTTGGTCAGTATTATGGATCGAACTTCGTACACATGGATTGCGGCGTGGTTCGCACCTGGCGCGGGTAAAACCTGAACACATCGGTTCTGTTTGGAATTTTTGACTGACTGAGTTTCCCACTCGGTTTTCTAACATTTGTGGCGATTGGCGGCAGAGCCGCCAAATCAACTACTACAATAACTCCCGATACCCGACAGCGAATCCCTCCCTCAAATACTGCAACTCAGCAGTATTTTTGCACTCATGGGCCGTTGTGATGACTGCACGATCAACGCATTAAGCAATCCAATCGACAAGTCCGCTGCTCAGGGCTTCCGATTTCAATCCGACGTTGAATATTGGGTGGCGCACCTGAGAGGATTCGAACCTCTGGCCTCTGCCTTCGGAGGGCAGCGCTCTATCCAGCTGAGCTACAGGTGCCTTGGCCGTTAGCTAACCTTGTTCCAATCCGGGTGCAACTGCAAATCGCGATTGCCGCACCCTTATCAAGACCAAAATCAGGCAAACAGATCATGCGCCAATTCAAGCGCTTCGATCAGCGTATCTACTTCATCGGTAGTGTTATAGAGACCAAAACTGGCGCGGCATGTTGCCGTCACCCCCAGGTGGTCCATCAGCGGCCCTGCACAGTGGTGACCGGCACGAACCGCAACACCTTTCTTGTCGAGAATGGTAGAAACGTCGTGTGCATGGCCAGCACCGTCCAGCGTAAAGCTGAAAATCGCTGCCTTGTCCGGGCGAGTGCCCTGAACCTGCAACCAGTTCAGTCCGGTCAGACGTTGTATCGCGTAATCGCGCAAGCTGGATTCATGGGCAGCGATGTTTTCCATCCCCAGGTCCATCATATACTCCAGCGCCACGCCAAGACCGATGGTCTGTACGATCCCCGGCGTGCCGGCCTCGAACTTCATTGGCGGGTCATTATAGATGACCTGATCCTTGCTGACCTCTTTGATCATGTCGCCGCCACCGATGAAGGGGCGCATCTCGGCCATGCGTTCGGATTTGATGAAAATCGCACCCGACCCTGACGGACCATAAAGCTTGTGGCCTGTGATTGCGTAGAAATCGCACCCAATCTCTTCAACATTTACTGGCATGTGAACGGCACCCTGACTGCCATCAACCAGAACCGGAACGCCCTTGGCATGTGCGCCGTTAGTTATGGCTTTCACATCCACGACCGTACCCAGCACGTTCGAGCAGTGTGTCACAGCAACCAGCTTGGTTTTCGGCCCGATTGCATCGATTACCGCCTGAGGGTCAAGCCCGCCCTCTGCGTCGACATCGACCCATTTCAACACGACACCCTGTCGTTCGCGTAGGAAATGCCAGGGTACGATGTTTGCATGGTGCTCCATCACACTCAGAACGATCTCATCCCCCGCTTCTAGTCGCGGCATAGCCCAGCCATAGGCGATCAGGTTTATCCCTTCGGTGGTACCAGAGTTCAGGACGATCTCATTCTCGTTCGATGCCCCCAGAAACCGCGCGATCGTGCCACGAACGGCCTCGTATTTCTCTGTCGCAAGATTGGACAGAAAATGCAGGCCACGATGGACATTCGAATACTCCTCGGCATAGGCCCGCGTCACCGCGTCAATGACCACCTGAGGTTTCTGAGCCGAAGCACCATTGTCGAGATACGTCAAAGGCTTGCCATTCACCTGACGCGACAGGATCGGAAAGTCAGAGCGGATTTTCTGCACATCATACATAAGAGTGGTATTCCTAGACGGGCCCGGTTGGGCTTAGAAACAGAACAAAAGGGATGGCGACAAGGGCTGACAACACAATTACCGCAAAGGATTTCCAGAGCGACCCGAGCTGATGCGCTTCGTTCAGAAAATGAAGCGTGACGTAAAGGCTCAGGATTGCTGTCGCCAACAATGTCATCATCATCAGGAACGGTAGGGTCAGGCTCAAGATCAGCGTCACGACCAAGGCGGCTATTTGCAGGAATTGCAGCCAGATCGTCAGAACCATCAGATCATCGAACCTCGCCAGACCTCCAAGCATTCGCCCGACCAGCAGGAACGCGACAATGCTCAGCATCATGGCCCCGGCCGAGCGCACCAAAACCATGGGAATGCTTTCGAGCGCAGGAGAGGGTTGACCCGCCGCCATTGTTATCGACAGATCAATTCCCAATTGGACAACGCAGTTCAAAACGACCGCCAGCGCAAATGCCAACCAAAGCACTTCTCGCCCCAGCTTGAGCGCCATCAGCCGTCGCGCCGCTTCGGCCGGGTTCTTGATCGTCAAGACCGCCAGATTTCCCAGAAAACTCGAATTCATGCGACGGACCTTTGCACTTGTCTGAGACCGGATACCCAGAACCAGACAAAAACAGCAACCCAGGCGAGACCTACAAACGTCAAGGTAGGCCCTGGCCCGATGAATCCGGCGACAAGGCCGTTCAGCAGAACCAGCGGCGCAGAGGACAACAGCGCCCAAAACAGTGCCAGGCGCGCACCATAAGCGCTTCCCTGCCCGCCAAACAGGCGTGCCGCCCAATGAGATACCAGTGCCAGCGTGTAAAAAACCAAGGGCAGAATGAACACTGATCCAAGCAGAGCACCACCCAATAGCATATTCAGCTCAACGCCTTCCAGATGCGCTTTACGGGCAAGGCCAGGCATCTGGGCGATGAATGCCACCACACAAAACGCCATGACAAAGATCAGCGCCCGGTCTTCTCGTTGACCCATATCCAGAAGCCTGCGCACCACGCGCCCCGGCCCCCGGTACGTTGCCAGGATATCCGACGACAGGGCCATCAGCTTCGGCGCGCCAGCCACCCTTCCAGACGGCTTACGATTTCATCTGCCAAAGCACTGTCTTCGATTTCGTCCACCGCTTCGGCCAGGAATGCCAGCGTCAACATGTTGGTCGCGTCCTTGACCGGTACACCCCGAGACCGAAGATAGAACAGCGCTGTTTCGTCAATCGCCCCCGAGGTTGAGCCGTGGGAACACGCCACGTCATCGGCGTAGATCTCTAGCTCCGGCTTGGCGAGGAACTGGCTGTCATCATCCAAAAGCAGCGATTGGCTGATCTGGTACCCATCGGTTTTCTGGGCCCCTTCCTTTACAAGGATCTTGCCCTGAAACACTCCGGTCGCACCGTTGCGCAGCACTTTCTTAAAGACCTGACGGCTTTCGCAATTCACCGCGTCATGGGTGATGAACACCGTGTCATCATGGTGGAAATCACCATCCCCAACACAGGCCCCGGCCACATGCGCCACAGCATTGTCGCCGGTCAGTTCAACAACCTGTTCGTTACGGGTCAGCACCCCATTCGCTGTCAAGGTGAAGGACTTGTAGACCGACTCTGCCCCCAAACGCGTGAACATATGGGTCGCGGCGCGACGTTCATGGTCCCTGCCTTGTGCCCGCACATGATGCAGCGTCCCCTTGTCGGCGATTTCAATCTCCATGCATTTGTTGAAACGCGACGCCGCCGGACCGGATTCAAGAATTGTCACCTCGGCCCCGCTTTCCACACGAATAACGTGATGCAGGATCGCGTCGGATGTCGGTGAGGCATGACGATAGATCAGGTTGATCGGTTTAGAGGGTTTGCCCGTAACGTGAATGGCGACACCGTCCGACGCAAAGGCCGTGTTCAATGCAGCCAACGGACGTTGAACCGGGGACTGGCCACGCGCTTCCAGAACGCCATACAGGTCTTTTGCCCAATGAATGTCTTTGCAGCAGATGTCTTCAATCCGGTCGATCTTGACACCGTCCAGCGACAGCTCATCGGATTCCTCGGCGCTGAACACCCCGTCGACAAAGACTATTTTCAAACGGTCGAGGTCGTTGAAAAGTACCGGTTCATCATTGACAAACACCGCCGCAGGCAAAGCCTCGGCAGAAATCAGACTGTCGGGCTGGGTGTATTTCCAATACTCATCCCGGCGCCCCGGCAGCCCGGATTCCAGAACACGCGCCAGAGCGTCTTCGCGTGCACCGCGGGTGCAGCCCGCGTCAGGCATGGTCAGCGCAGCCAGACGCGCCTCGGTTGCGGTTTGTTTCGCTTGCGGCAAAGCCATCAGTTCACCTCGGCCAGAATGTCGGCATAACCGTTGTTTTCAACCTCAAGCGCCAGATCCGGGCCTCCGGTTTTGACAATGCGGCCATCGGCCATGATGTGCACGACGTCAGGTTTGATGTGATCCAGCAGGCGCTGGTAATGGGTGATGACCAGGAACCCACGGCCTTCGTCCCGCAGGGCATTCACACCTTCGGCGACCAGCTTCATCGCATCCACATCAAGGCCCGAGTCGGTTTCGTCCATGATGCACATCTTCGGTTCAAGCATAGCCATCTGCAGGATTTCGTTACGCTTTTTCTCACCGCCCGAAAAACCAACATTGACCGGGCGCTTAAGCATATCCGCGTCGATCTTTAGCGTCTTGGCCTTGGCACGCACTTCTTTCAGGAAGTCTGCGGCAGACAGTTCCTCTTCTCCACGGGCCTTGCGCTGCGCGTTTACTGCGGTGCGCAGGAAGATCATGTTGCCAACTCCGGGGATTTCAACCGGGTATTGGAAGGCAAGGAAAACACCTGCTGCTGCGCGTTCCTCCGGTTCCATCTCCAGCAGGTCCTGACCGTCCAGAGTGGCCGAACCTTCGGTTACTTCGTACCCGTCGCGGCCCGACAGCACGTAGCTGAGTGTTGACTTGCCTGACCCGTTCGGCCCCATGATCGCGTGTACCTTGCCGGCTTCAACCGTCAGGTCCACACCCTTTAGGATCTGCTTGTCTTCTTCTTCAAGTTTCACGTGCAGATTCTTGATTTCCAGCATTTTTTGTCCTTTTGCGTATCGCAAGGGGCACTGTGACCCCGCATTGTTCTAGCCCAGCAATCTGCGGATCAGTCTGGCGAGAATCCAACCCAGGATTGCCCCGCCACCTACCGCCCAAACCGGGTTGATGAATTCCATGTAATGGGTGTTGACGTAGGCCACGCCAAGCAGACCGCCCAGAACCGGCAATGCGTACCCAAGCCAGGTCAGCACATTATCCTTACGGATGCGGGTTCCGGGTGACCGCGTCATCACCCAACCGAACCTTCAAGTGAGATGGCCACCAACTGCTGTGCTTCCATCGCAAACTCCATCGGAAGCGCCTGAAGCACGTCTTTGCAGAACCCGTTGACCACCAGAGCCACGGCTTCTTCCTCGTCCATGCCGCGCTGACGGCAGTAGAACAGCTGATCGTCATCCACTTTTGACGTCGTCGCCTCGTGCTCAACGCGGCTCGAGTTGTTCTTGACCTCGATATAGGGAACCGTATGTGCGCCGCATTTGTCGCCGATCAGCAGACTGTCACACTGCGTGTAGTTCCGGCTGTCCCTGGCTTTCGGGTGCATCGACACTAGCCCACGATAGGTGTTCTGGGCCTTGCCCGCGCTGATGCCCTTGGACACGATGCGCGACTTGGTGTTCCTGCCCAGATGAATCATCTTGGTGCCGGTGTCGGCCTGCTGATAATTGTTGGCTATCGCGATCGAATAGAACTCACCCTGGCTTTCATTGCCGCGCAGGATGCAGGACGGGTATTTCCATGTCACGGCCGATCCGGTTTCCACCTGTGTCCACATCACCTTGGACCGGTCACCCCGGCAGTCGGCGCGTTTGGTCACGAAGTTATAGATACCACCCTTGCCGTTTTCATCCCCCGGAAACCAGTTCTGAACGGTCGAGTATTTCACCTCGGCATCTTCTTCGACGATGATCTCGACCACAGCGGCATGCAGTTGCGCCGTGTCGCGCTGGGGTGCGGTACAGCCTTCCAGATATGAGACGTACGAGCCCTTATCAGCAATGATCAAAGTGCGTTCGAACTGACCGGTATTTTCGGCGTTGATCCGGAAGTAGGTGCTTAGTTCCATCGGGCAGCGAACCCCCGGCGGGATGTAGACGAACGAACCATCCGAGAACACAGCCGAGTTCAGTGTCGCATAGAAGTTGTCTGAAACCGGAACCACGGTTCCCAGGTACTTCTTGACCAATTCGGGATGCTCTTTGATCGCCTCAGAGATCGAGCAGAAGATCACGCCTGCCTTTTTCAGTTCGGCCTGAAAGGTCGTGCCCACGGAAACCGAGTCAAACACTGCATCGACCGCTACCTTGCGGCCTTCGGCAGGTGCATCCTCAGCCCCTTCAACACCAGCCAGAATCATCTGTTCTTTCAGAGGGATACCAAGCTTCTCGTAAGTGGCGAGCAGCTTTGGATCAACCTCATCCAAAGATTTGGGTTTCTCTTCCATCGATTTGGGGCGGGCATAGTAATACTGGTTTTGAAAATCGATTGGCGGATAGTGAACCATCGCCCATTTGGGTTCTTCCATTTTGGTCCAACGCTCGAACGCGGCCAGACGCCATTCGGTCATCCACTCGGGCTCATCGTTTTTCCCCGAGATCAGACGGACGATATCCGGGTTCACGCCTTTGGGCGCGTATTCCATCTCGATATCGGTATCCCAGCCATATTTGTATGTGCCGACCTCGCGAACCGCGTCCACGGTTTCCTGATCGACACCTTCTTTTACCTGGGTCTGGTCCAAAGCGGCCATGACTTACCCTCCGTCAGATCACGCAGCCCGCGCGCGATGCTTTTTCTCTTTTTCAAGCCACGTTTCGGCGAAACGCAGCACATCTTCTTCAGTCGTCTCTGGCCCCAGCGATACGCGGATTGCGCATGACGCCACCGTCTCATCAAATCCCATTGCCGTCAGAACCCGACTGGTTTTGACCTTGCCGCTGGAACAGGCGGATCCCGCACTGATGGCAAAGCCAGACAAATCCATCTGCATCACCTGCGTTTCGCCTTTCCAGCCGGGCGTCGCGAAACAGAGGGTATTCGGGAGTCGCTCCTGATCTTTCCCGACAAAAATAGTAGATATTGCACCAGCCTCAAGGGCGTTTTCTAGAATATTTCTAAGTTCTCTGACTTTTTCCCATACTCCATCCGCCAGATCGCGCTGAGCAGCCTCGGCAGCCGCGCCAAATCCGGCAATGCCCACCACATTTTCAGTACCAGATCTTCGGCCCATTTCCTGTCCGCCACCGCTGGCCAAAGGTTCGATATCGATACCTTGCCGCAGGATCAAAGCGCCAACACCTTTTGGCCCGCCAATCTTATGCGCCGACAGGATCGCCATATCAGCGCCGCTCCAGGCGAAGGAAAATGGAATACGTCCGACAACCTGCGTAATATCCAGCAACAGCCAGTCCGCGCGCCGCGCGCCATAGGGCCACTGGTTCTCAACTTTCTGTGGCGGCTGCGTGATGACTCCGGTTTCGGAGTTCGCAAGCCCCATCGCCAATATGTGCCCAGGGCCAAAGGGATGCTCGCTACAATGGGTCAGATCGAAATGCGACCACAGCGCATCGTGGGCAGTGCTGTCGACAAAGACGTCGCAGCCTTCGGGGCGATTTTGCAGAACCCGCGCCGCTTCAGTCGCGCCAGAGGTAAATATGACCTCTTGCGGACGGCAACCGACGGCCTCGGCGACCTGCGCCCGCGCGCGTTCGACCAGCGCTTTTGCGGCACGTCCTTCCGCATGAACAGATGACGGGTTCCCGACCACATCCATCGCCGCGATCATTGCCTCGCGCGCTTCGCGTCGCAGCGGCGTAGTCGCGTTATGATCCAGATAAACACGTTTCATGGATACATCTTTTCCTGCACAGAAGTCATATGCATGTTCGACTTACCCAGCTCATTCATCGACGACGGAAAACAGGCTTGGAACTGCCGGGCAAGGCGCAAGGTCGTTTCTGATCACATCCGACAGGCGCGTCTGGTGCAGGAAGACATAAACATGCGCGCTCAGGCTTTCCCACAAGCGGTTCGTCAGGGATTGCGCCCTGCTACCCGATGACGCACCGGATGCTCCGGCCCCTTTTTGCAGCGCATCAACTGTCTCATCCACAGCGGCCAGAACCTCGACCACGCGAATCTCGGACGCGGGGCGTGCAAGACGATACCCCCCTCCGGGCCCACGGACAGAAGCAACCAGTTCCGCGCGACGCAGCTTGACGAAAAGCTGCTCAAGATACGGCAGAGAAATGTCCTGCCGTTCCGAGATTTCGCCCAGGGTTACCAGCCGGTCTGTTGGCTGAAGCGCAATATCCGCCAAAGCGACCATCGCGTAACGCCCTTTGGTCGAAAGCTTCATGCCCTGCCCCCTTTTAGCCGGATCTGCGCGAAATCATTGACGCCGACGCTGCCAGTGCGTATCTCCGACTGACAGCGCGATTGCGCCAAGCAATGTAATTAGAACCGTTCTAAGGTGTCCGACGATTATAGTCAAGTATATCCGGATACCCGCACGAAAATGACAGGACCAAAGCACACATGCCCGAGGTGATTTTTCCCGGACCCGAAGGCCGCCTGGAAGGCCGCTACCACCCGCAAAAGGAAAAAGACGCACCGATCGCTATCGTGCTTCACCCGCATCCTCAGTTCGGCGGGACCATGAACAACAAGGTGGTCTATAACCTGCACTATGCCTTTTACAACATGGGCTTCACCGTGCTGCGCTTTAACTTCCGCGGAGTCGGTCGCAGCCAGGGCGAATATGATCAGGGCGTAGGCGAGCTGAGCGATGCAGCATCTGCCCTGGATTACCTGCAATCCATGAACAACAACTCGAAACACTGTTGGGTTGCGGGCTTTTCGTTTGGGGCGTGGATTGGAATGCAGTTGCTGATGCGCCGCCCCGAAATCACGGGTTTCATCAGCGTGTCGCCGCCTGCCAACATGTATGACTTTTCCTTCCTTGCGCCCTGCCCGTCTTCGGGCTTGATCATCAACGGATCGGCTGACCGTGTGGCACCACCAGCGGATACCACCGCGCTGGTCAACAAGTTGCACGAGCAAAAAGGGATCACGATCACCCATAACGAGGTTGAGGGCGCGGATCATTTCTTCCAGGATCGCCACATGGACACGCTGATCACAGATGTCAGCGACTATGTGAAACGTCGGCTGACTGAGAACACCCGCTAATGTCCGACACCATCACATCGCTCGCGGCCAAACTGGCCGAAGATACGATGAAGGTCATGGACGAAACCGGCGAAGACCGGTTCTTTGTGGAAGTGGGTGAAGTTCTTGGTGCGGCGTCTCAATCTCTGGAAGAGGCTTTCCTGACAGAAATCCGCGTGCGTCTGGCTGAACGCAAGGCCAGACAATTCGTGATCAAGCGCCTCGCTTCGCATCGCGCGAAACTCAAGGCGATTGAAAAGCAATGACCGATCGCCTGGTTGCGCAGGTCGCATTTCTGAAACGGGCCGACAATCTGAAACTGGTCGAGCGGGCAAATGTCCTGCTTGACCAATCAAGGCCGGAAAACTCTGCTGAACACAGCTGGCACTTGGCTTTGTGGGCAATGGTCATGGCACCGCTGGCCGGGCCGGACATCTCGGTCGACCGGGTCATCCGCATGTTGCTGCTGCATGATCTGGTTGAGATCGTGACAGGTGATCACCCGATTCACCTCAACACGGATTGGGACACCGTGGCCGAGGCTGAACAGGCCGCAGCACAAGAATTGTTTGGCCTGTTGCCCGACGAACAGGCGCAGGAATTTCTTTCGCTCTGGCACGAATTCGAGGCGGACCAAACCCCGGATGCCCGGTTTGCCAAGATTCTGGATCGCTGCCAGCCGCTGTTTCAGGTTCTGTGCGCCGCCGACCCACGAGAGGATCATGTGGAGATTGCGCGGTCGAATCTGGCAGACGGTCGCGCAGCGTATCTGGCCCATGCGTTTCCATTGGCCCACCAGCATGCCACAAACCTCTTGACCAACTCGGACCCTCAGGATGACGCCTTCACGAAAAGATTGGCGTTTCTTACAGAAGCGGACCAGTTGAAATCCGTTCTGCGCGCGTCACGCCTGATGGCCAGTGACAGGTTCGAGAATTCGGCGGAACATTCGTGGCATGTCATGCTCTACGCATGGGTATTGTCAGAATACGCGCATTCGGACGTTCAAGTGGACCGAACCCTCCAGATGTTGCTTTTGCACGATGTTGTCGAAATCGACGCGGGCGACCACCCGATCCACGGACATGTCGACCACGCGGAACAGGAAGCCAAGGAACAGGCCGCCGCCAAGCGATTGTTTGGCCTTTTGCCTGACTGTCAACACAGGCCATTTACTGAACTTTGGCACGAGTTTGAGGCGGCTGAGACCGCAGAAGCCAGGTTTGCAAAGGCTGTTGACCGCTTTCAGACACCCATAGCAAATCTGGAAACAGGTGGCGGGTCATGGGTCGAATACAAAGTGAAATTCGACCAGATTGTAACGCGTGTCCGACCAGCTATTGCAGCGGGAGCGCCTCAGCTATGGGACTGGCTGCAACCGCAACTGGTTGCGCATTTCGAAAATGGTAAAACAGCCGATCCTCAAGCATAAAAAAAGGAGCCTGAAGGCTCCTTCTTTCTTGCTTGGTTTCTAGCGGCGTTCAAAAAACACTACTACCATCAAACTGTTGAACCAAGTTGGCTGCATTCACTTCGACGGACCCCCCGTCAGCAAGCCACCCAATCGCCACTATCAGACCCGAAGCAAATATGATTGATTTCGCAAATAACGTCATCGCTCAAAACTCGTTAACAAAATGAAAAAATATGCAGCGAATATTACATTCATTCGACTGAAAAAACAGTCAGGTATACCTGACCCAAGGTAATCTTGTAGACAACATGACGGCCCGCGTATTTCACTCACACAAATCACCCTCAGGCCACCCGACGCACCCTTTTCCGAGGTATTCAAATGCCCCAAGCCTATCTGTATCTGTTGCTGGCTGTGCTGGCTGAAACCATTGGCACAACGGCCCTGCAAGCCAGCCAGCAGTTTACGCGGTTCTGGCCATCCGTGATCGTTATCGTTGGGTACGCGTTTGCATTCTACCTTTTGGCGATGACGTTGAAGGTCATGCCTGTCGGCATTGTTTATGCTATCTGGTCCGGACTAGGCATCTTTCTGATCGCGCTCATCGGTTTTATCGTTTTCGGTCAGCGTTTGGATTGGCCGGCAATACTCGGATTGGCGATGATTCTGGCGGGAATCCTGATCATTCACCTCTTTTCAAAGACTGCCGGGCACTGAAGGCCGGTTAGGGCTGGTATATTTTGCCGCGCCGCGTTATGCGCGCGGCAACTTCCCGTTCAAAGGCTGACCTCTCATGGACCTGCGCAACATCGCAATCATCGCTCACGTGGACCACGGCAAAACGACCCTGGTGGACGAGCTGCTCAAACAATCCGGTGCATTCCGGGAAAATCAGGCCGTCGCGGAACGCGCCATGGACAGTAACGACCTGGAGCGTGAACGCGGCATCACCATCCTGGCCAAGGCCACCTCGGTTGAGTGGAAAGACACGCGCATCAATATTGTCGACACCCCTGGCCACGCCGATTTCGGCGGCGAGGTCGAGCGCATTCTCAGCATGGTCGACGGTGTTGTTCTGTTGGTGGACGCCGCAGAAGGCCCGATGCCCCAGACCAAGTTTGTAACGTCCAAGGCACTGGCGCTGGGCCTACGCCCGATCGTGGTTCTGAACAAGGTCGACAAGCCGGATGCCGAACCGGATCGCGCGCTGGACGAATGCTTTGACCTGTTCGCCAACCTCGGCGCGGATGACGACCAGTTGGATTTCCCTTCAATGTACGCCTCGGGCCGTTCGGGCTGGGCGGATATGGAGCTGGACGGCCCCCGCAAGGACTTGAGCGCGCTTTTCGACCTGATCGTCGATCATGTTCCTGCTCCGAAGCAGGTCGATCACAAAAATGAACCCTTCCGGATGCTGGCCACGACACTGGGCAGCGATCCCTTCATCGGCCGTATCCTGACCGGCCGTGTGGAAAGCGGTACGCTGAAGGCTGGCGACAGCCTCAAGGCGCTCAGCCGCGATGGTTCGGTCATCGAAAACTTCCGCGCCACGAAAATCCTGGCGTTCCGGGGACTGGCCCAGCAGCCCATCGATGTGGCCGAAGCAGGCGACATCGTGACCATCGCTGGCATGAGCAAAGCCACCGTAGCGGATTCGCTGGTTGCCCCTCAGGTCACTGAGGCCCTGCCCGCGCAGCCCATCGATCCGCCGACCATTACCGTGACCTTCGGTATCAATGATTCTCCACTAGCAGGCCGTGACGGCAAAAAAGTTCAATCTCGCGTCATACGTGACCGCCTGATGAAAGAAGCCGAGTCGAACGTCGCCATCCGTGTCACCGACACCCCCGGCGGCGAGGCGTTCGAAGTTGCGGGCCGCGGAGAGCTGCAAATGGGCGTTCTGATCGAGAACATGCGCCGAGAAGGCTTTGAGCTTAGCATCTCGCGCCCTCAGGTTCTGTTCCGTCAGGAAGACGGGCAGCGGCTTGAGCCCATCGAAGAAGTCACCATCGACGTGGATGACGAATATTCTGGTTCCGTTATCGAAAAGATCACCGGCGCCCGCAAAGGTGAACTGGTCGAGATGCGCCCGGCTGGTACCGGCAAGACGCGGATCATCGCCCATGTCCCGTCCCGTGGTCTGATTGGTTACCACGGCGAATTTCTGACCGACACGCGCGGTACCGGTGTACTGAACCGTGTGTTCCACGATTGGGCGCCACATAAGGGGCAAATTCCGGGCCGTCGCGCAGGCGTTCTGATCTCGATGGAGAAAGGTCAGGCTGTGGCTTATGCGCTGTGGAACCTGGAAGAACGTGGCCGTATGTTTGTTGGTCCGCAAACAGACGTATATCAGGGTATGGTGATCGGCGAACACTCGCGAGACAACGATCTGGAAGTGAACCCGCTCAAAGGCAAGAAGTTGACAAACGTGCGCGCCAGTGGATCCGACGACGCGGTCCGCCTGACGCCGCATATTCAGTTCTCACTGGAAGAGGCAATTGCCTATATCGACGATGATGAACTGGTGGAAGTTACACCAAACGCGGTGCGCCTGCGGAAGCGTTTTCTTGACCCGCACGAGCGTAAGCGGATGGCCAAATCTGCCTAGAACACCCTCAGGTTGCAAACTGACCAAACGGAAACAATGGCAATAGTGTGGCATATTTGCTTCCAATACGACAAAAGACGAAATCAGAAAAACCGGGCTCACTGCCCGGTTTTTATTTGAAAACTAACACCTTTCTCCGCATGGTTGAAAATTTCCGCCCCGGGCCTCACCAACAAGATATTGTAGGCGCCCTCGAATTATGGTCAAAACACGTCAGAAGTGTGACGTCCTTCACAAACACCGATATGGGAATGGTGCATAGAAGGACGTAGTTTAGTTATCGAGTTCCAAGGAGTTCAAAATGGGTAATAGAGCTCGCAAGTTTCCACTGTTTTTTATTGCGACAACTTTTCTGCTTTCACCTGCCGGTGAAACCTTTGCCGCTGGGACATGTACGGTTGCAACAGCACGGCAATCCGCTGCGTCCGCGCAGGTTTTGTGCGAATGCGATGCTGTGACATCCGGCATGATCCGCTACATTCAACGCCGTCATGACTTCGATCAGATTCTGGCGCGCGTCGGTGCAGAATGCGCCCCGCTGGCAGGTCTGCTAAGTGACTTCCCGACCGCATCGATCGGTGTCTCAGACCAGAGATCCGGCGACGGACCTTCCCAGGAAAATGGCACGCCCCCCAATGGTGGCGGCGGTAACCCAACCGGTGGCGAAGAGCCTGGTGGTGAAGAACCCGGTGGTGAAGAACCCGGTGGCGAAGAGCCCGGTGGTGAAGAACCCGGTGGCGAAGAGCCCGGTGGTGAAGAACCCGGTGGTGAAGAGCCCGGTGGTGAAGAACCCGGTGGTGAAGAACCCGGTGGCGAAGAACCCGGTGGCGAAGAACCCGGTGGCGAAGAACCCGGTGGAGAAGAACCCGGTGGGGAAGAACCCGGTGGTGAAGAGCCCGGTGGTGAAGAGCCCGGTGGTGAAGAGCACGAAGAAGACTGATAAAGACGAAACCGAATACCAGCGAACCGGCCCTAGGAACGCGGAGCATATTCGATAGAAAAAACTCTGCTGGTCGAGGCTTCGGGGCTGGAATACGTCGATACGCAAAACGTTCGGATTAATCCGTCCAAGCGTAAGGTCAAAGACTACACTCTTGGGCGCAGACCAAATCTGCGTCCAAGGGTAAGATTTTGGGTAGGTAAATATACCGCTGAGGTCAGCTGCGCCCGTAAACGCCGACCCATTGACTGGGCCGCTTCGGATCTTGCATGCGCAGGAACAAATAGCGCGTAGCTGTCCAGGGTTTGATCCGGTTTGTGAGATTGTCCAAGATCAGGTCGCCCTGCGCCGAGCGGTAGACCAGAACCGCATGAGGCGTCCGGCGTGTGTCCAGAACGGTCGCAATCAAAAGCTTACTTGGATCAACCCCGGCATGGATCAGATCCCTCTTCTTCAACAATGCAAAGTCTTCACAATCACCGCCTCTGGGTGTTGGCAAGGCCCATCGCTCGCGCGTTTTGTACTGGGACTGATCCGTAACTTCCCGGGTCGACGCGTTTACGCGGCGATTCACTTGATTTACCACCGTCAGCTCTTGGTGGCTGGACAACGTGACCGAGCGTTTTGCAGTGCAAGCCCAGTTATATTGGTTGCATAGGTTGATTGCGCCTGAGGGCGGAGGTGAAGACGCAACGATTGGGATAAAGACGCCGTCGGATGCCTGCGCGACAGGTGCGGAGGCGATTACGCCGATACACACGGTGCAGATACCCAATGCGCGCGCCGCAGCCGATGCAAGAGCGGCAACACACCTCTTGGCTAAATTCGCGAATGAAATCATGCGAGTTCCCCGATCCGATGTTCTTCGAACGATTGCATGTCCAACTGCACCACATTCTGTTTCTTGAAACTATCTGTGATCAGGCGTTTCGCGCAATCTCTTGAGAACCTGCAAAGGAAACGGGGCGAAAATTCGTCCGAGAATCTGACAATTTCACGTAAGAATTTTGTTGGCGCGGCCACAATTCTGCCAGGACCCATTCGACAGAACAGGAGCATCAAAGGGTAAGTGATTGAATTAAATCAATTAAACAAAAAACAGCCCGCTGTCGCGTGCTAATCAGTATCAACCAAACATGACATAAGCCGAATCTTGCTTATTCACTGCCGGTTTTCTTGGAAATATCAGCGCCTTGGACGCAAGGCCCATATGTCACTCGGTGATTTCCACCACAACCAGTTCACGCTCACTTGCGCCGCGCGCGTGATTCAGGGCCTGCTGGTACTCATCCGAGTTATAGCATTCAACCGCAGCCTCCAGCGTTGGGAAGCGCGCCACTACGTTTCGTGGACGTTCCTTACCTTCCAGCTGAACGTACCGTGCAGCACGGGCGATAAACTCGCCCCCGTGCTTGGCGATGGCCGGTCCGGCCAGTTCCGCGTATTTGCCGTAAGCCTCAGTGTTCGTCACCGTGACATGCGCAATCCAAAGAGCAGCCATATTAACCTCCCAAAACCTGTTGTGCGGCCTTGATTGCCGCATCTGCATTTGATGCATCCTTGCCGCCGCCCTGGGCCATATCAGGACGACCGCCGCCGCCTTTTCCGCCCAACTCGATTACCGCAGCTTTGACAAGATCCACCGCCGAAATCCGTCCGATCAGGTCTTCTGTCACACCAGCCGCAACGGCCGCCTTGCCGCCCGTATCCGCAATCAGCAACACCGCACCCGATCCAAGGCGGCTTTTGTGTTCGTCGATCAACGCGGGAAGGTCCTTGCCTGAAACACCGCTGAGCGCTTGTGCCAGGAATTTCACACCGTTTACATCCCGCGCCTCGGCATCACCGCCCTGACCGGCCCCGCCAGCCATAGCCAGATCCCGGCGCAACTGAGCCACTTCGTTCTGCAAGGCCTTGCGTTCGTCCAGAAGGCTTTTCACGCGCGCCACCACGTCGTCCGGTTGCGCCTTCAGTTCCGATGCCACCTGAGCCAGACGTTGATCCTGTGCCGAAAGATAGCGGAAGGCCTCATCCCCGGTCAGCGCTTCGATCCGGCGCACACCTGCACTGCTGGCGCTGTCACCCAACACAACAAAGGTGCCGATATCACCTGTCTGGCGCACATGTGTGCCGCCACAGAGTTCTATCGACCACGTATCGCCGTCATGGCCTTTGCCTGTTGGTGCCTTGCCCATGGAGACGACACGAACCTCGTCACCATATTTCTCGCCGAACAGGGCCTGCGCGCCCAATGCGCGCGCGTCGTCGGGTGTCATGACCCGGGTTTCAACAGTCGAATTCTGGCGGATGAAATCGTTCACCTCACGTTCGACTTTCTGGATTTCCTCCAGGCTCAGCGCTTTGGAATGACTGAAGTCGAACCGCAGACGATCCGCCGCGTTCAGCGAGCCGCGCTGCGCCACGTGGTCACCCAGCGTTTCGCGCAGGGCTTCATGCAGCAGGTGCGTGGCCGAGTGATTGGCGCGAATGGCGGAACGGCGGGCGTGATCAACCTCAAACTCTACCGCGTCGCCCTTGCAAACAACGCCGCTTTGAACTGCTACCTTATGAGCATAGACCTTGCCGTCGGCAAACTTCCTCGTGTCCTCCACGCGGCTCAGGTGATCGCGATCCTCCAGCCTACGCAACGCGCCAGTATCGCCGACCTGACCGCCGGCCTCCCCGTAGAACGGGGTCTGGTTCACGACGACCCAACCGCTGCTGCCCGCGTCGATCTTGTCAACCAGTGCGCCATCAACAACCAGGGCGACAACCTGCGCTTCGGCTTTCTCGGTATCGTAGCCCAGAAAATCCGTCGCACCGGCGGTATCCAGCACATCAAACCATACAACCTGATCCGCTGCTTCACCTGACCCGGCCCATGCAGCACGTGCCTTGGCCTTCTGTTCAGCCATCGCGGTGTCAAAACCGTCCGTGTCGACGCTCAGGCCCTTTTCACGCAGCGCATCCTGCGTAAGATCCAGTGGGAAGCCATACGTGTCGTAAAGCTTAAAGGCCGCTTCACCTGACAGGGGTGCCCCCTCGGAAAGCCCTGAAACCTCATCATCCAGCAACTTCAGACCACGGTCCAGCGTCTGCTTGAACCGGGTTTCTTCCAGCAGCAGCGTCTCTTCGATAAGCGGTTGCGCCTGTTTCAGTTCAGAATAATGCCCGCCCATCTGCTGCACCAGCGTAGGCACCAGGCGATGCATGACAGGATCCTTGGCGCCCAGCAGGTGCGCATGGCGCATGGCGCGGCGCATGATCCGGCGCAGAACATATCCCCGGCCGTCATTGCTGGGCATCACACCGTCTGCAATCAGGAACGAGGTCGACCGCAAGTGATCCGCGATCACCCTGTGATGCACGTTCTGGTCGCCATAGGGGTCGACACCGGTCGCATCCGCCGAAGCCTCGATCAGGGTTTTGAACAGGTCGGTGTCGTAATTATCATGGCTGCCCTGCAACAGCGCCCCAATCCGTTCGAGCCCCATACCTGTGTCGATCGACTGCATGTCAAGTTCGACCATCGAGCCATCTTCGAACTGCTCGTTTTGCATGAAAACGACGTTCCAGATTTCGATGAATCGGTCGCCATCCTCCTCGGGTGATCCCGGAGGGCCGCCCCAGATGTGATCGCCGTGATCATAGAAGATCTCGGTGCACGGGCCGCAAGGTCCGGTCGGACCCATCTGCCAGAAATTGTCATTGGTGGCGATGCGAATGATCCTGTCCTCGGGCACACCGACCTTTTTCCAGATTTCAAAGGCTTCATCATCGGTATGATAGACGGTGGTCAACAGGCGGGTCTTGTCGATACCGAATTCCCTGGTGATCAGTTCCCAGGCAAAAGGGATCGCTTCATGTTTGAAGTAATCCCCGAATGAAAAGTTTCCCAGCATCTCAAAAAACGTGTGGTGACGCGCCGTATAGCCAACATTGTCAAGATCGTTGTGCTTGCCGCCCGCACGCACACATTTCTGGGCCGTGGTGGCGCGTTTGTAATCGCGGGTTTCCAGACCGGTAAACAGGTTCTTGAACTGCACCATGCCTGAGTTCACGAACATCAGTGTCGGGTCATTGCGCGGCACCAGCGGGCTGGACGCGACGATCTCATGCCCTTGTTTTTCAAAGTAGTTCAGAAAAGTCGATCGGATGTCGTTCAGGGTTGGCATAGGGCTCTCTCGGCGCACATATATCTTGGTCTCCGTTGGTTTAGCCCCGTGTCAGGTGAGTGTCCACAGCAGAGGCACACAGGAACGAAACAAGGCGACCCGATCAAGCCGCCTTGTTTCAAGTGTTACAGTCTTTGCGCAGATGTCAGGGGTTACCCACCTCAGGACATCAGGCCTCCAGAATATCGTCATCCTCGGCAACGCCTGGCGACATATCGAATTCCAGCCCATGCGCCGCGCGGATCTTGTCTTCGATGTCCAGCGCCACCCGGCTGTTTTCCCGCAGGTATTGTTTGGCGTTCTCACGCCCCTGCCCGATCCGCTCATCACCATAGCTGAACCAGGACCCGGACTTTTCGACAACACCAGCTTTAACACCCAAATCCAGCAATTCGCCCATCTTCGAGATGCCTTCGCCATACATGATATCGAACTCGACCTGCTTGAACGGCGGTGCGACCTTGTTCTTCACAACTTTGACGCGGGTCTGGTTCCCGACCACTTCATCCCGGTCCTTGATCGCGCCAATCCGGCGGATATCCAGCCGAACCGAGCTGTAGAATTTCAGCGCATTGCCACCGGTTGTGGTTTCCGGGCTGCCGAACATCACGCCGATCTTCATCCGGATCTGGTTGATGAAGATGACCATGCAGTTCGAACGGCTGATCGAGCCTGTCAGTTTGCGCATTGCCTGGCTCATCAGCCGGGCCTGAACACCCACGCTGCTGTCTCCCATGTCCCCTTCGAGTTCCGATTTCGGCGTCAGGGCAGCGACCGAGTCGACAACAACCATATTGACTGCGCCCGAGCGTACCAGAGTATCTGTGATTTCAAGCGCCTGCTCACCGGTGTCAGGCTGGGAGATCAAAAGCTCATCCAGATCAACGCCCAGCTTGCGGGCATATTGCGGGTCCAGAGCGTGTTCCGCATCTACGAACGCGCAAACTCCGCCGCGCTTTTGCTGCTCAGCAATGCAATGAAGGGTCAAAGTGGTTTTACCCGAGCTCTCAGGCCCGTAAATCTCAACGATACGCCCCATCGGCAGCCCGCCGATACCCAGCGCGATATCCAGACCCAGCGACCCGGTCGAGCTCGCCTCGATATCCTGCCGGGCATCTTCTCCCAGCTTCATGATCGACCCCTTGCCGAACTGCCGTTCGATCTGGGCCAGCGCACTGTCGAGCGCCTTTTGCTTGTCTGCGTTTTTCTTGTCGCTCATTGTCAGAAGATCCGCCATTGTCCTGTCGCCTTCCCTTTTGTCACACCCTTAATCGGGCGGCAATCGCTGCTTTGTTCGCCTCTTGTTCCTTATGAGATCAAAAAGAGAACATTTCAACTAAAACTTACAGAAATCAGTCTTCTGCAATTGTGTTAAAGAGTCGTTTACGACAATCTGCATAAGAAGCATGGCAACCTTGGGAACCGATAAATGCTTGTTTTTTATAAAGAACGACTTGCTTTTCTTTCAGTCCCCAAGACCGGAAGCACGGCTTATCACACGGCGTTGCGTGACCGGGCCGATCTCATCGTGACACATCCACCTGAGCTGAAACACGCCCCGGTGCGTCGGTATGACCGGTTTTTCCAGACCATGTTTCGAAAACTGTTTGATACCGAGATGGAAATTATGGCCGTTGTGCGCGAGCCGTTGGATTGGCTGGGCAGCTGGTACCGGTTTCGCAGTCGTGAAGACTTGATAGGTCAACCGCGCTCGACACGTGACATGAGTTTTGACGCATTCGTTCAAGCCTATTTGCTGGACACACGTCCCGAGTTCGCAAATGTCGGCAGCCAGGCGCAATTCTTCCGTACCCGCAACGACAGTGCTGGCGCTCGTCATATCTTCAAATACGAACATCAGGACAAGGTGTTGGACTTTCTGCAAACACGTCTGGACATGCAGATCGACCTGAAGCGCGAAAACGTATCGCCTCCGGGAGATTTGCATCTGTCACCTGCTACCGAACAGAAGTTTCGAAATGCCTGCCCGGAAGAATTTGCGCTGCACAAAGCCGCATTGTGATCCATCAGTTGAGTTGTTGAAACACGGCCTCTGTCAGTTGGGTGAGGGAAAACGGTTTGGGCAGAAAGGTTGAGTTGGCAATATCCGGACCGGTATCGCCGAAAACGCCTTCGGTATACCCGGACACGAAAATCACACGCGCATCCGGGCGCGTCTCCATGGCCTTGCGCACCCAAGTGGGCCCGTCCATTCTTGGCATGACAACATCTGTGACGAATACATCAACACTTAACGCGGAATCTTCAAGCAGTCGAAGCGCCTCTTCCGCCGAGTCCGCCTCGAGCACGGTGTAACCTTTCAGCCGCAGGGCGCGGGTCGCAAAGGCGCGAACAGGCGCCTCATCCTCGACCAGCAGCACCACGCCTTCGCCCTGCCTGGCGCTCTGGGCTTCGGGCTGGACTGGCGATTCAGTTTCGACCTCGGACGTCGTCGCGCAAACCGGAAGAAAGACAGTGAACTCGGTGCCCCGTCCAATTGCGCTGTCGACAAAGATAAACCCACCGGTTTGCTTTACGATCCCGTAGGCCGTTGACAACCCCAACCCGGTGCCCTCACCAGTTCGTTTCGTGGTGTAGAAGGGTTCGAAAATCTTCTGCAGCTTATCTGCTGGGATACCAACACCGCCATCCACAACCTTGACTGTCACATAGTCGCCCGGTTGTACGGTTGCCCTGTCCCGCATGAGAGGCTGCAAAAGGGTCAACACACTGGTTTCAATGCGAATTTCACCACCGTCCGGCATGGCATCTCGTGCGTTAACGACAAGGTTCATCAGCACCTGCTCAAGTTGACGCTTGTCCGCCCGCACGGGTTTGAGCACCGGATCGTGGCTCAGCGTCAATTGCACCTTCTCGCCAACCAAACGGTTCAGCAGGTGAATAAGGTCCGAGATCGTGTCACGCAGATCCAACACTTCCGGCCTGAGGGTCTGTTTTCGCGAAAACGCCAAAAGCTGACTGACCAGCGCGGCGGCCCGGTTGGCATTCTGATTGATCTGCACCAAATCCCCGTAGTCCGGGTCATTCTGGTCATGGCGCAACAGCAGCAGATCGCAGTGACCGGAAATGGCCGTCAGCAGGTTGTTGAAATCATGTGCAACACCTCCGGCCAATTGCCCTACGGCCTGCATCTTCTGGCCCTGAACGAATTGAGCTTCCAGAGTCTTCAGTTCAGTCGCATCGTTCAGAACCGCGATCAGGCATATCTTTCCATCGACAAACACACGGCTCAGGGTGACTTGAACAAAGATTTCCTTGTCGTCCCTAATGAACTGCAAAAACTCTGATCGCTGCGTTTCTTCATGCGCCTCGGTTCGTTTCAACCAATCCAGCACAGGGCCCCCTACGCCCCGCATGATGTCGCTGATGTTACTGCCTTCAAGCTGCTTCTTTCCCAACAGTTTCGCCGCCAGCCGATTACTGTCCAGAATGATGCCGTCCTCGGAAAGTCTGAGGATTGGAACCGGGAGGTCAGAGAAGGACATGACCGCATCCTGTGCGGGCATCTGCGTAATCGGTAACAAACAAAGGCTTCGTTCCGACCCGGATTGAGAAAATTCGGACACGGCTGCCAGAATATGACCATCGCGGGTCCTGACTGCGTTGACAGCCCCGGTCCGCGGTTCGGCTTCGCTGAAAATATCCTGCGCCCTGGCAGGGTGCGCACCAAACAAACGCTCGGCCGTGGCATTGACGCGCAATACGTCACCTGCGCGTCCAAGGGTTACGACCGGCAAGCCAAGGGTTTGCCAGCTATCCTGTTGAACACAGCTAAAGTTCCAGTAGAACAGTCCCGGCCGCAATCGGTGCACGGAAACCGAAATAGTCCGATCGCCACCGGGAAACTCGCTCTGGGCGCTTCCTGTGGATTGCGCCCGCGATTGTAGGCTCAACAAGATCGCCGAAGGGTTAGCAAACCTGGAGCGCAAACAGCGGGCTAGGTTTTCGCCTCGTATGGCCCCCAGCTTTTTGTCCGCCAGGACGTTCGCGGCCAATATGTCACCATACCCGTTTGAGATCACGACCGGAGCATCCTCGCGCTCTGCGAAAGCGGCCAAAAGGGCTGATATCTGTTGCAAATGCCTGTTCGTAATCGCCCCCTTGATCCCAAACAAGAGCGCCACAACCAAAAGGGAAATGCCTGTTGCCAGCAAACCTTTTGTCCAATCCGACGGCAGAAACCCAACCGCAGGTGCCAGGCTGATCAACAGCGCCACAAACACTAACGACCCGATCCGAAACACCGATGGAGTATTGGCGGCTGAAGGGGCTGGAACAAATTCAGTGATGTCAGGCATAAACGGCTCGGGCACAGGTTTTGCGGTAATAACAGGTAGAATTGGTTAACACTCGCCTAACGGCGTTAAAAAACAAGTTAGCTACCCAAGGTTGTATTTACCGAAAGATCAGCGCGTCAAGTGTGACGTAAAGAACCCGTCGGACCCGCGAGTTACCTGCCATGCCTGCCGGAAGGTTTCACGCCAGCCCGCATGTTTTGTCAGAAACCTGTCGACAACCGCATCGTTCTCGTCGGCAAGAACCGAACACGTTGCATAAGCCAGCACTCCACCTGCTTGGACCAATGGCGTGATATCTGCGAGAATGTCAGCCTGAATGACCGTGAGTTCTTGCAAACGGTCTTCAGTCAACGCCCATTTGCCTGCCGGTGCGCGCCGCCACGAACCGCTGCCAGAACACGGGGCGTCGGCCAAAACGACGTCAAAAGGCCCGTGACCAGCAAGTTCCGCGCTGTTCAGGATGGTTATTCTGGCCCCTGCCCGTTCTGCCCGCGCTGGAATATCCTTCATTCGGCGCGCATTCACATCATGAGCGTAAACCTCGACACCCTTGTAGGCAGCAATCGCAAGCGACTTGCCGCCGCCCCCAGCGCAATAGTCCAAAACGCGCATTCCAGGGCGCAGATCCAAGGAAGCAACAACCGCCTGACTTGCCGCATCCTGAAGCTCGACCAAACCCTGAGCGTATGCCTGGCTTTGCGCGATCCGACGCGCGCCCTCTGTCACCTCCAGAGCGGTTTCACATATCGGCGTTGGACGGGCTGAAATACCGTCGGTCGCCAAAGCATCAATCGCCCGGGTTACATCCGTTTTCAACAAGTTGACCCGCAGAATAACCGGAGCGCGTTCCTGCAATGCCAATGCGCAAGGAACGGCGGCATCGTTCAAGGATGAGACGAGCTTTGGCCACAGCCAGTCAGGAAAATCATATCTCTCGGCTTCGGATTCAAAATCCCTTGATACTTCTTCATTTTGTAGGGCTTCGGGCGCGTGGCGGTCGCCGGTAAACAACTCAACCGGATCTTCACCCGATGCGCGAAAGGCGCCGATCATCAGGCCGCGACCAGTTCCGGAACCACCCAACGCAGCAAATGAGCGTTTGCACCGCAAAGCGTCAAACACATGATCGCGAATAGCTGCCCGATCCTTGGAGCCCGCAAACCTGCTGCGCCGCGCCCAGCCGGTCAGCGCCTTTTCAACCGGGGCCCCGGCGAGAATTTCATCCAGAATTTCAATCGAGGCCTGAACGCGGGCAGCAGGTGTCATCACGGATTACCTTTGCTGAAAAAGGCCGTGACAGGCCAATCCAAAATCACTACGGCACCCCGTGCTAGGGTGCCGTATGTCATGCGCAACGGCTTACATCACCCGGTAGTTCGGGCTTTCACGTGTGATTTGAACATCGTGCACGTGGCTCTCTTTCAGACCTGCGCCCGTGATCTTCACGAATTGGCAGTTTCTGCGCATCTCTTCGACGGTCGCGCAGCCGGTGTATCCCATTGCAGCGCGCAAACCACCAACAAGCTGGTGGATCACTGCACTGGCTGATCCTTTGTAAGGAACCTGCCCTTCGATCCCTTCGGGTACCAGCTTGTCATTTGCCGCGTCCTTCTGGAAATACCGATCCGCCGATCCGCGCGCCATCGCACCAAGACTGCCCATACCGCGATAGGATTTGAACGACCGGCCCTGATACAGAATGACCTCACCCGGGCTTTCGTCTGTGCCCGCGATCATCGAACCCACCATGGCGCACGACGCACCGGCGGCAATTGCCTTGGCAAAATCGCCCGAAAACTTGATGCCACCATCCGCAATGACCGGAACATCCCCCGCCGCGGCGGCACAATCACTGATCGCGGTCAGCTGAGGGACACCAACGCCCGCCACCATGCGTGTTGTACAGATCGAGCCGGGGCCAATACCAACCTTGATGGCGTCAGCGCCTGCGTCGATCAGCGCCTTGGTCGCCTCGCCTGTAGCTACGTTTCCGGCAATGATCTGAACCTCGTTCGACAGGGTTTTGACCCGTCTCACCGCATCCAGCACGCCCTGAGAGTGACCATGCGCCGTATCGACAACAATGATATCCACGCCCGAAGCCACCAGTTGCTCGGACCGCTCAAATCCCGCGTCTCCAACCGAAGTCGCGGCAGCCACTCGCAGGCGGCCAAGCCGGTCTTTGCACGCAGTTGGGTTCAGAACGGCCTGTTCGGTGTCCTTCAGCGTCAGCAGACCTGTCAGTTTTCTCGTGCCATCAACGACAAGCAGTTTTTCGATACGACGGGCCCGCATCAGGCTTTTGGCCTCTTCCAGATCAGCGGGTTCTTTCAGCATTGCCAGGTTTTCCGAGGTCATCATCGCCTTGATCGGCGTGTCGTCTGAATTGGCAAAGCGCATATCCCGGTTGGTCACGATACCAACCACGCGACCATCTGCGTCAACCACCGGGAAACCGGTGAAATTATAGCGCTCGACCAGAGCCTTCGCATCGGCCAGGGTCTGATCCGCACGCAAGGTAACGGGGTTGTAGACGATACCCGATTCGAACCGTTTGACGCGGCGAACCTCGCGAGACTGCTCTTCTACGGAAAGGTTCTTGTGGATGACCCCGATACCTCCCGCCTGTGCCATGGCAATGGCCATGCGCGCCTCGGTCACAGTGTCCATGGCCGAGCTCAGCAGCGGGATGTTCATGGTAATCTCACGCGTGACACGCGTGGTGGTGTTCGCTGTTGCCGGCAGCACTGAAGATGCGGCCGGAACCAGAAGAACGTCGTCAAAGGTGAGTGCCTCACGAATCTGCATCTGAATACCCCATGCAAAAGCCCGTTTGGCGGTGACCCTATTGCATGGATTGAACCAAAGGAAAAGCCCTTGGGGGCAACTCTGTGGCTCCAGTTGCCTATACAGCCGAAGAAAACGACGCATGCCGCGCAAATCGTGCCGCTGATAGCCCTTTCCCTTTGCGCTCAAACCCATATCTTGCCGGGAAAACGCGCGAACACAAAAAGGCATGTCACTCATGACCACCGACCCACTTGTCGTCTTTACCCCGTCCGGCAAACGCGGGCATTTTCCTGTCGGAACGCCCATTCTGACCGCAGCCCGCCAATTGGGAGTGGATCTGGATTCGGTTTGCGGGGGCCGTGGTATCTGTTCAAAGTGTCAGATCACCCCAAGCTATGGCGAGTTTCCCAAGCACGGCGTCACGGTGGCCAAGGATGCGCTGAGCGAATGGAACGCTGTCGAGCAACGATACGACGACAAGCGCGGTCTGAAACCCGGTCGTCGACTGGGCTGTCAGGCTTCGGTTCAGGGCGATGTCGTGATCGACGTACCGCCAGAAAGCCAGGTACATCGTCAGGTCGTTCGCAAGGCCGCCACGGCACGCGCCATCACCATGGATTCAGCAACGCGTCTGTATTTCGTGGTGGTCGAAGAACCCGACATGCATTCGCCAACCGGCGATCTGGAGCGCCTTGAGCGCGCACTGCGCCAGCAGTGGAAAATTGACGCGGTCACAGCGGATCTGTCACTTTTGTCCAAGCTGCAACCGGTTCTGCGCAAAGGCAAATGGGAGGTCACTGTGGCAGTTCACAAAGGCCACAAGGACAGCGTCGCACGCATTGTCGAAATCTGGCCCGGCCTGCACGAAGGCGGGATGTATGGGCTGGCCATCGACCTCGGCTCAACTACGATTGCGGCTCATCTGACCGACCTGGAAACCGGCGAAGTCAAAGCGTCATCGGGTCTGATGAACCCGCAAATCCGCTTTGGCGAAGACCTGATGAGCCGTGTTTCATATTCCATGATGAACCCCGGCGGGGATCGGGAAATGACAAAAGCCGTGCGCGAGGCGATCAATGATCTGACCACCTCAATCGCCGAAGAAGCTGGCATTGACACCGCGCTGATCGTTGAAACGGTGTTTGTCTGCAACCCGGTCATGCACCATCTGCTGCTGGGTCTGGATCCCGTCGAGCTGGGTCAGGCGCCCTTTGCCCTGGCCACGTCCGAGTCGATGTCCCTGCCCGCACGCGAGATGGAACTGACCACCATGAACCCCCGCGCGCAGGTCTACATCCTGCCTTGCATCGCGGGCCATGTAGGCGCGGATTGTGCGGCGGTTGCCCTGTCCGAAGAACCCGGCAAATCCGAGGATTTGGTTCTGATCGTCGATGTGGGCACCAATGCCGAAATCCTGCTGGGCAACACCAGCCGCGTTCTGGCCTGTTCCTCACCTACCGGGCCTGCGTTTGAAGGCGCTCAGATCAGTTCTGGCCAGCGCGCTGCACCCGGTGCGATCGAGCGGATCGAAATAGATCCCCTTACCAAGGAACCCCGCTTTCGCATCATCGGGTCCGAGAAATGGTCGGACGAAGACGGCTTTGACCTTGATGTCGCCACCACTGGTATCACCGGCATCTGCGGCTCGGGCATTATCGAAGCTGTGGCCGAGATGCGTATGGCTGGACTTCTGGACGAAAGCGGCCTGATCGGATCGGCCGAGCAGACTGGAACGGCCCGCTGCATTCCTGAAGGCCGCACACATGCTTACCTGATTCACGACGCCAGCGCCGAAGGCGGCCCCCGCATCACTGTCACGCAGGGCGACATCCGCGCCATCCAGCTGGCAAAATCCGCGCTTTATGCCGGTGCGCGCCTTCTGATGGACGAGATGGAAGTTGACAAGGTGGATCGTGTGGTTCTGGCCGGTGCCTTTGGCGCTCATATCTCGACCAAGCACGCCATGGTTCTGGGCATGATCCCTGATGCACCGCTTGACAAGGTCACCAGCGCGGGTAACGCCGCTGGTACAGGTGCACGGATTGCGCTGTGCAATATCGGATCACGCGCTGAAATCGAACGCGTCGTGCGCGAGATCACCAAGATCGAAACCGCCATTGAGCCGAAGTTCCAGGATCATTTCGTGGCCGCCAACGCGATCCCGCACAAAACCGATCCGTTTCCGGAACTGGCGCAGGTTGTCACGCTGCCCAATCCAAGCTTCAACACAGGTGGAGAGAGCGAAACAGGCGGTGGGCGCCGTCGCAGACGCCGCGGTTAAACCAGCATAGGAACGACTCGCAGGTACGCCTCGGGTCGTTCCCCAAACTGGTTTCAGGTTTCGAGACGCACCTCGCCCAGCGACGAAACGCCCATCTGCGCCATGGCAATACTCATTTCATCACTCAGCACAGACCACAGTTGCTCAAGCCCTTCTTCCCCTTCTGCCGCGATTGCAAATTGCAGGATGCGGCCGAAGAAGGCAAAATCTGCGCCGTTTGCCAAGGCTTTCAAAACATCCTCGCCCGAGCGCAAACCGCTGTCGTAAAACAGCGGATATTCCGGACCGACGGCGTTCCGAATTTCAGGCAATACGGCAATCGGCGCGGGCGCACTGTCCAACTGGCGGCCACCGTGGCTTGAGACCTGAATGGCATCGACACCTGCCGACTTGAGGTTCAGCGCGTCCTCTGCATCCAGAACGCCCTTGACCACCAGTTTCCCGGCCCACTGGTCGCGCAGACGGGCCAGTGTCTCCCAAGTCGCCTTGGCCCGGCTTTCCCGGCGATCAAAATCATATCCGTCCATCAGGAAATTCGCCATTTCGGGCTTGCCCCGCAGTAGCGTTGATAGCGACCACCGGGGGTGAAGCGCAAAATCAAGCACCTGTTTCGGGCCCATTTTGAATGGCATCCTAAACCCATGGCGCAATTCACGCGGTCGACGTCCCACTTCGGGCACGTCCACCGTCAGCACCAGCGTTTCGTACCCCGCAGCCTTTGCGCGCTCGACCAACTTGAAGGTGCCACTGCCATCGCCGCTGAAATACAGCTGAAACCAGGCATGTCCCTCTGCCTCGACAATCAGGTCTTCCATTGGCGTCGATGCGACGGTTGAGACCCCAAGCGGCACCTCGTACCGCGCCGCAAGGCGTGCCAGCATCAGATCTGCACCGGGGGCCGACAGGTTGCACATCCCCATCGGTGCGATGCCAAACGGGCGTTGGGTCGACCTCCCAAAGACGGAACAAGTAAGCGACCTTTCGCTGACATCTTTCAGAATTCTAGGGCGAAGGGTCAGCGCATCCAGTGCAGCCCTGTTTCGGGCTGCGCCAACCTCGGACCCGGCGGAACCGTCGATATAGTCAAATACCATCCACGGCAGACGCCGCCGCGCGAGGCGGCGGGCGTCCTCGGAACTGTGGATAGCGCTGGATAACATCAGGCCTGTACGGCCTTCATGAACCGGTCGCGGATCACCACCGGATCCATAGTGATAACAGGCATCTTGGCATTTCCGCTTTCGCACTTGGCCACGATGATGGTCATCTGTTTCGAATCCAGCGCTTCTTGCAGCACGCGGCCGGTGTCTTCGGCCTGGCATTCGATAACGCGCTCGCATCCTGCGGCTTCCGCCATTTTCGCTAGAGAGGTCTTCTGCCCGGCATATGTCGGCTGATCCCCAGTGGACCCGTACGACCCATTATCGACGATCAACAGGATATAGTTGTCCGCCACGTTGTTGGCGATGGTCGGCAAGGTACCCAGATTGGTCAAAACCGACCCGTCCCCATCGATCACGATAACCGGTTTGGGCTGCGACAAGGCCAGACCCAGACCGATGGATGAGGCCAGTCCCATCGTGCCCAGCATGTAGAAATTGGTGGGCTGGTCGTCGATGGCATGCAGTTCCTGACTTGGAATGCCGATGTTGCAAACAACAAGCTGATCGCGCAGGATCGGAGCGATTTCTTTCAGAATTTCAGAGCGGATCATTGGTCGCCATAGCCTCCCCAGAAACTGGCATCGGTCAGAATGGCGACCGGTTTGTTGCACATAAAGGTGTATTTGAGGATCGTGTCGAGCTCCTCAACATCTGACTGATGGTGGAAGTGATAAGTCGGAATATTCAGCTGAGCCAGCAGCGCTTTGGTGTGCACAGCCATTTCAACCTGGCAGGCAACCGGTTCGCGCAGCTCTCCGCGATAGGAAATCAGCATCGGCAATGGCATGCGATAAAACTGGATCAGTGTCGCCAGTGTGTTGATCGTCACACCGATTGCGGTGTTTTGCATGATGATCGCGGGACGCTTGCCGCCCATCCATGCCCCGGCGCACAGGCCCATCCCCTCGTCTTCCTTGTTGGACGGGATGTGATGGATGTCCTCTCGCTGGTCGATTTCAGCGATGACACCTGCCAGTTGCTTGCACGGGACGGTGGTGACGAACGAGATATCGTTGGCCACCAGATCGTCGGTTATCTTCTTGTCTATGTTCATGGTCGGGCTGTTGGTCCTGTTGGGGCGCTTGGCGCGATTAAGGAAATCAGGTTCTGCGGTGCACATGTACAGCGCAGGGGGCATGACGAACAACGCGTGACGCTGTCGATCCCAGAAAGTAGTCGCTCAGGTCCGGTTTGTGCGAACCTATAACAATGCAGTCCACATTGTTGCTGGTAGCGTAGTCAATGATGGTGCGGGCGGTGTGTCCTTTGATAATTTCGGCTTTCACACCATCCAGCCCGTCAACTTTTTGCAACAATGCCCGCCTCGCGCGCTCGAACCCTTCGGCCACTGCGGATTTGTCGAGATAGGCGCTGACTGATCCCTGTGGCATTTCGTAGACATGCAATCCGATGATCTCGGCCCCGTTTTCGGACAAGCCACGCGCGACCTCCAGCGTATGTTGTGATATGCCGTGATCCAAAGCCATCGGGACCAGAATTTTCTTATACATGGTGGCCTCCAGTTCTGTCAGGTTTATCCCCAGGGTCTCAGGATAATCTTTGGTGCGGCTACAGAGCCAGAGCGGATATCGCGAAACGCCTGCGCGCCATCGGCCAGTGCACGCTCATCAACCCAATTCAGTGCGCCAAGACGGCCGTCAAAGATCGCCTGAGCCGTGTCGCGGAAATCCTGCGCGGTGTAGGTGTAGGTTCCGATAAAGGTGATCTCCTGCAAGGTTATGCGACGCACGTCCAGACCTCCGGCATCTTCACCCAATCCGACATGCGCGATCACGCCACCCGGCGCGACCAGAGCCGAAGCGACCGACCGTGTCGCGGCATATCCAACAGCATCAATGACCAACGGGAAAGACCCATTGGGCGCATCCACAAGTGCAAAACTTTCGATTTCCGCCAGATAAGTCCGGCGCAACGCGTTTGGTTCCGCGATTGTAACGTCTTCAATACCCTGCGCCCGCAGGGCCAAGGCCGCCGCAAGGCCAATAGCCCCTCCGCCAATCACCAAGGCGCGGCGGTCCATCGCAGAATGCAGAGCCTCGATCCCCAGTCTGACTGCGTGCCAGCTTACCGCCAGAGGTTCGGCCAGCGCAGCCTTGGCGAAAGGGACATCATCGGGCACGTCGACAAGATTTCTGCCTGGCATCGAGACATATTGCGCGAACGCCCCTTCGCGCGGTGGCATCGAGATGATCTGGCGGTCCGGGCACAGATTCTCGCGACCCGCCCGACATGCCGCGCATTGGCCACAGGTTACCAGCGGGTTGATCGTCACCCGGTCACCGGCGCGGATACCATCAGCTATGACACCGGCTGCCTCGTGCCCGAGGATCAGGGGCGCTGGGCGACGTGCATCATGGCCCAGATAGGCGTGCATGTCCGATCCGCAGATGCCAACCGCCTCGACCCGGATCAGGTGTTCCGATGCGCCCGGTTCGGCATTCGGCACATCGTCAAAAACCATGTGTTCAACACCTTTGTAAACCAGAGCCTTCATTTGGCAGTAAACCCTCCGTCAACCATCAGAACCTGTCCCGTGACATAGTCAGATGCCCGAGAGCATAAGAACAGGATCGGCCCGTCGATATCCTGCATCCGCCCATTGCGTCCGATACAGGTTTGCGCGGCGTTCCGTTCCGCGCGCTTGGGGTCGTCGAACACAGCCTGCGTCAGTTCGGTGGGAAAGAACCCCGGTCCGATGGCGTTGGCGTTTATGCCAAAGGGCGACCACGCCTCGGCCATGGCGCGTGTCAACTGCCCGATCCCCGCCTTGGACGCGCCATAGGCGATACCACCTGGAAAAGCGCGCGTTGTTTGCAGCGAGGCGAAATTGACAATTCGCCCCCACCCCTTTTCCTTCATCGCCGGAACCATCGCCTGGCTGAGGAAGAACGGTGCGCTGAGGTTCAGGGCAAGCGTGGCATCCCACCCCTCAGGAGTAACATCATCCGCAGCCTCACGCGTGTTCACCCCAGCCGCATGGACCAGTATGTCCGGAGGGCCAAACTTGGAAGCGACGGCCTGTGTCAACGCATTTACCCCATCTCGATCTGCAACGTCTGCAACAACCGTTGCAGCGCGCGTGCCAATCTCGGCCTGCATCTGCGCCAATGCCTCGCTGCGCCGGGCTATACCGACAACACGCGCACCTGCTGCGGCAAGAGTCCGTGCCACTTGCCGCCCAAGTCCCGAGCTGGCACCGGTGATACACGCCACCCGGCCAGTCAGGTCAAACAATGAGCGCGGGTCATCCATCGGCGGTCAAGTCGAATTGCTCGTCCGGGAAATACTTTGCAAGACGCACATCTGCGGCACGGGCGTGACCTTCCATTCCTTCCAACCGCGATATCCGCGCGGTCGCTTCGGCAATGGGCTTCGACCCTTCGCGCGTGGCCCTCTGCCACGTCACAATCTTCATGTATTTATGGACACTCAGCCCGCCAGTATAGCTGGCCGCGCCCGAGGTTGGCAGAACATGGTTCGTACCGGTCGCTTTATCTCCGTATGACACGGTTGTTTCCTCGCCCAGAAACAGCGATCCGTAACAGGTCAGCCGTTCCAGCCACCAATCCAGATCCTCAGCCTGAACCGTTAGATGCTCAGGTGCGTATTCGTCGGAACAGGCGGCCATCTCTTCGCGGTTGGAACAGACGATAACCTCAGCATAATCGCGCCATGCGGCCGAGGCGTTTTCGCGGTTCAGTTCCGGCAGATCTGCGATCAGCGCAGGCACCAGTTCCATCACCTTTTGCGCAAGGTCGCGATCATCGGTGACCAGCCAGACCGGCGAGTTGTATCCGTGCTCGGCCTGACTGACCAAATCGGTGGCGACGACATGCGCATCGGCGGACTGATCGGCAAGGATCAAACTGTCGGTCGGACCTGCGATCATGTCGATACCAACCTTGCCGTAAAGGATGCGCTTGGCTTCGGCCACGAACTGATTGCCGGGGCCCACAAGGATGTTGGCGCGCGGTAGACCAAACAGGCCGTAGGTCATGGCGGCAACACCCTGCACGCCCCCCATGGCCAGAATGCTGTCGGCCCCGCAGATATGCGCCGCATAAACGATGGCAGGCGCGACCCCTTCGCCGGGACGCGGGGGCGAGCAGGCCGTGATGTGGCGACATCCCGCAACTTTCGCGGTGGTCACTGTCATAATCGCACTGGCGATGTGGCTGTATCGCCCCCCTGGCACGTAACACCCTGCAGCATCCACTGGAATTGCCTTCTGCCCAGCAACGAAGCCCGGAACGATCTCGGTCTGAACGTCAGATACGGTCGCTTTCTGCGTCTCGGCAAAGCGCCGCACATTGTCGTGGGCGAAACGGATGTCGGCCTTCAGCTTTTCGGAAACTTTTGCACAGGCGGCCTCAATCTCAGCCGGGGTCAGCAAGACATTCCCTTCGTACTTGTCGAACTTGGCGGCGTATTCTCTTGCCTTTGCATCACCGCCCGCCTCGATATCGGTCAGAATTGTCTTCACCGTATCATGCACCTCTGAGGCGTGTGATTGAGCCGTTAAAGTTGCCTTTTTCAGATATTCACGAGGCATGTTCAGCAGGTCCTATTGGTAGATTTCAGGGAGCAATGTTGTCGACACGGCTGGCACGTAGGCGATCAGGATCACCACGATCAGCATGGTCAATACGAAAGGCACGGCTCGGGCGGCAATCTTCAGAATGGATTCACCGGTAATGCCAGATACGACGAACAGGTTCAGCCCCAGCGGCGGGGTGATAAAACCCACTCCCAGCGCGGTGATCATCATGATGCAGAACTGGATCTCATTCATGCCGATATTGTCCGCTAGTGGTTTCAGGATAGGTGCCAGGATGACGATATTCGGCGTCGTCTCCATGACGCAGCCCGCTGCGATCAGGATGCCGATCATCAACAGGATCAGCAGATATGGGTCGTCTGTCAGCGAGGTCACCGAAGTGACAAACCCCTGAGGAACACCCATGATCGCCAGCGCCTCGGCCAGCGGAGCGGAAAACGCGATGATCGGCAGGATCACCCCGTTCACCTTTGCAGAGCTGACCAGCATCGACGGAAAATCCGCCAATGTCAGCGTACGCAGGATGAAGCCCATGATGATGGTGACGACAACAGCCGTGGCACCAGCCTCAGTCGGCGTAAGTCGGCCCGAAAAGATGCCATAAAAGATAATCCCAGGCACGATAAAGGCATACCAGCCAGACCTGAGCGCCTTGCCCAGATTGGCCAACCACTCCCCCATGGTCATCATGCCGCCGCCTTCGTATGCATAAAGGCGGTTCATGATGATATTGGTGATCAGGATCGACACCAGGATAGCCAGACCCGGGATCAGGGCGGCCAGAAAAAGAGTCGATGCGGAAATACCCAGCACAAGGCCGATGATGATATAGGCAATCGAGGGCGGTATCAGGATGCCGGTGCAGGCACCGGCCGCGACCAGAGCACAGGCGTAGGGGCGCGGATACCCGCTTTCCACCAACCGGTTGATGGTCATCCTGCCAACCGCAGCAGCCCCGGCGGCGTCCGATCCCGAAATCGCGGCAAACATTCCGCAGACCAGCACCGTGGCCGATCCGAAGCCGCCCTTGGCGAAGCATGTCAAAGCCTCGGCAACATCCAGAAACTTGCGTGACAACCCCGTCCGAACCAGAACATCCCCGGTCAGGATAAACAGGGGCACGGCAGTCAGGGCAAAAGCGTCGATGCCGGTAAACAGGCTCTCTCCGACAAGGCTGAGTGGAAGGTCACCGGACATGATCAGCATTACGATCGCAGCCATTCCAATGGCCGCCCAAACCGGTACGGCCAAAGCGATCAGGGCAACAAACAGGATCACCGGCAGATAAAAATCCCAGCCCAGTTCAACGGTTTGATTGAGGGAGTTCCAAAGCATCCGGTCTCTCCTCAGTCAAACAGTTTGTCGCCTTCGAAGACGGGCGTGCCGTCGCGAAGACATTTCAGATCGCGCAACAGGGATTGGATCAGCCGCCAGATCATCAGGGCAAACCCGGTCGGCACGGCCATCAGGAACCAAACCTTGGAAATCCGCAATCCGTCCGTAACGGAACCAAACTTGGCTGAAACGTGCACGGCTTCATACGACCAGTAGAGTGCGATGATCGCCACCAGGAACATCACCAGATCGCCGAAGATATAAAGCAGTGCCTTGGGGCGCGGCCCGACATAGTGCATGATCACATCGATCCGGATATGAGCGCGCTCTTTCACCGCGGCAGCAGCACCGATCCAAGCCAGATAGATAAAGGAATACCGCACGATTTCCTCGCCCCAGATCGAGGAATAGGCGAATATCTCGCGCCGCAGCACCTCGATGGCCATGGTGATCACCAGCATCACGTAGAACACCAGCAGCAACCAGCGTTCGGCGTTTCGGTCAATGTTCTGAAGAACGGTCATCTGATCCTCCGGCGATGGGACAGCCCGGTCCGTACCTGCCTTGACGGGCCACTGTCGGCCGCGCGGTACAAGAATCGTGGACGCCGACAGGCGCCCACGGGTTTCACCTTAGGCGTCGTGGACGTAGTATTTGCCCTGCGTACCAGCCGCTTCGACCAGCTTCTCAAAGTTGTCCATCGAACCGGCCAGTTCCGTCTTGAACGGATCCCATTCCGAACGCTGATACCCACCGGCATCCTGCCATTCCGCCAGCTGATCATCGCTGAGCGAATGGAATTCAACACCAGCTTTGTTCAACTCGGCCATGGCATAGGCGCGGGCCGACGGAACCTTGGACAGGTTCTGATGACCAGTCATCTCGGCACCCCACATGATGCCTTCCTGCACGTCAGCAGGCATCGAGTTGAACCACTCCAGATTACAGGAATAAACCTGACTGTCCGGAACGGCCTGCGTGAAGGTCACATGGCTGAGGATGTCCTTGAAACCAAAGACATACAGTGCTCCAACTGACGGGTCGAGCGCGTCGGCAACACCCTGCTTGATCGCCGAAGGTGTTTCACCCCATGCCACAGGCGTCGGGTTGGCACCAACCATGCGATAGTATTGTTGCAGCATCTTCGAACCGGGAACGCGGAACTTGATCCCGCCCATGTCCCCCGGTGTTATGACCGCATTGCCACCCTGCCGGACTGCGACAACACGCGGATCGATATTCACGTAGAACAACGCCTTGAAGCCTGCCGCCTCGACCTTGGGGTGGACTTCGCTTTTCCACGTGTCCGAATGGACAAGGTTGGTGAAGCGCTGGTTCGACCCGCACAGATACGGCATGTTGATCAGGTCGACCGTGGACGCAAAAGGCGCAAAATTCGACAGCGAGTGCTGCGCGGCCTGAATGGTTCCACCCTGTACTTTCTGCACCAGCGCACCGCCCGCGCCAAGCTGACCACCGGGGGCCAATTTGACATAGACCTTGCCGTTGGTAGCATTCTGGATGTTTTCCTTCAGATCCAGCTGCATGATCGGATAGCTGCGCGACGCACCCAGCACATAGGCTGTGGCCACCGTCATAACGTGGTCTGCGGCCTTTTCGCGCTCACTCTCTTCTTTTGCGGTTTGCGCGGCAGCCTCGGAAGACCACAAAACACCCCCTGCCCCGGCAACCAATGCGGCCGTGAACGCGCCACTTGCGCTCAGCTTCAGAAAGTTGCGACGTTCTGTTGACGTCAGTTCAATCTCGTCGTTGTTCATGAATTGCCCTCCCAAGCAAAAGTTCAGCTGCCGTCTGTTGCGTTTCGGTCAGCTTCCTTTTTCAGAATCGCGACAACGAACAAAATCGACGCCGCGAACAGAACCAACATCTCTCCTACGTCACCAAGAAACGCGCGGCCTGCGAAAGCACCCAAAGCAACGTTGGCGAAATAGATCGCGAAAACGACGACAGATGCAGCAAGGACCATTTCCGGGACTCCCGTTCAGAATCGGCTCAACACCTTTGTAAGCGCTTACATCAATATTGCAAGCGCTTACATTGGTGCTTTCATCATTTGAAAAATGCGATTAACTTAAGCCAACTGGAATTGAGAGTTCGAGAATGTCAAAACATCGGTCTGCTCCGACACTGGATGACGTTGCCAAGGCCGCGGGTGTTTCGACCGCGACAGTGTCCCGGTGTCTGAACAACCCGCAACAAGTTGTTGAAGCAACGCGCAAGCGTGTCCTGTCGACGGTCGAGGAATTGGGGTACACGCCAAATTTCGCGGCCCGCGTGATGGCGGCCAAGCGGTCATTTACCATTGGCGCCATCATCCCCACCATGGAAAACGCGATATTCGCAAGGGGGTTGCAGGCGTTTCAGGAAGAGATACATCAGCGTGGTTACACGCTGCTGGTCTCCAGTTCAGCCTATGAGCCCGAAGCGGAAAAGGATCAGATCCGAACCCTGGTCGCACGGGGTGCGGATGGGCTGTTATTGATCGGTCATGACAGGGACGCAGATATTTACGATTATCTGGACAGACGGAAAGTGCCCGCGCTGGTTGCCTGGTCCTTTCTGCCGGATAAACCTGTGCCGTCAGTTGGGTTCGACAACCGCAAGGCCATGAAAGCGCTGGCAGACCAGATCATCAGACAGGGACATACGCGTCTTGCGACGATATCGGGTATCAGTTCGGGTAATGACCGGGCGCGGCTCAGGATCGCTGGGATAAAAAGCGCCATGGCTGAACACGGCCTGCAGCCGGATGACCTAATGGTGATCGAAACCACGTATGAATTCGAAAATGGCGCGACGGCATTCAGGGATCTCATGGCGACTGACATGCCGCCGACCGCAGTTTTGTGCGGAAACGATGTTCTGGCAGTCGGCGCATTGAGGCAGGCGCAGAAAATGGGGCTCCGAGTGCCCGAAGACGTGTCGATTACAGGCTTTGACGACATCGAAATCGCGCGCATTGTCAGCCCTGCCCTGACAACGGTTCACGTGCCCCACCGTGAAATGGGTCAAAAGGCTGCGCAGGAGTTGATACGAATGATCGAAACGAACTCTGCGGGCCAGTCTTTGGAGCTTTTGACCCATTTGGTCACCCGAGACTCCTTGCTTGACCGCATTCCTTAAGGCTCAGAAAGTTCGGCGGTTCATTGCGTGTAAAAGGCGCACCGGTCTACGATTCAGTGTGACGATCCGCTTTCATTGACCTGAGTCAAAGCACGCAAAGTGACCACATAGTGAAGTACGAATATATCAACGGGCCCGACGCTCACCTGCCTGACCCCAAGCAAATTTACCGGTGATCAGTACTTCAACGGCGCGAAGGTTTCACTCCACGGGCGCGGCAAATGCGAGGCGCGCTCTTCTGCCGACTACGCTCTGGCTTCTCGGGGCCAACCGCACGTCAGTCACTCATATGATCGAGGCAACGGGACCAAGCAGAGAAACTTTAATGTCAAACCAAGACACGCAACGCATTCCAATTGGCGGATAGATGATGTCCATCGTTGAACAAAAGACACCAAAGCTGCGGCGGGCGCTGACGACCCCGCTGCTTACGCTCTATGGGCTTGGGGTAACCGTGGGCGCTGGAATTTACGTGCTTGTTGGTGCGACGGCCGGGATTGCGGGCCCGTATGCCGCGGTTTCGTTCCTGATTGCTGCGCTTGTTGTTGCGCTGACCGCCCTGTCATACGCAGAACTGGCAACCCGATATCCTGTGAGTGCGGGTGAGGCCGCCTATGTCGAAGCTGGGTTTCAGAAAAGCTGGATGGCCGTGCTGGTCGGTCTCGCGGTGGCCGCCTCGGGCATCATCTCGGCCTCGGCCGTGGCTATCGGGGCCGCGTCGTACCTTCAAACGCTTACAGGTTTAGGCATTTCAAGTCTGACAATCGGTGTAGTTCTGATCATGGGGCTGATCGCCCTATGGGGGATCACGCAGTCGGTAATGGTGGCGGCAGTCATTACCATCATAGAAATCAGCGGGCTACTTGTCGTTATTGGTTGGGGCCTGTCCCTTCCTGAGCCTCAGGGCTATGCGCTCACCCAGATGGTTCCCGGGCTGGACCCAACCGCCTGGAGAGGGATATTGGCCGCTTCGCTTCTGGCGTTTTTCGCCTTTGTGGGTTTCGAGGACATGGCGAATGTCGCTGAAGAAGTTAAAGACCCCGCCGGAACAATCCCGAAAGCGATCCTGTTGACGCTTATTCTGGCTACGGTCTTGTATCTTGGTACGTCCATGACTGTTCTGTATGTGGTGCCGATCGATGTCCTTTCGACGTCCGCCGCGCCGCTGGCCCTGATTTTTACGGACGCGCCCGATGTTATCCAGCAGGGGTTTTCAGCCATTGCCATCGTTGCGACGATCAATGGTGTTCTGATCCAGATGATCATGGCATCCCGCGTGATTTACGGGCTCGCGGATCGGGATCATTTGCCAAAGTTTCTGGCTACGGTATCTCAGGTCACTCAGACACCAACGGTAGCGACAATCATGGTCACGGCAATAATCCTGTTGCTGACCCAAACGCTTCCAATCGCCATTCTGGCCGAGCGGACGTCTCAAATTGTTCTGGGAGTCTTTGTGCTGGTCAATCTGTCACTGATCCTTTTGAAGACCAGGGCTGAATTCGAAGAACCGCAGTTCCGCGTGCCTCTTGTTGTTCCCCTCTTTGGGGTGGTGACCAGTTTGTTGCTTTTTGCGTCCGCGTTTCTGTAAGCCTGTATCATTGGGTCAAGGAAATCCTGCGATGCGATTTACGTGAACATGACCACTGACCAGCCTTCTACAGGAGCGCGGCTTTCTGCATGGTGGCATAGAACCTTTGTTGATCTGGCCCGACAGATGCAATGGTCCTACCTGCCACCGCTCATGGTCTATTTTGCCGCCGGTGTTTCTGGTCTGACATCGGTCGTCGGCGCCTTCTTTCTTAAGGACTACCTTAACCTATCCGCATCCTTTGTTGCCGGGCTGGCGTTTTGGGCCGGGCTTCCCTGGATCCTGAAAATGCCGCTGGGTCATATTGTTGATCTGTTTTGGCGGTGGAAGTCATTGCTGATCCTATTGGGGGCAACCCTGATCACCTTGTCCCTGCTCACCATGTACGGGCTTGTAGCCTTTCCCGGACATATGGCTGATGTCATGCCGCTGGAACATTGGTACATCATTGCCCTGCTCTTGGCGCCTTCCGGCTATGCCATTCAGGATGTTGTCGCCGACGCGATGACAGTCGAAGCCGTTCCAAAGATCAATCCCGACGGGCAGCCGTTTTCGCCCGAGGAAACCCGTGCACAGCATACAACTATGCAAACACTGGGAAGGATCGCCATTTTCTCTGGGTTCGCGGCCGTTGCCGCGGTCAATATCTGGGTGTTCTCGGGAACCGAGGGCATGCAGAAATCAGACCGCCTTGCATTGTATGGCAGCGTCTATCTGATCGCGCTTGTCATTCCCCTGTTGTCCGTCAGCGGTGTGGTTTTGCACGGTTTGATACAGCGTCAACGTCTTCGCCTTGGTCATCCCCCGCATACCCCTGACGAAACCACCGAGGTCAAATGGCCGATCCTGCTGGGCGGTCTCGCCTTTGTCGTATTGAGCATTGTGTTGGGAACATCGAATTTCCAACTCGCCCAGGAAACTATTTTTGCAGTCTCACTGAGTGTGATTTTGTACCTGATGTCGCGCTTGGTGAAGGAACTGAACCCAAATCAGGCAAAGGCTCTGATTGGTACGGCGATAATCATTTTCGTGTTTCGTGCGGTTCCTCTGCCCGGGCCGGGGTTGACCTGGTTCGAAATCGACGAGTTGGGGTTTGACGAGCAGTTCCTGGCAATCCTGGCGCTTCTGACGTCCCTGCTTGCATTGGTGGGCCTCATCGTCCTGAGACCATTTATGGCCAACCGCTCGATTGCGCAGGTCGTCATCATTCTGACCATCGCGTCGGGGGTCCTCGCCCTGCCCAACCTAGCGCTGTATTACGGCGTGCATGAATGGACATCTGCGCATACTAGCGGGATCGTAGACGCAAGGTTCATCGCAGTCCTCGACACCGCAGTTGAATCTCCGCTGGGTCAAATCGCGATGGTTCCGATGCTGGCCTGGATCGCACGGAATGCTCCTGTGCATCTGAAGGCAACTTTCTTTGCCGTCATGGCGTCATTCACCAACATGGCATTGTCGGCCAGCAGTTTGGCAACGAAATACCTGAACCAGATTTTCGTGGTGTCGCGCGCGGTAACCAACCCGGAAACCGGTGTCGTCACATCGATTGCCGATTACAGCCAACTTGGACACCTGTTGGTCGCCGTGGCCGTGATTTCTGTGATCGTTCCGTTGGTGGTCGTATTCTTTGTTCAAAAATCGCCGTTCCAGACCAGTGATTGATTACTGGCTGACAGTTTCATTCAGCAAGGTTTTCAGGTGCAAAACCGGAACCCCGATGTTTGAACCCCCGAACTCTGGCAGGATCGCGGCGTTAATCGCGACCACCTCTCCCTTGCGGTTCAGGGCCGGCCCTCCGCTTCCTCCTGACGTTGTTTCTGCGTCGTAAACGACTGCACCTGGACTTGTCTGCGCCACGATTCCTCGGCTGGCGAGAGGTTGAACCTGGTTTTGCGTAGATAACCGTGCGGCGATCGTCCAGAAATTGACGGACCCGTCTTTCTCGAGCGTTTTCAGAAATTCCGGCCCCGCCTGCGCAATTAATGATTTCAGGCCAGTAGGATACCCCAGCAGAAAGACTTCGTCACCGCTTCGTGGAAGATCTTCCGCCAGTGGCAATCCCAGCCCCTCGATACGGTTTGGATCAACCGACAAAAGTGCCAGATCAGCGGTTTCACTGAACCGGTCCAAAGTAGCCTCGATCGGATCGGTCTGACCTGGCAGATAGGCCAGCAACCGAAGCATCTCGGCCTCAAGACCTGCGTTTTTCAGTGCCTGAGCTTGGTCGCCGGATGTCCAGGGCAAGGCAACGTGGCGGTTGGTGGCCATCAGCGGCGTACCCTCCAGCAGAAATCCGGTGCCAGTGAACTGGAACTCCGCGGGCTCGCCTGTTGCGTCCGGTTCGATCCAGGGTTGTCCGAAGGGTGTTTGCAACTTCTCTCCGTTCGGCCCCAACACGTGGCGCAGCAGTTTACCGCTTTCGATATGACGCAATCCGTAGGCGCCCTGAATGAAAGCCACGGATTGAGTAGAGGCGGTGATGACCCGCGTAGACGCCCCCGCGCGTTGTTCAAGGGTACCCAACCGCTGCTCGGTTGATATCAGCTGGTTCTGAAAGGCTTCCCTCAACGCCACAAGGTCTTCGGGGGTTAGAACATCTTCCCGCGTCTGGCTAAGCATGGTCGCCACAGCTTCAATCTTGCGAGCTTCCTGTTGCAGGCTGTCGGCCAGTCTCCGGTCGTTTTGATAAAGCAGGAACAGCAGACCTGCGATCAGCGCAATCGCGGCTACTACCGTAATCCTGAAGAACATAGTGGTTTGAGAAACAAGCCTTCGCCCACTCTCACGCAGCGCACCCGACATTCTTTGGGCAAAGGGTCGGCGACTTGACCGCGCATAGGCATAGGCGTCACTCAGGATATCCTCGACCGTGTGACGAATGGGAAACCTCTGAGTACAAATGCGATACCGGGATATCGGACCCAATTCGCCAAATTCGATCATGTCGCCGTGTTTCAGCGTTGCCGAGACAATCTTGTGGCCATTGACCCAGATGTCTTGCCCTGCCAGCGCGTTGAGCACATAGCCCCCCTCGGTCCACTGAAGCGTTGCGATATCTTCGTCATGGGGCGGCGTGTTGTCTTTCAGGCGCAGACCTAGCGCACGGCCTTCGCCAACAGAAACAGTCAATGCGCTGTCAACAAGCCAGGAAACCGTTCCACGGGACGGGCCGGTCAGGCTCTCCAGAAAGGCATGAACATCACCTGCGCAAGGCTCTTGGGGTGTACTCGTGCCGGTCTGATCAATTTCCCGCATAGTTGGGCTCTGCTCAACAGTGATGGGGTCACTCTATCATAAGACGCCCGGAATCCTACCAATCGCGAGAGGGATGCCCAAAACCGGAGATATCCACTGGCACAAGTCAATTTGGTGGAACGTCCCGATACGACCCCCATGCCTGCCGGAGCAGGCCTTCACCGGAAATCGCCGTCTGACCTGAAAGTTCTGGAGCGGGTAGCGGGAATCGAACCCGCGCGTTCAGCTTGGGAAGCTGACAGGCTACCATTACATCATACCCGCCGCACCCCTGAGATATAACCAGAGTTCCCTGACACGCAAGCCGGATCGTTTCAGGTTGCCCGGAAAAAGTCACTCGGTCCGCGCACGAAGACTGTCGATCAGCGAGTCATCTACATCCAAAGCCTGGATGGCCGCCTCAAGCGTGCGGCTGTCCAGATGTTGCGGGTTCAGATCGACCCCGGCTGAAAACGCTTTGACAATGGCTTTCATGGCGCTGATGCGCGCGTATCTTTTGTTATTGGCCGGTATCACGTGCCACGGTGCCAGATCGGTCGACGTCCGGGCCAGCATTTCATCCACGGCGATCTCGGTAACATCCCATTTCTCGCGATTCCTGAAATCTTCGTATGTCAATTTCCAGCGCTTCAGCGGGTTTCTCAGCCGTTCAGTAAACCGCTGCATCTGTTCATCTTCAGAGATGTGGAAGAATAGCTTGACGATCCGGGCACCATCGTCGACCAGCATGCGTTCGAAATCATTGATTTCCTGATAAGCAGCGCGCCAGCGTATTTCCGGGGTCAGGTTCTCGATCCTCTCGACCAACACGCGCCCGTACCAGCTGCGGTCGAATGCGGATATTGCTCCGGACGGTGGCAAACGTTCCCAAAACCGCAGCAGGTAATGCCGGTTGAGGTAGTAGTTCCGGGGTGCCCCAATTGGCCAGACCTTAAAGCTGCGCGGGTCCAGAGCCTGGCTGATCCTGCGAATGGTTCCCCCCTTGCCTGCCGCATCCCAACCCTCGAACACCAGCACACCCTTGAGCCCGTGAAACAGATACGCTTGTTGAATCCTGGCCAGCTTGGCCTGAAGATCAATCAGTTGCTCGAAATACTCCTTTTTGCCCAACCTCTTGGTCAGATCCGCTTCTGAGAGTTTCGGGGGGTGATATTTACGCATGGTGCCACCTGATCGTTGCGTCCCGGATCAAGATATCCTGAACCCTTGCGCAAAATCGACATTGATCAGGGGCAAACGAAAAAGGCCGGGCACAGTGCCCGGCCTTTGCTGTTTTTTGTTGATGCAATCAGGCGCGGCGACGACGGCCACCGCCGCGACGACCACCGGCTGCGCCACCGGCCTCGTCAGGTGATTTGTTGAACCTGATCCACTCCCCACCATGCGGGTCGTTGTTGGTCAGCAGGTTGGCGGCGCGGATGGCCTCCATCTCCTTACCGGCGCGCGGCTTGGTGGAGCCCAGGCCGAACATCTGAACGAACGCCTCGTCATCCATGCCTTCGGGCAGGATGATGCCCGCCGCGGCAACGGCTTCTTTTTTCTCGGAAATCTTCGCCTGCGTCACTGGCAGAGCCACCGGGTTCATGATCGCCGAGGTCATGCCGGCACCCATTGCCATCGGCAAGAAGGCATTGTTGATGCCGTGGCGGTTCGGCAGGCCGAACGAGATGTTGGACGCGCCACAGGTGGTGTTAACGCCCAGCTCCTCGCGCAGGCGACGGACCAGAGCAAACACCTGCTGACCGGCAGTTGCCATCGCGCCGATCGGCATGACCAGCGGATCAACAACGATGTCGTGCGCAGGGATGCCGAAATCAGCGGCACGTTCAACGATCTTTTTGGCCACTTCGAAACGGACATCGGGGTCTTCCGAGATGCCTGTGTCGTCGTTCGAGATTGCCACAACAGGAACGTTGTATTTTTTGACCAGCGGCAGAACCAGCTCCAGACGCTCTTCCTCACCTGTGACCGAGTTCAGCAGCGGGCGACCTTCCGCCGCCTCAAGACCCGCTTCCAGAGCACCGGGAACCGACGAGTCGATACACAGCGGAACTTCGACCAGACCCTGCACCAGCTCAACGATCTTGCGCATCAGTGGCGGTTCGGTCTCGTTCGGGTTGGGGTTCGAGTTGTAGACGACGCCCGCATTGATATCCAGAACGGTCGCGCCCGCCATCACCTGCGCCAGGGCATCCTTCTCGACGGTCGAGAAATCGCCTGCTTCCAGTTCGGCCGCCAGCTTTTTCCGACCGGTCGGGTTGATCCGCTCACCGATCACGCAGAACGGTTCGTCAAAGCCCAGGACGGCTGTTTTTGTTTTTGATTCTACGACTGTTCGGGTCATGTCCGTTCCTTAGGAGTTTGCAGGCTGCGCCGCGGCACCGCCGTTATTGATCGCCCAGTTGGCGTTGGTTTTGATCCCGCCCAGCGGGAAGAAGTGCACGTTGGTGATGTTGAAATCCGGGTTGGCCGCCTTGTGGTTGGCCAATTCAGTCACAACATCATTCGGCTCATAGGGCAGCAGAAGCTTCGACACATCCATGGCGCGCTTTTGCAGAACTTTCAGCGACGGGCCGACGCCGCAGGCAATTGCGAACTTGATCAGGGTCTGCAGTTTGGCCGGACCGGCGATACCGATGTGGATGGGCAGGTCGATACCCGCCTCTTTCAGACTATCTGCCCAGGCGATGATCGGTTTGGCATCGAAGGCAAACTGGGTTGCCAGCGCCATCTCGGCATCCGTGGTCTCGTTGAATTTCTGTTTCCAGCGCAGGGCGTCATCGACATTCTTGGTGGACCCATCGGGATCGATGTCCTTGTTCCCCTCGGGGTGACCGGCAACATGAAGACGTTTGAACCCTGCCTTGTCGAACAGACCGGTTTCCATCAGCTGCATGGAACTGTCGAAATCGCCATGCGGCTTTGTCACGCCACCGGCCAGCAACAGCGCCTGCTCGACGCCCGCCTCGCCCTGGTACATCGAGATCCAGTTTTCCAACGTCGCCGCATCCTTGATGATCCGCGCCGGGAAGTGGGGCATGACAGGATAGCCTTCGGCTGCAATCCGCTTGGCTGTCTTGACCATATCTTCAATCGGGGTACCTTCGATATGGGCAATGTAAACGCGTGTGCCCTCGGGCAGCAGAGCGCGGAAATCCTCGACCTTTTCGGCGGTCCGCGGCATGACCTCGATCGAATAGCCTTGCAGGAAGGCTTCGACGGTCGGGTTCACAGGGCTGTTTTCGACCACATCACGTTTCTTGAAGTTCAGCAAAGCCATTGAGGCCTCCCATTAAGATCCGGGCTTATGCCCAACCGTCATTTGCGATCAGCGCTTTAATGCGGTCCTGATCGTATTCCTTTTCCAGACGCAGGGCCTCGGCCTCGGCTACTTCTGCCGGGTCGCCATCAACCGCAAAAGGCTCGGCCTTGCGCCATTCGGCCAGATAGGCATCACTGTCCTTGGCGTTTACCTTCATGGCGGCGCGGTCGATGGCTTGCTCGAACCGTTCTTCCAATTGCCGCTTCGCGCCGCGACGGCCTTTGCCGACGATGACCTGAGCGGGAATGTCGCGCCAATACACGATGGTGACGTCAGGCATTACTGTGATTCCTCCTAACCCGATGGGCCGGTTCTAAACTTCAATGTGGGGATGGGTCGGTCGGTTTTCGACACCCGGCGCTTTTCAAGCGACGTTTTCGCCCACGGTGGCGTGGCGGGGTTTTAACCCGTCTCGCGGCGAAAACGCATACCAAAATTCTCATTGTCACTATGAGAGCGCTGCATAATGAACAAAAAGCCCCGGACGGCATGACCCGCCCGAAGCTTGATTCAGCGCGTCTTGCCAGGGTTAACCGACCAGCCCGCCGTCTTGACGAGTAACCGCAATGATGGCTGAACGTGGAACCGAGCTACCACCGTCGGGCCAGTGGCTGTTGCCGTCTTCACCGGGGTGCTGAATACCAACAAACATGGTGCGGCGATCCGGCGACCAGCTGAGCCCAGTGATCTCACACTCGTTCGGGCCAACCAGAAAACGACGGATTTCACCGGTAACAGGGTCGCCTGCCAGCATCTGGTTATTCCCCTGCCCTTCGAAGTCGCCCTCGTTGCTGTATTTGCCGTCGGTCTGGATCCACAGCAGGCCGTTGCTGTCAAACTTCAGCCCATCGGGCGAGTTGAACATATTGTCGGCGTTGACATTGTCCGAACCGCCATACGCATCCTGATGCACGGTCGGGTTTCCGGCCAGTACATACAGGTCCCATCCGAACCCCGATGCGCCATGGTCTCCGCCTTCAGGACGCCAGCGCACGATCTGACCGTACTTGTTCGCCTCGCGCGGATTCGGCCCGTTGACCGAAGTGTCGTCGCCACCGGCATTCGGTTTCACACCGCGGTTCTTGTTGTTGGTCAGGCAGCAATAGACCTCGGGCGCGTTCGGATTGGCCGCAACCCATTCCGGGCGATCCATAGTGGTCGCGCCCACGGCCGACGCTGCCTGTCGCGTATGGATGCAGATTTCGGCCTGCGACGTCATACCAGTTGTTTCGGGGGTCAGGTCCAGCCACTCACCAGTCCCGTCGTCGTTGAACTTTGCAACCGACAACGTACCGTTCTCAAGCAGCGCATTCGTATCCACACCAGCGGCATAAACACCTTCCGAGACGAAGCGATACAGGAACTCGCCCCGTTCATCATCGCCCATGTAGACGACGACGCGACCGTCATTGTTCACAATGGCCTCGGCGTTTTCATGCTTGAACCGACCAAGCGCGGTCAGCTTGCGAGGCGTCGAGGCCGGATCGGTTGGGTCGATTTCGACAACATAGCCTGCGCGGTTCGGCTCGTTGGGGTTTTTCGAGACATCGAAACGCTCGTCAATTCCGGCCCATCCGTATCCCCAGTCTTTGGACGAAACGCCATAGCGCTGAAGTTCGGCGCTGACTTCATGGTTTTCGTCTTCAGCCGAGAAGTAGCCGTTGAAATTCTCTTCACAGGCCAAATACGTCCCCCATGGGGTCATGCCGTTGCCACAGTTGTTCCAGGTGCCCTTAGAGGTGGTGCCTGTCGGATCAGCGGCAGTTTTCAACAGATCATGGCCCGCGGCAGGGCCCGTCAGTGACATGTCTGTCTGCGGCGTGATGCGGCGGTTATACGGGCTATCCTTAACAATGCCCCACTTGCCATCGGTAGCTGCAATCTCGACCACCGTCACACCATGCGCCATCATGCCTTTGGCAACATCGTCATCCGAGGCGGCCTTGGCGTCCGGGTTGTTTCCCCAAAGGATATCGCGATTGGTGTATTCGTTGTTTACGACCAGCAGAACGTGACCCTCGTGCAGAAACACATCCTGACCGTCGGTGTTATCACCGAATGCACGTTCCTGACTGGCGGCAGTTCCACGGGTGGCCGGATCGAATTCGGGCGCATCAGACCAAAGCGGATCACCCCAGCGCACCATCACCTCGGCCTGGTAGCCCGGCGGCACGATGACGTCATCGGCAGTTGACGCCGGAATCGCCTCGAACGCAAAGCGATCTGCGGCTGCACGTACACCAGTCGGAAGCAGCGCCCCACCCAACGCCGTGAAACTTCCCATCGCCAATACGCCGCCCAGAAACCCACGACGTGATAAGGCACGCTCAACGACGCGGTCAAACTCACATACCTCTGGGCGCGGATTCACCACTTCATCGAATTCGTCAAAGGTCAGGACACGTTCATCTTTCATGGCAGGCTCCGTCTGCGGCTAATTGCGATCAAGAATCCCTCAACCGGGATCAAAGTTCAAATCGCACCTCAGTATGAACGGCGTGTGACATCCAGACTAAATTCGAAATGGAAATCGCTTGCACGTCGGCGATGCGCCGCCTAGGGTCAAATCAACTCGAAAATCGGAGGGCGTTACGATGGCGCCCAAGCGTCCCAAAGGTGCGGGCGCGTTCCCGCAAGCGGTCGAAAGCCCCGCGCCGGCAAGACCCGATCCGGATGCCCTGTATGCGGCTCTGGATTTGGGAACAAATAGTTGCCGCATGTTGATAGCCCAGCCCAAGGGCAGCGGGTTTCATGTGGTTGACAGCTTCTCCAAGTCCGTGCAGCTGGGCGCGGGTCTGGAACGCACCGGACGTCTGTCGCGGGCGTCGATGGCACGCACCGTTCAAGCGCTGCGAATCTGTCAGCAAAAGCTGAAACGGAACAAAGTGAAACGGATGCGTCTGATCGCAACCGAGGCCTGCCGCCGCGCCAAGAATTCCCGCGAATTCATCCGACAGGTCAAACGCGAAACCGGGCTGACGCTTGAAATCATCCAACCCGAAGAAGAAGCCCGTTTGGCGGTGATTTCCTGCGCCCCGCTGGTGTCCACCAAGACCGAACAGCTGTTGGTTGTCGATATTGGCGGCGGTTCGACCGAGCTGGTCTGGATCGACATTTCGTCTGTCCCTCGCCGTGACCGCCCGGCTGCGATCATGCGTTTGCATAACGGATTTCACACGGTCGACAGCCCTTTTCCGGCTGCAAAAGTCGTGGACTGGATCAGCGTGCCGCTGGGTGTTGCCACGTTGCGGGATCAGTTCAATGACGTCGAAAACGACGCCGCGCGGTTTGCGTTAATGAGCTGGTTTTTCGAAGAAAACCTGGCCGATTTCGCACCTTACAAAGATGAACAAACCCGTGAAGGTTTTCAGATCGTCGGCACCAGCGGAACTGTCACTACGGTTGCGGCATCGCATCTGGGGCTCAAGCGGTATGACCGGACCAAAGTTGACGGGCTGCGTATGACCAGTGACCAGATTGACAAAGTGATACGCGGGTATTTAGAACTCGGCCCTCATGGGCGCCGCCGGGATCCTCGGATTGGGGAAGACCGGCAGGCCCTGATCATGTCCGGCTCGGCCATTTTGCAGGCATTGTTACGCTGTTGGCCCACTGATCGCCTTTCCGTGGCAGATCGGGGGCTGCGCGAGGGCCTGCTTTATGCACAGATGAGCGCGGACGGGGTACTGGAAGACGGACCGTTCTGATGGCGAAGACACCAACTGGCAAAAACAACTCGGGGCGCGGGCAACGTGACCTGAAGGTAAAGGTAAAAACCGCTCGTGGTCGCAAGCTGAGTTCGACCCGCTGGCTCGAACGGCAATTGAACGACCCGTATGTCAAGCGCGCCCAGACCGAAGGATACCGTGGGCGGGCCGCGTATAAGATCATGGAACTTGACGACAAGTTCCGCTTTCTCGTACCCGGAGCACGGGTTGTTGATCTGGGATGCGCACCCGGTGGCTGGTGCCAGGTTGCAGTCAAACGGGTAAACGCGCTTGGTGAAAAATCGGGGAAACGGATCGGAACGGTGCTGGGCATCGACTTACAGGAAGTCGAACCGGTTGCGGGTGCCGATACCCATGTGCTGGACTTCATGGAGGATGACGCCGACCAGAAGGTCAAGGACTGGCTGGGTGGCAAGGCGGATGTTGTAATGTCGGACATGGCCGCAGCGTCCTCGGGTCACAAGCAGACCGACCATCTGCGGATCATCGCGCTGTGTGAAACTGCGGCCCATTTCGCCTTTGACGTGCTGGAAGAAGGTGGCACATTTATAGCCAAGGTTCTTGCTGGCGGCGCCGAGGGCGATTTGCAAAAACTTCTGAAGCAGAAATTTCAGAAAGTGGCGCATGTGAAACCGCCCGCATCCCGTTCGGACAGCTCCGAGAAATTCGTTATAGCAACCGGGTTTCGCGGCTGAACTTAATCTTCCAAACGGATACGGTTTCCGGTCAGACGTTGTTCACGCAACGACGTGGCCGCCATACCCTGCAACATCAGAGTATCCCCGTGCGAAACATATACAGGCTCGCGATTGCGCAGCTCTTCAATGCGCTGCGCCAGCGTAGCAGGGTTCGGCCCGGTTGCTTTCTGTCTTGTTGACTCAGTGGACATGCATCACCTCAATACAACAGTTCTGAAATGCTGTTAGCGTAAAATCTTGCCGTGAAGATGGAACAAATCGGGCAAGCCTGTGCCGGATCAGGGGCCCAGTTGTTGCAACAATTGCAGCAAGGCCGGGTCATCGGGCAACCTGATCAAGGCTTCGCGTAAGGCGATACGTGCGGCTTCCGGGCCGCTGTTGATCTGAGCCAGCTGTACCACCATGGGCCACGCTTCGGCGCGCTGAGGGTCCAGCGCGACAACCTCGCGAAAGGCCCGTTCGGCGGCCGGGGCGTTGCGCAGCGTCAACGCCATGCCCCCCAGAACCAGATGCGTTTCAGGGGCATCCAGCCTGTTCGAGATCGCCGCCTGCCACTCGGCCATACCCTGCCCGGCCAGACCCTGTTGCTGAGGCGTCAGAGCTTGAGGAGGGATACTCAGATACTCCTTGGCGGCGGCAATGCGAACGTTGCGAAAAGGATCAGACAAAAGTGGCTCTAACCTTTGCGCACGATCCGTAGGGCTCGCCTGACGCTGCAAGGCTGCTGCATTTGCGCGTATCAGCGGATCGTCTTCCTGCAACAGTGGCGCTGTGCGCGCGGCAACTTCGGGCGAGCCAAAAGGTTGCAGCAAATACGCCGCTGTTGCGCGCACGATAGCGGGTTGCGAGGGATCCGTTGCGACAGAAATCAAACCCTCTGGCGTATTCAACTGACCATCGGCAGCAGCTTTGAATACCGTACCAAAATGTGCGCCCCGATTGGCTGTGTCAGGAAACCACCCTTTGATCCGGCTGGCAGCCCAGACCTGATCCTTATTCTGGTGGCAATCAGTGCAGGCATCAGCCCCTAATCCCAAATCCGGTCGCGGCACGCGAAAGCTGTGATCCCGGCGACCGTCCACTCCCATATAAGTGCGTTCGATCATGTGGCAGCTTTTGCACTGGGCACCCGCGCTATCCATAACGTGATGATGGTGACTGGGGGTATCGTATTCCTGTTTCGCTAGCGTCGGGAATTCAGGGTTTGCGGCCGTGGAATGACATTGCGTGCAAATACCGTTGCCTTCGGCCTTCAACTGCGCGCTGTGTGGCTCGTGGCAGTTCATACACCCGACCCCTCGGGCATACATTTTGGATTGCAGGAATGAGCCGTAAACGTAGACCTCATCAAGTATTTGCCCGTCCGGATGATACGAACCGGGCCGCAACACAGCCAGGTTATAGGCATCATGATACGGGGTTCCCGGCAAAGGATTTCCGTTGCCGTGCGCCTCGCGCCGCGAATGACATCCGGCGCATTGCTGGATCTCGGCCTCGGTCTGGCCCTTGCCCCAGCTCATCGAAAAGCCTCTATCACTCAGACCCCCGGCAACGCCCTGCCCTTTGGTCCAATCGATATGTGCCGACCCCGGTCCATGGCAAGCTTCGCAGCCAACTCCAATCTCAGCCTGTCGGGAAGAGTATGTTCTGGATTGCGCGTCGTAGTTCTTTTCAAACCCTGTGGCGTGACATTCGGCGCAGCGCGCGTTCCAGTTCTTGTAAGGGCCCGTCCAGTGCAGCCCGTCTTCTGGCGGCAGATCCTGATCGGGGTATAAGTGATACCAGCGCTTCTGCTCGGTATCCCAGACCACATCAAAACTTTGCAACCGCCCCGGTTCGGTTTCAAACAGAAATTGTTGCAGAGGCGTAATCCCAACGACGGAATGCACATCATATGCCGTCGTCGCACCGTCTTTTTCAGTTACACGAGCTGTGAACCTGTCTGCCTGTTTAGTGAATTCAACCGTCATCCCGTTCTGCACGAACCGGGTTCCATCGAAATCGGCGACCAGATGGCCGTCGCCAACTTCCGTCCAGGCCAAGGCATGATGAGACGAAGCCCATGCCTCGGCCTCGCGTTGATGGCAGTCCGAACATTGATCCGACCCGACATATTCCAGTGACTGCGCCTGCCCTTCACTTGCGAGGGTTAAGCAAGCCGCCAGAATGGCAAATCTCATGCCATATCTCCTTCAGCGGCGTTCCGAAGGTCGATTAATGCGCCGTTGTATTCAGCGCCAAGGATCAGCATCGCAGAACACAGATACAGGAAGATCAGCGCAGCCATTGCCCCGGCCAAACCCGCATATGTGGCACTGTAGGTGGCGAACTGGCTGATATAGACTGAAAATGCCCATCCGCCAGCTGCCCACAAAACCAATGTCAGTATGACGCCGGGCAGGATCTGGGTCAGGCTGTGCCTGCGGGTTGGCAGGATTAGATGAGCCAGCAGGACGGTGCCTGCCGGAACGGCCACGGTAAACGTCCACCGCAGGCGATCTACGGACAGCCAGTCCGCTACCGGAGCTTCGGTATGCTCTGCCACCAGTTTCGTGTAGACCGGCAAGACCACCTCGACCGTTGCAATAACAAGGATTGCCGAACCGCCAAGGATAACCAGAACCAGACACAAAAGCCGGGTCTTCCAAAAAGGCCAACTGTCCTGATCGTGATAGGCCTGATTCATCGCAGCGCGAACTGCGGCAACCCCGTTGGAGGCAAAGTAGATCGCAAGTAAGCCACCCAGCGTAATCACACCCGACCCTGCCCCGGCCAGAACGGCACGCAATTCGGCCACGATAGGGTCCGCAACATCCTTGGGCCATGCCCCGAACAGCAGATCAATCAACTCATCAGTGACATAGTCCTGCGACAATGCCCCGGCCAGCGCCACGGTGAACAACACAAAGGGAAACAGGGCCATCATCAGCGACATGGCGACGTGGCTGCTCATGACAGGTCCGTTTTTCCTGACGAACCGGCGAAGTGCCAGCCACAGTGCCTGAAGCGGGCGGCCAAACGGGGGAATCGTGGGCTTTGTCATCCTGCAACCCTAACCTGCCGAAATAAAACACAGAACCCGTCATCGGTATCAAAGTGACAAATGCCGATCTGCAAACGGCTGACTGCATTGCTAAAAACGGATTGCAGGTGCAGGATTGGAAAAAGCGGGGCGATCACCAGCCTGCGTAAGAACAGATAAACAGGATACTGAATGATCCCGGATCAGGAAGATTTCACGGCTCGCCCCAGGCTAAAACTGTCTGTTGTCCGCGACACCTGCATTATCGCGACGCTGATAGTGTTGGGGCTTTATGCGGGGGCGAACTTCCTGATCCCTCTTGCCATGGCGCTGCTGGTCAACGTTCTGATCATTGCGCTGAGCGACCGCGTTACCGCGCTGACCCGTGCTCCGGTCTGGTTGGCCAATATCGCCGGAGTGACCGTGGTTCTGGTGGGATTGTTCATGATCATGTACGTGCTGGGCAGTCAGGCAACGCAGTTTGCTCGGTCCGTCAGCACCTACGAAAACCAGTTCGACGGGGCGGTTGAGCGCATAACCGGTCTTGTCGGCAACGATGTCACCACTTTCATCCGCGACAATCTGGTCAGCATCGACATGACCTATGTCGCACGCCTGTTGCTGGGCAGCGCTACGTCCCTGCTAAACCAGTTCTTTCTGATCAGCCTCTATGTCGCGTTCCTGATGGCCGAGCGTCTGGCCTTTCGCAAGAAAATTCAACTTGCGGCTGGTGACCCCCAAACCGGCGCAGATTTTGCGACCATGCTTGATGCCATATCGATCAGCCTGCAACGATATGTTGGGGTAAAGACGCTGATCAGCCTGATCACAGCGGGCATCAGCTATTTTGTATTCAGGGTTCTTGGCTTGGAATATGCGGAAACCTGGGCCGTTTTGACCTTTGCTCTGAACTTCATACCCTCGATCGGGTCGATCATAGCGGTGTTTTTCCCAGCCATGATCGCGCTTGTTCAGTTTGATACGATCGTTCCGTTTTTGATTATCTTATTTGGGTGCGGCACCCTTCAATTCCTGATCGGTAACTTCCTTGATCCGGCCATGCTGGGACGTTCGCTGAACATGTCGACATTCCTAGTTATTCTGGCATTGACCTTTTGGACAACTGTCTGGGGCCTGATCGGTGCTTTCCTGAGCGTGCCACTGACGGTCTGCATCCTGATCGTGTTCAGCCACATCCCTGCTTTACGCCCGGTCGCAATCATGATGTCTCTGGACGGCCAATTGGGCGAGGAGGACAGTCAGGCGCGTGCGAAAAACTGAACCACGGCGTGGCGTAGGCTTAAGTTCGTCGGGTACCGTACACAGCGGCCAGCCTGTCCGCGTATATTGAACCGCATGCCGGTGTCGCTACCCGAAACCTCAGGTCTGACAACTGGCTATCAATGCGCCCCGATCCAGCAGTCGAACCCGGCCATACCCCAGTTCGATTAACCCCAAATCCACAAGCCGGTGAAGGTTCCTGTGCAAAGTCGGCTGCGATACAGCAATCATCGCTGCCAGATCGTCTTGCGAAACATCAATCCAGCCTTCGGTTTTCGAGGTCCCTTCGTCCAAGTGAAGCAACCTCAAGACCAGCCGCTTCTCCGTTCCCGTCACAGCCAGATTTGCCATGATGCGCAAAGCGGTCCGCATATTCTCATGCGTCAACGCATAGAAATCCCGGATGTAGTCAGGATTGTTCTGAATCAACCGCGAGATGCTCAGGTTAGGGAAAAACAAGGCTTGAGTGGCTTGCGTCGTGACAACACTGACCAGACGCAGTGCACCAGCAAACAACGCAAGATCGCCGATCCAGAACCCAGCGCCATCGCGGTGCAAAACGAACTCCTGACCATCGTCCGCTGGGGCCGTTATCTGCACACCACCGCTGAGAATCGCGTAGATTCCATTTGCCGGATCACCGTAGTGGTACAGCGTCTCTCCCGCCTCTACCGATTTCGGTATGCCAAGGGCTGCCAAATCGGCCTGAAACTCTGACGAGCGTTCACTGAACCATCCGGTGTTTCGTAATAGCTTCAGATTATTCATTTTGTCTCACATTTGTACTTTGCGATATAATCATATGATGAGTTTCCGACGCAAGAAGTAACCTATGCTAATGGTGTTCGATTCCTGCTACCAAAGATTTTCAATATGGGAATCAACACTTTGCTGCCGCGTTGTTCATGCATTTGAACGCCGGGTGATTCATTTCCTTTGGGGTCGCCAAGATCCTCTCAGATCAGGAGCAAACCATGTTACCTCCACGTTCGCTATCCGGCACCTGGCGCAGTAACTTGCGCCGACTTGCCGTGGTAACCGCCACGTTGACACTGGCCATACCCGCCTGGGCGCAGAACCAGAAACCGAATATCCTTGTGATCTGGGGCGACGATGTTGGTCAGTCCAACATCTCGGCCTACACGCGGGGGTTGATGGGGTATCAGACACCCAATATCGACCGTATCGCCGAAGAAGGTATGATGTTCACGGATTACTACGGTGAACAGTCGTGCACGGCTGGGCGATCATCTTTCATCATGGGGCAATCCGTTTTCCGCACGGGCCTGTCCAAAGTTGGCCTGCCGGGCGCTGAGGAAGGCATGCAGATCGAAGACCCGACCATTGCGGGCCTTCTGAAAGCGGAAGGCTACGCCACGGGTCAGTTCGGAAAAAACCACCTGGGCGACCGGGATGAACATCTGCCGACAAACCACGGTTTTGACGAATTTTTTGGCAACCTCTACCATCTCAACGCCGAGGAAGAGCCGGAAAACATCGACTATCCCAATGATGCTGTTCTGCCCGATGGCAGAACCTTCCGACAAGCTTTTGGCCCGCGCGGTGTAATCAAGTCGACAGCGGGTGGTGAGATCGAGGATACCGGCCCGCTGACCAAGAAGCGTATGGAAACGGTCGACGATGAAACCGCGGCAGCTGCGATTGAATTCATCCGCAAACAAGAGGAAAGCGGCACGCCGTGGTTCGTCTGGTGGTCAGGCACCCGGATGCATTTCCGCACGCATGTTTCCGAAGAGAAATGGGCAAAGGCCAATGAAATCGTCGGCAAGCAGGTAGATGAGTATACGGCTGGCATGATCGAACATGATATGCATATTGGCGACTTCCTGACTGCGCTGGATGAGCTGGGCATCGCCGACAAGACCATCGTGTTTTACTCGACCGACAATGGTCCGCACATGAATACTTGGCCAGATGCCGCGATGACCCCGTTCTGGGGTGAAAAGAATACCCAATGGGAGGGCGCATGGCGCGTACCTGCCATGGTTCGGTGGCCCGGCAAGATTACCGAAGGTGCTGTGTCGAACGAGATCGTGCATCATATGGATTGGTTACCGACATTCCTGGCTGCAGCTGGCAACGAAACCGTGAAAGAAGATCTTCTGGAAGGTGTCACCGTGGCCGAAGTTGGCGGCGGGCGCGACTATCGCGTGCATCTGGATGGCTACAACATCTTGCCGTTGCTGACCGGCGAAACAGACAAGAGTCCGCGCAGGGAAATCTTCTATTTCACGGACGATGGTGACCTTGCGGCACTGCGCTTCGGTGATTGGAAAATCACCTTCCTGGAACAGAAGGCATGGGCAACTTTGCGCGCCTGGATGGAGCCACTGACCCCTCTGCGCGTGCCATTGATCACCAACCTGCGACGCGACCCGTACGAGCGTGGCTACCGCACATCGAACACCTACTATGACTGGATGCTCGACCGTGCCTACATGCTGGTACCTGCGCAGGCCTATGTCGCGCAGTTCCTTGAAACCTTCAAGGAATACCCACCCCGACAGGAAGCGGCGAGCTTCAGCCTCGACAAGGTGATGGAGAAGTTGACGTCACCTCCGGGCGCACCGTGAACCTGACTGTTTGATCCAAGACACAGCAAAGCCGGAGTCCCGATACCGGGGCCCCGGCCCTTCTCATTAGCGGTTGAAAATTGAGGAATAATCCGTGCGTCTATTTTTGATATTGTGCAGTGTGCTAGGAGCGACGGTCGCCATCGCTGACCCCTTGCCGTCATGGAACAATTTAGAATCTAAAGCGAAAATCGTTTCGTTTGTTGACGAGGTAACCGACCCTGCCTCAGCTCATTACGTGACGCCTGATGATCGGATCGCCGTATTCGACAATGACGGAACGCTTTGGGCCGAACAGCCGGTGTATTTTCAGTTCCTTTTCGCCATGGATCGTCTGGCCGATCTGGCCAAGCGGGACCCGTCGATCCTGACAACTCCTGCTCTGGAAGCTGCTGCAAAGGGTGATCTAGCGACCGTTCTTGAAGGCGGGCATGAGGCGCTGATCGAAGTTGTCAACGCATCGCATTCTGGCACCAGCGTCGAAGAATTTCAGGCAGCTGTTGCGCAGTGGCTGGAAACCGAACGCCACCCCAACACCGGCCTTCGTTATGACCAGATGACCTATCAGCCGATGGTCGAGTTGCTGCGTTATCTACGTGACGAAGGTTTCAAGACCTACATCGTATCCGGCGGTGGCATTCATTTCATGCGCGTCTTTGCCGAGGATGCATATGGTATCCCGCCGGAACAGATATTGGGGAGCTATGCAGACAGCACCTATAAGGTGATCGACGGCAACCCGACGATCATCAAGGCACCGGGGCTAGCCTTCATCGATGACAAGGAAGGCAAGCCGATCAATATCGAACGCACGATTGGCAGACGCCCGATTCTGGCCGCAGGCAACTCGGACGGAGATTTCGCTATGCTGGATTGGACAACGTCGGGTGATGGCCCGCGTTTGGGAATTCTGATCCACCACACGGACGCCGAACGCGAATGGGCCTATGACCGCGAAAGCCCAATAGGAAAGCTGGCAGACGGGCTGGATCAGGGTTCTGACAAGGGATGGATCATTGTCGATATGGCGCAAGACTGGTCACGCATCTACACTGGGGCAAACTGAACGGCCCGAAAGACGTAAGACCCCATGTGGACAGCGCTGGTATCTATCTTTGTATTCACGTTGTACGTGGCTGCATTTGTGTTTTCGATCCGAGCGGCGCAAACCGCGCGGACACCGCAGGGTGCAGTTGGTTGGGTGGTCTTTCTGGTATCAGCACCTTTCCTGGCGGTGCCGTTGTATCTTTTTCTGGGACACCATCGCTTTCACGGATATCGCATCGCGCGCCAGAAAAGTGAGCGGGTTGTTGAAGGGATCAAAACCTTTGCCGATTACTCAAGGCCCGATCCCTCGTCTATGTCGATCAATCCGCGCCCGTTCGAGTTTCTGGCGCATCTTCCTGTGTCCAGCGGAAACGGTGCCCGGCTGCTGGTTGACGGGCACGCCACATTCGACGCCATTTTCGACGCCATCGACAAGGCGAAGAACTATATCCTCATTCAGTTCTACATCATCAGAGACGACGCACTGGGCCGCAAACTGCAATCCAAGCTGATCGAGGCGACGAAGCGTGGGGTTCACGTCCGTTTCATGACCGATGCAGTCGGCAGTTATGGTTTGCCGCGCGCGTATCTGGATACCATGCGTGAAGCCGGGATTGATGTCGCCGACCCTCGTCAACAACGCGGCCCGAATTTTCGGTTTCAGCTGAATTACCGAAACCACCGCAAAACCGTCATTATCGATGGCGAGACAGGCTTTATCGGTGGCCACAATGTTGGCGAGGAATATCTGGGCAAGCATCCGCATTTCGGCCACTGGCGCGACACTCACATCATGATGTCCGGTCATGTCGTCCGGCAATTGCAGCTTATCTTCACCGAAGACTGGCATTGGGCACATAACGAAGACCTGATTGATGAACTTGACTGGGCGGGCAGTGAATCCGAACAGAACATGAATGCCCTGCTGGTTGCGACCGGGCCCGGAGACGAAACCGAAACTGGCGCCATGATGTTCTTTGCGGCAATCGCCGAGGCAAAAGAACGGTTGTGGATTGCGTCGCCTTACTTCGTACCCGACATCGATGTCATGACAGCCCTGCAACATGCCGCGATGCGCGGTGTGGATGTACGCATCCTTGTTCCTGACATGATCGACCATCGCCTGCCCTGGCTGGCCGCGTTTGCCTATTTCGATGAAATCCGCGACTGCGGCGTACGCGTGTTCCGCTATACCGGTGGGTTCATGCATCAAAAGGCGTTCGTTGTTGACGAGACGCTGGCCGCTGTTGGAACAACAAACCTCGACAACCGATCCTTCCGCCTCAACTTCGAAGCAATGGCGCTGTTCTTTGATGCCCGGGCTGCGCAGGCCGTCGACCAGATGCTACAACAAGATTTCGAATCTAGTTACGAACTGACCCGCAGGTTGCGTCAACAACCGGCCCACATCCGCTTTGGTGCGCCACTGGCGCGGTTGTTTGCACCGATCCTTTAGGAAAAGAACTTCTCCTGAAAAACGCGGGTCATCAATGCGACCAGATACGCGGTCGACAATCCAAACGCCAACAGCCCGGTGACCGAAGCAAACGAGCCGAAGATGCGCAGCCCTTCACCCAGAACGATGTCGCCGTATCCGAGCGTCGTAAACGTCACCAACGAGAAATAGATGGCCGAGTTCCAGTCCGGCAGCACATTCAGCAATACCCAGACGATAGCCCAAATCCAGACCTGTATGGTGTGCGTCGCGATAATGAACCCCAAGGCAACAGCAATCGGCCCCGCGGTTGCCACAAACACCCCGCGTGTGACCCATTTTTTATCCATCTTGATTATGGACATCGTGCACCAGGTCAGAAAGAGAATCTCGATCAGGATGCAAATACCCAGAAAGGTACTGCCCCAAACGATCTGATGCAGCAACGTCATGTATTCTCACCCTGAATTTCGACCATGGATTGCCTGGGCACAATGACCTTTAGAACCACAAGGCACAACCCCGCCGCCAGATGAAGTAGCCTGCGGCGAAAGGAACCGGAGTAAGGTCTGCACTGGACAGTTGGGAAGTCCAACGCACATCCTCTGCAAAAAGGGCGCTTCATGCTGTTGATCATCGACCGAGTTCAGAAAACTTACCCCGGCGGGCGGCCCGTTCTGCGCGACGTGTCTCTGACACTGGATCAGGGACAAACGCTTGCACTGACCGGTGAAAGCGGCAGTGGAAAAAGCACTTTGCTGAACCTGGCCGCCGCCCTGGACAGTTTCGACGGTGGAGAAATCACGCTGGATGGCACGCCGCTATCCCCTTTAGATGATGCGGGCCGGGCCGAGTTGCGGCGCAGTAAGGTTTCGCTGGTGTTCCAGCAGTTCAACCTGATCCCATCGCTGACCGTGGGGCAAAACCTGTCCTTTCATGCCCGCCTTGCAGGTACAGAGGATGTCAATTGGTCTGGGCAACTGGCCGAACGGCTTGGGCTTTTGGATTTGCTGGACCGCTACCCCGAAAGCTTGTCGGGCGGACAGCAACAGCGGGTGGCCATCGGACGCGCCATGGCAGCGCGCCCGAAACTGTTGCTGGCGGACGAACCGACAGGCAATCTTGACGAAACCGCCAGCGCCAAAGTGCTGGACCTGATGCTGTCACTTGTTTCTGATACTGGCGCAGCTTTGCTGCTGGTGACGCATTCCCCGCAGATCGCGGCCCGACTGGACACGCACCTACGCCTGAGCGGCGGGTGCATCCAATGACATCTGCCGTCGTCCAGGCCCTGCTGTCCCATTGGCGGGTGCATTGGTTGCAACTGGCAACGCTGCTGATCGGTATCGCCCTGGCAACTGGTCTGTGGTCCGCTGTACAGGCCATCAATGCGGAGGCCCGCGCCAGCTATTCCCGTGCCAACGCCCAACTGGCACTTGGGCAGTTTGGCGAATTGCGCGATCCAGCCGGTTTCATCCCCATGTCCCGTTATGTCGACCTGCGTCGCGCAGGATGGCAGGTGGCCGCCGTACTGGAAGGCCCTTATCGGGTCGCTGGACGTACGTTGCGTTTGATGGGCGTGGATATGGTGGCCTATCCCGCCTTGCCCGCAATTACCGAGGCCCAGCAAAGCGGTGCGCCGCCCGACCCGGCGGACATATTGACTGCTCCGGGCCGCCTGCTGGTTTCGACAGAGTTGGAGCACTTGTTGCGCGGTCACGATACTCTGCCCCCGGTTCTCAGTACCTCAGCGCTGCCGCCGGATGTGATCCTGACGGATATCGGCGTTGCCGAACGTCTTCTGAATCAGCCCGGTTCAGTCTCGCGGCTCATTATTCTGCCCGATCAACCCCGCGGGCTTCAGCCCCTGACCACGATCGCGCCAGAGCTGGAACGCATCAGCCCGTCACAAAAGATCGACACTGCTCGGCTGACCGACAGTTTCCACCTGAACCTGTCAGCCTTTGGATTGCTGTCCTTTGCGGTCGGCCTTTTTATCGTCAACGGCACGGTCGGGCTGGCCTTTGCACAACGCAGAGGCATCATCCGTACCCTGCGGGCATTGGGTGTTTCGATGCGATTGTTGGTCTGGCTGATCCTTGCCGAGCTGACTTTTCTGGCCCTGATCGGTGGGCTCGTCGGGTTGCTTTTGGGCTTCTTTCTGGCCGGAGCACTTCTGCCTGATGTCGCAGCCACGTTGCGTGGCCTTTACGGCGCACCAGTAACAGGGCAACTGACGCTGCAACTGCAATGGGTTTTGGCAGGGATCGCCATGGCAGTCTTTGGCACTTTACTGGCCAGCGGTCACGCATTGTGGCGCCTGTCGCGTATGCCCCTGCTGGCAAGTCCGGGCGTTCAAGCGTGGCGGGGCGACCCCCGCGCGCGCCATCTTGCTGCGGCGATGGGTCTGATCATGATTCTGGGTGGCGGTTTGGCCTATGTCACTTTCGGGGGGCTGATCGCCGGGTTTGCCCTGTTGGCTGGCTTGCTAACCGGTTCAGCGTTGATGTTGCCTGCGCTTTTGTCTCTAACGCTTTCACTCTGCGGCCGCGCGGCGCGGGGGCCTGTTGCCCAATGGGTTTGGGCAGATATGCGGGCACAATTGCCCGGATTGTCACTTGCCCTGATGGCGCTGTTGCTGGCTTTGGCAGCGAATGTCGGCGTAGGCACGATGGTGTCCAGCTTCCGGCTGACATTCGTCGGGTGGCTTGACCAGCGCCTGACGTCAGAACTCTACCTGACTGCCAGCGACGACGATCAGGGGCAGGAGATTACCGACTGGCTGCGCCCTCAGGTCGAAGCCATTCTGCCAATCCGAAATGTGGAATTGTCGCACGAAACGGGGCCTCTGTTTCTTTACGGTGTCGTGGATGATCCGGTCTATCGGCAGAACTGGCCAGTGATCACCTCAACGCCGAATGCATGGGATGACGTCATGGCCGGACGTGCGGTTCTGATCAACGAGCAACTGGCGCGACGTGCCGATCTCTGGCCCGGCGGTGCTTTGGCCTTATCGCCGGACCACATCCTGACCATCGCCGGGGTCTATTCGGATTATGGGAATCCTACCGGGCAAGCCATCGTCTCGATGGACCAACTGAACCGGATCGCTCCGGGTACGGAGGCCCGCCGTTTTGGCATTCGTCTAAACCCCGAAAACGCAACCGAAATGGCGCAAACCTTGAGGGAACGGTTCAACCTTCCACGTCAGGCTGTCGTACAGCAAGCTGCAATGAAGGCGCAGTCGCTGTCGATATTTGAGAAGACTTTTGTCGTGACCTCGGCCTTGAATGTGCTGACCCTCGGCGTGGCGGGATTTGCCATTCTCACCAGTCTTCTGACCCTGTGGACCCAGCGCCTGCCACAGATCGCACCGGTCTGGGCGCTGGGGCTGAACAGGGCGCAACTTGCAGGGCTGGAACTGTTGCGCAGCCTATTGCTGGCTGCGTTGACCGCCTGTCTGGCGTTGCCACTTGGGCTTGTTCTGGCATGGGTTCTGCTGACGGTGATCAACGTTCAGGCTTTTGGTTGGCGCCTGCCGATGTTCGTCTTCCCCTGGGATTGGCTGTGGCTGTTTCTACTGACCCTTCTTGCTGCCCTGCTTGCCGCCGCCCTGCCCGCGCTACGGATGCTGCGCCTGCCACCCGCCGATCTGCTGAGAGTGTTCGCCAATGAACGTTAGGACCCTCCTGTTCCTTCTTATGTGGCTCCACCCGATACCGCTTTGGGCGCAGGGCTACGCAGGTCTCGGCGGGTCGGCCGAAGGCTTTGACGTGCCAGTAGCCGGGTATGAGTTTGATTTCCCAAGGGACCACGGCCCCCACCCGGCCTACCGCATCGAATGGTGGTATCTGACGGCCAATCTCCAAGGGGACGACGGCCTGGACTATGGCATTCAATGGACCCTGTTCCGGTCAGCCCTGAAGCCCTATGACAGCGACGGATGGCAAAGCCCGCAACTTTGGATGGGTCATGCTGCTGTTACGACCCCCAAGGCTCATTTTTTTACCGAGCGATTATCACGCGGGGGGATTGGGCAGGCCGGTGTAACTGCACAACCGTTTGAGGCCTGGATTGATGAATGGCGCATGGCCGGATCGGATTTGGACAGCCTGTCGCTGACGGCAAATGGTAAAGACTTCGGCTATGACCTTTCGCTGACTGCGCAAGGGCCATTGGTTCTTCACGGAGACGCGGGCTATTCGGTCAAATCTTCTGATGGGCAGGCAAGTTACTATTACTCGCAGCCCTTCTATTCTGTCGAAGGCGTGCTGCATTTGCCGGATAGTGAAGTCCGTGTAACCGGTCAGGGCTGGCTGGATCGGGAATGGTCCTCACAACCCTTGGCGGCAGATCAGAGGGGTTGGGATTGGTTCTCGCTCAGTTTTGAGGGCGGCGATAAATTGATGGCTTTTCGCCTGCGCGGGGACCGAGGCGACTTCACTTCGGCCACCTGGATCAATTCAGACGGCAGTACTGAGGCCATCCCCAACGGCTCAATCAGCCTTTTGCCGCTGAGTACCAACGAGGTTGCCGGGCGTGACATCCCGACACACTGGCAAGTCGATCTTGTGGACCGGGGCATAGAAATTCAGGTCTCCGCCCTGACACCTGATGTGTGGATGGGTACCAGTTTCGAATACTGGGAAGGCCCTGTCACCGTAACCGGCAGCCATGAAGGCGTTGGCTATCTTGAGATGACAGGCTACTGAACCAACCCGATATTTGTTCACGACCAGCGACGCGATCTTTTGCGCGCTGGAAAATCAGTCAGCGAACGACATACACCGAGACGTTGGAATGCCGCACCACTCGCGCGGCATTCGGGCCAAGCAGGTAGTCCTTAAAATCCGGCTTATGCGCGCCGATCACAATCAGATCGGAACCGGCGCTTTCGGCGGTTTTCAGAATCTCCTGATAGGCTGTGCCTGTCGCAACGACATGGCGGATGCTTTCATTGCGCTCGGCCCCCAATGCCGAAATACACAGCGCCGTCAGTTTGGCCTGCGCCTCAGCCAACGCCTTGTCGTGAAAATCGGATTCAAAGAACCCGGACACCCAGCTTTCCCCGAAATCGGGCAACACAGTCACAACATCCAACTGTGCCCCTTCCAGATCCGCCAAAGCTGCGGCTTTCTTCAGGACCGGAGCATCAATCTCGCCATTGCTGATATCAATGGCACACAGAACAGAACGTGTCATGCGGGCACCCCTTGTCTGGCGGCACGGCCGCGTTGCAGGAACGCGATAAGTCCCAAGAGGATCATCGCTGGGATATAAACCAACTGCTTGGGCAGCTGGTCGGACGGTAAGCTGACCGAGGCCAGGCGTACGGGTTCATCGCCATAGTAGTCGAAGATGCCCAGATCGTCGGCCACTGGCGTGCCGAACAGCGGCTCGTCAAGCTTGATCAGTCCGTCCTCGGGGACCAGCAGCAAGCCCATCGCCTCGGCTCGCGCGGCCCCTCCTTCTTCGTCGCCCACAGTGACAACAACGGTTGTATCCACCATCTCGAGCGTATCGAAATCGGGGCCCGCGACGACCAGGCGTACATCTGTTCCCGGCCGTGTCTGACCAATGGTCTCTTCAAATGCAGCAGGTTCAACCGATTTGAACGGAGGCGAGATGCGATCCATGAAATAGTCCGGTCGGAACAGGGCAAATGCCACCAGAACGAGCGCGACACTTTCATAGATACGGCTGCGGGTCAGGAAATACCCCATCGTACCCGCCGTGAAGACCAGAATCGCTATGGTCGCGAAAACGGCCACCGTGATCCCTTCAAGCCATGTAACGTCGATCAAAAGAAGATCAGTGTTGAAGATGAACACAAAAGGCAGTGCCACGGTGCGCAGGCTGTAGAAGAACGCCGTGAAACCGGTTTTGATCGCATCACCGCCCGACACAGCAGCCGCCGCGAAGCTTGCAAGCCCAACAGGCGGTGTAACATCGGCCATAATCCCGAAGTAAAACACAAACAGGTGCACAGCGATCAACGGTACAATCAGCCCGCTTTGCGCGCCCAGTTCAACGACGACCCCGGCCATCAACGAGCTGACAACGATATAATTCGCCGTGGTCGGCAGACCCATGCCCAGAATCAGGCTGAGCAGCCCAACCATGACCAGCATAAGGATAAGATTGCCGCCTGAAAGGAACTCGACCAGGTCAGCCATTACCTGACCAACACCCGTCAAAGTCACTGTGCCGACGATCACGCCCGCAGTGGCAGTTGCCAGCGCGATACCGATCATGTTCCGTGCACCATCAATCAACCCCTGCCACAGGTCAGCGACGCCATCGACAAAGGTGTTCTTGAGATTGCTCTGCCCCCGGAAAAGAGCCTTGAGCGGTTTCTGCGTCAGCAGGATTACGAACAGCAAAGCGGTCGCCCAGAACGCCGACAGTCCCGGCGATTTCTGTTCGATCATCAGGAAGTAAACCAGAACGATGATCGGCAGCAGGTAATGCAAACCTGCCTTATAAATATCAGCGATAACAGGAAGCGTGACCTCTTTTGCATTCGGATCGTCCGGCTGAAGGTCCGGCACCTGAGCGGCCAGATAGAGCAATCCGACATAAACCGCGCAGACGATCAAGCTCAGCACCAGGCCTGCCGCAGACGGTACCCAGCTTGTTACAGCATCGACCGGGAATTGCGAGCCGTAACAAAGCCCTGCAAACACCAGGAAGAAAGCCAACATACCCACAACGGTTCGCGCCAGATGCACGTCACGGTCGCCCAAAGTCGGCATGTTTCGCTTCACAGCTTCCAAATGCACGATATAGACCAGCGCGATGTAAGAAATCGCCGCAGGGAGGAAGGCGTGGGTGATCACCTCGACATATGAGATGCCCACATATTCCACCATCAGGAAGGCAGCCGCGCCCATCACAGGTGGCATGATCTGACCGTTGACCGATGAGGCCACTTCGACCGATCCGGCCTGTTCACTGCTAAAGCCCACTCGCTTCATCAGCGGAATGGTAAATGTTCCGGTTGTCACAACGTTGGCAATCGACGAGCCCGAGATCAGGCCGGTTGCGGCAGAACCAACAACGGCCGCCTTTGCCGGACCACCGCGCAGATGCCCGAGCGCACCAAAGGCCATCTTGATGAAATAGTTCCCTGCCCCGGCCTTATCCAGCAGCGCGCCAAACAGCACGAACAGGAACACAAACTTCGTGGAAACGCCCAATGCGATGCCAAACACGCCTTCAGACGTGATCCACATATGGCTCATCGCCTTTTTGAGACTCGCACCTTTCCAGCGGATAACTTCCGGCACCCATTCAGATGCGCCAAAGAAGACATAGGCCAAAAAGATCGTCGCGATAATTGCCATGGCCGGGCCAAGCGCGCGTCGCGCGGCCTCGAACAGTAGCACCAAGCCAAGCAACGCGACCCATTTGTCCGTATCGTCGGCCAAACCGCCTGCATTTACGATCTTGTCATAGAAAAAATAGCCATACAGCGCGACGAACGCACCGACCAAGCCCATGATCCAATCCTGAATCGGGATAAAGCCACGCGGGCTGGTTTTCAGCGCTGGATATGCCGCAAATGCCAGAAACAGAGCGAAGGCAAGATGGAATTGCCGCGCATTGTTTACCACACTGCCCGGCAACACGTAGTTCGCGAGCGGCGACGCCAGGATAACCTGAAAAATCGACCAGATCGCGGCTACAATGGCCAGGAAGACACCTACATTCCCGACCGGATTACGCCCGCCCGCGTCGGATGATGCGACCAGATCCTGAAGCTCTTCTTCGGAAAGCGGACGATTGGATTGAGTGTCGGAATTCATCAAATGTCTCCCCGTCGTGGCCATTTTTGACCTTCTGACTCACCTGCTTGGTACAGGCGTTGTGCAGGGCGCCCTAAAAAGCGCCCTGCGTCAGGTCTGGTTTACTGAATCCAGCCTTTTTCTTTGTAATACTTCTCGGCCCCCGGATGCAGCGGTGCCGACAGGCCATCTGCGATCATCTCTTCGGGCTTGAGGTTGGCAAACGCCGGGTGCAGTTTTTTGAAGTCTTCGAAGTTTTCAAAGACCGAGCTGACCACCGCATATACCGCGTCGTCCGACACATCTGCCGAAGTCACAAAAGTCGCTCCTACGCCAAATGTCTGGGTGTCGCCGTCAGAACCACGGTACATGCCACCGGGGATGGTTGCAGTACGGTAGAACGAATTGTCGTTGACCAGCTTGTCCACGGCTTCACCGCTGACATTCACCAGAACCGAGTCACAGGCTGTGGTGGCTTCCTGGATCGAACCAGACGGGTGACCAACGGTATAAACCATAGCATCGATCTGGTTGTCGCACAGGGCAGCCGATTGTTCAGCCGCTTTCAGCTCTGTCGCCAGTTCGAAATCATCGGTCGTCCAGCCCATTTCGCCCAGAAGAACTTCCATGGTGCCGCGCTGACCGGAACCGGGGTTCCCGATGTTCACGCGCTTGCCTTTCAGGTCTTCAAAGTTTGTGATGCCTGCATCGGCGCGGGCCACAACGGTAAAGGGCTCGGGGTGGACCGAGAAGACGGCGCGCAGATTTTCGAAAGGACCGGCCTCTTCAAATTTCGAGGTGCCGTTATACGCGTGATACTGCCAGTCGGACTGGGCAACACCGAATTCCAGCTCGCCTTCGCGAATTGTGTTGATGTTGTAGACCGAGCCACCGGTCGATTCGACCGAGCAGCGGACACCGTGTTCTTTCCGGCCTTTGTTCACCAGACGGCAGATCGCGCCACCTGTCGGATAGTAAACACCGGTCACGCCGCCGGTACCGATTGTAATGAACTCTTCGGCATAAGCCGCCGGAGCCAACATGGCTGCGGTTACAAACGCGCCGAGGCTCAATTTGCTGCTGTTTCTCATTTCAATACTCCCACATTTTTGTCTGGCAGTTGGAATTCAAATCGATCATCTGCCCATAAAACTGTGCCGATAACGATGATCGGCCCGCCTTACAGCAGGTGCAACCTGTTGAATTTTCCAGTTTCTCCCAACCCCTTTGAGGGTTCATTCAGATACTTTCAATGTCAAGGCCAGCGCCAGCCTGACTCGCATCAATCCGCATATATGAGCGCAAATTTCGAATTTTCCCCTCTGGCACACAGGAATACCCGCCAGATCGGTCTTCCTGATCTTTGCTCCCAAATTTGTTCAGGTCGGTTCAACAGCGGGTCGTATATGGTGCCATTTCGCAGGGAGAAGTTGATACCAGAGGACTGAAAGGAACCAGACCAGATCGAAAAGTAAGAATTAAGTGTGCGAACACGCAAGTGGCCCGAAAAGAAAAAACAGGAAGCAGGTTCCCCTAACTCCCTGTTTTTACTTTGGTACCCAAGGCCGGACTCGAACCGGCACGGTATCACTACCGGGGGATTTTGAATCCCCTGCGTCTACCATTCCGCCACTTGGGCCACGGACACTGGATTAGCGCCCATCAAAGGGAAGGTCCAGAGGCAAAAATCATCCAATAATCCATTTGTTTCCACTGCGATGGTTGACGGGCCGTCAGGTGCGTGGTTTGGCTTTCCCGGGTCGAGAACGGGATTTGAGTGCTAAATGTTGCGATCGCTTTATGACTGGACAATTCGTCTGGCGGAACACCCTCATGCGCTGTGGGCGCTGGCCGTAGTGGCTTTTGTCGAAAGCTCGTTCTTTCCAATCCCCCCCGACGTTCTGATGATTCCGATGATCCTTGCGCGCCCGTCGCGCGCCTGGCTGATTGCAACTGTTGCTCTGGTGGCTTCGGTTCTGGGAGGGATGCTGGGCTATGCGATTGGTGCGTTTTTCTATGAAAGTCTGGGGCAGCCCATTCTTGAATCCATGGGCAAGGCCCATGCGATGGAAGAATTCAACACCCGCTTCAACGATTTCGGGTTCTGGGCGGTCCTGGCCGCCGGAGTGACGCCTTTCCCGTACAAGGTCATCACCATCATGTCCGGCTGGACAGGAATGCCGCTTGGGACATTCATCGCAACGTCGATACTGGCACGAGCGCTCAGGTTCTTCCTTGTTGCGGCCTTGCTTTGGGGCTTTGGCGAGCCGATCCGTGAATTTATTGAAAAACGCTTGGGGCTGATGTTCACCTTGTTCATCGTCCTCCTGTTCGGCGGCTTCCTGGTGGTGAAATACCTATGACGAGACGTTCACAACTTATCGCACTGGCAAGTCTTGGGTCCCTGGCCCTTCTGCTGGCAGCTTTCGGCTTTCAATATCTGGGCGGCCTTGCCCCGTGTAAAATGTGTATATGGCAGCGCTACCCGCATGGGGTCGCAATCGCGATTGGCGTTTTGGCGTTGGCCTTACCAAGGCTAAGTTTCCTGCCCCTCTGTGGTGCAATGGCCGCCGCCGCCACTTCGGGCATCGGGTTCTATCACGCTGGCGTTGAGCAAGGGTGGTGGGAAGGTCCGACCAGTTGCACATCCGGCAGCATCAGTGGGATGTCGAATGACGATCTGTTCGATCAGATTATGTCTGCGCCTTTGGTTCGCTGCGACGATATCCCGTGGGAAATGTTCAACATCTCGATGGCCGGATGGAATGCCATTGCCTCGGCTGTTCTGGTACTGATCTGGCTCGCGGCGTGGCGGGCAAGCAAGGCCTAGAATTCGTCCAGCTCAGCATCCCAATACAGAAAATCGATCCAGCTTTCGTGTAAGTGATTGGGCGGAAACTTCCGACCAACATTGCGCAGTGCTTCGGCGTCAGGCTGACGGGGCGGCTTTCGCAGGCTCATTCCTGCCTGACGCAGCGATTTCGACCCTTTGCGCAGGTTGCACGGGCTGCACGCCGCCACAACGTTCTGCCAACTGGTCACCCCACCGGCGGCGCGTGGCACCACATGATCAAAGGTCAAATCACCGCGGCTGCCACAGTACTGGCACCGGAACTCGTCCCTCAGAAATAAATTAAAGCGCGTGAAGGCCACGCGCTTTCTGGGTTTTACATAGTCTTTCAGAACAACGACCGAAGGTATTCGGATCTGAGTACTTGGGCTGCGAACCACTTCGTCGTATTCGGCCACGATGTCGACGCGATCCAGCCAGGCGGCCTTGATCGCTTCCTGCCAGGGCCACAGGGACAACGGGTAATAAGACAGGGGGCGATAATCGGCGTTCAAAACCAATGCCGGATGATGCTTCAGCGCACCAGGCTCCCTGACAAATTCGGTCCTGAAGTCTCCGTCCATATCAGAATCGCTCCTCGCTCTGCTCTGCCCGTTTTTGACATCAGAGCGGGGAACACCCGCCCCGGCCTTAGTATAACTATATATCGTGTTAATACTCTGACAAGCCCTGATTTTCCACAATATGTCGCAAACTGGGTAATGCGAATCCGTAACAGGCGCATGACAGTTATCCACAGCTTGCGCGGGACGCACTCTTCGGGGTATGCGCGGGTCATGTCCTGGTTCATTCGCTTCAACAAACCTTATGATGTGCTGCCGCAGTTCACCGACCGCGACAATGGGGATACTCCGCGCAGTACACTGTCCGATTTCATCGATCTGCCCGGGGTTTATCCCGCCGGTCGGTTGGATCGTGACAGCGAAGGTTTGATGCTGCTGACTGACCACGGCAAGTTGCAGGCGCAGATATCGGATCCCAAGCACAAGATGGCAAAAACCTATTGGGTTCAGGTCGAAGGCATCCCGGACGAAACCGCCCTGAAAGCGCTGCGAAACGGCGTCGAGTTGAAAGACGGCCTGACCCGTCCGGCGAAGGTGCGCCAGATCGACGAGCCAGACGACCTGTGGCCCCGCACCCCACCAATCCGCGAACGCGAGACAGTTCCAGACAGTTGGATAGAACTGTCCATACGCGAGGGCAAAAACCGTCAGGTGCGTCGAATGACGGCCGCCGTGGGCCTGCCGACCCTGCGCCTGATCCGTTATCGAATCGGAGACTGGACTCTGGACGATCTGGAACCGGGCCAGTGGGACAGCCTGCCCATGCCATCCCTGAACACCACACCGCAACGAAAACGCGACCGTCGACCGCGCCGGTGACATACCCTGCCCTGATCTGCTAAACTTGAGTCATGAAACTAACTCCCGGAATACCGGCCCCTTCGGCGATTCTGGAAGCGTCGCTTTATGTCGATGATCTGGACGCAGCAGAACAGTTTTACGGCGAAGTACTGGGCCTGAAACGCATTCAGCGTGTCGCCGACCGCCACGTGTTTTACCGAATTGGCGGATCGGTCCTGCTGATCTTTAACCCGGAACAGACGGAACAGCCGCCCCTCAACCCGGACATGCCCGTTCCGCCACATGGCGCCCGTGGTGCCGGGCATGTGTGTCTTGTACTGACCCGTGATGAAATCGCGGTAATGCGCAAGCACCTTCTGGACTGGAATGTCCCCGTAGACGCAGAATTTGACTGGCCCGGAGGCGCACGATCTTTGTACGTGCGCGACCCGGCCGGAAACTCAGTCGAGTTTGCGGAAGCGCATCTTTGGTCTTAATCCGATGCGAAACGACAGTGTTCTGCTGATTTAATCTTACCGGCTAAAGGCTCAGCTTGTCGCGCATGAAGGCCAGGGCCACACTCAGCCCGTCCGGGGCGATGCCGTGCCCGGTGCCCTTCATGACATGAGCGTAGACCTCTTTGAAACCGGCGGATTGCAGGGCCTCTGCCGCTTCGGGCAAGGATTGCGGCGGGACGACGTCGTCGGCGTCGCCATGCACCAGCAATACCGGCATCCGGCTGACAGTTTCGTCTGCCAGAAGGTCCGCCTCTAGCAAACGGCCTGAGAAAGCGACAATTCCGGCCACGGGGTCTTCGCGGCGGGGCGCGACATACAAGCTCATCATCGTGCCCTGACTGAAACCAAACAGGACTACCTGTTCGGGCAGAACATCTTCATCCACCATCAGCGCATCCAGAAAGGCATTAAAGTCCTCGACCGCCATTTCCATGCCCCTGCGCGCCTCTTCCTCAGACGACCCGTCAATCCAGGGAATCGGAAACCACTGAAAGCCATTCGGCATTCCGGGGATCTGCTCGGGCGCGTCCGGGGCCACGAACAATGTGTCGGGCAGATGTTCACCCAGCGGGTCGGCCAAACCCAGCAGATCGGCACCGTTTGCGCCATAGCCATGCACGAACACCACAACCGAGCGCGTGTCGCCCGAAACAGGCTCTTTCCGGAGCGCATTCAAAACCCGTGTCATCTGATCCCTTCTCTTTGCTTTGCAACCCGGTAATAGGCCCACAGCACCCGCGCCGCAACCGAGCGCCATGGCGACCAGGCCTCGGCCATCTTGCGCAGTTCTTTATCCATTGGGCGGTTGGGCAGGTCATAAAGGATGCGCGCGGCCTCTTGCAGCGCCAGATCACCAGGTGCGATCACATCAGCGCGACCAAGCGAGAACATGGCATATATCTCCGCAGTCCAGACGCCGATGCCAGACACCTGCGTCAACGTGGCCACAACTTCCGCATCAGAGGCATCACGTAACGCTTTGTAATCTATACGCGCTTCTGCCAACGCCTTTGCATAGCGGATCTTCTGACGGCTTAACCCTACGGCCCGCAGATCGTCATCCGTTGCCCACATGATCTTTCGCGGACCCGTTAATTTGGCATCTTGCAGGCGTTTCCATATTGCATTGGCCGAAGCCACACTGACCTGTTGGCTGACAATGGCACTCAGCAGTTGCGCGAACCCGTCGGGACGGCGACGTAACGGCAATGGGCCAGTCTGTTCCATTGCATAGGCCATGCGCGGACAGCTCTGGGCCAGCCAATCAGCCCCTTCCGCCACACAATCCGGCGTTTCGATGATGCGGCCAACGGGCATGTAGCCTCCCTGCTCGGTTGTCACTGGCACGTTAGGCGCATGTGCCGCAGATGCAACCGGCTTGTGCCGCAAACACTTAGCCGATAACCATTCCGCCATGACCATGATCTCGACCCTTCCCGATGACCGTCAGGCCAAACGCAACGTTGCCGTCTTGGTGGCGGCGCAGGCCATTCTGGGCGCACAGATGCCAATGATGTTCATCGTCGGAGGGCTGGCGGGTCAGTCGCTGGCGACCAATCCCTGCCTGGCAACATTGCCCATTTCGCTGATTGTTCTGGGATCGATGCTGGCAGCCACGCCGATCTCGGCCATCATGCAAAAATGGGGGCGTCGGGTCGGGTTCCTTGTTGGCGCAACATCCGGTGCGTTGGGCGGGCTGATCGGAGCCTATGGCCTGTTTCTTGGCTCTTTCCCCGTCTTCCTTGTCGGCAGCCTGTTAACAGGCATCTACATGAGCGCCCACGGATTCTACCGGTTCGCCGCAGCGGACACCGCATCGGACGAGTTCCGCCCCAAAGCGATTTCCTATGTCATGGCTGGTGGATTGGCAGCTGCCATCATTGGCCCGCAGATCGTAAAGCTCACGTCCGAAGCCTACGTCATCCCGTTTCTGGGCACCTATCTGGCTGTTATTGGGATCAATGTTCTGGGGTCCGCCCTGTTCTTCTTCCTTGATATCCCAACACCTGCAAAACCCACCGGCACCGAGCCCAAGGGGCGGTCGCGACTGGAATTGCTGAAAACACCCCGCATCGCCGTGGCCATCATATGTGCCATGGTATCTTACGCGCTGATGAATCTTGTGATGACTTCGACGCCGTTGGCCGTGGTAGGTTGTGGTTACTCGGCCAATGACGCGGCTGACATCGTCACCAGCCACGTGCTGGCCATGTATGTGCCCAGTTTCTTTACGGGTCACCTGATCGCCCGGTTTGGCATCGAAAGGATTGTGGCGCTGGGTCTGGCAATTCTTGCAGCCGCTGGACTGGTCGCCTTGCAGGGCGTTGATTTAGGGAACTTTTTCGTCGCTCTCATTCTTCTTGGTGTTGGGTGGAACTTTGGCTTTATCGGCGCGACCACGATGCTGGCCGCATCGCATGAGCCGCAGGAGCGCGGCCGGATGCAGGGCCTCAACGACCTGCTGGTGTTTGGCGGAGTGACTATGGCCTCGCTGGCTTCGGGTGGATTGATGAACTGCTCGGGCGGTTCCCCGGTCGAAGGGTGGACAGCAGTCAATCTTGCTATGATCCCATTGCTGACACTGGCAGGCGGCGCCCTGTTGTGGCTGGTTCTGCGACCGGCCGACCCGGAACGGGCCTGATCACCAGCGCCCGCTGCCCGCAGTCCACATCAAGGACAGCCGTTGCTGTATTTCTCCCGGAACAAGATCACCGGAGGCAACACGTTCTGGGCTAGCTATTGCTTGCTTCAAAATCCGTTCGGCCAACCACCCGGAAAATAATGCTGGCCGTGCCTCGGCCGAAATCTCAGCCCGATGCGATCTGGCTTTTTGCAGGCGATTTAATGCGGTTCCGGCCAAGGCACGCACCCCTTCAGGGGTACCGTCCAAAAGCGGTATCCGCCCGCGTTGTTCCAGTTCAGGAATAGCCCTGAGCCAGTTCGCCACCCCAACCGCATATCCAAAGTCACGCAACACAGTTTCATCGGCCACCCCCAGCGCCTGGGCTGATGCAACAACCAATGAGCCCGTGCTGTGATCGATGTAGGCGTCAAAGTGCTCCTGATCCTCGAACGGATCACGATATATATCCCAACGCCTTACGGCCACATATTCATCCAAAACACCAGCCAGATGGGGCGAAAGAACCTGTGACAAGGGTGTTACTACCTCGTGCCGCCGTACGGTTGCCCCTTCAGCAATTTCCTGTAGCGCGTCACGCCACCATTGCAGCCGCATCTCGGCGATCATCGGCTCTTGCGTCACCCAGGGCGCGCGGGCAACTTCGACGTTTAACGCGTAAATCGGGAATAGGACTGCACGGTCTGCCACCGGTGCAGCCATCGCAGCGCGGAAACGATCTGGATCAGCCCGTTGCACAAGTTCCGCGCAGGCCTTGACGTCTTGGTCAAAGACCACGCTCACTCGGCTGCTGCCTTTTTCGGATCACAATCGCGCACCAGTTTCCATTGAATCGCATCCAGAAGCGCCTCGAAAGACGCATCGACTATATTCGCGCTGACGCCCACGGTGGACCAGCGCCGCCCCTGCCCGTCTTCGCTGTCGATGATGACACGCGTGACCGCTTCGGTGCCGCCTTGCGTAATCCGCACCTTGAAGTCGACCAGACGCATATCTGACAACACCTGTGAATACTGGCCCAGATCCTTGGCCAAGGCTTTGGCTAAGGCGTTCACCGGCCCCCTGTCGCTGCCTGACTCGTCCATGGATTCGCTGACAGACAGCTTCTTTTCACCATCCACTCTTACGACAACAACGGCCTCGGACAGGCTGACCATCTTGTTGTATTTGTTCTTACGCCGTTCAACGGTGACTTTGTAACGCTTGACCTCGAAGAACTCAGGCAATTGACCCAGCTCTTCCCGCGCCAGCAGTTCAAAACTGGCCTGAGCGGTGTCATAGGAATATCCATCCGCCTCGCGGGCCTTTATCTGGTCAAGGATGCGGCCAAGTGCGGGGTCACCTGCCTCAACACGCAAACCAGCCTCGGTCAAACGCTTGCGCAGGTTTGACTGACCAGCTTGGTTCGACATCGGAATGATGCGGGCGTTCCCGACGCTTGCGGGGTCCACATGCTCATATGTCGATGGGTCCTTGAGGATCGCGCTGGCGTGCAGTCCGGCCTTATGTGCAAAAGCCGACGCCCCGACATAAGCCGCCTGCTTGCTGGGCACCCGATTCAGGACATCATCCAGCATCCGGCTGATCCGGGTCAAACCAGCCAAAGCCTCACGGCTGACACCAATATCAAACTGCGACGCATAGGGTTCCTTCAACAACAGCGTCGGGATCAAAGCGGTCAGGTTCGCATTGCCGCAACGTTCGCCCAAACCATTCAATGTACCCTGAATTTGCCGTGCACCGGCCTCAACAGCAGCCAGAGAACAGGCAACGGCATTTTCGGTATCGTTATGGGTGTGAATGCCCAGCCGATCACCGGGCAGCCCGGCTGCGATCACCTCGGATACAATCCGCCCGACCTCGGACGGCAAAGCGCCACCATTTGTGTCGCACAGGACAACCCACCGCGCGCCAGCCTCAAGCGCTGCGCGACAAACATCCACGGCATATTCCGGATTGTCCTTGTAGCCGTCAAAGAAATGTTCCGCATCAAACAGCGCTTCTCGCCCCTGCGCGACGATATGCGCGACCGAGGCGCGCACGTTCTCCGTGTTTTCTTCCAGTGAAATGCCAAGCGCGTGGGTGACGTGATAATCATGCGACTTGCCGACCAGACAAACAGCCTGCGTTCCCGCATTCATCACGGCTGCCAGCACATCGTCATTCTCGGCTGATCGTCCTGCGCGTTTGGTCATGCCGAACGCCGTCAACCGGGCCGCGGTCTTTGGGGCCACCTCGAAAAACGCGCTATCGGTCGGGTTGGCGCCGGGCCAACCGCCTTCGATGTAATCCACGCCCAAAGTGTCCAGCGCCTGCGCGATCTGCACTTTTTCTGCGGTCGAAAACTGCACGCCCTGCGTTTGCTGCCCATCGCGCAGGGTTGTGTCGTAGAGGTAGAGGCGTTCCTTAGTCATCAGACCTCCTCCAGCTTGGCAGCATCAAAACCAGCGCCAGGCACCAGTTCGACACTGTCCTTGCTCATTCGAACCTCAAGCCCCGCCGCAATATATGCTGCCTTCAAGCGATCAACTTCTGAGAAGTCCTTGCTTTGCATCGCGATTTCGCGTGCCTTCGCTAAACGGTCCGCATGAGAGGTCAAATCGACAGATGCGGTATCTGCCCAGTCGCTCATCTCAGGTAAAAGCAAACCCAGCAGTTGCGCACTGGCCAGCAGACCTGCGGCGTCACCGTCTGAAGCCAGACGATAAAGCTCGCTCATGGCACCTGCCGTATTCAGATCGTCACTTAGTGCTGCGATGACTTCAGGTGCCGCGCTGGCTGCGGGCTCGATGCCCGCTGTCAGCGCCCGCCACTTGCGCAGCGTCGCCTCGGCCTCACGCGCCTTTTTCTCGGTCCAGTCCATCGGCTTGCGATAGTGCGTCTGCAGAAAGACGAAGCGGATTACCTCGCCCGGCACACCCTGCTCCAACAGATCATGCACGGTAAAGAAATTGCCCAGCGATTTGGACATCTTCTTGCCCTCAACCTGCAACATCTCGTTGTGCATCCAGACCCGCGCAAACTCCCCATGCGGGTGAGCGCATTTGCTCTGGGCGATCTCGTTTTCATGATGCGGGAACATCAGGTCATTGCCACCCCCGTGGATATCAAAGCTCTCGCCCAGCAGTTCATAGCTCATGGCCGAGCATTCGATGTGCCAGCCCGGACGTCCCCGGCCCCACGGGCTGTCCCAGCCCGGCAGATCATCAGTCGAAGGCTTCCACAACACGAAATCCATCGGGTTTTTCTTGTATGGAGCCACCTCGACCCGCGCGCCCGCAATCATGTCATCGACCGACCGGCCAGACAGTTTGCCATAGCTTTCTTTCCAGCTGTCGACCGCGAACAGAACATGACCTTCGGCGGCATAGGCGTGACCCTTGGCAATCAGGTCTTCGATCATCGCGATCATCTGGGCGATATACTGGGTCGCGCGTGGCATCTGGTTGGGTTCCAACGCTCCCAACGCGCCCATGTCGTGCAAGTACCAATCGATGGTCTCGTCCGACCGCTCCTGCACCAATTGCTCAAGCGTGCCTTCTGCGCCCGCCTGTTTGCGCGCCAATGCCGTTGCGTTGATCTTGTCGTCCACGTCGGTGAAGTTGCGCACATAGGTCACGTGCTCTGTGCCATAGACATGGCGCAACACGCGGTAGAGCACATCGAACACAACCACCGGGCGGGCATTACCCAAATGGGCACGATCATAGACCGTTGGGCCACAGACATACATCCGCACGTTTTCAGGATCGATCGGTACGAAGTCTTCCTTCGTCCGCGTCCGTGTGTTGTGCAGCTTGATCGTCGTCATCGGTCGGGCTCCTAAGAAACAGTAAAGGCTTACGCGTTGGCGCGGGCTTAGCAACTTGTCTCAGGGATGAAAACGAAAGAAACCGGCCCGCTTGATAAATCAGCAGGTAATGCAGCAGATAATAATGATGCAGGTCACCGGGTTCATGGGACATCGGTTAGCATGGGATCATTCCCAAGCCAAGTGTTGAGTTTGCCATCCCCGTTCGGCACAGTGCCGAACATGGACCGAGATTTCGTCAATTCCATCTGCAAAACGCTGCCCGGCGCTGAACTGTCCGATCCCTGGGGCGGTGGCCATGACGCCTGGAAAATTGGTGGCAAAATGTTCGCCTGTATCGGGATCGCAAATGACGGTGTTTCCGTAAAAACGCCCGATATCGAAACGGCGCAGATGCTGATAGACACCGGGATCGGCGTAAAAGCCCCCTATTTCCACCGCAGCTGGGTGCGTCTTCCGTTTGACACCGGTGCAGACGAAATGCGCCATCGTTTGACTGTGTCCTATGACCTTGTCCGCGCATCATTGACCAAAAAACTTCAGGCCTCGATAGCGCCGCGAAGCTGATTGACAAACGTCCGCCGCTCTGCCCCATTCAGCGCAGAGTAACCGGGGCCCTTGTCATGGAATTGTCCAAGCGCATCACGCAGATCACCGGCGGCAGCGACGGGTGGGAGGTGTTCAATCGGGCCCGACGGATGCTGAATGAAGGGCATGCCGTGACAGAATTGACAATCGGCGAGCATGACGTTCGTACCGACCCGTCGATCCGGCACGCTATGGACCTGTCGGCCCGCAACGGTCACACCGGTTATGCCACGGTGCCCGGAACAGATTTGCTGCGCGATACGGTTGCTGCCCGGGTTCAGTCCCGCACAGGTATCCCAACGACGCGTAACAATGTACTGATCACGCCCGGTGGGCAGTCCGCCCTTTTCGCCGCGCATATGGCGGTGTGCGATCCCGGCGACACCGGGCTGTATCTGGACCCGTATTATGCCACCTACCCCGGAACGATTCGCGGTGCCGGGGCCATTGCCCGCGCTGTTCGAACCACCGCAGAAGATGCATTTCAACCGCGCGCAGATTTGATTGATGCAGCGGCGGAAGGCGCGGTTTCGCTGTTGATCAACACGCCGAACAACCCGACCGGAGTGGTGTATTCCCGTCAGTCACTTGAATCCATTGCCGATGTTTGCCAACGCCGTGACCTGTGGCTGATATCAGACGAAGTCTATGACACCCAGATCTGGGAGGGCGAGCACCTGTCTGCCCGCGCGCTGCCCGGAATGGCCGACTGTACCTTAGTGGTTGGATCAATGTCCAAATCACATGCCATGACCGGGTCCCGATGCGGGTGGATCGTTGGTCCGGAATACGTGATCCGCCACCTGATAGATCTGGCTACTCATACAACTTATGGCGTTCCGGGGTTCATTCAGGACGCGGCCAGCTTTGCACTGACCGCAGGACACGAACTTGAAAACAAGATCGCCGCGCCATTCCGTCGCCGCCGTTCATTGGCGATCGACATATTGGCGGCGCAGAACACAGTGGGGCTCGTCCCGGCGCAGGGTTCTATGTATCTGATGCTGGATATACGGGCGACCGGGCTGACGGGCGAAGGGTTTGCGAACGCCCTGCTGGACACTCATGCGATTGCCGTCATGCCGGGCGAAAGCTTTGGCAAAGCCGCAGCGGGTCACATTCGGGTTGCCATGACCGTGGATGATGAGAAATTTGTCAGTGCCTTGAGAACCCTGTGCGCGTTTTCAGCGCAGCTCGCCAAGCGACACGCGGCTGAATAGCCGCATCTAAAACCGAAATGTCGTACGCAGGTTGAAAACATTGGTGTCCAGACTGCCGCTGGATCGGGTGACATCGTCGAAATTCTGCCGCAGCGCTTCACCGCTGATAACGAAATTCTCGCCAATCGGATAGGCCAATCCGATTCCGTAAACCGCTGCCGTGTCACTGTCGATCGACGTATCAGCCCGCGCCGCGCCTACGACCACGTATCCCAGAGCGTTACCGAATTCATATCCGCCACGCAGTTTCAAGCTGGTCATGCTGTCGAGACTGCCCTGAGACTGGCCAAGGTTCAGGGACAGCCGGTTATATTCCAACTCACCGCCCAGAACGAAATTCCCAAAGTCCTGATCATAGCCCAGATGCGCACCAAAGGCCGTATCATCGCCATTCGCACCGCCCGGACCGTCGGCATCTGCAAATCCAAAACTGAAGCCTGCATACCCGCCAGTCCAATCCTCAGCCGCAACAGGGCTAGCTCCGGCGATCAATATCGCAACAACAAGGACGGAAAAAGGGTTCATAGTCGGGCTCAATGCAACACCGCTCTGGTTTCGATCAGAGGCATGACTTCAATTCAATCTGTGACCTGCTGGTCATAATTCAACTCCGCTCAGCAGACCTTGGAAGTAAGTGAATGCAGTATAACAGATTTCTTCCAAAACGTGTGAAAATCTCGGCGTTTGGTTCTCTGACCCCAAAAGCCGTGAGAATTGTCCATGTGAATAATTATCAAAGGTCGCAAATAGAACAGATTGTGTCGCCGCGTTTTGGAATGGTCGCGCAAGACGTTGAGGGGCAAAATGGCAGACGACGACTGGAAAATCAGCCTGATCAGCCGCACCATTGGGGCAGATCGCGGTCGTGCCGCACGAGGACGGCCGTAAAGGTGTGCTTGCTGACACCTTAAGACATCACTCAACGACCGGATTCTTGAAATGAACGACCAACCCCGCAATTCATCGCGCAGTGGCGGCCGCGCCGCGCGCCGTGCTGCCCGTGCAACCGCGCTGCCCGAACACCTGCGACCAGTCCGCCCCGGAATGGAAGGCGGCGTCCTGAATGTACTGACGCAGGCGCAGATCGAACGCATCCACGAAGCAGCACTGACCGCGCTTGAAACCATTGGCCTGGCGGACGCCCCGCAAAGTGGCATTGACTATCTGGTCGGTGCGGGCTGCACCTTGGGCGACGATGGCCGTATCCGTTTCCCGCGCGCCCTTGTCGAGGACACGATTGCAAAGGCGAACCGCTCGGTCACTTTGTACAGCCGGGATGGAAACACCGATCTGGAATTGTCCGGCACCAAAGTGCACTACGGTACGGCCGGAGCCGCCGTGTCCATGGTTGACGTGCACGGTCGGGAATATCGCCATTCCACCGTGCAAGATCTGCACGATGCCGCACGTATCTGCCAACAGCTTGATAACATTCACTTTGTGCAACGGCCAATGGTCTGTCGTGACATCGCCGACAACCTCGAAATGGACCTCAACACGATTTACGCCTGCTGTTCGGGGTCCTTCAAACATGTCGGGACATCCTTCACCGAGCCAAGCCACGTCGCTCCGGCGATGGAGATGATCTATATGATTGCGGGCGGTGAAGACAAATTTCGCGAGCGACCCTTCATTTCGAACTCGAACTGCTTTGTTGTTCCTCCAATGAAATTCGCAACCGAAAGCTGCGAAGTGATGGAAGCATGCATCAAGGCCGGTATGCCTGTCTTGTTGCTATCTGCCGGTATGGCCGGTGCCACAGCGCCGTCGACCATCGCCGGTGCGATCACGCAAGCAACTGCGGAATGCCTGGCGGGATTGGTTTATGTTAATGCCGTAAGTCCCGGTGCCCCGGCGATTTTTGGCACCTGGCCATTTGGTCTGGACCTGCGGACCGGTGCCATGTCGATCGGGTCAGGGGAACAGGCCCTTCTGACTGCCGGATGTGCCCAGATGCACCGGTTCTATGACCTTCCGGGCGGTGCTGCGGCTGGCGCATCGGATTCGAAACTGCCCGATATGCAGGCCGGCTGGGAACAGATGTGTTCGAATGTCATGGCAGGTCTGTCCGGTCTGAACATGGTATATGAGGCGGCCGGGATGCATGCCTCGTTGCTGGGGTTCTGCCTGGAAAGCCTGATCCTCAGCGACGATCTGATCGGACAGGCGCTACGCTGTGTACGCGGGATCGAGGTGACGGATGACACGCTGGCACTGGATCAAATGGCGGCGGTATGCATGGGCGGCCCAGGCCACTATCTGGGAACTGACGCAACGCTGAGCCGGATGCAGTCAGATTACGTCTATCCAACATTCGGAGATCGCTCCTCGCCGAAAGAGTGGGTGGAGCTTGGCAAGCCCGATCTGGTGGAAAAAGCCGTAGCCCGGAAAGAGGAAATCCTTTCCACCCCTTCCCCTGCAAGGTTCGACCCGGTTCTGGACGCCGAGATTCGGAAAAAATTCAAAATCCATCTTCCCGCCTAAGGTGATGGAAAAGGCGGCCCGAAATGGATCGGGCCGCCTGTTCACTCGATGCCTACCCGTCGCTGGGCGGCAGCAATCCTGCCTCCTGCGCGATCGCGACCTCGTCTGCATCCAACGCTCCGTCACCATTGGCATCCATGGCCGAGAAAGTGTCAGCGTTGATTTCCGGTACGACTGCCTGAATTTCCTCGATGGTCAAAAGACCATCACCGTTGGTATCGGCTGAGGATTGGGCCGAAGCAACGCCGGGCAAGCCCAGAACGGCCACGGAAAGCCCGATCAAATAATGCGATTTCATTTCAGTGCCTCCTGAAAGGTGTGTTTGTGTTTACGTCCGGACAGCGCCCAGAAGCACATGGACACCCCGGCGCGTCACGCGCTTTGGTAGAGTTTCGTGATTTCACGCCAATCTTCGCGTGTTTGCCCGAGTCGGGTTTGCGGCCCTCCGCCTGAAGAAGGCGGCAAAACCTGTATCGGCGGCTCTTGCCCGACAGGACCACCTCAATCCGGCAATGTGGCGCTTATTCGGGACGACTCGGCGGGTAAAAAGAAAGGGGGCCGAAGCCCCCTGTCAGTTTCGCCTTCCAGGCTCATTTCGTTGACCGCCCGGTGTTTTTTTGCCTGCGGCCTGGACTGCGCATGGGGCGAGCGCACCCGCCCCGTGAAAGAGTGGGAAGGAGCAAATATTCCGCCCCACCCTGTTCCCGGCCAACACGGGCATGTCGGCCGAGTGGAGAAAGGTCAGTCGGTAAGTCTCAGACCTGTTCTCCGTATTCGTCGGGGTCGGTTACTTAGGGCAGCGTCCGACCCCTACGCCCCGGGGTGCCGGGGCGCTAAAGTCAGCTACCCCTTTGGAGGGTAAGGGTCCTTCCCATAAGTGTTACGCTCGCGAATACGGCCATTCTCACCCTTGAGATATGCTTCTCCTCCGCGTTCACGCGCGAAGTCTTTCGACTTCTCCCACGCCTCTGCTTGAGTAGACGAAACGCTGGAAGCTCGTGTTGCTCCTTCGCGCTTAGATTCCCATTGGCCGTCTGGCCTTTTCTGAGTCCAATAGTTCTTCTCATTCGCCATCTTATTTGGCTCCTTATTCACAGGCGGTCGCGATTTCTTGTTGGTAAGTCTCGGGACAACTCTGTATTTCCAAGCACACTATTGATCCCCAAAATCCGATCTGTCTTCCTTTCAACTGTCGACCCTTCTTGGGCCGGATTTGGTTTATCTCGCAGCGTGCTAACCGATTGCGAGATCAGCCGGGGATCGGTGCGCCAACACCGGTCCCCAACCTTCAATTTCTTAGCTACACCCGCTTGTCGCGCCGCAGGTGTTGCACTTCATGCAAGTGCCGTTACGCACCAGCGTGTAGTTTCCGCATTCGCCACAGGGGTCGCCCTCATAGCCCTGCATCTTGGCTTTGGTGCGGGCGTCCATCCCGGTTGCCACTGCCGTTTCGGTGGCAGGCGCTTCGAACACAGTTGCTGTTTCCGACATTCCGGCCACGTCGCCATAACTGCCGTTGAACATCATCAAATCCTGCGGCAGACGCTTGCGCAGATACCCGGTCGAGCTGATTTGTTTCAACACTTCCAATGACTTGGACGCCGCAGTTTCACTGATTTCCGAGACGTTGGAAACGCCTTCCTCTTCTCCGCGGCCAAGATCATCAAAGGTAGCACCCTCGGGTTTCACATGGGCGAGATCGGTACGGTCCAGATAAGACACGGCCAGTTCGCGGAAGATGTAATCCAGGATCGAGGTTGCGTTCTTGATCGAGTCGTTGCCTTGCACCATCCCTGCCGGTTCGAACTTGGTAAAGGTGAAGGCGTCGACAAACTCTTCCAGCGGCACGCCATATTGCAGGCCGACCGACACGGCGATGGCAAAGTTGTTCATCATCGCCCGGAAGCCAGCGCCTTCCTTGTGCATGTCGATGAAAATCTCGCCCAATTGACCGTCTTCAAACTCACCCGTGCGCAAGTACACCTTGTGGCCGCCAACGATTGCCTTCTGAGTATACCCCTTGCGGCGATGCGGCAGTTTCTCGCGATGGCTGCGGATGATTTCCTTGACCACAACCTTTTCGATCACTTTTTCGGCCAGAACGACGGCTTTTTCCTGTGCTGAGCCGCTTTCCAGCACCTCGGCCGCCTCGTCATCATCCTCAACCAGCGCAGCCGCAAGGGGCTGAGACAGTTTCGAGCCGTCTCGGTACAGCGCATTGGCCTTCACACCCAGCGACCAACTGAGTTCATAGGCTTTCTGGCAATCCTCGATGGTCGCGTCATTTGGCATGTTGATCGTTTTGCTGATCGCGCCCGAAATAAAGCTTTGCGCTGCGGCCATCATGGTGATGTGGCTGTCAACCCCAAGGAAACGCTTGCCTTTCTTGCCGCACGGGTTGGCGCAGTCGAAGATCGCGTAGTGTTCTTCCTTCAGATGCGGTGCACCTTCCAATGTCATGGTTCCGCAGACATGGTCGTTGGCCGCATCGATATCCGCGCGGGTGAACCCCAGATGCCGCAGCAGATCAAACGTTGGGTCATTCAGCTTTGTCGCCGGAATACCCAGAACGCCGGTGCAGAAATCTTCACCCAAGGTCCACTGGTTGAAGACGAACCGGATGTCAAAGGCGCTTTCCAGCGCGGCGTCCACCTTGGCCAGTTCGTTGGGGCCAAAGCCATGACCGGTCAGCGAGGTGTGGTTAATCCCCGGCGCGTTGCCGATGGTGCCGTGGCCGACCGCATAGGATACAATCTCTTCGATCTGCGACGAGGAATAGCCAAGCTTTTCCAGCGCAGAAGGTACCGAGCGGTTGATGATCTTGAAGTAACCGCCGCCTGCCAGCTTCTTGAACTTCACCAGCGCAAAATCGGGCTCGATTCCCGTGGTGTCGCAGTCCATCACCAGACCGATGGTGCCGGTGGGGGCAATCACAGTGGCCTGTGCGTTGCGGTAACCGTTCTGCTCGCCAAGGCTCAGCGCTTCGTCCCACGCCGACATGGCCAGATCGACCAAACGCTTGTCGGGGCAGTTACCATGGTCCAGAGGCACCGGCTTGACGGCCAGCTTCTCATACCCCTCGGTCACCCCCTGCGCCGCGCGGCGATGGTTGCGGATAACGCGCAGCATATGGTCGGCATTGCGCTTGTATCCCTTGAACGGGCCAAGCTCACCGGCAATCTCAGCTGAAGTGGCATATGCCACACCGGTCATGATCGCGGTCAGGGCACCGCAGATTGCCCGCCCCTCATCCGAGTCATAACTGTAGCCCATGTTCATCAGCAGGCCGCCAATGTTTGCGTAACCCAGGCCCAGAGTGCGGAAGTCGTACGACAGCTGCGCGATTTCCTTTGACGGGAATTGCGCCATGGTCACCGAGATTTCCAGCGTCAGGGTCCACAGGCGCGAGGCGTGCATGTAGTCGGCTGCCTGGAACTCACCATCCTTGAGGAAGGTCAGCAGGTTCATCGAGGCCAGGTTACAGGCCGTGTCATCCAGGAACATGTATTCCGAACACGGATTCGATCCGCGAATTTCACCATCTTCGGGGCATGTGTGCCATTCGTTGACCGTGTCGTGGAACTGGATACCTGGATCGGCACAGGCCCATGCAGCGTGACCGACTTTCTCCCACAGGTCCCTCGCCTTGACCGTCTTGGCAACCTTGCCATCGGTGCGGTTGATCAGCTCCCAATCGGCGTCTTTCTCAACAGCGGTCAGAAACGCATTGGTCACGCGGATGGAGTTGTTCGAGTTCTGGCCCGAAACCGAGCTATAGGCTTCTGAGTCCCAGTCCGTGTCATATGTCGGGAATTCGATGCTGTCGTGACCCTGCTTGGCATAATCCAGCACACGTTTGATGTAAGTCTCCGGGATTGCTACCTTTTTCGCCTCGCGGATCGCCTTTTTCAGCGCTTCGTTCTTGTTGGGATCATAGGCATCCTCGGCAGCACCGTCCCAAGAGCGAATGGCCTCGAAAATACCGTTCAGCATCTTCTCGTGCATCTTCGATCCGGCAACGATCGAGGCCACTTTCTGCTCTTCGATTACCTTCCATTCGATGAATTGTTCGATATCGGGGTGATCCGCATCGACAATAACCATCTTTGCTGCCCGACGGGTTGTCCCGCCTGATTTGATCGCGCCGGCGGCGCGGTCGCCGATCTTGAGAAAGCCCATCAGGCCCGAGGATTTGCCGCCACCCGACAGTGCCTCGCCTTCCGCACGCAGATGGCTGAAGTTGGTCCCGGTGCCCGAGCCGTATTTGAACAACCGTGCTTCGCGCACCCACAGATCCATGATGCCGCCTTCGTTCACCAGATCATCATCGACGGACTGGATGAAGCAGGCATGTGGCTGCGGATGTTCGTAGGCGGATTTGGATTTGGTCAGTTTGCCGGTCTTGTAGTCGACATAATGGTGCCCTTGCGCCGGACCGTCGATTCCATAAGCCCAGTGCAGGCCAGTATTGAACCATTGCGGGCTGTTTGGGGCGGCGCGCTGAGTCGCCAGCATGTACCGCATTTCGTCGAAATAGGCGCGTGCATCCTCTTCGGTCGAAAAGTAGCCACCTTTCCACCCCCAGTATGCCCACGCACCGGCCAGCCGGTCAAAGACCTGCTTGGAGGAAATTTCGCCTTCGAATTCAGCATCTTCAGCGGGAACCGACCGCCACAGGAATTCAGGAACGTCTTTTTCCTTAACTTTGGTCAGTTTGGACGGGACACCAGCCTTGCGAAAGTACTTCTGGGCAATCACATCGCTTGCCACCTGCGACCAGGTTGACGGAACTTCGATCCCTTCCAGGCGGAACACAATGGTTCCATCGGGGTTTCGGATTTCAGATGTCGCAGACACAAAATCCAGTTCCGAATAGGCATCCTGATCTGGTTTGGTGAATTTTCTTTCAATCTTCATGTCCGCAGCCCTAGTTAAATTCCGCCTAATTTTCGGTTCACGGCACTACATTTTGAGTTGCGGAGCACCAACCGCAACGCCGACAGAAGCGCACAAAGGTACTGGTCGCTGTTTTGGACAGCGAAAAAGCCGTTACAACGGCTGCACGTTAATAGACTGTGCTTATCCGACCCTCGCCTGTTGCCGTCCCGGCTTGAACACCAGATATTGTGGCAATCTCTTCGGCTCATACAATTTGGCGTATATTGCCATAGAAGGTCAACGCCCTTTTTCAGCCAAATTTGAAATCTTTTTTGTTGACCAGACCCGGACACGAGGGGTGTGAAACTCAAGGTCCGATTCCTCCACAGGCTCGCCTTCGGCAAATTCTCGGTCACAACTCGAAGTCTCAAATCGAATTACCGTTTTTACCAGCATAGTTATCTGTATTTGATCAACCAACGCCGCGCTGGTTAGGCTGTAAAGGAATCATCTTCGCCGGGTCTGTCGAACCCACGCTGAACGACCAAAGGTTCACTTCGGAATGAGAAAGGCCAAATGAATGAAGTTGCTTCGCTTTATCCCCGCGTTTGCCTGTATCGTGGCCTGCACGCCACAAGAAACGCCCACCCCGTCACGTAGCGCGCTGTTCGAAACGCAGCCTCAAAGGTTGTTTGAGGCATTTGAATCCAGTTGTTCTGGACCCGGCAAGGTATTTGAGAAAATCGGCAAACAGGCTTTTGAGTGCAGCGAATACCTGCCCCCAAAAGCGGCAGCCTATTTGATTCTGAACTATGACGGATTTCCGCAGGACCTGCCCCAAAGTGTCATGCGCCTGACATCGTCAAAAACAGGTTCCGGCTATCGCGTCGACGCACGATCGTACTTTAAAGTGCCGCAGAAAACCGGAGCAATCGTTGAGGTTCCACTGGAAAGTGACGCGCTGGATCAGGCGATCAGCTCGTTGTATCTGGCGATGGGCGGAACGCCCACATGAGAATGTGAAGGAAGTGGTCGGGGCGGCAGGATTCGAACCTACGACCCCCTGTACCCAAAACAGGTGCGCTACCAGACTGCGCCACGCCCCGGACCGTGCGCCTTCCTAACGATGACAATCTGATTTGAAAAGCCCTAACAGGGCCAAATCGCAGGACCTTGCGAAAAAATTTCGTGCTGCATCTGAGTGCCGACGCCGATAGAGTAGCGCGCGGACAATCCGGCATTGATTTCCAGCACCGCAAAAACGGCATCCCCACCTTCAATCGGTGTCAGATCGCCGGGAATCGCACTCTCATGCACGTGTGACACTGTGCCCGTACGGTCCAGAAATATCATGTCGAGCGGAATCAGTGTGTTCTTCATCCAGAACGCGACAGGTTGCGGTGGATCGAACACGAACAGCATACCAGATCGATTCGGCAACGACTCGCGAAACATCAACCCCTTTGACCGTTCCTGAGGCGTAACCGCCAATTCCACGTCAAATCGGATTGTCGCGCTGTCGTTTCGGAGAGTGATATGATCAACGCTGCACGCAGCAAACGCCCCCCCTGTCCACAGTGTGATCAGAAGTGTCCAGAATACCAGAAAACGAGTCATCGAAGTGTCAGCCGTCCAGCGCGGCTTCCCAGGCGAGAACCTGCGCCGCCATTCGGCCGCGCTTGCCATCAATTACGCGCATCGCAAGCGCCTCTCCGGGCTGGAGGTCAGCAAGCCCCGAGCGCCGCAACACTTCGATATGCAAGAACACGTCTTCACCGCGCCCAAAAACATTTGCGAACCCGAAGCCCTTGCCTTTGTCGAACCACTTCACCCGCGCGGCCTCCAGAGGGGCTTCTGCAATAGCGTCCGGATCCAACTCGGCGAAATCGGCCAACATCATCGACTCGGCGCGCGCTGGCGGGTCAATTGCAACAACCTCAACCGCCTGAACACCTCTGTCCGTGCGGTGTGTCATGATCTCGATACCCGCTCCGTCCGCGACGGAACTTTGGCCGAAATTGCGCAATACGTTCACATGCAACAGAATATCCGGGCCGCCTTCGTCAGACACAACAAAGCCGTATCCCTTGGCGGGATCGAACCATTTCACGTGTCCACGGACGCGATACATGTTGTTCAGGTCTTCTGGCACGGTTTTCCCATCGCGAATTTTAGCAGTTCGTTAAGGGTCTGTTGTTTATGGGATTGGCGGGCAAATTCAAGCTGAAAAAATCGTTTACTTTCTGCCTGTTGCATTTCACGACACGTGAACGTCATGGATTCAACCTTTCAACATGCCATGCCGATCCCGGCTCAATTCGTTTCCATCTGAACCGGTCATGCAAGCGAAATGCTCCATCAGCCCAGAACTCAATCTCTGTCGGCGTTAATCGGTACCCGCCCCAGAATGGAGGACGAGGTGGATTCGGCCCAAGTTTAGCGGTCACTTTCGCGACCTCTGCCATCAAAGCTGTCCGACTTGAAAGCGGTTGTGACTGCTTTGAAGCCCAGGCACCCAACCGGCTTTTCAATGACCTTGATGCATAATACGCATCAGCCTGGGGCCCGTTTTCACGACATACTGTACCACGAACACGAAGTTGACGCCGCAAAGATTTCCAATGCATTACAAATGCAGCTTTTTCCGACGTATCCAGCTCATTCGCTTTGACGCTTTCGTAGTTTGTATAGAATACAAATGAATCCGCTTCGATTTCTTTCAGCAAAACCATGCGTGCATTTGGCAAACCATCCGGGTCAACGGTTGCAAGCGCAATCGCATTCGGATCATTCAATTCAGTTTCTTCAGCCTCAGCTAACCACCGGGCCGCAATTTTAAACGGATCGGAGCCAGCAAAGATGCCATCACGCTCGGTCATTTCCATCCCCTGGAAAGTATTAATGACGAGCCTAAGGCGAGAACCCGCTGCGAGCAAGAGCGCACGGCCTTGATGCAGCGCTACCAATGGCATAAACCATGCCAATCTAACGCGAAGACAGGCGGAGAACCAAACATGTCAAATCAGTTGATGGCCGGCAAACGTGGCCTCATCATGGGACTGGCCAATGACAAATCAATCGCATGGGGAATCGCCCGCGCCTTGTCCGAAGCCGGAGCTGAACTTGCCTTTTCTTATCAGGGTGACGCTTTAAAAAAACGTGTGGACCCGCTGGCTGCGCAATTGGGCAGCGAAATCGTTCTGCCCTGCGACGTGAGCGATGAGGCTTCAATTGATGGGCTTTTCTCGGCGCTGGAAGAGAAATGGGGCAAGCTGGACTTTATCGTTCACGCCATCGGTTTTTCTGACAAGAACGAATTGCGTGGACGTTATGTGGATACCAGCCGGGCCAATTTCACGCTGACGATGGATGTCTCCGTCTATTCGTTCACCGCGGTTATGCAGCGCGCGGAAAAGATGATGTCCGAAGGCGGCAGTGCCATAACACTGACCTATTACGGAGCCGAGCAGGTGATGCCCCACTATAACGTGATGGGTGTTGCCAAGGCCGCTCTGGAAGCGTCGGTCAAATACCTGGCCGAGGACCTGGGCAAGGACGGTATTCGCGTGAACGCGATCTCGGCCGGCCCGATCAAAACCCTGGCTGCCAGCGGCATTGGCGATTTTCGCTACATCATGAAATGGAACGAGTACAACTCTCCGCTGCGCCGCAACGTGACCATTGACGATGTCGGCAAGTCGGCCCTGTACCTGCTGTCGGACCTCAGCAGCGGCGTCACCGGAGAGAATCTGCACGTGGATTCGGGTTACCATATTGTCGGAATGAAGGCCGTTGACGCCCCTGACGTGGAAAAAGGTTAAGAACATGAGCGCTAAGGACCGCCTGCCGCACGAAAAAGGATTTCACATCAGCTGGGACCAGATCCACCGCGACTCGCGCGCATTGGCGTGGCGTCTGGACGGGCAAGGCCCCGATGATGGCAGCTGGCGTGCTGTTGTGGCGATCACCCGTGGCGGCATGGCCCCTGCTATGATCGTCAGCCGGGAACTGGATATTCGTACCGTCGATACGGTCAGCGTCAAATCCTACCACCATCAAGCTCAGGGTGAGGCGGAAGTTCTGAAAGCACCCGATGCCAAGTTAATGGGCGACGGAACCGGAATTTTGATCATCGACGATCTTGTGGACAGCGGGAAAACCCTGGAACTGGTTCGAGAGATGTATCCGAACGCGCATTTTGCGACGGTTTATGCCAAGCCCAAGGGACGCCCTATGGTGGATACGTTCATCACCGAAGTCAGTCAGGACACATGGATCTTTTTCCCGTGGGATATGGCCCTTCAATATGTCGAGCCCTATCGGGGCACCGATTGAATTCAGATCAGTAGGCAGCACATGACGCTCAGCCGGACCGCCGCAACATTCGCGCCGCCAGTGATGGAAGCGCGCCGATGGCTCGAGGGCGTTACGTTCCCACCCGAACGCCCGCTGATCAACGTCAGCCAGGCGGCACCGGTTGACCCGCCGCCGCTGGCGTTGCGCGAGGCTATGGCCGAATTTACCGTGCGCGAAGACCATGCGCATCTTTATGGCCCTGTGCTGGGAAATAATGATCTTCGCGCAGAACTGGCTGCGCAGATCAGCGCGCATTACGCAGCAAGTGTTGAGGCATCTGAGGTTGCAATTACCTCAGGCTGCAATCAGGCGTTTTCAGCAGTGATTTCGGCCATCACCGGCGAAGGGGATGAGGTTATTCTTCCAACCCCATGGTATTTCAATCATAAAATGTGGTTGGATATGTCCGGTGTCCATGCAGTTGGCCTGAAGACCGGCGACGACTTACTGCCCGACCCTGAGCGCGCACGCGCGCTGATCACGGACAAAACACGTTCCATCGCTCTGGTCACGCCCAACAATCCCGGCGGCGTTGAATACCCGGCGGACCTTGTCCGCGCCTTCTTTGAGCTGGCGCGCGAAACCGGGATTCACCTAATCGTCGACGAAACCTACCGTGACTTCGACAGCCGCAGCGGGCCGCCACATGACCTGTTCCAACAACCAGACTGGGATCAGACGCTGATCCACCTTTATTCCTTCTCTAAGGCCTACAGGCTGACGGGTCACAGGGTCGGCGCCATTGCAACGGGCCCTTCCCTTTTGGCTGAGGTCGAAAAGTTTCTTGACACCGTTGCCATTTGCCCTGGTCAGATCGGACAGTTCGCCGCGCTGTGGGGTATGCAAAACTTGTCGCAATGGTTGGCAGGGGAACGCGACGAAATACTCGACCGTCGTGCTGCCATCCTTGAGGGTATGCCCGCGCTGGAATCCGAAGGTTGGCGCCTTTTGGGACTTGGGGCGTATTTCGCCTATCTGGAGCACCCGTTTGACATTCCGTCCGACGAACTTGCCCGGCGTTTGGTGCGTGAAGCCGGTGTTCTGCTATTGCCCGGCACCATGTTCACGCCCGATCACCACCCGGACGGGAAACGGCAAGTGCGCATTGCCTTCGCCAACCTCGACCGCACAGGTTTGGGCCAATTGTTCGAACGGTTGCAGGGCCTGTCCTTCTAAGCTTGCCCCCCGGCGGTGTGCGTCGTATTCAAGGCGGCAACCGACAGGGCAGAACGCTGCCGTAATAACAAGAGGGCACCATGGCCGCAGGCGCTAAAAGTCTTTCGAAAACCTTTGTCTGGATTCTGATGGGCATGCTGATGCTGGGGCTCGCGGGGTTCGGCGCCGTCAACCTGAGCGGCACAGTCCGTACCGTGGCGCAAGTTGGTGATGAAAGCATCTCGATCGATGATTTTGTCCGCGAGTTACAGCGCGAGATCCGCGCGGTTGAGGCGCAATCGGGTCAGCCCCTGCAAATGTCGCAGGCACGCGATCTGGGGCTGGACCGAAACGCGCTTGCTCGCCTGACGGCCTTGGCGGCGCTGGACAACGAGGTGAGCCAGCTTGGGATTTCCATAGGGGATGAGAACCTGCAAAAAGAGATCGTGTCAGTTCCGGCCTTTCAGGGCGTAGACGGCAGTTTCGACCGCGAGGCATACCGCTTTCAGCTTGAACAAGTCGGCATGACAGATTCCGAGTTCGAGACGGACCTGCGCAAAGAATCCGCCCGTACGATCGTTCAAGGTGCGATCATGGGGGGTGTGGAAATGCCTGCCACCGTGACAGAAACGATGGCCAACTACATTGGCGCCCGTCGCAGCTTTACCGTTGCGACGGCAGGGGCCGAGGCATTGGAAACCCCCGTGGCCGAACCGACTGACGGGCAGATTCAGACCTTCTATGACGAAAACGCTGAACAGTTCACCCTGCCCCGTACCAAACAGCTGACTTATGCGATTCTGTCTCCGGACATGTTGGTGGACACGGTTAAGGTTGACGAAGATTCCCTTCGCAAACTTTTTGAAGAGCGGTCGGACGAATATAATCAACCGGAACGCCGTCTGGTTGAGCGCCTGAATTTCCCGGATGAACAAGCAGCCAACGACGCCAAGGCGCAACTTGAGGTCGGCGGAACGACCTTTGAACAACTGGTTCGTGACCGTGATCTGGAACTTTCCGATATCGATCTCGGCGACCTGACGCGTGAGGATCTGGGCGAGGCCGCCGACGCCGTGTTCGCGGCAGAGCTTGATGCTGTTGTCGGCCCTCTGCCATCGGTATTTGGCCCCGCCCTGTTCCGTGTCAACGGATCCCTGGCTGCAAACAGCGTTCCCTTTGAGGAGGCCGAACCGGCCCTGCGCGAAGAACTGGCGACAGAACGCGCCCGCCGCCTGATCGAGTCTCAGTCCGAAGACATAAACGACATGCTGGCTGGCGGTGCGACTCTGGAAGAACTGGCAAATGAAACCGAAATGGAACTGGGTCAGATCGACTGGACCCGAGACAGCGCCGAGGACATAGCGGCCTATGACGGGTTCCGCGCGGCGGCCGAAGCCGTGCAAGAAGGAGATTTCCCTGAAATCGCATTTCTCGAAGATGGATCGATCTTTGCCTTGCGCCTGAACGACGTTCTGCCGCGTCGCCCTGAACCACTGGAAAGCGCACGCGACCGTGTCGCCGCTGCCTGGGTACAGGCAGAGACCAACAAAGCCTTGCTGGACAAAGCAAACGCCGCATTGAGCCTACTGGCCACTGATGGTGACTTCGCAGCGACTGGCCTGCCCTTCCGCGTTGAAAACGCACTGACGCGTACCGCGTTTCTTGATGACGTCCCCGCCAGTTTCATGAATGAAGTGTTTCAGATGGAACTCGGTGAGTTGCGTGTCATTGGTGGAAATGGTGCAGCCTTGCTGGTGCGTCTGGACGAGGTTCTGCCCCCCGAGGATTCCGACGAACTGCGCCGGTTGCGCGACGCACTGGCAACGCAGATGGATCAGGCGCTGTCACAGAATATTTTTGACGCATACGTACGGGACGCTCAGACCCGCGCCCGCCCGGTCGTGGATCAGCAGGCGCTGAACGCCGTGCAGGCGAGCTTTTAAGCGAGACCAAGATGGCCCTGACACCCGATTTCGATACCTTCGCACGCGCCTATGAAGCGGGCGAAAACCAGGTGGTTTACACACGTCTCGCCGCCGATCTGGACACACCCGTATCGTTGATGCTCAAACTGACGGGAGCGCAGAAAGATGCGTTCATGCTGGAGTCGGTTACGGGCGGTGAGGTGCGTGGCCGCTATTCGATCATCGGCATGAAACCGGACCTGATCTGGCGCTGTCACGGTGAAACGTGCGAGTTGAACCGCTCGGCGCGGTTCGACGCCGACGCCTTTGCTGCGCAGGACGGCAATCCGATGGACAATCTGCGCGCCTTGCTGGCCGAAAGCCGTATTGAACTGCCAGACGACCTGCCTCAGGCTGCCGCCGGATTGTTTGGATATCTGGGCTATGACATGGTCCGGCTGGTCGAATACCTGCCGAACGTGAACCCCGATCCGCTGGGACTGCCAGATGCGATCATGTTGCGCCCGTCTGTTGTCGCAGTATTGGATGGCGTCAAAGGCGAGGTGACGGTGGTTTCACCCGCCTGGGCCAGCGACGGTCAATCTGCCAAAGCTGCCTATGCGCAGGCGGCCGAGCGTGTGATGGATGCGGTCCGCGATCTGGAACGCGCGATGCCCGCCGAAACCCGTGATCTGGGCGACGCGCGCGAAATTGCGGCGCCGGTGTCGAACTTCACCAAATCCGGCTATTTGGAAGCGGTTGAAAAGGCCAAGGAATACATCCGTGCTGGCGATATCTTCCAGGTAGTTCCAGCGCAGCGTTGGACGCAGGAATTTCCGCTGCCGCCTTTTGCGCTTTATCGTTCGCTGCGGCGCACCAACCCCTCGCCGTTTATGTTCTACTTCAACTTCGGCGGTTTTCAGGTCGTTGGGGCCAGCCCCGAGATTCTGGTGCGGGTGTTCGGCAGCGAAGTCACCATTCGCCCGATTGCAGGCACACGTCCCCGTGGCGCGACCCCCGAGGAAGACAAAGCGAACGAGCTTGACCTGCTGGCCGATAAGAAAGAGCTAGCCGAACATCTCATGCTTCTGGACCTCGGGCGCAATGATACCGGCCGCGTGTCCAAAATCGGCACAGTTCGCCCGACCGAAGAGTTCATCATCGAACGCTACAGCCATGTGATGCACATCGTGTCGAACGTGGTGGGTGAGCTGGCGGAAGACAAAGATGCGCTGGACGCCTTCTTTGCCGGGATGCCTGCGGGCACCGTCTCGGGTGCGCCGAAAGTGCGGGCGATGGAGATCATTGACGAGCTTGAGCCGGAAAAACGCGGCGTCTATGGCGGTGGTGTTGGCTATTTCAGCGCAGGCGGTGACATGGACATGTGCATTGCCCTGCGCACGGCCATCGTGAAGGATCAGAAACTCTATATTCAGGCTGGCGGCGGTGTTGTCTATGACAGCGACCCCGAGGCCGAGTTTATGGAGACTGTCCATAAGTCAAACGCCATTCGGCGCGCGGCGGAAGATGCCGCTCGGTTCACCGGAAACGGCAACAGTTAAAAAAACAAGGGCGGCTGATCAATTGATCACCGCCCTGTTTCAAGCTGTCACTGTACCTGTTTCATCAAGACGGCCGAGATCGGCGCCATCGCTACCCGGCTGCCGCGATCCTCAAGACCCCACAGCAACAGGGCCGAGATTGTCTCGGGCCGTACCCGCCCCAGCATGACAACGGTTCCTTCCTGACCTGCCCGGAACGCGGCCTGATCCAGGAACCGGCGCATGATTCTGGGATCCTGTCGCGCCCCATCGATATCGCGGAACACTACGCTGGACGGAATGCCATTGCGAACCGCCAACTTCTGGACAGTGTTCAGCCCATTGTCCTGTGTGATCAACCCGCGTCCGGTTCCGGCGGCAATCGCCGCGACCTGATCGGCCAGCTTGCGATTTCCTTGAATGCCGCTGTTCACGCCTTCCAGAATACCCACTGTTTCAGGCAAGGTGTCCAGCCACACAGACAAGGAAACTTCGGCATCCTGCGCGCTTGCTGCCTCGGGCAAGTCCGCAAGGGCCAGAACTTCGAACCCGGCCGCGCGGTGCCGTGCCATCTTTTCCGCCGCATCCGGATCAGACGGGTTTACGGCAAAGCTGATCGGGTAAGGGAAATCCTGCAACGCTTCGGCACCGAATGCGCCTTCGTCATCAATCAGAATGATCGACATCAGCGGCTTAGCTTCCGGGTTCTCGAACTTGGCGGCAAAACGTTCAATCGGTTTTTCCGCAGATGGCTGTTCGGAAATCGCCTGTTCTGCAACAGGCTCATCATCTCGTTCCGTCAACGGCAGGATACGTTTTCCGACGATCGAACTGGTACTTTCTTCCTGTTCTCCCCCGATCTGAGGCAGCGCAGCAATGCGCGGAAGCTCGCGGGGCAAGGTGTCTTCATCCCCTTCCACCGCAATCGGACTGCTTTCAAATGAATTATCAGTCGTGGCGTCATTTGTTTGTGGATCAGCCTCGACCTGTGGCAACAGATTTGGTTCGGGCTCAAGAACTGCGACCTCGGTTGTGTCGGACTCGATCGGCGGTGTGGGGGTTTCATCAATTACAACCGGCAACGACTGTTCCTGCTGAACTGCGGGCACCTGGCTAGGCTCGGGCGGCGCAGCGGGGGCTTCGGTCATGACAGACACTTCGGTCGCCACCGTTGCAGTGGGCTCGTTCGGGGCCTCAGCCGCTTTACCAACCTCGGGCTGCGGCTCGGATGACGCTTCCAGCCCGGACAGGTCGGCCAGATCTTCGCTGGCATTATCGGCGGCTTCTGGCGCACGCGGGGCCAGTTCCACCAGATCGGCATCAGAAACGTCCTCGGCAAGTTCACTAGGCGCCTCTGGTGTTTCTGAAATCGTCGGCGCTGGTGCTTCGGTCGCAACAACCGGCGTATTGACCATCGGCGTGTTGAGCGACACGACCGCACCCAAGATCAAAACAACGATCGCCCCTGCGACCATTCCTCCGAAAAATCCGCCCATATTTCCTGCCTTTCGCCTCTTTTCCCTGCCTCGCCCTGCTCTGCGCCATCTGGTGTGGCGCTCGGTCAATTGGAGGCGTCAGAAACCGTATGTCCTCTTGACGCTGCCGCCCAAGCCTGAGCATGTATGTGCGGACATTATACCGTGGCCCGGGGTTGCATCGCCAGCCCGAAATGCCCAAGCGAAGATAAGTGCCCATATGCTGCTGCTGATCGACAACTACGACTCGTTTACCTACAATTTGGTACATTATTTGGGCGAACTTGGTGCCGAAATGGTCATTCGCCGCAATGATGCGCTGGATGTACAGGAAGCAATGGCCATGAACCCGGCTGGCATCTTGCTAAGCCCCGGCCCCTGCGACCCGGATCAGGCGGGCATCTGTCTGGCTCTGACCGAAGCGGCGGCCGAGACCAAAACACCCCTTTTGGGGGTTTGTCTTGGGCATCAGACCATTGGACAGGCGTTCGGTGGCAAGGTGGTTCGGTGCCACGAAATTGTGCACGGCAAAATGGGCATCATGCACCACACCGGAAAAGGCGTCTTTGCTGGCCTTCCATCGCCCTTTGAAGCCACACGCTACCATTCGCTGGTGGTCGAGCGTGAGACGCTGCCCGACTGTCTTGAGATCACAGCCGAGCTGGAAGACGGCACGATCATGGGGCTGCAACACAAGGAACTGCCTATTCACGGTGTTCAGTTCCACCCTGAATCGATTGCTTCCGAGCATGGTCACGCCCTTCTCAAGAACTTCCTGCAAGAACTGAAAGTCCCCGCATGAGCGACGCGCTGAAACCGTTGATCGGAGCAGCCGCCGATCGTCCGCTGACCCGTAAAGAGGCCGAGACCGCCTTTGGCATCCTGTTCAACGGCGAAGCCACGCCAAGCCAGATTGGCGGGCTGTTGATGGCCATGCGTACAAGGGGGGAAACGGTTGATGAATATGCCGCGGCCGCGGCTGTGATGCGCGCCAAGTGCAATGCCGTGCGGGCGCCCGAAGGGGCGATCGACATCGTTGGCACGGGCGGAGACGGGAAAGGCACCCTGAACATCTCGACCGCGACTGCATTTGTCGTCGCAGGTGCTGGCGTGACAGTCGCAAAACACGGCAACCGCAACCTAAGCTCCAAATCCGGCGCAGCGGATGCACTGGGGCAAATGGGTATCAACGTTATGGTTGGACCACAAGTTGTTGAAAGTGCTCTGAAAGATGTCGGTATCGGTTTCATGATGGCACCGATGCATCACCCGGCTATTGCGCATGTTATGCCCTCGCGGCAGGAACTGGGAACGCGCACGATTTTCAATATCCTGGGCCCGCTGACCAACCCTGCCGGTGTCAAACGGCAACTGACGGGTGCCTTTAGCCGCGAGCTGATCCGCCCCATGGCTGAAACACTAGGCTTGCTGGGGTCAGACCGCGCGTGGCTGGTACACGGATCGGACGGGACAGACGAGTTGACGATCACCGGTATCAGCTGGGTCGCCGCTTTGGAAGATGACGTGATCAAAGAGGTCGAGCTGCACCCCGAGGATGCTGGCCTGCCTGTGCACCCTTTCGAAGACATCCTCGGCGGAACCCCTGAAGAGAACGCCATCGCATTTCGTGCGCTGCTGGACGGCGCCCCGTCCGCGTATCGTGACGCAGTGTTGCTGAACTCTGCCGCGGCATTGGTTGTCGCTGATGCGGCAAGTGATCTGCGCGAAGGTGTGGCCATGGCCGCCGAGAGCATCGACAGCGGTGAAGCCAAAAACAAAATTACGGCCTTGGCCGCCAAGACTCAGGAGGCCGCATGACCGAAACCGTTCTGGACAAGATCAAAGCCTACAAACTGGAAGAAATCGCAGCAGACAAGGCTCAGAAGTCCTTGGAAACGCTGGAAAGTGAAGCACGTGCCGCTTCGGAAACCCGCGGGTTTGCCGCAGCGCTTCAAGCTGCGTCCCGGCAAGGTTACGGCCTGATCGCTGAGGTCAAGAAAGCCAGTCCCTCCAAGGGTTTGATCCGGCTTGATTTTGATCCGCCTGCCTTGGCTAAGGCATATGAAGAAGGCGGTGCTGCGTGTTTATCCGTGCTCACCGACACGCCCAGCTTTCAGGGTGCCAAGGAATATCTGACACAAGCGCGTAACGCGACATCTCTGCCCGCTTTGCGCAAAGATTTCATTTATGACCCTTATCAGGTGGTTGAGGCACGTGCTTTGGAAGCCGACTGTATTCTGATCATCATGGCATCCGTCAGCGATGATCAGGCAGCCGAGTTGGAACAAACCGCTTTCGATTGGGAGATGGATGTTCTGATTGAGGTGCACGACGAAGCCGAGCTTGAACGCGCAGCCCAACTGAAAAGCCCATTGATTGGCATAAATAACCGCAATCTCAAAACCTTCGAGACCACTCTTGATACAACACGACGCCTGTCCAAACTGGTACCGGCAGACCGTACTATCGTGTGTGAAAGCGGGTTGGGCAACCCGGAAGATTTGCGGGATATTGCGCGCTATGGCGCCCGGTGCTTTTTGATCGGCGAAAGCCTGATGCGCCAGGACGATGTCGAAGCGGCCACCCGCCACATCCTGTCCAATCCGCTTATCCCCGGAGTGATGTGATGCCGCTGACCCATTTCGATGCTCAAGGTCAGGCGCACATGGTCGACGTCTCGGGCAAAGAGGTCACAGATCGCATAGCCGTAGCTGTAGGTCACGTGAAAATGGCGCCGGAAACCTATGGAATCATTTCAGAACAACGCGCAGCAAAGGGCGATGTTTTGGGCGTTGCCCGCCTGGCCGGTATCATGGGTGCAAAGAAGACGCCGGATCTGATCCCGCTCTGCCATCCTTTGCCAGTGACCAAGGTTGCCGTTGAACTGACCCTCGACCCGGATCTGCCGGGTGTTCAGATCGAAGCGACAGTCAAGACGTCAGGTCAAACCGGAGTTGAAATGGAGGCCCTGACCGCCGTTTCCACCGCAGCCTTGACTGTGTACGATATGACCAAAGCCGTCGACAAAGCGATGGAAATTGGCGGCATTCATGTAAGCCTCAAAGACGGCGGAAAATCAGGGCGTTACGAGGCGAAATGATTACCGTCGAAGAAGCGCGCGCCCTGCTGTTCGATCTTGTCGGCCCTCTACCTTCGGAACAGGTTCCACTGGCCCAGTCCGCGGGACGTGTTCTGTCGCACGCGGTTGTGGCAACGCGCGACCAACCTCCTTTCGCCGCATCTTCGATGGATGGCTATGCCGTCAAAGCCGACGAAGTCGAGCTTCATGCCATGTTCAAAGTGGTGGGCGAATCCGCTGCGGGTCGTCGTTTCGACGGCTCGGTGGGCCCCGGTCAGGCCGTGCGTATATTTACCGGCGCTCCGGTTCCCGATGGCGCGGATTTCGTTGTGATTCAGGAAGATACCGACCGGCGTGGCGATCTGATCACGATCACAGACCACCCCGGCCCCAAAACGAACATCCGCCCTGCCGGTGTGGATTTTATGGCAGGCACGCCCATCACGGCACCGCGTTTGATCCGCGCCGAAGACGTTGCCCTGATGGCTGCGATGAATATCGCGTGGGTCCCGGTCTCTCGAAAACCCGTCATTGCTCTGATCTCGACCGGCGACGAACTTGTTATGCCCGGCGAAGAACCGGGACCGGACCAGATTATCGCGTCTAACACGTTTGGATTGCGGGCATTACTTGAAGGGCTCGGTGCTGTGGTTCGTGTCCTTCCGATTGCACGGGACACGGTTTCATCGCTTGAGACTGCGTTTGATCTGGCGCGAGGGGCCGATCTCGTCGTGACAATTGGCGGCGCGTCGGTTGGTGACTACGACCTTGTGTCTGATGTATCGCAGGGCTTGGGGATGGATCGGTCTTTCTACAAGATCCGAATGCGCCCCGGAAAACCCCTGATGGCTGGTCGCATTGGTGGCACCGCGATGGTCGGACTTCCGGGAAACCCGGTCAGCGCGATGGTCTGTGGCTACCTGTTCCTTGCCCCGATGGTGCGCCGGATGTTGGGGCTGGAAATGGTTCTGCCGCCGTTTCGGTCTGCCCGCTTGACCGAACCACTGACAGAAAATGGCCCGCGCGAGCATTACATGCGCGCGGTTCTGGGCGAAACGGGTATCCGGGCCTGTGCAGATCAGGACAGCTCTCTCCTTAGCGTTCTGGCGCAGGCGAACGCCCTTTTGGTCCGTCCCCCGAACGATCCCGCCCGCAAGACCGGGGAAACGGTTCAGTACCTGCCGATCTGAACTTCGCCCAAATTTATTGACACAAAACGTGAACATGCGTAGAACAAAAGAAAACGCATGAGCGACGAGGTATGAGCGATGCTGACCAAGAAGCAATTGGATTTGTTGAAATTCATCCAAAAACGCGTGCAGGCGGACGGTGTTCCACCCAGTTTTGATGAAATGAAGGCCGCGCTTGATCTTCGGTCGAAATCCGGCATTCACAGGCTGATCACTGCGCTGGAAGAACGCGGCTTTATCCGTCGCCTCGCGCATCGTGCCCGCGCGATTGAAATCGTAAAGCTTCCCGAAAGCCTAGGCGGTGAACCAACTACCGGATTTTCACCCCGCGTGATCGAAGGCGACCGACCCAAAGGCCCCCGCCCGACCAATATTGAGCCGGTTGCTGTGGACGCGCTGGAATTGCCGGTGATGGGCCGGATCGCGGCGGGTGTCCCCATTGAGGCGATCAGCCACGTGTCGCATCACGTGGCGGTCCCCGGCCCCATGGTGTCCGGGAAGGGCCAGCACTATGCGCTTGAGGTTCGCGGCGACTCGATGATCGACGCGGGCATCAATGATGGGGATGTGGTTGTCATCCGCGAAACCGCGACTGCTGATAACGGTGATATCGTGGTTGCACTGGTAGAAGATCAGGAAGCAACGCTGAAACGATTTTTCCGCCGCGGCAACGCTATCGCTCTCGAAGCGGCCAACCCGGCTTATGAGACGCGCGTTCTTCCCGAAGAAATGGTCAAGGTTCAGGGTCGCCTAGTCGGTCTGATCCGGACCTATTAATCTTGCTTCAAACGACGGTCCCCGGCGGGCTTCGGGGACCAGAGCCGTTGGCCTGTCAGTTCTGCGCTGGAAGTCAGCTTTCCGTCCGACAATGACAGGCTGCCGGTTTCGCTCAGGTGATCCGGATCGAAGATGGCGCACGCGCCCGCAAGGGGCAGCGCGACCGTCGAAACAATGATCTGGTTGTGTTTGCATTCGTCGAACGCGCGCGCAGCCTTTTTGCCCGAAATATGGATGATTTCCATATCCTGATAAGGGTATCGCTGAACGGTGCTGCTATCCGGCCATCGGCCTGCTGCCGCAATCTGATCAACACCGTCACCGTCATTCTCCAGCCAGACGCTGGCGACAAACCCACTGCCTTTGCTTTTACTCAGGGCCCGACCCTGAGAGGTCATCACGCCGACCAACCCCCCGTTTTCTGCAATCAGAACATCTGGCCTGTGGCCCGAATTCCAAAGCAAAAATGAAAGAATGACGGGCCCGACCCCGTACCAACGCGCGCGCCCTTGCCACAAGGCCAGCCACAAAGCCCCAACAGCAACAAGTGGCAATACATACCAGGGCGGACTGACTACAAAACCCTGAGCACCGCCGAGATGCGACACCCAGTTTGACACCCACAGGATCCAACGCAGAGCCCAGCCCATAACGGTCAGCGGGACAGCCTCCAACCCAAATGGGGCCGCCAGTGCGGCGACAACTGCCGCAGGTACAACAACAAGGCCCATCACGGGCACGGACAGCAGATTCGCCAGCAATCCATAGTGAGACATCGTATTGAAATGCGCAGCGCCAATTGGGGCCGTGGCAAGCCCGGCCATCGCCGAGGACATAACCACGCCAGCAATCGGCTTTAACCAATTCGGGCCCGGTAACGGACCCACCTTTTGCAATGCGCCGAAGACGGCGACCAAGGCTGTCGTTGCTGCAAAGGACATCTGAAACCCCGGGCTCAGCAGCGACTCGGGCCAAAGAACCAGAACGATCAGCGCAGCAACAGAAACCGCACGCAACGAGATCGCACGCCTGTCGATCAACACGGCCCCCAGCATGACACTGACCATGACATAGGCGCGTTCGGTTGCGATATTCCCGCCGGACAACAGTAAATAAAGCGTTGCCGCGATCAGCGCGAACACAGCCGCAACTTTTCGAACAGGTAGCCTCAATGCCACGTAGGGGATCAGTGACAAACCAATGCGACAGGCCACAAAAACAAAACCCGTCAGTAACCCCATGTGAAGCCCGGAAATGGCAAGCAAATGCGCCAGGTTCGACGCGCGCAGGGACAAGAGCGTCTCTTGCCCCATACCACTGCGATCACCTGTGGTGACGGCAGCAGCAAACCCACCGATTTCTCCGGGCAGGATTTGTTTCACTCGCCGCGATATCGCCATTCGGATTGCGGTAATCCGAACACCGCCAATACCGTCTTTGGCTGGCGCAATCGTCAAAACAGGAACGCGGGTATACCCGACTGCACCCAGCCCCTGAAACCAGGCATGGCGACGAAAATCGAACCCTCCAGGTTCAACCGGGCCCTGCGGCGGCGAAAGATGCGCTGTGGTCATGATCCGTTGCCCAGGCGCAAATGGGTCTGTCGCGCCATGAACAGAAAGACGGATGCGTCGCGGCCTGCGCTCATTCGGTACGTCCCCTACGCGCACCTGATCGAGCGTCAACCGCAACGCATCCGAGGCAGACCGATCCATGGCGACGACCCTCCCCTCGACAGGGCCATAGTACCGCCAGGACAGAACCGGTTCTGCCACCATATGGGCGCGAGTACCTGCCAGTATGACACCGACCGCAATCAGCGCCCCCCCGGTCGCTAACGTTCCCACCCCCGGTGGCAGCCGGCGGCTTAAGGCAAAAAGAGCCAGGAACAAGCAAAACAGACCTGCGTATACCGGCCAGCCGGGCTCGCTCCGGGCACCGAAATAGAGACCGATCCCCGTTGCCAGCATGACTGGCGTCCACGGAAACAGGTACCCTGTCTGGTGCAGCAGCGCGGCCTCGACCCGTGCAAGAACACGCATGGTTGCCCCCGTCCTTCGGGCTCGTTAGACAGGCGTCAAACTATGCCAGATACGGTTACCAAAAGGTTAATCCTCAACATGTCCGAACAGGTCGTCACACGTTTTGCCCCCTCGCCCACAGGTTTTCTGCACATCGGTGGCGCGCGCACCGCATTGTTCAACTGGCTTTACGCCCGCGGACGTGGTGGAAAGTTCCTGCTGCGGATCGAAGACACCGACCGGGAACGCTCGACCCCCGAGGCGACCGCCGCGATCCTTCAGGGCATGGAATGGCTTGGACTGGATCATGATGGCGATGTAATCAGCCAGTTCGAAGGAGCTGCCCGGCATGCTGAAGTCGCGCACCAGCTTCTGGCCGAGGGAAAGGCATATAAATGCTTCTCGACGCAGCACGAAATTGCCGCCTTTCGGGAACAGGCACGGGCCGAGGGCAAGTCGACCCTGTTCCGCAGCCCCTGGCGTGACGCTGATCCTTCAGCACATCCCGACCTGCCATTTGTCGTTCGCATCAAGGCTCCGCAGGACGGCACAACAGTGATCCGCGATCAGGTTCAGGGCAACGTGACCATTCGCAACGACCAACTGGATGACATGGTTTTGCTGCGTTCCGACGGGACACCGGTCTACATGCTGGCGGTGGTGGTCGACGATCATGATATGGGTGTTACCCATGTCATTCGCGGCGACGATCACCTCAATAACGCGGCGCGCCAGATGATGATTTACGAGGCGATGGGCTGGGATGTTCCGGTCTGGGCCCATATTCCGCTGATCCACGGGCCAGACGGTAAGAAACTGTCCAAACGCCATGGCGCGCTTGGCGCGCAGGAATACCAGGCCATGGGCTATCCCGCCGCTGGAATGCGCAACTATCTGGCCCGCTTGGGCTGGAGTCATGGTGACGATGAATTCTTTACGGATGCACAGGCAAAGGACTGGTTTGATCTGAACGGCATCGGCAAAAGCCCTGCCCGGTTTGATCTGAAAAAATTGGAAAACCTGTGTGGTCAACACATCGCCATCTCTGATGATGCTGCGCTGCGGCGTGAAATCGAAGCGTACTTGGCCGCAGCCGCTTTACCGCCCCTGACAGATTCACAATCCAGTGATTTGGAACGTGCGATGTATTGCCTCAAGGATCGGGCACGGACTTTTCCTGAACTCCTTGAAAAGGCTCATTTTGTTCTGGCAGGTCGCCCGATTGTTCCCGACGGGAAAGCGGCAAAGGCGCTGGCATCTGTATCCGACGGTATACTGGGAGAATTGACGCCGCAGCTGCAAAATGCTAGCTGGTCTCGGAACGAACTGGAGGAGACCCTGAATTCCTTTGCCGAGTCAAAGGAGCTCACGTTCGGCAAGCTGGCTGGCCCGCTCAGGGCCGCGTTGGCTGGTCGGGCCGTCACGCCTTCGGTTTTTGACATGATGCTTGTGCTGGGACGGGATGAAACCCTGGCGCGGCTTTCAGAAGCAGCGAAGTAACCCGAATTTCATAAACGGGTAACGCTGCTCCGCTAACACCCGGACTGCGCGAAAGCGCGCAGTCGTTGCCCGCACTGCCCGAGGTTTCTTTGGCATGCGTATGAATGAAGAAGGGATAACCATGACAGACAGCAACAAAACAGCCACTCTGACCGTTCACGGCAAAGAGTATGAGTTGCCGGTTCATACCCCGACCGCCGGTCCGGATGTCATTGATATTCGAAAGCTTTACGGTCAGGCAGGTGTATTCACCTATGACCCCGGTTTCACTTCGACAGCAAGCTGCGACAGCACCATAACCTTTATCGATGGTGAAAAAGGCGAGTTGCTGCACCGCGGCTATCCAATCGACCAACTGGCCGAAAAATCGCACTTTCTTGAGGTCTGCTACCTGCTGCTCTACGGAGAGCTGCCGGTCGCAAAAGATCTGGAGAAATTCGAAACCACAATCACACGCCACACCATGCTGCATGAGCAGATGCAGTATTTCTACCGTGGTTTCCGCCGCGACGCGCACCCGATGGCCATCATGGTCGGTGTTGTCGGCGCAATGTCGGCCTTCTATCACGATTCGACCGATATCGCGGACCCGCACCAGCGCGAGGTCGCCTCGCATCGCCTGATCGCCAAAATGCCGACAATCGCAGCATGGGCTTTCAAATACCACACAGGGCAGCCTTTCGTGTATCCGCGCAACGATTTGGATTATGCGTCGAACTTCCTGCGCATGTGTTTCAGCGTTCCCGCCGAAGAATATGAGGTCAACCCGATCCTCAGCCGCGCGATGGACCGTATCTTCACGCTTCACGCGGACCACGAGCAGAATGCGTCAACGTCTACCGTGCGTTTGGCATCGTCATCGGGCGCAAATCCGTTTGCATGTATCGCCGCTGGTATTGCCTGCTTGTGGGGGCCGTCCCACGGCGGCGCCAACCAGGCATGTCTGGAAATGTTGGAAGAGATCGGTACCGTAGATCGCATTCCCGAATTCATCGCCCGTGCCAAAGACAAAAACGACCCGTTCCGCCTGATGGGCTTTGGCCACCGCGTGTACAAAAACTTTGACCCACGCGCAAAGGTGATGAAGCAGTCGGCCGACGAGGTTCTGGATCTCCTGGGCATTGAAGACAACCCGAAACTGCAGGTCGCTAAAGAGCTGGAACGCGAAGCGCTGGAAGACCCGTATTTCGCCGACAAAAAGCTGTTCCCGAACGTTGACTTCTATTCGGGTATCATCCTCGAGGCGATGGGGTTCCCGACCTCAATGTTCACACCAATCTTCGCACTTTCGCGGACTGTTGGCTGGGTAAGCCAGTGGAAAGAAATGATTGAAGATCCACAGAACAAGATCGGCCGTCCGCGTCAGCTGTATCTGGGTGAGACGCTGCGCGACTACGTAGACATCGAAAACCGCTGAGCCGTTTGAGTTCGCAATCAATCCAGAAGGCCCCGGTTAAACCGGGGTCTTTTGCTTTCGTTACTGAAGCAGCGGACGGTTCGGCGTTTGGTTTCAGAACAAGCTCATTTGATCCCCGGGTTGCGGCGGAACTGCAAACCGGTCGCATCGTAACGGAGCGGATTTGATCGAAAGCCCCAGTCTTTTGCAGGTTTTAGCAAACCTCAGGGCGATGAGCTCGGCGTATTCCCCCTCACCCCGCATCCTGTGCCCCCAGCGTGGATCATAGTCGCGCCCGCCATGCATTTCACGCAGCTTGGACATGACCTTTTCTGCACGGGCGGGTTCATGCTCTGCCAGCCAGTCCTGCCAAAGCTGAGATACTTCGCGGGGCAATCGCAACATGATCCAGCTTGCCGCATCTGCGCCCGCCTCTTTTCCAGAGTCCAACAGGTTCTCCAACTCATGATCTGTCAGCCCAGGCACAATAGGCGAGGTCATTACGCGAACCGGAACGCCCGCATCGGTCAACGCTTTGATCGTCTGCAACCGACGCGCCGGAGACGGTGCGCGAGGCTCCATCCGCCGGGACAGACCTGCATCCAGCGTGGTGAGCGATATACCAACCCGCGCCAATCCCCGGCTAGCCATGTCAGCCAGAATATCCAGATCACGCTCAATCAATGCTCCTTTGGTCACGATTGCGACCGGGTGGTTGAATTCTTGCAAGACCTCAAGGCACGACCTTGTAATCAGGCGGTTTTTTTCGATGGGCTGGTAAGGGTCGGTGTTTGTCCCGATCGCGAGCGTGGCGACCTTGTAGGACTTCGCCGACAGTTCCTTGCGCAGAACAACGCTCATGTTGGGGCGCGCAACAAGGCGGGTTTCGAAATCCAGTCCTGCGGACAAGCCCAGATAGGCGTGGCTTGGTCTGGCGAAACAATAGACACAGCCATGCTCACACCCCCGATATGGGTTGATCGAACGATCAAAAGGCAAATCAGGTGAACGGTTAAAGGTGATGGCACTGCGCGCCACCTCATCCCGCGTCTCGGTTCGCAAGGGCGGCAACTCTTCATCGATGTCCCACCCGTCATCAACAGCCTGCGTTGCAAACCGTTCAAAACGCCCGGTCGTATTGGACGTCACCCCCCTTGCTTTGATGATATGCCCGATGCTCACGGCACATGTGTTCCCTTTTTGTTCCTACCGCACGATAAGCCTGAAACGAATCCTGTGCAAGCCAGCCCCGCGAAGAAACCGGGAAGCATTGATGAAAAATAAACAGGATAATATTGCAGACTTTTCAATCGAGCCGGTGCCATTTTTGGCATATAGGTCGGTCCCGAAACGACCAACGTCGCAATCGTCACAGTCAGAATGCGACGTTTTGGCCAAAACGGAAAAAATGCCACCACGGGCCGATGGCCCGCCCAGCACAGGGAATACCCCATGTCCGACGAAGAAGATATCGTCCTGTCCGAACTGAATGATGACGAACTGGTCGATCAGATGTTCGACGATCTCTATGACGGATTGAAAGAAGAGATCGAAGAAGGCACCAATATCCTGCTGGAACGCGGATGGACGCCGTATGACATCCTGACCAAAGCTCTGGTTGGCGGCATGACCATTGTGGGCCATGACTTCCGCGACGGCATTCTGTTCGTTCCCGAGGTTCTGCTGGCAGCCAACGCGATGAAAGGCGGTATGTCGATCCTCAAGCCGCTGCTGGCCGAAACCGGTGCTCCGCGTGTTGGCAAGATGGTCATCGGCACCGTGAAGGGTGACATCCACGATATCGGCAAGAACCTTGTGTCGATGATGATGGAAGGTGCAGGATTCGAGGTTGTAGATCTGGGAATCAACAACCCGGTCGAGAATTACCTGGAAGCACTGGAAACGGAACAGCCCGACATTCTGGGCATGTCCGCCCTGCTGACCACCACGATGCCCTACATGAAAGTCGTTATCGACACCCTGGTCGAACAGGGCGTGCGCGACGATTACATTGTTCTGGTCGGTGGCGCGCCGCTGAACGAAGAGTTCGGCAAAGCCATCGGTGCAGACGCCTACTGCCGTGACGCTGCGGTTGCAGTGGAAACCGCCAAGGATTTCGTGGGCCGCAAGCACAACCAACTGGCTGGCTAAGACCTTTAAGGTTTTTCTTAAAAGACCGCCCATTTCGGGCGGTCTTTTTCGTTTTAGCGCTCCGCCCCTTCATGAGGTGTATCGTTTATCCGTTTGTAAACGAAAGTGCGGTTAAAAAACCGAAACGTCCAAGTTTCGGGGGTTCCGTGCCGCAGTCTTTCACAGCCATTTCGTTGGGCAAACTTGCCGATATCGATATCGCCGAGGGCAACAATGTCGCCGAAAACGCCTCTGCCCTGGTTGGGCAAACCTTCGGTCACGCGGACGCGCCGTTGGCGCATAACAGCGTGACGTGGAACGTGGTTGGAAACTCCGGCTCTGCCTATGACATGAACAACATATCTGCCAATGATCGGTTTTCGATCGACGGCGGCGCGCCGCAAACCTTTGATGGCACATCAGTGTACCACGCCACCGTCACTTATTTTGACGGCACAAGTGCAAACATTACTGCCGTTGTCGCGCAGGATGTGGATGGCAACACATATTTGGTGCCTGAGTTCTCGGCCAATGCAGATCAAGCCGCTCTGGAAGCGGGGCCTATACATTCGATCACCTTCAACAGCCTTGCTGGCAATCGATATTCAGGCATGGTGTCCAGCCGTGAAGACTGGGACCTGGTCCCCTGCTTTACCTCTGGCACGCTGATCAGAACCCGCAAAGGGGAACGCCCAGTGGAAACGCTGCGCCCCGGCGACTGGGTGGAAACCCTTGATCACGGGTTTCAAACGGTGCGCTGGGTCGGGCAGCGGCGGGTTCAGGCGGTTGGCGTGTTCGCGCCGGTCCTGTTCAAGGCAGGCGCGCTTGGGAACACCCGCGATCTGCTGGTGTCTCAGCAACACAGGATGCTGATCCAGAGCTGGCGCCTGGAACTGCATACCGGCCAAAACGAAGCACTGGCCCCCGCCAAACACCTGATCAACGGACATGACATCATCCTCAAACCCGGCGGGGTCGTAACCTACATTCACATTCTGTTTGATCAGCATGAGCTGCTCTGGTCGGAAGGCTGCCTGAGCGAGAGCTTTCATCCCGGTGCCCAAAGCTGGAACGCCCTTGAACAGTCAGCCCGACAAGAGATCCTGTCCTTGTTCCCCGAGATATCAAAGCAAGGTACTGTCGCCTACGGCCCGCCCGCTCGGCCTCTGTTATCGGCATTCGAAACACGAACGTCGGCAGCCTGACACGAGATGTCGGAAGAAGGCTTGCCTGCAAGCTGTTTTCATTCTCTTGTGCTAAGAGCCCATAAGGATGCCGATCCATGCCAAGCGATACGTTACCAGATGATGCAAGCCTGACGACCAAAGGCTATGACGGCGTGGAAAACGCAAGCATCCTGCTGATCGCCTGCGGGGCGCTTGCGCGCGAAATTCTGGATATCAAAACGCGCAACGGCTGGGATCACATGGCGCTGACCTGCCTGCCTGCAATCCTGCATGTTCATCCGGAACGGATCACCCAAGCAGTTGAAGACAGCGTGGCCAAACACCGCGACAGGTTCGAAAAAATCTATGTGGTTTACGCCGATTGCGGAACCGGAGGTCTGCTGCAATCCGCTTGTGAAAAACTGGGCGTCGAGATGGTAAAAGGCCCTCATTGCTATTCGTTCTTCGAAGGCAATCAGGCCTTTCAGGAACGCGGCGAGGACGAAACAACTGCCTTCTACCTGACTGATTTTCTGGCCCGCCAGTTCGACGCATTTGTCTGGAAACCACTGGGTCTGGATCGCCACCCGGAACTGCGGGACATGTATTTCGGCAATTACACCAAACTGATTTATCAGGCCCAGATCGACGATCCGAAACTGACCGAACGCGCACGGGAATGCGCGGACCGCATGGGATTGGCGTTCGAACGGCGTTTCACCGGCTACGGCGATCTGGAAACCACTTTGTCAGACTGGGCAAACCGCCCTGAGTGACCTCAGGCGTTTTCCTGCGCGACCTGGCGGATGCGTTCAATCATGGCCCGCAGACCATTGGACCGCTGCGCTGACAGATGATCGTTCAAGCCCAATCGGGCCAGTTCCGCTGCCGCATCGACCTGCGGCACCTCGGACACCGGCAGACCGTTGTATAGGGACCGAAGCACGGCGATCAGCCCGCGAACGATCAGCGCGTCACTGTCACCATCAAACTTGAACACACCTGCTTCGATCATCGGGTGCAGCCAGACCTGACTGGCGCAGCCGTGAACCTTTGTCGCCGGAACCTTCAACGCGTCATCCAAAGGCTCCATCGCCTTGCCCTGTTCGATGACATGGCGATACCGGTCTTCCCAGTCTTCGAGAAACTCGAAATCCTCGACAATGTCTTCAAAGGCAGGCGTGGCCATGGCGCAGTGATCCTTTCGTTGAAATCACAATGTGACCTATGCCGACGACCACCTGCTGTCCAGCCCCAGCTGTGGCTTTTCAACGCGAAGAATATACGCTAACCCATTGTCTGAATTCGTGTGAAAAGCAGTGGGTCTATGCAAAAGTCTCTGTTCGTTCTTATCATCGCCATGCTGACCCTGACTGCCTGCGGCAGCTGGCGCGACTCGCGGGTGAATCCGTCAAACTGGTTTGGCTCCAGCAAGTCTGTGAAGTCTGAAACACCGCCGGACCCAAATGCCGCCGATGCGTTGGTTCCCAAGGCAAGAGAGGGAAGCGGCCTGTTTTCGCGCCCAGATGCCGAAGACACCAGTGTTCCAATCGCCAAAATCGATGAGCTGCGGATCGAGCCAATACCGTCAGGCGCGATCATTTATTCCTCTGGCACCGCGCTTCGGCAGGGTGCCTATAACGCACGCTTGGTTTCGGTTAATTCAGAAGAAAACAAAGAAAAGGGAATTCTGGAATTTGTATTCCGCGTGAACTACCCCAACTCAGAGACCCCGCAAGGATCTGAACGAACAAGAATGGTGTCGGATGCCATAAATGTTTCGACTCAGGATCTTGAAGGCATTCGCCTGATCCGTGTCGTCGGGCAACAGAACACCTTGGAATCGCGGCGGCGGTAATCGCCGTTAAAGTGAGACGACCTTGACCGCCTGCCCTTTGGCCGCCAGCGCGATTTTCCCCTCGCACAGTTTCAGCGCGTCTTCACCAAAGACTTCGTAACGCCAACCTGACATCGCGGGCAATTCTCGCTCGCCCGCGGCAATCTGGTCCAACTCGGAACTTGTTGCGATCAGCTTGGCCGCAACGCCCGAACTTTCGGTTTTGGATTTCAGCAGAACCCGAAGCAAGTCGGCCAAAGCCGGGTTGACCTTCAGGTTGTCACGGGAATTGTCGATCTTCGGCAGATTTTCCTGCGGACAATTTGTGCCCTTCGTCACCGCAGCAAGAATACCTTCGGCAATCGGTCCTTTTCGCGCCTCGCGCAACAAAAGGCGCGATCCACCGAGATCGGCGATTGTCTTGGGCTTGGTCGACGCCAGTTCGATCAAGGCGTCATCCTTGAAGACCCGGTTGCGCGGTACATTATGTTCCTGCGCATACCTTTCGCGGAACTGCGCCAGCTCGCGCACAACAGCCAAGAACTTGGCCGAGTTGGTTCGCGTTTTGACCCGCTTCCACGCCTCTTCGGGGCGAATGTCATACGTGGCAGGCTGTGTCAGCGTCCGCAGCTCTTCAGCCACCCAGTGGCTGCGCATCGTCTTTTTGAGTTCCGCAGCAAGATATTCGTAGATCTTGCGAAGATGCGTCACATCCGCCAATGCATATGTTTTCTGGGCTTCCGTCAAAGGACGACGGGACCAATCGGTGAACCGCGACGTCTTGTCGACGCCCTGTTTGCAGATTTTCCGCACCAGCGTCTCATAGCCGACCTGCTCGCCAAACCCGCAGACCATTGCGGCGACCTGTGTGTCGAACAACGGGTTGGGAAAAACACCGGCCTCGACCCAGAAAATCTCAAGATCCTGACGCGCGGCGTGAAACACCTTGACCACGTTCTCGTTTCGGAAAAGCTCATACAGCGGTTCGAGAGACAGGCCATCAACCAGCGGATCAACCAGAACCGCGCTGTCTTCATCATCAGAGGGAAGCGCCAGTTGCACGAGGCACAGTTTCGAATAATAGGTCCGCTCGCGCAGAAACTCGGTATCGACTGTGATGTATGGATAGCTTGCGGCCGCCTTGCAGAAATCAGCCAGTTCTTGCGTCGTCGTCAGAGTTTTCATGCGCCGTACTAGTTTTGCTCTTGCTCTTGTGAGTGCCCGTAATTTCCCTCGCCCCCAAGCGATACCGACGACCATAGGACGATTTTCAGGCGAGTGTAAATCACCCTCGGAACCTCACTGCATGAGAACGGGTGACCTGTTGCCTTCGGCAATGCGGCGCAGCACCGCTGGATAAAGTTCATGTTCCCGGATCAGAACTTTTGAAGCCAGAGTTTCCGGGGTATCCGCTGGTTCGATATCCACCCGTGCCTGACCCAGAATTGGGCCATCATCCAGAGCCGCCGTCACCTCATGGACCGAGCAGCCATGCTCCGTATCGCCCGCTTCAATTGCGCGGGCGTGGGTATGTAACCCCTTGTATTTGGGCAGCAATGAGGGGTGGATGTTCAGCATTCGCCCCTGAAAGCGCGTTACGAAATCCGCGGTCAGGACCCGCATGAACCCGGCCAGACAGACAATATCCGGCCGCGCGTCTTCCAAAGGCTTTAGCAACTCAGCCTCAAAGGCTGCGCGATTGCCTTTGAATGGCCGGTGATCGACCACTGCGGTCGGAATGCCACGGTCCGCAGCTTTTTTCAGCCCCCCCGCCTGCGCATCGTTGGACAGGACTAAACAGGGCCGCGCCGGATGATCACCGGTCATGCTGTCGACAAGCGACACCATGTTGGACCCGCCCCCAGAAATCAGGATCGCGACGCGCTTGTGGTTCACAGCAGTTTGCCCGAATAGGCAACTCCGGGCGTTTCGGTGACCGTACCGATCCGCGACACCGTCTCGCCAGCCTCGGCCAGCAAGGTCGAAAGCTGATCGGCCTTATCTGGATCGCACACCATGATCAGACCGATGCCACAGTTGAAGGTCTTGAGCATCTCAGCTTCCGCGATACCGCCAATCTGCGCCATCCAGCTGAAAACAGACGGCAATTGCCAGCTGTCCAGATCAATCTGGGCCCCCAACCCTTCCGGCAGTACGCGCGGCAGGTTCTCGGTCAGACCGCCACCGGTGATATGGGCCAGTGCATGAACTCCACCTTCGCGGATCGCGGACAGGGCCGGTTTGACATAAAGGCGCGTTGGCGTAAGCAGCGCCTCGCCCAGCGAACCTTCACCAAAGGGGCACGGTGCATCCCAGCCCAGACCAGACAGTTCGACGAGTTTACGTACCAGTGAATACCCGTTGGAATGCACTCCGTTCGAGGCCAGACCAAGCAGCACGTCCCCCGCCTGCACTCCGGAAGGCAGGTCAGCGCCGCGTTCCATTGCCCCGACCGAAAAGCCGGCCAGATCGAAATCGCCATCAGGGTACATGCCTGGCATCTCGGCAGTTTCGCCACCAATCAGAGCGCAGCCGGATTGTGCACAGCCTTCGGCAATTCCTTCAATGATCCGCGCGGCTGTATCTGTGTCCAGCTTGCCTGTCGCGAAATAGTCGAGAAAAAACAGGGGCTCGGCCCCCTGACAGATCAGGTCATTGACACACATGGCCACCAGATCGATGCCAACCCCATCCACGACGCCGGTATCGATCGCAATTCGCAGTTTTGTACCAACCCCGTCCGTGGCACCAACCAGAATGGGATCCTGATACCCAGCAGCTTTCAGGTCGAACAGTGCGCCAAAACCGCCCAGACCGCTCATCACACCGGGGCGGTTGGTTCGCTTTGCTGCGGGCTTGATCCGGTCAACCAGAGCATTGCCCGCGTCAATATCCACGCCTGCATCGGCATAGGTGATTCCGTTCTTGCCCGCTGTCATGGCCAGTTCCTTTTGAATGCTTTGCGGGCGGGTTATTCGATTGTGGCGTTTGTTGCAACGGTCAGGCTTGACGCGGCTGTTCACCGTGATACGCAATGCGCCTAGGCGGGCCTGTAGCTCAATTGGTTAGAGCAGAGCGCTCATAACGCTTTGGTTGGGGGTTCGAGTCCCTCCGGGCCTACCAAATCACCGCCACGTTCCTTGAACACACCGCCCATCCTGCTGGTTTTGTTTGTATTTATGACCTCAGGCGTTCGTCACGTCTTGCGTACCCTGTCCACATACGCTTGGAAATCAGAAGAATTTATTCAGTTCATCGATTTTCGCTTTCGGTTTAATCGCCGTGGGATGACAGGTCTTACTAAAAACTCCGAAATCATCTCGCGAGAAATCCAGCGCCTCGGCTCAGAACATCGTCATATTGGCGCAGGTTTGGAGCGGCAAAGGTGCCAGGCGTTTACCGGCCAATAATTATATCCGCGCACAAACCGCCCAGGCGTTCACTTTTGGCCAGTCTCAGAGTTCCACCATGGGCGCGCGCAACGTCCGCCACGATCGCCAACCCCAAACCCACGCCACTGCCCTGATTCTGGTTGCGCGCTGGGTCGAGCCGCGTAAAGGGTTTGACCGCCTCTGTGCGCTGCTCTGCGGGAATTCCAGGGCCATCATCTTCGACACGGATGCGCATCGACTTGGCGTTCAGCGACAGGCTGACCTCAGCACGGCTGCCGTAGCGCACGGCGTTGCCGATCAGGTTTTCAACGGCCCGACGAACAGCCATAGGGCGCAGCATTGCCGTTCCCTCACCCTCGACAGTGACCAACTCGGCCCGATGCCCTGCCCGATTGGCGTCATCCACAATCTGTCGAACAAATTCCGCCGGGTTGATTTCCTCGGGCGATCCTTCGGACGCCCCGCGCGAAAATTCGAGGAATGCATCAACCAAGGATTGCATTTCCGCCACGTCCTGTAGCAAAGGTCGTGCCTCATCCTCAGGTAACATTGCCAGTCCAAGTTTCAGGCGCGTCAGAGGCGTGCGCAGGTCATGACTGACGCCGGACAACATCAGCGTCCGTTGTTCGATCTGACGTTCGATCCGTGACCGCATATCCAAAAACGCATTCCCCGCCGCGCGTACTTCGATGGCACCGCCCGGTGAATATGGTACGCTCCGCCCTCGTCCAAACGCCTGCGCCGCATTGGCCAGCCGTGTGATAGGGCGCAACTGGTTTCGCATGTACAGAAATGAAATCGAGGTCATTATGATCGCGAAAAACAGCATCGTCACGATCAACTGATGCGGCGCCGCTGGCGACAATCTGCGCCGGTCAAAGGTCAGTTCCAGCACCCCCAGATGTGTATCCAGGTACAGACGCGCTTCGCGGCTGCTTGGCAACGCTACAGCACTCAGCTCTGGCAACCTTGCACGAAGCTCGGCCTCGACCTGCGGTGCTATGAAGTCGTACCACCGTGGACGGTCAATTTTGGGAGTTTCGTTGGCGGGCAGAAATCTGGCCTGCATTTCCAGCGCCAGAAGATCCGGGCGCACTTCGGCCAATGCCTGGTGCTGCGTCTCGGCCCCCTCCATCATGGTGGTGATCAGCATCACTTCCCTTGAGGCTGCGCGCGTCATCTGGTCAGTGACATCTTCCAGATGCTTTTGAAGAAAAGCAACTCCAACGACCAGAAGCAGCACGATCACAGGAAGAACCAGAATCAATGCTGCCCGGGCGTAAAGGCTGCGTGGCATATATGGTTTGAGCCAGTGCGTGGACATGCGCTAAACCTAGCGGGCTGCCCGGACAAGAGAAAGAGCACAGAATGCAGGCACCAGACGAATTCAATCCACCCGCTGGTGTTGCGACAGAATTGCAACCGGGTCTTCGGCGCATTCTGGCCCCCAACCCGTCACCGATGACCTATCGCGGCACCAACACCTATCTGTTGGGCGATCGTGACATTGCCGTCATTGATCCCGGCCCCGCAAGCGCAGAGCATTTGAACGCGATCCTGAGTGAACTGCGACCTGGCCAGAGAATCAGCCACATAGTCGTCACGCACACACATCTGGATCACTCACCCTTGGCAGCACCCCTTGCCGCGCGAACAGGGGCTGCGATCTATGCGTTTGGTGGTCCCGAATCCGGTCGCAGCGCTGTTATGGCGACCCTTGCAGCGCGTGGATTGGCCGGAGGTGGCGAAGGCATCGACACCGCGTTTCGTCCGGATATCGAGGTTGCGGATGGTGAGGTCATCTTTGGCGATGACTGGCAGCTTGAGGTTATTCACACTCCGGGGCATCTGGGAAACCACATTGCCCTGGCATGGCAGGATACCTGTTTCACCGCCGACCATGTGATGGGATGGGCCAGTTCGCTGGTGTCACCACCGGACGGAGACCTGACCGATTTCATGACAGCCTGCCACCGCCTGCGCGCGCGCGACTGGTCGGTTTTTCACGCGGGCCACGGTGCGCCAATTTCAGACCCTGCCGCGCGATTGGACTGGCTGATCCGACACAGGCAAAACCGCGAAGCTCAGATTCTGACTGCCTTGGAGGATGCAGACGGAACGGCGCGGCAATTGGCCAAGCGTATCTACACCGACACACCCGCAACCCTGCTGCCAGCCGCGGAGCGGAACGTTTTTGCCCACCTCGTTGATCTGACTGGAAAAAAACAGGTGTCACCACACGGCGAACTATCTGCCACCGCAATTTTTCGCAGAGATCCTTGACGCCCGAAAAAAAATTTAAGTTCGCGTGCTTAACCTCTGGACGCCGGGAATCCGGATTGCTATACGCCCCTCAGTTCCGGCGTAGCTCAGCGGTAGAGCAGTTGACTGTTAATCAATTGGTCGTAGGTTCGATCCCTACCGCCGGAGCCAAAACTTCCCAATATTCAACCTTTTGTCAGGGTCAGAAACCACATCGGTATTCTGGGGCTTTTTCGTTGAAAAAATAATATCCGCCCTCTGGACGCCGGATACTCCGGTTGCTATACGGCGCGGACCGTTCCGGCGTAGCTCAGCGGTAGAGCAGTTGACTGTTAATCAATTGGTCGTAGGTTCGATCCCTACCGCCGGAGCCAATTTACCCCGCTAGATCACATCTCACCCCGCAAGGGCATCCTTGAAATCTGCACGCAGGTTGCGTTTCAGCACCTTTCCGGTTGCGTTCAGCGGCAGCGCGTCAACAAAAACAACCTTGTCCGGAATCTGCCATTTGGCAATTTTCCCTTCGAAGAAGGCCAGAAGTTCCTTTTCGCTTGGGTTTTCGCCCTCGGCCCTTACTGCAACTAGCAAGGGGCGTTCGTCCCATTTCGGATGCGGAACACCGACCACGGCGGCAGTTGCCAGTTTCGGATGCGCAACAGCGATATTTTCAAGTTCGACCGAGCTGATCCACTCCCCTCCGGACTTGATGATGTCCTTGGATCGATCCCGGATGGTCATGTAACCATCGGCGTCCAGCGTTGCGACATCGCCTGTGGCGAACCAACCGTCTTGCAACAGATCCTGATCCTGCATCAGGAAATAGCTGTCCAGTACCCAATGCCCTCGCACCATCAGATCGCCCTGCGTTTCACCGTCATGTGGCAGATCTTTGCCATCATCATCCACGATTTTCAGTTCAACCCCAAACGGTGGCCGACCCTGACTCAGACGGATAAGGTGTTGTTCTTCAAGCGGCAGCACCAGATGTTTGGCCAATGGGTAGTTGGCCGTACCAAGTGGGCTCATCTCGCTCATTCCCCACGCATGTACCGTATCTACGCCATATTTATTCCGGAAAGTCTCCATCATCGAAGGTGGGCAAGCGGCACCTCCAATCACGGTCCGTTTGAGGCTTTTCAAACTCGTCCCGCATTTGGCCGCATGCGCCAACAGTCCCTGCCAGATGGTTGGCACCCCCATGGCCAGCGTCACGCCATAGGTGTCGATCAGATTGACCAGCGCCTCGCCATGCAAATCCGGGCCGGGTAAAACCAGTCGCGATCCGGACATGGCGCAGGCATAAGGCGAGCCCCATGCATTAACGTGGAACATAGGAACGACGGGCATCACGACATCCATCGCCGAAAAGCCTATCACGTCGCGCGTATTCGACGCGAAACTGTGCAGGACCGTCGATCTGTGGGAATAAAGAACCCCCTTGGGATGGCCGGTTGTACCCGACGTGTAACACAGCCCTGACGCGGTGTTTTCATCCAGTTCAGGCCAATCAAAGGCCGCGTCACCGGTTTCGATCAGCTCATCATAAAATTTCAGGTCGGGTATCTTTGCTGCAGCGTCATCATTGCGGGGGCCCATCAGAACAAAATGGCGAACATCCGTCAGCGCACCGTGCAAAGCGGCAACCAGCGGGACGAAGGTTGCATCAAAGAACAACACCCGATCCTGAGCATGGTTGATGATATACGTCAGTTGTTCAGGAAAAAGCCTCGGATTGACCGTGTGACAGACATATCCCGCACCCGAGGTGGCATAATAGATCTCCAGATGCCGACGATTGTTCCAGGCCAGCGTCCCGACCCTGTCCTGCGGCTCCAGACCCAGCTGCGTCAGGGCCGACGCCAAACGCCGGGCGTTCACGGCTATCTCGGACCAATTGGTTTCTGTCACTGATCCATCCGTTTCGACCGAGAAAATCTCGGTCTGACCGTGGTAACGCTGTGCGTGATCAATCAGCGACGAAATCAGCAAAGGCTGTGTCATCATCTGTCCCAGCATGGACATCCTCCCGTCATGGGCGGGACCTTGCCTGGCCCCTGCCTGTTCCGTCTGGCACAGACAGGCAGGGGTGTTCCCCGTCACGTCAGTCCAGCCGTTTCCTATAAGGAACCCTGCCAATCATTTAATTGTCTGACAATAAAAGAATGCAACCCACACCGGTAGCGGAATACATCCCGTCGCCTAATCCCGGTGTTTCAGCGCGTAGGCGACCAATGCTGCGGTCGACCCATCCTTGCCCTCGGCGCTTTCTTCGCCATCCACGATGGGGCCAAGCGAGTTGGCCAGTTCCTTGCCCAGCTCAACCCCCCACTGGTCGAAAGAGTTGATGCCCAGCAACACGCCTTCGACAAACACCCGGTGTTCGTAAAGCGCAATAATCTGACCCAACACAAACGGTGTGAGTTTGGGGTAAATCAATGTTGTCGAGGGACGATTGCCGGGGAAAACCCGGTGCCGGGCCTGTCGATCAAGTTCATCCCCCAGATACCCCTGCTGCGCCATACGCTGACGCGCTTCTTCGAACGAACGGCCACGCATCAGGGCCTCGGACTGCGCCAGACAATTGGCCAAAAGCAGACGGTGGTGATGGGTCAGTTCGGGTTCATGCCCCTCGGCCGCAACCATGAATTCGCAGGGAATGACATCCGTACCCTGATGGATCAGCTGGTAAAACGCGTGTTGTCCATTGGTGCCCGGCTCACCCCAGACGACAGGACCTGAAGGCATTGCGAGGGTTGAGCCTTCCATCGCCACGGATTTGCCATTCGATTCCATTTCCAACTGCTGGAAATAAGCGGGCAGACGCAAAAGGCGCTGGTCATAAGGCAGCACCGCACGACTTGTATGCCCCAGAACCTGACGATGCCAGATGCCAACCAATGCCAGCATCACAGGCATGTTTTCATCCCAGTCAGCCGAGCGGAAGTGCAGGTCCATCGCCTGCCCGCCGCGTAAAAACGCGTCAAATGCGTTTGAACCAACAGCAATCATGACCGGCAAGCCGACCGGCCCCCAAACCGAATAACGCCCACCGACCCAATCGGCGAATCCGAAGACATGCGCCTCGGGAATACCGAAGGCTTTCGTCTTGTCCAAAGCGCTGGAAACGGCGGCAAACTGGCGCGACGGATCGCCCCCGCCTTCGGACATCCACGCGCGGGCGGTGCGTGCATTGGTCATTGTTTCGATTGTGGTGAAGGTTTTTGAGGCGACAATGACCAGCGTGCGCGTCGGGTCGAGCTGCCGCAACGTATCCGCGATATGCGCCCCATCCACGTTCGAGACGTAATGCACCCGTGGTCCATCGTGATAAGGTGCCAGCGCCAATGTGGCCATGACAGGGCCGAGGTCTGACCCGCCGATGCCGATATTGACCACATCGGTAAAGTTGCCCCCCGCTCCAGCGATAGCACCGCCACGCACCTCCTCAGCGAACACGCGCATCCGTTGCAGCGTATCCAGAACCTCGGGCATAACGTCCTGACCGTCCACTTCAACCGGCCCGCCATCAAGGTTGCGCAAGGCCGTGTGCAACACCGCGCGCCCTTCGGTCTCGTTGATCTTCTCGCCCGCGAACATCGCATCACGCCGAGACGCAAGACCAGCCTCTGCACACAATTGAATGAGCGCGGATCGCACCACATCATCGATCTGTGTTTTTGAATAGTCGAATACCACATCCCCGGTTGAGGCTGAAAATACTTCGGCCCGGTTTGCATCTGCCGCAAACAGGTCAAGGATACGACGGTCACTTGTCGTCTGAGCCAGTGTTTTCAAAGCATCCAGATGCATTGCTTTACTCCGCCCAGTGTACGGTCATGCCACCAAGAACTGCGGCGATCGGTGCCTCTTCCGGTGGTAGCGACATGGCTTTTTCAAGAACGGCGCGTTTTGCCTGTCCATAGATGATCAGATGTTTCGACAGCGCCCCGTCCAGGACCGGAGCGGTCAAGGAAATTCGCGCCTCTGGCTGCGTTTCGGTCCGGGCGACGATCAACGTAGGTGCATCACTGCGCAATGCCTCGTCCAGCCCTTCCATTCCCGGAAACAATGAGGCCGTGTGCATGTCTTCGCCCATTCCTAGTACCAGCACCGACAATGGCAATACCGGCGCAATCAGCGACTCGATTTCGGGCAACGCTGCCTCAGGTTCTGAATCAGGGACATAAAGCGGAATGTATTGTGCCACAGAGGCCCGGCTGGTCAGCAACCTTTCGCGGATCAAACGTTCGTTCGAGCGGTCATGATCTGCTGGCACACAGCGTTCATCCGTCGGCAACACACGCACACGATCCCATTCAAGATCAGCGGCACACAGGCTATCAAAAACAGGGCCCGGAGTTGTTCCCCCAGGAACGGCCATTGCAACGGTATCATGGTGCAGCAATGCGGCCTCAAGGTCGCCCGCCAGCACGTTGGCCACGTCGATGGCAAGCATTTCGCGATCAGCATATTCCTGAATTTTCATGGCTTTATCCCTTGCCAGTGACGTCCGTCACGTTTCATCAGAAGTTCGGCGTCGCCCGGCCCCGTGCTGCCGCTGTCATAAGGCTTGGGCACATCCCCACGTGCCAACCATCCGGCGATGATCGGATCGGTCCAGGCCCAGGCGGCCTCGACCTCATCCCCGCGCATGAACAGGGTCTGGTTTCCGCGGATCACGTCCATCACCAGGCGTTCATACGCATCTGGCGGGTCCTGATTTTCGGGGCCCAGGGCTTCGGCAAAGCTCATGTCCAAGGGAACGTCGATCAGTCGCATCCCCCCCTGCCCGGGTTCCTTGATCGTCACCTTCAGCGTGATCCCCTCGTTCGGCTGCAACCGGATCGACAACGTATTTGCATGGCGCCCCGCCTCTTCCCCGAATATCGAATGCGGCGCGTCCTTGAACATCACGTTGATCACCGACGAGCGCGCCACCAGACGCTTACCGGTGCGCAGGTAGAACGGCGTACCTGCCCAACGCCAATTGCTGATATGGGCCTTCAACGCCACATAGCTTTCGGTGGTTGATCGCGGATTGCCAACGCAGTCCCGGTACCCCGGCCCGTCTGGACCGACCGCAAACTGCCCCCGCACGATGTGGTGCGGTTCAACCGGATCAAGCGCCCGGATCACTTTAAGCTTTTCATCCCGAACTGCGTCAGGATCAAACTTGGCCGGAGGTTCCATCGCAATCAGGCAGAGCAGCTGCATCAAGTGGTTCTGCACCATGTCCCGCATCGCACCCGCCCGCTCATAATAGTCTTCGCGCCCTGCGACACCAACAGTTTCCGCAACCGTTATCTGGATATGGTCGACATACTGGCTGTTCCACAGCGGTTCGAACAGCATATTGCCAAACCGGACCGCCATCAGATTCTGGACGGTTTCCTTGCCCAGATAATGGTCGATACGGTAAATCTGATTTTCATCAAAATGCGCGGCCAGTGTTGCATTCAACTCCCGTGCGCTCGCCAAATCATGTCCAAACGGCTTTTCGACCACAATACGGGTTTCTTCTGTCACCAGATCATACGCCCTAACCCGCTGGGCCAATGGTCCGAACAGGCTGGGACCGACTGAGAAATAGAAAGCGCGAACCCGGTCGGGCGATAGTTTTTCACTCAGTACATCCCAACCATCCGTCGTCAGGGCATCCAGCGACACATAGTCGACCCGTTGCAGGAAATGGTTCAGGGCTTGCGAATCCTGCGCCCGTTCCGAAGCGTGCCGATGCAGCGACGCAGCTACCATGTTTCGAAAATCATCCGCCGAATGACCGGCACGCGCGGCTGCTATTATCCGGGCATCCTCGTGCCACTGACCCGCACAATACCGACGGTAAAGCGCAGGCAGGATTTTGCGCTGCGCCAGATCACCGGTGCCGCCGAAAATGATCAGATCAAATGGATCAACAGGGATGACACGTGAAACCATGAGTTGTCCTTACCCTGACACTTCCAGCATGTCCAATGTTAGCGCAACCAAAATTCAATAAATCTCGCTGTTCAAAACTCTGTCAGAACCCCTGTGCCAGACTTACCAAACCCGCGACAAAGGGCTAGATCAGTTCGACAACTTCAACGAACCGGATGTGGGAATGAAAGACAACGCCCCTCAGCTTGCCAATGTCGGCAAGTTTCAGCGTAAACTGGTAACGGCCGACGGCCAGACCCGCGCAAAGGTTTCCCTTACCAACCCTCAGACGCTGTGGTTCAATACCGGCACGCTGTGCAATATTGAATGCGTCAACTGCTATATCGCCAGCAGCCCGACCAATGACGCGCTGGTTTATATCACTGCGGACGAGGTTCGTGACTATCTTGATCAGATCAAAGCCCGCAATTGGCCGGTGCGTGAAATTGGTTTTACGGGCGGCGAGCCCTTCATGAACCCCGAGATGATCGACATGACACGCGACGCGCTGGAGCGTGGGTACGAAGTGCTGATTCTGACCAACGCGATGGCCCCGATGATGCGCCGCAAGATGCGCGACGGGCTGCTGGCATTGCAAAAGACATTCAATGACAAGATGACCCTGCGTGTTTCCGTAGATCATTACCGGGCAGAACTGCACGACCTTGAACGCGGCAAAGGAAGCTTTGAAAAAACCCTGACGGGTATGAAGTGGCTGCGCGATCACGGCTTTAACATGGCTGTCGCCGGACGCACCGTTTGGGATGAGTCTGACACGGAAAGTCGCGCGGGTTACGCCGCATTCTTTTCAGATCACGGCTTTGACATTGACCCGCATAACCCGGCACAGACCGTCCTGTTTCCCGAGATGGACGAAACTGTCGAAGTACCCGAGATTACAACGGCTTGCTGGGGAATACTGAGTAAGTCACCCGATGCATTGATGTGTGCCAGCGCCCGCATGGTGGTGAAACGGAAAGGCGCTGACCGGCCTGCCGTGTTGGCCTGCACCCTGCTGCCCTACGAGCCGGAGTTCGAGATGGGTCATTCTCTGGCCGAATCCGAGGCTGACGTTCACCTGAACCACCCCCACTGTGCCAAATTCTGCGTGCTGGGCGGCGCCAGTTGTTCTGGCTGATTGGGTCAGGAAGTTCCTGATTTCATTTCAGACGCATCATCAGACACGCGCCGACCGCTTCGGTTCATTGTTTGAAGAGCATGCACCAACGGAAACTGCGCCTGTCCCTCGCTCAGTTCACACGAAACTCTCCTACCATGTTGCGCCACTCACCCGGTGCGATCATTTTGCGATGGGTGAATTTGACGGAATGCAGCGGGCCTTCGATTTCGCGCTGCCAGAAGTCGATGAATTTGAACAACTTCGGATGATCCGGCGCAAGGTCGTAATCCTGCCAGATGAACGTGTTCAAGACGTGGATATAGTCTGGCATATGATAGAAAAACTCCGCCGTCGTCAGCCCGTACCCCTTGAGCATCAATTCGGTTTCGCTTGGATTCATGCAGACCTCCTGTTTGATACAAGGCCTGCTCAAGATACCACGAAAACCTTCTAATACTTATATAACAATATGTTACTTGAGTATTACCGGGGAATTTCCCCGTAAAGGCGCTGCTTGCTTGCACCTTATGTGCCGGGTCTGATAAGATACACCCACAAGATATAGACCCAGAACAAGACACGGGCAGTTTACGTGAGCGATACGCCAGAAATTCCTGAAAACATGGATGAAACCCCGCCCGAGCGCCCAGTCTATGACGGCCCGACGGTTTCCATCGAATCCGAAATGCGCACGTCCTATCTGGACTATGCCATGTCGGTCATCGTCAGCCGCGCGATCCCTGATTTGCGCGACGGGCTGAAACCGGTGCACCGGCGTATCCTTTATGCAATGCACGAGACGGGGAACACGCACGATAAGGCGTACCGCAAATCGGCACGCCCGGTGGGCGACGTGATGGGTAAGTACCACCCGCATGGTGACAGTGCGATCTATGACGCACTGGTGCGGATGGCGCAGGATTTCTCGATGTCTCTGCCGCTGCTGGATGGTCAGGGCAACTTTGGCTCGATGGACGGCGATAACCCGGCGGCTATGCGGTATACCGAAGTGCGGATGGACAAGCCCGCCGCTTCCCTGTTGGCTGATATCGAAAAAGAAACGGTCGATTTTCAGGACAACTATGACGGCAAGGACCGGGAACCGACAGTTCTGCCGGCCCGTTTCCCGAACATGCTGGTCAATGGTGCCGGAGGTATCGCCGTGGGGATGGCGACAAACATTCCACCGCACAACCTTGGCGAAGTAGTCGATGCGACTCTGGCGCTGATCGACGATCCCGACCTTACATCAGAACAGTTGATCGAATACGTCCCCGGCCCCGACTTTCCAACCGGCGGTGTGATGCTTGGGCGCTCAGGTGCGCGTAAGGCCTATCTGGAGGGCCGCGGCAGCGTCATCATCCGCGCCAAGACCCGGGTGGAAGAAATCCGCAAGGACCGCTATGCCATCGTTGTCGACGAGATTCCCTATCAGGTGAACAAGGCCGCGATGATTGAAAAGATCGCCGAGGCCGTGCGCGAGAAGCGGATCGAAGGCGTGGCCCATGTACAGGACGAATCCGACCGCAACGGCGTACGCGTTGTGGTCGAGCTCAAGCGCGATGCGACGCCCGAGGTGGTGCTGAACCAGCTCTACCGCTTTTCGCCGATGCAGACCTCCTTTGGCTGCAATATGCTGGCGTTGAATGGTGGCCGCCCCGAACAGCTGACCCTGCGCCGGTTCCTGACCTCGTTCATCGACTTCCGTGAAGATGTCGTTGCCCGCCGTACGGCCTATGACCTGCGCAAGGCGCGCGAACGCAGCCACATCCTGTGTGGTCTGGCTGTGGCCGTGTCCAATGTCGATGAAGTGGTCGCAACGATCCGGTCGTCGGCGGACGCCGCCGAGGCCCGCGAAAAACTGATGACCCGTCGCTGGCCTGCCTCCGACATCGAAGGCTATTTGCGCCTGATCGATGATCCTCTGTCCAAGATGAATGACGATGGCACCTATAATCTGACTGAGGTTCAGGCCCGTGCCATTCTGGAGTTGCGCTTGCAACGCCTGACCCAACTGGGTGTCAAAGAGGTTACGGACGAGCTGGAAGAACTGGCGGCCAAGATCAAGGAATACCTTGATATTCTGTCCTCGCGCGAACGGATCATGAGCATCATCGCTGATGAGTTGCGCAGCGTGCGTGAACAGTTCGCGGTCGACCGCCGCACTGAGATCGTCGACTGGTCCGGTGACATGGAAGACGAAGACCTGATCGAGCGTGAAGACATGGTCGTGACCGTCACTTCGGGCGGGTACATCAAACGCACGCCGCTGGCAGATTTCCGCGCCCAGAAACGCGGTGGCAAGGGCCTGTCGGGGATGCAGACCAAGGAAGAGGACGTTGTGACCAACCTCTTCGTTGCAAACACCCATACACAGCTGCTGTTCTTCACGACGGACGGGATGGTCTACAAGCTCAAGACCTGGCGCTTGCCCCAATCCGGACGCACCGGCAAAGGTAAGGCCATCGTCAATATCCTTCCGATCCCAACTGGCGTTTCCATCGCCGCGATCATGCCCGTGGATGTACCGGACGAGGAATGGGAAAACCTCCAGATCGTCTTTGCCACCAGCGCAGGTGACGTGCGTCGTAACCGGTTGTCGGACTTCACCAATGTCCGGCGTAACGGCAAGATTGCCATGAAGCTGCCCGACGGCATTGAACTGGTGAATGCGCGCATCTGTTCGGAAGACGAAGACGTGATGCTGGTCACCAATTCCGGCCGCGCGATCCGCTTCCGGACAACTGACGTGCGTGTCTTCAACTCGCGGGAATCCACAGGTGTCCGGGGGATCAGGCTGACCAACGGTGACCGCGTCGTTTCGATGTCCGTGATCCGTCATTTCGAGGCGACACCCGAAGATCGTGTGGCCTATCTCAAGATGCGGCGTGCGGTTGCGGGGCTTACCGAAGAAGACGCTGGTGAAGACGAGGAAGCCGCAGCAAGCAGCGATTTCAGTCAGGAGAAATACGCCGAGATGTCGGCTGCCGAAAACCTTATCCTCACTATCACCGCTGGTGGTGCAGGCAAGTTGAGTTCAAGCCACGACTACCCTGTGCGCGGACGTGGCGGCATGGGTGTGGCGGCGATGGACAAGGCCATGCGCGGCGGGGACTTGGTTGCATCCTTCCCGGTCGAGATCGACGATCAGATCATGCTGGCCACATCGAAAGGCCAATCTATCCGGGTGCCGGTCGATGGTATCTCTTTCCGCTCACGTTCCGCAGGTGGCGTGAAGGTATTCAATACCGGCAAGGGCGAAGAAGTCGTCAGCGTCGCGTGGATCGCCGATCAGGGCGACGAGGAAGAATGACAGTAACCCCGGGCACCGGTTCGACGGTTCCCGGGGTTCAGTTCATGTCAGGTAGGTATTGAAAAAAGCGATGGTCCGGCTCCATGCCAGATTTGCCGCGGCTTCGTCATATCTGGGCGTCGTATCGTTGTGAAAGCCGTGATTGACGTCCGGATAGAAGTGCACGCTGAATTTCTTTTGATTGGCTTTCAACGCCTCTGAATATGCAGGCCATCCAGCGTTGATACGCTCATCCAGACCGGCATAGTGGATCATAAGAGGTGCTTCGATGGACGGAACATCTTCGGCTGGTGGTTGCCGACCGTAGAATGGCACCGAGGCCGCAAGGTCCGGATAGGCTACGGCCAACGCGTTGCAAACACCTCCGCCATAGCAGAAGCCGACAGCGCCAACCTTGCCTGTCGAAAGTTCATGATCACGAAGGAATTCAAAGGCGGCGAAGAAATCCGCCATCAGCTTTTCCCGGTCCATCGAGCGCTGCATTTCTCGCCCTTCTTCATCAGTACCGGGATAGCCGCCAAGGGGCGACAACCCATCAGGTCCAAAAGCCAGAAAACCGGCCTTGGCCGCGCGGCGCACAACGTCCTCGATATAGGGGTTTAGACCCCGGTTCTCGTGCACGACCAGTACCGCTGGCAATTTTCCTTCGGCATTTGCCGGCATCGCCATCAGGCCGCTGGTTTCGCTATGCCCATCCGGGCTGTCATATGCGACCACCATGGTTTGGATCGCGGGATCGTCCGGGGCCACCTGTTGCGCCCAGGCGTAATTGGGTTGCAACTGGTCCAGAATCATTGCGCCTGTCATTCCGGCAGCCGTGTATTTACCGGCTTTTGAGATGAACTCACGCTTGGACATCGTGCCGTGCACATATCCGTCGAATATCTCGAGGATACGCGGATCAAAATCACTGGCTTTCTTGCGGGCTTTTCCGGTCATCGTTGCCTCCCAGGCGATGGTATCGGTGCACCGATTCTAACGCTTGGGAGGCAATTCGGAAACTCACAAATCGTAGAGCGCGCCGAACTTGGCCTCAAGATAGCTTAGCAATGGGTCCGGTCCGGGTTCAACACCGCTGGCACGGGCAATCACCTCGCGCGGCGCATAAAGGCCGCCATGCTGCTGCACATGCTCGCGCAACCAGCCGGTTGCACCGGTGGTGTCGCCGCGAGCCAGTTGCGCATCAAGATCGGGCTCTGAACCGCGCAAAGCCTGATAGAGGCACCCAGCATAGACATTGCCCAGCGAGTATGTCGGGAAGTAACCGAACAACCCAACCGACCAATGCACATCCTGCAAACAACCGTTCGAGGGCTTGTCGACCGCATAACCGAAATCTGCCTTGAACCGATCATTCCAGGCGGCTTCCAGATCGCCGACCTGCAAGTCTCCGGCCATCAGCGCGCGTTCCAGATCAAACCGCAGCATGATGTGCAGATTGTATTGAACCTCATCCGCCTCGGTGCGGATATAGCCGTTATGGACGCGGTTGACCGTCGCATAAAACGCATCCGGATCGGCAATGCCGAACTCGCCGAACGCCTCTTTCATTTGTTCGAACAACCAACCGGTAAAGGCCCGCGACCGACCCAACTGGTTTTCGTAGATCCGGCTTTGACTTTCATGCACGCCCATCGACACACCAGACCCGAGCGGTGTCAGCAGGTATTTCCTGTCGATCCCCTGTTCATAGGCGGCGTGGCCCACCTCGTGAATGGTGGAATAGAAACAATTGAACGGGTCCGTTTCGCTGGTTCGCGTGGTGATGCGGACATCAAGACCACTGCCTGAACTGAACGGGTGAACCGCCTTGTCCACGCGGCCATTGTTCAGGTCATAGCCAAAGGCGACCGCCAGTTTTTGTGTCAGACGCATCTGGGTCTGCTCATCAAAACTGCGGTTCAGGGCAGCGGGCTCGGGCCGCTCCAGCACAGCGGCGCGCAGGGCCACCAGTCGTGGGCGCATCTGGTCGAAGATATCCGCAATCTGTGCGCTGGTCGTGTAAGGCTCGTAATCTTCGACCATGGCGTCGTATACGTCGCCCCCTTGCGCCAGCGCCTCGCCTTCCTGTCGTTTCAGCGATACGACCTCTTCCAGAACCGGAAGAAAGGCCGAGACATCTTCGTCCGCGCGCGCCTGCGCCCACTTTCCCTGCGCAGCGGATGTCACACGGGCAATCGCCGTCGCCAGATCGGCAGGCACCTTCACCGCGCGATCATATGCGCGCCGGATTTCACGCATCTGCGCCTTGCCGACCTCATCCTGAGGCGCGGCCTGATCCAGCCATTCGGCAACACGAGGATCAGAACGACGTGCGTGCAGGACAGATTCGATAGCTGCCATTTCTTCGGCGCGCTGTGGCGCAGCGCCGCGCGGCATAACGGTTTCCTGGTCCCAGCCAAGCCGACCGGCGATCTGGCCCAAAGCCGAAGTTTCCCGCTGAAAGGTCATCAGTTCATTGAAAGCGGTCATAATTTCAAACTCCGCGCACAGATGTTGCGATTGGATAAGCCGTGAGGAACCGCGCGCGCAGGATCAGCGTCCAAACGATGACGGCCATAAACTGGTGGAAGATAGCGACCTGCCATGGCGCGCCGTAAACCACGGTCACGATGCCGACGACGACCTGTAACGAAAGCGCGGCGAAAGCAGCGTTGAAGGCAAAACGCGTCTGCGGATGCGCGCTGCCGCTGCCACGTCGCCAGACGACAACGGCGAAGATGAACAGCAGATACCCTGCACATCGGTGGATGAACTGTACCAGACCGGGGCTTTCAAAGAAGTTTCGCCACATCGGCTCCAACATAGTCGCATCCGGTGGAAGCAACTGCCCTCCCATCAGCGGCCAGTCGGTGTAAGACCGCCCGGCGTCGATCCCGGCGACAAGCGCGCCAATGAGTATTTGTAAAAAGGCGAAGTGCATCAGCCCTGTGGACAATGAAAACAGCCTGACCTCTTTGGCCCGGCGCGCCTGCATCAGGTCACGTTCTTCCCGGCCGAGTTCAAAGATGTACCAGGCCAGGACTCCCAGGATCACAAAAGCCAGCCCCAAATGCGTTGCCAGACGGTAACTTGCAACAGCCGTCATGCCTTCACCCTGGGTGACGCCCGAGGCCACCATCCACCAACCAACAGCGCCCTGCAGACCGCCAAGAAGACCCGGAACGATCAGCTTTCCCATCCACCCTGTCGGGATCTTGCGGGTGAGAAGAAAGGTCAGAAATCCAACGGCCCAGACCAAACCGATCATGCGGCCCAACTGACGATGGCCCCATTCCCACCAATAGATGGATTTGAAATCACCCAGTTCCATCCACTGGTTCTGGATGCGCCATTGGTCAATCTGCTTGTACTTGTCGAACTCTGCCTGCCAGTCCGCTTCGGTCATCGGCGGCAAAGCTCCGGTGATCGGGCGCCATTCGGTGATCGAGAGGCCGCTGTCAGTCAGGCGCGTCAAGCCGCCAACCGCGATCATCACAACGACCAGAGCAAACAGGATCATCAGCCAGACGCGGATCGCATTGCGCGCGCCGCCGCGCCCCCGGTCGATCATACCGGGTTGAACCGCCTGTTGTTTTTTGGTGTCCGTGACCTCTTCGAAGATGCTGCGCTTACCGCTCATGCTGTCCTCATGTCCTGATTTTGTCGCAAGCTAGGGCTTGGGTGAAGATAGGTCCAGCCTCAGCCTTTATCCTTCCAGCGGACCATCTGACGCATGATCCCGTGCAACATCTGCACATCGGCCCGTGTCATTCGCATCCGCGACCACAGGTTGCGCAGGTTAACCTTCATCCCTTCGGCCTTTTCGGGAGGGTAGAAGAACCCCGCCTCCTCCAGCCTATCCTCGTAATGCTCGACAAGTTTTTCGACCTCGATCCCAGTGGCCCAGTCACCTTTGCCCAGGTCGGTCGATTCATGCACCACATCCCCGGTCTGGCGCATCCACTCATAGGCGGTCAGCAATACGCATTGACCAAGGTTCAGCGAGGCATATTCCGGGTTCACCGGCACCGAGATGATCGCGTTGGCCTTGGCGATGTCTTCATTCTCTAGCCCCGCGCGTTCAGGGCCGAACAGAACGGTAACCTTCTCGCCTGCCGCGATCTTTCCGGCGGCAATCTTCATTGCGTGTTCTGGGCTGTAGACAGGTTTGGTCAAGCCCCGCTGACGGGCTGTCGTGGCGAAGACAAACGTGCTGTCGGCCAGCGACCCGGCCAAGTCGTCAAACAGCTGCGCCTCATCCAGCAAGCGCCCTGCGCCGCTGGACATTGCCACCGCTTTGGGGTTCGGCCAGCCGTCACGCGGGGCCACGATACGCATCCGGTCAAGCCCAAAGTTCCACATCGCCCGCGCAGCAGCACCGATGTTTTCACCCATTTGCGGGCGCACAAGCACGAAGGAAGGCTGGGGTTTGTCGCTGGGCATGGCTCACCTTAAGAAAACTTGGCCTGCTGTAATTGGCAGGCTCTTGCAGGGCAAGGCGCAGGGGCGTTATTTGCAGGCTCTGATCCATAAAAGTTTGCTTCCCAGCCGCAATCCGCTAAACCGCGCCAAAGACTGAAAGCCGAAGGACGCGCCCATGGACACCCCCGAGCAGCCGCAGATTTACCTGATCACGCCTCCGACCATCGAGTTGAGCACGTTCACGAACAAGCTGGCGACTGTGCTGGACGGGGTCGAGATTGCCTGTATCCGCCTCGCGTTGGCCGGAAGCGACGAAGATACCATCGCCCGTGCAGCGGACGCTTGTCGCGAAGTCGCCCATTCGCGCGACGTGGCCATCGTGATCTCGAACCATGTATTGCTGGCGCAGCGTTTGGGGCTGGACGGGGTGCACCTGGATGATGCTGCACGCTCGGTCCGCACCGCGCGCAAGGAACTGGGCGCCGATGCAATCGTCGGAAGCTTTTGCGGCGCGTCCAGCCATGATGGCATGACTGCTGGTGAAAACGGGGCGGATTATGTGGCTTTCGGTCCTGTCGGCTCGGCCAAACTGAGGGATGGGACCCGCGCCGAAAAGGACCTGTTCCAATGGTGGTCCGAGATGATCGAGGTTCCGGTTGTGGCCGAAGGTGGGTTGACGCCCGAATTGATCCGCGATCTGGCCCCCTGCACCGATTTCTTTGGCATCGGCGATGAGATCTGGGGCAGTGACGATCCGCTTGGCGCACTGAAAACGCTGCTGGCCGCGTTGCCTTAACCCTGCACCCAAGGCTCGACTATCCAGTAGACCCCGGCACCTGCAATCAGCATCGAGGCCAGAACCGATACCCGGCCTCGTATACGGTGTGAGCCGCCAGAAAACAAAAGCGCCAGAGCAAGCCCGGCAAGGGCCACGGCAAAAAGCGGCAGAATATTCCCGGCGCCAAAGCCCAAGATGGCCGGGGGCAGATGATCTGGCGGCACTCCGATCCCGACCAGGGCCGAGGCAATTACCAGACCTTGAAGACCGCCAATGGCGAGAACCGCCAACAAACGCCAGACCTGCAATCGCCGGGCAACCAGGTTCCACAGCGCCAGAACGATGGTCGAAGCCACCAGAACCGGGGCCTCGCTCACTTTTCCTGCATCCAATACGCCATGCAAACCCAGCCCAAGCCCGATCAGAGCGCCCGCTGACAGGAACACCAGTTGAGATACCACTGGGCGCAATTTCAAAGACAGAAACACTAGCGCCAAAACAAGAATGGATGGCTTAATTGGGTTTCGGAGAAACTGATCGACCCCTTTTGTGAAATATGTCTGCAATGTTTGTTGCGTTGTCAGAGACGCCCCGCCTTGCAAGGGGATCAGCGGGCTGGCTTCACCGGCAGCCAAATACCCGGTGTATGGGGCCGCGACATTTTGCTGTCGCAGAACGATGGGTCCGCTTTCTGACGGCCAGCTCAGACGCAGGTTTGACACCTGATCGGGTAAAGGTGCAGTCAGCAACAGTTTGGAAATGCGTACTTTTTCCGTATCCCCCACTACAGGAATACGCACACCTTCATAAGACAAACTCAATCGCTCTGGTGCCTCCACGATAAGATTATGTTTCCAGAGCTGAACGAACTCTCTGATCTGGGGTTCCAGTTCAGAGGAAACCAGTCGCCGCAAGGATTTGTAGTTTGGATCGTCGGAAAACGCCGCGGGCTGCGCGGGATTGTTCCCGGTTAACATGGCCTCGGCATTCCATTTCAACTCTAGAAACAAAGTGTCGGACTTGACCCAGAAATCAACGACGGTCGGCGGGGCGGATTGCGCTCTGCCGGATCCGGGATGCAAAGCTACAAGAACAAAAAAACTCAGGGCACAGGTTTTGAGGGTTCGAAAGATGGCGCGGAAAACAGGGCCATTCATACGAAAAGCTCCAACAGGAAAATCAAATCACCAATCATTGCTTTCGATTGTTCCCGCGAAGGCCGCAGATCGCAAGCCCAAAGGTCATATCGGACCTGTGCACCGTAAATCTCTGATTGCGGTAACGTTCTGACTTGCATGGGCATCACCGCTGCGGCATGACGTCCTTTATGACTCAGAACAGTAATATCCTGTGTATCGGTTCGGTCCTGTGGGACGTGATCGGGCGATCGGCCAGTGCCATGCGGCAAGGCTCGGACGTGCCTGGCCGGATTACCCGCCTGCCGGGTGGTGTTGCGATGAACATAGCCATGACGCTGGTGCGTTTTGGTATGACGCCAACCCTGCTGACCGCCATTGGCCGCGACCCCGAAGGCGACGAGTTGATTCATGCCTGTTCCCGCCTTGGTATGATCACGGATCACATCTATCGCTCGCAGGACTTGCCAACCGACCGATATATGGCCGTCGAAGGTGCCAACGGGTTGATCGCGGCCATTGCCGACGCGCATTCGCTGGAAGCCGCTGGCGCTAAGATTCTGCGTCCGCTGATGCACGGCCCGCTTGGCTATGAAAACACGCCCTTTGAGGGGCCCATTGCGCTTGACGGCAACCTGACCCTGAACCTGCTGGAAGAAATCGCCCAAAGCCCTGCATTTGCCCGTGCCGATCTGCGTGTTGCCCCGGCCTCGCCCGGTAAGGCCGAGCGCCTGTTGCCCTTCCTGAAACATGCCCGCGCCACGCTTTATGTGAACCTCGAAGAAGCAGGAATATTGTGCCAGCGTGAATTCACCGATTCTGAATCTGCCGCAAAGGGCCTTCTGGATCGTGGCGCACTGCGCGTGCTGGTCACCGATGGCGGCAGCTCGGCCACGGTCGGCAGTTCGGACGAAATTCTGACCCAAACACCCCCCTCCGTTCTGGTCACCCGTGTGACCGGCGCCGGGGATACCTTCATGGCGGCTCATATCGCCTCAGAATCCGGCGGCGCATCGAGTGATGAGGCTCTGACCCGCGCTCTACATGCCGCAGCAACCTACGTTTCCGGAGAAACCCCACTGTGATCGACATTCAATATTCAGCCGAGGTCCGAGCTGCCAAGGACGCGGGTCATCCCATCGTTGCGCTGGAAAGCACCATCATCACCCATGGCATGCCCTACCCGCAAAACGTCGAAGTTGCGGCGCAGGTCGAACAGGACATCCGCGATGCGGGGGCGGTTCCGGCGACCATGGCGGTGATTGAAGGCAAATTGCACGTGGGGCTCGAGCCTGACCAGTTGCAATGGCTGGGTCAGGCGCAAGGCGTTGCCAAAATCTCGCGCGCAGATATGGCGGCCTGCATCTCGACCGGTGGTACCGGAGCCACAACCGTCGCCGCCACCATGATCGCCGCGCATTATGCCGGGATCGAGGTATTTGCCACCGGCGGCATCGGTGGCGTGCATCAAGGCGCCGAAACCACGTTCGACATCTCGGCTGATCTGCACGAACTTGGCCATACTCCAGTCACTGTCGTCGCTGCCGGGGCCAAGGCCATCCTTGATCTGGCCAAAACTCTTGAGGTTTTGGAAACTCTGGGTGTGCCCGTCATCGCCCATGGCCAGGATGCGTTTCCTGCCTTCTGGTCTGCAAAATCACCCTATGCCGCCCCCCTGCGCATGGACACTCCTGAGGCTATCGCCAAGGCCCATGCAACCCGTCGCGCGTTGGGCCTGCCCGGCGGGCAGCTGGTGGCCAACCCGATCCCGATCTCGGATCAGATCCCTGCCGAAATACTGGCCCCCATCATCGCCGAGGCACAGGCTGATGCAGATGCGCATCGGATCACCGGAAAAGATGTAACGCCCTATCTGCTGCAACGTATCTTTGAAAAGACCGAAGGACGTTCGCTGACCGCCAACATTGCCCTCGTGCGCAACAATGCGCGCCTTGCGGCGGCGATTGCACGGGCACTGGCAGAACAGGGATAACGCAAGCCTATTGTGCCATGGATACCGATTGACTACCTAAATCCCGATAACCACTCGGAACCAAGATGAATACACCGTTCGACGAAGAACCGCATCATCGCCGCCCTGGCATGCTGGCACGGCTGCGCGCATCTTTCCTGACCGGCCTCGTTGTCATTGCACCGGTCTGGCTGACGGTTTGGCTGATCTGGTCGGTAGTCGGCTGGATCGACAGTGCCGTTTTGCCACTGGTGCCTCATCAGTTCCAACCGGAACAATACGTTGGTATCAACCTGCGCGGTGTGGGCGTCGTGATCTTCCTGATCTTTACCGTGATTGTAGGGTGGATCGCCAAAGGCATTCTGGGCCGGTCCCTGATCCTGTTCGCCGAAAGCGTGGTAGATCGGATGCCGGTCGTCCGCTCGATCTATTCCGGGATCAAACAAATCTCGGAAACCGTATTTGCCCAAACCGAACGCTCTTTTGAAAAGGCTTGCCTGATCCAGTACCCCCGCCGCGGGATCTGGGCCATTGGGTTCGTCTCGACAACCGCCAGGGGCGAAATCAGCAAACGCGCAGAGACCGGAGGAGAGCTGCTAAGCGTCTTTGTTCCGACCACCCCCAACCCGACCTCGGGCTTTTTGCTGTTTTTCCCGGCGGAAGACGTAATTTTGCTGGACATGACAATTGAGGATGCCGCGAAACTGGTGATCTCGGCCGGGCTCGTTTATCCTAACGAAAAAGACCCTACGCAACCACCCGAGTGATTAACCGAACATGGTCGGCAGATCGACTGTACTGGTCTGGCCCAGATCACTCTTGTGCTTGGCCAGAAAACGATCCGCTGCCGCCCGCCCCGCCTGTTTCAGCTTGTGCAAAATAACCGGGTTGGGCACGGTTTTGGTGGCAACAGACAGGCTGCTCATCAACTCGTTATCCGCAATCATATGCACCAGAACGCGGCTCATGTCCCCGGCCTTCAGCTTGCCCTCTTTCAGAAGCCGCTGAACAAAGCTGATTGCCCGCAATTCGCGAAACAGGGAGGAATTGAAGCTGATCTCGTTGATCCGGTTCTGGATCTGCTGCGGTGTGACCGGTACCGCGTCGCGCTCCAACGGGTTGATATTCACGATCACTACGTCATCCGGCAGGTCATTGTTGAACAGCGGATAGAGCGCCGGATTACCAGTATAACCGCCATCCCAGTAGGCTTCGACCCGGTTAGTATTTGGATCAAATATCTCGACTGCCTTGAACAGGGTCGGCAGGCAAGCTGAAGCCAGAATGGCATCTGTCGAGACCTCCTCGCCAGTAAAGACGCGGATTTTCCCACTTCTCACGCAGGTGGCGCACACAAACAGGCGGGGTCCCGCATCGGCGCATACTTCCGCAAAATTGAACCTGTCCACCACCGGCTCCAGCGGATTGCTGTAGAATGGACCATAGGCATAAGGCGACACCATCCGCGACCAGGCATCACCGATTGAAAACGGCACCGAATATTCCATCGCCTGCGCGATTGCGGCCGGTTCCAACCCGCGAAACCAATTGGCTATACGCATGTCTCCAATCGCACCCATACGCCTCCAAAGCCCGTCCAGCTGCGCACGCGCACCCTCACGTCCTGAATGAACCATCCCCGATTTGAACGCCGCACCGTTCAACGCACCGGCGGATGTACCGGTGATCGCGGCAACCTCGATGTCTTCCTCATCCAGCAGTCGGTCAAGCACACCCCAGGTGAACGCCCCATGCGCACCGCCGCCCTGCAAAGCCAGATTGATCCGTACCACCGCCTTCACCCTTCATCTTTTCAGAAATACTCCGGGGGTTTGGGGGCAGCGCCCCCAAGGCCAATCACAAGGCGGTCCAGCCGCCATCGACAGAAATCGTGGTTCCCGTGATCTGCGCCGCTGCGTCCGAGCACAGGAAAATGGTTGTCCCGCCCAGTTGCTCAACCGTGGCGAATTCCTTGGAAGGTTGCCGTTCCAGAAGCACGTTTTTTACAACCTCCTCGCGGCTCATATTGTATTCTTTCATCGTGTTCGGGATTTGGGCCTCAACCAGGGGTGTCAGCACATAGCCCGGGCAAATGGCGTTGCAGGTGATAGGTTCTTGCGCGGTTTCCAACGCAACGGTCTTGGTCATCCCCACCACCCCGTGCTTGGCGGCAACATAGGCTGCCTTGAATGGCGACGCCGTCAGGCCGTGGGCCGAGGCGATATTCACGATACGACCCCAACCCGCCTTGCGCATCATCGGCAGTGCGGCAGCGGTCGTGTGAAAGACCGAGTTCATGTTGATCGCAATAATCGCATCCCATTTTTCCGCCGGAAACTGATCGATCGGGGACACAAACTGAATGCCCGCGTTGTTCACAAGTATGTCGCAAGCTCCGGCCTGCTTAATCAGCGCCCGGCACTCTTCGCCTTTTGACATGTCCGCCTTGATGTAACGCGCTTTGGTTCCGGTCTCTTTGGCAATCTCAGCGGCCAGCGCGTGATCTTCGTCTCGGTCCGTAAAGGAATTCAGGACAACATCTGCTCCGGCCTTCGCCAGCTCGCGCGCGACCCCCAGACCGATGCCAGAATTAGACCCCGTGATGATTGCTGTTTTGCCGGAAAGGCTCATGACCGTTCTCCCTGAAGCGATGATTTGGTGCACAATGCCATGCTGCACCTGCAAAGAAAACGGGGAAACACAACTGCCTGAAATCCCAGCCTGACACTTCTCAAGCAGCCAAAAAAAACGCCCGCACGAAGCGGGCGTTAAGTTATTGAGGCAGGTTTCATACAGGCAAGAAACCTATCGAGCAGTGCATCCTTTATAAGCAATTCCACGCCTTCGTCCAAGCTAAAAGTTTGATAATATGAAAAATCATCACTACGGTGAATCCCAACAAAATAAGGCCAGAGCAGGATTGTTTCCAAAATGAGCCCGGATTTTCTCCGACCGTTTCGACCACTTGCGGCGGGAATCGCAAGCATTTTCATGATCTCTGTCGCCCATGCAGAATCGTCACATGGCATAGCTATGTATGGGGACCCGGCCCTACCACCGGATTTTGTGTCCCTACCCTATGCCAACCCCGATGCCCCCAAAGGAGGCAAAGTCGTTTTCGGAAATACCGGCGGCTATAACAGCCTGAACCCGTTTTTGCAAAAAGGCACCTCGCCCTGGCAATTGCCATTTTGGACCCATGAAAGTCTGATGGGGCGATCCTGGGACGAACCTTTCACACTTTACGGGCTGTTAGCCGAATCAGTTGAGACGGCGCCGGACCGGTCGTGGGTTGAATTTACCCTGCGGGAAGAGGCCCGGTTTTCTGACGGCAGCCCGGTCACGATTGACGACGTGATTTGGTCATATGAGACGCTCGGCACTCAGGGGCATCTGCGCTATCGCGGTTTTTGGGACAAAGTCGACAGGATCGAACAGACCGGCCCGCGTTCGGTTCGGATTACTTTCAACGTGCCTGATCGCGAACTTGCCCTGCTCGCAGGGATGCGTCCGATCCTGCAAAAGGCGCAGTGGCAGGACAAGGATTTTGCCGACGCCGCCTTGCAAGATGTCCCAATCGGCACCGGCCCCTATGTGATCGATAGCTACGAGGCGGGGCGCTATGTGAACCTTCGTCGCAACCCCGAATATTGGGGGCAGGATATCCCGTTCCGCCGCGGCACCATGAATCTGGACGAAATGCGGATCGAGTTCTACGGCGACGGCAGCGTCCTGTTCGAAGCCTTCAAAGCCGGTGAACTATCAGCGGTGCGTGAGTTCAACGGCGACAAATGGGACACGCAATACAGCTTCCCCGCCGTTCAGCGCGGTGATGTCATCAAGACCGAGATACCGCATGGCAAACCGTCAGGCATGACCGGGTTCGTGATGAACACCCGCAAAGCCCCGTTTAACGACTGGCGCGTTCGCGAGGCCCTGACGCTGGCCTTCAATTTCGAATTCATCAACGACACGATCACTGGTGGGACGCAGCCAAGGATCACGTCCTACTTCTCGGGCTCAGACCTGGCCATGCAGCCCGGACCGGCCCAAGGGCAGGTAAAAGCCCTGCTGGAACCCTTTGCCTCGGATCTGATCCCCGGCACGCTGGAAGGGTATGAACTGCCGAAGGGCGACGGTTCAGCCCGCAACCGCGCAAACATCCGCAAAGCCACCAAACTGCTGACCGAATCGGGCTGGACCGTTCAGGACGGGGTTTTGCGCAACACGAATGGTGACCCGTTCAAAATGACGGTCTTGCTACAGCAGGGGGATAGCGAGATGGCGTCGGTGGTCGAGATTTATTCCCGCGCTCTGGAACGGCTTGGCATTCAGGTTACGACGGAGCAGGTCGACAACGCGCAGTATGTCGGGCGCACCGGGGAACTGGATTTTGATGTTACGCCCTTCCGGCGTGCTCTTTCACTGTCTCCCGGCAACGAACAGCGTTTGTATTGGGGAAGCGAGAACGCGGACACACCCGGTACACGCAACCTGATGGGCGTGGCCTCGCCCGCTGTTGATGCGATGATTGACGCCATGCTTGTCTCGGAAACACGTGAAGATTTCACTGCTGCAACCCGCGCACTTGACCGGGTTCTGACGGCTGGTCGCTATGTCATCCCGATCTGGAGTTTTGATGTCGGGCGGATTGCCCACATCCGCGAGCTCAAGTTCCCTGAGACTGTGCCAATCTATGGCGACGGACCACAATACATGCCGGAAGTGTGGTGGTACGACGCCGGGTAATCACTTGAACATCAGGACAGCCGGGCTTTACACGACACCGGCTGTTCACCGCGGGGTGTTGGCGGACCCCTTGAAATACGCGATTCCTTTACGCTCCCTGCACGATTGGCCCCGGAAAACTACGCCTGTCGGCGGAATTCAGCACATGGCCATCACACTCAGGTCTACGTTTGGCGACAGCAGGTCGCAGCCTCACATGCAGGCCATATCGGATGCCGGTCGATCCCATGAGACCCTCCTTCAGCCTGCTTCGGTCAACGTCAAAAGCTGCATTGAATTGCGGTAGTTAGACATTGCCCAAAGATGGAGGTCGCCTTTGCAACCTGCGCGCCGGGAATACCCGGTTCCGCACCAAACAGGTCTCCTGATCCGCAGGTACTTTCAACAGTTTCGAGCCTGCCGCCCTGTTGCCGCAGGTATTGCAGAGGCACAATCTTGTAAAAGGAATGCCGAGACATGCTGCGACATTTTGTCATGTCTTCCCTTACGGCACCCATTACGTACCCTAAAGAGGGGGAGAGCAGTCCTAATCGCTACATAAGGAAAGCTCATACATGATGAACTGGACGGATCTGACACAAGACTGGAATGCGGCCTACGCACGTGCAAAGCGGCGTTTTCCGAATTTGCGTGACCAGGACATGATGCGCGTATCAAAAGACCGTAAAGGGTTCGAAGCCTATCTGGCAGAGCGTCACCAGTTGACCATGAACGAAGCTCATGAAGAGGTCGAAGATTTCCTGTTCACCGAAGGTCTGAACAGAGAATTCTGCCGCGCGTCGCTAAGCAAGTGATGTGACCCAAAGGATTGTCGCGTCTTCGTCGCTGACGGAGATCACGTTGTGGCCCATGCTGCCATCGTAATAGGCGCTGTCACCCCTGCGCATTTCAACCGGCTCATAGAATTCGGTATAAAGCCGGACAACACCGGTCAGAACATACATGAACTCTTCGCCATCGTGGCGCACCCAGCCGTCGAATTCGTCCATGGATCGCGCCCGAACCCGCGCACGGTAGGGCAGCATGTGCTTCTTGGTCAGGGTTTCGGCCAGCAACTCATGCTCGTAGGTCGTTGTCGCGTGGGCCGCCCCTTCGCCCATCCGGGTAATCGCCATCCGTCCGATGACCTGGTCCCGCTGCGGCGGTGTGAAAAGCTGAGGCACCGAGATTTCCAACCCAACCGCAAGCTTTTTGAGCGCGTCATAGGTAGGTGACATCTGCCCGTTCTCGATCTTGCTGAGCGTCGAACGGGCCAAACCGGCCTGACTGGCGGCCTGCTCCAGCGTCCATTTCCGCGCTTTTCGCAATTCGCGCACGCGCGCGCCAAGGTCCAGCGGTTCAACTTCGGTGTGATCGCCGGAATCGCGGGCAATTCGGATCAGGGATTTGGGATCTTGGGTGCTCATGCCATTCTCTATAGGCTTGGCCAGCCGCGCTTGCAACGCGCCAGACACCGCGTTAGCCAATGGCCATGTTATCTGTCTTCGATCAGGGGGCGCCCGCGCCCTGCCCCGCACCGTTCAATCTGGCGGCGCATGTCCTTGGCCGTGCCGATCAGGTCCCTGACAAAGTGGCGTTGTCGGTACTAATGCCCCACGGCGCGCAGGACTGGACCTATCGCGACCTGCAATCTGCCGTGTTGGGCACAGGCGCGGGGTTGCTGCAATCAGGTCTGACACCCGGCGATACCGTTCTGATGCGGCTCGGCAATACGGTGGATTTCCCGATTGCCTATCTGGGCGCGATTTCAGTGGGTATCATTCCGGTGCCGACTTCGTCGCAACTGACGGAACCCGAAACCGCCAGAATGATCGACGATCTGTCCCCGGCTGCGGTTCTTCGTGATCCCGCTGTCTCATGCGCGCCTCATCCCAGACAGATCGAGTTGGATGCATTAAAGGCCATGCGCGAAATTCCACCCGCCAGCTATGACCTGGGCGACCCCGAGCGCATGGCATATGTCGTCTACACCTCGGGAACCTCGGGCAGTCCGCGTGCCGTGGCCCACGCCCATCGGGCAATCTGGGCGCGGCAGATGATGGTTGATGGTTGGTATGGTCTGCGCGCGTCCGATCGGCTGTGTCACGCCGGAGCGTTCAACTGGACCTATACACTTGGCACCGGTCTGATGGACCCGTGGACCATCGGCGCAACCGCCTTGATCCCGGAACCGGGCACGGACATCTCCGCCCTGCCCGCTCTGCTCCGCCAGCATCGCGCAACGATCTTTGCCGCGGCACCGGGGGTCTTTCGCAAATTGGTGCAAGAGTATGAGCAAATCAACTTGCCTGACCTTCGCCACGGTTTATGCGCGGGGGAAAAGCTGTCGCGCGCACTGCACGAGAAATGGCTAAGCGCCACCGGTACGGAGTTGTTCGAAGCCTATGGCATGTCTGAATGCTCGACCTTCATATCCTCCAGCCCGGCCCATCCTGCGCGCGGCGACGCATTGGGGCACCCGCAACCGGGTCGTCGCGTGGCCATTCTGGGCCCGGACGGCCCGGTGCTGCAGGGGCAAGAAGGCACCATCGCCATTCATCGGTCTGACCCTGGATTGATGCTGACCTACCTCAATGCACCGGATGAAGTTGAAACCCGGATGCAAGGCGAATGGTTCCTGACCGGAGATCAAGGGGCAATGGCTGTGGACGGCCAGATCTGTTATCTGGGCCGGGACGACGACATGATGAATGCCGGAGGCTACCGCGTGTCTCCGGTCGAGGTAGAAGCCGCCCTGTCCCGTTTTCCCGGTATCACGCAGGTCGGCGCGGCCGCGGTCGAGGTCAAACCGGACACATTTGTGATAGCAGCCTTCTATACCGGCCCGGAAAAGCTGGACGATGCGGCCCTGCGCGCCTATGTCGAGGCCAATCTGGCACGTTACAAACAACCGCGCGCCTTCATCCACCTGCCTGTGCTGCCCACCGGTGGCAATGGCAAACTCCTGCGCCGGGCGTTGCCGGCCTATTTCGAGGCACCAGCCACATGACCCAGACCGTCAAGCTCGACATCCTGTCCGATCCGATCTGCCCGTGGTGCTATATCGGCAAAACGCATCTGGACAAAGCATTGGCCAATGTGCCCGAGCACCCTTTTGTCATCGAATGGCATCCGTTTCAGTTGAACCCTGATATGCCGGACGCAGGTATGGATCGTCGCGAATATCTGGAACGCAAGTTCGGTGGCAAGGACGGTGCCGTACGTGCTTATGCGCCCGTGGTTGAACACGCTGAAAACGCCGGTCTGAAGATTGACTTCGAAGGCATGAAACGCACACCCAATACTCTGGATGCACATCGCCTGATCCATTGGGCCGGGATCGAAGGCAAACAGAATGCTGTCGTCAATGCGCTGTTCGATGCCTACTTCGTTCAGGCCCGCGATATCGGCGACCCCGAAGTTTTGGCTGACATCGCAGACAGCGCCGGAATGGACGCCGCAGTGGTCATGAAGCTGCTGAAATCCGACGCTGACCGCGAGGATATTCGAAACCGCGACACCCACTCACGCGAAATGGGCGTCAGTTCGGTCCCGACCTACATAGTTGCCAACCAACATGCCGTTCCGGGTGCTCAACCACCTGAAATGTGGGAGAAAGTGATCGCCGAGATCATGTCTCAACTTGAGGCTTCTCCTGCAGAATAGCACAGAGGTCTGTGCGAATTTCCAGTCTGGTCTAACCCGATTCACCGTGATAGCGCGAACAGGTTAGGAGTGCTTCATGGCCAACCGCATGTCGAAGGCGGAATTCATTGCGCTGATCGCAATGATGTTCGCCACTATCGCGTTTTCGATCGATTCAATGCTGCCTGCCCTGCCCGAAATCGGCGCGCAGCTTAGCCCCGATGACGTCAATCGCGCCCAACTGATCTTGACATCCTTCGTTCTGGGAATGGGTATCGGTACATTCTTTACCGGCCCGCTATCGGATGCGCTGGGGCGCAAGCCAGTGATGTTTTGCGGAGCGCTTTTGTACATTGCGGCTTCGGCTGTTGCCTGGGCCAGTTCTTCGCTGGAACTGGTACTGATTGCGCGTGTTGTGCAGGGTCTGGGCGCTGCCGGGCCACGTGTCGTGGCGATGGCCATCACGCGTGACTTGTATTCGGGCCGGGAAATGGCACGCATCATCTCGATTGCCATGATGATCTTTACGTTGGTACCAGCAGCGGCTCCGATGCTGGGCGCTGGTGTTATCGTTCTCTTCGGTTGGCGCGGGATCTTCGTGTCCTTCATCCTGTTTGCTCTGATCGTCGTGTTGTGGATGAGCACACGACTTCCCGAATCTCTGGCTGTCGAGGACCGCCGCCCCTTCCGTCTGCATCTGATGATTGCGGCTGTGAACGAAATGTTTGCGCATCCCACTGTGCGTTTGTCTATCTTCGTGCAAACCTTGTGCATGGGGACCTTGTTCACCATGCTGACTATGGTGCAACCGGTCTATGATGTGGTCCATGATCGGGCCGACAGCTTTCCCTTCTGGTTCGGATTTGTCGCCCTGATGTCAGGTTCGGCCAGCCTTTTGAACGCAGCTTTGGTGGTGCGCGTCGGGATGCGCCGGATGGTCACATTCGCCTTCGGCGCGCAGATAGCCATCACGTCTGTCGTCATCATCCTGAACATGGCGAACCTTTCGCCCGCGATGTCATTTGCCCTGTTTGTCTTCTGGCAGACGATGGTCTTTTTCATGGCTGGTGTAACCATCGGCAATCTGAATGCCATTGCCATGGAACCCATGGGCCACATCGCGGGCATGGCCGCGTCGGTTGTCGGGTCGATTTCAACCGTACTGGCCGCGGCAATCGCCGCGCCGATCGGGCTTCTGTTCAACGGGTCCATCGCGCCTTTGACAATTGGCATCCTGAGTATGTGCGTTCTGGCGTTTGGCCTGATGATCCACATGGGTCGCATCGAAGAACGGCTGCCAGCCTGACCTGTGAATCGCGGGTGAAACACGCTATCCTACCCAGAACTTAAGGGGAGGAACTGCGATGTGCGATTACTACGATCTGGGCAGCTATTCCTGCGCGATTTCCACATCCAGTCCCGAAGCTCAGCTGTGGTTTGACCGTGGCCTAAACTGGACATACGGTTACAATCACGAAGAGGCGCTGGTCTGTTTTCAACGCGCGGCCGAGCATGATCCGAATTGCGCGATGGCCTATTGGGGTGTCGCGTATGCCGCCGGACCAAACTACAACCTCCCGTGGGACCTGCTGGATGAGAGAGGTCGGGAAGAAGCGTTGGCACGGTCTTACGACGCGATGCAGAAAGCCCTTGGTCTGCTGGCAAGGTGCACTGCCGTCGAACAGGCCCTGATTCAGGCCCTACCTGCGCGTTACCCGCAACGTAGTCCGGTGGAGGACATGCACCAATGGGACCACGGTTTTGCCGACGCGATGCGCACGGCATTTGCGGCACACCCGGACCACCTCGACTTGCGTACCATTTATGTCGAAGCGCTGCTGAACCTGACACCATGGCAGATGTGGGATCTGAAAACGGGCCAACCCGCCCAGGGCGCGGCAACGAAGGAAGCGCAGGATGCGCTTGAATGGGCCATGGCAAACGATCCGTCTGCGATGTCTCACCCAGGCCTGCTGCACCTCTATGTTCATCTGATGGAAATGTCTCCAACACCAGAGAAAGCCCTGAAAGCAGGGGATGTCCTGCGCACATTGGTTCCGGATGCAGGCCACTTGGTACATATGCCGACGCATATCGATGTGCTTTGCGGACACTATCACAACGTTGTACACTGGAACGAAAAAGCCTCGGAAGCCGACCTGAAATATTACGAGCGCGAAGGCGCGTTCAACATCTACACAGGCTATCGCCAGCACAATTATCACTTTGCCATCTACGGTGCGCTTTTTCTTGGACAGATCGAACCCGCCCTACGTGCAAATCAGGGATTGTGGGATACAACGCCCGAAGAATTGCTGCGCGTCGAAAGTCCCCCGATGGCCGATTACTTCGAAAGCTACATGTCCATGGGCCCTCACATCCTGATCCGGTTTGGCCGCTGGGACGAGGCTAAGACACTGAAACTGCCCTCAGATCCTGACCTGTTCCGCACTCTGACCGCCACAACGCACTACGCGCGCGCCATCGCTCATGCAGCAACCGGTGATATCGCCAATGCCGAGGCCGAAGAAAATCTGTTCCTTGCTGCCAAGGAATGCGTTCCGGAAACACGCAGGCTGCACAACAACCGTGTGATTGACCTGCTGGAAATTGCGCGGGAAATGCTGCGCGGTGAGATCGAGTACCGCAAGGGCAACTTTGAAATCGCTTTTGCCCATCTGCGCCGCTCGGTCGAGTTGGACGATACCTTGCCCTATGACGAACCCTGGGGATGGATGCAGCCGACCCGCCACGCGCTTGGGGCGCTTCTTTTCGAACAAGGACGGCTGTCCGAAGCTGAAAACGTCTATCGTGAAGATCTGGGTTTGGGCGGCACGCTAAGTCGCGCCTCGATACATCCTGACAACGTATGGAGTTTGAAGGGCCTTTACGATTGCCTCAAGGCACGCAGCGAACAGGTCGAAGTCCTGCAGATCAAACAGCGGCTCGACCAGGCGTTGGCCCGCGCCGACCGAATGGTAGCTGCGTCCTGCTTCTGTGCGCAGGCGGCAATGCGTAGCTAAAATGTCTTGATCGTGCTGACACACGATGCCTCCGGCGGGGATATTTTTAGCCAGATGAAGCAGGGATCCGCTTCTTCATCTGGCCGTAAATATCCCGGGGGAGATGCGCGGAACGCGCAGCGGGGGCAGAGCCCCCTCCCACATCTCAACCTGCTTTAACCTTTTTCTGCGCGGCGACCACTTTTTCAGCAAGATCGCGGGCAATTGCAAAAGCCCCTTTAATCTTGTCGCTGTCTTTTTTCCAGTCCCGGCGCACGACGATCTTGTTGTCTTTGACCTTGGCCATACCGCGTTGATTTTGAATGAACTCAACCAGTCCCTGCGGCGAAGCGAATTTGTCATTGTGAAACTGGATGGTCGCGCCTTTCGGTCCGCCGTCGAGCTTTGCGATCCCTGCGCGTTTACACATGGCCTTGATCCGCACAACCAGCATCAAGGTATTCACCTCCTTCGGCAATTTGCCAAAACGGTCAATCAATTCCGCAGCAAAGCCTTCCAGTTCGACCTTTGTCGACAGCGATGACAGGCGGCGATAGAGCCCCAGGCGCACATCCAGATCTGGCACATAGTTCTCGGGGATCAGAACCGGCACACCCAGATTGATCTGCGGGGCCCATTGATCGTCTGCATCCGACAGCCCCTCCATCTCGCCGGCTTTGATCTTGGCAATCGCCTCTTCCAGCATGGATTGGTAAAGCTCATAGCCGACATCGCGCATCTGGCCGGATTGTTCTTCACCCAACAGGTTGCCCGCACCACGTATGTCCAGATCCTGCGAGGCCAAAGTAAAGCCGGCACCCAACGTGTCCAGCGAGCCCAGAACACGCAGGCGTTTTTCGGCGGCAGCAGTCAGTTTCTGGCGCGGTTTGGTGGTCAGGTAAGCATAAGCACGGGTTTTCGAGCGCCCAACGCGCCCCCGGATCTGATAGAGCTGGGCAAGGCCAAACATGTCCGCACGGTGCACGACCATCGTGTTTGCGGTCGGGATGTCCAACCCGCTTTCGACGATTGTTGTGGCCAGCAGCACATCGTACTTGCCGTCATAAAACGCGTTCATCCGATCATCGAGCTCACCCGCTGCCATCTGGCCATGGGCAACCACGTAAGTGAGCTCAGGCAGTTGATCTTTCAGAAATTCTTCGATCTCAGGCAGGTCCGAGATGCGCGGTACAACATAGAAACTTTGCCCCCCACGATAGTGTTCACGCAGCAGCGCTTCTCGGATTGTGACTGCATCAAACTCGCTGACATAGGTGCGGATTGCCAGTCGGTCGATTGGAGGTGTTCCGATAATCGACAGGTCGCGCACGCCGGTCAACGACAGTTGCAGCGTTCGCGGGATCGGTGTCGCGGTCAGGGTCAGCACGTGAATGTCTGAGCGCAGCTGTTTCAGCCGTTCCTTATGACCCACGCCAAAATGCTGTTCCTCGTCAATGATCAGAAGCCCCAGATTGTTGAACCGTATGTTCTTGGCCAAAAGCGCGTGCGTTCCGATCACGATGTCCACTGTCCCGCGGGCCAGCCCGTCACGGGTTTTTTGGGCTTCTTTCGCCGAAACAAAGCGTGACAATTGCCGCACCTCCAGCGGGAACCCCCGAAAGCGTTCCCTGAAACTCGCGGCATGCTGGCGGGCCAGCAGGGTGGTGGGCGCTACAACCGCAACCTGAACGCCCGACATGGCTGCGACAAATGCGGCACGCATGGCAACCTCGGTCTTGCCAAAGCCGACGTCACCGCAGATCAGACGATCCATTGGTGCGCCGGAATGGATATCTTCCATTACATCCGAGATCGCCCGCAACTGGTCTTCGGTTTCCTGATACGGGAATCGCGCGCTGAATTCCTCCCACGCGTGGGGCGGCGGATCCATGACCGGGGCTTTGCGCAGCGCGCGTTCAGCGGCGATGAGGATCAGCTTATCGGCCATCTCGCGGATGCGCTCTTTCAGCTTGGCCTTCTTTGCCTGCCACGCGCCGCCGCCCAAACGGTCCAGCAGACCTTCGTCATGTCCGTATTTCGACAGCAATTCTATGTTTTCGACCGGCAGGTACAGCTTTGCCCGCTCGGCATATTCCAGCAACAGGCATTCATGGGCAGCACCGGCTGCGGTGACGACCTCCATGCCCATGTAACGACCTATGCCGTGATCCACGTGTACAACCAGATCACCGGGGCTGAGCGATTGGGTTTCGGTCAGAAAGTTCTCGGCCTTGCGGCGTTTTTTGGGCTGACGGATCAGCCTGTCGCCCAGCACATCCTGTTCAGCGATCACCGCTAAATCAGGAGTTTCGAACCCATGCTCCAACGCCCAGACGGCAAGGTGCAAGCCGCGTTTTCCAATGCGGGTGCCATTGGCCACATGTATCGCCTCGGCCAACCCTTCGTCTTCGATCAGGCCGGTCAGGCGTTCCCGCGCGCCATCGGAATATGAGGCGATCAGCACCGGTCCTTTGTCGAGCTTTGCAGTGATGTGACTGGCCAAAGCACCGAACAAGCTGATGCTTTCCTGCTGGCGTTCCGGTGCAAAGTTGCGTCCGATACGTCCGCCCGCGTCTATGACACCGGGGCCAGAGGCTTGCGGCAGCGGGCTGAACTGCAAAACCCGACGATCCGCGACCGCCGCCTCCCAGGCGGTATCGTCAAGATACAACAACCCCGGAGGTGTGGGTTTATAGACCGTGTCCATACGGGATCGGTTTTCCAGCGCCAGTCGCCGGGTTTCGTACTGATCGGCAATCGTATCCCAACGCGCCAGACGCGCGGGCGTCACCTGATCATCGACAGTGATCACCGCATCCGGCAAATAGTCGAATAACGTCTCAAGTTTTTCGTGGAAGAACGGCAGCCAATGTTCGATCCCCTGATGTTTGCGGCCCGCGCTTACGGCCTCATACAATGGGTCATCTGTACCGGCGGCACCAAACTCGATGCGATAGTTCTGACGGAACCGGGTTATGGCGGCCTCGTCCAGGATGACTTCGGACACCGGTGCAAGTTCAACGATGTCCAGCTTTTCGGTTGTTCGCTGGGACGCCGGATCAAAGCGTCGCGCACCGTCCAGAACGTCACCGAACAGGTCCAGCCGAACCGGGCCCGTCTCTCCCGGAGGGAAGATGTCGATAATGCCGCCACGGATGGCGTAATCGCCGGGTTCCATCACCGTTGGACTTTGTGTGAACCCCATACGCACCAGAAAGTTTCGCAGAGCGGTTTCATCTATGCGATGGCCAACTCGGGCAGTAAACGCCGCCTCTCGCAAAACCTCTCGTGCCGGGACGCGTTGGGTCGCGGCGTTCAGCGTGGTCAGCAATACATACTGTTGGGGCATCTGGTGAACCAGCGCCGCCAGTGTGGCGACGCGCGCCGCCGAGATATCCGCATTGGGCGAGACCCGATCATAAGGAAGGCAATCCCAGCCCGGAAACACAAAGACAGGCATCTGAGGCGCAAAGAACGCCAGTGCGGAACGCATCGCTTCCATCCGCTTGTCATCGCGTGCGACATGGGCCACCGGCCCCTTGCTGCGGGCAATCTCGTTCAGCACCAGCTGCGCGTCAAACCCTTCGGGGGCGCCGCCAACTGTCACGTGGTTCGGAGCCTTCATCGCCTCGCCTTTCAGAATCTTCTATCCCAGAACGCCAATCGAAAGGTTCTGATACATGCCCCAGAACGAAGTGACCAGTATCGAGATCATGCCAATGATCTGGGTATACAGTCGGCAGCGGGAAATTGTTTTTGAGACAGTTTCAAGCGTCAATTCCTGCCGCCGAAGACGCCTTGCATGCACGATATTGATCAAAAGCACCAAGGTCATTGGGAACAAAAGTAAAAACAGGGCCTGCGCGAATTCGACGTCATAATAGAACCCAAGCGTGGCCATCCCGGTAAACAGAAAACACCCAAACGCCAAAAGGATGGTGCCAGACATCTCGACAATCAGCAGAATCCGATTTGTATGGATGCGAACGATGTCGAGCAGATCGGTTTCGACCTGACCTCCGATCCGGCGGGCACGGACAACCAGATCATATGGGATGCCCATCACCCAGTGGCTGGCCGACGACCAGAGTACCGCCAGTACGATCCAGAACCACAGATTCGAAAAGCTGCGCATGTCGATGAGTTCAAAGATCGAAGAGTACCAGTCCAAACCCAACCCTTTATTCACACTACTCAGGGGGGTTCCATCTAGGCGCGCGTCCATTGATACCCTTGAGACCTTTGTGAATTCATGCCACCCAATGCACGAATGTTCAAGGAGAACGCGCCATGAAACCGACCATTGCCCCATTTCCCATGACCCGCTTTCGCCGCGCCCGTCAATCACAGGCAATTCGTGCGCTGGTGCGTGAGAACACTCTGACAACGGATGACCTGATCTGGCCGGTTTTCGTACGCGATGGCGAAGGCATTGAAGAGCCCGTGCCCTCGATGCCTGGTGTGGTTCGCAGATCGGTTGACCTGATTGCCAAAGCGGCGGTCGAGGCCAAGGCCCTTGGGATTCCTGCGATTTGCATCTTTCCCTACACCGACCCGGCACTGAAAACCGAAGACTGCGCCGAGGCATGGAACCCCGACAACCTGTCAAACCGGGCCATCCGGGCAATCAAGGCAGCGGCTCCGGACATTGCCGTAATGACGGATGTGGCGCTTGACCCGTATAACATCAACGGTCACGACGGATATGTCGTTGACGGCGAAATCGTCAACGACCAGACCGTCGAGGCACTGGTAAAGATGACGCTGGCACAGGCCGACGCCGGTGCGGATATCATCGGCCCGTCGGACATGATGGATGGCCGGATCGGGGAAATGCGTCGCGCGCTGGAAGGTGCAGGCTATCACAACGTGATGATCCTCAGCTATGCCGCAAAATATGCCAGTGCGTTTTACGGACCCTTCCGCGACGCGGTCGGCGCATCGGGGGCCCTGACGGGCGACAAGAAGACATACCAGATGGACCCTGCAAACTCGGACGAGGCTTTGCGCCTGATCGAACGCGATCTGACCGAAGGCGCGGATATGGTGATGATCAAGCCGGGCATGCCTTATCTGGATATCTGCCGCCGCGTGAAAGACAGTTTCGGTGCGCCGACATATGCCTATCAGGTATCGGGCGAATACGCGATGATCCAGGCCGCAGCCCAGAACGGCTGGATCGATGGCGAGAAGGTGATGCTGGAAAGCCTTCTGGCCTTCAAACGCGCCGGTTGCGATGGAATTCTGACCTATTTCTCTCCTCAGGTTGCGCGCATCCTGCAGGGATAAAGCCCGCAAGTTTCGCGATATTTCGCCGATAAGATTGCCCGATCGGGCAGCTTTCCCGTGACACATCGCCCTGATCGGCGTATCCTTGCCGCCAAGACCGGGATCACCCGGCATATCAGGCACAGTTACAGAGATATAAAACCATGAGCAGTTCCAACTCCCCCCGACTGAATCGTCGCGGCTTTGCCTTGGGCATGGCAGGTCTGAGCTTGACCGCCGCCTGCGGCAACGGTGTCGGCAATTCCAACGCAGCAACAATCGACGCCCGTGTCGACGCCACCCTGACCGAGATGTACAGCCGCTATCCCAATACGGTTGAGATTGCGAACAAGGCCAACGGCATGCTGGTCATGCCGCTGATTACCGAAGCCGGTTTCGTGTTCGGTGGCGGTTACGGTCGCGGCGCGCTGCGCATCAACGGTGCAACAGTTGACTTTTACTCGGCCGTCAAGGGCACGGCCGGGCTACAGATCGGTGCGCAGCAATATGCGCATGTTCTGTTTTTCATGACCGAAGACGCCCTGAACGACTTCCGTCGCTCCAGTGGTTGGACAGCCGGAGCGGATATTGGCTATGTGGTCAGCGATCAGGGCGATTCCCTGTCGACAGACACAACGACACTGCGCACGCCCGTTCTGGCTGCCATCTTCGGACAGGCTGGGCTTCAGATCGGTGCGACCGTGGAAGGCACGAAATATACCCGCATTATTCCATAATTCGGGCTTCCCACTTCTTCTGACAAACCCCATCACGGCGGAATGCTGCGGTGGGGTGTTTGTTTTCATCCTTTCCGCACAGGTTCTTGCCGCGTTCCTCTTTCGGTTGGACCCGCCATCCACTAATCTCCGCGCAACCTTCATGTACTAGAATTTGGGGCAGTAATGGGTCTTGTTTTCCGCTGGCTGGTGCGCATCGTGTCGGGTCTGATCATGCTGATCCTCGCTGCAATGGGCCTTGTCTATTTTCTGGCCAGCCAATCCCTGCCGGATTATGACCAGACGCTCGAAGTCAACGGGTTGACCGCTCCGGTCGAGATCGTGCGCGACACCGCCAATGTGCCGCACATTCTGGCCCAAAATGACCCGGATGTGTTTTTCGGTCTTGGATATGCCCACGCGCAGGATCGGTTGTGGCAGATGACGGTCATGCGCCGCACTGCACAGGGTCGCTTGTCCGAGATCTTTGGACCGCGCACCCTGCGCGTTGACAAGCTGCTGCGCCGGTTGGATCTGTACGGCCTTGCCCATCGCTCGGTTGAGGTACAGGACGACTATACTAAGGCCGCCCTTCGTGCTTATGCGGCCGGGGTCAACGCACGCCTGACCGAGATCAACGACGAGGCATTGGGGCGCGGCGCGCCTGAAATGTTCCTGTTCAATGCCCCCGTCTCACCCTGGCAACCGGGCGACAGTATTGCCGTGATCAAACTTATGGCACTGCAACTGTCCGGTCACCTGACAGACGAGGTTCTGCGCGCGCGTACGTCTTTGATGCTGAGCAATCCTGACAGACTGGCAGACATTCTGCCCGATGTTCCCGGCCCCGGCATTGCTGCGCTGCCTGAATACGCTTCGCTGTTTCCCAACCTTCCGCGCTATGCCGCTGGTACGAGTTTTCCTGAAACGCCTCTGTCACCCCTTCCCAAACGCGGGCTGGCGGGGGCATCAAACGCCTGGACTGCTGCGCCTTCGCGCTCGGCAAGCGGTGGGACGTTGCTGGCCAACGACCCACATCTGGGCTTCACAGCACCCGGCGTGTGGTATCTGGCGCATCTTGGTCTGGCAAAGGGAAGCGTCATTGGGGCCTCGATCCCAGGTATTCCCGCAATCATGACCGGCCGCAGTGACCGGTTGGGTTGGGGGGTGACGTCATCCTATCTTGACGATCAGGACATTCATATTGAGCAGCTGAACCCGGAAAACCCCGAAGAATACCTGACCCCGGATGGCTATAAGGAATTCCAGACCCGTCCTTCGATCATTGAAATCAAAGGGGAAGCTCCGGTTACACTGACGCTGCGCTGGACTGAAAACGGGCCAGTGTTGCCCGGTACGGATTACAAGCTGGAAACCATCACACCGCCGGGCCATGTTGCGTCTTTGTCCTGGACGGCGCTCAGCCCGCAAGACACTTCGATGACGGCGTCCATGGCCCTGATGAACGCGGACAACGTGCAGGACGCCGTAACCGTGGCCCGGCAATTCATTGCGCCCTCGCAAAACCTGTCACTGGTCGACAAAACGACAATAGGGATGAAACTGATTGGCGCCATGCCCCGGCGTGATCTGCAAAACCAAAGCCGCGGACGCATTCCGACACCCGGCTGGATCGAAGCAAACCGCTGGCAAGGCCGCCTGCCCTACGCCAACAACCCGGAATTCGTGGCCCCAGCCGGTGGCGTTCTGGGCAACACCAACAACAAGATCATCGACCGCCCGTTCCCGGATCATGTGTCCTACGAGTGGGGTGACACTCAGCGCGTACATCGCTGGGAACGCCTGATGCAATCGCGTGAGGTGCATACCCGCGACAGTTTCATTGAGGCGCAACTGGATACGGTCAGTTTCACCGCGCGCTCTCTGCTGCCGCTGATCGGTGCTGACCTTTGGTACACCGGTGCCTCGGCCCCTGAAGGGACGCCCGAACGACAGCGCCAGATTGCGCTGTCGCTGCTGGCGGACTGGAACGGCGAGATGAACGAGCACCTGCCCGAACCGCTGATCTATGCAGCCTGGGTGCGGGCGCTTCAGATCCGCCTGATTTCGGACGAGCTTGGGCCGCTGGCCAGCGAATTCAAACATGTCGAGCCCCTGTTCATCGAACGGGTCTATCGTGACATTGATGGCGCCGGTGTCTGGTGCGATGTACGACAAAGCGCGCCGGTTGAAACCTGCACCGAAATGGCTCGACTTGCGCTGGATGATGCGCTGATCTGGATCACTGAACGTTACGGTAGCGCACTGGAATCCTTACGCTGGGGTGATGCCCATCAGGCAACCCACGATCACCCGGTTCTGGGGAACGTGCCGATACTTCGGTATTTTGTGAACATTCGCCAATCGACCAGTGGCGGTGACAACACCTTGCTGCGCGGGCGCACGTCGGGCGAAGGGCTCGACCCGTTTCAGAACGTGCACGGGGCGGGGTATCGCGGTGTGTATGACTTTGCTGATCCCAACAGTTCGGTCTTTATCACGGCTACCGGCCAATCGGGCCATTTCCTGTCGCGCTATTACGACGATCAGGCGCAGCTGTGGCGGCGTGGCGAGTATATTCCCATGTCGCTGGACCTTGACCTTGCCCGCGCCGCTGCTGTCGGAGTGACCAATCTGATCCCACGTTAAGCATCAGGGTTTCGGCGACTCCCCGCCCCTTTTTGTCCGGACCGTGGACGCCATGCGGCAGTTTCGCCTACCATCACCGGGCGAACTGTTTCGGACCAGGGGGAAACTATGGCCAGCATTCGGGATACTCTGAACAACCTTGCCCGGGATTACGCAATCGCCTGGAGTTCAGGTGACGCCGATGCCGTTGCCAGTTTTTTCGCGCTGGACGGACGGATTACAATCAACAGAGGTGACCCGATCGAAGGGCGCGCAGCGATTGCCGATATGGCCCGGGGTTTCTACGCCGATTTTCCTGATCTGGAGGTGCGCTGCGACATGATGCGATGGGCCGGATCTCATGCCCTATTTGTCTGGACGCTGGAAGGGCACCACTCACAGACTGGTAATCATGTCGTTGCGCGCGGTTGGGAAGAATGGGAATTGACACCCGACAATCTAGTTCAGTCATCCTTGGGTTGGTTCGACCCTGATGACTATCAGCGACAGATAGACGGGCGATAATCTAGTCCAGACGGTCGCTTGCGGTTTCAATTGTGTAACTCCGCGGTATTCCCTGTGTAATCAGAAACCACTCGGATGCCTTCGTCCGCTGCTGATGCGCATCAAAGGCCTGCTGATTCACAAAAACCTCTGAAACAGTGAACCGTCCGGGTGTGATCTGATCCTCGACAACGTCGAACGACAGGCAACCCTCTTCCGCCTTTGTGAGGGCGATATGCGTGGGCAGAGCGGCGCGCACATCTTCAAGGCGGTCCGCCGGGACATCAATAAATCCGGTCAGGAATACTCTTTGATCCATTGTATCAGCCATCTTCCGCAATTTCACTGTATCTATAGTGTGTCGAATTGGGCGGCCTGCTTATTTGTCCAAAGAACAGTGATACGAAACCCCTCTTCGGTCTGCTCTTCAGATTGTACAACATCCTGCCGGAACAACCACGCCCGCTTGTTCCCTTCCGCAAAGGTCAGGTTCAGAACAACCTCGTGCCGGGCCCCTTGCAGAATTGCTGCAATCTCGGACAGTAAAGGGGTCACGCCTTCGCCGGTAACTGCCGAAATGGCAAATATGGCCGGATCGCGATCCGCCCTCGCCAACGCGGCGTCTTTTTCTTCCGTTCTCAGCAAGTCAGTCTTGTTCCAAACCTCAAGCCGGGGGCGTTCTGCGTCGACACCAAGCGAGGTCAGGATTGCTTCGACATCCTGCGCCTGTGCTTCGGTTTCTTCATGGCTGATATCGCGCACGTGAACAATCAGATCAGCACCCAACACCTCTTCAAGCGTGGCCCGAAAAGACGCCACAAGCTCGGTCGGCAGGTTCGAGATAAAACCCACCGTATCCGACAGGATCACTTCCGGGCCATCGGGCAGTTGCACGCGGCGCATGGTAGGGTCCAGCGTGGCAAACAGCATGTCCTTGGCCAACACTTCGGCCCCGGTCAGCCGATTGAACAGAGTAGATTTCCCGGCATTGGTATATCCAACCAATGCAACGATCGGATAGGGCACCTTGGCGCGCGCGGCACGGTGCAAGGTGCGGGTCTTGACCACTTTCTGCAATTGGCGGCGCAAACGCACCAGTTGTTCGTCAATGGCGCGGCGGTCGGCTTCGATCTGGGTCTCGCCGGGTCCGCCGACAAATCCCAAACCGCCACGCTGACGTTCAAGGTGGGTCCAGGCCCGCACCAGCCGTGTCCGCTGATAGCTGAGCGCAGCCATTTCGACCTGCAACACCCCTTCACGGGTACGTGCGCGGTCGCTGAAAATCTCAAGGATCAGCCCGGTCCGGTCGAGGATCTTGACCTTCCATGCCTTTTCCAGATTGCGCTGCTGAACCGGTGTTACCGGTCCATCGATCAGAACCAGCTCAACCTCGTTTTCACGAAGCCGCTCACCCAGTTCTTCGATCTTGCCACTGCCAAACAAATAGCCGGGTTGGGCGCGTTGCAGGCGTACGATTTCAGACCCGATCACATCCAGATCGGGCAAAGCGGCGGCCAGCGCAACCGCCTCAGCCAGCGCAGGTTCGGGAACGCGGCGCTGTTCATCTGATTTGATTTCGGGATGCAGCACCCAGGCCCGGGTGCGCGTCCGGTCATGTTCCATCAAGAGGCGTCTTCGCCCTCATACAGGTTGATCGGCTGTGATGGCATGATGGTTGAAATCGCGTGCTTGTACACCAGCTGCGACTGTCCGTCGCGGCGCAACAATACACAGAAATTGTCGAACCAGGTGATCACACCCTGCAATTTCACGCCATTGATCAGGAAAATTGTAACCGGAACCTTAGCTTTCCGTACATTGTTCAGGAAAGCATCCTGAAGATTCTGTCTGTCCGAAGCCATATTATGATAATCTCGCCATTGTTCTTGCTACGCGTTGCGGACCAACGCGCTCCCTCCCGGTGAGTATGGAGTGCCGCGGTAAGATATTCCAGACGAAAAATTAAGCACTAAAGACGACGGGATCCAACCGGTTCAATCCCGCCACAGCGAAGGGGTGATCAGGGCGATGATCGCAAGCGTCTCGAGCCGGCCAATGACCATCGCCGCGCACAGCGTCAGCTTGGCCCCTGCGGACAGGTCGATCAACCGGATTGGAACATCAGTGGCCAATTCAATCAGCGGACCCGTCGTGCTGAGCGTTGCGACGCTGAGCACCATGGCCTGTTCGAACCCAGCCCCCATTGCGGCCAGCAAAAGGTTGAACACCGCCAGTGTCAGCGCAAAGAGCATCAGAAAGATCCAGGCGATAAACGCGCCGTCCCTTTGAATGCGTCGGTTGCCACCTCCAACCCCGCTGACGGATGAGGGATAGATCAACCGGTCGATCTCGCGCGCACCGTTCAAGTACAGGGCAAAAACCCGCAGCAGTTTCACGCCGCCAGCCGTGGTCGCAACCCCTCCACCGATCAGGGCCAGCCCCATCAGCAACAATCCGGGCGTTCCCAGACCAGATAATTGCTGCGCATCATCCCAGTTTGCGCTTTCAAACCCGGCGGTTGTCAGAAAGGCCAGAACGGTGAACAGCATACCCCAAATGACCTGCAATGCCTGTAAAGGCTCGATTTGCCCACCGATTTCCGTAACACCAGCAATAACGCGAAAGAACAATAACGCCGCAACGGCCAGAACAATCATCAGGCCAATGCGAAACTCCGGGTCCGTATCCAGTCGGGAATAACCGGATGTCGCCGTGTCGGTCGAAAATGTCAGGCGCGAAAGGGCAAAGAACAGGAACAAAAACAAGATCGCCTCACCCGTGAAGCCCGCCTGCGCGCCTTCCATGCCGCCCACCGGAGAAATTCCGGACGTCGCCATGACCGACATTGCGTGGCAAACGGCTGTCAGTCCGGTTTCGCCTGCGATCAGAAGAAGGATCCAGATCACAGCCGTCAACCCGGCATAGACCGGGGTCAGTCCCTTTGCCACACGGATCAGTCGACCGCGCGGATCAACGCGTTCGCTTTGCGCAACACCCGATACCGGGCGACCCGGCTGACCGCGGGCCGTGACCTCGAACCCACCCAGCGACAAAGGCGCAAGGATTGCCGCGGCGGCAATCCACATCAGCAAACCGCCCATCCATCCAACCAAGGCGCGCCACAGGTGCAGCGGGGCCGTCAGGCGGTCTGGATCCGGAAACAGATCCGCCCCCGTGGTTGTCAGGGCACTGACCATGTCAAAATAGGCGTTCAGGAATGTGGTCGTTCCCAGCGCATCGTGAAATGGAATCGCAAGAAAGACAGGCAGAATGGTGAAACATGCAAGCATCACCGCCAATTGTCCCAAAGTTCCGCGCCTTGGCACACGGTTGGACGAGGCCAGTGCGACACTGACGACCAGAAACAACCCTATGATACCGGAGTACAAAAACGACCGCGATGTATCGTGATCATCCAGCGCCAGCGCGTAAACTGCCGGAATCCACATGGCCAGTGACGCAATAGCCCAGATCAGAAGAAACAGCGGCAACCGCCGCAATAGCCCGATCTGTTGTATCCCCGCATGCGCCATCAGAAGAAATCGATTGAAACCTGCATCAGGCGTTCGACCTCAGGCACGTCGTTGGCCATGGCAAAGATCGCGACGACATCCTTTTCATCGATCCTGAGGCTGCCCGTCGGTCGCATAACCTCATCTCCTTTGCGCACGGCCCCCACCAGTACGCCCTCGGGAAAATCGATATCGCGCAGCTTTTGACCCGCCATGGGAGAGGTTGAAAGAACCTCAGCCTCGATCACTTCGGCCTCAGCATCTCCGATCGAGTAGACCTGTCGCACCCGGCCATGACGGATGTGGCGCAAGATCGAACTGACGGTGGTTGCCCGCGGATTGATATACGCATCAATCCCCAAAGGTCCCATCAGGGCCACCATACTGGGATCATTGATCAAAGCGATCGCCAGGGCACAACCCTCGGCCTTGGCGCGTACAGCGGCCAGCATGTTCGTGCGGTCGTCATCCGTAACCGCCAGCATTGCATCCGCTCTGTCGATACCGGCTTCGCTCAACAAACTGGCATCAAGGCCATCACCGTGCAGCACAATCGTTCGTTCCAGCGCCTCGGCGGCGATCTCGGCGCATCGGCGATCCCGCTCGACGATTTTGGCGCGCACGCGGCTTTTTTGTTCTTCCAGAGTTCGCGCCACTTCAAGCCCGACATTGCCCCCGCCCACGATCACCACACGATCCTGACGCTTTTGGGTCTTGCCAAACACCTCCATAGTGCGATCCACGTCTTTTACATTGGTAAAGACGTAGCATTCGTCGCCCACAAACAGCTGATCCTCGGATTCTGGTGCAAACAGCGTGCCATCGCGACGCACCCCCACTACGATCGAACTGAGCGTTGAGAACAAATCGGTCAGTTGCCGCAAAGGTGTGTTCACGATCGGGCAGTCTTCATCCACGCGAATACCCAAAAGCTGCGCCTTGCCGTCCATGAAAATCTCGGTGTCAAAGGCGGACGGGGCCGACAGGCGGCGCATCGCAGCAGCGGCAACTTCGCGTTCGGGGCTGATCACCACATCAATCGGCAGATGATCGCGCCGGTAAAGGTCCGAGTGGATCGCCTCAAGATATGATTTCGACCGCAGTCGCGCGATCTTGCGCTGGATCGAAAAGACCGAATGCGCCATCTGGCAGGTGACCATGTTCACCTCATCCGAATGGGTCGCAGCGATGATCATGTCCGCATCGCGCGCGCCTGCCCTTTCAAGCACATCGGGGTAACTTGCAAACCCGGCGATCCCCTGCACATCCAGCGTTTCGGTCGCCCGCCGTACCAGATCGGGATTGTTGTCGACAACGGTGACGTCGTTCAATTCACCCGAAAGGTGCCGCGCAATCTGCCAACCGACCTGACCCGCGCCGCAAATAATGACCTTCATGTTTCTGGCCCTTCTGCCTGAAAGGATTGAATGACAGATGGCCCCAAAGCGGTCAATTGAATTGTCATCGCCGATCAGCTGCGGCAAGATAAGCATATGAAAACGCTGTTTCCTATGCTCGTGCCTCTGATGGTGCTGTCCTCGTGCGGGCCGCTCTCGCTTTACTATCGCGAGGGTGAAACCGTATCACGTCTGCAAAAAGAGACCACCCAGTGCCAGCTTAGGGCGGTTAAAGAGGTGCCGGTTGCCAATCAGATCCGCCAAAGCCCGCCGACTTATTGGCCCGGGCGCACATATTGTGACGGCAGAGGTCGTTGCTATCAATCCCCAGGCTGGTGGCAACCCGGCAGGGTATATACCGTCGATGTGAACCAGGGCCTGCGAAACACGGTCGAGGCGCAATGCATGGCCGAAAAGGGATTTCGCCCTGTCAGCTTGCCGCCCTGCAAGCAAAATGTGAAATCGCGAGTGCCACTGGCGCGAACAACGACGTTGCCGCCCCTCAACAGTGCCTCATGTTTTGTGAAGTTCGATGACGGGTCGTTTCAGATCATCACACCGGGGCAATCCGGATAAGAAGAACCACGGTACCGCGCGATTGATCATTCCAGTCCGGTTGAAGCGCGTTTGCGCCGCGCGGCAAGCCACAGATGAAGCGCCATGGCAACAGCATAGAACCCGACCACGGCAATCAACATGCCCGCTTCACTAGTACGCCACAGTATTGCAAGCAAAACAGGTGTGCCCAAAAGGTTACCCGCATTCCCCATCTGCGCCATGGCACCATAGCTCAGCGCCTGGTTTTCGGGTGTCGAGTTCAACTGCGGCACCGCCGCAAAGCTGCCGCCCTGAACAAGCCCCAGCACCGCAAAAAGCGCAACGCAGACAACGGGCAACGGGGCACCAAGAAACAGGGCGCCTATCGTAAGGATAGACAGCCCGAAACCGAGGTTAATAACAAAAACACCAGAACAAACGCTCAGCAAAACCGGGACGGTAAGCCAGGAAATCACGATCCCGGCCAACGGCATCAGACCAGCAATCATCGCACTGACATCGTCCGGCAATCTTCCCGGAAGAATGGCCAGCAACGAGACAAAGGTCAGCGTGTAAAAGAACCACCCGAGCGCCGGAGCGGACACAAACGCAGAGCGATAGGTCTGTACGTGTATGTCAATCAGTATTCGCACGCTCCAAAAGGGATTGTTTACCAAATCCGATGCACTGTTGGGACGGAAAGATACGATCAGGACGGCGATCAGAAACATCAGCGCGCCATGGGTAGCAAAATAAACCGGCAGCCCGACCTGAGCGATCAAGGGAAGCCCAAGCCATGCGTTCAGGGCAAAGGCGACACCAAAGAAACTGCTCCACAAAACCATTGCCGCGTTGCGCCATTTTCCAATCGTGATTTGCGCAATCAGTGTTGGTGCTGCGACAACGATAGCCAGATGAGAGACCCCTTCGACAACGCGGCTGACCAGCATCAGGCCCAAACCGGGGATACTGGCCTGAAACAGGGACACCGCCCCGCCAAGGGTCAAGCCAAACATCAGCAACCGGACAGGCCCAACCCGCCCGGCTATCGCGCCGGACAATGCACCAAGAATCGCGCCAATCAGGCTGATGACTGACAAAAGCCAGCCAATCTTGTCCGCGTGCGCAGGATAGAGGGCTGCGACCTGAGCAAAAGGAACCGCAATCTTGGCGAATTGGGTCGCCGCACCTAGCCCGGCAAGCCAAAGCAACAAAACCTGTAACAAGATGCGTAATGGATGGGGCATAAGCCGGTTCTACTGCACCCGACCGCACAGGAATACGCATAAATTATGCGCGTCCCGACCGTGCCCCACTGACCAGCCGGACCGGCGTTCCATCCGACAGGTACAACCGTTCCCAGGTGATCTGTCCGGCACTGATCCGGATACGGTCGTGCCGCGCTTCGGAGGTTACAAACGCCTTGGGGTTGGGCGCTTGCAAATCCCACCATCCCTCGTCCTGTAGCTCGGCCTCAGCCTGACGGATTTCGTCCGTCGCAAATTGCCAGAGGGACACGCCAAGCAGTGCCCGTTGGGTGGTTTTCCAGTCCCGCGCCCGCCTGCGGGAATAGGCCAGGCACAGGTGGCTGGCCTCCTCAACCAGATGGATGCAGTCTGCCGAGTTCACGACAAGCCGTCTTAGCGCGTTGTCATCCGCCCTGAAAGGAGCCAGCGCAGCAAACACCGAGTGTTGTTGATCAGGCGTTGGAAGCTGAACCCCGTTCTCCCATCTGGAAACCGTGGTCTGATCGACCTGCAGAACCTCGGCCAGCGCAGCTTGTTTCAATCCGATCGACCGTCGAAGTCGCTTTAACCGCCTGCCAAAAGCCGGGTAGCCTTCGACGAACCGGCCAGACAGATCAGAGTTCACCGTTCTCGCCATCAGTTCCTCACATCCGTCTGCCCGTGAACTATGCCCCCAGACTCACTCTGCCGGTTCGGGTTCGTCGATTTGCGCGACCCGCGCACCAGATTTGTTCGAGGTCACAACACCCAGCGACTTTAACTTGCGATGCAGCGCACTGCGTTCCATGCCGACAAAGCTGGCGGTGCGGCTGATATTGCCGCCAAAGCGGTTGATCTGGGTCAGCAGATATTCCCGCTCGAACGCTTCGCGGGCCTCGCGCAGCGGCAAAGTGGCCAGCGCACCCGACAAGACAACGCGGCCCGACTCTTCGGCCTTGTCTTCTTCATTGGGCAGCTCGCGCGCCTCAATCGGGCCGGTGCCGTCGCCCAGAATCAAAACACGTTCGATCAGGTTCTTCAACTGGCGCACGTTACCCGGCCAGGTCATTGTCTGCAGCAAAGCGACCGCCTCGTCCGACAGCTCCCGCATAGGCAACCCTTGGGTTTCGTTGCACATTTCGATGAAGTGCTGGGCCAGTACCGGTATATCCTCGCGCCGGTCCTCGAGTGAGGGAACGGAGATCGGAACCACATTCAGACGGTGATACAGCTCTTCCCGGAAACGCTCGGCGGCGATTTCATCATCCAGATCCTTGTTGGTTGATGAGATCACCCGAAGATCCACGCGCACCTTGTCCGAGCCACCCACGCGCTGGAATTGCTGATCCACCAGCACCCGCAGGATTTTGGACTGTGTGCCCAAAGGCATGTCGGAAACTTCATCAAAATAGACCACGCCGCCATGGGCTTCTTCCAGCAATCCGGATTCCACACCGCGTTCGGCCGATTCCCGGCCAAACAGAACTTCTTCCACACGCTCAGGCTCAATCCCGGCACAGTTGACGGTCACGAACGGAGCGTTCGCACGGTTGGAGTGGGCATGGATATAACGCGCAGCGATTTCCTTGCCAGAACCCGCAGGTCCACGCAGCATGACGCGACCGTTTGATTTGGTCACTTTGTCCAACTGCCCCTGCATGGCCCGGAACGACGCGGATTTGCCGATCATATCCGAGTTGTTGACTTCTTTCCGCTTCAGCGACGCGTTCTCGCGCCGCAGACGAGACGTCTCCATCGCGCGGCGGATCACCACCATCAACTGGTCAATGTTAAACGGTTTCTCGATAAAGTCGTAAGCACCCTGTTTGATAGCCGCTACTGCAATTTCAATGTTGCCGTGGCCCGAAATAATCACCACCGGCACATCCGGGTTATCGCGCTTTACCGTCTTGAGGATATCAATCCCGTCCATGCGGCTGTCTTTCAGCCAGATATCCAGGATCAACAGACCCGGCGGTTCGGAATTGATCGACGCCATGCACTCGTCCGAGTTGGCTGCCAGCCGGGTTGAATAGCCTTCGTCCTCCAGAATGTCGGACACCAGCTCGCGAATATCGCGCTCGTCATCTACGATCAGAATGTCGCTCATCTTTGGCCTGCTTTCAGTTTGTTGGTTCTAATTGCCTGCTTCTGCGGCGCAACGGTTGGGGACATACTTGCCCCAGGCAAACGGATCACAGCCATTGCGCCAAAATGGTCCTGTCCGTCGAATACGGGCGCGTCCTCAAGGGTCAGCGCGCCGCCATGCTCTTCTATGATTTTCTTGACGATCGGAAGACCCAACCCGGTCCCTTCGTCGCGTGTCGTTACATAAGGTTCAAACAAACGCGCCCGGTCTTCCGGCAGACCTATCCCATTGTCTGCAATGGTGATGACTGTACCCGCATCATCGCTTGAAACCGCCACCTTGATCTGTGGCACCAGGTTGTCCGGGGCCCCTTTTTCTTTCAGAGTTGCAATGGCTTCTCCGGCATTCTTAATCAGGTTCGTCAACGCCTGGTTGAGCATGGTCGCATCTACATCCGCCATGATTGGCTGCTGCGGCAGGTCAGCGTCAATCTGCACGTCCGGCTGTCCCGCCTGCTGCAAAAGAACGGCTTCGCGCACCAGTTCGACTAAGTCCTCTTCGCGGCGAACGGGTTCGGGCATCCGCGCGAACTTGGAAAACTCGTCCACGATACGCCGCAGGTCGTTTGTTTGCCGCACGATGACACCGGTCATCGATTCAAGGCTGCCGCTGTCTTCCTCATCCAGTTTGCGGGCGAACTTGCGCTTGATGCGCTCTGCGCTGAGTTGGATCGGCGTCAATGGGTTCTTGATTTCATGTGCAATGCGGCGGGCCACGTCACCCCACGCCGCCATTCGCTGCGCGCTGACCAGATCGGTTACATCGTCAAAGGCAACCACATAGCCTTCCAGCCCGCCATCCTCTCCGCGACGGATAGCCATGCGAACCAGCAGGTTTTCAAGCTGCCCCTTGCGTGTGACCTTAACCTCACCCTGAACAGCCTCCTGCCCGCTGTCCTTGAGACTTTCAAACAAAGGCAAAAACTCGGGAACCGCAATGCCGATAGCCAGGTGTTCTTCACCACGCGACCAGTCCAGCAAGCGTTCAGCCGAGCGATTGACAAACGTAACGCATCCATCGGGGTCCACGCCGACAACACCGGACGTGACCGAACTGAGCACGGAATCAAACAGGCGACGCCTGCTTTCGATTTGCTGGGTATTTTCCAGCAGCGTGTCCCGCTGCCCTTTTAGTTGTCGGGTCATCTGGTTGAAATATCGGCCCAACATCGCAATTTCGTCGTCGCTGGCCTCTTCGATGACCTGGACACTCAAATCTCCAGCGCCGACCCGCTGCGCCGCCGTGGTCAAACGTCCGACCGGGCGCGACAGGCGTTCGGCAAACCACATCCCCAGCGACATCGCAGCCAGGATCAGGATCAGCGCAAAGCCCAGATAAAGCAGACCGAACTCGAACAACACCCTGCCCCGTTCACTTTCCAGCTGCTGATAGAACTGCGCCGTTTCCTTGGTGTCATCCAGCAGCGTCAACAGCTGCCCATCCACCTCGCGGCTGACATAGAGGTAGCGGTCCAGATAAGCGGTAAGAGGTACAAGCGCGCGGAATTCATTATTCGGCCAGTCGGCAATGATCAGCAGCCCCTTATCTACCGCTTCCGTCATTTGCTCGGCTGTTGGTGCCTCATAGTTGAACAGATAGGACCGATCCCCGCGCGACCGGATTTCGCCCGTTCCGTCGATGACATAGGCTTCGCGCAATCCGCGCTGAATCCGGGCCTGCCCCTGCGCAAGAACCTCGCGGAGTTCGGCATCAGAAATGTAAAACTCCACCGAACGTGCATTGTTCAGGAACCGCGCCAGAACCGTAGCGTCCTGCGTCAGACCGCTGCGATGTTCCTGCTCATAAGCCTCTGCCGCCGTCAGGGAAGACCCGACAACCTGGCGCACGCGATCCGAAAACCAGCCTTCCAGGCCGATATTCACGGTCAGTCCGGCAAAAATGGCGACCGTAACGGTCGGAACCAGCGCAAGCAGCGTAAACGCCCCGATCAGGCGCAAATGCAGGCGCGAGCCCGCCGACTTGGCCCGTCTGGCCGCAATTAGGCTGCCCAACTGACTGAGCACCAAAGCCGCAACGACCAAAACATAGACAAGATCGGCCAGCAGAATCAGCCGCAATGTCGGCGCGGTCGCACCTAGGTCAAAGGGACCAATGACAAGATATGTGGCAAGCGCCAGAACAGGCCCCATGAGGACCAGCCCAAAGGTGCCGAAATTGCGCAGTTTCCGTGATTTACGCCATCGACCAATCGATGGGATCATCCCGCTCTGTGCTCGGGTTGCCACCGTCTGCCCTCATCCTGATGTGCCGCTTGTGCGGCTTACCGCCATATTTCGTGGTCTATTCCCGACAGATGCCGGGATGCCACGGTTTGTGTGGCGATATTACATCAGTTTGCGGCGCCGTGTCACCTGAATATCGAGATCTGTAATCTTTTTTCGCAGCGTATTTCGGTTAATCCCCAGTAAATCAGCACATTTTGCCTGGTTTCCACCAGTTGCATCCAGTGCGATTTCGATCAGCGGGGCCTCAACTTCACGCAATATCCGCTGATAAAGGCCCGGTGGCGGCAATATATTGCCGTGCAGATCGAAATACCGTCGCAGGTGACGCTCGACCGAGGTTGAAAGCTTCTCGCGTTCGCCGCCGCTCAGAACCGGTGCAGCTTCGGGCTGGCTGCCCAACACCATTTCCACCTCGGCCTTTGAAATCTCATCTGCCCGACTGGTCAGCCCCAAACGGCGAACGGCGTTTTCCAGTTGCCGCACATTCCCCGGCCATGAATAGCGCCGCACCAACTCAACCGCTTCCGGGCTGAGCCACCGCTTGTTGCCATTTTCCTTCTCCTCCCGGGCCAGAAAATGTTCGGCCAGCAGTGGAATATCGTCGACCCTTTCGCGCAATGAGGGCACGTGGATCGTCGCCCCACACAAACGATAATACAAGTCCTGACGGATACGGCCGTTTTCCATCCCATCGGTCAAGTTTGTCTGGCTGGTTGCCATGAAACGCGGAACATGATCACCGGGCGTATCCATCATACGCACCACGCGGGCTTGAATTTCATCGCCGATATCCGCGATTTCATCTATCAGCAGCGTACCGCCACGCACCCGCGCCATCACGCGGGCCGGGCCCTCCAGATCGCTTAGGTCGGCTGCGGTGACTGTGACAAAGGGTAATGTACGCCGATCCGAAAAGTCGTGAATTGCCCGAGCAATCAGCGACTTACCCGTTCCGCTTTCACCCGAGATCATAACCGGCAGGTCGGTATTCATCACGCGTGCGACCAACCGATACAAGGCCTGCATGACTGGCGTGCGCCCGACCAGAGGCAGCTCATCCGGGCGTTCACCACCTGCCTGTATGGGTTCCGGCTGTGCGCGCTGCTTCTGATCCAGCGCCCGCGCCGTGCGTTTCATCAAATCCGGCAGGTCAAACGGTTTGGGCAGATAGTCATATGCGTCAGCCTCAGCCGCCTGAATTGCGGTCATGATCGTGTTTTGCGCCGAAATCACGATAACCGGCAATCCAGGGCGATCCTTTGCTATCTTCGGCAACATCTCCAGCCCGTTGCCATCGGGCATGACAACGTCCGAGATCACCACGTCGCCTTTGCCTTCGCCGACCCAACGCATCAGGGTGGTCAGCGAAGATGTTGCGTGCACCTTGCATCCGGCCCGCGTCAGCGCCTGAGTCAGAACGGTGCGGATTGTGCGATCGTCATCCGCAACCAGTACGGTGCCATCCATCAGGTGCTCTCCTTCTTGTGTTCGGTTGCATCTCGCGGCGCGCGGCGCAGCGACAGTTTGAATACGGTGCGGCCGGGCACGGAGTCGGCGGAAATCCAGCCGTCATGGTCGGAAACGATCTTGCTGACCAGCGCCAGCCCCAGACCAGTGCCGTTTTCCTTGCCCGACACGAACGGGTCAAAGATATCACCACGGATATCCTCGGGCAGGCCCGGACCGTCATCGATGATCTCGATCTGCAACGGCAGGGAATGACCCGATCCGTCGCTTCGGCGCAGGCGGAAGGAATGTTCGAAATAAGTGCGCAGACGGATCGTACCACCCTGCGGCCCCGCAGCCTCGGATGCGTTTTTCAGCAGGTTCAGAACCACCTGAAGAAACTGGTCCGGATCGCCATAGGCCAGCGGCAATGAAGGATCGTAATCCTCGATGATTGTCATATCCGCGCCAAATCCCAGCAGCGCGGACCGCCTTGCACGGTCCAGCACATCGTGGATGTTGACCGGCCTGAGGTCCGGTTTCTGCAAGTTGCCGAATTGCTCGACCTGCTCCAGAAGCTTCACGATCCTGCGGCTTTCGGCCACAATAAGGTCTGTAAGTTCAAGATCCTGTGACGAAATGTTCATGCTCAGCAGTTGCGCTGCACCGGTAATCCCTGCCAACGGGTTCTTAATCTCGTGCGCCAGCATCTCGGCCATGCCAATCGCCGACTGCGCCGCTGACTTGACCGTGTTGCCCAAGGTCATCCTGCCCGCCAGTTCACGAGGAGATATGATCATGATCATCGACCCCGGATGGCCGACCAGAGGCGCGATCTGCAACGCACATTGCAACGGCGCACGGTTCCCTGAACCCGCATCCACATCGTTTACGAACAGTGGCGTGCCTTGCGAGCGGGCGCGCAGGAATGCTTCCTCCAGCGGCGCGTCAACGGCGATCTGGTCCCATACCGGGTGCCCGATTACCGACCGGCGCGAGGCATTCAAAAACCCCTCGCCCGCCGAATTCACATCTGCGATGCGGTCGTTTTCATCAATAATAAAAGCCGGAACCGGCAATGAGTTCCAGATGTTGGCGTTGGAATTCATGCCGCCACCTCGCCCGTTTCGGCAAGTGCGTCCCCAAGCAGACGCAGGACTTCATCCGTGCTGCGCGACGTCAGAACCGCCCGCCGCAGCGGCGCAGGGGTTGCGGCCTGATCCATGTACCATCCCAGATGCTTGCGGGCGACACGCAGGCCCAGATCGGCACCGTAAAATCCCAGCATCGCCTGATAATGCGTGCGCACCATGTCGATCAGGTCATTCCCGACCGGAATATCCGGCGCATCCGCCCCGTAAAGGTCGTGACTGATCTGCGCCAGTAGCCAGGGTTTACCCTGTGCGCCACGCCCGACCATGACCCCATCTGCACCAGATTGTTCCAATGCGGTTCGTGCGGCTGCTGTGTCTACAATATCTCCGTTCGCAATAACCGGAATCGACACGGCCTGTTTCACGGCCCGGATTGCGCTCCAGTCAGCGCGCCCCTTGTAGAACTGGCATCGCGTGCGTCCGTGGATCGTAACCATCTGAACGCCTGCCTCTTGTGCACGGCGCGCAACCTCGGGGGCATTCAGCAGGGTGTCATCCCACCCCAGACGGGTTTTCAATGTCACTGGAACGTCGACTACACTGACAACGGCCTCGATCAGCGTCAGTGCGTGGTCCGGTGTTTTCAGCAGGGCCGAACCGGAATACCCATTTGTCACCTTCTTGGCGGGACACCCCATGTTGATGTCGATCACCCGCGCGCCCCGATCAGCAACCTGACGGGCGGCCTCGGCCATCCAATGCGCCTCGCGCCCTGCCAGTTGCACCGCCGTGTTTTCCACATCTGCAGACAGTTCGGCGCGCTCCCGCACTCCGGGTTTGGCCTGCACCATTTCCTGACTGGCGACCATTTCGCTGACGACCATGCCGGCGCCAAAGCGCATAACCAGATCCCGAAACGGGCGATCTGTGATTCCGGCCATCGGGGCCAGCAAAACCGGCGATGTTACGAATTTGTCAGCGAAGCGCAAAGTCAACGTGCTTAATCCTTGGGCAGTTGCAGTTCTGATATCGAATTCCACGCATATGAACAACAAAACGACGCGCAACAAGCCCGCAAAACCATCATCTGCCTATTTTTTAATCACTAGACCATAGGTGATTGCCACTGCAATCACCGCCGCCTAAACAAACGCAACAAAATGGAGGGCGCGCTGCATGACCACAGCTGCCATCATAGTCGCCGCAGGCCGCGGCATGCGCGCAGGGGGCGACGTCCCAAAACAGTGGCGCAGCCTTGCAGGTCGTCGCGTGGCAGACTGGACAATCGATCGGTTCCGCGGACAGGTCGCTCATATCGTTCTGGTCTTATCCGACGAAGACACTCTGGCCTGGGAGGAGTTTCGTGGCACCGATCTGATCCTCGCCTCGGGCGGCACAGATCGCACGGGTTCTGTACGCAATGGTTTGAAGGCCCTGGCGCACCTCGACGTGAAGCGCGTCCTGATTCATGACGTTGCCAGACCTTGCGTTTCGTCGCGCACCATTCAGGACGTCTTGCACGCATTGGATGCACATCAGGCCGCGGCCCCCGGACTAGCGGTGACTGACGCCTTGTGGATAGGACAAGACGGGGACGTGACAGGCACGCAAGACCGCAGCAACCTGTTTGCGGCACAGACACCGCAAGGCTTTCATTATGACACCATCACCGCCGCCCATGCGGCGCATCCGGGCGGTGCTGCTGATGATGTTGAGGTTGCACGCGCTGCGGGGGTAGATGTCTGCATCGTACCGGGCGATGCGGACAACCTGAAGATCACTCGCCCCGAGGATTTTGCCCGGGCGGAACGTATCATGGGAATGGATATGGATGTAAGACTTGGCAACGGCTATGACGTGCACCGGTTTGGCGACGGGGATCATGTGGTCCTTTGCGGTGTGAAGGTTCCCCATGATCGCGGGTTGCAGGGGCATTCGGATGCTGATGTCGGGATGCATGCTGTAACCGACGCGATTTATGGCGCATTGGCGCAAGGCGATATCGGACAGCATTTTCCTCCCTCGGATCCGCAATGGAAAGGGGCCGCCAGCGAGATCTTTCTGCGTCACGCGGTCGAACTGGCTGGACAGATGGGGTATCGCATCTCGAACGTGGATTGTACGCTGGTCTGTGAATACCCGAAGATTGGCCCTCACGCCGCTGTTATGCGCGAAGAAATGTCCAAAATCATGGGCTTGCGTGCCGATCAGGTCTCGATCAAGGCCACCACGTCCGAGCGTCTGGGCTTCACCGGTCGCAGTGAAGGCATCGCATCGATTGCGACGGCCTGTCTGGTGAAATCATGAACGCGGCGCAGTTGATTGGCACCGTTGGCGGCGTCGGATATATACGCCCTGCCCCCGGCACCTGGGGTTCGCTGGCCGCGCTGCCGATGGCTTGGGTCCTGCACACGCTGGGCGGATTCCCATTGCTGGCAATCGCAACGCTCGTGGTGTTCGCAGGCGGCCTGTGGGCCACGCGCGTGATGACCGACGGCCAGGACGATCACGACCCGTCGGAAATCGTCATCGATGAGGTCGCGGGCCAGTTCATTGCCCTCTGGGCGATCTCATATCCGTCCTGGGCGCATGGGATCGACATTACCGCCCTCTGGCCCGGCTGGGTTGCCGGGTTCGCTCTGTTCCGCCTGTTCGACATCACCAAACCCGGCCCCGTCGGTTGGGCAGATCGTCGCGGCGATCCTATGGGAGTGATGCTGGACGACGTGATTGCGGGTATTTTCGCAGCCGTTGGCGTGATGGTTCTGGCTGGCATCACGCACGGGGTTCTGGGCCTATGAACGTGCCCGACCTGCTGAACCGCGCCAAAGCGCAGGGCGTTATGATCGCCACTGCGGAAAGCTGCACCGGCGGTATGGTCGCTGCGGCCCTGACGGATATACCCGGCAGCTCGGCCGTCGTGGATCGGGGTTTTGTTACCTATACCAACGGGGCCAAGCAGGACATGCTGGGTGTGCTGGCAGAAACCCTGCAGGCTTTCGGCGCAGTGTCCGAGCAGGTCGCTCGCGAAATGGCCGAAGGCGCATTGCGCAACTCACAAGCGCAGCTTGCCGTCGCGATTACCGGCATTGCCGGGCCGGGCGGGTCTGAATTCAAACCCGAAGGGCGCGTATGTTTCGGACTGGCCAGAGAAGGCCGGGAAACCCGAACAGAAACGATTGAGTTTGGCGCGCAAGGGCGGGATGCGGTGCGCCGCGCCGCGCGGGATCATGCGCTGGCGTTGCTTCTGACCGGGCTTTCATAACGCGCACCTTTTTTAGGCATTATCTGCCCATAGCCGCCAAAACTGTCATCACTTGAACAAAAGGCGACAAAATAGGCGACCAATTCGGGTATTGCCTCTTTTTTCCTCACCTGCCCTCCGCTTCAAGGCTCTGCACATACACTCACTCGATCCCGGGCGTTGTCAGATGACCTGCCCGGGAAACCATGCAGGGAAAAGGAGAGCGGCCCATGAATGGAGCCGATACAGCCTGGATCATAGTTGCTACAGCACTGGTCCTTTTCATGACATTACCGGGTCTGGCCTTGTTTTACGGCGGGCTTGTACGTGCCCGAAACGTGCTCAGCGTTTTTATGCATTGCTTTGCCATTGCCTGTTTGATGAGCATTCTGTGGCTGGTGGCCGGGTACTCCATCGCCTTTGGACCCGGTGAAAGTGGGCTTTGGGGTGGTTTGGGCAAGGCTTTCCTCAACGGTGTTGATGTGAACAGCCTTGCTGGCACTCTCCCAGAAATCCTGTTCTTTGCCTTTCAGATGACCTTTGCCATCATCACCCCGGCCCTGATCGTGGGCGCATATGTTGAACGGGTGGGCTTTGGCTTTGTGCTCACCTTCTCGGCGCTGTGGATGCTGCTGTGCTATGCGCCGGTGGTTCACTGGATCTGGGGCGGTGGAATGCTGTCCGATGGTGGTATTTTGGGTGACATTGGCGTGCGTGATTTCGCTGGCGGTATCGTGGTGCACGAAACCGCTGGTCTGGCAGCCCTGATCATCGCCGTCATCCTTGGCCCGCGCCGAAACCGAACGACCCCGCCGCATAATCCCGGCTATGTCATGGTCGGCGCCGCGATGCTGTGGGTCGGCTGGTTCGGCTTCAATGGCGGTTCGCAACTGGCCGCGGACGGTGGCGCTGCGATGGCGATGACCGTTACCCACCTGTCCGCCGCAACTGCGTCACTGACATGGGCGCTTTGGGAACGCATCCGCTTTGGCAAAGCCTCGATGGTGGGTCTTGTCACCGGGACAATTGCAGGTCTGGCCTCGATCACGCCCGCTTCGGGTTTTGTGGGTCCGGTTCAGGCCCTCATCATCGGTGCTGTCGCGGGCATTCTGTGTCAGGAAGCCGTCAGTCTGGTGCGCAACAAGCTGAATATCGACGATACATTGGACGTGTTCGCAGTACATGGCGTCGGAGGCATCTTCGGCACCATCATGATCGCCCTGTTCGGCCTTGGCACATGGACCGCACAGTTGGGCGGGCTGGTTATCGTGGGTGTCTTTGCGGCAGCTGTCACGTTTGTGTTGGTCAAACTGGTTGCACTGATCACACCACTTCGCGTAAACGCCGAGACCGAGACAAATGGCCTCGACCTCTCGGTACATGGTGAGCGGGCCTATGACATGAGCAGCTAAGCCCACCTTGGCTGCCTATCGCCCGCAAGGGCAAAAGCGGACCTGTCATGGGTCCGCTTTTCTTGTTTTGGCGCCTTGTCCACCTACGTCACACCCAAAGCACCCTGAACCTTCAGGGCAAATGATCAGCCCGTCGCAGGATGCGCATTGGTTCCCTTCGGAATTACGATCCGGCATTCCAGACCGCCAAGCGAGCTGGATGCACCCAGATCAAGTCGACTGTCATAGGCCTTTAACAAATCAACCGCGATGGCCAGCCCAAGGCCGCTGCCCGAAACAGAGGTATCCAGCCTCCCCCCCGATCGCAGCGCCTCGCGGTGAGCGTCCTGAGGAATTCCCGGACCATCGTCGTCAATCACAATTTCGATCCCGTTCGAGGTTCTCATGGCCGTCACGCGGACCTTATGTTTGCACCATTTGACCGCGTTATCCAGCAGGTTGCCCAAAACTTCTTCGATATCCTGCGCGTCCATACGCACCCAAAGACCCGGGTCGCGTTCGATTTCCAATGACTTTCCTTCGCGCTCGGCCATGGTGGTGAACAGACGCGCCAGTCGATCAATCGAATGAGACAGATCAGCACGAGAATGGGTCAAATCTGCAGTGTTCAGCGCCCGCATTCTGGCCAAAGACCGGCCCAGTTGCGCGTCAATGCGGTCGAGAGCTTCCACAGCGGTTTCCGTAGAACCTCCCGCTTCGGACAACAGCACCAATTCATTGCGCATGATTGCAGTAGGCGTTTTCAGGGCATGGGCCAAATCTGCCGCCTGACGACGTGATCCCGATACGATTTCCCGGTTTCGACGCAAGAGCTGGTTCAGATCCTCGACCAGAGGAGACACCTCTTCTGGATAATCGCCTGGCCTAAGGTCTTCGTCCCGATCCCAACGATGCGCCACATCTGACCGAAGCTTTCTGAGTGGCGTCAGGATGATTGACGTCAGAAGTAGCGACCCAACGACACCGATCAGACCAACCAGCGCAAAAACCGGAAGCAGGCTTTGTTGTGCAGCGCGGCGTTCCGCGACAAGCTGGGCCTGACTTTCGGCAACGCTGACCCCCCAGACCGTTCCATCCTCATAGGTAATTTTCTGAAAGGCTCCTCGTAAAGCTTCGCTTTCCGGACCAGGCGTGTTCCAAAGCGTCGTTACATCAGGGTTCCCCGGCGGTTCGGCAATGACTTCATCAAACAAGGAAGCCGACGTAAAGATCTCACCTTCGCTGTTGCTGACTTGCCAGTATCTGCCGGAATACGGTGTGCCATAGGCTGGATCGAACATCAGATTCCGCAGCGCATCCGGGTCATGGGTCGTAACGCTCAACCCAACGACCAGTTGCGTGTGACGATCAAGTAGTGCGGTATCAAACCTGTCTGAAACGCGGGCATTGATGAACGAGAACACGGCCAGCGTACCAACACCCACTGAAAGGGCACCCGACGCGATCCCCCCCAGTAGAGCCCGTTGACGCAGGGATAACATCAGGCAGAGTCGATCATGTATCCGCGGCCCCGAATCGTTGTGATCAGATCAGGGCCAAGTTTTTTGCGCAGACGGGTTATGAAGACGGCAATGGTGTTCGAGTCCCTGTCTCCATCGTATTCGTAGATATGTTCCGACAACTCGGTCCTTGAGATCATACGCCCAACATTATGGGCCAGATATGTAAGAACAGCCAACTCCTGCGCGGTCAGGTCGATGGGCACGCCATCCGCCGTTACACGCCCGTTGCGGGTATCCAGCACAACATTTCCCATTTCGACGACGGGATTCAACTGACCGCTCTGCCGCCGCAGTATGGCACGGACCCGCGCTGCCAGTTCGGGCATATGGAATGGCTTGGTCATGTAGTCGTCCGCGCCTGCGTCCAATCCGTCGACCCTTTCGCTCCAGCCATCGCGGGCCGTGAGGATCAGCACCGGGGTCTTGATGCCCGCGCTGCGCCATTCCCGCAGAACTGAAATGCCATCGCGTTCCGGCAATCCAATATCGAGGATGATCATGTCATAGGGTTCTGTTGCACCCAGATGCAAAGCTTCCAGGCCGCTGTTCACAATGTCCACGACCCGACCTTCAGCGTTCAACAGTTTCTTGATCTGCTCGCAAAGGTGCGGTTCGTCTTCTGCCAGTAAAACTCTCATACTTGGGAATTATAGGCGTGCGAATGGCAGTTTAACCATTACTTTTTACCACCCCCGTTGCCGCCGCCGTTTCCGCCACCGTTACCACCCGAGTTGCCACCACCGTTACCACCCGAGTTGCCACCACCGTTACCACCGGAGTTGCCGCCACCGTTACCTCCGGAATTGCCGCCACCATTGCCGCGACCGCCACCGCTGTTCCCACGGTTGCCGCTTTGACCACCATTTGCGTTGGCAGAAGACTTGCCTTGAGATTTCGCATTGGCCGAGTTTCCGGGCGCAGATTTGGCCGCTTCTGAGATTTGTTTGCCGATCTTGGACCTGTTGGAAACGACAACGCCGGTTTTTGCGTTAACAATAACACTGACAATCTTCCCGTTCGGTTTTTTAACCAGCACGCGGTAGTAAACTTTGTCGGCCTGAAAAGCTCGCGCATCAATGGGCGTACCGCCAAAGACCTGTTCGACCCCTTTGATGACTTTCTGCAACCGGATTGCGTTGCCCGAGGTTGTTGCTTTGCGCAGTTCTGCCTGCTTCAGCTCACGAACGGCTGCATTGCCTTCTCCGGGCTGGAGAACGGCAACAAGAAACAAGATGGTTAAGAGCTTTCTCATCTTCAGCACTCTTTACTGCGCAACCACCTTAACAATCTATCGATTTCAACATGAACTGGCGATGAACGAACAGTTCGGCGTGGGTTCAATGATGATGGGTTTAGATAGCACCTGTCAGATATTGATTCCGGCAAGCGTTTTCTGTGTGTGCAAAGCGCGAAACACACTGCCGGCCCAAATGAAACCCGCGTTCGACCTACGAGGACCGCTATGAAAACCAATTTGACCGGCGTGCTGAAGGCCTCCGCTCTCGCAATCGCAATGTTGGGCTCCACCGCAATTGTGGCGGCAGTTGCCCTTCCTGATGTGGCCTATGCCAAAGACGGTAATGGCAACGGTGGGGGCAATGGTGGCGGTAAAGGAAACGGCGGCGGTAAAGGAAACAGCGACGGCGCCGGAAATGGCAAAGGCGGCGGTAATGGGGCGGCTAAAAGTGGTGGTTCAAAATCCGCCGGTAAGTCGGGGCGCACTACCTCTGGCGCAAAGGGTTCGAAGTCAAAATCTTCGAAGGGAAAATCGTTCTCTTTGAAAGAATTGTTTACCGGTAAGAAGTCCAAGAAAACTCAGACCAAGACCGCACCGTCAGCGCACGCGACAAAATCCAAGGTTCAAGTCGAGGAAACGGACCTGACCGATTCCCACAAGAAAGGGAACAAACTGGCTGCCGCGCTGGGCGTCCACCCTTCGGAACTGGGCGCACTGAACGCAGCCAACGCAAGTGAGAAGGCCCTTCAGAACGCTGCTCCGAATTCGCGCGTCGGTCGCATTGCAACCTATCGCGACACGGTTTTGGCTGGCGACAGCATCCGAGCTGAGCTTGCCGAAAAACAAGACCTTCTGGATGATATGACCCCGCCGGAGCGCTCCAGCGCTGAAATCAATGACGACCTTGAGGATGCGCTGGCCGATGTTCAGGAAAAGCAGGACATCGTCGATGATCTCGAACAGCAACTGGCAGATGCGGGAGGCACCAATCCTGATATCGAGGACGCACTTCAGGACGCAAACGATGATCTGCAAGCTTCCAAAGATGCCGCTGACAGCCTGAATGCCGAAAAACAGGCTGCCTTGGAGTACGAGGAAGCCGTGCAAGACGTCGAAGACCTGGCAGACGCCGTTGAGCAGCAGTCACTCGATGAGCGCGCAGCATTGGAAGACGCTGCGAACAAACCCGTCACCGACGAGGTCGAGGCTGCTGTAAAGGCAATGCTCGGATTGGATAGCTAATAGCTTTTGCCTTCATTCTCATGAAGTGGGCAGAAGACCGGGCCAGCTAAGTGATTACCAGCCGTTTGGCTGGCCCGACTTTCTCATTAAGATCCTGACCGCCAGGTTGTATTGCGCTTATGCCCGACGCAAGTTGGCAAAGGTTACTGAGAAAAAATTTAGCCCGCTCCAATTCGGAGCGGGCTTTATCTTTCCCTGATCAAGTTGATCCGGAAATCCATCGGACGTCTGATTTTCAGAAGTCCCGGTTCGCCTCTTCTAGTCGCTTGTTATTTACGATTTCTGTCAGTGCATTTTCGATAGGAGGGAAGCGACTGCTGCTCGAATTTGTATTACTTGAAACTTCGCCGTTCATGACGGGATTATGGGGTTGCATTGTCGCACATGCATACGGCGCAACCTCAATAGCAGTCTTGATCATGCTGTTCCCCTTCCATTCAACCGGACGTGGTTTGCCCGGCCTGTGCGATCAGTATGCCCCGAGCCAGTTGAACACTCAGAGAATACATTGTTCACATTATGTTAATGTTGTCGCGAAATCATGAACAACGACTAAGTAGCTAACAAAACAGGATATTTTTTCGTCAACAGATACAATCAAACTGGAAGAGCATAAAAATCTGACGCGCTCTCCCCACTCCGTAGGGTTGTTTCCTCCCCACGAAAGCGGCAGTTGGTCATGGCGAACGAGTCAGATTCCCTACATTGCTATAGAGAGCAAAATTGCGGCCGAAATTTAGAAACTTACAAGACAGCCGACGAAATTGCGACTAAGTTCAGCAGTTGTTCGACCGTCATGGAACAACAATGGGTAGGACCATGACGACAGATGGATCCTTAAAAGATCAAAAAAAGGTCTTCAGACCGTCCTGATAGCAATCCATTCGGTTCGCTAACCCGCGATCTGAGCAAAACCCCTGTCAGCATCAACGCTTCGGTTCAATAGATGCAAAAGCTCGACCTGGCTCGTCGCCCCTGTTTTGGAAAATATGGAACTTAGGTGCGAACGAACTGTTGTCGGGCCAATGGACAGAGTCTCCGAAATCGTCTTCACAGTCATTCCCTCTTTCATCATCGCACATACCCGAAACTCGCATCTGCTGAGGTCGGCCGGATTATGTGGATCAAGGATCGGAACAAAGCGATTGTTGCTGTTGAACTTGGACCGGTGACTCCGAAGAACCTCGGAGTTGGCAGCAACTGTTCCAGGCAAGCGTTTGCTCCAGCCAGACGATAATGTTGGAGCCAGCGCACTTATCAGATCAAGTTCGAAGGTCTGCGGGTGAATACTGTAGTGAAGCTCAATGTAATCAACCTGCGCCCCGGTTACGTCCAGCGGAATCAGGATAACCTCCACCAGCCCCTCAGGCCTTTGGGGCCGACAATGGGAGATTGGTGATGCGTCGGATAACACCAAGTCTGATAGTTTCCAGACTGAACCCGGCCTTGCCGTTGATATACATTCTCCAATAACCAACTCTGCCTGCGTTTGCGGCTGTGAAGGCCAGATTTTCCCCTGCTGGACACAACAGCGCGCAATATGCTTTGCCTTCCAATCCTTTTTCTGCATTCTGACAATTAGAACCGCATCAGCATTTGCCAGGCGCATTAAACAATTTACGGATCGAGACACGGAGCCATTACCGCATAGGGCCTGAGTCCACTCCACTACAAAGTCCAGACTCTCCCTCGCCTGAGCGCTCTTTAAAAAACTCACACTCATAACAATTAACCATTCAACTAAACAGACCGACCAAACAAACAGGTTCGGGTTACTACAACAAATTTGTGTTCCTTTCGAAGTCACAGCAACCGGAATTATCGGCTTGTCTGCGCGGGAAGTTTTCAAACAAAGGCTTTTAAGAAACTTTATATATCTGTTTTTAATATGCTTTTCTAAGTCTTGTCATCACTGAACCGCACGATGCCAATCCGCAAACGCCAGACCGGTCAGTAAAAATCAACCACCATCCCGCTCACAATTGCGACCCGGCTCAATTCATTGTTTCCGAAAAAGGGCGATTCGCTGAACGTTAATACGTTGTTAACGCAGGGTTAAATGTATTCGCCCAAAAGGGTGATTTTCTTAAATTAATTCAACCAAAAGGTGTATTTCAATTACCTTTGAAGGAAGGCACGCATTTCCCCCGTTCCTATTCTGATTCCCGAGCTAATGCATTTTCGCCTGGCTTGCGCTCAAGAATACGGAGCGCTGATAACGTCTAACCTATTTGGGGGAAATAATGACTAAATTCATGAAGAAGTTTGTTAAGAATGAAAGCGGTGCAGCAATTGTCGAATATGGCCTGGCTCTTTTGGTCGTGGCGTCGATTGCAGTTGGCGCATTCTCGTATCTGGGCACCACTACCAACACAAACGTGACTGGTGCATGCGCTGCTCTGGGTAGCGCGACCTGCTGACCCAAACACACTTACCAAAATACAGAGCTCTGTGCCGCCGCGCCACTGTTGCGGCGCAGAGTTCACCGCCAGGAATTTCGCGAAAACAAGACGACCGAAGTTCCATATTTCAGAACGTAATTGTTGGAGAGAGTGATGCGTATCAGGCCAATCATTTCTACACTGTTTGGAATTGCGATAGCGTCCGGTTCCGTTTACCTGGCGAAAGATCACATTCAGTTTAAGACAAGCACTGCCGGTGTCTCGCCAGATGCCGATCTGGTTGAGATCTACGTGGCCCGATCAGAAATCGCGTTTGGTCAAACGATCGAAGCGCACGACGTCACAATTCACCCCTGGCCGCGCGAGGCGCTCCCGGCCGGAGTTTTCACGGACATTGATGTACTTGTTCCAAACAATCGCCGTCAGCTGCGGCGCGCCAAGGGCCGGTTCTATCCCGGCGAAGTAATGCTTCTTTCCAAGGTTTCGAACTTTGGAGAAAAAGTCACCCTTGTTCAGAAGTTGGGTGAAAACACACGCGCCATGGCGATCGAGGTCGATGCTGTAACAGCCGTGGGCGGTTTTGTTACCCCAGGCGATCACGTTGATATCGTCTTGACCCAAGGTGCCAAGCAGGACCTGCGCGCGGTCACCATCTTGCAGAATATTCGCGTCATTGGCGTGGACCAGCAGTCGGAAGAATTAAGCGATCAGCCGGAGGTCGCCCGCACGATTACGGTGGAAGTGACCCCGCAGCAAGGTCAACGTCTGGCCCTGGCTCAAAAGGCCGGAACCCTGAGCCTGACACTGCGCACCCTGGACAGCGTCGAGGATGAACCCATGGAGATGGTTCGCCTGCGCGATCTGTTGCAGGAGGAAGGACCGGTAGAAAAGGTGGATATTCAACCCACTGTAAAGCTGCGCCGGGGAACCGAGACTGAGGTTGTGACCATCCAGCGGCAACAGGAAGAAGCGGAACAGGCAACAGAAACTGCGCCCGCCGCCGAATTGCAACCTGATACCCAAAAAGATGCGCAGCTTGCGCCGGCGTCCGCGACTCCGCGCGTCAAACCCCGCATTCGCCCAATCAAAGTCAGTCAGACACCCGGTCAATAAGTTCAGCCATGCCAACTCGCGCTATCATATCCGCATTCGCCCAAGAGGAGAACGGCACCGTCGCGATCCTGTGGGGCACTGCTTTGGTCGCATTCCTTGGGTTCTTTGCAATCACACTGGACGTTGGCCGGTTGAATTCGACACATGCAGAGCTTCAGTCATTCGCCGACAACGTAGCTTTGGCCGCAGCGGGAGAGTTGGACGGCCAACCGGACGCGATTACGCGAGCCACAAATGCAGCAGCAAATCTTGTCAGCGACAGCCAGACATTCGCAAACGGGGCGACCACGCTTTCAGGATCTTCGGATTATACCCTCCTGTTTCACTCGGCGCTTCCGGCATCGGATCTGACCCCGCTTGGCGCAGATATTACAACCGATCCACGAAAGGCCAGGTTCGCGCAGATCGTGTTGACACCTAAATCCCTGACGATGAGCCTGGCTTCGGCGCTGGACAAAATGCTTGGTGGGGCTGGGTTTTCTGCTGCCAGCGTTTCAGCCGAGGCAGTGGCCGGATACTCGAAAGCGGCGTGCGATATCTCACCCCTAATGTTCTGCCTGCCCCCGAATTGGGAATCCACTTTGACCGTAGGCGACCAGATATTGCTGCGCAGTGGCGGCAACGGAACGGCTTGGGGTCCGGGCAATTTCGGCTTTATTGATCTGGCGAATTTCCAAGACAGCTCGGGTGTATGTGCCGACGAAGGGGGCAATAAGCTGGCCTGTCTGATCGCGGCGCAAAGCCAGATCACCCAATGTGTTCTGACCAATGGTCTGAACACCGAACCCGGCCAGAAAAACGGCATTACCAACGCTGCATTCAACGTCCGCTTTGACATCTACCGCTCGGTTCTCAACGGTGAGAAGAACAATATCGATTTCGCGCCCGCACCAAATGTGATCAAGGGGATTGAAAGCAACGGTGGCGGCGCTTGCATTCAGGGTAATGAACAGACGACCCCTGATACAACAGGTTTGGGGCGCGACCTGTGCATGACGGCGGGCACCTGCGGTGGAAACAACCGTTTCGGTGACGGCAACTGGGATCGAACCGGGTACCTTAATCGAAACCACGATCTGGCAGATGGGATTGCCGACGGCATCGGCAGCGACACACATCTGCCCGCGCTGTCCGGGTCGGATACCGTTTTCGCAGGAACGCGGTACGGAATGTATCTGAGGGAAATAGCCTACGGAAATTCAAACCCACACGCGCCGCCGAACGCAAGCTCCATTCTGGACCCTTCGCTTGCTGAAACCGGCCGCCCGATGTGTTCCAGCCAGATGTCCGAAGACCCGGCGCGGCGCGTTGTTACGGCTGCTGGTGTTGATTGCGCGCAAAACCCGGTATCCGGTTCGACCACCGGAGTTCCAGTCACAAAATTTGTTGCCGTGTTCCTGACTGAACCGGTGGGTGATGACGGCGGCTCGCCCCCCAGTTTCGACATCCACGGAGAGGTCGTCGGTTTCCCCGATGTGACCGGTGTTGGCAGCGGCGGCAACGGGTTCGGCGGCATCTTTCGCGACGTCGTACAGTTGTATCGATAGGGGCAGAGTGTTCATGTGTATTCGCCTCAGATCCCCTTTCAAACGCTTCGCCAAAAACGAAGATGGTGCGATCCTTGTCGAGTTTGGCCTTGTCATGCCGATTATGCTGCTGCTGTTGGCGGTGACATTGGAATCCGCACGCCTCATGTGGTCGTACCAGTCGGTCATTGCCGGGGTCCGTGATGCCAGCCGTTATATGTCGCGCGTCACGCCCTCGGATATCTGTTCGTCTGGCGGAACTGTCGCGGGGCTCAGCACAACTCTGAAAGGGATTGTCGAGCGTGACATTCATGGCAACAGCCTGTTTCCACCCAGTATAACCGTCAACTCAGTAACGCCCAGCTTGTCCTGCGTGTCGGGCACGTATCGCATAAACCCGGCACCCGTCGGTCAGGTAAGCGCCAATATCACCGTTCAGTTTCCGCTGGGGGGCATTCTGAAGCTTTTCGGCAGCGGCGCGTCATCGATAACCACCGACGTCGCTGACACATCGCGGATATTTGGCCAATGACACGGTTGCGAAATAACCGCGCCATCTTGCGCCAGGTCGCGGACCAGATGCTGCGCGACCAAAATGGTGGGGTTCTTGTTGAGTTTGCCTTGGTTGTGTCCCTGTTTTCCTTCCTGTTCCTGGCATTGCTGGACTTTGGCCGGCTATCATACAGCGGAGTGAACGCGCAAAAAGCCGCACAGTTGGCGGCGCGCATCGCTGTGGTGCGCCCTGCGGCCTGTCCGGGTGTGCCACAAACCCACACGCGGGGAACATCCGCGTTGTCCCCTCGCTTTGGCACCCCATGCAGTGCGTCGGCTGGCGTATGTGCCGACCCCGTAACGCCAGCTTGTGTGGGTGACGCCACCAACACCACAGCATCTGAAATCTGGGGGCGCATCAACCCGTTGCTGCCCCCCGGCACGACGATTGACGCCTTGCAGTTTTCCTATGACTTCAATTCCAATCTGGGCTTCCTGGGTGGCCCTTACACACCCATGGTCACGGTTGAGCTGAACCTGAATGATTTTCAGTTCGTGTCGCCGCTGGCCGCGCTTGCAAATGCCGCGGGCGCGACCAGCAGCACAATTCCTTCAACAGCCGGGTTTTCCAATTTCAGCGTTTCGCTGCCTGCCGAAGACCTGGCATCAGGAGAGTCAGGTTAATGGTTAAGAACGTTTCCAATCTCAATTCACATTCCGTCATGCTTGTATCTGAAAGCGAAACCGTCGCTCAGGTGGTCGCCAATGCCTTTCCCGCCGGTCAAAATAACGAAATCTCAGAGAATGCGGGTTCGTTCAAAGCGTTGAACGGCACGGCGCGCAATCTGGCATTCAAGCATGACCTGGTTATTTTTGAAATCGACCCCTGCGACGCGGGCGAGGTTCTGGCTGTCAAAGACCTGCTGACCCATCGACAAGACGACACCTTGTTTGTTGCGCTGACGCAGAATGACGTTTCGATCTCGGTCGCCCGCGAGTTGCGGAAAATCGGCATCGACGAGGTTCTGCCCCTGTCCATTGACGAGGATGGGCTGAAAGCCGCAGTAGCAGAAAAAATCTCCTCCCGTTCACTTCCGCAAGGGTACATTCAAAATGGCCCCTCTGCCCTTGGCACGGTGATCCCGGTTGCAAAATCCCGCGGTGGGATCGGAGCGTCGACGGTCGCCGTAAACCTTGCCTGCTCGCTGGCGGGCGGAAAAGGATCATTCCTTAGGAAAAAGGCGAAAAGCCGCGTCGCGCTTCTGGATTTCGATCTGCAATTTGGAAACGCGAACGTGTTTCTGGATCTTGAAGATAATGGAGGATGCCTCCAGCTCATCGAAAACCAGGAAGAGCCGGATGATCATTTCCTGACATCAATCCTTCAGAACCACACGCTCGGCATGGATGTGTTGTGCGCGCCCGCGCCGTTGGTTCCGCTTCAGTCCATACGACCGGGCTTGATCGAAGGGATGCTCGACCTGCTTCAGCGCCGGTACGATTATGTTGTCATCGACCTGCCCTGTGCCGTTGTGGAATGGGTCGAACCCATTTTCAAACGCGCGAACCAACTGGCGCTGGTTACTGACACGACGGTTCCATGCGTTCGCCAGACCCGGCGCCTGATCGATTTCTATCGCGAGGCGAACGTGGCCCTGCCCGTCGAGGTTGTCGTGAACCGCGAACGGAAGACGCTGATCAAACCCGCACACGTTCGCGAGGCCGAAAAAGTGCTGGAAACGAAACTGAAGCACTGGCTGCCGGACAATCCCAAGATTGCGCGAAACGCGGTCGATCTGGGACGACCGATTGTGGACATGAAGCCGCATTCGGATCTTGGCAAGGCCCTGACGAAACTGGCTGCGTCCATGTCCGAAGGCACCCGGCCAGCCACACAAAAAACTGCATAATGGGAGATCGCCGTGTTTAACGAGTACAAATCACGCCGGGCCGCGTCCAAGTCGAACGTGTTGGTTCTGGAACGGCCGATCGAGGTGCCAAAGTCCAAAGCAACACCAGAGCCGGTGGACGTTGACCTGCAAGCACATCTAGAGCTTAAAAGCCGCCTGCACAGTGAGCTTCTCGACCGTCTGAACCTGTCAGTGATCGACAAGGTCGAACGGTCCGAACTGAAACGTCAGATCGCCGCGCTGGTCACAGGGCTGATCGAGGCCGAACGCCTTCATTTACGGTCCGAGGCATTTACGGCCCTTGTTGATGAGCTCATTCACGAAGTGATGGGTCTGGGCCCGCTGGAACCCCTTTTGGAAGACCCGACCATCAACGACATTCTCGTCAACTCTTATGATCAGGTCTATGTGGAACGATTTGGCCTGCTGGAGCAATCCTCCGTGCGCTTTCGCGACGAACGCCATCTGCTTCGGATCATTGACAAGATCGTCAGCCGGGTCGGCCGCCGTATTGATGAATCCCAGCCATGGGTCGATGCGCGTCTGGAAGACGGAAGCCGGGTCAACGCGATTATCCGCCCGTGTTCAGTTGATGGGCCGGCGCTGTCGATCCGCAAATTCTCGCGCAATCCTCTGACCATCGACAAGTTGGTCCAGCGGGACAGCATGAACGAACAGGCAGCCAAGCTTCTGGCCGCGCTGGTCGAAGCCAGGCTGAACATTCTGATTTCTGGCGGCACCGGTTCGGGCAAGACAACAATGCTGAACGCCGTTTCATCCTATATCGACGGCAAGCAGCGTATCGTGACAATCGAAGATGCGGCCGAACTTCAGTTGCAGCAAAGCCATGTCGTCCGCTTGGAAACCCGTCCCCCCAACTCGGAAGGTCAAGGGGTGATTACGCAGCGGGATCTGGTGCGCAACGCGCTCAGGATGCGGCCTGACCGCATTATTGTCGGCGAGGTCCGTGGTGCCGAATGCTTTGACATGCTTCAGGCCATGAATACGGGGCATGACGGCTCCATGACGACCGTACATGCGAATTCGGCCCGCGATGCGCTCAGCCGGGTCGAACAGATGGTGACGATGCTGGGGGCGGACCTGCCCGTCAGAACCATCCGGTCTCAAATCGCCTCGGCCATTCAGATCGTCCTGCAACTCAGCCGTCTGAGCGACGGGACACGCAGGGTCGTCAGTATTTCCGAAATCACGGGCATGGAAGACGATACGATCACGATGCAGGACATCTTTGTCTTCAAGCGCCGTGGCAAGTCTGAAAACGGCGACGTTCTGGGAGAGTTCCTGCCAACCGGAATACGGCCAAAATGCTTCGACCAGCTGGTGGCGGCGGGTGTCGATGTGGACACCAACATGTTTATTCATGGGGTGACGACATCATGATTGACCTTCAGCCCAACATACTGAACATCCTGATCTATATTTCGATTTTTCTGGGTATTCTGCTCGCCTACGAAGGCGTTCACCAGCTTCTGGCGCGCAAGGAAACGCATGGCGAAGCCAGAAACCGCCGCATGAAACTGATCCAGAACGGGGCTTCGACGGATCAGGTGTTGCAGCTGCTTCGCGATCCAGCAATGCTGGCTGCTGGTGAAAAAGCCGGGCTGATTACGCGGTTTCGTCGTCTGCTTGTGCAAGCCGGTTTGGCGGTCAACCCGGTTTGGGTGGTTCTCGCCGTCTCCCTTCTGGTTTTGATGATCTTTTTCGGGGCCTCCCGGTTCCTTGCACCGGAACTGGCAGTCATTCTGAGCGCTGTGTTCGGCCTCATCGGCCCGGTTATCGTGCTGGTCGCCATGAAAGACGCCCGCGCGAAGAAACTGACGAAACAACTGCCAGACGCGTTAGACCTGATGGCCCGGGGGCTGAAGGTGGGGCATCCCGTTGCAGTGACGGTTGGAAACGTTGCCTCTGATCTGCCGGATCCGATCGGGTCAGAGTTTGGCATCATCAAAGACCAGATCAACTATGGTGATGACGTCGCGACCGCCTTTCACGACTTTGCGCACCGCGTCGGAACAGAGGATGCAAAATACCTTGCTGTAAGTATCGGCATTCAGCATGGAACTGGCGGCAACCTGTCCCGCGTTCTAAGCATTCTGTCCCAGACCATCCGGGACCGGCACACGATGCAAAAGAAGATCAAGGCAATTTCCGCCGAAGGTCGCCTGAGCAGCCTTATCCTCACGATTTTGCCGGTCATCATTTATCTTTCGATCGAGGTCTCCTCCCCAACATTTTACGGCGACGTACGCAGCGATCCGCTGTTTCCGTATTTCGCCCAGGTGATCATTGGCCTGACAATTGCCCAGGGTTTCATCCTGAAGCGGCTGGTTAAATTCAGATTCTAAGGGGAATTGGGATATGGATATATTTCAGGACATTCTAAACGATCCGCGCATCACACCGCAGTTGATCCTGTTGGTCGGAATTGCCCTTAGTGTTTTCTTTGTCGTCATGGGCCTTTCCGGATTTACGGCAAGTGAAAACACGGCAGCACGCCGTATGCGCGTTGGGTCGGTTTCACAAGGGCATGGGCAGGATTTTGACCTTATCCAGGGTGACAATAGCGACCCGCACGGGCTGCTGAAGGCCTTCGTCCCGTCGTCAAAACGCGAACGCTCCAGGATCGGGAAGCTGTTGAAACAGGCCGGGATTCGGCAAAAGCACGCCATTCGCACCTATTATACCTTTCGGGTCGTCCTAGGATTTGTGTTGCCTGCCGCGTTCGTCGCAACCATGGCTTTGCCGATCGAAACGCAAGTTCAGTTAGGGATCGCCGACCTTTTGCAGGGTGTTACGTGGGTTAACACGATGCAGATCGTGACGGCACTGATGGTTCTGGGCTTTTATGGCCCGGCACTGTGGTTGCGGCGCCGCATAAAGAAACGCCGCCAGGCCATCGAACACAGCCTGCCGAACGCGCTCGACCTGTTGCAAGTCGCTATCGAGGCCGGGCTGGGCTTTGACGCGGCGATGATCCGGGTCTCGCATGAAATGGCCAAGGCAGCTCCGGAAATCTCGCAGGAGTTTTCGGTTCTTCAACTGGAGTTGCAAGCAGGCAAAGAACGTCAGGCCGCCTTTCTGGACATGGCGAACCGGGTCGGTATCGACGAGATGAACTCGTTCGCGAACGCCTTTTTGCAATCCAACCAGTACGGCACCAGCATATCCGCATCGTTACGCCGCTTCGCCACTGACATGCGGCTTGACCGAGAGCTTCGCGCCCAGGAAAAGGCAAACCGTCTGCCTGTGCAGATGTCTGCTGTGATGGCCATGTGCATGATGCCTGTCCTGTTGCTGATTTGTCTGGCACCAATGCTGATCCGGTGGGTCAACATGTTCGGGCAAGGGTAACGCAGCGACAATGGTGTTCGCATAGCTGACTACCCGGAAACAGCGGACCTTAGGGGGGTCCGCTTTTCTTTTGTTCCAACAGCTCTCGACTCCGGGCCAAGGGTCGGGCTATCAGCCCGAAACATCATTTCATCGCCGAGGTCCCGCCATGATCCCCAGTTCTTTTCCCGATAGCACTGAAATCGCTCGCCTGACGGCCCGGATGCTGCTGGAGATCAAGGCCGTCCACTTCAACGCGCGCGAGCCGTTCACGCTGGCAAGTGGCCTTCCCAGCCCGACCTATATCGATTGCCGCAAGCTGATCTCCTACCCGCGAATTCGTTCCACGCTGATGGATTTTCTGACCGTTACGGTGATGCGGGACGCAGGTTTTGAAGCCTTTGACAACATTGCGGGCGGCGAAACTGCGGGCATCCCCTTTGCCGCGATGGTGGCCGAACGTATGGCATTGCCGATGACCTACGTGCGCAAAAAACCCAAAGGGTACGGGCGCAACGCCCGTATTGAAGGCGCAATGAGCGAAAGTGAACGTGTGCTGCTGGTCGAGGACCTGACCACCGATGGCGGTTCGAAACTGTCCTTCGTCGATGCAATTCGCGAAACTGGTGCCACCTGCGGGCATACGGCTGTGATCTTCTACTACGGCATCTTCCCCGAAACCGAGAAGACGCTGGGCGACCATGGTGTAAAGCTGCATCACCTTTGCACGTGGTGGGATGTTCTGGCCGAGGCCAAGGCGCAAAAAGCCTTTGATCAGGAAACACTTGACGGGGTCGAGGCGTTTCTGAACGATCCGCGAGGCTGGCAGGACGCGCGAAAATCGTGATTTTCAGCCTGTGGATGGCTTGGGGATAGTTGATTTTCGAATCGCATCAAAGCGCGCCTATCTTGTCAAGATATCCAGCCAACACACCAAATGTTGCGGTAACGCTGCGCCCGTGTAAAACTAGGGCTAAGTTATCCCCATTGGGGTGGGCAGTTATCCCAAGGCGGGGGGCAGTTATACCAACTTACCCCCATTCATTTGCAGATAGCTTGAACCGGGGTGTGGCGTGTAGAACCTCGGAACGGGCAGCGGGGACATGATGAACGAGATCAGCAGTATCGAGCAGGCAGCGGCGCATATTCAGAACGCCGAAACCATGCCGCATTCCATTGAGGCTGAACAGCAGCTTCTGGGTGCAATTTTGACGAATAACGACCTTTACGACCGGGTCGCTTCGATCATTGGGTCCGAGCATTTCTATGACCCGGTTCATGCCCGCATCTATGAGGTCGCCGCCGCACGCATTGCAAAGAACGCGCTGGCCTCGCCTGTGACGCTGAAATCCTTCATGGCCGAGGATGAGGGCCTGAAGGAACTGGGCGGGCCAGCTTATCTGGTCAAGCTTGCCGGCGCGTCGATCAGTGCCTTTGCGGTACATGACTACGCCCAGATGATCTATGACCTCGCCATCCGGCGCGAGTTGATCCGCTTGGGCCGCGACATCTCCGACAAGGCCGCGCGGGTCGATGTAGCCAGCGAACCGAAAGAACAAATCGTCGAGGCCGAACAACAGCTTTATCAGCTTTCCGAGCAGGGCCAGACCGAACAGGGGTTCCAGTCCTTCCTCAAGGCGGTCACAGAAGCCGTCAATGTCACCAACGAAGCCTACCAGCGCGGTGGCGGCATGGCTGGGATCTCGACCGGTCTGGTCGATCTCGACAAACAACTGGGTGGTCTTCACCCCTCGGACCTGATCATTCTCGCAGGTCGTCCGTCGATGGGGAAAACCTCGCTGGCGACCAACGTGGCCTTCAACGTGGCCAAAGCATACAAACGCGGTCTGAAACCGGATGGTTCCGAAGGCGCAATTGACGGCGGGGTCGTCGGCTTTTTCTCACTTGAGATGAGCGCTGAACAGCTGGCCGGGCGCGTTCTGGCCGAGGCGTCCGAAATCTCTAGCCACAAGATCCGTCAGGGCGACATGACCGAGGCCGAATTCCGCCGTTTCGTTGATGCGGCCAAAGAACTTGAAGCCTGCCCGCTTTTTATCGACGACACGCCCGCCCTTCCGATTTCTCAGCTTGCCGCACGCGCGCGACGGTTGAAACGCACACATGGGCTGGACCTGCTGGTGATCGACTATCTGCAACTGTGCCGCGGCATGTCCGACAACCGGGTTAACGAGATTGCTGAGATTTCAATGGGCATGAAAGCAATCGCCAAAGAACTGAACATTCCGGTGATTGCCCTGTCGCAGCTTTCCCGCCAGGTCGAAAACCGCGACGACAAACGTCCGCAGCTGTCTGACCTGCGGGAATCAGGCTCGATCGAACAGGACGCCGATGTCGTGATGTTCGTGTTCCGCGAAGAATACTACAAAGAACGTGAAAAACCCGGCGATCACGAGCTTGAGAAGATGGAAGAATGGAAGCAGGCCATGGAACGCCTGCACGGCAAGGCCGAGATTATCGTTGGCAAACAGCGCCACGGTCCAATCGGCACGGTCGAGCTGTCATTCGAGGCGCAATTCACCCGGTTTGGCAATCTGGTCAAGCCGTGGCAGCAGGGTGGTGAGATCGAAGGTTATTGATCGCGAAAGGACAGCCTTACTTGGGTTTTCCCGACTTTCCTTTGATTGTTGGCAAAGCAATAACGTTCTCTGAGCTTTTCGCGCGATTCAGGATCTGGTGCGCGAACCAAGAATGAGGTCCGCCCGCCTGTTTTCTGACAGATTGAACCCCGCACTCACCAAAGCGCCGGATTGTTCAACGCGGAAACACATAGCGACGGGCCGCTGAGTGGCGCAAGCGCCTGACCATCCAGCGATTGCCCCAGCCAGCCGTGCGGATGGCTCAGCTTTTGCGGCGGTTGTGCAGTGGCCTCAGAAATCTGTTCAAAACCTGTTTTTCGATAGTAAGCGGGATCACCGTAGGTGAGCGCCACGTTCACGCCTGATGCCCGCAGGCAATCCAGACCATAAGCAATCAAAGCCTGCCCAATCCCGGCTTTTTGCCTGTCTGTTCGGACAGCCATAGGCGACAGGATAAAAACCCGGCGCGCGTCCTGTGGAAACAGCAATCGGGAAAAGATGGCGCAGCCAAGCGGCACCTGATCGTGACGCGCGGTGCACACCATCAGATCCTGTGGTGGGGTGGTATCGATCACCTCTTGAACAAAAGCTTCGATAACCGCCCCCTCGTCCGGGCCTTCCGACGCCGAAAACACATCTGCGAAAAACCGGGCTGTTTCGAACGGGTCTGGCGTTTGATCGATATAAAAATCCATGATTTCCTCGGGATATGCCGCCGCACCGATTTTTGCCGCGATGGGACGATCTTGTTCACAAGATCACTTTAACACCTATGTGAAGACAATCCCGAAAACGGCTTAACACAGCAGTAAGTCGCCAAAATGTCTGCTTTTTTGGGTGTTTTCCGCCGTACCTTTCGTTTGATGGGCGCAATCTGTCGCGGAAAAAGCCCTTTCCCTCTTGACCTTGGACGGCGCAATGTCATGAACAGTCCCATGAGTACTGCACGTTTGACGATCAATCTTCAGGCCCTCGCCAGAAACTGGCGGACACTCGACGCGAAGACCGGGGTCGAAACCGGTGCCGTTGTCAAGGCAGATGCCTATGGGCTGGGCGCAGGACCTGTCAGCGACACGTTGGCAGAAGAAGGTGTTCGCAAGTTTTTCGTGGCTGCTGCAGAAGAAGGCACAACCGTTCGCGAGGCCGTTGGCCCCGGCCCGATGATTTTCGTTTTTTCGGGACATATGGAAGGCGATGCCGATCTGCTGCGCGGCAACAACCTGATACCGCTGATCAACTCGCCAGAACAGTTTCAACGCCATACAGAAGCCCTGCCCGACCACCCGTTTGGTATCCAACTGGACAGTGGTATGAACCGGCTTGGTCTTGAACCTGCTGACTGGGCTGAGTTACGTCCCAAGGCCGAAGCCTTGAACCCGGCGCTCATCATGTCTCATCTGGCCTGCTCGGACGAGCCGGACCACCCGATGAACCAGCAACAACTGAAAACCTTCCGCGACATGACTGATGGGGTCGCTGCGCCGCGCTCCCTGGCAGCGACGGGCGGGATGCTTTTGGGGCCTGAGTTTCATTTTGACTTCTGTCGCCCGGGTATTGGTCTTTATGGCGGAATGCCCTTTGCCGGTGCAAAGCCTGTCGTAACCGTTGACCTTCCTGTCATTCAGGTGCGCAAGTTGGCTGTCGGCGAGACCGTGGGTTATGGAAACACCTGGGTGGCGCGTCGGCCGTCCCGGATCGCCACCGTTGCTGCCGGCTATGCAGATGGCCTGCATCGCGCCATTGGCGGCGGCATCGACACATTTGCGGGCGACCAACCCTGCCCGGTTGTTGGACGTATCTCAATGGACCTGATCACCGTGGACGTCACGGACCTGCCGAAAGACCCGGAGCGCCTGCGCATTCTCAACGGTCATCAAACCGTTGATGATCTGGCCGAGGCTGCTGGTACAATTGGCTATGAAATCCTGACATCAATGGGCAATCGCTATTCGCGGGGCTACGTGGAATGAACCCAATCAGCGCGCTGGGGGGGCTGGGCCGCACCGTGCTGGGCCTGCTTGCGGCCTTTGGCCGGGTGGCCCTGTTTGCGCTTGATGCAGCGTCGCACATCCTGCGCCCACCCTTCTATCCGCGCGAATTCGGGATGGCCCTGCTGAATATCGGCTGGCTGTCCCTGCCCGTCGTCGGCCTGACCGCCATTTTCACCGGCGGCGCGCTGGCCTTGCAAATCTATGCGGGCGGTGCGCGGTTCAACGCCGAAGCCGTCGTGCCCCAGATTGTCGCCATCGGCATGGTGCGAGAGCTTGGCCCGGTGCTGGTCGGCCTGATGATCGCCGCGCGCGTGACCTCGTCCATCGCGGCCGAGATCGCCACGATGAAAGTGACCGAGCAAATCGACGCTCTGGTCACGCTGTCGACCCACCCAATGAAGTATCTTACTGCTCCGCGTGTGCTAGCCGCCCTGATCACCGTACCTGCGCTGGTCGCGGTGGGTGACGTTATCGGGATTGCGGGCGGGTACACTGTCGCCACGCAGAACCTGGGCTTCAACCCGGCGGCCTATCTGAAAAACACCGTCGATTTCCTCGAGATGCGCGACATTGTATCGTCTCTGGTCAAGGGCGCAGCCTTTGGTGTGATCGCGGCTATCATGGGCTGCTATTACGGCATGAACTCGGGCCGCGGCGCACAGGGCGTCGGCCGCGCAACCAAAGGCTCGGTCGAAGCCGCAGCCGTTTTGATCCTGGCCGCAAACTTTGTTCTCACAGGGGTGTTCTTCTCGCTATGATCCGGATGGAGAACGTAGAAAAAGCCTTTGGCGACAACCACGTATTGCGTGGAATGAGCCTAGAGATACCCATAGGAACCTCGATGGTCATCATCGGGGGTTCCGGCACGGGGAAATCTGTTGCCCTCAAATGTATCCTGGGCCTGATCAAACCCGACAGCGGCATGATCTATGTCGACGGCAAGGACGCAACCAAAGGCGACCGCGACGCGTTTCTGGCCCGGTTCGGGATGCTGTTTCAGGGTGCGGCCCTGTTTGACTCGCTGACCGTCTGGCAGAACGTCGCATTCCGCCTGCTGCGTGGATCCCTGAAACGCCCAACCGAGGAAGCGCGCGAGATCGCCATCGAAAAACTGCGCCGCGTAGGCCTGAAATCCGACGTGGCCGACCGCTTTCCGGCAGAGCTGTCAGGCGGGATGCAAAAACGTGTGGGCCTTGCCCGCGCCATCGCCGCCGAGCCTGAGATTATCTTTTTTGACGAACCCACCACCGGCCTCGACCCGATCATGTCCGGCGTCATCAACGACCTGATCCGCGAAATCGTGACCGAGATGGGCGCCACCGCGATGACCATCACCCACGACATGAGCTCGGTCCGCGCGATTGCCGACAACGTGGCCATGCTGCACGGAGGTGTGATCCAGTGGACCGGCCCTGTCAGCCAGATGGATGCCTCGGGTGATCCCTATGTGGAGCAGTTCATCAGTGGGAGCGCTGTGGGGCCGATTGAGGCGGTGCGGTGATAGCAGTGATGCTGGACAAATAATTCAAAAATCATCGACGGAAATCTGACAGTTTTGCGTTAAACCAGAGCAACGTTAAAGTTTGTCGGAGCTTCCCCATGCCCAATTCGTATTCTCGCGCGCAAATCGCCCTTCACTGGGTCATTTTCGTTCTGATCGCAATTCAATTTCTCTTTCACGAGCCGATGTCTGAAGCCTGGGATCAATTCGAACGCGGATTGCCTGTCTCTTTTCAAGCACCAGTTGCTCTTCATGTATTCGGAGGATTGCTTGTCCTTGCGCTCGCGATTTGGCGGATTGCACTACGTCTGACCCGCGGCGCGCCGCCGCTACCGGAAAAAGAAACAGCCGCGATGAAGCTCGCCGCACATATCACGCACTTCTCACTCTATGCGTTGATGGTGCTGGTGCCCGCCTCAGGTGCCTTGGCCTGGTTTGGTGGGATAGCAGCGTCCGCCGAAGTGCATGAGATCCTGAAAACGCTAATGCTTGTTCTGATTGTCTTGCATTTTCTGGCTGCCTTGTTCCATCAGTTCATTCTCAAAACCAACCTGATGGCTCGTATGAAGCGCGCAGGATAAGCTTTTGAACAAGCATCCTTGAACCCACGATCCAACACCGTAATGTCAGGCGGTCACACTTAATAGCGTTGGCCGCCATGATATTGCGTTTCGCAACACTGTCACTTTTGGTTTTCTACCCCGTCGCGTGGTTCGCCCCGCTGATGCGCGCGGGGTTCCTGCCGATCTTTGGCCTTAGCGAAATCAGCGTCATCACCGGCCTCCAGTCGCTTTGGAAATCCGACATCTTCCTTGCGCTGGTCGTCACCATCTTTGCCCTCTTCGCGCCCTACATCAAAACCATTGGCACCGCGCTGATACAGTGGAACCTGCTAGATGCCCGTGTGCAGCCTGCGCTGAGTATCCTAGGCAAGCTGGCGATGGCGGATATCTTCCTGATCGCGCTTTACATCACATTGGCCAAGGGCATCTTTTACGCCACTGTTGAGACCGCATGGGGTCTCTACCTGTTCACGGCCTGCATCCTTGCCTCCATCGCTTTGGGCATTCTCACCGAACGCCACTGCAAATCCATCGCTCGGACATAGGGCGCTGACGACGAGGAAAGCCCAGCAAGGGCTTGAAGAACCGCCCGTCCTCGGGCACCAAGACGTCATGGCAAAACCAACCTTCTCCTGCTCCGCCTGCGGCGCATCCCACTCCCGCTGGTCGGGCCGCTGCGACGGATGCGGCGAGTGGAACTCGATCATCCAGGACGTACCTCTGTCGGCAGGCCCAGCCAAGAAATCGCTGGGCTCGAAACGCGGGCGGTCGATGACGCTCACCGACCTGTCGACCGAGGAAACCCCGCCACCCCGCACACTCTGCGGAGTGGAAGAGTTGGACCGGGTGCTTGGTGGCGGGCTTGTTCCCGCATCTGCCCTGTTGGTGGGCGGCGACCCCGGCATCGGTAAATCCACCCTGCTGCTGCAAGCGGCCGCCCGCTTTGCCCGTGCTGGCGTCAAGACAATCTATGTCTCGGGTGAAGAAGCCAGTGCGCAGGTTCGCATGCGGGCGCGCCGCCTTGGGCTGGAAAATGCGCCGGTGCAACTTGCTGCCGAAACCAACCTGCGCGACATTCTTACCACGCTTGAAGCCGAGAAACCCGGTCTGGCGATCATCGACTCGATCCAGACCATGTGGGCCGACAATGTCGACAGCGCGCCGGGGTCCGTGTCGCAAGTCCGGGCGGCTGCTCATGAACTGACCGCCTTTGCGAAACGGCACGGCGTGTCGATCATCATGGTCGGACACGTCACCAAGGAAGGCCAGATCGCAGGCCCCCGTGTTGTCGAACACATGGTCGATACGGTGCTGTATTTCGAGGGCGAGCGCGGCCACCAGTTTCGTATCCTGCGGGCGGTCAAGAACCGCTTTGGTCCCGCCGACGAAATTGGCGTGTTCGAGATGACAGGCAAAGGGCTGTCGCAGGTCACCAACCCCTCGGCCTTGTTCCTGTCCGAACGCGGTACGCCCAGCCCTGGCTCTGCGGTCTTTGCCGGGATTGAGGGCACACGGCCCGTTTTGGTCGAATTGCAGGCCCTTGTCGCCCCGTCCCCCCATTCGCAACCACGCCGGACAGTGGTGGGCTGGGACAGCGGGCGGCTGGCGATGATCCTTGCCGTGCTCGAAGCGCGTTGCGGCATTCCCTTTGCCGGTCTCGACGTCTATCTGAACGTGGCCGGCGGGTTGAAAGTCAGTGAACCCGCCGCCGATCTGGCCGTTGCTGCTGCATTGCTGAGCGCACGCGAAGACACGGCCCTGCCCTCAGACACCGTCGTTTTCGGGGAAATCTCGCTATCCGGGGCACTTAGACCGGCTCCGCAGACAGAAAACAGGTTGAAAGAAGCACAAAAACTTGGTTTCACAGCGGCAATAGCTCCGGCAGGTGGCAAAACCGGTACTGTGGCAGGTCTGACACTCACCCGACCCTCAGATTTGGTGGGGTTTGTTGGCGAAACCTTCGGAGCAGGTTAAAGTCGCGCCTTGAGGGGCAGAAGAAGAACAGGCGAGGGCCATGGAAGGTTTTACAATAATCGACGGGGTGGTTGCCCTGATCATCGTGCTGTCAGGCTTGCTGGCCTACTCGCGTGGGTTCATGCGCGAAGTTCTGGCCATCGCGGGTTGGGTTGCGGCGGCCGTTCTGGCGTTCATCTTCGCCCCGCAGGCTGTACCTCTGGTCAAGGAAATCCCGGTCGTCGGAGATTTCCTGCGTGACAGTTGCGAACTGTCCGTGATCACCGGGTTTGCAGCGGTCTTTGCGGTGGCGCTGATCGTGGTCAGTATCTTCACACCGCTGTTTTCATCACTGGTCCAGCGCTCGGCCCTTGGCGGTCTGGATCAGGCTCTGGGGCTGTTCTTCGGCATCGCTCGTGGCATTCTTCTGGTTGCGATCGCATTCTTCGTTTACGACACCGTGATGACCGGCCAGTCTTACACAATTGTTGATGAAAGCCGGTCGGCCAAGGTGTTTGAACAGTTCAGCGGCCAGATTGAGGAACAAAACCCCGAGGCGGCTCTGGGGTGGGTTACGACTCAGTATGAACAGCTGGTCGCCAGTTGCACGGCAGGAAACGCTGAACCGGCAACAACTGCACCTTCCAACGGCTGATAGAGGCAGATCACCAATTCATGAAAGCCCGGCCCTGCCGGGCTTTTTTGTTGCAGATCAGACAAACCCCTCGCCACCGCACACGGTACAGCGGATTGTTTTCAAACCAAAGCACCCGTCACATCGACTGAAGATCGGTTTTCCAAAGATATCTCTGCTTTTGGCGATCTCACCCGCTCCGTTACAGATCTGGCACGATGCGCGCCCCAATCCTCGGCACCGATGGCACCGCTGCCTGATCCGTTCCTGGTTCTTGTGAGGAGGTTTATGCTGCCACATTCAGGTCCCCCCGAGGTGCTGAGTTTTAGCAGTTAATGTATGCAATCAAATGCATGACAGCACATATGTTTGCGCATGTCACCATCTTCGTTTTTCTACGTCGACATACGCAAACTTGGCCTGCGGCATTTGGCTATTGTGATCCTTTGATGACAGCCACGCCAATAGGCATTATGTGGGGGCCAACCTGCCACGGAATCGGAGCCACCCATCTTGTACTTTCTGTATGAATGCGCGCTGATCGCAGTGATGGTCGCCCTAACGGCGTCTTGTTCCTGTGTAGCGAACATTTCCGCGCTGAAGATGCAGAAAGTTCGGTGCCGAACTGCGGTCAATCCTCGAATGATATCGTCATAGAAGTTGGAGCCCCTTGAATGTGTGGGATTTTAGGAATCGCAAGCCGGACACATGATGTCTTTGCTGAGATCTATGACGGGTTGCTGATGTTACAGCACCGGGGTCAGGATGCCTCCGGGATCGTGACCTACAACGGCGAATTCTTCCGGGAAAAGAAAGCCAATGGTTTGGTCAAGGACGTGTTCAACGCCCAGGATGCTGAAACCCTTCTGGGTCATGTCGGCATGGGGCATGTTCGTTATCCCACGGCCGGATCACTCAGCGCGGCCGAAGCGCAACCTTTCTTCGTGAACGCACCCTACGGTATCTATCTTGTTCACAACGGCAATATCACCAACACAGCGGAACAGCGCGAGAAAGTGACCGGGAAATACAGCCGCCACCTGCGCACCACATCGGATTCGGAAATCCTGCTGAACGTGCTGGCCGACAAAGTGGCTGACGCTATCAAGGTGAACGGCAATTCGGACCCGATCCGAAACATCTTTGCCGGTGTGAAGATGACGATGGAGCGGGTTCAGGGCGCCTATTCAGTCATTTGTCTGGTGGCAGGTGTTGGCATGTTGGCGTTCCGCGACCCATTTGGCATTCGGCCCCTTTCGGTCGCAAAACGCAATGTCGACGGTCAGGGGGACGATTATGCCTTTGCTTCGGAAGACGTAGCCTTTGGCATCAACAGTTTTGAAAAGCTGCGCGATCTGCGCCCGGGCGAGGCCATCCTGATCGACCTGAAAGGCAACATGCACGAGTTTCAGGCGGTCGAAGGCAAGCTGACGCCCTGTATCTTCGAGTATGTGTATCTGGCACGTCCGGATTCACTGCTGGACGGTGTCTCGGTTTATAAAACCCAGATGCGCATGGGACAGACGCTGGCGAAACAAATTCAGGACTCGGGCCTGGAAATCGACCGGATCATTCCCGTACCCGACAGCGCCCGCCCCGTGGCACTGGAAGCGGCGAAAATCACCGGCATCCCCTATCGCGAGGGGTTGGTGAAGAACCGCTATGTCGGGCGTACCTTCATCATGCCGGGTCAGGCCGAGCGACAGAAATCCGTCCGCCGCAAGCTGAACGCCGTTCCGCTGGAATTCGAAGGCCACAGCGTTCTGTTGATCGACGATTCCATCGTGCGCGGCAACACCATCAAAAAGATCGTTCAGATGTGCCGCGACGCCGGGGCCAAGAAGGTTTATGTGGCCAGCGCCTCGCCGCCGGTCAAATACCCCAACGTCTATGGCATAGACATGCCGACCAAGGCCGAGCTGATCGCAAATGGCAAAGAGATCGAAGAGATCCGTGAAGAGCTGGGCGCTGATGCACTGTTCTATCAGCATCTGGAGGACCTGATCTGGGCGGCCCAGGAAGGCAACCCGGACATCCAGGGATTTGATTGTTCCTGCTTTGATGGCAATTACATTACAGGCAGCGTTAGCGCGGATTACCTGGACAGTCTGGAAAACAGCAGCCGTGTCAGCCAGAAACGCGCGGATATGCAGGTTCCGGGCGGGTCTTGGAATGCGGCCAAACTGGCCTCAGGCTGAAGGGCCTCGCCCATTTAGGGCAGGTCCGGTTACTTTTCAGACAGCGAATCAAACCGTTCGGCATCCAGAGAGGATAGCCCTGTTCAGTATAACCCGCATCTATACTGTTCCACCGATGAGTGGAAATCTGCCACAACCCGCCGGCGATTCTTGCACGATCACAGGGACTAACAAATGGGTCGCTACGTCGTGAAGCCCCGTGTCCGTGAGGGTCTTTTGCTTACCTGATCGTTTTGATATCGGGCGGCAACCACTCACTCGAAATAAGGGGTTCGGAACTCATGCCGGGCCACGGACCATGTCAAACACCAATGTCAAAAGCGCGGCCACACAGCAGGGCGCGTTAAACAAGAACTCTGTTTCTGTTCTGGGGGTGTTCGGGCCCAAAACCGAACTGCACGCCTTGGTACGCCTGTCATCGGGCCGCGTGAAAGAGGTTGAACCCGGAAGCCGTGTCGCCTCGGGTACGGTGATAGCAATCGACGAACAGGGTATCATGCTGCGACAAAGCGGCCAGACCAAGCGGATCGCCATTCCCGGAAGCTAATCGCGACTTGACGCCCCTCGCGCAGGGGTTCAAACCGCAGCCATGACCGATCAGACAAAAATCGCCCTTATCACCGGGGCCTCTCGCGGGTTGGGCGCTGCGCTGGCCGAAGCGCTGGCACCTGAATACCATATCGTCGCCGTCGCCCGGACCACCGGCGGGCTGGAAGAGCTGGACGATCGTATCAAGGCGAAGGGCGGGTCAGCCACTCTGGCCCCCATGGACATCACCGATCCAAACGCCATGGCGACCCTGTGTCGTGGCATCCATGACCGTTGGGGCAAGGTTGACCTGTGGATGCACACAGCCATCCACACATCAGCACTGACGCCAGTGCATTTTGTTGACCCCAAGGAATGGGCCAAGGCGATCAACACAAATGCAAACGCGACCTCGGTTCTGATCCCCTATGTCTCACCCCTTCTGGGCGAGAGTGGCCATGCGGTGTTTTTTGACGATCCGAAGGCTGGCGAGAAGTTTTATGGCATCTACGGTGCCACCAAGGCCGCGCAGATGGCTCTGGCCCGCAGCTGGGCCGTCGAAACTGAACGCACCGGTCCGCGGGTTTCGGTTGTCGAACCCGCGCCGATGCCCACGGCCGTCCGCGCGCGCTTTCATCCCGGGGAAGACCGGAGCGTGTTGAACAGCACCAAGGATGAAGCCGCGCGGATTCTGGCGCTGCTTTAGGAAATGGCCCTGACGGGCCATGCCTCTGGCGGGGATATTTGCAGCCAGGTGAAGCCGGGATCAGGCGATATGCACGCCGTTGCGCCCGGCCAGATCGACGAAGAATTGCCAGGCGACACGGCCAGAGCGCGACCCGCGCGTGGCTTGCCACTCAATTGCCTCGGCGCGCAGGGTCTGTGCATCAACTGAAACGCCATAGAAGGCGCAATAGCGGTCGATCATCGCCAGATACTCGTCCTGATCACAGGGATGGAACCCAAGCCACAGGCCGAAGCGATCCGACAGCGAGACTTTTTCTTCGACCGCCTCGGAAGGATTGATGGCGCTGGACCGTTCGTTTTCGATCATATCCCGCGGCATCAGATGGCGGCGGTTCGAAGTGGCATAGAAGACCACATTTTCCGGCCTGCCTTCAATGCCACCATCCAGAACAGCCTTGAGAGATTTATAATGCTGGTCATCGTGGCTGAACGACAGGTCATCGCAAAACAGTATGAACCTGTAGGGTGCTGCGCGCAGATGGTTCAGCAACCGTGCGACCGTTCCCATGTCCTCGCGCTGCAGTTCGACCAGCTTTAGATCGGCGTAATCAGCGCTCAGTGAGCCGTGCACGGCCTTTACAAGGCTCGACTTTCCCATCCCCCGAGCCCCCCAGAGCAGCGCATTATTTGCCTTGTACCCTGCTGCAAACCGGCGCGTATTGTCCATCAATGTGTCGCGAGAGCGATTGATGCCGACCAGGAGATCCAGATCGACCCGGTTGACTTGCGTAACAGGTTCCAGTCGTTCCGGTTCGACATGCCACACAAATGCTGGAGCAACGGCAAAATCAGGCGCCACCAAAGGAGCCGGTGCCATGCGTTCCAACGCCTCGGCGATACGGTTCAGGGCTTGGTCGTCCATGTGGGCCTCCGGTTTTGTCTTGAGGGGTTCAAAGCACGTTCCAATTGGCACAACAAGAGTTTCCAATGGAAAAGGCGCGCCATTGGATGGCGCGCCCTTTTGGTTTCGTCGGCAGACTTACTTGTCGTCTTCGAACTCCTGCATCAGGTCATCATCCGCTTCCGCTTCATCATCGTAGTAACCGTCAGCGCGCAACTGGTCCTCGCGTTTCTTTTCAACTCGCGCGACCAGGAAGATCGAAATCTCGTACAGACCGTACACCACCACAAACAGTATGATCTGCGTAATGACATCCGGTGGTGTGACGACTGCGGCCAGAACCAGAATGCCGACCACCGCATATTTCCGAACAGCGCCCAGCCCCTCGGCACTGACCAGTCCTGCCTTCCCCATAAGAGTCAGGAGAACCGGCAACTGGAAACACAATCCAAAGGCCACGATGAACTTGATCGTCAGGTTCAGATATTCCTGGGCTGAGCCCTGGAACACCACACTCAGCGGTGCCGCGTTGACCCCGTCGGCCACGGCTTCACCCTCAGCCCCGAATTGCTGGAACCCGAGAAAAAAGTCATAGGCCAGAGGCGTGACGACGTAGAAGGCAAAGCTTGCGCCCAGGAGAAACATAAAGGGCGAAGCCAGCATGAAAGGCAGGAACGCGTTTTTCTCGGACTTGTAGAGGCCCGGTGCTACAAAGCGCCACATCTGCATCCCGATATAGGGAAATGCCAGAATGAACCCACCCAATAGGGAAACCTTGATCGCAACAAAGAACCCTTCCTGTGGCGAGATGAAGATCAGGCTACAATCCTGCCCGCGCTCAGCCAGAACGTCACACAGGGGATTGGTCAGGAAATTAAAGATCGGCGTCGCCACTGAAAAACAGATGATCATACCGACCAGAAACGCCACAACGCTATGGATCAGCCGTGTGCGCAGTTCGGCCAGATGTTCGATCAACGGGGCCGAAGAATCGTCAATCTCGTCGGTTTTGCTCATGTCTTGCTTTCAGTGTTCAGCGCGGCTTCGGCCTCTTCTGCCTTGGCCAGCGCATCGGCTGCTTCTTTGGCCTTGCGCTCGGCGGTGGCCCGGGCGGCTGACGCCTGAACCTTTTTGGCCTGCTCGGCCCGCTCGGCCGCCAGTTTCCCTGTTTCGCTGTCAGGATCGAACTTTGTGGGATCGATGCTTTTCGCCATCTCCTGCGCGGCTTGCTTGACACCGTCCATGGCCGATCCCACAGGGTTCACGGCAGCGTTGAGACCTTTCTTGATCTCATTCACCCCTGCCTGATCGGCGGCTTCGTTCATGGCGCTGCTGAACTCGCGCGCCATTCCGCGTGCCTTGCCGACAAAACGTCCGACATTGCGGAACAGCACCGGCAGGTCCTTTGGCCCCACAACGATCAGGGCAACGATGCCGATGACCAGAAGCTCGGTCCAGCCCAGATCAAACATCTGCGCTTACGCCTTGTCTTTCTCGGCTTCAGGTGTGACGTCCTTGGCCAGCTCAGAAGCGTCCTTTTCCAGCTCTTCCGAACCGTCCTTGACGCCCTTCTTGAACGCGGTGATGCCTTTGCCAACTTCGCCCATCAGCGAACTGATCTTGCCGCGCCCGAACAGAACCAGAACCACAACGGCGATCAGCAGCAGGCCAGGAAGGCCGATATTGTTGAGCATGTCTTCTCTCCTTTTTCGTCGGCACGTTTGCGCGCCGGGAACATGAACTGACTCAGTCTTTACGCCTCGATCGCTGGTCTCAAAAGGGATCTGCAACGGGTTGCGGGCAAAATTTGTGGAAAACGCGTGAAACCTAAGGGGTCGCAATTTTCAACTGACAGGTTTATGTCAGTTGTTATCCGTTAGGGCTTTGGCATCGAAACAAGGTCAATGGAGAATTAAATGACCCACGTTGCTGAAATCGTCACCTTCACGCTGGCCAATGGCACCACGCCGGAAGAGTTCGTGAAACTCAGTCAGGCTTCTGAGGCCTTTGTGCGCAGCGCGCCGGGCTTCGCCCATCGGCAGCTTAGCCAGGGCGAAGATGGTCGCTGGACCGATTATGTTGTCTGGACAGATTTGAAAGCGGCAGAGGACGCCGCTGCGCAGTTTCCGCAACAGGAATGTGCGGCAGGCATGATGGCGGTCATCAATCCCGATAGTATCCAGATGCGTCACGAGAAAGTCCTATGGAACATGACTGCCTAAACGCAGTCAGAACGGCGTGTCATGCGCCGCACTGACCGCCTGTTCGATATCATCCAGATCCTGCGCGATGGCAAACTGCACCGCGCGCAGGACATTGCGGACCGGCTTGAGGTGTCGGTCCGCACCATCTATCGCGACATGGATACGCTTGTTGCCTCGGGCGTTCCGGTCGAGGGAGAGCGCGGTGTCGGCTACATGGTGCGCGAGCAGATCACCCTGCCCCCGTTGAACCTGACCACAGCCGAGCTTGAGGCGTTGAATCTTGGCATGGCCATCGTGGCCGAGGCCGCGGATACTGACCTGAAGGCTGCCGCACAGTCGCTTGCCGACAAGATCGACGCTGTTTTGCCAACGCAGGTCGTGGCCGAGGCGGACAGCTGGAAATTCGCGGTCTACCCATTTGCCGATGCCGCAAGGGGCCTTGCCCATATGGCCCCGATCCGTGCAGCCATCAAATCACGTCAGAAACTTCACCTGTCCTATCGCCGCATTGACGGCGTTTTGACCGAACGCACCATCCGCCCGCTCCATATGGAATACTGGGGGCGGGTCTGGACCCTTACCGCCTGGTGCGAGCTGCGCAATGGATTTCGTGTCTTTCGCATCGACCTGATCGAAGCAGTTTCACCCCTTCCGGAGATCTTCGCCGACGAACCCGGAAAACGCCTGAGTGATTATGACCCGTACGCCTGACAGGCTTCATCTTTTCAGAAATACTCTCGCCGAAGGCATGGCCCGGTACGGGCCATCCAGCTTCACTTCAGATAGGGCTCGGGGTCCACGGACTCGAACCCTTTGCGGACTTCGAAATGCACATAGGCATTGTCGCCGCCCCGCAGTTGAGCCAGCTTCTGGCCACGGCGTACCTTATCGCCTTTCTTGACAGTGATCTTGTCGACATTTGCATAGACAGTCAGAAGATCGTTGTTGTGCTTGACCACAATGATCGGCACCTGATCCGCGTCCGCTGTGATCGCCGCGACAGTACCAGCCTCGGCAGCTGTGACCGACGTACCCGGAGCGGCAGCGATGTCGATGCCCTCATTCTTGCCCTTGTCATAGCCGCGAATGATAGTGCCGCCAACCGGCAGGGACAGCGCGGATGTGCGCGTATTGGTTGGCGCTTCGGCGGTCACGTCGGGGGCCTCGGCCAAAGGCGCAACTTTTTCATCCGGCAAGGGCTGCGTAGCGCTGGGTGGCGTCGGCGTCGGTGATCCCTGTCCCGGTTCCGTCACCTCCGTGGCGGGAACGGGCGCGGCACTAGCCGCATTTTTCCTGGGCGCTGGCTGGTTCTTGACCGGAATCAACAAGTACTGACCTTCACGCACGGTAAAATCAGATCCCAGCCCGTTCCATTCCGCCAGAGATTCAACCGGCACCTGGTAGAGGCGCGAGATTGTATAGGCCGTCTCACCCCGCTTGACCTTGTGCCTGACCGGCTCCGGCCCAGCTGACACCGGCGCGGGTGTTGGTGCCGGTTTCGCGGGTTCCAGTGTTGTGGTCTGAACCGAACCCGACGACGGCACCTGATCAATTGCCGACCCGGCAACCGACGCGATGTCCACACCGCTGCCAGCACCAACAGTGCGTGGCAGTGCAAGAACCTCACCCTCTCTTAGCGTGTCCGTTGTCTGAAGACCGTTGAAACGCGAAAGCTCGCCTTCGGGCAGGCCAACCCGCGCGGCCACGTCCCGCACCGTATCGCCGCGGCGCGCCACGACCACCTGGTAGTTCGGATAGGTAATGACACCCCTGCTGTCTGGTGCCGGGCGGGATGCCGTCGCGGATTGCGCTGCATTGGTGGTCGAAAAGCCACCGATCTGCCCGCGAAGGTCATAATCCAGAGGCCCCTCGCACCCGGCCAGAATGGCCAGAGCGGCCACCCCGGTCGCACAGCGGCGCATTGCTGATTTGGATACTGCTCTCATAATTCTGTCCTCAACGCCTGCCCCTGTTACCCGGAGTTCCGGCGACCAATTCTTTAAGCCTATTACGCCTCGTCCTTTCCAAGCCCCTCCAGAAGGGGCACGAAACGGACAGACGTTAATTCGTCATAGTCCAGACCATCTTCGGTGCGCGTCACTTTGATCAACTGCTGCACCGCGTCCGACTGGCCCACGGGTAAAACCATAATACCCCCGATTTTCAGCTGCGCCAAGAGCGGGCCCGGAGGATCCTCGGCTGCGGCTGTGACAATGATCCGGTCAAAAGGGGCTTGTTCCGGCAGGCCAAATGACCCATCCGACAACATCGAAGTGATATTCGTCAGGCCCAGGTCGGCAAACAGCTTGCTTGTTTCGCTCACCAACCGCCTGTGGCGTTCCACTGTGTAGACCCGGCGGGCCAGTTTGGACAGGATAGCTGCCTGATAACCCGAACCTGTCCCAATCTCGAGCACCGTGTCCCGGGGCCTCACGTTCAGGGCCTGCGTCATCAGACCAACGACCGAGGGTTGACTGATCGTCTGACCGCAGGAAATCGGCAGCGGCATGTCCTCGTAAGCGCGCCCTGCGAACAGGCCGGTGACAAAGCGACCGCGGTCCACCTGCTCCATCGCAGCCAACACGCGCGCATCCGTGACCCCCCGTTTGCGCAGGGCAAACAGGAATTGCATTACAGTTTCAGGGTCCAGTCCGCTCATTCGACCGCCTTCAATGCCTCCAGCATGTCATGTGCAGTCAGGTCAGCGCGCATCGGCGTGACCGAGATATAGCCTTCCAGGTTAACAGCCGCATCCGTTCCGGGTGCGGTCGGATTGTGCTGATAGCCGCCCTTGATCCACAGGAACCGCCGCCCCGAAGGTGAACTGTGCGGTTCGACCGAAAAACGCGTATCGCGCCGAAACCCCTGCGCCGCAATCCGCGTGCCCAGAACATCGTCTGCCGGAACCGGTGGGAAATTCACATTGTAGAACAGCCGGTAATCACCCTGTTCTGCCGGAGTTGCGTCCAGAATCCGGCGCACCAGATCTGCACCATACCGGGCGGCTGCCTCAAACGGGTCGTCTAGGCCCAGGTTGCGAGGGCCGAAATATTGCGACAGGGCAATCGCTGGGACGCCCTGCAATGCCGCTTCCATCGCGCCGCCGATCGTACCGGAATACAACGTGTTTTCGGCCGAGTTATTACCCCTGTTCACGCCGGACAGAACCAGATCGGGAGGGGTATCCAACATGACATCGTGAAGCCCTGCCAATACACAATCGGCAGGCGATCCTTCGGCTGCAAAGCGCCGCTCTCCCAGCTTGGCGACCATCATCGGGTGGGTATAGCTGATGCAGTGCCCGACCCCGGACTGTTCAAACGCGGGCGCGACCACCCAGACTTCTCCATCCGGTCCGGCCAGCTCAGCTGCAATCGCCTCAAGCGTGATCAAGCCCGGCGCATTGATCCCGTCGTCATTGGTCAGAAGAATTCGCATGTGCCCGATTTACCCCCGCGTTTGGCTCTTGATAGACCCGGGCCTGCGTTGCGGCAAGCGACGTGGCCCCGCAATCTGAGGATTTCGCGCACCACTTGGGCGGAAATCGAAGGATCAGCGCCTAGTCTCGGGAAAAACGAAACATCTGTCGCGGCGGATGGTCAGCCACATCACCCGGCCCGGATTGGGGACAAACACGTTCGGAACCGTCGCCCTCAGGATCGAACCATCATAGTCCATGCGGAACTCCACCAGGCTTTCATTGCCCAGAAATCGCGCACGTTCAACGACACCACGGGCTGCCACACCATCTGTTGGTGTCGGCAATGGCCCCTTGCCGTTGCGGTCAAAGTCCAGCTTGATGTGCTGAGGGCGAAAAACGATCTCGACATCCGTACCATTCGGAATGCCCGGCGCCAGGAACTGACCAAAGGGCGTGTCCGCCAATGCGCCATTCACTTGCGCTCGCAAAACGTTGACATCACTGAAAAACGCCACCGCTGCCTTGTCTGCGGGACGCGTATAGACGTTATAGGGCGCGCCCTGTTGCACGATCTTGCCACGCCGCATCAGGGCGATCTCGTCGGCCATGCGCATCGCTTCTTCCGGCTCGTGCGTGACCAGCAGTACGGCGGCATCTTCTTCCTTGAGAATGGCCAGCGTTTCGTCACGGATACCATCACGCAAACGGTTGTCGAGGCCCGAAAACGGCTCGTCCATCAGCATAATGCGCGGGCGCGGCGCCAGGGCACGCGCCAACGCCACGCGTTGCTGCTCGCCACCCGATAGTTGATGCGGAAAACCATCGATGAACCGCATCAGGTCGACCTTCTGCAACAACTCCTCGACCCGGGCGCGTTTTTCGTCCTTGTTGCCCTTAAGGCCGAAGGCTACGTTTTTGGCCACGCTCAGATGTGGGAACAGTGCAAAGTCCTGAAACATCAGTCCGATCTCGCGCCGTTCCGGAGGCACCCGGAACACGGTGTCGCAGATCAGCTTGCCATCAACATAAATCTCACCCGAGTCCTGCATCTCGACCCCGGCGATCATGCGCAACGTGGTGGATTTCCCGCAGCCCGACGGCCCCAGCAGACAGGTCACCTTGCCTGCCTGAACTGTCAGCGAAACATTATCCACAACAACCCGCCCCTCAAACCGACGGATAATGTTGCGAATTTCCAGACGCGGTGGAATTGCGTTACCTGTCACCGATGGACCCCGTTACCTTTCCCGATCAAATCCATCGGGCTTGAGCGGGGATAGCAACCCCGCCCCTCAGGTGCAAGGGATCAGCAACACCCGCCAGAAGCGACAGATGCACCCATGGCTTCAAACGGGCTTTCGCCACCACAGCCTTCGAAAATACCATAATGGGTCGAAAAATCGCCGATAAAGTCAAAATGACGGGCAAATCGCGTTTCTTTCAGCATCATCCAGGTATTGCCGCAAACCGGAAACACCTTGCCGGCTTCTATAACGTGGTGGTCATCCAGACCAAATTCATGCGGTGCGTTTGGCACGGTTCCCTTATAGATCACGGCTTGCCCATAATCTTCACAAGCCGGTTCCAATGCAGGTAGTTTGAACAGACGGTATGTCGCGGACAGGAACTTCAACGGCGCAACACGCTCTTCCAGTACGGGATTTTCGATCGTCAGCGGACGATGTGTCACGCGGCGCGGGTCGCCGAAACCGGCCGTTCGAGCCATTGACAGGAAATCATTCCAATAAAGCGCGCCGGACAGGCACTCGCCATAAAGAACTTCGTCTTCGGCCATCGCCTGCGGAATACGGCGGTCTGCATAGACATCCGAGAAATACATCTCGCCGCCCTCTTTCAACAACCTATGTGCGCCGCGCAGAACCGCATTCTTATCCGCGGCCAGGTTGATGACACAGTTCGAGACGATGATATCGAACGATCCGGGTTCCAGATCAAGCTCATCCAGTTTTTCTATATAGCCGTGATGGAATTCCACATTGCTGCGGGCATATCCAAACGCCTCGGCGTGATATTCCTGATGCGCGCGGGCGACGTCCAGTTGTTCGGGCGTCATGTCGACACCCACGACCCGGCCCGTCTCACCGACCATGGCGGACAAGGCATATACATCCCGCCCGGCCCCACACCCCAGATCTAGGATCGACATGCCTTCAAGATCAAGTGGGGCAATCAGACCGCAGCCATAGTAGCGAGTCAGAACGTCGTCATGAATCTTTGAAAGGATCTTTTTGACATGGTCGGGCATGTCGTCAGGCGTGCAGCACGCATTGGTCTGCAAGTCAGCACTGCTTTGCAGGACTTCACCATAATAGTTCTGCACCGATTCATGTTTCATCGCGCTTTTCCCTCGCAAATGGTCATGTACGAGCTAATGCAGCCGCCGGGGGTTCGCAATCCGGGGAAGGCGTTTTTGACGAAAGCGTGAGCGGTCCTGCGCGGTTTTACCCAAGCAGGTCGAAGTCCACGCCTGCACGAATTTTGCCATTTACCTGAACCTCCAGCCGGTGCGCGCCGGGAACCAACTTGAATGTTGTGGCGTCGCCCTTCAACTTGTGGCGTTTTTCCAACGTCAGTTCCCCGTTCTTCAAAGCCGCCTGCTTCAACTTGTGCACCTTGGCTGAGATTTTCCCGCCAGGTCTTTGAAAATGAATGACATAGTCAACCAGAACTGGCAGCTCTCCAACCCCTTTCAAAGTGACTGAAAAGGCCAAAGCGTCACCAATCCGAGCTTCGGAAGTCAGGTTGACCGCGACCTCAATTTCTGCGTCCGGGTCATAGCCTAACATCTTCATCGCTTCAGGATGCCCCGCTTTCACAAGCCCGCGCAGGGTGTGTGACGTCATCCAGTCCAGCTCGTCCAGATTCTGATGCCCCTGGCTGCGCCACGCCTTCAGGCGATCCAATACCAGATCCGGGTCTTTCTTGGTGATGTCATTCAGGTGATTGGATACGGACCGGGTGACATACCGCGTCGAATCCATGTGCAACTTGTCCAGCAATGGCAGCGGGTCCTGCAAACCCAATGCGACCGCCTGCCCCCATGGCAATCGGGGGCGCGTCCCTTCGCTGACCAGCCTGCGCACATGGTAACTGTCATGAGAGCACCAGTCCTGCATCCGCCGCAACACCCGGTCCGGGTCATGGTTCAGGAACGGTCGGATTGCCCATTCCATGGAAAACCTCTGTGTCAGTTCCTCCATCACGTCTAAAGCCAGATCAACATGCTCAAGACCTATGGTCGCTACCCACTCACCGACCGGCGCAAAGATGAAATCGCCAAAATCGTCATCCGTTTTCGTCGGATCCAAAGGTGCGGGCAAGGCGCGCAGGATCGTCGGGGCAACGGCAGGCAAATCACCGGGCACCGCCTGTTGCAGGCAAGTGGCGATCCAGATGATCCGATCCTTCAGCTCTAACTCCAGCAATCGCGACATGACCGCAGATCGGAATGCCGGAGCATCAAATTCTGCACGAGAACCGGAAAACAAACCGCTGAGATAATTCACTTTCTCAGCGTTGAACATCTGATCTTTCAACGAAAACCCTTGCGCCATGGTCACATCGTCAAATTGGTTGCGCCGCCATCCAGCAGAATGTTCTGACCAACGATGAACCCCGCATGTTGAGAGCACAGGAACGCGCAGGCAGCCCCGAATTCCTGCCGCGTTCCATAGCGTCGTGCAGGAATGGTCGCCGAACGGTTTGCGCGGGCGCCTTCGATCGAGATGCCTTGCTGGGCAGCCACGCCGCTGTCCAGCGCATCCGCGCGATCCGTTGCATGAATGCCGGGCAGCAGGTTGTTGATGGTCACGCCATGCGGTGCAACCTGGCGTGAAGTTCCCGCGACATATCCGGTCAAACCCGTGCGGGCTGCATTCGAAAGCCCCAGCACCGCAATTGGCGCGCGCACGGATTGTGAGGTGACGTTCACCACCCGCCCCCAACCTTTGTCCATCATTCCGGGAAGCAGCGCTTTCATGAACGCAATGGGGGTCAACATATTGGCATCCAGCGCCTTGATGAAATCATCACGCTCCCAGTCCGACCATAAACCCGGCGGCGGTCCACCGGCATTTGTCACAAGAATATCAACGCCCTGCGCCGCTTCGATCACCCGCGCCTGCCCTTCCGCAGTCGTCACGTCACACGCGACTGTTTGTACCTCGACGCCATGCTCTGACCTGAGGCGTGCCGCCTCGCTCTCCAAAGCGTCCGAACCACGCGCATTCATCACAAGATTTACGCCAGCCTCAGCCAAAGCCTCGGCACAGCCCAAACCCAGCCCTTTGCTGCTGGCACAGACCAGCGCGCGCTTTCCTTTTATACCAAGGTCCATCGGATCCTCCCTGTCAGTCATTGCCGCATGTCTAGCATCGGCCAGACAGGGAAGACCAGAAATGGCTTGGGATCAGTAGAAGAACTCTTCGCGAACGATCTTGCCATCTGCGACGTGATAGACACCCACTTCACGCATATCAAAGGCTTCGCCGGTTTCCTTTACCTTACCCTGCACTTCGAAAATCACCGCAAAGCGGTCCTCGCCGTGCACAAACGGGTCGCTGACCGAAGCGCCAGAAACCTCGTGGGCTCCTTCCCACCATTCATGTTTGCCACGGATCGCGTCACGCCCTTGTACTTCGCGCCCCATGCCTGAGTAATCGACCGCTTCAACAGAAACTGCGTCCGGCGCATACAATTTCTCAAGATTTTCCTTGGCGCGGTCCTCACGGCAGCCAGCCACCAATTCATTGGCAATCTCTTTCAAATCCATCGAATTACTCCATTATTTGTTCACTATATGTTCTTATAGCCACAAGGCCGTGATTCGAACCAGCCCCTTTGTCTTGCCTCGGCAGGATTCCCCGCCTATACGCGCGGTCATGCTTGATACCTCGAACCAACCTGCCCTGCCGCCCGAGATTGCCCGTCGCCGGACATTCGCCATCATCTCGCACCCGGATGCGGGCAAAACGACGCTGACTGAAAAGTTCCTGCTGTACGGGGGCGCCATTCAGATGGCCGGTCAGGTGCGCGCCAAGGGCGAGGCACGGCGGACACGCTCGGACTTCATGCAGATGGAGAAAGATCGCGGAATCTCGGTTTCCGCATCGGCCATGTCGTTCGACTATGGCAATTTCCGGTTCAATCTTGTTGACACGCCCGGCCACAGCGATTTCTCGGAAGATACCTACCGCACGCTGACGGCCGTGGATGCGGCCGTGATGGTGATCGACGGCGCGAAGGGTGTCGAAAGCCAGACGCAAAAACTGTTCGAGGTCTGCCGCCTGCGCGATCTGCCGATCCTGACCTTCTGTAACAAGATGGACCGCGAAAGCCGCGATACGTTTGAGATCATCGACGAAATCCAGGAGATGCTGGCCATCGACGTCACCCCCGCCGCATGGCCGATTGGCGTAGGTCGTGATTTCATCGGCTGCTACGACATGCTGCGCGACCGGCTGGAGCTGATGGACCGCGCCGACCGGAACAAGGTGGCAGAGAGCATCGAGATTAACGGGCTTGATGACCCGAAACTCGCAGAGCACGTACCCGAACATCTGCTGGAAAAGCTGCTGGAAGAGGTTGAGATGGCGCGCGAGTTGCTGCCCGCGCTGAACCCGCAGGCGGTGCTTGAAGGGCACATGACCCCGATCTGGTTCGGCTCGGCCATCAATTCGTTCGGCGTCAAGGAACTGATGGAAGGCATCGGCGCTTACGGCCCGCAGCCGCAAGTGCAATCAGCCGAACCCCGCCAGATTTCGCCGGATGAAAAGAAGGTCGCAGGCTTTGTTTTCAAGGTGCAGGCCAATATGGACCCCAAGCACCGTGACAGGGTGGCGTTTGTGCGCATGGCCTCCGGCCATTTCAAGCGCGGCATGAAGCTGACCCATGTACGGTCGAAAAAGCCGATGGCGATTTCAAACCCGGTGCTGTTTCTGGCATCTGACCGGGAACTGGCAGAAGAGGCCTGGGCCGGAGATATCATCGGCATTCCCAACCACGGCCAGCTGCGCATCGGTGACACGCTGACCGAAGGCGAGGCGCTGCGCGTCACCGGCATCCCCTCTTTCGCGCCGGAACTGCTGCAAGGCGTCCGCGCGGGCGATCCGATGAAGGCCAAGCATCTGGAAAAAGCCCTGATGCAGTTTGCCGAGGAAGGCGCGGCAAAGGTGTTCAAACCTTCGATTGGCTCGGGCTTTATCGTCGGCGTTGTCGGTGCGTTGCAGTTCGAAGTGCTCGCCAGCCGGATCGAGATGGAATACGGCCTGCCCGTGCGTTTCGAGGCGTCTCAGTTCACCTCGGCCCGCTGGGTCAGTGGTGACAAGGCCGAGGTCGAAAAGTTTGTGAATGCAAACAAGCAGCACATCGCGCACGACCATGACGGCGACATTGTCTATCTGACCCGGCTGCAATGGGACATCGACCGGGTGGTTCGGGACTATCCCGCCCTGAACCTGACCGCCACCAAAGAGATGATGGTGTGATCCAACTCACTGATTGCACAGCCGAGTCTGCCTGTGCAATTCTGCGCGCATGAGCAAGGATGAACTGACTTTCCCCGGCGGTCTGCCCGACATGCTGGACAGGTATGAAAACCGGCGCAGCCCGTTTCAGTTCGGCACCACCTCGTTGCCTGACCTTGACATCGACCTCATTGAACTGGCCGGTCGTGCATTGCCCGAAAGTGCGACTGTGCCCCCGCCAAAGCCTAATACAAGCTGGGATCGCAAGCGCGCTCAGATAGCGCGGGAATTTGTCGGAAATTCAGAACTTGCTTTCCTGAATGCCCAGTTGATCTCGAACCTGCGAAAGCGGTCCTTCCCGCGCCACGCCCCGCTTCTGTTTTGCCGCCTTTGGGACGAACAGTCGGACCACCTTCTGTCCACGCTTGATCTGCGGTGGCTGGTCTCGTCGGTTCAGACCTTTGCGGACCACGGCCAAACTGCAACCCAGCGCGAGGTTGGTCATGCGTTGCGCATGTTGTTCGGCATGATGAAGCTTTATGAGTTCGAGAGGCGCTTTTCGCAGCTGCCCCCGGCAACACCATTTCCGTATCAAAAACTGAAACACGTCCCGCTGCCCTATCAGATGAAAGGGTTTTCCCTTGGAAGTGGCGGACTGGACGTCAATCTGATTGCTCCGGTCTGGACCAAAGCCCTAAGCGACACCACCATCGCGCCACTGGTCGATCACTTGATGACCGAGCTCAACAGTGATCCCGGCGGTGTCTTTCGCCGCCTGAAACTCATGCGCGAAGCGCGCGCGCAGCGCACATGACCACATGGGGTGTCGTGTCGATGGTCAGGGGACCGACCGAAGACGTCCTTCGGTTCGTAGCCTATCACCTCGATCTGGGTGCCGAGACCATCTATATCTATCTGGATGAGCCGAACCAGCGCACGTTCGAGGCGCTGAAGGCACATCCCAGTGTTTGCGTACAGGTTTGCGATGATGCCTATTGGCAAAAGCTAAAACGCACACGACCGGACAAGCACCAGGTTCGCCAATCGGTCAACGCCACCTATGCCTATCGTGAAACGCACCTGGATTGGCTGGCCCATATCGATGTTGACGAGTTTCTGTGGTCGCCGACCCCAATCTCGGATGTGTTGCGCGATATCGGGGACAAGGTTCACGCCGCCCGGGTCCGCCCAATCGAGGCGCTGGCAGGCGGCGAAGACCTGTACAAGGCGCATGTTCCACAAAGCCCGGCCCGAACACAGCTGATTGAGATGCTTTATCCCAACTATGGGGCTTTCGTCCTTGGCGGGTTCCTCAGCCATGTACAGGGCAAGTTGTTTGCGCGCACGGGATTGAAACGTCTGAGTTTTCGTATCCACAACCTGTTTCAGAACGGGAAATTGCTGCCGTGTAAATACGAACTTGCGCAGGTCGATCTATGCCACCGCCACGCGCCGGACTGGGATCACTGGATTGCACATTATCCGTTCCGCTTGGATCGCGGCTCGTATCAGGCTGGCATGGCCCCGAATGCCCCGCGCGAGATGGGGGGGCTGAACAAGAATGAATTGCTCAGCTGGATTGAAAGCGAACACGGCGAGGACGGGCTGCGCGCGTTCTTCAACGAGATGAGCGGCGCTGACCCAGAAGTCCGCGCCCGGCTGGAGCAGAAAGGGCTGATCCGCCACCGCGTGTTGAATCTGGACGGGAAATTGGCGAAACACTTTCCCGGAAGTTGCTGAATTGTTGCGCAAAACTCGAACCTGTCTCGATGAAACCCTGATGCAGCGGTCTTCATTTGACCCCGACCAACGTTTTTGTTATGTCCGCGTCCAAGCCGAAATGTCGCATCACGCGCATGGCCATCCGGGCCCGGCACATCTTATACGCGCGGGCCAGGTCAAGTGTCCGCATTCAACCGGACTTACATGACAAAGTTTAACGAACTGAACCTGAACCCGAAGGTCCTCAAAGCCATTGAGGAAGCCGGATACGAAACCCCAACTCCGATCCAGGCAGGTGCGATTCCGCCCGCATTGGAAGGACGCGATGTTTTGGGCATAGCTCAGACAGGCACGGGTAAAACCGCCAGCTTTACGCTGCCAATGATCACACTGCTGGCCCGTGGCCGGGCGCGTGCCCGTATGCCACGTTCGTTGGTTTTGTGCCCGACGCGGGAACTGGCCGCTCAGGTGGCCGAGAATTTCGACACCTATACCAAACACCTGAAACTGACCAAAGCGCTGTTGATCGGTGGTGTCAGCTTCAAAGAGCAAGAAGCCCTGATTGACCGTGGCGTCGACGTTCTGATCGCCACGCCGGGCCGTCTGCTGGATCATTTCGAGCGCGGCAAGCTGTTGCTGACCGGCGTGCAGATCATGGTGGTGGATGAAGCGGACCGTATGCTCGACATGGGGTTCATCCCCGATATCGAACGCATCTTCTCACTAACACCTTTCACCCGTCAGACCCTGTTCTTCTCAGCCACCATGGCATCCGAGATCGAGCGGATAACCGACACGTTCCTGTCGGCCCCTGCCCGGGTCGAAGTTGCCCGTCAGGCGACCGCATCCGAGACCATCGAACAGGGCGTGGTCATGTTCAAAGGCGGCCGTCGGGACCGCGAAGCCAGCAACAAACGCAAGGTTCTGCGTGCGCTGATCGATGCTGAAGGCGACAAATGCACAAATGCGATCATCTTCTGCAACCGCAAGACTGACGTGGATATCTGCACAAAATCCCTGAAAAAACACGGCTACAACGCGGCCGCCATCCATGGCGATCTGGACCAGTCGCAGCGGATGAAAACACTGGACGGTTTCCGTGAGGGATCATTGCGCCTGCTGGTCGCCTCAGACGTGGCTGCGCGTGGCCTGGATGTGCCAGCCGTCAGCCATGTGTTCAATTTCGACGTCCCCGGCCATCCCGAGGATTATGTGCACCGCATTGGCCGCACCGGCCGCGCCGGCCGTGAAGGTAAAGCCATCACAATCTGTTCGGGACGCGACGAAAAAGCACTGGTTGCGATCGAGAAGCTGATCCAGAAAGACATCCCGCGCATAGACAACCCGGTTCAGGACGACCCCAGACCCGAACAGCCAAAGCCTGAGAAAAAGGCCAAAGCCCCCGAGAGCCCGAAAGAAGGCAAAAAGGTTCGCGAACCGAAGGGGCGCAGTCGTGGGCGCAAGGAAGACACCGGTCCGGCCGTCGTGGGCATGGGAGATCACCTGCCCAGCTTCATCGCGCTCAGCTTTGACGAACGTCGCGCCAGCTAAATTGCCAGAACAAGCGCTAAAATCGAAAACCCAAGCAACATCATCCCGGCGATTTCGCGCCGGGTGATCGTCTCGCGGAAGAACAGGATCGACGCCATCAGGCTAAAGATCAGCTCAACCTGCCCCAGCGCTTTGACATAAGCCGCATTCTGCAAGGTGAAGGCCCAGAACCAGCAAAACGAGCCGCCGAGGCTGGACAGGCCGACAAATACCCCGGTCTTTCTCGTTTGCCAGACTGCCCGCAGTTCGGCCCGGTCGCGCCACAGCAGCCATATCCCCATGCTGGCGAACTGGAATGTCACCACTGCGGCCAACGTTACCAGCGCTCGGAACCACGCATCGATATCGCCCAGTTGCAGTGAAGCCCCACGATAGCTGACGGCGGAAAACGCAAACAAAACACCTGATCCAAGCCCCAATTGCGAAGCCCGATTGGTCAGATGGCGCCACCAGGGTCCGGCCCCTCCGGGTGTTTTTGACAACAAAAGAACAGCCATCAACCCCAACAGGATCGCGAACAATGCGCCCCGCGACACACTGTCCCCCAAGACCAAAAAACCAACAATCGCGGTCTGGATCACCTCGGTTTTCTTGAAGGTAATTCCAACGGCAAAATTGCGTTGTTTGAACAACGCCACCACGCAGATCGTTGCAAGGATTTGCGCTGTCCCTCCGATGACCGCGTAAAGCCAGAACAAACTGCCAAGCCGAGGCATGCTCGCCCCGGTTATCTGCAACGCAACATATAGCCCGATAACCGCCAACGGCATGGAATAGGCAAACCGCGCAAAAGTTGCACCTGCAGCGGATAGTTTCACGCTGGCCAGCGACTTTTGCAGCATGAAACGCACAGTCTGGAAACTGGCGGCAGCAATTGTGACAGGGATCCAGAGACTCATGCCACCCGTTGTGTCGTCAAATCAAGGCTTTGGCCAGAGCGGATGTGGCACAGGGTCTTTTGCGCGAAAGAAATACTGCCGGAAAACCTGTGCATAGGACCGGTAAACATAAGCCTCATTGCAAGCCAAATACCTGTCCTTTCCGTCGCGGTACAATGCAGGCAAGCGATACCACGGAGCCGCCGGATTCATATGATGAACGACGTGTAGGTTATTGTTTAAAAACAAAAACGCCAAAGGTCCGCGATCTTCGACTATAACCGTGCGGGCGCGGGATTTTTCATGTGCACGATGCTCAAGAAACGTGCGGATCTTCAAAAGCGACAGCCCCATATAGGCCGCGACCAGATAGGCCCAAACCGGCATGGCCGATTGCGCAGCTACCCACAGAACCACCGCCGCGCCGGGAAGGTGCACAGCCCATGCCAGCAGGATCGCCCTGTCCCCGCGCATCAACCCACGCCATTCGTCACGCATAAACAGAACCTGACCAAGGACAGGCCCCAGTACCATCCGCCCCAACAGCGTGTTGTTCAGGCTCAGGATCATCTGCGCCAGCCGCGGCAATCCCGACCAGATATGCGGATCCAGATAATTCGATTCCGGGTCGTCATAAGGGTCTGTCAGGGTGGCATCCTGATGATGCGCCAGATGCAGGTCCCGAAAGCGGTTATACGGAATTGCCAATGTCAACGGCAGTGCCATCAACGCCTCGTTCAGCCTTTTGGCACGAAATGGGTGCCCGTGCAGGGCCTCATGCGTCAGTGACGAATGCAAAGCCGCAACAACACCCAGAGCAGGGATAGCCAACCACAAGGATGTGTTTGCCAGCCAGAACAGACCGGCAAGCCACGCAGCATAACACAAGACGATCAGGAAAAACGTGCCCCATTCGGGCGATTTGGGTGTCGTGGGGTCAGCCATTTCGGCCCCACGAAATGTTCGCCCAAATTCTTTCGTAAATCACGTACATCGTCAGGCCGATGGCCGTGTTCACCAGCGCCAGCGCCCCTCCTACAGCGGCCGAGCCTGTTGCCAACAGGCCCACCATTGTCATGATCGCCAACCCCATCGCATTCCAAACGATTGCTTTCACGACTGATCTTCGCCGCGTTTCCATTCCGAACCCCGTTTTTTTCTTACTCAAAGCGTTACATCCGGACCCCGGCATTGAAAATTCTGAATATGATTAACAAAACTAATCAAATATGATAAAAATCACGGCATGCAGGAAAATATCGACAAGCGCGATCGTGCCGCGCAATTTCGTCTCCGCCTCGCCCGCGCGATGGAAGAGCGCCATGTCAGCCAAAGTGCCCTTGCGCGCAATATTGGCGTTGACCGCTCGACCGTTTCCCAATTGCTGACAGATCATGGCGCGCGGTTGCCCAACGCCCATGTTGTTGGCGGATGTGCAGCGGCGCTCGGCGTTTCGGCCGACTGGTTGCTGAGCCTATCTGACAGGCCGGAAAGCGCGGCTGAGCTTCTGGCTAGCTCGCTGACCTTTACCGAGGCCCCACGCGCCCTTGTCGATGAACGTATCTTCGAGTGGCATCAGGAGGCCGCCGGGTACAAAATCCGCTATGTCCCGGCCACCCTGCCCGACATGCTCAAGACGCGTTCGATACTGGAATGGGAATACGCCCCGCATCTGGGCCGGACCGCTGACCAAGCCATCGGCGCGTCGGCGGATCGTCTGGCATGGATGCGCAGCGCCCAGTCAGACTATGAGATCGCCATGCCGTTATTCGAAATCGAAAGCTTTGCAAGCGCCACTGGGTATTATCAGGGTCTCAGCCCCGAGGTTCGGCTGGAACAGATCGATCACCTGTTGGCGCTGTGCGAACAGCTCTATCCGCGGATGCGTATCTATCTGTTTGACGCAAAACGGCTTTATTCCGCACCCGTGACGATTTTCGGCCCGCTGCTTTGTGTATTTTACGCAGGAAGTCACTATATGGCCTTCCGCGACCGGGATCGGATCGAGACATTCTCACGCCATTTCGACACACTGGTACGCGAGGCCGACGTGGCCGCCCGGGACTTTCCAAACCATCTGCGTCGCCTCAGAACGGCGGTTTCCCGCGACTGGTGATGCAGCGCCATCCAACCTGTGCTATTCTACTGTGGCGCGAACCATAAGGCATTCCGAACACAGACGGAGGAGCACAGGAATGGACGCAATTCAAACCGCTCAATACGCACGTGCACTTTTTGCCGCCCATGGAGACCAAGCCGAGGCCGAAGCCGCGCAAAAAATGCGCGACTGCGAAGCTGCCGGAAACCGGCAAGAAGCCCAGGACTGGCAGGCAGTCCGTCAGACCATCCGCCAGATCCGTGGTCCAAACCAGGGCTGAGTTACAATTTCGGGTCCGGGTTGACCGTGTGGCCATCCACCGCAATCACCTGACCTGAAACCAGACGTGCCGCATCTGAGGCAAGGAAGACTGCCATATTGGCGACATCCTGCGCTTCGACGAAGCGCCCCATTGAGGTGCCCGAGGCATAGCCCCGATAGACCTCATCACGGGTCATGCCCTTGGCTGCGGCCTCGCGGGTCAGGACGCCCTCCATCCGAGGGCCTTCAACTGCGCCTGGACAAATGGCATTGGCACGGATGCCATAGGGCCCCAGCTCCATCGCCAGTGTTTTCATCAACCCGATGACCGCCCATTTTGCCGACGCATAGGGCGCCCGGAACGGGTAGCCATACTGCCCGGCTGTCGACGAGGTCAGAATGATGCTGCCCGCCCGCGCCGTTTTCATCAGCGGCGCTGCATATTTTGCCGCCAGAAAAGCACCGTCCAGATTGACCGCGACACAAGCACGCCACGCGTCCAGATCAATATCCTCAATGGCATTTGTCGGGCCGGCAATACCGGCATTGGCGCAGAGCACATCCAACCCGCCCGTCGAACGGACGGCGTCAAATACCGTGCGCATGTCTGCTTCGTCCGCAACATCGGCTCGGTGCCTGGTCCAATGTTCGGGCAAAATATCCAACGCCGCCTGATCGATATCAGTAACCCGGACGTCATAGCCAACCGCGTCAAACGCCTCGGCCATGGCCCGGCCGACGCCTGACGCGCCAGCCGTCACCAGAACCCGGCGCGTCATGAAGGCTTCCTGATCGCTGCGCCTGCGCCCTCGGGATAAGGCAATCCGGCCTGAGCCTCTGCAACCCGCGCCATAGCTGCCTCGATTTCAGCAGATGGCGGGCTGGGGCGACGGGTTTCCAGACTGACATGCAGCAGAAAACTTTCGCCCGTGGCCAGCAGCTTGTCGCCCTCGTACATGCTGTGGAACACATGCAGTTTCTTGCCTTGCCCCAACAGCATCTGCGTGCACACGTCGATTTTTGCACCGGCATGAGCTTCATCCACATAGCGAATGTGGTTCTCCGCTGTGAAATAGCTGCCGCCCGAGGCGATGTAATCCGCATCGCATCCGATGATTTCCATGAACCGATCGGTGGCGGCGGCAAAGGCCTCCAGATATTTCGCTTCGTTCATGTGGCCGTTGTAATCCGTCCAATCCAGCGGAACGGCCCGCGACAGGGTCAGGATGGGCTGGCTCAGATCCGCTTGATCCAGCGTCGGCAGCGCACCGGGTTTCAACCGTGCGTCATGTTGGTTCAGCACCGCACCCGCGCCGTAATTCTGCGCCTTGAGGGCCCGCATCATGCCAACAAGGTTGTTGTCGCGAATACGCTCCAGCTCTCGGATCGAATGCATCCCGGATTGTGCGTCAGATTGATTGGCGATCAAATCGACCAGTTCGTCAGTGAACTCGGGAACATCCATCAGCTTGGTCCACGGCCATTTCAAGGCAGGCCCGAACTGCGCCATGAAATGCCGCATCCCCGCCTCGCCACCGGCCACGCGGTAGGTTTCGAACAGACCCATCTGTGCCCAGCGGATGCCGAACCCCATACGGATGGCCTCGTCAATCTCTTCGGTCGTCGCAATGCCATCCTTGACCAGCCACAGCGCCTCGCGCCAGACAGCTTCCAGGAACCGGTCGGCAATATGCGCATCGATCTCTTTCTTGACGTGCAGCGGGAAAAACCCGAGCGATTTCAACAGGTCCTGCGCCTGTTCGATCATCTCGGGCGGGTTCTTGTCCGTTGGTACAAGCTCGATCAAAGGCAACAGGTAAACCGGGTTGAAGGGGTGCGTCACCAAGATCTGCTCGGGGCGCAGCGCTCCGTCCTGAAGTTCGGACGGCTTGAACCCGCTGGTCGAGGATCCGATGATCGCGCCCGGATCGCAAGCCTCCTGCAAGCCTTTGTAAACCTTCAGTTTCAAATCCAGACGCTCCGGCACGCTCTCCTGTATCCAACGCGCACCCTTAACCGCTTCGGCCATGTCGCTGTGAAAGCTCAGCAAGCCCTCGGCTGGCAACGGAACGTCACTCAGCCCCGGCAAGGACCGTCTTGCGTTGTCCAGCACCTCTCCAATCTTGCGTTCCGCCTCGGGGTCGGGATCAAACACCCGCACATCCCAGCCATTGAGCAGGAACCGCGCGGCCCATCCACCACCGATAACTCCGCCCCCAATAATTGCTGCCGTTTTCATGATTTCCCACCTACTGGCTGCGCATGTTTCATCTTTTTAGAAATACTCCGGGGGCTTGGGGGCTGGCCCCCAAAACCCGCGTGTCCATTATTTTGCAACAGGTGCCTGCTTGGTCAGCCCCAGCTTCGCACGGACTTCGTCAGGGCCGATCACGCGCGCGCCCATATTCTCGATGATGGATCCCGCACGTTCCACCAGCTGCCAGTTCTCGGCCATTACGCCCTTATCCAGCCAAAGGTTGTCCTCAAGCCCCACGCGCACATTGCCGCCCGCCAGAACCGAAGCCGCGACAAACGGCATCTCGTTCCGTCCCAGTGAAAACGCGCTGAAGGTCCAGTCATCCGGCACGTTGTTCACCATCGCCATAAAGGTATTCAGATCATCCGGCGCGCCCCACGGTACCCCCATGCACAGCTGGACCAAAGCGTTTGGTGCCAGAATCCCTTCCTTCACCAGTTGCTTTGCAAACCACAGGTGGCCGGTGTCAAAGGCTTCGATTTCGGGCTTCACACCCAGATCAGTCATCATCTTGCCCATGGCGCGCAATGCACCGGGCGTATTCGTCATAACATAATCGGCCTCGGCAAAGTTCATTGTGCCGCAGTCCAAGGTGCATATTTCGGGCAAGCATTCGGCAATATGCGCCACGCGTTCCGAAGCGCCAACCATGTCGGTGCCCTCGGCCACAGGAAACGGGTTTTCAACACCGCCGAATACGATATCGCCACCCATCCCTGCGGTCAGATTCAAAACAGCGTCCACATCAGCGTCACGGATGCGGTCTGTCACCTCACGGTACAAATCCAGCCTGCGGCTTGGCGCACCGGTCTCGGGGTCGCGCACGTGGCAGTGTACCACTGCCGCCCCGGCCTTGGCGGCAGCGATTGCGCTGTCGGCGATCTGCCGCGGCGACCGCGGCACATGCGGGCTGCGGTCCTGCGTCCCGCCCGAGCCGGTTACGGCGCAGGTAATAAAGACTTCGCGGTTCATTTCCAGAGGCATGGTGTTTTCCCCAAGTTATACCCGGTTCTGCCTTGGGTTTTCCCCAGGCTTTTCCCCGGATTCCGATTTGCGTTCTGACCCGACTCTGGCGCAGCTTTGGGAAAACCACTTGGCAATATGCGAATCAAACTTGATGAAATCCGCAAAAAACATACTGCAACCGGAACACCGCGCCCTGAAAACCGCGGTGCTTGTGCTGGACGAATGCAACACGCTCAGCTTTGCCTCTGCGGTGGACCCGATGCGGGCCGCGAACCGTCTGGCAGACCGCCCGGCCTTTGACTGGGACTATGTGACCGCGACGCCAGAACCCGCAATGCTGACAAGTGCGTTGCAAGTGCCCGGTATTCCACTGGCCCGGCTGCAATCCTGCGACCTGATGATCGTGGTCGCCGGGTTCCAACTGGCCCGCCACGCCACCCCCAGCCTTCTGGCTGGTCTGCGCCGCATCGCCGGCACCGGCGCAACGATGGCAGGCATTGATGGCGGTCCCTGGCTTCTGGCCGAGGCCGGGCTACTGGACGGCCACCTGGCAACAACCCATTGGGAAGACCTCGAAAATTTCGCCACCCGGTTTCCCGAAGTTGATGTGCGCACCGACCGCTTCACCGTTTCGGGCAACCGCCTGACTTCGGGTGGCGCAATTCCGGCTGTCGAGATGATGCTGCACATCATCGCCGCCCGTCACGGCGCGAGTTTCGCCGCGCGTGTTGCGGGCCTGTTCCTTTACGATGGCGCTCCGGACCCTGGAAAACCGCAAAGCCGCACAGGCGTACCCCATCGCCACACAGCACTGACCGCAAAGGCCAACTCAATGATGCAGGCGTCACTGGATGATCCCCTGCCGCTGGCCTATATCGCAGATCGCCTAGGCACCAGCCCGCGGACGCTGCAACAACAGTTCCGCCTGCGCCTGAACACGACGCCGCAGGACCACTATCTGCAACTGCGCCTGGCCGAGGCCCGTCGTCTGGTCACCGACACTGATATGCCATTGATGGATGTGGCGCTCGCCACCGGCTTTGCCTCACAATCCAGCTTTGCCCGCGCTTTCCGCACCGCCCACGGTCAATCGGCCCGCGACCTGAGACACGAACGCGCGCATCCCACCCATCACTGACCGGATCCACCTTCATCTGGCCCAAAATATCCCGGGGGCGTCGCCAAAGGCGACGGGGGCAGAGCCCCTAAAACGGCATCGGGTGCGCCCGATGCGCCCTGCTGATCTCGGCCAACACATCCTTGGGTAATTCAAGATCCACGCCCGCCAGAATATGATCCAGCTGTGCAACGGTCGTGGCCCCGAAGATTGCCGACATCATGAACGGGCGCGTCCGGCACCACGCCAGTGCCATATGCACCGGATCCAGACCATGCCGCGCGGCGATGTCCAGATAAGCTGCAACCGCCTCGAAAACACGACCGGATTTCCGGCCTCCCATCTCGGGCACAAAGGACATACGCGATCCGTCGGGGACGCAGTCATTTTGATACTTCCCGGTCAAAAATCCTGCCGCCAAAGGGGAAAACGCCATCAGCCCAACATCTTCATGCACACTCAACTCACCCAGGTCGGTGTCGAAATGGCGGCACAGCAATGAATATTCGTTCTGCACCGATGCCACGCGCGGCGCCCCCATCTGTTCGGCCAGCCGCAGCCATTGCGCGGTTCCCCAAGCGCTTTCATTCGACAGGCCAAAGGCACGGATATTGCCCTTGTCCACCTGAGCCTGCAATGCCTCAAGGCATTCCTGCATGTTGCTCAGCACTTCGTCCGTGTTTTCGCCAGACGGCGCATAATCCCAATTCTGCCGAAACATATAGCTGCCCCGATTGGGCCAGTGGAACTGGTAGAGGTCGATGTACCCGGTCTGCAATCGTCGCAAAGACCCCTCAATCGCTTCGGGTATGGTGCGGGCGGTGATCGGCGCACCATCACGGACAAAGGACAGCCCCGCGCCGGAATGCTTGGTCGCCAGAACATAATCACCCCGGCGGGTAGGATTGGCGGCATTCCAGTTTCCCAAAATCTCTTCGGTGCGCCCGATCGTTTCCTTCGCGACAGGGTTCACCGGGTACATTTCGGCCGCGTCGACAAAGTTGATCCCCGCGTCCAGCGCCATATCCATCTGCCGGTGCGCATCCGTTTCAGATGTTTGAGAGCCAAATGTCATCGTGCCAAGGCACAGATCGCTCACCATAATTCCGGTACGGCCCAAAGGCTTCTTCTGCATCGTCGTATCTCCTGAAAATTGCGGGCCGGTCAGGCTTCGGCCTTTTTCTCCCACCGCCCGGACTCCTCCGACCAGTATTGTGCGGAACATCCGGCATCCGTCAGCGCTTTCCACTGCCCGCGCGCGTGTTGTACAGCCATGTCGTCATTGCCATCGAACAGGATACAAACCCGTTCCAGCGCGGCGACTTCTTCCGCCTCGACCGGCGCTCCATCCACGGCCATGATGCAGGTCGCGCCATTTCCCGCCACGGCGCTGGTGGTCAGCAGGATCGGCTGGTCCGCGTCATGCGGACCGCCTGCGCGACCATGGGGCAGGAACCCGTCCTCGGGTCCCAGCCAAAGTTTTTCATCCAGCCAGTCCATCCGTGCAGGGTCAGTACCCCGCACGGCTATCCGCCACCCGGCTTGCCGCGCCTTGTCCAGCAGCGCAGGCAAGGTGTGCTCCAGCGGCTGGCGGGTCAGGTGGTAGAAATAGACAGCGCCCATATGCCTACTCGAAATTGTCCTGCACAAACCGGCTCAGTGCGCGTACGCCCCAGCCGGTGGCGCCTTTGGGCGCATAAGATGTCTCGTCGGCAACCGAGGCGACCCCCGCAATATCCAGGTGAATCCACGGCGTTTCCTCTTTCACGAAACGCTGCAGGAATTGCGCGGCGGTGACTGAACCCGCGGGACGACCGCCCACGTTTTTCATGTCGGCAATGCGCGATTTCAGCAATTTGTCATAGGCATCGCCCAATGGCATCCGCCAGGCGCCTTCATCCTCGGCCTTGGCAGATTTCAGGAAGGCATCGCAGAATGTGTCATTGTTCGAAAAGACACCAGCATTCTCATGGCCCAACCCGATAATGATCGCACCGGTCAAAGTTGCCAGATCGATCATGCCGACCGGCTTGAACCGTTCCTGCGCGTACCACATCACGTCACACAGAACCAGACGGCCCTCGGCGTCGGTGTTGATGATCTCGACCGTATCACCTTTCATAGACCTGACCACATCACCCGGACGGGTGGCGTTACCTGATGGCATATTCTCGACCAGACCAACCAGCCCCACGACATTGGCTTTTGCCTTGCGCTTGGCCAGCGCGCGCATGGTGCCCGCAACAACTCCGGCTCCGCCCATGTCCATGGTCATCTCTTCCATGCCAGCAGCTGGTTTGAGCGAGATACCACCCGTGTCGAACACTACGCCTTTTCCGACCAAAGCCAGAGGCGCGTCGTCCTTGGCACCGCCATTCCACTGTATCACCACCACTTTCGAAGGGCTGTCCGAGCCCTGCCCGACGCTTAGCAATGTGCGCATCCCCAACTCGGCCAGCTTGTCTTCGTCCAGCACTTCGACCTCAAGACCCAGCCCCTGCATCTCAACCAGGCGGTCCGCGAATTCGGTGGTGGTCAAAACATTTGCCGGTTCATTGGTCAGATCGCGCGTCATCCGAACCCCGTCAGCAATTGCATAGAGAGGTGCGAATTCTGCCTCGGCCTCAGCAGGCTTTGAGTGGCTGATTGTCACTGTGCCAGCATTCTGGCTTTCCTTGGTTTTATGCGCGTCGAATTCATAGCTGCGCAGAACAATCCCCAGTGCCAGATCCTCGACGCGCGCGTGATTGCCAACCATCACCAGCATGTCCTTTCCGCCCGCCAGTTTGGCAAGGGCTGCACCTGCCTTGCGGGCTTCGCCGACCTCAGGGCGACGTGGCAGAACCAGAACATCCAGCGCCTCTGCCGCCATTCCTGTGGGCCATGCCATCGAGATGACGTCCCCTGTCTTCGACTTTCTGAAACTCTCGCTTTCAACAAGCCGCGCCAACCCGCCCTTCGTCAGACGGTTGGCTCTGCGGGCTGCCGGGCCCATCTTACCGTCGTCCGGAATGATGATGGCGACGCGCCCTCCGGCCTGCGCCATAGCCTCCAGGTCAAATTCCTGAAAACGGATCGGTATCAGACTGCTCATTGTACACTCCTCGAATTCTGTTCCCCAAGACCTAGCCCGCGGGGCACGCATTGACCAGATAGCAGTTTTCCCCGCCTTTCAATTGCATTAAGGTCCCGAAAAAATGACCGGCAGGCTCGGGGGAGAAAGACGTGGTACGAGAGGGCAGGCATACGCCGTCGCGCACAGCATTGCGCAGGCGCGATATCGGCCCGACGCCCCGCACTACAGGCGCAGCGGGGTCGCGCCTATGATCCTGGACCGTTATTTTGCCCGCCGGTTTCTGCAAAGCTTCATGGTCATCGGAGGTATTTTCCTGACCTTGATGATTCTCATCGATCTGATCGAACAGATTCGCCGCTTTGACGATTTCGACCTGTCTTTTGCCCAGCTGCTCCACCTCACACTGCTGAATACACCGGCCGCCATCAGCGAAATGCTGCCTTTGCTGGTCATCCTGTCCACCATCGCGCTGTTCGTTGGGCTGGCACGTACGTCCGAACTTGTGGTGACCCGTGCAACTGGCCGCTCGGGCATCCGCGCTTTGGTCGCCCCTGTCCTGTTGTCGCTGATCATCGGCGCTCTGGCCGTTGCACTGTTGAATCCCATCGCGGCGGCCACATCCGAAGAGTTCCGCCGCTTGTCGGATTCATACCGAAACAACGGCAGTTCGGCCCTTTCGATCAGCAGCGAGGGCCTGTGGCTGCGCCAGTCTGCCGAGAATGGGCAGGCCGTTATCCACGCCCGGGCAACATCGAACCAAGACAAGCTGCGGCTGGACGGTGTTACCGTCATCACCTTTGGGCGGGATGGCAAACCAACCCAGCAAATTGTTGCGGATCGGGCAGAGTTGGAAGACGGGAACTGGGTTCTGTATCAGGCAAAAACCTGGGCCTTGCAGGATGGGCAAAACCCTGAATCCAATTCAGTTGTGCACGAGCGTCTGGAGCTGCCGACCTCGCTGACCCGACAGCGGATCATGGATACGTTTGGGCAACAGGATTCGGTTTCAGTTTATGACCTGCCCCAGTTGATCAGCGACCTGCGCGAGGCGGGGTTTTCGACCAAACAATATGAGGTCTGGCTGCAGGTACAGCTGGCCCGGCCTTTCTTTCTGATCTCGATGGTTCTGATCGGGGCCGCGTTTACCATGCGCCACGTTCGGTTCGGCGGCACAGGGATCGCCGTCCTGACAGCCGTTCTGCTTGGATTTGCCATCTATTTCGTGCGCAATTTCGCGCAAATCCTCGGGGAAAACGGACAATTGCCCATCTATATCGCTGCCTGGGCACCGCCCTTTGCCGCAATTCTGCTGTCTCTTGGTCTGCTACTGCATGCGGAGGACGGCTGATGCGGCATATCGTTCCTGTATTGCTCACCAGTGCACTGGCTTTGTCCGTACCGGCGGGAACTGCAGCACAGACATCCCAAGGCCGGCCACAACCACAGGGCACACAAGCGCAACAAGAGCCTGCCTTGCTGGTGGCCGACAAGGTATTCATCACGCCTGAGCGCAAACTTGTGGCTGAAGGCAATGTCGAAGCCTTTCAGGGCGACACCAAGTTGTCCGCCCATCGTATCACGTATGACCGCGAGACTGGCGAGCTGACACTGGAAGGCCCCATTCGTATCGATCAGGGTGGTCAAACCACGCTGTTGGCGGATTCAGGGCAACTGGACAGCGGAATTCAGAACGGACTGCTGATCGGTGCACGCATGGTGTTTGAACAGCAGGTACAGATCGCCTCGGTTCAGGCGAAACGGGCCGCAGGACGTTATACACAATTCAGCAAGGTTTCAGCCACATCCTGTCATGTCTGCACCGACGGCAGGCCGCCTCTGTGGCAGATCAGGGCGCGCAAAGTCACGCATGATCAACTGGAACGGCAACTATATTTCGAAGGCGCGCAGCTTCGGGTCCTGGATTATCCGGTATTCTACTTTCCCTATCTGCGCTTGCCCGACCCAACGCTAGAGAGGGCAACCGGCTTTCTGGTTCCTTCGATCCGCAGCACCTCGCAATTGGGCACTGGCGTTCAGGTTCCGTATTTCTTCAAACTTGGCGATCACAAGGACCTGACACTTACGCCTTACATCTCAGCCAAGACGACAACTCTGGGATACCGCTATCGTCAGGCCTTTGTGAACGGACGCATTCAGGTGGAAGGCGCTTATACACGGGATGATGTGCAACCCGATCAGGATCGCGGCTACCTGTTTGCCACCGGCTGGTTCAATCTGAAGAACGATTTCCGTCTGACCTTCAATCTGGAAACTACATCCGACGATGCCTATCTGGCCGATTACGGCTTGCCGGATCTGGACCGCTTGCGCAGCGAAATCGCACTGGAGCGGATCAAGCGCGATAGTGCGTTCAAAACCGGCCTGATCTACTACAAAACACTTCGGGACAGCGAAAATCAGGACGAAATCCCGTCCCGCGTCTTCGACCTCAACTATGAAAAACGCTATTTTCCCAGCACGCTAGGGGGCGAGGTTCGGCTGGCATTCATCGGTCATGCGCACGAACGCACCAGCGATACAGATGTTGTTGGTCGCGACATGGCACGGGCCACCTTCGATGCCGAATGGCTACGCAGCTGGACTTTCTCATCGGGGTTGCGGGTCGATACCACGCTTGGGGCGTCGGTTGACACTTTCAACATTCGTCACGACAGCAACTACCCCGACAACGTGACCCGATCTACGCCGCGCGCGGCTTTGACTCTCCGTTATCCAATGACCCGGCGCGAGGAATCGGGGGCTGTTCAGTTCCTCGAACCGATTGCGCAGTTCGGATGGACACATGTATCGGACACCGATGTTCCGAATGATGAAAGCACTTTTCAGGAATTCGATCAGGGTAACCTTCTGTCCCTCTCGCGGTTCCCTGCTGAAGATCAGCGCGAGAACAGTGCCACTGGTGTGGTTGGCCTGAACTGGGCCCGGTATGGCGCGGGTGGCTGGCAGGCCCAAGCGACTGTGGGCCAAGTGTTTCGGGCCGACGCCGATCCAAACTTCACGCTGACATCGGGATTGCAGGGCACATCGTCGGATTTGCTGGTGGCCGGGCAGATCAGCACGGCCAATGGCTGGTCACTTGCCGGACGCGGTCTGATCGACGGGGATTTCAGCTTTGTCAAAGCCGAACTGCGCGGCGCATGGGCATCCGAAAATGCCGGCCTTTCCGGCAGCTATATCTGGCAGGAACCGGACCCGGCGGAAAACATCACCGAAGAAATCTCGGAAATTCTGCTTCTCGGACGCTACCAGGTCGATCAGAACTGGCTGACCAATGCTCTGGCGCGCTACGATCTGGCTGAGTCGGAACCGATCCGGTTGGGTCTGGGTGTGACCTATCAGAACGAATGCGTTCGGGTTAACATGTCCGTAAGTCGGCGCTTTACTTCAACATCCACTATTGAGCCTTCGACAGAATTCGGCTTTACCCTTTCTCTGACAGGGTACGCCCTTGAAGGCGGTGGCAAGACATACAAGAGAACATGCAGTTGATATCAGGTTTCTCCAGGTTTCTCCGTTCCGGTTGGCTTAAACCGGTCACACCGGCACTGGTTGCCGCAGTTTTTGCAATCGCGCCTCTTCAGGGAAGCGCGCAAAGCCTGTTCTCACCCGCGATCCGCGTCAATCAGGATATTGTCACCTGGTACGAGCTTGAACAGCGCCTGCAATTCCTGAATGTTCTGGGTTTGCCCGGTGGTAACGAAGCTGACGTCAGGGATGCCCTGATTGATGAAAAACTGCGCAGGCAGGTCATGCGCAGCGCCGGCGTACAAGCGACGCCCGAGGCCGTTCAGCTGGGCATCGACGAATTCGCCTCGCGCGGACAATTGTCATCCGAACAATTCCTGAAACTTCTCGGCGACGCGGGCGTCGACCCTGAAACGGTCCGGGATTATGTCGCGGATCAACTGGCATGGCGCGACTACATCAGCTCGCGCTATCTGTCGCAGGCGCGCCCGACCGAGGATGAGATTGATCGCGCGCTGGGCCAGACGGGCGGTGGCGGATTGCAGGTCCTGCTGTCCGAAATCATTATCCCGGTAAACCCGCAAACGGTTGCCCAGACTGAGCTGTTGGCCGAAGAAATCTCGCGCCTTGAAGGGCAGGACGCGTTTTCTGCTGCCGCCGCTCAGTATTCCGCAGCCGCAACACGGGGTCAGGGTGGACGTCTGGAGTGGCTGAACATCTCGAACCTGCCCCCGGCGCTTCAACCTGTCATCCTGGGGCTTCAGACCGGTGAGATCACCGACCCGATCACCCTGCCGAACGCGGTTGCCCTGTTTCAGATGCGGGGCTTGCGCGAAGTCGCAACCGGCGCTCCGCGCATTTCAAAGTTGGATTATGCCGCCTATTACCTGCCTGGCGGGCGCAGCGCCGAAACCCTTTCGCGGGCCGCGAAGTTGAAAGAAGAAATCGACACTTGTGATGATCTCTATGGCATTGCCAAGGATCAGCCCGCCGAAGTTCTGGACCGGGTCGAAGCCGCACCTTCCGAGGTGCCCGGTGATATTGCCGTGGAACTGGCCAAGCTGGACCGGAACGAAGCGTCGGCGACTCTGACCCGCAACAATGGTCAGACGCTTGTGTTTCTGATGCTGTGCAACCGCACGCGGGATCTGGGCGAAGACACCTCTCGGGGCGATGTCGCCAACGCGCTGGCGCAGCAACGTCTTCAGGCCTTTGCGGCCAGTCTGGTGGAGCAGCTGCGGGCTGACGCTGTCATTACTCAGGAATGATACGGCCCGTCGCGCTCAGCTGCGGCGAACCGGCCGGTATCGGCCCGGAAATCGCGGCCAAGGCGTGGGCTGAACTGCGCGATGCCTGCCCGTTCTTCTATATCGGGGACGCCAGCCACCTGCCAGCAGGCACACCCGTTGCTAAAATCGAACACCCAAGTCAGGTTGCTGAAGCCTGTGGCCGGGCCCTGCCCGTTCTTCAGATGGATTTTCCCGCCGCGAACGTATTCGGCCAGCCGAATCCGGCCAACGCGCCATCGGTGGTTGATGCCATCGAAACCGGTACCGAACTGGTACAGACCGGTGAGGCCGCAGCGCTTTGCACCGCACCGATCAACAAGAAAGCCCTGATTGACGGCGCAGGGTTCACCTTTCCTGGCCATACCGAGTTTCTGGCAGCCCTTTCCGGAACCCGCCGGGTAGTCATGATGCTGGCCAGCGAGCAGTTGCGCGTCGTTCCCGCGACGATTCACATTCCATTGTCACAAGTTCCCGCGGCACTTACCCCTGATCTTCTGCGCGAAACGATTGAAATCACTGCACGCGGTTTGCGTGATCAGTTCGGTATCGCGCATCCCCGGATCGCAGTTGCAGGCCTGAACCCGCATGCAGGTGAAGGCGGCAAGATGGGCACAGAGGAGCTCGACTGGATTGCTCCGATGCTGGCTGATCTGAACCCCGAGGACGCGACGATTACAGGCCCCCACCCTGCGGATACGCTGTTTCACGCAGCCGCCCGCGCCCGCTATGACGCCGCCATCGCCATGTATCACGATCAGGCCCTGATCCCGATCAAGACGCTGGATTTCGACCGGGGCGTGAATGTCACCCTTGGCCTGCCGTTCATCCGTACCTCACCCGACCACGGAACAGCACTGGACATCGCGGGGAAAGGCATCGCCAACCCCTCCAGCCTTATCGAAGCCCTGAAACTTGCCCAACGCATGGTAAAAAGCTCTTGATCCTTCACCTGGCTGAAAATATCCCCGCCGGAGGCACAAAAATCTCGGGCACAGCCCCTTTCACAGGCGCCAAGGTATTCCGATCATGAGCGCTATAGACACGCTTCCCCCTCTGCGCGAGGTCATCGCAACCCACCAGCTTTCGGCGCGCAAATCGCTGGGGCAGAATTTCCTGTTGGATCTGAACCTGACTGCCAAGATCGCCCGACAAGCCGGCGATTTGTCAGAATGCGATGTGCTTGAAATCGGCCCCGGTCCCGGTGGGTTGACACGAGGCCTGCTGTCCGAAGGCGCGCGCAAGGTCGTGGCCGTCGAAAAAGATATACGGTGCATTGCCGCCCTGAACGACATCGCCGCCGCGTATCCGGGTCGGCTTGAGGTGATCAACGGCGACGCACTGGAGATCAACCCGCTTGAATATCTGACACCGCCAATCCGCGTCGCCGCCAACCTGCCCTACAATGTCGGCACCGAGCTGCTGGTGCGTTGGCTGACACCGCCCGAATGGCCCCCATTCTGGCAGAGCCTGACGCTGATGTTCCAACGCGAAGTGGCCGAGCGTATTGTTGCCCAACCCGGCAGCAAAGCCTATGGACGCCTTGCCATCCTTGCCCAATGGCGGGCAGAGGCACGTATCGCCATGTTGCTTCCCCCCGGGGCCTTCACTCCGCCGCCCAAGGTTTCAAGCGCCGTGGTCCACCTGACCGCCTTGCCCGAGCCACGCTATTCCGCCGATGCCGCCACCCTGTCGCGCGTCGTGGCTGCCGCCTTCAACCAACGCCGCAAGATGCTGCGCGCCTCACTCAAAGGCGTTGCCCCGGATATCGAAGACCGCCTTCTGGCTGCAGGTATCAAGCCCACGGACCGTGCCGAGCAAGTCCCGCTGGAAGCGTTCTGCGCTTTGGCGCGCGAAGTTAAGAAAACCTGATCAAACGAAAAAGCCCCGAGTTAAACCTCGGGGCTTGGTTCTTTGGACATCGGCTTTATTCTGCCGCCTCCGGTGCGTCCCCCGTGTCGGCAGGAGCATCCTCTTTTGCCTCGGGTGCAGCTTTGGGCTTCCGGGCGCGTGGCTTGCGCGCGGGTTTTTCCTTGCGCGGCGCCTCTTCCGGTGTTTCAGCCGCCGGGGTTTCTTTGTTTTCCGGGGTCTCCACCAGACCGCTATCGGGCTCTGAAACTTGCTGAGACAGGTCCATCACATCAGGCTGCGGTGCTTCGGCCGGATCAGCCTGGCGGGTCGCTTCGCGTTCCTGACGTTCGGCACGTTCACGGTCGCGCTCGGCCTGGCGTTCGCGGTTCTGGCGCTCCTGCTCTTCACGGCGCGCGTCAATCTCGCGCTGCGCTTCGCTCAGCATCCGCAGGTAGTGTTCCGCGTGTTGCTGGAAGTTTTCTGCCGCCACGCGGTCATTCGACAGCTGAGCGTCACGTGCCAACTGGTTGTATTTATCAATAATCTGCTGCGGCGTGCCACGGACCTTGCCTTCGGGACCCGAGCTGTCAAAAACCCGGTTTACGACGTTGCCGCCAGAAGGACGATTGCGGTTATTCTTGGCCCGCGAACGGGGTTTGGAAGATCTCATCTTACTTTACGTCAGCCTTATCAATGCGCTGTCGCTCAACCCGTGTTTTGCACTGCTCTAAGGCGTTTGCCGTGACGGGAAGTCGACTTTTTGGGCTTGGCGTCAGGGGTGCGCTGCAACAGCGTCAACCTCGCCGACTAATCCTGAGTAAGCATGTCCTGACGGCGCAGACAAGAGGAATCTCGGATTTTCACCAGCTTTTTTCTACAGGTCGGCGTTTTTTGCCGCAAACCCGCCGCTCATCCCGGCATTCTTGCGCCGACGACACGATCGCGACCGTCAAGATCGGGGATTACCCGGACGTCCACCAACCCAGCGGCATCGAACAAGGCTGACACTTTTGCCGCCTGCGTCGGACCGATTTCGACAAGAATTCGCCCGCCCGCCAACAGAAAATCCGGGGTCGCCGCCGCGATCCGACGATACGCGCCCAACCCGTCCCCCTCATCCGTCAGGGCCATGCGCGGCTCGTGCTCACGCACTTCGGGCGACAGTTCTTCCATCTCACACACTGAGATATACGGAGGGTTGGAAACAATCAGGTCGAATTTGTCTTCAATGTTTTCGAACCAGTTTGATCGAAGGATCTCAATCCGCGTCTCTACCTGATGCTGAACCGCATTGGCACTGGCTTGCAGGCAGGCGGCTTCGCTCAGATCAACACCCACGCCCGTGGCACTGCTGCGTTCGGCCAGAAGGGTTATCAGGATACACCCCGAGCCCAGCCCTAGGTCGAGGACATGATCAAATGGTTCGCTCAACGCCGCTTCGATCAGGGTTTCAGTTTCTGCGCGCGGATCAAGGACATCCCGGCTGACGCGGAACCTGCGGCCGTAAAACTCCCGCTCACCCAACAGATGCGACACCGGAACCCGAATGGCACGCAAGGAGATCAGCTGATCATAACGCTCGGCAATTTCAGGCTGTAATTCTTCTGGGGCAATCAGCGTCACCCGGCTGGCTTCAATCCGTGCAGCGTGGGCCAGCAACAAACGCGCGTCGCGCGCCGGATCGTCCACACCGGCCGCACGCAGGCGCGCTGTCGCCGCCACCATCGCCTGTGCCGCTGTTTGCAGACCTGTCATTGTGCCATCTCAGCCAGCAGCCGGGCCTGATCATCCGCCGTCAGCGCATCAATTACCTCGTCCAGATCGCCCTGCATCACCTGATCCAACTTATAGAGCGTCAGGTTGATCCGGTGGTCGGTCATGCGCCCTTGCGGGAAGTTATAAGTACGAATGCGTTCCGAGCGATCCCCCGAGCCAACCTGACTGGCACGATCTGCCGAGCGTTCACTGTCAATCCGCTGCCGCTCCAGATCGTACAAGCGCGTCTTCAGAACCTGCATGGCGATCTCGCGGTTGCGATGCTGGGACTTCTCGGAACTTGTCACCACCAATCCCGTCGGAAGATGCGTGATCCGCACAGCCGAGTCAGTCGTGTTCACGTGCTGTCCGCCCGCGCCCGAGCTTCGCATCGTATCGATTCGGATATCATTGGCGTCGATCTGGATGTCTACATCCTCGGCCTCGGGCAGAACCGCCACAGTCGCCGCCGAGGTGTGAATGCGCCCGCCGCTTTCGGTTTCGGGCACGCGTTGCACCCGATGGACGCCGGATTCGTACTTCAGTCGCGCAAAGACGTTGTCGCCTTTGATATGGGCTACTACTTCCTTGATGCCGCCCAGATCCGAGGCCTGCTCTTCGATAATCTCGAATTTCCAGCCACGCGCCTCGGCGTAACGCTGATACATGCGCAACAGATCGCTTGCGAACAAAGCGGCCTCGTCCCCGCCGGTGCCAGGGCGAATTTCCAGCATCGCCGGACGGGCATCTGCCGCATCCTTTGGCAACAGTGCCAGTTGGAGCGCGTTTTCCGCCTTGGGGATGCGGGCCTGCAACTCGGGGATTTCCTCCTCGGCAAGCTCTTTCATGTCCGGGTCAGTCAGCATCGCCTGCGCTTCGGCCAGATCCCCCACCAGCTGTCGCCAGGCCATGATCTGATCGACCACAGGCTTGAGGTCGGAATATTCTTTGGCCAGCGCCGCAATATCACCACCCGACGCGCCATCGGCCATGGCAGCTTCGAGGTACTGAAAACGCTGGGTGATCTGTTCAAGACGTTCTTCGGGGATCATCCCGGCGGTGTCTCTCATCCGGGGGCTTTGGTCAAGGGCAACGTCATGCTAAGCTCGCGGCCATGAAACGGGTTTTACTTGCTCTGCTGCTGACAACCACGCCTGCCCTCGCCGATTACATCGGCCCTGACGGCAAGACGCGGGATTGCTATTGCACCGACACATCCGGGTCTCGCATCGAACTGGGTGAGATGATCTGCCTTCAGGTCGACGGACGCATGTTCACCGCACAATGCCAGATGTCCCTGAACGTTCCTATGTGGCGCGAGGTTCAGGAAGGGTGTTTGTCGTCCAAATTACAGAGTGAGCCTTTCGACCCCATAGATTTGGACGATGCGTCCTGACCGTTTGCGCAACGACTAGAATTGCGCCAACCACCCATCGACCCGCGCCCTGTTTACCCCGAAATCCTTGCGGCCAAACCGCAGGCGGCCATGGATGCGCAGCGTGTCGCCGTCCTGCTGTACCGTGGTGTAGTCGGGAAAGCCGATCCATTTCGTGCGGGTAACATAGGTGATCATGCCCTCACTGACCGAACCCGCCAAAACCGTGGTGCGCGGCGTGGCTTGGGCAACCTTGTCAAGACGCTGCAACCCGTCGGGACCGGTTTCAACAACGCGCAACGCACCACCCGGCAAGTTCTGGCTTTCGGGCGAAACCAAAGCGACGTGCCACCGCGCAGGGTCTGACGGTGCCAGCCGGACATAGGCGCCCGCCCCAACCACAAGCGCAACCACTGCCCACAAAGCCATCTTTTTCATCCCGCTCCATCCCTTTTGTGAACCCTAAGCGGAGCAAAACCGGCGGCAAGACATTCCACCGCGTCTTACCGCGACGTCACACCCGGCAGGATGCACAACATCTCATAGATCAGGTTGGCTGCTGTCAGTGCAGTGTTGCCCGATGGATCATAAGGGGGTGAAACTTCGACCAGATCGCATCCCACTACGTTTACCCCATGCAGGGCATGGATCAGTTGCAGCGCTTGCGGTGTCGTCAGCCCTGCGATTTCCGGCGTGCCGGTGCCCGGAGCGTATGCGGGATCAAGGCTGTCGATGTCATACGAGATGTAAACCGGGTGGTCCCCAATGATCTTGCGAACCTGCGATCCGATCTGGGTCAGGTTCTGCTGCCACAGCTCCCATGCGGGGAACTGGCGGAAGCCCCAGTCCTTAGCCTCGGTAAAATCCGAGGCTGCATAACCCGAGCCGCGAATGCCGATCTGGAACGTCTTGTCGGGAACAATCAGCCCCTCTTCATATGCACGACGGAAAACGGTGCCGTGGGTTTCGCGTTCACCGAACATCTCGTCATTCACATCGGCATGAGCGTCCACATGCACCAGCGCCACGGGCCCGTGTATTGCCTTGATGGCTCGCAGGATCGGCAGGGTGATCGAATGATCGCCCCCCATCGCCACAGGGATCACGCCTTTCGCCAAAATGGCGTCATAGCTTTCCTTGATGATCCTGAGGCTGTCTGCAAGCGAGAAGGTGTTGATCGCCAGATCCCCAATATCGGCTATCTGCAAGCTGTCGAACGGGGCCGCTCTGGTGGCCATGTTATAGGGCCGGATCATCGCGCTTTCGCCGCGGATCTGCTTGGGGCCAAAGCGCGTGCCCGACCGCCACGACGTGCCGATATCCATCGGCACCCCCAGCACCGCCACATCCAACCCCTCAAGCGAGGAGGCCTGCGGCAGGCGCATGAATGTGTTCGGCCCGGAAAACCGGGCCAGATCATTCCCGCTAAGTGGTTGGTTGAATTCGGTCATGTGCGTAATGGTCCCGTCCCTGTTCGTCACTTGATCCAGCACATACCTTAAGCATGGCTAACTGTTGGTTAACGTGAACCCTTGCGGGTTTACCCATCTGCTTTATCCAGCTTGTTCCACCCCAACAGGCAAATGATCTGCGTCGCCACATGGGCCCCAGCAATCGCTGTCGCACCTGAGGTGTCAAAGGGCGGCGATACTTCGACAACGTCCCCGCCCTTGATATTGATCCCGGCAATGTCGCGCAGGATGATTTGCGCCTGAATCGAGCTTAATCCACCCCAGACTGGCGTGCCCGTACCAGGGGCAAAAGCCGGGTCAAGACCGTCGATGTCAAAGCTGAGGTAAACGGGGCTGTCACCAAGAATGTTCTTGATCTTCTCTGCCACAGCAGCTGGTCCCGATTCATAAACCTCGCGCGCATCGATGATGTTCACGCCCAGCGTATCCTCATTCGTCGTGCGAATACCCACCTGGACCGAGCGTTTCGGATCGACAATGCCCGACTTTACCGCCTTGTAGAACATTGTCCCGTGATCCACGCGGGACATGTCGTCGTCGGCCCATGTGTCGGTATGCGCATCGAATTGCAGCAGGGACATTGGCCCGAATTTCTCGGCATAGGCCTTGAGGATCGGAAAGCTGATATAGTGATCGCCACCCAACGCGACCGACGCCACATCAGCAGCCAGAATGGTTCGGATGTGGTCGGTCAGCGTGTCAGGAAAGGCCGGGATATTGGCGTAATCATAAGCCATATCGCCATAATCCACGATCGCCAGTTCACTCAGCGCATCAAAGGGCCAGCCATAAGGCGCATCGGGCGACTGAAGCGCGCTGGCCTCACGGATCGCCCGCGGGCCAAGGCGCGTGCCGGGCCGGTTCGTAACTGCCTGATCAAACGGCACGCCAGTAACGGCGATGTCCACACCCTTCAGGTTCTTGGTGTAAAGCCGCCGCAGAAAAGACGTCGCCCCGCCGAACGTATTTTCATAAGACAACCCTTTGAGGTCCGGATTGGTGAATGCCTCATCCACCTGGTTTCTTGCGTCTTCCAGTGCCATGTCTTCTGTAGTCCCTTTCCCGAACCTTTATCAGCTCAACGGCTGCGCTTTTTCCACGATCCGCGCGAAAAACGACGCGCCCACCGGCGCGATTTCGTCGTTAAAGTTGTATTTCGGATGATGCAGCCCTGCGCCTTCGCCCTGCCCAAGGAACAAATAAGCACCGGGGCGCTTTTGCAGCATGTACGAGAAATCCTCGGCCCCCATCTCGCGCCCGGTATTGCCGGTGACGCGGTCGTCTCCGGATATTTCACGCGCCACCTCGGTCGCAAATCCCGCCTTTTCGGCATCATTGATGGTGGCAGGGTAATCTACATTGTATTCCAATCGCGCCTCGACCCCATAGGATTTGGCTTGCCCCTCGACAATCTCGGCCATGCGCCGCATCACCATCTGCTGGACGTTCGGGTCGAATGTTCGAACGGTACCGTTGATATAGGCCGTATCCGGGATCACGTTGTTGACCGTGCCGGTGTGGATCTGCGTGACCGAGACGACAAGATCATCCAGCGCATAATGGTTGCGGCTGACAATGGTCTGAATGGCCTGCGCAATCCCACAGGCCGCCATAACCGGATCACGGGTTTCATGCGGCATCGCACCGTGACCGCCAACACCCTGAATATGCACTTCGAAAGTATCGACAGCCGCCATGATCGGCCCCGGCGTTGTATAGAATGTCCCTTCGGCAAATCCCGGCGCGTTGTGCAGCGCATAGACCTGCGAGATGTCGAACCTGTCCATGATGCCTTCTTCGACCATCACACCAGCACCGCCGCCATCTTCCTCGGCGGGTTGAAAGATCAGCGCCACACGACCGCTGAAATTTCGCGTCTCGGCCAAATAACGTGCCGCGCCCAGTAGCATGGTAGTATGCCCGTCATGGCCGCAGGCATGCATCTTTCCGGGGTTCTGAGAGGCATAGTCAACGCCCGTTTCCTCGGTAATTGGCAACGCATCCATATCAGCGCGCAAGCCAATCGTCGGCCCGTCGCCCTGCCCGTTGATGATCGCGACCATCCCGGTTTTCGCGATCCCCTCATGCAACTCATCAACCCCGAACTCACGCAGACGTTCGGCCACAAAGGCTGCCGTTTCATGGCATTCGAATTCCAACTCGGGGATGGTATGCAGATACTGGCGCCATCTGGTCATGTCGGCAGAGAAATCGGCAATTCGGTTGACGACGGGCATCTGGGGTGGACTCCTGATCGGGACTGCGGAATGGATGCATCTGACACCGGAATGAAAGGGTTCGCAATGGCTGAAAATCCTCTGATCCATGACAGCAATGCAGGTATCGAACGGCTGCTGGAAATCATGCGCCGCCTACGCGATCCGCAATCTGGCTGCCCGTGGGACATCGAACAGGATTTCGCGACCATCGCCCCCTATACGATCGAAGAGGCCTATGAGGTCGCTGACGCCATCGAACGCGAAGCCTATGACGAGCTTAAGGGAGAGCTGGGGGATTTGCTGTTCCAATCCGTGTTTCACGCCCAAATGGCAGAAGAAGCAGGACATTTCACCTTTCAGGACGTGGTGCGCACCATGTCCGACAAGATGGTCAGCCGCCATCCGCATGTGTTTGGCGATGAATCCCGCGACAAGTCGGCCGACCAGCAAACCAAAGATTGGGAAGCCATCAAAGCCGCCGAGCGGGCGGGCAAAGAACAAAAAGGTGCACTGGACGGTGTGGCTGCAAACCTGCCCGCCCTGTTGCGCGCGCATAAGCTGCAAAAACGTGCCGCTCGGGTGGGGTTCGACTGGCCTGACGCCAGCCATGTTCTGGCCAAGATCACCGAAGAAGCGGCCGAACTGGAAGAGGCGCGCGACAAAATGGATGCCGACGCGCTGGAAGACGAGTTCGGCGATCTGCTGTTCGTGATGGTCAATCTGGGCCGTCATCTTGGCATCGAACCCGAAGCCGCCCTGCGTCGCACCAATGCCAAGTTCACCCGTCGCTTTGAAAAGGTCGAAGCCCGGCTGGCCGAACGGGGCAAGACCCCCACGCAAAGCGATCTGGCCGAGATGGATGCGCTGTGGGACGAGGTCAAAACGGAAGAGCATCGCGCCAACGGCAAACTCCCGCCGGTGGATGCACTGGCGGCGACCAGAAACGGGTAGACAAGCGATCCGACACTTGCGAGTGTCCCACCTTCACGACCCCCCGGAGACGCCTATGCCCCCTCGCAAGATCATCATCGACACCGATCCCGGTCAGGATGACGCCGTCGCCATACTGTTGGCGCTGGCCAGCCCGGACGAGATCGAGGTTCTGGGTATCACGGCCGTCGCGGGTAACGTCCCGCTCGCCCTCACGGCCAAGAACGCCCGAATCGTTTGTGAATTGGCCGGACGTACGGATGTGCCGGTTTATGCGGGCTGCGACAAACCGCTGAACCGCCCACTTGTCACCGCGGAACACGTGCACGGGAAAACCGGGCTGGATGGCCCGGTCCTGCCGGATCCGCAGATGCCCTTGGCCGAAGGTCACGCTGTGGACTTCATCATCGACACCCTGCGCGCTGAAGAATCTGGGACGGTGACCCTGTGTCCACTGGGGCCGCTGACAAACATCGCGACTGCATTTCGCAAAGCCCCCGATATTATCGACCGCGTGCAGGAAATCGTCTTGATGGGCGGGGCATATTTCGAAGTCGGTAACATCACCCCCACCGCTGAATTCAACATCTATGTCGACCCAGAAGCTGCTGATATCGTTTTTAAATCCGGAAGGCCAATCGTTGTCATGCCATTGGATGTCACACACAAAGCGCTGGTGACCAAATCACGAAACGACGCGTTCCGCGCATTGGACAGCAAGGTTGGACATGCCGTGGCCGAGATGACGGATTTCTTTGAACGCTTCGACAAAGAGAAATACGGCAGCGCAGGCGCCCCCCTGCACGACCCTTGCGTCACCGCCTATCTGATCCGCCCCGAGCTGTTTTCGGGTCGCCACGTGAATGTCGAGATTGAAACAGGGTCCGACCTGACCCTGGGCATGACCGTTGCGGATTGGTGGGGTGTCACCAACCGCGCACCAAATGCGTTGTTCATGGGGGAAATCGACGCTGACGGCTTTTTCACCTTGCTGACAGAAAGGCTGGCCAGATTATGAGCGCCGCCCTCCGCCTTGCGCGCCCCGAAGATCTGGATCGCCTTATGACGCTGGTCACCGCCTTTCATACAGAGGCCGGGCTGACACAGGACGCCGACAAGACACGCAATGCCCTCGCCCCCATGCTGGATGGCATCCCTCATGGCTGTGTCTATCTGATCGGACCCGGGCGCGCGCCTTTGGGATATATCATCCTGACCTTTGGCTGGTCAGTCGAGTTCGGCGGCATGGACGGTTTCGTGGACGAGATCTATATACGCCCCGCCGTTCGGGGCCGCGGCATTGCCACCGAGGTTCTTTTGGACCTGCCCAAAGCTCTTGCCGGGGCAGGCCTGATGGCTCTTCATCTGGAAGTCGACCGAAACAATGAATCTGCCCAAAAGCTCTATCTGCGCACCGGGTTCAGACAACGTGACAGGTATATGCTGATGAGCAAGGTACTTTAGCGCGACTCGCCGCGGAAGATATTTGCCGGATTCATGTCCTGAACCGGGTCATTCGACGAAACCTGTTCTCCGGTTATCGGATACGTTCCCGGACCCGCGCAGGCGGACAATACTGTGATGGACGTTGTGGCGATTATCAGAAGGAATTTGGATACAGACATCGTAGTCTCCTTTCTGCAATGAAGACAAACTACGGCATTCGGTGTGGACGTGATAAGTAACAAGTTCACACATAAGAATAGATAAGCCACATTTTTATTGTCAAAAACCTCCAAAACAGACGGATATATCCCTGAAAACTCTAACTTTTCTCAGGCCCGCGCGTGTCATTCTCAAATAGCGGCATCTCGAAAAAAAGCAGGTGGTCACGTGCGATTTCAGGAGTTTGGTAATAGGCGTCGCGCAGGTGAAAGCCCAAAGACAGGTATAACCGAGTCGCCGCTTCCAGGGGTTTGCCGGTGTCCATTCGAATATAGTCGAACCCAAGATCTCGACACATTTCGATCAGCGAAAGCATGATGGCACAGCCTGCGCCGGTCCCCCTTGCTGCGTCAGTTACAAATACGCGTTTGATTTCAGCCACACCAGGCTCGTACGTGTGAAACATGCCGCAGCCGACCGGTTCCCCATGCAGTAATGCCAGTTTGATCCCACCGTTCGGCGGCGTGTGTTCCGCGTCGATGTTGTCCATTACACGGGTGTATTTTTCGCTTGGGTAGAAGGCCTGAACGATTTGGGCGGTTCTTTCATCCAGTGCCAGCAGGAAATCCCTGTAATCCCAACACAAACGCCGAACCGCTTCAAACTGGTCCGGCGTTTCCGGTTCGATGATGTTCAGCACAATGCGACCCCCGGATTAAACCCAGGGGCCAGCCTAGCACCACGCGCGTTATTTGCGAAGGATCGACGCGCCCGCGTATTCCGCAACCTCGCCCAGTGATTCCTCGATGCGGATCAACTGGTTGTATTTGGCCAACCGGTCCGACCGCGCCAGCGAGCCAGTTTTGATCTGACCGCAATTGGTCGCCACCGCCAGATCAGCAATGGTGGCATCCTCGGTCTCGCCCGAACGGTGCGACATCACGTTTGTGTAACGCGCACGGTGCGCCATATCGACGGCGCGCAGGGTTTCAGTCAGCGATCCGATCTGGTTCACCTTGACCAGCATCGAGTTCGCGCAGCCGCGCTTGATGCCTTCGGCCAAGCGCGCTGGATTGGTCACAAACAGGTCGTCGCCCACCAGCTGCACCTTGTCGCCGATGGCGTCGGTCAAGGCTTTCCAGCCGTCCCAGTCATCCTCGGACATGCCGTCTTCGATCGAGATGATCGGATAGTCATTGACCAGCGCCGCCAGATAGGCTGCGTTTTCTTCGGATGTCAGGGTGATCCCCTCGCCCGCCAGAACGTATTTACCATCCTTGTAATACTCGGTCGCCGCGCAATCCAAGGCCAGGTGGATTTCTTCGCCGGGTTTGTAGCCCGCCTTTTCGATGGATTTCAGGATGAAGTCCAGCGCCTCGCGGGTGCTGGCGATGTTGGGGGCAAATCCGCCCTCATCGCCCACGCCCGTGGCCAGCCCCGCGGAAGACAGTTCTTTCTTCAGCGTATGGAACACTTCGGACCCCATTCGCACGGCCTCGCGGATATTCGCGGCCGAGGTTGGCATGATCATGAATTCCTGAATGTCGATCGGGTTGTCGGCGTGTTCGCCGCCATTGATGATATTCATCATCGGCACCGGCAGTACGCGGGCCGAGGTGCCGCCGACGTAGCGATAAAGGGGCTGCGTGGTGAAATCGGCTGCTGCCTTTGCTGTGGCCAACGAGACGCCCAGAATGGCGTTGGCACCCAGACGGCCTTTGTTATTGGTTCCGTCCAGTTCAATCATCGCCTGATCGATGGCCACTTGTTCTGTCGCGTCAAAGCCCACCAATTCCTCGGCGATCTCACCATTCACGGCGGCCACGGCTTCCAGAACCCCTTTGCCCATATAGCGGGATTTGTCGCCGTCGCGTTTTTCAACGGCTTCATGTGCGCCGGTGGACGCACCGGACGGTACGGCGGCGCGGCCCATGGTGCCGTCCTCCAGAATCACGTCGACCTCGACTGTCGGGTTGCCCCGGCTGTCCAGAATTTCGCGCGCGTGGATGTCAATAATGGTGCTCATGAGGTCTGTCCCTATGGCTGCAGTCGGTTGCACGCGTCATAACAGCAACCGGCCAAAAGTAAACCGGTTCCGTTATCGCTAACACGCATATTTACCGACCTTTAGGGCTAACAGTTTGCTGTTTGCGCCAACAGGTTCACGCCGGGACCAGATTGCGCGCCAAACGTCGCTCGCGGATAAAGGTGTACAGGCCAGATCCGATGATGAGGCTCGCCCCTGCCATTGTCAGCGCGTCAGGGCGTTCCCCGAACATCAGCATTCCGGCAAGGATCGAAAACACCAGACGCGTGTAACGGAATGGCATCATGGCCGAAGCCTCGCCAACCCGCATGGCCGTGACGATGCCGTAATACCCTAGAACACCAAAACCGATCGCCCCCAGGTACGGACCTGCCTGGTCGCTTTGTACCGGCACGAAGGGTGTTCCTGAAATAACCATCAACAGCAACCCGGCCAGCGCCACTGCGATATACGCCTGCATCGCCACAACGGATGAAGCCACCCGAACATCCAGCTTGCGGGTTATCAGATCACGCGCCGCAATCGCAAACACGGTCAGAACGACAAACAGTGAATCTGGCTGAAACCCTTCCAATCCGGGGCGAATGATCATCAGAACACCGACAAAGCCGACACCAATGGCGCTCCAGCGGCGCCAGCCGACCTGCTCTCCCAGAAACAGGGCCGCGCCCATGGTCACGGCAAGCGGCATGGCTTGAAACACGGCGGCGACAGTGGACAGATCGATCAGCGACAGCGCGGTGACAAAGGTCACGGCACCGAATCCTTCTGTCCCTGCGCGTAGCATCGGCAGCAGTTTCCACGCCACGGGATCGAAGATGCGTTTGCGGGTGACCACCGACATCACCGCAAAGACAAGCCCGCAGAACACACCCAGACACACCATGATCTGACCGGTCGGCACAGCGCCCGACAGGAACTTGATGAACATATCCTCAAGCGAAAAGGCCGCCATCGAGCCGATCAGCAAAAGGATGCCGTTTACGTTATTCATGCGCGCGTCCACAGGAAAAGGGTACTTGGGGTGCAGTGTCCGGGCACATGAACCGCAACCGGCGACGTCTGGCAAGCCAATTCCCGAAACGTTCAATGAATTAACGTGGTGGGGCCGTTCGCGATTTGTGATGGATCACTCCTGCTTGAGCGGTACGCCGTACAGTTCCAGCCGATGCCCTTTCAGCTTGTACCCAAGCTTGGCGGCGATCTTTTCCTGCAGGGCTTCGATCTCGGGATCGACAAATTCGATGACCTCGCCCGACTGCATGTCGATCAGGTGATCGTGGTGATCGCGCTCGGCATCCTCGTAACGGGCCCGCCCATCGCCGAACTCCAGACGCTCCAGAATACCGGCCTCTTCGAACAGTTTGACCGTACGATACACCGTCGCAATCGAGATGCCTGTGTCGATGGCAGAAGCACGCGCGTACAGTTCTTCGACATCCGGATGGTCGTCGCTTTGTTCCAATACCTGCGCGATGATCCTTCTTTGACCGGTCATGCGCAGACCTTTGGCCTCACAACGTCCAATAATCGTTTCCGACATGATGCCCCTCAGAATTGCTCGGGTGTCTGTCTTAGTATGTCTGCGCACTTTGCGCCACAGGGATTTCTTCTTTTCCGTTGAAGTTAAGCCACGCGCGCCAAATCAGCCCAAACCGGCAAATGATCCGATGCGATATGTGCGGGGCGCGCGTCATGGACACCATGCGCAGTGGCCCTGACGCCCGCGCCCAGCGCGATCCGATCCAGCGCGCCCAGCGGCTGCGCGGCGGGAAAACTTGGCTTGGGGGGCAGGAAACGCATTTCGGGTGCCAGGTGATCCAGAATCGGCTGTCGGGACCATTCGTTGAAATCCCCCGCCCAGACAGTCGGCATCTGCTCCAGCTCTTTATCAAACCGCCTGATATGCGAGATCTGCTGACGTCGCGATGCGGGCAACAGCCCCAGATGCATACCCATCACCCGCAACGGCCCGATAGGGGTATCAAATTCGACACGGACCGCGCCGCGCGGTTCAAGCCCGGGCAATTCGTGATGTCCGGTCCGCCGGACCGAAAGGCCCTCGCCACGCCAGATCACCGCGTTGCCATGCCAGCCCAGACTGCCGGCACCGCCCAGATCGACGATCTGCCAACCGGCTTCATCCAGCATGAAATGCGGCAGGGCCGCCGGGCGCGGCGGCAGACGTTTGTCGGCCTCCTGCAACACAACGATATCGGCCTGCATATGTTCGATGACCTGCAAAATGCGCTGCGGCTGGCGCCGGAAATCCAGCCCGAGGCATTTCTGAATGTTATAGCTGGCAATGCGAAGGGTGGAAGATGACTGCATATAGATCTGACCAGTGGGCTTGACCCAAAGTGACACGCCTGCCGCCGGACGCAACCCTTCAGTTTCACTTCGCAGCAACGGCAACCGGGGAAGTCGCCTTGGAATGGTATTTCGCTTAAAAACCCGGCACGTGACGCGGCCAGAAACAAATGGGTTTCCCCTCATTTCATCCGGGAGCGGCAGGACGGAAGTGCCGCAGTTTCAGCGCATCCAACACCGATTTAGACCGGACAAAACAATTCGCCCCTCCCCGCGAAACCATACCGCACCGAGCGACTACCAGAGATGTTTGACCGTCACGTACCACAGAACGTGGCGTGCACGACCTCGTTATCGGTCGGGGGCCGTTTCAGATCGTCCGCATCTGCCTGATCGTCGTAAGGCCGCGCGAGGACGGCGTTCAGCCGATGGAACGGCTGGTAATCCCCCGCCACCGCTGATTGGATCATCTGCTCGACACGGTGATTGCGCGGAAAAAAGGCTGGGTTCGCTGCGGTCATCACGTCATGCGGTGACGCCTCACGTGCCAAGCGAGCACGCCAGCCCTCTGCCCAGCTGTCAAAGGCCTGCGGGTCGATAAACTGGTCGCGCGCGGTATCTTTGCCCAGCGCACGGAAGGTGTTGGTGAAATCAGCCTGCCCCTCGGCCATGCGTTTTAGCAGATCGGTGATCAGCGCCCGATCGCCTTCCTCAGCGGTCGTCAGTCCGACCTTTGCCCGGAACCGGACCAACCAGTTCTGTTGCAGCAGGTCTGGCATGGCATGCACGATCTCGGTCGCCTCCTCAACAGCGGCGTCCTTGTTGTCCATCTGCTGGATCAAAGAGGTTGCCAGCTGCGCCAGATTCCAGACAGCAATATCTGGCTGGTTGGAATAGGCATAACGGCCCATCCGATCTATCGAGCTGTAGACCGTATTGGGGTGATAAACGTCCATGAAGGCACAGGGGCCATAATCGATGGTCTCACCCGCGATCGAGCAATTGTCGGTGTTCATGACCCCATGGATAAAGCCCACGCTCATCCACTGCGCGATCAGGCGGGCCTGCGCATCCCGAACGGCCCGCAACAGGCCCATTGGCCCTTCGGCCCCGGGATAGTGGCGCGCGATTGCGTAGTCTGTCAGGCGCCGCAGATTGTCCAACTGCCCCCGCGCTGCAAAGACCTGAAAGGTGCCTACCCGTAGATGGCTGGTTGCAACCCGGGTTAGCACCGCACCGGGCATCGGACCCTCCCGGAACACGGTTTCACCGGTCTCTACCGCCGCCAGTGCGCGTGTTGTGGGAATGCCCAGCGCGTGCATCGCCTCGGACACCACGTATTCGCGCAGAACCGGACCCAGCCAAGCCCTGCCGTCGCCTCGACGAGAAAACGGCGTCGGGCCCGAGCCTTTCAGCTGAACATCCCGCCGCACGCCATCCGTTCCGACAGTTTCGCCCAACAGCACCGCACGCCCGTCCCCAAGCTGCGGGTTGTACTGGCCAAACTGATGCCCGGAGTAAAGCTGCGCGATGGGGTCCGCACCATCGGGGATGCGATTACCTGCAAAGGCTTCCGCCATCTCTTGCACGTCGCCCGGATGGACCTGCAACAGCCGTGCCAGATCATCATTGAACGCGATCAACTTGGGCGCGCGTACAGGCGCAGGTTCCTGTCGCGCAAAAAACGCGTCCGGCAGGCGGGCATATGAGTTATCGAAAGGAATGGTCAATGTCATGCGGCAAACATATTCCCCGTGCGCACGAATACCATAGCGGATCACACCTTGCCGTGCATAATTGCGCCAAACACACGAGGGGCCACATGACCGCACAAGAGATCATCGACCGCCTGAACCTGCAACCTCACCCCGAGGGAGGCTGGTACGCGGAAACCTGGCGCGCCGAAAACAAAGGCCGCCCGACCGGCACCTGCATCTACTTCTTGCTGCAGGCGGGAGAAAGCAGCCACTGGCACCGGGTCGACGCGACCGAGATCTGGCTCTACCACGCGGGCGCGCCACTGATTCTGTCCTTGAGCGCAACAGACAAGGGTCCGGCGTCCGACCATGTGCTGTCGCCCGATTTGTCTCGGGGCGCGCCTCAACTGATTGTTCCCACCGGCCATTGGCAGGCCGCACGCAGCACCGGTGATTATACACTGGTCAGCTGTACAGTGTCTCCCGGATTTCAGTTCGATGGATTCCAACTGGCAGAACCTGGGTTTGATATCCCGCGTGGATAAGCTGATCTTGGAATGCTCTGAAAAGGTGAGTTTACAGAAAGTTACGCATTTATCATTCTGTAAACGCAACCGCAGGCAACGGAGCATCTAGTGATTGTGAAACGCATCTTCCTGATCCATCTGCTTCTGTTCGCAAACACCGGTCTTGCAAACGCCGAGATCGCCTGTGCAGAATCCCCCCTTTCATCCGAATTGGCGCTGCCCGATCTGGAGGAGGAAGTCGCAACCGAACACAAAGAACCTGCCGCGACTGTCGAACCTGCGGTGCTGATCTCGAAACGCCCTGCGCTGCGCCCTTGCAAGTTCCGCCAGTTTGAAGTGGGTCGCCAGCGTATGCGTGACCGCGGGGCGGTCTGTGGTGACTGGACCATCTTGGGCGAAACCCGCACGTCTTTGGCTGGAAAAGCGCAAGGTTGCGGCATCGCCAACCCGGTTCGGATTTACAGAATTTCGGACATTGCGCTCAGCCAGTTCTCGCTGATGGACTGTCAGACAGCCGTTACGCTGAAAACGTGGATCGAAAACGTCGCCAAACCCGCCTTCGCCGAACTGGGTGGTGGTCTCAAGGGGATGCGGGTTGTTGGCCACTATGCCTGCAAGACGCGGAACAACCAGCCCTATGCGCGCATCTCCGAACATGCGCGAGGTCGGGCCATCGATATCTCGACCTTCGTGTTGCAGGACGGAACGCAGATCACCGTTCAGGACGGATGGAGCGACACCGATCAAAGCACCGTGTTACGAGAGTTGCACAGCGGAGCCTGTGGCCTGTTTGGAACTGTTCTTGGTCCTGATGCTGACCGGTATCACAAAGGGCATTTTCACTTCGACACAGCCCGTCGCAGTGGCAAGCCTGTGTGTCGATAACGCGTTAGCCGTTACCTGTATGCAACCTCAACCCACCGGTTGAGCGTTCACAGTACTGACCATGCCGCCACCCACCAGCGCTTTCACCCCGGTTGTTCCCGGGCACGAGGTTGGCAATCCCCGCGCCACACGCACGGCCAGATAGGCAAAAGCCTGCGCCTCGAGCATATCACCGTCCAGCCCCACGGCCTCGACCGGTTCGACCGGGCAGTCGAGGGACACGCGCAGCATCTCCATCAAAACCGGATTGCGCCGTCCACCGCCTGTAACCAGCACGCAAGACGGCGGTTGCGGACAATGTTCCATCCCCTGCACCACCCCCGCTGCGCACATCCCGGTCAGGGTCGCCACCGCGTCAGCGTCACCCAGTTCTTTCACCAGGTCGATCATCTCAGAGAAATCGTTCCGGTCCAGCGACTTGGGCGGCATACGTGCAAAGAAAGGCTCAGCCAGAAACAACTCCAACGCACCCATTTCGACGGTGCCATTGCGCGCAACCGCACCATCCCGGTCCATCGGCTGCCCCAGCCGGGCCTGCATCAGGTCATCGACCGGCGCGTTCGCTGGCCCCGTATCAAAGGCAAGCAGCGCCCCCAGCGCCTCGGGACCATCAAAGCTTGGGTCCACATAGGTCAGGTTACCGACACCACCCAGGTTCAGAAAACACAAGGGGCGGTCCGCGCCAAACCACTTGGCACAGGCAAAGTGAAAAAACGGCGCAAGCGGAGCACCCTCGCCCCCCATCGCCACGTCGTCGCTCCGGAAGTCCCAGACCACCGGGCGCCCCAGCGCCTGCGCCAGACCAAGACCATCGCCCACCTGCAATGTGCCACGCCCGCGCGGTTCATGCGCCAGCGTCTGGCCGTGAAAGCCGATCAGATCTACATCTTCGAACTCGGACAGCGCCTCGGCATGGGCTATGGTTACCATTTCAGCCGCCGCATCGACCTGCGGGCCGTGCCATTGCCCCAAAGCCGCCCGCAGCACATCGCGTTCAGCGTCGGTATAGGCGCGATAGCCGCTTTTCCCGAATCCAGCGATGGAATGCCCGTCGGTTTCCACCACCGCAGCGTCCACCCCGTCCAGCGACGTACCGGACATCGCGCCCAATGCCCGAACCATTCCGTGTTTCTTGATGGTTTGGCCCACGCCCGCCTCCTGATCTGGCATTGTTTCCGCCGTGCCCGGAGTTCTGGACTTCACCTCTGGGTTGCAGCTTGGTCAAGGTGCTTTTGTTATGCCGCCTTGGCAAGCCTTCTGATTGGGGGCGTCGGTTTTTTTCCGACTTCGCGCCTCAGGATCAACACCCCGGCCACCTAGTTGCGCGCGCATATCACGGCACGCGGTTTTAGAGTGAAAAGGTGGCTTTTCCTCATCCGCAGCGCCGCCTATACAGTGCGGCGCAACACAAACCCCGAGGGCACGATATGACCTACCACCCCAAATCGGATTTCATCGCCACGATGATCGAGCGCGGCTTCCTCGCCGACTGCACCGATTATCAGGGCCTTGACGACGCGCTGATCAGTGGGTGCAAGCCGGCCTATATCGGCTTTGATGCAACGGCCAAGTCGTTGCATGTGGGCAGCCTGATCCAGATCATGATGTTGCGCTGGTTCCAGAAGACCGGCCACCAGCCGATCACCCTTATGGGTGGCGGCACCACCAAGGTGGGCGATCCCTCGTTCCGCGCGGATGAACGCCCCCTGCTGGGACCCGAACAGATCGACGAAAACATCGCGGGCATCAAGAAAGTGTTCGCGGCCTATATCGATTACGACACTGATGCCGAAAACAAGGCGCTGATGTTGAACAATGCCGAATGGCTGGATGATCTGAACTACCTCGATTTCCTGCGCGACATCGGGCGGCATTTCTCGGTCAACCGGATGCTCAGCTTTGAATCGGTGAAATCCCGGCTGGATCGTGAGCAATCGCTGTCGTTTCTCGAGTTCAACTACATGATCCTGCAAGCCTATGACTTTCTGGAGCTGAACCGCCGCTATGGCTGTGTTCTGCAAATGGGCGGTAGCGACCAGTGGGGCAACATCGTCAACGGTATCGACCTGACTCGCCGGGTGCTGGATCACGAAATCTACGGCCTGACCTCACCCCTGCTGACCACCAGCGACGGCAAGAAGATGGGCAAATCGCAGGATGGCGCGGTCTGGCTGAACGCCGAGATGCGCTCGCCCTATGAATTCTGGCAGTTCTGGCGCAACACCACCGATGCGGATGTCGGGCGGTTCCTGAAGCTCTATACCGAATTGCCGGTGGATGAATGTGACCGTCTTGGCGCGCTTGCCGGGTCCGAGATCAATGAGGCCAAAATCCGCCTCGCCAATGAGGTGACAGCCCTTCTCCACGGGGCGCAAGCTGCGGCAACGGCCGAAGCCACGGCCCGTGAAGTGTTCGAAAAAGGTGGCGTTGGAGACGATCTGCCCACCCTGACCCTCAGCGCGGATGAACTGGGCGACGGCATGTCCATCGTCCAGATCATTGTCAAATCAGGCCTGGCCAAATCCGGCAAAGAGGCCAAGCGCCTGATTGCCGAAAACGGGGCCAAACTGGACGACGCTCCGCTGACGGATGCGGGTTTGATGATCGATGCGGGCGCATTGTCATCCCCGATCAAGCTGAGTGCAGGCAAGAAACGCCACGCATTGGTGCAACTGGGCTGACGCCCCTTTCACCTTTGATTGCAAAGCAGGAAACGGCCACCCGATTGGGTGGCCGTATCTATTTTGGAATGGGCAAAGCTACTGACGTCCCTTTCCGCGACCGGGCCGGTCGCTTTCGCCCTCGTCGTCATTGGCGTTGTTTCCGCGACCCGGACTGCTGCCCTCGCCGCCGTTGCCGCCGCCATTGTTACCCTTATCGCCACCTTTGCCGCCGCCGTTATGGCCCTTTCCGCCGCCGTTATTGCCTTTGCCACCGCCGGGTTCACCGTCACCACCACCGGGTTCCCCGCCACCGCCGCCGGGCTCTCCACCGCCACCGCCGGGTTCTCCGCCACCACCGCCGGGCTCTCCACCGCCACCGCCGGGTTCTCCGCCACCACCGCCGGGCTCTCCGTCACCGCCGCCGGGCTGTCCACCGCCACCACCGGGTTCTTGGCCGCCGTTGTCAGGTTCTCCGCCACCACCGAGGCCGTCTGGACCAGCCGCGTTCGCAAATCCCGCCCCGCCGGGTTCTGAACCGCGACTTTCACCCCGATTCTCTGCCAGACCGGACTGGCTTGCCGTTGGCACATCTGTCAGCAAAGCGGCCAGGCCCGGGCATTGCGCCCCGGTAACGCGCAGCGTTGTCTCAAAATCCGGTCGCTTCTGAAGTCTGTCCAGAAAGCTCGGGGTCACCTGAACACAATCGCAAAAACCGGCATAGTCGCCTGCATTCGCAAGATTTCGAGCCGTTTTCCAGTTACACGTTTCCGGCGCTGCAACAGCACTGCCGGCAACCACAATCCCAAAGACAGGTGCAGCCAGAACAGCGCCCAGTGTTTGTTTCATACCATTTACCATATCGGAACCTCCTGACGAAAAAACACGCAATGGCTGTGATTACTTCGTTCACGAACAGGCGCGTTTTCGTGAAGCGCGGATTAAGATGCCTTAAAGATGCGTATTGACCCGGCGGCGGTCAGTCCGCCCCGCCCCTTTAGGCGTTCAGGCTCAAAGATGTGGACACCGCCCCTGCAAAGCAGTTATTGAACAATTGTTCATATCCCAGGGAGGAGTTCCGATGCACCTGTCCACCACAGCCGCTCTTGTCACCGGCGGCGCATCCGGTCTGGGTGAAGCCACCGCCCGTCACTTTGCCGCGCAGGGCGCGCAAGTCACTATTCTGGACCGTGACGCGGACCGTGGCGCTCAAGTCGCCTCCGAAATCGGCGGATATTTTGCGCTGACGGATGTAACCGACGAAACCTCGGTCGCAGCTGCCGTGCGCCACGGCATGGACAAGATGGGCAAGATCACCGCGACTGTGAATTGCGCGGGTATCGCTTATGGAATCAAGACAGTCGGCAAGGATGGGCCCCACCCGCTGGACGCGTTCCAGCGTACGATCGACATCAATCTTGTCGGCACATTCAACGTCTCAAGGCTGGCCGCTGCCGAGATGGCAAAGAATGAACCCGAACCGGACGGGGGGCGCGGTGTGATCATCAACACTGCATCTATTGCCGCATTCGACGGCCAAAAGGGACAGGCGGCGTATGCTGCATCGAAAGGCGGGGTTGTTGGCATGACCCTGCCAATGGCCCGCGATCTGGCCTCGTCCGGGATTCGCGTCATGACCATTGCGCCGGGTATCTTTATGACCCCGATGTTGGCGGGCCTTCCTGAAGACGTGCAGCAACAACTGGCCGCCGACGTCCCGAACCCGGTCCGCCTGGGCGACCCTAAGGAATACGGGCGGCTGGCCGGTTTCATCGTTGAAATGGGCTATCTGAACGGCGAAGTCATCCGCATCGACGGCGCTCTGCGGATGCGGTAAGACAGCCCTATGTCGGAGCGCCAGAAAATGCAGTCCGGGCAGTGGTACTGCTGTCTCGATCCTGAGTTGGACGATCTGCGCGCGCGGGCACGACGGGCTGTTCACGCTCACAACACCTGTCCGCCCGACACACGCGGCGCGATGGCCCCGGAACTACACGCGCTGCTGGGCCATGTCGGCGAGGACTGTTTTCTCGAAGCCCCTTTTCACTGCGCGTATGGAATGAACATCCATCTGGGCAGCCGGGTTTATTTCAATGCCGGATGCGTGGTTCTGGACACGGCCCCCGTTCGAGTCGGCGACGACACGATGTTCGGCCCCAATGTTCAGATTTACTGCGCCCATCATGCCAAGGACCCGGCTGATCGGGCACAAGGGTTGGAAATCGGCCTGCCCGTCACCATCGGCAGGCAGGTTTGGGTTGGCGGTGGCGCGATCCTGTTGCCCGGCGTAACCATAGGCGACTACGCCACAATCGGCGCAGGCAGCATCGTTACCAAAGACGTCCCCGCCAGAGAAACCGTGGCAGGTAATCCGGCAAGGCGTCTGGTGCGCTAAGCGCTTTCAGCCTTCTCTTCGAGCGTCAGCCATTCCTCTTCAGCGGCCGAGAGTTTCTCCTGCCTCTCAACCAGCGCTTCGGTCGCTTTTTGGAACTTCACCGGCTCGCGCGTGAACAGCTCGGGATCGGACATCAACTCTTCCAGCTTGGCGATCTCGGCCTCAAGACGCGCGATCTCGGCAGGCAGTTTCTCCAGCCGGTGCTTCTCTGAGAAGGACAGGCCGGATTTCGGTTTTTCTTCCTGCTTGATCTTTGGCTTTGGAGCTTTTGCTTTTTCTACACTTTTTTCGATTACGTCACCGCGCTGCGCTATGTAATCCGACCAACCGCCAGCATAGACTGTCGCCCGTCCGTTACCCTCCATCGCTATGGTGGTTGTCGCCACGCGGTCCAGAAAATCCCGGTCATGGCTAACCAGCAGAACGGTGCCGTCGTGATCGTCCAAAAGCTCTTGCAGCAGGTCCAGCGTCTCGACATCCAGATCGTTGGTCGGTTCGTCCAGCACCAATAGGTTCGAGGGTTTCGCCATCAGCTTGGCCAGAAGCAATCGGGCTTTTTCCCCACCGGACAGGGATTTGATGGCTGCTCGGGCCTGCCGTTCGTCAAACAGAAATTCCCTGAGATACCCTACAACATGTTTGGGCTGCCCGCCCACCATTACCTGATCGGCCTTGCCCGACACCCGCATTTCCGGATCGCCGGTCAGACTGTCCCACAGGCTCATCTCGGGGTCCAGTTGGGCACGGGTCTGATCGAACACCGCGATTTCAAGGTTCGTCCCCAAGGAAACCGAGCCCTCGTCCGACTCCACCTGCCCCAGCAGCATCTTCAGCAACGTTGTTTTGCCAACACCGTTCGGCCCGACAAAGGCCACCCGGTCGCCGCGCTGTACCAGCAGATCAAAGTTCCGAACGATCTGCTTGTCGCCAAACCCTTTGGCCAGCGCCCTGGCCTCAATCACTTTACGGCCTGATTTTGGCCCGGCCTCCAATGCCATTGCAGCCGAACCCTGACGTTTGATCTGCGCCGCCTTTTCGGCCCGCAACGCCTGCAAGGCCCGCACCCGGCCTTGATTACGTTTGCGTCGGGCGCTAATGCCCTCAACCGCCCATTTCGCTTCGGACTTAATCAGGCGGTTCAGCTTGTGGCGTTGCTGGTCTTCTTCCTCCCATACCTTGTCCCGCCAGGCCTCAAAGGCTTCAAAGCCCTGTTCCTGTCGCCGAACAGCCCCCCGGTCGATCCAAAGTGTTGCCCGCGTCAGCGCCCTTAGAAAGGCCCTGTCATGCGAGATCAGCACAAAGGCCGCTCGGGTCGCGCCAAGTTCGCGTTCCAGCCACGCGATGGCTTCGATATCCAGATGGTTGGTCGGCTCGTCCAGCAACATCAGATCCGGTGCTTCGGCCATCAGCTTGGCCAGCGCAGCCCGCCGCCTCTCTCCGCCCGAAGCCGTCTCAACTGCCCGTGAAGGATCGAACTTCAACCCTTCACCGGCCCGTTCAACCTTGTAAAGTTCTCCCGGCTCCAACCCGCTGGACGCGTAATCCCCCAACGTGGCAAAGCCCTCCATCGTCGGATCTTGCTCCATATAGCCAACGGATTTTCCGGGCGGCACGACAATCTCGCCCCGATCCGCCTCGACCAGACCGGCCATCACTTTCATCAGCGTGGATTTTCCGGACCCGTTTCGCCCCACCAGCGCAACACGATCGCCGGGCTGAACCACCAGATCCAGTTCGGAAAACACCGGGTCACCCCCGAAAGTCAGGGAAATGCCGGACATCTGCAACAAAGGAATTCTCGCCATGTGCGCCAGCTAAACCGGCTGACACATTGCGTCAACGCCCCGTCTTCACCTTTTGAAAAATACTCAATCTACCCGGCCACCGCCCGCAACAGACGTTTGCGTGCCGGGGGGATCGCACCGATTTCCACCCCTGTGAAAACGTGCAGCGTGTTCATGTGGCGATCCACCACTGCATGATCGCTGACCCAACCGCCCATCATCAGATAGGTCCGCAACAAGGGTGGCATCCGCAGCATTGCCTTTTTCACGTCCGGTCTGCGCCGCAGACGCGCGGCAAATCGAAACACATCCGGAGCCTTCACACGCGGCAACCAACGTTTCGGGCCCAGATGGCGGTGTTTGAGCATCGCAAACGCATCCAGATACTGCTCAGTTTCGGTTCCGGCAAAAGAGGAACATCCAAACAGCATCTCGACGTTGTTCCGGTCAACGTAGGCCGTCATTGCCCCCCAGGCGACACGCAGGATGTCGGGGTCGCTGTGATTGGGGTGGATACAAAATCGTCCCATTTCAACCATCCGGCCTTCGAAGCCTTCGAGCGAGGTCAGGTCGTAGAACTGTGCCGAATAACTTCGCCCGATCTCGCCGCCACTATCCATGGTCAGCATCCGAAAGCAGCAGACCAGCCGGTCTGCCGAGCGCATATCCTCGATCAGGATATGGCTACAGCGTGCATCAAACTCGTCGCTGTCCGGTTGCTCTGTGCCAAAAGCCAAGGTCCGCAATGCCTGAGCTGTTCTGATATCCTCGGGCGATTGCGCCAGTCTGGCGCGATAGCGCCCCTTGCTTAACAAAACTGCCGTTGCCACGGTCGCGTCCTCCACGGTTGCCGACCCTCAGGCGTCGGTACGACACCGTTAGCACAAGACATGTGACTGCCCTGTGACCACCGCAAGGTTTTGGCGCAAATTAGTTGGCGCCCGGAATGTTGGCCGGATTGAAGTTGCCGATATTGCCCAGCAGCTGACGCAGGAAGCCTTTGTCCTGAACGTTGGAATCGGTAACGCGGCGCTCCAGAGCAATCACATTCCCGTCCTCAAGACCGAAGCGTTCGATATTTCTGACGACACCGCGCTGATCAAAACTGATGGCAACCAGCTCGCGGGATACCACCTCGGGCCGTTTCGGACCGTAGTGACGCACGCGAGAGCGGACGTAATAATAGCCCGAATCCCGAACCACGCCGGATGCGCCCGGCGCGCCGATGGCCTCTTGCACGCTGTCCCGCGTGTCTACGCCAACTTTGATTTCCGCCAGTTCCTCGGCCGGTGGCACATAGCCGTGATTCTTGAAGACAGCCGTACAAGCTCCGGTCGCAGCCAGAAAGGCAACAAACACAAGCGATTTCGCAGCTGGTTTCAACTGGTTCACTACCTTCAACATCTGCACCCTCTTGCCTTGGCCTTCTTCGGCTTCTATCCGATTACATAAACCGCTGCCACGGTTCAACACATAGAAAGGCTCACGAATGAGCAACACGACATCATTTCGGGTGTCTGACCTGCCACAGAACGCCCCGACACGGTTTGATCTGCGCCCTGCAACCACCGTGCTTGAGCAAATCAGGCAAGACCTTGGGCTGCTGGGGCTGCGAAAGCTCAGCTTTTCCGGCGAACTGCGGGCACAAGGCAAACGGGACTGGGTATTGAACGGCAAACTCGGCGCAACTGTCACCCAACCTTGCGTGGTGACGCTGGAACCGGTGACGACAAGGATCGACATTCCAGTGCACCGGACATTTCTTGCGGATTGGGCGGACCCTGATGATCCAGAGTTCGAGATCCCGGAAGATGACGAATCTGAGCCTTTGGGACCTGAAATCGATCCGGCCCTTGTCATGATCGAGACCCTGTCTCTGGCTCTGCCACAATATCCACGGAAAGACGGCGCGGAACTGGGTCAGGCTGCCTACACAGAACCGGGCAAACAGGCGATGACGGATGACGATGCCAAACCCTTTGCAGGATTGGCAGGATTGCGCGATGTGCTAAAAAAAGACGAGTGACAGGTGCCGGATTTCCTGTCATAGCAGGCGGTCAGAAAAATCGCTTGAACATGCCGAGAATCGCAGTATTTTCGCGCGCTCATCGGATTTTGGGTTGGACATTGCGGGGCTCGTCGCCTAAACGCGCGTCAAACCACGATAAACGAACTACGAAACCCGGGTCGGCAGCGAATCTGCGGCCCCCAGTCAGACAAAGGTTGAGACCATGGCCGTCCAACAGAACAAAGTTTCCAAGTCGCGTCGCAACAACCGCCGCGCACACGACGCTCTGGTTGCTGCAAACCCGAACGAATGCCCGAACTGCGGCGAGCTGAAACGCCCGCACCACGTTTGTGCATCTTGCGGCCACTATGACGATCGCGAAGTCGTCGCACAGGCCGACGAAATCGATCTGGACGAAGACGCAGCCTAAGCCTGATCGAGCACAGGCCAAGGCATGAACGATCAGCCCACGCACGCCGGACGGATCACCATCTCGGTTGACGCAATGGGAGGGGACGCAGGCCCCGCTGTCGTCGTTGCAGGTCTGGCAAAATCGGCTGGCAAGAACCCGAATATCGGGTTCCTGCTGCACGGGCCCGAACAGGTATTGCGCAAGCTGGTTGCCAAACGACGTGTCCTTGAAGGGCGCGTCGTTTTTCGTGATTGCCCCGACGTTGTCACGATGGAGGACAAGCCCAGCCAGGTTGTGCGCAACGGCAAGCAGACCTCGATGTGGTCCGCGCTGGAAGCGGTTCGTCAGGGCGAAGCCCATGGCGCGGTGTCCTGCGGGAACACCGGTGCCCTGATGGCCCTGTCGATGATGCGTCTGCGCAAATTGCCGGGTGTGAACCGCCCCGCAATCGCGATCCTGTGGCCTTCGCGCAACCCGCAGGGGTTCAATGTAATGCTGGATGTGGGCGCCGATGTACGCGCCGACGCCAAGGACTTGCTGCAATTCGCCCTGATGGGCGCGTCTTATGCGCGCAACGGCATGGCCCTGAACCGACCCCGGATTGGGCTGCTGAACGTTGGCACAGAAGAGCATAAAGGCCGCGCGGAACTGAAAGAAGCACACGCCTTGATCTCGGATTTCGCGGAACAGGCGAATTTCGAATTTGTTGGCTTTGTCGAAGGCAGCGACATTCCCGGTGACAAGGCAGATGTCATTGTTACCGATGGGTTTACCGGCAATGTCGCGATAAAAACGGGTGAAGGCACCGCCAGCCTGATCGGAGATCTTCTGCGTGAGGCGTTCAAATACTCTCCGTTGTCCCGATTGGCTTCGGTCTTGGCCATCACGTCGCTACAGCGCCTGAAAAAGCGCATTGATCCGCGGCGCGTAAACGGTGGCGTGTTTCTGGGTCTGAACGGGACAGTTATTAAATCCCATGGCGGGGCAGATGCGACCGGAGTGTCGGCGGCGATCAAACTGGCCTTTACCCTGGCACAGTCCGGCTTTGCCGAAAAATTAGCTGCGCGGGTTGCATCCACGGCCCAGCTTGCACAAGATGCCGCGCAAGCTGCGCCGCAGACCGATAAATAACAAAAAAGGCAGTACCTCAAAAATGGCAGGCCGTTCAGTTGTAGTAGGTGTCGGGCATTATTTGCCGGAACGTATTGTTCCAAATTCCGAGTTCGAGAAAACGCTGGACACGACGGATGAGTGGATCAGAACCCGGTCGGGGATCGAACGCCGTCACTTTGCCGCCGATGACGAAACGACGTCGGACCTGGCCACCAAAGCTGCCGAGGCTGCGCTGGCCGATGCGGGCCTGACAGCGGATGATATCGACGCGATTGTCCTGGCGACCTCGACCGCGGACCTGACCTTTCCTTCTGCCGCGACCATGGTTCAGGCCCGGCTGGGCATGACCAGGGGGTTTGCTTTCGACGTACAGGCTGTCTGCGCGGGATTCGTTTTCGCGCTCAGCAACGCAAATGCGTTGATCCTGTCCGGCCAAGCCAAACGCGTGCTGGTCATTGGTGCCGAAACATTTTCCCGGATTATGGACTGGACCGACCGCTCGACCTGCGTTTTGTTCGGGGATGGCGCCGGCGCATTGGTACTCGAAGCGCAGGACGGCGAAGGCACCGCTGCGGATCGCGGCATACTCGCAACCGATCTGAACTCGGATGGGCGCTTCAAGGACCTGCTTTATGTCGATGGGGGTGTTTCGACCCAATCCACCGGGCATCTGCGGATGCAGGGCAATCAGGTCTTCCGACATGCCGTTGAAAAGCTTACCAAAACCGCTGAGACAGCCCTGAGCCGCGCCGGGCTGAGATGCGCTGACGTCGACTGGATTGTTCCTCATCAGGCCAATATTCGCATCATTCAGGGCACGGCCAAAAAGATGGGCCTGCCGATGGAAAACGTGGTTGTGACCGTTCAGGATCACGGCAACACCTCGGCTGCATCCATCCCATTGGCATTGTCGGTTGGCAAACAACGCGGGCAGATCAAACCCGGCGACCTGATCGTGACCGAAGCGATTGGCGGCGGTCTGGCTTGGGGCGCGGTGGTTCTGCGCTGGTAACCGGCGCAATCCAGCTTACACAGCTGCTTGCAATTCATTGATATTGACAGCGAATTTGCCATACCCATATGCTTTGACAGCAACAGGGGAAATGACATGGGCGACAATACACTGACTCGAATGGATCTGAGCGAGGCCGTCTTTCGCGAAGTCGGGCTTTCACGTAACGAAAGTGCGCAGCTGGTCGAAAGCGTTCTGAACCACATGTCCGACGCTCTGGTGCGCGGTGAGCAGGTGAAGATTTCGTCCTTCGGTACATTCAGTGTTCGCGACAAGACCGCGCGAGTCGGTCGCAACCCCAAAACCGGCGAAGAAGTTCCGATACAGCCCCGCCGCGTACTGACCTTTCGCCCGTCGCATCTTATGAAAGATCGCGTCGCCGTCGGGAATCGCAAGTAACCCAGGGTCACGCGGATATGAGCAAGTCTCCCGACGCGTTTCGCACGATCAGTGAAGTAGCGGATTGGCTTGGGGTTCAGGCCCATGTTTTGCGATTCTGGGAAAGCAGGTTCGCTCAGGTCAAACCGGTCAAACGCGCGGGCGGGCGCCGGTATTATCGCCCCAATGACATGCGTCTTCTGGGGGGCATCAAGAAACTGCTTCATGAAGACGGGACCACAATCAAGGGCGTGCAGCGAATCCTGCGCGAGCAAGGCGTCGCACATGTCGCAGCACTGTCTCCGCCTCTGGACGAACCGGGCCCTGCCCTGATTGAACCCGTTCAAGGTACTGTGGTGCCGTTCGAACCCAAACCAGCTGCAGCCACCGAACAAATCCCTATGGATCTGGACGGACCGGCCAAGCAGCCGGTGAATGAAGGTGTGCAGGCCGAAGCACTTCCCGCGGCTGTGTCAGAACAAGAACCAGAGTCTGACCTGAACACAACGCCCCTGATGGGCGGAATTGCTTCGCTGGCGTGGAAGTGCGCCGACTTTGACGACGAACTTCTGCGCCGGATTGCACCAATTGCAAAAGACCTGCGCCGTTGGCTGGATCGTGTTGAAACACAGGCGACGGGTTAGGAAAAAAGGCAGTGTTTTCCTCTTGCCCCTGCCGGGAAAATCTTTATGAACGGCCCAACGTCGGGCTATGGCGCAGCCTGGTAGCGCGTCCGTCTGGGGGACGGAAGGTCGCAGGTTCGAGTCCTGCTAGCCCGACCAAATCACACCGACGTTTATGGCACAAAGGCCAGATCCCGCTCTGGCACATGAGGGGATCGAGATGACAGGTGTTTGCGCGAACCAGCAAATCGAAGCGATGATCGCGCGCGGAGAGATTGCCGCCAACCCCGATGTTCTGCCAGCGCAAATTCAACCGGCCAGCCTTGATTTGCGTTTAGGAACAGTTGCTTACCGAGTGCGTGCCTCGTTCCTCGCGGGCGAAGGACAGACCGTTACGGATCGCTTGGCCGAGTTTGAAATGCACCGCATCGACATCTCGGACGGCGCTGTTCTGGAAAAGGGCTGCGTCTATCTGGTGCCTCTGATGGAATCGCTTGCCCTGCCCCGCGACATGACCGCCGTCGCCAATGCCAAAAGCTCGACCGGACGGCTTGACCTTCTGACCCGTACCATCACCGATGGTGGCACCGAGTTCGATCGCGTGCCCGCAGGCTACAAAGGCCCGCTGTACGCCGAGATCTGTCCACGTTCGTTTTCGGTTCTGGTCCGACCCGGTATGCGTCTAAACCAGATTCGTTTCCGTCAGGGTCAGGCCGTCTTGTCTGACGCCGAACTGACCGCCCTGCACGCCGAATCGCCGTTGGTGGACGGGCCTGCTGTGATTCATGATGGTCTTGGCTTTTCGGTCGATCTGCAACTGCCCGACACCGATCTGGTCGGCTATCGCGCCAAGCCCCATACCGGGGTAATCGATCTGGACCGAATTGGCGAATACGACCCCCAGGACTATTGGGAGGAAGTGCGCACCAAGGACGGTCGCATCATACTTGACCCCGGCGCATTCTATATCCTTGTCAGCCGCGAGGCGGTCCATATCCCGCCGATGTATGCCGCCGAAATGGCACCTTATCTGGCGATGGTTGGTGAATTCCGAGTGCATTATGCCGGGTTCTTCGATCCCGGCTTTGGCCATGCAGCCGCCGGGGGTGCCGGGTCACGTGGTGTGCTCGAGGTGCGATGCCACGAAGCGCCTTTCGTGCTGGAACACGGACAGGTGGTCGGGCGTCTTGTCTATGAGAAAATGGCTGAGATGCCCACGCAGCTATATGGTGCCGGGATTGCATCGAACTATCAGGGGCAAGGCCTGAAACTGTCCAAGCACTTCAAAGCGGCCGTCTGATCCTCAGAATTTCTTTCAACGGTGCATGCGTCGGATAACCCGCGTTTACTGCCGCAGGATCCGCGCCTGACCTGTAGCGACCTGTCCGGGTTATTATTCCTCAAACAGTTCCGACTGGTCCTCGTCCACTTCGTCCTCGCGCCCCTCGCCCAGCGGGATCGTCCCCGGTGGAGGCCGGTTTTCCAACAATCCCGCAGCCCTCAATTCCTTGAGACCCGGCAGATCGCGGGCGTTCTCCAGCCCAAAATGATCCAGAAATTCGGACGTCACCACAAATGTCACCGGACGACCCGGTGTCATGCGGCGACGGCCCAACCTGATCCACTCCATCTCTAGCAATTGATCAATCGTCCCGCGAGAGACTGATACGCCGCGAATTTCCTCAATCTCGGCGCGGGTGCAGGGCTGGTGATAGGCCACGATCGCCAATGTCTCAATTGCGGCGCGGCTGAGTTTGCGAGTCTCAACCGTTTCCTTCTGCATCAGAAAGCCCAGATCAGGGGCCGTACGGATCGCCCATGCCTCACCAACGCGTACCACGCGCACGCCGCGCCCCTCGTAACGCCTTTGAAGCAGTTCAACGGCTTGCGCGGCGTCGCTTCCATGCGGCATCCGCGCCTCAAGGTCGGCAATCGTCACCGGATCGGCGCTGGCAAACAAAACGGCCTCGACCATACGCTCCTGTTCCGCCAAGGGTGGCGCCTCGAACAGGGTGCCGGTTTCTTCTGGGGCGTCAGTCACGTGTCTGGGTCCTCTTGCGCAATTGGATCGGCGCGAATGTCTCGCTCTGCTTGATCTCCATATGTCCTTCTTTCACCAGTTCCAGCGAGGCCGCAAAAGTCGCAGCCGTCGCCGATCTGCGGCGCACCGGGTCAATATCCCAACCATCGGGCAGATAGGTTTCCATATCGGTCCACGTCCCCGCAAAACCGATCAGCGGGCGCATCCGCTCCAGTGCCTGCTCCATCGTGAACACCGCATCGCGGTCCATCACAAAGGGGCGGAATTCGTCACGGGTGCGGATACGGGCATAACCCTGCATCAGGTCCAGCAGCGTGGCAGAATAAGTCACGGTGCGAATGCGGGTGACGTCCTCGCCCTGCCCGCGTTTGAAAAAATCACGCCCCAGTTGGTCGCGGGCCATCAACCGTGCAGCGACGTCACGCATCGCCTGCAGGCGTTCAAGTTGAAACGCCAGATGCGCGGCCAGCTCTTCACCCGATGGCCCGTCGTCATCGGGGTCTGGCGGTAGCAGTAGACGGGACTTGAGAAAGGCCAGCCACGCCGCCATGACCAGATAATCGGCGGCCAGTTCAATGCGCAGCGCACGTGCCTTTTCAACAAAGGCCAGATATTGCTGCGCCAGCGCAAGAACCGAGATCTTGCGCAGATCCACTTTTTGCGTGCGTGAAAGGGTCAACAAAACATCCAACGGGCCTTCGAACCCGTCGACATCAACAATCAGCGCTTCGGCCGCAAGACGATCCGCGACCGAGACAGGGTCTTCGCTAAAAAGATTATCGTTCATATACCTGCCCGCCCATTAGGGCAGATAGTTCCGCTTCGGCGGCTTGGATGTCAAGTTCCCGCGGGCGTTTGCGCGTCGCCAGCGCCCGTTCTGCGCGGGCTTGTGCCACATCCGACATTTCTCCGGCAGTTTCCATTACAGCGGCACGTTCAGAAAAACTGCCATTGCAATGCAGGACTACATCGCAGCCCGCCTGCAAAGATTGGCGAGTGAGGTCCGTCAACGCCCCACTGAGCGCCTTCATCGAGATATCGTCGGTCATGATCAGGCCGCCAAAGCCGATATTGTCTCGGATCAGGCCCATCATGGCCGCAGAAATGGTGGCTGGCCGGGGATCGATCTGATCAAAGACCAGATGCGCCGTCATCCCCATCGGCAGGTCGTTCAAGGCGCGGAACGGCGCGAAATCGCTGTATTCCAACTCTACCAGCGGCAAATCAACGTGCGGAAGGTCATGGTGACTGTCCAGAGTGGCCCGGCCATGGCCGGGAATGTGCTTGAGAACCGGAAGAACGCCCCCGTCCAACAGGCCCTGTGCCACGGCCCTGCCGACCCTGGAAATCTGTTCGGGGTCAAAGGCATAACAGCGGTTTTTCAGAAACGCATGGGTCTCGGGCCGCGCCACATCGACCATGGGGGCACAGTTGCTGTCGATGCCCAGACCAAACAGCTCATCCGCAATCAGGCGGTACCTGAGGTACATGGCGCGTTCCGCTTGATCACCCGCCCTGATCACATGATCCAGCGGCGGCAGCCATTCGCGAGCCAAGGGTGCGCGCAAACGCTGTACGCGCCCACCTTCCTGATCAATGGTAATGGGACAGTTGCGCCCAACGGCCTCGCGGAAATCATCACACAAGGCCCGCACCTGATCGGCGCTTTCAATATTGCGGGAGAACAGGATGAACCCAAACGGGTTCATCTGGTGAAACAGGTCTCTTTCCTCCTGCGTCAGGCGCAGTCCTTCAGCATCTGTGATCGCTGCTCCGAACTTCACCTCACGGCCACCGGGATACAATCAGCGCCTTGCGCGACCAGAGCAGCGCAGAACTGGCGCGAGTCGCTCAGGTCTTCGAACCCCAGAACACGCAGGCGGTAAAAGGTCCGTCCACCACTTGAGGTTTTCTGGATAACTCGTTGTTTTCCCGACAAATAATCACCAAACTGACCATTCAATCGGTCCCACTCGGCCTGTGCCACTTGCGTGCTGTCATAAGCTCCAAGCTGCGCCAGCCGGGTTCCCTTTGCCAGTGTATCCGGATCAACATCCACCCCGACCGCAGCTTTCACCGCTGCATTGATGGCGTCTTCGGAATTCTCGCTGGGCGCGACCTGACTGCGGGTGGACCGTGCCGGACGCGTCACAGGGCGCAACGATCGGCGCACACCCGGCAACTCTGCGAAGCTCGGGTCCGGCAAGGCCGCAGCAAAATCTGCCGGGTCAATGGCGGGTTCTTCATCAGGGGTGGTCAGCGATGCCAGTTGCACACCGTCTTCGAACTCTTGCTGCGTTTCTGCTGCCGCACCCGCCAATTCCGCAACCAGCGCATCTACTGCGTTCTGGCGCAGGCGCGCGGCCTCCTGCGTGGTGATAGGTTCTTCGACAACATGCAGCGCAGGGGTCGGCTTCAGTTCTCCGGCGGGCAGATCTTCGTCTGTCAAGGACACCGGGCGCGGTGCAAGGATCAACCGGTCGGCCGGCGCCGCAGCGCTGCCTTCGGCGGCGACGGCATTCACGGCAAAGCCCTGATGATCGGCGGGTGTTCCACCCGGATTTTCCGGCTGTACACGCATCGGCCCTTCGGCGGCGCGAACAACCGGCACGCCACTGACATCGCGCATGATCAGTTGATAGCCCCAGACCCCGACACCAGCGACCAGCGCCAAGGAAGCAACAGCCCCCAGGAAATTGACTGCCCTGCCCAGACCAAACGAGCCTCGCGGCGCGTCATCTTCCTGCATATCTTCGGGAAAATCATACACATCATCAGAATGCGCTTGATTCGGGTAATGAATCTGCCCGGGGCTTTGATGCCCCGAGTAATCGTAACTCGCCATGTCCGCCTCACTGCCCGTTTCGCGCCTGAAAATAAGGCCCGCGGGTCATTTCTTGCCTACCTCATACCGGCGGTTCGGGCGATATTTTTTACCGCATCTCCTGCGCCGGAGTAACGCCAAGAATACCCAAGCCCGCTGAAATCACAACAGAAACGGCCCGGGCCAAAGCGATTTTTGACTGGCTTGTGGCAACATCGCCATCCTGGATGAAACGCAATTGCGTCTCGTCATTGCCCTTGTTCCACAACGCGTGAAAGTCGCCTGCAAGTTCATAAAGGTAAAAGGCGACCCTGTGCGGTTCATTGGTCCGGGCGGCAATCTCGACCAGCCGTGGCCATTCTGCCAGCTTCTTGGCAACAACCAGTTCCGAGGCATGATCGATCTTGCTCAGGTCAGCGTCCGCAAGGATCGCATCATCAGCCGCAATTCCAGCCTCGGCCGCACGGCGCAGCACGCTCATGACACGGGCATGTGCATACTGAACGTAGAACACGGGGTTCTCGCGGCTTTGTTCCAGCACCTTGTCAAAATCGAAATCCAACGGCGCGTCGTTCTTGCGGGTCAGCATAACAAACCGCGTCACATCCGGGCCCACCTGATCGACCACATCGCGCAGCGTGACAAAGTTCCCTGCCCGCTTGGACATCTTGAACGGCTCACCATTCTTCCACAGCTTCACCAGCTGTGTCAGCTTGATATCAAGCGGCACCTTACCGTCGGACAGTGCCGAAACAGCCGCCTTCATCCGTTTGACATAGCCGCCATGGTCGGCGCCAAACACGTCGATCAGTGCGTCAAAACCACGGGTCACCTTGTCATAGTGATAAGCAATATCCGGGGCAAAATAAGTCCAGCTGCCATCCGATTTCTTGACAGGGCGGTCGACGTCGTCGCCATGTTCGGTCGATTTGAACAGCGTCTGTTCGCGTGGCTCCCAATCCTCGGGCTTTTTGCCCTTCGGCGGCTCGAGCACGCCTTCATAGATCAGGCCCTTGTCAGTCAGCGATTGCAATGCGGCCTCAATCCGACCAGTGCCATAGAGAGATTTTTCCGAGAAGAACACATCCATCTCGACGCCCAGCGCTTTCAGGTCAGCGCGGATCAGATCCATCATCGCGTCAGTCGAGAACTCACGCACCTCTTCCAGCCAGTCACTTTCCGGCTTGTCGATCAGGCTGTCGCCGTATTTCTCTTTCAACGCCTCACCGATCGGGATCAGGTAGTCGCCAGGATAAAGACCTTCGGCAATCTCGGGGCTCAGACCATTGGCCTCGCGATAGCGTTCGTAAGCCGAGCGCGCCAGCACATCCACCTGCGCACCGCCGTCGTTGATGTAATACTCACGGGTCACGTCATGGCCGGAATAGGCCAACAGGCTTGCCAGAGCATCCCCGAAAACCGCGCCCCGTGTATGACCCACGTGCAGCGGACCGGTTGGGTTGGCCGAAACATATTCAACGTTGACCTTTTGCCCATGGCCCATAGTCGAGCGGCCATAATCGGTGCCCTTCTCCAGCACGGCCGCCAGCACGCCTTGCCAGACCGACGGTGCCAGCCGCAAATTGAGAAAGCCCGGACCCGCCACATCGGCGCTGGTGATCCGATCATCCGCCACCAGCTTCCCTGCCAATGCCTCGGCAATGTCACGCGGTTTCATCCTGGCCGGTTTTGCCAGCACCATCGCCGCGTTGGTCGCCATGTCGCCATGCGCCGCATCACGCGGCGGTTCGACCGCCACGTTGTCAAAATTCAGCCCCTCGGGCAACGCGCCTTCGGACTGCATCTGTGCCAGCGCGTCCAGTACAAGGCCGCGGATCTCGGAAAACAGGTTCATTTCGGATGTCCTTTTGCTTGCCCGGCGGTTTACCACGCATCACGGCAAGGTCAATGGACGCCTATTGTTTGGACATGGTTTGCGCCCAATGTCTGCCAATGGCGCCCAGATATCCTCTGTCTGAAATTTCAAATACCCTGCGCGCTGTCCGTCGTACGGCTTCTGATCATCGCTTCCCGCCCGCGCAAGGTACTAATCAACCCGCAATAAAGGTCGCAAACATGGACCATTACCCGTGTCATTGCGGCCCAGTCAGCCCGTCAGCCGCGCGTGATCCTGCAAAGCGAAACGGTCGGTCATTCCTGCAATATAGTCCGATACGATCCGGGCCAGAGCAGTTTCGTCCGCCGCAGCTTCAATATCCTCGTGCCAGCGTGCGGGCATCTGTTTCGGATCGTTCAGGTAGATCGGGAACAGGTCTTCGACAACCGTTGCAACCTCGGCCCGCACCTTCATGACGCTGGGCGCGCGATACATCCGGGTGAACAGGAACGCCCTGATTTGTTTCAGATCCGCCCAAGTCCCGACCGAGAATTGGATGACAGGATGCCCAAGATGGCGAATCTCTTCGACCGACTGCGCGCCCGAGGCCGCGATCAAGTCGCGCGACGTTGTGATGACGTCCGCCACCATGACCCCAAAAACCCTCCGCAGTGCTTCATGACGCCGCCGATACGGATCAAGACCGGGGTATTTCGCATCCACATCTGCGTAACACGCCCCCACGATCGGAAGGTGGCGCAGATCATCATCTTCAAACAACCCCGCACGCAACCCATCCAGAAGGTCGTGATTGTTGTAAGCAATGTCATCAGACAAGGCCGCCACCTGCGCCTCGGCACTTGCATGGGTATGAAGTTCAAGGTCAAAGCCCTGGTTGCATTCAGCCAGGGCCCAGGGCAGATCGCCAACAACCGGACCGTTATGCTTGGCGATACCCTCCAGACATTCCCAAGTCAGGTTGCATCCGTCAAACCCGGCATAATGCCGCTCCAGCTTGGTTACGATCCGAATGGCCTGCGCGTTGTGATCAAACCCCCCGTAAGGTGCCATCAGCGCGTGGAGGGCGTCCTCACCCGTATGACCAAAGGGCGTATGACCCAGGTCGTGCGCCAGCGCTACAGCTTCGGTGAGTTCAGCATTCAGGCCCAACGCCCCTGAAATTGTTCGCGCGACCTGAGCAACTTCGATGGAATGGGTCAGCCGTGTTCGATAACTGTCACCTTCATGCTCGACAAAGACTTGCGTCTTGTGCTTGAGCCGCCGAAACGCACTGGCGTGAATGATCCGGTCGCGATCACGCTGAAAGCTTGACCGGAAGCTGCTCTCTTCCTCTGGCACCAGCCGCCCCCTTGCGCGGTCTGGGTCCGAAGCAAAACCCGCTCTGTCCAAAGGCCTTGTCCTTGTCGCCTGTCTTTTGGTTTCATATATTGTAGGACGCTTGGGAAATAAACCTTTGGAGACCGGCATGAATCTGCCCCCATCAGTCACCGAACGCGCCTTTGACCGCCTTGCCGAAATCGGTGCCGCGGAACAGGGGCAAGCCCTGCGTGTCGCAGTGGAGGGCGGTGGATGTTCCGGTTTTCAATATGAAATTGCTCTGGATACGCCAAACTCCGACGACCTCATTCTTGAAGGCAAAGGGCAGAAAGTCATCGTCGACCCTGTCTCTCTGCCCTTTCTTGAAAACGCTGTGATCGATTTCACTCAGGAGCTTATCGGTGCACGGTTTGTGATCGACAATCCCAACGCCACCTCGTCCTGTGGCTGCGGCACGTCGTTTTCAATGTAACCGGTGGGGGCTTTGCCCCCACACCCCCAGGATATTTTCAGCCAGATGAAGCAGGAATCCACTCTCTGACCATAACGACCAGAGAGCTTCACCTGGCGAGGTCATCGGCGTCCCCGCCTGTACCGCCCTTTCAAGTATCGAGAAAATGGTTAAGGATCCGTTTCTTCATCTGGCTAAAAATATCCCGGAGCGCGAGGCAGAGCCTCGCTAGTCCGATCTCCGACTTGCCGCTGGGCCCGTTCTGAGCGATAGGTTGCCACAAGGCTTCGGAGGATCGCGCATGAAAATCGCCACATACAACATCAATGGCATCAAGGCGCGAACCGAGGCGCTGCCCCGCTGGCTGGACGATGCCCAACCCGACGTTGTTCTTCTTCAGGAAATCAAATCCGTCGACGAAAACTTCCCCCGCGAGATGTTTGAAGATCGCGGGTACAACGTGGAAACACACGGGCAAAAAAGCTTCAATGGTGTCGCGATCCTGTCGAAGCTTCCGCTGGAGGATGTATCACGCGGCCTTCCCGGTGATGACAATGATGAACAGGCACGCTGGATCGAGGCGACCGTCGTGGGCAAAAAGGCCTTGCGCCTCTGTGGGCTGTATCTGCCCAACGGGAATCCGGCACCCGGACCGAAATACGATTACAAGCTGGCCTGGATGGAACGGCTTTATGAGCGCGCAAAGGGTCTGATGGAATCAGAAGAGCTGGCGCTAATGGCGGGTGATTATAACATCATCCCACAGGCCGAGGATGCCAAACGCCCCGATGCCTGGCGGGAAGACGCGTTGTTCCGCCCGGAAAGCCGGGCCGCCTTTCGAAAAATACTGAACCTTGGCTATACCGAGGCCTTCCGCGCGACAATGCAGGGTCCGGACCACTATTCTTTCTGGGATTATCAGGCTGGCGCGTGGAACCGGAATGACGGAATTCGGATTGATCATTTCCTGTTGACGCCACAAGCGGCCGACCTCATGCGGGATTGCCAGATTGATGCGGCTGTTCGGGGGCACGAAAAGCCATCCGATCACGTTCCCGTCTGGATTGACCTGGATCTTTGAGGCCCTAAGCAGCCGTGACGTCGTGACTGTAGATCCACTCATAGCGTTGGGACAACCGGGCACCAACGACCCTCAGCACACATTGCGCAGCCAATCGGGCTGGACCGCGCAGATGAAAGTTCCGCGCATTTGCCCCGGCCGCCGCGACAACGCGCTGCGCCCTTGGTTTGCGGGTCGTTTCATAGGTTGCCAGCGCGCTGGTGATACCCGATCGTTCGTCAAACGCGCGCGCCAACACCCAGGCGTCTTCAAGCGCCAGACATGCACCCTGTGCCATGAATGGCAATGTTGGATGGGCCGCATCCCCTAGCAGAACCAATCGGCCATTCTGCCAGTTTTGCGCGACAGGCCGCAGAAACAATGCCCACAGATGCACATCCGTGACTTTCGACAGAATGTCGCGCACGGGGCCACCGAAATCTGCAAATCGCCTACGCAACTCGTCAGGGTCGCCCATCTGACGCCATCCTTCTTCCCGCCAGTCCGAACGCTCTTCGACCGCGACAATGTTCATCATGCTTTCGTCGCGCAACGGATAGGTCACCACATGCCGCCCCGGCCCCATCGTCAGGGATGCTGAAACCGGATCATGACCGGGCTGCCAGGGTATGGTGGCGCGCCAGGCCACCTGATGCGTGAACTCCGGCGCCTCTGCCCCGTTCAGAGCCGGGCGGAGCACGCTGCGGCCGCCATCGGCCGCAATGGCGCATTCTGCGCGAATTCGCTCGCCTGACGCCAAGACCACCTCTGCCTCGTTGGGGTGCTTTTGCACATGCGAAACTTTGGCACCCAAGCGGATATTCACGCCTGCGTCACAAGCCGCATCATGAAGAAGGTTCAGAAGGTCGGCACGGTGGTAGTAGTAGGTCGGACCAGCTGCGGGGCCTGGCAGCCGACTGACCACGCGCCCATTTCGGTAATCGCGCAAGACAGTTCCATGGGATTTCTGCCCGACAGAAAGACCTGTGACGCCAAGTGCATGAAGAACGCGCATCCCGTTCTCGCTGATCTGCAAACCAGCACCGACTTCGGTCAGAGCCGGGGCTTGCTCCAGAAGCGTGACATGCGCGCCACGGTGTTGCAGCGCCAGTGCCGAGGCCAGGCCGCCGATTCCACCGCCGATTACACAGAATTTCAATCCGTCTATCTTCATGACACCCGCATAACGCAAAAACGCCGGAGCCACAGGCCCCGGCGTTTGGATTTCTCACACATACCCGGCGATTAATCGTCGCGGTGGACCTTTTCGCGACGCTCGTGGCGCTCTTGCGCTTCAAGTGTCATGGTTGCAATCGGTCGTGCGTCCAGACGTTTCAGCGAGATCGGATCGCCCGTCATTTCGCAATACCCGTATTCGCCATCATCAATCCGGCGCAGGGCTGAGTCGATCTTGGCGACCAGCTTTCGCTGACGATCACGGGTCCGAAGTTCCAGCGCACGGTCTGTTTCTTCGCTGGCGCGGTCCGCGACGTCCGGAATGTTACGGGTGTTGTCTTGCAGCCCTTCGATGGTGTCGCGGCTACCAGCCAGTAACTCTGTCTTCCAATCCAGCAGCTTGCGGCGAAAATACTCAAGCTGACGATCATTCATGAAAGGCTCATCTTCGGCCGGACGGTAATCTTCCGGCAGAAAAACTTCCTGCTTCATATTTGCTCCCTCGGTATGGCCAGTAACGTCGTTCGAGGCTGTTTCAGCTGACATTTGGCTCTCCCTTCTGCGCAGCGTTTAGCCGACGGGCGGTGGAATGTCACTACACAAACGTTGCGCAACAGTGCACCCCCGCGGATTTGTCTAACTATGAGACAAACATCAACAAAACCTTGTATTTCTATGAAATTTGACAGGCTTTTTTGGGGCGAGAGGTACAACGTCCGGGAAAGGTCTACATCGGAATCAAGCAAAAGGGCTTGGAGTTGCAGCACAATTCCCGCCGGGCGACGCAGGGACGCGGGTTGTAAAAAACCTTGCCGCTCTGTAACCCGGAAACCACAAGCTGCCCGTCCAACGCAATATACGCACGAGAGGCCCATGACCGCACGTTTCCAAGGTACAGCCGAATATGTCGCCACCGACGATCTGACCATTGCCGTGAACGCCGCTGTCACGCTTGAGCGCCCCCTGTTAGTGAAGGGCGAACCCGGTACCGGCAAGACCGAGTTGGCCAGACAGGTAGCCGGTGCGCTGGGGCTGAAAATGATCGAGTGGAATGTGAAATCCACCACCCGCGCGCAGCAGGGTCTTTACGAATATGATGCCGTCAGCCGCCTGCGTGACAGCCAACTGGGCGAAGAGCGTGTCCATGATGTGTCGAACTATATCCGCAAGGGCAAGTTGTGGCAGGCCTTCGACGCCAACGAAAAGGTTGTTCTGCTGATCGACGAAATCGACAAAGCGGATATCGAGTTCCCCAATGACCTGTTGCAGGAACTCGATAAGATGGAGTTCCATGTCTATGAAACGGGCGAGACGGTCAGGGCCAAGCACCGCCCTATCGTCATCATAACCTCGAACAACGAAAAAGAGCTGCCCGACGCCTTCCTGCGCCGCTGTTTCTTCCACTATATCCGCTTTCCGGATGAGGCGACGATGCGCCGGATCGTTGATGTGCATCACCCCGGCATCAAGGACGCACTTCTGACTGCCGCACTGACGCAATTCTATGAAATCCGCGAGACGCAAGGGCTCAAGAAAAAGCCCTCGACCTCAGAGGTGCTGGACTGGCTGAAGCTGTTGCTGGCCGAAGACCTGACGGCGGAAGACCTCAGGCGTGACGGGGCCAGCGCGCTGCCGAAGCTGCATGGCGCTTTGCTGAAAAATGAACAGGATGTGCATTTGTTCGAACGTCTTGCATTCATGGCACGTGGCAAACGCTAGCCTGCGTGTGAACAATCTGTGATCACGGCTTGCCATTGGGTATCCCGGGTGTCAGCATCGAAATACCTGACGCAACCGCGTTGCAAAGAAGCAGTATTGGGGTCATCACTTGGCGAACGCTCTGACAATCCGGACCCTGCGGGCCGAGGACAAAGATCAGTGGGCCGAAATGTGGCGGGATTATCTGGCGTTTTATGAAACCACCCTGCCTGAAAACGTGTATGAAACAACCTTTTCCAGATTGGTCGGCGACGACCCGCAGGATTTTTCCTGTTTTGTCGCGGAACAGGATGGTGTTTTGGTCGGACTGACGCATTACCTGTTTCATCGCCACGCCTGGAAAGTGGAAAAGGTCTGTTATCTGCAAGACCTGTTCGCCCGACCTGAAACCCGAGGAACGGGCGTCGGTCGCGCCTTGATTCAGGCGGTTTATGAAGAGGCGGATCGCCAGGGCGCCCCATCCGTTTACTGGCTGACGCAAGAATTCAACACCACGGCACGCCACCTTTATGATCGCATCGGCACCCTGACACCGTTCATCAAGTACGCCCGCCCATGATGCGTTTGGGCGCCCTTTTTCTGGCGCTGGTTGTCGCTGGCTGCACATCTGTCGAGACAATCGAACTCGGGAACGATGTCCCATATGTCGAAGTGGCGTTGCCGCCGGCCAAGTCTTTTGCGGCACCGCGTCCCTCTCCACCGGCACGGTCCAATACGAACATCGCGTCGGATTTCCTGTCCCTGCATTTCGAACTCGAAAGCGGGGCCGCCCTGCCCGTTTTCACCCGGTTCGAAACGCCGATCACCGTTCGCCTGACCGGATCGCCGACACAAAGTATGCAGCAGGATTTGACCCGGCTGCTGAACCGCCTGAAGCGCGAGGCGGGTATCAACATCCGACAAATCAACGACGGGCAGACCAATATCACGATCGAAGCGGTCAGCCAGAAGGACATTCTGCAAATTCTGCCAAACGCGGCCTGTTTCGTGGTGCCAAACGCGTCCAGCCTGGCTGAGTATCAGCGCGACCGCCGCAAACCCAAAAGCAGTTGGGTTGAGCTGCGCCAGCGCGAAAGATTGGGGATTTTTATCCCCTACGACGTCAGCCCGCAGGAAATGCGCGATTGTCTGCACGAAGAACTGGCACAGGCCCTCGGTCCTCTGAACGACCTCTATCATCTGCCGGATTCGGTGTTCAACGACGACAATATTCATACGGTCTTGACCGGGTTCGACATGCTGATCCTGCGCGCGGCTTATGCGCCCGAACTGCACACCGGCATGACCCGCGATCAGGTCGCTGCCGTTATCCCCGGAATTCTCAGCCGTCTGAATCCACGCGGCGACCGACTAGCTGCGCAACCCCCCACAAATACCCCCCGAGAGTGGATCAACGCGATCCAGAAATCACTGGGACCGGGGCCGGGTTCCCCCCGACAGATGCGCGCCGCGCAAAAGGCAGCCCGCATCGGGCAGCAACAGGGATGGACGGATCACCGCCGCGCCTATCCCCACTACCTGATGGGCCGGATGGAGCAGTTTCGTGATCCGGCAGAAGCCCAGCGGCAGTTCAAGATCGCGCAACAATTTCTTCGCGCGACGCCCGGAACCGAGGTTCATCAGGCTTATGTCTCAACCCAGACCGCAGCCTTTGCGCTTGCGCAGGATCGCGGGCCCGAGGTCCTGCCCGAACTGGATCAGGCCATCGACGTGATGGCCCGCGCGGAAAACGCTTCGCTGCTGGCAACCTTGCTGCTGTTGAAATCCGAGGCCTTGAAACAGGCCGGTCAATTGCAGCAGGCACGTGCCGTCAGGCTGGACAGCCTTGGATGGGCGCGATACGGGTTCGGTTCGGATTTGGTGGCTCAATCTCTGGCTCAAAACAGTGGCCGACGCCCCGCTGACAGCACGAAAGACGGATGAAACGCATATGTTGCTAGTACTGGGAATGGCGATACTGGGTGCAATCCTGGGCGCTTTGACCGCAAAAAAACGCAATGGAAACGGCGCCGACATGGCGCAGTATGCCGCCGGATATGGGATCGCTTTTGCGCTTGTGGGGCTGGTGATCTCGCTGGTTCTGCTTCGCATGGTGGCGTGACGCGATGTTCCTGCCCTTTTTCGAAAACCTCCGCAAAGCGGGCATCCCGGTATCGCTCCGGGAGTATCTGACTTTTCTGGAAGGCATGAAAAAGGGTCTGGTCACCTATGATATTGAAGCGTTCTACTACCTTGCCCGCGTGTCGATGGTGAAGGACGAGCGCAATATCGACAAGTTCGACCGCGCCTTTGCCGCCAGCTTTGAGGGCTTGGGCGAGATCAGTTTCGATCAGGTGTTGGAAGCTGTCGATATCCCCGCCGATTGGCTCGCCAAGATGGCCGAGAAACACCTGTCGGACGAGGAGAAAGCCGAAATCGAAGCGCTAGGCGGTTTCGACAAGCTGATGGAAACACTGCGCGAACGACTCAAGGAACAACAAGGCCGCCACCAGGGCGGCAACAAGTGGATCGGCACCGCCGGAACCTCTCCGTTCGGGGCCTATGGGTACAACCCTGAAGGCGTCCGTATTGGTCAGAAAGAAAGCCGCCACCAGCGTGCGGTCAAGGTCTGGGACAAGCGGGAATTCAGGAACCTGGACGACACGGTTGAACTGGGCACCCGCAACATCAAGGTCGCCCTGAAACGCCTGCGCCGCTGGGCGCGGGAGGGAGCAGCCGAAGAGCTGGATCTGGACGGCACCATCCGCGCCACGGCCGAGCATGGCTATCTGGATGTCAAAACCCGGCCCGAGCGTCACAACGCGGTGAAGGTGCTGTTGTTTCTGGACGTCGGCGGCTCGATGGACCCGCACATCAAGGTGGTTGAAGAGCTGTTTTCCGCTGCAAGAACCGAGTTCAAGCATCTGGAATATTACTACTTTCACAATTGCCTGTATGAAGGGGTCTGGCGCGACAATCGCCGCCGCTGGAACCAACAGACCCCGACCCACGAAGTGCTGCGCACCTATGGATCCGACTACAAGTGCATCTTTGTCGGCGACGCCTCGATGAGCCCCTATGAAATCGCCTATCCCGGCGGTGCCAATGAACATTGGAACCAGGAAGCCGGGCAAGTCTGGCTGCAACGCGCGCGCGAACAGTGGGCGTCAAACCTGTGGATCAACCCGGTGCCCGAGAAATACTGGGAATATACCCATTCCATCAGCATGATCCGCGACATCTTTGAAGATCGCATGGTGCCCATGACACTGGCTGGTCTGGAAAAGGGAATGCGCGAGCTGACGCGGTGAAACACACCATCAGGTATTCCTGCTGATTAATACCTTGACCTCAAGCAGGGTTGAGCTTTCACAGTAACCCGGTTGCCGTTTGAAAACCTGAGGAGCTGACTGTGCATCTGCTGACAATCCTGGATCACCCAAAGCCGAACTCCTTTACGGCCGCCGCTGTCGCGAAACTCTGCGAAGGCGCAAAGGCGGCTGGCCATACCACCGAGGTTGCGGATTTGCATGCAGAAGGGTTCGATCCACGCTGGTCAATGGCGGATATAGAAGGCGAAGCAGGCACGGGCGCACCGCAAGACATACTTGCGGAACAAACACGGATTGCGCGCGCCGATGCAATCTGCCTGGCCTTTCCATTGTTCTGGTGGGGAATGCCTTCGATGATGAAAGGCTGGGTCGACCGCGTGTGGATGTGGGACTGGGCCTACGATCAGTTGGACGACCCGGAAAAGTCCCTCCAGAGGTCGCGAACAGGATTACTGTTGGTGCCAGCCGGTGCGCGTTCTGACGAAATGGAAGCCAAAGGATACACCGACGCGCTTGAGACACTCTGGACCAAAGGCACGTTCGGGTATTTCGGGTTTTCACCCCGGAAACTCGAGCTGTTGCATGGCGCGACCGGATCAGCCCCGCGGCGACAGGCGCTTTTGGAACGTTGCTATGAAATTGGACGTACGCTTCCGCAACCTGAAAGCGATCCATGAACACGGTCGCGCTCTGCAGCCTCACTTTGAAATGCGGCTGGATTGTGAGAAGCTTCTATTTTCCATTTGCTCTTGGGGTGTTGAAAACCCATATCTAGCCCATGCTGCGTCTGACCCCTATCCTGCTGGCCATTGCCTATGGAATTGTGATGTACCGGATTTCCGTCTGGCGCACCCATCGGGAACTGGACGCAAAGTCGACCGAACTTGTTGACCCGGCCCTCAAGCGCATGACCGACCGGCTGGCTGCCGCGCTCGAGATCGAGCGGGTTCCGGTTTATATCTATGAGATCGACCCGGTGAACGGGCTGGCCGCACCGGACGGGCGGATATTCATCACGCGGGGATTTTACCGCAAGTTCCGCAACGGCGAGGTTTCGGCTGAGGAAATGGCCAGTGTAATCGCGCATGAGTTGGGCCATGTAGCACTAGGTCACGCGCGGCGGCGGATGATCGATTTTTCGGGGCAGAATGCGATGCGCACGGCGCTGATCATGGTCCTGAACCGGTTCATCCCTTTTGTCGGAGCGATGATTGCCAACGCGTTGACCGCACTGATCGCCTCGCGCCTGTCGCGGGGGGATGAGTATGAAGCGGATGAATATGCGGCCGCCTTGCTGACAAAAGCCGGTATCGGAATCGGTCCGCAGAAATCACTGTTTCACAAGCTGGAAGAGTTGACACAGCAACGCGCCGGGGTGGTCCCGGCATGGCTGATGAGCCATCCCAAGACAGATGAACGTGTTGCGGCGCTGGAAAAGCTTGAACAGCGTTGGGCACAGCAGTGAAGCCTGTGCTGCGAGAGGCCAGCCTCTCGCGCTCTCCGGGATATTTTGGGCCAGATGAAGCTGGATCCCACTCAGGTGGCGAGTGCCTTGCCCAATCGCGGAAGCCGGGCTTTTTTCATGAGCGCGCGAAGGGTCCATTTTTCGGCTGAGAGGCGATTGGCTTCGGCAAGGACCTGAGTGGCAAGTGTGCTCATGCCTTCTGGATTGGATTGCCAAAAGCCGTACAGCAGGCTGTCGGGGTCTTGCCGGTCAAGCCCTTCATCAGTCAGGATATTTCTGGGAAAATCCTTGGCATTAACCGTGACAATCAGATCAGCGGAAGCAGCTATTGCTGTAGCCAGCACGTGGATATCTGCGGCGTCCGGCAGCCACAGACGGTTTTGAAGACCCTCATTCGTTGGACGTTCAGCATCCGGCCAGGCCGCTTGCACCAACGCGATCTCGGCGCGCGCCTGCGCCTCACCCGTCGGGCCCAGCTTACGGGCGGCGCGGGCCCATTCTTCGAGGATGCGGGCGGACCAGAGCGGGGTGAAATGCCCCAATCGCGCAGCACCCAACAGCATCTCGCGCATGACCGTGGGATAGAGGACGCAAGTGTCGAGAACAGCCTTCATAGGCGGTAGAACACCGCTTTGAGGTAGCCGCTTTCCGCCAGTTGCGGCAGTTGCGGGTGATCCGGCCCGGCAAATCCGGTGTGGATGAGTTGCGCCTGTCGACCCGCCCGGCCAATCCCGCGGGAGGAGGCATCGCGGAACCGCCCCAGATCGGCGGCATGAGAACACGAGCACAGCCCCAGATAGCCGCCGGATTTGACCAGAGGTGCGGCAAGCCGCGCGATACGCTCATAAGCGCGCAATCCCGCATCCAGTGCTTGTTTTGACGGGGCAAAGGCAGGTGGGTCACAGATGACCACGTCAAACGCCGCACCCTCGTCCCCCAATTGGGTCAACACATCGAACGCATCGCCCTGCCGTATCTGGAACCTGTCGCCAAGGCCCGAAGCCTCGGCACCTTTGGCGGCCAGTTCCAGCGCGGCAGCAGACCCATCGACGGACAGGGCTTGTCCGGCTCCTGCGGCCAGCATCGCCAGGCCAAAGCCGCCAACATGGCTGAACACGTCAAGCACCTGCGCTCCGGGATGTACCAGCCGTGCGGCAAAGGCATGGTTGGGGCGTTGATCGTAAAACAGGCCGGTTTTCTGACCTCCGGTCAGGTCGGCCATATACGTGGCACCATTCATCGGCACAGGCAGGGGTGCGTCGGGTGCGGTGCCGTGCAAAGTCAGGTTCTCATCGTCCAGCCCTTCCAGCCCGCGCGTGCGTCCCGAGGCGTTTTTCAGCACCGTCGTCACGCCTGCGACCTTGACTAGCGTTTCGGTGAGCGTATCCAGATGCACCTCGGCCCAGGCCGCGTTGGGCTGGATGACACAGCTATCGCCAAACCTGTCGATGATCACACCGGGAAAGCCATCGGCCTCGGCATGGACCAGACGGTAGAAAGGCGCATCAAACAAGCGTTCACGCAATGCAAGGGCGCGGCTAAGGCGGGTTTCGAACCAAGTATTGTCCAATTGTGCGGTGGTATCACGATCCAGCACCCTGCACATGATTTTTGAGTCAGGGTTGACCGCCACCAGCGCAAGCGCCGCGCGGTTGTCATCCTCGAGAATCGCCAGTGCGCCCGCGGGGATCTTGCGCGTGCGGCGGTCTGTGACAATGTCATTTGCATAGACCCAGGGGAAGCCATGGCGCAGCCCGCGCGCGTTGGCTTTGGGTTTCAGGCGGATACGGGGGCGGTCGGCAGTTTGGGTCATGGCGCTCTCTTAGTCGCGAATGTGCCGATGGAAAAGCCCTAGCGGTTCCGAGAGCGCCAGCCGCCACGCCGTTTCGGGGTTTGGGCCCCCTGAAGGCCCTCGGACAGAACCTGAGTCATGGGATGGTCCGGGCTGTGCAGCGCGTATGCCGCATGCAACTCGGTCAGCGCCGTGTTCTGGTCACGCTCTTCGGGCAGGCTGAGCGCCCAGTCCAGAAATATGCTGCGGCATTCCGGCAAGGTGATGCCTTCGATGCGATAGGCTTCCTGGATCAGACCTTTGTGGTCATTGGGATCAGTGCTGCGTGCCATCTTCGCCCTCTTGGATCACGCTGCCGATCAGGTCGGCCGCGGTTGTGTAACTCTTCTGTAATGCCCGTTGCAGTGCATCGACCTGTTTAAACCCGGTGGCACGGCACAGGAAATCCACACCTCCTTCACCGATCTGCTCCGCCTCGATGACTTTGCCCGATAGAAGCCGGGCCGCACATTGCACCGACCAGCATAGGCTGTAGCAGTCTTTCAGGGATTGCGCCTGCGCGACATCCAGCAACCCGGCAGCGACGGCACCATCGAGGCCCGAGGATACGTCGCGGGCGGTAGTCCCTGCCAGCAAGGCACCGGTTTCGGCCATCAGTTCGATATCCATCAGGCGGCCGGGCCCGTTTTTGGCATCCCAGATCCCGGCGGGTGCCTTGGCTGCGGCCAGACGCGTTCGCATCTCGGCGACTTCGCGCAAAACCTTGTCCCGCTCGCGTGGGCGCGACAGAAACCCGACGCGGAACGCTTCGATATCATTTGCCAAACCGGCATCACCCGCAACGACATGAGCACGGGTCAGGGCCAGATGTTCCCACACCCAGGCCTCATTCTGCTGATAATTGGTAAAGCTGGCCCAACTGGTGGCAACCGGCCCCTGATTGCCGGACGGGCGCAGGCGCATGTCGACCTCATACAGCCGCCCCTGTGACATCGGAGCTGAAAGTGCTGTGATCAGCGCCTGCGTGAACCGCGCATAATAGGTGCGCGTGGCCAGAGGGCGCGGACCATCGGACATGTCCTGATCCTGCGGGTCATAGATCACAATCATGTCCAGATCGGATTGCGAATTGATCCGTCCTGCGCCCAGCGACCCCATGCCCAACACCGCCGCTCCGCGCCCCGGTGCGGGCCCGTGTTTGCGGGCGAAATTTTCGGCAACATATGGCAGGATGGCGGCAATCACCGATTGTGCAAGCTCTGCATATTGCCGGCCTGCCTGTGCCCCGTCGATCAGACCCCGCAAGTGGTGGACGCCGACCCGGAAATGCCATTCCTTACACCAGCGCCGCGCAAAGTCGAGCCGGGTTTCATAGTCAGACTCTTCCGCCAGCGCACGGGCCAGTTCGACCTGCAATTCCTTCTGCCCCGGCCAATCGGCAAAGAAACTGCCGCCGATCACCGCGTCGAAAACCGAGGCATTGCGCGACAGATGCGAGGCCAGAGCGTGAGACGTGCCAACGATATCGACCAGTAGGTCGATCAGTTGCGGATTGGCCTCGAACAAGGAAAACAGCTGAACCCCGGCGGGAAGGCCAGACAGAAACCCATCCAGCGCCATCAACGCCTCATCCGGTTTGGCTGTCTTGGCAAGACGCGACAGCAACTCGGGCCGCAACCGTTCGAATATCCGCGACCCGCGCTGGGACCTTAAGGCCGGATATGTCGTCCACCGGGCCAGAACACTCTGGTCAAATTCTACATCCTGCGCCGCCACAGGTGCAGGACCGGGCCCGGGCGCAAAAAATCCTTCGGTCAGTTCGTGCACTTCGGTCAGGCGGTTCTTCACGTCCTGTTTCAGTTCATCACTTTCGATCCCCATCAGACAGGCGATACGTTCAATGCCTTCAGGTGATTTCGGCACCTTATGCGTCTGTGCATCATGAACCATCTGAATGCGGTGTTCGACTTCGCGATGCGCCCGGTAATGATCGGTTAGTTTGTCCGCAACATCCTGCGGCACCCAGCCTTTTGACGCCAACGCCGCCAACCCCGGAACCGTTCCACGCACCCGTAAATCCGGATCGCGACCGCCTGCGATCAACTGACGGGTCTGGGTGAAGAACTCGATCTCGCGAATACCGCCCTGCCCCAGCTTCATGTCGTGGCCCGGGATCGACAAGACCCCGCCCGTACCTTTGTTTTCGCGAATCCGCAGACGCATATCATGCGCGTCCTGAATGGCGGCAAAATCCAGATGGCGACGCCAGACAAAAGGGCGCAGACTGTCCAGAAACCGCTGCCCCGCAGCCAAGTCTCCGGCACACGGACGGGCCTTGATATACGCCGCGCGCTCCCACGTGCGGCCGAGGCTTTCGTAGTACCGTTCAGCGGCCTCCATCGCCATGCAGACCGGTGTTACGGCAGGATCTGGCCTCAGCCTCAGATCGGTACGGAAAACATAGCCATCGGCAGTCTTGTCGCTGAGCGTCGCGCAGAAGTTCCGCGTTGCCCGCACCATGCCCTGCCGGGCCTCGTAGAAGTCATCGGGGTCAAACCGCGTCTCATCAAACAGCACAATCAAATCGATATCCGAGCTGTAGTTCAGCTCATGCGCGCCCATCTTGCCCATGGCCAGAATGACCATCCCGGCGGCAGTTTCGATATCGTCCTCGGTCATACCCGGCAGTTTGTTGCGCCGGATCAACGTCGCAATCTCGGCCTTGGCCGCAGTATCCGCGGCCAGTGCCCCGAAATCGGTCAGTGCCGCGGTGACTTTTTCAAGCGGCCAGGCACCTGCAATGTCGGCAAGCGCGGTCAACAGCGCCACCCGCCGCTTGGCCTGCCGCAAGCCGGATTTCAGCTGATCCGTCGGCAGCTTACGCGCATCCGCCATGACTTCAGACAGTGCCTGATCCGGGCGCAATAAGGCATCAGGCAGCCATTCCCTTTCACGCTCGATCAAGCCTTTCAGATATGGGCTGGACCCGGCGGTTCCCGCCACCAGCTCTCCCATCTCCTGCGACAGATCAGGTATCAGAGCGCGGGTTTCATCGCCCAGAGACGGATCAAACGCACGCGGAAGGCGGGTAATGGCAAGAGCGTCAGTCATGCGCGCACCCTGCGCATTGCGGCGCGTAATCGTCAATGGGGCATTCTGATCAGGTTACCTGAACCGGCGTATCCTGACTGAAGCTGTTGATCCAAACGTCGTTTCTTCTTTCCCACAAAGATGAAATCAGCATTGCCTCGCGCCGATCTGCGCCCGGGCGCAGGTAGTCGGCACGGTAGGACAACAAGACGATATCCGGGGTCAGAATGCGTAACCGGGCATCACTCAGATCAAACTCGGCCATCGTTGGCGCATCTGCAAATTGCCCGCCGTGATCGTCCCGATTGGCAAAACCCGTGGGATAAACGCCCAGAAAATCCGCGCTCAGCAAGGCGCGGTCGGCGCTTGCATCGCCTTCAACCAGCGCCACCCAGACCTGCGTTTCCAGTTCAAGAATGTCCTTTAGTGCAGGGGCAGCTTTGTTGTCCGTCATATCCATACCCAGAACCTGCGAGCCAGATCCTGAAACGTCAACCGGATTGCTTAATGTAAATCTTTTTCACATTACCCCTTGCACCCAACCAAACGATACCCCATCTATGCAATGTGAATAGAGTTTACATCAACCCTGGAGAGCTCAAATGACCGCATTGTCCGACCCCGCCGTCCCCGCGAATCCGGGATGGCTTTATCGAACCGAGGCCTGGCTGGATGACAAAGGCAAAGGGGCCTGGATCGCCGCCATGGTTCTTGGATTTATCTTCTTCTGGCCCGTTGGACTTGCCCTGCTGGCCTATATGATCTGGAGCAAACGCATGTTCAGCAAATCCTGCAACCGCCGCAAATCCTGGCACAGCCACATGAGTGCAATGAAGCCCTCGGGCAACAGCGCCTTTGACGCCTACAAAGCAGATACACTGGCCCGCCTGGAACGCGAACAACAGGATTTCGAAGCATTCCTGCGCCGCCTGCGTGACGCCAAGGACAAGGCCGAATTCGACCAATTCATGGATGAACGCGCCCGCGAGAACCATGACGAAGACGGCAAGGGCGAGCCCGCCTGATTGACCTTGCCCTGCCCCGGTGTTTCGGGACAGGGTGCCCCTACCCCAGTTTTTCGGACCTATCGAATGAACCATCTGCCCAACCCGGACACCCAACCCGATTTCTATCGTTCCGTGACAACCAAACGCTTTGTCGCCTGGCTGTTCGATATCGCCTTCATTTCGCTGCTTTGCACGGTGGCAATCCTCTTTACTGCGTTTCTGGGTCTGTTTTTCCTGGCCCTGATCTACGCCGTTGTCAGTTTCGTCTACCGGGTGGTGACCATCGCCAACGGCTCAGCCACGCTGGGAATGCGCTTTATGGGGATCGAGCTGCGTGACGCGTTCGGAGAACGAATGGACTTGGGCAAGGCGCTTGCCCACACTGCCGGCTATTTTGTCAGCATGGCCTTTCCCGTGGTCCAGATCATCTCGGTCATCATGATGATGACCAGCGCCCGTGGCCAGGGTCTGACCGACAGTTTTCTGGGCACCGTGATGATCAACCAACGGGCCTGACGCAAGGTTGCGTGAAACACTTGGCGGTCTCGGGAACGGTTGCTATCATCCCTCCCGAGGTTGGATGGGGATTTCATGCGACATACGCTGCCAATTGCGCCACAATTCTATGTCACGGCACCGCAGCCCTGCCCTTATCTTGGCGGCAGGATGGAACGTAAACTGTTCACCGCCCTGCAAGGCGAAGGGGCTGAACAGCTGAACAACTCCCTGTCTCAACAAGGATTTCGCCGGTCTCAGAATGTACTCTACCGTCCTTCGTGTACGGATTGCGCAGCCTGCCTGTCGGCCCGGATCGATGTTTCAGCCTTCAGGCCGACCAAAAGCCAGAAGCGCGCAGCAAGGCGGAATGGTTACCTGGAACGCCGCGCAACCTCGCCATGGGCCACGGATGAGCAATACGAGCTGTTCCGCCGTTATCTTGATACCCGTCACGCCGATGGCGGCATGGCTGACATGGATGTTTTCGAATTCGCCGCGATGATCGAGGAAACACCGATCCGCAGCCGCGTTGTGGAATATGCCGATCCTGAAACGGGCGAGTTGATCGCCGTCAGCCTGACCGATGTGCTCGATGACGGGCTAAGTATGGTCTATTCCTTCTACGACCCGGAACAGCCGCAGAACTCACTCGGCACCTACATGATCCTCGACCATATCGACATCGCACGTGAGGCGGGCCTGCCCTATATCTATCTGGGGTACTGGGTCCCCGGCAGCCCCAAGATGGGCTACAAAGCCAAGTTTTCAGGGCTCGAGGCCTATATTCAGGGGGGCTGGCAAAAAATCAGTGATCCGGATGCCTATACCGGCACATCGCATCACCCCTTGTCGGCGCCGCCAATCGCCGAACAGGTCGCCAATATCCAGCTCCCTGACCGGCACCCGACCAAAGGCTGACCGCGCGATGAAACAAAGCCTGCATGCCGTCACCCTTGTGGTGCCGGATTACGACGACGCCATCTTGTTTTATACAAAGACGCTCAGCTTCCAACTTATCAAGGACATAGACCTCGGCAATGGCAAGCGCTGGGTTCTGGTCGCGCCTCCCGGTTCGGATAGCGGCTGTCTTCTTCTGGCAAAGGCTGACGGACCCGAACAAACCGCCGCCATAGGCAACCAGACCGGCGGGCGCGTTGGGTTCTTCCTGCAAACCGATGACTTTTATCGTGACCACGCAGATATGCGCGCCGGGGATGTCCATTTCGAAGAAGACCCACGCCACGAACCCTATGGCATCGTCGCTGTCTGGCGTGATCCCTTCGGCAATCGCTGGGACCTGATCCAGTTCACCTGATCCGCATCTTCATCTGGCTATAAGTATCCCGGGGATGAATTGGCCGCAGGCCAAGAAGGGGCTGGCCCCTTGCCCGAAATAAACAGAAAAGGGGGCCAGCCGGCCCCCTTTGCAATATTCTCTTCCGGATCGGATCAGTTTGGCATCAGGTCCGGAACGATCGTGACAATCGTCGGGAAGAACCACAAGATCGCGATCCCCATCACCTGGATCAGAACAAACGGAACGATCCCGCGATAAATATGACCTGTTGTGACCTCTTTCGGCGCAACCCCTCGAAGGTAGAACAACGCAAACCCGAAAGGTGGCGTCAGGAACGACGTCTGAAGGTTCACCGCCACCATGATCGTGACCCATTTCGGATCGAACGAGCCGCCATAGATCACCGGGCCCACGATGGGGATCACGATGTAGATGATCTCGAGGAAATCCAGCACGAACCCCAGAATGAACAGCACCAGCATCACGATCAGGAAAACCGTGAACTCGTTGTCAAAGCTCTTCAGGAATTGCTGGATATAATGCTCCCCTCCGAATGAAATCACCACGAGGTTCAGCAACTGCGATCCGATCAGGATGGTGAACACCATCGAGGTCACTTTGGCTGTCTCACGCACCACCGGGGTCAAAACACCGCTGGAATAGAGCACCCAGCATCCGTACAGCAGCCCGAACAGGGCGTACAGATAGGCCGCATAAGCAATGATGAAGGCGATCCAGGTTTCCACCGTCACACTGCCTTGATTGATACGCAGGTCAAAGTTGACCCCCATCAGCAGCGCAATGACAACGGCGAAGGTCGACCAGATGACCACTTTGCCCGAACGGCCCTGATCCTGCAGCTTGCGATAGGCCGCCAGCATGATCGCGCCACCCGCGCCCAGCGCAGCCGCTGGTGTCGGATTGGTGACACCTCCCAGGATCGAGCCCAGCACCGCTATGATCAGAACAAGCGGCGGGAAGACCACGCGGATCAGATCGTTTGTGGCACAGCGGGCCGCAGCCTCTTTGCAACCATACATGGCCAGCGCGAACGGCAGGGCGAGCAGCACGAAAGTCACGCCAGAGGATGTGGTCGGCGATATCATCAGGATATCGACCAGTGCCATCAGCAACAGCCCGATCGCGCCAAGGATCAGCGGCTGCGGTGACCGCGACGGTGCGATACCACGGCCGAGAACCAGGGTCAGACCAAGCAGAACAAGGGTAACCGCCACTCCAGTGCCGATCGGCGCCGCGTCGGCAATCCTTTTTTGTTGTTCAGCAGCCAGTTCCTCTTCTGTCAGGCGATGCGCTTCGGTTGTGCCGCCAGCGGCATCAATGGCCTCCTGCTCGGCAACAGCCTGATCCCAGGCAACTTGCCCGTGCAGATCGATCATCGACGCCTTGCACTCTGCCGAAACGTTGGTCCTCAGCGACGCACCCTCGCCGATATCCGAGAAGGCCGAGACCGAGATATTCTGGCTTCCGATCACACCGACATTGCCCAAAAGGACCGCACCGACGATCAGGGCTACAGGCGCACCCAGCAACCATGTCAGGCCTTCTGACCGCGTAATGGGTTCCCCGGAACCACCGGACACAGCCACAGCGGGCGCTTTGTGTGGATTCAGCAATGCATAGCCAAAGGCGTAAAGCGCGTAGAGCAGCGCGAGCATGATCCCCGGCAGCAATGCCGCCTGGAACAACGTCCCGACCGAGACAACCGCAGGCTCACCCAGATAGGTCAGCGCGTCGGTACAACCGGCTTCAACAGCCCGGGTTTCCTGCGCTGTCGAATACAGATCCCCCGCCAATGTGCCCAGCAGGACGATCACGATCGACGGTGGAATGATTTGCCCCAAGGTGCCCGATGCCGCGATCACACCGGTCGCCAGTTCCGGCGAATAGTTGTTGCGCAACATGGTTGGAAGCGCCAGCAGGCCCATCGTCACAACGGTCGCGCCAACGATACCGGTCGAAGCCGCCAGAAACGCCCCCACAACCACAATTGACACGGCCAGACCACCCGGAAGCGGGCCAAAAACACGTGCCATCGTCGTCAGCAGATCGTTGGCAATCTTTGAACGTTCCAGCGTGATGCCCATCAGGACGAACATGAGCACGGCCAGAAGGGTCTCGATGGATTGCCCGGCCAGCACGCGCTCGTTCATTCGGTTCACGATGAACGACACGTTGCGGTCCAGCGCGGTTTCCCAGCCCGAGGCAAAAACAGGTTCGGCGAGCCTTGGCAAATCCGGGTATCGGAACACGGATATGGTGTCCGGCTTGATCCCGGAGTTCACAAGGTCCCGATAACTTTGCGATCCGACGTCAATCGCCTGGTGGATCAGCAACCCCGCGCTGTCCAGCGCGGCGATGATGCCAAAGGATATTATCCCTGCCCCGCCGATGGCAAAAGCCACCGGAAAGCCAGAAAGAATGCCCCCGAAAAGGCAAAAGAATACGATAATGAGGCCTATCTCGACGCCATCAAGTCCGAATAGCATTGTCTTTGTCTCCGCCCTTAATGCGCGCCTTCATAGGCTTCTTCACCCTCACCAAGGCTGTCCTTGTCGAGGTATTTTCCAACGCTGTCCGGTCCTTCCACGTATTCCAGATACGACCGGTACAAAAACGCGATGGCGTGCAGGAACACCATGGCTGCAAACGCCACCAGCAGGATCTTGAACAGGAAGTAAGCATTGAACCCGTTGGGGCTGAACCCGATGGTTTCCACGTTCCAACGCAGGGCGCGGGATTTGGCAACCAGACGGTCCAACGCATCACTGGCGGAAGGGTTCGGCACGATCAAGTGACGCCACAGGAAGAACCAGCCGTACATCCAGGTCAGCACCGCCATTGGCATCATGAACAGCAACGCGCCGCACATATCGACCACACGCTTGGCGCGGTGGCTGATACCGGCATAGATCAGATCAACGCGCACATGCCCGCCCTGCACAAATGTGTAGGTACAGCACAGGCAGACGACCATGGCGTTATACAGTTTCAGCTCTTCCGCGAACCAGCTGATATCCATCTGGAACGGTATGCCCAGACCGAAGGACATATCAGGACGGGTAAAGACCCGTTGCATGAATACGATGACAATTTGCTGAATCACCATCAGCAGCCCCGCCCAGGCAAAGAACCGCCCGGTGGTGTTTGCAAAACCTTCAAGGCCGCGCACGATGGCCCACATGAAGTTCCGGTAATACAACCCGACGGCTGTCAGAACCAAAAAGAAGGTGAACACCACAAAGAAGAACTCGACCGAACCGCCGTAATACACAAAGCGCATGATCGACGCCTTGTCAGACCAGTCCAGCCAGAGCTGCGGATGCGTGATCGCATATCCGAAATTATAGAAGGCTTCGGCAATGTTCTGAATGAACCAGACCAGTCCATTCCACAGGGCGCCGAAGAACGAGATACCGTTTTCGTCCTGCATGTTATCCCCAGGTCGTCTCAGTTGCGCGCAGGCCCATTGTGGCTTGCCCAAGTCCTTTCACGCAACGGGAAAGGCTTCCCCGCAAGGCGCGGGGAAACCGTTTTTCCTTTGATCAGGAAGGATTAGCCGCGAACACGGTCACGCTGTGCGGTGTAGACACCCGACGACAGGTTGTTCCATGCCGACGAAGCCGCCATCGACGGCATTGCGCTGTCATGGATCTTCTTGAACAGCTCATCGCCCATGTTCTCGTCCAGAACTTCCTGGCTGGCCTTGCCGAACGCATCCCAGACACTGTCAGGGAATTCCAGGACCTTGACGCCACCGGCCTGCAGGCGCTGCAGCGCTGCACCGTTGTTGGCCAGGAATTGCGCCAGGTTCCACTGGTGTGCTTCTGCGGCAGCAATCTCGATGATCTTCTGCTGGGCCGGTGTCAGTTCATTGAACACGTCGCGGTTGGTTGCCAGCGACAGACCTGCGCCCGGCTCGTGGAAGCCCGCGGTGTAGTAGGTCTTGGTGATTTCCTGGAAGCCCGCCTTTTCGTCGGCCCAGGGTCCGATCCACTCGGTTCCGTCAATCGCGCCGGACGACAGCGCCTGATACACTTCGGAACCGGGGATGTTCTGAACAGACGCGCCCAGTTTGCCCAGTGCTTTACCGCCCAGACCGGGCATACGGAACTTCAGACCATTGAAGTCTTCGGGGCTGTTGATTTCTTTCGAGAACCAGCCGCCCGCCTGCGCACCGGTGTTGCCGGCCAGGAAGGACTTCAGGCCAAAGATTTCGCCCAGCTCATCATGCAACTCCATACCGCCGTCATGATAGTACCAGTTCACCAGTTCCTGTGCGGTCATGCCGAAGGGCACGGCCGTAAAGAACGCATAGCCCGGGTGCTGACCGACAAAGTAATAGTCAGCGGCGTGATACATGTCGGCCTGACCGGACGACACCGCGTCAAACACCTCGAACGCGCCAACCAGTTCGCCTGCCGCTTTGATCTCGACATTCAGGCTGCCATCCGACATCGCGTTGATGCTGTCGGCACAACGCTGCGCGCTGTCAAACACGCCAGCCAGACCACGACCCCACGAGGTCACCATGGTCAGTGTGCGCTGTCCCTGCGCATAGGCCGGAGCCGCCAGAGCGGTTGCTGCAGCTGCCGAGCCGCCCAGCGCGGATTTTTTCAGAAATGAACGACGATCCATATGAGTGTTCCTCCCCTTCATAGTCACGATCCGGCAGTACCGGACCTGTCGCATTCAGTGCGCGTCAGCCTAATGTGAGCGAAGCGAAAGGGAATACCTACTACTGCGTAGAGAACCGATTTCTTTTGGGGATGCGGTGAAATTTCCGAATGAAAACTCCAATAAAAACGGCCCAAATACCGGAATTTCACAGACCAACGCCAATCTTTTTGCATTTTTGCCGCCGCTTGCGTATCGATTCGTCCATGCAAAGACTTCGACATCTGGTCTCGCTGACCTATGCGCAGAAACTGTCGCTGGTGGCCGCAATCCCGCTGGTTGTGGCCGTGGCCGCAATCGCTGTGCTTGTCGCATATGAGGCGCGTGCGACCGCCGAGCGCGAGATCGAAGCTCTGGAGCGCAGCCTGATCGAAGCCAAGAAAGAAGAACTGCGCAACTACGTGACGCAGGCGCGCAATGGTTTTGCCTATATCTACGGCCGCGCTGAACCGGATGACGAGGTATCAAAGAACCTTGTCTCGCAGATACTCTCGGCAATGATCTATGGGCAGGACGGGTTCTTTTTTGTTTACGACTATGATGGCAACAATCTGGTCAGCCCCCGTCAGACACAATTTATCAACCGCAACTGGGAAGGTCTGACCGACAGCGATGGCACGCCCATCGTTGACGAGTTCATTCGCCTCGCCCGTCAAGGGGCCGGGTGGCACAGCTTCATGTGGGAAAAACCCTCGACCGGGGATGAGGCGCAGATGATCGCCTATGTCGTCGGGTTGCAGGACTGGCGCTGGGTCGTGGGTACCGGGGTCTTCATTGACGACATTGTCGCCACGGTCGCCAACGCAAGGGCCGAGGTCGAGGCCCGCGTGCAGCGCACCTTCATGTATATCGGCGCCATTGTTGTTGCTGCCGTTCTGATTGTCTTTGCCTCGGGCATGTTGCTGAACATTCGCGAGCGGCGGTTGGCGGATGCCAAGCTGAAGGAACTGACGCAACGTGTCTTCGACGCGCAGGAAGAAGAACGCGGCCGGGTTGCCCGCGAACTGCATGATGGCATCAGCCAGATCCTTGTGGGGGTACGCTATGCGCTGGACAATGCGCGCCGCCGTCTGTTGCGCGGCGATGATGCGGGTGCGCGCGATCCGCTGGACAAAGGCATCGACCATCTTCGCACCGCCATCACCGAGGTGCGCCGCATCAGCCGCGACCTGCGCCCCGGCGTGCTGGACGACCTTGGTCTCGGACCTGCGTTGAAGGCTCTGACCGACGATTTTCGCGAACGAACCGGGATCGAGACCGAATTTTCCACCGTCGTTTTCCGAAACCGGCTGGATCAGGACAGCAAGATCGCGCTTTATCGCATCGCACAAGAGGCGCTGACAAATATCGAACGCCACGCGGATGCCTCTTATGTTACAATTGACCTGCGTGGCCACAAGAAAGGCGCAACCATGCGGATCACCGACAATGGCCGTGGGTTGCGCGCAGAATCCGGGACCCCGACCACAGGCATCGGCCTGCGCAACATGCAGGAACGAATTGAACAACTTGACGGATCGCTGCGTATTCTGTCATCACGCGGGCCGCGCGGCGGTACGGTGATCGAGGCCAGTCTGCCGCTGAGCCACCTGTTGCCACCGCAGGAAGACGCAACTCCGAACCGAAAGGCCGGTACATGAGCGCCAAGAATATCCGAGTTCTAATTGTCGACGATCATCCCATGGTGGCCGAGGGCATTCAGTCGATCCTTGAAAGCTACGACGATATCGAAGTGGTTGGGACACTCGGCAGCGGTCAGGCCGCGGTGGATCATGCGGTTGGCCTTTCCCCGGATGTCATCCTGATGGACCTGAACATGCCTGGCCTCGGCGGCCTCAGCGCCACGGAAATCATTCTGGAACGACTGCCCGATACGCGTATCCTGATCCTGTCGATGCATGACAGCCCCGAATATATTTCGACCGCGCTCAGCCACGGTGCAAAAGGCTATGTTCTCAAAGATGTCCCAACCGAAGAGATCAAGCAGGCCATCGATGCGGTCATGCGGGGTGAGCAGTATCTGTGCACCGGCGCAAGTGGATCCCTGAAACCCAAAGGCGACAACGCACGCGAAGCGCTGACAGGGCGCGAGCAAACAATTCTGCTGGAACTGGCGCAGGGCAAATCAAACAAAGAGGTTGCACAAAAGCTGGATATCTCGGTGCGAACGGTTGAAACGCATCGCAAGAACATCAAGCGCAAACTGGGAATTTCCTCGACCGCCGGGCTGACCCGCTATGCGCTGGAACATGGCATGCTGCAAGGCACCGGGGTCGGCTTCTGATCGATGCGCGGTCGCAGCCCAGTGCTGCCTTACCCAACTAGAGGAGGCTTGCCGCAGGCATAGCGATAACAGGCGGGAGCGTTCACGCCCGGGGTCTGATATCCTGACCAAAGAACACAAGTGTTCCGTCTTCATCCAGAATATGAAACTCACGCTGCAAATAAGGTTGGTCGAACGGAGGCCGAACGCGCCCCTCGGGCAGATCGGCCAACCCAGCCCGCAAATTTTCATAAAAGCCGTCGATATCGTCTACATCAATATAAAACGACTGGTCGTCGCCCAACGCCTTGCCATCCTCTCGCGGTGGGCATTCCAACAACCGAATGGCGACCGGGCCAAGTGACAAAAATGCGTAATTGTCCTGCTTGAAGCTACAGGTAAATCCTAGTCGCTTACAGTAGAAATCAATCTGGTTCTGCAAGGATGAACACAGCACAAATGGGGTAAGTTGCAAAATCTTGGGCATCTGAAGCTCCGAACAGGAAATAGTTTCAGTTTACCCGTGATGATCTGTTAATCCAGCAACTGATCCCTTCGCAAACCCGCACGCTCGTAATGGTGCGGCAACACGCGTCCATAAAGCTGCTGCGTCCGCTCGATCCCGCCGCACATGCCTTCGGCCTCGACAAATGAAAAGATCCCCACATACCGCCGCCGTGTGCCCTTGACCGGGGCGACTCTGTGCAGGGAATAGCGGCCTTTGAATATCTGTAGGTCCCCAGGTTGCAGGTCCAGCCGATGAACGCGCGCCTTGTTTCCGTCCAGAACCGACGCGACCTGATCGAAATTTTCATCCTCGGCTGTGCGCAGATTGGGTGCGTATTCGAATGCACCGCCCTGCTCGCCATTCTGGATCGCCAGTGTCACGGTGTAGTTGTTGGTGTCGAAATGCCAGGGAAAGCCCCGCCCCTCCTCCACGACATTGATGATCACGTCTGCCAATGGATCATCGTAACGAAAGAAGCGGTCCTCAGGCTCATCCAGCGCATCCCGAATGAAAGGAAGAAATCCGCTAAACTCGTAAATCCTGCGCAAAGGACCGGAATGCGCAAAATTGTCGGCAGGAACAAACGCGTTCGAACGGTCATAGAACCGTCTGATCGGATGGGCGGCGTCGAACCGTGGGTCGTCTTTGGTGAAATAGGCATTTGTGCGATTGAAAGACCGGTGTGCATTGGGTGCCACCTCATCTGCCTCCTGCACCAACAGCTCGATCCCTTGCGCGTGTGCGAAACCCGGTAGAACCGCACATCCGTCCTGTTCCAACTCGCGCCGCAAATCCCCGATCAATCGCCTGTAAGCTGGCGAATCCGGGCGATCGATCGGATACTGCCCCAGATCTACCAGGTCCTGTAACATGCTCTGCCTCCCTCGTTTGCGCACACAAGGTCAGCGTGACCCAGACAAAACGCCGGATCATGCCAGTTTCAGACATCGGCCTGCCGCATTCAGACCTTCATAAATGTCCCGCCCTCAGGAGAACGCCCACCCTTTTCCCGGAAATTCCGGGCATGCGGCAATCTGCGCAACAAAATTTCGCAAAATACCGCCATTGAGATAGAAAATTGGTAGATTTGCCTGTTGACGCTCCTCCCCCCCGACCATAATGTCCCCTGCAAGCAAAAAGGAGCCTCTGGCGATGAGAACGCTAGTCGTAATCGTAGGAACCACGCGCATGGGCCGGTAACGGTAAACCATAATCGAACCCATGCGCCTCCGAAAATTCGGGGGCTTTTTTTTGTCAAACGCAAGACACATGTCGCGAACGGAGCAAAGCAGATGACACGTGAGATGACCGGCGCAAAGATGGTGGTTCAGGCCCTCAAGGATCAGGGCGTGGACACGGTATTCGGATACCCCGGTGGCGCCGTCCTACCGATCTATGACGAGATCTTTCTGCAAAACGACATTCGCCACATTCTGGTGCGTCACGAACAGGGTGCAATCCACGCCGCCGAAGGCTATGCGCGGTCGACCGGCAAGCCTGGTGTTGCGCTTGTAACCTCTGGTCCCGGTGCCACAAACGCCGTTACCGGCCTGACCGATGCGTTGCTGGATTCGATCCCGATTGTGGTTCTGACCGGGCAGGTCCCGACCTTCATGATCGGATCGGATGCCTTTCAGGAGGCCGACACCGTTGGCATCACCCGCCCCTGCACCAAACACAACTGGCTGGTAAAGGACACGAATTCGCTGGCCGAGACGCTGCACGAGGCCTTCCATGTGGCCAAGTCGGGCCGTCCCGGCCCGGTTCTGATCGACATTCCCAAGGATGTGCAGTTTGCCACGGGTGAATACAACAGTCCTAAACCTTCGACCTCGCATTACCAGCCAGTGCTGAAAGGCGATCTGGAGGAAATCAACGAGCTTGTTGCAGCAATGGAAAAAGCCAAGAAGCCGGTTTTCTATACGGGCGGTGGCGTCATCAACTCTGGCCCCGCAGCCAGCCAGTTGCTGCGCGAGTTGGTGGATTCCACGGGCTTCCCGATCACCTCAACCCTGATGGGTCTGGGTGCCTATCCGGCGTCGGGCGAAAACTGGTTGGGGATGCTGGGGATGCATGGCCTTTACGAGGCGAACCTTGCGATGCATGGCTGTGACCTGATGATCAACATCGGCGCACGGTTCGACGACCGGATCACCGGGCGCATCGACGCGTTCTCTCCAAAGTCGAAGAAAGCCCATATCGATATTGATCCGTCTTCGATCAACAAGGTCATCCGTGTGGACATCCCGATTGTCGGCGACGTGGCGCATGTACTGGAAGACATTCTGAAGGTGTGGAAGTCACGCGGGCGCAAGACCGATGCGGCAGCCGTCAAGAAATGGCAGGCGCAGATCTCCGAGTGGCGCAAAATCAACTGTCTGTCCTACACCAACAGCGAAAAGTCGATCAAACCGCAATACGCGCTGCAACGTCTTGAAGAGCTCACGAAAAAGCATGATCGCTATATCACGACCGAGGTTGGGCAACATCAGATGTGGGCGGCACAATATCTTGGGTTCGAAGATCCCAACCGCTGGATGACATCGGGCGGGTTGGGCACGATGGGCTACGGCTTCCCCGCCTCCATCGGTGTGCAGATGGCTCATCCTGACGCGCTGGTAATCAACGTCGCCGGTGAAGCCTCTTGGCTCATGAACATGCAGGAAATGGGCACGGCCGTTCAGTACCGCCTGCCCGTCAAGCAGTTCATCCTGAACAACGAGCGTCTGGGCATGGTCCGGCAGTGGCAGGAACTGCTGCATGGCGAGCGCTATTCGCACAGCTGGTCCGAAGCCCTGCCCGATTTCGTGAAACTCGCCGAGGCGTTTGGCGCCAAAGGTATCCTGTGTTCCGACCCCGCCGATCTGGACGACGCGATCATGGAGATGATCAACTACGACGGCCCGGTCATCTTCGACTGTTTGGTCGAGAAGCACGAGAACTGCTTTCCCATGATCCCGTCGGGCAAGGCACATAACGAGATGCTTTTGGGCGAGGCCGAGACGCAGGGCGTGATCGACAGCAAAGGTTCGGTTCTGGTCTGATACCGTCCGAGGATTACCGCCGGGCGACCGTTGCGCCCGGCAAACACAGGATGATGAAAGGGACATAAATGTCTGCCCTACATATCAAAAAAGGCTCCAACCGCCATTCGGCCTATAACCTACGGCCTACTTTTTCGGACGTGCAGGAACGCCACACCATTGCCGTGCTGGTCGAGAACGAACCCGGTGTCCTGGCCCGTGTGATCGGCCTGTTCTCGGGGCGGGGTTACAACATCGAAAGCCTGACCGTGGCCGAGGTGGATCACACAGGACACCTGAGCCGCATCACCATTGTCACCACCGGCACACCGCAGGTGATCGAACAGATCAAGGCGCAGCTGGGGCGGATCGTGACTGTCCATGACGTGCATGACCTGACGGTCGAAGGCCCTTCGGTTGAACGCGAACTGGCCATCATCAAGGTCGTGGGTGAAGGCGACAAACGCGTCGAGGCGCTGCGCCTGGCTGACATCTTCCGTGCCAATGTGGTCGACAGCACCCTGAACTCTTTCATCTTCGAGATCACCGGTGCGCCGGACAAGATCGACGCTTTTGCTGACCTGATGCGCCCGTTGGGCCTGATGGAAATCGCCCGCACCGGCGTGGCGGCCCTGCTGCGCGGCGACTGAACAATATACCCGCCTTGGGGCTTTTCCTGCATCCAAGGCGGGAGCACATCTTTGAGTTGGTGGGCATTTGCAAAATCAACCCACACGTCCTTCTATGCGCTAAATTTGCCATAGGGTAAGCTTTTCCGGGTAAAGATTAGGCATTTTCAGATAAAGCCTATTGCCATTGCGCTTTATGGCATTAGCCTCAACGCGCAACGCGACGTGGGGATACGTTGCTTGGGGTCAACCTGTACGATTTTTCAATGCGCGCCGGGGCTTGGTTCCAGTGCTGCGATGGTTTTTCAGGAAACTTAGCAAGGCGTGGGCATCCATGACCGACGACATTCGCAGCCCGGCTGAACTTCGCGCTATGTTTGGCGCGAATCTGCGGCAACTGGCACGAAGGTATCGGTCGGTCTCGGCACTGTGCCGCAAGCTTGGCGTGAATCGGACGCAGTTCAACAGGTATCTTTCGGGCGAAAGTGTTCCACGGCCGGATGTTTTGGATCGCATCTGCCGGTTTTTCGACGTGGATGCGCGCATCCTCCTGAAGCCCCTGGACGAAATTGAAAAGATCGAGGACCACCCCGCAGCGGCGGCCTTGACTGAGTTTCTGGGATCAGGTGTGGACATGATCGCCAGAACTGCGTTTTCTCCGGGGTTTTATGCCGTGATCGAAAGCGTCTCGGCCTCGCACCGCATGACCTTGCTGCACGCCCGACCACTGGCCCAATGCACATTGATACGCGGATATGTCTCGCGCGCCGCGATGCCCGAAGCAACGCCGCAGGCGCGCGAAATACAAGGGATCGTCGCCTGCACCGGCAGTTCCGTCTATATGCTGACCTCTCAGCGAGCGGGTCAGAACAGCCGCGTTTATATGATTTCACCCGATCCCACGGGAACAGCGGTTCAGTGGCGCGGCACGGTCATAAGCCCGGCCGCCCCTGAGGCACCGGAACCCGTGGTTCTGAAATATCTCGGGCACGATGCAACGGCGATTTTCGCCGCTGCGCGCTTGTCGACCAACAATCCGGCACAGTATCCCTGAGCGGTTTTCTCAGGACGATGTGCCCTCCCCTTCGACTTGGGTGATTTGCCTATACAGGTGCCAACTGGCATGGCCTAACAGTGGCAGAACCACCAAAAGGCCCAGAAACCAGGGCACCATGGCCAGGAACGTCAGAACAGCGATGATTACCCCCCAGGCAAGCATCACCGGAAAATTCCCGGACACATAGGTAAAACTTGCAATCATTGCCGTGACAAAATCCAGTTCGCGATCCAGCAGCAGTGGGATCGACAATACGGTGATCATATAGAGAACGGTTGCGAATACCGCCCCAACCACCGTGCCCACAGCCAGCATTGTCAGGCCATTCGCCGTCAGAAAGACCTCAAGCGAGGATGACACGTTAGTCATCGTGGCCAGCCCAAGGAACATGGCAAAGATCATGTGCCCCAGGAAAAACCAGAACAGAAACACCACGACGATGATGGCGCAAATCGACGGCAATTGCCGGCGGCTTTGTTGCAGCACGACACCAAAGATTGCACCAAGATCCAGCGGTTCGCCCTGTTCCAGCCGGTGCGACACCTCGTAAAGGCCAACAGCGGCAAACGGGCCGATCAGTGGAAAGCCGATAGCTGCCAGAACCAGCCAGAAGGTTGTACCAGTCTGGATGGTGACCCATGCCATCGCCCATCCCGCAAGCACGTATAACCCGGCAAAGATCAACCCGAACTGCGGCGCGCGCCGAAAGTCGGCCCAGGCGCGCTTCAACGCTGTGCGCAGCATGGCTGTATCTACCGGACGCATGTCCGGAACGCCAAATGGCTTTTCCATTTAGTCTCCTCCCTGATCGGCGTTATGACATCGCCGGCCTCTTGTTAGGCCAGTCGGTTTCGGTGTGATACGCCGCCCCGACCGACAGTAATTTCTGATCCGATCCTTTTGGTCCAAACAGTTGAAAGCCCATGGGCAGGCCCTGCACACCAAACCCGGCGGGCGCGGCCAGACAAGGCAAGCCAATCAGGCTGACCGGTACCGTGACATGCATCCAGCGATGATATGTATCCATTGCGCGGTCCGCGATCCGGGTGGGGTATGGCGTTTCGATCCCAAACGGCCAAACCTGTGCGGATGGCAGGACCAGGGCATCAAACTGCTCGAACAGTTCCGCCGCGCGCCGGAACCATTCTGACCGAATTACGCTGGCGTGATGCACGTCCATGGCACTCATCGTCAGACCCCGGTCCAGCTCCCACTGGGCTGTGTCTTTCAGATGGTCCCGTCGTTCAGCCAAAGGTTCCAGCCCTGCGGCGACAGTCCAGGACCGCAGGGTGATCCAACTGGTCCATAACCGTTCGGCATCGAAAGGCGGGGCGACATGTTCAACACGCGCGCCCCGCGCTTCGAACACCTTCAACGCATCCCGGCACAGCTCAAGGATTCCGGCTTCAACTGGAAAGGCCCCGCCCCAATCGCCCAGCCAGCCAATGCGCAGCCCGTTCAGATCTGCTGCGACCACTGGGGAAACCGGTGTATATTCTCCGACCAATGGCAGGCGCGGATCGGGCCCCGAGATCACGTCGAGCAGGATACCCAAATCTTCGGGACTGCGCGCCATCGGCCCCAGCGTGGACAGTTGATGCAGGAAACTGTCACCCACAGGATCAGACGGCACCCTGCCCCAGCTTGGGCGAAAGCCGTAGACGTTGTTCCAGGCCGCCGGGTTGCGCAGGCTGCCCATCATGTCAGACCCGTCGGCCAATGCCACCATACCCGTTGCCAAAGCCACTGCCGCACCACCGGATGAGCCACCGCAGGTGAAACTGGCATCATACGGGTTGCGCGTCGCACCATAGACCGGGTTGAACGTGTGCGAACCCAGCCCGAACTCCGGCGTATTGGTCTTGCCGATCAGGATGGCGCCCGCGGCCCGCATCCTAGCGGCAATCAGATCATCCCTGTCAGGGACGACATCCCTGAAAACAGGCGATCCATGCGAAGAGACAATACCTGCCACATTGACCAAATCCTTGACGGCAATTGGCAGTCCGTGCAGCGGGCCAGTGACAGGGCCGCTGTCGCGGGTCTGCGCTTCGGCCATCAGCTCGCCCTTGTCCCGCAGCGCCACGATGGCGTTCACGTCACCGTTGACTTTGGCAGTGCGATCCAGCGTGGCCCGCATGACTTCTGTGGCCGAAACCTGCCGGGTAGCCAGTTGGTTCAGAAGCTCTGTGGCAGATATCCGGGTCAGGTCCATAACACGCCAGTCTGTTGTTGGTCTTCGACAGCCTAGCGAGCGGTTCACCTCATTTAAACCCACTGTTTAGATGTATCTTTTCTTGTCTTACTAACAACAGCATCACAGTGCTTTGCGGTGCAATGGCAGGTTGCTGTCCCGGCCCAGCCAATACCGTAGGCAAACGGCAATGGCCGCGCTACTCAACACCAGCCAGACCCCACCCCACAGCATCGCGGTGCCGCCGAATTCCTCGGCCAGTAGGAACGCGTCCGAGCGCGCGCCGGACCGTCGGATGGTGTCATCAAAGATATCAAACGGGACATAGATCATGCTGGTCAGCCCGATGACGCGCAGCACCAGATCACTGACCTCGTGGCTCATGAACCACGCTGTCGCAATCATTGCGGCCCCGGCGCCTGCGCAAAACAGCAAGGCGAAAGCATCGCGTATGTACAGCAGTGCGATCAGACACATGATTGCGCCGAAAACAGCCAAAACAGCCCGGTCAGCATTTGTTTTCAAGGCGATGATCAAAAACGCCATGCCAAACACAAGCGAGCCGAGATAGCCGGCGGACAGGCTGAGAAACCTGTTGCCGCCCCGGCCGATCACCATCCCTCCTTGCTGGGGTGAGATCGTGAAACTCTCGACCGAACCGCCAGTCAGTAGGATTGTCACGGCATGAGACAGCTCATGCAGAAAGACGACCAGAATTTTCAGCGGAACAACAAACGGCGTGTTCCAGAGCGCAAAGACCAGACCGGTGATCAGGATTAGCTGCCAGTGCCCTTTCAGCAGGTCCGGAAAGGAACGCTGGCGTGTCACCTTAGCTGTCGCCCTGCGCCTCGGATCGGCTTTTGCCTGCCACGTTCAGGGCCAAGGTTGCCGCCATGAATCCGTCCAGATCCCCGTCCAGAACCCCTTTGGTATCCGAGGTTTCGTGATTGGTTCGCAGGTCCTTGACCATCTGATAGGGCTGCAAGACGTAAGACCGGATCTGGTTGCCCCAGCCCGCATCGCCCTTAGCCTCGTGCGCCGCGTTGATATCCGCGTTGCGGCGATCCAGTTCCTGCTGGTACAGGCGCGATTTCAGGGCTTTCATGGCAATATCACGGTTCTGGTGCTGCGACTTTTCCGAGCTGGTCACAACAATCCCGGTCGGGATGTGCGTGATCCGAACAGCCGAGTCGGTGGTGTTCACGTGCTGGCCACCAGCCCCCGAAGACCGGTAGGTGTCGATGCGGATATCGGCCGGGTTCACCTCGATCTCGATATTGTCGTCGACCACCGGATAGACCCAGACCGAGCTGAAAGACGTGTGGCGTTTTGCTGCCGAGTCATAGGGCGAGATCCGCACCAGCCGGTGTACGCCGCTTTCCGATTTCAGCCAGCCATAGGCGTTGTGACCGGAAATCTTGTAGGCTGCGGATTTGATCCCCGCTTCTTCGCCCGGTGTCTCGGATTGCAGCTCGACAGTGTAACCCTTTTTCTCGGCCCAGCGCACATACATGCGCGCCAGCATCGACGCCCAGTCGCAGCTTTCGGTTCCCCCCGCGCCCGAGTTGATTTCGAGGAACGTATCATTGCTGTCGGCCTCACCGTCCAGCAGCGCCTCAAGCTCTTTTTTGGCGGCTCTGGCTTTCAGCGTCTTGATCGCCGCTTCGGCATCCTGAACGACTTCTTGGTCTTCCTCCATCTCGCCCAACTCGATCAGTTCGATATTGTCGTTGAGGTCGGTCTTGATGGATTCATACGTCTCGATTGCATCGACCAGCATCTGCCGCTCGCGCATCAGTTTCTGCGCGTTTTCAGGGTTATCCCAAAGGTTGGGGTCTTCGACGCGCGCGTTGAATTCCTCAAGGCGATGCGGCGCGGTTTCATAGTCCATACGCTGCGCCAGCAGCTCCAGTGACTTTTTGATATCCGCCACGATGTTCTGGGTTTCGGCGCGCATGGTCTTGTCCCAACTTGCTCAATCAGGCCTGCGTGATAGCAAGAGGTGCGAGACACCACAAGACAGGCTGGATGCTGAAACAGCTATCGTGCTTTCAATCAGAAAGATGCGCAATCGCCCGAATTTCCACCAGCGCCCCTTCCCGTCGCAATCCCGCAACTTCAACTGCGGTCCAGGCCGGGTAAGGCGCGGTCAGAACCTCAAGGCGCACGCGGTCAAACACGTCGAAATGATCTCGCATTTCAACATGGTAGGTCGTCATCTCGACCACCGCATCCAATCCAAGGTCGGCTTCCTTCAAGACCTCTGCAATCTTTGCAAAGGCGTTTCGGAATTGTTGTTCCGGATCGCTTGGCATCGAGCCGTCCGCCGCGCTTCCGGTCATGCCGGTGAGAAACACGTGCTGGCCCGAGAGGACGCCCGGAGAAATGCGCAACTGTCCGGGTGCCCCCAACAAAGAATGCGGAATCAGCGGGGTTTTAGCCAATTGGAACGCGCCTTGTCAGTAAAGCCCACCGGTGCTCAGGTCCCCTTGGGAAGCTTTCGGACCAACGGTCACGGTCTGGCCCGTCGACGTCTGAACCTGTACGCCCGCGCGCTGGACTTCTTCAAACAATGGCAGGTCCGATCCGATGGCAAAACCACCATCATAGACACGGTCGATAAAACCATCGACGCCGTCGCGGAAGAATTCGGCCACGACATAGTCACCGGTGGCATCATCGGGCAGACGGGCCCCGCTGAAGCGGTCGATCTTGATGAAATGACCACCTTCCGGCACTTCGAACGGACCGCCGCCGTATTTTTCGACCGCTTTTTCCATGAAGCTCTGGAACACAGGGCCACACAGCGTGCCACCATAGGCCCCACGTCCCATCGGACGCGGTCGGTCATAACCGATGTAGCAACCGGCCACGATGTTCGACGTAAAGCCGATGAACCACGCATCCTTGGAGTCGTTGGTGGTTCCGGTTTTGCCTGCTGTTGGCACCGGCAGATTCACTACGCCGGATGCTGTCCCGCGATCCACCACGCCCTTCATCATCGATGTCAGCTGATAGGCGGTGATCGCATCCATGACCTGCGCGCGATCCGTGACAAGGGTCGGCGATTCATCTGGTTCCAGCCAGGTCGAGTTACAGTCCAGACACTGACGGTCATCGTGGCGATAGATGGTTTTTCCGAACCGGTCCTGAATGCGGTCGACTAGAGTCGGTTCCACACGTTGGCCGCCATTGGCGAACATCGCATAGGCCGCGACCATCTTGTAAAGCGTGGTTTCCTCGGCCCCCAGCGAGTTGGCCAAAAACGCGCCCATCCGGTCATAGACACCGAACCGTTCCGCGTAGCCCGCAACGACAGGCATTGTAACTTCCTGCGCCAGACGGATGGTCATCAGGTTCCGCGACTGTTCGATCCCTGTTCGCAAAGGTGTAGGGCCGTAGAACTTGTTGGAGGAGTTCTTGGGGCGCCACAGACCCTGCGGCGTGTTCACTTCGATTGGCGCATCGACAACGATGGTCGCGGGGCTGTATCCGCTGTCCAGCGCGGCAGCATAGACAAACGGCTTGAACGACGATCCCGGCTGGCGTTGTGCCTGTGTGGCCCGGTTGAACACGGTATCCTGATACGAGAACCCGCCCTGCATCGCCAGAACACGACCCGAGTTCACATCCATCGCGACAAAGCCGCCTTGTACCTCGGGCACCTGGCGCGCCGACCATTGCCCATCTTCACCCGCAACGACAAAAATGACATCACCACGCTTGAAGTTGGCCGCAAAATCACCCTGCATCCATTTGATGTCCGCGCGCGGGATTATCCCATCGGCAGGACCTTCTTCGACACCAACGGTCAGTTGCTGGTCGGTCATGCCCAGAACCACGGCGGGATACCACCGGGTTGGCAGAATGACGTCGCGCGGAATTTCCACGGCCGCCAGCGCCTCGCGCCATTGCGCCTCATCCGCCAGTTGTTCTTCCGGGATCACGTCACCTGTTCCGCGCCATTTGCCTCGGGAGCGGTCGTATTTCTCAAGCGCCTCGCGCAGGGCACGTGCGGCCTCAACCTGCATTTCCTCATCCACCGATGCACGCACGGTAAAGCCGCCGGTAAAGAACTCGCCCTCACCAAAATCTTCGCTCAGCTGGCGACGGATTTCGTCGGTGAAATAGTCGCGGGGCGGCAGGGCTGTACGGAAGCTTTCAAAATCTCCGTTCTGGACCGAACGCAATGGCAATTCGACCTCGGCCTCATAAGTCGCCTGATCGATGTAACCGTTCTGCTGCATCTCGCGTAACACGTAATTGCGCCGGGCCAGAAGGCGCTCTTTTTGCCAAACGGGGTGGTAATCTGACGGCGCTTTGGGCATGGCAGCCAGCATGGCGGCCTCATGCGGGGCAAGTTCCTGCAGGGTCTTGTTGAAATAGGTCTGCGCGGCGGCAGTCACACCGTAAGAGTTCTGGCCCAGAAAGATCTCGTTCATATAAAGTTCGAGGATCTGTTCCTTGTCCAATGTATCCTCAAGCCGGGTCGCAAGAATGATTTCCTTGATCTTACGCTCGGCCCGGCGGTCACCGGACAGCAGAAAGTTCTTCATGACCTGCTGCGTAATAGTCGACGCACCGCGAACGGTTTCGCCCTTGGTCCGCACCGCCTCGACCCCGGCGGCAATGATGCCGCGCGGGTCATAGCCCTGATGGTTGTAGAAATTCTTGTCTTCCGCCGAAATAAACGCCTGCTTCACCAGATCCGGGATTTCCTCGGACGGGGTAAACAGGCGGCGTTCCTGCGCGAATTCATCGATCAGCTTGCCTTCACCCGAATAGATCCGGCTGATCGTGGGTGGCTTGTACTGTGCCAGCGACTCGTGGCTGGGCAGATCGCGCCCATACATCCAGAACACCGCACCGATCACCAGCGCGGCCATGAAAATACCCAATGTCACGAGGCTGAAAATCGCCCCGAAAATCGAAAGAATGAACCGGATCACGTTACTGCCTTTTTCTCGCGGTGCCGCCTATATAGTGATGCGCCGCCCAAGGGTCAAAACACCGAGCGTATTCTAGCCGTTTTGCGCCGCAAGGTCACTGGCCAATAAGGGATTTGCGGATCACATCTTGATGGCGCCAATCCTCAAGCCCTCGTTGAATTCCAAGCGCCATTCTTGCCCGCCAATCAGGATCTTTGAGGTTCTTGAGGTCTCTGGGGCTGGACAGAAATCCAAGCTCGACCAGAACCGACGGGATGTCCGCCGCCTTGAGTACTGAAAAAGATGCGGTACGCAGGGGTTTGCCGTTCATCGGCCCGCCTTGTTGTGCCAGACCATTTGCGATGGCTTTGGCCAGCGTGCTTGTGCGTGGCATCGTTTCCTGACGGGCCATGTCCAGAAGGACATCCGTGACCTGATCATCTGCCCCGTTCAGATCGATACCGGAAATCAAATCCCCGCGGTCGTGCCGTTCTGCCAGCTTCGCACTGGCCACATCCGAGGCATCGTTGGACAGGGTATATACCACCGCGCCATGCGCCCGCCCTTCGGACAGGGAATCAGCATGCAGCGAAATGAACAGGTCCGCACCGGCCCGGTGCGCCAGCGCAATTCGGCGCTCCAACGAGACGAACTGATCGTCGACCCGTGTCAAAACCACCTCGTACCCGCCTGATCTTAGAAGGATTTCGCGCAGCTCACGCGCGAAAGTCAGCATCAGGGTTTTTTCATCAATCGCGTCAGTCTCGGCCCCCGGATCAATGCCTCCGTGGCCCGGATCCAGCATGACACGCAAGGGTCGGTCGGCACTGCGCACCGCGGCTTGCGGCACATCCGCCGGTTCCGGCAAGTCCCAGCCCGGGTTTCGCGGCGCACCTGCCGAGGCGTTGAAGGCATCGAAATCCGTCCCCTTGAGGTCGAGCGACAACAATGCAGCCCCCGAATCCTCTGCCACCGACATTTCTGCTTTCGTCACTGCCATCGGTGCCCCCAGTTCCAGCACCAGACGTGACCAACCCGGAACATATGCGCCGAACTGCACGCCGCTGATGCGATCGGATTGCAGGAAATCTTCGCGGGTCAGCCCGACCCAATCCACTTCGTTGAAGTCCAGAACCATACGGTAGGGATCCTGCAAGGTGAAAATCCTGTAGGGAACGCCCTGACTGAGGGCGATGTCCACCCGAACACCGGTACGCCCGACATCCGTAATACGGCTCTGGTCAGGCTGGACACGCGCCAACGCGCTAAAATCCTGCGCAATGGCACCACCAGCCAACGCCCAGAACAGCGCAATGCTAAAGAAGATCCTGCTCATGGCCTCAAGTTTTCCCGAGATCGTTTGTCGGTCACCCTATACCACAAGGGGCGGTTTGTGAACGGCTCAGGCCCGTTCCGTGACAGCACCGCGCCGGATCATAAACAGGCGCAAACGCTCAAGCCCTTCCTGAATGTCATCCGTCGCGCGCGCATAGGAAAAACGCAATGTGGTATGGCCGCGCTGCGGGTCAAAATCCAGCCCGGGTGTCACAGCCACACCGGCCTGTTCCAGAATCTCGGCCGCAAATGCGCGGCTGTCATCGGTCAGATCAGACACATCGGCATAGACATAAAACGCCCCGTCGGGCGGCGCGATGTTCGAAAACCCGGCCTTGGGCAGCCCGTCCAGCATCAGCGCGCGATTGCGGCGGTACACGTCCAGATTGGCTTGCAATTCGTCGTCGCAGTCCATGGCAGCCAGCGCTGCGACCTGACTGGCGTGGGGGGCGCAGATGAACATGTTCTGAGCGATACGTTCGACCACGCGCACCTGATCCTCGGGCACCACCATCCAGCCTACGCGCCATCCGGTCATCGAAAAGTATTTCGAGAATGAGTTGATCACATAGCATTCATCTGTCAGTTCCAGCGCCGTCACGGCCTTGGCTTCGTATTCCAGCCCGTGGTAAATCTCGTCACTGATGAATGACGCGCCCTGCCCATGAGCCGCCTCGATCAAGGCACCCATGGCGGCGCGATCCAACATCGTACCGGTCGGGTTTGCGGGTGAAGCCACCATCAGCCCTTTCAGGTCCATTCCCTGAATATCTGCTGCGACGGGCTGCAACCTGTTTTCCGGCGCGGTCGGCAGGTCGACCGGGACCAGACCCAGCGCCTTCAGGATCTGGCGATAGGACGGATAGCCGGGCGCCCCGATACCGACACGGTCGCCACTGTCGAACAAAGCGGTAAAGGTCAGCAGGAATCCGCCGGACGAGCCAGGAGTGATCACCACCCGCTCGGGGTTCAGGTCGACATTGTACCAATCGCCGTAAAGCCGGGCGATCCGCTGCCTCAGGGCGGGCAGACCCAGGGCAACCGTATAGCCCAGCGGGCCTTGCTCCATCGCTGCGGCCAAAGCTTCGGTCGCACCCTTGGGCGCGCCGGTTCCGGGCTGGCCGACTTCCATGTGGATCACGTGGCGACCTGCCTCTTCGGCCTTGCGTGCCGCCTCCATCACATCCATCACGATGAAGGGATCGACCCCGGACCGGGTTGAGTTTCTCATGCCCATCTCCCATGTTGCAGTCATGGCTTTTGAGCGCGTATCCCGGTTGGCGTCAATCCCGGCCCTGATGGTTGCCGTTGTCGTCTGGCTGGCGGCAGCGGTTCAATCGCACGCGCAAAGCCTGATCCGCGACCCTGATATCGAACATGGCCTGCGTGAACTGGCCTTTCCGGTGTTGCGGGCTGCGGGGCTGAACACGAACCGGGTTCAGATTCTGGTCGTAAACGACAACACGTTCAATGCATTCGTCATCGACTACAACGCGATTTATGTGAACTACGGGCTGATTCTGACCGTCGAAAGCCCCGAGATGTTGCAGGCTGTCATCGCCCACGAGGCCGCACATATCTCGAATGGTCATCTGGCACGACGGGCTGAGAACCTGAAAGCGGCGCAGCGCAACGCCAGCCTCGGCACGGCTTTGGCCCTGCTGGCAGCTGCGGCAGGTGGGGGCGAGGCCGCCATCGGGATCGCTGCTGGCACCCAAGGCGCAGCAATTCGCGGTTTTCTGGGTCACACCCGCGCGGAAGAGGCATCCGCTGACCGCAGCGCCGCAAGTTACCTGCGATGGGCCGAAATCTCACCCAGCGGGATGGTGGAACTGCATCGGAAGTTCGCCGGTCAGGAACTGCTGAGTGTCGCCAATCAGGACCCCTATATGCGCTCACACCCAACAAGCCGTGATCGTCTGCGCGCCGCCGAGGCGTTCCTGGACGAGTTTGGCGACCGCGCCGTTCCAAACCCCAATTCGGATTACTGGTTTGCGCGGGTTAAAGGCAAGCTGTCGGCCTTTCTGCGGTCACCCAGCTGGACCTTGCGGCGTGCCGGTGAAGAACCCTATCGCGACATCCGCCTGATGCGAGAGGCTTCGGCCTATCATCAGAACCGCGATCTGTCCCGCGCCCGTGCCGCGATAGACGCGGCACTTGCCGAACGTCCTGATGACCCGTTCTATTACGACCTAAAGGGGCAAATCCTGTTGGAAAACAGAAGGGTAAGCGAGGCTGTTAAAGCCTATGCAAGCGCTGTTGAAAAGGCCCCGAACAATGCGTTGATCCTTGCGGGCTATGGGCGCGCCCTGCTGGCGCAAGGGGAAACAAAACAGGCATTGAATGCATTGGAACAGGCGCGTGCGCGCGACTTTCGTAACGCACGCCTGATGCAGGACCTGGGTGTGGCTTACGCGCAGGTCGGAAATAACGGTATGGCTTCGACCGTGACGGCAGAGCGTTACGCGCTGCAAGGTCGGATGGAGGATGCCGGAATTCACGCGAAACGGGCCGTGGCGCAATTGCCCGAAGGCTCTCCGGGTTGGCAAAGGGCACAAGACGTGCTGATTGCCTCAGAACGACTCAAGAAAGACAAAAGGAAACGGAAATGATCCTCAGACATGCTGCACCTGCCCTTCTGGGGCTTTCCATGGCGGCGACCTCAGCACAGGCGCTGGACCTGAACGCGATGAATGATGCCGAAAAGGCAGAGTTTGGCGCTCAGGTACGCGAATACCTGCTGGAAAACCCCGAAGTCATTATCGAGGCAATCAATATCCTCGAACAGCGAAACGCAGTGGCCGAAGCGGCCGCCGACAAAGAACTGGTCGCCGCCAATGCGGAAGAACTGTTCGACGATGGCTATAGCTGGGTCGGCGGCAACCCGGACGGCGATATTACACTGGTCGAGTTTATGGACTACCGCTGCGGCTATTGCCGCCGCGCGGTGCCCGAAGTGGCAAACCTGCTGGCCAGCGATGGCAACATTCGCTTTGTGATCAAAGAACTGCCAATTCTGGGCGACGCATCTGTTTTGTCCTCGCGCTTTGCGGTGGCAACTAAGCAAGTGGCGGGCAATGACGCCTATAAACAGGTTCACGATGCGCTGATGGAATTCGGCGGTGAACCCTCAGAAGTAACTCTTCGCCGCATCTCTGACGGGCTGGGTCTGGACAGTGACGCGATCATCGCCGCGATGGACAGCGACAGCGTCACGGATGAGATCAGCCGCACCCGTGCCCTGGCGCAACGGATGCAGATTTCGGGCACGCCCTCATTCGTGCTGGGAACCGAGTTGCTGCGCGGCTATCTGCCCGCCGATCAGATGCAGCAGATTGCAGATGGCGTTCGCGCAGAACAGGGTTGATAGGTATTGGGGGCGGCACAGCTGCCCCCAGACAAAAAGGCGGACTGATCACTGACCTCAGCCGTCTGCCGGTTCCACGGCCCGTTGATAGAGATGCCACGTGGTATGGCCAAGGATCGGCAAGGTAAAGATCAAGCCCATAAACGCCGGAACCATCGACAATAACATTGTGACCGAGATGATCGCTGCCCAGCCGAGCATGACCACAGGGCTTTCCGAGACGACGCGTAAAGACGTCAACATGGCTGAAACAAAATTTGTTTCCCGGTCCAGAAGCATAGGCATGGCGACGACAGTGACCGAAAACAGGACAGCCGACAGGAACGCCCCGACACAGGTGCCGATTGCAAGGAATGTCCACCCCTGCGGAGTGAACAAGATGATGTTCAAGAATCCGTCAAAATCCGAAAAGGATGAATTCTGCAGGATGATCGCAAGCCAAAGCCGGACCTGATAAACCCAAACCCAGAAAATGAACAGCGTGACAAAGGCCATCCAGCCCATTTCGCGCTTGCGTTGATCGGCCATGACAGTGAGGATTTCATACCAGCCAAAACTCTCGCCCTTCTGTAACCGCCGGGACATCTCATAAAGTCCTGCAGCGGCGAAAGGCGCGACCAGAGGAAATCCGACAATCGCAGGAATGATCATCCAGATTTTGCCAAGCCAGACCAAGCTCCAGACCATCAGGATTCCGAAAGCCGCATAGAAAAGCCCGAAGAAACCGCTCATGAAGGGGCGCGCCAGAAAATCGGAAAACCCAGCTTTCAGCGACGCCTTTATGTCATCCGAAGTAACCCGATTGACCTTGGGCATGGCCTGCTGGTGTGGCGTCAGGTTCTCAGGTGGCGTAGGGCCTGCGGTCTTGGATGTCATGACACACTCCTCCCAAAGCATGGGTCCGCGCGGGTCTGTTTACCAACAGAACCAGCGGCGAAACAGGCATCGTTCAGTCACGAAACAAGTTTGCAACAGCTCAGGCATCAGGGCAAGGGATGAGTAAGGTCGCTATGCCTGCCTTACCGACACAGCCAACCCCACACTACTCTGCGGCTTCCGCAGCCGCATCCAGTTCCGCGGCTTTCTTTTCGACCTGTTCCACGATGTGGTCGATCATCTGATCGTTGGACATCTTGTGGCTGGCCTTGCCTGCCAGATAGACCATCCCGGACCCGGCCCCGCCACCGGTAAACCCGACATCGGTCATCAACGCCTCGCCCGGCCCGTTGACCACGCAGCCGATGATCGACAGGCTCATCGGTGTCTTGATGTGTTCCAGACGGCGTTCCAGCGCCTCGACGGTCTTGATGACGTCAAACCCCTGCCGTGCGCAGGACGGGCATGAGATGATGTTGACGCCCCGGTGGCGCAGACCAAGGGACTTGAGGATTTCAAAGCCAACCTTCACCTCTTCCACCGGATCGGCAGACAGGCTGACGCGGATCGTGTCGCCGATCCCCATCCACAGCAGGTTGCCCAACCCGATGGCAGATTTGATGGTGCCGGACACCAGTCCGCCCGCCTCGGTGATACCCAGATGGATGGGCGCATCAGTGGCTTCGGCTATGCCCTGATACGCGGCGGCGGACAGGAATACGTCGCTGGCCTTCACACTGATCTTGAACTCGTGAAAATCATTGTCCTGAAGGATGCGGATATGTTCCAACCCGCTTTCGACCATCGCCTCGGGGCACGGTTCGCCATATTTCTCAAGCAGGTGCTTTTCCAGGCTGCCTGCATTTACGCCGATGCGGATCGAGCAATTGTGGTCGCGCGCGGCCTGAATGACTTCTTTCACCCGACTTTCATCGCCGATGTTGCCGGGATTGATACGCAGACAGGCAGCGCCCGCCTCGGCCGCTTCGATTCCACGGCGATAGTGAAAATGGATGTCCGCAACGATAGGCACCGGGCTTTCGCGCACGATTTCTTTCAATGCCTTAGCCGACGCCTCATCTGGGACTGAAACGCGCACGATATCCGCGCCAGCCTCGGCTGCGGCCTGAACTTGCGCCACCGTTGCCGCCACATCGGTGGTCAGGGTGTTGGTCATGGTCTGAACGGCGATCGGGGCATCCCCCCCGACGGGAACGTTACCGACCATGATTTGACGGGATTTACGACGATATATGTCACGCCAGGGGCGCACGTGATTAAGGGACATAAGGACGGATCCGCGTCTGCCTGAGTTGCGACTGTAGATAGTCCGGCAAAGGGGTTACCGCAATGGCAAGATCACTCGGCGGGCGCTTCTGTCGCCTCGGTTTGCAGTTCAGCCACCAATTGCTTGAGAGCGCTGTTCTGTTCCGCCTCAAGATCGGCAACGGCATAAACTTCAGACACCGCGTCTTTCGAAAGGATCACCCCCTTGGTAACCGTGCCGGGTGCCCCTGCCGGGCCATAGTGCTCACCGTTCATTGAGAAATAAACCGATCCCGACGCCCCTGCCCGCAACAGCGGTGGTTCTTCCGTTAGCGGAACCTCAAAGACACTGCCTTGCTCGACCGTTCCAAGGGTCCCTTCGAAAATAACACTGCCATCCGCCGCCGTCACCCGCATCCAAGAAGGATCGACAGCAACGATTTTCAGCATGGTATCAATCTGTTCCACGACCTGCGGCAAGGATGGTCGTTCAACCGTGTGCACTTCGGCGACTTCGAACTGCGGCAGGCTTGGCGGGCGGAAGGTTCCGACATCGCGTGGATCAAGGGTCGAAATTGGCGCATCGCGGGCAACCAGAACCGGAACATCCAAGGCCTGCGGACGATAGAGGCGGTCCAGTGCCTCGGTGTTCGCCGCAGCAACCGCATCATCGACAACGCCGCCGCGCACGGCATCCAGCGGATCAAGGTCGGAAAGCACCACAGGCGCTTGTTCAACCGGGCTGACCTGTACCTGCTGGATCTTGTTCAGAACCGCCCACCCGCCATAGCCGATGCCACCAATAACCGCCAAAAGCACCAGCGACGATCCGATAGCGCGCGGTTCAATCTGACTGACCAGAGATTCCTTGCCCGGAATATACGGCGTATTGGGCGAGATGAAGGGATCGCGCCCCATTGGCCCACGCGCCGGAAGCGCGCCGGTCGGCTTTCGCACCACCGAAGCCTCGGCCGACATGCCATGCGCGACCGAAAAACCGCTTTCCGCGCAGAAAGTCGAGAAGGTTTCATCCGGGTTCATCCCCAGATAACGCGCGTAAGAACGCACATACCCGGCGATAAAGCCGGGCGTGTCAAAGGCATCAGGATCTGCGTTTTCGATGGCAGCAATGTAGTTGGCTTTGATCCTCAGCTCGCGCTGAACATCCAACAGGGATTTGCCCATGGTTGCGCGTTCGCCGCGCATCTTGTCACCAAGGCGTACCTCGTAGTCGTCAAACCCTTTCGGTCTGACATCTACATCCTCATCAGATTCGCGCTGTGATCTGCGCCCAATCATTCCTGCTGCCCCATTCTGCCTGTCGCGCGTTTCGCGTTAGCGGCGAATCATCCCCAAAACGATTCGTCCGCCGATTTTGTTAGCGTAAGCTTAACACGCGGCAAATACGTTGCACACTTTGGCGTGAGGTTAACCGGCAAGTTCGGCGCGATTTAGCGCACAATGTGACCAAAGTTCGTCCATCGCCTGTACCAGACGGTTCATTTCGTCAGGCCCATGCACCGGAGAAGGGGTAAAGCGCAGACGCTCGGTTCCGCGCGGAACGGTCGGGAAATTGATCGGTTGCACATAAATGCCGTAATCATCCAACAGCATATCGCTGAGCTTCTTGGTATGGACCGGGTTTCCAACGATCACGGGCACGATATGGCTTCCGTGGTCGATCAGCGGTAACCCCATCCCCTTCAACCGCAGCTTGAGGATTTTGGCCTGCGTCTGATGCTGCTCACGCAGTTCAGGTGCAGTTTTCAGGTAGGCAACCGATGCAGCAGCCCCGGCCGCAACCGCAGGTGGCAGGGACGTGGTAAAGATAAAGCCCGGCGCATATGACCGCACGGCGTCGCACATCTTGGCGCTGGCCGCGATATAGCCGCCCATCACGCCATAGGCTTTTGCCAGCGTGCCATTGATGATGTCGATCCGGTGGGCAAGGTTATCGCGCTCGGTCACACCGCCGCCGCGCGAGCCATACATGCCTACCGCGTGCACTTCGTCGATATAAGTCAGTGCGCCGAACTCATCTGCCAGATCGCAGATCTCTTCGATCGGACCAAAATCGCCGTCCATAGAATAAACCGACTCGAATACGATCAACTTGGGTGCGGCCGGATCGTCCGCTTCAAGCAGCTCGCGCAGATGCGCCACATCGTTGTGCCGGAAGATGCGCTTGGCCCCGCCATTCCGGCGCACGCCTTCGATCATCGAGGCATGGTTCAGCGCGTCAGAGTAGATGATCAGGCCCGGGAACAGTTTGGGCAGCGTGCTGAGCGTTGCGTCATTGGCGATATAGGCGCTGGTAAAAAGCAGCGCGGCTTCCTTGCCGTGAAGATCGGCCAGTTCAGCCTCAAGCCTTTTATGATAAACCGTGGTGCCCGAGATATTGCGCGTACCGCCTGAACCTGCACCGGCTGCATCAACAGCTTCGTGCATTGCATTCAGAACGACCGGGTTTTGCCCCATGCCCAGATAATCGTTGCCGCACCATACGGTGATGTTCTGCTGTGACCCGTCCGGACGTGTGCGCACCGCATGGGGAAAATACCCATTGCGACGTTCGATATCGATGAAGGTCCGGTAACGACCTTCATCATGCAGCCTGGCAATCGCTGAATCGAGCTGAGCAGTATAGTCCAAAGGACCCTCCTTGAACGCCCGTATCCGGTTTCCCATTGGGCGATATTTTCGCCACCTCCCACAGCTTACCCTGTTTCGGTGGCTTTGTGTTCCCTTATTCAGCTGGTTACAGCCGAAAAGGTGAACCCAACTTTGATTTGCATCAAATATAAGTTTGCACCCCATCCGACAAGTAAAGTTACGGCCATCGAACGCGTGGAAACGACGCAGGTCCCGCCTCCCTACCCAAAGCTTACACCGCCGGGCCGCAATTCGTGTCAACAACTCTGGACGGCGCCGACAACGCTGCTAGGGTTCGCGGGAACAAAAAACAGGCAGGAGCCCCCCATGTCGCTAGACGCCGTGTTGAACCGGATTGACGAAGATCTGCAAACCTCGATCGACCGCCTGATGGAACTGCTGCGCATCCCGTCGATCTCGACTGACCCCGCATACAAGGCCGAGGTTAGCCGCGCCGCGGACTGGCTGGTCGCCGATCTGAACAGCATCGGGATTGCGGCAGAGAAACGGGAAACACCGGGCCACCCGATGGTTGTTGGCCACGTGGGTGAGGACGCGACTGCGCCGCATTTCCTGTTTTATGGCCACTACGATGTGCAGCCGGTCGATCCGTTGAACCTGTGGAACCGGGATCCATTCGATCCCGCCATTGAGGACACCGAAACCGGACCGGTCATCCGCGGACGCGGAGCGTCAGACGACAAAGGCCAGCTAATGACTTTTGTCGAAGCCTGCCGCGCCTGGAAGGCCGTACACGGATCCTTGCCCTGCCGCATCACTTTCTTTTTCGAGGGCGAAGAAGAATCGGGCTCGCCCTCACTGGTTCCTTTCCTCAAGGAAAATGCCGCCGAACTCAAAGCGGATCTGGCGCTGGTCTGCGATACATCCATGGTGTCACGCGGCGTTCCGTCGATTGCGGCGCAGTTGAGGGGCATGCTGAAGGACGAATTTACCATCGTGGGACCGCGCATCGACCTGCATTCCGGCCACTATGGCGGCCCGGGCCTGAACCCGCTGCGCGAACTGTCGAAAATCGTGACCTCTTTTTATGACGACAAAACCGGGCGGGTCGCGGTCGACGGGTTCTACGAAGGTGTGCATGAAGTACCCGAAGACCAGTTGCGCCAATGGCAGAATTGCGGCTTCGACGAAGCGGATTATCTGAATTCGGTCGGCTACACCCAACCGCATGGCGAAAAGGGGTACTCCACCTTGGAGCAACAATGGGCACGACCGACGCTCGAAGTGAACGGTCTGTGGGGCGGTTATAACGGTGCGGGCTCCAAAACCGTTATTCCGTCCAAGGCCCATTGCAAAATTACCTGCCGCCTTGTTGGTGACATGGACCCGGACGCACTGCGCGCCAAAATCCGCAAACATGTCGAGGATCGGCTCTCCCCTGACGCCAAAGTGGTCTGGGACAACGACATGGAAGGCTCTCCCGCTTCGGTCATGAATATCACCCGCTCCGAATTCGAAGCCGCGCGCGGTGCGCTGTCGGATGAATGGGACCGCGAGGCAGTGTTCACTGGAATGGGGGGATCAATCCCTGTTGTCGGCTATTTCAACACCGTTCTGGGGCTCGACTCGATGCTGGTTGGCTATGCAAACGAAGATGATGCCATCCATTCGCCGAACGAGAAATATGACGTGAAAAGCTTCCACAAGGGCATCCGGTCATGGGCGCGCATTCTGGATGCTTTGAACAAATAGGTCTTTTGCGGGGCTCTGCCTCGCGCTCCGGGGTATTTGCAGCCAGATGAATAAAGGATCCCTGCTTCATCTGGCCCAAAATATCCCGGAGGAGGCGCGCGGCACGCGCGGCGGGGGCAGAGCCCCCACCCGGTCGGGGCAAATACGCCGATCTTACATATGGATCACGCGGCCATAGGCATCCAGCACGCTTTCGTGCATCATCTCTGACAGTGTCGGGTGCGGGAAGACGGTGTTCATCAGGTCTTCTTCCGTTGTCTCCAACTGGCGACCAACCACATATCCCTGAATCAGTTCGGTAACTTCGGCACCGATCATGTGGGCGCCCAGCAACTCGCCTGTTTTTGCATCGAATACGGTTTTGATCAGCCCGTCCGGTTCACCCAAAGCGATGGCCTTGCCATTGCCGATAAAGGGGAAGCGGCCGACTTTGATGTCGTAACCCAGCTCTTTGGCTTTTGCTTCGGTATATCCAACCGAGGCAACCTGAGGCTGGCAATAGGTGCACCCTGCGATGCTTTCGGGTTTGACCGGGTGCGCATGTTGACCCGCGATGAGGTCCGCGACCATAACACCCTCGTGGCTTGCTTTGTGCGCAAGCCAGGGCGCGCCCGCGATGTCACCGATCGCATAAAGGCCCTCAACCCCGGTGCGGCAATACGCGTCCGTAACCACATGTGTCCGGTCGATCTTGACGCCCAGAGCTTCCAGACCGAGGTTTTCGACATTGCCAACGATCCCGACGGCCGAGATCACTGTGTCGAACTCTTGTTTTTCAACTTTGCCTTTAACCTCGATATGCGCGGTCACTTTCCCCTTGCCACGATCCAACTGCTTGACCATGGCCTTTTCCATGATGGTCATGCCCTGTTTGGTGAACGCCTTCTTGGCCAATGCGCTGATCTCGGCATCTTCTACCGGCAACACCCGGTCCATCACCTCAACGACCGTGGTGTCTGCGCCCAGCGTATTGTAGAAGCTGGCAAACTCGATGCCGATTGCACCAGACCCGATGACGAGCAGTTTTTTCGGCATCCGCGGCGGTTGCAGCGCGTGCTTGTAGGTCCAGACCAGATCGCCGTCAGCTTCAAGGCCCGGCAGTTCCCGCGCCCGTGCCCCGGTTGCGAGAATGATGTTCTTGGCGGTCAGTTCCTCGGTGCCTTTGTCGGTCTTGACGCTGACCCTGCCCTTTGCAGGGATCGTGGCCTGACCCATCACAACGGCAACCTTGTTCTTCTTCAGCAGATGGCCGATGCCACCTGACAGCTGCGCAGCTACGCCACGGGATCGTTTGACCACCGCATCCAGATCATATCCGATCTTTTCGGCTTTCAGACCGAAATCCTTGGCGCGCTCCATCAGATGGAACACTTCGGACGACCGCAACAGCGCCTTGGTGGGAATACAGCCCCAGTTCAGGCAGATCCCCCCCAAATGCTCGCGCTCGACAATCGCAGTTTTCAAACCCAGCTGGGCTGCGCGGATTGCGGCGACATAGCCGCCGGGGCCAGCCCCGATTACGATCAGATCATAGGATTGTGCAGCCATGTGTTCCTCTCGGCGCAGGAGTTGAAAATTTAGTTTACCATTAAACTATTATTCGGAACGCATCAATATACCCGTCCCGCGACAAATAGGACGCAGGGTAAGCGATGCCTTAACTTGCGGATTTCAGCCTATACCCCGGGCCATGCAATGGCTAGAAAAGAAACGCCGGCACCGGTCGGACCTATTCTTTTCTCAACCCATTCAAGGGGCTGTCCATGGCCAAAACTCTGAAAGATCTGCTGCTTGCCCTGCTCAACGCCACATTGATACTTGTTGCGCTGTGCCTGTTTCTGGGCTGGAAACTGGCGTCGAAAGCCGAAAGCATCACTGCTGAAGTCTCGCAAACGGTTCAGGCCGTGGCCCCCATCCGGGATGAGGCAAAGGGCATTCGGGACGAGCTTGCGGCGTTGAGGACTGATTTGACGGTACTATTACAACAAGACACGTTGGCAGACAGCCAAGCCGCGCAAAACCTCCGGTCAACGCTGGGGCGCCTGAATGCAGCAGAACAGAAGCTGCAAACGGTTCAGGAGCGGATTTCGGAACTTGCTGACACGCCAGAAGTGTTGATTGCGCAGGCGATCCAAACCGGTGCCGATATCGCGGCGGAACGCGTTTTGGCATTGCGGGGATGCACACCTGAGTCATAAAGCGAAGCCGCGGCCAAAGCGCGGTTGCGGCTTCGCGTTCAGCCCGTTGCCTGTAGTTCGCGCACGGTCGTGCCGTACCCGCCCATATCGACATAGGCAGTTTCATGCGGGGTCGAGCTGCGGGACAGCGCCGCGTTCCGATACGGGAAACGACCGAACTTGCGGATCACCTCGCGATGCGCTCTGGCGTGCAGCAGGTTGCTTGCGTCGCTGCTCATGTTTTGGCAGATCAGACGCACGCAGCGTTCCTGATCACACAGGTTTTCCGAGTGCATCATGGGCAGATAAAAGAACTGTCTGGCCGGTTCGTCGATCTTTTTGTCCCAGCCTTTGTCGACTGCGCATTTTGCTGCCGCCAACGCCGCACGATCGGTCGAGAAGGCACGCGCCTCCCCCCGGAACATGTTGCGCGGGAACTGATCTGTCAGGATGATATAGGCAAGCGCCCCACTGGGATAAGTCAGCCAGAGCGAGAACCGACCCGCTGCCGCTGCTTCCCAAGTTGACTGAAACCGCGCCCGAATGTCTGCATCCAGCGCCTCATCTTCAAGATACCAACCCTTAGGGCCAACTTCATCTAACCAAAAACTCAATACTTCTTCAGGCGTTACCATTGCCTTAAACTCCGTCAATTGCCCGCGCCCCAGACGTAACGTCATTTAAGTCCCTTTTACAGAACTGTTACAGTAACATATTGCAACACAAACGACATAATTTCGTGTCTCAAGCGGTTTCGCGCGCGCCCTCTTCGAACTCGGCTTCTGCCGCCTCTATCGCAACTTCCTGTGCAACCTCGAATGCAACGGGCGACGCGGTGGGATAAAGCGTCGACATGGTGCTGGTTTCATCAACAGGAACTGCTGCACGCTGGGTCATCCGGTAGACCGAATAGGCGGCCAACGCGACAAGCAACACGGCGATGATCAGGAAAAAGCCCGGAGGGCCAAACACTGCATCCCCCATCAGCCAACCTGTGATAACAGGTCCGGTAATTGCACCAAGGCCGTTGATAAAGATCAGGCCGCCGGATGCCGCGGCCATATCTTCGTATTCCAGAAAATCGTTGGTGTGCGCAATTAGCAATGAATACAAAGGGTTGGTCATTCCGCCGATCACAAAAGCAGACGCCAGAAGGATTTCGAAGGAAAAACCATAAAGCATACCACTGACGGCGCCAACTGCACCGGTTGCCGCGACCAACAGGATCAGGAAACGCCTGTCCATCCGGTCGGAAAACCAGCCCAGCGGGTATTGCAGGACAATTGCCCCAACATAGAACGCCGCCACAAATGCCGAGATTTCAACCAAGGACAATCCGGCCTGAGCCCCATAAACCGCCGACATCCCGAACTGCGCCGAAAACACGCCCCCCAGCAGGAACATGCCGACACACCCCAGCGGAGAGCTTTTCATCAACTCCCGCAACGTCATCGGCTTGGTGGTATCGAACGCCGGAGTTGGTGAGATCGACAGCAAAATCGGTGCGAAAGAAACCGAAACAAGGATCGAGGCGATCACGAATGTTTCGTACCCGGCCGGGTCGCCCAACAGGAAAAGGCCCTGCGCGCCGATGATACCCAACATCTGAACGATCATGTAAAGCGACAGGGCCTGCCCGCGGTTTTCATTATTGGCTGCGTTGTTGAGCCAGCTTTCCGCAGTGACGTAAACACCCGAGAAACAGAACCCGATCACCACGCGCCCCAGAACCCAGGCAATCGGGTCTGCCAGCATCGGATACATGATCATCACGGCCGAAATGAAAGACGCCAGTGCCGCAAAGACCCGCACATGGCCAACACGCCGGATCATCTCGGGCGCAAGCCGTGAACCGCCCAGAAAACCAACGAAATAAGCTGACATTACAAAAGACATCTCAAGGGTCGAAAATCCCTCAAGCTGTCCACGAACACCCAGGATCGTGCCCTGAAGGCCGTTTCCGACCATCAGCAACCCCATGCCGAGCAACAATGCCCATGCGCTGGACAGAACCTGAATCATTTGGGCCTCCGATAGGTGCCAACCTTGTTTGAGTTTTGTTCTGCGATCAAAGACCGCTTCCATCGCGCTTGTCTACGACATTCCCTGTCGGTGATGCCGTATGCGCGCCTATCCGGGGATCAAAAGCGACGCATCGCCATAAGAAAAGAACCGGTATTTCTGTGCGATGGCATGGGTGTAAACCTCGCGCATCCGGTCCTGACCCATTAACGCTGAAACCAGCATCAGCAGCGTGGATTTTGGCAGATGAAAGTTTGTCATCAGCGCATCGGTCACATGAAACCGGAAACCGGGATAGATGAAGATATCGGTGTCACCTTCCCACGGTTCGATCGCGCCCGAACGCGCAGCACTTTCGATCAGGCGCAGGGCAGTGGTGCCCACCGGGATGACACGCCCGCCCGCAGCTTTTGTGGCCTGTATCTCGGCAACAGCCTCGGCGCTGACCTGCCCCCATTCGGCATGCATCTTGTGGGTTGTCACATCCTCGACCTTGACCGGCAGGAAGGTTCCGGCGCCAACATGCAGGGTCACATGTGTGACGGCGACACCCCGTTCCGACAAAGCCTGCATCAGGGCATCGTCAAAATGCAACGAGGCGGTCGGCGCTGCCACCGCACCGGACCTGCGGGCCCAGATGGTCTGATAATCCATCTTGTCCTGCTCGTCCGCCGGACGTTTGGCGGCGATATAGGGCGGCAACGGCATTACACCGGCCTGATCCAGCGCCTTGTCGAAATCCTGACCGCTGAGATTGAAGCGCAAAAAGGCCTGCCCGTCTTCCACCCGATCCAGCGTCGCGCTCAGATCGGCGGAAAATACAATCTCTTCCCCCGGCTTCACTTTCTTCAGCGGCTTGATGAGCGCAGACCAAGTGCCATCGGCCTGTGGGTCCAGCAGAGTGGCCTCGATCCCGGCGGAAACCGGGCCTTGCGCGCTGTCCCTGTGGCGCCGCCCGTTCAGGCGCGCCGGGATAACGCGTGTGTCGTTCAACACCAGCCGGTCACCCGGACGCAGGAAATCGGGCAGATCGAACACGTGGCTGTCCACTGTACCACCCCCCTGCGCCACAAGCAGGCGCGCAGAGGATCGCGGGCAGGCAGGCCGCGTTGCAATCAGGTCGTCGGGCAGGTCGAAATCAAAATCGCTGAGCTTCATGACCGCGCCTTACAACCCCAAAAAAGATTCTGCCATATCCCCTCAGCGATCACTGGGAGGAGAGCCAAAAGTCGGTTTTGGCTCGTCTGGTTCCACCGGCGCAGCATTGGGGCCGTCCGAGACCGTTGGCGCAGGCTGACGCAAGAGATCACGCAGAAACAGGGGCGCCAGACCGGACAGAGGGTTCACCGCGACTTTGGGCGAGGATATCGGCCCGGTCAGCGTGTAATTGAACCCAATGACGCCTTCACCCTTGCGGGTAAACACGCTGCCAACGGCATTGAGAAGGTAAATTGGTGAAATCGCCCCCCGCAGGTTCAGCAGGCTGTTCACGGTGTCGATTGTGCCATCAAACGAAAGCCCCATTGACGGGCCAACAGCGCTGCCACTCAGCACTTTGATGTCAGTGGGCGATATCCTCATGCGGCTGTCAATCGCCGAAAAGAAGATCCCCTGCCCGGCCATCTCGTCCAGCAGACCAACAAGGCTGATCGCGTTCAGGATCGCGGCCATGGCCGGGGCATCGGTGATCCGCGTATTTACGATTTTCAGGATCACGTCGTAACTGCCGGGCGCAGCCACCGGTTCAAGCTTGAGGTCCAGATCACCGCCGCGCGCCTGCGTCAGAACCCCGGCTGATCGCAAAACGGCCCCCGCGTCTTTCGACGTCAGGTCAACGGCGCTTCGATTTCCCCGCGGGGTCACTTGACCGGCAACAGCCGCTCCGCCGTTCACCCGCGCTGTGAAAGTGCCATTTACGCCACCGGTTGTCTGGAACGCCCCCCGGAAACCTGTCAGCGCGACAGTTTCGGTGACCTGAAGACGGTCCAGTGCCACGTCCAGATTCGGCCCGGGGGCCCCGCCGCCACCCGATCCTCCGCTGCTTTCCCCGAAGTTTGCACGCCCCATGTTCAGCACTCCGCCTAAGACGCGGATATCCGGGACAGCAGCCCCCCGCCCGATCAGTTCCGCCGGAACCGCCAGCCAGTCCCCCAGATCGAACGAGCTGAACTGGATACGGTCATATTCACCGTTTTCGTGAAAGGAAATGGATGCGGTTGTGCGCAGTCCCGCTGCGTTGATCCGCAGGTCGTCCACCTTCAACTGCGCGCCCAACGTCGCGTCGGCAGTCAGCGATCCTTTGGTGTTCGCCGCCTTGCGCCAACCGAGTTCAGGGATAGCTAGCGCCACGCCCTGAAGGTCCGAAACAACAGACAGTTTCGGAGGTGCCCCAGCGCCCAGGCCCAGTGTAATATCGGCAACCCCTTTGCCCGTCAGCATCCCCGGCGGCAGGCCGGCCCTGATCTCATCCATCAGACGCGGGGACAGTTCGATCTGGCCGGTCAAGGTGCTACGCTGTTCGGTTTCGCCGTCAATAGGCTGCTGCCAAAGCGCCTCTAGCGGAACATCGCCGAACTGCCCCAGTCCCTGAATCTGAACACCCGACTGATTGCCGGAAATATTCAGCATCGGGGCAATTACAGAAAATCCCGGTACCAGACGGTCACTGGACAGATTGGCCAGCGTTCCGTTGAAGTGAAATTCGGTATCCTGAAACTTCAGCTCTTTTATCAACGGCAGAGACAGCGTTCCGGTCAACGCAACCGTGCCTGTGGCAACGTCAACGGGCAACCCGGCCTTGCTCAGCAATTCCAGCGGTGGTCGGTCCAGCAGCGACAACGCAGAGGTCACGCTGCCCTTTGTCTGAATACGCGCGATGCCGGGTGCGGATTTCTTGATATCCGTGTCAGGTATGATGAAGGACGTCCCCGCGGCATCCACACTCCCCCCGTCATCGGCGACCACCACCCCCTGCTGCGCGGTGACCGTAAACCGGCTGTCGATCAGACTGGCCTGACCTTGTGCATCTTCGATTGGCGGCAGGGTCTTTGCAAAGCGAACCTTGGCTTGCTCGAACCCGAAATCAAGATACAGGTCCGGTTTGGAACCGGGCTCCAGACGCAGGGCGAAATCCATGTCCGACAAAACCCCCTGATAGAGGTTTTCCGTCACCCATTCCCGTGGCTTCGGCGCCAGACGCTCGGGCCAGTAACTCAGAACATTGTCCGAGCTCATCTGATCCAGATGGGCATCCAGCGCCACAGCCCAGCCATCGGGACGACCGTGCAAAACCCCGAAGGCGCGCACGGTATGACCCGGATCCTCGATGGTCATCTGGCCAAGGCGCAACTGGAACGGGTTGAACGCCATCTTGAAATCCACGCTGGCACGCGACAGCTGAATCGGCTCCGGGAAAAGATTTGCCGGGTTCACATTGATCCCGGACAAGCGCAACTGCGTCTCCAGACTGTCCAGCACACCGTCCTCAGCCCCTTGCAGAAACGCCTTTCCATCGGCCTGAACTGTGCCCCAGGCCGACACCACCGATACCTCATTGAAGTCCAGCATCTGGGCTTTCGGGTCATAGGTGAAATACGTGCGGGCAGATTCGAAAGGAACCGGGCGCGTTTCCGGGTTGGGCTGCACCGCCCCGGCCCCCAGATTGAGGGTTGCGAACACGGTTCCTGTGGCCCCGTTCTCATCGACACTGCCCCGCAAAGCCCCTGAAATCGGTGCGCGTAGAACCTGCAACCAGGCAAGGGCCGGGCTTTGGCCTGCTATGTCTTCGGCCGGAAGATCGGTGACCGAGATGCCAAAGCTGGCGGCAGGCGTGCCCAGCACGCTGGTATAGTTGGCTTCGATACTGCTGACATAGTCCCGCCCGGCCAGAACCGAAAACCCGGTCGCAAGCCGCACTTCGTTGTCACTGCGGTTCGCCTGAATATGCCCACCGTCCAGAACCCACGACCGCCCCTGCCGCAGGTCGCGGTAATCCAGCGTAATCGCATCTAGTTCGACCGAGGTCAGCGCCGACAGGAGCGGAGACTGAAAGACCTCGTCCGATCCCTCGATCAGCTGTGCAAGGTCCGGCGCTTCCTGCACCGGCGCGCTGCCCGATCCCACGGTCAGGGTCAGCGCCCCGTCCTGATCGCGGGTCATGGCGATCTGCGCGCCACTCAGAATGATGCGCTTGGGCCGGACCTGACCGCGCAGCAAGGGACGCATGGCCAGGCTGGCGCGCATATCGGATACCTGCGCAATCTGCTGGCCTGCGGCGTCACTGATGGCAACATCGGTCAGCCGCAGACGGGGGCGCCAGCCTTCGTGGATGATGAAACTGACGTCTCCAAACCGGATTTGCAGCCCGCCCAGCGCCCGTTCCAGCCGGGCTTCGACCCTGTCGCGCAGCCACACAGGTGCGTGCATCCTCTGCCCCACGACCATGAAACCGGTGAACATCGCCAGAAGCACCAGCACGATGGCCCCACGCATGGCCCACAGACCAGCGGTGCGGCGGCGCGACCGACGGCGCACAGGCTTGCCCGGCTTTGCTTCGTCGTCTTCGTGCTGCTTCAATTTGCTATCCACGCCTTCCAACCCGCACGCGTTGCCCTATGATGAAGGGCAGCCTTTAAAAACCTTTAGCGGAGTTTCCAATGCCCGACGTTTCAGACATCGCCCCCGACTTCACTTTGCCGCGCGACGGCGGTGGCGAGGTGACGCTTTCGGCGTTGCGCGGTGGCACCGTGGTTTTGTTCTTCTATCCCCGTGATGATACGCCGGGCTGCACCAAGGAATCCATCGGTTTCTCAGAGCAGCTTCAGGCGTTTACCGAGGCAGGGGCTCACGTTTTCGGCATTTCGCGGGACAGCGTCGCCAAGCATGACAAGTTTGTCGCCAAACACGGGTTGACCACTCCGCTCTTGTCGGACGAAGGCTCGACCGTCTGCGAGGACTATGGCGTATGGGTTGAAAAGAACATGTATGGCCGGAAATCGATGGGGATCGAGCGATCGACCTTTGTCATTGATAGCGAAGGACGCATTGCCAAGGTCTGGCGCAAGGTCAAGGTGCCCGGCCATGTGGATGAGGTGCTGGAAGCGGTGAAGGCGATCTAAGCCCCCCTCGACCTGCCGCGCCATCCGGTCTATCACCCGCGCTGACATGCCAAAGGCGGAGCGACCCGGTGCCCAAAACACTGACACAGATGGCGACAGAGGTTCTGACAACAGCGGACGGGCGGGCCAAAACCGCCCTGTCCAAAGCCCATGCCGCCGCGTGGTTTGCCTCCCGCAAGGCCGAGGGTGAACCCATCGAGATCGGCACCGCATCACCGCCCCTGTCCCCCGCGCGCCCGGACAAGCCCGAGCTGTTGTCCCCGCGTGAGGTACCCAAACGGAAACCGGGTACCGAAGCCGGGCGCATTGCCCTGCTGCACGCGGTTGCCCATATCGAGCTGAACGCCGTCGATCTGCACTGGGACATCATCGCGCGTTTTGGCCATGTACCCATGCCCATCGGGTTCTACGATGACTGGGTGAAATGCGCCGAAGAGGAATCGCGCCATTTCGAGATGGTTTGCGATTGTCTGGAACAGATGGGCAGCCACTACGGCGCCCTGCCCGCCCATGCTGGCATGTGGCGCGCTGCCGAGGATACTGCCGAAGATCTGATGGGGCGGCTGGCCGTTGTGCCCATGGTGCTTGAGGCGCGCGGGCTGGACGTGACGCCCGGCATGATCGAGATATTCCGCAAGGCCAAGGCCGAACAGGCCATCGCCGCGCTCGAAGTGATCTATGCCGAAGAGGTCGGCCACGTCGCTTACGGCTCAAAATGGTTCCACTTCCTGTGTGGCCGGGAAAACGCCGACCCCAAGGATGTGTTTCACGCGCTGGTCCGGCGGTACTTCCACGGTGTTCTCAAGCCCCCCTTCAACGAAAAAAAACGGGCCGAGGCCGGGTTGCCCCCCGATTTCTACTGGCCCCTGACCGAAGACCTGCCTGCGCCCGGAGACCTCTCGAACTGACACTTTTGCGTTATTTTCGGCAAAATCTCGCCGATCTTTGCGGGATTTCAGCGCCATTTGCACCTGATTGGTCAACAAACTTGCCCGAACGCCGCTGCCGCTTTATGCAATCGGCCCAAGGGACGGCAGGCACTCACGACCGGTTCCGATCTTGGGGATGAAAGGTAGGGCGCGTGCGAACACGTCTGACAATAAAACTGCACTCACTGCTTGAGCGGCATTTCCCGGAACGCCGGGTCTTTCTGAAATCCGACAAGGACACAAGGTTTATCCGGCTCAGTTCGGAAACTCAGGTGGTCGCAGTGGCCGGAGTTGCCGTCATGGTCGGATGGACAGCGGTTGCGACAGCCATACTGTTGATGGACAGCATCGGGGCCGGGAATTTCCGGGAACAGGCAAAGCGCGATCAAGCCATCTATCAGGAACGCCTGAACACCCTGTCGGCAGAACGCGATTCCCGCGCGCATGAAGCACTGGCCGCTCAGGACCGGTTCAATGCCGCGCTGGACCAGATTTCCGCGATGCAGTCGGAGCTGCTGGCCTCGGAAAACCGTCGCCGCGAACTTGAGACAGGTATCGAAGTTATCCAGACGACATTGCGCGCCACGATGAAGCAGCGCGAAGAGGCGCGCTCAGAGCTGGCCCAATTGAAACAGGACACCAGCGGCTCTGATATGTATGCCGCGGTTTCCAGCGCCCCGGTACAGATGGCCTTCATGACCGACGCTTTGGCGCGGACGGCCAAAGAACGCGATCTGATCGCCTCCAACGCGCAGGACGCGCTGGAACAGCGGGACGATCTGGAACTTGAAATCCGTCTAATGCAGGAACGCAGCGACGAGATCTTCCGCCAGCTAGAAGAGGCGATGGTCATCTCGGTCGAACCTCTGGACAAGATGTTCCGTCAGGCCGGAATGCCCACCGATCGCATCATCGAAGAGGTCCGGCGCGGATATAGCGGTATGGGCGGTCCGCTGACCCCTTTATCCCTTAGCACACGCGGCGAAGAAGACGAGCTTTCGCCCGAAGAAGTCCGCGCAAACACGTTGTTGCGCCAGATGGATCAGCTGAACCTGTACCGGATTGCTGCGGAAAAGGCCCCCTTCGCCAATCCCGTACATTCTGCCGTGCGTTTCACCAGTGGCTACGGCAACCGGCGTGACCCCAAGTCCGGTGGTCGCCGGCAGCATAACGGTGTCGATTTTGCAGGACCGCAAGGCACCGATATATTCGCGACCGCTGATGGTGTGGTCACGCATGCCGGCTGGCAATCAGGCTTCGGACGCCTTGTGAAGATCAAGCACGCGTTCGGAATTGAGACACTTTATGCTCATAACACCAAGATCAACGTAAAGGTCGGCCAAAGGGTCTCGCGCGGGGATCATATTGCTGATATGGGTAGCACCGGACGGTCCACCGGCACGCATCTGCACTATGAGGTGCGCGTGAACGGAAATCCCGTAAACCCAATGACTTACATCAAGGCTGCGAAAAATGTTTTCTAAAAGCAAAATCAACGAGCCCGCACCCAAAGCACCTGAGGCGGCCAAACCTGCCGCTCCGGCGACCCCAGCGGCTCCTGCTCCGGCTGACGCGAAACCTGCAATGGCACCCAAACCCAAGCCGCCGGCCTCGGTTCTGTCCTCGGATCTGCACATCACCGGCAATATCAAGACCAGCGGTGACATTCAGGTGGAAGGCACCGTCGAAGGCGACATCCGCGCCCACCTGCTGACCATTGGTGAATCGGCAACGATCAAGGGCGAAGTCACCGCAGATGACGTTGTGATCAACGGTCGCATCGTTGGCCGCGTGCGTGGTCTCAAGGTTCGCCTGACATCGACGGCCCGGGTCGAAGGCGACATCATCCACAAGACCATTGCCATCGAAAGCGGAGCGCATTTCGAAGGCTCGGTTCAGCGTCAGGACGACCCCCTCAACCCTGGCCGCAGTGCCAAAGCCGGATCGAACCCGGCGGCAGAAGTCAAACAGTAAGCAGACTGCATTTCTTGTCAGGACGCCGTGGGGAAACCCGTGGCGTCTTTTCTTTTGCATGCCGTTATGTCCGGGTTTCCCGTTTTCGTCCCTTTCTGATCGCGCTACAGTCGATCCATGTTGCTTTTTCTGACGGTTGTCGCGCTGATCGCTGGCGCTGCGGCCTTTCACTTCTGGTCGAAAAGACAATCCCGCCTGACCTTGCTGGCCACATCGCTGTCCCAGCACCAGCGCGATATTGTGAACGCTCAGGTGCCGATAATCCGGAAACTGCCCAAAGACTTGCGCGGGGCGCTGGAAGGAAAGATCAACCTGTTCCTTGATCAGGTCGATTTCGTCGGCTGCGACGGGCTGGACGTCACCGAAGACATGCAGGTGTCGATTGCCGCGCAAGCCTGTCTGCTCGTGGTGAATACGGACCAGTGGTACGACAACCTGACGACCATTCTGGTTTACCCCGGTGCCTTCAAATCAAAACAGCGCCGTCACAGTGGCTATGTCGTCACCGAACAGGAAATCATCCGCAGCGGGGAAAGCTGGAACCGCGGCCCCGTGATCCTGTCCTGGGCCCACAGCCAGCGCGGTGCCCTGAATGATCACGATGGCCGGAACGTCGTCTTTCACGAGTTCGCGCACCAGCTTGATGACCTCTCGGGCGCAACCAATGGTGTTCCCGTGCTCAGCAATGGCCAAAGCTTTGGCGAGTGGGAAACCGCCTTTCTGAACGGTTACAAGACACATGTTCATGCCGTGGAAAACGGAAAACCTACAGTGATCGATCCCTACGGCGCGGAAGGGCACGAAGAATTCTTTGCCGTTTCGGTCGAAGTGTTCTTTGAACGGCCGAAGGAACTGAAATCCTCTGACCCGGCAATCTATGAACAGCTGTCAAAGCTTTTTCATCTTGATCCCGCTCAATGGCACAGCGGTCCGTTCTGACCCGATTGAGGAAGCGTCGAAAAAAATTCCCCGTTCGCAACAATTTAACATAAGCTAATTCTTGAATTACGGTTAACCTCATTATTGGGCGGAGGATTTTCTATGTCATCGAAACTACTTGCCGAGTTCTTCGGCACGTTCTGGTTGGTTCTGGGGGGCTGCGGCAGTGCCGTTCTGGCGGCTGGTGTGGCAGATGTCGGCATCGGCTGGCTTGGTGTTTCCTTTGCCTTTGGCCTTACCGTTTTGACGATGGCTTACACGGTCGGCCCAATCTCGGGCGGGCATTTCAACCCGGCGGTCAGTTTGGGCCTGATGATTGGAGGGCGGTTTCCGGCCAAAGACCTTCTGCCCTATTGGGTTGCACAGGTCATTGGCGCAATTGCCGCCGCAGTGGTTCTGTACCTGATCGTCAGTGGCGCACCCGATTTCGCTGGTGTCGGTGGGTTCGCGTCAAACGGGTATGGTGAGGCCTCGCCACAGGGATATTCGTTGATGTCGGCTTTGATCATCGAAATCGTGATGACGGCTTTCTTCATTCTGATCATTCTGGGCGCGACGTCGGACAAGGCACCTGCAGGGTTCGCTCCGATTGCCATCGGTCTGGCGCTGACCCTGATCCACCTGATCTCAATCCCGGTGACAAATACCTCCGTCAACCCGGCGCGCTCAACCGGCGTTGCCCTGTTTGCCGACGGCCCTGCTTTGGCTCAGCTCTGGCTGTTCTGGGTGGCCCCCCTGATTGGCGGCGCAATCGGCGCTTTGATCTGGAAGGCAATGTCCTCGGATGACTGATCCGCGCGGGAAAGGTAATTATCCCGTTTTCTGAAAAACACGGTATCCTTCCGTCAAATCTGGCTAGGTCACGGCCTTTGGTTCAACGGGAGGATACAATGAAGATATTTACCACAGCACTTTTCCTAAGCTGCGCCGCGACGGCAGGCTGGGCCGAAGACAAATGGCTGAGCATCCCGCAAGCCCCCCAGATGCCCGCCGCCACCGAAGCGGGCACGGTAGAGATCAACGGCATAGACATGTATTACGCCACGTATGGCGAGGCGGGCGGCACCCCGGTTCTGATGATCCACGGTGGGCTTGCCCATGGCGATGTCTGGGCCGCGCAGGTTGCCGACCTGTCGCAGGACCACAGGGTGATTGTGGCGGATACGCGCGGCCATGGACGATCCACCAACGATGGCAGCCCCTATTCCTACGCGTTGTTGTCGCAGGATTATCTGGCGCTGCTGGATCATCTGGGGGTCGATCAGGTGCACTTGGTCGGCTGGTCCGACGGGGCAAATATCGGGTATTCAATCTCGACAACCAACCCGGATCGGCTGGCCAGTCACTTTGCCCATGCAGGCAATGTCACACTGGACGGGATCGATCCTTCGGTGGAAACCAACGAGGTGTTTGGCACTTATGTGGGCATGATGGCGCAAGATTATGCGGCCATGTCCCCGACTCCTGACGGGTTCGAGGCATTCCTTGGTGGGGTGGCCGCCATGTGGGGCACCGAAAAACCCGGTGGGCTTGAGGCGCTGTCATCGATCACCGTCCCGACACTTGTGGTTCAAAGCGCACATGACGAGGCCATTCTGATGGCGCATTCACAAGCAATTGCTGACGCGATTCCGGGCGCCAAGTTGCTTGTTCTGGATGATGTCAGCCACTTCGCATCTTTTCAGGATCCCGGTGCCTATACCCGTGCCATCCGCGATTTCATCGATCAATAGGCCAAAGAAAAAGCCCGGCGCTTGAGCCGGGCTAAATCATCTTATTCGGTAACGGTAACTTTTTTCATCACATCCGGTGCACCGATGATCGCACCGTTCTGGCCATCGCCCCGCTTGATCGCGTCGACCACATCCATACCGTCGGTCACCTGACCAACCACGGTATACTGGCCGTCCAGAAACGGGCCGGGGGCGAACATGATGAAGAACTGCGAATTGGCCGAATCCGGATCGCTGGACCGGGCCATGCCGACAACACCCCTGTCAAAACTCACGTCCGAGAACTCGGCCGGCAGATCCGCGCGATCCGACCCGCCGCGCCCGGCATAGCGCATGTCGAAGCCGTCCGCGCCCGAGTTGCCGTATTGCACGTCGCCGGTTTGCGCCATGAAGCCATCGATTACGCGATGAAACACGACGCCGTCATACTGACCGTCAGCAGCCAGAGCGGTGATCTGTTCCACATGCTGGGGTGCCACATCTTCGAACAGGTCGATCGAGATTGTGCCATTGGCCCCTTCCCCTTCGACCTCGATCTGCAAACCGCTGGCCAGCGCCGGGCTTGCCAGCAGGGCAAAAGCCGCAGCCAGTTTATGCATCTGCGGCCACCTTGACGCTGATCATGCGGTCCGGGCTTGCAGGCGGCTCGCCGCGTACAATCGCATCGACGTGCTCCATCCCGTCGATGACCCGGCCATAGACCGTGTACTGACCGTTCAGGAAGTGATTGTCCTTGAAGTTGATGAAGAACTGCGAATTGGCCGAATCCGGGTTCTGCGAGCGCGCCGCGCCCAGCGTGCCGCGATCATGGGGCAGCTTGGAAAATTCTGCCGGAACATTCGGCAGTGACGAACCGCCGGTGCCCGCCATGCGCAGGTTGAACCCGTCTTCCATATCGCCATGCTGCACGTCGCCGGTTTGCGCCATGAAACCGTCGATCACACGGTGAAACGCCACGTTGTCATATTCACCGCCACGGGCCAGTTCCTTCATCCGCGCACTGTGCAAAGGCGCTACATCCGGCAGCAGCTCGATGACGACATTGCCGCCTTTCAGCTCGATGATGATTGTGTTTTCGGGGTCTTTGATCTCGGCCATGAGGCCCTCCTGTCGTTTATCTTGCGCAAATACCTATGACGCACGCGTGCGAATGCCAAGTGACGCATTGACCTGAGGGCAAAATGCAGGAAAAGAACCGCCTAAATCGGTTGCCAACGACAAGGATCGCACAATGGGCTGGAAAACACTGGACGATATGGACCTGAACGGCAAACGCGTGCTGGTGCGTGTGGATATCAACGTGCCCGTGGTTGACGGTGTTGTGACCGACGCCACCCGTATCCAAAGGATCGTCCCCTCGGTGCGCGATATTCTGGCCGCTGGCGGCAAACCGATCCTTCTGGCCCATTTTGGCCGTCCTGGTGGCGAACGGCGTGAAAGCCTGTCACTGAAACAACTGGTCCCGACTTTGGAAAGCGCTTTTGGTGCCAAGGTTCTGTTTGCCGCCGATTGCGTCGGGGCCGAGGCGGAACTGGCCGCCGGAGCCTTGCAACCCGGTCAGGTCCTGCTGCTCGAAAACACGCGCTATCACGCGGCCGAAACCAAGAACGACGCCGATCTGGCCGCTGGCATGGCCAAGCTGGGGGATGTCTATTGCAACGATGCGTTTTCAGCCGCGCACCGCGCCCACAGCTCGACCGAGGCCATCGCCCGTCTGCTGCCCGCCTGTGCGGGCCGTCTGATGCAGGCCGAGTTGCAGGCGCTGGAAAGCGCGCTGGGTGCGCCCAAGCGCCCGGTAACGGCGGTTGTCGGCGGCGCCAAGGTCTCGACCAAGCTGGAACTGCTGGGCAATCTGATCGACAAGGTCGATTACCTGGTGATCGGTGGTGGCATGGCGAACACATTCCTTGTCGCCCAAGGCATCAGCGTTGGCAAATCACTGGCTGAAACCGCAATGAAGGACACCGCAGCCGAAATTCTGGCCAAAGCCGAAAGCTCGGGCTGCCAGATCGTCCTGCCGCGTGACATTGTGGTGGCCGAGAAATTCGAAGCCAACGCACCCCACAAGGTTCTGCCAGCCGACCAGTGCCCCGAGGATGGCATGATCCTGGACGCGGGCCCTGAAAGCGTCGCCGCGATTACCGCGATTTTCGACAAAAGCCAGACCCTGATCTGGAACGGCCCGCTGGGCGCGTTCGAGCTGGAGCCGTTCGACACGGCCACCAATGCCGCGGCCCTGAAAGCCGCAGCCCTCAGCCGGTCAGGTCAGCTGATTTCGGTCGCGGGTGGCGGTGACACGGTTGCGGCGCTGAACGCGTCGGGTGCGGCCACGGATTTCACCTATATCTCGACCGCAGGCGGTGCGTTCCTTGAATGGATGGAAGGCAAAACCCTGCCCGGTGTCGCTGCGCTGGAACAATAAGTGACGCTGGCCGCATTTGGCCGTTTGTCACGGTTCATGGTATTATCCCCTATTTGATTGGGGGATTATACCATGAGGTCATTATACCTGCTCATCCTTCTTGCAATGCCGTGGCCTGCAACGGCACAATCCAGTTGCGGTGGCCAGACACAGCTTGACGCAAATTTCTGTGCCAAGGAACAATGGGAAGCCGTTGACCGCGACCTCAACCGGTTATGGAAACAGATCAAGCCGGTCGCTGATGCGCGCGGCAACGGCGATGCCCTTCTGGCGGAACAACGTGCGTGGCTTAAGGCGCGGGACGCCACTTGCGACAAGGAACTATCCGGCGGCGGCAGCGCTGCGCCGATGTTCTACTGGACCTGTATGAAAGAGCAGACGCTTGCAAGAAATCAGCAGCTTCAGTCCTGGCGCTGAGCTTTGACCGGGACGCACACGAAATACTGATGAAAAAACCGAATCAGGGGATTCACAACCCGAATCGCCTGTGACATAGTGCGATCAGAGGCTCGGAAAGAGCCCGTTATTGAGGCAAGTTTTCATACGGCGGTAAACAGAGTGTCCCGTTCCCATCGGCCCGGTTTGGGTGCAGTTCTCTTCTTCTCGGTGGCTTTCATGCTAGGTGTGTATTTCACCTTTGCCGCCGTTCAGGGGGATTACGGCCTGTTTCGGCGGGTCGAAATTGCGGCGGAACGGGACGCTCTGTCACGCAGTCTGGAAAAACTGAATGTCAAAATCGCCGAGATGGAAAACCTGACACGGCGTCTGTCCGACACCTATCTGGATCTGGACCTGCTGGACCAGCAGGCGCGCTCGGTTCTGGGTATGATCCGGTCGGACGAAATTGTGATCCGCTGATCAAGGACCCTTTTCAGAAAAAGCAACACACGCCCGGCGTTTCGGCCGGGATGCGCCGCGCCGAACGCTGCGTCACATTTCCCCTCGCCAGAAAGCCCCAAATGCTTTATGAGATAGTTTAACGCTAAACTATCTGTCCGAAAGGGGGAGATCGCCACGATGGCTGCGCGAAAAACCACAAAGAAACCAAATGTTTCTGCGGAAGAACTCCAGACATACTACCGCGAGATGCTGCTGATCCGCCGATTCGAGGAAAAGGCCGGTCAGCTTTATGGCATGGGCCTGATCGGCGGGTTCTGCCACCTTTATATCGGACAAGAGGCCGTTGTTGTCGGGCTTGAGGCCGCTGCAGAGGAAGGCGACAAGCGCATCACTTCGTATCGCGACCACGGTCACATGCTGGCCTGTGGCATGGATCCGGGCGGCGTGATGGCCGAACTGACCGGGCGCATCGGTGGCCTGTCCAAAGGCAAGGGCGGCTCGATGCACATGTTCTCGAAAGAAAAGCACTTCTACGGCGGGCATGGTATCGTCGGCGCGCAGGTTCCGCTGGGCGCGGGGCTGGCATTTGCCGACAAGTACAAGGAAAACGGCCGCGTGACCTTCACCTATTTCGGGGACGGTGCCGCGAACCAGGGTCAGGTGTATGAGACCTTCAACATGGCGGCCATCTGGGGCTTGCCGGTGATTTTCGTGATCGAGAACAACCAGTACGCCATGGGCACCGCTCAGTCCCGCTCGACCTCGACCAAGGACATCTTCCATCGCGGCGAGGCATTCGGCATTCCGGGCGAGATCGTCAATGGCATGGATGTGCTGGCGGTCAAGGAAGCAGGCGAAAAGGCTGTCGCGCACTGCCGCGCGGGCAAAGGCCCCTATATCCTGGAAATCAAGACCTACCGCTATCGCGGCCACTCGATGTCTGACCCGGCCAAGTACCGTACCCGCGAAGAGGTTCAGAAGGTCCGCGAACAAAGCGACCCGATCGAACATGTGCGTGAGCTGCTGCTGACCGGCAAGCACGCGACCGAGGATGACCTGAAAGCGATCGACAAGGAAATCAAGGAGATCGTCAATCAGGCCGCCGAATTCTCGAAAGAAAGCCCCGAGCCTTCGGTCGAAGAGCTCTGGACTGATATTTACGCCTGAGAGGACGAATAAGACATGGCAACCGAAATTCTCATGCCCGCCCTTTCCCCCACGATGGAAGAGGGCACGCTGGCCAAATGGCTGGTCAAGGAAGGCGACACCGTATCCTCGGGCGATATCCTGGCCGAGATTGAAACCGACAAGGCAACAATGGAATTCGAGGCCGTCGATGAAGGCATCGTTGGCAAGATCCTGATCACTGAGGGCACCGAAGGGGTCAAGGTGAACACCCCCATCGCGGTGCTGGTCGAAGAAGGCGAAGACGCCTCAGCCTTGCCCGCAGCAGCCCCCGCAGCCGCAGCGGCGCCCGAGGCCACCCCCACAGCAACCGCGGCCCCGGCTCCTGCCGCAGCAGCCCCCGCTGCTCCGGCGGTGGACCTGTCACCCGACTGGCCCGCGGATGCTGAGATGAAGTCCGAAACCGTGCGCGAAGCCTTGCGCGATGCAATGGCCGAGGAAATGCGCGGCGATGAAAACGTCTATCTGATGGGCGAGGAAGTCGCCGAATATCAGGGGGCCTATAAAATCTCGCAGGGCCTGCTGGATGAATTTGGCTCCAAACGCGTGATCGACACCCCGATCACCGAACACGGGTTTGCCGGTATCGCGGTGGGTTCGGCCTTCGGCGGTCTGAAACCGATTGTCGAATTCATGACCTTCAACTTCGCCATGCAGGCGATTGACCAGATCATCAACTCTGCGGCCAAAACGCTCTATATGTCCGGTGGTCAGATGGGTTGCCCCATCGTGTTCCGGGGCCCCAACGGAGCCGCCGCCCGCGTGGCCGCACAGCACAGCCAGGACTACGCCGCATGGTACATGCAGATCCCCGGTCTGAAGGTCGTCATGCCCTATTCGGCTGCTGATGCCAAAGGTCTGCTGAAATCGGCCATCCGCGACCCCAACCCGGTTGTGTTCCTGGAAAACGAAATCCTCTACGGTCGCTCTTTCGAGGTGCCGCAGGTGGATGACCTGACCATTCCGCTGGGCAAGGCCCGCATCTGGCGCGAGGGCTCGGACGTGACCATCGTCAGCTTTGGCATCGGCATGCAATACGCGCTGGAAGCCGCCGACAAGCTAGCCGAAGATGGTATCAGCGCCGAAGTGATCGACCTGCGCACCATCCGCCCGATGGACACTGGCGCCATCATCAACTCGGTGATGAAGACCAACCGTCTGGTGACAGTGGAAGAAGGCTGGCCGCAGGGGTCCGTCGGCAGCTACATCAGTTCGGTCGTGATGCAGGAGGCGTTTGATTACCTCGACGCACCGGTCATCAACTGCACCGGCAAGGACGTTCCGATGCCCTATGCCGCCAATCTCGAAAAGCTGGCCCTGACCACCACCGATGAGGTGATCGCCGCCGTCAAACAAGTGACCTACCGGTAAGGAGCGACAGACAGATGCCTACAGAAATTCTGATGCCCGCCCTGTCCCCGACGATGGAGGAAGGCACGCTCGCCAAATGGCTGGTCAAGGAAGGCGACACCGTCTCCTCCGGTGACCTGCTGGCCGAGATCGAAACCGACAAGGCCACGATGGAGTTCGAGGCCGTTGACGAAGGCACCATCGGCAAGATCCTGATCCCCGAGGGGACCGAAGGGGTCAAGGTCAACACCGCCATCGCGGTTCTGCTGGAAGATGGCGAAAGCGCCGATGACATTGGCACGGCCCCGGCTGCAGCCACGGCGGCTGCCCCCGCAGCCGTCGCGGGCAACGAGGCTGCCGCGCCGGCGGCACCCGAGGCGGCCGCCCCTGCCCCGGCCGCTCCGGCCAAGGCTGATGGTGGTCGGATTTTTGCCTCGCCTCTGGCCCGCCGGATTGCTGCGCAAAAAGGTCTCGACCTGACGCAGATTGCCGGTTCCGGCCCGCATGGTCGCATCGTCAAGGTTGATGTTGAAGGCGCAACTGCCACCGCTCCGGCAGCAGCTCCTGCCACTGCTCCCGCCGCCGCCGCGCCCGCAGCTGCCCCAGCAGCTCCGTCTGGTCCATCGGCGGATATGGTCGCGCGGATGTACGAAGGCCGCCCGTACGAGGAAATCAAGCTCGACGGTATGCGCAAAACCATCGCCGCACGTCTGGGCGAGGCCAAACAGACCATTCCGCATTTCTACCTGCGCCGCGATATCAAGCTTGATGCGCTGCTGAATTTCCGTGGTCAGTTGAACAAGCAACTCGAAGGCCGCGGCGTCAAGCTAAGCGTCAATGACTTCATCATCAAGGCTGTCGCCAACGCGTTGCAGCAGGTTCCGGCTTGTAATGCCGTCTGGGCAGGTGACCGGGTGCTGCAACTGAAACCGTCAGATGTGGCTGTTGCCGTCGCAATCGAAGGCGGGTTGTTCACGCCGGTCCTGCAAGATGCTGACATGAAATCCCTGTCAGCCCTTTCGACCGAGATGAAAGACCTTGCCGCCCGCGCACGCGAACGCAAGCTGGCTCCGCATGAATATCAGGGCGGCACCTTTGCCATCTCGAACCTGGGCATGTTCGGCATCGACAATTTCGACGCCATCGTGAACCCGCCCCATGCCGGTATTCTGGCCGTCGGCACCGGCGTCAAGAAACCGGTTGTCGGGGATGATGGCGAGCTGACCGTGGCAACGGTGATGTCTGTCACCATGTCCGTTGATCACCGGGTCATCGACGGCGCGCTGGGGGCCGAGCTGCTCAAGGCCATTGTCGACAATCTGGAAAACCCGATGGTCATGCTGGCGTAAGCCATACCGAGCTCGCAAAAAAAAGGCCGCCTCGAATATCAAGGCGGCCTTTTTTGTTAGTTCAAATCAACCTACTGATCTTTGCCCAGCATGTGATCCATCGAGATCGACGGCTGATCGCATCCGGCCTCGCCCACGATCTTGGCCGGGATACCGGCAACGGTCTTGCACGGCGGAACGTCCTGCAACACCACCGAACCGGCGGCGATACGACTGCAATGGCCGACCTTGATGTTGCCCAGAACCTTTGCCCCGGCCCCGATCAGAACACCGTCTCCGATTTTGGGATGGCGGTCTTCCTCTTCCTTGCCGGTTCCGCCCAGCGTCACCGAATGCAGCATCGACACGTTGTCTCCGACCACGGCGGTTTCACCGATGACGATGGAATGGGCGTGGTCGATCATGATCCCCTTGCCGATCCTCGCGGCCGGGTGAATATCGATGCCGAAAATCTCCGACGATCGCATCTGGAAGAAATAGGCCAGATCATAACGCCCCTTGCGCCACAGCCAATGCGCGACGCGATAGGCCTGCATGGCCTGATAGCCCTTGAAATACAGAATGGGCTGCAACAACCGATGGCAGGCCGGATCACGCTCGTAAACCGCCATCAGATCGGCGCGGGCGGCTTCCAGCAAACCGGGATCGTTTGCATAAGCCTCGTCCACGATCTCGCGCAGAACCATCATCGACATTTCGTTCGAACACAGCTTGGCCGCGATCCGATAGGACAGTGCACGCTCAAGGCTGCGGTGATGCAGGATACAGGCGTGCACAAGCCCGCCCATAAGCGGCTCTGTCTCGACGGCTGCTTGGGCCTCGGATGTGATACGGTTCCAGACCGGATCGACCGGTGTCACGGGGCTGCGTTTTTCAAACATAGCTTTTGATCCTTTGCTGCGCCTAGAATGCCATTTAGTGGCAAAAAGGCCAAACGCAAACCCGTGATCCGCGATACAACGAAAATGAATGAGTCCGAACGCGCATATTTTGAAACACGAATTCACGAGCGTCTGGCCGAACTGGATCAATTGTCCGCATCAGGCCAGCAGGCTCAGGCCGTTGTTGAACTGGATCAGCAGGCGGTTGGTCGGCTCAGCCTTATGGATGCGTTGCAAAACCAGGCGATGGCAAAGGCGCAACAGGTGAATCGCAATGTCGAAACCCGCCGCCTTCAGGTCGCGTTAAAGCGTCTGGACGAGGGGGAATACGGCTATTGCGAGGATTGCGGCGACCGTATTCCCGATGGGCGATTGTATCTGGATCTGGCCGCCAGCAAATGCGTCAGCTGCGCAACTGGGTGATCAGAAACTCGGCAAGATGGTGCAAAACCAGCGAGAAACACTGACAATATTGCAAATCGTCAAACCCCGGCTCATCGGCCAGCACCCGGTTGCGCGCAACCGCCATCAACGATCCGTTGCCGTAAACCGGATGCAGCCGACCCGTGCGTGCGCGGTGATTGTCGGCCAGTTCCGCCTCATGGATCATCCGGACGCATAAGCGGGTCCGCTCTGGCGGCGGCGCCGCCAACAAGGCGCGCGCCGCGGCACTTACATCACCGTGCAATAGCGGTCGCATCGGGCCGCTTACCCGACAACCAGTTGCGCCATCGCACCGGGGCCGTAAATGGCCGACACCTGCGCAATCCCGACCTCATATGACCCGGTCAGACCATCTGCCGCCTTCAATGCCGCCGAATAGGACCACCCTGGCAGGGATGTCATCTCTTCACGGACAAGGGTTCCCCCAGCAAAGACACGCACAAGATAGGATTCGCTTTCCTCGCCCAGTGGAACCTCCAGCCCTGACCAGTCATCCCCATCCAACCGGGTGCGCCGCACCCAGGTCAGGTGATCGCCGGTTGCGTCGGATCGCACCCGGAGGTGAACCGGGGAAAACGGGCGCAAACCATTGCCGTCGAATGAGGCGATCAGGTGCTGGTAAGCCGGATCATCGTAACCACGGGTCGCCGGGCCGATGCGATAGTGTTTGGCCAATCCCCGCTCGTTGCGCAACAGGTTGGTCTGCTGCACCTGATCGTTCAGCAACACGAATATGGACCCGTCCGGCCAGACATCCGGCATCAGGGCATCCGACCCCAACTGGCCTCTCAACCGCCCGGACAACGCGTAAACGCCGGGGGACTCAAGCGTGGCATCCGAGAACTGGAACACCTCCCAGTTGCCGGGTGTTCCGTCGCCGATGGCCGCCAGATTGACACCGTTCAGAACCGCGCCACGCGGACGCGATTCCAACTGACCGGCCAACAGCCGCACCTTCACGGCCGGGCCTTCGTCCCAGACGCCGATACTGGCGCGCCTCAGCGGTGTTTCGGTCACGCCCACAATGGCCTGACCGGGGATCACATCACTCAGGCTGTACCCCTCATCGGTTGAGGAGGAATAAACCGTCGCGGCCCCCGGCCAGGGATCAGCGGTCACCGCAAGATAAGGTGCATGCGGGACCTCTGCCCCGGTGATCAGCGGCAGGTCCAGAAACATCGGCAGCACGGGAACGGGCGCGGCATAGGGTCTGACAACCGCCGGGTCGTCGCGCAATTGCGATGCCTTATACACGCCCTGTTCAACCCGAACCGCCTCGACCAGTTGCAGATCGGCCGATTCCAGTCGGTCAATCCGGTAAAGGGGGCTGTTTTCGGTTTCTGACAACCGCACCAGATCACCTGCGCCCAGATGCAGCAGCGATGGCGGCAAGGCAAACCGCACCGTATCGCGGGAAACACGGGCCTCGCTCAACCAGCGCTCAGCCGTTTGCCGGCCTTCGGTGCGTGTCATGGATAACGGCATCTCATTGACCGAGACAGAATGCGTGCTGTCCTCGGGCAGAACTGCCTCTTCCGCAACCAGATCGTGATCCGCATCCGACTGGACAAAGCGCAGGCGCACGCGGCCCGTCATCTCGGCCTCGGCTTCACGCCGGTGTTCAACCGTGCCATCCAGATCACCGCTGATCGCCAGATGATCGGGGTTCAGGGCAATCGCGCCATAGCCATCCCGCATCTGAAAGCGCAAGATGCCGTTCCGTTCGATCGCGTCGAACCCATAGCGCAGCATCAGCGGCTGCAAAGCCGACCGCGCATTTGTCACATCTTCGATGACATATCCCCGAACCACGCCATAAAGCCCGGTAACATCGATATCTGTCACCCCTGCCGCGTGGCAAATTTCAGTCACGACCGAGGCCAGCGTCCGCGAGCCGGACCGGCCGTTCAGCCAATGCCCCCGGTCATAGTTTGACCCATCATCCCACTGGCTTCGCAGATTTGGAAAGGTCGGAAACGGGCGGGTATCCCACGCCCAGACATAGGCATTCGCCAGGTCCAGCATTGGTCCGCCATAGACTTGCGACACCGGGTTGACGTTCGGGTCGCTCCAATATCCAAGGGTCGCCGCCAGGTACTGAACCTGAATGAAATCGTCACGCAGCCCGTTTGAATATGCAGGCAACAGCGATTCAGACGATTTCGGATCCAGAAACTTGTTCGGCTGGTTCGTGCCCTTGTCGATTGCCGCACATCCCAACTCGGTAAACCAGATCGGCTTTGATCCGGGCACCCAGTCGGTCGGATTGGGCTGACGAACACCGCCGATCCGCTCGTGATGCAGATTTGACCACCAGCCGCGCATGTCCTTGTAGCGCCAGACCCATGGCTCATCATGCTCCTGATCTTCGATGGGCGTTCTGATCTGTGCCTCGGCCTCTTCCGGCGCGGCATAATACCAGTCATACCCCTCGCCCCCCTCGATATTGCCGCGCAGATACCCAAGGTCGTAGACCGACGGCGCACCTGCCTCGGCGTCCACGTGGTTTTCTCCATCACGCCAGTCAGACAAAGGCACGTAGTTGTCGATGCCAATGAAATCGATGTTATCATCCGCCCATAACGGGTCGAGGTGAAAATACCTGTCTCCGCTTCCATCCGGCTGGTATCCGAAATACTCGCTCCAATCCGCCGCATAGCCGATCTTGGTGTCCGGGCCCAGAATCTGGCGCACCTCTGCCGCCAGCGCACGCAGTTGCGCAACGGCGGGAAACCCCGAGGCCCCGCGGATCTGGGTCAGGCCACGCATCTCGGACGAGATACAGAAGGATGACACCCCACCAGCCGCTTTGCACAACATGGCATAGTGCAGAATGAACCGGCGCAGGCCCCATTCCTGCGGGCCAGAGTATTTGACGATCTTCGTGGCCGGAACCGGACCATTGCCAAGCAAGCCGCCAAACGTGCCGCCACCGTTTACCCATTGCAAATCGCCAGGCCCGCGATCATCCGGCCGCCCGCCAAGCACCGGGCCCGAGCCACTGCTGCCGCTGCCGCCGCCGATGTCCACCGGGGCGTCAAAACCTTCGTTGATCGTAAAATCCGCAGCACTTGCCGTCCCAAAGAACGCGGCCACCTGCGCGTCCGCCGCCGCGGTCTGATCAGCAGACCCCGCGCGCCCCGGCGCCACATCCAGCGTGATCCGTCCCCGCCAAGGCAGGTGGGGCTGACTTGTGGCCTCTGACCAGGGATCGGGCAGCCCGTTTCCCTGCAATTGCTCCATTAGGATGAACGGATAGAACATGACCCGTTTTCCCGACTGGTTGAGGTGTCGGATCGCCTCGACCACCGCCGGGTCTGCGGGTGTTCCGCCATAGACCGGGCGGCCGTCCTGCCGCGCGACCTGGCCCGCCGTGCTGCGGACCTGATCCGACACGATCCACGGCATGTTGCGGCTGTCCGTGTCGCTCTGTTCGACCTTGGGCCGGATCCTGCATGTGCCGCATCTCAGATCGTCACCGAACCACGAAACCACCAACGAGGCCGCGTCGCAATTTGGCAGTTCGGTCTCCAGTGCACGGGTCGAGCTCACAAGATCCGATACACCCGACGCGGAATGCACATTGGCCGCCCAGCTTGTCCCGGATTGCGTATAATTCACCTGCGAACGGGCCAGCGCATACTCGCCCGTACCCGGAATCACCGCCACGCCCCGCACGATCTGCGGCAGGGCGCTTGGGTAATCCGGCATGTCGCGCTGCGCGGGGCGCACCACCTCGAACGAGAACTGCGGCACCCGGTTGCCAAAACTCGCAAGCGGGAAATCCTCGATCACGACATAGGCTGTACCGCGATAGGCCGGCACCGTACCCGCCCCTTCGATTGCTTCGATCAGGGGATCGGGCAACTGATCCTGCGTGCCGTGATAGATGCGCATGTTCAGCCCGGATCGGTCCTGTTCTTCCCCGTCTGCCCAGATGCGCCCGACATCGGCGATCTCGCCTGCACCAACGGCAATGGCCAGCGAAATCGAATAGCTGTAGCTGACGGTGGTCACTTCGGGGGCCTTGGGTTTGCCTTTGCCCCCGCCTCCGCCGCCCTGCGTTTCCCGGGTCTCGGTCTCAAGAAAGTCCGACGCCCAGATGACCTGACCACCCACGCGCATACGCCCAAAGACCGTGGTCACCGGTGCACCCTCGCCGGTTTCCGTCAGCCTGAACCGGTCCATGCGGCCTGTTTCGACGACTTCGCTGCCACTGCCCATGACGGACTGGCTGAAGAACCTCTGGTCGATGACCCGCCCAACCGTCGCGCCAATGGCCCGGCCGATGATCGCGGTGGACAGGCCCGCGACCGTTCCGCCAATTGACCCGCCCAGCGCCGCCCCGGCTGCGGAAAGAAGAATAGTAGCCATCAGAGCACCTCCAACGGGAATTCGAAACAGGAAACGACCCTGCGGCGCCATGGGCCGCTCAGCGCGTTCTCGACGACGCCATGGCCGGAATAGGCGTGAATGAACCTTGGTTCCGGGCCTGCGACGCTGACGATGCCAAGATGTTTGGCCACGCTGCCATCGCGCATCCGGAACAGCAGCACATCTGCGACCGCAAAATCGGCGGCCGGTTTTTCGACCAGATGCCGCCGCGCCGCCGCCCACATGCGTTCCTCGCCCTGCGGCTCGGACCAGTCCAGACTGTAGACCGGAACCGCCTCGGGCTCCTGCCCGATCACGGCGCGCCAGACGCCGCGCAGCAGGCCCAGACAATCCGTGCCCGCCCCCTTGGTCGAGGCCTGATGCACATAAGGCGTCCCCAGCCAGCTACGCGCTTCTGCGACAATATCCTGCCTGTGTATCGTCACCTCAGGCTCCCTCCGCTGTTGGCTTTGCTCTGTTTGGGAACGGCCATCACCCAGTCTTCGCCCGGAAGATCGGGAAAGCCCTGAAAGTTCAGCAGGTTGTTGAACTTCAAACGACAGGTCTCCATGCGTTTGTCGCACCCCGCCCGCAGCCTGACCGTGTCACCCCGCACCAGGCTTTCCCCGAAACCGGACCAGAGCGTGATCTGCCGCCCGTCCGCCACCTGCTGGTCATGCTTGACTGATGACCAGAGCCCCTTCGCCGCTCCCGACACAACGTCGACCCTGCCGCGTTCGAACCAGCCGTCATCGATGGTTGCCCCGCCCGCAACAAGCAGAACGGTTCCGCCATCAAAACCGGTGACGGCGCCCTCAATCCAATAGCCGGGCGTATCCATGTCGAACCGACAGGTCCGGTCCCCCAATACGGCAGTACAAGGCTTCTGATACACGCGCCCCAACGGGCGGTTCAGCAAATCTGTCAGGCCACGCAACTCGGCGTGGAATGCACCGCCTGCGCGCCGCAATTCCCCGATCGAGCCCCGGAACTGAAGGATACGCTGATCCGGGTCGGCCCAGTTGACCAGCCACGCGCGCACTTCGGCCCCGTCGAACCGCCCCGCCTCGATATCCTCCTCGCGAATGGCCGCATCCGACAGCGCGCCCATGGCTTCGGTGTTGTCAATGGACAGGCCGGTGGCCTGTTCGATGGCCGCCGCCGTCAATCCGGTGCTGGCCCGGAACGTCAATCCGTCAAAGCCAAGCTCCAGATCATGATCGGTGAACCCGTATTCCTGACCATCCCGGCGTCTGATCGCCCAACACCGGCACACGGTGGTCATTCCGCTTTGCAGATGCGCGTGCAGGCCCTGTTCATCCACAGCCATCAGACACGCACCTCGACCACAGGAACGTTCGGCGCCTCTCCGGCCTGAAAACTGGCGACGCTGGTATGGATCTTGTCGGTGTCAAACCGCACCGGTACATCGAATTCGAATCCGGCGGTGATATCCACCTCTTCCGGTGGCGGGTCGGCAAAGGTGATCCGGCCGGTTGCCAGATCAACCTCGAATTCCACACCCTCCCGGATCTCATCCTGATCCAGCCCCAGACGCACCGTCCCCAGCACCGGCTTGACGATGGGGCGGGCATAGCTGACCCCGCCCGAGCTATAGGTCTTGATCAGCTGAAACACAGTCCGCACACCGTCGCCGCGTGCGATAACCTGATCTCCGACATCGACATCCAGCGTGGCCTTGCCGGATTTGAAATCCGACCAGTCCTTCCAGCGAAACCCATATATCTGGCCCTGCCGCGCCTCGAAGAACGAAATCAGCGTCTCGATATCGTCCAGCGAGCGCATCCCCAGCCCCGCATCATACCTGCGCCGGGAATGGGCCCAGGGCGTGTTGCGCTCTTCGAACCCGTTGGCCAGCGTCACAATATCCGTGCGCCGTTCGGGCCCCCCGACCGAGCCAAAGCTCAGGCTGGCGGGAAATCTCACCTCGTGGAAAGTCATCACCTGCTCCCTGATTTACCTGTTGCGATTGCCGCGCCCCAACGCACGGCTCATCTGTGCTGCAATCTGTCCCTGCGAGCGGCGGAACCCCTGCACATCCGGGGTCGTGATGTTCATCACCACATTCACCGAACGCCCGCCGCCCTGCGTGCGCACGCCCAGCTTGCCGTCCGCGCCGCGCGCCAGCGGCATGATCGCCTCAGGGCCGGCCTCGCCCATCAGCCCGGTGCCGCCCCGCATCGGAAACATCGTCGGGCTGCTGACCACGCCGCCATTGGCAAAGGGCATCACCCGGCCCTGGCTGAAACTGCCACCATCGGCAAAGGGCAGAAGACCCTGCACCAACCCGCCGACCGAGTTTGCCAGCAATCCGCCAAAATGGTCCGTCACCGGCTTGATTGCGGCGGCATAAGCCGTTTGGATCAGCGAGTTCTTCAGCACATCCAGCGCGCCCGACAGGCTCATCCCGTCCAGAACCACGCCATCGAACGCCTTGCGCAAACCGCTGGACATGCCCCGCTCCAACGTGGCGACATCCTTGCCGGTTTCCTCGAACGCGGCGCTGATCCGCTTCATCTGGCTGTCAAACGCCGCGGCCATCGTCGCAGCATCACCCAGGGCATCGCCCAGCGCTGCGCCCCGTTCCTGCAAGTCGTCAAACCCGTCACGATCCGTCATCACGCTCTCCTTGTTGCTTGTCCGGGAAGGCGGCCAGCAGCGCGTCAAGGCCTGCCCGGTTCATCGCGGGCATCCCGGCGCCCTGCCCCAGCATCAGCCGCAGTTCTGCCGGGGTCAGACGCCAGAACTGGTCCGGCGTCAGCCGCAGCCCCAGAAACCCGGCCCGCATCAGGGCGGGCCAGTCGAACCCGCTCATGTCGTTTCCGGCACCATAAAGGCGCGGGCCAGCAGCTCGGCCGCCGCTTTGGCCGCAGCCATCGGGCCGCCCTCGATTTCGGCATGAAGCAGGTCGGCGCGGCTGGTATCCCGGCCCCCGCCCCGCAATCCGGCAACGATCAGCGCCAGCACGTCACTGCTGGAATACGCGCCACCCTCGAACCGCTGCACCAGCTCGACCAGGGATCCGGTGTTCAGCTCCTGCTCCAGTTCCGCCAAAGCGCCCAGCGTCAGCTTGAGCACCCGCCGCTCTCCATCGATGGTCAGTGCCACCTCGCCCGTCCACGGATTGGCCATGCGATTACAGCGCCGTAAAGCTCAGCGCACCGGCGCTTGCCATGCTCATCTCATAGGTCGCCTCACCGTTGTGTGAGCCCGCATACTCGATGCCCGTCACCTGAAACGCCCCCTCGACAATGCCGAAATCGGGGATGATCACCTGAAACGCCGGGGTCTCGCCGTCAAAAAACAGCTGCCGCGCACGTTCGTCCGTACCTGCATCCTTGAACACGCCCGAGCCGGAAATCGAGGCCGATTTGACCCCCGCCCCCGACAACAGCTCGCGCCAACCCCCCTGACTTTCCAGACTGGTGACGTCCACGCTTTCGGCGTTGAAACTGATCCGCGTGGCCCGCAGGCCCGCAATGGTCTGGAACAGGCCCGTGCCGTTCATATCCACTTTGACCAAAAGGTCTTTTCCGTTCTGGGCAGCCATGTGCTCTCTCCGTTGATTGCTTAGTCGTCTTCCACGCGGGCGCGGAATCTCAGGTCGATCTGGCGGATGCTGCCGCTGGTCCCGGTCCGCCGAGCCGAGGCGCGCTCGAACCACAGCCCGACCAGATGCCCGCGGCTCAGAACCAGCGGCGCATTGTCCAGCGCGTCACACACCGCCCCAGCCAGCGTCTTTGCCGCGCCAAACCCGGCGGCTTCGGACACCACCGAAACCGTAAAGCGGTGGATCGCACCCGCGCCCGACCGGTCCGAAGCGTCGCGGACCTCTTCCGGGCCCAATGTCACATAGGTCTGCGGAACCGTTCCCGTCGGCACCGCGTCATAGATCGCGCCACCGGACTGGCCGCTGACATCCGCATCCCCGGTCAGGTGCTGAAACACCGCCGCCTGCAGGGCGGCTGATACGCCATAACTCATGCCGCCACCTCTTCATCCGCGAAACAGGTCAGGTACTGGCCGCGCGCGTCGCGCTCAGCCACGGCGCGGATGACGAAACGGCGATTGCCTTCGCGAAACCGCTGATCCGGCGCCGGGCGCATGGTCGATCCCTCGGGCGCGCCCCGCACCACGATGCGATACCCCACGCGCGAGACGGAAACGCCGGCGATCTGCCGTTCCGCGCCACTGCGCGCCGTGACCTCGGCCCACAGCGTTCCCAGCGCGGCCCATGCCTCGGTATATCCTCCGGCCCCGTCAGCGCTGCGCATCGGGGCCTCAAGGACCAGCTTGCGGTTCAGACGCGGCGTATTCATTGCACCACCCCCGCACCAAAGCGCACCATCCGATAGCGCTGGATCAGGCTGGTGACGCCAAACGGCATACACCCCGCGCCCAGCGCGGTCTCGTCCCGGTATTCGTAATAGTGCGCGGCCAGCAACAGTACCGCCTGGCCCAGATCGGCGGGCAAACCGGCCCAATCCGTGGCCATCCCGGCCGTGAAGGAGATCTTCACCGCACCCCCCGTTTCAATCGCAGGCAGGGCCGACCCGACCGGCCGCAACCGCGGGCGCTGGCCATCGCGTTCCAGCCGATACACCGCCGCATCCGCAACGGTTTCAGAACCTGCCGCATCGGTCAGCGTCACGGCCTGCACCGATGTCACCGGAGCAACCGGCAAAACCTCGCCCGACGGATCGCGCCAACCGCTCAGGCTCCATGAAAAGTCGCGCTCGATCAGAACCTTACCGGTGCGCGCCTCAATCGCGGCCATGGCCGCCCGCAGGAACCCCTTCAACACCTCGTTCTGAACGTCATCCTCGGCAAAGCCCCTGCCCAGCCGCAGATGCGCCTTGAACTGATCCACCGGCAGCGCCGCATCCGCGATGGCGGTTTCTTCGATCAACATCATCCATTCACTCCGCAATCTCGGACCCCACCGGGGGCCTCAGTCAGGAAAATGACGGGCACGCGCCGCCCCACGTTGCTCGGACGGAGGGGAGCAGCTAGACAACGCGGGGGATCTCACCCCGGCCCGCGCCCGCCGCCCGAGGGGCCGATGGCCCCCCGGATTCGCCACCGCTTAGGCGATGCCGAATTTCACCAGCTTGATGGCTGCAAAGTCGCTCACATCGCCGCCCACACGCTTGGTCGCATAAAACAGGACATGCGGCTTGGCGCTGAACGGGTCGCGCAGCACGCGCAGATCGGGGCGCTCGGCGATGGTGTAACCGGATTTGAAGTCGCCAAACGCGATCGAGAAGCTGTCCGAGGCCGCGTCCGGCATGTCCTCGGCAATCAGTACCGGATAGCCCATCAGGCGCGCGGGCTCACCGGCGGCCAGACCGTCCGACCACAGGAAACGGCCATCGCTGTCTTTCAGCTTGCGGATCACACCCGCCGTTTTCGAGTTCATGACGAATGTGCCATTGACCCGGTATTGCGCGCCCAGCGCATAAACCACATCGACAATCGCATCCGCATCGACGCCGCCATCGATGCCGGTGGCAACATACCCCAGGCTACCCCAGGACCATGTGTCATCGGAAACCGCACGGTGGATCATCAGACCCTTGGGTTTGTCCACACCGTCACCCGTGATAAAGGCCGCCGCCTCGGCACGGGCGAACTTGTCGGCAATCCGACCGGCCAGCCAGCCCTCGACATCGAACGCGCTGTCATCCAGCAAGCGCTGCGAGGCTTTGGGCAGCGCGCTCAACTCGTGCAGCGGGATCGAGATGCGATCGATCGACGGGGTTCCGGTTTCGGAAGTGGCCGAATTCTCATCTGCCCAGCCGGCACCGACATCGGTATGGTCGATCAGCACATCGAACGAATTCGCCTCGACATTCACCACCGACGCAATCGAACGGATCGACGCAGTTGCGTTCAGAACCGACTTGATCGTCTCGGCAGTCTGCGGATCGACCAGATACCCGCCATCGCTGTTGACGGCTGTGGACAGCGATTTGCTCTCCATCTCCAGCCCGCGCAACCCGTCATCCTCGCCCGAGCGCACATAGGCGTCGAACGCCTTCTGGTGCGGGGCACCGTCCAGGGTCGAGGCCGCAAGATGCGGGCGCGCCGCGATGGTTGATTTACGATCCAGCATGGTCAGTCGCTCTTCTGTCTGTTGCAATTTGGTTTTAACTTCAGCCTTCAGGCCCTTGAATTCATTCACGAAGCCAGCCATCGCCTGCTTCACCTCCTGAACCAGGGGCGCACCCTCTCCGGTCAAGGCCGGGATCTCGGTCTTGCTCATCAGCATGTCCTGTTTTTGGGTGGGTTTGAGGCGCGCTAGGTCCGCGCCAGCTCCTGCCGGGCGTGGTCAAACACCTCGGCAATACTGCGCCAGGTGTTCTCGGCGTCGGGGTCGCTCCCCTTTGCCGCCACCCGCGCACTGGGCAGCATCGGGAAGGTCACCAGCGACACCTCCCACAGCTCCAGTTCCGTCAGGACCCGCTGGCCCTTGTCATTCTTTACGGCCCGTTTGGTGCGATAGCCGATCGACAGGCCATCCATCGCACCCGCCCGGATCAGCTCGGCCGCTTCCCGGCCTTTCTGGGTGCTTTCCAGCAGGCGACCCTTGACCCACAGGCCCTTGTCGTCCTCGCGCACCTCGTCCCAGACACCAATGGGTTGCGCCGGGTCGTGCTGCCACAGCATCTTGACCCGCTGACCCGCCTTGGCGAGCCCCTCAAGCGAGGCGCGATAGGCCCCGCGTTGCACCGTATCACTGCCCTGATCGACTTGCCCGAACAGGCTGGCATAGCCTTCGATCATCGCATCCTCGGTCACTGACAGGATGTCACCGAACCCTGCGAACTTATGTTCTAAATCCATGAACTTCTCCATGTAACCCACTGAACTTATGGCGTTACCACCAGAAATGACTGAAACGCCTGCGCCAGGATCACTGCGGCCACGCCATAGACCGTCAGCCACAGCCGTTTCTCCAGCCTCTCCATCATCTCTTCGATCTGATCCAGCCGCCTGCACAGATGCGCGTGCTGGATCTCGGCCACCCGCTCATGCGCGGCCAGACGTAGCCCCGGCGCGCAGTCGAACGGCGGATACCCCTCAGCCATCGGCACGCTCCGGCAACCCCAGCAACCTGCGTTTTTCTACATCGCTCAGGAATTCCGCCCGGTTGACCCGCGCCCATTGCGCATCCCGCTCGGCGGACAGGGCCGTTACCTGATCCAGATCGGGTTTCAGGATCAGATCCTCACCGGTAAAGCCCGTCAGCCACTCCGACACCGCCGCCGCCACCCGCGTCACCAGGGGCAGCACGGTCAGGCGGTAAAACGCCCGGTTGGCCTCCTGATAGTTCGAATAGGTCGCGTCGCCCTGTATCCCCAGCAGCATCGGCGGGACCCCAAAGGCCAGCGCGATCTCGCGGGCGGCGGCTTCCTTGGTCTTCTGAAACTCCATGTCCGAGGGGGAAAAGCCCATCGGCTTCCAATCCAGCCCCCCCTCCAGAACCATCGGCCGACCCGCATTGCGCGCCCCGCGATAGTTCTGCTCGATCTCGTCGGACAAGCGGCGGAACTGCTCCTCGGCCATCATTCCGTGCCCATCACCGCCCTTCCACACCAGCGCCCCCGAGGGCCGCGCGGCATTGTCCAGCAGCGATTTCGACCACCGCGAGGCGCTGTTGTGCACATCAATCGCCGTCGCCGCCGCCTGCATCGGCGAGAACCCGTAGTGATCATCCTGCGGGTGGAACGTCTTGATATGACAGATGGCCTCGGCCGCGAACCGGTGCGTCTTGCCACCGACACTGTAATCATAGGCCTTGGGCCACCCATCCGCCCCCGGCACCACGCTCATCCGGTCCGAGCGCAGAACATGCAGCTCAACCGGCAGCCCGTCCTCAGCCTGCACCGCCTCGACATAAGCATTACCCGACAGCAGCAACTGCCCGAACAGGGCTTCCAGCATCTCTGCCCGCCCCTGCGCCGCATTCGGGCGTCGCAACAGGGCCAGGATCGGATGCGCATCGAAACGCTGCCCCTGACCCTGCAAAATCAAAGGCAGAGCCGCCGCCGATTCAGCAATCAGCTTGACCGACCGAAACCCCACCGGATTGCCCGAAAACCCCGTCCGCGTCAGCGACACCGTGTCCCGCGGGCTCCACGCCACGCGCCCGCCGGTCTGCCACGCCACCACAGGCCCCGTCGCGCTCGCCTTCGCCTCGGGCGCGCTCCCAGCCGATCCACGACGCAAGAAATCGAATACCATCTGTGCTCCTTTCTGCCGCCGCTCTGCCCGGCTTGTTGAAAGGAGTTATGACGGAAAGACGTTTAAGCCTTGGGAATGGGGCGTACGGGGGGAGGGCAACGGGTTGTCTAAAAGCTCATTGCTTTAGCGCATCCGCGTTTTTCTCAATCCGCCAACTATTTATCAGTTCAAGCAACCTACGTTCATATTGTTCCGCATCTAAGGGGCTTACGTCGAGGGACTTTACTCCATAATTCAGTTGTCCCATCTCAGTGTCGATTGTGGAACGACAACTTTCGCCGCCCGAATATGTGGTGCACGATGTTTCCCTATCTTCGCTAAGCACTCGATAGAATGGGAACGTAGTGTGCGCCAAGTAAAAGTATGTGTCTTCGCAATGTTCACCATTTTGTTTACGAGCGGGGCTCAAATCATCAATGCAGATTACAGCCATCAAAGCTGCGCCCGGCGCTTCATTGCCTAAACCAGAAGCGTATCCCCGCGGCACGCGAAACCCAACTTCGTCGACGTATTGAAACCTCCAAGGTTCGTCTTTGACCACATAAAAACCGACAAGCAGCACGATTGCGCCGCTTATCAAGATTATCAGCGGCGCAAAAACAAACCTTTCGACAACGTTGAACAAGACTGACGTCATGAGTAACAAGCCAAAAATTGCGCAAATTTTCGCCGCGAAGAACTTGTAGGCTATGCCAAAATTATTGACGTCATCGTGGAAGTCCCACATCGCGTGGCCGAAGAAATAGAGGGCGAGAACAAAGAAAAATATGCCCGAACTGATTGCCAACAAATACAGTTTTTTCTTCATGGATGCCTCAGTGAACTTACAAGTAGGAGCTATAAGCTCTTGTTTCAATTTGATTTTGAAGATCAAAACTCAAGATAGCCAAACCCGGTTAAATCAAAAGTTGTTAATGTGTCAAAATAAACACCCTAAAGACGAAGGCGGCCTAACAGTCCTCAAGTAATTTCAAAAGTGTGGATTTCATGCCCTTGCCCTCACAACGCCCGCACCCTAGGCCTCCGATACACCCCCGCAGGCCCCACAATCAACTCATGCAACGCCCAGACCAGCGCATCGACCCGGTCGGGCGAGCCCTGCCCTTCAAACCCGCGCGCGGTCATCTGGCACATCTGCTCCTCCAACGCGTCCAACCCGGCCACATGGCGCACCCGCCCCTGTTCGTACAGCGCCGCCACGGGCTCGGCCCGCGCGACCTTGCCGCGCGAAGCCCGTACCGCCCGATAAGGCACCAGAGGGTCCACCTGCCGCACCACCTCTTCAACCAGTTGCCCGCCCTGATTGACCTCGGCCACCAGCCGTTCGGCCCCGAACTCATCCATCGCGTCAATCGCCGCCTGCGCCCAGCCTGCCGGGCCCACGCCCTGCACCGTTCGGTCAGCCAGCACATAGGCGCGCCACGCCTCAGGCGGCCCCTGTACCTGCGCCCCAACCACCACGATCCCGCAGGCATCCGCGCCTGACCCAGACGTCACCGCCGGGTCCAGCGCCACCACGATGCGATCCAATTCGGGCACCTGCGTGCAGCGCGCCGCCTCCAGCATCGAACCCGTCCACAGCGCGCCTTCCGCGTCTGACAGCAGCACCCCGTCCAGCTCCTGCCGCCCCAGCCGCGTGCCTGCATAGCGCGCGCGCACTTCCTCCAGAAAAGACGCCGCCAGATTGGCCCGGTTCGCTTCGGTCGGCGCATGGGTCTGCACGGTGGACGGCGACGCCAGCAAATCCTTCAAAACCTTCACATTGCGCGGCGTTGTGGTCACGCAGACCCGGGGCCTCTCGCCCAAGCGCAGCGCAAATTGCAGCATATCCCAGGTCTCGCCCGCCTTCTTCCACTTGGCCAGCTCATCCACCCAGGCCGCATCAAATTGCGGCCCGCGCAACCCTTCGGGATCATGTGCTGAAAACGCCTGCGCCTCGGCCCCGTTGGGCCAGATCAGCTTGCGTTCGGATGCCTTCCACTTGGGCCGCCGATCCGGGGGCGAGCATTGCAATATCCCGCTGTCGCCAAAGATCATGACATCGCGCACCTGATCGAATGTTTCACCCACCAGCGCCACGCGGCTGGCCTCGCCCTTGTCCAGCGGTTTCGACCCCTCGACCATCGATCTGACCCATTCGGCCCCTGCCCGCGTTTTGCCCGCGCCACGCCCGCCCATGATCACCCAGGACCGCCAGTCGCCCTCAGGCGGCAATTGATGCGGCAGCGCCCAGAATTCAAACAGGAAAGGGAGGGCACACAGTCCCCCCTCCCCGATCTCACTCAGAAATCTCTCCCGCACCGCAGCATTGGCGGAGGCGAGCCAGCCTGCACCCGATCTCAAATCGGGCCCGCTCAAGGTCGAGCGCGTACCCTCCTTGGGCAATTCCGGCTTGTCTGTAATGTTGTTCGACAAAGCTTGTCTCCACTTTCTGGCAACTTCGGATCAGCCCCTCCAGCTGACCGAGTTGCTTGGCTGAACCAGCAAGATCTGCATCCTCCCCGGCACCGATCTGTTTGCGCAGGTCTTCTGCCGCTTGCCGCAGATCGCGAATGGACCTTTCCAGGGACTGCAACAGTTCAGCCGTCTGGGAAATCCGCTCTTCCGGGGTAATCAAAGTCATGTTTGCCTGTGACCTCATGCGTGAGTGTTCTCCGCACGAGAGAAACGAAAGAACGGCCACCGGGTAACCCCGAGGCCGTTCGCCCACTTCTTCTAGCATGACACAACCTATACGGGATAAAGCGCGCAAAGTCAAGGGTTTACGCAACAGGTACGCAACAGGGATCGTACGGTGCGGGTTAACGGACAGTGAATTTCCGGCTGTAGTAACCCTCGGCCTAAACGCCGCCCCGCCCTTTTGCCTCCCTGGCCCTGACCGCCTCACCGACCAGAGGGGTTAATACAGGGTTACCCCGTGCCGCTTTCAGCGTGTACAAATTGCACAACCCCCGCGCGGACGCGTGTACAAACCTGACGTTTTCCGAAATCGCGCTCAAAATCGCCCGCATCACCCGATTTCGGCGCCGCAGGGTCCGGCGCGCTGCAAAACCAGTCCTTGACATTTCCCCCCGAAACCCTCATGTGCCCCTCATCACGGCGCCACCGCGTGAGCATCGTCGGGCTTCAGGCCCCACAGCGCCAACACATAACTCCCAGTTCCCCTTCACGCAGGGTTCTTTAGGCGATGGCCGGATGGCGCTGGATTCGCTCGCGCATCCCGAGGTCTCGCTCAACCCTGCCGGTCACATGAACGTGGCCAGTCATCACCTGCTCGCGGGGCTTAACCTGCGGGCTGTAAAGGATAATTTTTTGTTCGACTTCGACATGCTCGGCCTCGCGCCGACACTGAACGACGCGTTGAAACGCGCCAATTTTACTCAACCCACCCCGATTCAGAACCAGGCCATTCCGCTGGCCCTGAACGGGCATGACATCCTCGGGCTGGCCCAAACCGGCACCGGCAAGACACTGGCCTTTGGCCTGCCCCTGATCGACCACCTGCTGGCGCAGCCCGGCAAGCCCGATCCCAAAACAGCCAAATCGCTGATCCTCGCCCCCACCCGCGAGTTGGTGAACCAGATCGCCGACAGTTTGCGCACCCTCACCAAAGGAACAAAGCTGCGGGTCGCCACAGTTGTTGGTGGCCAGTCGATCAACAAACAAGTGATGTTCCTTGCCCGCGGCACCGATATTTTGGTCGCCACCCCGGGGCGCCTGATTGACCTGATGGAACGCGGCGCTGTTGACCTTGGTTCGGTGCGCCATCTGGTATTGGACGAAGCAGATCAGATGCTTGACCTGGGCTTCATTCACGCTCTGCGTCGCATCGCGCCTGCACTGGGAACACCCCGCCAGACCATGCTGTTCTCGGCCACAATGCCAAAACAGATGGAGGAGCTCAGCCGTGCCTATCTGAACAATCCACAGCGGGTGCAGGTTTCGCCCCCGGGCAAGGCGGCGGACAAGATCACTCAGTCCCTTCATTTTGTTCCAAAAGCCGAAAAACCCTCTAAACTTCGCCAAATCCTGTCTCAGGACGCGGATGCACTGACGCTGGTCTTCACCCGCACAAAACACGGCGCTGAACGGCTGATGAAAGGGCTGGTCGCCGATGGCTTCAACGCAGCATCAATTCACGGGAACAAAAGCCAGGGCCAGCGTGACCGGGCCATTAATGCCTTCCGCGCTGGAGAGGTGAACATACTGGTGGCCACCGACGTTGCCGCGCGTGGCATCGACATCCCCGGTGTCGCCTATGTCATCAACTTCGACCTACCCGACGTACCCGACAATTACGTCCACCGTATCGGGCGCACCGCCCGTGCCGGGCGCGAGGGGGAAGCGATCGCTTTCTGTGCACCGGAAGAAGTTGACCTGCTGCGTCAGATCCAGAAGCTGATGAAAATTGAAATCCCTATCACAAGCGGCACCATGCCGGAAGGGGTCGAGGTTCAGCAACCTGCACGTCGTCAAAACAACCGCCGTCGCGGGTTCAAGCCCAAACCAGCCAACGGGGATGGGAAACCTTCCAGCAGCAGACGGCGCCGTCCCAACAAAAGACGTTCAGCCGCCTAAGGGCTGAAGAGGCTGCCAAAGAAAACGCCGACGCCAGTTGCTATACCGGCGTCGGCGTTTTCGTTGGCAAATCCAGCAACCCGCCGGGCTTAATTCCCCGAGCTTTGCTGTTCCTCAATTTCGCGCCATTTGGCAACGTTGCGATTATGCTCCTGCAGGGTTTCTGCAAACGCATGACCGCCCGAGCCGTCGGCGACGAAGAACACATAGTTGGTGTCATCCGGCGCAACCGCAGCTTCAAGGCTCGCCAGACCCGGATTTGCAATCGGCGTCGGGGGCAGCCCGTCAATCTGATAGGTGTTCCACGGTGTCGGACGGTTCAGTTCGCTGCGCCGCAACCCGCGACCCAATGTGCCCTGCCCCTTTGTCACGCCATAGATGACGGTCGGATCTGTTTGCAGCCGCATTCCCTGTTTCAGGCGGTTCACGAACACACTGGCGACCTGGCCGCGTTCCTCCGGAACACCGGTTTCCTTTTCGATGATAGACGCAAGGATCAGCATCTCTTCCGGAGTGTCCAGCGGCAACCCGCCTTGGCGGCTTTCCCAAACCGCGTTGATCCGCAGTTGTTGCTTGTCCTGCATGGCCTGCAAAATCGCATTGCGATCCTGTCCGGCCACAACATCGTAACTGTCCGGGGCCAACATGCCCTCAGCCGGGATCTCGGTCACTTCACCTGACAGCGCTTCGAATGATTTCAGAGCTTCAACCACTTGCCATGAGGTCACACCTTCGGCCAGCGACACGCGATAGCGCGTGTCAGCCTCGTTGCGCTTCTCGGTATAGGCATCAGGCGTTTCTTCCTCTGCCGCATCAAATGAAGCAATCTCGACGAAATCCAATGTTGCCGGGTCCAGTTCACGCACGCGGGTTTGGGTGCGTGTCACACCGATACGGTATTCGATTTCCGACCCACAAGTGCTGGCGCCGCTGCTGGTGATCTCTTCGATGATCTGCGCCATCGACGCGCCTTCGCGCACCAGAAAGCTGCCCGCTTTCAACCGCTGCGCCTGATCGGTATAGTCAGCGGCCATCCGAAACAGAATTGAACTGCGAATGGCGCCCTGATCTTCCAGATCGCGACTAACACGTGTCATATTCGAACCGCTTTTGACCTGAAGGCAAATCGCAGTTTCAAGCGGGCCTTCGGCCTTGTACTGCGACTGTCCCCACAGGATCAGACCGCCCACCAGAAACAGGCCGACCACCAGGATGGTCAGCGCATTCGAAGCGATGGCCCGCCACATTTAACTGACCTTTCCGAAGATCACGCTGGCATTGGTTCCGCCAAACCCGAACGAGTTCGACAACGCCACGTTAATCTCACGCTCGCGCTTGGCGTTGGGGGCAAGATCAATCGGAGTTTCAACTGCCGGGTTGTCCAGGTTGATTGTTGGCGGTGCGACCTGATCGCGGATCGCCAGGATTGAGAATATCGCCTCAATCGCACCCGCAGCACCCAGCAAGTGACCGGTTGCCGACTTGGTCGAGCTCATCGTCGCATTCCCGGCATGCTCGCCCAACAGGCGCTCGACAGCACCCAGTTCGATCGTGTCCGCCATGGTCGAGGTGCCATGCGCGTTGATGTAATCCAGGTCTTTCGGCTCCAGCCCGGCGCTGCGCAACGCCGCTCTCATGGAGCGTTCGGCCCCGTCGCCATCCTCGGACGGGGCGGTGATGTGATAGGCGTCGCCCGACATACCATAGCCCAGAACTTCGGCGTAAATCTTGGCACCACGCGCCTTGGCGTGCTCGTAATCTTCCAGAACCACGATGCCAGCGCCCTCTCCCATAACGAAACCGTCACGGTCCACGTCATAGGGTCGGCTGGCAGCCTTGGGATTATCTGCATATTTGGTCGACAGCGCCTTACATGCGTTGAACCCGGCGATACCGATCTCGCAGATACAGCCCTCGCCGCCACCTGCCACCATGACATCCGCGTCACCCGCCCGGATGATGCGGCTGGCGTCGCCGATTGCGTGCGCCCCGGTTGAACATGCGGTCACGACCGAGTGGTTCGGCCCTTTGAACCCGTGGCGGATTGATACCTGACCCGAGGCCAGGTTGATCAGTGCGCCCGGAATGAAGAACGGAGATACCCGACGCGGACCCTTGTCGCGGATCAGGTTCGCGGTATTGGCAATCGATCCCAGACCACCAATGCCCGAGCCGATCAGAACACCGGTACGCAGGCGCGATTCTTCGTCTTCCGGCAGCCAGCCTGCATCCTTGCAGGCCATTTCGGCGGCCGCGATGGAATACAGGATGAAATCCTCAATCTTGCGCTGCTCTTTCAGCGGCATCCAGTCATCGGGATTGAAGGTCCCGTTGGTTCCGTCGCCGCGCGGCACCTCGCAGGCGTAGGTCGTTGTGACCCCGCTTGCCTCTGCATCGAAATGCGTGATTGGGCCTGCGCCGGACTCTCCGTCCAGCAGCCGCGACCAGGTTTCCTCGACCCCGCTGGCCAAAGGAGTGACCAATCCAAGACCGGTTACAACGACTCTGCGCATGAAGTGCCTCTTGCCTGCTTCCTGTTATGAGAACCGCTCATACCCCGGCCCGGGGTGCGGGGGCAAGAGCAACGGTTCTTTCCGCCCCGGCGTTCTGCCGCCGAATGCCCAAGGAAACCGGAAATTCGGCGCTTGTCAAAACCGCCCTTTCGCGCGTTCAGCCGAAAGGGCGGAGTTGCTTACTGAAACTGCGCGACTGGCTCGTGGGCCGATTTGGCAGTTTCAAGTGCTTTGGCCAAGTCCAGTGTCTTGCGGAACAACGCGCGCCCGACAATCGCGCCCGAGATATTGGGGATGTATGCCAGCCGCGAGATATCGTCTGCCGTGCGCACGACACCGCTGGCAATCACCGGGGTACGCGAATGGTTTGCCAATCGCGAGATCAGACCCAGCTTTGCCTCGACATCTTCGATGTCGCTGTCGATATCGGTTACCACGATGGCGGCAAAAGGCGCATCACCGAACGCGTCAATAAAGGCTTCGGGCGTGAACGCACTTTGGCTGCGCCAGCCGTCAGTCATGACAAAGCCTTGCCAGACATCAACCGACAGCACGATCTGATCCGGGTGCAGCTTGGCCAGATCCTTGACCAGGTTCGGTTCACGCGCAGCAAGCGTACCAACCACGATGCGACCCGCGCCCTTGTCGATCCAGCGCTCAATCTGCTCGCGCGAGCGCATGCCACCCGCCAACTGCACCGGAATCTCGGCCTTGCGAATGATATCTTCGACCAGCTGCGCGTTGGTATCCTTGCCCTCGATCGCGTCGAAATCCGTCAGGTGCATCCATTCGGCACCCGCCTCTGCCCAGCTCCGTGCGGTTTCTACCGGATTCACGTGCCAGATCATCGCTTCTTCCAGACGACCCTTGTCCAGCGAGACGCACCGGCCGTTCTGCAGTTCCATCGTGGGGTAAATCCTCATGAGCTTGGTCCTCCGCTCAATCGCTCTGAAAATCCCCGGCAGCATACATCCAGAAAGCCCGCCCGAAATCTCCGGGATCGGCACAGTTTGGCCATTTTGCGGCATACTGATTAAGTGGCGAATCTATGCGCGGGCTGGCGGTCCGTTGCGTCGTAACAAATGCACCGGGGTTTCATTATACACCCCTTCCCGCATCAGAACATAGCCAAGCTTCTTGGCGAGTTTCTGCGAAGACGTGTTGGACGCGTTTATCATCGCGACCAACGGTCCGGGAATCACCCGGTCAAACCAGTCATGCGCAGCCTTGGCGGCCTCGTATCCCAATCCCTGCCCCTGTGCTTCGGGGACCAGAACCCACCCTGCCTCGGGGAAGCCGTCGAAATCGTCGCCCATGCATCGGTTGCTATAGAAGAATCCGGCTTGCCCGATCAGCTTGCGATTCGATTGCTGCATTACGCCCCACTGACCAAAACCGGCCATCTGCCAATGCCCCGCATTACGCAGGAAAGAATCCCACGCTTCGCCACGCGATCGGGGAGAACCGCCGATATGCCGCACGACGCAAGGGTTACGCCAGATTTCCGCGAACCGGTCAAAGTCCTCTGGGCGCATAGCGCACAGCGTCAAACGCGCGGTATTTATCATCGGAGTGGATCTTATCATGCCCTGTCCACTTTGAGTTTTGCCTCAGTGGAAACAGTGCGCAGGCCACAATAGCCACGCAAGCCCGAAATTCGGCCGGGCATAAAAAAACGGCGCCCCCGTTGCCCGGAAGCGCCGATTTTAATCAGAAAGAAACGCTTAGGACGCTTCGCTGATGAACTTGACGGCGTCGCCAAAGGTCTGGATGGTCTCGGCTGCGTCATCGGGGATCTCGATGCCGAACTCTTCTTCGAAGGCCATGACCAGCTCAACAGTGTCCAGGCTGTCTGCGCCCAGATCGTCGATGAAGGACGCGTTTTCCACGACTTTATCTTCTTCAACACCCAGGTGCTCAACAACGATCTTCTTAACGCGATCTGCGACGTCGCTCATGTCTATTCCTCATTCCTTTACAGGGCGGTCCGCCCGATTCTGCCCTTGCCCGCACGGGTTGGCTTTGGTTTGCCCGTTTTGGGCGGTTTCGGTCCCGGCGAACCGGGAAATAGAAGGCCGACCTGAACGACCGGCCCCGCATAGATGCGCCGCCTATAGCATAGTCGACGCAAGAGGCAAACGCTTTCGCACTCGCCCCTGTCGCGCTCACAACATGGCCATACCGCCATTCACATGCAAGGTGCTTCCGGTAACATAGCCCGCTTCGGGGCTGGAAAGATACAGAACCGCAGCTGCAATTTCCTCCGGATCGCCCATGCGCCCGGCTGGAACCTTGAGCAACAGACCCTTTTTCTGTTCCTCGGTCAGTTTCTCTGTCATTGCCGTCGTGATAAATCCAGGTGCCACGGCATTCACAGTAATTCCGCGCGTCGCAACTTCGTGAGCCAAAGCTTTGGAAAACCCGATCATACCGGCCTTCGACGCGGCATAGTTCGCCTGCCCCGGATTACCGATTGCGGCCACCACGGACGAGACATTGACGATCCGGCCCCAGCGCGCCTTCATCATACCCCGGATCACCCCTTTGCACAGTTTCATGGTCGAGGTCATGTTCACATCAATGACGCTTTGCCATTCTTCATCAGACATGCGCATGAATAGATTGTCGCGCGTGATTCCGGCGTTGTTTACAAGAATGTCCACCGATCCCATCGCCTCGGCCGCTTGCTTTGGCAACGCTTCAACGGCTTCCGGATCACTTAAGTTGCAAGGCAGAACATGTGCGCGTTCGCCCAGTTCGTCGGCCAGAGCCTGAAGCGGTTCAACGCGTGTACCGGACAACCCAACCGTTGCACCTGCGCCATGCAACGCACGTGCGATGTGGCCTCCGATACCGCCCGAAGCACCGGTGATCAGCGCATTCTTACCTGTTAAATCAAACATTCGGTTTCCCTCTTGCTGCGTCGGTTACAACGCGAATTGAGCTTACGATTCGGCCTGAATGGCCTTCTGGACGTCTTCCGGTGTGCCCACAGCCTTACCCGCGATTTCGCGATCGATCTTGCGGATCATACCGGACAGCGCTTTGCCAGCGCCGATTTCCCATGTTTCGGTCACGCCTTGTGCCGCCATATATTGCACGCTTTCCCGCCAGCGAACCGAACCTGTCACCTGCTCGACCAGCAATTGACGGATCAGATCCGGATCGCTGACAGCCTCGGCGCGCACATTAGCCACCAAAGGTATGACAGGGGCCTTAATTTCGACGGCAGCAAGCGCTTCTGCCATTACATCTGCAGCAGGTTTCATCAGCGCGCAGTGAAATGGAGCACTTACAGGCAACATAACAGCACGTTTTGCGCCTTTTTCCTTGGCGATCTCGGCTGCGCGTTCGACAGCCGCTTTTGAACCCGACACGACGACCTGCGTAGGATCGTTGTCATTTGCGGCCTGACAGACCTCGCCCTGTGCGGCTTTTTCCGCCACAGCGCGCACGGCCTCCAGATCCAGCCCCAGAATGGCGGCCATGGCCCCCTCGCCCACGGGTACGGCGCTTTGCATGGCCTGACCACGGGTGCGCAACAGACGCGCTGTATCTGCAACAGACAAGGCACCCGCCGCGGCCAGGGCCGAGTATTCACCCAGTGAATGCCCCGCCACAAAAGCCGCCTTGCTGACAGATACGCCTTCGGCTTCCAAAGCGCGCATGGCTGCCATCGATGTTGCCATCAACGCGGGTTGGGCATTCTGGGTCAGTGTCAGGTCAGCAATATCGCCATCCCAGATCAGGCTGCTCAACTTCTCGCCCAACGCGTCGTCCACCTCATCGAAGATGGCCTGAGCCGCCGGGTAAGCCTCAGCCAGAGCTTTGCCCATACCTACGGTCTGGGCGCCTTGCCCCGGGAAAACGAACGCGAGTGTCATTGCAACCTCATGGATGGTGTCAGGTTGCGGCGGGGTGTAAACTGACTGACCGTCTGGCACAAGCATTGCCTGCTTTCTGCATTCTGGCACCTTTTGTGTGCACCCGCGCTCACTTGTGTCTGTTTCATCCGGCTTTACCTTGGGCACACCCAAGAATCCCGGAGCGCGCGACAAATGCAATCGACCAATTCCTTTTCAAGCTACGGCAGCATCGCAAAGACGTTTCATTGGCTGACCGCGTTGCTGATCTTCACGGCTTTGCCCCTCGGCTGGGTCGCAGATAATCTGGCGCATGCGGTACTGCACTCGGCAACGGCCCCTACCGAGTTGGAAATTGCCCGTGCGGCGCGCGTGTTCTCATTGCATAAAACCGTGGGGGTTACCGTGTTCTTCGTGGCATTGGCCCGCATTCTTTGGGCGTTCACGCAAACCAAGCCCGGCCTTCTGAATGCTGACAACAAGCCCGAAGCCTTTGCCGCTGAAACCGTCCACTGGCTGCTTTACGGTTCGCTGGTCCTTGTGCCGCTGACCGGCTGGATTCACCACGCCGCGACCGAAGGCTTTGCCCCAATCCTTTGGCCCTTCGGCCAAAATCTGCCTTTTGTACCGAAATCCACCGCCGTGGCCGAGGTTACAGGAGTTCTGCATTGGCTTTTCATGTGGGTTCTGGTTGTTTCCCTTGTCCTACACGTTGCAGGTGCGCTGAAACATCACGTCATCGACAAGGACGGCACATTGCGCCGGATGTTACCGGGCCTGTCTGATGTGCCGGAACCACCACATCAAACCCATTCACTGATTCCAGCCGTCGCCGCATTGGTGGTCTGGGGTGTCGTCGTCACCGGAGGCTGGGCAACGGGTAAGCTTACCCCTAACGTAGGTGAAGCACCGGATGTCCAACTGACCGAGGTTCAATCCGAATGGCAGGTTCAGAACGGCACGCTGTCGATTACGATTTCGCAACTGAATAGCCCCGTCACAGGTTCGTTTTCGGACTGGACGGCCGCAATTACTTTTGACGAACCCACAGAGCCGGGCCCGGCAGGGTCTGTCGATGTCACGATAGCCATCAGCTCGCTTAGTCTTGGAACCGTAACCGATCAGGCCATGGGACCGGATTTCTTCGACAACGCCCGGTTCCCGACTGCTCAGTTCAAAGCCGACCTTTATAAAACCGAAAATGGTTACGAGGCGCGCGGTCCGCTTACAATTCGCGACAAGTCGATCGATGTCGTTTTGCCCTTCTCGCTGGATCTTCAGGGCGACACAGCCACCATGGCGGGCACAATCGAGCTTAACCGGCTGGAGTTTGATGTAGGCACATCGCAGCCTACCGAAGACTCGCTGGGCTTTACCGTCGCAGTATCCGTAGAACTCACAGCGGGACGCGGTCAGTAAGGCAAAAAAAACGCCGGTGATTTGATCACCGGCGTTTTTCTGTTCGTGATTCTGTGATTACTCGGCTTTTTGTGCCTCGACCGAAATCTGGATTTGCACTTCGTCGCTGACAAACGGTGCAAACTGACCCAGGTCGAATTCGCTACGGACAAGCGTTGTTGTCGCGTTGAAACCAGCCCAGGGCTTGTTTGCCATCGGGTGGGTGTCAGCCTTGTTGAGCTTTGCGTCCAGAACAACCGATTTGGTCACACCGTTCATCGTCAGATCGCCGGTGATGTTCGCGGTGTTTTCACCAGTCACCTCGATTCCTGTCGAAGTAAAGGTGATCAAATCTCCTTCGGCCGCGCCAAAGAAATCCTCGGTCATGAAGTGATCTTCACGGGGTTTCCAGCCGGTAAACATCTCCAAAACGGGCATCGACACACTCACGCTCGAAGCGGCGGGGTTTTCCTGGTCGAACATGATCTCGCCTTCAAAGCCGGAAAACATGCCAGTCGTGGTTGAAAACCCAAGGTGGTCATAGCTGAAAATGACTTGGCTGTGGCTGGGATCCAACACGTATTTCTCGGCGCTGGCGAATGCCGTTGTCGCTGATACGGCCAATGCAGCAGCAAGAAGGGTGGATTTCATATCAATCTCCGCGGTTTTGTGAATGCAGTCCGTCAGGACTGCTTGAATACAAAATGTGCCGCCCAAGGGCGGCACACAACCTTTTTTGATTCACAACTTCTGTTCTTTTTTGAACAGAATAAAAATCAACCGAAAATTGTTACGCTTTTGCTGAGCTGCCCTTTCAGCGCCCGGCTGACATCCGCCGATTCAAGCGGCAGCTTCATCAAAAGACTTCCGTCCACGTCAAACAGGTGAACCTCATTCTCTTCAAAACGCGCCCCACCCAGCGAGTCATAGCTGCGGCGCAGGACAGTCTGAGGGCGTCCGTCTTCGTTCTTTTGCAATACCCGGACTTCGCGGCGGATCGGGTCGAAATAGGCGTCAGGGCGCGGGTCGAAAACCTCGATTGTCAACAAGGCGACGCCAACGACCAGAAACAGCATGGATGCCGCCATCTTGATCGGCCAAACATCTGCGCCAACGACCGATCCGGGCATCAACCACATTGAAAACGCGGAAACGATCAAAAACGCCCCGACCATCCGCGCCAGTATCAGGCGGGCCTTCCAGTTCGGTGCAAATGTGATCATTACCGGCACCGAATTCTCAAAGCGCGAGCCGGCAACGTTTTCCTGATATGCGTTTGTGTTAGTAGCGGTCATAACGCGTCACCCTTTTAAGGTTACTTTCGAAATTCTGTTGATCCGGTTGATGCCCGGTATGCAAAACAACTTTGAGCCGAAAAGCGTCAGCAATTGGGCGACCCAAAGGAATTTGGGCGGCGTCTCAGAGGCATGTGTGGCAGGGCTTGCCCTTGCGGCTCAGACGTGTATACGGGGCCATCCTTCGCAGTCATATGAATCGCGCAGCCTCTCGTGGCAGGGTCGCGAAGGAATGTTTGGCCCCGCCTATGAAATGCGCCTTGATATAAACAGGAGTGCACATGCCACTGTATGAGCATGTAATGATCGCGCGTCAGGATCTGTCCAACGCGCAGGCGGAAAGCCTCGTCGAACATTTCGGCACCGTTCTGGCTGACAACGGCGGCAAGCTGGTTGATAGCGAGTACTGGGGCGTCAAGACGATGGCCTACAAGATCAACAAAAACCGCAAGGGCCACTATGCCTTTCTGAAAACCGATGCCCCCTCGGGCGCGGTGCAGGAAATGGAACGCCTGATGCGTCTGCATGAAGATGTCATGCGCGTTCTGACCATCAAGGTCGACGGCCACGAAGATGGTCCGTCGGTTCAGATGCAGAAGCGTGACGAACGTGGCGAACGCCGCGAGCGCCGTTGATCAACGCCTGAGAAAAGGACTCTAAACCATGGCCGCAAAACCATTTTTCCGCCGCCGCAAGGTCTGCCCGTTCTCGGGTGAGAACGCGCCGAAGATCGACTACAAAGACACCCGTCTGCTGCAGCGCTACATCTCTGAGCGTGGCAAGATCGTGCCTTCGCGCATCACCGCCGTTTCAGCGAAAAAGCAGCGTGAACTGGCCCGTGCTATCAAGCGCGCCCGCTTCCTCGCCCTGCTGCCCTACGCTGTGAAGTAAGGAGAGACTGACATGCAAGTTATCCTGCTGGAACGCGTTGCGAAACTGGGTCAGATGGGCGATGTCGTTGACGTTAAGCCCGGCTACGCCCGCAACTTCCTGCTGCCCCAAGGCAAAGCCCTGAGCGCGTCCGACGCCAACATCGCGTCGTTCGAAGCCCAGAAAGCGCAGCTTGAGGCCCGCAACCTGGAAACCAAGAAAGAAGCTGAAGCACTGGCTGAAAAGCTGGACGGTCAGCAGTTCATCGTGATTCGCTCGGCATCGGATGCCGGCGCTCTGTACGGTTCGGTCACCCCGCGTGACGCCGCTGACGCCGCAACCGAAGCAGGTTTCACCGTCGACAAGAAACAGATTGTCCTGATCGCCCCGATCAAGGAACTGGGTCTGCACACTGTCGCAGTGAAACTGCACCCCGAGGTTGAAGTCGAAATCAAAATGAACGTGGCCCGTTCGGCAGAAGAAGCCGAACTGCAGGCTTCGGGCAAATCGATTCAGGAACTGGCTGCTGAAGAAGAAGCCGCTGCTGAATTCGAGATCGCCGAACTGTTCGACGACATCGGCTCGGCCGCTTCGGATGATGATGACATGGTTGCCGACGCGGCACCGGTTGCGGAAGACGAAGCCAAAGCCTGATCTGGCTGCTTGTGAGCATTCTAAAGGCCGCGCAACGCGCGGCCTTTTCTTTTTTCCCTTTGTATTCACAAGTCGTACCGGCAAGTTTCAGCCCATTTTCCCGTGTACGCTTGAAGGCTCATTGTCGTTCCGTATCATTGCCGCCGAAATCCAGAGGACCGAAAAATGCTTGTTTATCTGCGCCATAGTTTCCTGGCACTGTTTCTATTTGTGTCGTTGGTTGCCTGCGGGGCAGACCAGGTCTCCAAGGCGGGTACGCCACATTTTGACCCGCCGCTCCACCCGAATGAAACGCCCGAGCTGAGAGCTTCGATCAACAGATGGGCGGACCATTACGAAATTCCGCGGGAGCTGGTTCACAAGCTGGCCATTCGCGAAAGCACACATCGACCATGGGCCGTCAACCGGCCCTATTACGGCCTTCTTCAGATCCTGCCAGCCACGGCGCGCTCGATGGGATACACCGGCAAAGCCGAAGGTTTGCTGGACGCCGACACCAACCTTGAGTTTGCCGGGAAGTACTTGCGCGGGGCGTGGATGCTTTCAGATGGGGACCAACGCAGGGCAATTTTTCTGTACGCCAAAGGTTTTTATCCCGAAGCTAAAGCCCGAGGAATGCTGGTCGAAACCGGGCTTAGGCCAACACCCTGACGGTCATTCGCGTCAGAATTCGATCGGAATCAGCACTTGAAACTGAATAGTGACAAAAATGTTCTATTGGGTGTCGCAATATGCGATATTGCACAGACAATTTAGACCTCTCCTTGTCATGTTTAGAAAAGTATGATGTTCTGACTTGGTGAGGTAAACGGGTTCCACTCTGTGTAATACGCATGCTCGACGACACCATCGGGCAGCAAGATGGGCCACAGCTGGTAGGCGCCACATGGAAATTGTCGATCTGAGCACCCTGCCGGATTCAGAAGTTCGATATACCGAATTTCTAAGGCAAATCTGTGAGAAGCATGACATGGATCATGCTGCCTATGCTGGTATGAATCCGGCGGCAGGAACTGTGGCTGGCTTTGTCACCTATGACGACGCCTGGACTGAGCACTACCAGAAACAGGGTCTGATCATGATTGATCCGACCATCCACATGGCTCGCCGCAGTATTGCGCCGGTGGACTGGAGCCGTCTGGAAAGAAGTCCGGACTTTCAACGCGTGTTCCGGGATGCTCATGATTTTGGCTTGCCTAGTCAGGGTGTTACGATCCCGGTACGCGGCCCTTACGGTGATATTGGCCTGCTGAGCGCTACCCGAAATTGCAGCAAGGAAGAGTGGCGTAAGCTTTACACGAACTTTATCGGCGATTTGCAGGCCATGGCCGTGCACATCCACGACAACGTCGTGTCCTCGGATCAGCTGACCGGCGCACTATATCATCCGACATTGTCCTCTCGCGAAGCGGAAATCCTGCAATGGGTCGCTGCAGGTAAGTCGCAGCAGGATATCGGCGATATTTTGTCGATTTCGCACCGAACCGTAGAAGTACACTTGCGTTCGAGCCGGGAAAAGCTTAGTGCGCTGACCACCCCTCAGGCCGTAGGGCGGGCGATAGCGATCGGGCTTATTACCCCGGGATAAACAAAAAAATCCCCAAATTCCGCCAAAATACGGGAATCCCCCAATAGAAAAATCCTTCGAGAGCGGTAACGTCAATATTACCGAACAACCACTCGAAGGGGGAAGAAATGATCATCGTGGTAGATGGCCTGAACAGACATATGTTCAGCGAAGTTCTTGACGAAATGTTCGAGTTGAGAGCACGTGTTTTTGGCGGACGTCTTGGATGGGACGTAAAGATCGAAGACGGTAAGGAAATTGATGAATTCGATCATCTGGACCCGGCATATGTAATCGGACTCGACGACGGGGGGAATGTCGTCGCAGCCGTGCGTGCCCTTCAGACCACAGGACCTCATATGTTGTCGGATGTGTTTTCGGCAATCCTTTGCGGGGAAGCACCACTTCGCAGCGCAACCATGTGGGAATCGACACGCTTCTGCGTGGACACGCAGCGTCTTACACGCGGCAAGGAAAAGAATTCTGTCTCTTATGCCACCTGCGAGCTGATGATCGGCTCTCTGGAATATGCCAAGAACGCAGGCATTCAGGATATCATCACCGTAATCGATCCGGTTATGGACCGGGTCCTGAAACGGTCGAACTGCGCGCCATATGACTATGTCGGCGAAACGGTTCCCATGGGGAAAGTTTCGGCACTGGCCGCGCTGTTGGATTGTACTGATGAACGCATCTCGGGCCTGCGTGAGTTTGCAGGCATCCATGAGAACGTCTTTATGGATGACGAAGAGGCACTGGCACTGTTTGCAGCCAAGAAGGCAGCAACCCAGAGCCCGGCCAATCAGGATCACAAGCCACTGACTGATCTTGAGAAGTATTTTGTGGAACAGATGAGCGCCGCAAGAAACGAAGCTGAACGCCAAGACGTTCTGAAGCTGATCGAAGCGCTCTCGGATACGTTCACACCAGAGCAGAAGATCGCTCTGCTAGATACCCCCCGTGCTTTTGCTCATGAGGCCTGACCCCCTCACCTCATAGACACAAAAGCCACCCATGCGGAGCCGTCTGATCTCAGGCGGCTCCGTTTTTTTTACCCCTCTCTTAGCAAAGAGGGAAGGAAGAGGATTATTCCTCTTCCAGTGCCTCAATGGCTTTTTGCAGGTCATCCTTGCTGACTTCCTTGTCGCTGACCTGGGCCAGCTCAAACACATAGTCGACAACCTTGTCTTCGAAGATCGGCGCGCGCAGTTGCTGCTGCATCTGAGCGTTCTGCTGCACGAACTCGAAGAACTGGCGTTCCTGACCCGGGTACTGACGCGCCTGGTTCATGATCGCCTGGGTCATCTCGGCGTCGGTGACTTCCACCTCTGCCTTCTGGCCCAGCTCGGCCAGCAACAGACCCAGACGCACGCGGCGTTCGGCCAGCTTGTTGTGCTCATCGGTGGGTTCGATCTCATCGTGGTCATGACCGGTTACTTCAGGGTTTTCCTCGTGCCACAGCTGATGTGCAATCTGCTTGGCTTCGGCTTCGACCAGCGACGGCGGCAGGTCGAACGACACTTTTTCGTCCAGCACGTCCAGCAGGGCCCGCTTCATGACAGCGCGCGACGCGCCCGCATATTCTGCTTCCAGGCGTTCCGAAATCTGAGTTTTCAGAGCGGCCAGATCCTCGGCGCCGAACTTCATCGCCAGATCATCGTTGATCTCGGCTGCTACCGGCTCTTTCACTTCCTTGATCGTGCAGGTAAAGACCGCGTCTTTTCCGGCCAGGTGTTCGGCACCATATTCTTCCGGGAAGGTCACGTTGACGTCTTTTTCTTCCTCGGCCTTCACGCCGACCAGCTGGTCTTCAAAACCGGGGATGAAGCTGTTCGAGCCCAGAACCAGCGGGTAATCTTCGGCCGATCCACCTTCGAATTCTTCACCATCAACCTTGCCGACAAAATCGAACACGATCTGGTCGCCATCCTTGGCTTTTGAACCCTTGCGGCGGGCTTTGAAGTCCTGAGCGGTTTCAGCCAGGTTGTTCAGCGCTTCCTCGACAGCGGCGTCATCCGCCTTGACGATCAGCTTGTCCAGCGCGACCGATTTCAGATCGACCTCAGGGATCGCGGGCAGCGCTTCGTAAGACATCGCGACCTCGATATCGTCGCCTTCTTTCCAGTCCTCGTTGGTCATCTTGACTTCGGGCTGCAGCGCGGGGCGGTCGCCGCTGTCTTCAAAATGCTTGTTCATCGCACCGTCGATGGATTCCTGCATCGCCTCACCCAGCAGGCGCTGGCCAAACTGCTTTTTCAGCAGCGCCATCGGCACCTTGCCTTTGCGGAAGCCTTTCATTTCGATTTCCGGCTGTGCTTCGGTCAGCTTTTCATTGACCTTGTCGTCCAGTTCGGCTGCGGTCACAACGATGTTGTAGCCGCGTTTCAGACCTTCGTTCAGCGTCTCGGTAACCTGCATTTTGGTAGTCCCCATAGGATTCGGGGCGCGCAAAACGGGCGCGCCGGGCAAATTTGACGCCTTCTATTTGCCCTGCCGCCAACGTGCAAGGGGCAAAGGCTGAATCAACCTGGTTTTGGCAAAAAAGAACGCCCCGAAAACCGGGGCGTTCGTGTTGGCTCGCTGGAAGGCAATTAAAACTTCCAGCGCGCGCCCAGTACCCAGGCTTCGTTGTTTTCGAACGACGTTCCGTCATCGAAATCGTGGTTGCGATACTTCAGATAAACATCGGTATTGATCGCTTCGACCTTCTGCACGACAGCGATACCCCATGCCTTGGTGTCGGACCCGTTGGTCTCGAAATCCGCGCCGTCATAATAGTCGATGCCGACACCTGTCTTACCCCAGGATACCCAGTTCCCCTCGTACGAGACCTTGCCGTACCAGTAATTCGGGTCCGTCTGGCCAGCTCGGTCATCGTCACGCGTGCCGCCGGCAATCGTGAACCCCAGACCGCTGGGCAACAGCACCGAGGCCGAACCGATTGTATCCTTGCGATCTCCTGAATTGTCATCCCGCTCCCGCACCGAATACGCGACAGCTGCCGCAAACTCTACACCGCCTACAAAGGTGTTTTCATAGAACACGCCGACATCGTAGTAGTCATCATCGTCACTGCTGGACAGAATGTTCTGACCATATGCAAAAGCGGCCGAGAATCCGTTAACCGTTGGAGTGTCATACCGGACGCGCCCACGACGTGAGCCATCAAAGTTGCTGGAACTGTCACCAACCGTAATACCGCTCAGCACACCGTTTGTGCCGCGATAGAAAAAGCCAGAGTTCTCATCGTTTGTAAACGAATACAGCGCGGTGCCGACATAGGACAGGTCCACTTCTGCAGCACCATCTGCCGCCATGCTGCCCTGACCTGCCGAGAACTTGCCGTAGCTGCCCTTCAAGGCAAAATCCACAAACCGGATATCGTCGCGGGTCCAGCCGCTAAAGTTTGTACCGTTCTGGTTCCATTCAGTCGAGTTCGGCAAGCCCAACGCCGATTCCAAGCGGAAGGTAAACTCGTTCTGGCCAAATGGCTGCATCAGACGCAGGCCAACCCGGCTGTTCGACAGATCGTTGTCGAGGACTCGGGTCTCGGTATCTTGGCCGTCATCAACCGAAATCAAGGCCGGGTTTAACTGCCCGTAAAGCAGCACATAGCCGCCGCTGTTATTTTCGTATTTCAGCTCTGCGGCTGCCGGAACAGCGACCGTGGCAGTCAGAAAGGCGGCAACCGATATCTTTTTGATATTTGGGGTCATTTCACTCACCATAGTTGGTTCGGGGTTCAGATACTGCCCATTTGTTTACTGAATCCGAGCGTTCCAGTGGTCTGCGCCTTGTCTTACGCAAGAATTGTATTTTAGCAACAGAACATACAAAGAATTTTGCTATTTTATATTATTTTTCATTAACTTACAAGATATAACCCCAGCGCGTACTGGCAGCTTGCAAACGATTAGTGATGCCTGCCTATGCACCTGGCAAATATGCGGTATGCATCTGCGCACATCTTGACAGCGAAAACATGCCATTCTGACAGAGCCTGAGCTGCTTTCTGCCCAAAATAACTAGATATTCAGCTGTTTGAAAACATCGGGCAACTGCTCAGGCAGATCCTCGGCGATCAATCCCGGCCCGAAACGACGCGCGCATTCCACGTGCAGCCACGCTGCTGTCTCAGCCGCCGCCATCGCATCGAATCCCCGCGCCAGTAGCCCGGCGATGTAACCGGCCAACACATCGCCTGACCCGGCGGTTGCAAGCCAAGGGGCTGCGCGATCATAGCACGCGGCATTGATCGAACATCGCCCGTCCGGGGCAGCAACGACTGTATCCGGCCCTTTGAACAACACGATGCATCCCGCGCGCGCCGATGCCTCTCGCGTTGCGTCCACCTTGGAATAGGCGGGGCCTCTGACCGGCGTTTCGCTCAGCTTCTCCGCCAGATCGGGAAACAGCCGTGCAAACTCACCGCCATGCGGGGTCAGAACGCAGCGGTCATGCAGCATTTCAAACAAGTTTCCGGGATCGCCCGCAAATGCCGTCAGCGCATCCGCATCCAGAACCGTCGCACGTTTCGCAATCAGGGAGACCGGCACCAGGTCCCGGGCTCGCTCCAACCCCAGACCAGGGCCAAGACAAAGGGCGTTCATCCGCACGTCCTGCAGTACGTCTGACAGCATTTGAGACCCATCAACGCACTGTAGCATGAGGGCGGTGATCCGGCTCGCAACCTCTGCTAAAGCCAAGGATGGCACCCCCAGCGTCACCAACCCTGCCCCAATCCGCAACGCCCCCCGCGCGGCCAGTCGCGCCGCACCTGTCTTGCCGGGCCCACCCGAAAGGATCAGGGCATGCCCATGGGTGTATTTGTGCTCATTCATACTCTTACCAAGGCAAACCCCAGGCAGATTATCCACAGCCTTCGAAATCTCGTCGCCCCCCGCATCCTGCCTCAACCCGATATCTTTCGTGACAACATGTCCGCAAAAATATGGTCCCTCACTCAGCACGTGGCCAAGCTTTCTCGAATGAAACGAAACCGTAAGTGCTGATCGTGCACAGCGACGTCCATGCTGAGGGAAAAGTACTCCCACGACTTTACCTGAGTCTGCGCAAAGACCTGAAGGAACGTCTATCGCGACCGTGCGTGGAGGAACTATGTGCGTACCTCCATCCTGACGCCGCAACTCCCATGCCGTCTCTGCGTCATCATATGCCCAAAGAACTTCCCATAGCCTCACATCTTCAATCGATCTTGTTAGACCGGTCCCAAACAATGCGTCGATGAGAATATCCGGATAAAAGATTCTGCCCCGTGCGATCTCAGATACATCCTTTGCCGAACCACCCCATCGCTCATAATTCACCCGGGCATCCGGCGGCAACTTTTCGGGATCGCCATACAGGAATACCTCAACCTTCCAGCCCAGTTCCCGCAAAAGCCGCGCCACGACAAACCCGTCACCGCCGTTGTTTCCGGGCCCGCACAATACGACTGCACGCAGCGGATCCTCTTCATCTTTTTCCAAATACTCCGGGGAGCGCGAGGGGCTGGCCCCTCGCCTGTCCAGATCCGGCCATTCCTCGAAGATCGCCTCGACAACACATTGCCCTGCCCGCTCCATCAGTTCCAAACCCGTAACCTCACCGGACCTGATGGCCGCGTGCTCGATGGCTTTCATCTGCGCTGCTGTCAGCAATTCCGTCATATCACACCTTCGCACGATTCAATTTCGATTACTTTTTGTGCAAACCGCCTAAAATTTAGCACAGAGCCTGATTTCAACGGATACCGACCCGACCGATACCGCAATCACGTTGCCGCCCGATCTTAGACGTGATCACTGCGCCTGAGACAACCATTCAAGGTGAGCCGGAATGAAAAAGATCGAAGCGATCATCAAGCCGTTCAAACTGGACGAAGTGAAAGAGGCGTTGCAGGACGTAGGTGTTCAGGGTCTCAGCGTCGTCGAAGTCAAAGGTTTCGGCCGTCAGAAAGGCCATACCGAGCTGTATCGTGGCGCGGAATATGTTGTCGACTTTTTGCCTAAGGTAAAAGTCGAGGTCGTATTGGACGATGACCAGGTTGATGCCGCCATCGAAGCCATCGTGTCGGCTGCCAAGACCGACAAAATCGGCGACGGAAAGATCTTTGTCTCTCCGGTTGAACAAGCCATTCGCATCCGCACCGGCGAGACCGGCTCGGACGCGCTCTAACATACCAATCTTCAAGTCAGAGGAATCAAGAGAATGAGCAAGGACGCAGTTCTTCAGCTGATCAAGGAAGAGGGCGCCGAATATGTCGACGTCCGTTTCACCGACCCCCGCGGCAAGCTGCAGCACGTGACCCTGATGGCCGATCAGGTCGACGAAGACTTCCTGGACGAAGGCTTCATGTTTGATGGTTCGTCCATCGCAGGATGGAAGTCGATCGAAGCTTCGGACATGAAGCTGATGATCGATACCGAAAGTGCATATGTTGATCCGTTCTACGCAGAGAAAACCATTTGCGTGCACTGCTCGGTTGTCGAACCCGATACAGGCGAAGCCTATGAGCGTGACCCGCGCGGCACAGCGCAGAAAGCCGAAGCATACCTGAAGGCATCAGGAATCGGTGACGTCGCGTATATGGGTCCCGAAGCCGAGTTTTTCCTGTTTGACGATGTCCGTTATTCGAACACAATCAACAAGGTATCCTACGAAGTTGATGCAACTGACGCATCATGGAACACCGACACCGAATACGAAATGGGAAATACGGGCCACCGTCCGGGCGTCAAGGGTGGATACTTCCCGGTGAACCCGATCGACGAAGCACAGGACCTGCGGTCGGAAATGCTGTCGACCATGAAGCGTCTGGGCATGAAGGTCGACAAGCACCACCACGAAGTTGCGTCTTGCCAGCACGAGCTGGGCCTGATCTTCGACAGCCTGACCAAGCAGGCGGATGAGCTGCAAAAGTACAAATATGTCATCCACAACGTGGCTCATGCGTACGGCAAATCGGCAACCTTCATGCCGAAGCCTATCGCAGGTGACAACGGCACCGGCATGCACGTGAACATGTCAATCTGGAAAGACGGCAAGCCACTGTTCGCGGGCGACAAATACGCTGATCTTTCGGACGAAGCGCTGTACTTCATCGGCGGTATCCTGAAGCACGCCAAAACCCTGAACGCCTTCACCAACCCGGCCACCAACAGCTACAAGCGTTTGATCCCCGGTTTCGAAGCCCCCGTTCTGCGCGCCTACTCGGCCCGTAACCGTTCGGGTTGTGTCCGTATTCCATGGACCGAAAGCCCTAAAGCAAAACGTGTCGAGGCTCGTTTCCCCGATCCGGCTGCAAACCCCTACCTGGCGTTTGCGGCTCTGTTGATGGCTGGCCTTGACGGCATCAAAAACAAGATCGACCCGGGCGAAGCCATGGACAAGAACCTGTACGATCTGCCTGCCGAGGAACTGGCCGGTATCCCGACTGTCTGCGGCAGCTTGCGTGAAGCTCTGGAAGCACTGGCATCGGATCACGACTTCCTGCTGCAAGGTGACGTGTTCACCAAGGACCAGATCGACGGCTATATCGCCCTGAAGATGGAAGAGGTCGAAACCTACGAGCACACACCACACCCGGTTGAATACGGCATGTATTACAGCTGCTAAGCAACCACGGCATGGATTTGCAGGGGCGCTCAAACGGGCGCCCCTGTTTCATTTGCGCCGGTCTGTCGCTGTTCAGCCTTTTCGGGCGCCATGGCGCAGAATTCACACGTTTTACCTTCGCCTTGCTATGTGCCCGATGCTGAGGATCTGAAATCCTTCAAAGGCACTCCGCAGACCAATCAACAGGCATTTGCAGGAGCGGTTGGAGCCACTCCAACGAACTGCTTTGCCCAATTCAAAGCTCAAGGTAGGCTGGCCACAGATTTCAACACCATCGGATAATAATTATGTTTCGTCTTTACGTGTTAATCGCCCTGCTTGTGTCTTCGCCCCTTCTGGCCGCGCCTTGTGGGAATACCAGCGCGGGGTTCGAGGCCTGGAAGGCCGATTTCGCCCAGCAGGCCCGCAAGGCTGGTGTGAAAAAGAAGGGCCTTCAGGCGCTTGCCCAGGCGCAATACGCCACGGGCACAATCGCGGCGGATCGCAATCAGAAAAGCTTCAAATACACGCTGGACAAATTCATGCGTGTCAGAGGCGCTGATGCAATCGTCACGCAGGGGCGCAAACGCAAGGCGGCAAATCCCGATTTCTATGCTGCTCTTGAACGGCAATACGGTGTTCCGGCGGGTGTTCTGATCGCCATTCACGGCATGGAAACCGGCTTTGGCAATTTTATGGGAGACAGTCAGGTTGTTTCCGCAATCACGACACTGGCCTATGATTGTCGCCGGTCCGAGTTCTTTGTTCCGCACGCAATCGGGGCACTGAAACTGGTCGATGCAGGAAGCATTACCGTGGCGACAAAAGGGGCAAAACATGGCGAGTTGGGTCACACTCAGTTCCTGCCGGGCAACGCCCTGACCTATGGCGTCGATGCCACTGGCGACCGTCGGGTGGACTTCTATGACATGACCGACGCGCTTGCCTCGACCGCCAATTTTCTTCGCAAGAAAGGGTGGAAGCCAGGGCGTGGCTATCAGCCAGAGGAGCGGAATTTTCAAGTGCTGAAACAGTGGAACGCGGCCTCTGTTTATCAGCAATCCATAGCAATCATGGCCGCCCGAATCGACCAATAGCCCGGTCGCACCAAAAACACACTCCGCACCCGCTTTCGCCACATTTCCGCCACAGTGACAAACAAAAGCCTTTAGTTTCTTGGTTTCCAATGCGTAACCAATGCCGGGGTAAAATCACCTTTTTTGCATTTTCCGCCAAATTCTCCTCACGAATGGTTGTTACAGTGTTTGCTGAACAGTACGCAAAAAAGGACAGTGCAGTGGCTCGGAAGCACAGCTACCATGGCGGCCTGCAATTCAATGGCGACGCAAATGGCGCGATCGAGCGTTTTGGCACAATCGTTGCCACGACGCTGGAAGATTACGGCCATCTGGTCGAACGCAAGGCGTTGCTGAGCAATTCCGAAGCAAGCATTGTTTCAAGTCAGTACCTTGTGCGACTGACCCTGGACACAGGCACCCCCGAGCAGGAAGACCGGTACGAGCGTATGGATCGCGCCGCGGGGCTAAAAACGATAACAAAACCCCGCGCCGCAAATCCGCAAAACAGGTTGGTTCTTTCGATCACGCCGGTTTCCCCCCTGCTGGATGACTCCGAGATTTCGGAACTGATGATGGTCGTCATTCTGTATCGCATGGTCGATATTTGTTCGACCCGGCGCGTTGAATGGCTGTCGCCACACACGGTTCTGACGGTCGAGCAGTTCATGAGCGCCTTTGACACTCTGGCCCCCAGCCGAACACGCGACAGAAAACAAATTTTTCAGTCGCTGACCGGGCAATTCTCGGGGGTGAATGTGCCCGAGAACGATGACACCATAAGTGTTCTTCATACTTCGACGTCCCGCCCGATCCAACTGACAGATGAACAATTGCTCAGCATCGCGTTTCGCAGTGAAGATACAAACAGGCCAGGTCAGGAAACGTTCGATGACGAAGATGGTGTCGCGAAGCCAAGTGACGTTTTGCGTCTCAGCAGTTGGTGCATGACGGGTGTACTGGCTGGCGTTTCGACCCCGATTGCCCTGTCAATGGCTGCCGTCAATCTGATCCGGGGTGAGGATTTTCGCCTCAACACACAGGTGCTTGTCTTTACCTTCGCGATAGTTGCTCTGAACGCAACGAACGCGTTTGCCGATGTTGCGGCCGCCTTGGGCCAATAAGAGAATTACAGAAGACCCTCCTTGGATGCCCCGCCTTTAGGCGGGGTTTTCCATTTTGGGAACCGCGTTCGCGGCCAGAATATAAGTGTGGATTGAAAAGACGACCGCATCCGTTTTCGGCAAGCGCAGCAGGGTTTGCCGCTCACTTCGCAAGTAGGACGTTTTACGTCGACCTGTGTCGCCCCTCCTGTCACTGGCGCTTCGGGGCTGAAACAGTTCGGGGTCTTCATACCAAAGCGCGTTAAAACGCCAGAGCGGACGGCCGGGCTGTATCCCGTCGAACAGGCGCTGCACCCGCTTGGCGATATTTTCGTCGTAACTTGCGACAGGCACATGGATGTCGATCAGTGGTCGCATGAATTTTTCGGACAAAAGCCAGCTGGCCGGGAAACACAGGATTGCGCCGGTCAATACATGTTCAGTTCCGCGCTTTTGCAGGATGCAAAAATCCTCCTGAACCAGCCTGCACAATGTATCAAGCGGCTGCGCCCGGTCGACTGCGACACTTACTCCGTCGGGTCTGACGGCTTCTTCAGCTGCATTGGGATAGACCTGCGACAGCACAAGGTCGAGCAGTTCCCGAGCGGCGGGTTCTGCCTGCGGATCAAGCGCCAGAACGTCATCACGGCGTTCCGTCAGCAGCTTTTCCCGGCGTCGCATCTGACCGGCAAAAGCCTCGTCCCGATGCAACCAGTTTTCCATCGTTGCAGGCTGGATACCCGGCAAAGCACGCGGGTCGCCGACATCATACGGTATTTTATCTTGCAGAATTTTATTCATACCAGCGACTTAGCATGGGTCGAAATATTTGTCGGTCGAAAACGACAGGATCGCCGTCGCATTTTTCCAAGACGATCCACATGGGCACCTTAGGTTTGACTGAACAAGCAACGAGGTCCGTCATGAACAAGCATTACCGAGACACGCGCAAGATTGACCCCAGCCGAGGCGCTACGCTGGGTGATGGCACGCCAAACGAAAATGACCGGATCGAGATCGGGCCGACACAGCTGGCTTTTGACGAATGGGCTGCGGCAGGTCTGGAACTGCCCAATCTTGCACGGATGCGGGAACATCGCTGGAAGCGTCTGACGCAGGCCATCGTTGATCGCGGATACGGAGGTTTGCTGGTTTTTGACCCGCTGAACATCCGCTATGCGACCGACAGCACGAACATGCAGTTATGGAATACGCATAACCCGTTTCGCGCCGTGCTGTTATGTGCCGATGGCTATATGGTGATATGGGACTACAAGAACTCGCCTTTCCTCAGCACGTTCAATCCGCTGGTGCGCGAACAGCGTTCAGGTGCGGACCTGTTTTACTTCGACCGTGGCGACAAGGTGGATATCGCGGCAGATGTCTTTTCGAACGAGGTGCGCGTGCTGATCGATGCGCATGGCGGCGGCAACAAACGTTTGGCTGTCGACAAGATCATGCTGCATGGTCTGCGCGCGCTTGAGGCGCAGGGCTTTGAGGTCATGGAAGGTGAAGAGCTGACCGAAAAGACCCGTGCCGTGAAGGGACCGGATGAGATTCTGGCCATGCGCTGTGCCAATCACGCCTGCGAAACCGCTGTGGCGGAGATGGAGAGCTTTGCACGCGCGAATGTCGGCAATGGCAAGACAACCGAGGATGATATCTGGGCTGTTCTGCACGCGGAAAACATCCGGCGCGGTGGCGAATGGATTGAAACCCGCCTGCTGGCGTCAGGCCAACGCACGAACCCGTGGTTCCAGGAATGCGGCCCACGCATCACGCAGCAAAACGAAATCATCGCCTTCGACACCGACCTGATCGGGTCTTACGGGATTTGCATCGATATCTCGCGCACATGGTGGATTGGCGACCAAAAACCTCGCCCTGACATGATCTATGCCATGCAGCACGCGCATGAACACATCATGACCAACATGCAGATGCTGAAGCCCGGTGTGATGATCCCGGAACTTACCGCCATGTCGCACAGGCTTGACGACAAGTTTCAGGCGCAGAAATACGGTTGCCTGATGCACGGAGTGGGATTGTGTGATGAATGGCCGCTGGTCGCGTATCCGGACAAAGCCGTGGAAGGCGCATATGACTATCCGCTGGAGCCCGGCATGGTGCTGTGCGTCGAAGCCTGCGTTGGCGAAGTCGGTGGCGATTTCAGCATCAAGCTTGAGGATCAGGTTCTCATTACCGAAACCGGGTTTGAGAACCTGTCCAGATATCCCTTTGACCCCCAATTGATGGGGATCGAATAAGGCCGAGCCTTCAATTCGACCAATGGGACCGGCGGACATTTCCATGCCAGTCTTCCGTGGCAGGGCTGACCTGAACCTGTGAACCACCTTGGGGCGCGGGCCAGGATTGGCCGACCGCGAACCCGGCAAGGCCGACCAGAACAATAGCCAGGATCATACGTGAACGCAGGTCGTGTATCTGGGGCGTAATATCTGCATGTGACATCTGTGTCTCCTGTTTCAGCTTTCAGGAACCACAGATGGGATGAGGAGGATCATAAGTGAAACGAATGTTTGTTTGCATCGCCATCACTATTCTTGATAATAAAAGAAGGTAAGAGCTCCGCCGTCATGCGGCCCGAAGGCGACAGGGATCTTGCGCCGTCCGTGCAACGCCCGTTTGTTCTCACCTTCCTGTTACGCGTGTGACTTAAGGGTTGTGACCCAAGGGGCAAATACACAGTATTGGGCGTGTTCCCCCGTACCATTCAAGGAGCCGACATGCCCACGGAACGCATCACTTTTGCCGGACATGACGGCAGCCAATTGGCGGCGCGACTGGATTTGCCGGATGGACCCGTGCTGGCAACGGCCCTGTTCGCCCACTGCTTTACCTGCTCCAAGGATATACCGGCCGCCCGGCGCATTTCCGCCCGTCTGGCTGCCATGGGTATCGCGGTGCTTCGGTTCGATTTCACCGGACTGGGCCATTCCGAAGGCGAGTTTGCCAATACGACCTTCACTTCGAATGTCGAGGATCTGATTTCAGCCGCGCAATATCTGGCCGGTCGAAACATGGCACCTGCCCTGCTGATCGGCCACTCGCTTGGGGGCGCGGCGGTGTTGCGGGCGCGGGCAGGTATTCCCACTGTAAAAGCCGTCGTGACATTGGGTGCACCGTCGGACCCCGCCCATGTGTCGCATCACTTTGAGGCCGCGTTGCCTCAGATCGAAGAGGATGGCAGTGCCGAGGTCTCTCTGGGTGGTCGCCCCTTCCGAATTGGCAAAGCTTTTGTGGACGACATTGCCAAATCGGCCCTGTCATCTGCAATCGCCGACCTCAAAGCCGCCCTGTTGATCCTTCATGCCCCACGCGACGAAACGGTCAGCATCGACAATGCGAGCGCGATCTTTCTGGCCGCGAAACACCCCAAAAGCTTTGTTACCCTTGACGATGCCGATCACCTGATCACCCGCGCCTCTGACGCCGAATATGCAGCCGATGTCATTGCCGCATGGGTTTCGCGCTATGTGAAACTGTGCCCACCCGCGCCGCCACCGGGTGCGCCAGAAGGCGTCGTGCGCATAACCGAAGCAGATCCCGGCGGGTTCATGCAGGATATTCAGGCCGGTCCAAACCACCATCTGGTCGCGGATGAGCCCGCATCTTATGGCGGTACGGACAAGGGCATGTCGCCTTATGGCTTTGTCTCGGCCGGTCTGGGGGCCTGCACGTCGATGACAATACGCATGTACGCCCGGCGCAAGGGCTGGCCCCTGACAAATGTCAGCGTCGATGTGTGTCATGACAAGGTTCACGCGCAGGATGCCGGATTGGTGAATGACGGCAAGGTGGACCAGTTTCGCCGGAAAATCCGCCTGAGCGGCCCGCTGGATCAGGAGCAAAGGCAACGTTTGCTTGAGATTGCGGACAAGTGCCCGGTTCACCGGACGCTTGAAGGCTCGGCCCACATAACGACCGAGCTTCTTTCATAAGAAAGGCCGCCTGACAGGCGGCCTTTTGTTCCTTAGCGTCGCGGGCTCGGTCGATGAATGGGCGGGCGGGCAACCGGCGGGCGCGCGACAGGTGGGCGCGCGACAGGTGGGCGCGGGCGCGCGGGAGGTTTGGCAACAGGCGGTTTCGGACGCTCGGGGCGCACTGGTCGATCAGGTCGGTTGGGACGATCAACGTCAATATCCACATTAACGTCATGGTAGTAGTCGTTCCACAGCATCGAGTCGTAAAACGGGTCATACCCGTACCCGACCCCAACCGTCACACCGTCACAGGCCGACAGCGTCAAAGTCGCGATCCCAAACCCTAGCGTAAGGGACATCCGTTTGATCAGTCTAACGCTCATCGCTCCCTCCCTCACTGAAGTGCCCGGAACGACGCGAAAACGGCGTTCAGATCATCTGCATAAATCGGGTCTGCCCCGTCCCGCAGAATAGCAACTGCGATGGCAACCCGGCCTTGCGGAAGGTCAATGACGGTGGCGGTAAAGCTTACTCCCTTGCCGTCCCGGTGCCCGGTGCCCCGAAACACGCGGGCTGGCAATCCGCCGATACGGGTATCGCTGGTGCTGGTCGTCGTAGGGTCTTTGACCAGAAACTTGTCGATATCCTGCAAGTACCGGACGCCGCCCTGAATTGTTCCAACCCCCGCAGGTGATACGAAACCCATCCACACCGCGTCGTCTGTCACCGGCCGGAACCCCATGACCCGCGCGACCGCACGGGCGTCGCCCAGTTCGGTATCCTGAATCTCGCGCGGGCCGCCGGTACGAAGGACCCAGAAGTCTGGAACGTCAAACCGAAAGAGCGCTTGGCCTTCATCGGTGTATGTCACGGGTGTGTCAGCCAGTGCTGGTGCAGCTGCGCCGACCCAAAACACACCACAGAGGGCAAGTACAGAACATGATAAAAAACGCATATCTCAATAACCTGGTTATTTCCTTCCGATCAGATTGAACTGTTGCAGCGCTGTTTGTCCAGCATCGCTTGGCAGCAAGGGCAGGACAGGCATCCACCCCAACTGGCGGCATGATCCGGTGAGACCTAGTTGCAGGCGCAAAACCTGCCTTATTGCGGAACCCTGCCCGTCAATGCCTTGCTATATCCTTTGCAAGACAGTTTTCCGAACCCGTCTGCTGCTGAAAAGCCCGAACAACCGGCAAGAATCAGGGCAAACCGTCTCATATACGCTCTCGCATCTTGTTCCCTACCCCGCACGCGGCTAAACCCCGCGCCAACGCCTCATCCAATCTGCAAAAAAGGTGCCGTCGCCTATGATTCCCCGTTATTCCCGCCCCGAAATGGTTGCCATCTGGTCGCCCGAGACCAAGTTCCGCATCTGGTACGAGATCGAGGCGCACGCGTGCGACGCCATGGCGGATCTGGGCGTGATCCCGCGTGAAAATGCCGAAGCCGTCTGGAAAGCCAAGGATGTGGAATTCGATGTCGCCCGCATCGACGAGATCGAGGCCGTCACCAAGCATGACGTTATCGCCTTCCTGACCCATCTTGCTGAGCATGTCGGCAGTGAAGAGGCGCGTTTTGTGCATCAGGGAATGACCAGCTCGGACGTGCTGGACACTTGTTTCAACGTACAGCTGACCCGCGCCGCCGACATCCTGATTGCCGACCTTGAAGGGCTTCTGGCTGCGCTCAAGCGCCGGGCGTTGGAACATAAGGACACGATTCGCATCGGACGCAGCCACGGCATCCACGCCGAACCGACAACCATGGGTCTGACCTTTGCCCGCTTCTACGCCGAGATGGACCGCAACCTGTCCCGGATGCGTGACGCACGTGCGGAAATCGCCACCGGAGCGATCAGCGGCGCGGTTGGTACCTTTGCCAATATCGACCCGCAAGTCGAGGAACATGTATGTGACAAGCTGGGTCTGGTGCCTGAGCCGATCAGCACGCAGGTCATTCCGCGTGACCGCCACGCGGCCTTTTTTGCAACGCTGGGCGTCATCGCCAGCAGCATCGAGAACATCGCCATCGAAATCCGCCACATGCAGCGGACCGAGGTACTGGAGGGGGCTGAGTTCTTCTCGATGGGCCAGAAAGGCTCTTCGGCGATGCCGCACAAGAAAAACCCGGTGCTGACTGAGAACCTTACCGGTCTGGCGCGCATGGTCCGCGCGGCCGTAATACCGGCGATGGAGAATGTCGCGCTCTGGCACGAACGCGACATCTCGCATTCATCTGTCGAGCGCATGATCGGTCCGGATGCCACAATCACGCTGGATTTTGCCTTGGCCCGCCTGACAGGTGTGGTCGACAAAATGCTGATCTTCCCGGAAAACATGCTGGAAAACATGAACAAGTTCCCAGGCCTTGTTATGAGCCAGCGGGTTCTCTTGGCCCTGACCCAGGCAGGTGTCAGCCGTGAGGACGCCTATGCCATGGTACAGCGCAACGCTTTGAAGGTTTGGGAACACCGCACCGACTTCAAGGAGGAACTGTTGGCGGATGCTGATGTAACTGCCGCACTCAGCCCTGCGGAGATCGAAGAGAAATTCGACCTCGGGTATCACACCAAGCATGTCGATACGATCTTTGCGCGCGTGTTTGGCGACTAACGGTTATCTTTTCAGTCTGTTAGCCGGGGGTGTTCTGCCACGTGCATTGTACCCCCTTGTTTTTTGCCAGACCAACGGAAATGCGGTATCCTGCATGTGCTTTTTCCATACGAGGGAAACATCATGATCCGAACACTCCTAAGCGCATTGGCACTGGTTCTTGTGGCCTCGGCCGGGCTTGCCTGCGAACAACATTCCAAACAGACCCAATCCTGCGCACCCGGGACAACGTGGGATACTGAAACAAAAAGCTGCGCGAAATCTGTTAACAGCTGACAATTTTTGTCCAGTTCGTGAATAAAAGCGACCGTTCCCCTGTTAGCTTTTTTGTAGATCACACTATGATTTCAATAAGAGCCCCGAGAACGGAGTAAAGAAATGCGCCTTTTGTTAGCTTCTGCCCTTGCTTTGCAAGCCTTTGCCTTCGCGCCAGCTGTCCATGCCGCAGGTGGTGACAGCAGCAGCCCGCCGAAACCGACGAATACAACCAAGAAATGCCTGTTCGGCCGTGTATATGACGAAACCCGTGGAAAATGCGTCAAACCCGACAAGTCAAGCCTGACAGATGATCAGCTGTATGATGCGGTCCGCGAACTGGCGTATGACGGGCAATACGGGCACGCTCAGGACATTCTGCGCATCATGGATCAGGACGATGATCGTGTCCTGACCTATTGGGGTTTCACCTATCGCAAGATGGGCGAGCTGGAACTGGCAAATGTCTTTTACCAAAACGCGATCAATGCCAACCCAGACAATCTTTTGGCGCGCAGCTACATGGCGCAGGGGTTTGTGTCCGAAGGCCGAACCGATCTGGCGATCGAGCAATGGCGCGAAATAAAGTCCCGTGGCGGAGAAGGCACCTGGGCCGAGGCATCGTTGCGCGAAGCGATCCGAACGGGCCTGACATACAGCTATTAAGGTTCAGGGTTATTTAACCCAACTCTCTCTAATCTGCCTGTGGTTTGAAAACTTTAGCTCCACAGGCAGATGCAGAACACCAACGCATTAATTCAAACGGTTCAAGGGGCTTCGGCCCCATTTTCCGCAGGAGGTGGCGACAGCCCGCGCCTTGTTCCCCGATCTTTGACCAGCCGTCAAAAGGCGGCTGTTGTCGTGCGCCTGTTGTTGAACGACGGCGCCGATCTTCCGCTGGAGGAGCTTCCCGATGACCTGCAAGAGAAACTGACACATCAATTGGGGGAAATGGGCCTTGTAGACCGGGCGACTCTGGGTGCTGTGGCGCAGGAATTCAGCGAAGCCCTGGACAATGTCGGTCTGGCCTTTCCACATGGTCTTGCCGGGGCCTTGGATGCCGTCAGTGGAAAAATCACACCCGCGACAGCCGCGCGTTTGCGCAAAGTTGCCGGAGTTCGTCAGATCGGTGATCCCTGGCAAAGGTTGCGCGACATACCAGCCCAGGACCTTGCGGCCATGGCACAGGCGGAAAGCACTGAAGTGGCCGCTGTGATGCTTTCAAAAATGGATACGGCACAGGCGGCGCAGATGCTGGGCCACATGCCGGGTCCGGTGGCGCGGCGGATCACCTACGCAATCTCGAAAACAGCAAATGTCACGCCCGAAGCGGTTGAGCGGATCGGCTGGTCACTGGCTGCTCAGCTGGATCAGCGGCCTGTTCAGGCCTTCAATGACGGTCCAGGCGCGCGGGTGGGTGCAATTCTGAACCAGTCTGCCTCCGCCACGCGCGACAACCTGCTGAACGCGCTGGATGAGGACGACGCCGATTTTGCCGATCTGGTGCGCCGCTCGATCTTTACCTTCGCCCATATCTCCAGCCGGATTTCGCCCCGTGATGTTCCAGCCATATTGCGGGAAGTCGATCAGCCTGTTCTGGTCGCGGCCCTGGCCGGTGCCGCCGCGGATGATGACAAGGCTTCTGTCGAGTTTCTGCTGTCGAATATCTCCTCTCGCATGGCAGAAAACCTGCGCGAGGAAATCGCGGAACGCGGGCGGGTCAAGCAATCTGAGGCCGAAGATGCCATGACCCAGATCGTTGGGGCGGTTCGTACCTTGTCTGACGCCGGAACAATTACGCTGATTGAAAAGGAAGACGACGAAAACACGGGTTGAGGCAGGAACAGGCGCACCCGCCAGATCGTTAGGGCAGCCATTTCGCCAGGGTGCTTGAGGTTACGGGTACCGGGTTGTATGTCTGAGGCAACATTTCGCAACACGCGGTGAGACACCTCCATGCCCGTCGAAAAGTCGGAGCTCAGCCGGTTTGAGCTTGGAAAATACTATGTCGCCAATCTGCTCCTGCAGGGAATCATCGGCGCTATGCGCCTGCTTCCTTATGAAAGGCGCATAGCAACCATGGGTGCAATCATGAAAACCCTTGCGCCCGTCGTTGGATTTCGCACCCGTGTCCGCCGGAATCTAAAGCTCACCTGCCCTGAATTGTCTGACGCCGAGATCACAAAGATCTATCGTGACGTGTCGGATAATGCCGGTCGGGCAATAATGGAGCATTTCTCACCCGAAGGTTTCATCGAACGTCAGGTGAACGCCAAGATATCCGGGCCCGGTATTGCTGCGTTTGACGCCGCGATTGCCGAAGGGCGTCCGGTGATGATGATCACGGCGCATTTCGGTCACTATCTGGCCGCGCGTGTTGCCCTGCAGAAACACAGCGGCAAGCCGATTGGATGCCTCTACCGGCGGATGGCCAATCCCTATTTCAACGACGCTTATGTCGAGGCTTTTTACAAAACCGGCGCACCGATGTTTGAACAGGGGCGGCGCGGTATGGTCGAAATGGTTCGGTCACTCAAGAACGGTGGAATTATCGCTATCGTGTCCGACCTGCATGCGCTGGGGGGCGAAGAGCTGACATTCTTTGGCAAGCCTGCCGTGACATCCGTGCTGAACGCAGAGCTGGCCATCAAATACAAGGCCGTACTGATACCGTGCTATGCCGTGCGCCAGCCAAACGGCATCGACTTTGAAATCATCCTGCATGATCCCGTGCCGCACACGGACCCAAAGACGATGACCCAGTTCACCAATGACGATCTGGAACAGATCGTGCGGCAGCATATGGGACAGTGGTTCTGGATCCACCGGCGTTGGAAAAGCTGGAACGGCCTTGGCGTTCAACCGGACGACATGCCCTGATCATTTGGCCCAAGTCGCGGCAACAATTGGCCCGTGACCGGCCCTTTGCACAAGCACAACGGCTGGCAAGTCTGGTTCCAGCTGCGCCGAGTAAGTCTGCGGCGCTTTCCCGTCCCACCGGCCTGCAATCTGCCATGTCTCAACAACATTGGCATAATCCAATTCCCGCCCGGCTAGTTCACCACGGCGGATCGAGGCATGGCGCAGAGGCGAATACTGAACGATACGCACGTCATAGATCTCACCTGCGGGCAATTCCACAGGCGTCACACTCACGGTCACTTCGTCAGCGTCTCGGGTTGCTGTCACCGCTGCCTCGGGGGCGGCCTTTAGATGCGCATCAATCAGACGGTCGAGCTCCTGAGCCTGAGCGCCGACAATATCGTGCTGACCATTTATGATCATCTGGGGCGTATAGATCATGGATTTTCCGTTTTCGCGGGCATAGGCCCGTTGCCGCAGCGTGTGATCAGGATCGGCATATTCGTCCTTCCAGCCGATGTAATCCCAATAGTCGACATGCAACGCCAGCCCGATGACATCGTCGCGTTTCGCCAGCTCATGCATGATCCGATCTGCCGGCGGGCAAGACGAACACCCCTGTGAGGTGAACAGCTCAACCACCACAGGATCCCCACCGGCCATGGGCTGGGTGGCGAGCAGGCAGGATATCAGGGCGGTCAAAGCAGCGGGTCTGAACATCAAAACTCTCGGATAAAGCGGGTGTTCTCTGGGATAGCCGTTTTGCCCTTCAACCGCCAATCAACGTTTCTTGAGGGCGGTATCTGCAATTCTCCGCCTAAATGTGTGCAATGGTATACAAAATTACAAATCCAGTGTCATTGAACCTTGAACCAACGGCTTGGGTGATGCAGATAACACTCAGCGATGCCCGAAATCCAAGTCATTTGAGAAGGGAGGCCACCAGATGCCCATTAAAGTCGGACAGGATACCGCCAAGACACGCCGCAGCCTGAACGTGAATGGCAAATCCATTTCCTACTATTCGATCCCCGCCGCGCAGCAGGCCGGTTTGGGTGATTTCTCCAACCTTCCTGCCGCGTTGAAAGTCGTGCTGGAAAACATGCTCCGATTTGAAGACAGCGGCTTTTCGGTCTCGGTCGATGACATCAAGGCATTTGCCGAATGGGGTGCCAATGGCGGCAAGAACCCGCGCGAGATTGCGTACCGCCCTGCCCGTGTGCTGATGCAGGACTTTACCGGTGTTCCTGCGGTGGTCGATCTGGCCGCCATGCGCGACGGAATCAAAGGCCTGGGCGGCGACGCACAGAAGATCAACCCGCTGAACCCGGTCGATCTGGTTATCGACCACTCGGTCATGATCGACGAGTTCGGGAACCCGCGTGCGTTCCAGATGAACGTCGACCGCGAATACGAGCGCAACATGGAACGCTATCAGTTCCTGAAATGGGGTCAGAACGCGTTCAATAATTTCCGCGTTGTGCCTCCCGGCACCGGTATCTGTCATCAGGTGAACCTGGAATATCTGGCACAGACTGTCTGGACTGACACCGATCAGAACGGCGAAGAAGTTGCCTATCCTGACACGCTGGTTGGCACCGACAGCCACACCACCATGGTCAATGGCATGGCCGTTCTGGGTTGGGGCGTCGGCGGGATCGAGGCCGAGGCCGCAATGCTGGGTCAGCCGATCTCGATGCTGATCCCCGAGGTGATCGGCTTCGAGTTGACCGGCTCGATGGTCGAAGGCACCACCGGTACGGACCTTGTTCTGAAGGTTGTCGAAATGCTGCGCGCCAAGGGCGTGGTGGGCAAATTCGTCGAATTTTATGGCGAAGGGCTGGACCGCCTGCCGCTGGCTGACCGTGCAACCATCGCCAATATGGCGCCGGAATACGGCGCGACCTGCGGCTTCTTCCCGATCGACGGCGAGACCCTGCGCTACATGCGCAACACTGGCCGCGACGAAGACCGCATCGCGCTGGTCGAAGCCTATGCCAAGGAAAACGGGTTCTGGAGAGGCCCGGATTATGCGCCGATCTACACGGACACGCTATCGCTGGACATGGGCTTGATCGTTCCTGCAATTTCAGGACCGAAACGCCCGCAGGACTACGTCGCACTGACCGACGCCAAGGCCGCTTTCACCAGGGAAATGAAAGAGACCTTCAAGCGCCCCATGGGCAAGGAAGTCGCCGTCAAGGGCGAAGACTACACCATGGAGTCGGGCAAGGTTGTAATTGCTTCGATCACCTCCTGCACCAACACTTCGAACCCTTACGTGATGATCGGTGCTGGCCTTGTGGCCCGCAAAGCCGCAGCGCTGGGTCTGAACCGCAAGCCTTGGGTCAAAACCTCGCTGGCACCCGGTTCGCAGGTTGTATCGGCCTACCTTGAGGCCGCTGGACTGCAAGATGATCTGGACAAGGTTGGTTTCAACCTTGTTGGGTACGGCTGCACCACCTGCATCGGCAACTCGGGCCCGATCCAGAAGGAAATCTCGGAAGCCATTGCCGAGGGCGATCTTGTCGCCACGTCGGTTCTGTCCGGCAACCGGAACTTCGAAGGCCGTATCTCACCGGATGTCCGCGCGAACTACCTGGCTTCACCGCCGTTGGTTGTTGTCTATGCGCTGGCAGGTACGCTCGACATCGATCTGACGTCCGAGCCTATCGGTCAGGACAAGGATGGCAACGACGTCTTCATGAAGGACATCTGGCCAACCCAAAGCGAAATCGCGGAACTGGTTGAAGCGACCGTAACCCGCGAAGCGTTCCAGTCAAAATATGCGGATGTCTTCAAGGGGGATGAGAAATGGCAAAGCGTCGAGGTACCGCAACAGGAAACCTATGACTGGCCGCCAACGTCGACCTACATCCAGAACCCGCCCTATTTCCAGGGTATGGGGGCGGAACCGGGCACGATCTCGAACATCGAAGGCGCTAAAGTTCTGGCCATTCTGGGCGACATGGTGACCACCGACCACATCTCACCTGCGGGATCATTCGCAACCACGACGCCGGCTGGCAAGTATCTGACCGACCGTCAGGTTCAGCCGCGCGAGTTCAACTCGTATGGCTCGCGACGGGGCAATCACGAAGTCATGATGCGCGGCACCTTCGCCAATATCCGCATCAAGAACGAGATGTTGGACGGAGTTGAAGGCGGATACACCAAAGGTCCGGATGGCGAACAGACGTCGATCTACGATGCCTCGATGGCCTATCAGGCCAATGGCACCCCGCTGGTCGTGTTCGGCGGCGAACAATACGGCGCGGGCTCAAGCCGCGACTGGGCGGCCAAGGGCACGGCGCTGCTGGGCGTCAAGGCCGTAATCGCCGAGAGCTTTGAGCGTATCCACCGGTCCAATCTGGTTGGCATGGGCGTGATCCCGTTCGAATTCACCGGTGGAGATACCCGCAAAACTCTGGGTCTGAAGGGGGACGAAACCGTCTCAATTCACGGGCTGGATACGGTCGAGCCGTTGCAGGACGTGCCCTGCACCATCACCTACGCAGATGGGGCTGAGACGACCATCCAGTTGAAATGCCGGATCGATACCGCGCCTGAGATCGAATACATCGAAAACGGTGGCGTGCTTCAATACGTGCTGAGGAATCTGGCGAAGGCCAACTAAGCCTGACCAGTCTGGACAAATGACAAGGGCGCCTGCGGGGCGCTCTTTCCTTTTCTGTATTTCAGTATCCCGTTCACGCATTTTTAAGTGGATTCCTTGACCCTGCTACAAAAACCGGAGACGCGTATGCAGGAAGTCGTCATTGTCAAATCCACGCCCCTGCCGGGGAAATTCGCGGCGCTTGCCAAACTGATCGGGGATCTGGTTGCCGAAACCCGAAAATTCCCCGGATGTCGTGCCGCTTATCTTCTGCTCTCGCCCGCAAACAACGAACAAGTCGTTGTTCACATCTGGGAAAACCCCGACGCGCTTGAAGCCTACCTGAACTGGCGTGCCGACAAAGGCGATTTTCTGCGAATCAACGAGTTTCTTGAGGTCGAGCAGGATTTCCAAACCTACCAGCTCGCCTGAACCAGAGGTTGAAAGGCCCTACTCAGCCGCTTTCTCAAGCGCAGGCCGGATGGTGCTTTCGATGACACGTTGCGTGATCGGGCCTGCAAAGCGCAGAATGATCGTTCCATCACCGTCGATCACGTAGGTCTCGGGAACACCGTACAAACCCCAATCAATTGCCATGCGGCCCTGTTCGTCGCGGCCCATGGCGACGTAAGGATCGCCAAGATCAGCCAGAAAAGCCTCGGCACTGCTCAGCTTGTCTTTGTAGTTGATGCCATAAACAGGGATGCCTTCAGCTGCCAGCGCTTCGAGATTGGGGTGCTCGACGCGGCATGGGGCGCACCAGCTGGCCCAATAGTTGACCAGCTTGACCTCTCCGTCCCGCAGCGTTTCGTCGTCGAAAAGGGTCTTTCCCGGAAACTCGGTTAGAACCACGGGCGGCGCCGGTTGGCCTTCGCGGGCCGAGGGCAAAGCGTTGGGATCTTCGCGAAACATGCCGATGCCTGCGAGAACCGCGAATGCGCCAAATATCAGAGGTGGCGCAATCATCAGGGGCGAGATTTTAGCCATTGCGCGACATCCTCTGTTCGACCTTTTCCATTTCCGCACGCACCTTGCGCCCGCGCATCACGCTGAACGCAACCAGTACCACGATAAGGGCAATGGAAACGGCATAAGACGACAAAACAGCGTCTGCATATTTTCCAAGATCGGGGATCATCCGCCCACCCTTTCCCGTGCCTGTAACGCCTTGATACGACGGGCGCGAATTTCCGTTCCGGTGCGGTACAACACCAAGGCGATGAACAGCAGAACAAATCCGATGATGCAGGCCAGCAGGGGGTAGAAAAAGACGTTGCTGACTTTCTCTTCCGTATCCGCCCCGGTAACGGCCCCGGCCCGCATGACCGATGCGCCCTGATGCAGGCCCTGATTCCAGAAATTCACCGCATACCGGCTGAGGATCGCAAAGACCGACCCAACAAGACACAGAACCGAGGTCAGATCAGCTGCGGTATCAGGGTCCTCAATAGCTTCCCACAAGGCGACATAGCCAAGGTAGAACAGAAACAGGATCAGAAACGATGTCAGGCGCGGATCCCAGGCCCACCATGTGCCCCACATGGGCTGTCCCCAGATGGCCCCGGTCAGCAGCGCAATCAGGGTCATTACAATCCCGATCGGTGCAGCAGCCCGTGCCGCAAGCGCGCTGACATGGTGGCGACGCACCAGCCAGACCAATGAGGTGGCCAGCATCATCAGCCAGCAATTGATCGCCATCAGGGCCGCCGGAACATGCAAATAGATGATCTTGACCGTCGACCCCTGCTTGTAGTCGTCCGGTGTAAAGAAAAAGCCCCAGGTCAGACCGACAACGATGCAGAGGATCGAGACGATCCAGAAAAACGGCAGGACCCGTTCGCTGGTTTCAAGAAACTTGCGCGGGTTGGCATATTCCCAGAGGGCGTTGGCTTTGGCTGCGATTGACATGGGCCCTATCTAGTCCGAGTTGGGGTGGTTCTCAATTGACATCCATCAAACTTGTCGCGGTTCACCGCAGATTGATACGTAGCACGGCAGCGCTGGCAAAGGGCAACAATGCGATGGTTGCCGCCGTGATCCCGGCCAGCATCAGCAGTGGCGTCTGCACCTCCATCCCTGTTGCTCCACGCCGGGCAACTTCGGCCCCGAAAATCAGGGTGGGGACGTAAAGCGGCAACACCAGAAGCGACAGCAATAGCCCGCCACGTTTCAGACCAACGGTGAGCGCAGCACCAAATGTCCCGATGACGCTCATGGCCGGGGTACCGATCAGGAGCGAGATCACCAGCCAGAAAAACCCCGGTAGCGGCAGGTTCAGCAAGACACCCAGAAACGGCGCGGCCAGAACCAGCGGCAGACCAGTGGTCAGCCAGTGGGCCAGCGCCTTGACTGTGACAACCGATTCAAGCGGCAGCGGTGCCGTGGCCAGCAGGTCGAGCGAGCCGTCTTCCCAGTCCAGTGCCAGCAGGCGGTCAAGCGACAGAAGGCAGGCCAGCAAGGCCCCCAGCCAGAGCACACCGGGCGCAATCGTGGACAGCAGCGAGGATTGCGGCCCCACGGCAAATGGCACCATCACAGTCACGATCAGGAAAAAGGCCAGACCCAGCCCAAACCCGCCGCCTGCGCGGAAAGCCAGTTTCAGGTCGCGCAGCAACAGGGCGATCACAGGAAACCTCCGTCGAAATCGTCGATGGGTTTGGGTTTGGCCTTGTTAGGACCGACGTCCAGAACCTCGCCATCAAGGCCAAGGTCGATATGGGTCGCGATCAGGGCTGACCCGCCCTGCCCCAGATGTGCCCCCACCGCATCGGCAAACATTTGCACCGCGTTCCTGTCCAGCGAGACGGTCGGTTCGTCCAGCATCCAGATTGGCCGCCCTGTGACCAGCATCCGCGCCAGCCCCAACCGCCGTTTCTGGCCCGCCGACAGATTGCCGGCGTGACGGTCGGCGAGTTCGTTCAACTCAAAAGCGTCCAGCGCCGGCTGGATGTCATATGTACCAAAGACCGCTGCCCAGAATGTCAGGTTTTCAGTCACCGACAATGTCGGTTTGAGCCCGTCCGAATGGGACGCGTAGGCGATCCGGTCCTCGGCCCCTTCGATCTTGCCTTCCAGCGGAGGCTGCAAGCCAGCCAACGTGCGCAGAAGCGTCGTTTTGCCGATCCCGTTTGGGCCCCGCAGGATCAGAGCCTTGCCCGGCGACAGCTGAAAGCTGAGGCCCTCAAGGACGGGAACACCGCCACGTGTGATCGACAGATCTGTTACAGTCAAAGTCATGAGACCCGCTTAGCGGATTGTCCGCAGGGGCAAAAGGCGAGATTTGCCGCAGGATGCCAGCGCACCACAGCCGGCACATGTCGGAGTGAGGGGCCAGCCCCTCACACTCCCCGGGATATTTTTGGCCAGATGAAGAGAATCCCGTCAGACAGGGATCAGGGCAAGTGCGATGCGGCGACCTTCGGCGAGCAGCACATTGTAGGTGCGGCAGGCGGCGGGGGAGTTCATGATTTCAACACCAAGTCCGACATTTTCCAACTCAACCCGTAGCGATTGGGGGATGTGGGCCATGTCTGCGCCCGTGCCGATAAGCAGGACGTCGATCCTGCCCGCCAGGTCCAGAAGGGGGTGTCGGTCGTCATAGCCGCCCCACTCTGCCGGGCCTGCCGGGCCTGTCAGGACAGCGCCGTGGAAGACATCGCCGCCAATTCGAAAAAAACCGGGGCCATAACCGTCTATGGGTTTGGCATCTGTAAAAGTAATCTGATTCAGACGCATGATGTCCCTTCTTCAATCCAGAAGCGGCAGTCCGGAAATGACCGCAATCAGGATGACCGAATAGGCCGCGAGGCGGTAGATCCGTTCCAGTTTCGGGTCGAACAATGCTTTGCCGATAAGCGTAGTGATCAGATAAGGCACACACAGCAGCAGGACAATCCATAGGATCGACAAATCTGCGGCACCGCTGATGAGGATGTTGAAAACGATGACAACGTCGAGCAATGCCAGAAAAATGATGGTGTTGGCACGAATCTTGCGCACATCTGTGGAACTGGCCAGATAGAACACGATGACAACCGGGCCGGTCAGCCCGGTCATGCCGCCGACAACGCCTGCGCTACCGCCGATGGCGAGACGTCCGGGCAGTCCCAGTTTACCCTCCCACCGCCAGCCAGTAACCACGGCCAGCAGGGTCAGACCGGTAATGCCGCAAACAACCCAGCGCAGCGCAACCGAGTCCACCTGCACCATGATCCACAGCCCCAGCGGCACGGTTATCGTTGCGGCAAAGCCCAGAGTGCTGATTTCGACCTTGTCACAATCCCGCCACGCCTGCGGAGCCAAGGCAAAGGTTGATGCAATACCGGTGGCGGCCATCAGAAAGACCACTTCTGCAATAGGCAGGAACTGGGTCGCCACCGGCACAAAGATCATCGCGGTGCCAAAACCTGTGAAGCCGCGGACAAGTCCCGCGGCTCCGATGGTAAGGATCAGCCAAGTGAGGCCCGGCAGGGCCAAGGCCTGTTGTAGAGCCTCAGGCATCAATATTGGCAAACTGGTTGCCCGCCGTATTCGACGGTTTGGACCAGTCGCGCTTGACCCCCAGCCACAGCAGGATGGTTGAGGCCACGAAGACCGACGAATAGGTCCCGACAACGACACCCCAGATCATCGCGAAGACAAATCCGCGGATGACGTCCCCACCCAGCAGATAAAGCGAGATCAGCGCCAGTAAAGTTGTGACCGAGGTCATCACCGTTCGGCTCAGGGTTTCGTTGATCGATACGTTCAGAACCTCTTTCAGGTCCTTCTTTTTGTATTTCCGCAGATTCTCGCGCACCCGGTCGAAGACGACAACCGTGTCGTTCAGCGAATAGCCGACGATGGTCAGCAGCGCCGCGATGATCGCCAGATCGAAGCGGATTTGCAGTTCCGAGAAGATGCCGATGGTCAGGATCACATCGTGCACCAATGCGGCAACTGCCCCCAGTGCAAACTGCCATTCAAAGCGCAGCCAAATGTAGACAAGAACGGCGCCGATGGCCAAGACAACCGCGATAACAGCAGTCTGGATCAGCTCGCCCGACACTTTTGGGCCAACGGATTCGACGCTTTCAAAGGGCAGTTTTAGTCCGGGGTCTGCGGCAGCCAGCGCTTCGCCGACCTGGGTGATCACATCTGCGGTGACCGCTTCGGCGTCTTCCTGAGCCTGAATACGGATCATCGCGACATTTTCATCGGGACCGAAGCTTGGATCAAAAATCTCGGTGATGGTGACGTCACCCAGTTGCAGCGGAGACAAAGCATCGCGGTATACACCCACGTCGATTGCATGATTGCTTTGGGTCCGGATCGTGGTTCCACCGCGGAAATCGATGCCGAAGTTCAGCCCCTGCAGCAGAAATGAGGTGAACGCAATCACCATCATCAGGCCGGAGATTCCAAGCCAGATTTTCCAACGATTGAAGAAGTCGAACGAGGTGTTCTGCGGTACGAGTTTCAGTCTCATGTCAAACCTCGATCGTTTTCGGTCGGCGGCGTTCGAACCACATGACAACCATCAGGCGCGTCACGAAGATCGCGGTGAAGACGGATGTCAGGATACCCAGGCCCAGAGTGATCGCGAACCCGCGCACAGGGCCGCTGCCCATGGCAAACAGGATAACGGCGGTGATGAAAGTGGTTATGTTGGCGTCCAGAATGGCCGACAACGCCTTTTCATAGCCCAGATCGATGGCGCGGGCCGGACCTCTGGCGGATTTCAGTTCTTCGCGGATGCGCTCAAAGATCAGCACGTTGGCATCCACTGCCATACCGACCGTCAGAACGATCCCCGCAATCCCCGGCAGTGTCAGTGTTGCGCCGATCAGGGACAGCAAGCCGAACAACAGGCCCACGTTGATGATCAGCGCGATATTGGCGAAGACACCGAACAGGCCATAGCTGAGCGCCATGAATACCAGCACCGCGACAAAGGCCACGATTGTGGCAACTTTACCTGCGTCGATACTGTCCTGCCCCAGTTCGGGGCCGATGGTGCGTTCTTCCAGGAATTCTAGCCCTGCAGGCAAAGCACCGGCACGCAGCAGGACGGCCAGATTGGTGCTTTCCTCAACGGTGAAGTTACCGGTGATGATGCCCGACCCGCCCGGGATATGGCTTTGGATCACGGGGGCCGAGATCACTTCATCATCCAGCACGATGGCAAAGGGTGCGCCGATGTTGTCACGGGTATAATCCCCGAACTTGCGCGCACCGGATGTGTTGAACCGGAAGTTGACCGCAGGGCGGCCGTTCTGATCGAAGGACGGCTGGGCGTCGACCAGTTCCTCTCCTGTCACGACCGGAGCGGATTCGATGTTGTAATAAACTTCGTTTTCGTCAATCGACGGCACGATTTTTTCACCGACGCCTGCGACGGCATCCGGATCGGTTCCGCGCCCGACAACCGGATTAAACGTCAACTGTGCCGTTGTTCCGATGATTTCCTTAAGTTCGCCCGCACTGCCGATACCCGGCACCTGAATCAGGATTCGATCCGTCCCCTGGCGCTGGATTGTGGGCTCTCGCGTACCGACTTCGTCGATCCGGCGGCGGATGATTTCCAGCGCCTGACGCACCGTGCGATCATCCGAGGCCAGTTTTTCTGCCTCGGACAGTTGAACAACAATCGTGTCGCCATCCGCACGGGCTTCGATATCTGTGGCACCTACACCTGTCAGTGTCTGCACCTGCCGGGCCAGACCGCGAACAACCTCCAACGCCTGTGGCATTCCTTCGGGCTGGCTGATGCGCACGCGAATCTCATCCGCGGCCGAGTCCTGACGGCGGATGGTTCCCACCGTGGCACGTTCATCGCGCAGCGCGTCGCGGATTTCCGGCCACATCGCCTCCATCCGGGATTCGTAGACGTCCTGCACCTGAACTTCAGCCAGCAGATGCGCACCGCCGCGCAGGTCGAGGCCAAGATTGACCAGGGATGACGGCAGCCAGTTCGGCCATTGCGCGGCTTCAGCCTGTATCTGCGGCGTGTCATTGCCCAGCTCGATCGCAGCCTTGGCGTCGTTGGATTGCTCGACCCGCGTGTAAAACGCGTTTGGCAGGGCCATGAGCAGACCGGTCACGCAGACCAGCCAGATCAGAACCCGCTTCCAGGTATCAAATTGCAGCATTACCCTGCCTTTTCAAGGAATTGTCGCGCGAAGTTACTTCGCCGGCTCGGTCTTGTTAAGAACCTGGGCGATGGTCGATTTGACCACGCGAATCTTGACGCCCTCGGCGATTTCGACCTCGATCTCGTTATCGCCTTCCTTGACCTTCGATACCTTGCCGATCACGCCGCCTTGCGTGATCACCTGATCACCCCGACGCACGGCATCAACCATGGCCTGATGTTCCTTCATCTTCTTTTGCTGCGGACGGATCAGCAGGAAATACATGATCGCGAAGATCAGGATCAGCGGGAGAAACTGGGCGATTGCGCCACCATCCATGGGACATTCCTTTGTTCTAGTCTTGCGGCACAGTTCCGCAAATTTGGGCGGAACCTATGCTTTGAAATGTCGGTTTGCAAGCAAAGGCGGTCATGTAACCCACTTGAATACAGGCATGTCCCGGCAACTACGGGCAAAGCGTTGCAGATATGTCCTAGGAACATAACCGAAACCGGGTATAGTTTATCTGAAGGGGGACACATGACACGGCCACTCAAGCCTTTCCTTTCGTTGCTTTATTTACTGACTGCCCTGTCGGTGAGCGTGTGGCTGTCTGGTGCGGCCTTGTCGCAGGAAGCACCCGCTGAATCGCCCCTGTCCGAGACTTCGGAATCGGACACGTTCATGGCCCCGGTCATCGTGGACGGGGACGTTCTGTTTCAGGTGCGAGGATCAAGCGCTCTGCCTGCTCCGGAGCGCGCCGAGGACGTACAGAACAAGATCATTGCGGTTGCGGAAGCGTCGGAAGCACCTTTGGTCGAGATCACATATGAAGAGACCGAATTTGGCATCTGGATTCTGGCCGATGGCCAAAGAATCTCGATCGTTACTAAAGCTGACTCTGAACTGGATCAGATGGAACTAAGTGTTCTGAGCGTTTTGCATGGCAATGCGATCAAACAATCCATTGAGGCGTATCGAGCCAACCGAACCGATCAGGCGCGCGTTTCCGGTGCTATCGAAGCGGCTGCCTGGACGTTGGGATTTGCCCTGTTTGTTGTCACAATCCTGTGGCTGCACCGTCGGATCAGGCGTCGCACATTGAAGCTGGTAAAACGCTACTTAAAGGATGTCGAAACGGCGACAGCCAAAAGCGTTCAGGCCGAAGCAATCGCGGCCCTTATCCGCTATGGTCTGAACTTCGTGCTGCTGATCATCTTCTTTCTCGGTTTCTACTATTACCTGTCCTTTGTTCTTTTGGCTTTTGCGGAAACCAGATATTTCGCACAGCTTCTGCTAACCTATCTGACCGAGCCGGTGCTGCTTATCTTCCGGGGCATCCTCAGCTATATCCCCAATCTGATTATGCTGGGCCTGATCACATGGGTCATGCTGTATATCATCAAAGGTCTGCGCGTGTTCTTTGATGCGGTCGAAGCCGGTTCGTTCGAAATGGGTGATTTCGAAAAACACTGGGTCAACCCGACGTTCAACATTGCCCGTGTCGTCGTTATTCTGATCGCGCTGGTTTTTGCGGTTCCCTATATTCCGGGCTCAGACTCGGCCGCGTTCCAGGGGTTAACCCTTCTGGTCGGCGCCATGCTGTCTTTGGGCGCGAATTCAGTCGTGTCCAACATGCTGGCCGGGCTTTTTGTGATTTACCGCAGGTCTACCTCAATCGGCGACCGTATCCAAATCGGAGACCATATCGGCGATGTCGTTCAGATCAAACTGATGGAGACCCATCTTAAGTCGATCAAGAACGAACTGATTTCAATCCCCAATGCACAGTTGATGAATTCAGATGTCGTGAACTTTTCGAAGAAAACTGATGGTAACGGGCTGTTGCTGCACACGACCGTTGGCATCGGCTACGAAGAACCCCCTGAAAAGGTTGAGGCGATGCTGATTGAGGCCGCCAACCGCACCAAAGGTATCAAGGCCAATCCTGAACCTTTTGTGCTGTGGACGGCGTTGGCCGACTACGCGATCAACTATCAGATCAACGGCTATACCACCCGCGGCAGCATCATTCCCAAAATCCGTTCGGACCTGCATCGAAACATTGTTGCGGTATTTAACGAAAACAATGTGCAGATCATGACGCCTTCTTATGTGGCTGACCCGCCTGAGCCTAAAATACCGGCCGGGGCATGGGAGGGCCATCTGGCGCATGAAACCCACGAAGACGCTGATAAGACGTAACCGGTGCTACACCCTGCCCCGCAGATGGTGCATAAGCGGGTTCAGTGATTCACGCATTCAAGGATCTGAGACATGCACGACATCCGCGCCATTCGCGAAAACCCTGCCGCTTTCGACGCCGCCTTAGCGCGCCGTGGGGACGCGCCGGTGTCGTCAGATCTGCTGAGGCTGGACGAAAGCCGGCGTGCCAAGATTCTGGCTGCCGAAACCGCACAGGCCGAACAAAACAAGGCCAGCAAGGAAGTCGGTGCAGCCAAAGGGCGCGGCGACGAGGCTGAATTCGAACGCCTGCGCGCGCTGGTCGCCGAGAAAAAGGCCGAAGTCGCCCGGATGCAGACCGAGGCCAAGGATCTGGATGCCTTGCTAACCGATCAACTGGCCCGCATCGCCAACCTGCCCGCCGATGACGTACCGCAAGGCGCGGACGAAAACGACAATGTCGAAGCCAACCGCTGGGGCACCCCGCGCGATTTCAGCTTTGCACCGAAAGAGCACTACGACATTCCCGCCGTCGCAGCCGCAATGGATTTCGAAACCGCCGCTAAAACCAGCGGCAGCCGGTTTGTGAACCTGTCCAAGGGGGTTGCCCGGCTCCACCGTGCGCTGGCCCAGTTCATGTTGGACACACATATCGACAAGAACGGGCTGACAGAAATGCAGACACCGGTTCTGGTTCGGGATGAGGCGATGTATGGCACTGATAAACTGCCTAAATTCGGTGACGACAGCTATCAGACGACCAATGGCTGGTGGCTGATCCCGACCTCCGAGGTCACGCTGACCTATTCAGTGGCCGGTGACATTCTTGAAGAGTCTGCCCTGCCCATCCGTATGACCGCCCATACCGTCTGTTTCAGGTCCGAGGCAGGAAGCGCGGGCAAGGACACTGCAGGAATGCTGCGCCAGCACCAGTTCGAAAAGGTCGAGATGGTCTCGATCACCCATCCCGACGCGTCAGATGACGAACAAAAGCGCATGTTGCGCTGCGCCGAGGATCTGCTGGAACAGCTGGGTATCCCCTATCGCACTGTTGTTTTGTGCACCGGTGATATGGGCTTTGGCGCGCGCCGCACCTATGACATCGAAGCGTGGCTGCCCGGACAGGACACCTATCGCGAGATCAGCTCGGTCTCGACCACAGGTGCGTTTCAGGCGCGTCGGATGAATGCCCGTTTCCGGCCTGAAAGTGGTGGCAAACCCGAATTTGTTCATACTCTGAACGGTTCCGGTCTGGCTGTCGGGCGTTGTCTGATCGCAGTTCTGGAGAATGGGCAGAATGAAGACGGCACTGTTTCGCTGCCCGAGGTACTTGGCCCCTATCTGGGCGGCAAGCTGACCCTGCAACTTGACGGTACTTTGGCCTGACACACAAAACCGGCACCGTCAGGCACCGGTTAGGACATCAACTGAAGGCGAAGAGGTTTTACTTCTTCGCTTTTTTCTTGTCCTTCTTCTTTCCGCCTATCTTGCCGTCTTTCTTTTTTCCGTCCTTTTTTGACTTTTTGTCCTTTTTGGACTTGGCTTTCACCTTGTCTTTGGCCTTGGAAAAGGCGGCTTCCATCTCTTTGCGCTTCTTCGCGGCTTTTTCGGCCTTAGCCTTGGCTTTGGCCTTTTTCTTTTCAGCAGCCTCGGCTTTTTCGGCGGCTGCTTTTTCTTCTGCCGCCTTGCGTGCGGCTTCCTCGACCCGTTTCTCGGCTGCGGCTGCGGCGATTGTTTTGCGGGGTGCGGCTTTGCGTGCGGTCGGTCTGCGCGTCGCGGGCGTCCGGGCCGCAGTTCGGCGTGTTGCCGGTTTCGCAGCAGGCGGTTTTGCAGCAACGGCATCTTTGGCAGATGCAATCAAAACCAGCGCGCGCGCCTCACCGATCCGAGGGACCTTGACCAAATCAGCAGGAGTGGCCTTGGCTATCGCCTCGGCCGTCTTGAAGCCATTGGCAACAAGGGCCTGGCCAAGTGCCTCTCCTACACCTTTTATGTCGGTCACTGCGGTCATTATAGGTCCTCTCTCTGTCTCGTTACCGACTCGTATATACAAAAGATACACGAGCCCGCAAGCTGTGTGGTGGTCGCCTCTGTTCTGCCAGCTTAGTTATGAGCAAGACCAGCGGTTCGGTTGTCTCTCGGAAAGGGTACGAGGCGCTTGGCATTTTCGTCCCATAGCTTCAGGTTCAATGCTGCCACGGCCTCGGGAAATTTGATCCGGCGGGGGGTATATTCCGGCGGCAGGTTATAGTGGCAGGCACGCAGGCGATATGATGGGATACGCGCGTTGAAATGGTGGATGTCATGCAACGTGATGCAAGCCACAGCCATATCGAACCACCATCCGAAATCCAGCGCGGATGACCCCTCAAGCGCTGCTGTCTGAGGGTTCAAATCGGGGCGGCGATCCCAATAGGTGTCTTCGAAATTGTGCTGAAGATAAACGAGGAAGACGCCCAGCATTCCACCCAAAAAGGAAAACACCAGCCAGACCCAAATGCCCGTCATACCCGCGATCAGATACAACAATCCAAGAAAAACAACGATCGACAGGTTGTGCAACACCACACCTTTGGCGCCAAAACGCGCCGTATTCTTGGGCCAGCGGTATCGGATGAAATAGGTGAACAACGCGCCGGCCGGAACCAGGATGAACGGATTGCGATACAGCCGGTAAAACAAACGTGTTTTCCAATCAGCTGCATTCCACTCTCGCAGGGTCATCGTGTGAATTTCACCTGTCTCGCGGTGCTCAAGATTTCCGATGCCCGCATGGTGCAAATTGTGGTTCTGTTTCATCACCTCGAACGGGGCGAAAGTGAAGGGAGACAGGCCATGCCCTGCCCATTCGTTTTGCATACGTGTCTCGAACAGAGAGTGGTGCCCGCAATCATGTTGCAGCACATAAAGCCGTACTGCGGCAAAGGCGAACACGATCCCGGCGGGTATCATGATGTACCATCGATCAACAAATGTGATCGCAACGGTCAGCGACGCGAAATACACCGCAAATGTGCCAAAATAACTTGCCGCGGCCAATCTGTTGTCCTGCACCGCGTAATGTCTTGTATATTCCCTCAAATCCATCCAGCCGTCTCCTTACGATGGCCGTTCAGTTTTCTGTTCAAATCTAGGTGCGGCTAGTCCGCGTGCAAGCAGTGCGTGCCCAAACAAATGCACACGCATGAATGCTAGCGTGGTGAACAGAAACTGTCACGCCCCCGTGAGGTAAGATGCTGAAAATTGGCGCAGTTACGCGCGGCCTTTGAGATGCTTGGCCAAGGCGCCCGCATTCTTCTTGCGCCTCCCCTTATATGGGTTCTTGTCACCCTGCCCGCGCAGCGTCAGACGGATTGGGGTGCCAGGCATGTCAAAGTCCTGACGCAGCCCGTTGACCAGATAGCGGGTATAGCTTTCGGGCATCTTATCGGGATGAGAACACATCACAACAAAACCCGGCGGCCGCGTTTTCGCCTGGGTCATATAGCGCAGCTTGATGCGGCGGCCCTGCGGGGCCGGCGGCGGGTGTTGTTCCAGCATGGCAGTCAGCCACCGGTTCAACGCCGCGGTTGGCACACGGCGGTTCCAGACATCATGGGCGCGCAGGATGGCGGCGCGCAATCTCTCAAGCCCGCGGCCCGTTTTCGCCGAGACGGTAACCAGAGGGGCACCGCGCAGCTGCGGCAGCAAGCGATCAAAGGCTTCTTTCAGCTCCCGCAGCTTTTCCTGCTTGTTTTCCTCGACGTCCCACTTGTTTACAGCAACAACAACAGCCCGGCCTTCACGTTCGGCCAAGTCGGCAATTCTCAGGTCCTGTTGTTCAAACGGAATGGCCGCGTCCAGCAGTACGACGACAACCTCGGCGAACTTCACCGCGCGCAGACCGTCTGACACCGAAAGCTTTTCAAGCTTTTCCTGTACCTTTGCTTTCTTGCGCATTCCCGCCGTGTCAAAGATCCGCATCGGAGTGCTTTCTCCGTCCGGGTCGGCCCAATCGATCCGCAGGCTGATAGCGTCACGGGTAATCCCGGCCTCGGGCCCCGTCAACAGGCGGTCTTCGCCGATGATCTTGTTGATCAGCGTGGACTTGCCCGCATTCGGACGGCCGACCACGGCCACCTGCAACGGCTTGGCAGCGGTGATCAGGGGCATTTCGCCCTCACCGTCTTCATCCAGCTCAATATCTGTTTCCGGGGCTTCTTCGACCTGTTTTTCCTCGGCTGCATCCGCCAATGGCATCAGCTGAGCATAAAGGTCGGTCATCCCCTCGCCATGTTCACCCGACATGCGCACCGGTTCACCCAAACCCAGATTGTATGCCTCGAGCACCCCGGCATCCGCTGCGCTGCCTTCAGCCTTGTTGGCCGCAAGGATCACGTGCTTGGACCGCTTGCGCAGGATTTCTGCAAACATCTCATCCGTGGGCGTCAGCCCGACCCGCGCGTCGATCATGAACAGGCAGACATCGGCCATGTCCACGGCGCGCTCGGTCAGGCGGCGCATCCGGCCCTGCAAACTGTCATCTGTCGCGTCTTCAAGCCCGGCCGTGTCGATTACGGTAAAGCGCAGATCGCCCAGACGCCCTTCGCCCTCGCGCAAGTCACGCGTCACACCAGGCTGGTCGTCGACCAGGGCCAGACGTTTGCCCACGAGGCGGTTGAACAATGTGGATTTGCCCACATTCGGGCGCCCCACGATGGCGAGGGTCAGCGACATGATACTCTACTTTCAAGACTCAAGTTGCGCCCTTTAACGCATCTTGCCGTCAACGGAAAGCGTGTAGATCACCTTTGGTCGAAACAACATACAGCGTCTGCCCGGCCACAACGGGGGATGCTGTCGCGCCTCCGGGAACTTCAGCCTGATGTACCAGTGTTCCGTCAACTGGATTGAAGAACCGCAGATACCCGTCGTTGGATGCAACGACAATACGACCCCCGGCCAGAATTGGGCCGTAGTGCGCGAAGATCGGTCCCCGGCGGCCACGCTTGTCCTTGACAAAGCCCGGCAGGTCCTGCGCCCATATGACAGACCCGCCCGCCGCGTTCAGACGCACCAGCTGGCTGCGATCACTGATCAGGAAAATGCTGTTGCCCGCAGGCCAGACTGTATCGACCGCACCTTCATCCGCCGTCCACTGGCGCTCACCGGAAGCGGCATCAAATGCGACGGTCCGGCCCGAGTGATTGCCGATGTAGATACTGTTGCCAACAACCATCGGACCGCCGGTCACATCGACGATTTGTGCCGCAGCGCGCCCGCGACGCCCCCCTGCCACAGACGCGTTCCATCGACGGATACCGCCGCGGCGGAACGTGGCGGCTACGTCGCCCGAGCCAAAGGCAAATACGGCCAGATCAGACGCAATTGCAGGCGCAGGCGCACCCAGAACGTTCCCGACGCTTGGTGTGCCTTCGAATTGCCAGGCTATGCGTCCGTCCTTGGTGTTTACAGCCCAGCCGGTTTCGTCTCCGGCCACAACGTATAACAGCCCGTCGTTCACCAGCGGAGCGCCGCTGCCAGTCGCTTCCAAGCGTTTTTGCCAGCGCACAGAACCCGATTTGGCGTCCAGCGCAGTCAGCCGACCGAACCCTGACGACACATAAAGGACGCCGTCAGCATAAGCCAAGCCACCACCTGTTGCATCCGAGTCGCCATCACTTGGCGGGATCAGGTCGGTCTCCCATGCCAACTGCCCCTGCGGTGTGACCGCTGAAACGGTCGCCTCCGAATCCAGTGTAAAAATCAATCCTCCCGCAACCACCGGCTCGGCGGTAATGCGCTGCTTGCGCGAGTCACCCTGCCCGATCGAAACAGACCAGATCCGCTGTGGCGTCGCGCGCAAGGCGGCATGCGTGGTCCGGTACGCGGGCGTTCCCGGACTTTGGGACCAGCTGGCGTTGACCTGTTGCCCCGGCAGGCTGATCGGTTGCGAGCCGCGCTTTTCGACCGTTTCAAGATCTGAAACAGGGCGAATATCCTCGCGTTCACCGGGCAGAATGGCTTCGGGCGGTTCACAGGCCGCCAATGCGATCAGGGCCAGCGCCGCAAAAGGCATTCCCGTGCGGGAAAAAAATCTTTTTACCATGATACTCCGAACTCGCCTGTCGTTAAGTCTTTTGTCCCGCCTGGTCAGCCTTGCTGCGCCACCAATGGTTCAGGTTCCCCACCCAAAGCAATGATCATTTGCGCGGCGCGCTGTTGCAGGTCGATACCCACCTCGGCATCCTGCCGCAGCGCCTGCAACCGGTCCAGCGCAGCATCGACATTGCCGTCGGCCACGTCAATCAGGGCCAACTGTTCTTCCGCCAGCAGCCGCAGAGGAGCTCCGGGGGATGCCAACGCCTCGAACTGTTGCCGTCGATCGGCGGCAGGCAAGGTGTCACCCTGCAAAAGCAGCGATTTGAAGCTTGCAATCGCGCGGTAAATCTCGGGCAGGTCGCCCTGTACGGCCACCGCGTTCAGGCTGTTGACCGCGTCCTCTCGGGATCCGGATTCGACCTGTGACGCGGACAGCAACATATCCAGCACGGCTTTCCCGCCCGGTGACATCGCCTCTGCCTGCGCAAGACCTGCAGCCCTTGCAGCCGGGTCATTTTCGGACAACGCAGCAAGAATGGTGTCACCCAATTGCTGAGCTTGCGCCGTGTCCCGCGCCTTGCGGTATTCATTGAAAGCGGCACCGCCTACGATCAACACGACGGCGACGACACCCACCCAGCCCCAGCGGCGCAGCAACAGATAGATCCGGTCGCGGCGCACCTCTTCGGTGACCTCATCAATGAAACTGTCAATATCGCTCATCCAAGCCCCCGGGCTGTCTATCTTGTATAAGTGCGCCATGTCATACCCCGGCACCAACGCCAAGCCAAGGGTCCGATTTTGCACATTTTGACCGCTTTGCTTCCCTCTTGCGAAAAAATGCAAACCGAACTATTCAGTTCAGTATGGAAAAGATGCCGAACAGACCCCATTTCATGGCGTGACAGCCCAAGTATTAATGGCGCAGATTCTTAGGAGAAACACTGTATGCGTTTGATTTCATTCATCAACGCCCTTCTCGTGATTGTTGCACTGTATTTTCTGGTGTTTGAACGTGACACCTTGTTCGCCTTTGCCGGACGCGGTGATGCCGTGGAAGCAACACAAGACGAAGCAGCGGAAACCGATAACTCCGATATCTCTGCAGTGGGTGTTGTCGCCCTGCGCTCGCAAGCGCGTGAAATTGACAGCGCCGTGCTGCTGCGCGGTCAGACCAAGGCAAACCGGCAGGTCGAAGTACTTTCGGAAACCACGTCCACCGTTATCTCTGAACCTAAACGTAAAGGTGCGTTTGTTGAGGCGGGCGATATATTATGCGAGCTTGATCCCGGCACGCGCCCGGCACAACTGGCCGAAGCCATGGCGGGCAAACTGGAAGCCCAGAGCCGCATACCCGAAGCCGAAGCACGCCTGACAGAGGCACATGCGCTTGTTGCCGAGGCCGAGATCAATCTGACAGCCTCGCGCAAACTGGCTGAAACCGGCTATGCGTCGGAAACCCGTCGCATCTCCAGCGAAGCGGTGATGAGCTCAGCGGAAGCCGGTGTGAAAACAGCCGAAGCCGGACTGGAAGCCACGCGTGCAGGCATCGAAGCAGCCGCGGCAGCAGTCGAGGCCGCACAGCGAGAGGTTGGCCGCCTGACCATCAAAGCCCCCTTCAAGGGCTTGCTGGAAAGCGACACTGCAGAACTGGGAAGCCTGATGCAGCCTGGATCACTTTGCGCGACTGTCATTCAACTGGACCCGATCAAGCTGGTCGGCTTCGTACCCGAGACCGAAGTCAATCGGGTGCTTGTTGGGTCCGAAGCATCGGCAACACTTGTGACCGGTCGGCAACTGGGCGGTCGGGTCACGTTCCTGAGCCGGTCCGCGGACGAGACAACACGTACATTCGAGGTGGAAATCACCGTTCCGAACCCCGACTTGACCATTCGCGACGGTCAGACGGCGACAATCAGCATCGCCGCCGAGGGCGCGAAAGCCCACCTGCTGCCGCAATCGGCGCTGACTCTTAGCAACGAAGGGCAATTGGGTGTGCGCACAGTTGGCGCAGGCAACGTTGTTGACTTCATGCCAGTCCGCATCCTGCGCGACACCGCCGAAGGTGTCTGGATCGACGGTCTTCCGGAAACGGTTGATATCATCGTGGTCGGGCAGGAATTCGTGATCCGCGGTGTTACCGTTGCACCAACTTATCGGGAAGCCTCGCAATGACGGGTATCGTCGCATGGGCCGCAGGCAGGGCCCGAATGGTTATGGCGTTCATCGCCATTTCACTGGTCGTAGGCGGCTTAGCCTATGTCTCGCTTCCGAAAGAGGGTGAACCGGATATCGAAATCCCTGCCCTTTTCGTTTCGGTGCAGTTTCCCGGAATTTCAGCAGAAGACTCGGAAAACCTTTTGGTCAAGCCGATGGAGACCGAGCTGGCGGATCTCGACGGGCTCAAGGAAATGACGTCGACTGCGGCCGAAGGCTATGCCGGGGTCGCGCTGGAGTTTGAATTCGGCTGGGACAAGACCTCGATCATGGCGGACGTGCGCGATGCCATGAACACGGCCCAGGCTGATTTCCCTGAAGGTGCGGAACAATACTCGCTGACGGAAATCAACTTTTCCGAATTCCCGATCGTCATCGTCAACCTGACCGGAGCTGTTCCGGAACGCACAATGGCCCGTGTCGCCAAGGATTTGCAGGACGAGCTTGAGGCGCTGGATTCCGTTCTCGAAGCGGGTATCGCGGGCAATCGTGACGAGTTGCTTGAGGTCATCATCGACCCCCTGCGGCTTGAGGCGTACAACGTGACCGCGGCCGAGTTGATCAATGTCGTGCGAAACAACAACCAGTTGATCGCAGCGGGCGAAGTCGAAACCGCACAGGGTACATTCTCGGTCAAGATCCCATCGTCATTCAAAACGGCGCAGGATGTCTATGCCTTGCCGGTCAAGGTCAATGGCGACCGGGTTGTAACGCTGGGTGAGCTTGCACAGATCAACTACACTTTTGAAGATCGCGAAGGTACCGCCCGTTTCAACGGCGAAGCGACCGTCGCGCTGCAGGTTGTCAAACGCAAGGGATATAACCTGATCGACACCGTAACGCAGGTGAAGGAAACCATTGCTGAGGCCAAGACAAAATGGCCGCCCGAGCTTCAGGCGGCGGTCGAGCTTGGGACGTCAAACGACCAGAGCCGCATTGTCGGTTCAATGGTCAGCCAGCTTGAAGGCTCGGTTCTGACTGCAATCGCCCTGGTGATGATCGTGGTTCTGGCATCTTTGGGTACGAGGGCCGCGCTTTTGGTCGGTTTTGCGATCCCGACCTCGTTCCTTCTGTGTTTCGCGTTTCTTGCGGTCATGGGCATCAGTATCTCGAACATCGTTATGTTCGGCCTCATCCTGGCCGTGGGGATGCTGGTCGACGGTGCCATCGTGGTGGTGGAATACGCAGACAAACGCATCAAGGAAGGTGTCGGCCCGATGCATGCCTATGTCGAGGCGGCCCAACGTATGTTCTGGCCCATCGTATCCTCGACCGCGACGACGCTATGTGCCTTTCTGCCCATGCTGTTCTGGCCCGGTATTCCGGGTGAATTCATGGGGATGCTGCCGGTCACGCTGATCTTTGTTCTGTCGGCTTCGCTGATTGTGGCGCTGATCTACCTGCCGGTCATGGGAGGCGTTTCGGGGCGTCTGAGCCGCGTTTTTGACCGGTCTTCGAATTGGCTCCGGGCGCGTACCCGGTGGTGGGTTCGGGCGGTGATGGTGCCCCCGTCGCTCTACATGATTTTCCTTGGCGCAATGCAGGTTCTGAACCCTGACTATCTGCTGCCCGGAGGAGTGGTCGCCGGTGCCCTGCTGTTCCTGTTCGGGGCCTTTGCCGGGTCTGTAACGCTGAGCGCGGCCAAGTTCGAACGAGCGGAAGAAGACCACGTCCACACCGCTGACGAACACACACCTTTCGGACATGTGATCGGGTTCCTTGTCGGCAACCCGATCATGCCGATCGTGTCGCTGGCGGCGGTTTTCTCTGCCGTGTATTTCGTGACCTTCGTCTGGTTCCCACAGGAATCCCGAGGTGTCGAATTCTTCGTTGAAAGCGAACCGGAACAGGCAACTGCTTATGTCCGCGCCCGTGGCAACCTGTCACTGGCCGAAAAAGACGAAATGGTGCTGCAGGCCGAACAGATCATTGGATCTCATCCGGCAGTAATCAACGTCTTTTCCTTTGCGGGCGAAGGCGGTCTGAACCAGAACACCGGCGGCGCGCAGGCACCGGCCGATACGGTGGGGCGCGTCCAGTTCGAAATTATCCCATGGGAAGATCGCCCGAACGTTTCGGAATCCGCTTTGTGGGGATTGTTTGAGCGCCACTTTGTGGCACCCGAATATGATGGCGATTACGTAATCGACGATCTTAACGACAAACTTGCGACAATACCCGGTATCGTTGTTGAAATCCTGGCATTGGAACAGGGCCCGGCCTCGGCCAAGCCCGTTCACCTGCGCATCAAGGGGGATGGTTGGGACGAGCTTACATCGGCCACCGTCACCGCGCGCCAGGTCTTTGACGAAACGCCGGGGCTGATCAAAACCGAAGACACCCTGCCCTTGCCGGGCATCGACTGGCAGATCGACGTCGACGTGGCCAAGGCCGGCCGGTTCGGTGCTGATGTGGCCACCGTCGGTGCCATGGTGCAGCTGGTGACACGCGGCATCCTGCTGGGTGAGATGCGCCCCGACAGCACAGATGAAGAGATCGAGATCCGTGTCCGATTGCCGGAAGAGGATCGCGTGCTGTCAACATTGGACACGCTCAAGGTCCGCACGCCGGACGGGTTGGTTCCGCTGTCGAACTTCGTGACCCGGGAACCCGTGGCCAAACTGGCCCAGATCAACCGTGTCGACCAGCAACGTTATTACGATGTGAAGGCCGATGTAATTGACGGAATTCAGATCCTTCAGATGATCCCACTTGATGAAGATGGCGAACCAGTAGAGAACGGAGCGCTCGACGTTGGTTTCGGTTACGAGGTCACTGATGAAGGAGCTGGAAATGGTGAAGCGTACAACGTCACCATGATACAACCCAGATCTTTCCCGTTCTCGCTTTTTTGGAGTCCACAGGTACTTCGGTACAATGTTCCAGAAGTCACCCAATCGATTGATATCTCAACTGTTCAAAGCCAGATAGATGCCGAGAAGGCCACAGTGCAACTCGTCCCGATGAACGCGAACGAGCGGATCGAGAAGCTAACGCAGTGGCTGAACACGGACCCGTTCCCCACCTCAATCAGTTGGGAATGGACCGGGGATCAGGAAGAGCAGGCTGAATCCGGCGCATTTCTGGTGAACGCCTTCATGGGCGCATTGGGGCTGATGTTCGTGATCCTGCTGGCCCAGTTCAACTCGTTCTACAATTCGGTGCTGGTGCTGTTGGCGGTTGTTCTTTCGACCACCGGGGTGCTGATCGGCATGATCGTGATGGAGCAACCCTTTTCGATCATCATGACCGGCACCGGCATCGTTGCGCTGGCAGGAATTGTGGTGAACAACAACATTGTTCTGATCGATACCTATCAGGAATACAGCGCCTATATGCCAAGGATCGATGCAATCGTCCGCACTGCGGAATCGCGTATCCGCCCGGTTTTGCTGACCACGTTGACGACTATGGCAGGTCTGACCCCGATGATGTTTGGGCTTTCGCTGGACTTCATCAATGGCGGCTATTCCATCGACAGTCCCACCGCCCTGTGGTGGAAACAGCTGGCCACAGCGGTTGTCTTTGGTCTTGGCATCGCCACTGTTCTCACGCTGATCGTGACGCCGTCGCTTCTGGCACTGCGTGTCTGGGTGACAACTTACGCAGTCTGGCTCAGTCGCGGGCTTGCCCGTGTGACTGCGGGGCGGTCCAGTCAGATCGCGCAGGATATGGCTATTGGTCGCTCGGCTCGCAAACTACAGGCGACCGAGATTGTGTGGGATGAGCCGTCACAATCCGAGACCCGGCCGCGAGACGAGCCTATAGATCAGGTTCCGGGATCGCCGCTAAAAGCTGCAGAATAAGGATGAAAGGACCGGGATTCCCGGTCCTTTTCGTTTTCTGCCGTCACAGTCGGGACCAGGTCTGGTGCGCGCAAATCGCATGTTCACAGCCTTTGACCATGAGCTTGTCACCTTGCAACGTCATCTGTGGAACAGCATCAACGTCGATCAGGGGAACCCAGAACTCACCCCCGCCGTATTTTCCACCGCCTTCGCTGGACACATCCCAGAACAGCTTTTTCCCGATATTCGGCGTTTGAACTTCTTTGCCCGATGAATCAAAAGCCGAAAGTATCGTGCCGCAGAACTTGTCCGCGCAGGCGGATATCTTGATGTGCGAGATCAGGTTCTTGCGATCAGGCTCGGTCTTCCAAACGCCCTCGATCGGGTCAGCTGCTACCATAGCCGGAAGAAGAACCACGACCGCTATAGGTAACAATCGTCTTGCTAAACCATTGATCATGGCGTCCACCTTCATTCACGGCGCATCCTAGCACATCCCGCGGGGCAAGATGAGCCCCTCAGGCGGCCTCACTGTCCGACTGCTGGCGGTTCCACAGTTGAGCATATCGCCCGGACAGCGCCAACAGCTCGTCATGTGTGCCCTGTTCGATGATCTCACCGGCCTCAAGAACAACAATCCGATCCGCCTCGGCAATCGTGCTGAGGCGATGGGCAATCGTGATCACGGTCCGCCCTTCTCCTGCGTGCGCCAGCGCATCCTTGATGTCCTGTTCCGTATCGGTATCCAGGGCCGAGGTCGCCTCGTCCAGCAACAGGATCGGAGGGTTCTTCAGCAATGTCCGCGCTATGCCAACCCGTTGCTTTTCGCCGCCGGACAGTTTCAGGCCGCGTTCACCCACCATGGTGTCGTATCCGTCGGGCAGCGATGAGATGAAGTCATGAATCTGGGCGGCGCGGGCTGCGGCCTCGACGTCCTCCGGGGTGGCATCGTCGCGCCCATACGCAATGTTGTAGCGAATGGTGTCGTTAAACAGCACCGTGTCCTGCGGCACAACGCCAATGGCCGCGTGCAGGCTGGTCTGGGTCACATTCCGCACATCCTGCCCGTCGATCTTCAGCGCGCCTTTGGTCACGTCGTAAAACCGAAACAACAGCCGCCCGATGGTCGACTTGCCAGACCCAGTCGCCCCGACGATTGCGACCGTCTGTCCGGCCGGAACCATCAAGGAAACACCCTTGAGGATTTCCCTTTCGGGGTCATACCCAAAATGCACATCTTCAAGTGTGACCTCACCACCTTTGACCGCAAGGTCGGGTGCATCGGGCTGATCGGTGACTTCGGCAGGTTGTTCGAGCAGATCAAACATCTGCCCCATATCAACCAGCGATTGCCGGATCTCGCGATAGACCGTCCCCAGAAAGTTCAGCGGTACGGTGATCTGGATCATGTAGGCGTTGACCATGACAAAATCGCCCACGGTCAGGTTCCCATTCTGAACGCCAATTGCGGCCAGAACCATGACTCCGATCAGGCCGCAGGTGATCAGGAAGGATTGGCCAAAATTCAGAAACGCCAGCGAATAGGCCGTTTTCAGCGCCGCGCCGGCATAGGCTTTCATCGACACGTCGTAACGTGCAGCTTCGCGGGCTTCCGCGTTGAAATACTTGACGGTTTCGAAGTTCAGCAAACTGTCAATGGCGCGCTGATTGGCTTCGGTGTCCTGATCGTTCATCTCACGCCGCAGCTTTACCCGCCATTCGGTCACCGCGAAGGTGAACCAGATATAAAGGCCGATGGTGACGGCGACGACCACCAGATACCAGACGTCGAACAACCACATCAGGATGATCGCAACCAACAACAGCTCAAGGATCAGCGGCCCGATCGAGAACAGCAGGAAGCGCAGCAGGAATTCAACGCCTTTGACGCCCCTCTCGATGATACGGCTCAACCCGCCGGTGCGGCGCGAGACGTGATAACGCATGGAAAGGTTATGGATATGTCTGAACGTCTCCAGTGCCAGCGCCCGCAAGGCCCGCTGTCCAACAGGGGCAAAGGCGGCGTCCCGCAATTGCTGGAACCCAACTGTCATCATGCGCGCCACGCCGTAGGCAACCGTCACGCCCACTGCGCCCAGCGCCAGCGGCGGCACGCCTTCACCTGCCAACGAGTCAACGGCGCCTTTGTAAAGGATCGGGGTATAGACCGCGATCAGTTTGGCCAGAACCAGCATCGCCATTGCGATAACCACGCGGCGCTTTACCCAAACCTCGTCCTGCGGCCAAAGGTAGGGCGCAACCTTGCGGATCGTCCGCCAGCCTGAACTGCGCTCGCCGCTCTGCACCCCGTCACTCGAGGCCATCGGAGATGTTCGTCTCATCACGTACCTTGTCTGCGGTCAGAGAAAGGCTCTGGCCCGCAAAGGGCCAGCGCGTTGATTATTCCGGTATCATAAAGATTTGCCCCGGATAGATCAGATCCGGGTCGCGGATCAAGTCGCGGTTGGCTTCGAACAGGCGCACATACAGGATGCCATCGCCAAAGCGGTCACGCGAGATCGCCCACAGCGTGTCGCCCCGCTGCACAGTGACCGACCGAATTGCCGGGGCATTGTCCTGCGCGGCCGTTCCGTCACCGCCACCTGATGCTGCTTCCAAAACTTCCACAGGCTCGCGTTTGAAGGGGGTTTCGACCCGGCTGAGGACCTTCCCGTCCGTGTTCACCGCGTCAACACGCAACGTGTAAACACCGGGGTCGATACCGTCCAGATCACTCCGCCAGGATCCATCCTGTTCCGGAGCAAGATCGGCAACCAGACGATTGTCCAGATACACCCTGATGGCCGCCCCGTCCTGTACTCGCCCGGTCAACTGGACATCACCGGTTTCGGAATACCCGATGGTATCCAGCGCGACCTGTTCCGGCGGGGTATCCCGAACCACGGGCGGTTGCACGAGTTCAACGCCTTCTTCGCCCGACCGCAGTACCGCGATCTGCTGACCCGTTTCAGATGTCTCTGCCGACTGGTCGGCAACCTGCGCTTCGCTGACTTCTGGCGCGGTCGCCACAGGGTCTGATGTTTCGGTCTCAGCTGGGGTTTCGGTCTCTGGATCGACAACCGCCGAGGCTATCTGTTCTTCAGCTTCGGTTGTTTCGCCCTGATCGGCAGCATCAGTTTGCTGCGCAACCGGCTCTTCCTCGACCGGCTTCGGCAGAGCGGCGATCAGATAGTCGTCAGACCGGGTTGTTTGCCCGCCGCTTTTGCTGCGCAGGATTAGCCCCTGCGCGGCATCGCTGAAGGGGATCGAGACGAACTCGGCGAACTGCCCGCTGCTGTCCACCGTGAATGTGTGCACGGTTTCACCGTTCAACAGAACCTCAATCTGACTGCCCGGTTCGGCGTCACCTGACAAAAGCGCCGTTCCGTCTGCTTCAACAAAAATCTGATCCAAAACCGGGGGGGCCGTGGGTGCCTGTACATTCTCTTCCGATTGGGCCGTTGTGGTATCTGTGTCTGAAACAACATCTGTTGCCGCAGCCGTGTCTTCGGCGGGATCAGCGGTTGGTACCTCATCCGGTGTCACGGCGGCCTGCTCAGCTGGTTCTGTTGTGGTAGTTTCCGCAGGCGCTTCGGCCGCTTGTTCCTGCGGTTGCGTAGCTGCAACAGACACGGGTTCCTGCGGTGCACCCGCCTCAGGCTCTGGCGCTTTGGTGAAAGCGCCGGACAGATACAAACCCCCAACACCCAGCACGGCAACCAGACCCGCAATCACACCCCAGACAAAATTGCCCGAGCTTCCGTTTCCCGATTTGGCGTCCATTGTTTTCCTTTCACCCCGCCGTACAAAAGCTTTGTCTTCAAAAGCCTTCCAGCGGACAGTTGAGCCAATCTATCAATCCCGCTATCAGGGGTCAAAACCTCTGACACAACCCCGGAGCGTCTCTTTCATGTCTCAGAAATCCGTCTGTGTGTATTGCGGGTCACGCAATGGGGCCGAGAAAGCTTATTCTGAAACCGCACGACAGTTTGGCAGCCTGCTTGCGCAGGAAGGCTGGCGGCTGGTTTACGGTGCCGGAGATGTCGGGCTGATGGGCGAAGTCGCCCGGGCCGCGCAACAAGCCGGTGGCGAGACCTTTGGTGTCATTCCGGTGCATCTGGTCAAACGAGAGGTCGGCAAGACCGACCTGACCCATTTCGTGATCACCGAAACCATGCACGAGCGGAAAAAGGTCATGATCATGAATGCTGACGCCGTCGTTGTTCTGCCCGGCGGGCCGGGATCACTGGACGAGCTTTTTGAAGCGCTGACCTGGCGGCAGCTGGGCCTGCACGACAAACCCATCGTCATCGTCAATGTGAACGGCTATTGGGATGCGTTGAAAACCCTGTTGCATCAGGTGATCGGGCAAGGCTTTGCAGATCGATCACTGGGTGACTTTGTCATTTGGGCTGAAGATGCAGAAACAGCAATGACGGCCCTGCGCGATAAGCTGCGGTAAGCCCGGCAGGTCGCGAAAGTGTCTGACCGAACGCAGCTGTGCATCGTTGCCGCACATATGCGGGCAAGACATTGGGCTGGTCGATTTGGTGAAGCCTCAGGTCTTTAGGCAGACAGTTCGATAACCGTGATCTCGGGGGTTACACCAAATCGAACCGGAAGGATGGAACATCCAATGCCGCCGGACACAACCAGATCACGCCCGCCTTCGCGCACATGCCCATAGGCATATCTGTTGCCGTATTTGGAGGGCACGATCGGCGACCAGCCAAACAGACGAATCTGACCGCCATGCGTATGACCGGATAGCGTCAAAGCCACCCTGTCGGGCACTTGAGGGAAGATGTCGGGCTCATGCGCCATCATCACAACCGGGGCATCATCGGTGATTTGCGCCAGTGTCCCCGACAGATCATCCAGCCCCTGCGGTTTACCGTTGCGCCAGATCGCAAGCTGGTCTTCAAGACCCGCCAACCAGAAACCAAGAGCTTCTAGCTTGATGGCGGTATTCGACAAAACCGTAATTCCGCTCTGCTCCAGCGCATCGACATATTGGTTGGGGCCAGCACCACGGCGCTGCGCCTGCCGGTCATCCCACCAGTCGTGATTGCCAAGTACAGCAAAGACACCGTTCTTGGCCTCAAGGTTGGCAAGAACCGGTGCCAGATCTTTCATTTCGACAGGACGCAAAACGCCTTTGTGGCTTGCGAAGAAATCACCCAGCAGCAGGATCATATCCGGCGCAAGCGCATTCGTACGCCGTACCACCTGTTTTATTCGGTCCAGCCCGACCAAAGGTTCGCCCAGATGCAAATCTGCCAGTACGGCAATCCTGAGCGGCGGCGCAGTCCAATCCTCCCGCCGGACGCGCCATTTTCGCACGCGCAGCCGCAGGGCGGGTTCGATGAAAAACCCGTAGACTGATGTGATTAGGCCTGCCAGCGTCACCGCCAGCAGGCCCTTGATAAACCGGCGTCGGTTCAATGACTTACATCCGCGACGCGACGTTTTCCCAGTTCACCAGATTGTCGAGGAAGTTCGACAGATAAGCCGGACGCTTGTTGCGGAAGTCGATGTAGTATGAGTGTTCCCAAACGTCACAACCCAGCAGCGCAGTCTGACCAAAGCAAAGCGGGTTCACGCCGTTTTCAGTCTTGGTCACGGTCAGCGAGCCGTCAGCATTCTTGACCAGCCACGCCCAGCCCGAGCCGAACTGACCGGCACCAGCGGCGCTGAACTGCGATTTGAATTCATCAACCGAACCAAAGCTTTCGGTCAGAGCTTTCTCAAGCTCACCGGGCATGGCGTTATCGCCGGGGCCCATCATTTCCCAGAACTGGTTGTGGTTCCACAGCTGGCTGATGTTGTTGAAGATACCGTTCTGCGCGACGGCATTTGCGTCGTAGGTGCCAACGATGATCTCTTCCAGCGACTTGCCGTCCCATTCGGTGCCGGCGATCAGTTTATTGCCATTGTCGACATAGGCTTTGTGGTGCAGATCGTGGTGATATTCCAGTGTTTCCGCGGACATACCCTTGGCTGCCAGCGCGTCATGTGCATAAGGAAGATCAGGAAGTTCAAAAGCCATGTCGGCCCCCTGTTTAAATTTGAGTTGCGGTTCCCAAGGTTAAATGCTTTGGCAGCCGCCGCAGGTCAAGGGCCGAGACAAGAAAACCCGGAGGCAGGCGATGCTGACACAGGCGCGCAAGATGTTCTACCGCGCCCGCGGTTACTATGCGGGCAACCTGAACGGCGAGCCATTTCGTCTGGACCCTTATCATTCAAAGTTCTGGCGTAAAGCCTCCACTGGCCAGTGGGAGCCTGAAACCTTTGCCGTGATGGACCAGTATCTCTCGCCTGAAAGCGATTACTTGGATATCGGCGCATGGATCGGGCCCACAGTTCTTTATGGTGCGCGTAAGGCACGCCATGTCTGGTGCTTTGAGCCAGATCCTTCGGCCTATCGATTTCTGGCGTGGAATCTGGACCTGAACCAGATCAGGAATGTCTCAGCCTTCGGGGTCGCTTTGTCTGACAAGTTCGGCGTGGCCCGCATGGCGTCGGTCTGGGGTGAGCCCGGGGATTCGACCACATCCCTGCTGCACAATGAAGCCCATGGGAATGACGCGCTGACGATTACATGGGAGCAGTTCCAGTCGACCTGTGATCTGTCGAAGGTTTCACTGGTCAAAATGGACATTGAAGGGGCGGAGTTTTTTGTACTTCCCACGCTAATACCCTGGCTCAAACAGCATCGTCCCCCATTGCTGCTGTCAACACATGCGCCACTACTGAATGAGGAAGACCGAGCCGACAGAATGAAGCATCTGGCCGACCTATTGTCGTTTTACGATACATGCCAGCGGGAAGGTGCTGCGTCAGATCACTCGATGACGGATGAGGGTGCCTTGACCCGCTTCCAGACCTATCTTTTCACGTCCTAGTACGATCAGAAACAGCTGTCTGCGGATTGGGAAGAACGCGCGAAACGCTCCCCCCTTCCGCGATCCGAATATCAGTATAGCGTGTGGGTATTGACCGCTTTGCAGCGTCCGACACCGCTTGGCCGGTTAGTTACATTCGCCTGCGGAAAACGCGCAATCATCTCGAACTCATTCGTTTGCGGGTTCATCATTGCGGTGTAGGACACACGCACTTGACCGCCCGAGTTCGCCATGAGGCTGACCCGCCAATTCATCTGGTATTCACCGCGTCGGTTGACCTTGAACTTGGTGTCCTTGGGTTGCTGTTCGTTCCTACCCGCCGATCTGTTGTCTTCGCCGATCACCCAATCATAAGCCCGAGCACGCTTGTTTTCAGCATCAACACTCAGCCAAACCTCGGGCGGGATCCACCCCCGAGCTTCCATACTATGAAGCTCACACATATAGTTCGCAACTTCGGCTTGCGCGGCAGCGGCCAATACAGAAAAACCAATAGCAAGAAATTTTCTTTTCATTTTCAGCACCTTTTTGTCAACTGGATGGTGTGGGTATCTGTTTGCATTTTCCTCGGGCAAAACCATCTCGCGGCAGGTACGCACTGTGTGAGGTTGATCGTGTGGTCGCCTTCAAAGTTCGGCGGTCCAGAAACACTGTGAACTCGTGATTGAGTAGATCGATCGCGTCAATACGCGACTCGTTCGACGCGTAGCTTCTGCCAGTCGCAGAATAGACATAGTCTCGACCGACCCAGGCAACCGACAAGTTTCGAATACTGTCGCGCTTGACCCTGGCTGGTCCTGGCTGTGTATCGATATCTGGCATCTCGATCTCATGGATATAGGCGGAACGACCATATTCATCGACCGAAAACACAAGGAATTCGGGAGTCGGTTTGTTGACAAGGCCATGGCCAAACTTGCACTCATACGTCTCTGTAAAGGTTTGAGAAGCTGAAACAACAGGTGTGGACAACAGTCCAAGCGTCAATGCAAATGCTATCTTTTTCAAAGTATTACTCCGCTCTTTCCTTACCTTTGGAATGGTATCTCAACGCAGATCCCGTTTGCGTTTCCGTCATGTGAAGATTGTACATCCGAATTCGAGCTGGCTATTGCCTTCATTGTTTCGCGATTCAGGAAAATCGAAAACTCTTGGCGCCCTAAATCAAGAACCATCCTGCGAGGGTCACCGCTTCTGGTTCGTCTGCCAGTTCGTGAAAACGTATAGGCGTCGCCCGGCCAACTGATCGAAAGTACCCGAAAGCTGTTTCTGTTGATAGAAGCCGATCTTTTCGGCGTGTCTATACCCCGCATTTCAACTTCGTGGAGCAACGCCTGGCGCCCGTACACGTCAACTGAAAAAACAACGCGGGTCGGAGTTGGCCGATTTGCCAGGCCTTTGGCAAAAACACACTCAAATGTCTCTGAATAAGTCTCGGCTATGGTCACACTAGGTATAGTTGAAATAGCAATTAAGCCGCTTGCGATTAGTCTAAAGAAATTCATAATAAAGTTCTTATTTTTCAGCCTTTTGGTGATCGTTAGCCCAATCACACCGCTCCCGCAACAGGAGAAATCGCGCAACGAAATTCTCGACAGACCCTGTTGTGTGTCCACACTCAAATCGCTTTGCAGCAGCACAAAATTCGATGGCCGCCTGTCCAGGACGAGGCGGCCATCGAATAAAACGTCAGATGTGTAGACAGGTCAGTAAACGCCAACCTCACTGCCCGGTTGCGCCGCAACCTTCAGCAGTTTGAAAACGTAATCCGCAGCCGAACGGAAGCAGACCACGCGGAAAGTTTCGGCATCGTCCATCCAGAACGCACCTGCCACTTGCGCCAGGCGCGAACGGCGGATTTGGCCGAGTTGGAAGGCCTCGGCCGACAGATCAACCGGAGCGACTTTGCCCAACACTTCTCGTGCGCTGGCGCCTGATATTGTGAAGACCGCGCGGGCATCCGAGACGTTGACGGCCAGTGCGTGAGTTTTTCCCAAAGCTTTGATAATTGCGGCCAGTTTGGCCTCGACCTCGGCATAAGGGACCAGCACCAGCAGCTCGTCCGGTGACATCCAGCATACGCCGGTATCTCCGCTGACCAGCGCCTCGCGCTGACCGGGTACGTTCTGCCCAGTCGCGTCCTTGACGGCCTTGGCGAGGCTTTTGTCGGACAAGTCACCGCGCAGGGTGATCATGCCTTGCAGGCCACATTCCCTGACATTAGCGATGCCATCATAGCTGGCGTGGTTCAATGCGCTGATAGGTTCAGACATTCTGCTTCTCCCCGTCCTTATCGAAGAAGATCGGGTCCACGATCTTGGCTTTGTAGGTTTTGCCGTCCGTGCCCGGGAACTCGACGATTTCACCCATCCGGTCCGGGCCGTGCTTGATCAGGCCCATAGCGATCCCTTTACCGAGGTTGGCCGAGTAATAGGTCGAGGTCACACGCCCGATCATGTTGCGCTGACCGTTGGCATTCACACCCTCACCGACCGCATAGGCACCGTCCGGCAAAACTGATCCATCCACAGTCTCCAAACCGACCAATTTCCAGCGTTCTGGATCGGCCATGTGAGTCCGTGAATGGGCGCGTTTACCGAGGTAGTCCCCTTTCTTTTTCGACAGCGCCCAGTGCAGCCCAAGATCCTGCGGGATCACGGTGCCGTCGGTCTCGTCGCCGATCATGATAAAGCCCTTCTCGGCCCGAAGAATGTGCAGACATTCTGTGCCATAAGGCATCACACCGAATTCCTTGCCTGCCTCCACCAGGGCGTCCCAGAACGCCTGACCCTGCGAGGCAGGAACGGCGATTTCGTAGGACAACTCGCCCGAGAACGAGATGCGATAGGCGCGGCAGTCGAACGCGCCGATCTTGCCATCGCGCCATTCCATGAAGGGCAGCGCCTCGCGGCTGACATCCATGCCGCCCAGCTTTTCAAGAACCTTACGGGCATTGGGGCCGACTACAGCGACCTGAGCATATTGCTCGGTCACGTTGGCGACATAGACTTTCCAGTCCCACCATTCGGTTTGTAGCCATTCTTCCATGTGACCATGGATACGCTCGGCCCCGCCGGTGGTGGTGTGGCACAGCCAGGTGTCCTCATCTATGCGGGCGACAACACCGTCGTCGATCAGAAAGCCGTTTTCCGAGCACATCAGGCCATAGCGGCATTTTCCGACCTTCAGCGTGGACATCATGTTGGTGTACAACATGTCCAGAAACTTGCCTGCGTCAGGGCCTTTGACGATCAGCTTGCCCAACGTCGAGGCGTCCAGCAGGCCAAGGTTTTCGCGGGTGTTCTTCACCTCACGGTTCACGGCGTCATGCACGGATTCACCGGGACGGACATAGGCGTAGGTCCGGCGCCAGTGGCCGACCGGCTCCCAATCGGCGCCGTTCTTGTCGTGCCAGTTGTGCATTGGTGTCTGTCGGATCGGCTGGAACACTTCACCCCGCGCTTCACCGCCGATCGCGCCCATCGAGATGGGTGTATAAGGCGGGCGGAAGGTCGTGGTGCCGACCTTCGGGATTTCGGACTCCAACGCATCAGCAAGAATTGCCAAGCCATTGATGTTGCTCAACTTACCCTGATCCGTCGCCATACCAAGTGTGGTGTAACGCTTGGTGTGCTCAACGCTCTCATAGCCCTCGCGCGCAGCCAGTTGGACGTCCGAGACTTTGACGTCATTCTGGAAGTCGAGCCAGGATTTCATGCGCAGCTGGATTTCTGCGTTTACTGGCATCAGCCAGACAGCCTCCATAGGAGCTTCTGCAGTGGTTTCGCCAACAGGAGCCTTGATGTTTTTCGGCTTGAAACCTGCGGCCTTGGCTGCGGCTTTTCCCGCCGTGTGGGCGTCGGTCAGAACATCGCCCAGCGCCAACGCACCATTCGATGCCCCGGCGGCCAGAACAAAGCCCTCACCGTTTGCGCCCAGCGGCGGGCGCGAGGGATCGGGGCGGAAAAAGGCATTCGCGTCATCCCAGGTCAGCTTGCCACCGCAATGAGACCACATATGAACGACCGGCGACCAGCCGCCCGACATGGCCACTGCATCTGCTTCAACCTCTTCACGTGCGCCGCCAACACCTTCCTGGTTGCAGATGGCGACTTTTTTGACGCGCTTGCCGCCCTTGACCTTGGCAATGGCCTTGCCCGGATCAACGCGGATCCCCAACTGGCGGGCTTCCTCTGCCAAAGGTCCAGCCGTTGCCCGTGCGTCAACAATACGCAAAACATCCACACCCGCTTGCTTCAGCGTAATCGCGGTGCGATAGGCGTCGTCATTGTTGGTGGCGACGATGACACGCTCGCCCGGGGTGACACCCCAGTTCACGGCATAATCGCGCATAGCAGAAGCCAGCATCACACCCGGAACATCGTTACCAGCAAAGGACAACGGGCGTTCAATTGCGCCGGTTGCAGTCACAATTTGCTTGGCACGGATACGCCAGAGGCGGTGGCGCGGGCCTTGCACGCCCGGCGTGTGGTCTGTCAGGCGTTCATAGCCCAGCACGTAACCATGGTCATATACGCCCGCACCCATGCAGCGGGAGCGCATGGTGACGTTGTCCATTGTTTCGAGTTCGGAAACCAATTGCTCCACGAACTTATCCACAGGCTCATCATTGACCGTGCCACCGTCAACCGGAGCGCGACCGCCCCAATGTGCGCTCTGCTCAATCAGCAGAACCTTGGCACCCGAAGCTGCCGCCGCCTTTGCCGACTGTAGGCCAGCCACACCGCCACCGATGACCAGAACATCGGTGAAGGCATAGAAGTGCTCATAGGTATCGGCATCGCGGCTGTCCTTGTCGGGCGCTTTGCCCAGACCGGCAGACTGACGGATGAACGGCTCGTAGACGTGCTTCCAGAACGGTTTGGGGTGGATGAACGTCTTGTAGTAGAAGCCAGCCGGCAGGAACCGGGCGAATGCCGTATTCACCGCGCCGATGTCGTGTTCAAGGCTTGGCCAATGGTTTTGCGAAATCGCAGTCAGGCCGTTGAACAGCTCGGTCGTGGTGGCGCGCTGGTTCGGTTCAAACCGGTTGCCCTGCCCCAGCCCGACCAGAGCGTTTGGTTCTTCCGCACCGCTGGCGACAACGCCGCGGGGGCGGTGGTATTTGAACGACCGGCCCATCATCATCTGATCGTTGGCCAGCAGCGCCGAGGCAAGCGTGTCGCCCTCATAGCCCTGCATCGACGTGCCGTTGAAGGTAAACGTGACCTTTTTCGACCGGTCAATCAGCCGGCCTTGTTTTGCGAGACGGGTGCTCATTGTGCGGACCTTTCGCGGGTGGAGGCGTCTGAGCCTCCGGCGGGAGTATTTGTGAAAAGATGAAGCATCAGGAGAACTCTCTCCAGGTCCATCCAGGGCGCTTTGCGGCGATGGCCTCTTTGATGTCCTGCGGTGGCTCGGAGGTCTGAGCCGTGTAAGTGCCGAACACTTCTAGCGTGCTTGTGCAGCGCGCCGCGTGAAACCACTTGCCACAGCCATTGGCATGGCGCCAACGTTCAAAGTGCACGCCTTTGGGGTTTTCGCGCATGAACAGGTAGTCGTGGAACTCGTCATCCGACGAGCCGGGACCAAAACGCTTCAGATGCGCCTCGCCACCGGCGGCCAGTTCTGTTTCTTCGGCATCAACGCCGCAGTAAGGGCAATTCAGGATCAGCATGTTGTCATCCTTTTGGCGGTTGGTTGGCGCAGCGGCCAACCAGAATTCTGTTTCTTGGCAACCTCGGACCCACCTTCAGTGGGCCACCCCGGCGGCCACGCTTTCGTCGATGAAGCGGCCTTCCTTGAAGCGGTCCAGCGAGAAGGCCTCGGTCAAAGGTGAATGACCTGTGGCCATCAGCTGCGCCATGCCCCAGCCCGAGCCCGGGATTGCCTTAAAGCCGCCGGTGCCCCAGCCCCCATTGATAAAGCAGCCCTGCAGCGGAGTTTTCGACAGGATAGGCGAGCGGTCACCGGTCATGTCCACAATCCCACCCCACTGGCGCAGCATCTTCAGGCGCGAGATCATCGGGAAGGTTTCGACCAAGGCGCGGACGGTTTCCTCGATATGATGGAAGCTGCCACGTTGGGTGAAGTTGTTGAACCCGTCGGTACCACCACCGATCACCATCTCACCCTTGTCAGACTGCGACATGTAGCCGTGAACGGTGTTGGCCATCACGACCACGTCCATGCAGGGTTTGATGGGTTCGGATACCAGTGCCTGCAATGCGACGGCCTCCAGCGGGAGACGGAAACCAGCCATCTCGGCCAGTTGACCGGAGTGGCCCGCAACGACGATACCCAGCTTGTCACAATCGATGGCACCCTTGGTGGTGTCTACACCGACGACACGGCCATCCTGCGATCGGACACCCGTGACCTCGCATTGTTGGATGATATCCATACCCATCGCTGAACAGGCGCGCGCATAGCCCCACGCGACGGCATCATGACGGGCGGTACCACCGCGTTCCTGCCAGAGCCCACCCAGAACCGGATAACGGGGGCCGTCCAGATTGATAATAGGTACCAGTTCCTTGACACGTTCAGGCCCGATCCATTCAGTCTTCACACCTTGAAGGGCGTTTGCATGGGCCGTGCGCTGATAGCCGCGAATTTCATGCTGGGTCTGCGCCAGCATGATAACACCACGCGGGCTGAACATGATGTTGTAGTTCAGATCCTGGCTCAGGTCCTCATAAAGGCCGCGTGCTTTCTCGTAGATCGCAGCCGAAGGATCCTGCAGGTAGTTTGAGCGGATGATCGTTGTGTTTCGACCCGTGTTACCACCACCCAGCCAGCCTTTTTCGATCACCGCGACATTCTGAATGCCGTAGTTCTTGCCAAGGTAATACGCGGTCGCAAGACCATGCCCGCCAGCACCGATGATGATGACGTCATAACGTTTCTTTGGCTCGGGCGAACGCCAGGCGCGTTCCCATCCGGTGTGATAGCGCAGGGCCTCCCGCGCGACAGCAAAGGCTGAGTAGTGTTTCATAAGCGAATCCATCCGGTTCGGTGATTGCGCGCAGATATGCCGCGCGGCGACAGTTTAACCGCGCCGCGCAACGCCGCAATATCGCACTATTGCGACATGTCGTTCATTCGCGGCCATTTGTCCCTTTTGTCGGACGCCCCACAGGTCTAAGTCAGGGCAGTATCTTCGGAGGGGCCATGACGTTCTGGGTTCTGATTTTTCTTGTCGCGCTTCTGATTGCGGCATTTCTGAGCTTCACATTGCTGCGCAAACGCCGCGGGGATGAGCCTGCGGCGGCGTACGATCTGCGGGTGTATCGCGAACAGCTGACCGGTGTGGACCGGGATCTGGCGCGCGGCGTGATTGGTGAGGCAGATGCGGAACGGGTCCGCACCGAAATCTCCCGACGAATTCTTGCCGCTGACGAACAGATGAAAAAGGGTGGCTCGGGTGCCGGACCATCACGGACCGTCTCGATTGTGACAATCCCGGTTGTCATGCTGATCATCATCGGGGGCGCGATGGCGATGTATCATCGTATTGGTGCCGTCGGGTTGCCCGACATGCCCCTGACCGCGAGGCTGGAACTGGCCGAGGAGGTGCGCGCCAATCGTCCGTCCCAGAGCGCCGCAGAAGAACTGGCAACCCCAGCTCAAGCGGCGCAGCTTGACGAAAATTACGCGTCCCTTCTCAAGCAGTTGCGAGAGACCGTTGCGGCCCGCCCGGATGATTTGCAGGGGCAGATGCTTTTGGCGCAGCATGAGACCAATTCAGGGAACTTCAAGGACGGATATTCCGCGCAACAAAGGGTGATCGAACTGTCGGGCGACGCAGCCACAGCCGAGCATTACGCGGATTTTGCCGAGATGATGATCCTGGCTGCGGGTGGATATGTGTCGCCCGAAGCTGAACAGGCCCTTGCCGAAGCTTTGAAACGCGATCCTCATCACGGTCCGGCCCGGTATTATTGGGGGCAAATGCTGGTTCAGACCGGACGACCAGACCTTGCCTACCGCATTTGGGTTGAAACGCTGAGGGAAGCCCCAACAGGCGCACCATGGGCAGGCGCGATCCGGGATCAGATAGGTGAGTTGGCCTTTCGGGCAGGGGTTTTCAACGCACCGGACCTGAGCGCTCCGTCCGGCCCAAGTCGCGAAGACATGGCCGCAGCAGCGGAAATGAGCCCCGAGGAACGGCAGCAGATGATTCAGGGAATGGTGGATCAGTTGTCCGACCGCCTGGCGACAGAAGGCGGCGCGCCGGAAGAATGGGCTCGTTTGATCGCCGCACTGGGTGTTCTGGGTCAGGGCCAACGGGCCATGGATATCCACAATGAGGCGCTGGAGGTGTTTGCCGGAAACACCGAGGCCTTGCAGATCATTGATGCCGCAGCCCTGCAAGCAGGGATTGCGAAATGATCCACGACGTTTTCGAAGACTTCGCCAAGGCGCTGCCCCCGATGCAAGCGCTGATTGGGCTGGATCTGGGCGAAAAGACCATCGGTGTCGCAGTTTCCGACCGGATGCGGGGCGTGGCCAGCCCGTTGGAGACTGTAAGGCGCAAGAAATTCACACTCGATTCCGCCCGGTTGATTGAAATTGCTACGGATCGCGAGATTGGCGGCATTCTGTTGGGTCTTCCCAAAAACATGGATGGCACAGAGGGGCCGCGCTGCCAATCTACGCGGGCATTTGCGCGAAACCTGTCCCGTCTGACGGAATTACCTATCGGATTCTGGGATGAACGGCTGAGTACGGTTGCGGCAGAAAAAGCACTGCTTGAGGCGGATACGTCACGAAAACGTCGCGGACAGGTTATTGATCACGTTGCAGCAGGTTATATCTTGCAGGGAGCGCTGGACAGGCTGCGCTTTTTGTAACAGGTCGGAGACCGATCGATGACGAACATGGTTTGGAAGCGCAATGAGGTCGAAAGCCCTTGTGTCCAGATTTGTGTTGTCCATCCAGCCGAGCGTATCTGCACCGGATGTTACCGCACGATTGACGAGATCTCTCGCTGGTCCAGGATGGACAGCAGTGAACGCGCTGAAATCATGAACGACCTGCCGTCTCGTAAACCGCGGCTCAGCAAGCGGCGCGGCGGGCGTGCCGCTCGCATGAATGGCTCCTGACCGATCAGCGTAGACGTTTTGATGACATTTCTGCCGGCTGTGTGACCCGTCTCGGGATAGGTGCGTTCGGCGCGGTGCCCCGTAATTCTTTCTGAAACAGAAGCGCAATCTCGGATTGGCTGGTTTTGGACCGCCGATCAAAATTGCGCACGCATTCTGATTGCAGCACGTCAGCCGCACGTTTGGTCTTTCTGGTATTAGTGAGTCTTCCGATCAAAGTCTTAAGTGGCATTGCGGACGTCCCGTTTCCAGTAACCGTGCCACTGCGGGTCGAGTTCGAGCTCCGAGGGGGTCCAGCTCTTGAACATTGTGGTTCAACGTGAGTGGTAACCCGCAGCGACAGGGTGTGGCTAAAGGTATTTCCCGTCACAAGTAGGGGGAAAACACGCGGCCTTTGATCGTTTTTGACGCCTCAATCAAGAAAAACTCACAAAAGCACATAATTTCCTTACGTCACTTTTCGATCCGACTTTGCCAAGACTGGGAAAGTTGGGGCTGAAGCTGTGAAAATCCGCCGTCAGTAGCCGAATCATGCCTGACATCGCACAACCGGATCAGTGACTGCGTCACGGACCTTGACCGATTGGGTGATGCCTGCTCAGGCGTTTCACAGTCGAGGGTTTTATCCGGCGGCAAGCCATGCCCTGGCGTTGTCGTATTCTTCAGACGGGAAAAACTGAGTCCGGGTTCCTAAAACATGGCTCGCGACCTTCTGCGCCATACGCTGCCAGCTTTTGTCCCCAACGATGGCAGCTCGGTCCAGTTGCCCGATATTCCGGCTGGCCAACCGAAAATGCGCCGCAAGCGCTGACAGCCCTTGCCAGCCGTCAAACTCCCTGAGGTCTATCAGCAGGCGAAACCCTGGCCGGTCCTGTAACAATGCATCCAGATCACGTTCTGCCTGTTTGTACCATTCAGGGTCCAGCTTGCCCAATAGGCTGATCTGAACACATGGGCCGCTCAGGTCAGTCACGTGGATCGATCCTAGGGACTCACGCATCCAGCGTCGGGCCGCCTCAAGCTCGGTCAGATCGAACACCTGAACCGGACAGGGCAGAATGGGGGCCGCCAGACGAACGCTTGTCTGCACCCAGCCCTGATCCGCCACAACAGCGATCCGGTCGAACCCGCGCCAATGGCTTAACCCCAGCTTGGTGTCAGACCAGGCCGCGCCCAGATCGTACCCCTGAAATTCCGGTTGGATTATTGCCAGCAGCCGAACCGTGTCATGTTCGGTCAGCGCAGCCTCGATCGCGGGAACCAGAGTATTGGCGTAGTCGGCGCTGGTCACTTGCCCCGACAACTCGACTTCTATGAGTGCACCGTCAGAATTCGTATGAACCGTCATCATCGGTCAAAACCTCCAAAGCCAAATAATGACAGGACGTTAGGCGGATTCGATCCATTCGGCTACTCCACCGGAGCATTCGGGGCGGAAATAGGCGATCATTCGACCATCCTGCCCCGCCGTCGCCCCTGCGGCCCAAGGTGCAACCCCGTGCAGGCAATGGCGGTGCAGCAGATAGGCCTCTCCCGGCTTTGCAGGCACCTCGATCCTTGGGCAGGTCGCAAACACCTCGCGACGGGCGGATTGGTAGATATCCGTTATGTCAACGTCGTGCAGGACCTCAGGCGGCATCCCTTCTAGCGCCTGCCTGAACGCGGCCCGTAGAATGTCATGACTGCCGTCCCACACCACCATCGGAGACGCGTCTGCGCTGGCCTCGGTCAGTGGAATGCCCAGAATCCAGGCATGAGGTTCGTCAACCCGGCGGCGGCGATCCGGCCCTGTTGGGCGCAAACCGTCCACATGGGCCGCATCCCTGTTTCGACGGTAGCGGGTGGCCGCTTCATTCTCACCCCGGCGCGGGCGCGGATAACCCGGATAAACAACAGAAACCTGCCCCTTGTGCAGCGGTAAATCTCCAAAGTGTTTGTCGATGAACGCCATGGCCTTGCCGTTCAACGGCCCGGACTGCCCGACCCTGCCCTTCGTGTCATTGGGCAGTGCGTCGACACCGATGAACCACGTCCCTTCGCAATCCAACCATTCCGCGTGGACCGGATCCTTTGTAGACGCCCGTGCGGCAGGCAAAGCGTGGCTCACCCATTCGGCCAGCACCGGATCATACGGGAATTTCACCCAGCCCCGGGCCGAAAAATCGCTCATAAGCCTACAGCCTTGCGCAGCATGTTCAGCGCGACCAGCGTCAGGAACACGGCGAAGACACGTTTCAACGGTTTTGGGTCCATTGCATGGGCCAGCTTTACCCCCCATGGCGCGGTGATCATTGTCATTGCGACAACGATCCCGAAGGCCACAAGATTAACCGCGCCAATGGTCAACGGGGGGCGATGCTCGGGCGCGATATCCACAAACAAGAACCCAATGACCGACGGTACGGCGATGATCACCCCAAACCCGGCCGCGGTCGCGACCGCGCGGTGGATAGGGGTGTTATAGAGGCTCATCAGCGGCACACCGAAACTGCCGCCGCCGATGCCCATCAGAACGGAAAGAAACCCGACCAGCGGGGATAGGACGGCCCGTTTGATACCGCCGGGCATTGAGTCGCCCAACCGCCATTCTGCGCGACCCAACCCAAGATAGGCACCGATCACCATGCCCAGAATTCCGAACAGTGCCTGCAAAGCCTCGGTCCGCAGGGCCGATGCGACCAACACTCCGACAATTGCGCCGACGACAATACCCGGCCCCCAATCGCGCTGGATATCCCAGTCCACCGCACCCTTCTTGTTGTGGGCAAGAACTGACCGCATCGACGTTACAATGATCGTGGCCAGCGACGTCGCCAGACAGAGCTGCATCAGTTGCGGGCCGCCATAGCCAAGCGTTTGAAACGCATAGAAGAACGCGGGGACCAGAACGATACCGCCGCCCACTCCCAACAGCCCGGCAAGCACACCGGCCAGCGCGCCGATCACAAGCAAAAGGCCCATCATCTGGGCCAGCAAAATTGTCTCGGGCATCGTCCCCCCTTTTGCCGTCTAAACCTCGACCATCGGCGCTATGTGGTTCAGGGCCTGTAGCATGACTTCTGGCCCGGCCCCTTCATGCACGGCCCCTTCGGACAAGGCGCGCCTCCATGCCCGCGCACCGGGACGCCCCGCAAAGATACCCAGCATATGCCGCGTGATCTGGTGCAAACGCCCGCCATTGGCAAGGTGCCCCTCAACATAGGGCACCATTTCTTGAACAACCGTCATCGGATCGCGAACGGTTCCAACGCCAAATATGCGCCGGTCAGCATCTGCCAGGATATCACCGGGTTGATGATAGGCCGCCCGACCGATCATGACACCGTCAAGACCCGCGTCCAGATGTGCTGCTGCTTCATCCAAGCTGGCGATACCACCATTGATCGATATATGCAGATCCGCAAACGCGGCTTTCATCCGATGCACAAGGTCATAATCAAGCGGTGGAACATCGCGGTTTTCCTTGGGGCTCAACCCCTGCAACCACGCCTTGCGCGCATGGATCGTTACTCTTTGACAACCTGCCGCACTGATCTGCTCAAGAAACGCAGGCAGAGCTTCTTCGGGCTCTTGATTATCCACACCGATGCGGCATTTGACCGTGACATCCACATTAACCGCGTCGCGCATTGCTGCGACGCATTCTGCAACCCGCGCCGGATCTTTCATCAGAACCGCCCCGAAAGTACCAGACTGCACCCTGTCCGACGGGCACCCACAGTTCAGATTGATCTCATCATATCCTGCATCAGCACCCAAACGCGCCGCTTGCGCCAGCTCCTCCGGATCGGACCCACCCAACTGCAAAGCCACGGGATGTTCCTGCGGTGAATGATCCAACAGATGCAGCGCCCCACCCCGAACAAGCGCCGGTGCGGTTACCATCTCGGTATACAGCAGGGTTTCCGAGCTAAGCAGCCGATGAAAATACCGACAGTGGCGGTCGGTCCAATCCATCATAGGCGCGACCGATAAGCGGGACGCATTGAGAACATTATATTTTATATTTTTATCAGCCATTTACCGCTCATCTATCCGCCCCATTACTGTCTCATATGTTGTAATTCTCGTCCATTTTGGGCAAGGTTTACAACAAATGTTGTAACTTTGGCCAAATGTTGTAACCCCATGGGTACCATTATCAAGCGAAAGCGCAAAGACGGCTCTGCCGCCTGGCTTGCCCAAATCGCAGTTCGGCGGGCTGGAAAAACTGTCTGGCGCGAGAACCGGACCTTCGAACTGCGCTCGACCGCCGCGGCCTGGATCGAGAAGCGCGAGAAGGACCTCACCAAGCCCGGCGCACTCGAAAACCTGCCCATCGGAGAGACCCGCGGCCGCGAAGTGACCCTAAGCGACGCAATCGACAAATATGTCGAAGACAGTGCGAAGGCAATCGGTCGGACCAAGGCGCAGGTTCTCAAGAGCATCAAGGAGTTCGACATCGCGGACAAGCCTTGCGCCCAGATCGACAGCGCCGACATCGTGGCCTTCGCTCAGGAGAAGCTAAAGTCGGGTGTCTCACCGCAAACCGTGGCCAACTACCTCTCCCATCTTAGCGCGGTCTTCACGGTGGCCGGTCCGGCCTGGAACTATCCGCTGGACGAACGCGCGATGCGTAATGCGATGATCGTCGCCAAGAAGCTAGGGCTGACGCAGAAGAGCCGCCACCGCGACCGGCGACCTACGCTGGACGAACTCGACCAGTTGATGGCGCATTTCCTCGACCGCTCGATCCGCCGCCCCTCCTCCGTCCCGATGCATCGCGTTATCGCCTTTGCGATCTTCTCGACCCGGCGGCAGGAAGAGATCACCCGGATCACGTGGGCGGACCTCGACAAGGACGGCAAACGGGTCCTAGTACGCGACATGAAGAACCCCGGAGACAAGATTGGCAACGACGTCTGGTGCGACCTGCCCGATCCGGCGCTGGCGATCATCGAAGCGATGCCCAAACACACGAGCCAGATCTTCCCCTACTCCACCGATGCGATCAGCGCTGCGTTCACTCGGGCAACGCAGTTTCTCGGGATCGAGGATCTGCGCTTCCATGACCTGCGGCACGAAGGCGTCTCACGCCTGTTCGAGATCGGATACAACGTCCCACACGCGGCTGCCGTTTCAGGTCATCGGTCCTGGACGTCTCTGAAGCGCTATACCCATCTGCGCCAGACCGGAGACAAATTCGAGGCTTGGTCATGGATCGCGGAAGTCACCACACCAGACCCAAGACAACGCATGAGACGACCGGCGCGGCCTCTTTCCGCGGCCCGGGTTAGAACTAAACCTATTCGACGCTCCGGCTGAACCCCAAAATCATTTAGTTCATCTGCTCTGAACCCAAATTAGTCTCATAAAGAGCTGGCGCACTGCCTAGCCTGGAGATGCGTCGCCAGAAGTGACCAAGAAGTTGGCAACTTGCTATGGGAAAACACAGATGTCGACTGCGCTGGAGCAGTTCGCAGGGGTCGAAATTATCGTTGGTTGTAGGGGCTTGCAAACTCACGATTTCTGCGATTGGTCGAGAGCGTGGTGCCGCGGGTTGCGGCGTAGAATTGGAAGGCGTGGCGTGCAAAGTGCCATCGGCGTCTATCCAGACTTGGCGCCCGAAAAGTGCGAAAGTCATCCCGTGCACATGGGCCGCACATGCGAGCTGCCCAACCGCCTCGCATCACTACTGCTTCGGTCCGATCCTTCACCGAAACGAAAAACTAGTCCATCGCAAGCACACAGATCACAAAGCCCCTTGGCCGCCAAGGACTTCGGCACCACAAACTGGGCCCAAACACTGTCTCTGGCATATTCGAAGTCGGCTACAGCATGCCGAATGCTGCTGTCTTGAGTGCCAACCCTGACCCTCGACAAACTGGTATGCTTAGCTTCGCAGGCAGCAACAATCGACCAGTGGGACCGCACTCCTCCCGTTTCTGATGTGGCAGATTTCAAAGGAGCAACCAACAAGCTCCTTCGAGCTTCATCACCTTTGTGCTAAGGTCGTAGCGTTCCCAGATGATAGACATCTGAGTTTGACTACTAGACCACGCGTAATTTCCTGGGTTGCGAATACCTAATGACTTTTGAACGACATTTAATTGCGCTGATCCAAGCAACGACTATTTGTTCCAGATGTCTTGTATTGGGCAAACCATGGGCCTTCTTTATGCCCGTTGGAAAAGCAGGCGCGACAAAGTGTTCGCGAGAACTTACTAGCCTAGGCGCGGCAATATGAATAACATTTTGCCGAACATCGAGAAATCTGAAACGCAAAAACAAAACGATTTCGTGCCGCCCCTCAAGGCTTTCGTCTGCTACGCCAGAGAAGACCTCGACGTTGTCCTACACACGCTTCGTGAGCTTGTCAGAAAAGATATTGAGTTCCTGCAAGATCTGAACGACATCCTTCCGTCGGAGCCGTGGGCGGAACGTGTGCGGTCGTTGATATCACAGAGCGACTTGTTGCTCTACTTCGCGTCGTCTTCATCAGTGACGTCAGATGCTTGTGAGGAGGAGCTTGAATATGCTGCCTCACTAGGCAAGCGCATTTTTCCGATCGCATTAGAACGCAATTTGGACGACCAAATGCCGGAGATCGTAGGCGGTATACAGTGGTTTTTTGCAGACGGAGATGGTGCGCTTGATATCGACGCATTGCACACTGCCATTGTAACCAACGCGGATTGGATACGCGAGCACACCCGCTATCTTGTTGCCGCACAAGACTGGCTAGCCTCGGGTCGAAGAGCGCGGCGATTGTTGCGGGGTCGCGACGTCGATAGCGCGAAAAAGTGGGTCACTAAGCAACCCCCAAAAGCACCAGAGGTACTCCCGCTTCACGCGCAGTTCATACGCGCGAGTCGAAACATGCGCCGGATCATTCGCACTTCGATGGTGAGCGTCACTGCGTTGGGCATTGCTGGGGCGTTTGTGCTCTACCAAATTTCTTTAGATAATCGTCGCAGTTATTCTGATATCCTGGCAAGGGATGCCGCGACAATGCTTGATAACGGCATGGCGCCTGTGGAAATTGTTCGTACCGCGATCGCTTCCTGGCTTCTCGACCCCGACAAGTTCACCGAAGGCATGCCGCGGAGCCAATCGGTCGAGGTCATGGCGGAAGCATTCTCCCATCAACGGTTGCGTTCAATCCTAGAGGCCTCCCAACTGCCGAACGGGCTTGGCGAATATGTCTTCAATACACGCCTGACCCCCGGTGGCCGTTATGCTGTTATTCAATGGCAAGATCAGCCAACGACCGCTCCGACACTACCAACGACACACGAAGACAATCAGGGTAACTTTGAGGATCTGGTTGTAGTGTCGCCCGAACTTTTCACAGACGAGGACGACATCATTTGGCAAGCTAGGATTGTAGACTTGGGCAATGAATTGACCATGCCTGAGGCACCCACGGTCACGGATCCTATAGCCGGGTTTGAAGAAGCCGACGGTTTTTCGGGTCCGGTGGTCATGTCGGGCGACGGCTCCGCACTAGTCTGGCCTATGAAAGACGGGGAATTGTTCGTCTATCGTCCCGCAAATGGCGAAGCAACGTACCTAGCGGCCGCTGAGAGCAGATCTGGCACCATCACGGCGCTCGATCATCGTGGTCAACGCGTTATTGCTCAAACCGAAGATGGACCTGTTATCCGCGATCTGGTCGGAGGTGTTGACACTGCGATCCGCCCCTCGACTCCAAAAGAGGGCAAAATTGTGTTTGTGTCGCCGACTGTCTTTTCACCTGATGGACGATTTCTGGCGGGGACAGTGGACTATGACATAGGTGGCCCTGCAGGATCCAGGGTCTGCATCTTCAACGCATCCACCGGTGTGGAAGTGATCTGCAGCCTGCTCGATCCTTCTTTCACGGGCAGTACACCGTTTTATAACGCAACCATCGGGCCCATGGTCTTTTCACCCGATAGCACTCAACTAGCTTACACTGATAGGGAAGACTTGCTGAGGATCTTCGACGTTGAAAGCGGGACAATTGACGTCATTAGCACCACCGCTGGCGGATGGATCATGGATCTGACCTACTCCCCAAACAGTCGTTACATAGCGATTTCCTCACAAAACAACAACATAGTTGGTGGTTTAGATCATTCACTAGTGATCTTTGACACAGTTGGCCGCGCGTTCTACCGAAGTGGCCGAGTTGGAGGAATCGGCGGCATCGAAATATCGGACGAAGGGCGTGTGCTCACGGCAGAAGGTGGCGGCGGTATTGTAAGCCGCTGGGATGTAGGCTTCGGGGCGATGCGCGAAGAACTCGACCTTTCGGGACGCCGAGATACAGGTTTGTCTGTGATTTCCGGAGGCTATTCATCTCAGTTAAACGAGACGTATGTTTTGCATGGTGATCGCGCAACATTCGACATTGATTCCTGGGATCTTTTTGGTCCGGGACACGAAAGGCTGTTTGTTGTGTATGATTTGCCGGGCGGCAGAGAGTTACGACGATTGCCGGTACAACAATCTGATTTGCTTGAAGCTGTGGTTTCTGACGAGCAGGATTTGGTCGCGGTCATCCTTCGGGATGCTGACCGGGTGCATCTCTACCGTTATTCGTCCTTCGAAGCACTGAACGAGATCGTCGACATACCGCCTCGCCCGACGGATGTGCACATCGCGCGCCGGGCAGAGGTCATCGCAGTCGGCAACCGCGATGGTGAGATCATGGTCATCGACGCGGACAGACGGTTAGAATATAGCGTCGAGGGTGAAGTGCAGCGAGTTGTCCTGTCTCCCGACGCCCGCTACCTCGCTGCACTCTTTAGTCAAGATGACGATAGTACGTCCAAATCAGTGCGGGTATGGGATGTCGAAAGACCAGATGAACCCATACTAAGTCTGTTTGGTGTTTTCGCGCTATCACGCTCTGCCTTCGCCGCCGAGTTGCCGCGATTTGCCGTTGCGGTGAGCCAGGGCGCGGCGGTTTATGATCTGCGTAGTGGTCTGCTTTACAGCCGCCTTTCAAGTGGGCGGGGCCTCAGCATCCTTGAAGCCGGCATTTCCAACTCTGGTTTTCATGTGGCAACACGCGAAGACACTGGCCCCGTTCTGCTTCACGATGTCGAAACCGAAGAGCCTGTCTTCGTTGTGGGAGGGCATGGGTTCGGGACCGGTAGCATTGAGTTCGACAGTCTCGGTCTAACGTTAACGACGATAGCTTCATCATACGACGTACTTCGGCATTGGAACGTCGGCCTAAGTGATTACAATCTGTTTCGGCATGCGTGCCGTTCCCTTCCTGAGCGCCATCGCAAAGCCACATTGGACATGGTGGAAGTCCGACTGACAGCTGGCGTTTTTTCGCCTCCCAAAGTCGATTGCGAATCTCTTGAGCTACCAGGGCCTCGGAGATGAGGCCGGATAAGGAATCTCAACCAAAATCGCCTTCGGATAAATCCAACCACAGGTGCATTTCAAGGTGACAGATTACTTAAGCGCAATGCGCAGAAACAAGCTAGTTCTGACGCTGTTGCGGAATTATCCAATGCACGAGGTTAGATGCAAATGGGTGGTCACGGTGCTTGCTCAGCCATATCTCCATGTCTTCCGAAATTTTGAGTGGTTCTGTCGCAATAAGCCATTCTAGCCACATTTCAGGGATCCGAAGTGCAATTCCACTAGATCGGAGAATCTTGTAAAACTCCGCATCTTCGGCGCTCGCCAAACTGCCGAGATTTGGCTCCGTGAACTGAACCACCAGCCGCGACTCTTCCTCTGAACTAAGCCGGGCAAGACTGCCGCCAATTATTGTCAATCGGGACATGCGCTCAGCTTCCTCAACCGAACTCGGAAGAATGCCTCCGAGAACTCGCTGCCCACTCACGCCTATTGCGGCAATCCGCCTTCCATCGGGGCTGATAGAGAGTTCTAGAAGCGGTCCGATACCCATCTCCTTGACCAACAGCTGTTCGAAAGAGGAAACATCAACATATCTGAGCGAACCATTCCGATCTGCGATAATCAATAGCCGTCCAGAGGGATCGACTGCCATGTCCTGCGGCTTGAACTCGGTATCTACGGAACCCTGGACTTCTTTCCATCCATCGCGGATTTCCCATCGATGCAGCTGAGAAGTAGTCGCCGCAAACAACGTCCTTCCGTCCGGTGAAAACGACAGCTGTGCTGGCGAGTTTGCATACCGGCGATCCGCGTCGGCGCGCCAAATTTCTTGTCCAGCCAGATCAAGGACTATGATGGTCCGGAAGTCGTCACTTATGGCAATCATTCCATTTGAGCTTGAAACAGCCATGTCAAATATCGATTGCTCTTCTATGCTGACAATCAACTCCAGTGAATTCGAACTTACATTCCAACACCACACATGGGAGCCGCGCTGCTCTTCGGGCGCGCCGACAGTTGCGATCAATGAAGCAATCACCGTTTCGTCGTCAAAGAATTCCAAAGGTCCGAATGCTCGGATCGGTGCCAGGGATATTTCTCTTCTTTGAACAACTTCACCAGTTGTAAGGTCGACGAGGACAACCTCCGGATTAACCAGCGAAGCTCCGTCCATATTCACCTTAGCGCTCAGAAACGCAGCCCGTTGGCCGCTTGGAGACAAGGAAACTGAGCCGACGAGGGTTGAGCCAGGCCGGTGATCAAATTGAACGGAAACGTAATCACCCTCTCGGCCGAAACTGTCATCGACCCTCAGCGCCCTGATTGAATCCCCCTCTCGTTGACTCTCCGCGACTGCGTCCCAAACATTGACCGCCGCGGGTATGGATATTGGTGACTGCCCTTCTTTAACGAATCTCACAGGGTTCTCGACTCTTGCCGACAGGATTGCGCCGGAAGAGTCGAAGCCCACCGTCCACCAAGGCCTCTGCCATGTCGGATCTGGCTCCTCAGGTGCACGAAGCCGCCACACTCGCACAATTCCGAAAAGCCATGCACCCGGGTCATCAACACCCCCTCGATTGAGCGGAACGGCCTCGCTCGTGGCCAGCCACACTCCATCCCGCGACAATGAGATGTCCATCACACCGGCACGTAAACCCTCATGCCCGACACTCAGTTCTTGAGCAGTCTGCGTTGAGCCAACGCCCATCACAGTGGCAACCGCATCCCATCCGCCAGTCGCAAGTCGACGGCCGTCTGGTGTCAGCGCGACACTCGTAACTGCTTGCTCATGAGGCATGGCCAAGACCATCGGATCTGCACCCGAGGTGAAATCCCAGCGGTGAACGGAGCCGTCGAAAGAGCCAAATACAAGGTCTGGGCCCGACTCTAGGAACACAAGATCAAACGGGTTGTAGGGAAAGGTGCCCTCTGGCCTTGGGACAAGCCACCGATCGACCAGCTGACGGTCTGCGACACGCCAAACCGTGATCGCACCTTGGATGGTTGACGCAGCGACAAAGTCGCCCATTGATGACGCAGCTAAAGAAACTGGACCATGTGGTCCCCCACGGCTATCTCCATTGTCAAGCTTTAGCCAAGCTTGGGCTTCGTAATCCAGCAGCCAGACACCGTCGTCTGCACCTGCGAGAAGCACAGCAGAGTTCTGGCTTCTCGCGACGGAGAGCCAAGCTGCGCCGCTTGGAGGCGAGCCCAGGTCAACAGTATCACCTGAAGGCGAAATCCTCTCGAGACGGCTTGCGATTTCGCTAAGACCAGATCTGTTCCACGCGGCATTCGCCGGTTTTCGCAGAACAACTAGAAGATCTCCGCTTGGTTCGAAGGCCAAATCGACAACGGGAATGCCATCAGATTGTCGGACTGTGACTTGCGTCATTTGCACCGGATCATAGAGGACAACTTCGCCATCGAAGCCGCCCAAGGCGAGCTTTCCTTCCGACGAAAACGCCGTCCTCCAAGCCTGGAATTCCACGGTATGATCGAAAACTGCGAGTGGTTCCTCGAGCGACAAAGCAGCCGCCTGAGCGCGTGTCGTCCAGGCAAGTTTCTGAGCCTCCGCTAGCAATCGAATCGAGCCAAGGTAATCTCCGTCTCTCGCAGCGTTAGCAGCGGTGATGGTGTGCGCCTCCGATCCGCTGAGACTTGCCTCGGCTTGCGCGAAAATCGCTTCAAAGCTTGACCGCGTTGCTTCGACTTTCCAAATCATTGCGAAAAAAAGTATGAACGTCGCAACGATCGCGGAAGCAGACAGTGCAACCAGCCGATTCATCGCCGTCCGCTGTGCTTCTCGCCGCAGGGTGGCCATTTCGTCTGGCTCGATGTCCCTCAGCGTTGCGATCAGAGGCAAAAGCTCGCTCTCAATGCGCAGGCGTTTCGGTGGCCACCACCGCCACCAGCTTGTGAGTTCCTGAATGTCGATCCGCTCGATACGAGGCAACTCTTTATCCAGCCCGCCCGGTAAGGGCGCATCAAAATTTGCATCCAGCGTCGCAGCGACGATCTGATCACGACGTGGATTGCCATCATTTCGAAAGACGAGAAGCTCCCGAACCACCCAGTTGGGTGTACCGTCCTGAGCGGCCTTTGCTGCGTCTTTTGAGTTCACGACCAGGAAGAACCGTGATTGTCCGAGAGCCGGTACAATCTCTTGGAGGAAGTCGCTTTTTGCTCGAACATTGATCTCGTCGAGATATACCTCGAGGTTTCGTTTTCTTTCTTCCGTCTGAAGAGATCTGGGCAGCCGGTATCTCTTCAGCCATTTCCTTAGAGCGGACGCGTGAGAAGCCGCATCAGACCGCTTGTAGCTTATAAAGAGATCGTACCCTGGATCAGCCACAAAAGTGTCCGCGGGGACAAGATTTCCCTCGATCCCTTGGGGCGATAGGTCACCACTTCGTTCGATATCGCTCATGCCTTCTCCTGGTCTCATCTCGGCGTGTTCGGCCTGCCCTGACCAGCCAAGGTTCGTCATAATGAAGAACAGTAGGACTGCGTTTCGAAGTGTGGATAAACGCCAATCACAAATTTGAACCTTAGCTTTGAAACTGTAGCATCAATTCGCATCGCCCAGGCAACCCTCGTAGGCTTTGACATGGATTCGCATCGGGGAACGATCCCAAACCCAGAAGGTAAAGGAACCATCTTTCTGTCGTCCAATTTGTTGGAGAATGAAGGTATTCTTGATGCACGCTATCCACTGCGGGAGGCGATGCTCGACTTTGCCCCAAGCCTATCAGCGCCTTTGGTGACATGGGAGGCGTTGAATGAGCGATTTCAGAAAGACGAAGACATCCTGACGCTGTGCCGTCAGGCCATCGAAACCTGTAGCTTGTTCGTGCTTCTGCTCGGCAAGCGCCACGGCAGCGGCGTGAGGCTCGATCAAGGTACCTCTTCGGCGAGCTATCTTGAGATGGAGATTTTCACTGCTGCGATCCTCAAGAAACCGATACTCGTTTTGCACGAAGCCGGTGTCGAGCCGAACGCGCTGCTCCGTGATCTTCTGACGCTCTTCAAAGATCGGTTTTCGTCGGTTGCATACCGAAGCGGCAGTGTAGTGGACCTATGCGAAAGTTTGGCTGAGGCCGCCAAGGTCCTGGGAGAAGCGGGCGACCTGAGGCGGGCTGGATCACTACGTGGCGTGCCCGACTTCCTTGCCGCCACGCGATTGCAGAACGACCTTGTTCGCGAAATGCGCGATCCGCGTCTTAGATTTCTCAATGGCTCGTCCGTCCCGAAAACACCTGGGGCTAGCGCTATAGATATTGAGCGAACACTTGCAGCAATCGATGCGAGAAGCACCGGCGACGGCGAAGGCTTGGTTCCCGTCACACAAGGAGCTATGCTGTTTAGGGTATGGGCCGCCATGCGAGACCTGGCAGCATCTGATAATTTCATTGCGAGCAAACCAGAACGACCAGAAGCTTGGGATACCCTTTTAACGCACTGGCAGAAGGCCGCCTCTTGGTTCGGGCTTCACGGTTGCATCTATCTCAGTCCTTTGGCTGTCATTAACACACGACAGGCTCTTTGGGAGCAAAACTCAGAGAAATTCGGCAATCTGGAAGAACTGACAACCAGTCGCGCAAGTGCATACTACTCATTGGCTCAGAGAATGCATACGAGAGCACAAACAAGACGTGGTTTCCAACAGTCACGGGCTCTTGCAACACGCGCCTACGACCAGCTTGGCAACGCCGCGGTGGGCAGCTTGATGATCCGTTGTCACGCCAACATTCGGTTGGCCGGTCTCGGATCTCCGCTGCTCATTTCCGATGCCCTTGCCGATGCACGCAAGGCGCTAGAAATCTACGATATGGGCGTTGGTGATCTGACCGGACGCGGCGAAGCACTGGTAAGTCTTGGCTTCTGCAAGGCCATCACGGGCCGCCTTCGCACAGGAAAGGCCGATATGCGCCATGGTCTACGCTTGCTTTCGCAAAATCCGACACCTAACGGTCGATCATTTTATGCAAAAGGCGGGAAAATGGTTGCACGAGCCGGCCGACTGCTCTTGGACACACGTCTCCGAATAGATGGCGAGGAAGCCCAGATCGCTGCGGCGACCGCCGTTGGCGCGTTTGATCAACTTAGAAGAGGTTGATCAATAATTACAACGCGAAGGATATCCTCTCCTGTGCGAAAGCGGCTCTGCCCGATCCAACAATCGAAAGCTAATCCGGAGGTTTGAACGAATCAACGGATCCAATATTTGAATCGCCAAACGAGATGGCAGCTAAATGGGGAGCTTGGGCGGCGTGTAAGGATAGGGCCATTTTATTCTCAAACCGCTTGAAGACCATTGGCGCAGCCATCTTGTAATGTCGCTTTCGCCCCCCTGCGTTGCTCGAGCCAGTTGCAAGTAATCTCCATGATCCGCTTGGCGTGTCATCGGATGAAACCAGCTACCGCAATCCTTCGACTGAATCCGTTGATCACGGACCCGACCGAACTCATATGGAACCCAACATGATTTCTGGCTATTCTTAGTGTGAATCGCAATGAGATGCGAACTGTTCAACAATGCCATTTCAATAATGGCAGCAATCAACACCGGATACACCGCGCTGTTTCTAGGTATCGTTTTGTTTGCATGAGTCAGGGTTGGATCGTGCACGTCCAGCCAGTAGCCAATCCCCTCCTGACAAGCCAGCCAAGCCGCACGCTCCGCGTAGGCCACGTCCTTGCTTTGGTGTGAAATGAAAATCGTCGGCGCTACTTGCTGTGCGGAACTCGGTTGAGTGAACATCGATAGTGCCTGTGTAGCTCTTAGGCGCTGCTCCTCGCTGTAGTCGGAAGCATCTCTTTGATAGTCATCCAGATTGTCGAGATACGCTATGCTCTCTTTCCAAGCCGAGAACCCGATAGCGTCCTCGGAATATCTTTCGTCAATCTCGGAACTCGCAAATTTCCAATGAAAGCTCATTGTCTTAACCCACTTTTCTTTAGTCAGAGATGCTAGCCAATACTATTTGAGAGATGGCGCTCCGTTATCGTCCTACCATGCAGGGAGCCAGAACGCGAAAGCCTCAAATTGTCCAGGCTCCAGTCCCATCGTATTTTGACTTCTCGGAATGAACAGAAATATGAATATGCTTCGTGTGAGGATTACTTCCGCTATAATTCCTCCACTTCCATGGTTTTTTCGTCGAACTCAAAATCCGACGATTCCAGATAATGTACTTGAGCCTTGGATCTTGGGTCGACTGCAATGCCTTTGCTAGTTTCTCTGCATCAAACCCGTTGTCTGGGTCGTGCGTAATATCGATCGCAGTTACGACGCCATGCGACCCATCCACCACCCATGGGTTGTGGTCAGATGCCCGTGTTGCATGGGCAGCGTCGCCAATTGAACCGTCGCTCTTTTTGCTTCGGTTCGGCGCTTGCTTGTTCACTTGGTCACGCAGCTGCAAAAGGCTCTCCGCCACTCGCCATGGACGCAGCGCTTCTGTTTCGTATTCCGGAAACGATAAACGGGCGTCGTCGTCGGGATCGAGGTGAGCGTCCTCACTCAAGTCGATTTCTTTCTCGCGATCCGTTTGGTCACTCACCTCAAAAGCGGCCTCGGTTGTGAAGGTCCCAGTGGCGTCCTCAGACGTGTCCTGGTAGCCAAGAACCGTTGGCGACAAAAGCGGCACACTTTCGATACTAAAGACTCGCTTCTGAATCGCCTCGAAGGCGTCCATGAAACTGCCAAAGTTTTCGACATTCAGGTCGGCGGGTGCCGGCATGATGTCACCGATTGGGCCGCGGAACCCCATCACATAGATACCAATCCGCGTCTCCGCCAATCCCAACTGGGCTGCAGCGGCGAGATTAGGCACCGATAGTTCGGTTTGTGCGTCGAAGCTCGTTGTGGCGACAGCGAGGCGGACGGCCACACCCGTTTCGACCACCCGTCCGTCGTCCGTTTGATCAAGGCGGTACTGCTTGGCCTCTTGCGTAACGCCAGCCCTTACCGACTTACCACTGCCACTAAACAGCTTTCCGAGAAAGCCAAGTTTTGCATCAGCCGTGAACCGGTATTTGTGGGTAAGTACATCCCAACGATCAAGGACGGGGGCTCCGCCGCCCACTCCAGCTAGTGCAGTTTCCGTCACTTCGTAATGTGAAGAAGACATCACGAGAACGTCAGGTGGCAGCTCAGATGGTGAGTATGGATCTATTAATCTCACGGTATTTCCCCCCTTTGGACTTTCCTAGCAAGCAAATAATTGAAATGATCTGTCGTCAGTAAGGCATCAGTGATCTTGCCCGTCACTTCGTTGCCTGAGCGCGCGGCGCATTGATTCGATCCAAAGACCCTCGTTCGCTGCATGAGTGTTGCGCGAACCGTCAAGCTTTTGCACATAGCGCCCGCCCGCGTGATGGATCCCGATGATGCGCCAACTCTGATCGTAAACAGGGCTCCCTGAACTTCCAGGTTCAGTGGGCGCGCGGTACTGAATTCGGCAGGGTACAATGCTGTTCGGCGACTCGTAGACTTCGCGCTCATAGGCAATCAATTCGTTGTCTTGAAACGAAACGCTGATCTCTCGACCGCTTGGATGACCAATAATATAGACCCTCTTTTTGTCCCCTGAGAGCTCCGGCAACTCGTGGTAGATGCGTTCTGAAATTTGTTCGCTCGGCACCGCCGGATCGAGACGAAGCACGGCAACATCGTGCTCGTCGGGATGCGATTCCCAAATCAACTTCTTGTCCACATTGTAGCTGTACGGTCCAAGACCTTCTTGGTGGATCAGTTCGAACCTTACTGTTGCTTCCGCCGGTTTAGCAGCGTCAGGATAGCCAGTCCCACTCACAACGTGTGCGTTGGTCAGTACAACAATCTCATCTCCAAGTTTTGGATCCAGCTCTTTCCCAACTACGGCAAACCCTGTGCCGTGGGGCGCGCCGTCTTTGAATATGATCGCGACGGACTTGGCGGCGCGCAATCCTTCCTGGAGCCAACTGTAAGTTCTCGTGCCTACGTCGCCCAAGACGGCCTGATGCTGTTGTTTAGTGACGGACGCAAGGCGTTCGAGAGCTTTAGGCGATACGGTAAAGCCGCCTCCTGCCTCCATCCCGAGCTTGCCAATCATCGGAGCGAGGATCTTCTCGCCCCAATCGTGCTTGTCCGCATCCCAAAGTTGCTGCAATTGGCGGGCCGACCCTGCGAGCGCAAATGCCGAGTCCTCGCGTTTGGTGTATGCACCATACCACTTCAGAGCTTCGTCATGGTTACCGGCACCCAGATGTGCTTCGCCCAATATGGCGTAGTCCCAATTTTCAAGCTCGTAACAGGATCGGCTTGTGAGGTCTTCGACGATACTCAGTGCAGCCGCTCGGGCTCCTTCATGATCGGCCGTCGTCAGCAGGTGCTGCCCTTTCCCCTGGCGTTCATCCCAATTTCCAACGGCAACCATGTTAATTCCCTGGTAGGTGAACTTTGCTCCATTCTGCATCCAAGCTTGGCTGTAATGACGGAAAGAATTCTGAATGGCGTTTTTTGCGATCTCAGGTCGCCGGTCCCGCGTCTGCATTGCCAGGTCCTTCCAGGCCCGGCCAAGCGCCCCCTTCAACTCTCCCCAATCGTCCTCTGCGAGGTTTTCATTGGCGACCTCGTTCTCCAACAGCCTGATGGCAGGTAGAAGTTCGCCGGCCTCGATCATGCCCTGAGCGAGGAAATGTACCACCAGCGCGTCTTCACTCCCATCAACCAAGAACGCGTTCGCAACGCGGCGCATTTGCTCGAAACGACGGTTTGAACGCAGACACTTTAAGGCCTTTCGTGCTAGCTCATCATCGATGGTTCCGGGTTCCTCAGGAAGTCGCGCGATCAAAACAGAACAAGCCTCATTCAAGCGCTCAAGATCGTCGTCTTTGGCTGCTTCGCAGACTAAACTGACAAGGTCCTCAAGCATAAGTCATCATCCTTTTTGGATCAGAATTGCGTAACCAAGTCTCGACTGGTATCGATCTTTGTCAGATCGTGGGCCATGTTTCGCGCAAGTGTGCGCCCGCCGAAATGGAGACCGCATGGACCGAACTGATCGCCAATTGAAACCACAACCGACCCAGAATTGCCGCCCATCGTGGTCGCATCGTGGCTGAATGCCCAGCCTCGCTTGTCCCCCTCCATCTCACCTGGACGGAATTTGATCTCCCCGGGACTCAGGTATTTCGTTCCAAAGTCTCGCTGATAGATTTCTCGGATCCTCCGCCAATACTCGAGCGCAGCACTTTGACCCTGCGGCGCTGCCGATTGTCCCGGTCGTGCGGGAAAACCGAAGACTGCAACTTCAGTAATGCCAGAGGTCGGCAGCCATTTTGTGCTAAAGGTATTGGGATGGCTAGAATGCCCATTTTCGGTTTCAATTTCCAGAATGGCCATATCGAGCTTTGATAGATCGACAAAACGTCCGATGCGGTCCCGACCGCTTGATATCACGCTCTTGATCCTGTAGCGCATTTTGTCGTCGGCTGCGTCTGCATCAAAGTTGATGGAGGCATTGGCGGTGAGCCGCATCTCGAATGTGCCGGACGCGATCGGAAACGGCTCAGCAAATGCATCGAGCACATGCCGGTTTGTTATTATCTGATTTGGGCCTGAGACGAATCCGGTGCCAACATGCTGCCACCCGCTGGCTGTATCGATATCGACCCTGCCGACTGTTCTGGATAGTTCACGGATATCGTCGAGCGAGTTCCACAAGCCTTCAGCAAATTTGCCAATGCCAGGGTGCTGTGTATCGAACGGCGTCTCTCCATTGCTCAGCCTCAGCGCGGGTCGACCCACCAATTCAACTAAGGCCTCAAGGCGCACATCTCGGTCATGGTCGACGCCCTCCAACGCCTGTGCCCCATTTCGTCCGATGTCGGCCAGCGTGCTTTCTATTCCAGCAAGAAACTCGCCCCTTGCACCGGAGCCTAAGGACTCCGATTGAATACCTTCATGATAGGCTAGAACGGCTTCGGCTTGGACAAGGACCTGGTTCGAGTTGCCTAGTGACTCAAGGAAGGCACCACTACGGGTCGAGATGCGGCCGATAACTTCTTCGGGCAGTTCGACAGGGGTTGCAGGTCCGGTTGCAACAAATGGTTGCCCGAGCGCTTCCGGGTGCCGTTCGCGAAGTAGCCTTTCGAATCCAGGCGACGGTCTTGGCATGTCCGCACCTTCCAGCAGAACCGAAGAACCACTCTTCCGAATGAGTTGATCGCTTGCGAGAAAGGTCGCTTCCGATTCAAATCTACCAAAAGATGACGTTCCGAAAACGAGCTCACTTGTCGCTTGCGACGTGACGGCCTCTGGTTCGGGTATCTTGTCCAGTGGCGTATTCAATAGATTATGGGCATCGACGATTCCGGCACCCATTTTATTCGTATTCCATTTCTCCGGGCGCCTTGCCGATGAGCGGATCGCAGCACGAAAAAGCTCCTGTACACTGGAATCGCGCTGTCTAGCCTCGGCGATAATTGCGTCGAGTCCACACCGTTCGATCCAGAGCGCCGCACAACCAGCCGTTAGGGCCACGGCGAAAGAAGTTCCCTGTCCTTCGGGATTGATATCCGACGTATCTGAAGACCCAGGCTTGCGCCGAGCCACCGTCACGTTCTCTCCGGGCGCAGAGACATCAACCTTCCTGCCGCGGCTTGATCCCTTCCAACGGGTTTCATGTTCATCAATGCCTGCAACGGCGATTACGTTTTCGTCCCAAGCCGGATAGACGATAAAGCCGACACAGTTCCCTGCCGCGGCTAGAACAATCATATCCGCGTCAACGGCCCTCCGGATTGCCCGCTTCAGAGCCAGTCCTTGGAGCCCGCCGCCCAAGCTCATTGTCACGATATTGCACCCTTGCTTTCGTGCATGATCAATCGCCTTGGCAACAGCGACACCTAATCCGATCACCACACCGTTGATGCAGCGGATAGGTACCAGTGTTGCACCGGGCGCGCTTCCGTTCACTGAACCGCCGCTTCGACTAATGACCAAACTGGATGTGCTAGTCCCATGACCGGGCGAGGACATGCTCGCAGAGAGAGGATCGGTCGGGTCGGTAGAGTTGTCCACGAAGTTAAACCCGCGTGCCTTGTCGACCCCTTCTTTGAGCTCCTCATGCTCCGCAACACCTGTATCCGGTTGGCCAATCAGGACGCCATGCCCTGTTACGGAAAATTCACTTTCCGCTTTGTCAGCCTGGATCATCCTCCTTGCCCAATCGGGATCACTTGGCGGCGGTGCATCCGAACGGCAAGCGGCCCAGACTATGCCACCGACGGCCTCAGGTTGATCCGATACAGTCTCGATCTCGATCCACCCGGGTCCCACCTCGGGAACGGCCGACACAAGGTCAAGCTCCGAGGCCAATTCATCCGCAACCTTGAATAAGAATCCCGGCGATTGACGGATTTGAATGCCTTGAAATTGAAGGATAAGCAGGTCCGGATCATCTTCTTCAGAATAGGCGAAAAGATCGAAACCGCTTCCCTCTAGGAGTTGTTCCAAGCGCTGACGCTCAGTATCAAGCTCTGGTCTGTTGGCGTACTCCAGTGTAAAACTCAAAATGTCAGGTGGAAGCGATTGTTGACCTGTTTGTACCGCCACGCGTGCCGCATCTTTTAGAAAGTCGAGCATGAAAAAACCTCGTACATATACCGCAAGAGTAGACCATTTTTGGGATTCACTCGATAGAAAAACAGCGGATTGCCAACGTCGGTCGAGGAGTCCCTCCCTCGGTACGTTCAAAGGAACAACAAGATAAGCCGCCTTGTGAAGAGACAGTATCGAGCGTTCATAAGCTATAGCCACGCCGACAAAACTTGGGGCAAGTGGTTGGGAAGAAAGCTTGAAACCTATCGGATGCCCAAAGGTCTGCAACCGGGCGATCGACGGCTGCACCCGGTCTTCCGAGACGATGACGATATGGCCGCTCGTCCTGATCTTTGGGCCGAGATCGTCGATACCTTGAAGCGATCGGACACACTAATTGTGATCTGTAGCCCTCAAAGCGCAAAGAGCAGCTACGTCGACGATGAAGTCCAAGAGTTCAGGTCGCTCGGTCGTGGCGACAAGATTTTCGGCATGATCGTCGATGGTGTACCGGGCGATCCACAAGCAGAGTGCTTGCCACCCGCGTTCAGAGCCGACGGCAAACGAGCCGAGCCATTTGCTGTGGATGTTCGAGCAGTGGGTAAACAGGATGCCCTACTGAAGTTGGTGGCAGGCATCCGAGGGCTCGAATTCGATCAACTGAAACGCCGTGATCGAAGAAGGGCTACTTGGAGGGGCGCAATAGCCATTTCGGTGGTGGTATCTATTCTGACCGCATATGCCGTATCTCTGCTCATCCAGGCCCGGGCAGTGAACTTGCAGGCCTCCTCCGTTCTCGCCGCCCTCTCAAGCAGCGCTTTGGAAAACGGTGATGCCGGTAGAGCGCTTCGCTTCGCAATCCTGAGCGCGCAGGAATCGCCGATATCTCCAGTTGCTCCCGATGCAGAACCCACACTGATCAAAGCCTACTACGCAACGCCACTTCTTGCGGAGTTTCGCGGGCACGACTTTTCAATTTACGATGTGTCCTTCGACGGGCAATCGCGTCGCTTGCTCAGTGCATCTCAGGATGGAACGGTCCGCTTCTACACCCGCGATGGCGACGGCTGGCGGGAAGACACCGACTTCATAGATATCGACGAGCAGCTCGCGACAGCCCGTTTCGTCGGCGACAATGACGGAATACTGTCACTTCCGCTTTCCGGATCGAGACTTACGTACTGGCAGCTGGGTAGAAGCGGCTGGAACAACCACAGTCCTTTTGAAAGTGGATCGGGCATGATCCGCGCCTTCGGTTCTTCTCAAAGTGGAATGACTGTGGTGCTCGGGTATCAATCCGCTCGGGTTGAGCTTTGGAACTATGAGGACGGGACCTGGCGCCTCATTTATACGGATGAAGCAACTCCGACTGTTCCCACAGCCGCAGCGGTCTCCGAAGATGGCGACCGCTTTGCTGTTGGTGATATTGATGGCAATTTGACGATGTACGAACTAGGCGCCGATGGCAAATTTGCACCCTCCCCTCTGATCGAACTCATGCCCAGTGAAGTACGCCGACTACACTTCTCCACTTCAGGGAAACGTGCGCTTGCAGTCTCGTTGGGGGCAATGAGCATCGCCTCCTTTGAGGACGAGCGGGGCTGGGTTGCGGGCGCTCGGGTTGCCTCTGCTACCGATATCACCAATGCCGCGTTTCTGGATGTCGATGGGACGCAGGTCCTGACGAATGGAAACAACAGTACCGCGCGTCTCTGGATTGAGACTGCGGATGCGAACTGGACGACAGCTGAGACATTTGGATCGCAGGAGCGCCACGCCCGATCGCTCGCGGTTTCGCCGGACGGTACCGTTTTCGCGACCGGCGGCAATAATAACCCGGTTGTGCAAATATGGGGGCCAGCGGCCGCGCAAGACTGGCGGTCATTCCTGAAGGTAACACAAGGCATCGGCCTTGTTGGAAATGTCGAGGACTTCACGGACGGCCACACCCGTTTCAACGCTCAACCGGCAATCTCTCCTAACGGACTGCGCATCGCCATTGGAGACGTATACGGTATCGTGACGATACGTGACAAAGCGACCGACAGGGAACTGGCTCTGATCGATGCATCCCACAACCCTCAGTACGGCATAGCTTTCTCTGAAGACGGAACGTTGCTTCAGATTCTCGATGGCGAAGGACTGTACACCGGCTTGGATTTTCCTGTTGAGGTTGCGGTCAATCTTTCCGGGCCCGAACTAATTCAAAGGGTATGTCGCGATCGCCTTGGTGGAACACTCGCCGTGCTTGACGTAAGTGACACTGAAGTCGCTCCGCTGCTCGCCGACCGTCAGGCTGAGGATGTATGCGCCCCTTCCAATCTGTGGAAGCAATTCGTCGAGACGATCGGCTTCTTTCTGGGCGTGCGACCTCCACAATAAGCAACAAAAAAACTGAGTGACCTGAATTGCTCTGGTTCGGCCAATTGGCGGATCAAGAAATGCGGTCCCGATTTAGCATTCATGCCTTCCATTTCCACAGTCCTGCAATTTACAAATGATGGTGATCATCCCAATCATTGTTTTGCATGTGCATATTGTGCGCATGGCTCTGATCCATCGCAGCTTGTTCTTGCGCCATGACAGCCGCTGTCATGTCGGACAATGAGCCGTTCTCCCAACCTCCGTCAGAGATACTTGGATCGAAATCCGAAGAGAAGTCGGAGTCCGATCCATCATTGAATTCGACCCCCGCGACGATCGGTGGCGGTTCAAGCTGCAACCCAAGTGCGTCCCAGCTTTCCAGTCTCCCGTCATCGGACAGGCGAAAAAGGAAGCCCGAAGGCACGTAAGAAGGAACTTCCAGCGTCGCAAAGATCCCGAAGCTCATCATGGCGGCCCAATTGCTAGACTGAAGATTGGCACCCGTTGTCTTATTCTCAGGTGGGGCTACAAAAACGCATTTCGCCAGCAGCCCATTTGCTTTCAATATTTCAACTTCCCGGGCTACGCTTTCCGTCGCCGCAGGAACGATAACGATGAAACGCGCTCTCTTCGCCAATTCAAGAACGCGCTCTTCCCATTCATCGTCATCGGTCCGCAACTCAACCGGCCCTAGGCGCCCTGTCTCATCTCCTAAAGCGACAACATCGGTCACCTCAGAAAACGAATATGCTAGTACCGCCTCCAGGTCGAAGTTACCGACCTGCACCGCCCCATCCTGCGAGAAGGCCCGTAAGTATAGAATGTAGTCCCCGGCTTCAGTTTTCCCTTCCGACAATCCATCGAGGCGTTCGGACATAAGAATGTTTCGACTGTTCTGCTTTGCGATCAAAGTTCGAGAGAAGACAGAAGACGCAATCACTTTCAAGCCGAATAGCAGAGCAAGAAGTATGACGATGCTAAGCGGCACCCAAACGTACAACTCATAGAGCCAAAAGAAGCGAAGGCGCAGGTCCAGATAAGGTAGCAATTTCTGCACTAGCCCAAACAGATAAGGCACAAGAAGCGCAACCACCAATAGAAACCAGACCATCCTTTTGTCCGATCTTGGAAGTGGCTGTTCCTTTAGCTTGGCGAATGCTTCTCGCCCCCCGTGCTTCAGGATATTCGCAACGCCGCGTGCCGCGCTGTCCGACGTCGCGATCGAGGAATAAGCACGCTCGAGATCGGCCACGCCAACTTGACCGACTCTTGTGCTACGCGCAATTCTACGCCGCCGGAGAATTGGCCAAACCAGCAAGGCAAACGGTATTGTCCATCCGAAAATCGCAACAAAAAGCGGAAATCTTTCTGCCCAGCCGAAACCGCTGTATCCAAACGGAAACGGCGCCGAATAGAAAACTGGATACAAAGTCCACTGCGGAAAAGTTTCTAGGATAGAAACCAAGACGTAATGAAATTCTCCGTACCGCAACAACCCGCCTATCTGCGCAAGTCCCGCCAAACCGATCCACATGAAAATAGCCAAGCGTAGTAATTGCAGAAAGCTCAATCGCTTAACATACTCCAAGGTTACAAAATCAGGATCCGATCTCATCGGCGAAAGTTTAGCTTTGACCGTCTTGGGATCGACGCCTAGGCCTTTGACGAACTCGATTGTGGACTTCATGTCCTTGCCGGCAGCTTTATGGCCGGCATAGTCCGCAGCCGTTCGACCATCCAAGTCGTGGGCCGACTGACTAGCTCCGCTCGATTTTAGCGTTTCGGCAACGTCGAGATGTCCAAAGTACAGTGCATACATAAGAGCCGTTCTACCGTTGTTATCCGGCGCATCGGGGCTGGCCCCATGCTCAAGCAACTCACGCACGCTCGCGCCTTTTGCGTTCAAGGTTGCGACAATCAAAGGTGGCTGGCCATGAAGATCAATGCCGTTAGGATCAGCTCCCCGGGCGATGAGTTCTCTTATCCGTGCAACATCCCCGCGATCGGCGGCATTCCCCAACAGCGTTTGACCGTCGCAGCAAGGTAGATTGAGGCGATCCCCCGGAACGCTGCTCGGCGGCATATGGCCCGTACCGCAACAGTTCGAAAGTTCTAACAACTTCATTGCATTAACACTTATGGCTGCAGATGCCAGTCAATTTCCATTGTCTGGAGTATGCATACCATGAACTCGCCATCCGCGGAAGTATACGTATTTCGGCCAATGTTCTCCCGCAGGCGCTACGTGCATAACTATGCAAATACGCACCTTGGGATCTCGCAACGGTTCTGCTCGCAATTTCTAATTTCGACTGAAGCGAATTTGCCTAAAATATCAGCTAACATAGAGAACGTCGCGAAGCTCTATCATGTCATCTGATCGAAATACAAAAGTGCGCTACATATGAATTTCGCAAAGCCTTTGACCCCTATTTGAAGATTCAACATCCACCACCAGACCGATGTTTTCGTCCTTCGGGCGCCCCAGCTCGTTTCGGTTAGGAGCGTGGAGCCACCAACAAAGATCTATGCTTCGCCATCTCTGGACCATTTAGCGACTTGGCGATCGCCGCGCCTTCGCAAACCCGCGATCCGTCGCGATGAACCGCTCCAGCATGGGAACAATCAGCTTCTTCGGTTCGATCGGCCCCCGTCCGGCCTCTCGGCCCAGTAATTCACCATAGGCGATCAAGTCGCGATGCAGCTCTGCGGGCAGTTGCACGGTCAACTTCACCGGTTTGTCGTCCGGGATCGGTCCAAGTTTCAACTTGGTCATGTCAGCCTCCATACGGCGCGAAGACGAGATCGCGCGTGACGATCACGCGGACGGGGAAGCCCGGACGGATCATCAACGTCGGCGGGACCTCCAGCTGGCGTTGAACGATGCGCTGCCCGGCCTCGTTGATCGTGTCGAAGGCGCCGTCGCGGAGGGCACGGGCGAGGCGGTCTTCCTCGTCGAGGGAGAGTTCCGCGCCGACGGCGAGCAAGGTCGAAAGCCCCGCCGCGCGCAGGAAGCTGACCCAATGATTGTCGACGCGGTCCTCGAGACCGGCATAGCCCGCGGCATCCGCGCCAGGCTGGCGTTCTAGCACGAGAGATCGCCCATCGGGGAAGATCAGCCGGGTCCAGACGAGGAGCACGCGACGCTGGCCGACGGTGACGCTGTCGTCATAAGCGCCGATCAGACGCGTGCCTTGCGGGATAAGGAGCAGGCTGCCCGTGGAGCTGTCATAGACATTCTGGGTGACCTGCGCGGTGATCTGGCCTGGCAGGTCGGAGCGAATGCCGGTGATCAGCGCGGCCGGGATAACGGAGCCGGCCTGCAGGAGCCAGGGCGAGGCCGGTGGCTGCAAGCGGTCGGGGGCGACCGTGCGCCGGTCGATCGGCCCGGTCAGAAAGGCCTGACGAGGATCGGTTTCGGGGGTAGTGACCAAACCGCTCCCCGGGGCAGCTGCTGGCATCTGTAACCCGGTGGATACGGGCGCTCCGGGCCGTGTCTGGAAGAACAGGTCACTAACCCGGGCGGCCTCCAGTTCCGCCAGCCGCTGCTGCTCGGCCGCGTCCATAGTAGGCGGCGCGAGGCTTGGGGCGGCGACGGGCTGGCCCCGTTGCTGCGCGTCGAGAATACCGCCACCGAGGTCGCCCGGCAGGGGCGGCCCGAGCCGGGGAATGGCGTCATAGCTGCCCGGCAGATCGCGGAGACCATCGGCGGGTTGGCGGCGATCCGTCGTGATCGGTTCCGCCGGCGCAGCCGTTTGGTCTGGGCGTTGCAGGCCGTAGATCAGCGCGGCACCGATGCCGAGGCCCGCAACGACGCCAAGCCCAACGATCACCTTTCGGGAAATCCGCGTCACCCGGGGCGGATCGGCGCGCAGGCGCATGGCGGCGGCGGTATCAGTCGGCGTTGCGCTCATGTCCCGCGCTCCGCATCGTGCCGCACCACGGTCGCTTCGGTCTGGGGCTCGATCCGCAGGATGCGGACCACCTCCTGCCGGGGACCTCGCCCAAGGCGCAGCTCTGCCGCACCGAAGAGCCGGTCGACGATCAGCACATTGCCGTGGATGCGGGAGTTGTGTCCGTCATCGAATGATTTGGAACACGAGCGTTTGATTGGCTTAGGAGGATCAGGCTCGCCGCAGTTTCAATCTACGCCGCGTTCTGATGATGCAGCAAGCGGCGTTTCTGGATTGTCTGGTGTTTGATTTCCTTTCTGCGTCTGAGGATTGTTTCGGCTCGACCGAAATAGACATCGGCGGGTGTCAGATTGCTGATGCTCTCGTGGTATCGGTTGTGGTTGTAGTGATTGATGAAGTCGCCGTTGGCCTGTTCGAGCGCTCCTGGCAGATAGTAGTTTTCCAGCAGGACACGGTTCTTCATCGTCTGATGCCATCGCTCAATCTTGCCCTGGGTCTGCGGATGGTTGGGCGCTCCCGAACATGATCCATACCCTGCTCATCCAGCCATTTCGCCAACTCGCCAGAGATGTAACTGCTGCCGTTGTCGCTGAGCAGCCGGGGCTTGTGGGCAACGGTGACACTGTCACAACCTGATGCAGCCAAAGCGTCTTCCAGCGTTCCTGTGACATCGTCAGCTTTCATCGTGGTGCAAAGGCGCCAGAGACAACGTAACGGCTGTAATCATCCAGGATCGTAGACAGGTAGAACCAGCCCCAACCGATGACTTTGAGATAGGTGAAGTCGGTCTGCCAAAGCTGGTTCGGCCGCACAGTCTTCTCATGGAATTCATCCGCCGCTTTGATGGTGATGCAGGCTGGGCTAGTGATCAGATCTTGTGCCTTCAGAAGCCTGTAAACACTGGCCTCAGAAACGAAGTAGCGCCTGGTGTCGGTGAACCGCACCGCAAGCTCGCGGGGCGATAACTCGGGTTCTTCCAGAGCCAGTTCCACGATCTGCTTGCGCACCTTGTCGGGGATGCGGTTCCAAACCCTACCGCCGGGAATGGCGATCCTCAAGCCCGGCCTCGCCGAAAGACAGATACCTGTCGTACCAGCGGTAGAAGGTCGTTCTGGGAATGCCGAGCTTTTCCAGTGTGCGTTTGATCGGCAGGTGCGAACCGTCAACCAGCCGGATGATCTCAAGCTTTTCGGATGCGGGATATCTCATTCGTCGTCTCCCCATCCTCGAACATGCTTTTGAGCAGCCGGTTCTCAAGGGTCAGGTCGGCGACTACCTCTTTCAGCGCCGACGATTCCGCTCTCAAATCCTTCACCTCAGAGCTGGTAGCCTGGCGTGCGGTATCGCCAGCCAACCGCTTCTTACCGGCCTCAAGGAACTCTTTCGACCAGCTGTAATACAGGCTCGTAGCTATTCCTTCACGGCGACACAGCTCCGCTATGCTGTCTTCACCACGAAGCCCATCCAACACAATACGGATCTTCTCCTCTGCCGAATGCTGGCGCCGTGTCTTCCTGCGGATGTCTTTGACAACTCTCTCTGCTGACGCTTTCTGTTTCCCGGATTTCATTCTCATCTCCACTCTCTGATGGTTACGATGAGCCTGAAATCCTCCGCTACGCAATCAACCTAGTCTGTTCCATGGGTGCTGATGGCGGACATTCTTGTGGACTAGCAGGTAATTGAACGTTGCGATGGCTATAGTCCAAGTAAACGGCACCGCACTAATATCTTCCAATACAAGACGATATGCTGGAAATCTTGCGTATCCTTGCAAGCCGATAATGGCGAAAAGGATGAGAAGTAAAATGTCACCTACGCGGAAATCTCCGGACGCTCGCAAGGAAAAAAAATGTCGAAGAGTACTCATATGTTGTTGTTCTTTTGCAGGATGATCCGGCCATGTTATTGCTCTTCAGATCAGAACAGGTGCGGGACTTTTTTGCACGCTGTGTCGCTATCGACGCCACTCCGCTGTACATGACAAGAGTAAGTAGACCGGATCGGGGTTGCTTCCGTCAACATTTAAATGTGGAAGGAGTGGAGCTATGCTGGATTTTGGGTGACGCGGCCTGATCAGGCGGCGCGGTTCTCGGTGTCGTTTGCGGCGACGCCATCGGTGAATGGGTCACCTTCGATGACCCGAGGCAACTTTTCCGCGCCCGCCAGGCGGCGCCAGGTCTTCGCGGCGGCCTGTAGGAGCTTGAAGACGATCAGCTTCGCGGTCTTCTGCGTCAGCGCGCACTTGGTGCGGAAGGTCCGATGCCGGACGGTGGCGAACACGCTCTCGATCGGGTTGCCTGTTCGCAGTTGATCCCAACTTTCGGCCGGGTAGTCGTGGAACGCGAGCAAGGCCTCCCGGTCATTCGTCAGGCCGGTCACGGCCTTCTTGTATTTGGCGCAGTATTTCTCGGCGAAGATGTCCATGGTGGCTTCTGCCACGGCGCGACTTCCGGCCTCCCATATCTCGCGCAAGTCGGCCTTCGCCGCAGGCTAAATCGAGTTCGGGAACGTGTTCAGGACATTGGCGATCTTGACGCAACAGCGTAGGTGGCGCGTGCCGGGAAAACCCTCTTGACCGCCTTTCAGAACCCCATCGCCCCATTCCCCACGTCGACCTCCGGCGGAACCGTGAGGCAGCGGACCTTGATGTTGATCAGTTGTTTGCGCCAGCTCTGGGCGCTCTCGCGCACGTCGACGTGCAAGCTGACCAGCTCATTCTTGCCCTTGGGCGCGGCGCCCAGAATGACCAGCATGCACTCGGCCCGCACCTCCATCCGCGCATGCAGGTAGACACTGTTGGTCCAGATGGAAGCTGACATGATGCGCGCACCGCTTCCGCCTTTTTCATATGTGATGACCCCGTGAAAAAGCTCTGCATGGCCGAAGATGCTTGGAACACGCGCGATCCGACTACGCCTCTCGCCGTGGACAGCGATCAAGCGGGCAACGCACATGATAACGAGAGCGCTTGTATTGATAGGGGAGTGGAGCGTTCCTGAACAAGAGCCCGATAGCTACAACATTTTTTACAACATGGCTATTTTGGGCCCGCAAAGTATTTACATAAATAAGAAAATTTCGAACTGCCTGTTCCATCCATCATCGGCGCAATGCTCAGCGTGGCATGGTGTTGAATGTTATCTCTTCCACGTGCAGTCAACTCAACTATCCTCAAGAGTACGAAACCCGCAGCTATCATAGAAAAATCGTCGAAATAAGCCAATTTTCGAGGAGTGGTCAAAAGAAGCTGCTTTGCGGATTCAGGCGTCGCATCAAATCCGATCGCCGCGCTTTCAACACTGGGAAAATCTAACCACTCTCTGACTTGCCGCAGACAACGCCATTGTGGAATATGTTCAATGGATTAACAGATACTCCCATGATGTTTTCACTGCTGGAAATGCGAGACGCGAGCTTTGTCGGCAGGACCACTTTTGCACTCAACCAAAAATCTATGTCGAGCAGCCGCATCTGACCCAAAAATCAAAATTTGATCAAATTTGGTGACAAATCCGATCCATTGAAGTACATCACGGGGAAACAGAATTGACGGAGCCCCAAATGGACCTGAGCGCCCTGCACAGTTTTCGTGTGACTGCCTGTGACCTGAACGGTCAGATGCGGGGCAAGCGCGTGCCCCCTGAATATGCGAGCAAGCTGGAGAAAGGTGCAGTGCGAATGCCGTTCTCGGCGCTCAATGTCGATCTCTGGGGCGCGGACATCCACGGCAGCCCGCTGGTGTTTGAAACGGGCGATGCTGATGGCGTGCTGCGACCAACCGACCGGGGCCCGGTGCCTGTCCCCTGGCTTCCGAAAGAAACGGCGCTGGTTCCGATGAGCTTGTTTGACGATGCAGGCACTCCGTTTGCGGGTGATCCGCGTCACGCTCTGTCTGCCATTCTTGACCGATATGCCAAACGCGGTTGGTCGGTCGTCGCGGCGACCGAACTGGAATTCACACTCATCGATGCCTCGGGCGCGCAACCGCAACCTCCGTTGAACCCGATCACCGGGCGCCGCCTGCTGCACGAATCCGTTCTGTCGGTCGCTGAAATGGATGCGTTCGAGGATTTCTTTACAGACCTCTACGATGGCTGCGCCGCCATGGACATCCCCGCACAAACCGCCATCTCGGAAAGTGGCGTTGGCCAGTTCGAAATCAACCTGAATCATCAGGATGCCATGCGCTGCGCCGACGATACGTGGCTTTTCAAGGCGTTGACACGCGGCCTTGCGCGCAAACACGGGTTTGCCGCAACATTCATGTCAAAACCCTATGCCGATGATGCGGGCAATGGGATGCATGTGCACTTCTCAGTGCTGGACCAACGCGGTCGCAATGTGTTCGACAATGGCGGGCCTGATGGGACCAGCATTCTGCATTCCGCTGTCGCGGGTTGTGTGGCGGCCATGCCAGGCAGCACGTTGATTTTTGCTCCGCATGGCAATTCATACACCCGGCTTGTACCGGGTGCGCATGCGCCGACCGGGGCCTGCTGGGCCTATGAGAACAGAACAGCCGCAATTCGCATCCCGGGTGGAGCACCGGCAGCGCGGCGCATCGAACACCGCGTCGCGGGTGGTGACATCAACCCTTACCTGATGCTGACGGCGGTATTGGGCGCAGCCCTTGTCGGGATCGAAGACGGCCTGCACCCCCCTGCCCCGATCACAGGCAATGCTTACGATATTGAAGACCTGCCCCAACTGATGCCGGACTGGGCAACTGCAATTGACAGGTTTGAAACCGACCCCCTGGTCGCCCGACTTTTCTCGGCTGACCTGATCCAGTACCTGACCATGACTAAGCGACAGGAAGTTGAACGATTTGAGCGTATCACTCCTGAAGATCACTGGCTGAGCTATCTCGAGGCGGTTTGACCCCCCTTGCCGCCTCATTCGGACTCAGCTAGAGTGAATTTGATCAAATTTGGTGACACATGAAAATCGGCATATTACAAACCGGCCACACACCAGATGCGTTGCATGGCGAATTCGGCGACTATGATGAGCTGTTTCCTGCACTTCTCGGTGGCAACGGATTCGAGTTCCAGACCTTCGCCGTAGTCGACGGCATATTCCCAAGCAGCGCGGATGACGCAGATGGCTGGGTCATTACCGGTTCGCGCCACGGCGCGTACGAAGACTTGCCATGGATCGCCCCACTGGAAGACTTGGTCAGAGAGATACAGCAAAGCGGAAAGCCACTGATCGGTGTATGCTTTGGGCATCAGATCATCGCGCAGGCACTGGGCGGCAAGGTCGAGAAATTCAAGGGCGGATGGGCAGTCGGACGCACTGAATACGAATTTGACGGCAACACTGTCTGGCTGAATGCCTGGCATCAGGATCAGGTTGTCGAGCTACCCGAAGGGGCGCGCGTTCTGGGTCAGAACGCATTTTGCGAAAACGCTATGCTGGCTTATGGAGACACGATCTGGACAGTTCAGGCCCACCCTGAGTTCACCAATGGGTTTGTCGCGGGCCTGATGCGCACACGGGGAAAAGGCGTCGTCCCCGAAGACCTGATGCGCGAAGCCGCAAATCGCGAAACCGCTCCGGATGACAACGCCACAATCGCGCGCCATATGGCCGAGTTTTTAAAGAAAGAGAGAGCCTGATGGCTGATTGGACTGATAAACTGCCGGAAGCCGCCAAAGCCTATTTCCACGGACAGCGGCTGGACGAGGTTGAATGTATCATCTCGGACCTTCCCGGAATTGCACGCGGCAAGGCCGTGCCTGCGACGAAATTCGCCAAGCAATCCTACTTTCACTTGCCCGACAGCATCTTCTTCCAGACCATCACGGGGGACTGGGGGGAAGCCGCGGGTGACGACGGGTTCATCGAAAAGGACATGATCCTGAAGCCCGACTATTCGACGGCTTCAGCCGCGCCCTGGACCGGGGACTGGACGCTGCAGGTGATCCACGACGCCTATGACCGGGATGGTGATCCGATCCCTTATAGCCCCCGTAACGTGTTGAAACGCGTGGTCCAGCTGTATCACAACCGAGGCTGGAAACCGGTTGTTGCGCCAGAGATGGAGTTCTTTCTGGTCGCCCCCAACGTCGATCCCGCACAGGAAATCAAGCCGATGATGGGGCGTTCTGGCCGCCCCGCTGCGGCGCGGCAGGCGTATTCGATGACTGCGGTGGACGAGTTCGGCCCGGTCATCGACGATATCTATGACTTCGCCGAGCATCAGGGGTTCGAAATCGATGGCATCACCCAGGAAGGCGGTGCGGGCCAGTTGGAGATCAACCTGCGCCACGGCAACCCGGTCAAACTTGCTGATGAGGTTTTCTACTTCAAACGCCTGATCCGCGAAGCGGCATTGCGGCATAATTGTTTTGCAACCTTCATGGCCAAACCGATCGAGGAAGAGCCGGGCTCGGCCATGCATATCCATCATTCGATTATCGACATGGAGACCGGCCAGAACATCTTTTCGGGCCCGCAGGGCGGCGAAACGGACGCGTTCTATCACTTCATTGCCGGGCTGCAGAACCATCTGCCCGCCGGTCTGGCCGTGATGGCACCTTATGTGAACTCGTATCGTCGTTACGTGAAAGACCACGCGGCGCCGATTAATCTGGAATGGGCTCGCGACAACCGCACTACCGGCATTCGCGTTCCTCTGTCCGGACCTGAATCGCGCCGTGTCGAAAACCGCATCGCCGGTATGGATTGCAATCCGTATCTGGGCATCGCCCTGTCGCTGGCGTGCGGCTATCTGGGTCTGGTCGAACAGGAGCGTCCGCGTCGTCAATTCTATGGTGACGCCTATGAAGGCGAAGGGGATATCCCTCAGGTCATGGGCGATGCACTGGATCTGTTTGACGAAGCCACCGCCCTGCACGAAATCCTTGGCCCCGAGTTTGCCCGTGTCTATGGCATCGTGAAACGGGCCGAGTATGAAGAATTTCTGCAGGTCATCTCTCCGTGGGAACGGGAACATCTGCTGATCAACGTCTGAGACTTTTCGTGAACCTGCTCTATTCCAATGACCGCAAGGGCGAATACCCTGCCAGCTGGTATGCCGCGACGGCAAACCCAACGGCACGCTTTCCTGTTTTGGCCGAAGATATTGTGGCGGATGTCTGCGTTGTGGGCGGCGGCTACACAGGCCTGTCCGCAGCATTGCATCTGGCCGAGGCGGGGTTCGATGTCGTTCTGCTTGAAGCCCACCGTGTCGGATTTGGTGCCTCGGGGCGCAATGGTGGTCAACTGGGCAGCGCGCAGCGGATGGATCAGGAAGACCTTGAGCGTCTTGTTGGCGACCCGGATGCCGCAAAGCTGTGGGACCTGGCCGAAGACGCCAAGGATCTGGTCAAATCACTGATCGCCAAGCATCAGATCGCGTGCGACTTGCAACCCGGTGTCGCGGTTCTGGGTCTGTCAGCTTCGGAACGAAAAGAGCTGCATGACCATGCAGGCCATCTGTCCGACCGGTATCACTATGACCAGATCAAGCTGCTGGATGAAGACGAAGGCCACAAACTGTGCCCCTCGCCCGCTTATAAGGGTGGGTATCTGGACATGGGGGCCGCTCATCTGCACCCATTGAACTTTGCGCTGGGGTTGGCACAGGCTGCGGCCAAAGCGGGTGTTCGCATCTTTGAGGGTACCGAAGTCATCGGTATTGACGAAACCCGGCCTGCCCTGATCCGGACCGCCAGGGGGAACGTTAGGGCCGACCATGTTATGCTGGCCTGCAATGGCTATCTTGGCAATCTCAACCGGACCGTCGCGGCCCGTGTCATGCCCATCAACAACTTCATTGCAGCGACCGAACCCCTTGGCAGCGAGGCTGCGCGGGTCCTGACTCAGGATGTCGCGGTCGCGGATACCAAGTTCGTGGTGAACTATTTCCGCCTCAGCGCCGATGGCCGGCTTTTGTTCGGTGGCGGCGAAAGCTATGGCTATCGTTTTCCTGCGGATGTCGCTGCGAAGGTCCGCAAGCCGATGACCGAGATTTTCCCACATCTGCGCGACGCCAAAATCGACTATGCATGGGGTGGGACGCTGGCCATTACCATGCGGCGGATGCCTTATCTGGTGCGTATCGCACCCAACATTCTGTCTGCTTCCGGCTATTCCGGTCATGGTGTAGGCACCGCGACCCATGCCGGGCAACTGATGGCGCTGGCCATTCAGGGACAGGCAGAAGGGTTCGATACAATGGCCCGCGTGCCAACTCTGCCCTTCCCCGGCGGGTCCGCCCTGCGCAACCCGCTGCTGGTGCTGGCAATGACATGGTTCGCCTTGCGGGACCGGCTTGGGATCTGATCCACGTTACTTGTGACAAATTGGTGAATTTCCGCTGGCGCGGCGATTGAGGGCTTGGATTGCCACCTGAATAGCTTTATCTTTACCAAAGATAGAATTCGGGAAATCCAAATATGACGCTTCCACCAAACGTTCATGACGCCGAACCCATCCCAGAAGCAGCAAAAGAAGCCATCGACGCCCTGATGCAGTCGGGCGACTTGTTTCGTTATACCGCCCCGCAAGATGCCCCGGTGTCTTTGCTGGAGGCCGAGTTTGCCGAACTGCTGGGCACAAAATACGCTCTCGCTGTTTCATCCTGCTCTGCTGCGCTGTTCCTGTCGCTCAAGGCACTGGGTCTGCCGCGCGATGCGCGCGTCCTGATCCCCGGCTTCACTTTTGCGGCGGTTCCCTCGTCAGTCATCCACGCGGACTGCATTCCGGTTCTGTGCGAAGTAGGCGAGAATTATCGCATCGACATGGCTGATTTCGAGGCCAAGTTGGATAGTGTTCAAGCGGTGATCATCAGTCACATGCGCGGCCACACTTCTGATATGGACGCGATCATGGCGCTGTGTGACGCGCGTGACATCCCTGTGATCGAAGACGCCGCGCATTCGCTGGGCACGACCTGGCATGGCAAAAATATCGGCACCATCGGCAAGGTCGGCTGTTTCTCGTTTCAATCCTACAAGATGATCAATGCGGGCGAAGGCGGTATTCTGATCTCAAACGATGCTGATCTGGTGGCCCGTGCCGTCATCATGTCGGGCGCGTACGAACATAACTGGAAGAAACACAAAGGACCGCACGGTGACAACTCGCCCGAGTTGGAAGAGGCCTTCGTCCGCTGGCAGAACAAACTGCCGCTTTATAACCTGCGTTTGAACAACCTAAGCGCCGCTGTGATCCGCCCGCAGATTCCGGAACTGGCCCGTCGTGTCCGCGATGGTCTGGCGAACCACGACTATGTTGCCGGACGCTTGAATATCTCACCCCATATCGACGTGCCCGCGCCACTGCCTCCTGAGCAGCGCGCGCCGGATTCGATTCAGTTCAATCTGGTTGGGTTGCAGGAACACGAGATTCGCGCATTTGCCGCCGCAGCCGAGGCGCGCGGCGTCAAAGTTCAGGTCTTTGGCCTGAGCCAGGACAATGCACGCGCCTTCTGGAACTGGCAATTCCTGCCGGAAACGTTCGAACTGCCGCAAACACGTGACATGCTGATGAAAGCGTGTGACGTCCGACTGCCCGTACGCCTGACACGCGCAGAGCTGGACGTGATCGCGGATATTCTGCTGGCTGCCGTCGGCGAAGTGACCGGCCCAATGCCGGTCTACGGCACCTGAGACTAAAACTGGCCCACTTAATTGGTGGGCCTCTTACTCGGGCTCAATTCAATTCAGCTTTGAAAGCTTCTGTTGTAGTTCAGCTAACTGCTTCTTGATATCGTCAAGATCCTCTTTCGGCTTTGACTTTTCGCTTTCCTTCTCTGGCGAGGACCATCTGCCAGACAACCCACCTGTCATAGCCTTCAAAAATGCCTGCTGCTGCGCTTGCAACGCGTCAAAACCCGGCATCTGAGACATCGGGTTCATGGCATTCATGTTTTCCATCATCTTGCTTTGGCTTTCGCGCAGCATATCGAACGAGCTTTGCAGGAATTGCGGCATCATGCCTCCGCCCGGCAGCATGTAACTGCGCACCAGGTCGTTTAGAACATTGACAGGCAGCACATTCTCGCCGCGGCTTTCATGTTCAGCAATGATTTGCAGCAGATACTGCCGTGTCAGGTCGTCGCCGGACTTCAGGTCGATAATCTGTACTTCGCGCCCGTCGCGGATGAACCCCGCGATATCTTCGAGCGTCACGTAATCGCTGGTCTCGGTGTTATACAGCCGACGGCTGGCATAGCGCTTGATCAGCAGCGGTTTTTCTTGGTCCGACACCGGGTTCCCTCCCCAAGGATGATGCGTTGCAGCACAGGTTATGCGAGTGCAGCACAAAAAGAAAGGGCAGGTCAATGGACCTGCCCAACGCGATTGCACCTATAGGGAGGGTCGGGTGCGTTTCGCTGACTTTTCTTACTTCGCAGCAGCAGCTTTTTTAGCGGCTGTGGTCACGTCGTTGGTTGCTTTTTTAACAGCGGCGGATGCTTCTTCCGCAGCTTCTTTACCAGCAGCCATCAGCAGTTCGACGGTTTCGGTCTGAACTTTTTTCGCGATTTCTGCGAAAGCGGCCATGTTCTCGGCTGCAACTTCAGCAGACGCGCTTGCGAAATCGGTTGCTGCTTTTGCGTAGTCGGCAGGCTCTGCCTTGGCTTTCGACATCTCGGTCAGTTTAGCCAGCGTGTCTTTGGTCCATTTGCTCGATATCTCTGCCGATTTCTCAGCTGCTTCCAGAGCAACGCCCGACAGCTTCTCGTTCAGCGAGGCGGTCGATTTGAATGCGCCTTCCATTGCGGTTGTGTCCACAGGGAATGCACCCATCATGTCTTTCATGATCGCGGTAAAGTCTTGGGTCTTAGCCATTGTCTTAATCCTTTTAGCCAGTCCGGGCCCACCCCGGGTTTCATCAGCTTGAGGACAATATGATTGCTGCAACGCAGCATTGCAAGTTTTTTTTGCTGCGCTGCAGAAATAATTAAGTTTCAGAATGAAATCAGGCGTTTGGTTTTGCCACTACATACGTTCCGGGTGCAGCAGCTAGGCTCGGGTGCTTCGAATCGCCCGGTTCACGGGCCGGTACCTGCTTGCCTGATCGTTTCTTCAGCCAGGCATCCCACATGGGCCACCATGACCCTTCATGAAAATCGGCTTCCTTTAACCAGGTGGCGGCGTCTGATTTCAAATCCGGGTTGGTGTAATGCCCGTACTTTTTCTTGCTGGGCGGGTTCACAATACCCGCAATATGACCCGACTCGGAAACCACGAAAGTTTTTGATCGCGAGCCCATTTTTTGCACACCGCGATAGCAATCTTTCCACGCCGCGATGTGATCGGTTTCGCATGTAATGGCCATAAGGGGCACATCAACGTCACCAAGCTTTAGCTTATGCCCCAGCAACTCAAAGCCATCGGTGGCAAATTCGTTGCGCTGGCATAGTCCACGCAAGTACTCCACCGCCATTTTCGCCGGCAGGTTGGCTCCGTCACCGTTCCAGTACAGCAAATCAAAGGCCGGGGGCACTTCACCCATCATATAGCTGCGAATGGCCGGGCCATAAATCAGGTCACGTGATCTCAGGAAGGACATTGTGCGCGCCATGATCCACGACCGCAGAACACCTTCCTTTTTCACTTCTTCTTCGATTCCGTCGATAAAATCGTTTTGAAGGAAGGGCGTGAACTCTCCCTGATCGGAAAAATCCGTCAATGCGGTGAACAGGGTCGCCGATTTGACCGACTTGTCTCCTCGCTGTTTCAGCAGAGACAGCGTCAGGCTCAGGGTGGTGCCCGCGATGCAATACCCCACAGCGTTGACCTGTTTGACCTTGCAAATCTTCTTGGCCGTCTCGATTGCAGTCAGGAAACCGTCCTGAATGTAGTCTTCCATGCCTGTTTCGGCATAGCTTTCGTCCGGATTGACCCAGCTTACAACAAACAGGGTATACCCCTGTTCGGTGATCCATTTGATCATGCTGTTCTGGGCTTTCAGGTCCAGAATATAGAACTTGTTGATCCAGGGCGGAAACAGAACAATCGGGGTCTCGTAGACCGTTTCAGTCGCTGGCTTGTACTGGATCAGTTCCATCATCCGGTTGCGATAAACCACCTCCCCCGGCGTCGTCGCCAGGTTACCGCCGACCTCAAAGGCACTTTCATCTGCCAGTTTGACGACCAATTCTCCATTATTGGCCTCCAGATCTGACACAAGGTTTTCCAACCCCTTGATCAGTGACTGGCCCTCGGTTTCGACCGCTTTTTGCAAGGCATCCGGATTGGTCGCCAGAAAATTTGTCGGCGCCATCATGTCGACGATTTGTTGCGAGAAATATTGCAGCCGCCTTTTGTCTTTGGCATCCAGATCATCCACGGACGCAACAGCCTGCGCGATCGCTTGCGCATTGGTCTGGTATTGCTGGCGGATCAGACGGAAATAGGGATTGGTCTCCCAAAGGGGGTTCGAAAATCGCTTGTCTTCTGGCTTGGGTGCTTCGCTTTCCGCGTCAGACGCAGTCAGTGCTTTCTGCGCCTCGGCAAAGTTCAACACTGACTTGCCCCAAAATTCTATCTGCTGTTCCAGCAACTTGGCGGGATTTTGCCAAGCCTCTGCCCAATAGGCACTTGCTGCTCGTGCGAAAAGCTCTTGATTCGGGCCGTCCAGCGCGGGCGTGTGGGGCCGTTTTACAGCCATGACCTCAATCAGGCGCTTCGATAACTTCTCGACCTTATCCATATTTTCTTTAAGGCGTTCAATGTGTTCTTCGGATACGTCTGGCATGTGGTCTTCACTAGTTGTCATTTTAACAATTCCCCCCTAACCTCGCTGCTATGCAGAATAACGTCGTGGGTGCTGGGGGGCAAAGCGACGAATGGTCCGAACTATCAGGCTGACACTCAGGAGGCCCCATTTATGCGCTATATGATGACCTACGACCTGATGGAAACTGCGCGAAACACCAACCAGTGGCTTGGTGCAACCGCCAGCGCGATGGCGTCCTATCCGATGTTTTCCATGGTGCCGAACCCCGCATTCAACTGGATGGCCGCCTGGGGCGAAGTGACCGAGCGTACGTTCCAGCGGATGGTTGCAAAGCCCGATTGGGGTATTCGCACGTTCACCTGCGAAGATGGCAAGGATCATCTGGTTGAAATCACGACTGTTCTGGAACGCCCTTTTGGTGATCTGGTACATTTCCGCGTCAATGGCCGGAAAGAACAACCCCGCAAAGTGCTGTTGGTTGCCCCGATGTCCGGGCACTATGCAACGTTGCTGCGCTCGACGGTCAAAAGCCTTCTGGTCAATTGCGAAGTCTACATCACCGATTGGCATAATGCGCGTGATATCCCTGTGTCCGCAGGTAAATTCGATGTCGAAGACTACACGCTCTACCTTGTAGATTTTATGAAAGAGCTTGGACCGGACACCCATGTTGTTGCCGTTTGCCAACCTGCGCCTCTGACATTGGCCGCAACGGCATACCTGGCCGAAATCGAACCCAAAGCGCAGCCAAGCACTCTGACGCTGATTGGTGGCCCCGTCGATCCGGACGCAACGCCGACCGATGTGACAGACTTTGGCCGTCGCGTCACCATGGGCCAGTTGGAAGAAACAATGATCCAGCGCGTTGGCTTCAAGTACAAAGGCGTTGGACGTATGGTCTATCCGGGTCTGCTGCAATTGGCCTCGTTCATGTCCATGAATGCAGATCGTCACTCCAAAGCGTTTTCCGACCAGATCCAGCGCGTCATGCGGGACGAAGCCTCGGATCAGGATGCCCATAACCGCTTCTACGACGAATACCTGGCCGTGATGGACATGACTGCCGAGTTCTATCTTTCGACGGTCGAGCGGGTCTTTAAGAATCGAGAGATTGCGACAAACGAGTTCGTGGTCGCGGGTCACAAAGTGGACATCAGTAAGATTACCGATGTTGCGGTGAAGACTGTCGAAGGTGCAAATGATGACATCTCTGCACCCGGCCAGTGTATTGCTGCGCTGGATTTGTGCACCGGCCTGCCCGACAGCAAAAAGGCAAGCCACGTTGAACCCGGCGCCGGTCACTATGGTATCTTCGCAGGCCGCAGCTGGCGCGACAACATTCGTCCTCTTGTGATTGATTTCATGAACGAAAATGCGCGAAAACCAAACCGTCGCGCGGCCAATTCCAACAAGGTTGCCTAACCGAAATGAGTGGGTCAGCGCAAAATGGCCTTACCTTTTCCTGCCAATGCGGCAACTTGCAGGGACGCATTTCACCCCGCGGTGTTCAGCAAGGGACACATGTTGAGTGTTTCTGTCACGATTGCCGTGCCGCTCAACTATATTTCAAGCAACCTGACCCGGCACCTGCGCCTGTCGAGATTTTTCAGATCGCACCGGATGCGATCGAAATCAGCACCGGAAGTCAGTATCTTGCGGCGATGCAACTCAGCCCCAAGGGCATGCTGCGTTGGTACGCCAGTTGCTGTAACGCACCTTTGGCGGCAACGCCCAAAACCGCGAAACTCCCGTTTGCTGGCGTTATCGTCGGCAGGGTTGCGGGAGGTGCTTCAGCGCTTGGGCCCGTCACGACACGTGGGTTTGTTCCCCAACCGAACGGAAAGCAAAAGCACGAAAATCCCGGCCCCGCTATTTTTGGACTGTTGCGCAGGGCCGTCGGATCGCGCCTGTCTGGGCGATGGAAGAACACACCGTTTTTCGACCGAGAAACCGGTAAACCCGTAGTGACGCCAACTGTCATTTCAAAGACCGAACGCGCGACGCTTTACCAGTAATCAAACCGTTGCTGGGCGTCCAACCAGGTTTGCAGCGCCTCATTGACGATGTCGGGCGTTTCGAGGGTCGGCAAGTGACCCGCCTTTTCAATAACCAGCAGTTCCGCTCCGGGAATGAGCTCTGCCATGAAAGAATGTCGTTTAACCGGTGTCAGAGTGTCATGCGCACCGCACAGAACCAACGTGGGCACCTTGATGCGGCGCAATGCGGCTTGTTGATCCGGGCGGCGTTGCAGAGCACGCATCTGACGCACGAAGGTTTCAACACCCAAATCCTGTGCCATTGCCAACAAGCCGTTCAGGATGGGAATGCGCTGCGGGCCCGGTGCCAGCGTGTCGGACCCCACAAGTTTCCGCAGGACCTCCTCCAACCGGCCACCCTGCGCGCCAATGATCAGGTCTTCGCGACTGGCAGCCATTTGAGGCGTGTCCGCCTGTGCATCAGTGGCCATCAGGCACAGGCGTGACACACGTTCCGGTGCCCGGCGGATCAGCTCTAACGCGACCACACCACCCATGCTTAATCCGGCCAGTGCAAACCGATGTGGAAGCTGGTCCAGCAAACCCGAGGCGATCTCTTCGATACGCTCACCTGCTGAGATTGGCGCAACGGTTACGGGTCGCGTCCGCGAAAACACCTCAATCTGAGGGCGATACAGTCGGGCATCGCACATCAGTCCAGGTAGCAGTACCAGCGGCTCGATCACGCAGGGGCTCCATATGCTCGGTATTCCGAGCCCTTGGGTTTGTAGTCAGGTTGAGAATTTATCACATTCAAACAAGCGGAACGTCACGGATAGGCGATTGCCCGAAAAGCCGGAAAGTCAGCATAGCGGGACCGTCGTGAAGCCGCACTTTCCTCGGGCTCAGCGCCCGGTTTCAGAAGGCATCCGCGTGGCGCAATGTAGCTGTCAATCCGCCGCTGCGGTTTAGGGCGCCACACCAGATTGAAAGCGCAGAGTTTCGGAAAAAACCAGATTTCGGAATAATCCAGGTGATCATGCATCCACCATGCCAAATCCCGCCAATCCCGGCCCTGCGCAAACTGATCCGCAAACCAGGGAATTACAACAGACGCCCCGGCAATCCGCGCATCCCCGTCCCCACGATCCCAGATGTGGCATTCCAACGGGTGATCATTCCGGGCGCAGTTCAGTTTGTTTTCATTGCCAAACCTGTTTAGCGACGGTGAGCGATAGCCCGAGCGCACAGCGATCCTGCCAAAGGTCTCTTCCAGCGGGTCCAGCAGAGTTTCGCAGAACGCACGTCCTGTCTCGATAGCCAGATCCGGGTTGTCTGGAATGTTCTGTTTCTGGTGAAAGTTCCCGATCTCGGAATAGAGGAAATCGCGCATGAAGAAATACCGGGACAGACGAACGCGCCCCAACGTCTCAAGGCTCCACATACTGCCCGGCTTACGCATCGTCCCTCGACCCGAGGCCGCCATCATTCCACCCCCAGCCCTTTTAGCCAGTCCAGAATACCGGCCACAGCCGCGTCGGTCTGCCCTGGCGACATCAGGCGACCGGCAATAACATGGGATGACGGATCATCCTCAGGGCCCATTGTCACCAATTTGACGGATGTTGGCGCACCCCACGCTTTGGCGACCTCGTGTGTGCGGTCAGGGCGCACCACCTGATCGTTGTCCGAGAACCAGAACAGCACGGGCACCAGGGCATTCGAGAAATCCAGCGCATAGACTTTTTCGACCAGAACGGACATCGGCACGACCGACTCCCACGGATAGACGGTAGACCAATATTTGTTCTTTTCCGGGTCTGGCCCCGATACATCGCGTTCGTCCCCCATCAGGACCGGCAACCAATCCCTTGCCCATGGCAAAGTGGGGATCCATGCCACAGACGTGTTGACCCCGAAATTGGGAGAGACAAAGACCATGCCGACAACATCTTTGCTGAGGCTGGCATCCAAAGCGGCGGCGGCTGCAAGCGTCGCACCGGTCGACGTTGAGATCACGATCACCTTGTCCCCAACAGCACGTGCGGCTGCCAATCCCTCGGCAGTGTCCAGCATCCAGCCCGAGGCAGTGCCTTCTGCCATGGCTGATCCGGTTCGCCCGTGACCTTGCAGGCGTGTGTAAACCAGATTGGCCCCCAACGCGTCTGCTACAAGGTCTGGTACTGGCCGGATTTCCTCGGAACTTGCTGAAAAGCCATGGATGTAAAGAACGGAATACGGGGTGCGCCGCTCGTTATGGCCATCTTGCCAGATTACTCGTTTTTCGACACCCGGAACGATATCGTCAAACGCGGCTTCGGTGCTTTCGAAATAAACCTGTACGCCCTCACCAAACTTGCGCGGATCAAAGCTTGGGTGCAGGTTCACCTCTTCGCGCGGGCCAAACCAGTAGACAAGGCCGCCGGTGGCAATCAACGCAAGGAACAAGCGCCCCAGAAGCCATCCCAAACGCCGCATTACGCGTCTCCCAACACATCCAGAACCGCCGCCTCGATCAAGCCAAGACATGCATCATCCGAGAATCTGTGATCGGCATCCTTGACTAAAAGAAGCTGCATGTCCGGCCCTGTTGCATGGTCCAGCAACCGAACGGCCGTTTCAGTCGAAACGGCTGTATCCGCTGTTCCCTGCAGGAAACGAACCTTGAACGGCAGGTTCAACGTGTCGCGCAGAACAAGACGCTGCCGCCCATCTTCGATCATCCGTTTGGTGACGATATAAGGCTCCATGTAATCGGACGGCAACTCGACATGCCCGACCGTTTCCAGGGCGGCTTTCTGGTTATCGGTGAATGAAGCCCAATAGCCATCTTCCGTGAAATCCGGCGCGGCGGCGATCGTGACCATACCTGCTATCCGGTCCGGCATGGCCTTGGCCAGCAAAAGCGCCTGCCACCCCCCCATGGACGAGCCGACAACAATCAGCGGCCCCTTGGTCAAGGCATCGACCGCAGCAACAGTGTCCTCATGCCAATCCCCAATGCAGCCATCCGTGAAAGCACCAGAGCTTTCGCCGTGACCGGAATAATCAAACCGCAAAAAGGCCCGCCTCCGCGCCTGCGCCCAAGCTTCCAGATGGACTGCCTTGGTGCCTTCCATATCCGACATGAGCCCACCCAGAAAAACGATGGTCGGCCCTGCCCCTTCGGTCTTGTGATAAGCCAGTCGCCGCCCCTGCGGCGTCTCCAGAAAATTCGTCGCTGCCATGAAACCTTCTTTCCTTTTACTGCATCATGCACGCCCCACCCCCGAGTGCAATTCCGCCCACTTCATCTTTTTTCAAATACTCCGGGGAGCGCGAGGGGCTGGCCCCTCGCCCCTACACTTGACACAGGCATATCCACCTGCCACATCAGCCAGACGCAAATAACCCGCAACCGGGCGTTCAGTGGGCGCCAAACCGACGAGGAGAGCCGACATGGCCCTGGATTCAAAATCCGTCTCTCTCACTTTCCCAGATGGCAACGCACGTTCCTATGACGCAGGGGTTACGCCTGCGCAGGTGGCTGCCGATATTTCAAGTTCGCTGGCCAAAAAGGCCATCTCAGCCACCGTTGACGGCAAACACTGGGACCTGCAATGGCCCATCGAAGCCGATGCACAGATTGCCATCCACACCATGAAGGATGACGTCCAGGCCAACGAGCTGATCCGCCACGATCTGGCCCACATCATGGCCCGCGCCGTGCAGGAAATCTGGCCTGCGACCAAGGTCACCATCGGCCCCGTTATCGAAAACGGCTGGTATTATGACTTCGACCGGGAAGAACCGTTCACGCCCGAAGATCTTGGCCTCATCGAGAAAAAGATGAAAGAGATCATCAACAAGCGCGATCCTGTCACCACCGAGGTTTGGGACCGCGAGCGGGCCATCGAGTTCTACAAGGCCAATAACGAGCCCTACAAGGTTGAGCTGATCGAAGCCATTCCCGGGGATGAGCCGTTGCGCATGTACTGGCACGGCCACTGGCAGGATTTGTGCCGCGGTCCGCATCTGCAACATACCGGTCAGGTTCCCGGTGATGCGTTCAAGCTGATGTCTATCGCCGGTGCCTATTGGCGCGGCGACAGCAACCGCGCGATGCTGCAACGCATCTACGGCGTGGCCTTCACCGGCAAGGAAAAGCTGAAAGACCACCTGCATATGCTGGAAGAGGCCGCAAAGCGCGACCACCGCAAACTGGGCCGCGAGATGGACCTGTTTCACATGCAGGAAGAAGCCCCCGGTCAGATCTTCTGGCACCCCAATGGCTGGTCCATCTACACCCAGTTGCAGGATTACATGCGCCGTCAGCAGCGCAAGGGTGGGTATGTCGAGGTAAACACGCCGCAAGTCGTTGACCGCAAACTGTGGGAACGTTCAGGCCACTGGGACAAGTATCAGGAGAACATGTTCATCGTCGAAGTGGACGAGGAACATGCCCGTGAAAAGGCCGTTAACGCGCTCAAACCGATGAACTGCCCCTGCCATGTCGAGATTTTCAAGCAAGGCCTGAAATCCTATCGCGACCTGCCGCTGCGCATGGCCGAGTTCGGGTCGTGCAACCGGTACGAACCCTCTGGCGCGTTGCATGGCATCATGCGGGTGCGTGGGTTCACGCAGGACGACGCCCACATCTTTTCAACCGAAGAACAGATCGAGGCGGAGACCGCCGAATTCATCCGTTTCCTCAGTGTGATCTACAAGGATCTGGGATTCGAGGATTTTTCGGTGAAGTTCTCAGACCGTCCCGAAACCCGCGCCGGATCGGACGATGTCTGGGACAAGGCCGAAGCGGCGCTTTTGTCCGCCACCCGTGCCGCCGGGATCGAACCGGAACTGAACCCGGGCGAAGGTGCATTCTATGGTCCGAAACTGGAATTCGTGCTGACGGACGCCATCGGGCGTGACTGGCAATGCGGCACCTTCCAGGTCGATTTCGTTCTGCCCGAACGGCTGGATGCCACCTATATCGGCGCCGACGGGGCCAAGCACCGCCCGGTCATGCTGCACCGCGCAACACTTGGTTCGTTCGAACGCTTCATCGGTATCTTGATCGAGGAACACGCAGGCAAATTGCCGTTCTGGCTGGCCCCGCGTCAGGTCGTCGTCGCGTCCATCACGTCCGACGCGGACGACTATGTCACCGAAGTGGTCGAAACCCTGCGTGCTGCGGGTGTGCGGGCCGAGGCCGACATCCGCAATGAAAAGATCAACTATAAGGTCCGTGAGCATTCGGTCGGCAAAGTACCTGTAATTCTGGCCGTCGGTCACCGCGAAGTTGACGAACGCACCGTAAGCGTGCGGCGACTGGGTGAAAAACAGACCCAGGTACAACCGCTTGATGTTGTAACAAAAGAGCTGGCACACGCCGCCACCCCGCCAGATCTGCTGTAACAAACAGCACCATTTCCAAAAAAATCCGACCCCTACTAAGGGGTCGGATTGTAACATTTCACCCTTTCTTCATCAAAAACAGTGTATTACGCTGCAAGGGGGCAGGCCGCCCCATGACGCGCTTGTGAGACACGGGCTCGTGAATTCAACTCTGCCCACCAAGCCACTACCTTTGTCATTGTCACAAGCAGACATACCCAGTCATCAAGAGGATTACCGAGATGTCGAACACAGCTAAGTCCCTGGTTATCGCAACCGCAGTCGCAGCCGCCGTATCGGGTGTCGCAACCACAGCAAGCGCACAGGCAAAAGAAAAGTGCTATGGCGTATCGTTGGCCGGTCAGAACGACTGTGCCGCAGGCCCCGGCACCACCTGCGCGGGCACCTCGACCGTTGATTATCAGGGCAACGCATGGACCTTGGTTGACGCAGGCACCTGCGCCGACATCGAATTGCCTGCGGAAGCAAACGGCACACCGCGCAAAGGTTCGCTGGAAGCACTGGACCGCGACCTGCCGGCATAAGACTGGCCTGACGATTTCAAGGGGCGGGCACCATCGCCCGCCCTTTCCCTTTCGTGATCAAGGAACTGGCCCATGTTGGATGACACCTGCCGGTCAAACCGCCTGCCCGCAGCGCCGGGCGTTGGTTACAAGCCGCAACACTTCGCTCAGATACTTGAACACGCACAGCCCGTCGCATGGTTGGAAATCCATGCCGAGAATTATATGGGCGACGGCGGGCGACCCTTGGCGCAACTGCGCCACCTTTCCGAAAAGTTCCCAATCTCGGTCCATGGCGTTGGCCTGTCCATTGGTGGTGAAGGCGCGCTGGACTCCGATCATTTGGCCCGGTTGAAACACCTGGTCGGCTGGCTGAACCCTGCAAGCTTTTCCGAACATTTGGCCTGGTCTACCCATGACAGCCATTTCTACAACGATCTGCTGCCCCTGCCCTATACCGACGAAACTCTTACGCGGGTTTGTGAACATATCGATCAGGTGCAGGACACCGTGGGGCGTCAGATGCTGCTGGAAAACCCGTCCAGCTATCTGGCCTTCGAGGAAAGCACCTGGTCCGAACCTGATTTCCTGAGGGAGATTGCCAAGCGCACCGGTTGCGGCTTGTTGCTGGACGTAAACAATGTCTTTGTCTCGGCGACCAATCTGGATTTCTCACCACAAGGCTATATTGACGCCTATCCGATTGAAAAGGTGTCGGAAATCCACCTTGGCGGCCATGATGAGGATGAAGACGATCACGGTCATCCGCTGCTAATCGACAGTCACGGACGTGAAGTGGTCGATCCGGTGTGGGCCCTGCTGGATTATGTGCTGGAGCGTTCGGGGCCAAAACCCGTTCTGATCGAATGGGACACTGATGTGCCTGATTGGCCCGTTCTGCGGGATGAGGCCATTCGCGCGCAAACCGCATTGGACCGGATACCGGTATGAGCGTTTCTCAATCTGAATTCCGCGCGGCCATGATGGATGCGTCAGCGCCCGTTCCCGGTGGATTGCTGGACGGCGGTGCGCGACCGGCCGGTCGCAGATTCAGCGTTTACCGCAACAACGTTGCGGTGTCGCTGACCGAAGCGATGCATCAGGCGTTTCCTGTGATTGCCAAATTGCTAGGGGCGCAGAACATGGATGGGTTGGCCGGGATTTTCCTGCGTCAGCACCCGCCCTCATCTCCGCTGATGATGTTTTATGGCGAGGCGTTTCCTGATTTTCTGGCAGGAATGCCCCAACTTGCCCATCTTGGATACCTGCCGGACGTGGCCCGGTTGGAGATTGCCTTGCGCAAGTCCTACCACGCCGCCGACAGCGAACCTGCACCGGCAGATGTTCTAGCCGTCGAACCCGAACAGGTCATGCAGGCCCGGTTGCAGTTTGCACCGGCCATGCAGGTGATCCGCTCGGATTGGCCAATTTTCGCGATCTGGCGATTTAACAGCGAAGAGAACGCACCGAAACCGAATGCCGGTGCAGAGGACGTGTTGATCACACGCGCCGAGTTCGATCCCACACCCAATCCACTTCCGGCGGGTGGTGCAGACTGGATCGCCTGTATGCAGAACGGCGACACAATCGGTGACGCATATGAAAAAACGACTGCCAAACTGCCTGAATTTGATCTTGGAACCACTCTGGCACTGCTGTTGCAGGGCGGTGCAATAACCTCTGTGACTATCGAAAGGCCCGAGACATGACTGCTTTGATCTCAACCTACAATAACACCATGGGAAAACTGGACCTTGCCTCTGGCTGGTTGACCCCTACGCTGGCACGGCTGGTCTTTGTTGCGGTTCTTCTGGTTTATTACTGGAACTCAGCCATGCTGAAGATCGACGGATCGATCTTTTCGCCTTCGGCAGGTGCATTTGGTCAGATATTCCCCAAAGCGGCGGAGGCTGTTCTGTATGACGTGTCCCAAATGACGTTCTTCCAACGCATCGTCATCTTCATGGGAACGGTTGCCGAATTTGTGCTCCCGGCACTTCTACTGGTTGGGCTGTTCTCGCGTTTGGCGGCTTTGGGCATGATCGGTTTCATCTGGGTGCAGACTCTTGTCGACGTCACCGGCCATGGCGTGAAACTGGGCAGCCTGTTCGACGCGGCGCCGTCCCTGATGGATCAGCGCACGATGTGGACCTTCCTGATGCTGGTGATCGTCATCAACGGCGCAGGGCCGATCTCGCTCGACCGGATCCTTCGCCTTAAGTAACTCAGAAATGTGCCTTGGGCTGGTCCGGTTTTCCCGCGGCCAGCCCAAGTATCCCGGCGATCCCGGCAAATGTGATCGGGAACATGGTGAAAACACCAAAACCAAAGGCGTAGTACATCGCAGCCGCTGACCCCAGCAACAAGACCCCGCCAATCAACGCGCGCGCTGGTGCCATGGCCCCGCCCGCGATTGCCAGCAAGGGCGCGATAATCGAAATGGCTTGCACCAGATCAGGATTGTCGACCTGGCTTAGAACTCCGTCAATCTCGCCGACATGGTCAACCACGACCACCTTTGCATAGCCGAAGAACCCGACGATCATTCCGATCAACCCGGCGATTACACCCAATAACATTGCGGCATTACGCATTGAAAACCCTCATTGTAGCTTTCACGCAGATAAGCACCCGTTCAGGAAATGCCAAGCTGAGCACGGGTTTCAGCTGTCCAACCCAACAACAGCCTGCCATCGACTTCGATCAATGGGCGTTTCATCAGGGTCGGGTGCTCTTTCAAAAGCTCCAAAGGGGGCTTGGCACGCTGGGTTTCGTCCAATCCGCGCCATGTCGTCGATCTGGTATTAAGCAAGTCATTGCCGAACTCGGCAAAGGCCCGTGACAGCACCGAACCCGGCACACCGTCGCTGCGTACATCAGAAAATTTGACGTCTGGCAGCGATTTCAATGCCTTGCGACAGGTGTCACAGTTTTTCAATCCATAAAGCTGCATGTCTTTGACGCTCCTGCCCATGCTTTGATTTTAAGCAATCTTGCCCGCTTCTTGCGGTTATTCTTGATTTTTTACTTCACCGTGCAATGTTGAAAAAGGCGAAACACACGAATTGGACTGTTCAGCCAGTGCCAAAACAACTTTTTCGTGGTGACGCTGACCACAGCCCCCACCAATTTGTGGGACAATGCGTAAGTAGAAGGAGACACGGGACATGCCAACCGGCACCGTGAAATGGTTCAATACCACTAAAGGCTATGGATTTATTGCCCCTGACGAAGGGGGCAAAGATGTGTTTGTACATATCTCGGCCGTAGAACGGTCCGGCCTCACCGGACTCGCAGACAACCAAAAAGTTTCGTACGAGTTGCAGGACGGACGCGACGGCCGCCAAATGGCAGCTGATTTGAAACCACTGTAACGACATCCCGCTAAACACGCGGTTGATCATTAAGGATGACGGCCAATTTCCGGCCGTTATCCATCCCCCACCGGTTTCGTTCCATTACCCTCGCGCGGGCTTGGCGTCGGCGTGGGTATTCCAGTTTTCGCCCATGGCAACGATGCAGGATGTGCCTGTCGCGTAGGTGACAACCATGGTCCAGTCCCCGTGCTGACTTGCCCAGACTTCCATAATCTGTTCCGGCCCGCGAACACCCGATGCCACGCGCCGCGCACCGAACTGCCTTTCCAGTTTCTGGTGCAACCGGAGCGTCGGTTCGCACAAAACCTCAGCTATGGGGGACTTGGCCTGCGCAGGCAAGGCGAGACCAAAAAACAGACATAACAGAGCAAAATGCAAAATGCGGGCCATGGAACAAGTGTAACAATTCCATGACGACACGTATAGACAAAAGCTATGCAGCTCGTCAGCTCTATTTGCGAATGATCGCCTCGAACTCACGCCATTCGCGCGCTGTCATCCCCGAGTTTTCTTGCGTGACCGCCTCTCCTGCCAGCATGCGTTGCAGGCTTTCGACCATCTGGGCAGACAGGTTCACCGCACCCAGCCGGTAATCCTCGAACGCCTTATACGCAAACGGCACCCAATCAGCGACGATCTTGCACATCGCCTCGGCATAAACGCGGATTTCATACTGAGCATGCGGATCGGCCCGCAGGCGCAGGAAGTGGAACAGATTATGCAGATCCACCTTCCAATACCATTGCGTATAAACGTTTGCGGGTAGGTTCATGCGGGCCAGTTCACGTGCTAGCCCCTGCTGCCCGTCCTGGCTGATCATGGACTCGTAATTGTCATAGCACCGCGTGCTGTCGGCCTTGAGGGTTTCCAATACGCGCGCGGCCTCTTCACCTTCCAACGTTGCCCCACGGCCCTGATTGTTCACTTCGGACTGTGCCGCCACATGTTCTGGGGCTGGGATATAGAACTCGCGATCCAGAATTGAATACCGTGCCGAGTATTCATTCACATTGGCGGTCCGGTGCCGGATCCACTGCCGCGCCACGAACACAGGCAATTTCACATGCAATTTGACTTCGCACATTTCGAATGGCGTGGAATGCCAGTGCCGCATCAGATACCGGATCAACCCCTCGTCATTCTGAACGGATTTGGTGCCTGTGCCATATGAAACGCGCGCAGCCTGACAGATGGCGGCATCGTCCCCCATATAGTCGATCACGCGGACAAAGCCATGATCCAGAACCTGATGCGCCGTGTACAGGTGGTCTTCCATTCCCGCCGAGACAACTCGACGCGTGGGATGCGATTGCGCGCGTTGCGCGTCGATCTCGGCCTGTTGGTCAGGGGACAGCGGCATCGAATCTTCCTTTCTGGCAATGAGTCGCCTGCTACTATATATCGCCGATCCCGGCACAGGAACCGCGATATATGCCGCAGCGGACGCAAAAAACAAATTGCTGCTGAGGGCTCTATCGACACATCGAGGCGGAGCGCTAAGCTCTTGGCAATGTGAGTCGAAAAAGGATGGCCGAAATGGCGCTGAAATATCTTCACACCATGGTCCGCGTGAAGGATCTGGAAAAATCCATGGCGTTTTACGAGCTTCTGGGTCTGAAAGAAACACGCCGGTATGACAGTGAAGCCGGGCGATTTTCTCTGATCTTCATGGCCCCTCCGGGACAAGAAGACGCGCCGATCGAGTTGACGTACAATTGGGACGGCGATGATGAGTTGCCCGCCGACAGCCGTCACTTCGGCCATTTGGCCTACGGTGTCGATAATATCTACGAGGTTTGCCAACATCTTCAGAACAACGGCGTTACGATCAATCGCCCGCCAAGGGATGGTCGCATGGCTTTCGTTCGATCGCCCGACAATATCTCGGTTGAGCTTCTGCAGAATGGCGAAGCACTTGAACCAGCCGAACCCTGGGCCAGCATGGAGAGCAGTGGTCACTGGTGATCCGTTGGCTGATAGCGTTTGGGCTGGTCGTTCAGGCCAGCCCTGTCAAGGCCGAGCAATGTCGCTTGGCGCTGGCCTTGGCGATGGATATTTCCGTTTCAGTCGATGAGGCCGAAGATGTGTTGCAACGGCAGGGGTTAGCCGCCGCCTTGATTGCACCCGAAGTGCAAGAGGCCTTCTTTTCTTCACCGATGCCCGTTGCCCTGGCGGTATATGAGTGGAGTGGCCGCTCAACCCAAAATGTCGTCCTGAACTGGACAATGATCGATGACGTTGGTGATCTGCTGTTCGCATCCAGCCAGGTCAGCCAATCCGTCCGATCTGACGGCGGATCGGCAACAGCTATGGGCTATGCGTTGGCATACGGTGCAAGTCTTATGGAGCAAGCGCCGCAATGCTTGTTTCAAACCATTGACCTGTCCGGCGACGGCACGAACAACGATGGCTATGGGCCGCAGATCGCCTATCGGCACTTTCCCTTCCAAAACACTGTCGTGAATGGGCTTGTGATCAACGCGGCGGATTTCGAGGGAGAGCTGTTCTTGATCCCTTTCTTCGAAAATAACGTCCTGCACGGGCCCGGCGCCTTTTTGGAAATTGCCACCGGGTTTGAAGATTTCGAGCGCGCCATGCGAAAGAAACTGAAACGGGAACTGAGCGGTCTGCAAATCGGTGCATTACGGAATGAAGGCCCATGATACGTCAGGTGATCGTCTTTCTGGCTTGCCTGATATCAGGACCTGCCTTTGGCGAATGCCGGCAGGCCCTTGCGCTGGGGCTGGATGTGTCGGGTTCGGTGGACAGCCGGGAATACAGGCTGCAACTGGACGGGCTGGCGTCGGCCCTGAGCCGCCCCGAGGTCAGCCAGCTGATGTTGTCGGACGGCGCAACCTCCTTACGTCTGGCGATCTTCGAATGGAGCGAGCGGGGACATGAACGGATGCTGTTGGAGTGGACAGAAGTACGGTCCCCCGCCGACCTGATCGCAATCAGTGATCGTTTGGTCCGGACCTCGCGCAGCACAGCGCCGCAGGGAACGGCGCTAGGGTCGGCCATGTTATTTGGCTCTTCCCTGCTTGATCAGCAAAGGGGGTGCTGGCGCCGTACGCTGGATCTGTCCGGTGATGGCAAACATAACCTCGGACCGCATCCACGTGATGTGAAAGCCAGTTTGCGACATGACGGGATCACAATTAACGGGCTGGTGATCGGCGCCGACGATCCGAAAGAAGGTGATCGGAGATATGTTCAGGTCGGTGAACTTTCAGCTTACTATTCAGCCTGGGTCATTTTGGGGCCAAACGCGTTCGTAGAAGTGGCGCTGGGCTTTGAGGCGTATGAAGAGGCCATGACCCGCAAACTTCTTCGTGAGCTGGACAGTCTTGTCCTGTCTGACGCCCGCCACTGATCAATAGATATACCTTATCTGATCCGTCCAGTACCGTTCAACGCGACGCAGCGAACTGGTGATATCTTCGATGCCTTCAAGCCCAAGCACCCCCCTGCCTTGCAGGCCTTCGGCGTGACGTGCAAACAGCTTGGACACGATATTGCGGATTTCCCTGCCTTGCGGCGTCAGGCGCACGCGAACTGAACGGCGATCAATCTCGCATCTTTGGTGGTGCATATAGCCCATCTCAACCAGTTTCTTGAGGTTATAGCTGACATTGCTGCCCTGATAGTACCCACGGCTTTTCAGTTCGCCTGCCGTGACTTCGTGATCACCGATATTGAACAGCAACAACGCCTGAACCGCATTGATTTCCAATACGCCGACGCGCTCAAACTCGTCCTTGATGACATCCAGCAACAACCGGTGCAGTCGCTCCACCAGGGCCAGCGCCTCAAGATAGCTGGTTATGAAACCCTTAGTCTCTGGTGTGGAGACCTGCATTTCCATACTCATCCGACCCTCCGATTCAGTCGCGCTGTTTGACACACGATGAACCGAAAATCCGAAAAATCGGTTAAGCGGAACTTTGCCTTATTTCTGAAAGGTTTGCGCTATGTCTGCAATCAGGCTGGCAAATCGCGCCGGAGGCTGCACCTGCCCCGTGACCCATTGATAAAGGTCCTGATCGTTTTCATGCAACAGCGCGTCATAGACATCCAGCCCGGCGGCATCCATGTCGGCCAGATTGCCCCCCGCATAGGCGGACAGGATAATGTCCATCTCTTTGATGCCGCGTCGCATCGACCGCATTTGCATGCGCTTGATACGCACATCCCGGGGTTCGCTCAATTCTTCTGCTCCAGCATCTGACGCATTTTCTTTTCCAGACGCGCTGCGCGTTCAGAACAGGCGCGCATTTCCGCACGGATGGCGCGCAGTTCGGCCACGGCCGAGGACAGTTCCATCCCGCCTTCGCCCTCATCCACGGGCGCATCCATGCCGTCGCCCTCGCCGGTCAACAACCACATGATTGAGACATTGACCATGCCCGCCATCATTGACAGCCTGTTGGCCCGGGGTTCGGACAGATCGTTTTCCCAATCTGAAATTGTCGCCTTTTTGACCCCAAGACGCCGCGCCAGTTGCGCCTGCGTCATTCCCGCGGCTTCGCGTGCGCCTGCCAGACGGTCTCCGAATGTCGCAGAATCCGGACCGTACCAGTCGTTTTCATCATTCATTCGGGTCTCCATCTCACATTGTCTATACTGCTTGATCGTCACTCGGACGCACCCTATGACAGTCGGGCTGAACATACAAACCGAGGCCGAGCATGAGTTTTCTGTCTGCGACACTGTCACGCGTCAAACCTTCACCCACCATCGCCATGACAGCCAAGGCAGCCGAGCTGAAGGCCGCCGGACGTGATGTCATCGGCCTAAGCGCTGGTGAGCCGGATTTTGACACGCCCCAGAACATCAAAGACGCCGCTGTTGCGGCCATCGCAGCAGGCAAAACCAAATACACCGCGCCGGACGGTATCCCCGAGTTGAAACAAGCGGCATGTGCCAAGATGAAACGTGACCACGGGCTGGACTATTCGCCGGCCCAGATCTCGGTCGGGACCGGTGGCAAGCAAACGCTGTACAATGCTCTGATGGCGACGATGAATGAAGGCGACGAGGTGATCATCCCTGCACCGTACTGGGTCAGCTACCCCGATATGGTGCTTTTGGCCGGTGGCACCCCTGTTGTGGTCGAGACGACGCTGGAAAACAGTTTCAAGCTGACCCCAGAACAACTGGAAGCCGCCATCACGCCCAAGACAAAGTGGTTCATCTTTAACTCGCCTTCGAACCCAACGGGCGCAGGGTACAGTCGGGATGAACTGAAGGCGCTGACCGATGTTCTGATGCGTCATCCGCATGTCTGGATCATGTCGGACGACATGTACGAACATCTGGCCTATGACGGGTTTGAGTTCTGCACCCCGGCCGAGGTTGAACCCGGTCTATTTGACCGAACCCTCACCTGCAACGGGGTTTCAAAAGCCTATGCCATGACCGGTTGGCGCATCGGTTATGCTGCCGGTCCGGTCGAAATCATCGCGGCCATGCGCAAGATCCAGTCGCAATCCACCTCGAACCCCTGCTCGGTCAGTCAGTGGGCTGCCGTCGAGGCCCTGAACGGAACTCAGGATTTTCTGGCCCCGAATAACGAGACATTCAGGCGCCGGCGCGATCTGGTGGTTCGGATGCTGAACGAGATTGATGGCGTCACCTGCCCCACACCCGAAGGGGCCTTTTATGTCTATCCGTCTATCGCCGGATTGATCGGGAAGACGACGCCCGCTGGGACCGTTCTGGTAGACGACGAAGCCTTTGCAACCGCACTTCTGGAAGAAGCCGACGTGGCCGTTGTATTTGGCGCCGCCTTTGGCCTGTCGCCGAATTTCCGCGTCAGCTATGCTACGTCCGACGCGGCACTGACCGAAGCTTGCAGCCGCATCCAGCGTTTTTGTGCTTCTCTGAGGTGACCATGTCCGCCGAACTGCCTGAGTATTACTTTCGCATACGTGAAAACGGTGCTGCGGTGTTTCGGATCGATACGGAAAACCGTCAGCGCCGGATCGAGATGGACCAGATTGCCGTCATCAATATCCGCAATGGCGAGGTCAAGCCGCACGGGCAGCGGACGTTGTCAGACCGGGATCAGGCCGAGATTGCCCAATGGATGGAAGAGCGCCGGGCCCTGCTGGCCCAGCGCGACATTGACGATATCCATCGCGCGGTCGACTATCTGAATCTGACCACGCAATGGGCACAGTCCAAGGCAAGCGACACGCAGCTGGAGGATGTGACAGACAGGTTATTGATGGCCATGCACGACCTGCGTACGGTACTGGTGCGAAAAAAGGCAGATCGGCTGGACAAAGACTAGGCGGGCTCGGCCGATGCCTGTATCTGCTGTACCGAATACATCCAGAATCGGGTCATGAGAAGCACGGCTGCGAAGGCGAGACCAAGCACCAGGCCCAGCCAGACGCCGATGCCGTCCATATGACGGACAAAGCCGAAATAATACGACGCGGGAATCCCTACGACCCAATAGCTGAGCGCCGCCATGACCATTGGGATCTTGGCATCCTGCAACCCGCGCAGCAGGCCCAGCGCAATCACCTGCGCGCCGTCGACCAGCTGAAACAAAGCCGCCATGGCAAGCAATCCGGTACCGATAGTCAGGATTTGGCCCCGCTGCGGGTCATCTGTTTCCATGAACAGGGAAATCAAAGGCTCGGCGCAGGTCAGGAACAGAATGATGGTTGCCACCGACATGACCAGCGACATACCAGTCACGGAAATTGCACCCTTTTCCAGATGCGCCCTGTCCCGACGACCCAGCGCATTGCCAGCCCGGATGGTCGCCGCATTTGATAACCCCAGGTGAACCATGAAAGTGGCAGAAGCCAGATTCAGGGCGATCCCATGCGCAGCCAGCGGGACCTGACCCAGCCAGCCCATCATCACCGCAGAAGTCGCGAACAGTGAAACTTCGGCCAATGTGGTCAAGCCGATGGGTACACCCAACTTCCATACGCTGGCAAACATTTCCCAATCCGGTCGCCAGAACCGTTGGAATAGGCTGTGCTCCGGCAACGTCCGGATCACATAGATAACGACCGCGATCAGCGAAACAACTTGTGTCGTGATTGAGGCGATTGCCGCCCCTGTCACGCCCAGTTCGGGGGCACCCCAGTTGCCGAAGATCAGCGCATAATTGGTCAGCCCGTTCACAGCCGCCGCCGCAATTGTGATCCACAAAACAATCTGCGTTCGCTCCAATGCCGCCAGATAGCTTTTCAACACCATCACAATGAGGGCCGGAAACAATCCCCAACCGGCAACTCGCAGATATTCGGCTGCGGTTTCAGCAATTTGCGGTTCCTGTTTCATGGCGATCAGGATCGGATAGGACCACCACAGCAAGGGCATGACAACCACGGCATACAGCAACGACAACCATAGCCCCATCCGGGTCGAGCGGCGAATGCTGGTTTCATCCCCTTCCGCCGCCGCTGTGGCAACCATGGGCATGACGGCCCATCCAAATCCCGCACCAAACAAAAACAACACGAAATAATAACTGTTGGCCAAGGTAACGGCCGCCAACGCCTCGACCCCGTACCAACCCAGCATGATGGTGTCGGTCAAGCCGATTGCGTATTGCGCCAGATGACCGCCAACCAGTGGCAGGCCGAGAACGGCAATTGCCCGAAAATGGGCCGGGTATGTCATCACCTTTGTCATCGCTCCAGCCATATGCGCGGCTTTGGCGCGGGACAAGAGCGGATCTGCAATATTTCAGATTGAGACTTTGGTGCCCGACCTTTCCCTGTGGCCGGGCATTTTGATGCTCAGCGGGCGTCGGGATGCAACGCGGTGCCCAGAATATGCTCGGACCGGTGAATAACGTGATGCGCCTGCCCTACGATCAGCGGATCAGGCTCGCACACGATATCGTGATCCTTGCCAGGGTAATCCAGCGAGGACAGGAAGTGACGCATGCAGTTCAGGCGTGCGCGTTTCTTGTCATTTGACTTGATAATCGTCCAGGGTGCGTCAGCCGTATCCGTGTAAAAGAACATGGCTTCTTTCGCCTCGGTATAATCATCCCACTTGCTGAGGCTCGCCTTGTCGATGGGCGACAGTTTCCATTGCTTCAAGGGGTCGGTTTCACGGCTTTTGAAACGGCGTTGCTGCTCTTGCTGTGTAACCGAGAACCAGTATTTGTATAGCTGAATGCCCGAGCGCACCAACATCCGTTCCAACTCGGGCGTTTGCCGCATGAACTCAAGATATTCGTTGGGCGTGCAGAACCCCATGACCCGCTCCACACCCGCGCGGTTGTACCAGGACCGGTCATAGAACACCATCTCGCCCACGGTCGGCATCTCTTGAATGTAGCGCTGGTAGTACCACTGGCCTTTCTCTTCCCAGGTGGGTTTGTTCAATGCAACGACACGGGCCTGACGCGGGTTCAGGTGCTCCATGAACCGCTTGATCGTACCCCCTTTGCCGGCGGCATCGCGCCCTTCGAACAACAAGACAAACCGCTGCCCCGTTTCCTGCGCCCACAGCTGAACCTTCAAAAGCTCGGCCTGCAGATTGGCTTTTTGCGTCTCATACACCGACCGGGCCATTTTGCGGCCATAGGGGTATTTCCCACTTTCAAACGCCTGCCGGATTTTCTCGGGGCTGGGCGCTGAAGGGTCGGTGTCTTTGGTGAGCGTGGTCTTGATCTGGGTGGGTTCTGCGTTGGTCGTGGCAATGGCGTCCATACATCCTGTCCTTTTCTACTGTCCTGAAGGGTGGCTAGCAGAAAGCTCGGAAATGCGCTTTGATTGGTGTCAAATAGATGCCTCAAAAACCCATGATTTCCAGCGCGGATCCCTTGTTCCAATGCAGACGTCTTTTTTCAAGCTGAACGGCCATTCTTTCCACGTCAGGACATGGGGCGACAAAGCCGCGCCACCATTATTGATGCTGCATGGTTTCCCCGAATACAGCGGTGCCTGGGCCGATCTTGCGCCTCATCTGGCAGAACGCTTTTATTGTATTGCTCCGGACCAGCGCGGTTATGGCCAAAGCTGGTGTCCCGAAGGGGTGCAGAACTATACCCTGTCGCAACTGGTCACAGACATGGCCGCACTGATTGAAACCTGCGGCGCGCCAGTTGCGCTGCTGGGTCACGACTGGGGCGCATCGGTGGCTTATGGCGTTGCCATGTTCCGCCCGGAACTCGTTGATCGGTTAATCATTGCAAACGGCGTACATCCGGTGCCGTTTCAACGCGCCATGGCCTCAGGTGGCGCACAATCCACAGCCTCGCAATATATCAATCTGCTGCGAGCACCCGATGCCGCACAAAAACTGTCCGAAAACAACTTTGCGATGCTGGAACAGTTCTTTCGCCATGGTATGGGGCTGGACTGGTTGACCGAAGCTCGCATGGCCGACTACCGCACTGAATGGGCCCGACCCGGTCGGCTGCAGGCGATGCTGAACTGGTACAGAGCCTCTCCGTTGGTTGTCGCCAAACCCGGTGTCCCCGCGACAGACCTGCCTGACCTGCCGCTCGACCGGTTGCATGTCAGGTGTCCGCACTTGTTGATTTGGGGGCCGGATGACAAAGCCCTTTTACCAGAAGCCACTGAGGGGCTGGAGGCGTTTGCCACCCACCTCACCCGTGTCACGATCCCTGGGACCGATCATTGGTTGCATCATCAAAACCCGCGGGCCGTGGCGCAGGCCATTCTGGAATGGACTGGCCTGACGTAATCAGGCCGCGCCCGCGCGCAACGGCAAGCCAGGCAGCCTTTGTCGCAGCGCCGACGACATCTTTAGCACCTTACCGGTGCCCCCAGTCGTCAGGGTTGTCAGAGTTGTTCGGCGACAACCCCAACTCATCACCATCGGTTGAGCACCCAAGCCCCAGAACCGTCCGGTTTGCATATGAAAAATAGGAGCAGACCTGATTGATCTCGAGGATTTCGCCATCATCCCACCCCGCGTCGCGCAGGGCAGCGACGTCCGCCTCGACCAGATCGCCCGGCGCTTCGGTCAGCTTGCGAGCATAATCCATCGCAGCCATTTGCGCCGCATCCAGCGGTGCAGCCGAGGGATCGCGCGCCTCAATCGCTGCCCTGATCGCGTTGCCACGCACCGTATCACCCAGCAAGCGCTGAAGACCTGCAAAGTGATGCTCGACGCAATACCCGCACCGGTTCAGTGAGCTGACCCAAACCCCCAGCACTTCCAGAAACCATTTCGGTATCTTGTTGCCCGAATGATGCAGCACTGCCTTGTACATGGCCATATGGCCTTCCATCGAATGCGGGCGAAGGCTGTGTGCCATCATGATGTTGTCTACGTTATTGTTCGGCCCGGTCACGCGTTCGTAGAGTTTCTTCAACTTTCCAGTCGCGTCTTCGAACGGAACGGTTCTGATCCAGCTCATTTATTCACCTCCGCTTTACCGGGATCAAAGGACTGGTTATCTGCACGGATTGCAAGCGGCTTGACAGAAAATCCACAACACCTCGCGTCCCCCTTCCCCCGGACCACATCACCTGCCATAATGGCGGAAACCCAAAAACAAGAGCAGCACCCATGCCCGAAGATCTGTTGACGCCCAGCGCCACTTCTACCTATGACGCCTCCTCGATCGAGGTGCTCGAAGGGCTGGAACCGGTTCGCAAACGCCCCGGCATGTATATTGGCGGCACGGATGAGCGTGCGCTGCACCATATGTTGGCCGAGATCCTCGACAACTCGATGGACGAGGCGGTGGCAGGCTTTGCCAACCGGATCGAGGTCGAGCTGCATTCCGACTACGCCCTGACCGTCCGTGACAACGGGCGCGGTATCCCGATCGACCCGCATCCAAAATTTCCGGGCAAATCCGCGTTGGAGGTGATCCTGTGTACCCTGCACGCGGGCGGCAAGTTCTCGGGCAAGGCCTACCAGACCTCGGGTGGCTTGCACGGGGTTGGTGCGTCGGTGGTGAACGCGCTGTCTGATTCGATGGTCGTGCAGGTGGCGCGGGACAAGCAGCTATTTGAACAACGTTTCTCGCGCGGCATCCCGCTTGGCCCGGTCGAAAAGGTTGGCGCGGCCCCGAACCGGCGCGGCACAACGGTGACCTTCCACGCCGACCCGGACATCTTTGGCCATCACAAGTTCAAGCCCGCGCGGCTGTTCAAATCCATCCGCTCCAAGGCCTATCTGTTCTCGGGCGTCGAAATCCGCTGGAAAACCGCCATCGATGACGGCGAGACCCCGCTTGAGGCCTCGTTCCACTTTCCCGGCGGCCTGTCGGATTACCTGAAAGAGACGATGAACGGCTCGTCTACCTATGCCGAGCAACCCTTTGCGGGCACCGTCGATTTCAACGAGAAATTCGGCACCCCCGGCAAGGTCGAATGGGCGATCAACTGGACACCGTCGCGTGACGGGTTCATCCAATCCTATTGTAACACCGTTCCCACCCCCGAAGGCGGCACCCATGTGGCCGGTTTCTGGGCTGCGATCCTCAAGGGGATCAAGGCCTATGGCGAGTTGATCAACAATAAGAAAGCCGCGCAGATCACCCGCGACGACCTGCTGACAGGTGGATGCGCGCTGGTGTCGTGCTTTATCCGCGAGCCGGAATTCGTGGGCCAGACCAAGGACCGTCTGGCCACGGTCGAGGCGCAGCGGCTGGTCGAAAACGCGGTCCGCGACCATTTCGACAACTGGCTGGCGGCTGATACGAAATCCGCCGGCGCGATCCTCGACTTCCTTATCCTGAGGGCCGAAGAACGTCTGCGCCGTCGGGCCGAGAAGGAAACACAACGCAAGTCCGCCACTAAGAAACTTCGTCTTCCCGGCAAGCTGGTGGACTGTTCCAGTTCAACACGCGACGGCACCGAATTATTCATCGTCGAAGGCGATTCTGCGGGTGGCTCGGCCAAGATGGGTCGCGACCGCAAAACGCAGGCCCTGCTGCCCTTGCGCGGCAAGATCCTGAACGTGCTGGGTGCGGCCAGTTCCAAGCTGGGCACCAATGCCGAGATCAACGACCTGACCCAAGCGCTGGGTGTCGGGCTTGGCACCAAGTTCAACGTTGACGACCTACGCTATGACAAGGTCATCATCATGACCGACGCGGATGTGGACGGGGCGCATATCGCGTCCTTGCTGATGACGTTCTTCTTTACCCAGATGCGCCCGATGATTGACGCGGGTCACCTGTACCTGGCCTGCCCGCCTTTGTACCGCCTGACTCAGGGCGCCAAACGCGTCTATTGTCTGGACGAGGCCGAGCGCGACGAATGGCTGAAAAAAGGTCTGGGCGGCAAGGGTAAGATCGACGTGTCCCGCTTTAAGGGTCTGGGCGAGATGGACGCCAAGGACCTGAAAGAGACCACGATGGACCCCAAATCCCGGAAATTGATCCGGGTCACCATTGACGAGGACGAACCCGGCGAAACCGGTGACCTTGTCGAGCGTCTGATGGGCAAGAAGCCCGAACTGCGGTTCCAGTACATTCAGGAGAACGCGCGGTTTGTGGAGGAGTTGGATGTTTGAATCTAACTAGCTTTCTTGGCGGTTGGTAAGCCCCGCGCTGACGCAATGACTTCCTCCACTTCTTTGTCCAACTCAACCTGTCGAAGCGAGTGAATGCACTTCAGACCGGCTCCAACAATTTGACCTCTGTGATCTGTGGCAAATCGGCCTGACAGCTCTTCCCAGTAGCGGGTTTCAGGCGTCCAATAATTGTCTGGCGTTTTGTTGACGCAGCTATAGATGCTGTGCGCCACGAAATCAGCTACTCTGAGCAAGTCTTCCTCGTCCTTGGATTGTTCAATTAATCCAAACGGATTAATTGTCACCAATTGTTTAGACTGCGAATAGATCGGGTTGCTTTTTACTTTGCTTAAGTATCGACGAAGTGCATCATAATCATGGTTTCTTGATTCAACGACAATTCGGGGCTCATGATAATCGGTTGGGAAATTCGCTAAATCGCGCCCGACCATTTCAAGCAAGTATTTTATACACTTATTGTAAAACTTGTCGGGTTCCCAATCGATTTCCTCTGCGTAGTCCTCAAGGGTGTGTTTGTTTGAAATCAAGCCGTAGAATCGCAGGCGCATTTCGGCCAATCGCCGAGCAAAGTGAACTTTTTGCTGGTGGTTCAGGTCTGTAGCGTGCTTCCAACGTTTCTTTTTTCGGAACGCGTGCTGCAACTCATCCAGCAGATTTCGTGCTTCGATTTGCGAAGCGCGACGCATTACTACTGCGCCCATACAAAAATAAGGTGAAGAGCCTGAAATGGTTTCGGACCGGATTTTGGAAAACCCAGTATCACCACTCTCGTCGATGTAGATTGTACAAGTCATGGAAGTATTCAGCGAAATTGTAGCGCCTCGTAGGAGGCAAAAAAGTGTTTAGAGAATCGTCGCGCGCCTAAGTTCCATGGCTTGACTGTACAACTTTATTGAGCAAACAAAAGTGTTGTGAATGCATTAGCGAGGAACCCGTCCTCCAGTGTAAACCGGTCAGGCTTATGGATCATCCCTGCTTGCGAGCACTGTGTAGACTGAAGACACCCCAACACCACACGCGCCCTCAAAAAACCAAAATCTACTGCAATTCAAATCCCTTCGGTTTACTAATCAAACCAAGACTCGGCTTCCCTGTGACAAGCTGGCTTGGATTTAACGATTAAGGATTTGCAATGGCCCGCCTTTATGACAGTCGAAAACGTGTTCTCGTAACCGGTGGGGCCGGGTTTCTGGGCTCGCATCTGTGCGACCGGCTTCTGGATCAGGGGCATGAGGTTTTGTGCGTCGACAACCTGTTCACCGGCACCAAGCGCAATATCGACCATCTGCACAGCAACCCGCGGTTCGAGTTCATGCGCCACGATGTGACCTTCCCGCTGTTTGTGGAAGTGGACGAGATCTATAACCTCGCCTGTCCCGCCTCACCCGTGCATTATCAACACGACCCGGTGCAGACGACCAAGACCAGCGTGCATGGCGCGATCAACATGCTGGGTCTGGCGAAACGCCTGAAATGCAAGATCTTTCAGGCTTCGACGTCTGAGGTCTACGGTGACCCGACGATCCATCCGCAGACCGAAGACTATTGGGGCAACGTCAATCCGGTTGGGCCGCGGTCCTGTTATGACGAGGGCAAGCGGTGTGCCGAGACGTTATTCTTCGACTATCACCGTCAGATGGGGCTTGAGATCAAGGTCGCCCGCATCTTCAACACTTACGGGCCCCGAATGCACCCCGCCGACGGGCGCGTTGTGTCGAATTTCATCATGCAGGCCCTGACGGGTGAGCCGATCACGATCTTTGGCGACGGCACGCAGACCCGGTCATTCTGCTACGTGGATGATCTGATCGAAGGGTTCGTCCGCCTGATGGACACCGACAAGGAGGTCACCGGCCCGGTCAATCTGGGCAATCCCAACGAATTCTCGATGAACGAGCTGGCCAGCGAGGTGCAGGCGCTTGTTGGCGCGGAAACCCCTATCAGTTTCAAAGAGTTGCCCGAGGACGATCCGAAACAACGTCAGCCCGATATCACGCTGGCGCGGACCCTGCTGAACTGGGAACCCACAGTACAGCTGAAGGAAGGGTTGGACGCAACGATCCGGTATTTCCGGACGCTTCAGTCAGAAGGCGCAGCCGGATAACGCGTCTTGCCATGGCTCGGGGACCGGATCAGACCGCCGTGCCGATCAGCGCGACGCCAATCGCCATGAGGACCGCGGCGCCCAGGCGTCGCATCCAGTTGCCTTCTTTCAGGAAAATGAACCCGATCAGCGCCGCAAAGATGACCGAGGTTTCCCGCAGGGCCGAAACCGCCCCAAGCGGCGCAAAGTTCTTGGCGTAAAGCACCAGACCATACGCTGTCATCGAAACCAGCCCACCCAAAAGGCCCGTCATCCATATTCTGACTGGCAGGTCTTTGAGGGTGGTGCGTTTCCTGACCCCGATAAACCCTGCAATGAACAGGTGCAGAAAGGCCCCCCACGCCCAATAGCTGAGCGTATTGCCTGACAGCCGCACCCCAATCCCGTCAACCACCGAATAGATCGAAATGCAGAACCCGGTTCCCAGCGCAAATCCCAGCGCGCTGCGCCCGACGCCCGAACGCAGCGCCGCCCAGCTGCTCAGCTGAATGCCAACTGCGATCAAGGCGATCCCACCCCAGGCCTGCCAGGGCAGAACTTCGCCCACCAGCGCCATCGCCCAAAGCGAGACCAGTGCCGGAACAATCCCGCGTGCTATGGGGTAAACCACACTCAGATCGCCATGCTGGTAGGCCTTGCCCAGCATGTAATAATAGCCGAAATGCACGATGGTCGAGAGCAGGATATAGACAAAGCTCTGCGTGTTCGGCAACGGCAGGACCATCACCATAACCGCCGCCGGCAAGACCTGACCCAACGCGACCAGACCCAGCATGGTGGTGCGGTCCGCTGCCGTTTTCACGATGGCATTCCATACGGCATGCAGCAGCGCCGCCGACAGAATAATCAGAATGACGAACAGGGTCATACCCGAACCTTTCCCGCAGAATTCGTGCGTAAAAAGGGTCATTGGCCCCATTTCACTTGGGCGTGGTGTCTGCCAAAACCGGGATTTTTGTCAAGCCGGATTCCAGTGGTCAAATTACCGCCACTGTTGGGGACGTGTCCGCAAGCCGTTTCCGGTCTCGTCCCGCACCCTTGTGCCCGGTAAGAAGTTACAACAGCACGTGATCCCGGTTGCAGGACGCGCATCACGTTCTAAGATCGGGCACATGAGTTTTGTGACAGACAACCAATTGCCCCTGCTAATCCTGTTTTTTCTGTCAGGATCGATCGGCACCGCCTTTTTGTTCCGCAAGCCAGCGGGGCACCGGGCGTGGAAACTGGCCGATCTGGTCTGGGTCGTGCTGGGTGGCATCGGCGCATTGGTGGCTGTTCTGGCGGGGCTTTACACGTCGGACAGTTCGCGACTGGATCGCCAGATTGATGTGGCCTACGCCGCAACATTGGCATTCGACCGGGATGCCGCACGGTTTCGTCTGCGTTTCTGCGACCCTGCTTACGATCCTGATACGGCAGTGCTTTGCGACAAGGTTGAATTCCTGTCGGCATCAACTGCCAGCAACTCGGAATTGCCCCTGTTCATCGCCGTAACCAACGAAGTGGCCCCCCTGCAGGGCCTGCACTTCCTGTTCGGAAGTCAGGGCAAAGATGAAATGGACGAGCTGCGGGATATGACGGCAAAAGCTGATGCTTTCGATATCGACCAGTTCCTCGTTTTCACGTCTCTGGACGACAAAACTCAGGTGGCCATCGACAACATGCGCCGTAAGGTACCCGCGATTGCCGGAGATTATCAGATCCTGGCACAAAGCTATGACGACCTGATCGAGCAGGTCGGCAAGTTGAAAAACGAATGGGAATACCTGCAGGCCAACGCCCATATTCTGGTGCTGCAAATCGTGGCGCTTTGTCTTGTTAGCTTTGCGGCCCCATTTCGATTGGGAAAATCTTTGGTCGAGTTACGTACGAAGCTCAACGCCGATAGCCCCGCGCCAACACCTGTGGATCAACTCCCAGAAAATAGCGCAGAAGTGTCCACAAGTTCCGCGTGCCCCGCCGAAACCAACCTGCCTGTTCGTAGCGCTCCGCGCTCGTAAAGGCGCGCGACTCGAGTATTGCGATCCGTGGCAATACGCGCACCAGCGCCACATCTTCCATCAAGGGTTGGTCCGGATACCCGCCAGCCGCCAGATAGACATTACGCTGAACCAGCAACCCCTGATCTCCGTACGGTAAACCGAACAGCCTGCTGCGCAAATTGGCCCATCCGGCCACCCAGGCTGGCGCAAGCCCACGCGCGCGAAAAGCCAACCGAAACGCCGCTGGTGCGTTGGATGGCAGATGGGCGCTTACGCTCTTGGCCCATCCCTCTTGCAACACGGTATCTGCATGAAGGATCAGAAGCCAGTCTCCATCAGCATGCGCGCACCCCCGGCGCAATTGACCGCCGCGCGATGGCTCACCTCTAATGACATGCGCGCCAACATCTTCTGCTATTCTCAACGTCTGGTCTGTTGAGCCTGCATCGCTGACGATCAGGTCCCGGATCAGCCCGGAATGCACCCCTTCCATCAGGGCTTCAAGGCACGCAGGCAAGGAATCGGCGGCATTCAAGGTTGGAATCACTACAGTGACGGGTGCGGGCACGTCCGATAACCTCTGGTCTTGGCTGCGAGACTTCCTATATCACGAGGCCAAAGGCAATGACGAGGACCAAGCCATGCCCACCCGCCGCATCCTGCGCCTGACTGGCTCGGACACCGAAAACTTTTTGCAGGATCTTGTAACCAATGACGTTCAGGGATTGGGCAATGGGTTGGTCTATGCCGCACTGCTTACACCACAGGGCAAGTATCTGGCAGATTTCTTTCTGAAACGCGATGACGTTGGGGTGCTGCTGGACGTGGCCGAGCCACTTGCAGATGACCTGATCAAGCGCCTGAACATGTACAAACTCCGTGCGGATGTGGTGATCGAAGGCACGGATCTGCATCTGCAGCGCGGCACAGGTCCAGCACCGGACACCGCCCTGCCCGACCCCCGTCACGCGGATATGGGTTGGCGTGACTATTCGACAGCCCCAGATGGCGATGACGGAACCGACTGGGACGCGCTGCGCGTTCGACACTGCATCCCCGAGGCTGGGGTCGAACTTACGCCAGACAGCTATATCCTCGAATCCGGGTTCGAGGCGCTGAATGGTGTGGATTTCAAAAAGGGTTGCTATGTCGGTCAGGAAGTGACTGCGCGCATGAAACACAAGACCGAGTTGCGCAAAGGCTTGCGGCGGGTCTTTGTCGAAGGATCGGTTCCGGCGGGGACTGAGATTACCGCAAACGGCAAACCCGTCGGCACCCTGTTCACGCAATCAGGCGGCCAAGGAATCGCGTATCTGCGCTTTGACCGTGCGAATGCAGACATGATGGCCGGAGACGTCGTGGTTCGCTTGACGGATCAAGCGTAACTTGTTGCCAAATCGGCACGGCCTTATCCGCCGTTTATCTCGTAAAGTTTGAACCCGTTACCCAGCCCTGCCAATGTGTCGGCACAGGGGCAACACGGATACCCGCATGTTTCAGCTTTACTCCGCGATTTGGCGCGCCAGCGCCGGACGGCAGATTGTCCTCATTCTGTTATCCATTGCCATTGCTGCGCTTGCCGCGGTTCCGCTTGAATTTCAACGCGATATTGTCAACCACCTTACGTCCAACGATCTTCATGTCGAAAAGCTGGTTCTGCTGGGCATCGGCATGATGATTGTCATCCTGCTAAGCCTCGCCCTGAAATGGGTTCTGGGTTTTCGCGCGGGTACATTGGGCGAAGACATGATCCGGCTGATCCGGCAACGCTTGCTGTGGCGTGCTACCGACCTGAAGGAAACGGGTGAAAATCTGCGCAAAGGTACCATGACGACCGCCATCTCAGCCGAGGCTGAGGAGCTGGGCAAGTTCGCAGGGGGCGCGTTCTCGGACCCGGTGGTTCAGGTTGGAACGCTGGTCAGCGTGATCGGGTACATATCCTCAACGCAGCCAGGCCTTGGCCTTATCGCGTTTTCCATGATTGTGCCGCAGATCATTATCGTTCTGGTGTCGCAACGCAAAGTGAACACGTTTGTCGCCGAACGCGTCCGCCTTTTGCGCAGCGCCACTGATAGGCTGACCACCGAGGATATCGATGCCGTCGAGCGGGATATCAATGCCCTGTTCGACGACATCTATGACACAAGGCGGCGCATGTTTCTTTGGAAGCTTTCGGCCAAGTTTCTCCTGAGCGTAATCAACGGCGCCGGAACCGTGGGTATTCTGATGTTGGGCGGTTATCTGGTGCTGCAAGGTAAGACCGACGTCGGCACGGTGGTGGCCGCGACCAGCGGGCTTGGCCGGATACAGGGCCCGACCGCGTTCCTGATCGCCTTTTACAGACAAGTCAGTGCCAACCGCATCAAATACGAGCTGATGCTAGAACTATTCGGCCCGGACCCCGCGCATTACCGGTACCGCAACAGTGCATAAAAAAGACCGCGCAGCGGCTGCTTGCGCGGTCTGACACTAAAAGCGACGAAACGTCACGCGCGTTCGGAGTATTCCATCGTTTCGGTGTTCACGATGATCATTTCATCCTGACCGATGAACGGCGGCACCATGACTTTCACGCCATTGTCCAGAATTGCAGGCTTGAACGAGTTCGCGGCGGTCTGACCTTTTACGACCGGCTCAGTTTCGACAATCTTGCAGGTCACTTTCTGCGGCAGCGTCGCGTTCAGCGCTTCACTTTCGTAGAATTCGACAACAATCGTCATGCCATCCTGAAGGAACGGACGACGCTCGCCCAGCAAATCCGCTGGCAATTCAATCTGTTCGTATGTTTCGGCATCCATGAAGACCAGCATGCCATCGGTTTCATACAAGAACTGCTGATCCTTCTGTTCAAGGCGCACACGCTCAACCTTGTCAGCCGAGCGGAACCGTTCGTTCAGTTTCGAACCATTGCGCAGGTTGCGCAGCTCGACCTGCGCGAAAGCGCCGCCTTTTCCGGGCTTCACATGGTCAACCTTGACCGCGGCCCAAAGGCCGTCGTTATGCTCAAGCACATTGCCGGGGCGAATTTCGTTCCCATTTATCTTGGGCATTACATAATTCCTTCACAAACGGTTGATGCGTCAGTTGCGCCTCCTATATCTGGCGGGAACATACCTGACAAGACAACCAAACCTAGTGCTGCACGTGCAGCGAGATATGCAAGTGACGCAACGCAACTATGCATATTAGCTGTATCCGAATCGCACTTTATCGGTCATAAGGACCGTCACGCCGAAAATTGCAAGAGCAAGAAAAACAAGGAAGACGAGATGAGAGATTTCGTTGACGGCACTGCCTTTAACAACGAACAAGGCAATCGTGCTCGCAAACTTTTCGCGGCCGTTGTGTTGGCCGCACTCGATGACGCCATTGCCGATGACAAGAAGTATGGCAATGGCCCGGAACAAATCGCCCGTTGGGCGCGCTCGCGCGATGGACGCGAAGTGCTGTCTTGCGCGGGAATCGACCCGAACGAGCGGGTTGTCAGCGGACTGATGGAGTTCGTTGGCCGTGGCGTGCGGACCTCGGTCGCGCTGTCGCGTGAAGAAAGCGAGCGTCGCAATGCCGCTCAGCAGGCTGAAGCTGCCTGATCCAAGGCTGTTTCAACTCAGAAAAAACGCGCTCTGCCATCAGAGCGCGTTTTTCTATGCGTATCCCACCACTATCCCGGGCGTCAGGGTGAGTTCGGGGCTTCCCCTGCCCGCCCAAATCAGGTCATCTGCGCCTTGACAGGTAGGAGACAATCCATGGTTCGCGCCATCATGATTCAAGGTACCGGCAGCAATGTCGGAAAATCCGTTCTGGTGGCAGGGCTTGCGCGAGCTTTCACACGGCGAGGTCTTCGGGTTGCGCCCTTCAAGCCGCAGAACATGTCGAACAATGCTGCTGTTACGGAAAACGGTGGGGAAATCGGTCGCGCGCAGGCCCTTCAGGCACGGGCGGCAAGGCGGGCGACACATACCGATATGAACCCTGTATTGCTGAAACCCGAAACAGATACCGGCGCGCAGATCATTGTTCAGGGGCAGCGCGCGGGCACCATGAAAGCCGGTGATTACCGCAAGGATAAATCCAGACTGCTAAGCGCCGCATTGGAAAGCTTTGACCGATTGTGCAGCGACGCGGATCTGGTTCTGATCGAAGGGGCGGGCAGCCCGGCCGAAACAAACCTGCGCAAGGGTGACATCGCCAATATGGGTTTTGCCTGCGCTGCGAATATTCCGGTGATACTTGTCGGCGACATTCACCGCGGCGGTGTGATTGCACAAATTGTTGGCACTCAGGCGGTTCTGGATGACGGCGATCTTGCTCGAATTCAGGGCTTTGCCGTCAATCGGTTCAAGGGGGATGTATCCCTTTTTGACGAAGGGCGCGATGATATCGCCTCTCGAACGGGATGGCCCTGTCTGGGGGTTGTGCCATGGTTTCAAGACGCCTGGAAGCTTCCGGCCGAAGATATGATGGACATCCGTTCTCACACAGGCGGCACATGCAAGGTTGTTGTGCCACAACTTGAACGGATGGCGAATTTCGACGACCTTGATCCCTTGTCTGCCGAACCCGGAGTGAGCGTCGAGATCATTCCGGCCGGACACCCTTTGCCGGGCGATGCCGATCTGGTTTTGCTACCGGGCAGCAAGTCAACCATCGGAGATCTGGCCTATTTCCGTGCACAAGGCTGGGACATCGACCTGTTTGGTCATGTCCGGCGCGGCGGGCATGTGCTGGGTCTTTGCGGTGGCTTTCAGATGCTGGGCAAGACCATTTCCGACCCCGATGGCGTAGACGGTCGACCGGGTAAGGTCGACGGGTTGGGGTTGCTGGATGTGGACACAGTCATGGGAGGACAAAAGCAAGTTGTCCTGCGTACGGCCCATGCGTTGCCGGACCGAGAGCCAGTCACCGGATACGAAATCCACATGGGCCATACAGACGGGCCGGATTGCACCAATGCATGGCTTGAGGTCGAAGGCCGCCCTGAAGGCGCGGCCAGCGCAAACGGGCGGATCAAGGGAAGTTATCTGCACGGTATCTTTTCGTCCGACGCATTCCGGGCGCGGTATTTGTCAACGATAGGCGTGACCTCGGACCTGTCCTATGAGGACGGCGTCGAGCAAGCGCTGGACGATCTGGCCGATCATCTGGAGCGCCACATGGACCTTGACCTGCTGCTCAGCCTCGCGCAGCCCCCGCACCGTGGCTGAGAGTTACTCCAGATCCTGAGCCGCAAGAGCGCGGGCGATCTCTCGCCTGACCATCTTGCGCACATTTCGTGTAATCCGCTCACCCATCGTTCCTTGCAGCTCGGCGCGGACAACCTCTGCGATCAGGGTGCGCAGAGCGTCTTCATCCATGTCGATCGTCCTGACATTTTCGTCGGAACCAGGTTCTTCGGCATCAGCATCAGACACAACAGCCTGAGACGACCGGATGAATTCCGCCTGACAAGATGCGTCTTCGGCCTGCTGAACCGCCTCTGGTTCGTCACCACCGGCAGCATCAATCGACATCGCAGCGGCAAATTCTTCTTCGACATCCCATGGCAGCGCGTGTGACGGTGTGCCCGAATACGCATCCTGGCTGTCACCGTCCGGTTCCCACTGATCTTCTGTTTGCGCAATTGCCGCTTCCAGCGCTTCGATCTTTGCACTCAGGCTGTTTGTTGCATCATCCGACGGGGCGTGTTTCGTCTCGGCTGTTTCTGGCTTGTCCTGGTCAGCGTTCGCAGGTTGACCCGTCTGAACGATGTCACAGGTGCGCAACAACATGGGCTTGGCGGCATCTGAAACTTCGGGTTCCGACACAGCTTTAGCGGGAATCACCCCCAATTGATCTGGTGTGCTGATCCGCAAAGCATCAGTAAGCACCAGCCGCCCCGGCTTTCGTGCTTTAGTCGTTTGATCCGAGACGGTTTTATCACGACTGTCTTCACTGACCAGACGTTTGACCGAAGACAGAACGTCTTCGATCCCTGCTTTCACGACATTATCAGACATTGTTCTCTACCGCTCTATCCTTGGATCGAGTGTAGCCAAACAATCCGCGCCTCACAACAGATAGTATTGGCGATCAGTCCCGGCGCAATGCTTTGAGAACGCGATCCAGATCCTTGCTTTGCTTACTGACCTGTGCCGGCGCATTCTTGACCAGATTGTAATACAAAGTCGGATCATAGATTTGCACCGCCAGCCCAAGACGCTCGGCTGTCAGAAGGCCCTGCGCCTGCAACAACTGATAGGCAGCCCGCGACCGTTCGGTGCGCGAAGCGACTTCTGCCAGCTGTGCATCCAGCAAATCCTGTTGTGCATTCAATACATCCAGAGTTGTTCGCGCGCCCAGAGTTGCCTCTTCCCGGATGCCATCAAACGCCACCTGCGAGGCGTTAACGCGCTCGGTTGACGCCCTCAGACTGGCGCTGGCCGCCTGAAACGCCGCATACCGGTCGGTAACACCCTGCGTGATGTTCTTTTGAACGTTCAGCAGATTCGCACGCGAGGCATCCCGGCTGGCCATTGCGCGGCGGACATTTGCCGCCAACCGGCCACCCGCGTAGATAGGTTGTGTGAAGTTCAGCGACACGGTCGCGTCGTTCACATAGTCATTGTTGTCATAGCGCTCGGACACGCCAGCATCGGCATTCAGGCTGACATTCGGCCCAAGGTTTGCCCGCTGTTGCTGCACGACCAGATCAAACGCCCTGACCTGATGCTGAGCCGATAGAATGGCCGGGTGGTTGCGTTGCGCCAGATTCACAGCTTCTGCTTCGGAACGCGGCAGATTGGGCAGGCTCGGCTGACCAGCCGTTCGCCCCGGTGCCTTTCCGACTGCATTCACGTATTCGGCTTGCGCAATGCTCAATTCACCGCGTGCCACTGCCAGATCCGCCTGAGAGCTTGCCAGCTGTGCTTCGGACAATGCGACATCCGTCCGGGTTACTTCGCCCACTTCGAAGCGGTCATTCGACGCCCTAAGTTCCTCTGCTGACACATCCACGTTGTTCTGGCGGATCGCCACGGTCTCTTCCTGCAACAGGACGCCCAGATAGGCATTTGCTGCGCGGATAAGAACCTGTTGTTCGATATCGATCAGGGTTTGCCGGGTCGATAGTACCGTTTCCTGCGCCGACTGCTTGCCCAGCACCGACGCGCCGCCATCATATAAAAGCTGGCTCAGCGTCAGGCCCGAAAAGAACCGCGACGGCTCGTTTGTCGTCACGACGTTATTGACCCGCGAACGGGTGTAATCCTGGCTGACCTGCACGGTCCAGTTGATGATTGGCCGCAACGCAGAAAGCGCAATGGCCACATCTTCATCCGCCGCGCGCAGCAACGCCCGGTTCTGCTCAAGCAAACCACTGGTGTTATACGCACCGATGAACGCATCCGTTATGTTGTCTGCCCACGCTGCACGCCCTGGCATCACGCTCATGGCAAGTCCTGCGGTCACAGCAAACGCCCTGACCAGCTTACCTGTCGCCGAACCACGCATACCAAAATCCTCTCAAACGAAATTACACTGCCCTACAGGCAGTTTGCGGCCTTCTTTTCAACTAATCAAGGCGATAGAAAAATCTATCGGCGGACTATAGCGAAAATGCACACTCTGCCGAAAAACCTTCCAGAACCGGCGCATTGGCATTGAACACATCACGCCAACTGACGCGACCACCGGTTTTTCGACCGATCCGCACGGTACCCAGGTTGCCCTTGACAAACAGACACACGATCCGACCGTGGTCCTTGAGCTGATCCAACAGGGCATCGGGCACCTGCTCGACACCGCCCTGCACCATGATCGCATCATAGGGGCCGTGTTCCGCCACACCCTGTTCCAGCGCGCCAACGTGGATGATGGCGTTGTGCACGTCAGCTTCGGCCAAGAGGTTTTGCGCCTCGGCTGCAAGGGTTTCGTCGCATTCAACACCCACAACCAACTCAGCCATCCGCGCGGTGACAGCCGTGGAATACCCCATTGCCGGAGCGATATCGAGGACCATCTCATCCTTGGATATGTTCAGCGCGTCCAGCATTTTAGCCAGGGTCCGCGGCTCCAACATGCTGCGCCCGTCCCCCAGATCAATCAGGCCGTCCACATAGGCCGCCTCGCGTTGAGAATCGGGCACGAAGCTTTCCCGCGGAACACTCAGCATCGCCTCAATGATCGGGAACTTGGTGACGTCAGAGGGGCGGATCTGTGTATCAACCATTGTGCGGCGCCGGGCTGCGAAGTCAGTCATTGGATATCTCGTCTCATTCCCAAAGATGTCCGGCTTGTGCCATATCCTGAACCTTCCAGCAACGCCCCTGTTGCCGCAACCTGAATCTTGATCAACTCCTTGGGCGTGGACTTCGGCAAATTTCGATCTTGCCGGCAATTTCGCGCGCAATCCACTGGACGCCCCAGAGGAAAGCTGTTAAAAACCCAGTCACACCACAGCAAGTATTTGATTTTACTTGAAAAGGCGAGTTGGCGGAGTGGTGACGCAGCGGATTGCAAATCCGTGTACACCGGTTCGATTCCGGTACTCGCCTCCAACTACATCCAAATCGCTGACTTGGCCCCGCAGTATGCGCGTGTGACGCTTGGTATTTTCAGACGTTCATGGCCCGCGATTCTGTCGAACTGCGGGCCAGATATGGCGTGTTTTTTCGGAACACCTGCCTACCCCTGCTCGTTCACGGGGCGCGATGTAGTCTGGTGTTTGCCCTACCCTCAGGCGCGCCCTTGTGGCACAACCTCGTATCCCGGCTCTTCCGGTTCATCATCCGTCATTTCGGCTGGAAAGCCCGGGGCGGTGATATCCAGGCCGGTTGCCTCTTCCAGCCGTTTGATAATATTTGGTGAAAGCTCGCGTTCGCCATATCGTGCGATACCATCGTTAAAGATGTTGATCATCACCGGGTTTATTTCCAGCGGCACCCCGGCGCGGTCGGCGACCTCCTGAAACAAACCGATATCCTTCTTCACCAGATCCATGGTGAAGGAAATATCGCGCGACCCGTTCAGGATGACCTGACTTTCGGTTTCGTGCACGAAGGATGTGCCGGACGAGATTTTGATCGCCTCATAGGTCGTGTTCAGATCCATCCCCGCAGCCTTTGCTGTAACCAGTGCTTCGGCGCAGGTAATCAGGTTGGCAGTGGCAAGATAGTTGGTCATCACTTTCAGCACCGAGGCCGAGCCCAGCTCGCCGGTGTGCAAAACCCGGCGGCCCATTGTCGTCAGGAACGGCAGAATTCGTTCAAACGTTTCCCGGTCACAGCCCGCAAAGATCGAGATATTGCCCGTCGCGGCACGGTGGCACCCGCCAGAAACCGGGCAATCCACAGCTGCACCGCCGCGTGAAATGACTTCGGCACCGAGGCGTTTGACTTCGGCTTCGTCTGTGGTCGACATCTCCATCCAGATCTTGCCGGGGCCCACTTCGGGCAACATCTCCTTCATGACTGCGTCCGATGCTGCCGGAGACGGCAGACAGGTGATCACCGCATCGCAATCGCGCATCAGCTGGGCGGGCCCTTCTGCCGCCTTTGCGCCTTTGGCGACAAATTCGGCCACCAGATCTGCGTTCAGGTCATGCACAGTCAGGTCAATGCCATTGCGCAAAAGGGATCCCGAAAGCTTGCCGCCAACGTTACCCAGACCGATAAATCCCACTTTCATATGACGCATCTCCAAGTTCGTCGTTTTCCCGTCATGCGACCACATACCGAACACGCACTTCATGCCGCCGAACGACGCCTACAGGTCGCTTTTTTCACCTTGGCTTATTTGTTGCGCGCGAACCGCTTGACAAGCGGGTCGGCGGTGCCGCATGTCCCGGACGTTGGTGTCGGCAACAGCCGATGAAAAGGGAATGCGTCAACGGTTCATCCGCCAAACGCAGCCGCCCCCGCGACCGTGACCGGAGAGGATGCCCAATGCCACTGGCCTGTGCCGGGAAGGCGGGACATCCGACAGAGCAACCGCTCTGGCATCCGCAAGCCGGGAGACCTGCCAACACCCGAAGTTGAAACCGGGCGGGGTGTTCCGGTGTCGGGTCCATGTGCAGACGTGGTGCCCGCATGAAACCCCGTCCCCCGCGAAGAGGATTTGGGGGGATGAGAGACATGACCGAGACCGCACCGGTAGAATTACTGGTCTGCACGACTTGCCGCCGGGGTCTGCCCTTCGAGGATGATGCTGAGCGTCCCGGCACATTGTTGCACAAGGCCTTGGAACAGGCTGCCCTGCCAGATGGCATCATTCTGAAACCTGTCGAATGCCTTTCGAACTGCGATCAGGGCTGTTCCATCGTTCTTCGGGGCGGGCCGGATCGCTGGACCTTTGTTTACGAGAACCTGAACGAAGTCGATCACGTCGATGTCATCATCGATGGTGTGACCAAGTATCTGGCCACAGACGATGGTCTGGTGAAGTGGCGCGACCGTCCTGAACATTTCCGCAAAAACTGCGCCTCGCGCATTCCCCCGATTGGAGGCTGAGATCATGTCGAACCTAGAAAAACTTCCCGTCACCGTGATCACCGGCTTTCTGGGCTCGGGCAAAACCACGCTGGTGCGCCATCTGATGCAGAACCCGCAGGGAAAGCGTCTTGCGATTGTTGTTAACGAGTTTGGCGATGTGGGTGTTGATGGCGACATTCTGAAATCCTGCGCGATACCGGATTGCCCTGCGGAAAACATCATGGAACTGGCAAACGGCTGCATTTGCTGCACCGTGGCCGATGACTTCATCCCGACCATCGAGGCGCTGATGGCGCTGGAACCGCGCCCGGATCACATCCTGATCGAAACATCCGGCCTTGCACTACCCAAACCGCTGCTGAAAGCATTTGATTGGCCTGATATCCGTTCGAAAATCACCGTTGATGGCGTGATTGCGCTGGCCGATGCCGAGGCTGTGGCCGCCGGTCGCTTTGCTCCGAACGTTGAAGCGGTGGATGCCCAACGGCTGGCTGATGACTCGATCGATCACGAAACACCCTTGTCCGAGGTGTTCGAAGATCAAATCTCGTGCGCGGATATCATCCTGCTGACCAAGCCCGATCTAGCAGGTCCCGAAGGTGTCGCGAAAGCCAAACAGATCATCGCCGCCGAGGCACCGCGGCCGCTTCCCGTTGTCGAGGTCGCCGAGGGTGTCGTCGACGTACGTGTCGTGCTTGGCCTTGAGGCTGCCGTCGAAGATGACATGGACGCGCGCCCGTCACATCACGATGGCCATCACGATCATGAGCATGACGATTTCGAGAGCATCATCGTCGAGTTGCCGGAACAGACCGACCCTGCGGAACTGGTAGCCAGAATCGAACGTCTTGCGACTGAGCTGAATATCCTGCGCGTCAAAGGCTATGCCGCCGTCGCTGGCAAACCGATGCGCCTGCTGGTTCAGGCTGTCGGCGCGCGAGTTCGTCACCAATACGACCGCCCGTGGGAGCCCGGTGAAGAGCGCCGCTCGCGCCTGGTCGTCATTGCCGAGCATGACGACATCAAAGAAGCCGAAATCCGTGATATCCTCGTGGGTGTGACCGAGGTTGCCGAGTAAGTCATGCACGTCGTCTTTCGCGAAAGCCACGGGCTCGAGGAAACCGAGACCCCAACCGATCTGGGCCAAAGCCCGGGTGATCTGGTTGTGCTGTCCTTTTCCGACAGTGACCTGGGCGCTTTCGCGGCGGGCTGGCATCGCGGCGGCGGGCCTGAGGGGCGGATGCCCACGATGCGGCTGGCCAATCTTGCGGCGCTGAAGCACCCTCTGTCCGTCGATACCTATGTCGAACAGACACTTGAGGGCGCAAAGGGCATCCTGATCCGTCTGATAGGTGGCGTGCCCTATTGGTCTTACGGGCTGCAACAGGTTCTGGCACTGGCGCAAGCCAAAGGCATCGCGTTAGCCGTTTTACCGGCGGATGGGCGTGAAGACACTCGGTTGGATGAGTATTCGACCCTGCCCCTCTCGACCCTGAGGCGGCTGGCACATCTGTGTGACACCGGCGGCGAAGTCGCCGCGCAGGCCGCATTGGCCCAGATGGCCTTGGCAGCAGGGCTTTATGCCGGGCCAGTGATGGGCGCGAAAACCCTGCCCGAATGCGGTGCGTGGTGTCCAGATCAGGGTGTCGTCCCGGTGGGTTCCGCATTCCAGAGCGATACGAAACGCATCCTTGTCACCTTTTATCGCGCGTATCTGACATCCGCAGACACCGCCCCGGTCGCGGCCCTGATCCGCAGCCTGCGCGCCCGCGGGCTTCAGGCGGTGGGTCTGTTTGCCCCGTCGCTCAAGACCCCAGCCGCTGCCGACTGGCTCAGGGAACAGGTCGTCGCCTTGCGACCGTCGGCGATCATCAACGCCACTTCATTCTCGGGCAAGGGCGCGTCCGGCACGTCGCCTCTGGACGCAGCGGATGTGCCGGTGTTTCAGGTCGCTCTCGCCACCTCGCGACGCAAGGCCTGGGCGGAGGCCGAACGCGGCCTGTCACCCGCCGACCTCGCCATGCATGTGGTATTGCCCGAAGTGGACGGGCGAATATCGGCAGGCGTTGTCTCTTTCAAAGAACCGGGCAAGCGCGATCCGCATTTGGAATACTCGCGTTTTGCGCATCGGGCCGAGTCGGACCGGATCGAGGCGATCATCGATCGGGTATCGGGCTGGCTTGCCCTGAATGACAAACCCAAGGCAGACCAGATCCCCGCGTTGGTACTGTCCACATATCCCGGCAAAGACTGGCAAATGGCCCATGCGGTTGGTCTCGACGCGCTGGCCTCGGCTGAGGCGATGCTGTCTGATCTTTGCGGTGAAGGCTACGACATCGCGGCTGGCGATCCGGTTGCCGACGCACTCTTGGACGCCCGGATATCGTGGCCGCTTGAGGATTATCTGAGCGCACTCGCTGAATTGCCCCAAACCCTGCGCACCGATCTGCACACCGTATGGGGCAATCCTGAGCAAGACCCAACTTTCACTCAGGGTGCGTTTCACTTCACGGCTTTGCGACGCGGCAAGGCGCTGGTCGCACTGCAACCAGAGCGCGGAACACCCGAACTGCGTGATGACGACTATCACGACCTTTCGCGTACCCCGCGCCATAGCTATGTCGCCTTCTATTTGTGGCTGCGCAAAGGTCTTGGCGCGGACGCGCTGATCCATATCGGTGCGCATGGCACACTGGAATGGCTGCCCGGCAAATCGGTCGCCCTATCAGCAGACTGCTGGCCCGAGGCGCTGATCCGTGACCTGCCGGTGATCTACCCGTTCATCGTCAACGACCCAGGTGAGGCCGCGCAGGCCAAGCGCCGGATCGGCGCGGTGACCCTGGGCCACATCCCGCCCCCCATGAAAGAAAGCGGAACGCCTGACCGGATGGTGCGACTGGAAGCCCTGCTGGACGAGTTCTCAAACGCGGACGGCCTTGACCCCAGACGCCGTGACCGGTTGCAGGAAGATATCCGGGATGAGGCGCAAGCCATTGGGCTGGAGCACGATCTGGGCCTGAACCAGGCCACCAGCACCGCGGAAGCAATCACGCGCATCGACCGCTTTGTCTGCGATATCAAAGAAAGCCAGTTTGGCGACGGGCTGCACGTCTATGGGCGTGTTCCGGATGTGATCGGCAGTTTCGACCCAGCCCCATCCGCCCATGCCGAACGCAAGGCACTGATCAATGCGTTGGCTGGCAAGCGGATCGAGGCTGGCCCGTCCGGCTCGCCCTATCGGGGCCGCTTTGACGTGCTGCCGACCGGGCGAAACCTTTACACCACCGATCCGCGATCTGTGCCCACCCGCGCAGCTTACACGCAAGGCGTGAAACTGGCCGAGGAACTGGTACGGCGGCACTTGCAGGAGGAAGGTGATTACCCGAAAGGGCTGATTGTCGATCTGTGGGGATCGGCCACCATGCGCACTGCGGGCGAAGAATTCGCCATGGCCCTGCACCTGCTGGGTGTAAAGCCGGTTTGGGACAAGGGATCCGAGCGGGTTTCGGGTATCGAAGTTTTACCCATCACCGACCTGAGCCGCCCGCGTCTGGACGTCACCCTGCGGGTTTCGGGCTTGTTTCGCGATGTGTTCCCCACATTGTCAGCCCTTTATGGTCAGGCGGTTCGGGCTTTGTCAGAGCGTGATGAAGCGACCGACTGGAACCCCTATGCCGGTCACGCCCCGGCTACGCGGGTGTTTGGCCCGGCACCCGGCAGTTACGGCCTGAACATGACCCATCTGTCCGAGACCTATACGGACGAGGCGCGCGCCCAAGCCGGGGAGGCATGGCTTGAGGCCAGTTCGTACGCGCTGGAAGGTGAACACATCGCGCAGGACAAAGCGGGAATCACGGATCGTGTCGCCAATGCCGACAGTTTTGTTCACCTCCAGGATCTGACGGAAACTGACCTGCTGCTGGCCAACGACTATGCCACGCATGAAGCCGGTTTTGCCGCCGCCAAAAAGGTCGCTGGGGGCACCGCTCAGCTTTACCATCTGGACAACACCAACCCAGATAATCCGCGCGCCCGGACTCTGCCGGAAGAAATCAGCCGCGTCGTTCATGCCCGCGCTGCCAACCCCGGCTGGATTGCGGGGATGCAGCGCCATGGTTTTCGCGGCGCCGCCGAGATTGCTGCGACGCTGGATCACATGGCCTCTTTTGCGCATCTGTCCGGAACCGTCGCTCCGCATCTGTTTGATCTCTACCACGAAGCCACATTGGGCAATGAGGCCGTTGATGCCTTTCTGCAAGAGGTCAACCCGAAGGCCCATCAGGCCATGCAAGACAGGTTCCGTGCATTGCTGGAAGCGGGGCTTTGGAACACACGCCGGAATTCGATCCGGGCCGATTTGGAGGGTTTGGGATGAGTGCACCTATCGTTCAAGGCTGGTGTCCCGGCGCGCATCGTCCGATGATGTCAGGCGACGGGCTGGTCGTGCGGGTCCGTCCGCGTCTGGCGCGACTGAACGCCAGGCAGGCTATTGGTTTGTGCGAACTGGCTGAACGGTTCGGCAATGGCACCATCGACCTGACCAATCGTGCCAACCTGCAACTGCGCGGCGTGGATGAGCGCGACCACCAGCCGTTGCTTGTGGAACTTGCAGCGCTGAACTTGCTTGATGCGGAACCCGGCATCGAAGTACGCCGCAATATTCTGGTTACACCGCTCTATCAGGCGGGCGATTTGACCGCGCGGCTGACACAGGAGTTGATTGATCGACTGGCCGAATTGCCTGCTCTGCCCGCTAAGTTTGGTTTTGCCATAGATACAGGCCCGAAGCGCCTGTTGGCCTCGGATTCTGCAGATATTCGTCTGGAGCTGGGTGCCGGCGGTCCGATCCTGCGCGCCGACGGCTGCAAAACCGGGCGGTCTGTGACCGAGGATAACGCCATTGACAACGTGATCGCATTGGCCCTGTGGTTTTCTGAGACTTACACGGCCGAGACACGTCGCATGGCGCGGGTCACCCACGCGTTGCCACAGGAATGGCAGGGATTTGCCCCCGGTCCTTTCGGTGAAAAACTGCAACCCGGCCCCTGTGAACTGGGTGCTCTCTACGGCGCGGCTTTCGGCTCGCTGCCTGCGCACAAGCTTTGTGAACTGATCGAAGCCAGCGGCGCTTCTGCCTTGCGTGTCACACCGTGGCGGCTGATCCTGCTGGAAGGCGGGGCGGCGATACCCTCCCCGGATTTCGTCATGGACGGAGCCGATCCGATGATGACAACCGACGCCTGCCCCGGCGCGCCGTTCTGCCCGCAAGCGCAGGTGGAAACCCGCGACATCGCCCGTGCATTGGCTCGACGCATTCACGGTCGTCTGCATGTCTCGGGCTGCGCCAAGGGGTGCGCCCATATGGGCCCGGCCGAGATCACAGTGGTCGGCAACAACGGGCGATTTGATCTTGTCAAACAGGGCCGCGCGGGGGATGAGCCCAGCCAACGCGGGCTCGACCCGGAAACACTCATGACTATGGACTTCACCTGATGCCCTATACATACGAAACTGATGGCGCGGCGATCTACAAGGAAAGCTTTGCCACCATCCGGTCCGAGGCTGATCTGGCCCGCTTTGATACCGATGAAGAGCAGGTCGCCGTTCGGATGATCCACGCCGCCGGCATGGTCGGGCTGGAGGAGTTTGTACATTTCTCACCCGGATTTGTGCAGGCCGCACGCACGGCGCTGGAAAACGGCGCGGCGATCCTGTGTGACGCGCGCATGGTCAGCGAAGGTGTGACCCGCTTCCGTCTGCCTGCCGACAACCAGGTGATCTGCACCCTCCATGACGAACGCGTGCGCCCTCTGGCCACCAAGATGAGCAACACCCGTTCTGCCGCTGCGCTGGAATTCTGGCGTCCGCATCTGGAAGGTGCTCTGGTCGCCATTGGAAACGCGCCCACCGCGCTGTTTCACTTGCTGAACATGCTGGAAGACCCGGATTGCCCGCGCCCTGCTGCGATCATCGGCTGCCCGGTCGGATTTGTCGGAGCGATGGAATCCAAAGATGCGCTATGGCAGGCGCAACCGGTGCCGTCCTGCATTGTCAAAGGTCGTCTGGGCGGCAGCGCCATCACCGTGGCGGCCATCAACGCCATTGCAAGCCGGGCAGAATGAAGATGGGCACCATATACGGTGTGGGCCTTGGCCCCGGCGATCCGGATCTGATGAGCGTCCGGGCTGATCGCCTGCTGCGCAACGCCAAGCATGTGGCATTCTTTCGCAAACCGGGTCGCAGCGGTCAGGCCCGCAAAATCGTCAACGGGATGATCCCCGAAGGCGCGATTGAATTCCCGATGGAATACCCTGTGACCACCGAGATCCCGGTCACCGATCCGCGTTATAACGAGTTGCTGGCCGCATTCTATGAAGAGTGCACAGCGCACCTTAAGACGCTGTCGGAACAGGGCGAGGATGTGGTGGTCCTGTGTGAGGGCGATCCGTTTTTCTACGGCTCGTTCATGCATCTTTACAATCGGTTGCGTGACGAAGCTCCGGTCGAGGTTGTGCCAGCCATCACCGGCATGTCCGGTGCGTGGACGGCCACGGGCGATCCGATCACATGGGGCGATGATGTGCTGACCGTGCTGGTCGGCACCCTGCCCGAGAAAGTTCTGGCTGAACGCATGGCGCAGACAGATGCTTTGGTCGTGATGAAAATCGGGCGGAACATCGACAAGGTGAAACGCGCGCTGAAAACCTCTGGTCTGTATGACCGCGCATGGATTGTCGAATACGCGCAAATGCCGAATCAGACGGTGACAAAATTGTCTGAGGCCTGCGAGAAGATTACCCCGTATTTCTCGATCATCGTTGTTCATGGTCAGGGGCGCCGACCATGAGCGGATGGGTCAAGATCGCAGGCCTTGGTCCGGGGGACGAGGCGCTGGTCACCCCCGAGGTTACAGCGGCTTTGGCCGACGCCACCGATGTGGTGGGCTACATCCCTTATGTAGCCCGCGTGGCCGACCGACCCGGCCTGACCCTGCACGCCAGTGATAACCGGGTTGAAATCGACCGCTCGCAACACGCGCTGCAAATGGCCGTCGAAGGCAGGCGGGTGGTTGTTGTGTCCTCGGGCGATCCCGGTGTGTTTGCAATGGCTGCCGCTGTGTTCGAAGCGTTGGAGAATGGCCCAACAGAATGGCGTGACATTCAGATAGATGTGCTGCCGGGGATCACCGCGATGCTGGCCGCATCTGCCCGCGCGGGCGCTCCGATGGGGCATGATTTCTGCGCCATCAACCTTAGCGACAACCTAAAGCCTTGGACGCTGATCGAAAAACGCTTGCGCTTGGCTGCGCAAGCCGATTTTTCGATGGCCTTCTATAATCCCCGCTCGAAGTCTCGCCCGGAAGGCTTTGTAAAGACACTGGAAATCCTACGCGAAGAATGCGAGCCCGAGCGGGTGATCCTGTTTGCGCGCGCCGTGTCACGAGCGGATGAGGTGATCCGGGTTTCTACTCTGGCCGAGGCCACGCCCGAGATGGCGGATATGCAAACCGTGGTTATTGTCGGTTCGTCGCGCACCCGGGTCATCGAACGCAAAGGCACGCCGATCGTCTATACGCCACGCTTCACCCCGGTCGAGGATCAGGGATGAGACACCCAGTCCAGCACCTGTGCGACAGTCGAAAGCTCGGTCCGCTTTGGCAGAACAGGGCGCTCGATCATAAGCACTGGCAGGCCCAGCGCCCGCGCTGCGTCCAGCTTGGCGCGCGCGCCCAAGCCGCCCGCGTTCTTGGACACTACAAGTTGCGTCCTGTGTTGCTGCATCAATGCGCAGTCATCGGCTTCTGCAAAAGGACCCCGGGCCACGACAACCTGCGCCAAAGGAAAAGGCACGCTGTCAGGCTCGTCCACCAGACGCAGCAGGTAGTGATGCTGGGGCTGGGCTGCAAAGTCTTCAAGATGCATACGCCCGACAGCCAGGAACACACGCTGCGGATCACCTGCAAGCGCATCGACGGCGGCAGTGATATCGGGCACGCGGTGCCAGACATCGCCGGGTTGCAGCTTCCACGCCGCGCGGGTCAAGGCGGCCAGTGGAACCTGAGTTGTGTGACATGCCTCAATCGCGTTCCGGCTCATCTGCGCCGCAAATGGATGGGTCGCATCCACGACATGGGTGATCGCGTTTTCACGGATGTAGTGGGCCAGACCTTCCGGGCCGCCAAACCCGCCAACTCGCACCGGCAACGGCTGCGGACGCGGGGTTTCCACCCGTCCCGCATAAGAATACACAGCCGCAATCCCCTGTTCCGCAACAGCTTTGGCCAGAGCGTTGGCCTCGGTCGTGCCGCCAAGAATCAGGAGGTTGGGCATGTCTGAATCTCCGTGGCTGACCGTTTTGGGATTGGGCGAAGATGGGCTTGATGGCCTGTCGCCTGCAAGCCGTCAAGTGCTGGACCGGGCCGAAGTGATCATGGGGCCGCCTCGTCACCTGTCGCTGCTGCCGGAAAACGAGGCTGAGCGGGTCGAATGGCCGGTGCCGTTCTCGGACGGATTGCCGATCCTGAAAGGCCTGCGCGGACGGCAGACGGTGGTTCTGGCGTCAGGTGATCCGTTCTGGTTTGGCGCGGGGTCCGTCATCGCGCGTAACTTTGATGCCAAAGAGTGGACCGCCCTGCCCGGCCAGTCTACATTTTCGCTGGCCGCCGCGCGGCTGGGCTGGCCTTTGGAAAGCACGCTGACCTTTGGCCTGCACGCTGCGCCTTTGACCCGATTGCGGCCGCATCTGGCCCCGGGACTTCATGCCATTGTGCTATTGCGTGACGGCAAGGCAGTTGCTGAACTGGCGACATATCTTAGCGAAACCGGATTTGCCGACAGCGCGTTGCATGTGATGCAGGCCCTCGGCGGCCCGCGTGAAAGCGTCCAGACAGTGAGCCTGACCGAAGCTTTGCTGGGAACCTTCGATCATCCCGTCTGCGTCGGGTTGGAAGTGACCGGCACTGGGCGGGGACTGTCCAAGGCCTCGGGCAGGCCAGATGATCTTTTTGAAACCGACGGCCAGATCACCAAACGCCCGATCCGGGCGCTGACCCTGTCCGCATTGGCGCCACAGAGAGGTGAGCATCTGTGGGACATTGGCGGTGGCACCGGCTCGATCAGCATCGAATGGCTGATGTGCGACCCGACCATGACCGCCACCAGTATCGAACCCCGTGCCGACAGGGCCGAACGCATTCGTCGCAATGCCGACGCGCTGGGGCAGGATCGGTTACAAGTTGTCCACGGTACCGCACCCGAAGCGCTGGCCGGATTGCCCCTGCCGGACGTGGTTTTCATCGGCGGTGGGCTCAGCACTAGCCTGCTGGCGTGGCTTCGCGATGCCTTGCCCGCTGGCACCCGGTTGGTCGCCAATGCGGTAACGCTGGAAAGCGAAGCCCTGTTGGCGCGATGGCACGAAGACCTGGGCGGAGACCTTTTGCGGATCGAACTGGCACATTCTGCACCGCTCGGACCGCGGCGCGGCTGGAAGGCTGCCTATCCAGTCGTACAGTGGAGCGTGACGCTATGATCGTGGCAGGTTTGGGCTTTTCATCAGACGCGACGACAGACAGTTTGCGCGCCGCCTATGACGCGGCAGCGGCCAGCCATGATGTCCAAGCTCTGGCGACGGTTGCCGACAAAAGCGGCCACTCTGCGCTGGTGGCCTTTGCGGAAAGCCTTGCTCTTCCGCTGCATTTCGTGGCGGCTGCCGATTTGGCCGGACAACGCACCCTGACATGCTCTAACCGCAGCCGCGCCACTTATGGCACCGGCAGCGTTGCCGAAGCATCGGCCCTTGCCGCCGCCGGGTCCGGCGCGCGGCTGCTTTCACCCAGACACATTTCGGACGACCGGCTGGCCACCTGCGCCATCGCCATCGGAGGACAAACATGACCGTTCATTTCATCGGCGCCGGACCGGGCGCTGCAGACCTGTTGACATTGCGCGGGCGCGACATCATCGCCTCGTGCCCTGTGTGCCTATATGCCGGATCACTGGTGCCCGAGGAAATTCTGAGCCACTGCCCCAAAGACGCAAAAATCATCAACACTGCGCCCATGGATCTGGACCAGATCATGGCCGAGATCGAAGTCGCGCATAAAGCGGGTCAGGATGTGGCGCGGCTGCATTCGGGCGATTTGTCAGTCTGGTCGGCGATGGGCGAACAGATCCGCCGCCTTAAAGAAATGGGCATTCCGGTCAGTGTGACCCCTGGCGTACCATCCTTTGCCGCCGCCGCAGCGGCCCTGGGCGCCGAACTGACCCTGCCGGGACTGGCGCAATCGGTGGTTCTGACCCGGACGCCGGGGCGCGCGTCATCCATGCCCGAAGGTGAAACGCTGGTGAATTTTGCCCGTACCGGCGCGACTTTGGCTATTCATCTGTCAATCGGCAATCTGGACAAGGTTATCGCAGACCTGATCCCGGCTTATGGCGCCGATTGTCCGGTGGCCGTTGTGTATCGCGCAAGCTGGCCGGATGAAAAGATCATCCGCGCAACGCTGGAAACCCTGAAAGGGTCGCTGGACGAAAGCATCTCGCGCACCGCTTTGATCATGGTCGGCCCCGCGCTGGCCGGTGAGGGATTTGACGAAAGCTGTCTTTATTCCAGAGATTACGACCGCCGCTATCGCCCGCAAAGTGCCGACAGCCCTTGGTCAAGCTGGAGCCATGGTGATGACTAACCCTCCGGGTATTCTGATTTCAGCACCATCTTCGGGTACCGGCAAGACGACGGTCATGCTGGGCCTTTTGCGCGCGCTGGCCGAAGATGGCCTGACCGTGCAACCCTTTAAAAGCGGGCCGGATTATATCGATCCCGCCTTTCACCGGGCGGCTGCCGGGCGGGCTTCGTTCAATCTGGACAGCTGGGCAATGACGGATCCCCTGTTCAGCGCTATTTCCGCTCAGGCTGAAGGCGCTGACATTGTGGTGGCCGAGGGCTCGATGGGTTTGTTCGACGGTGTCGCAAAGCCCGGCGAAGTTGGACACGGTTCAAGCGCCGAGACCGCCCTGCGCATGGGCTGGCCCGTTGTGCTTGTGTTGGATGTGGGCGGGCAGGCACAATCAGCGGCGGCAACGGCGCTGGGGTTCAGGATGTACAATCCTGACCTGCCCTTTGCCGGAGTGATCCTGAACCGATGCGCCAGCCCCCGCCATGAACGCCTGACCCGTCTGGGGATGGAGCGCGCGGGCCTGCCTGTTCTGGGCGTCCTGCCCCGGCGTGGTGATTTGACCCTGCCCGAGCGGCATCTGGGACTTATTCAGGCGGTCGAACATCCCGATCTGGAAAGCGCCATTGTAGGTTATGCCGCGTTCTTGCGAGAACATGTGGACCTTGACGCAATCAAGCGGGCGGCTTCCTCAGGCCCCGGCGGGCCATCGTCAGCCGCGCTGCCGCGCCCCCCCGCCCAGCGGATCGCGCTGGCCCGCGATGCCGCCTTTTCCTTTACCTACCCCCACCTTTTGCAGGGGTGGCACGATGCGGGTGCCGAGATCTTGCCTTTTTCCCCCTTGGCGAACGAACCTCCGGCGGCGGATGCCGATCTGGTCTGGCTGCCCGGCGGGTACCCCGAATTGCACGCCGGAACATTGGCAGCGGCCACCACCTTCCTGAGTGGTTTGCGAAAACATGCGGAAACAAAGCCGGTGCACGGAGAATGCGGCGGCTACATGGCACTTGGTCAGGCGCTGATCGACAAGGACGGCGTGCAACATGAAATGGCCGGCTTGCTGGGGCTCGTCACATCCTACCAGAAGCGCAAGTTCAATCTTGGCTACAGAAAAGCCGAGTTGTTGGCCCCCATGCCCGGCTTTGCCAAAGGCGCAGCCTTGCGCGGGCACGAGTTCCACTATTCCTCGATCGTGGATCAACCGGACGCCCCATTGGCACGCGTGTTTGACGCCGAAGGGGAAGAAGGTCCGCAAACCGGATCACTGCGTGGCAATGTCACTGGCACGTTCTTTCACCTGATTGCGGAGGCGTCGGCATGAGCGGCTTTGTTTCTTTCATCGGCTCTGGCCCCGGTGATCCGGAACTGCTGACACTCAAGGCGGTGGACCGGATGCAAAAGGCCGATGCGATCCTGTTCGACGATCTCAGCAGCGGCCCGATCCTGAGCCATGCGCGCGACGATGCGGATCTGGTTGGCGTCGGAAAGCGGGCCGGTCGTCCGTCCCCCAAGCAGGACCATGTCAGCCGGTTGTTGGTGGATTACGCGCAGTCCGGTCAGCATGTGGTGCGCCTGAAATCAGGCGACGGCGGTATGTTCGGACGGCTTGAGGAAGAGCTTGTCGCCCTGCGCACAGCCGGAATCGCCTATGAGATTATTCCCGGCGTCCCCTCAGCAGTGGCAGCGGCAGCGGCCGCAGGCATTCCATTGACGCGCAGGCTCACGGCCCGGCGGGTCCAGTTCGTGACCGGCCATGACGTCAGTGGTGAGTTGCCCGACGACCTGAACCTCAAGGCGCTGGCCGATCCACAGGCCACGACCGTCGTTTTCATGGGCAAGCGCACCTTTCCCCTGCTGGTCGAAGCCCTGCACACGCAAGGATTGCCGTTGGATACTCCGGCGCTTATGGCCGAATCCGTCTCGACCCCCGACCAAAAGCTGCAACGCGCCACGATTGGCGCGCTGGCAGAGCAGCTGAGAACCGAGATTGGCAAAGCACCGGCGCTGATCCTTTATGGTCCGCTGGCGGAGTTCGACGATGATTGATCTGAGCTTGATCGGTATCGGTACCGGCAATCCGGATCATGTAACGTTTCAGGGCGCGCAGGCGATCCGGGCGGCGGATTTGATCCTGATTCCACGCAAGGGGGAAAACAAGGCTGATCTGGCCGGGCTGCGTGAAGCGATCATCGAGCGTGTCGCCGAAACGCCGCCGCAGATTGCCTATTTCGATATTCCCCAGCGCCAGGCCGACGATGGCTACCTGCGCGGTGTCGATGAATGGCACGACACCATCGCCCTGCGCTGGCAAGCGGCCATTGCCGCGCATCCAGAGGCGCAGCATGTCGCGCTGCTGATTTGGGGGGATCCGTCCCTCTATGACAGCTCACTGCGCATCGCTGCCCGGTTGAACCCGCAACCCAATACCAAGGTTATCCCCGGCATCACCGCCTTGCAGGCGCTGACCGCCGCCCATGCGATCCCGATCAATGATCTGGGCGCGCCCTACGTTGTCACAACCGGTCGTCGTATCCGGGATGAAGGCTGGCCTGATGCGGCCTCGAACGTCGCTGTGATGCTGGACGGCGAATGCTCGTTCCAAACCCTTGATTTGGCAGATTATGACATCTGGTGGGGCGCCTATGTGGGTATGAAAGAAGAGGTTCTGATCAGTGGCCCGCTGGATGAGGTTGCGCAGAATATCCTTGAGACCCGGGCGAAAGCCCGCGCCGAACATGGCTGGATCATGGATATCTACCTGTTGAAGATGCGGCGGAAGTAACGCACGGGCACATGAACACGGGTTTGTGATGTCGCGGGTCGGTCAGGTCTGGCACACAGGGTGCACCTCAATACAGGAGACGTGACAATGAAAGCCCTCATTCCCTTGCTTTGCCTGATCGCTTTACCCGTTTGGGCGCAGGACGTTCCGGCCGGATGGGCTGTGTTTCCTGCGGACAAGACCTACTCGGAACTGGTCGATGCAACCAAGGTTGCGATCAAGGACAACGGATTGATAGTGGTGACGCAGGCTGGACCCACCAAGGCAGCTGCGGCGCGCGGGATCACCATTCCGGGCAATCTGGTGATTGGCGCGTTCAACAACGATTACGCCGTAAGGGTGCTGGAAACCTCTACCAATGCGATGATCGAAGCACCGATCCGTTTCTATGTCACCGAGAACGAGGACGGAACCGCAACCCTGTCTTACAAGACCCCCAGTTTCGTGTTTGACCCTTACATGGCGGAAGGCGGGCAAGCCTTACAGGACATTGCCGCGGAACTGGATAAAACCTTTCAATCCGTCGCTGAAGACGCAGTCAAATAGTCACACTGACGTGATCCGCCTTGCGTCTGGTGGCGTCCTCCGCAATCTGCTTCGAAACGGTTATCTCGGAGCATGACTGATGCAGGACCCCACGCCGCGCGCCGCCGATCTTCTGGCCCAACGCCTGTACGAAGCGGGGTGCCGCCACGCCTTTGGAATGCCGGGGGGTGAGGTCCTGACACTGGTGGATGCGCTTGAAAAGGCGGGCATCACCTTTCATCTGACAAAACATGAAAACTCGGCCGGATTCATGGCCGAGGCCGTGCATCACCGCGACGGCGCGCCTGCGATTCTGGTCGCCACTTTGGGTCCGGGCGCGATGAACGGCATCAATGTGGTGGCCAATGCGTTGCAGGACCGTGTTCCGATGATCGTTCTGACCGGTTGCGTCGATGCGGACGAGGCGCTGACCTATACTCATCAGGTCATGGATCACAGCCAGGTTTACCGTTCCATCACCAAGGGCACGTTCACACTGACGGCCAAGGGCGCGGATATCATCGCAGACAAGGCGGTGTCACTGGCCACACAGCCGCGACCGGGCCCGGTCCATATCGATGTTCCGATCTCGGTCGCCGATACGCCAGTGACTGGTGTGAAACGCCGCCGTCTGGCCAAGGTCGCGCCTGTCAGTCCCAATGGTGAATGCCTTGAAAAAGCCCGGCGCTGGGTGGCTGAGGCCGAGCGCCCCATCGCCATTATCGGTCTCGATGTCCTCTATGACGACTCGCGCAGTGTGGTGCAGGCGTTTTTGGAACATTTCGGAATTCCATTTGTGACCACCTACAAGGCCAAGGGTGTTGTTCCCGAAGATCACCCTTTGTGTCTGGGCGGCGCTGGCCTGTCGCCATTGGCAGACAAGCACCTTGTCCCATTGGTCGAACACGCCGATCTGGTGCTGTGTCTGGGGTATGACCCGATCGAAATGCGCCCCGGCTGGCGCGAAATCTGGGACCCCGAAGAAAAGCGCGTCATCGATATATCCGCGGTGATCAATGACCACTACATGCATCAGGCGGGTCTTAATCTGGTGGCCGACACGGGCGAGACGCTGGAGGCCATCGCCAAGGGAAACCCTGCCCGCGCAACGTGGCCGGGTGGTGAGCCCGCGCAGGTCAAATCTGCTCTGGCACAGGCCTTTCCCACTGATGAGGACTGGGGGCCCGCAGCGGTCATCGCCGAAACGCGCGCTACCCTGCGCCCCGAAACGCTGGCAACCGCCGACAGCGGCGCGCATCGCATTCTGCTGAGCCAGATGTGGGACTGCAGCGAGGAACGTGGGCTGATCCAATCCTCGGCGCTCTGCACCATGGGCTGTGCTGTCCCAATGGCCATTGGTCTGAAACTGGCCGAGCCTGACCGCCCGGTGATCAGCTTTTCGGGTGATGCCGGGTTTCTGATGGTCGCCGGGGAATTGTCGACGGCGGCTGAAATGGGCGGCAATCCGATCTTTCTTGTCTTCGTTGATGCCAGCCTTGCCCTTATCGAGTTGAAACAGCGGCAGCGGCAAATGGGCAAGAATGGCGTGGATTTCGGTCACCATGACTTCGCGGCCATGGGCCGTGCATTTGGTGGGAACGGCCACACTGTCCGCAACCGGGCAGAGTTGCGTGCAGCACTTGAAGCTGCTGTAAAGGCCGAGACATTTACCGTCATCGCCGCTGAAATCGACCGTGGAGGATACGATGGCCGCATCTGAGGGCCCGCTGAAGGGCGTCAAGGTTCTGGACCTCAGCCGTATTCTGGCCGGGCCGACCTGCACGCAGTTGCTGGGTGATCTGGGCGCAAGCGTCATCAAGATCGAAAACCCTGCCACCGGGGGCGACGACACACGGCAATGGGGTCCGCCCTATGTCACCGATGCCGACGGCAACCGCTCGGACCTGAGCGCCTATTTCATGTCAGCGAACCGAAACAAGAAATCCGTGGCGCTGGATATCGCGACTGAGAAAGGTCAGGCGGAAATCCGACGGCTGGCCTCACACGCGGATATTCTGATCGAGAATTTCAAACCCGGCGGTCTGGCGAAATACGGGCTGGACTATGCCGCCCTGTCGCAGGAATTCCCCAGCCTCGTTTACTGCTCGATTTCGGGTTACGGCCAAACAGGGCCGAACGCCAGCAAACCCGGCTATGACCTGATGGCGCAAGGTTATGGTGGGATCATGTCCCTGACCGGCGACCCGGAAGGCGCGCCGATGAAAGTGGGGGTCGGCATCGCTGATGTGATGTGCGGAATGTATGCAAGCGTTGGCATTTTGGCCGCGCTGCGCCACCGCGACCTGACCGGTGAAGGCCAGCAGGTCGATCTGGCACTTGTTGATTCTCAGATCGCATGGCTGATCAACGAGGGCGTCAATTACCTGACTTCAGGCGACGTTCCGCAACGCCGTGGAAACGGGCATCCCAACATCGTGCCTTATGACGTTTACGAGACATCCGATGGGCATGTCATTCTGGCGGTTGGAAATGATGGCCAGTTCAGAAAGCTCTGCGGTTTCCTGGGACAACCTGAACTTGCCGACGACCCCAGATTCGCGACCAACCCGGCGCGACTGGAACACCGTGATGCGCTGAACGCCATTCTTCGGCCCGCTGTTCAAGGTCTGGATACGCGATCCGTGATTTCCGGCCTTGAAGACGTGAAAGTGCCCGTAGGTCCGGTACAGACGCTGGATCAGGTTTTTGATACGGAACAGGTGGCAGCACGAAAAATGCAGATTTCGATGCAGGCCCAGCCCGGTGTGGTGAACCTGATCGGGAATCCCCTGAACCTGTCACGTACGCCTGTAACATATCGCAGCGCGCCACCCACCTGCGGGGCGGACACTGACTGGGTATTAAACGCTGAAAACCCGTTCGACGATTGAAACACTTGCACAACTAGGCGGCAAGTTGCTGAAACATGCCTTTGAATCGGCGGATTTTTTCGACTTTTTCACACACGACATTTCACCAATTCGAGAGCGGGGTCGATACTGATACGCCGCTCTCGCACACTCTGTTACATCAAACAGTGTCAAATACCGCAATCAGATTGGACCCAAGTATGAAACAAGACGTTTTTGGACAGATGAACACCTTGGCGCAGCCGGAAGCTGTCGAAGCCTGGAATGGTGTTCTGCTTGGGTTCATGGCACATGCCGCGGTTACGCCCCAACATCTGGGCAAAGTGTTGGAGCTTGAGCCCGATTTTGCTTTGGGCCATGCCGTTAAAGGCCTGTTCATGGCCCTTCTCGGTCGACGAGAGATGATGGCGGTTGCGGTCGAGGCTTTGGCAGCAGCCAATGCTGCGATGAAACGGCAGCCCGTCTCGACGCGCGAGCGGCTGTTTGTCGATGCATTGGGGCTGTATCTGGCGGGCCAACTGACACAGGCGGTGCAAAAGTTCGAAGCGGTCCTGCGCGACCATCCGCAGGATACGTTGGCGATGAAACTCAGCCATGCGACCCGTTTCGTTCTGGGGGATCCGAATGGAATGCGCCGCTCGATCGAACGGGTGATGCCTGCTTACGAACCCGATCACCCCGGTCGGGGCTATCTGCTGGGCTGCCATTCCTTCGCGCTGGAAGAAACCGGAGCCTATGAAAAGGCCGAAATCGCGGGACGTCAGGCGCTTTGGATGGTGTCCGACGATGCCTGGGGTCTGCACGCGGTGGCCCATGTCCATGAAATGACCGGCAACGCGCAGTTGGGCCTTGACTGGCTGGCCGGGCGCGAGGCTGCCTGGGCCCATTGCAACAACTTCCGCTATCACGTCTGGTGGCACAAGGCCCTGATGCATCTGGATCTGGGTCAGGTCGATCAGGTGATGGACCTGTATGACAACCACGTCCGCAAGGACAAAACCGACGATTACCGCGACATCTCGAACGGCACTTCGCTGCTGATGCGGCTTGAATTAGAAGGCGTAAATGTTGGAAATCGCTGGGAAGAACTGGCTGACCTGAGTGCCGCGCGCACCGAAGACGGCTGCCTGATCTTCGCCGATCTGCATTACCTTTTGGCACTGACAGGCGACAATCGCGTCGACGCCACAGCCAAAATGCTGAACCGCATGAGCAAGGATGCAGCGCGTGCCAATGACGACACCACCCGCCGTATGGCTGATCCCGGTGTCGCGGCCGCCATGGGCCTTGAAGCCTTTGGTGACGGCCATTATGGCACGGCATTTGATCACCTGTTGGCAGCGCGCGGTTCAATGCAACTGGCTGGTGGCAGTCACGCGCAACGTGATGTATTTGAACGCATTACCATCGATTCCGGGCTTCGGGCCGGTCGTCTTGATGCGGTTGAACGCATTCTGGATGACCGTCGCGCCAAGCGCGCCGGGGGTGAAGACAATTATGCCATCGCGCGCCGCGCCCTGATTGATGCGGCACGCGACGGCGGAGACATGCAAAGCGTCCCCGCCGAATAACAAGACGACCAAGAAGGACAGAGACCGTATGGCGACCATATCGCCCGCTGCTGATTTTGCACCCGTCGCAGCCCCGGCTGCGGCCCCCGCCCGCACGCGTGACCCGCGACTGGATTTCTATCGCGGCATCGCGATGTTCATCATCCTGATCGCCCACATTCCCAATGATCCTTGGGCGAATTGGATCCCGGCGCGCTTTGGGTATTCGGACGCAACCGAGATTTTCGTGTTCTGTTCGGGCATGGCCTCGGCCATCGCCTTTGGCGGGGCGTTCCTGTACAAGGGCTGGTGGATGGGCACGGCCCGAGTGGCCTATCGCATCTGGCAGGTTTATTGGGCCCATATTGCCCTGTTCTTCTTTGTCGCCATGACAATGGCAGCGCTGGACCTAACCGGCGCGTTCGGGAAAACCTATGTCTCGTCCCTGAACCTTCAGCATTTCTTCAATGATCCCGCCCCGCAGATGGTGGGGATCTTTACCCTGACTTATGTACCGAACTACTTTGACATCCTTCCGATGTATCTGGTGGTACTGGCGCTGATGCCGCTCTACATCGCGCTGTACCGTGTCAGTTTCTGGCTGATGGCGGCTGCATCTGTGACCATCTGGTGCATCACTCAGACCGGCGCGCTGGCCCTTCCGGCCGAGCCGTGGTCGGATCGGCAATGGTTTTTCAACCCGTTTGGCTGGCAATTGCTGTTCTTCACCGGATTTGCCTTGATGCGCGGATGGATTCCCGCTCCACCAGTATCGAAATCTCTGGTCTGGGCGGCTGCCTTGTTCCTGATCCTGTCAGCTCCGTTTGGGTCTTGGAAGGTCTTCCTCTGGGTTAACAGCGCTGCGCCTGAGTTGGGCGCTGCGATCCGAAAGATCTGGCCACTGACCGACGAATTGCGCGACAAGACCGAGTTTGGCGCGCTGCGATATGTCCATTTTCTGTCACTGGCCTATCTGGGCTGGGTCGCGGCTGGCGAACATGGTCACCGCCTGATTGCGACGGGCCACAGCATGGGTGCGCGCGTCTGGCAATTCCTGCTGACGGTCATCACCAAAGTCGGTCAGCAATCCCTTGCGGTGTTTGTATTTTCCATGGCAGCAGCACGACTTATCGGCGTTGCCCTCGATCAAGCTGGGCGGGATGTTGCCACCGTCTTTGTCGCCAACATAATTGGTTTTGCCATGATCATCGGCGTGGCCTATCTGGCAGCTTGGTTCAAGTCTCAACCCTGGAAATTGAAGAGATGAATTTCACCCGTCGCGCATTCCTAGTCTCGACGACTGCCTTGGCCTTTGCCCCATCGGCCTATGCGACCGGGGGCGCAGTCCCCTTTGACCGCGACCACGTGATCGAACTGGCCCGCGAACTGGCCAGCCGCCCCTATGCGGAACGCGAAATGGTTCCACAAGAATGGCAGGATCTGACTTACGAACAATATCGCTCGATCCGTTTTCGACTGGACCGGGCGTTGTGGTACGAAACCGAAACGCCATTCAACGTCGATTTCTTCACACCGGGCCTGTATTTCCCCCGGACCGTCAAGGTGGAAACGGTCGAAAATGGCATGACAACACCAGTCGATTTCGATCTGGGGATGTTCGACAAATCCGAAGATGTGCCGCAATTGCCCATCGACGAGACTCTGGGCTTTTCAGGCCTGCGGCTGCGGACCGAGATGCACCGACCCGGCAAGACGGATGAGTTCTGCGTCTGGCAGGGTGCCAGCTATTTCCGCGCTATTGGTCTGGACGAGGTCTACGGTCTGTCGGCACGCGGTCTCGCCCTGAAAACAGGCGACCCGGATGGCGAGGAATTTCCTGAGTTCATCCGTTTCTGGCTGGAGCGCCCCAAGCCCGGCCAACGGAATATGGTCGTACATGCGCTGATGGACAGTCCCAGCGTGACTGGGGCCTATCGCTTCAATGTCACGGCGGGGGCGGATTGCATTATCGACGTCAAGGCCACGCTGTTTCCCCGCGAAGACCTACCTCATGTAGGTATCGCGCCGGGCACCTCGATGTTTCTGTTCGACCAGACCAACCACAGCCGGTTCGACGATTTCCGTCCGGCCGTCCATGACAGCGACGGGCTGTTGATCCGCAATGGCGCGGGCGAGGTGTTGTGGCGTCCGCTGGCAAACCCGGCCCGCCTGCAAATATCGTCTTTCGTTGACGAGAACCCGCGCGGCTTCGGGCTGATGCAGCGCAAGCGCGAGTTTTCGGACTATGCCGACCTTGAGGCGAATTATCACAAGCGCCCGGGCCTGTGGGTCGAGCCTCGGGATGACTGGGGCAAAGGCACCGTTACACTGGTCGAGATACCGGCCGATCAGGAAATCTATGACAACATCGTCGCCTATTGGCGTCCGGCAGAGCCCTATGCGGCAGGCAGTCGGGTTGACCTGTCCTATCGTCTGATCTGGGGTGAGGAGCCTCAGCGCACTCCGATGCCACGGGTGACCAACACCGCCATGGGCGAAAACACCTTCGGTGAGGGGCGTTTGGCCGTCATCGATTTCGAAGGCAGCGATTTGTTCGATGATATCGAGGCGATCAGTGTCTTCGTGGATTCCCCTCATGCTGTAACCTCGGACGGTGTTCTGCAACGCAACCCGGATACGGGTGGGTTGCGTCTTGCGTTTTCATTCCAGCCAGATGGGCGCGATCATGTCGAGTTGCGCGCGCAACTGCTGAAAGACAAACAGCCTGCCTCTGAGGTGTGGCTTTACCGATGGACCATATGAACCGCGGTCTGCATATCATGCCGCCCGAGGCACCTCTGGCGATGCCCACGCAGAATTTCAGCGTTGGGTTCCACGATGCTGATGCCCCGTCGGGCACAGACACGGGCGCGACTGGATTTTGGCGCGCGCTTGCGTTTTCACCGGCGATGGTAGCGACATTGGGCCTGCTTTGGATCATGAGCGACTGGTTCAGCGCCCAGGGGATCAATCTGATCGAGGGCATCCTGTTGGCGCTTATCTCGTTCAACTTCTTCTGGATTTCGTTCACGGTCTGCACCGTTCTGCTGGGTATGGTTTCGCTGTCGAGACAGGATCGTCCGCAGCGCAAACGCACAGCACAGCCCCTGCGCGTTGCCCTTTTGACACCGGTATACAACGAAGTGCCATGGAACGTGCTGGGCAACGCCCGCACCATGCTTGAAGATTTGCAGGCACGCGGTGGGCAGCATCACTATGCCATGTTCATCCTGTCCGACACACGCGACCCTGAAATCGCGGCACAGGAACAAGCCAGCGTCGAAGCCCTGCGCACCACGCTCGCCCCGGGGCTGGAGTTGTATTACCGCCGCCGCGAGCAGAACACCGACCGCAAGGTGGGTAACATCGCCGACTGGGTCAGTCGCTGGGGCGCAGACTGGGACGCGATGCTGGTTCTGGATGCGGACAGCCTTATGACCGGTCGCGCCATACATCGGCTGACCGATGCGCTGGCGCGTGATCCCGGTGCCGGGCTGATCCAGAGCTATCCGCAACTGATCGGCGCGCAATCGGTTTTTGCCCGTATGCAACAATTCGCCAATGGGGTCTATGGCATCGCCTTTGCCGAAGGGTTGGCGCGCTGGTGCGGACAAGAGGGCAATTATTGGGGCCACAACGCCATAATCCGCACCAAGGCTTTCGCCACCAGTGCCGGACTGCCCAAGCTGCGTGCGTTCAACGGTCAGGACAAGCTGATCATGAGCCACGATTTCGTCGAGGCTGGATTGCTGCGCCGTGCCGGATGGGCGGTGCGGTTCCTGCCGCGCATTCGGGGATCTTACGAGGAAACGCCCCCCACACTGATCGATCATGCGATGCGGGATCGGCGTTGGTGCCAGGGCAACCTGCAACACCTGAAACTGCTGGGCTCGACTGGATTCCGGGCCGTCTCGCGTTTTCATATGTTCCACGGTGCCGTAGGATACCTGATGTCACCGTTGTGGTTTGCGCTGCTGTTGATGTGGGCACTGATTGGTCAGGGCAAAGACGCCTCTGTCCTGCATTACTTCAGCCCCGATAATCCGCTGTTCCCGCAATGGCCGGAAATGTCGGAAACCCGGCACGTTCTGATCATTCTTGTGATGTATGCAATGCTGCTGGCACCCAAGGTGCTGGGAGTTCTGGCTTTGCCGCTAAGCGGTGTGCGCTACTCCGAATTCGGAGGCGGCCTCAAGTTCCTGACCTCGTTTCTGGCCGAGGTCATTCTGTCGATCCTGTATGCACCGATCCTGATGGTGCAACAGATGATCGCCGTTTTCCGGACAGCGCTTGGCATTCAGCGGGGCTGGTCGCCGCAAGCACGCGACGGTGGCAGTTACGGATTGCGCACGCTGATCCTGTGTCACGCATTGGAAACCGTCAGTGGCATAGCCTTGAGTGTTGGTATCCTGTCCGGGCTGGTCTCGATCTGGCTGGCTCCGATTGCCATCAGTCTCGCCCTTGCCATTCCGCTATCGGCACTCAGCGGTGTTTCGGCCGGTGCCGCACGCCGGATGGTCGGAATGCGCGAGGATTTCCGCGAACCTGCCATCACCCGGTCGGCCCGGCGTTACCGGGCCGAGCTGAAGCAATTGGTTGAAGGCAAGATCAAGATGACCCCGGCAGAGTGATCAGCTGCCGGGAAGCCCTTCGTACCAATCCACGACCATATCAGCCCAACCGGCTGGAACTGTATGACCGCCCGGGAACAAGGCAAACTCCAGCGCGCTGCCTTTGGCACAGGTGGTCCAGCGGCGGCGCATGAAATTCCCCGTTGTGCTAAAGCCGGCCGGTTTGTGATCGACGCAGCCATTTGCCTCGCGCCAGATTTCGAACCCGGCATAGATATCGCCCTGCTGAAACCGGCCACCGCCCAGCAAGCGCCCCTCAAGCGGAACCACGTTGTCGGTCCAGCCATGGGTATGCAACATCCGAATCGGACCCTTGCAGGTTTCTGGGTGCGGCCGCCAGAATCCTCCGGACACCGGAACATATGCCGAAAATGTCTCGGGTGCCTTGCAGGCCAGATAGTTGACCATAAAACCACCAGCAGAAAACCCACCCAGCATAACCCGGTCGGTGTCGATACCAAAGCGGTTTTCCGCGTCCTGAACCACTTCAGACAGAAAGGCGGTTTCATCCCGTTCGCCAAAACCGGGATAGAAATTCCAGCTTTTTGTGCCACCACGGTCGGGCCTCTCCAAGCCTTCCGGGGCCAAGACAGCATAACCCCGCGCCAGCAGAGGTTCGACCATCCCGCGATTTCGCATCGTGCCTGAACCACTGCCGCCATACCCGTGCAGGAACACCACCAATGGCGGATTTTCTGTGTCGGGCAATTCGATGTGATACGCGCCCATCGGCGTCTCGCAAACGCTCTGTCGATCGGCGCAGCCCGCCTGGACCGTCTGCGCGACAAAGGCAAAGATTGCTGCAAGACTGATTTCCCTGATCATCCCGCATCCTCAATGAATCTGCGAACCGGCAAACCGGCCCTTACCCATCCTGGCCCGGCCGCCGAGCCCAACATTCCCTCGGGTACGTCGATGATATTTGTGAATCCGGCTTCAATCAAACGATTGCTGAGGCGCGCGGACCGCACCCCTCGGGCGCAGATCAGCGCCACGGGCGCAGCCTGATCACCGCCTGTCATTTGTGTCAGAACGTCGACGAAATCCTCGCGGCGCATGTCCAGCGGTACCGCGCCCTCGCCTATTCCCGAGGCACGCCACTCGCGCGGTGTGCGGATATCAACCAGCAGAACGCGCCCGTCCGCGGCCTGCTCATGGGCGTCGGTCACACTGATCCGGCTACCGCTGTGATCTTCAGGGATCAGTCTGTATTGCCTGATCGCAAACCCGGCAGCAATCGCGGCACCGCCACCAATCAATAGCCACCGTCGGGATCGGTTCATTTTTTCGGCCACGCCTCAGCCTCCTGTTCACTGATGCTGGTTCTAGCACAACCAGACAGCAAGTTGCGCGGTGAAACACAGCTCGCAGATCAAGATCGCGTCATTAATGCGCAGCGCCGCCAATGCCTTGGTGATCCGTGGGAGCCCGGCAAAAAAGTTGCCATCTCTGGACAGTCGGCAAAATATCCTTACAAAATTGACCTCACCCTGACCGCCCAGACCGGAGTATCGCACTTGTCCCTATTCCTTATTGCGGCCCTTCCCTTCCTTGGTGCTGTATTTCCCGCACTGCTGATCCGCGCGGGCCGAAATGCCGCCGCATCCGCAGCCGGGTTGACCACATTTCTGGCCCTGATGGGGCTGCTGATCCACATCCCTTCAGTCATGCGCGGAGACGTCGTGACTGCCCGGTTTGACTGGATACCGAGGTTGGGCCTGAACGCGAATTTCATGCTGGACGGGCTGGGATTTCTTTTCGCCTTGCTGATCCTTGGCATTGGATTGCTCATCATCCTCTACGCACGGTTCTACCTGTCGCGCGAAGACCCGATGGGGCAGTTCTATACCTATCTGCTGCTGTTTCAGGGGGCGATGGTTGGTATTGTCCTGTCCGACAATATCCTACTTTTGATTGTTTTCTGGGAACTTACATCGCTCAGCTCATTCCTGCTGATCGGCTATTGGAAACACCTGCCCGATGGCCGTCAGGGCGCGCGCATGGCTTTGGCCGTCACCGGCTCGGGCGGGTTGGCGATGATCGCCGGGATGCTGATCCTCGGCAATATCGTTGGATCCTATGACCTGAGTGTCATTTTGCAGAACAAGGAGCTGATCCAGGCGTCCCCCTACTACCTGCCAGCGTTGATCCTGATCCTGCTGGGCGCCTTCACCAAGTCGGCACAGTTCCCGTTTCACTTCTGGCTGCCCCACGCAATGGCCGCGCCGACGCCGGTGTCTGCCTATCTGCACTCGGCCACCATGGTGAAAGCCGGTCTGTTCCTGATGGCGCGGATGTGGCCTGTTCTGGCAGGAACAGATGCGTGGTTCTACATCGTGGCCACGACTGGTCTGATCACCATGCTGCTGGGTGCGGTCATCGCGCTGTTCAAGGATGATCTAAAGGCGTTGCTGGCCTTTTCGACTGTATCCCATCTGGGCCTGATCACCATGCTATTGGGCTTTGGCACTAAAATTGCCGCCGTGGCCGCCATTTTCCACATAATCAACCATGCGACCTTCAAGGCTGCCCTGTTCATGACCGCCGGGATCGTGGATCACGAAACCGGCACGCGGAACCTGAAACGGCTGGGGGGTCTGCGTCACCTGATGCCGATCACCTTCACAATCGGCACCATCGCGGCCCTGTCCATGGCGGGTCTGCCGCCGCTGAACGGCTTTTTGTCGAAAGAGATGATGCTGGAAGAGACCGTTCACACCACTTGGTTGCATTCACATTATCTGGTTCCGGGGCTGGCACTTTTGGCAGCGCTGTTCTCGGCCGCTTATTCTTTCCGCTTCGTCAGCCATGTTTTCCTTGGACCCAAGCGAGAAGACTATCCCAGCCATCCGCATGACCCGCCTGTCGGGCTGTGGCTGGCGCCCGCACTGCTGGTTGTACTGGTCGTCCTGATCGGTCTGAATTCCGCCGCGATCGTTGGCCCCCTGATCGCCGTGGTTTCCAGCGCGGTGATAGGCGGCGAGAAGCTGCCGTATTACTCGCTCAAACTGTGGCATGGCTTCACGCCTGCACTTTACATGTCGGTTGTTGCGACATTGGGCGGCCTTTTCCTGCTGGCGCTGCACAAACGCGGCGAGCAGGTCTGGAATGCCCTGCCCCGGCCCGAGGCCAAGGTAATCTTTGAGGCTATCATCGACGCGCTGACCAGGTTAAGCCGCTGGATCACCGACGAGATGCATAACGGTGTTCTCAGCCGCTATGCGATCATCTTCGTCGCTTTCACCGTGGGCCTTGGTTATTACGCCTATTCGACAGGAACCATCGGCGTAGAAACCCGCGTTCCGCTGCCAGCGCAGATCATTCCGATCATCGGCTGGATTTGTCTGGTGGGCGCAACGCTTGGTATCATGTGGTTCCACCGGAACCGCCTGTTGTCGCTGGTGTTGATCGGCGTCGTGGGCCTGATCGTTTCCATCGCGTTCAACTATCTTTCCGCTCCTGACCTTGCCCTGACGCAAATCTCAGTCGAGGTGGTAACGATGATCTTGTTGCTGCTGTCACTGAACTTCCTGCCGACCGAGACGCCATGGGACAGCAGCGCAGCGCGACGATGGCGGGATGCCGCGATTTCCGTCGTTGCAGGTCTTGGCACCGGCGCGCTGGTCTACGCGATGATGATGCGCGATTTTGCATTTCCAACGATTTCAGATTTCCATCTGGCCAATTCCTATAAGGGCGGTGGCGGCACCAATGTGGTCAACGTGATCCTGGTCGACTTCCGGGGTTTTGATACGTTTGGAGAGATCATCGTGCTGGGCATTGCCGCGCTGATTATCTTTGCGCTGACGGAATCCGTGCTAAGCACCAATGTCCGCAGTTACCTGCTGAATCGCAAACCGCACTGGCCCCAGTCCGGTGATTCACACCCGCTGATGATGGTTGTGGCGACCCGCGTGATGATGCCGATTGCGCTGATGGTCGGAGCCTATATTTTCTTCCGTGGGCACAACCAGCCCGGCGGCGGATTTATCGCTGGGCTGATCGTCGCCATCGCCTATCTGATGCAATACATGGCCAGCGGCTATACTTGGGCGATTGAGCGGCAGCGGTTTTATTACCACGGCACCATTGGCTGGGGCGTGCTGATCGCCGCTGCCACGGGGCTGGGGGCCTGGTTCAATGAACGCCCCTTCCTGACCAGTGATTTTGGCTATCTCCACTGGCCCCCGCTTGAGGAATTCGAATGGGCCACCGCCATGCTGTTTGACACGGGCGTGTTCCTTGCGGTTCTGGGTGCGGTCATGCTGGCACTCGACAGCCTGTCCCGCTTTGCGTGGCAGCCCGGAATGGCACAGGAATTCCCGATGGATATCAATCCCCTGCGGGACTCTCCACCGGAACAAGAACAAGAGAAGGAGCAGGCCTGATGGAAGCGCTCGTAGCCTCTGCCGTCGGTATCTTGACCGCTGCCGGAATATTCCTGATCCTGCGCCGCCGGACGTTCCCTGTTATTCTGGGCCTGTCGCTGATTACTTACGCGGTCAACGTGTTCCTGTTCGCGACCGGGCGCCTTGCGCTGAACGCCCCCCCGGTTCTGAACAAATACAAGGACGTCGCTTATACCGATCCTCTGCCACAGGCGCTGGTGCTGACCGCAATTGTGATTTCCTTTGGGATGACCGCGGTGATCGTGATGATCTCGCTCAGCGCGTACCTGTCCTCCAAGGATGACCATATCGACATGACAGCGCAGGACAGCGTAGATGCAGCAGGAGAAGACGCATGAACCACTGGATCGTTGCGCCGATCGTCCTGCCCGCGATCCTGGCTCCGTTTAACATCATGGTCCTGCGATACCATCTGGATTTGCAGCGCATCTTTTCGGTTGCCGGTGTTGTAGCCCTGTTGGGTATCGCCTTGACGATCACGGCACAGGCCTCGGGCGGAGATATTCAGGTATACGAGCTTGGCAACTGGCCTGCCCCGTTTGGCATTGTCATGGTGCTGGATCGAATGTCAGCCATGATGGTTTTGCTGACAGCTCTGCTTGCCCTGCCGATTGTGCTTTACGCCATTGCAACAGGCTGGGACAACCGGGGCAAGCATTTCCACGCCCTGTTCCATTTTCAGCTTATGGGTGTCTGCGGCGCTTTCCTGACCGGAGATGCCTTTAACCTTTTCGTGTTTTTCGAAGTTCTGCTGATCGCCTCTTATGGCCTGATGACCCATGGTGGCGGTGCGGTGCGGTTGAAGGCGGGTGTGCAATATGTCGCTTACAACCTGTTGGGATCGACTTTGTTCCTGTTTGCTTTGGGCACGATCTATGGCGTGACTGGGACACTGAACATGGCAGATATCGCCTTACGGGTAGCAGAAATCCCGGCCGAGGATACGGCATTGCTGCGGGTTGGCGCGGTTCTTTTGCTGCTGGTCTTTTGCATCAAGGCCGCCGTTCTGCCCCTGCATTTCTGGCTACCTGCCAGCTACGCCAATGCGCCAATGCCCGTCGCGGCCCTGTTTGCAATCATGACCAAGGTCGGGGCTTATTCGATTCTGCGGATGTTCACACTGGCCTTTGGCCCCGATGTCGCCGCAACACAGGGACTGGTGGGTGCGTGGTTGCAACCTGCTGCACTTGTCACTTTGGCTGTCGGGGCTATCGGCATTCTGGGGTCAAAACACATCGCCCGCATGGTGGCGTTCTGCGCGATTGCATCCATGGGCACCCTGTTGATCGCAATCTCGCAATTCACGCCTGATGCAACAGCCGCGGCACTGTACTATGTGTTCCATTCGACACTGGCGACAGCCCTGCTATTCCTGGTTGCCGATCTGGTGATGGCGCGGCGCGGCGGGGCCATCGCACCAACGCCACCCATGCCGCAAAGCGGGCTGGTGTCCGCGCTGTTCTTCGTGGGGGCGATTGCGATGGCGGGGATGCCGCCCTTGTCCGGCTTTATTGGCAAGCTGCTTGTGCTGGACGCCTCGCGCGATGCTTCGGATGCCACGTTGGTCTGGGCCGTGATTCTGATCAGCTCGTTCGTCACAATAATCGGGTTGGCCCGAGCCGGAACTTTGATTTTCTGGAAAAGTTACGACACTCAGGCTGTTCCGATAGCTGAGCCAGCGGAAAATGAAGCTGCCCCTGCACCGGTCGCACCTGAACCGCAACCCGGTCTGGCCTTTACTGCCGTGTTTGGCGCCGTAGCCGGCCTGATCCTGCTGACATTGTTCGCGGGTCCTGCGCTGGAATATACAAGCCAAACCGCAGGGCAGCTGTTTATGCCTGAAAACTACATCTCTGCCGTATTGGGATGGGCCGAGTGATGAAACTGCTACACCGGATTTTTCCGCACCCGCACCTGACCATTTTGTTGACGATCGTCTGGATTCTGCTGGCCAACAGCCCGTCACTGAATTCTCTGGTCTTTGGCCTGATCCTTGGAATCATCATTCCCTTCGTCACACAACCTTACTGGCCCGACAGGCCCAAGCTGCGCAACTGGCCCATGGTCGCCGAATACATGATCGTGGTGCTGTGGGATATTGTCGTTGCAAATATGACGGTGGCCCGGATCGTCCTCTTCAAACGCAATGAAGACCGGCGGCCCAACTGGGTTAGCATTCCGCTGGAGCTTCGGACACCCGAGGCCATAACCGTGCTGGCCGGAACCATCACGATGACGCCCGGCACCGTCAGTTGCGACCTGTCGGCACAGGGGCACAATCTGCTGGTTCATTGCCTGGACGCGCCGAACCCGGATCAGGTGCGCGACGAAATCAAGCAACGCTATGAACGTCGCCTGAAGGAGATTTTCGAATGATCGAATACGCAATCTACTTTGCATTTGCCTGTTTCGGCGCGGCGATCATGATGTGTCTGTGGCGGATAATTACCGCGGACGGCGTTGGGACCCGGGTTCTGGCTCTGGATACGATGGTCATCAATACGATTGCCCTGATGATCCTTTATGGCCTGTCGAAAGGGACCGAGATTTTCTTCGAAGCGGCGATGATCATCGCGATGCTGGGCTTCGTCTCAACCGTGGCTTATGCACGCTTCATGCTGCGCGGCAACATCATCGAATGAGGGCGATATGACATTCCTTGCAGAGCTGCTGATCGCCGTTTTCCTGATAGTCTCGGGTATCTTCGGGTTTGTCGGGTCCTTCGGCATGATCAAGTTGAATGACCCTATGTCGCGCCTTCACGCGCCGACCAAAGCGACAACTTTGGGCGTGGGCGGGGTGTTGCTGGCTTCGATCACCCATTCCGTTCTGCTGGAAGGCAAACTGTCGCTACACGAGCTTCTGATCACGCTGTTTCTATTCCTGACGGCTCCGATCACGGCCCTGTTCATTGCAAAATGGCACATTCACCGTCATGAACTGCCCAGCGACCTGCCCGATGCTGGCGAGGATGAGCTCTGGGCCACCCACGCGGTCGAGCAGGTCGAGGATGTTCCGGACCACAGCGCGAATTAACACAAATGCACACATCTCCGCTGCCCCTGACCCGTGATCTGGTTTTAATTGGCGGCGGCCACACCCATGCTCTGCTGCTGCGCAAATGGGGAATGAGCCCTTTGCCCGGCGCGCGGGTAACCGTGATCAACCCCGGCCCCACCGCTCCCTATTCCGGGATGTTGCCCGGATATGTCGCCGGACATTACGACCGGTGGGAGCTGGATATCGATCTTGTCAGACTGGCCCGTTTCGCAGGTGCGCGGGTGATCTTGGGCACGGTCAATGGCATCGATACCGAAACACACGAAGTGCATGTCCTCGGGCATCCTCCGGTAGGCTTCGACGTGGCTTCGGTCAATGTAGGGATCACGTCGGACATGCCCGCCTTGCCAGGCTTTGCGGAACATGCAGTGCCAGCCAAGCCGCTGGGACCTTTTGCTGCGAAATGGGCCGAGTATCTAAAGGGTCAAGGCCCGGCCTCGGTCGCTGTGATCGGTGGCGGCGTCGCGGGCGTCGAACTGGTCATGGCGATGGCACATGCGTTGAAGGCCAGGGGGCGGGCGGCACAGATTACCCTGATCGATAGGGCCTCGGCCCTGACTGCAACCAAACCCAAGGCGGCGGCAACAATCCGGATTGCAATGCATGACCTTGGTGTGGAGGTGATTGAAAACGCGGTGATCACCCGGATCGGGCAGGATCACGTGGAACTACAGGACGGGCGCACAATTCCGGCTGGTTTCGTGACCGGTGCCGCCGGAGCCCGCGCCTATGACTGGATCGCAAACACAGGGCTTGACCTTCAGGACGGACACATCCGAGTGAACGGCTACCTGCAATCCAGTGATCCGGCTGTGTTTGCCGCCGGGGATTGCGCCCATCTTACGGACAACCCCAGACCGAAGGCCGGTGTCTATGCGGTGCGCGAAGCGCCGGTTTTGTACGATAATCTTCGCGCAGCGCTCGGCGCGGGACAGATGCGAAAATACACACCGCAAAAAGATTATCTCAAACTGATCTCACTGGGTGGCAAGTCAGCACTGGCCGAGCGTTTGGGAACATCGTTCAGCGGCCCGTTGATGTGGACATGGAAGAACCATATCGACCAGACCTTTATGAACAAGTTTCGCGACCTGCCGCAAATGACACCGCCCGCCCTGCCACGCGACCGGGCAGCCGGGCTTGATGAGGTTTTGGGTGAAAAGCCCATGTGCGGCGGATGTGGAGCAAAGGTCGGGCGCGACGCATTGCAACTCGCCCTGAAATCCCTCCCCGCCCTTACTCGTACCGACATCACCGCCCTACCCGGCGACGATGCCGCGCTTTTGCAAACAGGCGGGGCGCAGCAAGTCATGACGTCCGACCACCTGCGGGCTTTCACCAACGATCCCGCACTTATGACGCGGATCGCTGCCGTTCACGCTCTGGGGGATATCTGGGCCATGGGGGCCGCACCTCAGGCGGCCACGGCAACAATCATCCTGCCGCGCATGTCTGCCGCCCTGCAAAGCCGCACAATGTCCGAAATCATGTCGGTCGCGAGTGACGTCATGCGGGCTGCGGGCGCGGAAATCGTGGGCGGGCACAGCTCAATGGGCGATGAGATGACTGTCGGTTTCACGCTGACTGGCCTGTGTGAGGCTACCCCGATTACATTGGCGGGTGGTCAGCCGGGAGATCGCCTGATCCTGACCAAACCCTTGGGAAGCGGAGTTCTGATGGCAGCGGAAATGGCCGGTCTTGCCGAAGGGGCCTGGGTCGCGGCAGCCTACAAACATATGACACAGCCCCAGGGCGATGCAGCCCGCATTTTGGCCAACGCCCATGCGATGACCGACGTGACCGGGTTTGGTCTGGCCGGGCATCTGCAAGGCATCTGCGACGCATCGCATTGCGGCGCTACGCTTGAACTGGACGCGGTAAAGGTGATGGACGGCGCGCTTGCGCTGACGGATCAGGGGGTCCGGTCAACGATTTTTGCCGACAACAACGCGATTGCGCCCGATCTTCCGTCCGGGGGCAAGGCGGCGCTGCTTTTTGACCCGCAAACAGCCGGGGGTTTGCTGGCCGCAGTGAATGCGAAGGACGCCGAAACCCTTCTGCAAGATCTTCTGGACGCGGGATATACGGCAATGATCATTGGCCAGCTGACCGACACACCGGGTTTGCGCCTTCAAAGCTGATCCAGAAGGCTTTCAATTTGCGCGGCCGCGTTGCTCAGCCCCGTGTTGTCCAAAGTTTCCACATCAAAACTGGCCAATACCTGCACCGGGCGGGATTGCCGGGATTTGGTGTATGCGGGATCATAATGCTGTTCCATCAAGGCCCGTGTCAGCGCCTGTTTTTGACCCGCATCAATCAATCGCAGCCATCCGTCAACGACCTCATGCCCGCGATGGAACCGCAGCGGTGACAACCGGTCCCGCAATCGGTCACTGTCAGACAGAATGTCGTCATAAGCCCGAACCAGATAGGCAGAACGGGCTTCAATTGAAGCCGTAATGTTCACACGCGGAGCCTTGCACAACGCGTTCCAAAGGCTGGGCGGCAGGATCAAGCTGCCAATTTTGGATGATTCCGCTTCGACCACGACTGGACGCGCCGGATCCATTGAACACAGCGCAGCAGACAGGGCAGATTCAAACCCCTTCTGACTGGGCTGCCCCCCAGGCCTTTCGCCCAGCAAAGACCCGCGATGGTTGGCCAGCGCTTCAAGGTCCAGAACCTGTACGCCTCGTGCGTGCAACAGAGCCAAAAGATCGGTCTTTGCGGTGCCCGTGTAGCCATCCAGCGCGATCAGCCGATGTGGCAAAGGATCATCGTACAAATAAGCGTTCACCAATCGACGGTAGGTACGATAGCCGCCGTCAACCACTTCGGCGCGCCAGCCAATTTGCTGCAACATCCATGTGAATGATCCGGAACGCTGTCCACCGCGCCAGCAATAGACCAAGGGGCGCCACGCTCCGTCATGATGGCTGAGGTGGTGTTCGATGTGATTGGCTGCATTGCGGAATACCATAGCAGCACCCAGCTTGCGCGCCAGAAAGGGGCTGTCCTGTACATAAATGGTTCCGACCCGGGCGCGTTCCTCGTTGTTCAGCACAGGCAGGTTTATTGCACCTGGCAGATGATCTTCGGCAAACTCGGCAGGGCTGCGAACGTCGATCACGGTATCATAGCCGTGCGCGTAAAGTTGGGTCAGGTCAGGGAATTTCAGAGCCATGCCGAAGGTCTAGCTTGCTGCGTTTCCGATGAAAAGGTCACGCGTCACAAGGTTCGATCAGCTCTGGCCCGCTGGCCCGGTTCGAGTTCACCGCAGGCCCGACCCGGTGGAAGGTCAACACATCCTCGTTCCCCGGCTGCATCAGCCGCGCGGCCCCTTTTCCGGCTTCACCCAACCACAATGGCCAGTCATTGGGTTCTACGATCAAGGGCATTCGCTGATGAATGACCTCAAGCCATTTGTTGGCAGCCGTCGTCACGATAGCACAGGTGCCCTGCCGTTCGCTTTCAGGGCCCCAATCCTGCCAGACCCCGGCAAAGGCAATGGGAGCTTTGTCCTGACGGTGGATATACCAAGGCAGGCGCGTTCCCTGTTCCGTTTTTGTCCATTCATAGAACCCAGTCGCTATGATCAGGCAGCGGCGCGTCCGGCAGGCATCGCGAAAGGCGGGCTTGTCCGCCAGGGTCTCGGCCCGGGCGTTGATCAGCAACGGCCCAGCCGTTTCGGTCTTGTACCAATGTGGCAGAAATCCCCAGCGCAGCGCATCCAGATGGCGGCCTGTTTCGCCGCTACGCACGACATGTACCTGATTTGTCGGACAAACATTGAAATTCGGCACCACAGGTAGCGCATTTGCCGGGCGCGCTGAAAACAGCTGCGCCATTGCGTCGTTGGGAAGAGTTATTGCAAACCGTCCGCACATGGGTAATGAACCACCGATACATTCTTGATACAGGCACAGGATCTCACGGGGTCACATGGAATACCAGACAACGCAATCCCTCAAGAGCAAAGCACTGGCGCTTCTGGAAGCAGGCAAGCTGCCGCAAGCTTTGAAAAAGGCCCAGCTGGGTGTCAAGAAATTCCCAAAAGACTCGGATTATCATGCCATCGCCGGCTTTGTTTTGACCGAGATGAAGCAATACAAGAAATCAATTCCGCATTTTGTTGAAGCCTCGCGGATGAAACCGGACGACCTGCAGTTTGTCGAAAACCTGGCGAATGCATTGATGCAGACCGGGCAAATTCCCAAAGCCCTGGACTATACCGAACAAAAGCTGGAGCAATTCCCCAACAACCAGGAATTGAACCGCGTGCTGGATGAAATTCACCTCAAAGGCACCAATTGGCGCATGATGATCGAACATGCGAGCAAGAAGCTGGAGAGCGATCCAGACAATGTGGACCTTCTTGCAAAACGTGCCAGAGCTTACGCCAATATCGGCTTTGACGATGAAAACTCGCGGGATGTCGCCCGCGCCTACGAGTTGGACCCCGAGAACACAAAGATTGCCCTTATTAAGTCTGTAAACCTTCACCAAACGGGTGAAAAGAACGAGTCCAAAGCAATACTGAGGCGCGTTCTTCAAAACGAACCCGAGCATATGTCGGCTTTGCTGCAATTATCGGCAATTGCAACCACAGAAGAAGCTCCGGAGCTGCTGGAAGCCGTTAATAAAGCCATCTCCGAAAAGGGAGATGATAAGCTGGAACTCCAGTTCGCCAAGGCGCATTTGATTTCAAAGTTAGACGGGTTGAATACCGCCATGCCGCATTATGCGCGGGCCAATGAAATTCAGCACCAAGGCAACCCCTATGTCCCGGCGGATGAAGAGGAAAAACTGTTCCGGATCACCAGCTTGTTCCCTGTCGATTCCGATGCACCAGAGTCCGGCTTTGCCGAGGGGCCAGCACCGATCTTTGTACTGGGTCAACCCCGCTCTGGCACGACATTGATGGAAATGATGCTGAGTTCAGCCCCCGGAATTTCCGGTTGCGGCGAACTGACTTTGGGGGCCGATCTGTCGCGTGAGTATGAGAAAAAAGGCCAGAAGTATGACGCTGCCAAAGCGTCCGAGCTCGCGCGGGAATTCCTCGAATTGATGCCGCCCATTCCGGGCGACTCTGTCGCCTTTGTCGATAAGATGCCGCACAATTATCAACGTATTGGATTCCTGCTGTCTGCCTTCCCAAAGGCAAAGATTATCAACATGCTGCGCGATCCGCGTGATGTTGGATTGTCCAAATGGATCAGATGTTTTCCTGCGGGCGGAATGCGCTATGCCTCGAATATGCAGGCCATCGCCCATTCGGCAAATATGTATCGTCGTTATATGGCGCATTGGGATGCCGTGTTCGGGAATCGTATTCTGACGGTACCTTACGAAGAACTGGTGGCCGACCCGAAAACCTACAGCCAGCAGGTCGCTGCGTTCTGCGATTTGGAGTGGACCGAAACGATGATGCACCCCGAGAAAAACACCAAACAGGTACGTACGGCAAGCATCGATCAGGTGCGCAACAAGATCTCGACCAAGTCTATTGGCGGTTGGCGCGGGGTTGCTGAGCACATCAAACCGATGCTGGACGGGTTCGATCCGAAACTCTGGCCGGAATATGATTTCAGCTGATCCGTTCCCAAACAAAAAAGCCGCATCACAGGGATGCGGCTTTTGTCTTTGTCGTAAACCAAGTTACTTCTGTTTGATACGCCCGTCTACATAGGGCTGATAGGGCGCATTTTCCGCCAGGTATTCCGCGGTGACATCCGCAAGGTCCGGGCCGAAGTCATAGGCGTTCTTGTCATCGCCTTCGAACATCTTGTACCCGTCACCACCGTTGCGGACGTAGTTGTTGGTGACGACCAGGTAGGTCTTGTTCGGGTCGATCGGAATAAAACCGTCACCCTCGGCAATCATCACCTCGCTGACGCGCCCCTCGTTCGGTGCCACGCTTGGGTCCCAGGTAAAGCTAAGACCGGCGACCTGCGGGAATCGGCCTTTCACTTCTTCCACCTGACTTACGCCATTTTCGAGTGCGTCAATGACACCCTGTCCGCTGATTTCAAAGGTCGACAGTGTATTCTGGAAAGGCAACACCGTCAGAACCTCGCCCATGGTAACATCACCGGGATCGATAGAAGCCCGCAACCCACCCGAGTTAGCAATGGCAATCTGAACGCCCTGATCCGCCACACGCGCCAGCATCGCATCCGCAACCAGGTTACCCATCTGGCATTCCTGCACGCGGCAAATTGAACGATCCCCTTCAATGGCTTCTGCAGCGCTTGCAACAACCTTGTTGCGGATTTCATCCAAAGGCACCGCCAGTTCCGCGATCCTGTCCAGCGCGGCCTGATCTTCGGTCACTGCGTTGTCCATAATCAAAGGCTCGCCAGCTGCCTCGATCACTTTGCCATCGTCATCGAAAGTGACGTTCAATTCGCCCAGAAACTTGCCATAAGCATAGGCCTGAACGATCTGTACGCCGTTTACCACTGTTGGGTACGGACCTGCCGCCTTATCCGACACATTCGAAAGATACGTGTTCGAATGCCCGCCGACGATCACGTCAACACCAGTCGTCTCTTGCGCGACACGCTGATCGACGCCATAGCCGGAATGGCTGAGAACGATGATCTTGTTGACACCCTCACCTGTCAGTTTATCGACTTCGGCCTGCACAGCTGGTACCGGGTCCGAGAACGTGACATTGGGGCCGGGCGAGGCAAGCTCATCCGTGTCGATTGGGGTCAGGCCGATCAAGCCGATCTTCTCGCCGCCTACTTCGATAACGGTCGATTTCTTGATCCTGTCGGTCAAAAGCTCTTCGTCGTGAATATCGGCGTTGGACATCAGGACCGGGAAGTCGACCGAGTCGATGAACCCCCGCAACACTTCGGGGCCGTCATCAAACTCGTGGTTGCCGACGGTCATGGCATTATAGCCCAGCTTGTTCATGAACTCGGCTGCGACCTTGCCCTTGTAATAGGTATAGAAAAGGGACCCCTGGAACTGGTCACCCCCATCCACCAGAATCGAATTTTCTGCCCGTGCGCGCGCGTCGGCAACTGCCGTTACAAGGCGCGCCGATCCGCCAAAGCATTTGCCTTCTGCATTGTCTTCCTCACCGCAACCGCTGTCGTATTTGTTGATCGGCTCAAAGCGCGAATGGAAATCGTTGGTGTGCAGAATTGTCAGCTTGTAATCGGCAGCTGCGGCACCCGCCGTCAGGCCCACCACCGCGACCGAAGTTAAAAATCGGGTCAACATCTTGGAACTCCCTGTTATTATTGCCGGGGATCGTGCGCTTATGTCGACCGAGAGTCAAAGGAGAAATCCAGCTTGATTCCAAGCGCCGTGCGGGGCATCAGGTCATCATGCTGATCTACAAGATTTTCCGAGCCGTCGAATGGGCTGAACTGCAAAGTCTGGGCGCCACAGACGGAGCACCCATTGACGTGTCAGACGGGTTTGTTCACTTTTCTACCTCTGAACAAGCTGCTGAAACCGCTGCCAAGCATTTTGCGGGCGTTGAAGGGCTTACGCTGTTGGCCTGTGATGCCGACGCCATGGGCGATGACCTGAAATGGGAAGTGTCGCGAGGAGACGCCCTGTTTCCACATCTGTATCGTCAGATCAGGTTAAGCGACGTTGTCTGGGCGCGACCCCTGCCTTTTGTCGGTACGGCACATCAGTTTCCCGGGGACATGGTATGATATCTTATGTCGATCCGGATCGCGCCCAGTTCGAGGCATTCAAGGCCCTGGACCGCGACCAGCCGATCGAGATGCTCAATCTGGTGAAGTTCCGCGCCGAGGCGCAGTATCCCAAATCACATGAATTGGCGGGCGCAGGGCTGACCGGGGCGCAGGCCTATCAGAAATACGGGATTGAAACCGCCCCAATCATTGGCCGTATCGGGGCAAGCATCCTATGGCGGGGTGTCTTTGAAACGACACTGATCGGACCGGCTGATGAGGTATGGGATGCCGTCTTTATCGCGCGCTATCCGACTGCATATGCGTTTCTTGAAATGGTGACTGATCCGGCCTACCGGGCGGCGGTGGTCCATCGGCAGGCTGCGGTAGAGACCTCGCGCCTGATCCGGTGCGGATCAAGCAAAAGCGGGAAAGCGTTCGGATGAAACTGACCGAGAAATTCGGGCTTGCAGCCCTGCACTGCATGGATCCCGAAACCGCCCACGGGATGTCGATCAGGGCTTTGAAGGCGGGGCTTGCGCCTGCGCCGGGGCCGGTGGCAACGCCGCGCCTGAAAACAAGCCTTGCCGGGTTGGACCTGCCGAATCCGGTAGGATTGGCCGCGGGCTTCGACAAGAACGGAGAAGTTCTGACGCCGCTGTCGCGCGCAGGGTTCGGTTTCATCGAAGTCGGGGCCGTCACACCGCGCCCGCAACCGGGAAACCCCAAACCACGCCTGTTTCGCCTGACCGAGGACAAGGCGGCGATCAACCGTTTTGGCTTTAACAACGAAGGCATGGAGGTGATGGCAAAACGGCTTGCTGATCGCCCCCAAAATGCGGTGATCGGCCTGAATCTGGGCGCCAACAAGGACAGCGAGGATCGCGCGGGTGATTTCGTAAAGGTGCTGGCGCATTGTGCCGCGCATTTGGATTTTGCCACGGTCAACGTGTCATCCCCAAATACGGAAAAGCTGCGGGATTTGCAGGGCAAGGCGGCGCTAAGCGCGCTTTTGAACGGTGTGATTGAAACCCGTGATGCGCTGCCTCGCCCGCTGCCCATCTTCCTGAAAATCGCGCCGGACCTGACCGATGCCGAGTTGCAGGACATTGCTGATGTTGCGCGCGAGACCCGTGTGGATGCCGTGATCGCCACCAACACCACCCTGTCGCGTGACGGGTTGCGCAGTTCGCACAAAGGTGAAACCGGCGGACTGTCCGGCGCACCGCTGTTCGAGAAATCAACACGTGTTCTGGCGCGGCTCAGCCAGTTGACCGGGGGTGACATTCCCCTGATCGGCGTCGGTGGCATCAGCAATGCGGAACAGGCCTATGCCAAGATCTGCGCCGGGGCATCTGCTGTGCAGTTCTATACGGCGATGGTGTATGGCGGCATTTCTCTGGCGGCTGACATTGCGAACGGGCTGGATGAACTGCTGGCCTGCGACGGCTTTGACAATGTGGCTCAGGCCGTCGGCAGCAAACGAGAGGACTGGCTATGATCGAATATTGGCACAACCCGCGCTGTTCAAAATCCCGCGCCGGTCTTGCATTGCTGGAAGAAAATGGTGCACGGGTCACGGTGCGCAAATATCTTGAGGATGCACCATCAATTGATGAGCTGCGAGCGGCACAATCCGCCTTGGGGCTTTCGCCCGTCGAGATGATGCGCACCGGAGAATCCCGGTTCAAGGAACTGGGGCTGACAAAGACCTCGCCAGACGACGCCCTGATCCGGGCCATGGCTGAAAACCCGATCCTGATTGAACGTCCGCTTGCCATTGCGGGGGATAAAGCCGCCATCGGGCGTCCACCGGAAAACCTTCTTGCGCTGCTCTAGGCCACCTGCGCCTCGAGCTTGGGATAGCGCCATCCTAAAGTCACGCCGCGCGCGATATTAAGCACCATCAACGCGGCCCACAGGCCGTGATTTCCGAAACTCGGCACCAGAATAAACAGCGCAACCAGATAGATCACAACCGATTGGAACATCGCGCTGCGCATTGCCCGGGTCCAGGTGGCGCCTATGTAGATTCCGTCAAACATCCAGCTTGCCACACCGATAACGGGTGCCAACGCGGCCCAGACAAGAAACTCGCGCCCGGCCTCGCGCACCTGCGGTGAGGTCGACATGAGGTCGATCAACGCCGGTCCGGCGACAAAGAAAACCGCACCCAGTAACAGGGCGCCCCCGACACCCCATTGCGAGGTCATGACAGACGCGCGGCGCACCTGATACCTGTCTCTGGCACCCACCGCGCTTCCGACCAGCGCCTCGGCGGAAAAGGCGAACCCGTCCAGCGCGAAAGCCGTGATTTCAAGAAACTGAAGCAAGACCTGATTGGCCGCCAGATTGACATCACCCAGATCCGAACCGACGAAAAGAAAGGTCGTGAAGGATCCGGTCAGCAAAACCGACCGGATCATGATATCGCCGTTGACCTGCAACATCCGGCGCAGTCGGGCAGCGTCAAATATGCGGGCCCAGTCACGCCAGATTCCGTCTTCGAACCCATCCCGACACAGCCAAAGGCCCAGCGCCAGACCTGTCCATTCCGCGATCAAAGTGGCTATGGCAACCCCTTCGACACCCCAGCCAAGACCAAGCACAAACCACAGGTCCAGAACGATGTTCAATCCGTTCATCCAGACCTGAAGAACAAAAACCCCACGCGTGCGTTCAACCGCAATCAACCATCCGGTAACCGCATAAAGCGCGATAGTTGCTGGCGCCCCCCAAATTCGAATCTCAAGATAGGCGCGGGCGAGCGTTTCGACCTCGGGGCTCGCCGGAGATAAAGCGAACGCACCCGCGAACACGGCCACTTGTGTAAGGATAAAGAACAGCCCAGCCGCGCCGCCAAGCATCAGGCCGCGCATCAGCAATGCCCGGGTTTCAACAGCGTCGCCTGCCCCGCGTGCCTGCGCCGCCATCCCGGTGGTTCCCATCCGCAAGAAACCGAAGATCCAGTAGATCGTTGACAGGATCACTGCACCGATCCCGACCGCACCAATAGGCGCAGCCTGCCCCAACTGGCCGACAACGCCGGTATCAACTGCCCCCAGAATCGGAACGGTGGCGTTCGACAGGACAATCGGCACAGCGATCTTCAGTACCCGTCGATGCGTGATGGGCGCCGAGGCGTCCTGCATGGTCAGCTCTTGCCCCGAGGCGGTTGCGGCATCAGGAAATGCCCGGAGGCCTGCGCAAACAGTTTCGCATGATTGTCCTGCCAGGCTTCAACCCGTACCGAGGCGTAACGCCGCCCGGACCGGCTGATAAACGCCCGCGCATAGGCGTCTCGCGGCAAGCCGGAACGCAGATAGTCGACGGTAAAGTCGATCGTCTTCGGAAACCGGATGCTTTCGTCTGACACGATGGCATCTGCATCGATCTCACCGTTTTCTATACTTGGGAATATGTGTTCCCAGCTCAGCGTGATAACGGCTGTCACTTCCAAAAAGGCAGCCGTCACGCCGCCATGAATTGCAGGCAGAAACGGATTGCCGATCAGCTTGTCATCGAAATTTAAAACGCCGGTCAGTTCATCCCCGCGCCTGTCAAAACTGATGTTCAGAAAACGTATATACGGTACGCCGTCGACAAGCGCACGCAGGGCTGCATCGCGGCGCTGCTTGACCACCTGCATCGGCTCGGGACGAGGTCTTGGCATATTACTTCCCTTCAACCGTAAAAGAGCCCGAGGCAGTCGCCACCGGCAGGTCCGTGTCGTTGTCCATTGCGGTGGCCCGCACGAAGGCAACGTTTCGCGTGATATGGTGACAGACGGCGTGCGCAGTAATCGTCTGACCTGGCGTCGCCGCGCGCATATAGTCTATCCGCAGATCGATTGTTGCGGTTCCTCCGGGGGCCGATGGGTGGCTCATCACCGCAGCACCACAACAGGTGTCCAGAATCGTGGATATCGCCCCCCCATGTATCACCCCTGTGCGCGGATCCCCGATCAGGTCTTCGTTGTAGGGCAAGGTTATCTCAGCCTCACCTTCGCCGATCTGCGTGAGCGTAAGGTTCAATGCCCGCGCATGGGGGATCGCCTCGATAAACTGGCGGGCTAAAACTGTCTTATCGACCATGGGTATGCGTCCTGTTCTCTGCACCGCCTTTATGAGCCGGTGTTCCGGTAAAGAGCAAGCCTGCCTGTTGCGCTTGGGATCGGGACCGCCTAGGTTGCTGACGAGGAGACCGGGAATGTCCAACAACCGTTTGTCATTCAAAGAAATGTGCGCCGAGTTTGACGTGACACCGCGCACCTTGCGCTACTACGAATATATCGAGCTTTTGCAACCGGACCGCGAAGGGCGTTCGCGCTTTTATGGGGCCCGGGAATGCGCGCGGATGAAACTGATCATGCGCGGCCGAAAGTTTGGTTTTCCTCTAGAAGAGATTCGCCAATGGCTACTGATCTATGAAGATCAGGGAAACGAGGCCCAGATGGCCACCTTTGTCGAAATGGCGGACCGCCAGATGAGTGAGCTTCAGCAGCAGCGCCAGCAGCTGGATGAGGCAATGGACGAACTCAAAAGCCTGCGCAACCAAACGGCCAAGTCGCTGGAATAACCTTTTCCGATATTTCATAACTAAGCATTGCAGGTGGCAGAACCTGTCAAAACCGGTGCGCATCCCCTTCAAGGCACCCGTTTATTCATGCCGGAAATTAGTTGACGTAACGGTAACAAAATTACGCCGGAAGCTGCTTACGTGCACGGATGTTACGTCAACTTAAAAGTGACGCAGCGTCTGGATTACGTAAACGTCACTCACATGTTGTAAAGCGCCCACCAACTGCGCAATTCATGTCTCATGACGCCAGTGACGAGAGTATGACGAATGACCGAAGATGTGATGACCATTCGCGAGATGTGCGAGACCTATGATGTCACACCACGCACCTTGCGGTTCTATGAGGCAAAGGAACTACTGTTCCCGATCCGCGAAGGCCAAAAACGTCTGTTCACCAAACGTGACCGGGCGCGGCTGAAGCTGATCCTGCGCGGCAAAAGATTCGGGTTCAGCCTCGAGGAAATTCGACAGCTGCTGGATCTCTACCATGTGGGCGATCAACAGGTCACCCAGATGAATCGCACATATGAAATCGCGTGCGAGCGTCTGGCTGACATGGAATCGCGCCGCGAAGAGCTGACGCAGGCCATCGACGATCTGAAAGAGCAGTTGCGCTGGGGCGAGAAAGTCATCGCCTCGATGAAACAGGAAAAGAAGGCGGCCGAGTAACCTCGCCCTGCCTTCCGGACATATGAATTAAGGGAGCTTCACATGCCCGTTTACAACGCGCCAACCAAAGACATGCAGTTCATTCTGCACGATGTTCTGAAAGTCTCGCAGTCGGACATCCCCGGCTATGACGAACTGGAGCCCGAATTCACCGGCGCAGTTCTGGAAGAAGCAGGCAAGGTTGCCACCAACGTCCTGCATCCTTTGAACGTTGTTGGTGACACCGAAGGGTGCCGGTTGGAAAACGGCATTGTGTACACCCCTACCGGGTTCAAAGACGCCTTCGAGCAGATGAAGGAAGGTGGCTGGACTGGCCTCGACATGCCGGAAGAGTATGGTGGCCAGAACATGCCTTACGTGATCGGCACAGCCGTGGGTGAGATGTTCTCGGGCTCCAACCAGGCTTTCACCATGTATCAGGGCCTGACCCATGGCGCAGCCTCGGCCATTCTGGCGCACGGGACAGACGAGCAGAAGAACAAATACCTGCCCAACATGGTCAGCTGTGAATGGACCGGCACCATGAACCTGACCGAACCACATTGTGGCACCGATCTGGGCCTGATGCGCACCAAGGCAGAACCGCAGGGTGACGGCAGCTACAAGATCTCCGGCCAGAAGATCTTTATCTCGGCTGGCGACCACGACATGGCAAACAACATCGTCCACCTGGTGCTGGCCAAGATCCCAGGCGGCCCCGAGGGCATCAAAGGCGTGTCGCTGTTCATTGTGCCCAAGTTCATTGTGAACGAAGACGGCAGCCTGGGCGAGCGCAACGGCGTATCGGTCGGCAAGATCGAAGAGAAAATGGGCATCCACGGCAACTCGACCTGCGTCATGAACTATGACGAAGCCACTGGCTGGCTGCTGGGCGAAGAGCACAAGGGCATGCGCGCCATGTTCACCATGATGAACGAAGCGCGTCTGGGGGTGGGCATGCAGGGCCTGTCGCAAGCCGAAGCGGCCTATCAGAATGCTCTGGAATACGCCAAGGACCGTTTGCAGGGTCGCGATGTGACCGGTGTCAAGAACCCGGATGGTCCGGCCGATCCTCTGATCGTGCATCCTGATATCCGTCGCAACCTGATGGATCAGAAAAGCTTTACCGAAGGCGCGCGCGCGTTCATCCTTTGGGGCGCGACCATGATCGACAAGGCGCACCGCGCGGGAGACAAGGATGCGGACGGGCTGATCTCGCTGCTGACCCCGGTCATCAAAGGCTTCCTGACCGACGAAGGCTACGACATGACCGTTCAGGCGCAGCAGGTCTATGGTGGCCATGGCTACATCGAAGAATGGGGCATGTCGCAATATACCCGCGACGCCCGCATCGCGATGATCTACGAAGGTGCAAATGGCGTTCAGGCGCTTGATCTTGTGGGTCGCAAGCTGGCGCAGGATGGCGGCAAGCACGTCATGGCGTTCTTCGAGATGGTCAAAACCTTCTGCAAGGAAAACGCGGGCCAGAACGAAGCATACGACAAGGCGTTCATCGAACCGCTGAAAGCCGCATCCAAGGATCTTCAGGCCGCTGGCATGTATTTCATGCAGGAAGGCATGAAGAACCCGAATAACGCATTGTCCGGTTCCTATGACTTTATGCACATGTTCGGCCATGTTTGCCTGGGCCTGATGTGGGCGCAAATGGCGAAAGCGGCTCAGGAAGCGCTGGATGGTGGAGCCTCGGACAAAGAATTCTACGAGACCAAGATTGCCACCGGCCGTTTCTACATGGCCCGCCGCCTGCCCGCGACAGCGATGCATCTGGCGCGAATCCAGACCGGCGCGGACACGGTAATGGCACTGGACGCGGCGAACTTCTGATCTCAGTCTGGGTCCGGGCAACACCGCCCGGACCCAGCTTACCGGAGGAGACCAAATGCCAAAACGTTTTCGCCTGACCCGCCGCTTTCCGGTTGCGATGACTGAAGATGGGTATCGCAAACTCAAGGCGTTCGCGCGTGATGCCGGTCTGGACGAAGGTGAGGCGCTGTCTTTCTTGTTCGAGAATTTCAACAGCGTGATTGATGAGGAGAACCTGACCCACCGCCTGCGCATCTTCAATTCCGAACTTGAGGCACGGAAGAGGTGAACTGCTGCGGAGAAAACTCAACGGCGACTTTAATTTGAATGCCGGACGCCTCCGGCGGGAGTATTTGTGAAAAGATGAAGCGGCGATGCGTCCCTGCCACCGGGCACACTCGCCATCAGGACAGGAACGACTTCACCTTTTGCGGTCATCGGCTCTCCAGCCTGTACCGCACGACCACTGAATACGAAGATGGTTGATGAAACGTTACCTACTGCCCTTCATCTTTTCAAAAATACTCAAATCCGGCCTAGCCACATGCGCCTTGGGAGGGGCGAGCACATGACCATCAAACTTCATTGCTTCGGAGAAAGTGGAAACAGCTACAAGGCTGCTTTGGCTCTGGAAATGTCCGGTTTGGAGTGGGAACCGGTCTTTGTCGATTTCTTCAAAGGTGTAACCCGCACGCCGGAATATCGTGCTGACGTAAACGAGTTGGGTGAAGCACCAGTTCTGGTCGATGGAGATTTTCACACCAGCCAATCCGGTGCGATTCAGGCCTATGTCACGGAGAAATCCGGCAAGTTCGGTGGCAAGGACCGGGAAGAAGACTACGATATTCTGCGTTGGGTTTTGTGGGACAATCACAAACTCAGCTCAATGGCAGGTTTGACGCGGTTCCTGATCAATTTCCTACCCGAGCAGCACCGCAACCCTGATGTCATTGCATTCAATAAAGGGCGTTTGAAGGCAGCTTATGAGATCCTGAACAACCACCTGGACGGCCGCGACTGGATCGTTGGTGATGGTGTGACCAACGCCGACCTTAGCTGCTGCGGCTATCTGTATTACCCTGAACCATTCGGTTTTGACCGTGCCGACTGGCCCCATATCGACGCCTGGCTGACCCGCTTGTCCGAACAGCCCGGTTGGAAGCACCCCTATGACCTGATGCCCGGCAACCCGTCGGATCGAGCTTGAGGAGAAAACCCATGACCGAAGCCTATATCTATGACGCCCTGCGCACGCCGCGCGGCAAGGGCCGCAAGGATGGCAGCCTGCACGAGGTAACCTCGGTGCGCCTGTCCGCCCTGACCCTGAACGCGGTGAAAGAGCGCAACAACCTGGAAGGTCACGCCGTCGAAGACGTGATCTGGGGAAACGTCACGCAAGTGATGGAGCAAGGCGGCTGTCTGGCGCGCTCGGCCGTTCTGGCATCCGACCTCGACCAGTCGATCCCGGGCTTGGCGATCAACCGTTTCTGCGCCTCGGGCATGGAAGCCGTGAACCTGGCCGCAAACCAGGTGAAAGGCGGCGCGGGCGATGCCTATATTGCAGGCGGTGTCGAGATGATGGGGCGCGTGGCCATGGGCAGCGACGGTGCAGCAATCGCTGTTGACCCCTCGCTGGCGATGGAGACCTATTTCGTGCCTCAGGGCATCTCGGCCGACATCATCGCGACCGAGTATGGCTTTACCCGTGATGACGCGGATGCGCTGGCGGTTGAATCGCAAAGACGTGCGGCGGCAGCATGGGCCGACAACCGGTTTGAAAAATCCGTGATCACCGTCAAGGATCAAAACGGTCTGACCATTCTGGACCGCGATGAATACATGCGTCCGGGCACCGATATGCAAAGCCTCGGCGCTTTGAACCCGTCATTCGCTATGATGGGCGAACAGATGCCTGGCTTCGACAAGGTTGCGATGCTGAAATACCCCCATCTTGAGCGCGTGAACCACATCCACCACGCCGGCAACAGCTCGGGCATCGTGGACGGAGCCGCTGCTGTTCTGATCGGCAACAAGGAATTTGGCGAGAAATACGGCCTCAAGCCGCGTGCCCGCATCAAAGCAACCGCCAAGATTGGCACTGATCCGACCATCATGCTGACTGGCCCGGTTCCGGTGACCGAGAAGATTTTGGCCGACAATGGCATGAAGATCAGCGATCTGGACTTGTTTGAAGTGAACGAAGCTTTCGCCTCGGTCGTGCTGCGGTTCCAGCAGGCATTTGATGTCGATCCCGCACTGGTCAACGTCAACGGTGGCTCGATCGCGATGGGTCACCCGCTGGGTGCCACGGGTGCAATGATTATCGGCACGCTGCTGGATGAACTTGAGCGTCAGGACAAGGAAACCGGTCTGGCCACGCTTTGCATTGCATCCGGCATGGGTGCGGCAACCATTATCGAGCGTGTCTGATGCCTAAGCTGGATCTTTCTCAGATCCCGTTTCAGGGCGGCTCGGCCTATCCCGGCAAGCTGGCCGAAGCGACCACAGGTCGCTTTGCGCAGCGCGTGGGCGATGCGGGCGGGCTGACCCAATACGGGGTCAACATCGTGCGGCTGGATCCGCAGGGCCTGTCATCGCTGCGCCATTACCACATGAAGCAGGACGAGTTTGCCATCATCCTCAGCGGCTCGTGCACGCTGGTCGATGATGATGGCGAGCACGAGATGCAGCCCGGCGATTGCGCCGCCTGGCCCGCAGGTGAGGCCAACGGCCATCACCTTGTGAACAACACCGATGCGCCCATGACCTTTCTGGTGGTGGGCACACGGACCCCGACCGAGACCGGCTATTACAGCGACATGGACATGATGGTGAAGGTTGATGAGAACGGATTCTCCTTCACCCGCAAGGATGGCAGCCCGCTGACGGCTGACCAGATTGGAGATGACAATGACTGATTTCACTCTGAGCAAAGACGCAGACGGCGTCGCCACGATCACCTGGGACGTGCCCGGGAAGACCATGAACGTGATGTCCTTTGACGGGCTGGCAGAATTGAGCGATTGCATCGATCAGGCGCTGGCCGATGACGAGGTTAAAGGCATCGTCATCACCAGCGGCAAGGAGGGGTCCTTTGCTGGCGGCATGGACCTGAACCTGCTGGCCGTGATGAAAGAACAGGCCGGTGACGATCCCGCCAAGGGCCTGTTCGAAGGTACGATGCAGATGCATGCGCTGCTCCGTAAGATCGAGCTGGCGGGCATGGATCCCAAGACAAAGAAAGGCGGCAAGCCGATTGCCACCGCCCTGCCCGGCACCGCTGCGGGTATCGGGATGGAACTGCCGCTGTCCACGCATCGCATCTTTGCCGCCGAAAACCCCAAGGCCAAATACGGCCTGCCAGAGATCATGGTCGGCATCTTTCCCGGCGCGGGTGGCACCACCCGGATGGTCCGCAAGGTGGGCGCGATTGCCGCCGCACCCCTGCTGCTCGAAGGCAAGATGCTGGACGTCAAGAAGGCGAAAGGCGCGGGCTACATCGACGAGATTGCCGCTGACCCGGTTACAGCCGCGAAAGATTGGGTGCTGAACGCCAAGGAAGGCGATCTCGTCAAGCCTTGGGATGCCAAGGGCTACAAGATGCCCGGCGGCGCGCCCTACCACCCGGCGGGCTTCATGAACTTCGTCGGTGCCTCGGCGATGGTCAACGGCAAGACCCAAGGGGCTTTCCCGGCAGCCAAGGCTCTGCTGAGCGCGGTTTACGAAGGCGCTCTGGTGGATTTCGACACCGCGCTGAAAATCGAAGCGCGCTGGTTCACGTCCGTGCTGATGAACCCTTCGTCAGGTGCGATGATCCGGTCGCTGTTCCTGAACAAGGAAGCACTGGAAAAAGGAGCCGTGCGCCCCGCTGGTGTCCCGGACCAGTCAGTCAAGAAGATCGGCGTTCTGGGCGCGGGCATGATGGGGGCTGGTATCGCTCTGGTATCGGCGCAGGCCGGTATGGAAGTGGTTCTGATCGACCGCGACCAGGAGGCTGCCGACAAAGGCAAAGCCTATACCGAGACCTATCTGGACAAAGGCATGAAGCGCGGCAAGGTCACGGCTGAGAAAAAAGAGGCCATGCTGGGTCGCATCACCGCGACGCCGGATCTGGACAACCTGAAAGGGTGTGACCTGATCATCGAAGCGGTCTTTGAAGACATGGGCGTCAAGGCTGAGATGACCAAGAAGGTCGAGGCGATCATCCCCGAAGACTGTATCTTTGCGTCGAATACCTCAACCTTGCCGATCAGCGATCTGGCCAAAGCCTCGGTACGGGCTGACCAATTCATCGGCATTCACTTCTTCTCACCGGTCGAAAAGATGTTCCTGGTCGAGATCATCAAGGGCAAGGAAACCGGGGATCGTGCAGTGGCCAAGGCGCTGGACTATGTGCGTCAGATCCGCAAGACCCCGATCGTGGTCAACGATGCGCGTTTCTTCTACGCAAACCGCTGCATCATTCCATACATTAACGAAGGTGCGCGCATGGTCACTGAAGGCGTCAGCCCCATTTTGATCGACAACGCCGCGCGGCAATTGGGTTTCCCGGTCGGCCCGATCCAGCTGACCGACGAAACCTCGATTGATCTGGGTGCCAAGATCGCCCGCGCGACAAAGGCGGCGATGGGCGATGCCTATCCGGAAAGCCCCTCGGACGATCTGATCTTCTGGATGGAGGAACAGGGCCGTCTGGGTCGCAAGGCAAATGCCGGATTCTTCGACTATGACGAGAAGGGCAAGCGCGTCGAATACTGGAAGGGCCTGCAAGAGAAGTATCCGCTTGCCGATGACCAGCCTGACCTGATCGAAGTGCAGGAACGTCTGATGTTTGCTCAGGTTCTGGAAGCCGTCCGCGCACTGGAAGAGGGTGTTCTGGAAGACATCCGCGAGGGCGATGTCGGTGCAATTCTGGGCTGGGGCTTTGCCCCGTGGTCGGGTGGTCCGTTCAGCTGGCTGGACATCATCGGCACACCCTATGCGGCCGAGCGTTGTGATCAATTGGCCGAGACATACGGTGAACGCTTTGCCTGCCCGCCACTGCTGCGCGAGATGGCAGAAAAAGGTCAGAGCTTCTACGGTCGCTTCAACCCCGAAGCAAAGGCCGCTTAATCCAATGATGCGGGCGCATGTCACCATGCGCCCGCATCGTTCTTGTCAGTGTTTGGTTAGATCTGCCATTCGGGCCGCAGGAACAGAACCGGCGCGCTTGGGCGTCCCGGTCGACCCGGTCGCCTGACCCCAAATGGCGGGCGGATCGGAAATATCGGTTCCTGGGGAATGGGTGCAGGCAGCGCACCCAATGGGTTGGCAAGGGCCGACATATCACCCCTGCTTATAAGTGTATGGATCAGGTCGGAGGCGACCTCTTCGGTCGCGACTTCATACCGTGTTCCTGTCGTTGCGCCGCGCATATTGAAGCGACCGGACGCGCAATAAGCCTGCAATCCGCCTTCGACAAAGATCACCTGATCATCATCAAAAAACAGGGAAAACACTTCAAAAGACGACCCCGGTGCCTGTGACGTCAGGCGACCGGCACCGTTCAGCAAACGCGCGGGCACCACCGAAGGCGCATCGGCCGTGACATTGATCCGGGACAGGTTCAGCGCCATGCCCTGTTCGGGCATCAACCAGACAGGTCGCCCGTTATATACGGCGCGGGCAGGCACGAGGACCGGCAGGAATTCGACCCGGCGTTCATCGGCCGGAATGACGACAACGCTTATCGAGATGCGCCGCACCTCTTTGAACCCGTGATCGAGGGTTCGAACCAAATCACCTACCGTGATCCGTTCGACCGGCTTCCACCCGGCTGTCGTGGCAATCTTGGTGCCGTGCAAAAACCCGCCACGGCGCGCATTTACCGCCTGTTTTTTGTTGGTTCGATCAACTTCTGGCAGCTGATCCAGATAAACAGAAATACTTGTTACTTCGGACACGTGCCTTACCCCCTTTTGGCACAAAACATTTATGCCAATGAGCTAACACCAAAAATCCAGCCCGTCACATTTCAGACATATTTGCGCCCAATTTTGACCAATTCCGCGTAATTGCCGATGGTTTTCGTGGACACTCCAGGACTCTCATCCGACATTTTTGCCATTTCTGAAACGAATGCCTTTTGTCGATCCACCGAATCCACGGCGTTTCACCGGATACGGAAGTAACGAAACGGTGTGGCTTAGGCGTGCATACGACCCAATAGCGTCAGGCGACTTTTTGCTGTTCAGAGGATCGGCTGGCGCGCCACCCCAGCAACAGACCCGCTGCCGCAATCATAAGGATGCCCGAAATCTGAAAGGCGCCAATGGTTTGCCCAAAGGCCACAAATGCGAAGAGCGGGCCGAAGATCATGACAGAATACTCGAACACCGCCACATAAGACGGCTCACCCACTTGATATGCCTTGATCAGCATGAAAACCGCGATTGTTGAACCGACAGCCTGAGTAACCAACCACGGTATGGCAGGTCCCATATCCCAGACCCACCCACGCGTAACAAACCCCTCGGCACCGTCTGCCGTAACAACCGGCGAGATTGTCAGGAACGTGACCCCCAACGCCCCGGCCAGACCCATTGTTATGACCATGACAGCCAGCATGGCCACAGTGCTTTCCCGCGAACAATGCGTACGCGTTAGGATCGAACTGAAGGCATAGAAAAACCCCGCCGCCACAGGCACCAACGTACGCAGGTCGAAATCGCTGGGGTTTGGCTGCAACACCAGAAGGATGCCGGTAAATCCAATCAGCACGGCCAGTATGCGCCACGGCCCTATCGATTGTCTGAGCACCAGAGAGGAGATTAACAGCACAAAAATCGGTGATGTGAACAACCCTGCCAGCGCCTGCGCAATTGGCATCATGGCAAGGGATGCAAAATAAAAGAACATTGCTGTGGTGATCAGGGCGCTGCGCAAAATGACAGGTCCCCATCGCACAGGCCGCAGCCTACCCAGCCCCAGAAACGACAGGCCGACGATCAGCGGCAGCATCAAAAGCGCACGGGTCATATGAAACTGCCACAGCCCGACGGTTTCGGCCAATAGGATCACAACATTGTCGATAACGCCGACAATTGCCATCGCACTGACCATCAGGGCCGAAGCCAGCACAGCAGAAGATGAGGAATGCGCCTGCATGAAGTCGTGTCCTGATTGTGATCGTGGACCGACAGTCTCGATCCTTTCGGGTATCCAGCACAATTCGCAATGACTGCGCAACAGGTTTGCGCCCTGCGATTTCACCATGCTAAGCTGCAGCAAAACAAACTCGAGCAGACCCACCCAGATGACGGCCCTGAAACAGTACCAGCGGATCGAAGCCACCGGTCTGTGGCGCCCTTCGCCCGATGAACAGCGGCGCGAGGTTGTGGTGTCTATCGGTGAAGCCACCCTGACCATTTCCGATTTCAATGACAGGGCGCTGACCCACTGGTCGCTGGCAGCACTTGAACGCCAGAACCCTGGTTCCTTTCCGGCCATATTCAACCCGGACGGTGATCCGGATGAAACGCTTGAGCTGGCCGAATCCGAAACCACGATGCTTGAAGCGATCGACCGATTGCAGCGCGCTATTGATCGGTCCCGCCCCCACCCGGGGCGTTTGCGCTGGCTGAGTGTCGGAGGCGTCGTGGCCGCTGTGCTGGCCCTGTTGCTGTTCTGGCTGCCCGGTGCGCTGCAAAACCATGTTGTCTCGGTCGTGCCCCAGGTCAAGCGGCAAGAGATCGGCGATATGATCCTGCATCGGATCGAGCGCGTCTCGGGCCGGGCCTGTACGTCGCGGGATGCTCGGGATTCATTGGAACAGCTGGCCCGGCGCACTGGCGTACGGCAGATCATCATTCTGCCAGCAGGCGTTCAAGACAGCCTCAGCTTGCCTGGCGGCACTGTCCTGCTCAGCCGTGCTTTGGTCGAGGATTACGAAGATCCTGCCGTTGCAGCGGGTTATGTGATTGCAGAACGGGCGCGGGCCGCGCAAAAGGATCCGCTTGATGACCTGCTGGACAGAACCGGCGCGACCTCAGCCTTTAGGCTGCTGACAACCGGCGGACTGACGCCCGAGATTATCGACACATATACCGAGCAGGTCCTGTCACAGCCCCGTCCGGCCATTTCTGACGATGACGTGCTGGCGATGTTCTCGCAAAGCGCGCTTCCCTCAACCCCCTACGCCTATGCCCGTGATGTGACCGGCGAAACGGTTCTTGGCCTGATCGAAGCGGATCCAATGGCGGGAAGGGCGCTGGAACAGGTGCTGCCGGACCGCGACTGGGTACGGCTACAGAATATTTGCGGCGAATAAACCGGATCACTTGGTTCCGAACATCCGGTCACCGGCATCCCCCAGACCGGGCATGATGTAGCCTTTCGAGTTCAACTCGCGGTCCAGCGCTGCCGTGACGATACGCACGTCAGGGTGTGCTTCTTTCATCCGCGCGACACCTTCGGGTGCCGCCAACAGGCACAGAAAGCGAATATCCGTCGCCCCGGCCTGTTTCAGCAGGTCAATGGCCGCGGCCGAGCTGTTACCAGTCGCCAGCATCGGATCCACCGCAATGACCAAACGGTCCTTCAGGCTTTCGGGGGCCTTGAAATAATACTGTACGGGTTTCAGCGTTTCTTCGTCGCGATATAGGCCCACAAAACCGACGCGTGCTGAAGGCACAAGTTCCAGCACCCCATCCAACATCCCGTTTCCGGCGCGCAGGATTGACACCAGCGCCATTTTCTTACCTGCCAGTATGGGGGCGTCCATTTCTTCCATCGGCGTTTCGATATTGCGCGTGGTCAGGGGAATGTCGCGCGTGACCTCGTAGGCCAGAAGCAATGTGATCTCGCGCAGCAACTGCCGGAACCCGGCGGTCGAGGTGCCCTTGTCCCGCATGAGCGTCAGCTTGTGTTGCACCAGCGGGTGATCGACGACGGTCAGGTGTTCGCTCATGTGTTCTCCAATCTTTTCTTGACCCGCGCGCGGGTGTCATCATCACAGAAGGCCGCGTTCAGGGCCGTCTCATTCAATGCCGCAAAATCCCCGGCCTCCCAGCCGAACGCCGCGTTCAACATCTCATATTCCCGCCGCATGGTCGTGTGAAAAAACGGAGGATCGTCGGTGGAAATCGTAACCTTTACGCCCGCATCGCGCAGTTTCGCGATGGGGTGGGCGGCAAAATCTGGGAAAAGACCCAGAACCACATTCGAACCCGGACACACCTCAAGCGTGACATCCCGGTCAACCAGTTCACGAACAAGTTCAAGGTCTTCGATGGCGCGGACGCCGTGCCCGATACGCTCAACCCCCAGATCGCGCACAGCGTCGCGCACACTGTCAGGACCGCCAAACTCACCCGCATGCGTGGTCAGGCGCAGCCCGGCTTCGCGGGCACATTCGAAAGACCATTTGAAGTCACCCTGCGTGCCAATGGATTCGTTGCCGCCCATGCCAAAACCGGTGATCCAGTTTCCGGCGGTCTCGGCCGCACAATGGGCACTCCGCCTGGCTTGTTCGGGGCCAAAATGGCGGACACAGGTAACGACACCGCGCAAGGTGATATCGAATTTACGCTCGGCTTCGTCTGCCGCATCCTGAATGGCATTCAGATAATCCCGCCACGCATGCAGGTCGCCACCGCCGCAAAAATCAGGGCTGAGGAAGGTCTCGGAATAAACCACGCCATTTTCAGCGCTTTCCTCAAGAATGGCCAATGTCAGCCGCCGGAAGTCTTCGGGCGTTTTCAGAACTTCGCAAGCGGCTTCGTACACGCTCAGGAAATGCGCGAAATCACGAAAATCATAAGATCCGTCTGCCTTGAAGATACCGCTCAGGTCAACGCGTTTTTCGTGGGCAAGCTGGCGGATGAAGGCCGGAGGTGCCGCGCCTTCGTGGTGAAGATGCAGTTCAATTTTGGGCAGGTCTGCAACGCTCATAAAAAGTTCCTTCCCGGCCCTTGCGCCGGAATGTTCAGATGGTGGGCAATGCTGGCCGCAATATCGGTAAAATCTACTTGCCCGATTTGTCCGGTACCCTGCCCCGCAATCAGAACCGGAACCTGTTCACGGGTGTGATCTGTTCCGGTCCAGCTTGGGTCATTGCCATGATCAGCTGTTAACAGCAACAGATCGCCTGGTCGAAGTTTCTTCAGGATACCCCCGATCTCGCGGTCAAACCATTCCAACGCTCGGGCATAGCCGCTGATGTCGCGGCGATGCCCATAAAGGCTGTCAAATTCGACAAAGTTGGCGAAGGTCAGACTGCCCTCTTCCGCCTCGTCTATAAGATCAGACAGGTGCTGCATCAGCTGGGCATCCGACCCTTTGCGCAGCGTGTCGATCCCCTGCATCGAGAAGATGTCGCCGATCTTGCCCACTGCATGAACCCGTCGCCCTGCATCCTGCACCCAGTTGGTCAGCACCGGTGCCGGGGGCAGAATGGCGAAATCCTTGCGATTGGTCGTCCGTTCGAACCCCGTCTCAGGCGTTCCGACAAAGGGGCGCGCGATGACACGCCCCAATTTCATCTTGTGCAAGCGCGGAGCAAGCGCGCGGCACATGTCCAACAACCGCTCAAGCCCAAAGCTTTCCTCATGGGCCGCGATCTGAAACACACTGTCAGCGGATGTGTAGCAGATCGGCCAACCGGTGCGCATATGTTCGGCACCCAGTTCGGCTATGATCGCTGTCCCCGACGCGTGGCAGTCACCAAGAATACCTTCGGTCCCGGCAGCTTCGGCTGCCGCGCGGCTCAGTTCCGCTGGAAAAGCCGGAACCGTGTTTGGAAAGTAATGCCAATCCCAAGGCACCGGCAGGCCCGCCAGTTCCCAGTGGCCTGAGGGCGTGTCCTTACCCGGCGAATGCTCACGCGCGCAACCCCATAGTCCAGCAGGTTCGGCATCGAGGCCCGGAGTGGCGTCTCCAGACGCCAGCCGCACAGCCGCGCCCAAACCCAGCGCGTCCAGGTTGGGCAGGTGCAACGGGCCGGTGCGCCCATCTACTGCGCGGCCTTCCGCGCAGGCTTGGGCGATATGGGCCAGCGTGTTTGCCCCGGCATCCGGAACATCACCGTTGAAAAACCGGTCTGCATCAGGTGCCCCGCCTATTCCGACGGAATCCATGACGACAAGAAACGCTCGGCTCATACGCTGATCCTTTCGTGGATCAGATCGGGCAGCTTTGGAACTGTATCGCTGATTGTCATCGCACTCAGCACAGTTTCCGCTGCCCGCCGTGCAGCGCCTTCCCGTGCAGCGTGGACCACGGCAATGGGTGAACCTTTTGACACACGATCCCCCAGCCTGAGGATGTTGGATATTCCTACTGCCGGATCGATCTCATCACTTTCGACCTGGCGGCCGCCACCCAGCGCGACCACGGCAAGGCCCAGCGCCTCTCCGTCGATGGCGGAGACGTAACCGTCTTCGGGGGCAGGAACCTCCTGAATAACGCTCGCCTCAGGCAGGAAACGGGTCCAGGTATCGACGAATTTCACAGGACCACCAACCGCTGCCATCATGCGGCCAAACCGTTCGGCGGCGCGACCGTCACGGATGATCTTGGCGATCTGCTCACGCCCCTCCTCGACCGAGATGCACATGCCTGCATCGGCCAGCAGGACGCCGCCCAACTCGGCAGAAATGTCCACCAGTGGCGAAGCGCCAGGACCGGTCAGAACCTTCATCACTTCCGCGACCTCCAGTGCATTGCCCAGCGCCGGGGCCAAAGGCTGGTTCATGTCCGTGATCACCGCCGAAGTCCGGCACCCAGCCGCGTTCGCAGTCTCGGTCAATGCTGTGGCCAGCTTGCGGGCATCCTCAATTGTTTTCATAAAGGCACCGCTGCCAACCTTGACGTCAAGAACCAACGCATCCGGGCTGGCCGCCAGCTTTTTGGACAGGATCGACGCTGTGATCAGATCCAGACTTTCGACCGTCGCCGTCACGTCCCGAACTGCATAAAGCCGCTTGTCCGCCGGTGCAATCTGGCCCGTCGCGCCGACGATAGCCGCACCCGTTTCGCGCAATATCTGCGCAAGTCGGTCCTGACTGATCTGAGTGCTGACACCCGGAATCGCCTCGAGCTTGTCCAATGTTCCACCCGTGTGCCCCAAACCCCGACCCGAGATCATCGGCACATAAGCACCACATTCCGCCAGCGCCGGAGCCAGCACAAGGCTGACGCAGTCCCCGACCCCACCGGTCGAGTGCTTGTCGATCACCGGCCCGTCCACATCCCAACCGAGAACATCGCCGCTATCGCGCATCGCAATCGTCAAGTCCGCACGCCCCTGAGGACCCAGCCCGCCCATACAGACGGCCATGGCAAACGCCCCGGCCTGCGCATCGCTGACGCTGCCGTCTGCCAACCCTTGCGCGAACCAGATAAGCTCGTCGCGGCCTGGGACTTCGTGCCTGCGCAGTTTGGCTATGATTGAACGGGCGTCCATGCGTTCAGACATCCTCCATGTGCGACGCGTCGAACGCACCCGGCAGCAAATCTCCGATGGTTGTCTCAAACTCCGCACCATCGACGGTTGCCAGAGTAACCTTTACATCGCGCTTGCCAAACTCGGCCAGCTTCTGACGGCATCCACCGCAAGGCGGCACAGGCTGAGGGCTGGAGGCAACCACGTAGACCTCGGTCAGTTCCTGCTCGCCCGCGGCCACCATTGCGGCAATTGCACCTGCTTCCGCGCAGGTCCCCTCGGGATATGCCACATTCTCGACGTTGCACCCGGAAAAGACATGACCCGAAGAAGACCGAAGCGCTGCGCCAACTTTGAAGTTCGAATATGGCGCGTAGGCGTTTTCCCGGACAGACAAGGCAGCGTCTTTCAGCGACATGGCGAATCCTCATTTTTGATCATCTGGTCAGAAATTTGCACGCTAACGTATTAAGGCGGGGAATTTGAAGCCCCTGACCCATGTTTTTCGCTTAACCCAGCGTTGTGTTGAAGGTACCGGGTAAGGTGACTTCCAACAATTCGATATTGTCTGTTGGCTCGGACAACCGTGTGCGCATCCCAGGTGGGATGACAAAAGCATCCCCTTGCTCCAGCCGGTAGGGATCGCGCCCCTCGCCTTCCAGGGTGACCTCGCCGTCCATCACAAAGGTAAAGTGAATGTCGGTGTCATGGCTGGCCCATTCCGGATCACCCGACCCTTTGCGCACAACCTGCACCCCAGCGACACCCTTGGTGTTCTCGGCAATCGTGGTGTCGCGGCAGATGTACCCCGGCAGGCGGAAGGGCATCCACTCGGCACCCTTGGCCTGATTATAGACAAAGCGTTGCCCCTGCCATTCGCGGTCCGGGCGGATGTGCGGAGTGGGAAGTGTCATGTCATGGTCGATCTCTGTGACATGCTCAGCCGGCACTCCGATCTCAATGACCTGAACATTATCAGAAGCTTCAAGAACGCGGTGCCGGATTTCCGGAGGTTGAATAAAGCAGTCCCCCGCTGTCAGACGCATTTTCTCGCCCTGATCCTCATAGACCACATCCACCCAGCCATGGATGCAAAAGATCAGCTGAAACCCGACCTTGTGAAAATGCACCATATCCGGAACCGGCCCACCATCGGGAATGCGGATATGGCTGGCAATAATCGACCCACCCAACCGATCCGGCACCAGATCGCGATAGTGCATCCCGGCCCGACCGATGATCCAGGGGGCCTGATCCTTGAGCCTGCGCACGACAAAGGAATGCACGGTCTCTGGCATCACCAGTGGCGGATTTCGTTCTTCAACTTCGATTCGGGTGCCATTCGGGGCTACAAGAACGCGTTCACCACCGGCGAAATCTGACGGATTATCCGTCAGGATACGCAATGTTCCTGGGCTTTCCGGTGCGTCTTTTTCAATGCGCAACCGCACGCCATGCCCCGAAAACACCGCGACGCGCGGATCGTCAGCGGGATAAATCATGTCCATCTTCATCCCCAGTTTTTTTGTGTAAAAAGGGATGTCGTCGCGAATTTCCTGTGTGGGCAGGCGAATTTCAGCGTGCGTTTTCGCCAGATCGGATGTCTTGGTCATCAGTATTCTCTTCGAATTGCAACTTTGGCCATCCGATCAGAACAGAGGTCAAAATGCCAACCGAAAAGAACATCTCCGGCATTTCTTCCATAACGAAGAAGCGCATTTCAATAATCACAGGTAAAACTCCGCCGTTCAGCGTGATGAACTCGACCAAATCTGGGTGACGACAACCGCCCAACACCGCTGCAACCAACATCCAACCTAATGATCCCTCGTTCGTTACCAGCCGGGTCATCAGTTCTGAATGTCACAACGGCCTTGCCAGAGTGATCTTGGTCGTCACAATGTGAAAAGGCGAAAATGAACTCAGACAATATCAATCCGAATTCACGGTTGCGACATCACGGCAGAGTTACGTAGCGTAGCCAAGTCCAAAAAAATAGTTTAAGGCTAAATCAAATTCTCAATGGGAGCTGAATCGCCGATGTCTGACACCCCCAGCCTGCGACAAGCTGCGCTCGAATATCATGAATTTCCCAAACCCGGAAAGCTTGAGATCAAGGCTACCAAACCGATGGCCAACGGGCGCGATCTGGCCCGCGCCTATTCGCCCGGCGTGGCCGAGGCCAGCCTTGAAATCAAGGCCGATGCAGCCAATGCGGAACGTTACACGGCGCGCGGCAATCTTGTCGCCGTGGTTTCAAACGGCACCGCGGTGCTTGGCCTGGGGAATATCGGAGCACTCGCTTCGAAGCCGGTTATGGAAGGCAAGGCCGTCCTTTTCAAGAAATTCGCAGGTATTGACTGTTTTGATATCGAGGTCGATCAGCCCGATCCCGAAAAGCTTGCGGATATCGTCTGTGCCCTTGAACCAACATTTGGCGCCATTAACCTTGAAGACATCAAGGCCCCCGATTGCTTTATCGTCGAAAAGCTCTGCCGGGAGCGTATGAACATCCCGGTTTTCCATGACGACCAGCATGGAACCGCCATTGTGGTCGGTGCTGCGGCCAAGAATGCGCTGCATGTGGCCGGAAAGTCATTTGAGGACATCAAAGTCGTGTCGACCGGCGGCGGGGCAGCCGGGATCGCGTGCCTGACCATGCTGGTCAAGCTGGGTGTGAAGCGAGAAAACATATGGCTGTGCGACATTCACGGGCTTGTCTACGAAGGACGGGCCGAGGACATGAACCCGCACAAGTCACAGTTCGAGCAGAAGTCGGATTTGCGGACGCTGGACGATGTGATTGGTGGGGCCGACCTGTTTCTGGGTCTCAGCGGCCCAAATGTTCTAAAGCCTGATATGGTCCGGAAAATGGCCAGCCGCCCGATCATCTTCGCCCTGGCCAACCCGACGCCGGAAATTCTGCCAGAGGACGCGCGCGCAGTAGCACCAGACGCAATCATCGCCACGGGGCGCAGCGATTTTCCCAATCAAGTCAATAACGTGCTGTGCTTTCCGTTTATCTTCCGGGGTGCTTTGGATGTCGGCGCGACCGAGATCAACGACGCGATGCAGATTGCCTGCGTGGATGGTATTGCTGAAATGGCGCGTGCAACCACAAGTGCCGAGGCGGCGGCTGCCTATAAGGGCGAACAACTGACCTTTGGCCCGGAGTACCTGATCCCAAAACCATTTGACCCACGTCTTGTGGGCGTGGTGTCATCGGCGGTTGCCAAGGCCGCCATGGAAAGCGGTGTTGCAAAACGCCCTATCGAGGACCTTGAAGCCTATAAGGAAAAGCTCAACCAGTCGGTCTTCAAATCAGCCCTTCTGATGCGTCCTGTGTTCGAGGCCGCGGCCGTCGCATCCCGTCGCATCGTTTTTGCCGAGGGTGAAGATGAAAGGGTTTTGAGGGCTGCGCAGGCCATTCTCGAAGAGACGACGGAAACGCCAATTCTGATTGGGCGACCCGATGTGATTGAAACCAGATGTGAAAAGCTGGGGCTGACCATTCGTCCGGGCAAGGACTGTCAGATCGTTAACCCGGAGAACGACCCGCGCTATTACGATTACTGGACTTCCTACCACCAGATCATGCAGCGCCGCGGTGTGACGCCGGATCTGGCCAAGGCGATCATGCGCACCAACACAACGGCCATTGGTGCGATCATGGTGCATCGTGGCGAAGCGGACAGCATGATCTGCGGCACATTTGGTGAATTCCGCTGGCACCTGAACTATGTCGAACAGGTGTTGGACGACAGCAAACTGCGCCCGCATGGTGCGTTGTCCCTGATGATCCTGGAAGATGGCCCCCTGTTCATTGCCGATACGCATGTACGGCAATTGCCATCGCCGGAAGAACTGGCCGAAACCACCATTGGCGCCGCGCGACATGTTCGCCGGTTCGGGATCGAACCCAAAATTGCCTTCTGTTCGCAGTCGCAATTCGGCAATCAGGCTGAAGGATCAGGCAAACGGCTGCGGGCGGCGCTTGAAATCCTTGATCGGCAGCCGCGCGATTTTGTCTACGAAGGCGAAATGAATCTGGATGCGGCTTTGGATGCAGACCTGCGGGCGCGTATCTTCCCAGCGTCGCGACTAGAGGGGGCGGCCAACGTTCTGATATTCGCCCACGCAGATGCTGCCAGTGGTGTACGCAATATTCTGAAGATGAAGGCGGACGGGATTGAAGTTGGCCCGATCCTGATGGGCATGGGCAACAAGGCCCATATTGTTACTCCATCCATCACCGCGCGCGGTCTGCTGAACATGGCGGCGATTGCAGGAACACCCGTGGCGCATTACGGTTAACCGGGGGCAGCCTTGCTGGCGCCCCTGCCAACAGGGGGGGGGAAGCGCATGAAAGGACATTGCCACTGCAACGCCGTGCATTGGGAAAGCGATGCCCAAGCCGCGTGGAGCTGTTATTGCCACTGTTCAGATTGCAGGCGAAACTGCGCCGCGCCGGTCACGGCTTTTTTCGGGCTGCCGCATGAGGCGGTCAGATGGTTGGGTCAGGCACCAAAGATCTATCGCTCATCGGAAGGGGTTGAACGTCTGTTTTGCGGCAACTGCGGAACCCAGATGGCCTATCGCACAGCGCGCGATACGGTGAACATTCATCTTTACACCGCAACGCTGGACAACCCGGAGACCCTGCCGCCACAGTTTCACGTGTTCCACGCCGACCACCTGCCCTGGCTGAACCTTCAGGACAAGCTGCCACGTTACGCCAAAACGGCTGGTTGAGCTGATTCTCGGAACGGCACAATATTTGCACGCAATAGTTTGCAATTTTGCAAAACTTTCTATTGCTGCGACAAAAACTGTGCTTCAACTGTAATTTTGCAAAAATTTGCAAGTCGTTTTTTGCCGATCTGCAAATTTTTTGCGATAAACTGACGCGTCGTCATGCGTCGCGCTTGCCCGGTTGTTTTCTGCGACCTAACACAATGTCCAAGCCGTTGTGAGGAGGACAAGATGGCGTATCAGGACGTTTATGACAGCTGGAAAACCGACCCCGAAGCGTTCTGGATGAACGCTGCAAAAGGGATCGATTGGGTCAAGGCCCCCAGCAAAGCACTGTTCGACGACAATGCGCCCTTGTACGAATGGTTCAGCGACGCGCGGGTCAATACCTGTTGGAATGCCGTAGACCGTCATGTGGAAAACGGGCGCGGTGAACAAACCGCCATCATCTATGACAGTCCCATCACCCACACCAAGCGCGAGATATCCTATGTCGAGCTTCGCAACCGCGTGGCCACTCTGGCCGGCGCGCTGCGCGCAAAGGGTGTCGAGAAAGGCGACCGTGTCATTATCTACATGCCGATGATCCCCGAAGCGCTTGAGGCGATGCTGGCCTGTGCCCGCCTCGGCGCCGTGCATTCGGTCGTGTTCGGCGGGTTTGCCAGCAACGAACTGGCCGTGCGCATCGACGACGCCAAACCCAAAGCAATCATCGCCGCGTCCTGTGGGATGGAACCCGGTCGCGTGGTTCACTATAAGCCCCTGCTTGACGGTGCGATCGAACTGGCCAACCACAAACCTGATTTTTGTGTGATCTTCCAGCGGGAACAAGAGGTCGCCCAGTTGATCGAAGGGCGCGACTTCAACTGGCATGGCTTCCAATACGGTGTCGAACCGGCTGAATGCGTACCGATCGATGGCAATGACCCGGCTTATATCCTGTACACCTCTGGCACTACGGGTGCACCCAAAGGGGTCGTGCGCCCCACTGCCGGACACCTTGTGGCACTGAACTGGACGATGAAGAATGTCTATAACGTCGATCCAGGCGACGTGTTCTGGGCAGCCTCCGATGTGGGCTGGGTCGTGGGACACTCCTATATCTGCTACGCACCCCTGATCCACGGAAACACCACAATTGTGTTCGAGGGCAAGCCAGTCGGCACCCCGGATGCTGGCACCTTCTGGCGCGTGATCTCGGAACATAAGGTCAAAAGCTTCTTCACCGCACCTACGGCCATCCGCGCCGTCAAACGAGAAGACCCCAAAGGCGAATTGATCGGCAAATACGATCTGTCTCATCTACAGGCCCTCTATCTGGCAGGCGAACGCGCCGACCCTGACACAATTATCTGGGCACAAAACGCGCTGAAGGTTCCGGTGATCGACCATTGGTGGCAAACCGAAACCGGCTGGGCCATAGCCGGAAACCCGCTGGGTATCGAAGAGCTTCCGGTCAAGCTGGGCTCGCCCGCAAAACCGATGCCGGGATATGACGTGCAAATTCTGGATGAAGGCGGTCACCCGATGAAAGCCGGTGAACTGGGTGCCATCGCGGTCAAACTGCCCCTGCCCCCAGGCACCTTGCCAACACTGTGGAATGCCGAAGCACGATTCAAGAAATCTTATCTTGAACACTTCCCCGGATATTACGAAACCGGCGATGCCGGGATGATTGACGAAGACGGGTACCTCTACATCATGGCGCGCACCGATGACGTCATCAACGTTGCCGGCCATCGCTTGTCGACGGGCGGGATGGAAGAAGTGCTGGCTGCCCACCCCGATGTGGCTGAATGCGCGGTGATCGGAGTTTCGGACCAGCTGAAGGGGCAGATGCCGGTCGGCTTCCTGTGCCTGAATGCTGGTGCCACACGGGATCATGGCGATGTGGTTCAGGAAGTCGTCAAAATGGTTCGGGAGAAAATCGGGCCGGTGGCCGCCTTCAAACTGGCTGTTGTCGTCGACAGGTTACCCAAGACCCGTTCCGGTAAGATCCTGCGTGGTACGATGGTGTCGATTGCAGACGGTCAGGACTACAAAATGCCTGCAACAATTGATGATCCTGCCATCCTTGATGAGATCAAAGAAGCGTTGCAGACAATTGGTTACGCCAAGTAACCATCGGGTGGCACAGGCCGCCCATGTCATGTCCGCCCTTGCAACCTGAATCTGGGCCCCTACTGTCGCTGTAAGACAGTGAGGGCCCATGACACATACCGATATCTGGCGTCTCAGCGCCACAGAGCTGACCACCTTGACCCGACGCGGCGATCTGAGCGCGACCGAGGCGGTTCAGGCCTCGATTGATCGCATGGACGCGGTGAACCCCGCGCTGAACGCGGTCGTCGAAGACTTGCGCACCGAGGCCCTGGAACGCGCGCAGTCGCTAGATGCTGCACGGGGGCGTGGTCAGCCGACCGGCCCGCTGCATGGTGTTCCGGTAACAATCAAGGTGAATGTCGATCAGAAAGGCCACGCCACCACCAACGGTGTCATTGCACTGAAGGACGTAATCGCTCCGGATGACGCGCCGGTGGTCAGCAACTTGCAAAAAGCGGGGGCCATTGTGATCGGGCGAACGAATACGCCCGAGTTTTCCTTCAGGGCCGACACCGACAACCCCCTGCATGGGCGCACGTTCAACCCGTGGGGACGGCACATTTCACCCGGGGGATCATCCGGTGGCGCTGCTGCCGCCGTGATGGCAGGTGTCGGTGCGCTGGCCCATGGCAACGATATTGGCGGCAGCCTGCGCTTTCCGGCAGCCGCCATCGGAGCGGTTACGGTGAAACCGGGGTTGGGACGCGTTCCCGCGTGGAACCCAAGTCAGAAGGCCGAACGCGGATTGCTGGCGCAATCAATGTCGGTTCAGGGCCTGATCACTCGGTCGGCTGCGGATCTACACCTGTCCATGCCCAGCCTGATCGCCACCGATGCGCGGGATCCGTTCCACGTACCAATGCCCTGGCGCGGTGAGCGTTTTGACCAGCCGATCAAGGTGGCATTCACCAAGAACACCTTCGGCTATGCGCTGCACCCCGAGGTCGAAAAAGCCCTCGACACTGCGCGCGATGCGCTGGTCGATGCAGGGTACGACGTTGAAGAGGTCGATCCACCCGATGTCTTTGAATGTGGCCGGATCGGGTACCGGACCTTGATGGGCGAAGTGCTGACCCTGATGAAATCTGACATTGAAGCCGCTGGTTCCAAAACCATCCGCGACATCTTTGACGTCTACTTTCAGGAATTCCCGCCCATCGTTGAAACAGAATTGGTCCGGATGCTGGCCAAGCGCAGCTATTATGCCCGTGAATGGTCCCTGTTTATGCAGGACTACCCGCTGGTCTTGTCCCCTTTCCTGCCACAGCCATTTTTCAAACCCGACCGGGACACCGAAGGCGCGGAAGGCGTGCATGATGTTCTGGGATGCGCTGTCTATTCCTATGCGATGAACTTTCTGGGACTGCCTGCAGCCTGCGTTCCGTCACGATTGGCCAACCTTCCCAAAGGGCCTCAACCTATCAATGTGCAGATCGCGGCACAGCGCTGGCGCGAGGATTTGGCCGTGGATGCCGCCGCCGCGATAGAAGCTCGCGTGGGACAGATGTGTTTCCCGCTTTGGGATCACATGTAACAAAAAATAGACCCCGGGTCATTGTGCCCGGGGTCCAGCTGCTAAAATAAGCCCGGATTTCTGATGACGAGCGTAGCACCACCCACCCTCGCCAGCGCAAAATCTGCGCAACCATTCGAAAACACCGTTTAGGTGGCCACTCACTCCCACCTTGGCGTGTTCTCCGGACAAGTTCACATTAGCCAATCATTAAGGGAATTCCTGTGAACTGCTTCACACAGGCGTGAGAAAAATTTGGGGATGGCCTATTTTACGTGAATTGTTCGGATATTAGACGTTCTTCCAACCCATGGCCGGGGTCGAAAAGGATACGGTGCGCAATGGCTGGTTCCGACCTGATCTCAACCCAGTCGATATCCGGGAAAGAAACGGAATCGGCGGCCACGATGACCGGGCGCTTGTCAGCTTCGACCACATCGAACCTGACTTTCGCCATTTTCGGCAACAAGGCACCACGCCACCGCCGTGGGCGAAACGCTGCGATGGGTGTCAGGGCCAGAACGTCAGCACCAATCGGAACAATCGGCCCATGCGCGGAATAGTTATAGGCGGTCGATCCCGCAGGCGTGGCAAGCAACGCCCCGTCACAGACCAGTTCGGCCATGCGTACCCGGCCGTCTACGCTGATCTTGAGCCTTGCTGCCTGAGGACCGGCGCGTAGCAATGACACTTCGTTGATCGCCAGCGCCTCGTGCAGTTTTCCAGATTGGTCCATCGCTTGCATGGCCAACGGGTTGATAACCTCTTCCTCGGCATCCTCCAGCCGCGCCATCAGATCGTCTTCGTGATACTCATTCATCAGAAAGCCGATCGTGCCGCGATTCATCCCGTAAACCGGAGTATCGAGATGCTGCACATTGTACAAAGTGTGCAACATGAAGCCGTCGCCGCCCAATGCAACCACTACATCTGCGTCCCGAGGTGCCACATTACCATATTTGGTCACCAGGGTGTCACGCGCTGTTTGCGCCACTTTGACCTCACTGGCGAGAAAGGCGATTCTCTTTTTCATGTTTTGTGGTTTCCGGTGTTGCACATTTGGTTCCGAAACAAACATACCTTTCCCCAATAGGCCAGTCTTGACGCCGCAGCAGGCCAAATCGTCGCTTTAAGCCTTTTGCGAATGTGGCGTTTCCGATAGGAAATCCGCAAGATTTATACCCAGCCATGTGGAGCGCCAATGAACGCCAATCTTCGTGACACCGGATTTTTCACCCAGTCCTTGTCGGACCGCGACCCTGAGCTTTTTGGCTCGATCCGGTCTGAGCTGGGTCGTCAGCGCGACGAGATCGAGCTGATTGCGTCCGAGAACATCGTCTCTGCCGCCGTGATGGAGGCGCAGGGTTCGGTGATGACCAACAAATATGCCGAAGGTTACCCGGGCCGGCGCTATTACGGAGGCTGCGAGTTTGTTGATATCGCCGAGAATCTGGCCATCGACCGCGCCAGGCAGCTGTTTGGCTGTGGCTTTGCCAATGTGCAGCCGAACTCGGGCAGCCAGGCCAACCAGGGCGTGTTCCGGCGCTGATCCAGCCCGGCGACACCATTCTGGGCATGAGCCTGGATGCCGGTGGCCACCTGACCCACGGCGCGCGGCCCAACCAGTCGGGCAAGTGGTTCAACGCCGTGCAATACGGCGTGCGCCAGCAGGACAACATGCTGGACTATGATCAGGTCGAGGCGCTGGCGAAAGAGCATAACCCCAAGCTGATCATCGCGGGCGGTTCGGCCATCCCGCGTCAGATCGATTTTGCCCGCATGCGTCAGATCGCCGACATGGTCGGCGCCTATCTGCACGTGGACATGGCGCATTTCGCCGGTCTGGTTGCGGCGGGCGAGCATCCCAGCCCGTTCCCCTACGCGCATGTGGCGACCACCACCACACACAAGACCCTGCGCGGCCCACGTGGGGGCATGATCCTGACCAATGATGAAGATATCGCTAAGAAAGTGAATTCGGCGATCTTCCCCGGCATTCAGGGCGGCCCGCTGATGCATGTGATCGCGGCCAAGGCCGTGGCCTTTGGCGAGGCGCTGCGCCCCGAGTTCAAAAAGCTATATCCAGCAGGTCGTGACCAATGCGCAGGCGCTCAGCGATCAGTTGATCAAGGGCGGGCTCGACACCGTGACCCACGGCACCGACACCCATGTGGTGCTGGTCGACCTGCGCCCCAAGGGCGTCAAGGGCAACGCCACCGAAAAGGCCCTGGGCCGGGCGCATATCACCTGCAACAAGAACGGCGTGCCGTTTGACCCGGAAAAGCCGACCATCACGTCGGGCATCCGCCTTGGCAGCCCCGCCGGCACCACCCGCGGCTTTGGCGAGGCCGAGTTCCGCCAGATCGCCGACTGGATCATCGAAGTGGTCGACGGCCTGGCCGCCAACGGCGAAGACGGCAACGCCGAAGTCGAAGCCCGCGTCCGCGCCCAGGTCGCAGACCTCTGCAACCGCTTCCCCATATACCCGAACCTGTAAACGTTGAAAAAGAAAAGAAAACGGCGCTCTTGAGGCGCCGTTTTTTTTGTTGTTTGAGCAGTCGCTTCGATAGAGGGGGATCTGGCCACGCGTCAGCTTGGCAGCCGTCTGAAAGTCAAATCAAATCGCGCCACCACAGAAAAACAAGCAACAGCGCTGTCAGAGCCAACAGATTGAAAGCCAGCCCCCCCAGCAATCCAAGGAACCAGCCCCACCTGCGATCCGCAAGATTGATGCTTCCCAGATGATCCTGCACTACGTCCGACGCCCTGACGAGCTTGGGAGTATCCAGAATCAACCGCATCTTCGGGTGCGACGCCATCGCCTCGGACCGGGCAAGCACCATGGCCTGCCGGTACACCCGGCGCGGCAGGCGTCGTTTTGCCTTGCGAATGGATGCCTCTAGCGTCTTGTCGCGCACGCCAAGCTTGGCACGCAGCAAGGCCACCGTCTCGGCGATCCGGGTCTGAATGTCTGGGTCCTGAGGCATTGGCTCTCTCCTGCCGCCGCAATCTAGCCTGCACCACAAAGACCTACAATGGGGCTGGTGATCCGCTGTAGGCGCTTGTATCACGCAAGCTATGCTGAACACGATTGTACATGGCGAACCGACCGCCCGCCCACCGCTGGTAATAGCACACGGCCTTTACGGATCTGCTCGGAATTGGGGCGTCATTGCCAAAAGGCTTTCAGACGAACGGCAGGTTGTGGCGGTGGACATGCGCAACCATGCTTACAGCATGTGGGACCCGAGCCATGATTATCCCCATCTGGCACAGGATATCGCCGAAGTCATAGAACAGATCGGCGGCGTGGCGGATGTTCTTGGACATTCCATGGGCGGAAAGGCTGCCATGACCCTGGCCCTGCGGCACAATGGGTTGGTGAACAAGCTGGTGGTCGCCGACATCGCGCCGGTTCAATACGCGCACAGCCAAATCCGGTTCATCGAGGCCATGCGGGCTGTTGATTTTTCGCGCATCACCCGCCGGTCGGATGCGGAAATGCAATTGGCCGATCAAGGTGTTGAGAAAGCGTTGCAAAGCTTTTTCACCCAATCGCTGGATATCAAGGGAAAACGGTGGCTGCTTAATCTGGATGTTCTTGCAGCCGAGATGCCAAAGATCATGGGCTTCCCCAAGTTGGACGCCACATGGAATGGCCCCGCCCTGTTCCTGTCGGGCGCGGCATCGGATTATGTCCTGCCGGAACACCGCCCTGAAATCCGCTCGCTGTTTTCCGGCGCGCGTTTCGCCAAAATACCCGGAGCCGGGCATTGGCTGCACGCCGAAAAACCACGTGAATTCGAAGCAGCGGTTCGGACGTTCCTGAACGCCTGATCAGGTGCCCCGGTACAAGCGCCGGGCTACCATCCAAGACACCGGAGCAGCGATCACCGCCCCGGCAACTGCTGCGCCGACAATTGCGCTGACGGAAACCAATCCCGCAGACAGCACAGCGATTACGGCAGAACCTGAAATGGCAGTGGCGATCAGTGAATACAGCATGGCGGCAAGGCGAAACATGGTCGGGTGTTCCTTATGATGACTTCCGGCCAAACATGTCTCGATTCGAATGTGTTTTGCATTGATTTGCATCAGATGCGGAAATCTGGCGGTTCATGAACCTGTGATTTCGCAACCACCGTTGAGCCGATCCGCCAACCCGCCAAGGATGTGGAGCTTGTGAAATCCCAAGTCTTGCGCCGTCAAAGGTACACACCCTCACTTTCACGCTTTTCCCAAAAGGATCAGAACGCGACTTGAGGTAGATGAACCAACGGCCTTAGGCACCTAGGTTATTGCTCGCGAAACGCGCGCGACATGCTGTCCGACACAGGTTTGGCGATATAGGCCGCAAAAGTTCGTTCCTCGGTTTGGATCATAATTTCCGCAGGCATGCCGGGGGTCGGAACAAAGCCGCTGACCCGGTGCAGCTCGTCTGGGGTAAGTGAGATACGCGCCAGATATACCTCTTTTGGAACGCCTGCCGCCTCTTCAAGCAGCGCGTCGGCAGAGACATAAAAGACTTCTCCGTACAAAACCGGCGTTGTGCGCTGATTGAGCGCGATCAGTCGCACCGAGGCGGTCTGCCCGGTTACCACACTATCAATCTCGGTGCGTGGGATTTGCGCCTCAATAATCAACGGCGCATCGGCAGGCAGGATTTCGGCAATGGGTTCGCCCGTTTCGATCACACCACCCGGAGTATGATAATGCAGGCGAACCACTGTCCCGGTCACCGGAGCCCGTACCACGGCCCGGTCCAGGACATTACGGGCCTGACGGGATTTTTCGCGCACGCTTTCCAGATCGGCCTCGACCACGCCCAATTCATCCAGTGCAGCCTCGCGATAGGCGGATCGGGTGCGCGTAATCTGTTCCTGGTATTTCAGAAGCATCTGATTGATTTCAGCGGCCTCCGCCTGCAACCGGGCCTGCTGCCCCTCGGCTTCGGCCTGCACACGCCGGATCGTGTTCAATTCGCCCTTTCGAACCAGCCCTTTCTGGAAAAGCTGGTTTTTGGACTCGTACTCTTCCTGCAAGATCTCGGCACGTGTGACCATGCTGTCCAATTGGGCCTCAAAGCCGCTTGCCCGGATCTTCAAAGCCTCCATATTGCGTTCCAAAAGTGCCACATCATTCAGCAAGGTCTTGCGCGACACATCAAAGCTCAGCATTTGACCGTCGAGAATGGCCATGACTTCCACGTCTTTGGAGGCCTCGACCAGATCTGGCGTAAAGACCAGACGATCCCGTTCCCCATATTCCGCCAGCAATCGCTCGGTCATCGCCTGCAAGCGCAATTTGCGGATGAACAGCTCGCGCTCATTGGCCTGCGCCGAGGTCTGATCCAGCGTCATCAGCACCTGACCTGCCTGAACCGATTGCCCTTCGGTGACCTTGATGTCTTCGATGATCCCGCCTTCAAGGTGCTGGACAATCTTGTTGCGTCCGGTGGCGACAAAGCTGCCCTGCGCGATGACCGCCGCCGCCAGCGGGGCGCTGAAGGACCACACTCCGAAACCGCCAAAACAGACGACCAGCATGATTATACCGATGACAATGAAGCGGTTGATCGAGCGCGGAACTTCCGCATACCAGACGTCAGGTTCACCGGCAGAGTGCCTTACGGGTACGAGGTCATTCATGGTCAGCCTCCCTGTTGCCCTTCAATTCCGGTCCGTTTGCGCGGCCCGTTGATCTGCTGAAGAACCTGCTCGCGCTGACCGAACAATGCGACGCGCCCATCGGTCAGCAACATGATCTTGTCGACCACATTCAGCAGGGTCGGTTTCTGCGTGATGACGACCACGGTAATCTTGCTTTCGCGCGCCTGTTCAATGGCACGCGCCAAGGCTTTGTCCCCGGCAACGTCAAGGTTCGAGTTCGGCTCGTCCAGCACAACCATTCGTGGGTTCCCAAAAAACGCCCGCGCCAGCGCAATGCGTTGTTTCTGTCCGCCCGATAAAGGCGATCCATCGGAGGCCACCACAGTCTCATATCCCTGCGGCAAGGTTGCGATCATGTTGTGTACATCGGCCAGAACAGCGGCGTCATGGATCTGTTCGTCCGTGGCATCGGCACGCATCCGGCCGATATTGTCCTTGATGGTTCCGGGGAACAGCTGCACATCCTGCGGCAGATAACCGATGCTTTCGCCAAACTGGCGCGGGTCCCAGTTGCGGATATCCATCAGGTCCAGCCGCACACTTCCCGACGTGGGCAGAACGGACCCGACAAGGGTTTTGCCCAAGGTGGTTTTGCCCGCACCTGAATTGCCGATAATGGCCAGTGTTTCACCGGGGGTGAGTGAGAAGGTAATCCCGTTCAGAACCACACGTTTGGTTCCACCGGGGACATAGAGCAACCGCTCAACATCCAACCGCCCTTCAGGTCGCGGCAGGCGCAACTTCTCGTGTTGCAGGGCCGAGGTGGACAGCAGCGCCTTGATCCGCCCATAGGCCGCGCGCGTCAGCAGGTAGCTGTTCCACCCTTCAATCGAACCTTCGATGGGCGCAAAGGCGCGCCCGGCAATGATCGAGGCCGCGATCACCATGCCGCCGGTAATCTCTCCCTGCAGTGCCAGAAATGCGCCCCATCCCAAAATGCCAATCTGTGTCAGCAGACGAACAGCGCGCGAGATCGCCGCGAAGATCACGTTACGGTCCTGCGCGCGCACCTGCCAGGTCAGGGATTGGGCCGTGTCCCGCCCCCAGATCCGCACCGCCTCGGGGATCATGGCCAAGGCGTTGATGATCTGGCTGTTGCGCGACATGGAATCCAGATGCAGGTTCGCCATGGACTGCGCTTTGTTCGCCTCGGCAAAGGGTTTGGCTGTCATTTTCTGGTTGATCAGCGCAATCGTCATTAGGATCAGCGCCGTCACCACGACAATCATGCCCAGTTGCGGGTGCACGAGAAAGATCATCAGAATGAACAGAGGGGCGAATGGCACGTCCAGAAACGAAATCAAAGTGCCCGAAACTAGAAAACCGCGCAGTTGCTGCAAATCGCCAAGAGTCTGATATTCGCGCCCGTTTCCGTGCAACGACGCGTGCGCAGCAGCACTAAGCACCGGTGCACCTAAACGAACGGCAACCTCGACACCGGTTCGCATCAGCGTAAACCGCCGCACCGCATCAAATGCAGACTGAAAAATCACAGCCCCGGCGACGATCGCGGTCAACATGATCAGCGTATCCAAGGACCGGCTGGTCAGAACTCTGTCACTGATCTGAAACAGGTAGATCGGGATCGACAGGATCAGAATATTGGTCGCGCAGGTCAGCACCAGAACAAATGCCAGGTTACGCCGGATCGCCCGGATCGAATCCCGCAATGTGCGCTGGAAATCCTCGGGCGGGGTGCGCTTGTGAAAGGTTTGGGGTGGCCCGTTCCCGTCACCGCCGCCGGAATTTGTCCGCAACAGTGGCTGGTTTGCCTTGGCCTCGATCGTCGCGCCCATGTGATCCGCGCCGGACGTGCGCGCAGAGGGGGTCTTGCGCGCTGTCGTTTCGTCCGCGGTTGCGTGATCCGGGCCGTCAGCATCAGCCACCCCGTCACCACCGCCCGCAATGTCCTTGTCTTGCACGGGCTGCGGCGGCGCACGCCGATGGGGAGGTTCAGCGCGCGGTTGTTCACATGAGTGTTTCTGGTCTTTGGCCGGTTTCAACGCATCGTTTTCAACCGGCCGGTTTTGATCTGGTTCAGGCACTCGGAACTCCTGCGTCAGATGCAGTCGGGTGGTGGCACCTGTGGCCCGTTTTGCAGGATCTGTCCCAGGTTCGGGATCCTGACGCTTCAGACCCAACCCGCCTTGCCTGTCCAGCGGGCTGGATAAAGGGTGGCGGCGCGACGAAAAAACAAACGACATGTAGAAACCTTCTGGTCACTCGGTAAAAATCTTGGGGGATCAGGCCAGCATGGTTTGCAGGCCGTCGTCAGGTGTTGTTGCATCAAGAGCTGGGGTATTCAGTGCCAGGGCCGCATCCGGTTGCGCGACGGTCATGTCACCCATGATGGCTGCAATTGCCTCATTGGTCATCGCGGTAATCTCGTCGTTGTCCGGCATGTCGATCAGGCTGGCCTGATGCAGCAGCAGATCGGAATACGACCCGTCAGCTGCCATGACCGTCGAGTCCACACCCATCTTGGTCAGATGCGCGGTGTTCAGCATGGCGTTGCTGCCCGCGACTACATCGGCCCCGGCAGCATTCGGGCCGGACAGGTCAATATCATCCTGATCCAGCATCATCGTGGCCTGATTGACGATGTTCACCTGTATAAGATCGCCGTCGATCTTAAGGACGCGCAACTGCTCCATCCCGGCGAACATCGGATCATTCAGAAGCGCGTCTTCCAACGCGTCCATGTCCATTTCCGGTATGGCAAGCGCGTCCGCCATATTCTGTTGCATATCCTGGTGAATGTCCTTGCCGATCGTTTTGACCGACGCGTCGTTCATGAGCAGGTTTTCATCACCGTCCATCACCGACGCGGGCACTCCGCCGCTGATGATGTCGTCATCCATAAGGGCCATGGATTGAACCAGCACATCGACTGAAATCATGTTTCCGCCGATCATGATCAGATCGTAATAGCTGCCCAACTGCACGATATCGGCGACATTGTACATTTCGTTGTCGCCCAGCACGTAAAGCGTGGATGTGGCTGAAATTTCGGTCTGAATGTGATCGATATCGGTGGCATCAATACTCTGGCTGATGAAATTCGCGACCACCAGATCGCCGTGAACCCAGTCCACAACAACGTATGCGGGCTGGCCGCCTGTTCCGTCGGCATCGTCCAGCCAGACGGCCTCTTTGCCTTCGACTTCGATCACCGAAGACTGAACCAGGTTGGTACCGCTTCCGGCATTCATGGCACCCACGTCCCAGTCGGAAACAAGCGCGACCTGACTGATGACCGTCAGATTGATGGCCTGTCCGCCTACAACAATGTACGGAGCATCCACCCAACCAATTGTCGCAGACACTGCATTGATCGCCAGATTGCCGCCGGTCACCACCAGATGCCCGTCGTCAAAATCGGGATCCTTGGACTGATCCCATTCGGCAGGCCACGGCGTTTCCGCTTCATCGCCAGTCGCCTCATCCGGCTGATGGAAAGCGGGCAGCAGGTCGGTCCATTCAGGTGCTTCGGCCATGTGCTCGCCATTGACGATCACACCCAAGGCATCATCGCCATGGAACTGATACACGGTGACGCCATCCACATCCCCGTTCATCGGGTTCAACATCTGTTCGGCCAGTGCCTCGACCATCTCGATTGATTGGTAATCCGCGAGTGAAAATGACGGGCTTGCTACGGCATGAAGTGACAACGCCATGTCCAGCATCTGCTCACCTTTCGCGATCAGCGCATCCGTGTCGCGAAATTCACCCTCGCCCACCGTATCGTTGTCACGCAGGAAAACCTTTTGCGTGGTGTAACTTACCGCCGACCCCAACGGCACGTTTTCCGGCTGCAGAATGACAAGTGTAGGAACGGATGACGGTCCAATCGTGTCGTCCGGGACAAAACGCTCGGAAACCGGCCCATCTCCACCAAGGATAATCACCGATTCATGCACAGGCCCCTTCGGCGCGTCTGGTAGCGGCAGGTCAGGTTGAGGTGGGGCAAAATTGTATGGGAGGAGTTTGTACTCGCCCGCCGGGATATCAAGGTCGGCCCTGATGTGGATCGCAGCAGGATCGTCCAGCCCGTCAATTTCGGCTTTTCGCCTCAGGGCGGTGAATTCGTCATACTGGTCCCGCAGCCGGGCTTGTTCGATCGTAAGTTCAAATGCTCCAACAAAATGCGCTATCGTTTCCGTTATTGCGTCAAGGGCCATGTCGGTCATCCTTTTTCACCCGCACCGGCCAGAATTTCCGCTTTGGGTTCAGTTGGGCCGGGGCCACTGCTCGCGGCCCCGGCATTTTCGAAAATAGCGAGGCCCGATAATGCGTGCCCCGCCTTATGACTTATGCGTCGTTGTCGTCGCTTGCGTAGGACGAAGTCATCGAACCACCGACCATGGTCGTGTCGACCGAGTTGCCAAGCACGTTGGCGCCCATGACGATCGACTGGTTAAAGGCCGAGGTGTCGACAACAGCCGCTGCCGAGGCATAGGACTCGCCGGTCACGATACCATCGCCACCGTTGTTCGAGCCCCAGTTGCCAGCGTTGCCGCCTGCACCACCGTCACCCGAATAGGCACCAGCCGCGCTGCCGCCCGTGATGGTTCCACCCATGGTGTCACCGGACATAGCTGTACCGGTCGAGTATCCGCTGGCTCCGCCATTTGCGGCGGACGCGCCACCGGCACCACCGGCACCCGAGCTGGCCGCACCGGTCGCATCGCCCGAACCGGTCGATGTGGCATCGTTATCGGACATGCCCGAACCACCGTATCCAGCGATTGCTTCAGCCAGGCTGTCGGCGGCTCCGTTTGTATCGGCATCACCGAATACATCCGCCGCTCCGCCATCACCGGCGGTATTCGCCGCATCGGCAGAACCGGCACCGTTGCCCGAAGACGTGGATGTGGGCGTCGTTGTGCCGCCTGCTCCGCCGTCACCGTCTGCTGCAGACGTACCAGAACCTGCTGCGTCCGCTGTGCCGTTGGCCGAATTTGATCCGCCATCACCACCGCTGCCATCCGTGTTCTGCGAATTGCTAGATGCACCGTTCACGTCACCTGGGCTTTGGTTGATGTCGGGGCCGCTTGCGGACTGGTCGCCAACACCCTGCGCATCCGAATCCGCGTCGGCGGTTCCACCGGAACCATCGCCGCCCGAACCGTCACCGCCTGAGCCATCGCCACCAGAGCCATCGCCGCCCGAACCATCGCCACCGGTTCCGTCACCGCCGGTTCCGTCACCGCCTTCGCCCGCTTCGGCATCAACCATGCCTAGCTCTTCCTGCAGGGCCATGATTGCAGCTTCGACCATAGCGGCAAATCCGCCTTCGCCGTCACCGCCGGTACCGTCACCGCCTGTGCCGTCGCCACCGGATCCTTCACCACCGGTCCCTTCGCCGCCAGAGCCTTCACCGCCGGTACCAGGTCCGCCAGTTCCATCAGCCGAGCTGTCCGCACCACTGTCAGCGCTGCCCTCTGCTGCGTTGCTGCCGGCAGTCGCATCATTGGCTTCGGTTGTGCTGTCACTGGAATTCGACGACGAACCGTCTGTCGACGCGCTGCCGTCACCACCGTCGGAACCTTCGGCGTCTACGTCATTGCCGGCCAGACCAAAGCCCGTGCCGCTCGAGTCGGAATCGCTGTCGCCGCCATCGGCGCTACCCGAGGCATTCGAGCCAGACAGACCAAGGCCCAGTCCCAGACCAAACGAATCTGCGCTTCCGCCGTTACCGCCGGTTCCGTCACCGTCAACGCTTGTGCTGCCGTCGTTGTCAGCAGAAGACGAACTGTCAGCGTCGCCGCCGTCGCCGCCGGTGCTGTCACCGTCAGCCCCTGCGCCGGACAGGCCGACACCAATGCTGGCGTTATTTGCGTCACCGGTATCACCACCTGCGCCGCCACTCGAATCCGCGTCGGCGCTGCCGGTATCGCCACCGGCACCAAACGCATGGCTGCCCAGCGTGGTCGAGTCTGCCGAACCACCATAGCTGGTACCACCGTCGCCCGAATCTCCACCGTTGGACTTGACGCCGATACCTTCTTCAGCGTTGGCGGTACCGCCATAGGCGCTACCATTCTGATAGAAACCGGAATTGTTCGAAACTGACGCCGATTCCAGCGTGTCGTCATCGCTCAGGCTAGCCACCTGACTGTTGACGGCCGCCATCGCGGTTCCCGCACCATCCATTGAGATATCGACATTCATGTCATCGCCAGGATCATAGTTCAGATCACGGCCTGCAGTTATTACGTCGCCAACCGACGCGTTATCTCCGAAGTCCAGATCAACCTGATCGTCATCGCGCGGAATCCACTCTCCGCCACCAAAGTCGATATTGATCGCATTGCTGTTCGAATTGTCGTTGGTATTATCTCCGGCATTGAGCGTCTGGTCCTGATCCTGACCTTGATCCTGATCCTGGCCCTGATCTTGACCTTGGTCCTGGCCTTGTTCCTGACCCTGATCCTGGCCTTGATTTTGGTCCTGACCCTGATCGTTGGAGTTTTCTACAGTCTGGTCCTGCTGTTGCTGTTGTGCAGTCAGATCAGCTTCGACAAACGCCTCATCAATCGGGATTTCGACATTAACCGGAGCATCCAGGTTCTCGACATTAATTTCGTCGACGGTCGTTACGTTTGTATTATTCACATTACGTCTCATGACAAATTCCTATTTCTGGAACGCCAGACCGCCATTCATCTAAAAAGCGGCATCAGGCGAGATTGAAACAAAAATACCCGCGCAGCGCATGAACGCGCTGAAAGCGGTCTGTGGAAGTTTCTAAATGGCCACCTCCTTTCCCGGCTAAGCCGAAAGCGCGGCGGTTCATGAAGGCTGCTGAAATACGCAATGACCGGCGCGACAGGGACAGGCGCTTCGACAATTGAAGCCCAGCCATGTTCGCAGCGACGCACGCCCACGCCTAGCTAGTCGAAAGTTTTGAGGTGGTTACAACGTTGTTTTTATTACTTACTTTTAGAATACACCTGAGTTTGCGCTCACCTGCCCCGCATGACCCACCTACAAAAAATCGCAACAAAATAATTCAATTGTTTCCGCTGGTTGCACAAAAACCCAAGCGGAAACCTAACCGAAAGTTCTATGGCACGGGCTCTGGAAGAACTCCTCCCGGTTGTGGAAAACCATGCTTTCGAGTATAATAAAAGTTAATTACCTATTTGATTAGTTAACTATTTTAGACCGCCAGAATTCAAAAAAGCTATTTTTGGTTGACCCTGTTTGCGAGGGAATGTGATGAGTGTGTCATTGATAGAAGAAACTACCAATCAGGATCTTTATTCAGAAGATTTTTCGGTTGTCTTTATTGGAAAAGAATTATTCTACTCCAATCAGACCCTAAGAAGCGTTCAAACTGAATTCGGGGTTCGTGCCCGGCGGTTCGAAACTCTCGAAGCGATGAACGGCCACACACCCGGCTGCAGCAAGATTATTGTTGTGGACCAGATGATGCTTGAAGACCTGTTGGCGCGCCCAATGGCCTATACCAAAAGTACCGGGTCCGGCTGTCTTGCCTTTGCCTATCGCAAAGAAGAATCGGCCCGGCATATGTTTGAATCCTGGGATCGCACGCAGTTCGGCGAAATCGGATTTCTACCCATGAATGTGGCGCCCGATGCCTGGCGCGCCATCCTCAGGCTGCTGATGCATGAAGAACTGTACCTACCCAGCTTCCTTGCAGATTGCGTCGCCTTTCCTGGCCAGCGCACGCGGGACATCCCAGCCCGTCCAGTGACAAATGTCCCAAATGGTGTCGACCAGCGATCGCGGTACCTGAAGCTGACGCGTCGCGAGAAGCAGGTCCTGCAACTTGTCTCGCAGGGCAAAAGCAACAAGTTGATCGCGGCCAAGCTGGGAATTACGGAACACACGGTCAAACTGCATATGCACAACGTGGTTGGTAAGATCGGCGTCAGCAACCGCACCGCTGCCGCGCATTTCTACTACGAGGTTGCGCCACACGAGGCGCAGCACTCCGCCCTTGACTGACACGTTTGAAGCCCGGTTCGATCGCCTGATCCTTCTGGTTGGCAGGCTGAACTATATGTGGACCAACACCGAAAGCCTGCTGATCCACCTGATCGCTGGCCTTTCCGGAACGTCGAAAGACGTGGCCGTCATTATCTTCCTGACCCTGAACACAACCCGCGCGCGTATTGATCTGGTTGAACGGCTTGCCAAGATGGAGGGAAGGCCCGCGCAGGTTCGCGACCCGATCCTTGAACGCACGCAACGGCTCAGCAAGCTTTCGGGCATCCGAAACAAGTATAACCACTGCATCTATTCGTTCGATCAGGAGAGCGGAAACCCGAAAACGATCCTGATGCGGATTGCTGACCGCAAGACCGATATAAAACTGGGTCGCGCGGATACGGTAGATGATGACGCGCTTCGCGAAATCGAAGCGGTCGTCAATCAGCTTTCAGCCGCGAACCAGGACATCTGGAGGCTGATCCGGGAATTGGGGTATCCGGTTTAGTCCTGGTCATGAATATGATGCCATGACCACGTAGGCTGCGTTTCACTGCATTTGCGATACCGATGACGCGCAAACCGGGCGACAGAATGCAGCTTTCGAAAGCGCCTGGTGCGGGCGGTGGGACTCGAACCCACACGGGCATACGCCCTTCAGATTTTAAGTCTGATATGTCTACCATTCCATCACGCCCGCACGGCGCGGCCCTTTCGGACTGTGCAACGTCCTTACAAGCACAACGAGATGATAACAATGTGCTTTGACCCGCAGGATTGGGAAAAATAGACGGCAGCGCTGGTGAAACTCAATTGCACCCAACGGTACCTCCATTGTCTCACTTGGCTTTGGTGCGGTCCGACATATCCACAGGTCCGATGCATTGGATCGACTGAAGGTACTTCTCCAAAGAGCAGGTGCTGTCAGCACCGAACCGTTTTCCGTTCTATCCCAAAAAAGAATTCGTCAGGGCGCTGGCCGAAAAAAACTCCCGGCATCACCACATTATAATCCTCTGGTTATCAAGAACTCGAACTGAGTCTGCCATCAATTTGCATGGCCGATTGGAGCGGCAGTATGGTCCGCAGAGTATGATTATGTCTATCGCCCGGGCTCGCAGGCGCTGCGAAAGTCTGGTCTAACGGGCGGAACCCAGCGGAGTTTTGGCATGGCCAATGTCCGGAAAGGGCCTGTGCAAACGCTTCGACTTATTTTGAACGCCTTGGCACAGCGTTACCGCCCTTATTTGCCGCAGCGCGTGCACGGTTTTTCTTGCTGTTGGGCTTACCCTTTGGCGGTGGCGGGCCTTTTGGGCGGCGGTCAAGTTTTTTACTCAGACCACTGCGGTTGTCGTCATCGCGTTTGGGCTTGGCTTCAACTTTGGCCTTTTCAGGGGGCTTGGACACTGTCTTTTTCCGCGCTTTCGCAGGCTGCGGCTCGACAAGTCGGCTCGGTTTGCGTGCAGTCTTTTCCAGACCTTTCTTGCCTTTGGCAGCCCGGTTAAAGCTTGTCTTTGCTGAGTTCGACAAATCGGGGGCTGAATCCAACTGCACAATGTCTTTTGTACCCTCGATCTTCATTTCCGGCCCAATCGCCTCCAAAAAACCGGCGACGCTGCTTTCGCGAATTTCGATATAGGTCTCGTCGTCAACGATACGGATCGCACCGACATCGGATTTTGTGATGTTCCCCGCCTTGCACACCATAGGAAGTAGATATCGCGGAGACGCATTTTCGTTGCGCCCTTCTGACAGCGAAAACCAAACACTCGGACCAAAAGGTGCGCTCTGCTTTGGCGCTGCTTCCTGAATGTCGTTTAGTTCTTCCGGAGCGGAATGCGCCCTGTTGTATTGACGGACATATGCCGCAGCGAGTTGTTCTGGCGAGAACCTTTCTACCAGTTCGTTGACTGACTGCCGCTCAGTCTTTGTTATTTCAGAGCACCAGTCCTCCGATCCGAACATCCGTTGCTGGTCTTGCGCTTTGACCTCTTCAGCGGAGGGCGCCGCACCCCAATCGGCCGTGAGTTTAGCGAATTTCAACAGCCTTTGGGCTTTTTTGTAAGAAGCCGGTGCAACGATCAGTGTGCTGACACCTTTGCGCCCTGCACGTCCAGTTCGGCCTGAACGGTGCAAAAGCGTTTCATGACTGCTGGGCAGTTCCGCATGGATCACCAGATCCAGATTTGGCAGATCAATTCCGCGCGCCGCGACATCGGTCGCTACACAGACGCGGGCCCGTCCGTCACGCATGGCTTGCAAGGCGTTTGACCGTTCACCTTGGGTCAGTTCTCCGGAAAGAGCTACAACCGAAAACCCGCGGTTGGACAGTCGGGCTGTCAGACGGCTGACCATGGCGCGCGTGTTGCAGAAAACGATGGCGTTAGGAGCCTCGTAGTAGCGTAGCACGTTAATGATAGCATTTTCACCGTCACGTGGAGCCACATTCATCGCACGGTACTCGATATCGGCGTGTTGCGTCCGCTCACTGACAGTACTTACACGCTCGGCATCCCTTTGGTACCGGGCAGCCAAGGTGGCAATGGCGCGCGGTACCGTTGCCGAGAACAATAGTGTCTGGCGGTCTGATTGCGTTTGTTCGAGGATGAATTCCAGATCTTCACGGAATCCAAGGTCGAGCATTTCGTCAGCCTCATCCAACACGACGGCGCGTACGGATGCCAAATTAATCGAGCCGCGCATGATATGATCCCGCAACCGCCCTGGTGTCGCGACCACAATATGTGCCCCTCGGGACAGCGCCCGGCGTTCGTCGCGCATATCCATGCCGCCAACGCATGAGGCAATGAAGGCCCCCGCATCCGCATAGAGCCACCCCAGTTCTCGTTTGACCTGCAGCGCCAACTCTCGCGTCGGCGCAACAACCAACGCCAAAGGCGCGCCTGCCACATCGAAAACCTGCGCATCGCTCAAAATTGTTGGTGCGATGGCCAAGCCGAACGCGATGGTTTTTCCTGATCCGGTCTGCGCCGAAACTAACAAGTCTCGTCCCTGCAAATCCGGTGCGGACACGGCCTCCTGAACAGGGGTCAGCGTGTCGTATCCTTTACGCTTCAATGCGATTGCGAGTGTCGGGTTCATGGCTCAGCTCTCCGGAGTGATACGGTCACCCTCAGAGCTTCCGACACACGGGTCATAGTAGAAGCGCAGTCCATACTGCGAGGAGAACCGGATGTATAGATCGGAAAATGCGCCTCCCAATGAGCCTCCCCAACGGAACAGGTCCACACTTATGTTAAGGTTGTCCGCCATCAGCACCCATGGAACAGACTAGGTTGATTGCGTAGCGGAGGATTTCAGGCTCATCGTAACCATCAGAGAGTGGAGATGAGAATGAAATCCGGGAAACAGAAAGCGTCAGCAGAGAGAGTTGTCAAAGACATCCGCAGGAAGACACGGCGCCAGCATTCGGCAGAGGAGAAGATCCGTATTGTGTTGGATGGGCTTCGTGGTGAAGACAGCATAGCGGAGCTGTGTCGCCGTGAAGGAATAGCTACGAGCCTGTATTACAGCTGGTCGAAAGAGTTCCTTGAGGCCGGTAAGAAGCGGTTGGCTGGCGATACCGCACGCCAGGCTACCAGCTCTGAGGTGAAGGATTTGAGAGCGGAATCGTCGGCGCTGAAAGAGGTAGTCGCCGACCTGACCCTTGAGAACCGGCTGCTCAAAAAGCATGTTCGAGGATGGGGAGACGACGAATGAGATATCCCGCATCCGAAAAGCTTGAGATCATCCGGCTGGTTGACGGTTCGCACCTGCCGATCAAACGCACACTGGAAAAGCTCGGCATTCCCAGAACGACCTTCTACCGCTGGTACGACAGGTATCTGTCTTTCGGCGAGGCCGGGCTTGAGGATCGCCATTCCCGGCCGTAGGGTTTGGAACCGCATCCCCGACAAGGTGCGCAAGCAGATCGTGGAACTGGCTCTGGAAGAACCCGAGTTATCGCCCCGCGAGCTTGCGGTGCGGTTCACCGACACCAGGCGCTACTTCGTTTCTGAGGCCAGTGTTTACAGGCTTCTGAAGGCACAAGATCTGATCACTAGCCCAGCCTGCATCACCATCAAAGCGGCGGATGAATTCCATGAGAAGACTGTGCGGCCGAACCAGCTTTGGCAGACCGACTTCACCTATCTCAAAGTCATCGGTTGGGGCTGGTTCTACCTGTCTACGATCCTGGATGATTACAGCCGTTACGTTGTCTCTTGGCGCCTTTGCACCACGATGAAAGCTGACGATGTCACAGGAACGCTGGAAGACGCTTTGGCTGCATCAGGTTGTGACAGTGTCACCGTTGCCCACAAGCCCCGGCTGCTCAGCGACAACGGCAGCAGTTACATCTCTGGCGAGTTGGCGAAATGGCTGGATGAGCAGGGTATGGATCATGTTCGGGAGCGCCCAACCATCCGCAGACCAGGGCAAGATTGAGCGATGGCATCAGACGATGAAGAACCGTGTCCTGCTGGAAAACTACTATCTGCCGGAGCGCTCGAACAGGCCATCGGCGACTTCATCAATCACTACAACCACAACCGATACCACGAGAGCATCAGCAATCTGACACCCGCCGATGTCTATTTCGGTCGAGCCGAAACAATCCTCAGACGCAGAAAGGAAATCAAACACCAGACAATCCAGAAACGCCGCTTGCTGCATCATCAGAACGCGGCGTAGATTGAAACTGCGGCGAGCCTGATCCTCCTAAGCCAATCAAACGCTCGTGTTCCAAATCATTCGATGACGGACATGTTAAGGTGTCTGAAGTCAGCGCCTACCGGACAGATTTAGAGTTTTCATCATATACTCTTTAGCTGCTCGAAGTACGTGTGAATAAGTTTGTCGCCGCAATCTGTTGTTCTAACGTCGTGAACAACAGAAATGCGCCACTGCGCACCGGAGACACTTCTCTAGCTTAGCAAACGAACCGCAAAACGATTGTGAACCATAGAGCTACAGAGGCTGGTCCGCAGCAGACGTTCCTTTAGTACTTTCGTTGAGCCTTTTTACATCGACTTAGCCAAAAGCCAAAAAGTGATGGCCAAGTCCACGAAGACTTTTCTTTGAAACTCATCACTCATGCTTGATACCAATCCAATTTCAGCAGCCTGCACTTCTTTCAAATCTGGTAGCTGCTCAAGGAGCTTCCAGTCGCTAATCCCATAACAATCGTCCTAAACAAGTGTCTACAGGCCGAATATCAAACCCAAGCATCACTGTGGTTTAAGGTACTGAGGTTTGGATAATGCTTACGAACATCGTCGGGAACTCGCCTCCGAAAATAGTAAACACCGCCCTCTTTCTTCTGAGAAAAGAATTTGCTGAGATCATAACCGCTCCAAATTCAGCGATGGCTAGAGGCATAGCGTCGCCTCGTGTGTCACCTTCGAATCCAGAGAATGCGCTTTAAAACGCTTATATTTAAGAGATTTCAGTGATTTAATGGTGCCCCCACACGGACTCGAACCGCGGACCTACTGATTACAAATCAGTTGCTCTACCAGCTGAGCTATAGGGGCACTGGCAGTCGATTACTTCGTCCGACAGAGGACTGCAACCCTCATTTTTAACTCAAACTTGGGGATTGCCCGATTTCCTGAGAAAGTGCAGAAACCGCACGGTTGGTTCATTGCAGATTTTCACGCGACGCAAAGACATGGAATGGGATGGACCCAGCCCCTGAGGGAAAAAGGACAAAAGATGCAGGTAGTAATCCATGCCGGGGCCGCTTTCGCCGATGAAGGGCAAGTGCTGTCCTCGCTCTCGGCAAACAAGCAGGCCTTGGCGGATTGCCGTGCTGTGATCTTGGGACCGCGCGGCGGACGTCAGTTTGTCAAGGTTCTGTCTGATGCCCTTGCTCAGGATTTGTCTGATGCAGAAACACAGGACGGGCTGCACGCCCTTCTTCCGGATGATCCAAATGTTGATCGTGTCATCCTCTCGAACGACAAGTTCTTTGGCCCAACACGCTCTGCCCTGCAACATGGACAGATTTACCCTTTTGCCGGGCAGCGGACAGCCTATGTGCAGACCTTGCTGGACGATGCTCAGGTCGAAATATTTGTCGGTCTGGTGAACCCCGGTTTTTTCATACCCAAGGTCCTTATGTCGATCCATGAAGATCACCGGCAGGAGATTCTGACCAGCACCGATCTGAGTTGCCTGAGCTGGTTGAGTATGATCGAAGATCTGCGCGATCTTGCACCTCAGGTGCAGCTCACTTTGTGGAAGAACGAACATTTGCCACTGATTCTGGGGGATATCACGCGCGCAATGGCGGGCCTGCCCGGTGACGCTCCTCTGGTGGATGAATATGCGTTGCTGTCGTCGCTTCTGACTGAAACCGGTCAACAGCATGTTCTGGACATCGTGCGGGGCGGCGTCGGCCTCGACAAGGACGCTCAACGCGAAGACCTTGCGCGGGTTTTGGAGGACTATGCCCGGCCCGATGAGGTCGAAGAAGAACTTGATCTGCCCGGCTGGAACGCAGACATCGTTGACGCATTTACAGAGCTTTACGAGCAGGATCTGGCAATCATCCAGACCATGCAGGGCATCCGGATGCTGTAACCCTTCTGTCGCGCCCGCACCCTTACAAATGCCTTTTCGTTTGCCGGATGATCCAGTCCGCAAATGCTTGTACGGCTTCGTTCCTCTGCCCGGTCGGCGTTGCAATGAAATATGCGCTGCCCGAGGCATTCACCAATTGCCCGGTCTGGACCAGCGCGCCCGACGCCAACTCGGCCTCGATCAGGTAGGACGGCAAAATCGCAGCCCCAAGCCCTGCAACTGCGCCTTCGATCAGCATCGAGAACTGATCAAAGCGCATCCCTGGAAAAACCGCTCTGGCGTCAAGCCCAAGGCTGGCATGATACTCGGACCATAGCCCGGGCCGTGAGGTCAGATGCAACAGCGGCAGATCGAACACATGCTGTTCCTCGAAAGGCCGTTGGTCGCCCAACAACACGGGCGCGGCTGCCACGACAAGTTTTTCCGGGAACAGCTTGCGTAGCCGCGCACCGGGCCAGTCTTCGTGGCCAAAGTGAATGGCAAGGTCCACGCGCCGCTCTTCCAGGCTGAACGGTGTTGTGTAGGAATGCAAATCCAGTTCGATCCCCGGATGCAGGTGCTTGAAATCCGGCAGTCTTGGCACCAGCCACCGTGTAGCAAAGGTGGGCAGGACCGCCAAGGTCAGCAACGACGCACCGTCACCGGCCGCGATCGCACGATTGATCGTACCGTTCAGACGCTGAAGGTCGCCTGCAAGTTCTTCAAACAAAGCGCGACCCGCCTTCGACAGGCGAACGGCACGCCCGACCCGGCGAAACAGTGTCACCCCCAACGCAGCCTCAAGTTCACGCACCTGACGGCTGACCGCGCCCTGCGTCACACCAAGCTCTTCTGCTGCCATAGTATAGCTTTCGTGGCGTGCGGCAGCCTCGAAGCTGCGCATGAGGGCAAAAGACGGGAGGGAGTTGATTCTGGGCATACCACTCATGAGTTTTAGTCACTGAAACGATACAAAACGGCGTATTTTTATCAAGTTACTTTGCAGATAGAACCTCAGTCACCTTCAGAGGAAGATTAACAGTGTTCCATCGCGCAAACCGACTAAACGGTATCGAATTGTCCGAAATCGTGCAGATTTCCGAGGCCGCTGCACGCTTGCGTTCGGAAGGGCGCGATGTTCTGGCGCTGTCGACCGGTGAGCCTGACCTGCCCACCCCGCCCCATGTGGTCGAAGCTGCCCACTCGGCAGCGCTGGACGGCAAGACGAAATACCCGCCGACGGCCGGGGTGCCCGACCTGCGCGCCGAAATTGCCCGGCAGGCCAAAGCCGAAGTGGCTCAGGTCATTGTGTCCACCGGTGCCAAGCAGGTGATTGCCAATGCGATGCTGGCCAGCCTGAACCCCGGCGACGAGGTCATCATGCCCGCGCCCTACTGGACCAGCTATTCTGACATAGTGCGGATGGCGCGTGGAACGCCCGTCATTCTGCCTTGCCCGATGGATCAGGGGTTCAAGCTTCTGCCGGAACAGTTAGAGGCCGCAATCACATCGCGCACGCGCTGGCTGATGCTCAACACGCCGTCGAACCCGTCGGGGGCAATCTACACGCAGGATGAGATCGCCGCCCTCTCATCTGTTCTGTCCCGTCATCCACAGGTCTGGGTTCTTGCGGATGAGATTTATCGCCATCTCAGCTTTACTCCGTTTGCATCAGTGGCCGAGGCAGCCCCTGACCTTGCCGACCGTCTGTTGATCGTCGACGGTGTCGCCAAAGCATGGTCCATGACCGGATGGCGCATCGGCTGGGGGATCGGGCCGGTCGAGTTGATCAAGGCAATGGTGGCCGTTCAGGGGCAGGTTACATCGGGCGCCTGTTCGATTGCACAATGGGCCTCGCTTGCGGCGCTGACCGGCAGCCCGGACCTGTTGGAAGAACGCCGGGTCATTTTTACCGAACGCCGTGATCTGGTGGTTGCAGGGTTGAACACGGTTCCGGGGTTGCGCTGCGCGGCTCCCGACGGGGCGTTCTACGCCTTTCCTTCCTGCGCCGGACTGCTTGAGGATCAGGGTGGACCGTTCAAAACTGACGCTGACTTCTGCACCTGGTTGTTGGAAGATGCCGGTGTCGCTCTGGTTCCCGGTCGCGCCTTCGGGTTGCCCGGACATTTTCGCCTGAGCTTTGCTTATGCCCAAGATACTATTGCAGCGGGGCTTGCACGTCTCAAAGCCGCTGTAGAAAGGAAACTCTCATGAAACCACAATCCCGCCCCCAGCTTGGCCCTTTCACTTGGGATGACCCTTTTCTGCTGGAAGACCAGTTGGCCGAAGACGAACGCATGGTGCGCGATGCGGCCAACGCCTACGCGCAGGACAAACTGCTGCCCCGTGTGACCCAGGCTTTCGCCAATGAAGAAACAGACCCCGAAATCTTTCGCGAGATGGGTCAAATGGGCCTTCTGGGCACGACTATCCCCGAAGAATTCGGCGGCATCGGTGCCAGCTATGTCACTTACGGTCTGGTCGCACGCGAAGTGGAACGGGTCGACAGCGGTTACCGCTCGATGATGTCGGTGCAGTCCAGCCTCGTCATGTATCCGATCTATGCCTACGGAACGGATGAACAGCGCCGGAAATACCTTCCGAAACTGGCCAGCGGTGAGTCTATTGGCTGCTTTGGCCTGACCGAGCCCGATGCAGGCTCGGACCCCGGCGGCATGAAAACCGTCGCAAAAAAGACTGATGGGGGCTATGTCCTCAACGGGTCAAAGATGTGGATCTCGAACGCGCCCATTGCTGACGTGTTTGTTGTCTGGGCCAAATCAGACGCGCATGACGGCAAGATCAAGGGTTTCGTTCTTGAAAAAGGCACACCCGGTCTTTCAGCTCCGAAGATCGAAGGCAAACTGTCGCTGCGCGCCTCGATCACCGGTGAGATCGTGATGAACAATGTCGAGGTCGGGGAAGATGCTCTGTTGCCGGGTGTCGAAGGTCTGAAAGGGCCATTTGGTTGCCTGAACCGCGCACGATACGGTATCGCCTGGGGATCGATGGGCGCAGCCGAGGCCTGCTGGCACGCCGCGCGGCAATACGGTCTGGACCGAAAACAGTTCGGTCGCCCTTTGGCGCAAACGCAGCTGTTCCAGCTGAAGCTTGCGAACATGCAGACCGAAATCGCCTTGGGCCTTCAGGCCGCTCTGCGCGTGGGTCGTCTGATGGACGAAGCCCGCGCAGCGCCGGAAATGATCAGTCTGATCAAGCGCAACAATTGCGGCAAGGCACTTGAGGTCGCCCGCCACGCACGTGACATGCACGGCGGCAATGGCATCAGCCAGGATTTCCACGTGATCCGCCACATGGTGAATCTGGAAACCGTGAACACCTATGAAGGCACGCATGATGTTCATGCCTTGATCTTGGGTCGCGCACAAACGGGCCTGCAAGCCTTCGCCTGAGGACGACAAAAATGGATCGCGCAACCATTGTGCATGACAACTTCCTGCGCCGGGTTGCGGCACGGGATTTCCCCGCTGGCGCGACGCCGTCTGGCCCACTGACAGCGTCCGAAGCGGTCGGGCTATATCGCGCGCAATGTCTCAGCCGCGCATTGGACCGCCAAAGCCGGGCAATGCAGAAAGCGGGTCAGGGATTCTATACCATCGGCTCCTCTGGTCACGAGGGGATGGCCGCCGTGGCGGCAGCCCTGCGCCCGACAGACCCTGCTTTTCTACACTACCGCGACGCCGCGTTTCAGATCGCCCGGTCCGATCAGGTGCCGGGGCAGAGCCCGACATGGGATATACTGTTGTCCTTCGCTTCGTCCTCTGATGATCCGATCAGCGGTGGGCGGCACAAGGTGTTGGGGTCAAAGGCGCTTTGCATCCCGCCACAGACCTCGACCATTGCCAGCCACCTGCCCAAAGCTGTCGGCGCGGCTTATGCAATCGGAGCAGCCCGCCGTCACAAACCCGAACATGCAGAAATGCCGGACGACGCCATCGTCTACTGTTCCTTTGGTGATGCTTCGGCCAACCATTCCACAGCGCAAGGCGCGTTCAACACCGCGCAGTGGACGTCTTACCAGTCGGTTCCCCTGCCACTGCTGTTCTGCTGTGAGGACAACGGGATCGGAATTTCGACCAAGACACCACAAGGCTGGATTGCCGCAACATTCTCTCATCGACCGGGACTGAAGTATTTCACGTGTGACGGGCTCGATATTTTCGAAACCTACCGTGTCGCACAAGAAGCCGCCGCCTATGTCCGCAGCCGCAAGAAGCCCGCATTTCTGCACATCAGCACGTTGCGCCTGTATGGCCACGCCGGGGCAGATATGCCCACCACCTATATGCCAAAATCCGAGGTCGAAGCCGAAGAGGCGAACGACCCCCTGCTGCACTCCGTCCGTCTGCTGGAACAATCCGGTGCGATGCAACCGAATGACGCCCTGAAGGTATACACCGACACCTGCGACCGCGTCTCCCGCGTCGCCGACAAGGCGATCACCCGCCCTCGCCTGAAAACCGCAGGTGACGTGATGGCCAGCCTGATCCCGCCCGCACGCCCCTGTGCCCCGACCAATGGCCCGTCAGCTGAACATCGGGCTGAAGTATTCGGCGGCGACCTCAAAGCACATGCTGAACCCCAGATCATGTCACGCCTGATCAACTGGGCCCTGAGCGACCTTATGCTTGAACACGGTGAGATCGTGATGATGGGCGAAGATGTCGGGCGCAAGGGCGGTGTCTATGGCGTGACGCAAAAGCTTCAGGCCCGTTTCGGCCCTGACCGGATGATCGACACGCTGCTGGACGAACAGTCGATTCTGGGCCTAGCCATCGGGATGGCTCAGAACGGGTTTACGCCCATGCCGGAAATCCAGTTCCTGGCCTATCTTCATAACGCCGAAGACCAGTTGCGCGGCGAAGCGGCCACCCTGCCCTTCTTCTCGAACGGTCAGTACACCAACCCGATGGTCGTGCGCATCGCCGGGTTGGGGTATCAAAAAGGTTTTGGCGGGCATTTCCACAATGACAACTCGGTCGCGGTTCTGCGCGATATTCCGGGGCTGATCCTGGCCTGCCCATCGAACGGCGCCGACGCTGCACGAATGCTGCGTGAATGCGTGCGGCTGGCCCGGGAAGAACAGCGGCTGGTCGTGTTTCTGGAACCCATCGCGCTCTACCCGATGCGGGACTTGCACGAAGCTGGGGACGCAGGCTGGATGCACACCTACCCCGACCCATCCGAAAGGATCGGTTTCGGCGAGGTCGGCGTGGATGGCGACGGCGACGATCTGGCGATTGTTACCTTTGGCAATGGCGTCTACCTCAGCCATCAGGCGCGCAAACCGCTGGAGGCCGACGGGATAAAAAACCGGATCATTGACATGCGCTGGTTGTCACCGCTGCCCAAAGACGCGCTGACCCGGGCCGTAAGCGGCGCCAAGCGGATATTGATCGTCGATGAAACCCGGCATCACGGTGGCGTGGCCGAAGCCCTGATGGCCCATTTCCACGAAACCACAGATGTGCCGATGGCACGTATTACGGCCGAAGACAGTTTTATCGCCACCGGCCCGGCCTATGCCGCAACTATGCCATCGAAAGACAGCATCGAGGCCGCAGCAAGATCCCTGATGGAGACGGGCAAATGAGGTCAGCAAAACAAACCGCTGTTGTCATCTGTCCGGGGCGCGGCACCTATAACAAACCTGAATTGGGGGTTCTGAGCCGCCATTTTACCGACAAGGCCCTGCTGGCCCATTTCGACGACATGCGCCGCACGCAGGGTCAGGAAACCCTAAGCGAACTGGACGGCGCAACGCGGTATTCCGTGGCAAAGCACACGCGCGGCGACAATGCCTCGGCCCTGATCTATTCCGCGACGCTGGGCGATTTTCGTGCCATTGATCCGGAAAAGGTCGACGTGGTGGCTGTGACCGGAAACTCGATGGGTTGGTATTCGGCCCTGGCCTGCGGGGGCGCCTTGACCGCCGAGGCTGGGTTCGAGGTGGTCAACACCATGGGAACACTCATGCAGCAGAGCCTGATTGGCGGCCAGTTGATCTACCCCTTCTTGGATGCCGACTGGCAGCCGAACCCGGCACGCAAGGCCGAACTGCTGGCTCTGGTCGCTGAGATTGACGACACCGGCGCGACCCTCACCCTGTCAATTGATCTGGGTGGGATGCTGGTTCTGGCCGGGGATGAGGCTGGGTTATCCGCCTTTGAAAACAAGGTGCCTGTGGTGCAGGAACGCTTTCCGATGCGGCTGGCCAACCACGCAGGGTTTCATTCGCACCTGCAACGCCCAGTTGCCGAAGCCGGTCGCAACCGCCTTGCCGAAGATCTGTTCCGGCAACCCAATTTGCCCATGATAGATGGCCGCGGTCAGATCTGGTGGCCCGGCGCCTGTGATCTGGACGCGCTTTGGGACTACACGTTGGGTCATCAGGTGACCGAAACCTATGATTTCACAAAGGCCGTATCACAAGCCGCGAAAGAGTTTGCACCCGACATGTTCATCGTCACTGGACCGGGAACCACACTGGGCGGAGCCGTCGCGCAGTGCCTGATCCTGAGCAATTGGGATAAGATGCAGGACAAAGCAAGCTTTCAGACCAGCCAACGCGAAGAACCTTCGCTGGTCTCAATGGGGATCGAGGATCAACGCACACGTGTGACCTGACCTTGCACACCCTGGCAGTTCGCCCTACGCAAACCGATCGATCGCGGATATTCCGCTCCACTCGGTGCACCGAGCCGTCTGTTCAGAGCCCACCCGAGCAAGCGCCTTGCTTTTCAATTCCACAATTCCGGAACGGAAAAAGATGACAGAGTGCTAGGCTTTAGACGGCAACCTGTTGTCCAATGCTATGGGTCATTTGGCACCTTCACGCAAATCTGGACTCTTTCGGTCAGGCATCTTGCAGACGAGCCAAAGGCCCAAACATCGAACGCGAAGCGTTTGATACCCATCGCTCATTTCTTTGGCTTAAATGGTGCCCGGGGGCGGAATCGAACCACCGACACGAGGATTTTCAATTTTCGGCCCACTTTGATCTGATCGTTCGCAGATGATCCTAAGCCGTTGATTTGAATTCTCTTCCATAAGAGAACGTCATGTTCGCCTACCCGATTTGAACCGGACAATTCCAGAACATTCCGAATGATTTTACACACGAATTACACGCGCGAAGCTGGGTGTTTCTTGAAATGTTCCTTTTGGTCCTTGTCAATCTGCCGACTGGACTTCGAACTCGGCAATTAGGAAGTCGACCGTCGCTTCATCGCGCAGTTTGCAGACAATGTTCTGGTTCGCAAACGCTCCCTTGAACCGTTTGGCGTGGCTGGGGTCTACGGTCTTGCGCCATTCGATACCGACCACATGCTCAGCTTCTTCCGGAGCAGCTCCGGGCCGCTTCATCCTTGGCTCAGCAAGCGGCTGATCAAACAGAGGGCCATTCGTTGTCATGAACTCGGCGGCTGGCACCACCTCGCTGTTCACCACGCCGTAGCCGATATAACCGTTGCCCTTGTCATAGACGAAAACTTCGTCGCCGACGCTGAGCTGTTGCAGGCGTTTGGAATAGAACTCGCCGCCACCTGCACAGATGAAGCCATAACGCTTCATATCTTCCCACGAGCGATGCTCGCCCAGCCCTGCATTCACGAAGTAGTAGCCAGACCACGGAGCGCGGACCTTTCGTTCTGAGCGCTCCTCTACCTCGTCCTGATCAAGCAGGAAGTCCGTTGTCAGCCATTCGCGGCCATCGGCCTCGAACACATTGAAGAAGGCCGTGTTGATCGCCAGCCCGTGCTCCTCAGAGAGGTATTCAACGATCCTGCGCGAAGCGGCGTCCAACTCGCTGGCGACGATCAGCATGGAATGCGTGGCGTTCAGCCGCTCGGGAATGCCCTCACCGAACCTCTCTCGGAAGGCTGTCACAAGTCGCGCACCAAGGTATTTCTCGGCCCGCTCGTAAACCTCGGGCGTGGTGAGGGTCCGCACCCATGACGCATAGTCAAGCACTTGGGCCACGATCTCACGCGGGGTGCGGTCTTTCTTTAACTCGATGATGACCAGCCCACCTGTGGCATCCATCGCCAGAAGGTCGATGAATTTGCCATGATCGGTGGGCACCTGTCGCCCGATGATCATCGCGTCGAGACCCAAGAGGCTCGGGTCAGCCTCCACCCAGTCTTCGATCAGCTTTTCATTGCTGAGGGCGCGGCGCACCGCAGGGCGCAGCTTGCCGTCTGATATGGCGTAGAGCGATGTCATGCGGCTTCGTCCTCTTCGTCTGGGTATGTTTCGACAAGTGCCGCATGAAGCGCTTCCATTTCGGAGAAATTCGGCTTTCCTGCCAGTTCCGCAAGGTCGAAGTTCCGGCAGAACGAAATGTCGGCTTCTGACATGTAGTTTGCATGGACGAGGTTCACGCGCACTTCGTCCGTATAATCAGGATACTGCCGCAAGTCAGGGTCGGAGCTGTCGCCTTCAAGAAATGCGCGGTACAGCTCGAGTATTACGGGCTGCATATGCGCTTCGATGTTGCGCACCTCGGTCATCATCTCCGCAATCTCGGCGTCAATTGCCACGTGATCGTTGAAGAAGACCGTACCGCTTGGGTGAGCGATCTTGTTGCGGCGCTTTACAAATTTGGCGAACTCTCCGATCTGCTGGTTGTCGCAGCCGATCAACTTCAAGAAGCGGAAAATCTGCGCTTCCTTGAGCTTGTCGTAGAATTTGAAGGGCGTGGCGCAATCCATCAGCTTGCCCTCGTCGTCTGAGCGGAACCCGACCATCGCCATGCGGAACGGCTCAGGTCGCGCGAGGCGGATTTGCCAGATCGAGAAGCTGACAAAGCTCATGTAAAGCAGGTGAAAGGCAAGGCTGGCAAACTCGTAGCGTTCGGCCTCGTAGTTCGTCTGAAAGGCTGACCAGAGGAAATCGAGATAGGCCTGCTCATCCGCAGCAGCGAAGGATTGCGGGAGGTATTCGCCAAGCCCCAGCGCCTCTTCCATTAGGCCGCCTCCTCATCCGCCTTGGCCTCGCCCCAGACACGGGCGATGGCGGCGTCGATCTTCTTTTCGAAGCGAATGATCAGATCGCGGTTGCCCTTGATGATCTCATGCTCATCATTCAATTCCTCAACAATAGCCTGCTGCTTCTCTATACTCGGCAATGGAACTTGTATCGTCCTTATGTCAACGAGATGTAGGTTGGTCACGGTCCCTGACTTTGATCGCGAAGTAGCCTGCCGCAACGCATCAGGTGTGTTCAAGAAGTACTCAAGATACTTCGAGCTGATGAGGTCATTCTTGGGCTTCAGTAATGCAAGGCTCACGAATATGCTAAAATCAAAATCCCAATCCACCACCTTTGCGACGCCAATGGTGCCATTCTTCGAGTAGAGAATGTCGCCTTTCTCAGGGTTGCATCGTTTTATCAGCTCTTGGTGTTCCTCAGCAGAAATAAATTTCTTTGTTGAGCTGCTACCCGTCAAATCCGTCACACGCCAAAACGGCACACCGGCTTCTGTGTAAGTTGGAGTTTTATGGGTGCCATCTGTAATCTTGTGCGTGATCTGCTCTAGTTTCTCGCGCGGCCACTCAGGATCAATCGGAATGTGCGGGCGGTAGTTGTCGATGACGGCGCGGGCACCGTCGATGACGCGCTGATAGCCCTCGATCTCGGCCACAATCTCCCGCTGCACCTCAAGCGGCGGCAGGGGAATTTCCCAGTTCTTGAAGAACCCAGAATGAAAGCTCTGTACGGTAACACCAGGCTTAATTCCCTTCGCCAATATCTCTTGGCTGCGACCTTTCAGGTTCCAATAGAGGAAGCTCGGCAAGAGCCGATCCTCTTTGGCGTTCAGTGCAACCAAATCTTGGTTGAACGCGACTTCGCGCCCAGCAATCGCGACAGGGAACGAGTGTTTCAAAATCCCCGACCTTACCACGCAAAGGATAGTGCCCGGCTGAACCAATGATGTCGCGCTATTACCAACGGCTTCGGCAGAAATGTGATCCGCTGTATCAGTGATCACGTCTGCTTTCATGTCCTTTGGGGACACCCACGGAATGTCACCTTGCCAAAAGCTCTCATTGGCTTTCGAGGGGGTGCCCCCGCTCATCCGAGATGAGATTTCACCGAGTGGAACCATTGGCCAAGCACGCTGGACAACGGCTTTTTCTTGATAGCGCTCGGCGCTCAGGTTGAATTCACCGTCTTCGGCGACCTTCTTACGTTCCACAGCATTTCCAAGGACGCTCTCCAATTCCTCGCCAGCCCCGCCCCTCGCGGCTTGCATCCAAGCAACTAGCTCGGCCTTCACCTTAGGAAGCTGTGATCCCTTCTGCGCCTTGCGCTGTGCGCCGAGCTGGAAGCCGTCATTCTCAACCTTAAAGAAAGCAACATGCTTGCTCGCTTTGGCCACGGCCCTGTCGAGGATCAGGATAGAGGTCTTCACGCCCGAATAGGGATTAAACACCCCCGCAGGCAGCGAGATCACGGCGGCAAGGTAGTTCTCCACCAGCATCTTGCGCAGGGCGACATAGGCGCTCTGGCTTTGAAAGATGATCCCCTCGGGCACGACGATGGCAGCGCGACCATTCGGCGTCAGGTGCTCAGCGATGTAGTCGACGAACAGCACTTCACTGCGCTTTGACTGCACCTGAAACTTGGTGTGCGGTTTGATCCCGCCTTTCGGCGACATGAAGGGCGGATTGGCAAGGATGACATCCGCCATTTCCGTCCATTTGTCCTCGGACGTGAGCGTGTCGTATTCCTCGACCTTTGGATCGGCAAAGCCATGCAGATAAAGGTTCACAAGGCTGAGCCGCACCATATCTGGCGAGATATCATAGCCCTTGATATTGTGGGCAAGGCGTTGGCGGTCTGCTTGGTCCAGCAGATCACCCTTGAAGCGCTTCGGGTTCTCGATGGCCTGCTCGGCAGCATCGCCCGCGTTCTCGGCCCCGTTGCCATTCACCACATCCGAGGAGTTCATTTTCAGGATGTGCTTGTAGGCCGAGATCAGAAAGCCCGCTGTGCCGCAAGCCGGGTCCATGATGACCTCGTTCTTCTGCGGGTCGATGATCTCGACCATGAAGTCGATGATATGGCGCGGTGTGCGGAACTGCCCCGCGTCGCCTTGGCTACCGAGGACGGACAGCAGGTACTCAAAGGCATCGCCCAGACGTTCGCTGTGGTCATAGGTGAAGCTGTTGATCTCGCGCAGGAAGGAGCGGAGCGTTTCAGGATCACGGTACGGCAGATACGCGTTGCGGAAGATTTGCCGGAAGAGCGCGGGCAGACCGTCATTCTCGACCATTTTGGTCAGCGCTTCGGAATATGTGTTGAGCATGTCCTGCCCGGTGACACCGGGGGCGACAAGCTTGGACCAGCGGAACTTCTCATACTCACCCGTAAAGAAGGTGGGCTTGCCGCCCATCTCCTCGGCCTCAAGGTCCATGTCGTCCATGAACTTGTAGATCAGCGCGACGGTGATCTGTTCAACTTGGCTTTTCGGGTCCGGCACCTTGCCCACGAGGATGTCGCGGCAGGTATCAATTCTTCTTTTTGTTTCGGCGTCGAGCATTGCGGGTCTTTCGTCACATGAACGGATTGAGGGACACGTAGTCCTTGATGTATTCGGGGATGCGTCTGCGCCATTCTTGAGGAACATCCTTTAGATCGCGCGTGGTGAAGGTGGGATGTACATTGAGGTCCGCGAACTGGCCAGAGTCGATCTTGGCACGAACGTGGGCATCGCGGATGTAGGCCTCGAAGAAATAGCGCATTTCACGGATGCGGTCGCCTTCCTCGGGCCGCTGGTCGGTGAGGAACTTCTGGAACTCATCTTCGATCAGCTCGGACTTACTTTTGAATTTGGGGATAAAGCCGAACGCCTTTTCGATCAGCTCTCGCACCGAGATACGGCGGTCCACCCCTGCGGCACGGCGCAGTTTCTCAAGGTTGAAATACTCGCTTGGCTTGTCGAAGATTTCTTCGATCACGTGGCGGGTTGCGGCCTCCCAATTCTGCGCCTCGACCAGTTGGGAAAGCGTATCGTCGCCTCGCACGTGCTCTTCGAACTTGCGAAACAACTCACGGTCAATCCGCATCCCCTCAGTGCCGATCTGGGTTTCAACCTTTGATACGACATCATCAGGATCGAAATGCTCATAGGTACCGACTCCTTGGGGGCCTTCCCCCCCTCCTCCCCCGGTTGACAACGGCATTGTTGGCGGAGGCGGAAGCGTCAGTTCCTCATCATATTTGAACTTCTCCTCGAAGTATTCGCAGTTGGCAAAGAAGTCGAAGAGCCGAAAGGTGCCTTTTGCGACATCGCCAAGGGCAGCTTTCTTGGCTGGATCGAACATCTCTTCAACAAAGTTATGCTTGCGCGTCCCACGCCCTTTGATCTGAACAAAGTCCGAGGGCGAAAACACAGGCCGCATAAGGGCGAGGTTCAAGAGATCAGGACAATCGTAGCCCGTGGTCATCATGCCAACGGTGACGCAGACCCGCGCCTTGCATGTGCGATAATTATCCAAGAATTTGCTATGCCCGCCAAGGTTATTGTTGGCAAAGTTCACTGTCATATCCTGAGCCATCTTCACTTGGCTGGTGACTTGCATTGCGAAATCGGATGTGTATCGCCCCGGCCAAAGTTGATCGGCCATTTCATTCAATACTTGGGTGATTTTTGCTGCGTGGTTTTGGCTTACAGCAAAGGCAATGGTCTTGCCGAACTCACCAGAGATCGGATCACGCAGGCCATGCTCAAGCAACGTCTTGCAGAAAGCTAAGTTGGTTGCTTCTGCAAAGAACTTCTTCTCGAAATCCCTGCCCGCAAACGCTTCTTTGGCTTCATTCCCATCCTCATCGACGGTCTCAACAACGAAACCTTCATCGGAGAGGAGTTGGGTCGTCACACCCGTACGGGCGTCGACAACATAGGGATTGATTAGAAACCCGTCTCGCACACCATCAATGAGGGAGTAGCGATAGGTTGGATCGCCCGAAGCACATCCGAAAGTCCTGTAGGTATCGAGCATGGTGCGCCGTTCGGTCTCGCGTGGATCGCGCTCAGAACCGTTCTTCTTACTACCTTTAAGATAGTCGCGTGGCGTAGCGGTCAAACCCAGCTTGTAACCGATGAAAAACTCAAAGACGGCTCTCGCGTTGCCACCAATTGAACGATGCGCCTCGTCCGAAATCACGAGATCAAAATCTGTGGGCGCAAAGTGACGACGGAATTTATCGTTGAACAAAAGCGACTGTACGGTCGTCACAACGATATCGGCCTTTCGCCAATCATCCTTCTGTTCTTTGTAGATCACGGATGTGAAATCGTTCTTTAGATAGCCCTTAAATGCTTTGTCGGCCTGCACTTCCAACTCAAGGCGATCAACCAGAAACAAAACACGCTTGGCATTTCTAGTTTTGAGGAACAGCTTGATCAGGGCGGCAGATGTTAACGTCTTACCTGTGCCTGTAGCCATTTCGAAAAGAAATCGGGTCGCGCCATTCTTCGCGGCCTCTTGAACGCTACGCACAGCACCAAGCTGATACTCTCGCAAAAAGCGCAGATTGTTCCTCTCAATGAAGCTGGCGCGTTCGGCTCCAACGCGCCATGCTGCTTCTTGAGAATAACCGGGCATCTGAGTAATTGCGATGTAGTCTTCGTCAACATGCTCGCAGGCCAAGCGCTCAGCATCAGGCTCGAATTTGTAGTGGTTTCCAATCTCTTCAGGCGCTGGAAACGCCGAGATTACTGTCGGATTTCCTTGTCTCAAATCCCAGAGATAGTGAATATTTCCATTGCTGAGGATGACGAAACGGGCGTCCTGATTGCGCGCATAACGACGAGCCTGCTCCTTGCCGACTCGCGGGTCCAAGCCTTCTGATTTCGCCTCCAAAACGACGAGAGGTTTACCATCTCCGTCCAACAGCAAGAAGTCGACGAAACCATTGGAGGTCTTCTCCAGGTCCTCCCCAAGTGCATCCAAGTCATTCTGTTTGATCTTTACGTTTGGCTCCAAAACAATATTGGCCGGGCCATTTTCGTCATCGAAAAACCGCCAACCAGCATTCTCTAGGAGTCTATTGATCTTAATTCTGGCAGTCGCCTCCTTGCTTGCCAAAACAGCACCCCCTGCGAGAACACGCTCGTTGAATGAAACAAGCCCAATTAGCCACAGCAGAGGCGCGACTTCCAGTGCTACCTTCTGTTTCGACCTATAAGTCCTTGACATCCAGTTTTTCCAGCAAGCGTTCGAGCTTAGCGTCTAAGTCCTTGCTCTTGCCAGCGTTGCGGATCAGCTCGCGTTGTCGAGAAAGAGGGATCTGACCATAGCTGGAAAGCGTTGTGACTACGCTTTCATGCCCAAGGTTTTGACTAAACGCTTTGAATTCTTCAGGCGTCCGACAGGTGAGGTAAGCGTATTCAACAACGGTGTTCCGCACCCGATGCGGGGTGAAGTATGGCAGCCCAGCATTATCAAACGCGCGCTTGAAAATCTGACGGATCGGCTGGGAATTCGACCAGACTTGACGTTTAAGGCCATCCACGATTGGTCCTTTTTGGGGATCAATCCGTTGCCGCGATTGAGGGAAGAGGGGATCATCTGGTTGCCACTGAAGTTCGTCACGCAGGTAGTAGACCCAAGAAAACAGAACGTCTTCAATCTCAGGGCCAAGCGGCAACAGAACTGACTCGATCAGCTTGCTGTTCTTGGTGCGGACCGTTTTCGGGTCTTGAATGATCATCTGCCTATCGATGTCGACATGACCGAGCAGCAAGGAGGCGGCTGCATTGTCACGGATGCCAGTCATCATGAGAAGAGCAAATACGGCACGATCACGCTTCTCCAAAACGGTCTCCGAAGGCATCGATGTCAGTGCGCGCTTCAATTGATCCATGGTCGGCGAGGGCTTCGAAGGGGAAGATGTCGCTGCGCGTATGTCTTTTTCGGAGAGGTTGAAGTAAGCGATGGCGTTGGTGTCGATTTTGGACTTGAAGCCCGGCTGTACTGACAGCCAACGGAAGAAGCGTTGCACCGCTTTCAAGGTCGATAGGACCGTCGAGTTTCCAAGGCGTTTGCTTTCGTCGACGGGGGAGGACAGCTCCGCCCTGAAACCTTTCGCCTGATCTCGATTGAAGCGTCCAAAGTCGCAGTAACCTGTGTACTCCTCGAAGCGCAGGATCGCCTTCTCAATTCCGCGCACAGTGGCTTCTGACTTTTGATCCGCATCACGCAGAAACTCAGCGTATTCTCTCTTGATCCGTTCATTTCCCGCGTTGAATTTGTCCATTTTCTTTTTGCTCCTTTGAGTCACCATTCAAGAGGGAAATGCTGCTCCCCTTTAGGCTTGGAGTCCGCCTTTGGAGTGGGCCGAATGACGCGGCGTACTCTTGTAGCTTTGAAGCGCTCCCCGCGCGGCAGATTTTCCGGCCACATGTGCAGCAAGCCCCAACCAGACGAACCGTTTTCTCGTTCTGATCAGCAATGTGGACAGAGCCCAGAGTGGGTAGACGCGGTGCGCGGCACGAAAGGCAATACATCTCATCCGGTTTGCATTTTTGCTTCCGGCCCTTGGCGCGGGCGTCGAGATACCGGCGCAATTCTGCGCCGTGTATCAGCGTTGGTTTTTGACCATCAATCGAACCCAATCCATTCTTGAGCCATCGGCGAACCGTGTGCTCGTGAACATCTAGGAGCGCCGCTATCTCTGGAACCGAATAGCTTCGCCGAACACGAATACGCCTGCGATCCGGGTTCTTGTTTCCCGGCATCCCGGCGGCCCTAGCCGTTCGCTTGGCTTTGCCGACCGCCGGTTCCGACGAGACGAGGCGCGGCTGCGATCCAAGATTGCAGGTCTTCCAGAAAGTAGAACGCGCGTCCGCCTAGAAGAACGTACTCCGGCCCTTGGCCTTTCATCGCCCAGTCGGCGAGCGTCTTCGGCGAGCAGCCCAAGTAACGGGCGGCATTCTTGCGATCCATCCGCCCATCAGGGTGAATGAAGACGCGCTGCGTATTGGTGTCTGTTTTCATGGTTTGTTTCCTTGCTCAATAGGTTTCTTTGGTCAGTACAAGAAAAGAAGAGCAAGACATGTATTGAAACTCAACACATAACGTGCAAATTGGATCAAGAACGAATGTTTCGACACGAGGACATCATGGCAAAGAAAGCTTCAAGGGGCTCAGGATCACGTCTTGGACGGACAGAAACGGTATCGATTCGGCTGGACCCACGGCTAAATTACCTCTGTGAACTGGCGGCTAGATCACAGCGCCGGACGAAGTCCTCTTACATTGAGGCCATGCTTGACGAACGCATCCAAACACAAGTCATCAACAAGTGGCGTGATCCGAATTATGGGGAACCCGACACATTCGGGGACCGTGCCGACGTGCTTTGGAATGTTAAGGAAAGCCAACGGCTGGTCTCACTTGGAATCATTGCACCCGAACTGATGACCATAGATGAGCAAGAAATCTGGTCGCTTATTGAAGAAAATGGCTACTTTTGGCGAGGACACTGGACCAATGACCGCTGGAAATGGGACGTTGATTTGGAGTCGATCATTCGTGACCGGGTGGACGAACACTGGGACGTTCTGGTTGCCGTAGCAAATGGAGATGAAGAGCTTTCTGCTTTGCCAAAAGCTGCCTCGAAGCCGCCTCCGAAGCCCAGCAGAGACTTAGACGACGAAATTCCATTCTGAGGTATCGCGTATGGCTATCCGGTTTTCGAAGTTAACGCGTCCAGCGATGCGAGCCCTTGGAACAGGCGGCTCCATCACGGAACATGGAATAACTTTTCGTCGCGACGCCAATGGTGATGGAGTTTTCTCGGTCAATATCATGGTTGACCGTCGGCGCATTCATCGCGTGATCGGTCGAGAGTCTGACGGCGTGACGAGACAGCAGGCCGAAGACTTCATCGCCCAAGCCCGAACGGATGCAAGGCGTCAGCGCTTGGAGTTGCCCGAAGGGCGCAAGACGCCACTGAGCTTCGAAGAAGCCGCAGATCGCTACGTACAAAGGCTGCGGGAAAGTGACGGAAAAAATATCGAAATCAAGGAACGCCAGCTAAGGCAGCATTTGGTTCCTTTTCTTTCAGCCAAGCCGTTGAGTTCCATCGAGTCCTTCGATGTTGAACGTTACAAGAAGGCCCGCCGGTCTGCTGGCGCAGCGAAGGCGACAGTGAACCGAGAACTGGCAACGTTGTCCCACCTATTGAACCAAGCGGTCGAGTGGAAGTGGATCAAAAGCAAGTCGGTCAAGATCGTTCGTTTCAAGGAAGACAATCAGCGGATCGTGTACCTGACTGATGATCAGTGCGTAGCATTGCTGGAAGCAGCGGCATCTGATCACAACGAAAACGTCCATGCCTTCGTAATGGTCGGACTTCACACAGGGATGCGCCACGCGGAAATTCTTGCAATCCGTCGCGAAGATGTTGACGTCAAAAAGCGAGTGATCTGGGTTCCACAGGCAAAGGCCGGGTCTCGTGAGCAGCCCATCACGCGCGAACTGGCTGAGTATCTATCAAAGCGTATGAACATGTTGCCGCCAGGCTGTGAATGGCTGTTCCCTTCCCCGGGAAGCGCCACCGGCCATGTCCACACGATCCGCAAAGCGTTTCGTCGGTCCGCCGAACGAGCCGGGCTCAATCCAGACGAGATAACGCCGCATACGCTCCGCCATACGGCGGTAACACACCTTGTGCAGGCAGGTGTTGACCTGCCCACAGTTCAGCGCATTTCCGGTCATAAGACGTTGTCTATGGTTGCGAGATACGCGCACCAAAGCGGATCACACATTGAGGCGGCGATGGATCGGCTTGAAGGTCGGGTCAGCGCTGTTCCAGAAAACAATATCCGCGCACTAAAGCCGAAAAGTTCGGCCTGATTACACACGAATTACACGTAAACCTGAGTGCACCAAGCCAAATTGATCCTAAGTCCTTGATTTTTATGGTGCCCGGGGGCGGAATCGAACCACCGACACGAGGATTTTCAATCCACTGCTCTACCCCTGAGCTACCCGGGCACGGGAACGACGTTTGTCGTTGGGTGGAGGCGTTCTATGACTTGCTACCGGCAGTGTCCAGAGGCTTTTTTACATTTTTTCAGTGCGGTCGCATTGTATTGCGTTCGTCCGCATCGGCCTCGGTCTCAGGGTCGTCTTCGCGCTGAGACGGGACCGCGTAAGAGCCGTTCAGCCACTTGGCCAGATCAATGTCTGCGCAGCGTTTCGAACAGAACGGGCGGAACTTCTTTTGCGTTTCTTCTCCGCAGATCGGACAGCTCATTTCAGGACCTCAGCGACAGGTAACCGGCTGCGTTTGCGCTGCAACTCGAAATGCCCCAGAGGTGTCCATCCCGCCAGTATCGTCTCGTCCGGATCCGACTTGAAGGCCGCACGCAGGGCGGATTCGAACCCTCGGCGGTCTTTCTTGGGCATCGGAGCCAGATCCAGTGTGATCTGCCCCGCCAGCCCGCGCACACGCAATGCACGTGGCAAAGCTTTGGCACAAGCGAAGTTGGCTTTTGTCCCGGCCGCCAGCGACGTATCCGCGCCTGTGTTCACGTCAACGGCCACCAACGCGCGGGTCGGTTCGATATAGAGGTATCCGCCTCCGGGGAGAGGCTCGGAAACACCAAGGGCGACATCCAGCGCGTCCAGCACACTATGGGTTTCAAAACTGCCGGTTTTCGTCACAACCTCGGCAGGATCGGTCCAGTCGCGCCATGCGAGGATATGCGGGCTGTCACCTTCGCTGAGCAGTTCGACGTCGGAGCCCTCGTCCGTCATCACTTGTTCAGCTTGCGCAAGCATGGCCGAAATGTCGTCAGCAATGTCACCGGCATCCGCATCCATGCAGCAGGAGCGGAGGATCAACCCGTAGGGACTGTCGCCCATTTGTTCATGCGCGATTTCAAGCAGTTGATCGCGCTTGTCTTCATCCTTGATGCTGCGCGAGATGTTCAGGCCCGGCGCGTCGGGTGTGACAATGGCAAAGCGGCTTTTAAACAGGATGCGGTTGGTTACAGGGATGGCCTTGCCGGGCTCGGCATATCCGCCCACCTGCACCAGAAGCGTGGCACCCGGCGCTAACCCTTTGACCTGTCGAAGAAAAGCCGGGCCGTCGGGTGTCGTCAGGAACATGCCGCCCTGCCCCTTGACCGGTCGATCGGCGCGGGCACGATAGATGGTGCCGGGTGCCGGCGCGTCGGCGGCGATCAGGAGATCATCAAGCTTTCCGTCGACCATCAATGCCGCGGCCTCGCGGCCTTGGATATGGTCCAAAACGATGGTGCGACCCTTCATCATGCCTCGCGATATAGTGGGTAGCCGATCCCTTGCAGCAAGGCGGCAGTCTCGGACAGGGGCAGCCCCACGATGCCAGTGAATGAGCCCGAAATCCATGGGATAAACGCACCAGCAAGGCCCTGGATCGCGTAGGCCCCAGCTTTACCTTGCCAATCACCGGTCGCCAGATAAGCGTTGATTTCAACGTCAGACAGGCGTTTGACCTTGACCTGCGAGACGACATCACGTTGCAGAATGCGATCCCCGCGCCGAACGGCGACCGAGGTGATCACCCGGTGGCGGCGACCGGACAGAGCGTACAGGAACTCTGCGGCCTGACCCTCATCTTCGGGCTTGCCCAGAATACGCCGCCCCAGCGCAACTGTCGTGTCCGCGCAAAGCGTGATGTCATCGCTATCCGATTGAACTGCCTTTACTTTTTCACGCGTAATGCGACTGCAATACGGAACCGGCAGCTCACCTTTCAGTGGTGTTTCATCGATATCAGGGGGGCGGATGGCGTCGGGCTGCACGCCAAGCTGCGCCAGCAGGTCCAGCCGCCTTGGGCTGCCTGATCCCAGGATAAACGCCATCTCGGCAGGCGTTATTTGAAGCGGTAGTTGATCCGACCCTTGGTCAGATCATAGGGGGTCATCTCGACCTGAACCTTGTCGCCGGCCAGAACACGGATGCGATTCTTGCGCATCTTTCCTGCCGTATGTGCGATGATTTCATGGCCGTTTTCCAGCTCGACCCGAAACGTCGCATTAGGCAGGAGTTCCTTCACGACACCGGGAAATTCGAGCGTATCTTCCTTGGCCATGTTGTCTCCATCATTAGGTTGCGCCCGCAGAATCTGCGGGGATGTGCGCTTAAATGAGCCTATTTTTCCCTTATTTCAAGGGCGGATTCATCTAAAGGGTGGATAATGTGACCGTTTCGACTCGGGCGTCCTGCTCTGGCCAATGGGTCCGGTTCAGCACATGGCCATCGGCTCGGACCTCGGCGATGGCGGACAGGTCGACATCCGCATAGGTCCAGCCGGGCTGGTTCAGAGCGCCCTCGGCCAGCACTCCGGTGGCCGGAAACCCCTTGTCCGGCGGGCCGAAAACGCCGCCCATGCCGGTGTTCATGTCCACTGCCTCGGACCAGTCGTTGGCTCCGACCAGTGACGACATAACCGTAACGCATTGATTTTCCAATGCTCTTGACATTGCCCCGATGCGAACACGCCAATACCCTGACAGCGCTTCGGTGCAGGACGGTACAAGGATCATATCCGCATCGCTGAGTGCGCGGCCCAGCAGGGGAAACTCGCTGTCATAGCAGATCAGAACACCGATTTTACCCAGCGCGGTGTCGAACAGCTTGAGCGAACCACCCGGCGCAATGTCCCAGTCCTCGCGTTCAAAGCGGGTCATGATCTGCTTGTCCTGATGGTCGCGGCCACCGTCCGGGGCGTAGAACGCGGCGCGGTTCACCGGGCGGCCGAACCCATCCACAACCGGGGCCGATGCGCCCAGAATGTACGTTTTGTACGCACTTGCGAGACGCGAGTGCAAATTTTGTACATCTTCGAACCGGTCGGAAACCGCGCGGATCGAGCGTTCGAGATCACCCGCCACGTCGGCACCATCGAGCGTCGACACCTCCATCGCGCCGTATTCGGGGAACACCAGCAGCCCGGCCCCCTGCCCGGCAGCTTCGGCAACCCAACGGTCCAGCTTGTCCTCGTACTGCGCCCAGCTGTCGAGCCAGTCGAGATTATACGCTGCGGTTGCGACTTTCATTGATGGGATCCCCTGAGCCGATGTGTCGTGGCACTAAACCGTGAGAGCCGCCGCGTGTACAGATCAATCTGGTTCTGGGGGAGGGGTGGACGAGCTTTATTCCCCAATGCTGCAGAGAGCTCCAACGTCTGAATTGCCTTCGTATCGGTAACGCTCAGCGATGCCGCCCCACTTCCATACCGGCAGACGCAATGCTAGCGTGACTGCCAGGAATTGGGGGGGATTACTCTATGGGTATGGAATACGACGCCGCCGCAGCGGAGCGACTGGAGGCGGTTTACCTTGGACCGGACGTAGTTTCTCAAAGAGACGACACCCTTCGAAGGATTTCGGTTCAAAAGGGTGAGCGGGTCTTGGATATTGGAAGCGGCCCCGGCTTTCTCGCGGCTAAAATTGCGGATCAAACAGGACCCAATGGTGAAGTTGTAGGCATCGACATTTCGGAACAGATGGTGGAACGCGCAACCAAACGAAGTGAGCATGACTGGCTAAGCTATCGTTGCGCCGACGCGACCGAACTCCCGTTTGAAGACAGTTATTTCGATGTGGTCGTTAGCACCCAAGTAGCTGAATACGTGCCTGATGTAGCGAAGTTTTGCAGCGAGGTTTTTCGTGTTCTGAAGCCCGGAGGGCGTGGGCTGATCCTTGCGACGGACTGGGAGGGCGTCTGTTGGCATAGCGAGAATCCGGATCGAATGGAGAAGGTCCTCAAGGCTTTTGCACCGCATTGCGCCGACAGCAAACTTCCACGAACGCTTGTTGCTCGCCTTCGGAACGCGGGTTTGATCGTTAATGAGGTGAGCTATTTCTCCATCATAAATACGGACAGGTACGATGGTTGCTATGGCGAAATGGTGGTGCCCTTCATTGTGGCTTACGTGAAGGGACAAAAAACTGTTCCAGATGATGAACTGCAGGCGTGGGCAGAAGAACAATCGGCACTTAATGCAAGTGGGGAGCATTTCTTCTCGACTGGCCGATTTAGTTTCTCCGTCAGCAAACCATCCTGATCGGCAAGCAGACATTGGGGCAACGACAACAAACGGCAGCTATGTCCGCACTGCTGTCAATAAAAATGATCAACACTGCACCTGCAGCACATGGCAGCTCTTTGGCCACACTCCCGGCAAAACACAGAAAAACCCTGCTCCACCGCCCCCAACCCGAACCCTACAAATCCCTGATCCAGAACTGCAACGGCTTCAGCGTTTCTCCCTCCTCCCCGATATCCTTCCACGAGAATTGGGCGATTGCGCCGGGTAAGGGCTTGTATCCGCGGGCGCGCCAGAAGGTATCCAGCGGGCGGTAGTTGTCGGGGCGCAGAGGGTGGTCGGCGGGGCGTTGCACGCTGCAAAAGGCGCATTTGGCGAAGCCCAGATCGCGGGCGTGCCCCTCGCGCGTGTCGAAGAATTTGTGGCCAACCCCCTGCCCGCGATAGTCCGGCAGCAGGACGGATTCAGCGCAATAGAAGATCTGCGACAGGTCCAGCCCGGTGTCTGCGAAGGCCGCGGCGAAATCGTCGGCGTGGTCGTTCAGGGGTGCGCCGGTCGAGGCGCCGATCAGGCGGTCGCCGTCTAAGGCGCCGACCACAATGGCCTTGTCGCTGTCGCGGTAGGATTGCAGGTATTTGCGTTCGTATTCCAGATCGCCGTCATAGAGATAGGGCCAGGCGTGAAACACCCGGATCCGCAGGCGGGCGACATCGTCCAGAGCGGCCCCGAGTGCCGCTCCGGTCAGGGGGCGGACGTCACTGACGTCAGCCATTCGAGACCTGTTTGGTCCAGTCTGCAAGGTTATAGAAGGTGGTGACGCGGGTGATCTTGCCGTCCCTGAGATCAAAGAACGACCCGGCAGGCAGGCGATAGGTCTGGCCGTGCGCGTCGGGCAGGCCCTCGTCGGTTTCCAGATAGGTGCCGTTGACGATGAACTCGGCCGCGGCGCGGGTGCCGCCCTGAGCCTCGAACACGACGATGTCGGTCAGGTTTTCGCGGTAGCAGCGGTTCATATGGGCGCAAAAGGCGGCGAACTTTTCCTTGCCGACGCGAATCTGACCTTCGTTCACGTGATGGGCCACGTCATCAGACAGGCAGGCCAGCATGCCATCGACGTCACCGGCGTTGAAGGCATCGAAATAGGTTTTGACGGTCTGGTTCATATCCCCTCCGTTGGTTCGCCCCAGCGGTCTTTCAGATGCTGAATGATCTGGTCGCGGGTCTGTCGGTAGTGATGTAGCTTTTGTTCGCGGGTCTCGCCCATCCCGGTAGGGTCCATTATTGGCCAATAATCGACATCGAGGTGAAAAACACGGGTCAGTTCCAGCGCCTGACGCTGGCTGGCGGGTGAAAGCGCCACGACCAGATCGAACGAGCTGAGGTCATCGCCCCATTCCTGCATCTCGTCGAAGGAGCGCGAGCGGTGGCGGGACAGTTCCACGCCCACCTCGTGGCAGACCGCGATGCTGAAGCCGTCGATTTCCAGATCGTTATGCACACCGGCGGACTGAACATAGGTGCCGGTGCCATAGAATTTCTTCATCAGCCCCTCGGCCATTGGGGACCGAACCGCGTTGTGGTCGCAACAGAACAAGACCGACTGCGGCAGAGGCTTCACGCGTCAGCCCCCAAAATGCAGAACGCAGATCAGCGTGAACAGGCGACGAGCAGTGTCGGTGTCGACATCTGCCTTGCCTTCCAGCCGTTCCTGCAACACGCGACTGCCTTCGTTGTGGATACCCCGGCGGGCCATGTCGATGGTTTCGATCTGGCTGGGCGGCAGCGATTTCACCGCATCGAAATAGCTTTCGCAGATCTGGAAGTAATCCTTGACCACCTGCCGGAAGGGACCGAGCGACAGGTGAAACTCGGCCGCTTTTTCGTTGGCCTCGGTTTCAATGTCGAAGACAAGCCGTTTGTCGCGGATCGAAAGCTGGAGGCGATAGGGGCCCTCGGGCACAACGCGGTCGTCGCGTTTGGGCAGCGAGAAGCTGTTTTCTTCCAGCAGATCATAGATGGCGACCTTGCGCTCCTGCTCGATCTCGGGCGTGGGCGGCGGCAGATTTCTATCATCCAGTTCGATATGCGAGATGCGGGTCATCTTTACAGTCACATTCCTTGCGTCAGCACAGACCTATAACAATGATATTCAACGGGCAACGCACAGAAACGCCATATGCGCCCGGTCTTTGCGTCATTTCAGCCATTCAGGCGGTTCAGGCGCGCGGTGACCGAGAGGCCATGCGCCTCGAGGCTTTCCGATTGCGCCAGCTGTTCGGCAGCAGGGCCGATGGCACGCAGGGCTTCGGGAGTCATCTGACTAAGCGTGGTGCGTTTGAGGAAATCCATCACGCTGAGGCCAGACGAAAACCGTGCCGAGCGGGCGGTGGGCAACACGTGGTTGGGGCCGCCCACATAATCGCCGATGGCTTCGGGGGTGTACTGACCCAGAAAGATGGCTCCGGCGTGGATGGTTTTTTTGCTCAACGCGCGCGGGTCGGCCACGCATAGTTCCAGATGTTCCGGGGCAATGCGGTTGGACAAGGCTGCGGCCTCGTCTAGGTTGCGCACAGTGATCACCGCGCCGTAGTCGCGCCAGCTGGCCCCGGCGATGGCACGGCGTTGCAGGGTTTCCAGCCGTTTTTCGACCGCCTGCGCGACGGACTGGCCGAATGCCGCGTCGTCAGTGATCAGGATCGACTGCGCGCTTTCGTCATGTTCGGCCTGGCTGAGCAGGTCCAGCGCAATCCAGTCAGGCTCATTGTCCTTGTCGGCGATGACCAGAATTTCCGAGGGGCCAGCGATCATGTCGATACCGACCTTACCAAAGACGCGCCGCTTGGCGGCGGCGACAAAGGCGTTGCCCGGCCCGGTGATCTTGTCGACCGGCGCGATAGTATCGGTGCCATAGGCCAGCGCTGCCACGGCCTGCGCGCCGCCGATGCGATAGACCTCGTCCACACCCGACAGCTGTGCCGCCAGCAGCACCAGCGGGTTCACCTGCCCTTCGGGCGTGGGCACCACGATGGCCAGCCGTTCCACACCGGCCACCTTGGCCGGGATGGCGTTCATCAGCACCGATGACGGGTACGAGGCCAGCCCACCCGGCACGTAAAGCCCTGCGGCCGAGACAGCAGACCAGCGCCAGCCGAGTGTTGCGCCCGTCGCATCCGTCCATTCCTGATCCTCGGGCAATTGCCTTTCGTGATAGGCCCGGATACGGGAAGCGGCCAGTTCCAGCGCCGCGCGATCGTCGGCCCCGACCTGCGCCACCGCATCCGCGATCTCCTGTGCGCTGAAGGCCAGCGTTTCGGGCGTCAGCGCCAGCCGGTCGAATTTGGCCGTCAGTTCGATCACCGCCGCATCGCCCCGGTTGCGCACGTCGTCGATGATCTGCGCCACAACCGCATCCACATCCGGGCTGTCCTCGCGCTTGGCCGAGAGCAGGGTCCGGAAGGCGGGTTCGAAATCGGGCGATTTGGTATCAAGGAAAACGGGCATGATCTGGCACTCCGGGCGTTGCGCATTGGGACATATCGCCCGGAGCGCGCGGCCTCAACCCTCAGCCCACGGGGTGCAGCGATTTGCGCATCGGGTATTGCGGAATGCCGTGCCAGTCACCGGACCGGCCTGCCGGTTGCCATCCCTGTTTCAGATAGAACGCGTGCGCCGTTTGGGTGGCATCCAGATGCGCCTCGGCACAGCCGCACACAGTCAGTTGCCGTTCCAGCCGGTTGAGCAGCGCTCGCCCCACGCCCTGCCTCGTATGATCCGGATCGACATAGAGCAAAGTGACCGTCCCAGTTTCCAACAGCCCCCCGACGGCGGCCACCTGCCCCCGGTGTTCGGCCAGCCAGATCTGCGATCCGGGCCTGAACCAGCCCCGTATGGTGGCCGGGTCCTTGTTATCGGTCCACCGCCTTTGATGGTCCGGGTCATTCTTGTGATCGGCCGCGCAAAGCTGCGTGATCGAACGGATCAGAACCCGGCTGAGGTCGAACACGTCGAACACGGTGGCCGGACGCAGGGAGATCCCTTCGGGCACCTTTGAAAACGCCTGAGAAATCCCGCGCTTGTTCTGCATCTATTCGGGGTGATGCGGGGCCTGACCGGAGGGGGCCTGATAAGGGCGCGTCACGTCCTTGAGGGTGGCATCCAGCGCCTCGACCGTCAGGCGGATCGCACCGTCACCGGCCAGCGTCAGCAGGACATGGCCCGCGCCATCCTCGCCGGGTTCGAAAACGACCGACATCAGCGACATGATCATGTCGGTGTCACCGCGATCAATGCCCTGACTGGACACCGAGAGAACCGAACCGAAGACCAGCACCGATTGCACCCGTTCAAACGGGCGGTCGCGGCGGGCGGCGGCATCCTTGTCTTCCCAACGAAAGCGGTTCAGCAGCAGGCCAAAACGGCGCTGCGACGGTTGCCACTTCATCTCGGTCACCGGAAACACGGCATCCTGCGCGAGAGTCGAGATCACCTGAAGGTCATCTGCATCCTCGGCCCCCAGATTTAGCGGCGCCTCGCGCCCGTCTTCAAAACTTGCGTCTGTCATTGGCCCTTGATCCGTTCAATCTTTGCGCCCACACCTTCCAGCTTGCGCACCACATGTTCATATCCGCGGTCCAGATGATAGACCCGGCTGACCGTTGTTTCCCCTTCTGCCGCCAATCCGGCAAGGATCAGCGAGACCGAAGCCCGCAGGTCGGTCGCCATCACCGGCGCGCCTTTCAGACGTTCGACCCCGGTCACCGTGGCGGTGCCGCCATGCACCTCGATCTGCGCGCCCATGCGCACCAGTTCGGGGGCGTGCATGAAGCGGTTTTCGAAAATGCGTTCTTCGAGAACCGAGGTGCCCTCGGCCGTACACATCAGCGCCATCATCTGCGCCTGCAGGTCGGTCGGGAAGCCGGGGAAAGGTTCGGTCACCACATCCACCGCGCGCACGCGCCCGTTTTTGCGGGCCACTTTCAGACCTCCTTCGGTTTCTGAAACGCTGACGCCTGCCGCATCCAGCTTGGCCGCAAAGGAATCGACCAGCGACATGCGACCGCCCAGCAATTCCACCTCGCCACCGCAAATCGCCGGGGCCAGCATATAGGTGCCCAGCTCGATCCGGTCGGTGACAACCTGATGTGTGGCCCCGTGCAGGCGATCGACGCCCTGAATTTCGATGGTCGGGGTGCCTTCGCCAGAGATCTGGGCACCCATCTTGCGCAGGCATCCAACCAGATCGACGATCTCGGGTTCGCGCGCGGCGTTCTTGAGCACCGTGGTGCCCTTGGCCAGCGTGGCGGCCATGACGATGTTTTCTGTTGCTCCGACAGAGGCAAAGCGCATCTGATGCACGGCGCCTTTCAGACCGCCCGGAGCCTTGGCGTGCAGATACCCATCTCTAAGCTCGATCTCGGCGCCCAGCGCCTCGAGCCCTTCGACATGCAGGTCCATTGGCCGCGCGCCGATCGCACAACCGCCTGGCAGTGACACGACCGCCTGCCCGAACCGCGCCAGCAAGGGGCCCAGCACAAGGTTGGACGCACGCATCTTGCGCACGATGTCATAATCGGCGGTCTGACTGGTCAGGCTGTGACTGGACATTGCAATCACCTGACCGTCTTGCAGCGACGACACCTCGGCCCCCAGCGATTGCAGCAGCGCGGTCATGGTCTTGATGTCGCTCAGCCGCGGCGCATTGGTCAGCGTCAGCGGTTCTTCGCTCAGCAATGTTGCGGGCATCAGTGTCAGGCACGCATTCTTGGCCCCCGCAATCGGTATCTGACCGTTCAGCGGGCCATTGCCCGTTACCAGAATCGAATCCATCTGCTCTTATCCCTCGTCCTTGTCAGGCTTGTCCCCTGCGGCCGCGCGCGCCTTGGCCTGCGCCTTGCGACGCGCCATGTTGGCCTTGAGCGCCGCCTTCAGCCGCGCCTCGCGCGCATCGCCGGGTTTACCTTGTTTTTTGGGTGAATTTTTATCCGTCATGATCTTTCTCTACAGGAGGCGAAAAAAACCGTCCAGACACCCTTGCGCCGCGTTTCGTTTGAGTCTAATCACCCGCCCACAGCGCTGCTGTAGCTCAGAGGTAGAGCACTCCCTTGGTAAGGGAGAGGTCGAGAGTTCAATTCTCTCCAGCAGCACCATCCTTCATTTTCCTGTGAAAAAGCACGCTTTCATCCGGAAGGGTTTGGGTGTTCCGGCGTCTTTGGCTATTGGCGTGTCAGAGACTTTTGTGGTGCGCGTTTGGTTTATGGGCGGTTCGATACAGCCCGGAGGCGTCGAGCGCTGTGCGTGGTAGTACCATGCGCTTGGCAAGGGGAACTGCTGCGCGCCCGTTGCATCCCTTGGGCCAGTGGCTCTTTCAGGGCATTGAACCCATTCCAGAGCCATAGATCGTTTCGTGACGGTCGGGCTTTAGGTCATGCCCAGCGCTTCTTTGTACATTTCGATGACGGCCTCTTGCTCGGCGATGTCATCCTTGTCCCTTTTTCTGAGGGAAATGATGCTGCGCAGGGCCTTTACGTCATAGCCGCGCGACTTGCTTTCGGCGTAGACCTCTTTGATCTGGTCGGCGATGTCTTTCTTTTCCATCTCCAGGCGCTCGATACGTTCCACAAACTGGCGCAGCTCGCCCGCGGTGACCTTGTAATTTGCTTCTGCTTCTTCAGACATGCTCATCTTTTTTGTTCCCGGTTATGGACCTGCAACCAGAAGAGGTCAGCCTGCGGCTGGCGGTGAACGGCGGTGGCCCGATCATCGGGGGCACCTTCGAAACACGCCTGTCCCAGAGGCTGAAACCCTGGTGTGGAATGCCGGATACAGTGCTGCCGCCCGGGTCGCAAGCACCCAATGGGCTGGCGCACTTGTATGACCCCAACCGATCCGTTAAGCGCGTGATCAGGTCACGAGGATATGCGGGGAACCATGTTTGAATTCATCACCTGGGGCGGTGCAGCCCTGTCTGTGGCCGGGCTTGCCGGTCTGGTCTGGTGCATTCTTCGCGTGATGCGGGCGCGCAAGGCCGGTCTGTCGGATGACGAGCTGCGCGCGGTGGTTCAGGGGGTCTTGCCCTGGAACCTGGCCTCGCTGTTTCTGTCGGTGCTTGGATTGATGCTGGTCATCCTCGGGATTTCCCTTGGATGACCATCCGGTTCACACCGGCAAGTTATCAAACTGCGCTTCAATCGCATCTTCGCACAAGGCCGCATCCAGACGACGCAGGCGCGAAGGCACCTCCATCCCCTGCTGCCGCATCCGGTCAACAATCTTACTCACACTCGGCTGAAGCGCCAAACGCGTTTCCAGACCCGCGTTCACAAGCTTACGTTCAAGCTGCTCGGCTTCGGAATAAAGACCAGTCGGTGTCATAACTATCCTCCCAAGTGGCGCCAGTATCCCCAATATACGTAACGGGATTACGACCCGCAGATAATATCGTAGCCTTGTGCGGGAAATTGCCTGCCATGGTCGAAGTTTCGGCAATCTGACGCGGATAGGTTAAAGATTAAGCCAGAATTACAGCGGTTGCTTTGACCGGCATCAAATTCAGGTTCGATATTGCATCACATTCCAATTCACATATATGATATGCGAGACCGAAACGGAGAAGATCATGACACCGAAAGTGAAAGCGTTTTTTGACGAGCAGACCTTTACGGTTTCCTACGTGGTTCATGAACCTCAGGGACGGGCCTGTGCCATCATCGACAGCGTACTGGATTTCGACCATGCCTCGGGGCGGACGTCGACAATTTCGGCGGACAGGATCATCGATTTTGTGCGCGCGCAGGACCTTAAGGTCGAGTGGATTCTGGAAAGCCATGTCCATGCCGACCACCTGTCCGCGGCCCCCTATCTGCAACAGGAGCTGGGCGGCAAGATCGGGATTGGCGATCAGATCGTCACCGTGCAGGACACGTTTGGCAAGGTTTTCAACGAAGGAACCGAATTTCAGCGCGATGGCAGCCAGTTTGACGCGCTGTTCAAGGAAGGCGACAGTTTTCACATCGGCCAGATGCGGGGCGACGTGCTGCACACCCCCGGCCATACACCGGCCTGCATGACCTATGTGATTGGCGATGCGGCATTTGTTGGTGACACGCTGTTCATGCCCGATTTCGGCACAGCGCGCTGCGATTTTCCCGGAGGATCGTCGGCCACGCTGTTCCAGTCGATCCAGAAGATACTGTCGCTGCCGGACAACACTCGCATCTATGTCGGGCATGATTACAAGGCCCCGGGCCGCGACGAATACGCGTGGGAGACGACGGTGGGTGAGCAGAAGGCGCTGAACGTCCATATCGGACAGGGGCGCAGCATCGAAGACTTCGTGGAAATGCGCGACGCGCGGGACGCCACGCTGGCCATGCCGCGCCTGATCCTGCCGTCTTTGCAGGTCAACATGCGGGCCGGTCAGATGCCCCCGGCGGATGAACAGGGCGATGTTTTCCTGAAACTGCCGGTCAACAAGCTGTGACGCGGGCACAACAAATCACAAAGGGAAATCCCACATGAATATAGAGTGGATCTGGGGGCTGTGCGGCGGTCTGGTGATCGGTCTGGCCGGGGCGGTTTACCTGCTGGGCAATGGCCGGATCATGGGCGCAAGCGGCATTCTGGGCGGCCTTGTCGATGGCAGCGCCAAGGGGAGCATGGCCGAAAAGCTGGCCTTTATTGCGGGGCTTGTCGGAATGCCCCTTCTTCTGCGCCCGTTGATCCTGCCCGAGGCCCAGACGCATCTTACCAGCAATCTGGGTGTTGTCATTCTGGCCGGGCTGCTGGTCGGTATCGGTACACGGATCGCCAATGGCTGTACCTCGGGGCACGGGGTGTGCGGGATCTCTCGGTTCTCGCTGCGCGGCATCGTGGCCACCGTTTTCTATATCCTTGCCGGGGGCGTCACCCTTGTGCTGCTGCGTCATGTGTTGGGAGTGATCTGATGCGCCTTTTCATTTCATTGATCGCCGGATCGCTGTTCGGCGCCGGGTTGCTGATTTCGGGCATGACAGACACCACAAAAGTTCAGGGCTGGCTGGATGTGTTTGGCAACTGGGATCCGACGCTGGCCTTTGTGATGGCCGGTGCCATCCTGCCGATGCTTGTGGCGTGGCGGATGACAACCGGACGGCAAAACGCCCTGACCGGCGGAGCCTTTCCACCCCCTGCAAAGCCCGAGGTTGATCGCAGGCTGATCGTGGGTTCGGTTCTGTTCGGGATGGGCTGGGGACTGGCCGGGCTGTGCCCCGGACCGGCAATGGCCTCGCTGAGCTATGGCGGGCTGGGCGGGCTGGTCTTTCTGGTTGCAATGGCGGCTGGGATGTTCGTGGCACCACCGCTGGGCGCGCAACTGGACAGGGCGGCAAACGCGGCCTAAGGAATTGGCATGGAGATTCGTCAGATTACCCCCCGCTATGCTGTCTCGCCGCAGATCACGGTCGAGGATGTTCCGGCCATCGCCGAGGCTGGCTTTGCCAAAGTGATCTGCAACCGGCCCAATGCCGAAGTTCCCCCGGCCATGCAATCCGACGCGATCGGCGAAGCGGTGCGGGCCGCCGGTATGGAATATGAGGTGCTGGAGCTGACCCACCAGACGATGACACCTGAGAACGTGAAGCGGCAGCGCGACATGGCGGAAAACGGCAGTGGCCCTGTTCTGGCCTATTGCGCCTCGGGCACGCGGTGTTCGGTTGTCTGGGCCCTGGGCCAGTGCGACCACATGAGCACGGACGACATCCTGAGTGCGACCGGCAAAGCCGGGTATCAGCTGGACAATTTGCGCCCCATGCTGGACCAGATCCGCGGCACTGGCGGCTGAGTGCCCCTCAACCTAGCTGGTGGACTCCGGGGGTGCCAACCCCGCCAGTTGCGTGATTTCAGCGACCATCCGTTCGGAATCGTTCACGATCAGATCGCTATCTGTCAGATCTGACACCCCGGCCGGGACGGGCTGGGCGTGCGCATCATGCACAGCTGGTTCGACCGGATGATCCTGCGGTGGTGTTCCACTTTTGCTGGCGATGAAGTCCTGCGCGTCAGCGCCGGTCAGGGCCGGCAATGCAGCGGCTTCATTCAGCCGCACGGCCCGGAGACCACCGCATTGCCCAAGGCGACCGATACCGGCGCGTGTCCGGTCAATCGTCAGAACCTCGGTCCGGTCCAGACGCGCCCCGCGCAACGGCAGAATGTCCCCGATCCGCATTCCGGACAGGTCGGACAGCGGCAGCGACATGCGGCACAGCGCGGCGGTCAGTTCCGCCCGCATCACGCCTGAACACTGATCCATACGCAGGTCAGCCTTTTCCCCGGTATCTTCTGCCACATCCGGGACGGAAGGAAGTTCCGGCAGAAAGACCGAGATGCGACCCTGCTGCTCTCCGTTCGCCAGATCGACGGTCAGTTCGAAAATGCGGTACGCCTCTTCCGTCATCGCCAGTGACAGGGTGCGCAAATCCTTGGCGCGCGAGGTAAATTCCAGCCCTGCAAGGCAAATCTGATCGCTTGAGGCGTCGAACAAAGCGGCGGAACCGGTCAACGCGGCTTCGATCAAGGGGGCCACGATGGCGGCGTCGGTATCCGTGAACGTGCGTGTGCCGGGATCACCGGACAGGACCTGACCAATGGTCTGGGCCTGAACAATGGCCGAGACCACATTCGGGTTGAGACAGGCCGCGGCGCGGCCTTCGGGGCCGTCAAACACCAGCAGCAGCCAATCCTGCCCCGCCGCGTCCCCCGGCACGTCTTGCGACTGGCTGGATTGTTTTGCCCCGATAACCGCCAGCGGCAGGTTCAGCCGGTCGCCCGCAGCCCGCGCGAACCCAAGGCGCAGCGCCCGCAGAACCGAGCGTGGGCGATCCCCCAGATCCTTTTGCCCGACGGACAGTTTGCGCGCCAACGCGGCATTGACATCTTGTGACATGACGCCCGATCACCAATTGTTCCAGAACCTGGCAACCGGTTTACACCCTCGGGCGTTACCAAGTTCTTTATGGCCGCGTCACTGCGCCGCCTGCTGGTAGGCCTGTGGCAGGCTGATCCGGAAGGCCGCGCCGCCCTGCCCCGGCAGATAGGTGATCTCACCCCCCAGCCGCTGCATGATTTCGCGGCAGATGGCCAGACCAAGCCCCGCTCCGCCAGCCTTGTCGCCGCCCACGCGGGCAAATTTCTCAAACACCATCGAGCGCGCGCCAGGTGGGATGCCACTGCCATTGTCGATGAAATCGACGATGACCCGCCCGCCGACATCATGGGCAGAGATGACCAGCACCGGATCGTCCGCGTCGCAGTATTTCTGCGCATTCGAGATCAGGTTGATGAACACCTGTCCCAACCGATCCAGATCCGTATGCAGGAAAATCCGCTCGGCCGTGCGGGTCCGGCGGACGGTGATCTTTCGGTCCGCCCCGGCCAGAGCGCTGGGCACGGCGCGGTCCAGAACCGAGCGCAGGCTGTCATCGCTGAGATTGAGGCTGACCTGCCCGTTTTCAAGCACGCTCAGATCCAGCAGATCATCGAGCAGCCGGGTCAGGCGCAGGGCTTCGTCATGAATGATCGCGGCATAGCGGGTCTGCTCCTGGCGGCTGAGGCCATCGGTGTCACGCATGATTTCCGAAAACGCCCGGATCGAGGTCATCGGCGTGCGCAATTCGTGACTGACCTGGCTCAGGAAGCTGTCCTTCTGTTCGGAAATCTGGGTGAGCTTGGCGTTAGCCTCGCGCAATTGCCGAGCGGTTCGGCTGAGTTCGGAGGACTTTTCCTCGAGCTGGCCGGAGTATTCCAGCAGTTGCGCGGATTCGTCTGCCACGGCCAGCAGATCCTCGACTGAGACCGACGATCCGCCCACGATCTGGCCGATCATCGCATGGGCCATGGCCGCACCGACCGAGCCGCTGAGCTCGCGTTCCAGACGGTTGAGAAAGCCCGGCGTCGGCTCTGGCAGGTGCGAACGGCCACCCTGTTTTTGCGCCTCGGCCTGAAAGAACTCCTGCGTGGGGCCGGTGCCCAGAATGCGCTGCGTCATGATCATCAGGTCTTCGCTTTGCGCCACCGACCCGGACCACCCGCGCGGCGCGACCGAGTGATCAAAGACGTTGACGAACTGCGCCCCTTGCAACCGTTCCAACGGGCTGGGAAAGCTGAGCAGGGACGCGACGCAGAAGGCAAGCGTGTTCAGGGACAAGGACCACATCACCGTATGCACCATCGGATCGATCCCCTCGATCCCGAACAGGGCATGAGGGCGCAGCCAGCCAAGGCCGAACAAGCCGTTTTGCAGCACGGTTTCGGGCATCCACGCGCCGCCCATTCCCGGCAGCAGCAGGGTGTATATCCACAGCACAAAGCCAACGGTCAGCCCGACCAGCGCCCCGGTCCGGGTCGCCCTGCGCCAGAACAGCCCCCCGACCAACGCTGGCAGAATCTGCGAGATACCGGCAAAGGCGATCAACCCGATCGAGGCCAGCGCCGCACCGCCCCCGGACAGCCGGTAGTAGAAAAAGCCCAGCGCGATGATGGCGGCAATGGAAACTCGGCGTGCCATCAGGACAATGTTGCGCACATCGCCCGATACTGAGCCGGTGCCTTCCTGCGTGTTCAGCCAGATGGGCATGACCACATGGTTCGACACCATTGTCGACAGGGCCATCGCACTAACGATGACCATCGAGGTAGCCGAGGAAAACCCGCCGATGAAGGACAGCATTGCCAGCCAGTCATTGCCCTGGGACAGCGGCACGGTCAGCACGAACAGGTCGGGGTTGGCGCCCTGGGGCAGCAGGTCCAGTCCGACCACGGCGATGGGCACGACAAACAGGCTCATGAACAGCAGGTAGAGCGGGAAAGCCCAGGCAGCGGTTCTGAGATGGCCTTCGTCATCGTTTTCCACCACCATCACCTGAAACATCCGGGGCAGGCAGATAAAGGCGGCGGCGGACAGAAAGATGAACGTCGTCCAACGCCCGGCATCGACATTCCACTGGCCGATTTCCGAGGCGTCGATCCGGTCCATCATCGGGCCAATGCCGCCCGCGATCCCCCACACCACGAAAACGCCCACGGCGATCAGCGCAAACAGTTTGACAACGGCCTCGACCGCGATGGCCGTGACCACGCCATGATGACGTTCGTTCACGTCCAGATTGCGGGTGCCGAACAGGATGGCAAACACGGCCAGACCAGCCGCGACCCAAAACACGCTGGACCCTTCGCGGTAGAGGCCTGATGGGTCAGCCTCGGCAAAGATCGAGAAGGACAGGGTAATCGACTGCAGTTGCAGCGCGATATAGGGCGTGCCGCCGAGCACCGCCAGAATGGTCACGCAGACCGCCAGCGTGTTCGACTTGCCATACCGGGACGACAGCAGGTCGGCGATCGAGGTGACCCGCTGGCTGCGCCCGACGCGCACCAGCTTGCGCAGCCCCCACCACCAGCCGACCATCACCAGCGTCGGACCGAGGTAGATGGTGACAAATTCCAGCCCCGACCGCGCTGCGTTGCCCACCGCGCCATAAAATGTCCAGGCGGTGCAATAGATCGACAGGGACAGCGTGTAGATCACGGGTGAACGCAACCATTTTCCGCGCCCGGCCGCAGCCATGCGATCCGCGGCGAAGGCCACTGCGAACAGGAACACGACATAGGCAAGGCAAACCAGAATCAGAACGTTTATGGTGGCCATCACTCAGCGCCCGTGTCCGATCCCTCGCGCGCGGCCATGCGGCGGGCGGCCAGCCCAAAGACAAACCCGGCCAGGATCAGCGCGCCCCAGCAGAGGAATATGTAATACATCGCCGAGGACAAGGGCACCGCCGCATCCCCGCCGGACGGGTCTGGCCACAGCAACGGAAGGGCCAGCAGCGCCGCACCCAGAAAGGGCAAAATCCGGGCGGCATCCGTCAACCTGTGACGACGATAGCTTTGTCGTTCCAGAAAAAGCGAGGGGCGTGTGCCCGGTGGTTTGGTCTTGTTGCCCTCGCCGGACATCATAAACGCGTCGCCTGCGCGTGAAGGTCACGCACGGCTGTCAGAACTTCGGCATTGGAAAACGGTTTGGTCATGAAGCGGCTGACGCCTGCGTTTTCAGCCATTTCCCGGTCGCGCGACTGACCCCGTGCGGTCAGCATCAGAACCGGCAAGCCTGCCAGTTCCTCCATTTTTCTGAGTTCCCGCAGGATATCCATACCGTTCTTGCCCGGCAGCATGACATCCAGAATGACCAGATCGGGCTGCGCCCCCTGGATCACCTGAACCGCATCCGTTCCATCGCCATGCGTTTCGACCTGCCATCCCTCGCGCGACAGCAGGAACCGGATAGCCTCGGCGATGTTCGGTTCGTCCTCAATCAGCAGAACCTTTCGGCTCATATGTTCAATTCCTCCCATAACCGGTCTTCCATCCCGAGACCGGTTCCCGCCAGATTAAGCGGTCTGTCATGAACGTGTCAAAAACCTTCGCTCAAAATCGACGGCTCGCGCCGGGACTTGCAATCGCGGTTTGGGCAGACACGGCAATTTGGCCCGACCTGAGTGACCGGCACCCCGTCTGACGGGTCCCTGACCGGGCGCACCACCATGACCGAGCGATAGGCCGGGTCCTGATCGTATCCCGACACTGCATGCGGCCACGCATAAGCGACGCATTCGAACACGGCCGAGGACCTGCCGGTCAGGACGACCTGCTTGCGCACCGGCACCAGCGGACGGCTGAGGGCCGTAAACAGCGGCCAAAGCGGGCAGACATCGCCGTGTCGGGGCAAGGTAAACCCCTGAATCGGCTTGAGAAACAGGATACTTCCAGACGCATCGCACAGCACCATGCCGACCGGTTGTGACAGGATGCCATCTGGCAGAAAGGCCAGGCGCCTGAGGACGGTGGCAAAATCAACCGAGAACCGCTGCGCCAGTTCGATGGGGTTCGGATCACCCTGCTGAACAACCGCTTTGACGGCCTCCAGCGGCAGCGCCTGCGCGTCTGCGCGATAGATCCTGAGAACTTCGCGCGCGACGGTGCGCGCCGCCGAGGTATTGAGCCCGCTCAGGTCAACCGCGTCCACATCACCCCCGTCTTCCAGTTCGGAAATCGTGTAGGCGCGGGCTTCAAAGAAGGCTTCGACCTCTTCCAGGGGAACGGCACGCGGATCAACCGCCGAGTCGCTTTCGTCGAGGAAGGTCACCAGCGCCTTGGAACTGCCTGCCAGCCGTTCGGCATCCTGATGCAGGTTCTTGTGGAAACGCTCGCGCCATTCGGCCTCGATATCTTGGGTATCCGCTAGGATCGCGGCGGTCGAGCGTATGGCGGCGGCGGTTGACAGAACCTCGTGCATCGACGCGGCCAATTGCGGGTCGTGCGTAAGGCGGTCGGACAGGGTTTCGACGTTCCGCTCCAAAGACACGACACGGCGATGCATTTGCGCCAGAACACCGGCCCAGCCGGGAAAGCGCCCGGCGAACTCCTCGAGCCCGTCAATCTCGGCCTTCTGCCCGACCGCATCCTCGGCCGCCTCGCGCAGGGCGGAAACCAGAGTTGCCTCGATCCCCTGTGTCAGGACCGAAGGTTCAACGCCCAGCGCCGCCGCGATATCGACCAGCAACTTGCCCCCGATCCTGCGGCGATTGTGTTCGATCAGGTTCAGATAAGACGCCGATACTCCGGCCTGCCGCGCCAGTTCCGCCTGCCGCAGCCCGGCAATCTGCCGTCTTTCGCGAATGCGACTTCCTGTCAACGTGTCGCGCATGTTTACTTTCCCTGAATTCAGACCCGTCGAATTTCACGCTCGTTTTCAGATTATAGCATCTGTTTCCGCAGGTTAATCATTTCTTTTCAGATGACATTTACAACTTTGACAACTTGGCGCAGACCACAGCATCGGTTTCGGGCGTCAATCTGGCGCAAGACATCGCATCCCCCCTTCATTTTCGCGCGCTTTCCCGGCACCATACACGCATGAGCGACCCCGCCTTTGAATATGCGCCGATCGGGCTTGTTGAGCTGGAAAACCGGATCATCCGGCGCTGCAACCTGCAATTTGCCCGCACCTTTGGCGGAGAAGAAAACGACTATCGCAACATGCCGCTGTTGCACCTTTACCCTTCGGTCGCGGATTGGGAGAGGATCGGTGAACGCAGCCTGCAGGTGATGCGCGGCACCGGGTATTACACGGATGAGCGCGTCATGCGCCGCCGCAGCGGGGATCTGTTCTGGTGCCGCGCCCGGGGCCGGTCGCTGACGCCCGACGACCCGTTCCGCCACGGTATCTGGAGCTTTTCCGACATATCCGAGGAACGACCGCTGGTTGAGCTGACCATCCGTGAACGCGAAGTGGCCATCCTGTCCTGCCGCGGCCTGTCGGCCAAGGAAATCGGAGCAGAGCTGGGCCTGAGTTACCGCACAATCGAGGCTTACCGCGCCCGCTTGCTTGAAAAATTCGGCGCGCGAAAGCTGTCTGAACTGGTCGCCAAATTATCGGGGATGCCCCTGTGACCTGTCCGACCCTTTGAAATACGCGTGGAACGCATGAAAGATGGTGCGAGTCGGCGCTTTTCATGCACCGCCGCTTAGCCTATAACCCTGCGTAATTTGATCAGAGCCCGCAAGAAACAGACGGGCCAAAGGGGAACCGTCGAGGATACTCATGACAGACACCAAACACGAAGCGGATGTGGCATTCATCAAGGCTCTGGCCGAGTTGCTGCGCGAAAACGATCTGACCGAATTGCAGGTCAAACGCGAATATGGCGAAGAAGACAGCCTGAACGTGCGCGTCAGCCGTATGACACAGACCGTGGCCGCTCCGGTTCAGGTGGCCGTCCCTGCGGCAACGCCCGCCCCCGTTGCGGCACCGGCTGCGGCCCCCGCGGCGGCCCCTGCTGCCGCCGAAGATCCGGCCAGCCATCCGGGCGCTGTCACCTCGCCCATGGTGGGCACGGTCTATATGCAGCCGGAACCCGGCGCGCCCGCTTTCATTTCCGTCGGCGCGACAGTGTCTGAAGGCGACACGCTGCTGATCGTCGAAGCGATGAAGACCATGAACCACATCCACGCCCCCAAATCGGGCACCGTCAAGCGCGTGCTGGTGGGCGATGGCGACGCTGTTGAGTTCGGCACCCCTCTGGTCATCATCGAGTAAGGCGGGCCCATGTTCGACAAGATCCTGATTGCCAACCGAGGCGAGATCGCCCTGCGCGTCATCCGCGCCGCGCGCGAGATGGGGATAAAAACGGTTGCCGTCCATTCCACCGCCGACAGCGACGCGATGCATGTGCGCATGGCGGACGAATCGGTCTGCATCGGCCCCCCGCCCAGCCCGCAAAGCTATCTGTCGGTGCCCGCGATCATTTCGGCCTGTGAGATCACCGGCGCGCAGGCGATCCATCCCGGCTATGGCTTTTTGTCCGAAAACGCCGAGTTCGTGCAGATCGTCGAAGATCATGGCATCACGTTCATCGGCCCCACCGCGGAACATATCCGCGTCATGGGCGACAAGATCACCGCCAAGGACACGATGAAGGCGCTGGGTGTGCCTTGCGTTCCCGGTTCGGACGGTGGCGTTCCCACGCTGGCCGACGCCAAGCGCATCGGTGAGGAATTCGGCTATCCCGTCATCATCAAAGCCACAGCTGGCGGCGGTGGGCGCGGCATGAAAGTCGCGATGAACGCGAAAGAGATGGAAAGCGCCTTCATGACCGCACGCGCCGAAGGCAAGGCCGCCTTTGGCAATGACGAGGTCTATATCGAGAAATATCTGACCACGCCGCGCCATATCGAGATTCAGGTCTTTGGCGACGGCAAGGGCAATGCGGTGCATCTGGGCGAGCGCGATTGTTCGTTGCAGCGCCGTCACCAGAAGGTCTTTGAAGAGGCCCCCGGCCCCTGCATTACCGCCGAAGAGCGCGCCCGGATCGGCAAGATCTGCGCCGACGCGGTGGCCAAGATCAACTATATCGGCGCAGGCACCATCGAGTTCCTGTATGAAAAGGGCGAGTTCTATTTCATCGAAATGAACACCCGCCTGCAGGTGGAACACCCTGTCACCGAAGGAATTTTCGGCGTCGATCTGGTGCGCGAGCAAATCCTTGTCGCAGCGGGTGAACCGATGTCATTCGGTCAGGACGATCTTGAGATCAACGGCCATGCCATCGAGGTCCGGATCAACGCGGAGAAGCTGCCGAACTTTTCGCCCTGCCCCGGCAAGATCACGGCCTATCACGCGCCGGGCGGCCTGGGCGTGCGGATGGACTCGGCGCTTTATGACGGCTATTCGATCCCGCCCTATTACGACTCGCTGATTGGCAAGCTGATCGTGCAGGGCCGCGACCGGGCCGAGGCGCTGGCGCGTCTGCAACGCGCGCTGGGAGAGTTGATCGTCGACGGTATCGACACCACCGTACCCCTTTTCCACGCCCTGTTGCAGGAGCCCGATCTGCACAGCGGCGAGTACAACATCCACTGGCTGGAGCGCTGGCTTGCGGAGAACATGGAAAAATAAGGGCCATGTGCCAGAGGGCCCGCGCCCTCTGGTCGCCCTATCACCGGCATGAGCCTGACCCCCGAACTGCTGCTGCACGGATATTCCATCGGTATCTTCCCGATGGCCGAACACCGCGACGATCCTGAACTGTTCTGGGTTGATCCCAAGTTTCGCGGGATATTTCCGCTGGACGGGTTCCACATCTCGCGCAGCCTTGCGCGCCGCATCCGGAACTGCGGGTTCGAGATTTCAATCAATCGGGATTTCTCCGGCGTTGTTGATGGGTGCGCTGACCGGTCCGACACCTGGATCAACGCGGAACTGCACGTCCTTTATCGCCAGTTGCACCAATCCGGTCATGCGCATTCACTGGAAGTCTGGGACGGAGCGGCGCTGGTGGGCGGCGTATATGGTGTGACGCTGGGGGCCGCGTTCTTTGGCGAAAGCATGTTTTCGCGCCGCACGGATGCCTCGAAAATCGCGCTCGCCTATCTTGTGGACCGGCTGCGGCAAACCGGCTTTCACCTCTTTGACACGCAGTTCCTGACTGCGCATCTGGCATCCCTTGGGGCGATCGAAATCCCGCGTGGTGCTTACAAGAAAGAACTGGAAGAAGCCCTGAGCCAGAGCGCCGACTTTGCTGCGCCGATCACTCAGTCCGCAGAAGGTGTGATACAGCGGATGACCCAAACGTCATATCGCGCGTGATCCAGCGCATTCAGCGCCGGAGAGGTCGCGATCATCCAGCCGTCAAACAGCTGATCCGCCTTGCCCGTTTCCCAAATGGTCAGATAGGCGAAGGCATCGCCTGTCGGGTTGTCCACCGGATACCGGCAATCCCCCAGCGCCACATCCAGCCCGAACACAGGTTCGGTCTGACCTGTCTGCAATTCGATATCAACCGTCTGGCCACTAACTTTGTCGAGCCCCCGCAGCATGGCGCCGGGGCCAGAGTTGACTTTCTGCTGCGCGGCGGCGCCGGTTCCAGTCAGCAACAGGGCAATCAGGGCGGCGCGCATCATTCGCCGCCATCTCCAGCCACGAACTTGACCAGCAGCGAGATCAGGCTGACCGCACCCTGGGTATCCTGAATCTCATCGCCAGGTTCAAAAAAGAAGGGCGAACCGCCAGGCATAACTTCGACAAAGTTTCCACCCAGCAGCCCTTCGGACGAGATCACGATGGCGCTGTCATCGGGCACAAGAACGCCTTCCGCAACAGAGAAAGTCGTGTCAGCACGATAAGTATCCGGGTTCAGCTTGACCCCGGTAACAGTGCCGATTTTCACACCAGCAAGACGGACATCGGTGCCGACGCCCACCCCTTCCAGCGACCGGAACGAGGCGCCCAACTCATAGCCCGCAGCAGCTTGCGACAGGCCGGTCGATTGGCTGGCATAGACGCCAAACGCGATGGCACCGGCCAATACGACGCCTCCGACAAGAACTTCGGTCCAGTTATGGGTCGACATCTTCGCCTCGTTTATTCCGGGCTCCAGGCCTCGTAATCCCTGCGCTCAACCGGCTTGGCCCGACGCAGCGACCCGGCAGGCGCATAGGCCAGTGCCGTACCTGTCAGGTTCTCCTGATGCGGTTTTTCCCAGGCTTTGTGCGGCAGCGGCTTGTCGGTCGGGGGTTCATCCCAGGTGCGATGCAACCAGCCGTGCCATTCCGGGTCAATCCGGCTGGCTTCGGCCTCGCCATTGAAAATCACCCAGCGCCTGCTGTCGTCGGCGGTGCGATAAAACACATTGCCTTCATTGTCTTCGCCCACTTTCACACCCTTGCGCGCCGTATAAAGCTGCGTGTTCAGTGTTGACCCGTTCCACCAGGTCACGGCTCGTAAAAGACTGTTCAGGATTCCCATCGGCTGCCTCCGGCATTTCGGTCGAGAGAAGGTATGGACCAAAGGCTCGCCAAGGTCCAGTGCCCCTTGGGCTTCCAGTGTCACTGCGGCAGGATGGCGGTCACTTCGATCTCGATCCGGTACTTCGGATCAATCAAACCGCATTCGATCATCGTCGCAGCCGGTGGATTGGCGCCAAACGTCTCGGCCAGAACCGGCCAGCACGGCGCGAACTCATTGCGGTCCGGCAACATGTAGGTGACCCGAACCACATCTTCAAAACCTGCGCCCGCCTCAGCCAGTGCCTTGCCGATGACATCCAGCGCAGACCGGCATTGCGCCACCACGTCCTCGCCCTGCCCGACGGTCCCGGCGACATGAACCCAGCCGCCCGCAACCACTGCGCGGCAATAGCCGACTTTAGCCTCAAACTCACCGCCCGAAGAAATGCGCTTCACCGTCATAATCCGTCACCTTTGTTGTTCGAAAGCTTACTTAAGCTCCCGCTGCCTGATTGCGCATGCCTTCGCGTGCGAGCAACGGATCCCCAGCTTCATCTGGCTATAAATATCCCGGGGGAGATGCCCGAAGGGCAGCGGGGGCAGAGCCCCCTGAACCGGTTCAACTGAAGTTCCACCGTCGCGGTAAAAAGCCCGGCCTCAACCCGCCGAGGCCGATTCCTTGGCCGCATCGGCATAGATGAACAGCGGCTGCGCGTCGGACATTACCGCCTCTTCGTTCACCACAACCTCGCTGACGTTTTTCATGCCCGGCAGTTCGAACATGGTATCCAGCAGGATATCCTCGAGAATAGACCGCAAACCACGTGCACCGGTTTTGCGCTCGATGGCTTTCTTGGCAATTGCCTTCAGCGCGTCATCGGTAAAGCCCAGCTCAACATCTTCCAGCTCGAACAGGCGCTGGTATTGCTTGACCAGGGCGTTCTTTGGCTTGGTCAGGATGGTGACCAGTGCTTCCTCGTCCAGATCCTCCAGCGTTGCCAGAACCGGCAGACGACCGACGAATTCGGGGATCAGGCCAAATTTCAGCAGATCTTCAGGTTCCAGATCTTTGAATATCTCGCCCACGCCGCGCTCGTCATTGTCGCGCACATCGGCGCCAAAACCCATGGCCGAGCCCTTGCCGCGTTGCGCAATGATCCTGTCCAGACCCGCAAAAGCGCCGCCGCAGATGAACAGGATGTTCGTGGTGTCCACCTGCAGGAATTCCTGCTGCGGGTGTTTGCGGCCGCCCTGCGGCGGAACGCTGGCCACGGTGCCTTCCATCAGTTTCAGCAGCGCCTGCTGTACGCCTTCACCGGACACGTCGCGTGTGATCGACGGGTTCTCGGATTTGCGGGTGATCTTGTCGACCTCGTCGATATAGACGATACCGCGCTGCGCGCGTTCGACATTGTATTCGCTGGCCTGCAACAGCTTGAGAATGATGTTTTCCACATCCTCGCCCACGTAACCGGCTTCGGTCAGCGTGGTGGCATCGGCCATGGTAAAGGGAACATCCAGTATCCGGGCCAGCGTCTGCGCAAGCAGCGTCTTGCCACAGCCGGTGGGGCCGATCAGCAGGATATTGGACTTCGCCAGTTCTATATCATTGCCCGCTTTCTGGGCGTGGTTCAGACGTTTGTAGTGGTTGTGGACCGCGACCGACAGGACGCGTTTTGCGGTGGCTTGACCGATCACATAATCGTCCAGCACCTCACAGATATCCTTGGGCGTCGGAACGCCGTCCGAAGATTTCAGCCCGCTGGCCTTTGTCTCTTCGCGGATGATGTCCATGCAAAGTTCGACACATTCATCACAGATGAAAACGGTCGGGCCTGCGATCAGCTTGCGCACCTCATGCTGGCTTTTGCCGCAGAAGCTGCAGTAGAGCGTGTTTTTCCCGTCACCGCCTGAATTCGTCGCCATGATCTACCTTTCGGGCCTCATCCCAGCACCCCCGGCGGGAATGCGTTTTCGCCTGTTCGTGCAGCTTAGGCCAGCGCTTTGGCCGCTACAATCTCAAAATGGTTCCTGCACTGGTGGTGCAGGCTCCGAAACTCAGACCTCATCCGCGTCCATTTTTGCGCGGTTTTCCACGATCTCGTCGATGTGACCCCATTCCTTGGCCTCTTCCGGGCTCATGAAATTGTCACGGTCCAGCGCTTTTTCAACCGCCTTTTTTGTCTGCCCGGTATGACGCACATAGATATCATAAAGGCGATCCTTGAGCTTTTGCGTCTCGGCTGCGTGGATCATGATATCGCTGGCCTGACCCTGATATCCGCCGCTGGGCTGGTGCACCATGATCCGGCTGTTGGGCAGCGAAAAGCGCATCCCTTTCTCGCCGCCGGCCAGCAGAACCGATCCCATCGAGGCCGCCTGACCGATCACCAACGTGGAACATTTCGGCTTGATATACTGCATTGTATCGTAAATCGACAAACCGCTGGTCACCACGCCACCGGGCGAGTTGATGTAGATCGAGATTTCCTTGTTGGGGTTTTCCGCCTCAAGGTGCAGCAGCTGCGCCACAATCAGATGGCTCATGCCATCGTGAATCGGGCCGTTGATGAAGATGATCCGCTCTTTCAGCAGGCGGGAGAAAATATCATACGCGCGCTCGCCCCGGCTGGTCTGTTCAACGACCATGGGAACAAGCGTATTCATGTAGGTATCTACGGGATCGAACATTCGTAACCTGCCTGTTTTGCTGTGGATCGGGACATTATCCCAACAAGTGTTACCTGAGTCTTAGTGTTGGCTCCGGGGGGCTGCAAGGGGGTGTCGGTGAGAACGCGGAATGAATGTGGATCGCCGTCAATAAGATTGTCACACCTGCCGCTGTCCCGTAGCAGCACCCTATCCATGATTGCGCCCCGCTAAAGGGGCTGCGGGGAAAACGGCTGCGGGTTCCCCTTTTTTCATCACGGTTTTTTGATTCATACATATAGCAATAATTGATCGAAACATGTACTGAAGTGGCTCGCAGGCGACGAGCTTTACGTTACGGAAACTACGCCCGGTCAACGGGTTCACAAGGAACACATTCGATGGCACTTCCACAGCTGTCTCAGGACATGTCGCAACACGACCTGGATCGTATGGTCGATAATGCGACACGCGCGTCCAACTTCCTCAAGGCAATCAGTCACGAAGGCCGACTGATGATCCTGTGTCACCTGGTGTCCGGTGAGAAATCTGTTACCGAGTTGGAAGAGCTGTTGTCCGCCAGACAAGCCGCTGTTTCGCAACAGCTTTCCCGCCTGCGTCTGGAGGGGCTTGTGATACCGCGCAGAGAGGGCAAAACCATCTTCTACCGGTTGGCCGATGACCGCCCGCGCCGGATGCTTGAAGTGGTGTACGAGCTGTTCTGCGGTGAGGACAAAGGCTAGCTCTGGCTTGGTGTCGAGAAAGGTGCTACCGAATCCGTATCGAGCACTGAGGAGACACACATGATCCGCGTAATTCTGATTGGCCTGAGCCTGTTTGCACTGACCGCCTGCGAAACCGCCAAAGGCGCGGGCAAAGATATCGAAAAGGCCGGGGATGCAATCCAGAACGCAGCTTCGGACGTGCAGGAAAGCCTGTAAGCGCGCTTATCTTGCGGGCGAGCCGGACATTAACGCAATATATGGTTGAAGATTGCGCCCACACGCAGTAGTCTAGCCCTACAGGTGCATAGACGCGGCATTGCATATCTGACACTAAATCGGGGCTCTTTCGCGCACGCAGAAGAGCCCCGTTCCCGTTCGGCAGGGGTGAGTGGTAGCCTGTATGAAACCGAATTTCGGCATAAGAAAAGGCGTCAGGTGCGCAGACGCGGTCTTTGCATGTACCCTTTCGGATACGCCCTGACGCCTTACCGGGTCGACGTACCCCGAGGAGCACTCCGATCCAGTCGCCCCAGCCCCCTGAGAGACTGTAGCCGCCGCTTTGTCCCCTAAGGTTCATCGCGACATGCATTGGCCGTCTGAGATGATGGCCACCCGACCTGGGTCTGAGACCCATATCTGGCTGATCACCCACCGGTAAGCCTTTGCAGTTAAACGCAAATCCTAAGATCCGCCTTCCTCTGCCCAGACCCCCTTGGCCTTTGCGTCCCGCCCCGGTTCCGAAGACCCTGTGCGGTGAGATGACTGTTGCACCACGCCCTGCATCCGACAAGAAAATAGCACTGCAGCATGAAAATTAGACGGGGATAAGATGTTGATATCCGGCGGGAGAATTTTGTGGATAACCTGAGAAATGCCCATCCCGCGAAGGGTTGAGGGCGGAAAAATCCGGACATAATCCTGATCCCCGAAATCCGGGCGATGCTGCGGGTGCAAAACGCTCCGCGCGGCCCGTTAGGCCAAAATTGTGCGATTTGTACAACGCTCGGACCCCCAATCTTACGAATCGTACAGACGGAGATTCGCCGATGCGCTGCACCATTTCCTATGCCCGCGCCCATCTGGGGCCGCTGATCACCCGCGCCCAGGACCCGCGCGAGGTGATCATCCTGACCCGGCACGGCAAGCCGCTGGCCGCGCTGGTCTCGATGACCGAGGCCAACCGGATCTGGCAGTTGCAGGATGACGACGAGATCGGATGGAAGCACCCGCTGTCGGGGCTGCGCGGGATGTGGTCGAAGGGGCGCAACATCCCCGGCATGGAACCGGGACCGGACGGCCGCTATGTCACCGCGCGCGAGGCCGCGCTGAAGGTCCGCGAGATCCAGATGACCCGCGCCGAGGAACGCCGCATTCTGGCGCGGGGCGGTCTGGATCCTGTCGCAGGCGGTGAACTGGTCGCCCGGCCTGCCTCCGCACGATGGAGACGCTGGTTCCGTTTCTGAGAAGCGTTCCGGCCCGGCGGTGTTACCAACACCCCCTCCGCCGCAATCCGTGAGCAATGGCGGCTCATACCCCTTAACAACCCGACCGGGCCGGAAACGCTTCGGTTCACCTGACGGGCCGGAACGGGGTCGAAAACAGTCCCGGTGCGCAGGCTACGGAAATCTCTGATCTGATGATCGGCACCCTCCTTTGGGATGCGGGCCGTGCTGGCCTGTGACTGAGATTGGATACGTGCGCGGCGGTTGCAACCTGTCTGAAGGAAACTTCATCAAGGGTTCATGCGCGGGAAAGGTGGACAAGAAGAAAACCCCACCCTGCCCGGTATTGCGCATTGCGTTTTTCCTTCCAACACCGCCCGTCACAACTTAAACAGGGATTTCAGGCAACTGCCCCTCATCCGGGGCGTCCGACCCAACATGAAAAGCCCCAGACAGAACATGCGATTTCCAAAACGACAACATCGAGAGTTCAAGAGCGTTGTGCGCAGGTTCCGCAACGAGTTTTCACTGTTCGTGCTGGAACAAAGCCGCGGACAGGTGCTGTGCGGACCGATGAAGGGGTTTCGCTTTGTCGAAAACGCATTCTGGGGTGGGCACTCGGATACGGCCACGAAAATCTTTGGCCTGTATGAGCAGCAGAACCTGAAGGTGCTGAGCAACTCGGACAAGCCGGTGCTGGTGGATATCGGCGCGGCGGACGGCTTTTGGGGCGTCGGGCTGGTGGCCGCCGGGCAGTTTGAAAAAAGCGTGTGCTTTGAGGTTTCGGCAAAAGGCCGGGATGTCATCCGGGAAACGGCGGAACATAACGGCGTGGGCGACCGTGTGACGGTGTTTGGGGATGCGCTGACGGACACGGTTGAAAACATCGCAAGCGTGGCCCCTGACCCGGCGGACATCTTCTTTCTGATCGATATCGAGGGCGTTGAATTCAGCCTGTTGACCGAAGATTTTCTGACGCATTTCCGCAGATCGGAATTCCTGATCGAACTGCACCCCCAAATGGTGGAGGATGGCGATGCGAAACTGAAAGCGATCGAAGCGTTCTGCGCCGGGTATTTTGATGTCACCTATGTGGACGGAAGCGTGCGCGACACGTCCGAGATGGATGAGATTATCCGGTTGGGGGATGATTTCAAATGGCCGATCCTGTCCGAGGGGCGCGGTTTTCCGATGCAATGGTTGCATCTGGTGCCGCGCGGGTGAGGTGTGGTTTCGGCGGTTGACCCGCAGACCCGAAGGCCCCAAACGGCCAAAGCCCCAAGGACGCAAGCGCAGATACAACCGCCCAACCAACCCCACCCCGTAGGGCGGGCTTCAGCCCGCCACCGGACACAGCCTGTCCATGCGCATTGGTTTGGGGTCGGGAAAATGGGGAGTGGCGGATTGGCGGGCTGAAGCCCGCCCTACGGGTGGTCGATGGAACCGAAGAGAGGCGCAAACGCGCCGCTCGTTTCGCCAAAGGTGAACCTTCGGTTCGACGGGCGGGAGGGTTGGCGCGACAAAAAGTAGAAACTACTGAGCCACAAGTAAAAGAGATTTTGCACAATTCGATTTACAAGTCTTCCTCTGAGAGTAGAAGTGAATTCCTCCAAATCAGCTCGTTGGCACTAACGTCTTCGAACGGCATTGTATAATCTCGCTTATCATACCATTGATTTCTCAGTACGGTTAAAGCGATTTCCAAGTTTGACGGTGGAATGCCCTTAACCGTTCCTAAACGTACACTATGCAGATATCGATCATGCTCTTGTGTTGCCAAAGCGCGGAGATTGAGCGGAAGAAATCCAAAACCCAAAAAACAGACCAGATCGGAAGAGTTCAACCAGTATTTTGCGCGCTCAATTTCGCCTAGTTCTGAAGCACCTTCGGTGAAAGTCCTCAAGCCCATCGCAGCTTCTGCAAGGTATCTAGGGTCTTTCCAGTTACCGAATGAATTTGGATAAGAACAACTTACGTTTCCCAGGCTGCCATAGACATGCACAATTTTCAGCGAATTGACACAAATGGTATTCGCAGTTTCATTGCTCACGCCAAAGTACGATTTTATTGCTTGATGAAAAAACTGCTCGATAACTCGATCATAGTTGAAGGTGATGAACCGGCAGGAAGAAAGTGCTGCACAGAACTCACTCTCACCTTTTTGAGCAACCAGTATTCGGAACAGTTCCGAAAGCCAATTATTTGGCAGTTGCGCGAATGACGGTTGATTGTACGTATTCCCCGTGTCGAACCAGAGTCGGGAACGCGCTTCTGCCTCGAGAACAGTTCGTGCGATAGCCAGTTTCCCAACTTCCGCCCAACCCTCTTTTGACTGATGAGTGTCGAGAAAGTTGTCAATTGAAGGCGCGAGCCCCATGTTTTGACGAATACTTTTTGCAATTGATGCAAAAAACTGTCGGTTCCAACCCTTTTCTTTTGTCTTTGGCAAATAGCTGAAAGCATGGCAGAAATTTGTGTCACCCGACCTAAGCATATCGAAGCTATCAACTTCGACTCTGCAAATCTGCTCAATCTTTTTGACAAGTTCGTTTCCCGTTGGCAGTCCGAACTCCGCACTCGCGCCCGCGCCAACAATAAACGTCTTAGTCCGCTTCATCAGCACACTTCCAAATGTTCTATCTACCAAGCAAACGAGCTTCGGACCAATTTCCGGATAGAATTAGTCTATGAGTCCATCTTCAACGCAGAGATAAACGCCTCCTGCGGGATATCCACCTTTCCGAACTGACGCATCTTCTTCTTACCCGCCTTCTGCTTGTCCAGCAGCTTGCGTTTCCGCGTGGCGTCGCCTCCGTAGCACTTCGCGGTCACATCCTTGCGCAGGGCCGAGAGGGTCTCGCGCGCGATGACCTTGCCTCCGATGGCGGCCTGGATCGGGATTTTGAACATGTGGCGCGGGATCAGGTCCTTGAGCTTTTCGCACATCGCGCGGCCCCGCATCTCGGCCCGGTCGCGGTGAACCATGGTCGACAGCGCATCGACCGGTTCGTCATTCACAAGGATCGACATCTTGACCAGCGCGTCCTGACGGTAGCCGGTCATCTGGTAGTCGAAGCTGGCATAACCCTTGGTCACCGATTTCAGGCGGTCGTAGAAGTCAAAGACGACCTCGTTCAGGGGCAGGTCATAGACGACCATGGCGCGCTGGCCCGCATAGGTCAGGTCCATCTGGATGCCGCGGCGGTCCTGGCAGAGTTTCAGCACGTCGCCGAGATATTCGTCGGGCACCAGAATGGTCGCCTTGATGCGCGGTTCCTCAAGATGGTCGACCTTGGACAGGTCGGGCATGTCGGCGGGGTTGTGCAGCTCGATCATCTCACCGTCTTTCATGTAGACGTGATAGATCACGCTGGGCGCGGTGGTGATGAGGTCGATATCATATTCACGCTCGATCCGGTCGCGGATGACCTCGAGGTGCAGAAGGCCCAGGAAGCCGCAGCGGAAGCCAAAGCCAAGCGCGGCCGAGGTTTCCATTTCATACGAGAATGAGGCGTCGTTCAGCGCCAGCTTTTCGATCGCGTCGCGCAGGTCTTCGAATTCGGCGGAATCCACCGGGAAGAGGCCGCAGAACACCACCGGCTGCGCGGGTTTGAAGCCCGGCAGTGCGACTTCGGTGCCGTTGCGGTCATTGGTGATGGTATCGCCGACGCGGGTGTCGCGGACCTGCTTGATCGAGGCGGTGAGAAACCCGATCTCACCCGGGCCGAGGCTGTCGATCATCTGCATTTCCGGGCGGAAGACACCGACGCGGTCGACATGGTGCAGAGTGCCGTTCGACATGAACTTGACCCGCATCCCCTTTTTCAGCGTGCCGTCCATGATGCGGACCAGAACGATGACGCCCAGATAGGCGTCGTACCACGAATCCACCAGCATCGCCTTGAGCGGCGCGTCCAGAGTACCCTGCGGCGCGGGCAGTTTGTGCACGATCGCCTCCAGCGTTTCGTGGATGCCCTGCCCGGTCTTGGCGCTGACCCGGATGGCGTCGCTTGCGTCGATACCGATCACGTCCTCGATCTGCTCGGCCACGCGGTCACAATCGGAGGCGGGCAGGTCGATCTTGTTCAGCACCGGCACGATCTCGTGATCGGCATCGATGGCCTGATAGACGTTGGCCAGCGTCTGCGCCTCGACCCCCTGGGTGCTGTCCACAACCAGCAGCGAGCCTTCGACCGCGCGCATCGACCGGCTGACCTCGTAGGCGAAATCCACGTGGCCGGGGGTGTCGATCAGGTTCAGCACATATGTCTCGCCATTATCGGCGGTATAGTCGATCCGAACGGTGTTGGCCTTGATGGTAATGCCACGCTCGCGCTCGATATCCATGCTGTCGAGCAGCTGTTCCTTCATGTCACGATCCTGCACTGTCCCGGTCTCTTGGATGAGCCGGTCAGCAAGGGTGGATTTGCCATGGTCGATATGCGCGACGATGGAGAAATTGCGGATATGAGCGAGGTCTGTCATGGAGTGGGGATATGCGTCGGAAATGGGCTGTGGTCAATGGTTCAAGATGATCTGCCGCGACCAATACAACTTCATTGCCAATCGCATACAAATCGCTTCAAGGAATGTACTTAGCACCAAACTTGATGCAGGAGATAAACTTGCATTGCGGCGAAACACCGTTTCAAGGCCAATGCGCTCGCTGAAGGGCCTGCATGTTGGATGTAAAGCACTGATTGTACGTATACTCTGAAGCAAACTCCACATCCCGGATGTCAAGAATTGAACGCGCAACGTCGCCTTCAATGCGATCACTCGACCAATAGTCTTCATTGGCGATCAAGCTCTGTAGCGGGCTTCTTGGAGAATAAGGTGAGGCGAGCAACGCAGCAGCAGTTACCGTACAATCGGCGACCTCATCCGCACAGTAAATGCTACAAAAGTTACGAATGGGGGTCCAGGCCACTATCTCTGAGCTAAGTTTCGTTGCTTTTTCCCTGATGCCGGCGTCACTAATCAATTCTCTTGGAGTAAATAGGCCCCAAGCTAGTTCGGAAGATAAGAAGCGATCATCTCCAGTATTCAGCCAAGCGAGCGATGCCGAACCTCCCAGATTGGAACCCTCCGAATTATGTTTCTGCAGGTACAATGCCCAGAACAAAAAGACACTGGCGTCTTGGGGTAGTTTGTGGTCGAGGCCTTGCAAAACCTCAACCAAATCAGCCCCTTCACCATCGTAGAGCATAGATTGCGCTGCAAGCATCGCGGTAATTGGTTCACCAAGTTCGACCAACACTGCAATCGCAGGAGCTTTATTCTCGAATTTGGCAACTTGTAGCAGGGCAAGGGCCAGAGGCTCGGAGTTTTGCACTTCCGTTAGCCATGATTTGCCCGACAGACCACCAGGTTTTCGCAGTAGAGCTATGCGATCCTTGCGATCCATTTCGGACGTCACATGCGCATGAAAACTACTTCGACTTGCGATGTTCGCCAGCAATATTTGAGCTGCAGCGTTTCCATTTTGGGCCTGAGCAGAAAGGCTTTGCAATGCAGCCAGATCTTCGCCACCCAACCAAGCTAGAACCGCTTCTCTGAATTCCGGCGCGTCTTGACCTTGCAAAGAGGGCACTTCCGACAAAGCCACCATTGGATAAAACCAAACTGCGGCTGACAGAATCAGCTTTTTTATCGAAATCACTGCCCTACCCCTTGTATTCGCCGCTCAAATTCGCTTCCGGCATTTCCCGATGCGCGGCTTTTGTCCTCGTCAAATCAACACCGTTTGATTTGCCTGTCAAAACAATTGATCCGCGGGCCCGTTTGATTCATACTCCGCCGCAGACCGAGAGGGGCGCAAGACCCGTCCGGGCAGGCAAAAACGAGGCTCGAGTATGAAACAGTTCCTCATTATCGCATTTTGTGCGGCATCGCTGACGGCGGTGGCTCAGGTCGCGGATGCGGCGCAGATCAGGCAGGCGTGCATGGCGTCGGACCGCTCGGCGGCGACGCGGGACCGGTGCAGCTGCATTCAGCGCGTGGCGGATCAGGCGTTGACGCGCAGCGATCAGAAAACCGTGGCGAAATGGTTCAAGGACCCCCATCAGGCGCAGGTGTTGAAGATGTCGAAAACCGCGCGCGATGATGCGCTGTGGGATCGGTACCAGAACTTTGGCCAGATGGCGCAGGCGATCTGCAGCTAACCCGTTCAGAATGCTTGACCTGATCCACGCTGCGTCCCAGAAAGGCGCAGCGAAAGGTGTATTGCATGGTAATGAAAGGGCTGACCCTGCGGGGCCTTGAAGTGTTCGAGGCATTGGCGCGGACGGGATCGGTGGCGCAGGCTGCCGAGATCACGGGGCTCAGCCAGCCATCCGTTTCGCAGCAATTGCGCAATCTGGAAAACGCGCTGGGGACCGAACTGGTCGATCACGGGCGGCGACCGATGCGGCTGACGCAGGCGGGGCGCAGTTTCCTTGCGCGGGCCGAGGCGGTTCTGTCCGAGCTGCACATGGCCCAGAGCGAGCTGTCGGTCATGGATCTGGGCCATCTGACCACGCTGTCGATCGGGCTGATCGACGATTTCGACAATGATCTGACGCCGCGGCTGGCCACCTTGCTGGCCGACAGCCTGACCCGGTCGAAATTCAAGCTGATCACCCTGTCGAGCCTTGATCTGTTCGAGGCGCTGGCCGAGCAGCGCCTGCATATGGCGGTCACCGCCCATAGCGGCGAAGTGCTGGAGGGGGTGGTCGAATACCCGCTGGTCCACGATCCGTTCATTCTGGTGGCCCCACAGGGATCGGGGGGCGTCGAGGCCGTGCAGGAGCGGCTGCCGTTTCTGCGCTATGCCCGCGAGCAGCTGATCAGCCGCCAGATCGAGGCGCATCTGGCGCGCCGGTCGCAGGTGTTCGAGGAACGGTTCGAGATCGGCTCGCACATGGCGCTGATGGCCATGGTGGCGCGGGGTCTGGGCTGGGCCATCACGACGCCGCTGGGCTTCATGCGCGCGGCGCGGTTCCATGAGGGGCTGGAGGCGCACCCTGCCCCGTTCGGGGAGTTCTCGCGCAACATATCGCTGCTGGCGCGCACCGAGTGGTCCGATCAGGTCCCGCAGGAGGTTGCGGGCATGACCCGGCGTCTGATGCAGAACCAGATCGTGGACCCGGCGGTTGCCAAGCTGCCCTGGCTGAGCGGCCAGTTGCGGGTGACCGGCGGCTAGGTGTCCAGATGGGCGGCAAGCCCGTCAACTGCGGCTTCGATCAGGTCCAGCGCGCCGTCGAAATCCCGCGTGTAATACGGATCGGGTACGTGATCGGCACCGGTCTGAGGGGCGAAATCCGTTAACAGGCGAACCGGTGTGCCGTTGCCCGGTGGGCGCAGGTCTTCGATATCGGCGATGTTTTGGGCATCCATGCCGATGATCAGGTCGAACCGGTCGAAATCCGCGGCGGTGAACTGGCGCGCGCGCAGGTCGCCGAGGTCGACGCCTCTGCGGTTTGCGGCCTTCTGCATCGGGCCATAGGGCGGATTGCCCGCGTGCCAGCCCATGGTTCCGGCGCTGTCGGTTGCATGATGCGGCGCGCGGGCGCGAAAGACGCCTTCGGCCGCGGGAGAGCGGCAGATATTGCCCAGGCAGACAAAGAGGATACGGTGTGTCATGGCCAAGGTGTAACGCGCGGAGGGGATATGGGAAAGATCGTCATTCTGACCGGGGCCGGGATTTCGGCAGAAAGCGGGCTGAGCACCTTCCGCGACGAAGGCGGGCTGTGGGCGCAGCACCGGATCGAGGATGTGGCCACACCCGAAGGTTTTGCGCGCGATCCCGCCTTGGTGCAGGGGTTTTACAATGCGCGCCGCGTTCAGGCCGCCGCTGTGCAGCCCAATGCGGCCCACATGGCGCTGGCGCGGTTGCAGCAGGGCTGGCCCGCAGAGGTCGTGATCGTGACCCAAAACGTCGACAGCCTGCATGAAGCGGGCGGTGCGACGGGTGTCATCCACATGCATGGCACATTGGCGGGTGCCCTGTGTTCCGGGTGTGATCATCGCTGGCCCGCCCCGCCCGAGATGGCCGTCGCCGAGCCCTGCCCCGCCTGCGGCCAGCCCACCGCCCGGCCCGATGTGGTCTGGTTCGGTGAGATGCCTTATTACATGGACGACATCTACGACCACCTTGCCAGCGCATCGATCTTTGCCGCCATCGGCACCTCGGGTCAGGTCTATCCGGCGGCGGCCTTTGTCCACGAGGCGCAGGCGGTGGGCGCGCGGACGGTCGAGATCAATCTGGAGCCGACGCCCGGGCCGTCGGGCTTTGATGAGCGCATTGTCGGCAGGGCATCCGAAACGGTTCCGCGATGGGTCGGTCAGCTTCTTGCGGGATATTCTTAAGCTACAGACAACGCTGGCTTAATTTGTGTACACTATCTGCGATAGCGACTGGAGGACACGCCATGACTGATCAAGACCCCCGCACCGGTGAAATCCTGGATGACGGCAGCATGGCCGGGCGTGACATGCTGGGGGAACAGCTGTCCAGCCTGTGGTGGACTTTTCTGCTGCGCGGGGTGCTGGCCGGGCTTGTCGGTATTGCAGCGCTGTTCTGGCCGTCTGGCAGCATCGCGCTGCTGCTGCGGCTGGTCGGTGTGTTGCTGATCCTCGACGGTGGGCTGACGCTTTTGGGTGTTGGTCGTCGCGGGGTGCTGGGAGGTGCTGCGATCAGCGCGCTTCTGATCGGGCTTGTCCTGCTGATCTGGCCGGAAGGCACGGTGAAACTGGCGTTTTTCCTCATGGGCGCATGGGCACTGATCATCGGGATCGGATCCCTGGCGGCTGCCGGGCAGATGCATGCAAGTGACCCGCAACGCGGTTCCATGCGCGTCTCGGGATTTGTCGCGCTTGTCGTCGGGCTTGTCCTGATGATCTGGCCGGCGGTGGCGCTGGTTGCGCTGGGATGGGGTATCGCATTCTCGGCGCTGGCCATGGCCGCTGTGATGTTCTGGCTGGCCTCTCGGTTTCGGCAGGCGGGCGACCGCGTCGGTATGAAAACCATCAACAAGTAGCTCTATCCGCAGCCGCATGGAAATCAGGCCGGGCAAAGCCCGGCCTGACGCATGGATGAGGGCCGCAGCGCGGCCCGAAGACAGGCGCTGCCCTAGTTCGAATGTGATCCGTGGCCGCCTTTGTCCTGACGTTCCAGATCGACGGGAATCTCGATCTCGACCTCGCCTGCCTTTTCAAAGATCAGCGTGACCGGCACCATGGCGTCCTGTTCGAACGGGGCCGTCAGCCCCATGAACATCACATGGTCGCCGCCACGTTTCAGCATGTGGGTTTCACCGGCCGGAATGGCAAAGCCTTCTTCGACATGCACCATCTTGGCTACGCCGTTTTCATCGACCTTGTGGGTGTGCAATTCCACACGCGCTGCCGCGTCCGAGGTTGCACCGATCAGCCGGTCATCGGCGTCGCCCTGATTGTGGATCATCATGAACGCGGCTCCGGCGATGGCGGTCTTGCCCGAGGAGCGGGCATAGGCGTCGTCAACCTTGATGGGGCCTTCGGCAAAGGCGGGGATGGCCAGCGACACGGCGGCCAGAGTTGCAAGCAGAGTGGTTTTGAGGGACATCGTGCCTCTCCTGTATAAAGGTTTGAAAAGGGTGGGTTTCAAACGCTGACAGGAGGCGCGCGGGCCGGGGTTGCGGGAACCGGCAGGGCGATCTGGTTGCCCAGATGCCGCAGCGGTGACGGCTGCGCCTGTTCCGGTGCGGCTGGCAGTGCCGGTTCGGCAACTGCAACGGCCCCCAGCAGGGATATCGCGTAGTCCGGGCAATAATGCGGCGGTACAGTCGGTTGCCCGTTTTCGTCCATATAGACGACGACCGGACCGGTGCCCGTACACAGCACCATCTGGCCCACGGCCTTGTCCATGCCGCGCGACATGGCCAGCCCCTGCCCGGTCAGAACCAGCAGCAGGGACAGCGCATAAGGCAGAAATCTGGTAACAACAGGTCTCATCCTGACCCAGCTATAGGTCAGCAGCGGGAAAAGCTTCAAGCGCCAAAGGGTCGCGCTTGAAGCTGATTTTCAATAATCCAGTCCGGGTCTTTTCACCCTGTCTGTGGTGAAGCTGGTATGGGACCGGTTCACCCAGCGCTGCATCCGCGTGCAGGTTGCAATCGCCTTGCGGAATACCGCGGCCAGAAACAGGAAAAGATAAAAACTTTTTAACGTCATAATGTGGCCCCCGCCTGATGAATGACAGTGACGTTAGGTCAGATTCGCAATCCTGTATGTGAAGAAGTTCACCAATGGCGAAAAATTAGTTCCAGATTGAGAACAATGGGGGCCGAAAGGGGCTGGCCCAACAGAAAAGGCCCCGCACCGAGAGGGTGCAGGGCCTGAAATTCTGTTGGTTGAAAGACCTTAGGCCGAAGCTTGCGCCTTGGCGATTTCTTTCTTCACTTTCAGAGCGTTTGCCGACAGCTCATCATCCTTGGCTTTGGCTAGGAACGCGTCCAGACCACCGCGGTGGTCAACCGAACGCAGCGCAGCCGCCGAGATGCGCAGCTTGACGCCACGGCCCAGAGTTTCGGACTGTAGGGTAACGTCATTCAGGTTCGGCAGAAAACGACGACGAGTTCTGTTTTTGGCGTGGCTGACATTGTTGCCAGTCATCGGGCCTTTTCCGGTCAGTTCGCAACGGCGCGACATGGTTTCTTCCTTTGTTTCTGGAGGCCGGGCTGGATACCCGCGGCCAAATCACAAGGGGCGCAACCCGAAGTCGCGCCCGAAAACTGGTTGGATGCGTGTAGTGGGAATCGCGCGGGGGGTCAAGACGGGCTGCGCGAAATCTTTCAATTTGCCTGCCATGCAGGAATGGCCCGGATGGGCCATGCCGTTGGCAAGAGTATTTGGCAAAAGGTGAAACGGCCATGACGGCCCTTCAGCCGAGCGTGTCCAGAAGCTGACCGGCAGCGACCGCCGGGCTGAGTCGCCCTTGCGAGACTTCGTCGTTCAGGCGCTCCATCTCGGCGCGGGCCTGCGGTGTGTCGAGGCGGGCGAGAAGGGCGTGGCGGACCTCCTGATCGAACCAGTAGCGGGCCTGGGCGGCGCGGTTTGCCTCCCAGATACCGGTGTCGCGGCGCCATTGGGTCAGGGTTTGCATTTCGTCCCAGGCCTGTTCCAGCCCGTGTTCTTCGACAGCGGAAACGGTCATCGCCTTGGGGAAACCTTCGGGATCCTGCGGGCGTTTGCGCAACAGCCGCAGGGCACCGGCATAATCCGCGCAGGTGCGGGTGGCGGTAGCTTTCAGGTCGCCATCGGCCTTGTTGACCAGAATGATATCGGCCATTTCCATGATGCCGCGCTTAACGCCCTGCAACTCGTCACCGCCCGCCGGGGCCAGCAGCAGCAGAAACAGGTCAGACAGTTCGGACACCACCGTTTCCGACTGCCCCACGCCCACGGTTTCGATCAGCACCACGTCATAGCCTGCGGCCTCGCACAGGGCGATGGCCTCGCGGGTGCGGCGGGCGACGCCGCCAAGGTGGCTCTGGCTGGGAGAAGGGCGGATGAAGGCGTTCTGCTCGCGGCTCAGGCGTTCCATCCGGGTCTTGTCGCCCAGGATCGAGCCGCCCGAGCGGGCCGAGCTGGGGTCGACCGCCAGAACCGCGACGCGCAGCCCCTGCCCGGTCAGCATCATGCCAAAGCTTTCGATGAAGGTGGACTTGCCCACACCGGGCGTGCCTGACAGACCGATACGCAGCGCCTGACGCCCCGAACCGGCAAGCTGTGCCAGAAGGTCGCTGGCCTGTGCCCGGTGATCGGCGCGGTTGCTTTCAACAAGGGTGATCGCACGCGCCAGCGCCCGGCGCTCGCCCTTCAGAATTCTGTCGCTCAGGCTGTCTGTCTGCATTCTCGTCCGTTCCTAGAGGCAGGAACAGTTGCCGTGCTTGGGGGGCGTTTGTCCAGACCGGAGGCGGCGGGAAGTGCGAAGATCGCGCAGCCTGCGTCATTTCGTGCGGGGCGATTTGCCGATTTGAGCGCGGAAACTGGACGCCACCCGCGGGATCGCGGATAAGGGCCGGATGACCCTACGCCTGCCCATAGACGATGCCATACCCGGCCTGCTGGACACCCTGCGCGCGCAGGGGCGGGCCGTGCTGCAAGCGCCGCCTGGTGCGGGCAAGACCACGCGGGTTCCGCTGGCGATGCTGGAGGCGGGTCTGTGCGGCGGCAGGATCGTGATGCTGGAGCCGCGGCGGCTGGCGGCACGGGCCGCGGCAGAGCGGATGGCAGAGACGCTGGGAGAGCGCGCGGGCCAGAGTGTTGGCTACCGCGTGCGGGGCGATGCGAAAGTGTCAAAAGACACAAGGATCGAGGTGGTGACCGAGGGCATTCTGACCCGGATGCTGCAATCGGACCCTGACCTGCCGGGCATCGGCGCGGTGATCTTTGATGAATTCCACGAACGCTCACTCAACGCGGATCTGGGCTTGGCGCTGTGCCTTGAGGTCACGGGCGCGTTGCGGGACGATCTGATTCTGCTGGCCATGTCGGCCACATTGGACGCGGACCCGGTGGGGCACCTGATGGCCGCGCCGCTGGTTACGTCGGAAGGGCGGAGTTATCCCGTCGAGATGCGCTGGCTGGATCGGCCGTTGGGGCCACAGGCGCGGCGGCTGGATGCATTGGTCGATCTGGTCGTTGAGGCCGAGCGCGAGACCCGCTCCACCGGTGGCGGGATCTTGGTGTTTCTGCCCGGTGAGGGTGAAATCCGGCGGGCTGAGGCAGCCTTGACCGGACGCCTGCCCGCCAATTGCACGGTGCGCCCGCTGTTCGGGGCCATGCCCTTTGCGGCCCAGCGCGCGGCGATTGCCCCGGTTGAGACCGGACGCAAGGTGGTGCTGGCGACGTCGATTGCCGAAACCTCGCTGACGATCCCCGATATCCGGGTGGTGGTGGATATGGGGCAAGCGCGGCGGGCGCGGTTCGATCCGGGCTCGGGCATGTCCCGGCTGGTGACCGAGCGGGTAACACGGGCCGAGGCCACGCAACGCGCAGGTCGTGCGGGCCGTGTGGCCGAGGGGCTGTGTTACCGGCTGTGGTCAAAGGGGGAGGATGGCGCGCTGGCCGCGTACCCGCCTGCCGAGATCGAAGCCGCCGATTTGACCGGGCTGGCGCTGGAGCTGGCGCTGTGGGGCGCGGATGCCGCCGATCTGGCCTTTCTGACCCCGCCACCCGAAGGCGCGATGGTCGAGGCGCGCGCGCTTCTGGCGATGCTGGGCGCGCTGGACGGCAAGGGGCGGATCACCGAACACGGGCGGGCGCTGGCGGCGCTGCCGTTGCATCCCCGGCTGGGGCATATGCTGGTGCGGGCCGGACCGAGTGCCGCGCCTTTGGCCGCCTTGATGGCCGAGCGCGACCCCCTGCGCGGCGCGCCGGTGGATATCGCCTTGCGGCAAGAGGCACAGCGGGATGTGCGCACCTTTCAGCGCAACCGGGTCTGGCAGGTGAACATGGGCGCCGTGGATCGGATCAATGCCGAGGCCAAGCGGTTGAGGAAACAGGCCGGAAGCAAGACGGATGATCTGAGCGCTGCTGCCATGGCCGCCCTCGCCTATCCCGATCGTATCGGACAGCGGCGCAAGGGCGATGCGCCGCGTTATGTGTTGTCGGGGGGCAAAGGTGTCGTGCTGGACAGCGGCGATTCACTGGCCGCCGCGCCTTTTCTGGTTGTCACTGACACCGATGGCAACCCGCGCGAGGCAAAGGTGCGGATGGCCACCCAGATTTCGGAACGCGAGATCCGCGAACTGTTCGCCGATCAGATCGATTGGGTCGAGGTTTGCGCCTGGTCGAAACGCGAACGGCGGGTCGTGTCCCGGCAGCAGGAGCGGTTCGGAGCGATCACGCTGGACGACCGCATCTGGAAGGATGTTCCGGACAACGCCGTGGCGCGCGCGATGCTGGACGGGGTGCGCGATCTGGGGTTGCGGCTGGACGGGGCCACCGCACGGCTGGCCGCGCGGGTGGAACTGGTGCGCGCCGACGGGGTGGACCTGCCCGACTTTTCGGTCGAGGGTCTGATGGCCGAGCTGGACGACTGGCTGTTGCCGATGCTGTCCGGTGTCAAAAGCGCGGAGGACTGGAAACGGTTCGACCCGCTGCCCGCCTTGCGCGCGCGGCTGGACTGGACCCAGTCCCAGGAACTGGACCGGCGCGCACCGGGATCGTTTGAAACACCCCTGGGGCGCAAGGTACCAATCGATTATGGCGCGGCGGTCCCCGAAATCTCGGTTCGGTTGCAGGAGCTGTTCGGCGTGACCCGGCATCCGGTGGTTGGCGGACAGCCCCTGAAGATTACGCTGCTGTCCCCGGCGCAGCGCCCGATCCAGATTACCCGCGATCTGCCGGGGTTCTGGGCCGGGTCTTATGCGGATGTGCGCAAGGATATGCGGGCGCAATACCCCAAACATCCATGGCCCGAAGACCCGACACAGGCCGACCCGACGCTGAGGGCCAAACGCAGGCAGGAATAGACCCATTGCCGCGTTGCTTCCGGCAAGCGGCTCAGGCTTTCGGGGCTGTTGCACGAAATCTCACAAATCACAGTAAATTGACCGAAGAACCGGTCATAATCAGAAATAAGCGGACATTTCATTGAAGTCTGGCATTATTGTTGTTACGTCACACAGGTTTCGAAGACAGAAACAGGATTTGAAGAACATCTCATGAGTGCTTGGCTGCGAAATATCTGGGAAGAGGTCGGACGCCCCTTGTTCCTGCGTCCCCAAAGGGTGCAGTTTGCGGCCCTGTGTACACGCAGGCATGAGGATCAGGACGAGGTTCTGCTGATCACCAGCCGCGAAACCGGGCGCTGGATCATCCCGAAGGGCTGGCCTGTCAATGGTCTGGACGGGTTGGAGACGGCCCTGCTGGAGGCGTGGGAAGAGGCTGGCGTGCGTGCAGAAGCGGTCGACAAGGAGCCCATCGGCCAATTCACCTATGACAAGATCTTCAAGGGGGGATCGGCACAGTCGGTCCTGACCCGCGTCTACCGGGTTTCCGTGCGAGAACTTGCCGATGATTTTCCCGAAGTGGATAAGCGCAAACGTCAGTGGTTTTCACCGGCAGAAGCCGCCAAACGGGTGCAGGAGCCCGAGTTGCAGGCGCTGCTGCGACAGATGTAGCCGTTTCGCAACAATTTGATGGCTGCGCGCTTGCCCCTGAACCGGGAAACCGTTAGCTGCGGGCGATCTGCGAAACTTTGACCAAGCCCATGTCTGACACAAATTCAAAACCGCGCTGGCAGTCGCTTGACAGCGACCTGCAACGCATCTCGCGCGTAGAAATCGCCAATCTTCATGTCGCCCGCCCGCTGCTGGCGCCGGGAATTGCACTGGCGTTCATGGTGCTTTCCGGATTGATGGCGGCGGTGCTGTTCGGTCGGGCCGACGGCACCTATATCGTCGTGGCTGCCGCCGCGTTCGGAGCCTATATGGCGATCAACATCGGTGCCAATGACGTGGCCAACAACATGGGTCCCGCGGTGGGTGCGAACGCGCTGACCATGGGCGGTGCCATCGTGATCGCCGCCGTTGCCGAAAGCGCGGGCGCTTTGCTTGCGGGGGGCGATGTGGTCTCGACCATCTCGAAGGGGATCATCGACCCGGCCTCGGTGCAGAACAGCAACGTGTTCATCTGGGCCATGATGGCGGCGCTGATCTCGTCCGCCATGTGGGTCAATCTGGCGACCTGGATCGGTGCGCCGGTGTCGACAACACATTCGGTTGTGGGCGGGGTCATGGGCGCGGGGATTGCCGCTGCCGGTCTGAGCGCGGTGAGCTGGGGCACGATGGGCGCGATTGCGGCCAGCTGGGTGATATCCCCGGTTCTAGGCGGCGTGATTGCGGCGGCATTCCTGGCGCTGATCAAGACCAAGATCCAGTATCAGGACGACAAGATCGCCGCCGCGCGGCGTTGGGTGCCGATCCTTGTGGCGGTGATGGCGGCAGCGTTCGCCACCTACCTGTCGGTCAAGGGTCTGAAGCGGATCGTGAAAATCGAATTGGAGGTGGCGCTGCTGATCGGTCTGGGCAGCGGTGTGCTGGTCTGGGCGCTGACGGTTCCCTGGGTGCGTCGCAAGTCCGAGGGGCTGGAGAACCGGACCCGGTCGCTGAAAACCCTGTTTGGCCTGCCATTGGTGATATCGGCCGCGTTTCTGAGTTTTGCCCATGGCGCCAATGATGTGGCCAACGCGGTCGGCCCCCTTGCAGCGATTGTTCACGCGGCGGAGTTCGGGGATTTCGCCCAAAAGGTTTCGATCCCGTTATGGGTGATGATCATCGGCGCGTTCGGGATATCGTTCGGCCTGTTCCTGTTCGGGCCCAAGCTGATCCGGATGGTCGGCAGCCAGATCACCAAGCTGAACCCGATGCGGGCGTTTTGCGTGGCGCTGTCAGCGGCGATCACGGTCATTGTCGCCAGCTGGCTGGGCCTGCCGGTCAGTTCCACGCATATCGCCGTTGGCGCAATTTTCGGCGTCGGGTTCTATCGTGAGTGGCAGTCGGATCGCAGGCGGAAACAGAACAATGGGCGAAACGCGACGGCCCAGAAGCTGGCCCCGGAAGAATACCGGCGGCGCAAGCTGGTGCGGCGGTCGCATTTCATGACGATCGTTGCGGCCTGGGTCGTGACCGTGCCTGCCGCAGCCGCCATGTCGGCCGTGATTTTCTGGACATTGACCAGATTCGTCTGACGACCGCGATCAGAGCCTGATCTGTTCCGGGGACAACGGATGATCTGGCGCGTGTTTGATCAGGTCTGACACTTTTGTGCAAAGGGGGGTGGGCACCCCGGTTTCATGCCCCAGCCGAATGATATGGCCCTGAAGGCTGTCGATTTCCGTTTGCCGCTCGGCCATCAGGTCATAGGCCATCGAGGTCCGGGCGGTCGGGTCAATGGTGAGCATCCGCGCTGCGATCCGGCTGAACAAGGGTGTCGGCAGGCGCAGGATATGCGGCGTCATCCACGCCGGAAGCGGCGTTGTCGAGGCCACCGGATGCCCGGCCGATTTGAGAACCAACAGCGCCTCGGCCATCTGGTCGGCCATGAGGTTGCGCCAGTCACGGCTGAGCAGCTGATCCACAAGCGGCAGGCCCGACAGCGCGTTCAGCGCATTGTTCAGATTGATCACCAGCTTGCCCCATTGCACCGCCTCGATCCGGTCAGTTGCGATAACGGGCAGGTCCGGGCTGCTGAGGGCGGTGGCCAGATCGCCGGGGCCGTTCTGGATGACAATTTCGCCTGATGTGGCCCGGTGATAGGTGGCGGGGCCGTTCGGGACCACGTTGAAGGGGACCATGCCCGCGCGCACATCCCGACCGGGCAGCGCCTTGCGCAGGGTTGCCGCATTCTCGATCCCGTTTTGCCAGGACAGGACGGGCGCGTCCCGACAGGCGGCGTCCGCGATGTGACCGGCCATATCCGCCGTCGCCCCGGATTTGACGGTGACAATGACCAGCTCGGCTTGATCCAGGCAGGCAGGATCGGTGCTGAGTGTCAGGGCTTCCGCCGCAACATGGGCATTGAGGCCATCGTAATCCGTGACCGCCAGCCCATGTTCGCGGATCGGGTCCAGTACACGGGCACGCCCCAGCAAGGTCACCGCATGCCCTGAGCGGGCCAGTAAACCGCCGCAGTAGCAGCCGATGCTGCCCGCGCCTGCGATGACAAGTTTCATGATACCCCCTCTGGTATACCAGAAAGGATCACCGCAAACGGACGGTTACACAAGCCCACCCGGCCCCGACGCCGTACGCGGGCGGGCCAGCCGGGGCTTAGTATGCTCAAACTGTTCTGAAATGGCGATAAATTCGCGGTCATCCCCTGCCGGAAGGTGGAAGGCGCCATTGACCCAATCGGCGCTTTTCCACTCATGAATCGCCGTCTCGATCTTTTCTTTCGAGGATGAGACGAAGTTCCACCAGATATAGCGATCCTTATTCAGGGTCGCGCCGCCCAGCAGCATCAGCCGCGCGCCCTGCGGGCCTGCCCGGGCCGATAGCCTGTCACCGGGGCGGAACACCATCATGCGGCCTTCGTCGAACATGTCGCCTGCAATCTCGATCGATCCTTGCGTGACATAGACACCGCGATCCTCGTGGTCGTCGGGCAGCGGGAAGGACGCGCCGGGGGCAAGCTGAACATCCAGATAGAAGGTCTCGGACAGCATCGTCACGGGGCTGGTTTCGCCATAAGCGTTGCCGAGGATCAGCCGTGCGCTGACGCCCTTGTCTTGGATATGGGGCAGCGCGCCTTGCTTGTGGTGTTCGAACTCGGGGGCCATATCCTCCTGCGCTTCGGGCAGGGCAAGCCAGGTCTGAATGCCGAACAGCTTGTGGCCTTTGCCGCGCGTTTCTTCGCTGGTGCGCTCGGAATGGGTCACGCCACGGCCTGCAACCATCCAGTTGACCTCGCCGGGGTAAATCATCTGGTGAGTGCCGAGGCTGTCGCGATGTTCGAATTCGCCCTGATAGAGGTAAGTGACGGTTCCCAGCCCGATATGCGGGTGCGGTCGCACGTCAATGCCGCCTTCGGTGACGAATTCTGCCGGGCCGACCTGATCGAAGAAGATGAATGGGCCAACCAGTTGGCGTTTGACCGAGGGCAGCGCGCGGCGCACCTCGAACCCGCCCAGATCGCGGGCGCGGGGAATGATGAGTGTTTCCAGCGCGCCGTTTTCAGCTGCGTCGGTGGTGTGGGACGGGTTCCAGCTCACATTCGTATCCTCGGCCTTTTTGATCATCCAAAGCAGGTCTGCATTCGCTAAGTCAAAATATATGCAGGCCCGGGCCCGGCGTCAGTGCAGCCTTGCACGGGGGACGTGCATATTTGCAGCATTCGCACGTGTGGGTGCATCTTGACATTACCCCTAACTAGGGATAAATGACAGCCATGACACACGAGACCCAAGACCGAGAAAACCAGGCCCTGGTATTGGCCCTGTTGCGCAGCCAGCAGTTGTTCATGCGTGCCATGGGGCCGGTGTTTCGCGCCGGGGGGCTGACGGCACCTCAGTGGGATGCGCTGGAGACCCTGAACACCAAAGGTGCGCTGTCGATCAATGACCTGTTGCGCCTGACGCTGTCCACATCCGGCAATCTGGATGTTGTCGTCAAAAACCTGATTCAGGCCGGTCTGGTGGAGAAGACCGTTGATGAAACCGACAAGCGCGCCCGCGTTTTACGCCTGACAGAAGCCGGAAAACAGAAAGTGGCCGCGTTCATGCCCGTCCACAATCAGGCGCTGGAGCAGATATTCGGACGCCTGAGCACCGAAACCAGACGCGAGACAATCAGAACGCTCAACCAGCTTCGCAAAAAGCTGCCCCAACCACAGAAAGGCGAGACATGACCAACAAAACCTTCCTGACCGCGCATGGTGTGATCTACATGTTTTTCGCATTGGCGCTTTTATTTGCGCCAACCATCCTTTGGCCCAATTATGGACTGCAACTGAACGATCGGTATGCCGTGTTTCTGTCGCAGCATAATGCGATCTTTCTGGGTGGCATCGGCCTAATCAGCTTCCTGTTTCGAAACACTGAAACCGGTACCGAGACGGCACAGAACATCCTGAAAGGTCTGATGGGGACCAACATATTGGGCGTTGTCATCACGCTTTATGCCTGTCTGACCGGGGTGTTCACCGGCTTTGGCTGGTCCGACCCCATCTTCTTTGCGCTGCTTGCCATTCTGAGCTTTGTGCAGCTTGGCAAGAACCGCTGATCACACCCCCTACCCCCCTGAACGTGGAGCATTTGACCATGAGTACGATGAAAATCTGGGATCTGCATCTGGCCTATGACGGACCCGTAACCGCAGAGTTTCTGGCCGGAACAAAGGAACTGGCTGAAAGCATCGCCCAGGAACCCGGTGTCGTCTGGAAGATCTGGACTGTCGAAGAAGGCACGAACCATTTCGGATCGACCTATCTGTTTCGCGATCGCGCCAGTCTGGAGACCTACAAGGCGATGCACCTGAAACGCCTTGAGGCCATCGGGGTCGCAGTGACCTCGGATCATGTCTTTGATATCATGGAAGACCTCAGCGCGATCAACAACGCGCCGATACACGGCTGACGGACCCGGAGAGTACCCGCGCCATCAACCTGCCAGGCGCTTTGCATAGGTGGCGCGGGTCATCTCGACATCCTGCACGGTGATGCTGCCGACCTCGGGCATGGTCTGGGCCAGAACGTCCAGAATGATGGCGTTAAGCTCGGCCCGTGTGGCCTCATCCCGGCCGCGCATCAACAGCAGCGTGGCATGCACGAAGGTCTGCGGTTGCGTGCCGATGAAGGAATAGGCAATTGGTGCGGCGCGGATCTTGAGCGCTGAGGCGTCGATTTCATCATGTTTTGCGAGAACAGTATGCAGCCGCTCGCATATCATCTGGAAATCATGAGTGTCGTCCAGAGATTTGGAAAATTCCAGCGTGACGTGAGGCATTGAATGCTCCGGAGGTCATGAGAGAGCCTGATGGCCCTCTCGAAACTGCAAGTTGATCCTAAACGCCAAGACACCAGCGCATTACGGCCTTTTGTGCGTGCAGGCGGTTTTCGGCCTCATCGAAGATGACCGAGTTCGGGCCGTCCATGACCTCGGAGGTTGCTTCTTCCTCACGATGCGCGGGCAGACAGTGCATGAACAGCGCGTCGGGTTTGGCATGTGACATGAGTTCCGCGTTGACCTGATAGGGGCGCAGCATGTTGTGGCGGCGTTCCTTGGCGGATTGGCTGTCATGCATCGAAACCCAGGTGTCGGCCACCACCAGATCAGCGCCCTCGACCGCTTTGTGCGGGTCCCGTTCGATGACGACTCTGGACCCCTTCTGGCGGGCAAACCCCATGAACTCTTCTTCCGGATCAAGCTGGGCCGGGCCGGAGAAGGTCAGATCGAAGCCGAATTGACCGGCGGCGTGCAGGAAGGAGGCGCAGACATTGTTGCCATCGCCGGTCCAGACCACTTTCTTGCCCGCAATGGGGCCGCGGTGTTCCTCGAACGTCAAAACATCGGCCATGATCTGGCAGGGATGGGTGCGGTCGGTCAGGCCGTTGATGACGGGCACGTCGGAATACTCGGCCATTTCGGTCAGGATGGTTTCATCGAAGGTGCGGATCATGATCATGTCGACATAGCGCGACAGCACACGGGCGGTATCGGCAATGGTTTCGCCGTGACCCAGCTGCATGTCCTTGCCCGACAGCACCATGGTCTGGCCACCCATCTGGCGCACACCCACGTCAAAGGACACGCGCGTCCGGGTCGAGGGCTTTTCGAAGATCAGCGCGACCATACGGTCTTTCAGCGGCTGTTCGTCGTCAGGGGCGGCCTTGGGGCGGCCCAGACGCGCCAGTTTCATCGCGCCCGCCTGATCGATCATGGACCGCAGCGCGGTGGCATCAGTTTTGTGGATATCGAGAAAATGGTTCATATCGCTTCGCTTTTGGCTGGTCGGGCGGTGGGGGCCAGCCCCCACACCCCCGGAGTATTTGGGAAAAGATGAAGCTCAGGCAGTTGCGAGCTGGGTTTCGATCTGATTGGCGGCCTTTTCGAGGCGGATCATGGCCTGGGCGATGTCATCCTCGGTCAGGGTCAGGGGGGGCAGCAGGCGGATGACGTTGTCGGCGGCGGGGACGGTGATGACCAGATTGTCATAGCCCGCATTGACCACATCAATATTCGGCGCCTTGCATTTCAGGCCGAGCATCAGGCCCGATCCGCGCACCTCTTCGAAGACCTCGGGGTGATCGGCGACCAGGCCTTCGAGTTTCTGGCGCAACAGGCCAGCCTTGCGGTTGACACCTTCGAGAAAGGCGGGTGTGGCGACCTGATCGATCACCGCACAGCCCACGGCGCAGCCCAGCGGGTTGCCGCCATAGGTGGAGCCATGCGTGCCTGCGGTCATACCGGACGCCGCATCTTCGGTTGCCAGCACAGCGCCGAGGGGGAAACCACCGCCGATGCCTTTGGCGACCATCATGATATCCGGGGTGATCCCGGCCCATTCATGGGCGAAGAGCCTGCCGGTCCGACCGACGCCGCATTGCACCTCGTCCAGGATCAGCAGTAGACCGTGTTCGTCGCAAATGGCGCGCAGGGCCTTGAGTTCGGCATCGGGTACGGGGCGGATGCCACCCTCGCCCTGAATCGGTTCGATCAGGATGGCTGCGGTATTTTCCGTGATGACGTCGGTGACACCGTCGAGATCGCCAAAGGTGACGTGGACAAAGCCCGGCAAAAGCGGGCCAAAGCCTTTGGTCATCTTCTCGGACCCGGCCGCAGCGATGCCCGCCGACGACCGGCCATGGAAGGAGCCATCGAAGGTGATGATCTCAACCCGTTCGGGCTGGTCTTTGTCATAGAAATACTTGCGGGCCATTTTCACGGCCAGTTCACAGGCTTCGGTACCGGAATTCGTAAAGAATACCGTATCCGCAAAGGTGTGTTCGACCAGCTTGTCTGCCAGCGCCTGCTGTTGCGGGATGTTGTAGAGGTTCGAGACATGCCACAGCGCATGGGCCTGTTCCGTCAGTGCGGCCACCAGCGCCGGATGGGCGTGGCCCAGCGCGTTCACCGCGATCCCTGCGCCGAGGTCCAGAAAACGTCGGCCATCCGCCTCGGTCAGCCAGGCGCCTTCGCCCTTTACAAATGACAGGGGCGCGCGGTTATAGGTCGGCAGAACGGACGGGATCATGGGATCATCCTTTTCGGGTCGTTTGAGCCTCGTGAGTGATACACGAAGGCCCGGTTCGTCAACAGATTTGGTGAGATTTGTGCCAATTTGGCAGGCACATGGGATCAAACAGGCCGATTACGCAGAGAGGCGTCGGCGTCGGAGCAACTGGATATGTGCGCGTTTGATCATGGCCGCTCTATAGACGTGAAAAGACAGCCTGAAAACCCTATTATTGCCGCAGGGTCAAAATTGCCGCCGGATCATCCCGCCGAGCGCCAGCGGTCGAGCTTGCCCATACCGCGGGTGAAAGCCCAGGCAAGGATGCGGGGCATGCCTTTGGCGACGAGGGCATCGACGCAATGAGACTGAAACTCTTCCAGCGAAGCGTCGGGGTGGCGGAACGCACCGTTTTCGTAACACAGCGAGCAGTAACGCGTGCTGCGCCCGCCGTCAGCTTCGGACCCGCCGCCCTGGGGATCTTTTGACAGCGGCATGCCGCAACTTTGGCATTTGGGACCCATGGTGCATGTCCTTGCAGAGAATGACTGTCTGACATAGGATCAAAACCATGGAGTTGAGTCAACGGTTTTGAAACATGCGGATCGGGGAACTTGCGCGGCGCAGCGGGCTGAGCCGTGACACGCTGAGGTTTTATGAACGCCAAGGGCTGATCCGGTCAGGCCCGGGGCCGGACAACACAAACAGCTATCGCGACTATCCCGAAGACGCGCTGATCACGCTGGAACAGGTAGCCGATGCACAGGCGGCAGGCATCAGCATTGCAGAACTGGTCATGTTGCTGGGGCAGTTGGAAGCCGCCGATCCCGACAGCTTTGACGGCGAGGCGTTTTTGCAGGACCGGATTGACGAGGTCGAAGCGCGGATTGTGCGGGCAGAGCGGTTTCTGGACAGCCTCAAACAAGCCAAGGCGGCGCTGGCGGCCCCACCGGTTTTGCGCTGAGCGCAGAATTGCGTCTTGCCAAGGCACCCGTTTTGGCGCACCGCTTTCGCCCATGTTCACCCCGAAGGCGCAAAATCCTGCTTTGGCCGCAGGGCTGATCTTTGTCGCGACCGCCTTTATCGCGGCGACGACGCTGTTGGCCAAGGCCTTGGGGACGGATACACTCGGGCCACCCTTGCACGCGATGCAAATCAGTCACGGGCGGTTTCTGTTTGCCCTGCTTGCCATCCTGTCGGCGGTCGCAGTGCTTCGTCCCCGGCTGGGGCGGCCCCATTGGGGGCTGCATGTCGGGCGAACCAGCTTTGGCTGGGCCGGGGTGACGTTGATGTTCGCGTCTGTTGCGTTCATTCCGATGGCGGATGCGACGGCGATCTCCTTTCTGAACCCGGTCTTTGGCATGGTCCTGGCCATTCCGCTATTGGGGGAACGCGTCGGCCCGTGGCGCTGGCTGGCGGCGGCCGTGGCCTTTGTGGGTGCGGTAATCCTGCTGCGCCCGACACCTGCAAGTTTTCAACCCGCCGCCCTTCTGGCGCTGGCTGCGGCTGCGTTTATCGGGATGGAGCTGATCTTTATCAAGAAACTGTCGGGGCGCGAGGCCCCGATCCAGATTCTGCTGATCAACAACACGATGGGGCTGGTGATCGCCACGGTCGCGGTCAGCTTTGTGTTTCACATGCCGACACCGCAGCAATGGGTTGCGCTGGTGGGGATCGGCCTGCTGATGGCCTGCGCGCAGGTTTGTTTTATCAACGGCATGGCACGTGCGGACGCGTCATTCGTGGCCCCGATCAGCTATGCCACACTGATTTTTGCCGCGCTGTACGATTTTGCGGTGTTTGATGTGATCCCCGACCGGATCAGCCTGATTGGTGCGATCACGATTCTCACCGGGGGGCTGATCCTGGTCTGGCGCGAGGCGGTAAACCGCCGGACCTGACAGAAAAAACCGCCCTTGCGGTTCAGGGGCGACCTTTGTGTCGCAAATCCCCATGAATGGCGAGGTGACCGGCGCATTCTGGGCTGAGTTGATTTGCGAGTTTGTTATGCATGAACGCCGAATACCTGAATGGGTACGCCACGCGCCTGCCCCATCGGTGCGCGATTTCGGGATTCTGGCCGGAATCGAAGCCGTGGTGCGCGGTATTCTGATTTCGGTCTTTCCGCTGGCGATGTACCGGGCGCTGGGCGATGCCTCGTCCGTGTCATTCCTGTATTTCCTGATTGGCATCCTGTCCCTGCTGGTCGGGTTGATGGTGCCGTTCCTGATCCGTTTTGTACCGCGCAGATGGGCCTATTCCACCGGTTGCGTCATGTTCATCTGCGGTGCATCGCTGGCGATCGTGGGCAGCCCCGAGGCCGTGGTCGGCGCGTTGGCCCTGAATACCATGGCCGCGGTTGTCACTTTCATCTGCTTCAACACCTATGTGCTGGATTACATCAGCAAGATCGAACTTGGCCGGTGCGAGACCAGCCGCATGTTCTACAGCGCTTTGGGATGGACGGGCGGCCCAATGGCCGGTGTTCTGCTGATGGAGCTTTGGCGCCCTGCCCCGTTTGTCATCAGTGCCGGAGCGGCGCTGGTCATGCTGGCGCAGTTCTGGCGCATGCGTCTGGGCAATGGCAAGCTGATCACCAAGGCTCGTGGTCCGGCCAAGAACCCGTTGGCCTTTCTTCCCCGGTTCTTTGTCCAACCCCGACTGGTTGCCGGATATCTGTTTGCAATGATCCGGTCCTGCGGCTGGTGGATATATGTGGTCTACCTGCCCATTTTCGCCATCCAAAACGGGCTGGGAGAACAACTGGGCGGCATCCTTCTGTCGTGCACAAACGCCATGCTGCTGGCCGCCCCGTTGATCCTGCGCTGGGTCCAGACGCGGTCGCTCAGATCGGCTGTTCGCATCGGGTTTGCCGCCGCGGGGGCCTGCTTTTTCGCAGCCGGATTGGTCGCGGGATGGCCGGTTGCCTCGGTGGCTGCGCTGGTTCTGGGGTCTGTCTGGCTGATCGTTCTGGATATCTGCGCCGGATTGCCCTTCCTTATGGCCGTTAAACCGTCTGAGCGAACCGAGATGTCGGCGATTTATTCCAGTTACCGCGATGTCTCGGGCATTCTGACGCCCGGTGTTGCATCTCTGGTCTTGTTGGTGGCGCCGGTGGCCGGTGTGTTCGCGGCAGGCGGGATTGCCCTGTTTGGCGCTTGGGCTGTGTCGGCCCGCTTGCATCCGCGGCTGGGCGAATCCAAGCCTTCCCTGCCGCCCGACAGGTTGGCAGAGACCGGTTAAGCCTTTAGCCGATAACCGGTGCGCAGCATTTGCCAGGTGATCAACCCGATGGCCAGCGTGGCAAAGCCACAAACCGCCATGCCCAACCACGGCGAGCTGTCGGACACGCCGATCATGCCGTAACGCAGCCCATCGATCAGGTAGAAGACCGGGTTCAGATGGGTCAGGCGGTTCAGGACAGGAGGCAGCGCCTCGACCGAATAGAAGGTGCCCGACAGGAAGGCCAATGGCGTGACGATGAAGTTGGTGATCGCGGCCATCTGATCGAATTTGTTTGCAAAGATCCCGGCAAACAGGCCCAGTGCGCCCATGAAGGCGCCCCCCAGAACAACAAAGATCAGTGCAATCAACGGGTGCTGGGGCGCGATGGACAGCAAAACCAGCAACGCAACTGAAATCACCAGCGCGATCATCAGGCCACGGGCAATGCCACCGGCGAGATACCCCAGCAGGATCTCGAGCGGGGACAGCGGCGGCATCAGCGTGTCGACGATATTGCCCTGTACCTTGGCAATCACCATCGAAGAGGAGGTATTGGCAAAGGCATTCTGGATTACCGTCATCATCAGGATCCCCGGTGCCAGAAAGACCACAAACGGCACGCCCATGACGTCAGGGCGGCTGGGCCCAATGGCGATGGTGAAGATCAGCAGGAACAGGCCAGCCGTGACCAGAGGCGCCAGAACGGTCTGGGTCCAGACCGAAAGAAAGCGCCGGATTTCGCGCTGCGCCAGCGTGTAAAGCCCCATCCAGTTGACCGCCCCAAAGCTGCGTTCGGTCTGTTCTGCGGGATTCTGCATGCTTTGCCCTCAACCTGATTCGAAGACAGCTTGTAACTCGGGCTGCAGTGTTTAGAATAGGGGGCTGAGACGAATTCCCAAGGCGGCCCGAATCCGGGGCCGCTTTCCGCTTTTGAAAGGCTGACGATGTCCTGGACAGACGAGCGCGTAGAACTGCTGAAGAAGATGTGGGGCGAAGGCCAGTCGGCCAGCCAGATCGCCAAGGAACTGGGTGGCGTGACCCGCAACGCGGTGATTGGCAAGGTCCACCGCCTGGGCCTGTCCAACCGGACAGCAGGCGCAGCCCCGGCCAAGTCCGAACCGAAAGAGAAACCGGCACCCGCGCCCAAGGCCGAAGCCAAGCCCAGACCCATGCCAAAGACAGAACCGGCGCGCCCGGCTGCTGCTGCCGAGGCGAAACCCGCCGTTCCGGCGCGCCGCCAGATCATCCCGGCCGGTCAGCCGCTGCCGCCGCAGCCCTCGGCCAACGAAATCAGCCCCGAGGCGCTGGCCAAGGTCAACGAGATCGAGAAGAAAGCCAAGAAGCTGACGCTGATGGAACTGACCGAGAAGACCTGCAAATGGCCCGTGGGCGACCCCGCGACCGAGGATTTCTGGTTCTGCGGCCTGCCGGTTGAGGCGGGCAAACCCTATTGCGAGGCGCATGTGGGCGTGGCCTTCCAACCCATGAGCTCGCGCCGCGACCGGCGGCGGTAATAGCGAACACAAGAACCTAAATCTTGTCTATGGAACGTGAAAAGGGCGCAGGCGTTTCGCCACGCCTCTTACCGGAGGCGTTGCATAGTCAACAACGACGCAAGACGTAACGAGCTCTTACAAAGAAAACACCCTCGCTGAATGCTGCGAAGGTGTTTTAGTTCGGAGCGTCAACTTTGCGGGACAAACCCGCCTTTTGCCGATGCTGCTTTTGCTGACGCAGAAAGCACTCGCGGGCGCGGAGGGATTTTCTCTGTGAAGCAGCAGGCGCCGTGAGAGCGGTCATTGAGCGGCACAAATTTGAGCGGATTCCGAAACGCACTTTCGCCGCGGCTGGAACCGGCAAACAAGACGCGGGACTTTGCGGCCTTCCGCATTTTTAGTCCAAAGGACCGCAGTCAGCCCCGAAGCGGACCTTCGCAACCAAGCTTTGCTAACTCCGAAATACACAACGAAACGGCCAGTTGCAGAGGTTGTATCGGCGGTGGCAACCAACCATTCATGTCGTCGACTAACCTGTTCAACGTCGCACTACAACTTCTCCGAACTGATCCCACGAGGACCTAATCTTCGAAGCGTTCATTTGGCTCGACCACATTTACTTGCTTCGGAACTTGGTCGGTGTCATTCCGGTCTGACCTCGGAAAAAGCGAGTGAAATGGGACTTGTCAGAATAGCCGAGCATCAGTCCGATCTCTGCAATTGTCATCTGGTTTTGTTTGAGGTGCTCCTTGGCGACATCGATACGCAGCCGTTTGATTTCGCGCGGTAGCGTTGTGCCTTGTTTTTGAAGCGCTTTCAGAAACCGTTCCGGTTGTATTCCCAGCATTCCAGCCACCATCTCTGGTCCCAAATCGGTTTCATCCAGTTTGTCGCGTAAGACAGATCGCAAAGCTGCCACCACGGTTACTTCTTCATCTTGTCGAAGTGATGCTATGGGCTTGGCAGAACCCTCAGAGACGTGGTGCAAAAACAACCATTCCACAGGAAAACTAATTTGCATTCCGGGATCAGTCCCAAGGCCAACCTCGATCCCTTTGTAGTCGATAGGCAGCCCATTGATGTATCTGCTTTCCCATCGCACACGGGAAGAGTCCCAGGACTCTCCGACGACGGTCTGCAATAGGCGTACATAGATTGCGGCACCAAAACCGGTCACCTGAATGGGTGGGACGGTTGGTTCCTGTTGCCTCTCGATACGATAAGTCGCTTTGTCTGCTTCAATGACAAGGCTGTGCCGCACAGAATTGGACTCCTGCGGCACGAGCTCAACAAAGCGGGTAAAAAACTCGAACAGCGTTTTTGTAGATTGCAAGGCTTGAGCGAAGGGCGGCCATCCTTGTAGGTCAAACGCTTCCCCTACATTCAGTCCTAGGTATCGATCCCCTGATACTTCTGAGAAAGCATTTACCAAGCCGTAAACCAACTCGGAGTGAACGAACACGGATGGGTTAGTCATCAGTTCAGCTTTCAAGCCGACCTGATCCAATGCTGGTTGCGGATTGATCTTACGTTCGGTGAGATATTGCAGAAAGGGAGCGGCTAAAGAGAGGCGAACAAAGCCCTCGCTATGCTCTCGGGAGGTGGAGTTGAAAGGCAAGCTCATAACCCTTGTTGGATTAGCTTTAAGAAGTGGCCATTTTTGCAGTCACATTCGTACATCCTAATTCAAAAGGGGCAACCGAGCCAATGAATTCCAGACTATAGTTGGCAAAACATGAATATGAAGGGAGTACTTATGTCCGGCTTACGAATGTCTCTTTGCTCGACGGCAATTGTCGCGGCAGTTCTTTCTTTTTCGGCGACCGCGCAGGCTCAGGATCAAGAAGAACCCCAAACGCTGTTTACCAACGTGCATGTCTTCGACGGTGTGAATGAGCAACGCATTGAAAATGCCAGTGTTCTGGTCGAGGGCAATCTGATCAAGTCCGTCTCAACTGATGCGATCGATGCCCCCAATGCGGAGGTGATCGATGGCGGCGGTAGGACACTCACACCGGGCTTCATCGAGCTTCACGCACACCTCATGCTCATGGGACCGTCTATCGCTTCCATGGAAACGAACTCGACCTGGGAGGATTTTGGCATCCATGGAACCAGGATGGCCGAGATGTACCTGATGCAAGGATTTACGACTGTAAGAGATGCTGGCGGCGCCAACGGCGGTCTGCGGAGGGCCATCGACGCCGGACAGATCGTCGGTCCACGTCACTATGCGTCAGGCGCGTTCCTCGGGACACGCGGCGGCCACGCTGACTTCGCATCCTTCACCTCGCCGCCGGGCGGACAGACCAACTTCGGTAATCTGAACATGGCGCAACAAGTCAGCGGTGTCGATGATGTCTACCTGTATGGTCGTAATAACATGCGCATGGGGGCGACACAGCTGAAATTCATGCAGTCGGGTGGGGTGATCTCGGCGTTTGACCCATGGCAGTTGCTCGCCGGCTCCAAGGAAGAAATCGAAGCTGCCGTTCAGGTTGCCAACGAATACGGCACCTATGTCATGGCGCATTCTTACCGCAAGGAAGCAATCATGAACGCCCTTGAGGCCGGTGTAATGTCCATTGAACACGGCTTCTCCTTCGATTGCGAGATTGCCGAGATTATGAACGAGAAAGGGGCTTACATAACGACTAACCTCACGGCTTTTGATCCGGGTTTGTTGGATATCCCATCGGTCAAGAACGAGCCCAAGAGCCTCGCGAAAGCGATATCGGCGTCCGCGACTTTCGCGAACTACATTCCGAATATGAAGGAATGCCCGGTAAAACGCGGCTTTCAGACCGATTGCGTGGGATCAGTGGAAGCATGCAACATCCAGATTGCTTATGAAAAACATCTCAATAACGAGTTCTTCGGACCGTACCAGTCGATGGTGACACTTACGTCAATCGGCGGTGAGGTCGTAGCATTGTCAGGCGATTTCTCGAACCCTTACACATCTGGCAAGCTCGGTGTGATCGAGGAAGGCGCCTATGCGGATATCCTGCTGATCGACGGCAATCCGCTCGAAGATTTCTCGGTGGTTGGTACGGGTGATCAATGGTTTGGGGCCGACCCGAGGCCTGAAAGCCCAGAAACAATCCGCCTGATCATGAAGGACGGTGTGATCTACAAAAACACACTGGATTGACCAGATAAAGCAGCCGGAGAGCATTCATGCGAAATTGGTTTTGCTCCGCAGTATTCGCAGGGTTGGTTTTGTGCGGTTATGATGCTGCGGCGACGCCTGGAACCGCGTTGGACTGGGCAGACCTGCCAGATCCGTCTGCGCAGGTCTTTGATGACCCCTATCGTGATCTCAGCCCCGAACAGTTCGACGATGTTCTTTTCGTTGTGCGTATACGCGGCAGGTTGCAGCAGGAGGTTGGCAGCGCCGAAGAACGGCAGAAATGGCAATTGCTTTTAGCAGAGACCGAAGACGCCTTGGTGTCAGACGGAATTGACGTCGACTGGTTACTCGATCAGCGCGAGGTTGTGACTGAACGTCGAAGAAAGGCTGGAACGAGCGGAAACCCGCAATTCGACGGCAGAACAATCACACTCGCGGGCTTTGCCATTCCTGCTCCAAGCGATCCGGACGGCCGGCCTGTGGCGTATTTGGTGCCAGAAAGAGGGATGTGCAGCCACATGCCTCCACCTCCGCCTAACCAGATGATCCGTGTGCGGTTGAACGGGGACTGGGCGCCCCGCTATTTCCATGAACCCGTTCGGCTGACGGGCATGCTGACTATCGATCCTTCTGTTCAGAATATGATGGTTGTGGATGGTCTCATGCCTATGAATGCGACTTTCCAGCTAGAGACAGAACGTGTCGAAACTCTGGAAACCGAGGCAGACAGGTTGGAATGGAAGCAGCGTGCTGCTGATCGCATCCGCGCGGCGGGAAATCGCAAGACCGGTGGGGCACAGGCGTCAAAATGATAAGACTTCTGGTTGCCGCATCGAGCATTGCCTTCGCTGGCGCCGCGTCGGCTCAGGGACTATCCGGTCCATCTTCGGTCGAAGCTGATCTAGAGCCCGGAGATGGCCTGACCGACCCACAATACCGTTCCAATTTTCCACGCAACATCGCGCCGGGTTGGTTTCAGTGGAAAGACCGACTGGCTGAGGGTGGGTTTCAGTTCAATATTGACTACTTGGCACTGGGCCAAACCACGAATGCTGATTTGGGAACCGGCGAAGCGGCCAGCGGAATTGCACGATTCTACGGGAATTGGCAGGCGACTGAACGGGGCTCTGTAACATTCAAGATCGAAGACCGGCACAGTTACACGGACGTTGCCCCACAGTTTCTCGGGCTGGATGGCGGAGCCCTTTCGATCACAGGGACAGCCTTCAACGATAATGGTCTGCTGCTGACCAATCTGTTCTGGACCCAAAGGGCCGAGAACGGTTCTTGGACGCTGCAAGTCGGCCAGATTGATGTAACAGACTTTGTGGATATCTATGGGTTGGTAAGCCCCTACAGTGGTTTCCAGAACCTGTCTTTCAACACCAACCCGACAATCAACGCGCCCAACCAAGGCCTTGGTGTTGCCGGTGGGGTAAAGCTGAGCGAGAACCTTTACGCCGTTGCCAGCGTCTCAGACGCAAACGCCGACCCGTCTGATCCAAACTTTGATGTGTTTAGCGACGGCAATCTCTTCAAATCACTCGAACTTGGTTACACTTCCGGTTATGATCGCATCTACTTCGACAACATCCACCTGACCCTCTGGCATGCGGATGCGGCTGACGATGGCAGTCGAGCGGAAGATTACGGCGCAGCGTTTTCCGCCGCATGGTTTGTTGACAATAGGTGGATGCCGTTCTTTCGGGCTGGGGCCTCGAAGGGGGCCGCAGCGCTTTATGATCGGTCTGTTTCTGCCGGTTTGGGCTACTATGGTCGCAATACCGATCTGGCCGGACTGGGCCTGAACTGGGCCGAGGCAAGAGGCATAGACGGTGGACAATTCACACTGGAAGCCTTCTACCGCTTTTCAATCTCGCCTGGGCTACAGATCACGCCATCGGTACAATTCATTTCCGACCCGCTTCTAAATCCCGATCAGGACCGGATTACCCTGTTCGGTCTAAGAACCCGGATCGTTTTCTAATGCGGGGTGAAGGCAGTCACTAAGGGGTGTGCCAAAGGGCAACTAAGAGAGATCAAGCGCGTGCCGGAATTTTCAACGCCGGTCGAATGAAGTTGGGAAGCAAAGGAACAATCTATGAAGATTGCATACGGAATTCTTGCAGCCTTAGCAGTTGTGTTTTTCATCCTTGGAGGCAGCGATGCCCATGCCAAAGACAACAAGGGTAAAAAGCCGAACAAGGGGGGCAAGAACGGTGATGTCAGCATTCAGATAGAAGACAAACCCGGCAAAGGCCCAAAAGCTGTACCACCTGGACAGATCAAGCGCTACACGCGCGGTGCCAAGCTCCCATCTGACCTGGAGTTCGAGGATATTGGGGACCTTTCCAAATGGAAGCTTGGGGAGCCGGGCAAAGGAAACCGCTACATTCTGGTCGATGACGAAGTCCTCGAAGTTACGAATGACCTGTCTACCGTGGTCGATGCCGTCGGCATCGTCGGTGATCTTCTAAATTAGGCGAAAGTACGATGTTTCAGGGCAAGAACTACCTCGTTTGCCCTGACGCTGGCCGGGGCGATCATTTGTGAACCCCGGCCCAAGTTCAAAACCCGGATCCGAGGCGCTACGATGATAAAGGCCCTTCTTGTTCTTTTTGCGCTTGCTACCTTTTCGTCAGCACGCGCCCTACTCGCTCAGGAAAACGGTGCAACTGAAGTCCCGCAAACAATACGCTTTGAGGGCTATGTATAGCCCAGTCGCTGTCCGCCATCAGCACCCATGGAACAGACTAGGTTGATTGCGTAGCGGAGGATTTCAGGCTCATCGTAACCATCAGAGAGTGGAGATGAGAATGAAATCCGGGAAACAGAAAGCGTCAGCAGAGAGAGTTGTCAAAGACATCCGCAGGAAGACACGGCGCCAGCATTCGGCAGAGGAGAAGATCCGTATTGTGTTGGATGGGCTTCGTGGTGAAGACAGCATAGCGGAGCTGTGTCGCCGTGAAGGAATAGCTACGAGCCTGTATTACAGCTGGTCGAAAGAGTTCCTTGAGGCCGGTAAGAAGCGGTTGGCTGGCGATACCGCACGCCAGGCTACCAGCTCTGAGGTGAAGGATTTGAGAGCGGAATCGTCGGCGCTGAAAGAGTCGCCGACCTGACCCTTGAGAACCGGCTGCTCAAAAAGCATGTTCGAGGATGGGGGAGACGACGAATGAGATATCTGTCACCCAACAGTCGCTGCTTGCAGCGATGAGAGGGCAACATCCGAAAAGCTTGAGATCATTCGGCTGGTTGACGGTTCGCACCTGCCGATCAAACGCACACTGGAAAAGCTCGGCATTCCCAGAACGACCTTCTACCGCTGGTACGACAGGTATCTGTCTTTCGGCGAGGCCGGGCTTGAGGATCGCCATTCCCGGCCAGGTAGGGTTTGGAACCGCATCCCCGACAAGGTGCGCAAGCAGATCGTGGAACTGGCTCTGGAAGAACCCGAGTTATCGCCCCGCGAGCTTGCGGTGCGGTTCACCGACACCAGGCGCTACTTCGTTTCTGAGGCCAGTGTTTACAGGCTTCTGAAGGCACAAGATCTGATCACTAGCCCAGCCTGCATCACCATCAAAGCGGCGGATGAATTCCATGAGAAGACTGTGCGGCCGAACCAGCTTTGGCAGACCGACTTCACCTATCTCAAAGTCATCGGTTGGGGCTGGTTCTACCTGTCTACGATCCTGGATGATTACAGCCGTTACGTTGTCTCTTGGCGCCTTTGCACCACGATGAAAGCTGACGATGTCACAGGAACGCTGGAAGACGCTTTGGCTGCATCAGGTTGTGACAGTGTCACCGTTGCCCACAAGCCCCGGCTGCTCAGCGACAACGGCAGCAGTTACATCTCTGGCGAGTTGGCGAAATGGCTGGATGAGCAGGGTATGGATCATGTTCGGGGAGCGCCCAACCATCCGCAGACCCAGGGCAAGATTGAGCGATGGCATCAGACGATGAAGAACCGTGTCCTGCTGGAAAACTACTATCTGCCAGGAGCGCTCGAACAGGCCATCGGCGACTTCATCAATCACTACAACCACAACCGATACCACGAGAGCATCAGCAATCTGACACCCGCCGATGTCTATTTCGGTCGAGCCGAAACAATCCTCAGACGCAGAAAGGAAATCAAACACCAGACAATCCAGAAACGCCGCTTGCTGCATCATCAGAACGCGGCGTAGATTGAAACTGCGGCGAGCCTGATCCTCCTAAGCCAATCAAACGCTCGTGTTCCAAATCATTCGATGACGGACATCTTCGCCCGGTTTCAACTTCAGAAACCGAGCACCAGCATTTGCTATGAGTTCAAGATGTGTTCCCTCTTTATTGAGCATCGCCAAAGCCGACATATCCACATCGCACAAACGCAATACGCTGTTGAGGATTGTATCGAACACAGGTTTTTCATCGTCGCGGGAACGGCTAATCACTTCGAGAACTTCTCGTGTCGCAGACTCGCGTTCAAGCCGGGTCTGAATTTCGTGAAATTGACGCACGTTCTCAATTGCGATCACGGCTTGCTCAGCAAACGTCTGAGCGAGCGACACCTCTGACGGATTGAAAGGACTGATCTCTCGCCGAAACAGAGTTAAACATCCTATTCCGGCGCCGTCCTTGATTAATGGAGCAAAAAGTACACTTCGGATGTTTGAAGTATCGACCATGGAACGGACAATAGGACTGCCATTTTTGTAAAGTTCGCTTGTTCCCATATCGTCGAATGCAACAAGACGACCATCAATGATTGATCGCGCCGCGTAGGACAAGTCTCTGTCCATACGCATCTGCCCACTCTCAAACAAATCGACTGCTGCTTGGAACATACCATTGTGAGCGGCCAGCGTCTGCGCGTTGTCATCTGCAGTACCCAAAACCAGCCTCGCAAACGGCGCATTGCAGAGCTTGCAAGCGTGGTCGAGGATCGCATCAAAGACAGGTTTTTCGTCTTCACGGCTCTGGCTGATGACTTCAAGAATGCTCCGTGTAGCCGCCTCTCTTTGTTGTCCGCGCGCGAGATCACTCAGCAGACTTTCTCGATCTAATCCCCCTCGCGAGCCCCGCGCGCCCATCTCAACCACCTCTTTACGCTTGTCGAATTTAACCATGTAGGACTTCGCATGCCAAACAAATGCACCAACGCTGCCAATCAACGACGGGTCCAAATGCGAATGAGCATTTGTCCAGGATCTGCCAGTTCGACCCTACCAACTAAAATGAGAGTCTCCATTCAACATCGCGCGCCAGGATGAGCGCTTCCAGCGTGGGCTTGATCCACACCGAAATTATGCAAATGGCGGGCGACGATCTGTGCCGTGCGCGTTTCGGTAAAGCCAATTTCCGGATGAGCATGCAGGTCCTGTAAAATCGCGGTCAAATCTTCGGCAGTGTCTGCAATGGTGAGAAGAACATTCAAGCCAAAATCTCTTTTATATGCGCTTCTGTTGCCGAATGAGCCTGGGCAAGGATGGCGGATTACCATTTTTGGCTGGGAGGCCAGTTCTTAGGTGGTTCTTTGCCAATCGAGTTTAAGTATTGAGTGCTCCCCATCCAGACCCTTTAGCGGAATTGTCATCGGGTCGCGAAAAAGAAACTCATTCGACCCGCCAACCATAATCCGCGTGGCGTCTGACACACAGATATCACTTGGCGCAGCAAGCGACGCGATGCGAGCGGCTTTGTTTACCACTGTTCCGAAGTGATCGGCGTCAGAGGTAATCACTTCGCCGGTATGCAAACCAATTCGAACTTGCAGTTTCGGTTCGGCAGTTTCAGCTGCGTTGGCGCGCTGAATATTCTGAGCCGCTAACAGGGCGGCCCTCGCAGACCCGAAAGTAGACATTACACCATCACCAAGCGATTTCACCAATTGCCCACCGCTATCGACGATATGGGTCTCGACCAGCTTTAGGTGCCTGCGCACAGAATCGGTCCAGAGTGTGTCCCCTATCGTTTCAGCGATCGTCGTGCTGTCGGCGATATCTGTGAACATGACAGTCGCAATACCGCTTTGACCAAGTTCGTATGGGGTGGACAGGGCGGCATCGAGAAGTTCCTCAAAACCTTTTGCCTCGTACCCGAAGCCTTCAACGTTGTTGACGGGAATTGAGTTGTGAACATGCACGATTTTCCAGGAACCCTTGTCAAGTTTCAAAATGACGGTGGAGCGCAATTGCGCGGATTGTCCCGTTTCAATCGCGTCGATGGTTGCCTTCCATTCCACCCAGCCAAGAGATCCGCATTCAAAACCACGCAGTTCATCCGGGCGCCACTGAAACCGTGGAACCTCCTGAATATACTGCGCCATGCCACGACGTAGCGCATCATCCCGCCACGCCTCATCCTCGTCAGAGCCAAAATAGGACAACGCTGGATCGTCAGAGAAAAGATGTGCGACCGTTTCGCCGTCGCCGCGACCGTACGCTTTGATCCAACGTTCCACTATGGCGGCAAGTTCTGGCGAAGGGCATATCCGGTCTGTCATCAAGTGAATGATAGCAACTACAGCGTCTTGCGCATAGCACTCTAAAAATAGAGAACCGGTGAAAACCAAATGCAGCAGCAGCGCGGAAAGCCGCGGCTAGCGCAACAGATAACCCATGGTATCAAAGCACTCAGAATTTTCGACGTCACGCAAAGATCACTTTCGAGATAACTGCATCTGGCGGCTTTTTCCGTGTTTTGTCTATTCATGCTGCGGTCTGCACGAAGTTCCCAATTCTCAACCCTTAGGCCGAATGAGATGTCCTCCATCTTCCCATGCAGACAAGCCCGCGCGAGCAACTTGTTCTCCGTTGGTCTCCTGAACGAAGTGACCTGCGTCTGGCAACATCAGAGGTGGGCGGACTACGCCCAATATTTCGTGCATGCGTTTCATCAGCCTCGGCGGGATCAGAACATCTGCTTCTCCTATCGCCATGAAGCTGTCGCCCGACCAGTCAGTTTTCCACCATGCCGCTGCACGTCGCGACACATCAACGCCCTCCATGTCGGGTTCGGTCATTACCAGCGACGGGAACTTCCGCACGCCGCCCCGATAACGCGCGTCCGGGAAAGGGGCGGCGTAAGCGGCCGCAACTTCATCACTCATGCCGGGCACGTATTTTTGAAACAATGCGGCCACGTCATAGTCCGGTTGAGTTCGGTGGAATTCCCTCCAGGCATCGAATCCTTCGCTGCTACCGCCACCCAAGCCAAGAACTGTGTTCATAACCAATAGCCGATTGAAGCGATCAGGCATGTCTGGTGGAATGGTAAGACCAAGAAGCCCACCCCAATCCTGTACAACGAGTGTAATTCCTTTGAGATCGAGCGTTTCAATCAACTCGATCAAGCTCTGTCGGTGAAATGTGAAAGTGTAGCAATTGTCTTGGATAGGTTTGTCAGACCGGCCGAAACCGAACAGGTCAGGAACGACAACTCGGGCGCCAGTCTCGAGAAAGACCGGGATCATATGCCGATACAAAAAACTCCATGAAGGCTGCCCATGAAGGCACAAGAACACCCGCTCTGCATCCTGCGGACCTTCGTCTATTCTTGCCATCCGCAGGCCTTCATACCCGGCCAACTGATCTTCGTACTGAGGATGCCAGGCGAAATCAGGCAGGTTTAGAAAACGATCGTCTGGCGTACGTACTGCGTCAATAGGTGACAATCCTGTTCCCTGCATTTCTATTTCTGTTGGCTAAAATTGCATCTTTCAGCGTAATCTCACAAGCTGACATGGCAATTCACGAATGAATGGCAACTTCGTCCACGACCTGCTCGTTGCCTTCGAAATCTTCGCCGCGCGCAGCACAGATGGCCGGTTTGACCACTGCCATGCATCGAAGAAGTTTATGCACATGCCGAATCTTTCTCGCTGCGTGCGTGCGCAGCGAGAAAATCGAATTCACAGAATGGGCTCTCCTTGCACCTTCGCCGCTCGATGCACGAATGTATGCTATCGGGAAACACTACCATCCGCGTCATTGCCCGCAAATGGGTAAGACGCGGACAATCCTGCCGTTAGCTCATCTTCAGTTGTAGAGTCGATCAGGTCGCACCGATCATCACCCTAGCCGGTGTGCTTTCTCCCGCCCTGTACGTCATCTGAATAGAACCAGTCGTCGGGATATGGATACCACCAGTCCGCCTCCTTCGCCTTCGGATCAATCACGACCATCTTGGGTCGTCTGAAAGCCTCGAGGCCTTGAAGGCCTAGCGTACGCCCAAGCCCAGAATTCTTGACGCCGCCAAAAGGCAAGGCATCGTTGTCCACGAGCGGGTTGTTGACCCAGACCATCCCCACCTGTAGCTTGTTCACCCCTTGAAATGCCTCGTCCAAGTCGCCGGTAAACAGGCATCCGCCAAGACCGAATTGTGACGCGTTTGCCAGTTCAAGCGCTTGGTCAAAGTCGCTCACCCGAATGACCGAGGCGACTGGCCCAAAAACCTCTTCCTGAGTTAGCGCCATGTCCGTCGTCACGCCGGTCAGGATCGTTGGTTCGAAAAACCAACCCGGCCCGACGTGATCCGGGGTACCGCCTCCTACCTCAACCACCGCGCCTTTCTCAGTTGCATCGCGCACCAGACGCTCGACCTTGTCGCGTGCCTCCTTGGAGGCCAAAGGTCCGATTTCCGCCACCCCCATTCCGTCGCCGATGCGCAGTTTCCGGGTTCGGGTCACGAATTCATCGACAAAATCGTCGTACACGTCATCCACTACAAAAATCCGTTCAGACGATGTGCAAACCTGGCCCGACTGCAAAAATGCAGCGGTAACCGCCCCGGCAGCAGCGACCGCGATGTCGGCGTGTTTACTGACGATCAGTGGATCGCTTCCCCCAGCCTCGATCACTGCGGGTTTCAGGTTCTCCGCTGCGGCCACTGCGACTGCACGACCTGTCGGCACGGACCCTGTAAAAGCGACCACATGGGTTTTGGGGCTGGCAATCAGCTGTTTGCCCACGTCTGCACCACCCGGCAGGCAAGCAATCAGGTCTTGGGGCAACGCCCGAAAAAACTCCATGAACGCCATCGTGCACAAAGTTCCTGCAGGTGAGGCTTTCAACACTACACCGTTACCTGCCGCAAGTGATGCGGCCATCGACCAGCAGCCAAGAATGAGGGGGAAATTGTACGGAACCACATGCACGGACACGCCGTAGGGCTCGTATGTCTGATACTGAAAAGATCCAGTTTGCATCGTGCCGGCAATCTTGCCCGCGTCATTGCGCGCCATCTCGGCATAGTAGCGGAAAACCGGCGGGATGTTCGCAATCTCGCCGATCGATTCAGGGTAAGGTTTGCCCGTTTCCAATGTCATCAAGCGGGCGATCTCAGTCATGTCGCCGCTTTCGATGTCGTTGGCGATCTGGTGCAATACCCGCGCGCGAGATTTGCAGTCCATCGCGGACCACCTCCTTTGCGCCGCATTTACCCGGTCCAGGACCTGGTTCACGATCTGCGGCGACGGCTCACCAAAAACCCCGACGGGCTGCAAGGTAGACGGGTTGACCAGAGTGGTCCCACCACCCTCCAATGGCACATGCTTGGGGTTGAGGTAGTAGGTAGATTTGAACGGGTCACGCATTGGGCAGCCCCCTTGTTTGACAGGCATTGCGCCGTTAGCGGATCATGTACACTTTCTTGACCGTCTCGTGGACAGTGCAAACGCCTTTCCAGTCCTGCGGAAAAAAGGCCGCCGTATCGGGCGTAATCTCAATTACCTCGCCGCTTTCATGGATATAGGTACAGCGGCCTTCCAGAAAGTGGCAGAACTCGTCCTTGGTGACGTGACATTCCCACTTACCGGGAGTGCAGACCCAAAGGCCGCATTCGGACTGGCCGTCAGGCCCCTTGTGGATCAGCTTTCCCGAGGTGCGGGATTGCCCTTCAATCATCGTCGGGATTACCCCCCAATCGACAAGATCAGTCTGCTGGAGCGGGTTTTGCATACGTGGCGTGGTCATGTTTCAGGTTCGCGATCCGTTAGGTAGTAGGTGTTGCGCAATGTTTCCTCGACCGTGCATTCCCCTACCCAACCGGCGAGGAATAGTACGGCCGTTCCGGGCGTAACTTCGATGCTTTCGCCTGCATCCGACCGATAGACCGCGCGGCCCTGCACAAAATAGCAGAACTCGTCACGCGGTATCGTTAGGCGCCAGCGGCCTGGAGTGCAGACCCATGCGCCGATCTCCGGCCGGTTGTCAGGACCCTTGTGAACCAGCATACCCGATGAATGCGACTGGCCTTCAATCATGTCCGGCTGTAGCCCCCAGTCCGTGAGGTCGGTGCGGGTCGAGATTTCCGAAAGATGCGGGGCGCTGCTCATTCCGCGGCTTTCAGGATTTCGTCGAGAATGCCAGCTGCCTTGGTCGGGCCATGCCGTGACTGCATGTGAGCAGAGGTTGCCGCCATCTTCGCCTGCATTCCTGGATCGTTGATACATTTGTCGAGGGCAATAGCCAATTCATCATCGGTCCAGTCGTATCGGTGAAACCCGAACCCGTGGCCGGTTTCCTGAACACGGGTGGCGTTATCGTGGCCGTCCCAGACATAGGGCATAATGATTGCTGTTTTGCCGAAATATAGGCACTCTGTGAACGAGTTGTTACCGCCATGATGTATCACCGCGTCAACCTGCGGAATTACCGAAGGCTGGGGATACCAGCTCTGTATGTGCACGTTGTCGGGAATGTCTGTGTATTCGTCAATGTAATCCCCGACATTTACGAGCGCCCGGTAGGGCAACCTGGAAATGGTCGAAATGATCCTCTTTAGCAGGTCGGTGTCGCCTGCGCCAAGCGACCCGAAAGATACATAGAGAAGTGGTTTGTCATTGTTGGACTTAAACGTTGGCACCTCAAAGGGTTCTTCTTCGCGCACGCAACCTTCAAGATACTGAAACCGGTTTGGGTCCAGTGGGTTCTGCCGTTCGTACTTTGCCGGCTCGGGATAAAGCAGAAGGTTCATTGTGGGCGACGCTTCGAAAAACTCTCCAATCGGATAGGCGTCTTCGTTGCATCTGGCTAGGAACGCATTGTAGTCGTCGTGGATCGGCTTGATCACATCGTGGAACTTTGCCTCATAGGCCTCCATGCCCTCGCGGTCATCCACCCGACAGCCCGATAAGTGCGGCGGCACAATCGGGTCCGGGATTTCGTTTTCGGAACATGAGATGATCCGCACCCACGGTACGCCGAACTGCTTGATGGCTGGGAACATAATGACATTATCCACGCAGATCATATCTGGTTTGATTTTTGCCAATACCTCGGGCAGATCTTTTTGCGCCCATTTTGCGCTGTCGACGATCGCCTCCCAGCAATCCTTGACGTAGTTATCGATTTGGTCAATCGGGGCTTTGCGAAAATTTGGGATGTGACCGTTGATGAAATCCTCCCAGAACTTTGCCATCGCCTCGGGTTCCATCGGCTCGGACAGGGCAACAGGATGCGCCTCAAACCCATAACCTTCATATACCTCGACAAAGCCGGGATCGCTTAGAAATACAGCCTTATGGCCCAGTTTCTCGCAGGCCTGCGCGATGCCAACCGAATTCAGCGCAGGGCCAAAGGCAGCTTCGGGGAAGAAGGCGATGGTTTTCTGTGACATTGTAGGTCTCCGGTTAGATTTGGCTTAGCAGTTGGGAAGGATGCGGGAATGTTTCGCGTCCCATACGCAGTGGACATCCTGACCCGGCTGGATATTTTCACGGTCGGCTTGGCTGGCGGGAACGCGGGCGGAAAGGGTGCTCCTCCCACCGCGAACGCGCACATGCACACCCAGGTCTGATCCGTGATAGGCGACTTCTTCGACAGTACCTGGAAGGCAGTTGCGCCCATCTCGAGGGGCGGTCTGCATCAGGCTGACCCGTTCCGGGCGCACAGCAATCGTGGCAGCACCGCGCAGCTCGGAAACGCCCCTCAGCATTCCCGCCCCGTGGACATCGACACCGCCGTCGACGGCGTTACCATCCAGAAAGTTCATCACGCCTATAAAATCTGCAACAAAGCGCGATCCGGGGTGTTCGTAGAGCTCGTGAGGAGTACCGACCTGCGCCAGCTTACCATCATGCAAGACCGCGATCCGGTCGGCCATGACCAAGGCCTCTTCCTGGTCATGGGTCACAATTAGAAATGTAATCCCCACCTCGTGTTGCAACCGTTTGAGCTCCAGCTGCATCTCTTCTCGTAGTTTCTTGTCCAGAGCTGAAAGGGGCTCATCCAGCAACAGGACTTTTGGCCTTTTGACCAGCGCGCGCGCCAAAGCAACCCGCTGTCGCTGCCCACCAGAAAGCTGATCCGGCTTGCGCCCGGCAAATCCCGAAAGTTTCGCACTTTCCAGAACCTCGGCCACTCTCGTGGCAATTTCGTCCTTAGGCAATTTCTCCATTTCTAACCCATAGGCGATGTTTTTTTCGACGCTCATGTGCGGAAACAAGGCATAGGATTGGAACATCAGGTTCAGGGGCCGCCTGCTGGGACGTATGTTTGTCACGTTCTGCCCGGCAACGATTACCTGTCCTTCCTGTGGCGTTTCGAATCCCGCCAGCGTCCGCAATAGTGTGGTCTTGCCGCAGCCCGATGGGCCCAAAAGTGCAAAGAACTCGTTATCGCGAATATCCAGTGAAACATTGTCGATCGCGGTCACCAAACCGTATCGCTTGGTTATATTCCTGAGTTGAACCCCTTGGTTCATCGGCTGAAAACCTCTTTGTCGGTACGCTGTGCGAAGAAGACCAGCGTGAATGAAACGAACATGACGATGGTAGCCATCGCATTGATTTCCGGCGTGACGCCAAATCGGATCATTGCGTAAATCTGCATCGGCAACGTGGTCGAGGATTGCCCAGCACCGGCGGTAAAGAAGGCAATAATGAATTCGTCCACAGACAGGGTGAAAGACAACAGCGCCCCGGCGATAACCCCCGGCGCGATGGCGGGCAGCAGGATGCGGCGAAAGGTGGTGAATTCGCTGGCCCCAAGATCGGCACTGGCCTCAAGTATCGAATGGTCGAAATTGCGCATCCGCGTACGCACCACGGCGACAACAAAGGCTATGTTAAATACGACATGGCTGAGGATGATCGAATGAAGCCCCAACGTCATGTTGAGTAGGGTGAAAAAGGACAAGAGCGCGATGGCCAGAACTATGTCGGGGATGATCATCGGTGCGAACAGAACCGCGTCTAGAACTGAAGAATTACGCCGTGTCTCGACACCGACCGCCAAAAGCGTGCCGATTATTGTCGCCAGAACGGTCGAGATTAAGGCCACGATTAGCGTGTTGCGCGCCGCCGACAGTATTGGATCCGCGGTAAACAACTTGCCGTACCATTCCAACGAAAACCCGGTCCATACAGTTGGAAGTCCGGCCCGGTTAAAGCTTAACGCCATGAGCACAAGGATCGGCACATAGAGAAAGGTGTAAAACAAAACCAGGTGCAGCTTCAGGCCCATGTTGGATCGGTCCCGCATCAGTCCTGCCCTCTCTGTCCCGCTGCGCGATTGGCCAATACCGCCTGTGCGAACAAAAGCCCCATCATAATCGCAATCAGGAACATCGACAGCGTTGCTCCGAACGGCCAGTCGCGGGCGCTCAGGAACTGGTCATAGATCAGGTTTCCAACCATCTGAAGTCGCCCGCCGCCAAGCAAATCGGGCGTAATGAAATTGCCGATCGACAATACAAAAACAAAGACACCACCTGCCGCAATCCCGGGAACGGTCTGTGGCAGTATCACCCGGTAGAAAGTGGTCCAAGCGGGCGCTCCAAGATCTTCCGAGGCTTCTATGGTTTCGACATTTATGCGGTTCAGCGACGAATAGATCGCCAGAACCACAAAGGGGGTGTAGTTGTAGACAAGCCCAACGATCACCGCGAAATTGTTATAAAGCAGAGACAGCGGCTCATCGATCAAGCCTGCCCCCTGGAGAGTATTATTGATCAAGCCCTCGCGGTTAAGCATCACGATCCAGGCGTAAGTGCGGATTAGGTAGTTGGACCAGAACGGCAAGATCACCAAGATCAGCAAACCGGTCTGCCAACGGCGCGGCGCCAGCGTGATGGCATAGGCCGCCGGATAGGCGATCAGGATCGCGATTATCGTGGCCAGAAACGCGATCTTGGCCGAGCGTAAGAAGATCCCGAGGTAAAGAGGATCGGCGGCCCGCACAAAATTTTCAAACGTAAAGACGTGGTCGATGCCGCCATAGATACCGCGTTCAAAGAACGCATAGGTAAAAATAAGGCCACACGGCACCACCATAAGAAGCGCAAGCCAGCCCAGGCCCGGCCCCAGCAAGATCACCGATTTCAGTCGATTGGTCATATACTTGGCAATCTGTGGAGTGATGTCGTACAGGCCCGACCCTTTGTTCGGGTCGGGTTTTGCTCAGGGTTTGATCACTTACTGTGCGGCCATGATTTCGGTCACGGTCCGTGCAAAGGGTTTCTGGCCATTGCCGAGATCGCGCAACTGCTCGTACTTGGTAAGGTCTGCAGGCGACATTCCCATGTTCGGGAAGGTTTCGATCAAGGACGGGTCCAGCGCCTCCATCGCAGCCTTGTTCGGCGTTTTGTAAAGGATATTGCTGGCAACCCAGACACCGACGTCCGCGCCCAAGACATAGTTCACAAAGGCATGCGCCGCATCTTTGTTTTCAGATGCATCCGCGATGACTAGCGCATCTACCCACAGATCCGATCCTTCTGATGGTATCGTGTACTTGATGTCCGCGTTTTCACCGATGCCGTAGTTGCACCAGCCATCCCAGGCGTGAACCATCGTTGCCTCGCCCGATACCAACTTCAGATAAAAAGTTGCGTCATCGTAGGCCAGCAGATCCTGCTTCGCCGCAACCAGCAGGTCCTTTGCAGCCGCCAACGTCTCATCCGACGTATCGTTAAGCGACTTTCCGAGGGCTAGCGCAGCAGCCCCCATCAGCCAGCGATCCGTCGAGAGCATTGTCACTTTGCCTTTAAGGTCTTCAGAGGGTTTGAGCAGATCGTTCCACGAAGTTGGCTCTGCCATCAGGTCAGACCGGTAGCATAAGCCCGTCGTGCCCCAAGCGTATGGCATTGAATAGTTGTTGCCCGGATCATGGGCTAGTTCTTTAGCTTCGTCATACAGGTTAGAGGCATTCGGAACCTTGTCGTGGTCGATTGCAGCCACCAGCCCCAGGTTGTTTAACGCCTCGGCAAAAGGCGACGAGACGAAAAGAACGTCGTAGCCCTTGCCTCCACCGGCTACGACCTTGCCCATGATTTCTTCGTTAGTGCCATGCACCGAGAGCTCGGCCTCGATACCTGTTTCATTGGTGAAATTCTCCAGCAGGTCCGGCGGCATGTAGCCGTCCCAGTTCGAGATCACGATTTTTTCTGCTCGGGCCGCTCCGGCGAATAAGCTGAGTGCGCAGGCCGCCCCGGTGGTGAGCCAAGCAAATGGCAAACGGAACGAATTGGTGAACTTGTTGGTCATGTCTTCCTCCCTTGACATCCGCGCTCGCTTCTGGGGCGAGATATATGATGCAATCACGGTATTTTTTGATGAAATAAAACTCAACATTTTTTTGAATCATTTTTGTATGGCCCGGAGAAGCCATTTAAGATACCGTTTTTATTGTATATTAACTAGGTATGACGAAAGCCGTCTTCTTATGCCACCAAGCAAATACTTGAAACTTGCTCAAAAAATACTGGATGTTGCGATGGATCTCGATTTGCATCAGGGCGACAGACTGGTGGAAAAAACCCTTGCTGATTCGTGCAGCGTCTCTCGCACTCCGGTTAGATCCGCATTGAGGCTGCTGGAAAAGGAGGGGATGGCACGCAAAGCGGCAGAAGGCGGGTTTGTCCTAGAATGCGAACCCGAAAAGGGGCATTCGATACTCAACCAGCATGCGGTCGGAGCAGGTGTGGATCTCGCTGGTGCCATCCTACGAGATCGCGGCGCCCGACGCCTGGACGGTGCCATCAATGTCACAGACCTGATCCGCAGATATTCGGTTTCCCGCAGCGCTGCACAGCGTGCGCTCGAAGCCCTCCTGGCCCAAGGCGTGATTCAGAAAGCCGAAGGTCAATCCTGGGTTTTCACGCGCATGCCGGGAGACCGCTCCGGACGAATAGAGAGCTACGAATTTCGTCTGATACTGGAACCGCAGGCCATTCTGTCCGACGGTTTCAAGTTGGACACCAAGCGCGCCGATCTGGTCCGCAGCCAGACCGAAGCGCTTCTGGCGCAGTCGGAAAACTCTTTCAATAGCCAGGATTTTCAAGACGCGGATCTTGCCTTTCACAAGCTCATCGCTCGATCGTCCGGAAACCAGTATCTAGCTTCTGCTCTCATGGCCCATCATGGGTTGCGCCACCTGCCGGGCGGATCATTCGGTATGATCGACTTTCGGATGAGGCAGGCGCTCGATGAACATCTGCGTATACTTGATTTCATCGAACAAGATCATTTCGATCTTGCGGCGGATCAGATGAGGGTGCACTTGCGGCTTTCAATGCACCAAAGGCCCAGCGTCGCCAATCGTGGTGCTCCGGCGCTAGTCCAAGCAACCTGCGGGTCAATCCGGTGAGTGAATGATGAACCGCAAGGAAGCACCCGTAATCGCGTTTTTCCCCGAAGCTAGTTTTGGGGCTGCACTGAATTGTGTGGGGATCGCTCAGGAACTTCGCGCAATGGGTGCACACCCCGTTTTCCTGACCCACGGTGGCTTTGGTGGCGTATTCGCAGATTACGGTTTTGACGAGTTCGCCGTCCCTGTTCAATCAGAGTTGACAGAAGAGGAAACCCAGACCTACTGGCAGGAATTCCTGAGCCATCATCTGCCGCATTTTAACATGCATCCAACTGACCAACTGACCACCTATGTAGAGCCCGTTTGGAACGCAATCGTCGAGACAGCGGAATCGGTCGAACAGGGGTTGGAAACGGCGCTAGAGCGGACCAACCCAGATGTCGTCGTCCTCGACAACGTCATCATGTTCCCGGCCATCGTACGATCCGAGCGCCCATGGGTCAGGGTTATTTCTTGCGCGGAAACCGAGTTGCCAGACAACTGCCTACCGCCGTACCTGTCCGGTCTGCCGGCATCTGACGCCGCCGGGTGTGCGGCATTCCGAGACCAGTACCTGGAGACCCTTGGCCCAATTCATGCTCGCTACAACAAATTTCGCCTGGATAAGGGGCTTGAGCTATTGCCAGAAGGTGAGTTCCTAGAAACATCACCGCATCAAAACCTTCTTTTAGCGCCATCTATCATTCGCCATGATCGTGATCAGGTACTGGACTCTGGACAATTCACCTTTCTCGAAGGCTGCGTTCGCCAGGAAGGTCCTTACCGTGTACCTCAAATGCCCCGTAACGACGGGCCTCTGGTGTACGTGAGTTTTGGCAGTCTGGGTGCCATGGATGTCCCATTCTTTGAGAGCCTGTTCGACGTATTCAAGACAATGGACATGAGGTTTCTGGTCAATGTCGGGGCCCAAATCGACGCCTATTCCAGAGTCCCAGACAATGTTCATCTGCAGGAATGGTTTCCGCAGCCTTCCGTGGTTGAACAATGCGATCTGTTTATTCACCACGGCGGCAACAACAGCTTTTGCGAAGCGCTGTATTTCGGGGTCCCGTCGCTGATCCTTCCCTATTGCTGGGACGGACACGATAACGCCCAGCGGGCAGTTGAGACCAGTGTCGGACTCAGGGTAAATCGATGGGATTGGACACCGGAGCAGTTGGATAATTCGATTAACCAACTCCTTGGGGACGCAGAGATGAAGGCCCGGCTGGCTGCGAACTCAGAGATCATGCAGTTGAGAAAGTCGGTTCAGTTAGCTGCTCAGAAAATTCTGGATTGTGTAAATCCTAACCGAATCTAGGTTATTCCCGTCGGTCATCCGTTTTGTCATGAAGGATGGAAGGGTGCATCGCAATGACCTCTAAATCACTGAACCTAAAGTGTCGGTTTGGGCTCGAGACAGACGCTCGCTGAAATGTCGCGAGCGGCAGCAATACGGGCAAAGCGGTCTATGGTTCTCCAAACAAATCGGCCATCCTTGGGTTTACAGTACACGGTTGTGGAGAGTGAGAAGGACTAGTAGTCTTCACTTTCGGAAGTATAGGGTCTCAATTGGCACCCTCATTGCATGCTGAGCAGTCCTTTATGGCTCACGAGCGTCTAGATACCCTCCGGTTAAGCCCTTTTGGGTGTCAGACGGTATCGTCCGCAAAATTAGGTTGTTGGTTGCTCGGGTGCGTCACCCAGAGCCAGCAGCAAAAGGATAGCCAAAAGGGGTGATCCAACCAAACCGATCAGGAACCAGATAAAACTAGATCGGTTGCGCCGTCCCGCCATCGTGATCGGCAGGATATAAAGCCAGATCACGACAACCAGCAAGATGAACATAAAAATCAACTGGATAACTGGTGCGTCCATGAAATTTTGCCTTTCGAATCTTGACGCCATTTTTAAAACGGCTGATCCGGTTAGATAGACAATGGCCCGAAAGCGTTCCCGGGTATTAATTTAGCCCGACACGGGTCCCGGGCGTCCCAATCCTCTCACTTTGGGTTCCTTGGCTATCAGACAGTGCCGTCCAAATGTTTGGTGCTTTCCGGGTCACAAGGTAGCAAGGTCGGCAAAACGGATAAAGTGGGTGTTCAAGGAACCTTTTAAAGAGCCTTTTCAATGAACTTTGAAAAAAGCTCACCCTGCGAGTTGATCCTAAGTTTCGCGTAAATGTTGCGTCTGTGGATGCGGACTGTGCCTGGAGAGATGCCGAGAATTGTGCCAACAGCTTCTGCCGAATGGCCCTTCAATGTGAACTCAACGACTTCTCGTTCTCGTGGCGTCAGAACGCCATCGCCAAATGCCTGGAATGCTAGATCAACGCGACGACTAACGCCATTCGCTGCGGCGCCGCGGGCCATCGTTGGAAAGTCACTCCAATGTTTGCAACAGGCTGCCCGAACGAGCGGCCATAGAGCGTGCAAATGACGAATTTCCTTGGCTGAAAAAGGCTTCGCTGATCGCATGAGCGAGACCACAACCATCCCAGTGCTTGGGATATCGATAAAGTAGCCAATCTCCTCTGCTAACCCAGTCCTTTTGTAATAGCTGCGATAGTATTCGCCCTGATAGAACCTGTCCGGTGCGATATCGCGCATGCGGTACAGACCCGGTGTTATCGGTTTTGTCGCGGCCAAAAAAAATGGATCAAGTACGTAGGGCCCTGCTTGGTAATCCTCAACAAAAATACGCCGTTTGCTTTTGGGAAAATCGTCGTGAAGGTCTATTGGTGCTTCGGTTCCGACATGGCCAAACACCACCGTAAAATCAAATGGTGCGACCTGCCGTAAGCCATCTGCCAAAGCACATGGAAATTCTGGGGTTCCGATCTTCTCTACGACCCTGCCGGCCTCTTCCATCCAATCGTACACACGCCGCTCCAGATTTTCGAAAAGCACCTCTATACCCCAATTGTGGTATATACAGTTAATCCGAGTTATTGTTACTTTTTCCTTGTTTGAGTGGTATGCCAGCAAATGCCAAAAAATCAAGCAAAAGGAAAACAGCAGTATATGAGCTTTGACATGAGCGTCACCATGCAGACGATTGCGGAACTCAGAGGAGTGACCAAGACCTTCGGGAATGTGGTCGCCGCCAAAGACCTGAATCTTTCCATTGGGAAAGGAGAGTTCCTGTCGTTCTTAGGCCCATCTGGTTGCGGCAAAACCACTGCACTTAGGATGCTGGCGGGTTTCGAGAAACCAACCGAAGGTCAGGTGTTGCTCGATGGCGAAGTCGTCAACGACTTGGATGCGCACCATCGCCCAGTCAACATGGTGTTTCAGCACTACGCTCTTTTTCCTCACCTAAGCGTGTTCGACAACATCGCGTACGGCCTGCGCCAACGACGACCACGCGTAGACAAACAAACAATCGCGACAAAGGTTGAGCAAGCGCTGGAAACTGTCCGTCTTGGTGGGTTTGGCCCACGTCGCATCTGGGAGATGTCTGGTGGTCAGCAGCAACGCGTCGCTTTGGCGCGTGCGATCGTAAACGAGCCCAAGCTTTTGCTGCTTGATGAACCAATGGCTGCTCTGGATCGAAAGCTTCGAAAAGAAATGCAGTTTGAACTGCAGAACCTGCAACGACAACTGGGAATAACTTTTGTCCTCGTCACGCACGACCAAGAAGAAGCGCTTTCAATGTCCGACCGAATTTGTGTGATGGAAGGCGGCAGTATTGTGCAGGTTGGCAGCCCACGCGAACTCTATGACATGCCCCGCAGCCGCTACGTGGCTGGATTTGTAGGCACCTCAAATTTCTTTGATGCAACTGTAACTGACGCAGTAGCCGACCAAATCACTGTGCGTTTAGCGAGTGGCCAAAAGGTGCACGGAACTCCGGAGATTCCAATAGATGCAGGGCAGGAAGTTTGCGTCAGTATCCGTCCTGAACAGATCACGCTGACCCGCGCGCTGCCCGCAGCTGAAATTGCTTTGCCAGTTACCATTCAAAATCGGATCTTCCTTGGGGAGCACACAGAATACCTTGCGCGCAACGAAGCACTGGGTGATTTCCACGTACTTGTGCCAAGGCAAGCGGAATTGAACGAGGGGACGTTCAATGCAGGAGAACAGGCCTTTGTTTCATGGGGCGAAGGCGCACTGCTGATCCTGGAAAATTAACAGATCCCGCAATCCAACAACAGAGAGGTTCACAATGACTAAGGATAATGGGACTATTTCCAAGCAAAAGTTCATGGAAGAGCTTCGCCGGTACCAAAAGGGTTCGGTCACACGGCGACATTTTTTGGGCGTGACAGGTCTTGGGATGGCAACGGCCGTTCTGGGCACGGCTATGCCTGGGTTGCGTCCACGCCCGGCATTTGCTGCCGGAGACATTGGCGACCGAGTGATCCTCGCCACGTGGCCGAACTACCATGACGAGATGAACTTCGAAGCCTTCACGGAAGCCACTGGCGCCCACGTTCAGGTCAATGTTTTTGGCTCGAACGAAGAGATGTTGGCAAAACTGCAAGCCGGAGGGTCTGGCTGGGACGTGTTCGTTCCAACCAATTACACGATCACTACGTATGTGGGCGAAGATCTGATCATCCCGCTCGATACGTCCAAACTGCCAAACTACGACGCAGGTTCATTCGAACAGCGCTTTTCAGATGCCGGCTCTGTCGATGGCCAGCTTTACGCGGTGCCGAAAAACTGGGGCACGACCGGCTTTGCAGTGAATACTAGTAAGCTTGACGGCGCTCCGACTCCAACCACTTGGAAAGAGTTCTGGGACCTTACTATGGAAGGTTACTCAGGTCGGACAATGGTGCATGATTACCAACTCACCACCATCGGTAATGCCCTGAAATACTTCGGCTACTCCTTCAACTCGGTCGATGAGAAGGAACTGGCGGATGCCGAGAAATTGTTGCTGGATGCTAAACCGCATCTGTTTGCAATCTCGTCGGATTATCAGCCACCGATGCGTAACGGTGACGCGTGGATGACGATGTGCTGGACAGGTGACGGCAAGCAGATGAATGTCGACATGCCTGAAATCGCCTACGTTCTGGGAGCCGAGGGCGGTGAACTCTGGTCCGACTACTACGCTATTCCTAAGGGCGCACCCCATATGGATGCCGCTTATGCCTTGATCGACTTCCTGCTGAACCCGGAAGTTAATGCGAAAGAAGTCCTCGCTCATGGCTATCCATCGGCTGATGCTCGCACCAATGCGTTGCTGCCGAAGGAATTGCTGGAAGATCCGATCCTTTATCCGGCAGCTGACCTTCTGAATGCGCTCGAGTTTGGCGCGGCGGCTACGCTAACCGATCCAAACCGTGCCGAGTTGCTCGCCCGCTTCAAGTCGGCCTAAGCGGCAAGGCCGCAATATCGGAAAAGACGAGGACAATATGACCGAACGAGGCAGAAAAGCACTGTTGCTGGCACCGGCAGGAATATGGCTTTTGGTAATGCTTGCCCTTCCACTACTGGTCGTCTTCGTCTTTTCCTTTGGCGAACGGGGTGCCGCCGGAGGCTATGTTCCAGCGTTCACTTTGGAACAATATGCCAACCTTCCTGCGCGATGGACGGCGTTTAAGAACACCTTGATCCTTGCACCTCTGGGGACTATCGCTGCGTTGGTAATTGCCTACCCGCTCGCCTACTTTCTTGCGGTGCGTTGTTCACCAAAGTGGAGAACTTCGCTGTTGATCCTGGTGATCGTGCCGTTCTGGACATCGATCCTGATCCGATCATACGCATGGATTTTCATCCTTGGGGGGCGTGGCTTGCCCGCTTTACTAGAGTCGATCGGCATCGATGATGTCCGCCTGATAAATACGCCGTTCTCTGTGCTTGTGGGGATTGTCTATGGGTATCTACCGTTGATGGTTTTCCCAATTTTTGTAAGCTTGGACAAACTGGATAAACGCCTTCTGGAAGCCTCAGCGGATCTCGGCTCTACTCCGTGGCGTACGTTCCGTCAGGTAACACTTCCTCTGTCAATACCAGGTATCGCAACTGGCTGCATGCTGGTCTTCATCCTACTCATGGGCGAATTTCTGATCCCAGCGATCTTAGGTGGCGGAAAAGTGTTTTTCGTCGGAAATGCGCTGGTGGACCTGTTCCTGCAGTCTCGAAACTGGGCGTACGGATCGGCGGTCGCAATGACGCTGGTTGTCGTAATGCTTGTCACTGTCTCAATTTACATGAAATTCATCTCGCGCCTGGGTGGCCAGCGCGAAGATGTCTCGCTGATGTGAGGGTCCGATGCGCTTGTACGCGATTTGCGTCTACCTTTTTCTCTATATTCCAATCGGCATCATCGCGCTTTTCAGCTTTAATGCCGGACGACACGCAAGCCAGTTCATGGGGTTCTCGACCCGATGGTATGGCAAAGCGCTCAACAACCCATTTGTTATGGACGCGCTCGAGACCAGTCTGCTTGCGGCATTCATAACTGCTTGCCTCGCATCCACACTCGGAACCATGGCGGCCATCGCTTTACAAGGGGTTAAGGGATGGCTCCGAACTTTATTCGATGCGATGATTTATATTGCGATAATGATACCAGGTATCGTCATCGGTATCGCGACACTCATTGCCCTGGTCACCGTATTTGGCTGGCTAAACCCGCTTCTTGCGAGCCTATGGCCCGATGGAGCAAATCCCCCGCAACTTTCCATGGGGATGCCCACGCTTGTCGCCGCACACACCATGTTCACAATGGCGCTGGTCATAATCATCGTACGTGCAAGGCTATCGGGTATGGACCGTGCCCTCATGGAAGCATCGGCTGACCTCTTTGCGACGCCCTGGGGCACCTTTCGGCAGGTGACCCTGCCGTTGATAGCACCGGCAATTTTGGCGGGCTTCCTGCTCAGCTTCACTTTCTCATTTGATGATTTCATCATAGCGTTCTTCGTAGCTGGCTCAGAAACAACCCTGCCTATCTACATATTCTCATCCATCCGGCGCGGCGTAACGCCCGAGATCAATGCCATCGGCACTATGGTTATGGGCGCGTCGCTCTTGTTGCTCGTTGCAGCGCAACTGCTTTTGCGCCGAGGCGCCTCAAAATCGAATAGTTAAATAAAGGAGCCAAGTGAAATGCGGCTTGCAGGTAAAGTCGCGCTCGTGACGGGCGCGGGATCAGGAATTGGTCGGGCGGGTTCAATGGCAATGGCACAAGAGGGTGCGCATGTTGTGGTAACGGATCGCGATGCAGCACTTGCTGAAGCCACTGTGGCCGCGATCGTTGCGCAGGGGAATCAAGCATCTGCCATACAGCTTGATGTGACCGATGACGATGCCCTTACCAAAGCCATAGACGAAGCAGTAAAAAACTTCGGTCGGCTTGACGTGTTGCACTCTCATGCTGGGTTGCAGATCGAAGGAACGCTGGAAGAAGTGGAACCAGATGGAATGGATGCTTCTTGGGCATTGAATGTCCGCGCTCACTTCATTGCCGCGCGCGCAGCCGTCCCCCATATGAAATCACAAGGTGGAGGCAGCGTGATCGTCACGGCCTCCAATTCTGGGGTTCAATACGACCGGGGCATGATCGCCTATGCGACTACAAAGCACGCAGCTGTTGCGATGGTCCGGCAGATGGCAGCCGACTACGCCGTCCATGCAATCCGTTTCAATGCCCTTTGTCCAGGATTTGTAGACACCCCCTTCAATGCAGGCTTCGAAAAGCAGATGGGTGGCCGTGCCAAACTGGAAAGCTACATCGAGCAGGCGATCCCTATGAGTCGGTGGGCGACAGTTGAAGAGATTGGCCATGGGATCGTCTATTTAGCTTCAGATGAATCCGCTTTTATGACGGGGCAAGCCTTGGTTATCGATGGCGGTGAATGCATTTAGTGATGGGTTAGACCGCTCAAGAGAATGTCTATCGCCGCACTTCATTTTTGGTGAGCACATTTCAGTCCGCTTTGGGCTCGAACCTGACATTGAAGTGCCGGTGATCTTGGTGTCAGTGGCACATGGTAGCCTTTCACTGCGCGGGATGTGTCGGCAGGTTCGGCATCGCCACCCAGCCCGGCAATTCATCCGGCGCGACCGAGACATGCAGGCGTTCTGACTGGTCCCGCCCGACCTTGCGGTGTTTGCGCAGCAGAAAGATCTTGCCCCAGCCGCGCCAGGTTCCAACCGATTGCGCATGGGCATCCGTGGGGAAACGGGTGCGCCAGCCTTCGGGCATCGGCAGCCCGTGCATCTCGGCCTTGTCCAGCATCCAGATCAACGAGATATTGCTGAGCGGCCGGGCCTCTTCATAGCCGTTCAGCTGGCCGCCGATATCGCCATGGGTGCCACGGAACCAGACCTGTTCCACATGGCCATTGAACTCGGGCTTGCATCGCCACAAAACCGGCTCGAACACCTCGCGCGTTTCGTCGAGGGCCAGCGCGTGATAGCCATGCAGAGTGGCAGGGCCCAGCTGGTGGTTGTGAAAGGCATGGCGATCCTCGGCCCAGCGCCACAGCAGCGGCAGGCGCAGGCCCAGCGCCTTGACCGTGTCCCAGACACCGACCATCTCGATCTTGACGTTGTCGTGGCAGAACTTGCGGCGGAAATCGCGGGCGGCAGTGCCGCTGACATTGCATTCATAATGGCGGTAGGCTTGCAGGATGTTCCGCTCGGTCGCGTGTTCGGCCTTGAGCAGGCCGATCATATCGATCACCCCAGCCAGGCTGCGCACGCCGTAGGCGCCACGGGAATAACCGATGAAATAAATGCGGTCACCGGGTTTGTAGCGGGACGCCAGATAGCCATAAGCGCGGCGGATCTGGCGGTTGATGCCCCGGCCCATCATCACGTCCATGGTGGACTTCCAGCTTTCCCACTGCACGCCCGACTCGTAGAACACCGACACCTTGCTGCCCATTTCGCAGCACAGGCGATAGGTCTGACCGGCGTGGGTCTCGAACCCCGGTTCGAGGGTGGACATGGTGCCATCTAAAATAATGACGTGGCTGATCGGCTCGCGGTGCCGCGTTTCGGCGGAGTGCTCGGACCGTAAGGGCCGCCCGAGCCATCCCAGAACCTTCCTACTCAGCCGCGACAGTTCCATGCGTCAGCAATTCCCAAACTTTATGAGGTGTGAAAGGCATATCCGCCTGCCGCACCCCGTGATCCCAGAGCGCATCCTGAACCGCGTTCGCCACAGCGGCCAGAGCGCCCACCGTGCCGGCCTCGCCGCATCCTTTCATCCCCATCGGGTTGGAAGTTGACGGCACCGGCGCCGAGGTAAACTTTATCATGGGTACGTCCACCGCGCGGGGCAAGGCGTAATCCATAAACGATGCCGTGAGCAGCTGTCCGTGATCATCATGCACCACATGTTCCGACAGCGCCTGCCCGATGCCCTGAACCACCCCGCCATGCACCTGCCCTTCGGCCAGCATCGGGTTGATAAGATTTCCGAAATCATCAACCACGGTGTAGCGGTCCACACGGGTTTCGCCGGTGAAGGAATCGATCACGACCTCGGCAACATGCGCGCCGTTGGGATAGCTGCGGGCATCCAGTTGCGCGCGGGACTCATGCGTCAGCAAGTCCAATCGCCCGTCGGCGCGGGCCATGGCCGCGGCTTCGGTCAGGGTCGGCGTCAGGTTCGAGCCCGGCGCGCGGAATGTTTCATGGTCAAATCGCACATCACTGTCCTCGACCCCCATCTTATCGGCCAGATAAGGCGTGAATGCGGCGATCATTTTGTCAATGGTGGCGAGGGTCGCGGTACTTTGCACCGTCACCGAGCGCGAGCCGCCCGTTCCGCCGCCATGGCCAAGCAGGTCGGTATCCCCCTGAATGACGGTGATCCTGTCCATCGGAACGCCGGTCTGATCGGACAGGAACTGGGCATAAACCGTCTCGTGCCCCTGCCCGTTCGATTGTGTACCGACATAAAGGTTCACAGTGCTATCCTCGCAAAACTCGACCTTCGAGTTCTCGGAAGGGTCGCCCAAAATACTTTCGATATAGTAACAAAGACCCTGCCCCCGGATCAGACCGCGTTCGGCATCGGCGGCCTTGCGGGCCTCGAACCCGCTGGTCTGGCTGGCCGCACGGCGCAGGACCATGTCGAAATCGCCGACATCATAGGTTTCACCCGTGGCAGAGGTGTAGGGGAAATCGCCGGGCCTGATGAAGTTTTTGCGCCGCAACTCCCACGGGTCAACGCCCAGTTCGCGTGCCGCGCGGTCCATCACGCGTTCCAGCACATAGATCGCCTCGGGGCGTCCGGCACCGCGATAGGCGTCGACCTGTGTTGTCGTGGTATAGAACCCCTCGACCCGGAGATAGGTGGTCTGAACGTCATAGACCCCCATCAGCACCTTGCTGAACAGGCTTGTCTGGATCGCCTGCGCGAAATGGCTGTTATAGGCACCAAGGTTGACTTTGCTGTGGACGCGGTAGGCGGTGATCCGGTGATCTGCATCAAAGGCCAGCTCGGCCAGCGAGGTCAGATCGCGGCCGTGGTGATCGGACAGCATCGCTTCGGACCGGTCGGACATCCAGTGCACGGGCTGGCCTAGTTTCATCGCGGCCACGGCCACGCAGAAATATTCGGGATATGGCATCACCTTCATGCCGAACCCGCCCCCCACATCCGGGGTGGTGACACGGATCGCATCCGCATCGAGTTTCAGCTTTTGCGCCAGCTGTGCCTTCATCGCCCAGACACCCTGCCCGCCATAGGAAAAGTGCAGACGCCCGCCAGACCAGTCGGCCTGACAGCCCCGCGGCTCGAGCGAGCTGATGATGACGCGGTTGTCGTGCACGTTCAGCGACACGGTATGGGCGGCGGCCTGAAAGGCGGCCTTGGTCGCGGCCTCATCACCCAGACCCCAGTCAAACGCGCGATTGTCGGGCGCTTGCGGGTGCAGGGCCTCACCCCCCGCTTTCACGTCCAGCTTGGCGGGGCGTTCCCGGATATCCATCCAGATCAGCTCGACCGCGTCCTGCGCCTGTACCAGCGTATCCGCGATGACAACGGCCACGGGTTCGCCCACAAAGCGCACACGGTCCTTGGCCAGCATATGCCGATCCGGCGCGGCAGAGCCGGTCCCGTCGCGGTTGGTCAAGGTTGCTGCATTCATCACCGTGTCGATGCCCGAGGCGGCAAGATCGTCCAATGTTATGACCAGCCGCACCCCGTCGGCGCTCCGCGCGGATTCAAGATCCAGCGCAGTGATATCGCCATGGGCCACTGGGCTGCGGAAGAAAGCGGCAAACAGCGCATTGCCGGGCACGGCATCGTCCATATAGCGCCCCTGCCCGGTCAGGAACCGCTGATCTTCGGTCCGTTTGACGGGCTGGCTTTTGCCGAATTTTTCCATGGGATGCTCCTGTCGCTGCCTTGATGGCGACACTAGCCCTGTGCTTGCTTATGTCCAGCGCCTTGCATGAAAGCGTGTGGCGACACCGATGTCGTAAACAGGATTGCGGGAGCCGCAGAGGGATTCGTAGGCTGTTTTAAGATACAGCCTGCCGGAGGTCCCCCATGCCCGAACCCATTTCCCTGTCACAGGGCCGTCTGGACGCCCCATCGGTCGACGCGTATTGGCAAGACGGGTTTGCCTTTCCCATCACTGTCTTCTCGCCGGATGAGACCGCACAGTTCCGGGCCGAGCTGGAGCAGGTCGAGAAGACCTGGCGCGTGGCCGACCTTCCGCTGCCGCTGAACATGTACAAACGCCTGAACGCCCATGTGGTGATGCCGCTGGTCGCCCGTATCGCACTGGACCCCAGGGTTCTGGACGTCGTCGAAGGAATACTGGGACCGGACTTGCTGCTGTGGTCTGCGGAACTGTTCATCAAAGAGCCACGCACGACGCAGGTTGTTGGAATGCATCAGGACCTGACCTATTGGGGGATGGGCGAAACACCGGATCAGATGACCGCGTGGATCGCATTGTCGCCTGCCACGGTAGCAAGCGGCTGCATGGACTTTGTCAGAGGCAGCCACAAAAACCCGATCCTGCCCCATAACGATACGTTTTCAGACAACAACCTGCTGTCGCGCGGGCAGGAGGTGGCTGTCGATGTGGCAGACGAGGACAAAACACATATTGAACTGCAGCCGGGTCAGATGTCGCTGCACCATGGCCTCACAATCCATGGCTCGGGGCCCAATACGTCGGACGATCGGCGGATCGGGCTGGCGATCCGGTATCTGAACCCGAACGCACAGCAAAAAGTGGCGGACCGCGATTACGCGGTCTTGGCGCGGGGCGAAGACCGGGTGGGCAATTTCATCCTCATCGAACCGCCGACCGAGTTGTTTTCGGCACCAGCCTTGGCGCTTCACGCCCGCATCCGGGAGGATCAGGCCAAGGCGATGACACAAGGCGCGGCGCAAAGCACGCACCTGTACGGAAGCGAGGCGACCGGCACGGAGTGACTTCGGCAATCGTCGCCGCACAGGGCCTTCCCCTTCCCGTCTCCATTCGCTATTGCAGGCGCTGACCCGAATTTGTTGACGCAGGACGCATCCCATGGCGATGGAAAAGACATTCAACGCGGCCGAGGCCGAGGCCCGTATCTATGAGGCCTGGGAACAGGCCGGAGCCTTCAAGGCAGGCGCGAACCGTTCGCGTGATGAGAGCTTTTGCATCATGCTGCCACCGCCCAACGTGACCGGCGCGCTGCATGTGGGACATGCCTTTAACCATACACTGATGGATATTCTGATCCGCTGGCACCGGATGCGCGGGTTCGACACTCTGTGGCAACCTGGTCAGGACCACGCCGGCATCGCCACGCAGATGCAGGTTGAAAAGAAACTGATGGCCGAAGAGGGCAAGAAGCGTACCGACTACGCGCGCGAGGAGTTTCTGGCCAAGGTCTGGGATTGGAAGGGGCAATACGGCCGCAAGATTATCGAACAGATGACGCGGTTGGGGAATTCCTGCGACTGGTCGCGCAATGCCTTTACCATGGCGGGCGCACCAGGTGACCCACGCACCGGGCACGAAAACTCACCCAACTTCCATGATGCCGTTATCAAGGTCTTTGTCGATATGTACGAGAAGGGCCTGATCTATCGCGGCAAGCGACTGGTCAACTGGGACCCGCATTTCGAGACTGCGATTTCGGACCTTGAGGTCGAGAATATTGAAACGCCAGGCCACATGTGGCACTTCAAGTACCCTTTGGCGGGCGGTGAGACATATGAGTATTTGGAAAAAGATGAAGATGGGAATGTGATCTTCCGCGAAGAGCGGGATTATATTTCCATTGCAACCACGCGGCCCGAAACCATGCTGGGCGACGGTGCTGTGGCCGTGCATCCGTCGGATGAGCGCTACGCGCCGATCGTCGGCAAACTGTGCGAAATCCCGGTTGGACCGAAAGAGCATCGCCGCCAGATTCCGATCATCACCGATGAGTATCCCGATCCCGACTTCGGCTCGGGCGCGGTGAAAATCACCGGCGCGCATGACTTCAACGACAATATGGTCGCCAGGCGCGGCGGTATTCCGATGTACCGCCTGATGGACACCAAGGGCGCGATGCGGGCTGATGGCGCGCCTTACGCCGAAGAGGCGGGCAAGGCGCAGGAATATGCGCGCGGCAAGCCGTTCACCGAGAATGAGATCGACGCAATCAACCTGATCCCGGATCACCTGCGCGGATTGGACCGGTTCGAGGCGCGCGCCAAGGTGGTCGAAGAGATCACCCGCGAAGGTCTGGCTGTTATGTGTCCAGCGGACGATCCGCGTCTGGGATCGAGCCGGACTGAGGCCCGGCCTACAGAGGACGAAGACGGTGAGCAGGACTTCAGCCCGGCACTTGTCCCACTGGTCGAGAGCAAACCGATCATGCAACCCTTTGGCGACCGCTCGAAAGTCGTCATCGAGCCGATGTTCACCGACCAGTGGTTCGTCGACGCCGAAAAGGTCGTCGGCCCTGCGCTGGACGCGGTCAAGGATGGCACGGTCAAGATCATCCCTGAATCGGGCGAGAAAACCTATTACCACTGGCTGGAAAACATCGAGCCCTGGTGCATCTCGCGCCAGCTGTGGTGGGGGCATCAGATTCCGGTTTGGTATGGGCCTCAGCAGAAGTGCTCGGGGCTGGAACCGAACCCTGATCGCATCGCCCGTATGGAAAGCCACAACAAAGGGGAGTTTGCGGTATTCTGCGGCCCGTCTTTTGATGCAATTCGGGCGGACGTTGAGGGCTACTACGAAGGCATGGAAATCGCCGAGGTCTCTACTAAGGAAGAGGCTATCTCGTTCATTCGCGAGGGCAAAATCGGCCTCTACCGCGACCCCGACGTCCTCGACACCTGGTTCTCCTCCGGCCTCTGGCCCATCGGCACGCTGGGCTGGCCCGAAGATACCGAGGAGCTGGAGCGCTACTTCCCCACGGACGTCCTGATCACCGGCGCGGATATCCTGTTCTTCTGGGTCGCCCGGATGATGATGATGCAACTGGCCGTGGTGAACGAAATCCCGTTCCACACCGTCTATCTGCACACGCTCGTCCGTGACGAGAAGGGCAAGAAGATGTCCAAGACCACCGGCAACGTCATCGACCCGCTGGAAATCGTCGACGAGTTCGGTGCCGACGCGCTGCGGTTCACCAATGCCTCGATGGCGGCGATTGGCGGTGTGCTGAAACTGTCGCGCGAGCGCATCACCGGCTATCGCAACTTCGGCACCAAGCTTTGGAATGCCGTCCGCTTTGCCGAGATGAACGAGGTCTTTACCGACGCCGTCCCGCAACTGGACGTGGCCGACCTGCAGCCCAAGGCCGCCGTAAACCGCTGGATCATCGGCGAAACCGCCCGTGTGCGGGCGGAGGTCGACGCGGCGCTGGAGAGCTATCGCTTCAACGATGCCGCCAACGGCCTGTACGCCTTTGTCTGGGGCAAGGTCTGCGATTGGTACGTGGAACTGTCGAAACCCCTGCTGCAGGGTGACGACGCCGAAGCACAGGTCGAAACCCGCGCCACCATGCGCTGGGTTCTGGATCAGTGCATGGTTCTGCTGCACCCGATCATGCCCTTCATCACCGAAGAGCTGTGGGGCCTGACCGGCAACCGCGCGAAAATGGTCGTCCATGCCGACTGGCCGACCTACGGCACGGAACTGGTCGACGCCGACGCGGATCGTGAGATGAACTGGGTGATCTCGGTGATCGAGAACACCCGCTCGGCCCGTGCGCAGATGCGGGTGCCTGCGGGTCTTTACGTGCCGATGCTGGTGACCGAGATCGACGCCAACGGCCAAGCCGCGTGGGACCGCAACGAGGCGCTGATCAAACGTCTGGCCCGCATCGACAGCCTGACCAGCGCGGACGCGCTGCCCAAGGGCACCATCTCGATTGCCGCTCCCGGAGCCTCCTTCGGCCTGCCGCTGGCGGATATCATCGACATTGGCGCGGAAAAGGAGCGGTTGGAGAAAGCAAAGGGCAAGCTGGCCAAGGAACTGGGTGGCCTGCGTGGGCGTCTGAACAACCCCAAATTCGTGGCCTCGGCCCCGGATGAGGTGGTCGAGGAAGCCAAAGCCAACCTCGCCGCACGCGAGGAAGAAGAAGCCAAGCTGAACGAGGCGCTGGCCCGTCTGGCCGAGATCGCCTGATCTTCATCTTTTCAAAAATACTCATACCCCGAACCCCGCCGCTGATCTGGCGGGGTTTTCTTTTGCGCGTTCAGACCTTGCCCGTCCCTGCCGCCGCTTGTTAGCAATCACCAACCCCAACCGCCCGAGGCAGTCATGACCCAGTTTGCCCCACCGCTCCAGACAGTCTCGACCGGGCTTGTAGTCGCCATTGTCGGATTCTTCAGTTCATTTCCTATCGTGTTGCAGGGGCTGGCCGCGATGGGGGCGTCTCCGGCGCAGGCGGCCTCGGGCCTGATGATGGCGGCCATCGCAATGGGACTGACCGCCATTGTTCTGAGCCTGTGGTACCGGCAACCGATCAGCGTCGCCTGGTCGACGCCGGGGGCGGCGCTGCTGGCGGTGTCCGCGACACCGGCGCTGGGGTTTGCCGAGGCGACGGGCGCCTTCCTGTGTGCAGGGGCGCTGACGGTTCTGGCCGGGCTTTGGCGGCCACTGGGGCGGCTGGCGGCCGCCATTCCGACGACTCTGGCACAGGCCATGCTGGGGGGGGTTCTGCTGCCGCTTTGCATTCTGCCCTTTCAGGCCGCAGTCGAATTGCCCGCGCAAGCCCTGCCGGTGATCCTGACATGGTTCATCGCGGGCCGGATCAACCGGCTGTTCGCTGTTCCGGCGGCCGTTGTCGCCGCCGCGCTGGTTGTGGTGCTGAACGCAGGCGACGCATCGGTGACCCCGGCGCGATGGCTGGCGGCACCGGTCTGGACCTCGCCCAGTTTCTCGCTGGCTTCGACCATCGGGATCGCCATCCCGCTGTTCATTGTCACGATGGCGACCCAGAATATTCCCGGCATCGCGGTGATGCGCAGCTTTGGCTATACCCCGGCACCGGGCAGGCTGTTTTCATCTGTGGGTGGGGCGAGCCTGTTATCTGCGCCATTTGGTGCACCTGCCACCTGCCTTGCGGCGATCACGGCTGCGATGTGTTCCAATGAAGACAGCCACCCCGACCCCGCGCAACGGTACTGGTCGGCCATCATGAGTGGTGTGTTCTATGGTGTATTCGGTATCTTTGCCGTGGCGATTACCGGCTTTGCATCCCATGCCGATCCGCTGTTGATGGGGACACTGACCGGTGTCGCCCTGATCGGCGTTCTGGCCAATTCGATTTTCGCAGCACTTGAGGTTCCGGCCGAGCGTGAGGCCGCGATGTTGACCTTTGCGATCACCGCATCGGGCGTCACCGTCTTTGGCCTGGGCGCGGCGGTTTGGGGTCTGCTGGTCGGCGGGCTGGCCTATCTGGTCAGCAACAGAGTTCGGTAGCCGCTTTCGCATCCCGCCCTTACCGGGTATTATTGCGCCATGTTCGGTTCACTTGGAAAACTGGTGGAGCGCCAGATCAAAAAGGCACAGGCCGAGGGGCAGTTGCAGGGCCTTGTCGGCGAAGGTCTCCCCCTGCCCGACCGGTCCGGCGAGGCGCAGGGCGATCCGGCCATCGCCGCCGGGCACCGGATCATGGCGCAAGCCGGGGTTCTTCCCGAAGAGTTCGACATCAAAAAGAAACTGGATGCGGCCCGCAAAGCGTATCCGGCCCTGACCGACCCCGCGGAACGCCGGGCCGCGATGTCGGAGATCGCTGATCTGGAAATGCGTTACAACATGGCCCGCGATGCGCGGCGGGCTTTCATGCGCTGATCACTTGAACTCGGGCTTGCGGCCCTGCATCTGCGCCATCACGACCTCCATCTGATGAGGCTTGCCGATCAGCTCCACCTGCTCGGCGGATTCCGCCTTGAGAACGTCTGCGCGGGGCTGGGTTTCGGCCACTTCGATCAGCCGCTTGGCCGCACGGATAGCCGAGGGGCTTTGACCGGCAATATTCTCGGCAATGGCCAGAGCTTCGGTCAGCGGATCATCTGAAAGCTGCGTGACCAGCCCCCAATCCATCGCCTGCTGCGCGCCGATGGGCCGGGCCGTGTAGGTCAGCAGGCGCAGCACGTCCGAACGCACAAGCCGGGGCAACAGAACCATGCCGCCCATATCGGGGATGATACCCCATTTCATCTCCATCACCGCCAGTTTCGCCTCGGGGTGCGCGATACGGATATCCGCGCCCAGCGCGATTTGCAGGCCACCGCCATAGGCGACGCCCTGAATGGCGCAGATCACCGGCACCGGTACGCGACGCCATATCAGCGCCAGCTCCTGCATTTCGTTGGCATCTTCGTGGCTGCGGGTCATCAGCCATTCGGTGGGGTCCATATGGGCCATCTTGGCAAAGCTTGCCATGTCGAGCCCGGCGCAGAAGCTTTTCCCCTCGCCCGACAAAACCACGGCGCGGGCGTCCGAGGCGGCGACCTCTTGCCCGGCTGAGAGCAATGCCTTGACCATCGCGTCATCCAGCGCGTTCATCTTGTCACCCCGGGTCAGGGTGACATGGGCGACATGGTCTTGATAGGTGACGGATACGCGTGACATGGGGGACCTCCCGAAATTCAGTTGCGGCGACCATGCCCGGACGGGACGCCGATTTCCACTGCGACGTCAGGGCATATCGCTGACAGGCATCCGCCCGAACCAGGGGGAATCAAGCGTCATGACATAAAACTGATCGCCCACGATCCGGCCCCCTGTCGTGATACCAATACGGCCCTGCGGATCCTGTAGCGTGCGCAGGATCGTGCCTTCACCATCGAACTGCACCAGCATACCCCGGTGGATCGGCGCCGGGCGCACGGTGGGACCCAGTCGCCAGATCACCTTGCGCAGGAAGGGGTACGGCATCAGCACCTCGGACGGAACACGCGGGCTGGCGAAGGCCATCCAGTAGGTGCCATCGCCCTGTGCTTCGAGATTGTCGGGATAGCCCGGCAGATTGTCCAGCAAGACCTCTTGCTGACCGGCTTTCGGCCCGCTGAGCCACAGCTTGTGCACCCGTGCGCGGCCGGTCTCGGCGATCAGCAGGAAATCTGTATCGGGCGAGAGGGCAATGCCATTGGTATAGACGAACCCAGTGGCAATCTTTTCGGTTCTGCCGTCGGGTGTGTGACGGGCGACATAGCCTGTATCGGATTGTTCCCAGATGGTCAGGACCGAGGTCGGCTTGGTCCCGCCCATGGTTTCGGGGTCGAACCGGTCAGAGGAGTTCGAAAAATAGATCGTGCCGTCCTGTGCCACGTCCAGTTGGTTTGCATAGACCACGGGTGCACCGTCGATATCTGCCACCACGGATTCAAGCGTGCCCGACCCGGTCCAGCGCATCACCCCGCGAAAGCTGTCGGCAATATATAGCGCGCCATCCGGCCCGGCCCTGAGGCCCAGAGGACGCCCGCCAAGCTGGTCGACCACAACAGGGTCGGCCCCGTCAATCCGATAGAGCGTGCCAGACCGGCTGGTCGTATAGACCGCGCCGTCGGGCAGGATGGCGATATCTTCGGGGCCGGTTTCCCCATCCGGCAGGCGGATCATCTGCGCGGCGTCCAGCGCTGTGTTCTCGGCGAAATCTCCTGTGAAACCTGCATCTTCCGGCATCTCAACGGCGACGGGGATAACGGGAACGGGCCAGAACAGAAGATAGGCGAGGCCCAGAAGAACAATGGCAGACAGTATGCGCATCTGCGCTCCTTACTTGTGTTTCAATACGTTCCGACACGCGGGATGAGGTGCGCGCTTGCCCGAAGCTCGGGCTTGGGGTTATCTGCAGGCATGACAGGACCTCGATACACCCCGCTTGCCCAATCCCTGCCCGCCACCGTGCCCTTTGTGGGCCCCGAAACGCAAGAGCGTCAGCGCGGCGCGGCGTTCATTGCCCGTCTTGGGGCCAACGAGAGCGTGTTTGGCCCCTCGCCCCGCGCGATCCGGGCCATGGAGCAGGCCGCGTCTGATATCTGGATGTATGGCGATCCCGAGAACCACGATCTGCGCCATGCTTTGGCCGAGTATCATGGGGTAACCTCCGAAAATATCGTTGTGGGCGAAGGGATTGACGGGCTTCTGGGTTATCTTGTGCGTCTGATTGTAGGGCCCGGGGATGCGGTTGTAACCTCGGACGGGGCGTATCCCACCTTTAATTATCATGTGGCCGGGTTCGGTGGCGTTCTGCACAAGGTCCCTTATGCCGGGGATCACGAGGACCCGGCGGCCCTGTTTGCGAAGGCGGCCGAGGTGGGTGCAAAACTGGTCTATCTGGCCAATCCGGACAATCCGATGGGCAGCTGGCATTCCGGCGCGGATATCGTGGCGGCGATGGATGCCCTGCCCGACGGTTGCCTGCTGATTCTGGATGAGGCTTATGTGGAATGCGCGCCAGATGGGACAGCGGCACCCGTCAGCGCAGACGACCCTCGCGTGATCCGGATGCGGACATTTTCCAAGGTCTATGGCATGGCGGGCGCACGGGTTGGCTATGCCATGGGAGCGCCCGACCTGATCGCAGCCTTTAACAAGGTGCGCAACCATTTCGGCATGAACCGCGCGGCGCAGGCCGGGGCGCTGGCCGCGTTGCAGGATGGCGCCTGGCTGGAGCACATTCAAACACAGATCGCCGAGGCGCGTGAGCGGATAGGAACGATTGCCCGCGAGAACGGGTTGGAGCCCCTGCCCTCGGCCACCAATTTCGTGACGATTGATTGCGGGCGGGATGGCGAGTTCGCCAGAGCGGTACTGGAGGCTTTGGTTGCGCGGGGTCTGTTTGTTCGGATGCCGTTTGCAGCGCCCCAGAACAGGTGCATCCGGGTAAGCTGTGGTGAAACAGCAGATCTGGATGCTTTTGCGGCCGCCTTGCCCAAGGCGCTAGCAGAGGTGCGGGCAAAGACGGGCTAGCGCTGGTCTGTCTTGCCAACGGGGCAAAGGGGGGCTGTCTGCCCCCCATCGCGCAATGCGCGATTCCCCCCGAGGATATTTTTGGCCAGATGAAGGGGCGGATCAGCGCTGTTCGTCTGACGTGTATCAGGCGGCCAGGACGGCGGCGGCGGCCTCGAGCGCGCCTTTGCCACGGGGGATATCAAGCGCGGCCATGGCCGTTTCCATACCGCCCAGCATCGCCATCACCATTTGCCCGTTGACATGGCCCATATGCCCGAGGCGGAAACAGCTGTCGTAATCCTCCATCCCAAGGCCAATGCCCAATGTCAGGCCCAGTTGATGTTCGGTGAACGCGCGTAGGGCCGTGCCGCGGCCTCCGGTCAGGCGCAGGGCTGTAACGGCATGGCTGCGGTGGTCGCGGTCGGCAACGTTCAGATGCAGCGCGCCGCCTTCGGCCCATGTTTCGCAGGCCGCCCAGATGGCAGTAGCCAGACGCTCATGGCGGGCCCAGACCTGTTCGATCCCTTCCGCATGGATCAGGTCGAGCGCGGCGCGCAGACCATAGAGGTGATGCGTCGGCGCGGTACCGTCGAAATACTGGTAGAACAGGTCGGGATTGGCGCGCGGCTGCCAGTCCCAGTATCGCGACACACGCGGCATGGCGGCCCGCTTGGCCTGTGCTTTGTCGTTGAAAAAGACAAAGCCTGTGCCTGCGGGGGTCATCAGGCCTTTCTGGCAGGCGGTGACCGTGACATCGACGCCCCATTCATCCATCTCGAACCGGTCGCATCCCAGCGAGGCAATGCAATCGGCCATCAACAGCGCCGGGTGGTCCAGATCGTCGAGCAGTTTGCGCAGTGCCGGGATATCGTTGCGGATCGAGCTTGATGTGTCCACATGAACCGCGAGAACGGCCTTGATCTGACGGCTTTTATCCGCGCGCAATGCGTCGGCAATCCGGTCGAGATCCCAGGCGGATGAGGTGCCGAAGTCGATCAGTTGCACCTTTGCCCCGATGCCTTCGGCCATCTCGGCCCAGCCATGGGTGAACCGGCCCGAGGCAGGAGCCAGAACGGTTTCGCCGGGGGCGATCACGTTGGACAGAGCGGCCTCCCACGTGCCGTGACCGTTGGCGATATAGATGGCGACGTCATGGCCTGTGCGAGCAACCCGGCGCAAATCGCGGGTCAACGCGGGCATCATGTCGATGAGCGCGCCATCGTAGATATTGGGCGACGGGCGATGCATCGCCTGCAGGACTGCGTCCGGCATCACCGACGGGCCCGGGATCGCCAAATAAGTTCGCCCCTGGGAGAGGGCAGATGTCTGTGTCATGGGGTCAACCTGTCTGAGTTGACGCCCACATTACCGAGGGGCTTCGCGGCGTCAATCCGCCAGCTTCGATGCCTCGCGCGCAAGTGTTTCGATCCCGGCCCAGTCGCCGCTTTCGACCATCTGCTTGGGCGCGACCCAGCTGCCACCGGCGCAGACCACATTGGACAGGGACAGGTAGTCACGGGCGTTGGACGGCGACACCCCGCCTGTCGGGCAAAAGCTGATCTGCGGCAGGGGTGCGCCGATGGCTTTGAGTGCGGGCGCGCCGCCCGAGGCCTCGGCCGGGAAGAATTTCAGCATGTCATAGCCTTTTTCCAGCAATGCCATCGCTTCGCTGGCCGTGGCCGCGCCGGGCAACAGCGGCAGGCCCTCGGCCTCACACGCCGCGATGAGCGCGTCGGTTGCGCCCGGAGAGACGCCGAACTGCGCGCCCGCCTCTTTGGCGGCGCGGACATCTTCGGGTGTGACCAGCGTACCTGCGCCGACCACGCCGCCGGGCACCTTGGCCATCGCGCGGATCGCGTCGAGCGCGGCGGGCGTGCGCAAGGTGACCTCGAGCGCTGGCAGACCGCCGGCGACCAATGCCTCGGCCAGCGGGCGGGCCTGCGCAACGTCATCGACGACCAGAACCGGAACGATCGGGGCCAGTGCGCAGATTTCACGGGTGCGTTGGGATTTGGACATGAGGTTAAACTCCGAAAATGCTGGCACCGGTGTCGGCCGAGCCGACATTCTGGCGGAACGCGCCAAAAAGATCGCGCCCTGTACCGTGTTGATTGGCGGACAGGTCGGCGGTGACGGGCGCGCGGTCCAGAACGCCCTCAGTGAGGATTTCCAGATCACCCCTGACCGCGTCAACGCGCAGGATGTCACCATCCTGAAGGTATGCAATGGGGCCGCGGTCGAGCGCCTCGGGGACGACATGGATGGCGGCGGGCACCTTGCCGGATGCGCCAGACATGCGGCCATCGGTGACCAGCGCCACTTTCTGCCCCCGGCCCTGCAGGATCGACAGCATGGGCGTCAGCGAGTGCAGTTCCGGCATCCCGTTGGCCTTGGGGCCCTGGAAGCGCACGACGACGATGACGTCACCGGTGAACTCGCCAGCCTTGAAGGCTGCCTTGACCGCGTCCTGGTCGTGGAAAACGCGGACCGGAGCCTCGACCACCTGATGTTCTGGCGCGACGGCCGAGACCTTCATGACGGCTGTGCCCAGATTGCCGGTCAGGCGCGACAGGCCGCCGGTGGGCTGGAACGGATCGCGGGCGGGGCGGACGATCTTGTCATTCAGGCTGTGGCCTGTACCGTCTTGCCAGGTCAGCTCACCATTGATCAGCTTGGGTTCGCGCGTGTAATTGTGCAGGCCCTGCCCGGCGACGGTCAGAGTATCGGGGTGCAGCAAACCTTCTTCGAGCAACGTGCCAATGGTGAACCCAAGTCCGCCTGCGGCGTGGAAGTGATTCACGTCGGCCAGACCGTTGGGATAGACCCGCGCGACCAGCGGGACCACGGCGGAGATATCGGAAAAATCCTGCCAGTCCAGAACGATACCACCAGCGCGCGCCATGGCAATCAGGTGGATCAGCAGATTGGTCGAGCCTCCGGTCGCCATCAGGCCGACGATACCGTTCACAAAGGCCCGTTCGTCGAGCACCTGATAAACCGGGGTATAGCTGTTTCCCAGCGCGCTGAGCGACAGGGCGCGGCGCGCGCCCTCCTGTGTCAGCGCGTCGCGCAAGGGCGTGTTGGGATTGACGAAGCTGGAGCCCGGCAGGTGCAGGCCCATGAACTCCATCAGCATCTGGTTGGTGTTGGCGGTGCCGTAGAAAGTGCAGGTGCCGGGGCCGTGATAGGCGGCCATTTCGGCGGCCATCAGTTCGTCGCGCCCGACCTCTCCGGCAGCGAATTTCTGGCGGACCTTGGCCTTTTCGTCATTGGGCAGGCCACTGGTCATTGGCCCTGCGGGCAGGAACACCGCAGGCAGATGCCCGAACGCCTGCGCACCGATGATCAGGCCGGGGACAATCTTGTCGCAGACGCCGAGGAAGACAGCCGCGTCATAGGTGTTGTGGCTGAGTGCTACGCCAGTTGCCAATGCGATCACGTCGCGTGAAAACAGCGACAATTCCATCCCTGCTTCGCCCTGGGTGACACCGTCGCACATGGCTGGCACGCCACCCGCGACCTGTGCGGTGCCTCCGGCAGCGCGGATCGCATCGCGGATCAGGGCGGGGTACCGTTCAAAGGGCTGATGGGCGGACAGCATGTCGTTATAGGCTGTGACGATGCCCAGATTGCCCGCCGTACCAGTGGCCATGGATTGCTGGTCTTCACCCGCACCCGCATAGGCATGGGCCTGACCACTGCAGGACAGGTGCGCACGGGCGGGACCCTTGGATCTGGCCTGTTCCATCCGGTCGATGTGGGGGCCGCGCAGATCGGCGCTGCGATCGATGATCCGTTTGGTGACGTCGGAAATGACAGAGTGAACCATGATTACCCTCCGATCTGACGCCAGCGACGCCCATCGCGATGCATCAGCATCAGTGCTTCTTCGGGGCCTGAACTGCCCTGATCGTACTTGGCGGGTTTGTCCCCGCGCTGTTCCCAGCCGTGAATGATGGGATCGACCCAGGCCCAGGCGGCCTCGGCCTCGTCCCCACGCATGAACAGGGTCTGATCGCCCCGGATGACATCCATGATCAGGCGTTCATATGCGTCCGGGGATTGCGAGTCATCACCCAGCGCGTCGGCAAAACTCATGTCCAGAGCGACATCGGACAGGCGGAAGCCGCCCTGCCCCGGTTCCTTTATCGTCGTGCGCAGGGTGATGCCTTCGTCAGGTTGCAGGCGGATCACCAGAACGTTGCCATGCAACGGGCCGACATTTGGAAAGATCGTGTGTGGCGGGTCGCGAAAGAACACCGCGATTTCAGAGGCACGGGCGCGCAGGCGTTTGCCTGTGCGCAGGTAGAACGGCACCCCAGCCCAGCGCCAGTTGCCGATATGGACCTTGAGCGCAATAAAGCTTTCGGTGCGGCTGGCCGGGTTGCCAACGTGATCAAGGTATCCGTCACCGCCCTTGCCCGTGCGATACTGACCACGGGCGATATCCCTGGGCTCGACCGGTTCCAGCGCCTCGATCACCTTGACCTTCTCGTCACGCACCGCATTGGGAGAGAACTTTGACGGAGGTTCCATCGCGGTCAGGCACAGCAATTGCACCAGATGGTTCTGGATCATGTCCCGCATCGCGCCGGATTGATCGTAATAGGCCCCGCGCCCCTCGACCCCGACGGTTTCCGCCACGGTGATCTGCACATGGTCGACATGGGTCGAGTTCCAAAGCGGCTCGAACAGGGAATTCGCAAAGCGCAGCGCCATCAGGTTCTGCACGGTTTCCTTGCCCAGATAATGGTCGATCCGGTAAATCTGGTGTTCCTTGAAACACGCCCGCAAGCCTTCGTTCAGCGCTTTGGCCGAGGCCAGGTCATGGCCGAAAGGCTTTTCGACAACGATGCGGCTGTCCGGCGTGGCCAGACCGGCGTCATGCAGGCGCTGCGCAATGCCCGAAAACAGGCTGGGACCCACTGACAGGTAAAAGGCCCGCACCACGTCGGGGCGCAGCACCTTGGACAGATCGGACCATCCGGCATCGCCCAGCGCATCCACCGGCACGTATTCAACATGGGACAGGAACCGGTCCAGCGTTTCCTTTTTGAACTTCGGTGCGAATTCCTGCATCGATGCGCGGACCTGATCGCGAAACTCGTCGCTGTCGATATCCGAGCGCGCCGTGCCGATGATCCGCGCCCCATCGGGCATCTGGCCGACCTCGAACCGATGGTACAAGCCCGGCAAGATCTTACGTTGCGCCAGATCCCCGGTCGCGCCGAATAACACAAGATCGAACGGCTCTACCGGAATTACGCGTGAAACCATCACAGGCTCCTTCTCGAGTTTGCCGATATCAGTTCAGCACGGCATGAAACGGCTCTGCGGCACACTGTTACCGCTAACATTGCCTGCGTGATAAAAAGCCTGCGCGGAAAAATCAAGCATAGTTTCCCCAAAAAGCGAGGTTTTGCGGGCTATACCTGACTGCGCAGCCATTCCATCACGGCCGGGCGCACGGATTGTTCGCCACGATGGCGTGCGTCCGCGATGATTTTGCGCACCTCCATCAGGTCGCACCGCAGCAACAGGCTTTTGACCGGACCAATCGACGCCGGGCGCATCGACAGGGTGCGAATTCCCATGGCCGCAAGGCACAGCGCTTCAACCGGGCGGCCCGCATCCTCGCCACAGAAACTGAGCGGGGTGTCCGAAAGACCGCAACGTTCGACAATGCGTTCCATCAGGCTCAGGAAACTGACATTCAGCGTGTCATAGCGCCGGCGGACCAGTTCATTTTCGCGGTCAGCGGCAAAAAAGAACTGCTTGAGGTCGTTCCCGCCGATCGAGATGAAATCGACCTCGTCAAAGAACTTTTGCGGGGCAAAGGCCAGCGACGGGGTTTCCAGCATCGCGCCGACTTCAAGCGTTTCGGGCAGAACGTGGCCCAGTCGCTTTTCGCGTTCGATGGTTTTGTTTACCTCCCAGCGGGCTTCGCGATACTCCTCGGCCTGCGCGACAAAGGGGAACATGATGGTCAGCGGGCGACCATTGGCAGCGCGCAGAAGGGCCTGCAACTGCATCCGCATCACGCCGCGTTTGTCCAGACCGACACGAATGGCGCGCCAACCCAGGGCCGGGTTGGGTTCGGCCACGTGTTTCATATAGGGCAGCACCTTGTCCGACCCGATATCCAGTGTGCGGAACACCACCCTTTTGTCGCCTGCCGCATCCAGTACCCGCTGATACTGGGTGACAAGCTCGGACCGTTTGGGCATCTGATTGCGGATCAGGAATTGCAGCTCGGTTCGGAACAGGCCAACACCTTCGGCACCTGATGTTCCCAGCGACGGCAGGTCGGCCATAAGGCCTGCGTTCATCACCAGATTGATGCGCGTCCCGTCGCGTGTGATACAGGGCGTTTCGCGGATCGAGGCATAGCGTTCCTGCGCTTTGGCCTGCATCGCGATCTTGTCGCGGAAGGCGCCGACCACGCTGTCTTCGGGGCGCAGGTGAACAACGCCCTGATCGCCATCAACCAGCACGTGGTCGCCATTCAGCGCTTCGGTCGTGATGCGGCCCACATGGACCACCAGAGGGATCGCCAGCGCTCGGGCCACAATGGTGGCGTGACTGCCGACTGAACCCTCTTCGAGGATGATCCCCTTCAGCGCCCGCCCGTATTCCAGCAGGTCGCCGGGGCCGATATTGCGTGCGACCAGAATCGGGTCGGGTGGCAGATCGGCGCTGTCGGTTTTTCCCTGCCCGGTCAGAATGCGCAACAAACGGTTGCTGAGATCGTCAAGATCCGCCAGCCGTTCGCGCAGGTAGGGATCAGACACCTGCCCCATCCGGGCGCGCGCCTGGGATTGTTCTTTCTCGACCGCGGCTTCGGCACTGAGCCCCAGAGCAATGTCCTCTTCCATCCGGCGCATCCAGCCTTTGGAATTGGCAAACATCCGGTAGGCTTCCAGCACCTTGAGCTGTTCGGTGTCACCATCCCGGGAAATCTCGAGCATCTTGTCGACGCCGACGCGCAGCTCTTCCACCGCCTCATTCAGTCGTTCGCGTTCCCGGTGCGGGTCTTCGGCGATCGGATTGGTGACAACCACGCGGGGTTCATGCAGCCAGACATGGCCTTCGGCAGAACCTTCCTGCGCCGGGCCGCCGCGCAATAGGACCGATTGCTGGTGCCGTGGCGACAGGGCCGCGCCTTCGCCGACAAAGGCGCCCAGTTCGGCCATTTCGGCCAGCACCATGGCCACCACTTCCAGCGCATAGATCTCGTCGGCGGAAAACTCACGCGCTTTGCGGGACTGGACAACCAAAACACCCAGTTTTTCCCCAAGGCGCTGCACCGGCACGCCGAGAAAGGACGAAAACCGCTCTTCCCCGGTTTCCGGCATATACCGGAACCCTTTTTCAGACGGCGCGTCCGGGGTGTTGACCACCTTGCCGGTCTTGGCGACCCGGCCCACCAGCCCCTCGCCCATGCGCATCCGGGTCTGGTGTACCGACTCAGGCGCAAGTCCCTGGGTCGCGCAGAGTTCCAGGGTCTCATCATCGCGGAACAGATAGATCGAGCACACTTCGCTGCGCATGCTGTCAGCGATCAGATGGGTGATCTGATCAAGACGCTCCTGCCCAGCGGCTTCGCTGGCCATCGCCTCGCGCAACCGCCCCAGCAGCTTGCGGGATTCTGTTTCCGTGCCGTCTGCCATGGCCCAACCAATTCAGTGCGTCAGGCGAAACCCTTGGCCGATCAGCTCAGGCCGCCTTGTCCAGTTCAAAGGCATCATGCAGTGCCTGAACGGCAAGTTCCATGTATTTCCTGTCGATAAGAACGGAAATTTTGATCTCGGAGGTTGTGATGACCTTGATGTTGATCCCCTCATCCGAGAGTATCTTGAACATTTTGGCCGCGACACCCGATTGCGAGCGCATACCGATTCCCACCACCGAAACTTTGCAGACACCGGTATCAGCGACCAGTTCGGCATAATTGAGCTCGCCCTTGTCCTTGATCGCCATCAGCGCTTTTTCGGCGCGGACCACCTGATCGGTGGGGCATGAGAAGGTCATGTCCGTGCGCCCCTCATCCGAGATGTTCTGCACGATCATGTCGACATTGACGCCCTCATCGCTGAGCGCGGTGAAGATGGTCGAGGCGATACCGGGACGGTCCGCCACCGAAACGACGGTCATCTTGGCCTCGTCACGGGAATAGGCCACACCGGCCACAACATTGGATTCCATGATATCCTCCTCGTCAACGACCAGCGTACCGGCCTCGTCGGATTGTTCTTCGAAACTTGAAAGAACGCGCAGTTTCACCTTGTAGCGCATTGCCAGTTCGACCGAGCGGGTCTGTAGCACCTTGGCGCCCAGCGACGCCAGTTCGAGCATTTCCTCGAACGAGATCCTATGCAGCTTGCGCGCCTTTTCGCAGATGCGCGGATCGGTGGTATAGACGCCATCCACGTCGGTATAGATATCGCAGCGTTCCGCACCAAACGCGGCGGCAAAAGCCACGGCAGTGGTGTCCGAGCCACCCCGGCCCAGCGTGGTGATGCGGCCTTCGGGGCTGAGCCCCTGAAACCCGGCTACAACGGCCACTTTCATGCCTTCGTCAAATTTCTGGGTGATGTTCGTGGTCGGGATGTCTTCGATCCGCGCCTGGCTGTGCGCACTGGTTGTCAGCAACGGCACTTGCCAGCCCTGCCAGCTGCGTGCAGGAACATCCATTTCCTGCAATGTCAGCGCCATCAGGCCAGCGGTGACGTTTTCACCCGAAGATACAACAGCATCGTATTCGCGTGCATCAAACAGCGGCGAGGTCTCGTTCACCCAGCCCACCAGCTCGTTGGTCTTGCCCGACATGGCCGAAACGATGACAATCACGTCATAGCCCTTGGCAACTTCGACGCCAACACGCTTGGCTGCGCGGCGGATGCGGTCCAGGTTGGCAACCGAAGTGCCGCCGAATTTCATAACGAGTACGGGCATGGGGGCAAAAGTCTCCGCGCCTTGGATTAGAGGTCCCGAGCCTCATAAGCGAGGGGCACCCCAAGAGCAAGAGCGCAAACAGGACCCGCCTGTGGCACAGGGCCGCTTTACATTGCGCAGGTGCAGTGTCAGCCTGCGAGTAACAACCAAATCAAGAGGTTCCCCATGTTTCGCCTAGCCCTTGCCGTTACTTTGTTGTCGTCGCCTGCATTGGCGCAGGTTGCCAGTGTGGCAGGCACGGACGGAAAGAATGCACTGGGCAAGGTGCCCTGCGCCGCAAATGCCGGTGACCCGATGCAAAGCTGCAATGCAGAGCTGCGCCACCATGACGACGGCACCACGACGCTGGCCGTGGCTTTGGGTGATGGCAAGGTGCGCAACATCTATTTCAAGGATGGTGCGCCTGAGTCCAGCAGCTCGACCTCGAAGATGACATATGAAACGCTGGGTGACCTGCTTGTGGTCTATATTGAACCCGGTGAGGTCTATGAGATTCCCAAAGCGGCGCTGACCCGTCAGTAAACGTGCGCCTGACCGTCATAGGTTTCGAAACAGCCGGTTGAGCTGATCGACAGGGCCTCAAAGCGTTCCATCAGGCCGGAGGCGGCCTGATCGACATCAATATCAGCAGCGCCACCGCCCATGTCGGTTTGCACCCAGCCCGGATGATAGATGCCCACGGCGATCCCGTCGGCTTTCAGATCCGTCGCCAGGTTTCGCCCCAGATTCAGCGCCGCCGCTTTGGAGGCGCGGTAGATATAGCTGCCCCCCGGCGCCCGCGTATGGGACGCCATCTGCGACGAGATGATCGCGACCTTGCCGCCTGCGGCGCGCAGATTGGGCAACAAGGCCTGAACGGTCAGGAAAACGCCGGTCACGTTGGTGGCAAAGCTTTGCGCCCACAAATCAGCGGGGTAGTCGTTGATCGTGTGTCCCTTGTCCAGATAGACCCCGGCATTGCAGATCAGAAGATCAACGGGCTGGTCTTTCAACTGTTCGGCCATTGCCGCCTGTTGCGCAGGGTCCGCCACGTCCAGACGCACCTGCGCGCTGCCATCGCGCGCGGTTCCGGTGACCACGTCACCACGGTTGTCGTAGCGCGTGGCAAGGGCACGACCGATACCGCGATTGGCACCGGTGATCACGACATGCATGGATCAGTTGGTCTTTCTGCTGGGCAGAAACGGCAGTGGTGCCACCGGCACACCATCTTCGATCAGCGATTTCGCCTCATCCGGTCTGGCTTCACCATAGATCGAACGCTCTGGCGCCTCTCCCAGATGCATCTTGCGCGCCTCGCTTGCAAAATCCTTGCCAACGTAGTCCGAGTTCTTTTCGACATGGCGGCGCAACTCGGCCAGAACTTTCTCGATCTCGGGCGAAGGGGTGGCGACGTTGATCTGTTCATTGGATGCAGGCGCGATTTCGGGCTTTCCCTGCGCATTCCGGGCCGGTCGGACACGCGGTGTCATGATCGCCTTCGCAACCTGCGTACATCCGCAGATCGCGCAGGTCACCATCTTGGCAGAGGCCAGCTTGTCAAAGGCTTCTGCGGATTGAAACCAGCTGTCGAATGTGTGGCCTTCACTGCATTTCAACGCGTATTGAATCATGTTCATTCCAAAATTGCGATTGGCGAATAGATACCGACCAGACTGACAATATCAAGCCTCTCTGGTACTATCTTAATGTGTATGGGTCTTAAAGTCGCGTAACAATTCGGCAAGCTCGGGTGATCTGACCTTTTGGGCCGCGTTTTCAGGTGCAAACCACTTGCGCCTGCGCTCGTGCTTTTCGGGGAAGTCCTGCGACATTACCTGTACATGCAGCGCAAAAACATCGACCAGAATCAAGGTCGGGGGCTGATTTGGGCGGTGCTTGAGGTGCAGAAACTGCCCCAGCCCCGCTTTGCTGCATCGCCCCGTCACGCCCGCTTCTTCCCAGGCTTCCTGCACTGCGGTTTCCGATGGGGTCAGGCCGGGGATGAGCCACCCTTTGGGGACAATCCACCGCTGGGCCCGGCGTGTCGTGATCAGCAACACCTCTGGATGGCCACGCCGTATCCGGTAACACAGGGCAGAGGATTGCCGCAAAACAGGGTGTTCCGCAGTCTCAGCCAATTCACGCAGTACCGGTCTTGCATTCATTGCGCGACGCACCTTTTGCTCGGGCAAAGGACCCGTTGGCGTTATAGGCCCGCAGGACACGCCTATTTAGCGCCCTTCCCTTGAAAAACTACCATATGAAGTGGTGTCCGCCAAGTCCGGCGTGATGGCGCATTTGTTGATCACATACGGGCTGACAGCTGTTTCACCAGCTCGTCATGCGGGATATCGGCATCAACCGCCAATCTTCGCAGGCCGAAATGCACGCGCGCGATTTGCTGGTAATAGCGCGAATAGACATAGTTCGTTCCACCACCGGCCAACGCGCCGAGCACCGGGACGGACTGTGCCGCCAGTTTTTGCCCCAGCACGATTGAAAAGCGTGGTGCCACTGCAGCAATCAGACGCTGCATGGCCGGACCCGTCAGTGTCAGGCGCACCGAGAAAAAGCCAAGATCCGCACCGTCATCATGCGACAGCGGGCCCGATGCGGACAAAACCCGCACACAGTCGAACTTTACGTTCTCGGCGGACGGGTCGAAACCTTCGCGCGCGGCGGCCCCCTGAATGGCGCGCAACAGCATGGCGGTTGTTGCAGGCAGCTCCATCAGGGCTGTTGATACACCGCCCAGCCCGCCGGCCGCGCCCATGGCCGTGGCAAGCGCGGTATTGACCCAGGGCTGCTGATCAGGGATCGCACGCCGGGACCCCTGAGCCGCGTGCATCGCAAGCCACAGCGCCTGCTCGGTAGCCCCTGTCAGGCCGTTCCGAACCGGATCGGGCAATTGCTCGAGCAGGGACTCGGCTGATCCGCCCAGCTTGTTCAGCAGTTTGACACCAGCCCCTCCGGCAGATCGGTAATAACCCGCCAAACGATCCAGTTCAGCGTCGGCATCCACGTTTTCGACAAGAACCACGTTCTGCATGTGCGTCCTCCTGCCTATCAACATCGGCGTTAAGCCACGCCGATTCAATAGGTCAGCGGGTCCAGCGGGTGACAGCCCCCTGAACTCCGGACCAGACACCAGGCATCAGTTCCAGCCCCAAAACCCGGTCCGGGTTGGTGGGCGGCGGCATCTCGACACCTTGCAGCCGCGCAAAACCAAATCGCCTGTAATAGGGTTCGTCACCGACCAGCATGACCCGCTGCCACCCGCGCTTACGCCCGGCTTCGACACCGGCATGGATCAGATAACCGCCCAGACCCTCGCCCTGGTGGGTTGGGTGTACGGCAACCGGGCCTAGCAGCAATGCGTCGTGTTCACCGACATGGACCGGCCAGAAGCGGATCGCCCCGGCCAGAATGCCCTGACCGTCGCGCGCGACCAGTGACAGGTCAGAAACCGGCGGCACATCATCGCGCAACCGGTAGGACGACAACGCCTCACGGCCCGGCGCAAAGCACAGGTCATAGAGGGCTTCGACCTCCCACCAATCGTCCGGCTCTTCTGGCCTGATCCCGAATTGCTGCACACCCGCCCTCGTTTCCTTGCTGGAAATCGCCCTAGCACTTCGCTACGCCTTGGGCAAACGCTTGGAGATATGATGTTCTACCGCCCCGAAGACGGCCACGGCCTGCCGCACAACCCGTTCAACGCCATTATCACGCCACGCCCGATCGGCTGGATATCGACCCGTGATGCGGATGGGATCAACAATCTGGCACCCTATTCCTTTTTCAACGGGGTTGCTTACACACCGCCGCAAGTAATGTTTGCCACAACCGGCACGAAACACGATCAGATCGGCGGCAAGGACAGTATCGCCAATATCGAGGCGACAGGTGTATTCTGCGTGAATGTCGTGGCCCTTGCGCATCAGGATGCGATGAACGCCAGCTCGGCCAGCCTTCCCAAGGAGGTGGACGAGTTTGCCCATGCCGGATTAACCCCGGTCGAATGTGAAACCATACCCTGCGCCCGCGTACAAGGCGCCCCGGCAGCACTGGAATGCAAGTTGACCCAGATCGTCACTCTGCCGGGCGCGGCCAACCGCGTCGTGTTCGGCGAAGTAACAGGCGTGCATCTGCTCGACGACCACATCCGAGAGGGCAAGTTCGACGTAACCTCGTTCAAACCTCTGGCGCGGCTTGGGTACCGGGACTATTCGGTCGTGTCCGAGCTGTTCTCGCTCAGTCGCCCGGATGATTGAGGTTGTCGGGGGCTCTGCCCCCACCACCCGTTCCGGGCGGCTCCCCCGGGATATTTTTTGGCGAGATGAAGCAGGGATCCTTCATTCATCTGGCTTCAAATATCCCGGAGCGCGAGGCAGAGCCTCGCAAAAGGATCAGTGGCCGCCCAGAATGCCGGTACGGACCGAGTAATCGACCGCAAGTTCATAATCCGGGTCATCATCACTGTCGACCATCAGGTGGCCTGCCTTGTTCAGCAGCTTGTGGCAATCCCGGCTCAGGTGGCGCAGCATGACGCGTTTACCTGCTGCCTCGTATTTGGCCGCAATGTTTTCGATGGCTTGCAATGCCGACTGGTCCACCACACGGCTTTCAGCGAAATCGACGATGACGGTTTCCGGGTCATTCGGCACATCGAAGAGTTCGATAAAGCCATCCGATGACCCAAAGAACAGCGGCCCCTGGATTTCATAGACCTTAGCCCCTTTTTCGGTCGCCGAGTCGCGGGTGACTGCGTGGATGCGCTTGGCGTTGTTCCACGCATAGGCCAGAGCCGAGACAATGACGCCGACAACAACGGCGACCGCGAGGTCTTCCATCACTGTCACCACAGTGACCAGAACGATGACAAAGGCGTCGGTCAGTGGAACCTTGCGCAGGATCTTGAACGAGTTCCACGCAAAGGTGCCGATCACCACCATGAACATCACCCCGACCAGCGCGGCCAGCGGGATCTGCTCGATCAGCGGTGAGGCAAACAGGATGAAGGTCAGCAAAAACAGCGCCGCGGCGATCCCGGCGATACGGGTCCGGCCACCGGATTTCACGTTGATCATCGACTGACCGATCATCGCGCAGCCACCCATGCCACCAAAAAAGCCGGTCACGATATTCGACGCACCCTGCGCGATACATTCCTGAGACGCCCCGCCGCGCTTGCCGGTAATCTCGCCCACAAGGTTCAGGGTCAGAAGGGATTCGATCAGGCCAATTGCGGCCAGAATGACGGCGTAGGGCAGGATGATCTCAAGCGTGCCCCAGTTCAGAGGAACCATGGGGATGTGGAAGGCAGGCAGACCACCTTCGATCGAGGCCAGATCACCGACGCGCGGAACATCCAGACCCAGACCGATCACCAGCGCAGCGACAACCAGAATACCGGCCAGAGGCGCAGGAATGATGCGCGTGATGCGCGGCACCACCCAGATCACCGCCATGGTCAGTGCCACAAGGCCCAGCATGGTGTATAGCTGCGCACCCGAGAGCCATTCTCCACCGCCCATGCCGTGACCGGTGTTTTCCATGGTACCCGGCACCTTGAACTGGCCCATCTGGGCCAGAAAGATCACGATGGCCAGGCCATTCACAAAACCCAGCATCACCGGGTGCGGCACCAGTCGGATGAAGCGGCCCCAGTGCATCGCCCCGGCGATAACCTGGAGGATCCCCATCAGCACCACCGTCGCGAACAGGTATTCGACACCATGTTCGGCCACCAAAGCCACCATGACGACCGCCAGCGCGCCCGTCGCTCCCGAGATCATGCCAGGTCGCCCGCCGATCAGCGCGGTGATGAGCCCCACAAGGAAAGCGGCATAAAGGCCCACCAGCGGGTGCACGCCTGCCACAAAGGCAAAGGCCACGGCCTCGGGCACCAGTGCGAGGGCCACGGTCAGGCCGGACAGCAGCTCGATCCGCAGGCGAGAGAAGGTCAGCCCCTCATCCGGCACCCAGCGCAGATCGGGTATGGCGATACGGTTGGCAAAACTTGCCAGCAAGGCTCGGGGCATTGGACAGTCCTAAAGGATTTTATGTTCGCGCGAAGGGGTCGTTGTAGCGGGCGCGCCGCTGTTAAGCCACCGCAGGAGGTGGGATGCAGCCATGCGCACAGCGCATAACTCGCCTCTCGGCAACGTGATTTGCGGCACCCGGATCAAGCACCCAAATGTGAGTTCATGCGTTGGATTGCCCTTATATTTCTATCGGCCCTGCCCGCCTTTGCACAGGACTTGCAAGGGAATGACACGGCTGGAAACTGGCGTGTCACGCACCATGAAATTTTCGGCATCTGGAATTCGATTTGTGACGAGCGTGAGGAAGCCGGTACTTTGGTGAAGCGCTGCTACATAAGGCGCGCCGAGGTGTTTTCCTTGCGTCCGAAATTTGCGGCGCAATTCATGTTCATCACACCTGAACCAGATGGTTTCAAAATCGAGTTCGGGATTGAGCCCGGCACCTTCTTCAGCCCTTCTGGATTCCGCATAGAGAAAGATCAGGATGTGATCTGGCGCACGCGGCGCCCCGGGTGCCTGACAGGGTTAAGCTGCACATTCGAGGATCATCGCGCCGACAGCCTGCTGGATGCCATGCTGAACGGGGATGCGTATCGTTTTGAGTTTCGTGACAGGCATGGTCAATCGCAGGACCTGACGTGGCCGCTGGATGAGTTTGGAGCCGCGTGGGCGGATTTCAATACGCAATCTCAACAGCGTAACCTGCTGGCGAAACAGGAATAGACCTCTTGTCAATTTCGGGCCGAACCCGCACAAATTCAATATCAGTATTTCAGGCGGAGCAGGACAGTGACCCAAACCAGGATTGCCGTTATCGGCGGATCAGGCATCTATGACATCGATGGGCTGGAAAATGCGGAATGGGTCAGTGTCGATACCCCTTGGGGGGCGCCCTCGGATCAGATTCTGACCGGGTCGCTGGACGGTGTCGCAATGGCCTTTCTGCCGCGCCATGGGCGCGGGCATGTGCATTCGCCCACCGATGTGCCCTATCGCGCCAATATCGACGCGCTGAAACGGCTTGGTGTGACGGATGTGATCTCGGTCTCGGCCTGCGGGTCGTTTCGCGAACACATGGCACCGGGCGATTTTGTCATCGTCGATCAGTTCATCGACCGGACATTTGCGCGCGACAAGAGCTTTTTCGGAACAGGCTGCGTCGCCCATGTCAGCGTTGCGCACCCGACCTGCCCGCGCCTGTCGGACGCCTGTGAGACCGCAGGCAAGGCTGCCGGTATCACGATCCATCGCGGCGGCACCTATCTGGCGATGGAAGGGCCGCAGTTTTCGTCTCTGGCGGAATCGAAGATGTATCGCGAGCAATGGGGCTGCGACGTGATCGGGATGACCAACATGCCCGAAGCCAAACTCGCCCGCGAAGCCGAGCTTTGTTATGCCTCAATCGCGATGGTCACCGATTTTGACAGCTGGCACCCGGATCATGGCGAGGTGGATGTGACCACCATCATTGCGACCCTGACCGGCAATGCCGACAAGGGCCGTGCACTGGTCAAAGGCCTTCCCATCCTGTTGGGGACCGACCGCGCGCCCTGTCCGCATGGCTGTGACCGGGCGCTAGAATATGCCATCCTCACCGCGCCCGAAAAGCGCGATCCGGTGCTGCTGGCCAAACTGGACGCGGTGGCGGGGCGGATTCTCTAGGTTCCGCGCGACGCATCAGGCATCATCGCCGCCAGCAGTTCGGGTTCCCGGATCACGTTATGCAAGCGTCCAAGCATGACATCGACCCTGCGCCCGTAACTGTCCGGGCACAGGGGATGCGGGTTCTTTCTGCCGGATACTCGCCGCAAGAATGCGACGGTTGTGAAGGATCGCACTGGTATCAGTTTTCGTGCAAGTCTGGGCCTGATCGGACTGCTTTGGCGGGCCCGAAAGCTGGTCGCCATGAAAATTGTCAAGCACCGGTAGTTTGGCTATAGCGATACCAAAGGAACGTATTGCGAGCTGACCCTTATGTCTCTGGAACTCTGGCTGGCCTTTGTTGCCGCATCCACCGCCTTGCTGCTGATCCCGGGCCCGACCGTGCTGTTGGTGCTGAGCTATGCGCTGTCCAAGGGGCGCAGCGTTGCCGTGGCCTCGGCCACGGGGGTCGCTGTGGGGGATCTTGTGGCGATGACCGCATCTTTGTTGGGGCTAGGCGCGCTTGTTCTGGCCTCGGCCACCTTGTTTTCCGTCCTCAAATGGGTCGGTGCGGCCTATCTGGTCTGGCTTGGGGTTAAACTGCTGCGCAGCGCCCCGGCAAGTGGGTTGGGAACGGTCGCGACCGGGCGGGATGTCACCCCCCGCAGCGTGTTTGGACATGCAGCCGCTGTCACGGCACTGAACCCGAAATCCATCGCCTTTTTCATCGCCTTTGTGCCGCAGTTCCTGCGCCCGGCTGAACCGCTGGGGCCGCAATTTGCCATCCTGATCGCCACTTTCGTCGGACTGGCCTGGCTGAATGCGCTGGCTTATGCGTTGCTGGCCGACCGGTTGCGGCGGCTGATTGGCCGCGCCAGCGTGATCACCGGGATGACGCGGTTTGGCGGGCTGACTCTGATCGGGATGGGTTTCGCCACGGCAGTTCTGCGCCGCCCGGCCTGACCCCTTTTTCAGTTTTCGGCGTTTTCCTTCATGAACCCGCGGATAAACCGGCGGATTTCGCGGGCAGCTGATGTATCCAGCTCTCTGCACAACTCGACAAACGCGTCGCGCTCATCCTTGTCCAGACGCAGAACCAGCTGGCTGTTTTTCTTCGTCGATCCCTTGCCGTCTTTCTTTGGCACGCGCGTTGCTCCTAGCAAATGCTCGTTAATTCAGGCGATGCATTGTGTATACATAGCATAGTGATTGTCGTTATCGGGCACTTAACAGCACCGGAACGGAAATGGCAATGAACCTTCAAACCGTCTGGGGCCTTTCTTTTGCGAGATCAACGCAAATGCGCAAGCCGCACCTGTCTTGACCACCTGCCACGCTTCACCGGTATTACGGATTGCCCAAGGCTGTGGTTTCGTGCCGCTGGTGATCGCGTGAATGAATTGTTCCTTGCATGGCTAACCCTCTTGGGCCAAACACGTTTTGGTATTTGAAGCGGAAAAGGGTTGGTTCATGTCAAGGAACAAGACTGTCAAAGACTACATCCGGACGATTGTCGACTTTCCGCATGAAGGAATTCTGTTTCGCGATGTGACGACGCTGTTTGCCGATCCGCGTGGATTTCGGATGGCCATTGACCAGATGCTGCACCCCTATGCCGGGGAACGCATCGACAAGGTTGTCGGCCTCGAGGCGCGGGGCTTTATCCTTGGGGGGGCGATTGCGCATCAGCTGAGCCTGGGCTTCGTGCCGATCCGCAAGAAAGGCAAGCTGCCCGGCACAACGATCAGCCAGGACTACAAGCTGGAATATGGTGAAGCGATCGTCGAGATCCACGATGACGCCATCCAGCCAGGCGAAAAAATCCTTGTCGTTGACGACCTTCTGGCCACAGGCGGCACTGCGGCGGCGGGCATCAAACTGATCGAGCGTTTGGGCGGTGAGATCGTCTCATGCGCGTTCATTATCGACCTGCCTGACCTCGGCGGGCGCAAAGTATTGGAAGATATGGGCATGGACGTGCATGTCCTGTGCGAATTCGAAGGGCTTTAACGCGGCAACCTTCGGATTTCTTAACAAGAGTCAGAGCCGGGTTCACGCCTTCAGCACCGCGCCGGGATTCATGATGCCCAAGGGGTCCAGCGCCGCCTTGATGGTCCGCATTGCATCCAGCTTTACCGGATCGCCATAGCGGTCCAGATCGTCCGTTTTCATGCGGCCCACGCCGTGTTCCGCGCTGACCGAACCATCAAAGGCATGGACCAAATCATGCACGGCCCGCTTGACCACAGCGCTCTGACCCTCAAATTCCGCGCGGCGCTGCCCCTTGGGGGGAAAGACGTTGTAGTGCAGATTGCCATCCCCGAGATGGCCAAAGCAATTGATCCGGAACTGCCCGAGACCGGAAACCAACTTTTCCCCTTGGCGCACAAATTCCGGAATTTCTGAGATCGGGATCGAGATATCATGGCTCGACACCGAGCCGATCAGGCGGTTGGCCTCGGGGATTCGCTCGCGCACGGCCCACAACTCATCACGCTGCGCCTCGCTTTGTGCAATCACGCCATCCTGCACCAGCCCAAGCGCTTGCGCGTGGACAAAGATATCCTCCAGCGCGTCGGACGGAGACTGCCCCGTGGCCAGCCCCAATTCGATCAGAACGCTCCACTCTGGCGGTGTTTCAAACGGTTGCCGGACATCCGGCAGAACCTCGGACAAGAACTTCAGCCCCTGCCGGTGGATCAGTTCGAAAGTGCTGACAGCCTCGCCCACGCGATCACGCGCCAGGGCCAGCAGGGAAATGGCGGCTTCGGGTGACGCCACCTGAAACATCGCCGTCCCGATCCCGGCAGGCCGGGGAAACAGCTTGAGTGCGGCTGCAGTGATGATCCCAAGCGTGCCCTCGGCCCCGATCAGCAGGTTGCGCAGGTCATAGCCTGTGTTGTCCTTTCGCAACCGGCTGAGACCATGCCAGATTTGACCGTTGGGCAGAATGGCCTCGAGCCCAAGGCACAGGTCGCGCGCATTGCCATATCGCAAGACGTTGACGCCTCCCGCATTGGTGGACAGGTTGCCCCCGATCCGACAGGATCCCTGCGCCGCCAGCGTCAAGGGAAACAGGCGGTCTTGCGCTTCGGCCGCGGCTTGGACGTCCTGCAAAATGGCGCCGGCCTCGGCAATCAGTACGTATTCGGTGGGATAGACGGACCGGATGGCGGTCATCCGTTCCAGCGAAATCACAAGGGGCGCTGGCCCATGCGGCATTACCTGCCCCCCGACCAGACCGGTTCCGCCGCCATAAGGCACCACCGGAACACGCATTTCGGACGCCACCTGCACCAGTACCGAGACCTCCTCGGTTGTGCGGGGCAAGGCCAGCAGGCCAGCCTGTCCGACAAGTCGCCCACGCGGCTCTTCCAGATACCGGTCGGTCACCGGGCGCAGCACGTGATCGCCCAGTTTCGAGCGGATCAGCGTGGCAATGCGGTCATCAGCGGGGTTCAGACTCATACGCTTTCAATGCCCAACCGATCCCACCACGGCAAGCCTTATTCCAGATCAATCAGATAGCGCGGCTCCAGCACGACAACCGTTGGACGGTCCGGCAAGTCACGCAGAGAGACGGTGATCTCGGACACGCCGTCACGTTCAACCGGGAACTCATCCCGGATATCCACGAGGAAGCGATCCAGCGAAAACTCCGAGAACCAGTGCATCGGAATGATCACCGAGCTTTTCAGCCGCTTGAGAACCGAGATCATGTCGGGCAAGGGCATGGTTGTTCCGCCATCGACGGCGGCCATGACCACATCCAACCGACCCAGCGCAGCAAACTGTTCGTCTGACGGTACATGATGCAAATGTCCCAGATGGCCGATACACAGCCCTTCGACCTCGAACACGAAGATAGAATTGCCGCGTTCCTCAACTCCGCCATAGGCCGAGCGGATATCGGTTGGGACATTGCGTATCAGCATCTCGCCCAGATCCAGGTGATGTTCGATCCCCTGCCCGAACTCTCCCCATCCCGGCAGGACATGCGGGATCGCCGGGTCGGGATGCGCCGTCCAATGGGTGTCATGGGCATGGTTCATTGTCACCACATCGGGAATCAGATCGGCACCCCCGATGAACCCGGTAAAATCGGTCACCACATTCAACCCGCCACGGGTCTGGATCATGAAGGCGGCATGCGCGACATAGCTGATGCGCACCGAAAACTCCGGTACCGGGTCCTGCCACGCAGCTTTGTGCAGATATTCGATCCCCGGCGCAGCATCGGCGATAGCGATACAATGGCTCGGCCGCCGCTCCTGCGCCACGGCCTCGCCCGAAATCACCATCAATGCTGCAACCAACCAGCGCATACCCGAAGTGTAGCGCAGATCGCCACCAAGTCATGCCCCTTGTTCATCTGGCCAAAAATATCCCGGGGGAGGCGCGGCTTGCCGCGACGGGGGCAGAGCCCCCTAGCCCGCGTCCGTCTTGCCGCGCCGGTCGGACCGCAGGCTGGCATAAAGAACATGTGTCCGCCATCGCCCGTTGATCTGTAGATAAGACTGCGCCACGCCTTCATATTTGAAGCCCGAGCTTTCCAGCAAACCGCGCGACGCCCGGTTTTCCGGCAGGCACGCGGCTTCGATCCGGCTCAGGTCCAGACGGGTAAAGGCGTGATGCACCATCGCGCCAATCGCCTCGCGCATGTATCCCTGACGGGCAAAGGATTCACCGGTCCAGTAACCCAGAGTTCCGGCCTGCGCAGGACCGCGCCGGATATTGTCCAGTGTGATCGCCCCGACCAACACATTGTCTTCACGGCGAAACAGGAACAGCGGGATTGCTGTGCCACTCGCGACCGAGCGCTGAGCCCAGTAGACCCGATTGGTAAAGGATTTGCGGCTCAGGTGATCCTTGGCCCAGATCGGCTCCCACGGGGTCAGATAATTTTTTGAGGCGCGACGCAACGCCGCCCAATCGTTGAAATCGGAATGTACAGGCGGACGCAAGCTAAGCCGCGCGGTCTCGAGTTTCAACTTGCGTCTGCCCAACAGCATCACGCTGCACGCCTCTCCTGCAAGTCCGCCAATGTCGGTGCGTCTGCGACCGGTCCGTAAAGCGCCAGCGCCGCCGGGGCCTGAACGGCCATGGTTTCGGCAAAGGCGCGCACGTCTTCGGTGCTGACCGCATCGATTTTGGCGACCGTGTCTTCCAGCGAGGGCACCCGTCCCCAGATCTGCACCAGCCGCGCCAGACGCTCGGCCCGATTCGACGGGCTTTCCAACCCCATCAGCATCCCGGCCTTCATCTGGGCGCGGGCACGGGCGACCTCTTCGGGATTCATGTCCTCGGCGGCGCGCTTCATCTCATTGATGGTGATCGTCGCCAGTTCGGCCACCTGATTGGCCGAGGTCCCGGCATAGATCGTGGTTGTTCCGGTATCGGCATAGGCACCGGTCTGCGCAAAGATCGTGTAACAAAGCCCACGTGTTTCGCGCACCTCCTGAAACAGGCGCGAGGACATGCCACCGCCCAATGCGGTCGAATAGATCTGCGCCGTATAGATCGCGTCATCGCGATAGCCGGGGCTTTCAAGCGCCAGGGCGAAATGTGCCTGTTCCAGCTCTTTTACCTGTCGGGCTTCGCCGCCGGTAAAGCGTGCAATCTCGGGGATCAGACCTTTACGGGATTGCAGATGGCCAAACATCTCTTCGGCCAGTTTCATCAGCATGTCGTGATCCACAGCACCAGCTGCGGACAGGATCATCTGTTCGGGGCCATAATGTTCGGTCACAAAGCCCGACAAATCTTCGCGCGAAAAGGCACTGACCCGCTCGGACGGGCCCAGGATCGTCCGGCCCAGGGGCTGGTCGTGATAGCTCTGCTCTTGCAGCCAGTCAAAGATCACATCATCGGGTGTGTCATGGGCCTGACCGATTTCCTGAAGGATCACGCCCCGCTCGACCTCGATCTCACGTGGATCAAACACCGGGTTCAGAACGATGTCACCGATCACATCCATCGCCAGTGCCACGTCGTCCTTCAAGACGCGTGCGTAATAGGCCGTTACCTCGCGCGAGGTATAGGCGTTGATATAGCCGCCCACATCCTCGATCGCCTCGGCAATTTGCAAGGCCGAACGGCGCTCGGTTCCCTTGAACGCCATATGTTCAAGGAAATGCGCAATACCGTTCTGTTCGATCCGCTCATGCCGCCCACCGGCGGTTACCCAGATGCCGATGGCCGCAGATTGCAGCCCCGGCATATGTTCACTGACGATACGAAACCCGTTCTTCAGTTGGTCTTGTCTGACAGTCACTCAGCGATGTGCCTTTTAATATGATCCTCGAGGGCACCCAGATCATTGGCGATGCGGGTCACCCGTTCCGGACGTTCATACAGATCAGACATGCGGGAGGGAAGAGGCGGATGTTCACCACTCGCCTTCTCGACCGCGGCCGGGAATTTCGCCGGGTGCGCAGTGGCCAGCGTGATCATCGGAACGTCTGCCGCGCGGTGTTCTTCTGCGACCTTGATGCCCACGGCGGTGTGCGGGCAGACCAGTTCGGCGCTGTGCGCCAGCGTGGATTTGATCGTGGCCAGCGTTTCCTCTTCGGACACACGGCCCGAATCGAAATTCTCACGCAGCGCTTTCATCGCGCCCTGGCTGATATTGAAGCCACCCTGTTTCAGCTCATCCATCAATTGTGCGATGGCCCCGCCGTCTTCGCCATAGGCATAATAGAGCGCGCGTTCGAAATTCGAGCTGACCTGAATGTCCATCGACGGGCTGATCGAGGGGATGGTTTCGCCCTTGAAATACCCCTCACCCGAGAGGCAGCGATGCAGAATGTCGTTCTGGTTGGTCGCCACCACTAGGCGATCAATCGGCAGCCCCATTCGCTTGGCCAGATAGCCCGCGAAGATGTCGCCAAAGTTGCCGGTTGGCACCGTGAAGCTGACCTTGCGGTGCGGCGCACCAAGGCTGACGGCAGCCGAGAAGTAATAAACGATCTGCGCCAAGACGCGGGCAAAGTTGATCGAGTTCACACCCGCCAGTTTCACGCCGTCGCGGAAGTCGAAATCGTTGAACATGTCTTTCAGCGCAGCCTGACAATCGTCAAAATCACCATCAACGGCCAGAGCATGCACATTGCTGTCCGCAGGCGTGGTCATCTGGCGGCGCTGCACTTCGGACACGCGGCCATGCGGGAACAGGATGAACACATCCACCGCGTCCAGCCCGCGGAACGCCTCGATCGCGGCTGAACCGGTATCCCCGCTGGTCGCGCCGACGATGGTCACACGGTCACCACGGCGTTTCAGCGCCACCTGGAACAACTGGCCGATCAGCTGCATGGCAAAGTCCTTGAAGGCCAGTGTGGGGCCGTGGAACAGTTCCAGCAGGAAGTGGTTCTCGTTCAGCTGCTTCAATGGCGCGCGGGCATCGTGGCCGAAACCTTCATAAGCGCGGGCGATGATCGCCTTGAACTCAGCCTCGGCGAATGAGCCGCTGACATAGGGCCACATCACGCGGAACGCGATTTCTTCATAGGGTAATCCGGCCAGCGCCGCGATCTCGTCCTGCGACATCACCGGGATTTCGGCGGGCAGATACAGGCCACCGTCGCGGGCAAGCCCGGTCAACATTGCCTCTTCAAACGTCAGTTCGGGCGCCTGCCCTCGGGTCGAGATATATTTCATGTCGCGTCACTTTCAGAATTGGCACGGCTGCGCCACAGGAAGTACCCAGTCATCGCGGCCCAGACCAGAGCCAGACCAAACCAGGTGATTGCATATTGCAGGTGATCGTTTGGTATGCCCGCCGTGTCCACCGGCAGCGGTGTCACATTCGGATCGGTTCGCGAACGGGCGATCAGCAGAACAGGCTCCGCGCCCAGTGCAGCCGCAAGCGCGGGCACATCGCGGGCGAACCAGATGTTGGCGTCGAGATCAGGTGCGGGCGTGTAACTGTCAACTTCATCTGGCCAATGCAGATTGCCGGTGATCTCCATCGGACCGGTCAGACGTTCGGTCTGCTTCGCAGTTGTCGGGACAAAACCCCGATCAACTAGAATAGTGCGATCTTCGGTGTTGAAAGCCTGAATGATGCGATACCCCGCACCGACCTGTTTGAGCGAAACAAGAACGTGGACTTCCGCAGGCTCCATTTCGCCCGACACTGTTACCGGCAGGTATTTGTCCTGATCCACCGAAACCTGCCGCGGCAGGGAAACCGGCGCAGCCGAGATCCGCTCTTCGATCTCGGTCAGCACGTCCTGCTTCCACGCCAGACGCTGCACCTGCCAGATGCCCAGCGACAGCAGCACGCCCAAACCGGCGAGGCCGAAGATTAGCAGGAACAGGATACGGCGCATGTCAGGACCAAACTTCTTTTCAGGAACCGGCGTCTTGTTAAGGGGCGCGCGTGCTGAATTGCAACCACGCAATTGTATGGGGCGCAATCTTACGCCCCGCATAGAGAAAAAGCCGCCCCTTGGGGCGGCTTTTGCAACTGATCAGCCTGACCGGCGTTACATCAGCGGAGCCTGGCCCCAGATGTAGACGGCAAAGAACAAGAACAGCCAGACCACGTCGACGAAGTGCCAGTACCAAGCGGCGGCCTCAAAACCGACGTGTTTTTCGGGGGTGAAGTCACCCTTAAGCGCGCGGATCAGGCAGACGGTCAGGAAGATTGTCCCGATGATCACATGTGCGCCGTGGAAACCCGTTGCCATGAAGAAGTTGGAATAGAACTGGTCGCCGCCGAATTCCCAGCCTTCATGCTTGAGCAGTTCGGCGTATTCATAGCCCTGCAGGAAGGTAAAGGCGATGCCCAGAACGATACCGATGGCCAGTCCATTGATCAGCGCCTTGCGGTCATTGTCATGCACCAGTGCATGGTGCGCCCAGGTGATCGCACAGCCTGACAGCAACAGGACCAGAGTGTTGATCAGCGGCAGGTGGAACGGGTCAACGGCATGAATATCCGGCTGAATGTATTCGGTGCCGGCATAGTCGTACATCGGGTACATGCGATGTTTGAAGAACGACCAGAACCAGGCGAAGAAGAACATCACCTCGGACATGACGAACAGGATGAAGCCGTAACGCAGACCGATGCGGACAACAGGGGTGTGATCGCCCTGACGGCTTTCCGCAACCACATCCGACCACCAGGCGAACATCGTGTAAAGCACAGCTGCCAGACCGGCCCAGAACATGAAGGGCGTGATGCCTTGCATCCAGAGAACAGCTCCGAACAGCATGACAAAGCCGCCGACGGCGCCGATCAGAGGCCAGATCGACGGGGCCAGAATGTGATAATCGTGGTTTTTAGCGTGTGCCATCAGCGTCCCTCACCTACAGGCGTTAGTTCGTGTTTGTATCTGCCTGCGCATCAAGGGCGGCATAGCCCTCGGGCAGGTCAATTTCGTAGAATGTATACGACAGCGTGATCGTATGAACATACTTGGCTTCAAGATCCTCGACCATTTCCGGGTCGACGAAGAAAGTCACCGGCATCTCAACGCGCTCGCCGGGTTGCAGCACCTGCTCTTCAAAGCAGAAACAGGCAATCTTCTGGAAATACCCACCCGCAGAATAGGGCGCCACGTTGTAAGACGCCTGCCCGGCAATGGGGCGGTCTGTCGGGTTATAGGCCTCGTAAAACGCGAGACCTGTTTCGCCGATGCGCACATCCATCTCGCGCACGACCGGCTTGAACTCCCATTCCATGTCCTTGGCCTTGGACGCGTCAAAGCGGATGGTAACGGTGCGATCCAGAATGGTATCGGGGGCAGTTTCGGCAACACCAGTGGTGCCGCCAAATCCGGTCACCCGGCAGAACCAGTTGTAGAACGGCACCGACGCCCAGGCGAGACTGCCCATCAGGACAACCACACCGACGGTCTGGACAACCGTTTTCTGAGGACCGGACAACGCCATCAGTTCTGAACCTCTTGCGTCGCCCTGTTGAAATCAGTGCCCGAGACCTTGACGATGGTCAGGCCGAAGATGATCACGATAAAGGCAGCCAGCGTCAGGCCGACACCCAAATTGCGGCTGAACCGGCGCTGATGCAGCTCGTGGTCTTTGCGAAGGCTCATGACCATCCCCCCAGACCATAGGGTTTCAGCAGGGCTTCGGCCAGAACGGCACCGAAATGCAGGAACAGATACAGCAGCGACAGCTTGAAGAAACCGCGTTCGACCTTGAAATTATCTGCCTCGGAATCATCCTCGGTCCGGCGCGAGATTTTCCACGCGCCCCGCAGGAACAGGATGTTCAGAATCAATGCAACGGTCAGATAGATCGGGCCGCCAATGCCTGAAAATGCAGTTCCGATGGCCAGCAGGGCCAGCAGGGCTGTATAGACAAGAATATGGACACGTGTCGCGCGGCGACCATGGGTGACGGTCAGCATCGGCACGCCCGCGTCGTCATAGTCCGAGCGCATGAACAGGGCCAGCGCCCAGAAATGCGGCGGCGTCCACATGAAGGTCAGTGCAAACATCAGCCAGGGCTCGACCGACATCGATCCTGTGGCGGCCACCCAGCCGATCACCGGAGGGAACGCACCCGCTGCGCCACCGATCACGATGTTCTGCGGCGTCGAACGCTTCAGCCACATCGTGTATACGACAACGTAGAAGAAGATGGTGAAGGCCAGAAACGCGCCTGCAAACCAGTTGGTCGCAAGGCCCAGCATGATCACCGACAGACCAGACAGAGCCAGACCAACGGCCAGCGCCTCGCCTTCCTCGACCTTGCCCGAAGGGATCGGGCGGGATTTGGTGCGTTTCATGACACGGTCGATATCCGCGTCCCACCACATGTTCAGCGCACCTGATGCTCCGCCTCCGATGGCGATGAACAGGATGGCGCAGAATCCGACGAAGGGATGGACAGGAACAGGGGCCGCCAACAGGCCGACCAATGCCGTGAACACAACCAACGACATCACGCGCGGCTTCAGCAGGGCGAAGTAATCGCCAAAGCCGGCCTCGTCCGCCCGGGCGGTCGCAGTGCTGGCATTGATGCTTGCGTCAGTCATTTCCGGTCCTTCTGGGGCGAAAACTGCGCGGATCGCCCGCGCAGCCTGAAATTTGTTTCAGGCGGGGTTGAGCCCGCCCCTATCGTACTCAGTTCGAGGCGACCTGATAGCTTTGCGGCAGGCCCGCATATTCTTCGATCGCACCTTGCAGCCATTCGTCATAGACTTCCTGGCTTACGACCTTGACGGTAATCGGCATATAGGCGTGGTCCTTGCCGCACAGTTCCGAACACTGACCAAAATAGATGCCTTCCTTGTCGGCCTGGAACCACAGTTCGGCCAGACGTCCGGGCACACCGTCCTGCTTTACGCCAAAGGCCGGGATGGTCCACGAGTGAATCACGTCGGATGCAGTCACCTGCATCACGATGACCTTGCCGACCGGAACGACAACAGCGGTGTCGGTGGCCAACAGCCATTCATCATCGCTGTAGCCTGCATCGATCAGCTTGGCGCGCATTGCGTCATCCAGAACAAATGGCGTCACGTCCGCGTCCGCAGGGCGTGCGCCCTCGTCCAGGGTCGCCGGGTGGCCCAGCAGATAGCTGTCGAATGCGAAATCGTGATCAACATACTCGTAGGTCCAGTACCACTGGTTGCCGACGACTTTGATGGTGATGTCACCTTCGGGGATTTCCTGCTGTTTGAAAAGAACCGGCAGCGAGAACGCGCCAATAAAAACCAGAATCAGGATTGGTCCCAGGGTCCAGGCGATTTCAACCGGAGTATAGTGCGAGAAACGCGCCGGAGTTGGGTTTACGCGCTGGTTGTAGCGCACAATGCAATAGATCAACAAAGCTGCAACCAGCAGACAGACTGCGGTGATGATCACGAGAATCATGCTGTCCAGATCCCGGATACCCTGGGCAAGGCTGGTGGCCGCGGGCTGGAAGCCCATGCCGCCGTCTACCGGCTTGCCAATAATCTCAAGCTCCTGAGCCATGGCGGGTAGGCTGGAGAGGGCTGTCATAAACCCTGAAAGCATCAAAGCATTCTTCATGTTCTGTCCTGATCGTTTGATCTTTGCGTCCCTGACGGAAAGGTGTGAATCGGTCGCACCTCTCCCGTTGTCTTTGGCCGCGTTAAAAACCATATTCCAGCGGGTAGATAAAGCAAAATGCTTGCGTCAAACAGACGCTATTTTTGATCTGGATCAAACCCGAAAGGTCGCAACCCATGCCTGAAGCCCCGTTTCGCCCCTTAGAGAGCGCCCTGCCGCAAGATGAAGCACTGGCCATATTGCGCTCGGCAACGGACGGGGCCGAGGATGGAGAGCTGTTTGTCGAGCGTCGGAAATCCGAATCTCTGGTGTTTGACGACGGGCGGCTTCGCACCGCGTCTTATGACGCATCCGAGGGATTTGGCCTGCGCGCCGTTCAGGGCGAAGTTGCCGGATATGCGCATTCGACTGATGTATCGATTGCCGCGCTGAAACGTGCCGCCGAAACCGCGCGACTGGCGGTTGGCGATGGAGGCGGAACGCTCGCCGAAGCGCCCCGGCCCACGAATACGCGCCTGTACACGGACGAAGACCCAATCGAATCCGCCGCCTTCCCGGTGAAAATCGAAACCCTGCGGGAGATTGACGCCTTTGCCCGCGACCTGGATCCGCGGGTGGTTCAGGTCAGCGCAATGATCGCAGCCGCCGTTCAGGAGGTGGAAATTCTGCGACCCGATGGTGTGACGGTGCGTGACGTGCGCCCCATGACGCGCGTGAATGTCTCGGTCATTGTTGAACAGGACGGGCGGCGCGAAAGCGGATCGGCCGGTGGCGGCGGGCGGGTTGGCCTGAGCGGGTTGATCGACCCTGCCGACTGGCAGGCCAAGGCGCGCGAAGCCCTGCGCATCGCATTGGTCAATCTGGACGCGGTTCCCGCCCCTGCCGGCGTGATGGAGGTTGCACTTGGTCCCGGCTGGCCCGGTATTTTGCTGCACGAAGCCATCGGTCACGGGCTTGAGGGCGATTTCAACCGCAAGGGAAGCTCGGCCTTTGCCGGACTGATGGGGCAACAGATAGCATCTAAGGGCGTGACCGTGGTGGATGACGGCACGATTGCCGACCGTCGCGGCTCGATCACTGTGGATGATGAGGGCACGCCCAGTTCGCGCACCGTATTGATCGAGGATGGCATCCTGACCGGCTACATGCAGGATCGGCAAAACGCCCGGCTGATGGGCGTTGCACCCACGGGAAATGGGCGGCGACAGAGCTATGCGCACAAACCCATGCCGCGCATGACCAATACGATCATGTTGGGGGGCGACGCTGATCCGGCGGCTTTGGTGGCAGATATTAATGACGGCATCTGGGCGGTTGGATTCGGCGGCGGCCAGGTCGACATCACCAACGGCAAGTTCGTTTTCTCGTGCACCGAGGCGTATCGTGTCGAAAACGGCAAGATCGGCGCGCCGGTCAAGGGCGCCACGCTGATCGGTGACGGGCCATCGGCCTTGAAGCGCATCCGCGGCCTTGGCAACGATATGGCGCTGGATCCGGGTATGGGAACCTGTGGCAAGGACGGTCAATGGGTGCCCGTGGGTGTGGGTCAACCGACGGTGCTGATGGACGGGTTGACTGTCGGCGGGTCGGCAGCCTGAGGCGGAAGAGAAGCGCAAAGGCAGGCGCAGGGTTAACCATGCGCCACTTTGATTCGATAGCACTCCAACCGACGCCATTGATTTGAGCGCCGGTTGGAAAATATTCTTTTATTTATTTTCAGACACTTGATCGGTGTATTCTTCGAGAAATACAGATAAATCGCTGCTAATTATCTGCGATTCAGAGGCTGTTAACCCCCTGTCCCGTAAACCAGTTCTGCAATCAGGCGGAGCAACGGATGACCGAAGAGCAGCTTTCTTCCAATCACCCCCCACTCCCACCCACCACGGAAGAGGACCGGTTTTCGTGGCTTCGCCTGTTGCGCTCGCGCAAGGTCGGCCCGGCGACGTTTCGTCGGCTGCTGCGTGAACATGGCTCGGCGCAGAACGCGCTGGCCGCGCTGCCTGAAATGGCGCGCGCCGCCGGAATAGATGGGTATGAAACCTGTCCCCCCGGCGTGATCGAGGCGGAACTCAGGGCCGCAGAAGCCGCCAAAGCGCGGCTTTTGTGCCTTGGGTCCGCAGATTTCCCCAACGCATTGAACGACCTATCCGATGCCCCGCCCTTGCTTTGGGCCATCGGGGATGTGTCGCTGTTGCAGAAACCGGCGATTGCGATGGTGGGCGCGCGCAACTGTTCCTCGCTGGGCGCACGGATGGCGCGTGGTCTGGCGCGCGCCTTGGGTGAAAAGGGACATGTGATTGTCTCGGGTCTGGCGCGCGGCATTGATACGGCGGCGCATATGGCGTCGCTGGACACCGGCACTGTTGCCGTCATGGCGGGCGGTGTCGATGTCATTTACCCGGCCGAGAACACGGAACTGGCGCATAATATTGCAACCAAGGGACTGCGGCTGTCGGAACAGCCGATGGGCGTGACACCTCAGGCCAGGCATTTTCCGCGCCGCAACCGTATCATCTCGGGCCTGGCCCAAGCTGTCGTGGTGGTTGAGGCAGCCGCCAAATCCGGCAGCCTGATCACGGCGCGTGACGCCCTGGACCAGGGGCGCGAGGTTCTGGCCGTGCCCGGCCACCCGTTCGACGCCCGCGCTGCCGGGTGCAACCTTTTGATTCGGGACGGTGCAACGCTGGTTCGGTCGGCGGACGACGTTGTCGAAGCCCTGCCACGGCACGGTGATCCGATCTTTGCCGAACCCGAGCTGCCACCTGCCAAGCAGCCACGGTCTGCCGCACAGGATTTGCAGGCGCAAATCCTTGAGCGGCTGGGACCTTCCCCCATCGCCGAAGATCAGTTGCTGCGCGATATTGCGGCCTCGGCAGGGGATCTGGGGCCAGCGCTGGTCGACCTTGAACTGGACGGACGAATCCAGCGACAGCCGGGCGGGCTGTTGTCTCTGGCAGGCTGATTTGGACGGAAAACAAGATTGCCCAATCGAACGCTCTGCCTGCTATCAGGTGCGGGTATCACGCTGAAATCACGTCGCTTTTCCGCCTGCCAAAGGAACGCATTGACAATCCCCGCTTGCCCCACACATTTTGCACCACCATAAAAGGCGCCAAATTCGTCGAGCGAGGTTTCCCCTTAAATGCCCGTAGTTGTTGTAGAATCTCCGGCCAAAGCAAAAACAATCAATAAATATCTCGGCCCTGACTACACCGTTCTGGCCTCTTACGGCCATGTGCGGGACCTGCCGCCAAAGGACGGATCGGTCGATCCGGACCATGGATTTTCCATGACATGGGAAGTGGGCAATGACAGCCGCAAACATGTAAAGGCCATCGCCGACGCGCTGAAAGAAGACAACGCGCTGATCCTCGCCACTGACCCTGATCGTGAGGGCGAGGCGATCAGCTGGCATTTGCAGGAAGCCCTGACCAAGCGCCGCTCGATCAAGAAAGATACACCGGTCAGCCGGGTGACCTTCAACGCCATCACCAAAGAGGCGGTGACCGAGGCGATGAAGAACCCGCGCGACGTCGATATGCCCCTGGTCGAAGCGTATCTGGCACGCCGCGCCTTGGATTACCTTGTTGGCTTCAACCTGTCACCGGTTCTGTGGCGCAAACTGCCCGGTGCAAAATCCGCAGGTCGGGTGCAATCGGTCTGTCTGCGCCTGATCGTCGAGCGTGAGATGGAGATCGAAGCGTTCAAGCCGGTCGAGTACTGGTCGGTTCGGGCCCTGTTCGAGACACCGCGTGGTCAGACCTATGAGGCGCGGCTGGTCACGTTGGCGGGCAAGAAACTGGACAAGCACGATCTGGCCAACGCAACACAGGCCGAACTGGCGGTTCAGGCCGTCACCAGCCGCGCGCTGCGTGTGACTTCGGTCGAAGCCAAGCCCGCCGCGCGCAATCCAAGCGCGCCGTTCATGACTTCGACCCTGCAACAGGAGGCGAGCCGCAAATTCGGCATGGGCGCGCGCCATGCGATGCAGGTTGCGCAGCGCCTCTATGAGGCCGGATACATTACCTATATGCGAACCGACGGGATCGACATGGCACCCGAGGCTGTGACGGCAACGCGCGACACCATCGCGGACCGGTACGGTGCAGAATATGTGCCGGACAGCCCGCGTATGTACAAGAACAAGGCCAAGAACGCGCAGGAAGCACACGAATGTATCCGCCCCACGGATATGACGCGCGATGCCAAGGCGCTGAAGGTCACGGATGAAGATCAGCGCAAGCTTTATGATCTGATCTGGAAACGGACCATTGCCTGCCAGATGGCGGCAGCACGATTGGAGCGCACAACGGTCGAGATTGGCAGTGACGACGGTCAGGTCGGTCTGCGAGCCACCGGTCAGGTGGTAATGTTCGACGGGTTCATGCGCGTCTATGAGGAAGGCCGCGATGATGTCGCCGATGATGACGAAAAGCGCCTGCCACAGATCATGGAGGGCGACCCCGCGCGCTTTTCCAAGACCACGCTGCGCGATCAGTTTGCCAAGGCCACCAGCGAGTCGGACAAAGCCGCTATCATGGCTGATAACGAAGCCGTTCTGGCGTTGCAGCATCACACGCAACCGCCCCCGCGCTATACCGAGGCCACTTTGGTCAAGCGGATGGAGGAGTTGGGGATCGGACGTCCTTCGACCTATGCCTCGATCGTGACCACGATTCAGGACCGCGAATATGTGCGCAAAGACAAGAACCGGCTGATCCCCGAGGAAAAGGGTCGGATCGTCACCATCTTTCTGCTGAACTTCTTCCGTCAATACGTTGGATACGAATTCACCGCGAATCTGGAAGAGCAACTGGATGACGTCAGCGCCGGTGATCGTGACTACAAGGATCTGCTGGGCAAGTTCTGGCGTGATTTCTCAGCAGCGATTGGTGAAACATCCGAACTGCGCATATCGGAAGTGCTGGACAAGCTGGACGAGGCATTGGCGCCACAGCTTTACCCCCCGCGTGAGGACGGGTCCGACCCGCGCATCTGCCCGAAATGCGGTCTGGGGCAATTGCACCTGAAAACCTCGCGCACTGGCGGCTTCGTGGGCTGCGGCAACTATCCGGAGTGCAACTATACACGGCCCATCGCCGGTGAAGGCGCGGAAGGCGACGAACAATTGCTGGGCGAAGACGCCGGGGATGAGATCTGGCTGAAGTCCGGCCGATTTGGGCCGTATGTCCAGCGAGGCGAACCCACGCCCGAGAACAAGAAGCCTCCGCGCGCCTCGCTTCCACGCGGCTGGAGCAAGGATGACATGGATCTGGACAAGGCGCTGACGCTTCTGTCCCTGCCGCGCCAGATCGGTGAGCACCCCGAAGGCGGCATGATCACCTCGAACTTCGGGCGTTTTGGCCCCTATCTGATGCATCAGTTGGCCGATGAAGCCAAGCCGGTCTATGCCAACCTCAAAGACCCAAACGATGTGTTCGAGATCGGTATGAACCGCGCCGTAGAGCTTTTGGCGGAAAAACGAGCCAATCCCGGTGGGCGCGGGCGCGCAGCGGCAAAAGCTTTGAAAGACCTGGGCGAGCATCCCGATGGCGGCGCGATGCAGGTTCTGGACGGACGGTACGGGCCATATGTGAAGTGGGAAAAGGTCAACGCGACCATCCCGAAAGACATCAAGCCCGAAGACGTGACGCAGGAAATGGCCATCGAACTGGTCAATGAGCGCGCATCCAAGAAGGGCACCAAGAAAAAGGCTGCACCCAAAAAGAAGGCTGCCGCCAAGAAGACAGCAAAGAAAGCGGCTGAATAAACCGGACTTTTGACCGGGACATGTCACCAAACGCGCGGGCCGGTTTCTGAATAAAGGAACCGGCCCGCGTGTTTATGGACTGACGCGATACAGGATTGCGTTGTTAAGTAAAGGAGTTGAGACATGTTCAGAACCGCCATTCTTGTTGCGGCGATAAGCGTTGCGGCTGCCACGCAGGGCCAGGCCGCGCATCACGTCAAGTCCGCCACAGCCGAAATCATCAACGCGCAAGGCGACGTCATTGGTCAGGCGAAGGCGACGCAAGGGCCCAATGGTGTTCTGCTGCACGTGCGCGTCACAGACCTGCCGCCGGGAAAACATGGGTTGCACCTGCACAGCCATGGTGTCTGCGAGGCCGGCGAAGGGTTCAAGACGGCCCAAGGCCATGTTGGAAAAGTTGAAGGCGCACATGGTCTGCTGAACCCTGAAGGCCCCGAGCCCGGCGATCTGCCCAATCTATATGTGGGACAGGATGGCGTGGGCGAGATGGAGGCCTTTACAAACCTGGTTTCGCTTGAGGGTGACGGGAACACATTGCTGGATGCGGACGGGTCAACTTTCATCATCCACGAAGCTGGCGACGATCACATTAGCCAGCCCATTGGCGGTGCTGGCGGGCGCATCGCCTGTGGGATCCTGATCGCCGACTGACACTATTGTCAGCTGATCTACCGTAGAAATACCTGAACCTTCTGGTTTTATTGACTTCCCCATGACGTGGCGGCACAACCTGCCCATCACCATGACATTGGGGGAGTTTTCCATGAAGAAAGTCTATGCCAATGCCGCCGAGGCACTCGATGGGGTGCTGACGGATGGCATGCTGATTGCCGCGGGCGGGTTTGGCCTGTGCGGCATTCCCGAACTGTTGCTTGCTGCCATCCGGGATTCGGGCGTCAAGGACCTGAGCTTTGCGTCGAATAACGCCGGTGTGGACGATTTCGGTATCGGCATCCTGTTGCAGACCAAGCAGGTCAAAAAGATGATCAGCTCGTATGTCGGCGAAAACGCCGAATTCATGCGTCAGTATCTGAGCGGCGAGTTGGAACTGGAATTCAACCCGCAAGGAACACTGGCCGAACGGATGCGCGCCGGTGGTGCCGGTATTCCCGGGTTCTACACCAAGACGGGCGTCGGCACCGTGATTGCGGAAGGCAAGGAGCACAAGGATTTCAACGGCGAGACCTATATCCTTGAGGAAGGCATTTTTGCCGATCTGGCCATCGTCAAGGCTTGGAAAGCTGACGACACCGGCAATCTGGTGTTCCGCAAGACCGCCCGCAACTTTAATGTGCCCGCTGCAACCTGCGGCAAGATCTGCGTGGCCGAAGTGGAAGAGATTGTTCCGCGCGGCTCACTGGACCCGGACAAGATCCACCTGCCCGGTATCTATGTGCATCGCATCATTCAGGGCGATCATGAAAAGCGCATCGAACAGCGCACCACCCGCAAGAAGGAGGACGCATAATGCCCTGGGACCGCAATCAGATGGCCGCACGCGCGGCAGAGGAACTGGAAGACGGCATGTATGTGAACCTCGGCATCGGTATTCCGACGCTGGTGGCGAACTATGTCGGCGACAAGGACATCACACTGCAATCGGAAAACGGTATGCTGGGCATGGGCCCTTTCCCGTATGAAGGTGAAGAAGACCCGGACCTGATCAACGCCGGTAAACAGACGATCACCGAACTGTCCCGCACTGCCTATTTCGACAGCGCCACGTCCTTTGCGATGATCCGGGGCGGCAAGATCGCTGCTGCGATTCTGGGTGCCATGGAAGTGGATGAGAAAGGTGACCTGGCAAACTGGATGATCCCCGGCAAGCTGGTGAAAGGCATGGGCGGCGCCATGGACCTGGTTGCAGGCGTTGGGCGCGTGATCGTGGTTATGGACCACACCAACAAGCACGGTGAAAGCAAGGTCCTGAAGGAATGCACTCTGCCACTGACAGGCAAGGGTGTCGTGGATCGCATCATCACCAATCTGGGCGTTCTGGACGTGGTCGAGGGCGGATTGAGGATCGTCGAACTGGCAGATGGTGTCAGTGAAGACGAAATGCGCGCTGCGACCGAAGCGACAATCGTCGGCTGAACAAAAGAAAAGGCCCGCCGGATCGAGGCGGGCCTTTTCAATTTGAGGTCTGGAACACGCACCCATCTGAAATCAGATCCGGCGGTGTCGCGCACAAAGCCCGCGCGATCTGGAAAGCGGCCAGAACCTTGGGGACATAATCCCGGGTTTCGGCATAAGGCGGCACGCCGCTGTGTTTACGTACAGCCCCCTCACCCGCGTTGTAACCGGCCAAAACCAGAATCGGATCATTCCCGAACTCTTCCATCAGCCAGTTGAGGTATTTCACGCCCCCGGCGATGTTCTGCGAGGGTTGCAGACTGTCCTTAACACCGAAGCGGGCAGCTGTGGCGGGCATCAACTGCATAAGCCCCTGCGCGCCGGCCGAACTGACGGCATCTGCGCGACCGGCCGATTCAACCGAAATGACGGCCAGCACCAGCGCTGGCGACACATTGGTTCCCACGGTTGACCGCAAAATCTCGATCCCGCGTTCTTTTGCTATGTTTTGCAGCGATTGCAGCCGGGGTGATCTTACATTCGTCGCCGCCAGCGCGTTTATCGCAGCATCAAGCCGCCCGGCCCCACCTTCATCGATATGCGGTGAAATGCGGTCCCAGAATGCCTTGTACGACCCTTTCGGGTCAGGCACGGCACCGATTCCCGGCACTGTGGGCTGAACCACTTTGGTTCTTGCTATGATTTCTGGAACCGCCAGCTCCACCCCTGTGCTGGGGGCTGAGGGCTTGGCCGCGTGTTCCTCGGGTGTGATCTGAATGGTCACGCGAGGACGCTCACCCGGCTTGGGGGCCTTGATCCGCTTGTAAACTCCGCGCGGCTCAACCTCGGTCGCATACCCGGGTGCGACACCAGATAGTAGAAACGCCAGTACACCGGCGCATTGAAGTGCGTTCCGGAGAGTCATGTGCCTGCCTCATGTATTCTTTTTACGCGATTTGAACCGCGAATCTTCGCCCAAGGCCAGAAAAACAAAGCGAATTGGGGCAATTTCGCCTCATTTGGCGTAAATTTGCACCGCTACAGAGCGCTTGGCATCAATCAAAGAATTTTTTTTTGACTTATTTACAAACGCTTACGCATTTAGTGACTAAAAAGTTAAGCCGCGCGAAAAAAAATCTGTGTTTGGCCCAATTCCTGCCACGCACAACAGGCAAACATTAATCCATACCGAGACGGACATGAGCGGACTGAGAGAGAAAGCTCTGAAGAACGCCGAGGTTTGTTAAACTCTTTTTGATCCTTTAGGAGGGACGTAACATGATCAAGTTCATCAAGAACTTCCGCAAAGACGAAGACGGCGCAGTAACAGTTGACTGGGTTGTTCTGACCGCAGCAGTCATCGGCCTGGCAGCCGTTGCATACCAGCAGATCTCGGCTGGCGCGACCGGCCTGGCAACAGACGTGAACCAGGCCCTGAACGGCGCATCGCTGAGCACCGGCAGCAACACCGCAACCGGCGGTATCACAACTGCAGGCAGCAACAGCGGCAGCTAAGCTTCTGCTTGAGCAAGATTTTGAAGCCGCGCCATTCAGGCGCGGCTTTTTTTCGTTCAGAGGTCTTTCAATATCTCTAAGAATAGAGTTTGACGGTCCTACCTCGCACGCCACGCCGCGAGCGCCACCGAATTGATCACGCCCAATTTGCAGGTCTTTGCGCACAAAAGAGCCCGTGAAAAAGTTTGGAATCTTGGATATTTCCACCGAAATCAACTTTTGGCCTGATTTCCGCCATCCGAACGAACCACTGTTAGGCGACGTTACAGGAAACACTGAATTGTCGTATTGGAGATAAGTAGATGCTAAAGTTCCTTAATCGGTTCAAATCGGACGAAGCAGGAGCGGTGACCGTTGACTGGGTGGTTTTGACCGCAGTGCTCATCGGTCTGTCAAGCGCGACCTACCTTGTCATCAGATCAAGTGTTGATGGTATCGGCGGTAACATCAACCAAGCCATGAGTTCCTCTGTTGTCAGTACCGGCTCGAACACCGCTCCCGGTGGCCTTGTAACAGCGGGAACCAACTGACCCACAGCGAGTTTTCACATTCACCAGCTTTCCTGAGCTTGTTGGTGAACGTGTCGGGCAAATAATCGCGGCGACCTTTTTGGGCGCGGCGTTTGTTTCGTTGTTCTTCGTCTGGCCTGCCGCAGGGAGATGACAGCAGTTGTTTTGCGGAATTGTGCGAAAGCTGACGCAGAATCTAACAAGCAGACATTTTTGTCCCACATTTCGACACAATTTACATTTAACACTTGGGCTGTTTCAAAGTGGCCCTTTGGCCGCTTAGTATCCGACTAAATAAGAAAGAGGTGCATGTATGCGAGCGGTATTCGGACTTGTCCTGATTGTCGGCGTTGCTCTGGCTGGGGGCGCCGTTTACATGGCGCGCAACTATATTGCGGCTTATCAAAGCGAACTGGCACGGCAGAAACAAGCGGCAGAAGAAGCGCTGGCCAATGCCAAAGTCGATGTCATCCCGACGGTAACTGTTTACGTTTCAAATCGTCCTCTGAAATACGGTGAACGCCTGACGCAGGAAGACGTGCGCGCTGTAGACTGGCCGGAAAACGCGATTCCCGAAGGTACGTTCTCTGATCTCACTGCCTTGTTTCCCGAAAGTGGCGCCAATGAGCGTTATATTCTGAGGACCATGGAAAAAGACGAGGCGATTATGGAGGTCAAGATCACACGGCCAGGCGAATCGGCCGGGCTGACCTCTCGTCTTGAAAAAGGTATGCGCGCCTTTGCGATCAGCGTTGACGTGGCATCTGGTGTTTCAGGCTTCCTGCGCCCCGGCGACAATGTCGACATCTACTGGACCGGATCAAGCGGGACGGTAGAAGGGAATTCTGGCGGCATCACCAAACTGATCGAAACCAACGTTCAGCTGATCGCCGTCGACCAGACCGCTGGTTCGGACGTCGCAAGCGCAACGATTGCACGCACAGTCACGGTCGCAGCCACGCCGGAACAGGTCGCAGCACTCGCGCAGGCCCAGAACACCGGGCGGCTGTCACTGGCCCTTGTTGGGGTACAGGATGACTCTGTTGCGTCGGCAATCGAGGTGGATCAGCGCAAACTGCTTGGAATAACGGCAGCCGCTCCGGAACCGAAGGAAGAGGTTGAACAGGTCTGCACGACGCGCATCAGACGCGGTGGAGAGATTGTCAACGTGCCTATCCCCTGTACAAATTGACGCCAATTCAGAGTGTTACAAGATCGGAGCCGCATCTCAGATGCGGCTCTTTTCTTGTTGTTGTTGCCAATTCTCCACATAAGGAAAATTCCAGAAACCATTGATTATTGCAATAAATTCGGATTTCGCGCAGTCTCTTTGCACATAGGGCATAAGACCCAAAAAACGAGGCGTGATCGGAGAGGCAGGTCACATGACAATACGTTCCTGGATCAGCGCAACCCTGCTGGGGTTGTCGCTTGTTATGAGCCCGGTCGGCGATGCCGCCTGGGCTGAAACCCTTCGCGTGGTGAAAAAGGGCACAGTGGAAACGCTGGAAGTTCCGATGAATCGCGCGATTGTTGTGGAAAGCGAACAACCGTTTGCAGAGCTCAGCATTGCCAACGCAGGCATTGCAGATATCTCTTCGCTTTCGGATCGCACAATCTATGTTTTGGGCAAGGCCCCTGGCCTGACCACGCTAACACTGTTTGATGGCGCAGGAAATCTGCTTGCCAACGTACGTGTCCGGGTCTCGCCCGATGTAACCGAATTTAAAGAGCGTCTGCGTCAGATCCTGCCAAGTGAGCAGATTGAAGTGCGCACCGCCAATGATGGCATCGTACTCTCCGGCACGGTTTCAAGCGCCGCCAAACTGGCCCGCGCACTTGAATTGGCTGAACGCTACGCGCCCGAACGTGTATCGAACCTGATGTCTGTAGGTGGCGTGCAGCAAGTGATGCTGAAAGTACGCTTTGCCGAGATGAATCGCTCAGTCGCAAAAGAGCTTTCTTCAACACTTTCAGTTGCGGGCACTGATTTTCTCGGTGGCTTCAATCCGCAGAACCTTGTTCCCCCTATCACCGTGGAAAATGGTACGTTGTTGTTTGGCTTCGGGGTCGGATCAGCTCAGGTCAACTTGCTGCTGCAAGCCCTCGAGTCGAAGGGCCTTGTTCGCAACCTTGCCGAACCAAACCTTTCGGCCCTGTCCGGACAGGAAGCAACGTTCCTGGCTGGCGGTGAGGTTCCGATTCCAGTGCCGCAAGACGACGGTGTCGTGGCAATCGAGTACAAAGCCTTCGGTGTGAATATGAACTTCATCCCGCGGGTTGTGGACGGCGACCTGATCAATCTGGAAATGGGCACCTCGGTTTCGAGCATCGACACCAGCACGAACTTCACGATCAATGGAGACACCGTTCCCAGCTTTATCGTGCGGGAAGCCAAGACCACTGTAGAGTTGCGCGACGGGGAAAGCTTTGCCATCGCAGGGCTGCTTCAGGACAACTTTGTTGACCAGGTCAACCAAGTGCCGTGGCTGGGAGATGTGCCGGTTCTGGGGGCCTTGTTCCGCAGCGCTGACTATCAGCGCGAACAAAGTGAACTTGTCGTCATCATAACGGCGCATCTGGTGACGCCGACGCGTGGCGAGGCGCTAGCCCTTCCCACCGATCGTGTCAAACCACCCAGCGAATTTGACCTGTTCGCGAATGGTCGGGTTGCTCGTACACAGCGTCCCGGAGCCGGCGGAGCATCCGAAGTTGCCAAACAGAATTTTGGCAGCTCGTACGGCTACGTCCTAGATTGATCAGGAGGATAGGACCAATGCAGAAGTGGATCATCACACTGGGTCTTACGGTCGCCGTTGCCGCATGTACGCGCGAGGTCGGATATGAGATCGATGCCGGAACCTTTGGAAACGCGACATTGAACAATATCCAGGTTCAAAACGGCGAGTTGACCTACGCTCAGATTCTTGGGCGCAGATTTGCCGCGGATGTGCCCAGCCAAGTGAACTTTGCCTTCAACAGTTCGCAACTGGACGCATCAGCGCAAAGCATACTGTTGCAGCAGGCTGACTGGATCAAACAGTTCCCCGAAGCCAGGTTCCGGGTTTACGGACACACAGATGCCGTAGGATCAACCAGTTACAACAAGAGCCTTGGTCTACGCCGCGCGCAGGCAGTAGTCGCATTCCTTGAACGGCAAGGAATCTCTCGTTCACGTCTTGAAGCCGTTGTATCCTTTGGAAAAACGCAGCCGTTGATCGCGACACCGAATCGGGATCGCCGCAACCGCCGGACGGTAACGGAAGTTTCTGGCTTTGTTGATCGTCACCCGCAGCTGCTGGACGGCAAATACGCCAACATCATCTATCGCGAATACGTTGAAAGTGCGACGTGGAAGAGCGTGATCGAAGATGTATCAACAACAGATACGGCCAACTAGTGCCGCTGGCATTGGTGGATAATACAAGCAGAATGGGCGACATCGTCGCCCATTTCCCTACAATTGGTTCTTTTGCGCCCAATTCTTGCCCAACTTCAAAGTAACATTGTGAAAAATAGGGTGACCTGCGGCCAAATTTGACCGTATTGGGGCGACAGCACATCAATCTGGCGGAATTCGTTCATATGACATGCTGAGCCCTCACGACGAGGATAGTGTTTATGACCAGCGCAACGCCGCAAGACGAAAATTCTGCAATCCTGGCCTGCACCATAAGCCGGGATGTCCAGAATTTCGACCTTCTGATTGAAGACATGGAAACCATTCTGGGCGAGCGCTGGGGCGACCTGGGCTTTGCCGAAGCGCTGGCCTTTTTTAGCCAACCAGAAGCCGAAGCGCTTGAATTCGTTGCATTGGCAATCGACGGGGAAGATGAAGACAACCTGTCATTGATGGGTGAAATCATCACAAGGGCCAAGGAAAAGAAGATCAAGGTCGTCTTGATCGCCGAGGACGTCACACCTGCTTCGCTCCACCAACTGCTGCGCAAGGGTGCGGACGAGTTTGTCCCCTACCCGCTTCCGGAAGGTGAATTGCAGGAAGCGGTAGAACGCATGAAGCAGCCCGATCCGGTTGTCATGGCGCAAGCCGCAGCTGTTCCATTGGCAAATGGCGAATCAAAGGAAGGCGCGTTGTTCGTCGTTCAGGGACTTGCTGGTGGCGTGGGATCCACGACTTTGGCGGTAAACCTGGCCTGGGAACTGGCCTGTGCCTCGGACAAGGATGCCCCGTCTGTCTGTCTGATCGATCTGGATCTGCAATACGGCACGGTTTCAACCTATCTGGACCTGGCACGCCGCGAGACGGTGTTCGAAATGCTGTCGGATACGGATTCGATGGACAGCGAGGTTTTCTCACAAGCTCTTCAAACTTATGAAGAAAAACTGCAGGTTCTGACTGCACCATCCGACATGGTGCCATTGGACCTGATTACCCCCGAAGACATCCAGCGCGTGATTGACGTGGCGCGCACGCATTTCGACTATGTGGTTGTGGATATGCCTAAAACGCTGGTCTTGTGGTCGGAAACGGTCTTGCAAGCGGCGCATGTATATTTTGCAATGATCGAGCTTGATATGCGCTCGGCTCAGAACGCCCTGCGCCTCAAGCGCGCGTTGCAGGCCGAAGAACTGCCCTTCAACAAGCTGCGCTTTGCGCTGAACCGGGCCCCAAAATTCACCGACCTGAATGGAAAAAGCCGCGTGAAACGTATGGGGGAAAGCCTTGGCATCTCTATTGATCTGCTGCTGCCTGATGGGGGCAAACCTGTCATGCAAAGTGGCGACCATGGTTTGCCGCTGGCCAATTCAGCCGCCAAGAACCCGCTTCGCCGGGAAATCGCGAAGCTCGCCAAATCACTTCACAGCCTTGGCAGCAGCAGCGCTGAAGCTGCGTAACATCATCCCAAGGGGGGATCGCCGTGTTTTCAAGATATAAAAAACAGCCAGCAGCGCAGCCCGTCAAAGCGGCAGCGCAGCCGGTCGAAATGGCGGCACCTGCCGCACAAGCTGCCCCCAGCCCCGCTGCAACGGCCGTCGTACGCAAACCTCAGAAAAAAACGGCCGAGGTTGCCGGGGCAGATCGTGATCGAAAACGCAAAGAGCGGCTGAGTGAGATCAAGATCGAACTTCACCGCGAGTTGCTGGAGAACCTGAACCTGGCAGCTTTGGAAACTGCCGCCGAAGCGGAGCTACGAGCCGAAATCAGCGCAATCGCCAGCGAAGTTCTGGAAACCAGGAACATCGTTCTGAATCGCGACGACCGATCGCAGCTGAACAAAGAACTTTATGACGAAGTAACAGGCCTTGGCCCGCTTGAGACGCTTCTGCAGGACGATACGGTCAACGATATTCTGGTCAACGGACCGCATCAGATTTTCGTCGAACGTGCCGGTAAGCTGGAAATCAGCGACATCACCTTCAAGGATGAAAAGCACCTGATGCGGATCATCGATAAGATCGTGTCCGCGGTAGGCCGTCGTGTCGATGAATCCAACCCCTATGTTGACGCCCGACTGGCCGATGGATCGCGATTCAACGCCATGGTGCCCCCTATCGCGGTTGATGGGTCTCTGGTTTCGATTCGTAAATTCAAAAAAGACAAGCTGGGTATCGATGATCTGGTCAATTTTGGTGCGTTCACCGAGGAAATGGCTGCCTATTTGCAAGCTGCCGTGTCGACCCGACTGAACGTTATCGTGTCGGGCGGTACCGGTTCCGGTAAAACGACTACGCTCAACGCTCTGTCCAGCTTTATCGACGATGCCGAACGCATCCTGACCATCGAGGATACAGCGGAACTTCAGCTGCAACAGACGCATGTGGGCCGGATGGAAAGCCGACCGCCCAACGTGGAAGGCAAAGGTGAGGTCAGTCCGCGCGACTGTCTGAAGAACGCCTTGCGTATGCGACCTGACCGCATCATCGTCGGCGAGACACGCGGCGCCGAGGTGATCGATATGTTGCAGGCCATGAACACTGGCCACGACGGTTCGATGACCACGATCCACGCGAACTCGGCCCGGGATGGGATTTCACGTCTGGAAAACATGATCGCGATGGCCGGCATCGAAATGCCCATTAAGGCCGTCCGCAGCCAGATCGCAAGCGCTGTGAACCTGATCGTTCAGGCCAGCCGATTGCAGGACGGTTCGCGCCGCATGACCTCGATCACCGAGATTACCGGTATGGAAGGTGACGTGATTTCAATGCAAGAAATCTTTCGTTTTCAACGTGTTGGCCTGACACCTGACAACAAGATCATCGGTCACTTTACGGCAACTGGTGTGCGCAGCCACTATTCGGAACGCTTCCGTCTGTGGGGGTTTGATCTGCCCGCATCCATCTACGACCCAACCACAATGTAGGAGAACCGGGTATGCAATTGCCTATGGAGGCGATCATCTATGTCGCCATCTTTGTGGGGGTTCTTGCCCTGGTCGAGGGCATCTATCTGGTTGCGTTCGGCAAATCCATCAGCCTGAACAGCCGGGTCAACCGGCGTCTGGACATGCTGGAAAAGGGTGCCGGGCGCGAACAGGTTCTGGAGCAGCTGCGCAAGGAAATGCAGCAGCACATGAAATCACAGAGCATTCCTCTGTATTCGCTGCTTGCTGACAAGGCTCAAAAAGCCGCGATTGCGTTTTCACCCCGTCAGCTGATCATGATCATGGCTCTGGTCTCGGCCATGGCATTTGTCGGTCTGAGCATTGGTACCGCGACGGATACGGCGCTGCGCATCGCGATTTCAATCGCCATCGGTATTGGCGGTGTTTACGCGTGGGTAAACCACAAGGCCAAGAAACGTATGGGCATGATCGAAGAGCAACTGCCTGACGCGGTTGAGCTGATGGTGCGTTCGCTTCGTGTGGGTAATCCTTTCGTTTCGACAATTCAGGTTGTTTCCAACGAAGTTCAGGATCCGCTGGGAACCGAGTTTGGTATTATCGCGGATGAATGCGCCTATGGACGCGATGTGGGCGAGGCGCTCAAAGATATGGCCGAACGTCTGGACATGCAGGATCTTCGGTTCCTCGCGGTTGCTGTGGGTATTCAGCAGCAGTCCGGTGGTAACCTGGCTGAAATTCTGGCTGGATTGGCACAGGTGATCCGCGCGCGGTTCCGCCTGTTCCGGCGCGTCAAGGCGATCACGGCCGAAGCCCAATGGTCAGGTAAGTTCCTGTCTGGCTTCCCAATTGCGTGTCTGATTTTCATCCTGGTCAAGGATCCGGGGTATTATGACGAAGTGTTGGATCACCCCTGGTTCATCCCTGCGTGTTTCGTTGTCGGCATTTTGCTGACACTGAACCTGATCGTCATGAAGATCATCACCAACATCAAGGTCTGAGGGCAGCACAATGGAATTTCTGACCAACATCAATGACCTGCTGACCCAACACCTGGGTGAGTTCGGCCCCCTGATCGTAGTGGGTGTACTTGGCCTGATCATGGTTCTTGTCGCTGTCTCACTGATCATGAGCCAGCCGGAAGATCCTCTGAAAAAGCTTCAGCGGTCGAATGCGGCGCCCCGGGCGACGAAAAAAAGCAAGAAAGAGCAACTGCGTAACTCCAGCCGCAATGAGCAGCTTGAGAAATTCGCGACTTTCCTGGAGCCGAAAAACGAAGAAGAGTATTCGGCGGTTGAGCTGAAGCTGCGTCAGGCGGGATACCGGTCAAAAGATGCGGTCCGGTTCTTTCACTTTGCGCAGTTTTCGCTGGGTATCATTGGTATCGTTGTCGGTGTTCTGCTGATTACGGTCCTGTCAAACGGTCAGGAATTCACCGGCCAGCAGATGATAATTCGGGTATTCGTGCCAGCCGCAATCGGTTATTTCGCGCCGAAATACTGGATCACGCGCCGGGTCGAAGCACGCAAAGAGGCGATTACCGCAGGCTTTCCAGATACGCTTGACCTGATGCTGGTCTGTGTTGAGGCCGGACAATCACTGGACCAGGCCATCGTGCGCGTGTCCGGTGAAATGAAATCCTCCTACCCAGATATTGCACAGGAATTCGAAACCGTCGCACACGAGATGAAAGCCGGTAAGGACAAAGACACTGTTTTGCGCGATTTCGGAGTGCGCTGCGGCGTACAGGACGTGAACTCATTCGTCACTGTGATGATCCAGTCGGCGACTTTCGGTACATCCATTGCCGAGGCATTGCGGGTTTACGCCGCTGAAATGCGCGACAAACGCGTGATGCGGGCCGAAGAGGCTGCGAACAAGTTGCCTACCAAGATGACTCTTGTCACAATGATGCTGACAGTTCCGCCACTGCTGATCATTCTGGTCGGCCCGTCGGCGAACGTCATTTCGACTTTCGGACGTGCAGGATGATAAAACCCTATGAAAGCTGAATTTTGGTGCTTCCCATCCGGGTTTCGCCGAATACTTAAGGCCACCGTGGTTTGCGCCATGGTGGCTTCTTGCACAGAAGGCCTGTCACCTAACGGCCTGGATGCGCCGGGAGTTGATCTCAGGGGACAAGCAGAAGACAATATCGAGGTTGGAAACCGGCTGATGGCTGCCGGTGAATACGAACTGGCGCTTGAGACCTTTACCCGTGCCGCGTTGGATCAGGGCATGACGACACAGGTCCTGACTTCTCTGGGTACCGCCAATCTTGGGTTGCGGCGTTTAGGGCAGGCCGAAGAACTGCTGCGCCGCGCCGTGGAAGACGATCCGGATTGGCCTGTTGCATGGAATAATCTGGGCGTTCTGCTGATGGAGAAACAGGAATACCCCGAAGCGGCGCAGGTCTTTCAACGGGCTTACGCGCTGGACAATGGCGAAAGTGACGCAATCCGCGACAATCTGCGCTTAGCACTCGCAAAAATGGAAAATCCTGTTAATAATATCCCGCAAGAACAACAAGAATTTACACTGGAGCAGCTTGGCGACGGGCAATTCGCGCTACGCAAAATCCAGTAATCGAGGCAAGAGCAGTAAAGGACGCAAAAAATGCGCCAGCAATTCTTGATTCCGGCAGTTATTGTCAGCGGTCTGATCCTTTCGGCCTGTGCAAAGGAAACCGAAGAGGAAAAGGTGGAACGAACGTTTCAGGAAGTGAACGTCATTGACGAAACCAACCTGAACGATGTGTTGTTGAGTGCCGCCGACCCGAATGAGGCGGTGACTTATTTTCACGGTGCCACACTCAAGAACCCTGATCGCATCGACCTTCAGCGCGGATTGGCAATATCCTTGGGACGCGCAAAACGCACTACCGAAGCGGCAGCAGCGTGGAAGCGCGTGACGACAATGAAGGGTACGAACGCTGCGGACAAGGTCGAGTATGCCGATGCGCTGGTGCGAAATGGCGACTGGTCTCAGGCCAAAACCGTTCTGGATTCGGTTCCCCCAACGTTCGAAACCTTCAAACGCTACCGTCTTGAGGCGGTGGTCGCGGATTCCCGGAAAGAGTGGAAGCGGGCTGATCATTTCTATGAAACGGCCGTTGGGTTGACCACCCGCCCGGGCAGCGTGATGAACAATTGGGGGTATTCGAAACTAACCCGCGGCCAGTATGCCGAGGCCGAACGCCTGTTTACCGACGCAGTCCGTCAGGACAGCTCTTTGTTCACTGCCAAGAACAATCTGGTGCTGGCCCGGTCAGCGCAGGGCAATTATAGCCTTCCCGTGGTGCCGATGACCCAGGTTGAACGGGCGCTACTGCTGAATACGATGGGTATTTCCGCCGTCAAACAAGGCGACGTGGAAACCGCGAAAAACCTGTTCCGCGAGGCTATTGCCACTCATCCGCAGCATTTCGATGAAGCGGTTCGCTCGCTTCGTGCGCTTGAAGAGGCCTGACACATGCAAATCCCCGCTACGGCGGCGGCATGGTTCCTGCCCTTCGTACTGCCGATCTGCTTTTACGTGGCCTTCACGGATATGCGTGAGATGCGGATCAAAAACCATGCAGTTGTTGCGCTGGCGTTGATTTTTGTCGTGGTCGGGCTGGTTGCCATCCCGCCCTGGTCCACCGGCGCGGTCAGCGGTCATCTGTTGCTGATCAATGTGTCGATGCCGATCTATTTCTGGCACCTTCTGCATATCCCCGTGGTGTTGATTTTCGGCATTCTTCTGAACGCGTCAGGAGCAATGGGCGCGGGTGACGCGAAGTTTCTTGCCGCGTCCGCGCCATTTGTCTGGCTTGGCGATCTAAAGCTCGTGCTTCTTATTCTGACCGCCTGTATTCTGGCTGCCGTGGTCACGCACCGTTTGGCGAAAATCACAAGGTTGCGCACCATAGCGCCACATTGGGAAAGCTGGGATCGGGGCAAACAGTTCCCCATGGGTTTCGCACTGGGTGGCTCGTTGGCCATGTATCTGATTCTGGGTACTGTTCTCGGTTCGTAAACTATCATCAGCGCGCCTTGCCGCTGCCTTTGTCCCGCCACAAAGCTGGGTCACTTTTCCTTCAAGTCGCCCTTATTCGGGCAGTTGGCGTTACAATTTGACGAACGAGCACCGCGCATGAATATGCAGACTTCCTCTGTTATGGCCCCCCCTGCCCCGAAGGGGTTAGGCGAAATGAAGCTTCCGCTGGTGATGATGCGGGATATTTTGCTGAAGACCATATTTCGCAAGAATGCGAGCACAGTGTCAGAAGTTTCTGCGGCCATATGTCTGCCCGGTGCTGTCACGCAGGAACTGATCGATATCGCGCGCGAACAAAAATTGCTTGAGGCTACGGGGACGCTGAACGCCAACAGTGGCAACGAGATGGGATATCAGCTGACTGATGCCGGCAAGGCCCGCGCACTGGATGCCCTCAGCCAGTCCGAGTATTTCGGTGCGATGCCCGTGCCGCTGGATGTCTATCGCGAGCAGGTCAAGCGCCAGTCGATCCGCAACATTCAGGTCACGCGCGACCAGTTGACCAATGCCATGGGCCATCTGGTTCTACCCGACAGCTTGCTGGATCATCTGGGCCCGGCGGTCAGTGCAGGCCGGTCGATCCTGATGTATGGCCCGCCGGGCAACGGTAAATCGTCCATCTCGAACGGCATTCGCGATGCGTTGGGGGACAATGTCTATGTACCCTATGCCATCGAATATGCGGGGCAGGTGATCACAGTCTACGACCCGATCGTGCATACCGCGATCGAGCAGGAGGCCGACGACCCGAACAGCCTGCGCCGACGCAAGCGGTTCGACTCACGCTATGTACAGTGCGAACGCCCGACCGTGGTCACCGGCGGTGAACTGTCGCTTAGTATGCTGGACCTGGTCTACAACCCCACGGCAAGAACCTATCAGGCACCGCTGCAGCTGAAATCCACCGGCGGCATCTTTATCGTGGACGACCTTGGCCGTCAGGCCGAACCGCCGCAGGCGCTGGTCAACCGCTGGATTGTTCCACTGGAAGAAAACAAGGATATCCTGGGCCTGCAATCGGGTGAGAAATTCGAAGTTCCGTTTGATACGCTGGTCATTTTCTCGACCAACTTCCACCCGAACGAGATCTTTGACCAAGCGGCCCTGCGCCGGATCTTCTTCAAGATCAAGATCGACGGCCCGAATCAGGAAAACTTCCTGAAGATTTTCGCCATGGTTGCGCGCAAACGCGGGATGCCGCTGGATGAGGCGGCGCTGGTGCATCTGCTGAAGGTCAAGTACCCGACCATCAACAATATCTACGCCAACTATCAACCGATCTTCCTGATCGACCAGATGATCTCGATCTGCGAGTTCGAAGGCATCCCCTATCAGATGAGCCCGGAACTGATCGACCGGGCCTGGGCCAACATGTTCGTCAAAGACGAGAAAATCGTCAAATAACGCCGTGCCATTACCACTCCGGGGCGGGTAGTCTGCGTTCATGACGCAGATTCCCGCACGGATTGCCACTTGGTTTTCCACCAAAGGCTGGTCCATCCACCCGCATCAGCAAGAGATGTTCGACCGCGCATGCAGCCCGGCGACACTGTTGATTGCGCCCACCGGTGGCGGCAAGACCATGGCCGGATTTCTGCCGTCGCTGGCTGAACTTGCGGATGCTGATCACAATGGATTGCACACAATCTATGTCTCGCCGCTCAAGGCGCTGGCAGCGGATATCAAACGTAACCTGCGCACCCCGGTGGATGAGATCGGTCTGCCTATTCGGATCGAGGATCGCACCGGTGATACCTCAGCCACGCAAAAGAAACGCCAAAGGGTCGATCCGCCCCACATCCTGCTGACCACACCGGAAAGTCTGGCGCTGCTGACCTCGTACGAGGATGCGCCGCGTATGTTTGAAGGGGTGCAGCGGATCATCGTTGATGAAATCCACGCACTGGCTGAAAGCAAGCGAGGGGATCAGCTGATGCTGGCGCTGGCACGTCTGCAACGCCTCAATCCCGATCTGCGCCGCGTCGGGTTATCGGCGACAGTGGAAGATCCTGTTGCGATTGCCCGCTTTCTGGCCCGCCGTCCTGATCCCTGCCAGATTGTACAGGCCGACCCCGGCCCGGACCCGGATATCCGAATGCTGGAAACGCCACAGATGCCACCCTGGTCTGGTGGTGGCGCGGCTTATGCCATCCCAGCTGTGCTGGAGCAGATCAAGCACCACAAGACCACGTTGATCTTTCACAATACGCGCGCCCAGGCCGAGATATTCTTTCACAATCTTTGGCTGGCCAATGATGACGGTCTGCCCATCGGTATCCATCACGGCAGTCTGGACCGACAACAGCGCGAGCGGGTCGAGGCGGCGATGGTTCGGGGGGACTTACGCGCCATCGTCTGCACCGGTTCGCTGGATCTGGGCATCGATTGGGGGGATGTCGATCTGGTGATCCAGATCGGCGCGCCAAAGAATGTCAAAAGGCTGGTGCAAAGGATCGGACGGGCCAACCACCGCTATAACGCACCTTCCAAGGCGCTTTTGGTGCCTGCCAATCGCTTCGAAGTGGTCGAATGCGTCGCCGCGCTAGAGGCCGCCAAAGCCCATGAATTAGATGGGGAACCCCGCGGTCGCGGCCCGCGCGATGTTTTGTGCCAGCATATCCTGATTGCCGCCTGCGCCGGGCCGTTTAACGCAGATGATCTATATGCCGAGATGACATCCGCCGGGCCTTACGCTCAGCTGAAGCGGGCAGAGTTTGACGCCTGCCTGAATTTCTGCGCCACCGGCGGCTATGCTCTGCAAGCCTATGATCGCTGGCAAAGGTTGCAGCAGCGTACCGACGGGCAATGGCAGTTGCGCGACCCACGCGCCGCGTCGCGCATTCGTATGAATCTAGGCACTATTCAGGACACGGATACGCTCAAAGTTCGTCTGAAGCGTAACCGGGGCGGCAAACCTCTGGGTGAGGTTGAAGAAGCATTCGCTGCCTCGCTGACGCCCGGCGACACCTTCCTGATCGGCGGGCAAATCGTGCGGTATGAGGGACTGCGCGAGATGGTGGTCGAAGTCACGCGGCGTGCTGACCGAAAGCCAAAGATTGCGACCTTTTCGGGCACGAAATTCGCAACCTCAACGCAACTCAGCGACCGCATCCTGAACATGTTCGCCCAACAGGGCTGGCCACAGCTTCCCCCTCATACGTCTGAATGGCTGGATTTGCAGCGCCAGATGTCCCGCCTGCCCCAGCGTGATCGGCTGCTGATCGAGAGCTTTCCCAGCGACGGGCGTGAACATCTGTGCGTCTACGGATTCGCTGGGCGCAACGCGCAACAAACACTGGGCCTGCTGCTGACCAAACGGATGGAGGAAACCGGTTTGGCCCCGCTGGGGTTTGTCGCCACGGACTATGCCACGTTGATCTGGGGTCTGGACGCGGTTACCGATCCCCGCCCATTGCTTCAACCCGATGCCCTGCGCGACGGGCTCGACACCTGGCTGGCAGGCAACGCCGTTATGAAGCGCACGTTTCGTGCATCGGCCACCATTGCCGGTCTGATCGAACGCAACATGGCAGGGCAGCGCAAAAGCGGGCGGCAGGCTACGTTTTCGTCGGACATCCTGTATGACACCTTACTTAAATACGATCCCGATCACCTATTGATGCAGATCACCCGCGAAGAAGCCATGCGCGGGCTTGTCGATTTCGGTCGGATCGAAACAATGCTGGCCCGAATTGGCGACAGAATTGATCTGGTGCGGCTCGAGCGTGTCTCGCCCCTGTCAGCGCCTCTGTTTCTGGAGGTTGGCAAAGTGCCGGTGAAAGGCAGTGCCGAAGAAAGGCTTCTGGCGGAGGAAAGCGCACGGCTGCTGCAAGCGGCGGGGTTGGAACAGCTTTGATCTGCTTGCGCCGGGCTCTGAAACAGGTCAAGAACGTATCATGAACGAACTTGAGTTTCCGTTTGCAGGTCAGCGCCTGTGTGCTTTGCCTTCCGGTGCGCTTTGGTGGCCAGACGAGAACCTGCTGTGCGTGTCGGACCTGCATCTGGGCAAATCCGAGCGCGTGGCGCGGCGTGGTGGGCCTTCGCTTCCGCCTTATGACAGCCGCGAAACGCTGGACCGCCTGAAGGACGACCTGGGGCATACGAACGCCAAAACCATTGTATGTCTGGGCGACAGCTTCGATGATCTTGAGGCTGCCCGGGCGCTGCCAAAATCAGAAATGCTAAGGATCGCGACCTTACAGTCCGGACGTCAGTGGATCTGGATTGAGGGGAACCACGATCCCGGTCCTATTGAGATGGGTGGAACCCATCTGTTCGAATGGCACCGTGGCCCGCTTGTTTTCCGTCATATCGCGCAGGATCCCACGCGAGGAGAAGTTTCCGGCCATTACCATCCAAAAGTCCGGATCAGGGTCAAGGGACGTCATATTTCACGCCCCGCCTTTCTGCTGAACGATCATCGCCTGATACTTCCGGCATATGGCACCTTTACCGGGGGGCTGCGCAGTTCGGATCATGTGCTGTCGGCACTCATGGGATCGCAGGCGATGGCGATCCTCACAGGTCCGCATCCGCATATGATGCCAATGCCACAATAGGTTCAGATCAGGCCGTCCTGTTCCAGCAACGGCTTGTATTTCCGGCTGACCGGAACCAGATCGCCATTGACCAGTTTCAGAAAGGTTTTGCTGCCTTCTCTTTCGACACTTGCAATGGATGCGTCGGTGACCCAATGCGAACGGTGCGAACAATGACCCGGGACAGGCTCCATCTCGGCGATTGCATCTGTGAAACGCGACCGAAGCGTGAAGGTGCCTTCTGAGGTGACAACATCTACGTTGTGATCCCGAACAGTCAGGCGATAGATCTGCCCGTTGAACCTGGGCGGCAAGCGTTTGACAAGGCGTGGTTTTTCAGAATCGGATTCAGTATTGGCCGAGGCATTCAGGTCGTTACGCTGAACAAGCATCAAGCCTGTCGCGAACAAAGCGCCGTACACGACAACCCGTTCGGTATCTGGCACCATATTTCCACCAAGGATGTAAAGTGCCCAGGCTAGCATCCACAAAGAAGGCGTGAACAACGCCACGGTCAAGACAACATATGTCAGGTCCCGTGCCAGAAGGTTCAGAAGTGCAAAATTCTTCTGCATCAGCTTTCGGACCAGCCCGGTCACCGTCAGAGCAAGGAGCATTACCCCGGCCCAGAATACAAGCCGCAATCCAAATGACAGGTCAGAATCAAGAAAGGGTGGAAACGCATATGCAAGTAAAGGAAGAAAGACCAAACCCGCTGCCACACGCTGCGGTGAAAATGCCTTCTGGATTATACTTATTTTAGACGTCATACCGCTTTTGTGCATGAATTAGCATAGCTCAACCCGAATGCCTCAGACACAATAGTGTCTTCACCTGTAACCAACTGGGAATACAGGGATATCATGAATTGTTCGGCTGTCAAACCCATTCAGGCTGCTTTGCCCATGCTCTCATGGGGCGGTCTGGGGGCGGTTTGGCTGGAACCTTGCCTGCCAAAAAAAGGGGACCGGTCCGACGGATCCCCTCCGGCCCCCGTGTTTATCAGGCGGTCAGGCCTTCTGGTTCTGGGAGTTTGTTTGCGCGGCAGCAGGCGGTGAGGGTGTTGGCCAGCAGGCAGGCGATGGTCATGGGGCCGACGCCGCCGGGGACCGGGGTGATGGCGCCGGCGCGTTCGGCAGCGCTGGCATAGTCGACGTCGCCGACCAGCTTGGTCTTGCCATCCCGCTCGATGCGGTTGATGCCCACGTCGATCACGGTGGCGCCTTCCTTGATCCAGTCGCCAGGCACCATTTCGGGGCGACCGACAGCGGCCACGACGATATCGGCGCGGCGGACCACATCCGGCAGATCTTTGGTGCGCGAATGCGCGATGGTCACGGTGCAGCTGTCCCCCAGCAGCAGCTGCGCCATCGGCTTGCCCACGATGTTCGAGCGACCGATGACAACCGCATCCATGCCCGACAGCGACCCGTGGTGATCGCGCAGCATCATCAGGCAGCCCAGCGGGGTGCAGGGCACCATCGATTTCTGACCGGTGCCCAAAAGGCCCACGTTCGAGATATGGAAGCCGTCCACATCCTTGGCCGGATCGATCGAATTGATCACCAGATCCTCGTTCAGGTGCTTGGGCAGCGGCAACTGCACCAGAATGCCATGCACCGCCGGGTCGGTGTTCAGTTTGTCGATCAGCGCCAGCAGCTCCGCCTCCGAGGTCTCCGCATCCAGCTTGTGCTCATACGAGTTCATGCCGACCTCGACGGTCATCTTGCCTTTCGAGCGGACATAGACCTGGCTGGCCGGATCCTCGCCCACCAGAACCACGGCCAGGCCGGGGGTGATGCCGTTTTCCTCTTTCAGCTTTGCAACCTGATCGGTCACCTGCGCGCGCACTTTGGCGGCAAAGGCCTTCCCGTCGATAACCTGCGCTACCATCCTTTGGTCCCTTCTTTCAAAACCCAAACGGGCGCAGAACGCGCCCGGTCTTTACTCGGGGCCGAGCACACGTTCCTCACGTGCAATCGACCAGTCAATCAGAATGCGCCAGAGCGTTTCGGACAAATCGGGGTCCATCCCCGCCGCCTGCGAACTGGCGCGCACCTTTTGCACCACATCCTCGACCCGGTCCGGGATGCGGGCGGGCAGGCCCTCGCCCGGCTTCAGCTCAGACGCGCGGTCGATATAGCTTGCGCGCCTCACCAGCATCCCGATCAGCTGGCGGTCCAGCCTGTCGATCTGAACCCGCAGATCCCGCATCGAATGGCAGTCCTGCGGCGGTGTCAGAGTGGGCATCATCGTCTCCTCATGGCCCGGGGGTCCCGGACCACGAGATGTCTTATTCAGCGGCTTAGAACAAGCCCTCGATCTCACCTGCGTCATTGAGGCAGATGGTTTCCGCGGCCGGTTTGCGGGGCAGGCCCGGCATGGTCATGATCTCACCGCAGACAACCACGATAAAGCCCGCGCCCGCGCTCAGGCGGACTTCACGCACCGGCACCGAATGGCCGGTGGGCGCGCCCCGCAAGCTCGGGTCGGTCGAGAAGCTGTACTGGGTTTTCGCCATGCAGACCGGCAGGTTGCCATACCCCGCAGCTTCCCATTCTTTCAGCTGCGTGCGGATCTTGTTGTCGGCCAGAACCTCGTCGGCGCGGTAGATGCGCTTGGCGATGGTTTCGATCTTCTCAAACAGCGGCATCTCGTCGGGGTAGATCGGCGCGAAGTTCGCAGAGCCCCCTTCGACGATTTCCACAACCTTGCGGGCCAGATCGGCAGAGCCTTCCGAGCCCAGCTCCCAATGGCGCGACAGAACCGCCTCGACCCCATGAGAGGCGCAATAATCCTTCACCGCCTGAACCTCGGCATCGGTGTCGGTGACAAAGTGGTTGATGGCGACAACAACCGGCACACCGAACGACTTCACGTTCTCGATATGGCGGCCCAGGTTGGCGCAGCCCGCCTTGACCGCAGCGACATTCTCGGCACCCAGATCGGCCTTGGCGACACCGCCATTCATCTTCATCGCGCGCACGGTGGCAACCAGAACCACGGCAGAGGGCGCAATGCCCGCCTTGCGGCACTTGATGTTCATGAACTTCTCGGCGCCCAGATCGGCGCCAAAGCCCGCCTCGGTCACCACATAGTCAGCCACTTTCAGCGCGGTCTTGGTCGCGATCACCGAGTTGCAGCCATGCGCAATGTTCGCGAACGGGCCACCGTGGACAAAGGCCGGGTTGTTTTCCAGCGTCTGCACCAGGTTCGGCTGCATTGCGTCTTTCAGCAGAACGGTCATCGCGCCTTCGGCCTTGATGTCGCGGCAATAGACCGGCGTCTTGTCGCGGCGATAGGCCACGATGATATCACCCAGACGCTTTTCCAGATCCTTCAGGTCGTTTGACAGGCACAGGATCGCCATGACCTCGGACGCCACGGTGATGTCAAAACCTGTTTCGCGCGGGAACCCGTTCGACACGCCGCCCAGGCTGGCGGTGATCTGGCGCAGGGCACGGTCGTTCATGTCGACCACACGACGCCATGCGACCCGGCGGGTGTCGATCTCGCATTCATTGCCCCAGTAGATGTGGTTGTCGATCATCGCCGACAGCAGCGAATGGGCCGAGGTGATCGCGTGGAAATCGCCGGTGAAGTGCAGGTTCATCTCTTCCATCGGAACAACCTGCGCATAGCCGCCACCCGCAGCGCCGCCCTTCATGCCGAAGTTCGGACCCAGCGAGGCCTCGCGGATACAGATCATCGCATTCTTGCCGATCCGGTTCAGACCGTCACCCAGACCAACCGTTGTGGTCGTCTTGCCTTCACCCGCAGGCGTCGGGTTGATCGCCGTCACCAGCACCAGCTTGCCGTCCTCACGACCCTGCACCGAGTTGATGAACTCCTGGCTCACCTTCGCCTTGTCATGCCCATACGGCAAAAGATCATCACTGGATATTCCAAGCTTCGCGCCGATCTCCTGGATCGGCTTCTTATTCGCTTCACGCGCAATTTCGATGTCGGATTTATAGCTCATTGGCCGGGGTCCTTGATTGAATACCGTGCAAAACCGACGTCTAACGTCGGCGCTACGCATTCCATACCCTTGTGTACAATCTGATTAGCCATGGATTCCGACATTCTGGCGTCGCGAAGCGTCGTCAGGTCACTTCATCGGGAACTAATCGGAAACCTGCATATTTTCAGGGCTCCAGGCAGGCTGGTCCGGAACAAAGAGCTTGAGGTGATCGCCCAGTTGAATGCGCCCGGGACGTTCGACCCAGCCCGTGACACCCCGGCGTCCGACGGCAGCAGGTTTAAACCCTGCACCATACCCCTGATGATCCGCTTCGATTTCGCGACCGGGCAATACGCAAGGTGCGTTTTCCATATCCACAGTGATCGTCAGCCCGTTGACCGCCTGAAGACGCGAGGACGGCGGAATGTGCGAGAAATCCGGAATACCTTTCAGCACTATGGATGCGCCCAGATAAGACGGGTCAAGCTGGTCCAGCCCCATGTTCTGCGCGATCTGCTGCAACTCTTCCAAGGACAGCACCGACAGTTGACGAACATTGCGGATTTCAGTGCCCTTGGGATAGAGGTTCGAGACCCGAACACAGGACGCACGGTTCAGACCTTCGTGCCGCTCGCCTTTCACGCCCTCAAACCCAAGATCCAGCAACTCAACGGGCTTGGCACGAAGCGATCCGCCGGCAGGAACAAGGCCCAGCCAAAGAACTTCGGCTGCAAATTCGGTTTCCCGCAAAAACGGCATACGCGCTTCCCTTCCCATTGGTGTCTGCCAGCGCATAATGCTCAGTAACGCTCTGATGGAAAGAGAAAAACCCGGGTCAGAGCCCGGGTTCTTGCTGGTTATGCTGTCGGTTCAGGTTCCATCCCACCCTCAGGTGGTGATTTCTTTGCCTTGGTCTTGGGGATGGCTGTCACGCTGGGCGCACTGCCCTCGTCCGACTTGTCGTTCCGGTCATCGCTATCGCCGGGCGACTCCCCGTTCATGACGCGTTTGATTTCGTCACCGGTCAGCGTTTCGTATTCCAGCAAACCTTGGGCCAGACGTTCCCATTCCTCGTTCTGATCGGTCAGAATCTTGTGCGCCTGTTCATAGCCTTGCTGGATCAGACGCTTTACCTCTTCTTCAATCAGTTCCTTGGTATGAGCCGATACCGAGAACCCGGCAGTATTGCCCTGATATCCCTCATGCGCCTCGGCATAGTCGATATTGCCGACCTTATCCGACATACCCCAGCGCATCACCATGGCGCGTGCCAGTTGGCTGGCCTGCATGATGTCCCCGGCAGGACCGTTCGACACGTGATCTTCGCCATACTTGATGACTTCGGCAGCTTTACCTGCCATGGTCATCGCCAGCTTTTGTTCGCACTCATCCCGGTGATAGTTCAGGCGATCCATTTCCGGCAGCGAAACCACCATACCCAGCGCACCCCCGCGCGGTATGATGGTCGCCTTGTAGACCGGATCGCACATGGGCAGAGACAGACCAACAACAGCATGACCCGCTTCGTGATAGGCAGTTTTTTCCTTCTGATCCTGCGTCAGCACCATCGAGCGGCGCTCGGCCCCCATCATCACCTTGTCCTTGGCGTTTTCAAAATCTTCCATGGTGACAAAGCGACGACCCACGCGTGCGGCCATCAACGCAGCCTCGTTCACGAGGTTGGCCAGATCCGCACCCGAGAAGCCGGGCGTACCGCGCGCGATGATGCGCAGATCGACATCGGGGCCCAGCGGCGTCTTGCGTGCGTGAACGCCCAGAATTTTCTCGCGGCCCTTGATGTCCGGGTTGCCGACTGTGACCTGACGGTCGAACCGGCCCGGTCGCAGCAGCGCAGGGTCCAGAACATCCTTGCGGTTTGTCGCCGCCAGAATGATTACACCTTCGTTGGCCTCAAACCCGTCCATTTCGACCAGCAACTGGTTGAGCGTTTGTTCCCGCTCGTCGTTGCCGCCACCATACCCGGCGCCGCGATGACGACCCACAGCGTCAATTTCATCGATAAACACGATACAGGGCGCGTTCTTTTTCGCCTGCTCGAACATGTCACGCACGCGGGACGCACCCACACCAACGAACATTTCGACAAAATCCGAACCCGAGATGGTGAAGAACGGCACACCCGCCTCACCCGCAATGGCACGGGCCAGAAGCGTCTTACCGGTACCCGGAGGGCCAACCAGCAGCGCGCCCTTGGGGATCTTGCCACCAAGGCGGCTGAACTTCTGCGGGTTTCGCAGGAATTCGACAATCTCTTCCAGCTCTTCCTTGGCCTCGTCGATACCGGCAACATCGTCAAAGGTCACGCGGCCATGCTTTTCGGTCAGCATCTTGGCCTTGGACTTGCCAAAGCCCATCGCGCCACCTTTGCCGCCGCCTTGCATCCGATTCATGAAATAGACCCAGACACCGATCAGCAGCAGGAAAGGCAGCAGCGTGATCAGGAACGACTGAAAGCCTGATTGCTGTTGTTTTACGGCCTGAACGGGGATGTTTTCTTCGATCAGAAGCTTGGTCACTTCGGCGTCGCCGGGTTTGATCGTGACATAGCTGGCACCGCTTTGCAGGGTATAGCGAATCTGTTCACCATCCAGGGTCACGTTCTTGACTTCACCGCTTTGGACGGCACCGACAAAGTCGGAATAGGTTTTCTCGTTGCTCTGAAGCGTTCCGCCCGGTCCACTGAACAGATTGAACAGTGCAAGGATGAGCAGGAACAAAACGACCCAAAACGCGATATTGCGAGCGTTGCCCAAGGAAATTCTCCTAAAAGTTCCGGCAGGTGAGACGCTGCCAAGTTACCTCTTAAAATAGAGAGGATTGTCGTATGTTCAATGCGATAAAAAAGATGCGTGGAACTCGGGCCAATCTGACGCAAGCCTGGCATGCCAGCCATTCGCGAGACCCGCAAGCGGGGCGGCCAGCACCCTGTCCGCAATCCAAACCGCAGGCGTCGCCGTCAACGCTATCCTGGGACGCCCGGTTGCACGCCACTCGGGCACCTGTTGCAACCCCTCACCGCCCAAAGCGCGGATTTCTGCGCCCATTATTGCCGGTCCGCTGAGCCGCCATTTGCCATCCCACACAGCACTGGGCGCCGCGATCTGAGATTTCACGGCATTAAATTCCCTGCAAATCCAAACACTCCCGCCTTGTGGAACAATCAGACAACCGCCCACTGACCCCGATTGCCCATTCGCAACTGCATCCATTGCCTGATCCACGGCCGCCTGACGCGGGGGATAACCCGACCCGGCAATCCACGAGAGGATTCCCAGCAGCACACGACGCCGAATCTCAAGGGGCAACGCGGCAAATCCGGCCCGATTCACCCTCACGTCACTTTGATCCACCTGCGCCACGGACCCTGCGGATTCTTGCGTACAGAGGCCAAGTGCCGTGTTTGCCTGCGCCAGATTATCCGCCACGCGGGACAATGAAAGCGCATCAATTCCCAAAGGTTCCAGCCCACCCAAAGCTTCGCGCGCCTTGATCCGATCGAAACGGGCATCCTGATTCGAAGGATCGTCCACCCATGCTACGCCAGCCTCAGTCAGATAGGAGCGCAGCTGTTCACGGGTGATCCCCAGCATCGGACGCAGCAACGTCAGACCCCGCCGTTTCCGAATAGCCGACATGCCGGACAGGCCCGTGACCCCGGATGATCGGCCCAACCGCATCAGCAGTGTTTCCGCCTGATCATCTGCGGTGTGGCCCAGCGCAATGGCGTCGATTCCGCGGCCCTTCGCCCATTCGGATAACAAATCATATCGCGCCTGACGTGCCCGGTCCTGCAAGTTGCCGGTACCGTCCCATCCCGACCAACGCAGCGTATCATGAGACATCCCCAACGCAGCCGCCTGCCGAAATACCGTTTCGGCCTCGCACGCGGATTCGGGTCGCAAACCGTGGTCGACCGTGGCAACGAAAAGAGTGATGGCCTCATCTTGCGCCACCTGATGCAAAAGATGCATCAAGGCGACGGAATCCCCGCCTCCCGAAACGGCAATCCCCAACTTGCGCGGAAGTGTTTCCGGTAGCTGGGCGCGCAGGTCTGCAAGTAGTTTGCCGGAGTGATGGTTCAAGTACATCCCAACGCGGTCATCTCCTGCGTGGCGCTCGAAAACTCTGGCGCAGAAGGAAAGCGTACTCCGACCTCATTAAGCGTGATGCAGGCCTGATCGGTCTGTCCCAAACGGCCAAGCGCCGCGCCCAGTTCGTACAGCGCCTCGGGTGCAAACGCGCCCTCGGAATCACCCGTGAAGCTGGCCAGAAATGCCCGGGCCGCTTCGCGTGTGTCGCCAATCCCTTCTAGGGCATGACCGCGTTTCAGGTTGGCTTCGGGCGCCAGCGGACTGCCGGGATAGCTTGTTTCAAACTGCGCAAACAACGTGGCAGCAGTCTGGAAATCGCCATCGGCCAACGCTTGCGAGGCAGCATCAAAATCAGCACGCTCACCTATGGCAAGTTCACCATTATCGGTCGCCGTTGGCGTTTCGATACTTGTTGGTCCGGTTATCACAGTGGCCGTGTCACCACCCAATGTCGAGGTCTCACCCAACGTCGACAAATCGCCGCCTTCCAGTTCAACCAGCCGGAACTCAAGGTCACCGATGCGGTTGGTGCCGTCGGTGACAATGTTCTGCACCCGCTGGTTCAATTGCTCGGTCTGGCGGGTCAGGCGCTGCAATTCGGCCTCGATGGCATCCACCCGTTCAAGGACCGAACTGCCGGACAGGTTAGGTGCGGGTGAACCCGTAGTGGAAAATTCGCGTTTCAAACGCTGAATTTCCACATGTAGCACCGTCAGTTCCTGACGGATGTCCGCAAGGGTCTGTTGATCCTGTGCCTGTGCTACACCAGCCGTCGCCACAACCGCCGCCAAAACCCATCCTGCAATGCGCATCATCTTACCCCAGAGTTGACCCGGTCAGAACCGTTACCGCACGGCGGTTCTTGGAATAACATTCCTCGGTGCTGCAAATCTCGATCGGGCGTTCCTTGCCATAGCTCACGGTGTTCAGGCGGCTGCCCGCAACACCGCGCGAAATCAGGTACTCACGCGCAGCGTTCGCCCGGCGTGCGCCCAGCGCAAGGTTGTATTCCCGCGTGCCCTGCTCATCCGCGTGGCCTTCGATCGTTGCGACAAAATCCGGATTGGCCAGCAGCCAGTCCGCCTGCCCTTGCAGCACTGTTTGCGCCTCGGGCGACAGGGTTGACTGGTCAACGGCAAACAGGACACGGTCCCCGACTGTTTGCTGGAAATACGCGGGCGAGCGCGGATCACTCGGTGATCCGGGGACAATGGATCCAATGCCTCCGCTACCACCACCGCCACCCAAGGCTGAGGGGTCATTGTTTGTGCAGGCGGCGATCACACTCAGCGCGCCCAGCGCCAGAACTTTGCTCAATACGTTCATTTCAGGTGCCTCGTGTTATGTTTATTGCCGCCTGTCTACCACAGGGACGATTTGTTGTGAACTTTGCTGCGATCAATTCTGCAATGGGCCCCAGGACGGATCGCTGCCGCCGTCCGGTGTACGTACCGGGCGCAGGTTCCTGCCCGAGATATCCACCGAGTAAAGCGATGCCCTACCACTGGCCCCCTGCGTTTCGCGGGCGAACATGATGACCCGGCCATTAGGCGACCAGGTGGGGCCTTCATCCAGGAAAGAGGCTGTCAGCAAACGTTCTTCTGACCCGTCGATGCGCATCACGCCGATATGGAACCGGCCCTGGTTCTGCTTGGTAAAGGCGATCAGGTCGCCGCGCGGTGACCAGACCGGGGTACCATAGCGACCTGCACCAAAGCTGATCCGCGTGGCTTCGCCCCCGTTTGCTGCCATCACGTACAATTGCGGCGTGCCGGAGCGGTCGCTTTCAAAGACGATCCGGCTGCCATCGGGTGAATAGCTGGGGGCAGTTTCAATTGCGGGCGTGTTGGTCAGGCGCGTGCTTTGACCCGAAACGATATCCATCTTCCACAGATCGGTATTGCCGCCCTGAATCAGCGAATAGACAATCGACCGGCCATCCGGCGAGAACCGAGGCGAAAAGCTCATCGTCCCGTCCTGCGTCTTCAGTTCCCGCGGTTTCGGGCGCCCGATTTCAGTCACGTATATGCGCGGGCTGCCGCTTTCATAACTGGTATAAAGCAGCCGGTCACCGGTGGGTGAGAACCGGGGCGCCAGAACGATTGCGGCGCTGTCGGTCATGTACTGCACATTCGCGCCATCGTAATCCATGATCGCCAAACGCTTCAGGCGCTGGTCCTTCGGCCCGCTTTCCGAAACAAAGGCAACGCGGCTGTCAAAATAACCGCCTTCACCTGTGATCCGGCTATAGACCTGATCGGCCACCTTGTGCGCCATGCGCCGCCACCCGTCTGTGGTACCTGCCAGTTGAAGGCCATTGCCCAGTTCCTGGCCCGAAAACACATCCCACACCCGGAACCGGACCGTCAGTTTCTGACCGGACACATTGACAGCGCCGGTGACCAGCGCGTCAGCGTTGATCGCCTTCCAATCCGCAAACTGAACCGGAGCTTCGAAGCTGCTGACCCGGCTGATGAACGCATCCGAGGAGATTTCGCGGAACAACCCGGTCCCGGTCAGGTCAGCCGCCACCACGCGCGAGATATCCTGCGCGAACTGAGCTGCGGCCGGGCCGTCCGGCACAAAATTCGGAACGGCAAAGGGCAAGGGTTCGATAATCCCCTCATCCAGTTCCAGGCGCAAAGGCCCGTTCTGTGCATAAACCGGCGCAGACATCAGTGTCAGGCCGACAAAGAGGCTGGTCAGAAGCTTCATCATTTGATCCGCATCCTCTCGGGGTTAAATGTAATCTCAACATCCTGCCAATGTTCGTATTTGTCAGCAGGCAAATCATATCCTTTGGCCCCGCAGCGCAAAATAGCACGTCGCGCAGCCTCGTAGGCCTGTTTAACGGCTCCCGCCGAGCCACCAGAGCTGTCCAGCATCCGAACACTGCCACCGACGACCGTACCATCACGGTTCAGTGAAAACGCGACAACAACCACAGTGTTCAGCGCATCCGTGGACAAGGAACCCACATTCCAACATCCAGAGACAGCCAGTCGCATCGCGTCTTTCTCTCCGCTGGTCAGCGGTGGGCCAGAAGGTTCGGACCCGCTGCCCAAGGCTTCGGCCAGGGCGTCGTTGATTGCCGTTTCATCGGTTTGTTTCTCAGGTTCCGGGGTCGCCTCAGGCGTTTTGGCCACAGCGGGTTCCGGCGGCGGGCTTGGCCGGTTTGGGCGCACGCGCGGTCGCGGAGATGTCAGGGGCGACTGGTCCTTGGTTTCCTCGGCTTCGGTCACAATCTCCGGGGCTGCCTCTTGCGGCGCGGTCTGATCCTGCTGTTCCTGTTGAACCTCTGCGCCTTCATCCAGGGATACCGGAGGCGTTTCAAAATCATCAGGCTTTGCCTCGGGCGGTGGCGGAGCTATTGCCTCAGGCGCGACGCGGTCTGATGGGCGCGGCTGTGCCTCCGGACCGGGCGGCGCAGGCTGTGCAACAGGCTCGATCTGAGGTTCCGTCAGAACCGGAGGCTCGTCAGGAACCTCGGGTTCTGGCGGCGCTTCCACGATGATGGGCTCTGGCTCTGGTTCCGGTTCAGCCGGTGCAACAGGTTCAGGGCGGGGCTGTTCGTCACTCTCGGGTTCCGGCGGCTTGGTCACAGCCTCCGGCTCGGGCGGCTGCTGCAACGCGGTCGGCACTTCGGGGAGTTCCGGCGCATCCCGCTGGGCCGTCATGGCCGCGAATTGTTCAGCCGTGATCACAGAGACATCCTGCACAGCAATCGGCAACGGTTCGGACCGGAAGGTGCCGCCGAATATCGCCCATCCGATCAGGCTGACATGCGCAATCGCTGAAATCTTGGTGCCGGTATCCACCGTGCGACCTCACTCTCCACCTTCATCCAGCGTCGGCCCGCCGGTATCGGTCACAAGGCCAACGTTGGAAAACCCGCCCGCGTTCAGCGCACCCATGACCTGCATCACCTGTGCGTAAGGGATTGCGCCATCGGCCCGCAGGAAAACCCGGTCACTGCTCCGCTCTGCCGCAATGGCACGCAGCTTGCCAATCAATTCTTCGCGCAACACGTCGGTGGTCTGGATCTGCACGCGTCCGTCAGCGGTCAGGGTCACGGTCAAAGGCTCTTCATTGTCGCCGGGCAGCGCACTGGCTGCGGTCTTGGGCAGATCGACCGGAACACCAACCGTCAGCAATGGCGCGGCCACCATGAAGATGATCAGCAACACCAGCATGACATCCACGAAAGGTGTCACATTGATCTCGGCCATCGGCTGCGCGCGACCGCGACGCCGACCACGCCTGCGCCCATTGCCGTTCGAAGATTGCTGGATCGCAGCGCCCATCGTCAGCTGTCCAACTGGCGCGACAGAATGGTTGCGAATTCATCCGCAAAGGCTTCATAGCCGCCAACGATCCGGTCACTATCGGCGCTGAGTTTGTTATAGAAAATCACCGCCGGGATCGCCGCCAAAAGGCCCAACCCTGTCGCCATCAACGCCTCGGCAATACCGGGGGCCACAACGGCAAGGTTGGTGTTTTGCTGTTCGGCAATCTCGATGAATGCATTCATGATGCCCCAAACGGTGCCAAACAGCCCGATAAACGGAGCCGTGGAGCCGACAGTTGCCAGAATGGGAAGACCTTTTTGCAGGGTTTCCGCCTCTTTCGCGATGGCGACATCCATCGACCGGTCGATCCGCGCGGTTGCCCCGGCAATCAGCCCGCCATCATTGCGATGTGACCTGCGCCACTCGATCATGCCTGACGCAAAGATCTTTTCCGAGCTGCCATCCGGCTGCGTTCCGATCTGCTCGAACAACTCATCCAACGGGTTGCCCGACCAGAAGCTTTCATCAAAAACCTGCGCCTCGCGTCGGGCCGCGCGATAGTTGATCAGCTTCTGAATGATGATCCCCCAGGACCAGATGGATGCGCCGGTAAGTACCAGCATCACCAGTTTGACGATAAAGGTCGCGCGGGCAAACAGCCCCCACATGGAGAAGTCGATCTCCTGCGCCAGCGCCAGCGTTTCAGCTTCCATGAACCTGCTCTTTGTTTTGCCTGATGGCCGTTCGTTTGGCCTTATTTTGCCAAACGCTATCTCAGTTGGTCATGAAAAGCCAACAGAACCACCCATGGTCCGCAAATTGTTACATCAATGCGCGAATCTCTGCCGGCAATCGGATCGGTTTGCCCGCTTTATTGATGCAAACGGCCGTGACAGATGCACGAAATATTTCGGTCTCACCGCGGCGAACAAGCTGCGCCATAGTCAGACGCACGCCCGAGATTTCGGTGACCTCGGTTTCGACGATCAATTCATCATCAAACCTTGCAGGCCCCAGATACTCGGCCTCGACCCGCCGCACGACCCAAACAATGCCCTCCTCCCGCATGGCGTTTTGGTCATTGCCCAGATTACGCACCCAGTCCGAGCGCGCGCGCTCGATATAGCGCAGGTAGTTCGCGTGATAGACAACCCCACCCATGTCGGTGTCTTCATAATACACGCGGATGGGGTAGGTGTGTTTCATTGCAACGCCTCCAGTCGGGCAAACAGCCTTAACGCATGCGAGGCATCCTGTGCCGCCCGTGGCAAAACCGGATCATAGGCCGCCCGGATCAAGGACGCGATGTCGGGACGCAGGATCGTGGCCTCACCTGCGATTGCCAGTGGAGATTGATTGCGAAATGCAGTGTCCGACCAGAGCAAGATGGTCTGCACGACCTGATTGAGCGCAAGGGTTTCCGCCGGAACCTTGCACAATTCCTTGTCCATGCGCAGAAACACAAACGCCGCGCGGACCGCGCCATCTTCTTCGAACCGGAAAATGCGGTACTGGTTTGCATCTGCCGCGACCAGACGCGCGACCAAAGGTTCCAGATCCGGGATCAATCGATCAAGGTCCGGTACCTCCAGCAGCTCCTGCCAGTCCCGGAAAAAGAAAACCATGCAATTCGCGCCAAGCTCAGGGTCCGTCTCGGCCATTTGGTGACCGGCCAGCGTGACAACGGCTTCGAAAGCCCCTTTTACGGTGGCCAGCGTCTCGTCTTCGACGCCGAAAACGATCGGAACAATAGGCCGCCCCCAGCGCGCAAACAGAAACTCGCCGCTTTCGCGTGTGAACAGCGCTTCAATTTCTTCCGGTGTCACCGCCAGCCCTTCATCTTTTCAAAAATACTCTCGCCGAAAGGCATAAAATCTAAGCGCGCTGGCTTCAACCGAACAGATCGCTTTGCCGCTTGGGCGCGGCCATCCCAAGATGCGTCCACGCCTTCTGCGCCAACATCCGCCCGCGCGGAGTACGCTGGATCAGCCCCTGTTGCAGCAAATAGGGCTCAATCACTTCCTCAAGCGAGTCGCGGCTTTCGGACAGCGCGGCAGACAGGGTTTCAATCCCCACCGGGCCACCTGCATAGTTTTCGGCAATCAGCTTCAGATATCGCCGGTCCGCGCCATCAAGACCCAGATTATCGACGCCCAGACGGGTCAAGGCACCATCGGCCAGGTCCCGTGTGATCCGCCCGTCCCCTTCGACAATCGCGAAATCCACAACACGCCTCAGCAATCGCCCGGCGATACGTGGCGTTCCGCGCGACCGGCGCGCGATTTCGCGCGCACCATCGTTATCCGCAGGCGCGCCCAGTTTTCGCGCGTTCCGGGTGACAATTTCGTGCAATTCATCAACCGTGTAGAACTGAAGCCGGGTCGGGATACCAAACCGGTCACGCAAGGGCGTTGTCAGCAGGCCCATCCGCGTGGTGGCCCCCACCAGTGTGAATGGCTGCAACTCGATCCGTACAGTGCGCGCAGCAGGGCCTTCGCCGATAACAAGATCCAGCTCGAAATCTTCCATCGCCGGGTACAGCACTTCTTCCACCGCCGGGTTGAGCCTGTGAATCTCGTCGATGAACAACACATCCCGCGATTCAAGATTGGTCAGGATCGCCGCCAGATCCCCCGCCTTGGCCAGAACCGGGCCAGAGGTCATGCGAAAGTTCACCCCCAGTTCACGCGCCATGATCTGTGCGAGGGTCGTCTTACCCAACCCCGGAGGTCCGTGAAACAAGGTGTGGTCCATCGCCTCGCCGCGTTGCCGGGCGGATTGAATAAAGATGCGCAAGTTGGCACGCGCCTCAGCCTGACCAATGAATTCATCAAGCCCCTGAGGACGCAAGGCGCGGTCATTGTCTTCCGGCAGGGGCTCCGGGCGCAGGGTGGGATCAGCGTCAACCATTCACTTACCCTTTCGGAGCCAGCAGCCTGAGGGCCGCGCGGATCAGATCAGCCTCGTCCGCATCCGGCTGGCTTGCAGCCGCTTCAGCCACAGCGCCCGCCGCGTCGGACGGCCCATATCCAAGATTGGCCAGCGCCGACAACGCCCCGGCAGACGCGGCCGCAGCACCTGATGGCGGTTTCGACACACGTCTAGGTGCGGGCGTAGAATCATTCGGCTCAACAACCTCAAGTTCCGGGCCGTCCAGCGCCTGAGTAATCGTGCCACCCATGGCCATCACACCCGGCGCCTTGTCCTTGAGGTCCAACACGATCCGCTGGGCTGTTTTTGGCCCGACCCCCTTGGCCGCCTTTACCGCACCCCAGTCCCCCAGGGCAATTGCGCGGCTGACACCGTCGGGTCCCAATGCACTCAGGATCGCCAGCGACACCTTCGCGCCGACCCCCTGGACCGAGCACAGCAGGCGATGCCACTCTTTCTCGACAAGCGACAGAAACCCGTAAAGCTGCATCAGGTCTTCGCGGACAACCATGTCAGTGTAGATCGAGACCGCCTCGCCCACCCCCGGCAATGCCGCCAAGGTCCGGTCGGAACAATAGACAAGATAGCCGACGCCCCGGACATCGATCAGCACATGATCTGCCGCACGATAATCCAGCCGCCCTGTCAGTTTTCCGATCATGCCCGCACCTCTTTCACACGCGCCTGTTGCGTCTTTCCGTAATAGGCGTGGCAGATTGCAATCGCCAGTGCATCCGCCGCGTCGGCCCCTTTCGGAAAACAGCCCGGCAATTGCAGTTTGACCATGTGCATAACCTGCTCTTTCTCGGCATGACCCACGCCCACCACGGTCTTTTTGACCCGATTGGGTGCATATTCCCCCACCGGCAGACCGGCCTGTGCCAGCGTCAGCAACGCCACGCCACGCGCCTGCCCAAGCTTGAGGGTTCCGGCCCCGTCCTTGTTCACGAATGTCTGTTCGATAGCAGCCTGATCGGGCCTGTGATCCGCAATCACTTCGACAATCTGATTGTGCAGCGATAGCAACCGCTCGCCCAGATCGTCGCCATCCGATTTGCATAATCCATTGGCCACATGGCTCAGGCGGCTGCCATTTGATTCGATGACGCCCCATCCCAGGGTTCTAAGCCCCGGATCGATGCCCAGAATTCGCATGTTTTGCCTCGGCCTGCTCGGGTTGTGTGATCTTTTTTCAACGCCTAGCACGAAGCGTGAACATTTTCCAAGCGAATTGACCCCAGGGCTGAAAACGACACGCGTGTTTCAGGCGCGACTTCGGGCGCGTTTTGCGACCCAGTGAAGTCTGAATTCGACACTTTCTCAAAGGCTTTTTCACCAATTGTTTAAGGGGATTACAACTTCGTGAAGCCTTGCAGAAAACGCATAGGACACATGCAAAAACTGAACTTGTGCGAACGAAATGACGGCACTAGATGCCCCGCAGATCGCAGAAATGCAATGTGAACACTAACCAGAAGGAAACAGGATATGGCTGCACTGGACACAACCCGCGTCGCTACCACTGGCTCGTTCGGCCTTGTTGGCCGTATCGGCGCATTTTTCGTATCGGCCGTTAACGCCGCAGTTGAATGGAATGACGCCCGCGTAACCCGCAACGCGCTGACCGGTCTGACCGACCGCGAACTGGATGATATCGGCCTGTGCCGTGGTGACATCGACATCATTGCCGAAGGTCGCCGCTAAGAACCGACCCCAACACTTATATGCCCCTTCCTCCTCCCTTGAGGGGCACACAAAAACACCGCGCACCATAAGGGTACGCGGTGTTTTTTTTAATCCGAGGGAGCGGATTAGTAGAAAACTTTGTTCAACTGACTGGCGAGGGCTTGCGACACAGGATCGATTTGCATCACCCAGGCACCGGCTTTTTCGACTGGTGTGCCTTCGTTCAGGCTGTCGATCCGATATTGATAGCCGGTGGGACTAAGGTGGGACAAAAGAAATGCTTTGAAGGCGAAGAAACCCACAAGCGTAAGCAACAGCACCTTTGCTGGCACCGCCGAGCTCACCCGCTGCGGCCTCATCACAACCAGGCCATCCTTGCGCATCGTCGCACGATAGCCACGGCTCATCTTTTGGTGTTTCTTGTTCAGGCGATTTACGCGCTGATTGAACTCCAGTTGTTTACCCGTCATGGCAGCCTCCAAAAACCGCCCCCCTCGACTTCATTCAGAAAACGGTAAAAAGAGATTGCGACAAAAACGTGGCAAAAACCTATAAAACTCCTGCAAATAGCCTAATTCGCGCCCTGTTTGGTTAAAATTAGGGTCGTCCACTCACCAATCTCGGCCCTATAGGTCTGATTGAACCCGTTTTGTGAATAAACGGAAACCACGTCATCGGCCTGTTCGTTAAGGATTCCCGACAGGATCGCATGCCCACCTGGGCGGAGATTCGCTGCCATTTCGGGTGACAAGGCCACCAAAGGCCCTTTGAGGATATTGGCAAAGATCAGATCGTAGGGTGCGTGTGCCTTGAGGTCGGGATGATCGAAACCTGCGGCTTCAACACACCGAACCGCGCCGGACATACCGTTTGCCTTCAGGTTGGCTTCGGCCACTTCAACGGCCATTTCGTCGATATCGCTGGCAATGAAATCGCCATCCCATACCCGGGCTGCCGCCATGGCCAGAACGGCCGTGCCGCAACCGATATCCGCTACTTTCGAGGCACTGAATCCTTCATCCAACAACCGGTCCAGAGCTTTCAGACATCCCAGCGTGGTGCCATGATGCCCGGTACCAAAGGCCATTGCCGCCTCGATCAGCAGTGGAATGCGACCGTCGGGCAGCTTGTCGGCATCGTGGCTGCCATAGACAAAAAAGCGGCCCGCCTCAACCGGGGCAAGCTCTCGCCGCACATGGGCCACCCAATCGGTTTCAGGCAATTCCGACACAACAAAAGGTTTGGCTTCAAAGGCAACTGCCAGAACGGCCAGTGCGGCCTCGTCAGGGGCTTCGGTGAAATATCCACCCACTTCCCACAGGCCCGAGCCATCTTCGACCTCGAACACACCGACGCCGGTTGGTTCGGGCTCCAGCCGCTCCATCGCTTCGCCCAAACCTTCGGCGGCTTTCTTACCTGTCAGCGTGGTCAGCGCAGTGAATGTGGGCATGGGGAACTCCTGTTTCAGTTGGCACTGCGCGTAGGACGGTGCGCCGCCAACGTCAAGCTTGCGACCTATTCCGCCGGGGCTGGCGCGTATTTGCTCAGGACGGTCTCATTGCCCGGTTCCGGGTGGCGTGGAACCAGCAGGGACAGCAGCAGAGAAACGACCGCCATCGCCGCCGCTAGGCCAAATACGGCGCCTGGCGACATGACCCAGAGCAAACCCAGCAACGCGGGCAGGAAAACAGCAGCGATATGGTTGATCGTGAACGCGACTGCGGCAGTTGGCGCAATATCCGCCGGATCGGCGATTTTCTGGAAATAGGTTTTCAGCGCCAGCGCCAGCGCAAACAGCACATGGTCGATGACATAGAGCGTCGCCGCCAACAGCACGCCCCAGCCAAACCAGTAGATGCCACCATAGGCTGCGAACACGATCGCCAGACCGGTGTATTCAAAGATCAACGTGCGCCGTTCGCCAAACTTGGCCACCGCTTTACCCAGCAACGGAGCAACCATCATGTTGATCATCAGGTTGATCAGATACAGGCTGGTCAGCTCATGCACTTCAAAGCCGAACTTCTCGACCATCATGAACCCGGCAAAGACGACAAAGATCTGTCGCCGCGCACCGGCCATGAATTGCAGCGCGTAATATAGCCAGTATCGACGGCGCAGGATCAGTTTCTTGGTTTGCGGTGTGGGGGCATCGAATTGCGGGAAGGCGAACAGGCAAAACAGGGCTAGCAAAGCTGTTGCACCGCCAGCAGCCATGAAGACAAAGTTATAGGACAGATCGAACCGCTCCCAGGTCAGAACGATCAGCCCGTAAACCACCATCGTTGCAGCCGAGCCCATTGCGACCAGCCATCCCAATATCTGCGGCGCGCGATCCTTGGGAAGCCATTGCAACTGAAGCGACTGGTTTACAGTCTCATAGTAATGAAACCCGATTGAACTGAACAAGGTCACGAACAGCAATCCGCCAAGGCTTGGGAACCAGGCCGTAAAAGCCGTTGCGACCCCAAGCATCATCAGCGAGATCATGGCCAGCACCTGCTCGCGAATGAAAATGATGACGGCAATCACGCCGACCGCCAGAAAGCCCGGAATCTCGCGCACCGTGTGTAGCAGGCCGATATCGGCCCCGTCGAAATTCGCTGCCTCAATGACGAAGTTGTTCAACAGCGCGCTCCACGCATTAAACGCGATGGGCATGGTCAAGGCCATCACGAACAGAAGCGTGACAGGACGACGCCAGAACGGAAGGCTCTGCGCCTCGGCAAGGGGCATGGGTTTCAGCATGAGAATCCTCTACGCCCATTTCCCGACTTTGGCGAGGGGGAAGCGACCGGCGCACAATGGCCCTGCGTTAATGCAATAGTCAGTAAAAGCTTTGTGGATCGATATCGACGGTCAGGCGGATATCGCCCTTCAGACGCAAAGGGGCGATCCAGCGGGCAATGGCATCCTGTATCGGCGCCCCCTTGGGGGCTTTCACCAACAAGCGCACCCTGTGGCGGCCGCGTATACGCGCAATGGGTGCAGGCGCAGGGCCAAAGACCTGAGCACCGATCGCGCGCAGGGGCGCATCGTTGCGGGCCATTGCCTTGCCGATATCGAAAACCGGTCCAACCTCGGGGCCCGACAACACGATCCCGGCCATGCGACCATAGGGCGGCACGCCTGCCGCCTGCCGACCCGCTGCCTCGGCTTTCCAGAACCCTTCCTCATCACCCGAGAGGATGGCCCGGATCACCGGGTGTTCCGGTTGAAATGTCTGCAAAAGCGCCTGCCCCGGCTTGTCAGCCCGTCCCGCACGCCCAGCCACTTGCCGCATCAATTGAAACGTACGCTCAGCCGCGCGCAGGTCCGCACCGTGAAGGGAAAGATCAGCGTCGATCACACCAACCAATGTCAATTTGGGAAAGTTGTGCCCTTTGGCGACCAATTGCGTGCCGATGATAATGTCGGCATCCCCGGCGGCGATCTCTTCAATCTTGGCTTTCAATGCCCGGGCTGAACCAAAAAGATCGGAACTCAGCATCGCGATTTTCGCCTCGGGGAAGGTTGCTTCGGCCTCTTCGGCCAAACGCTCAATCCCCGGCCCCACCGGGGCCAGCTTGCCCTCGACCCCGCAGGAAGGGCATATCTCGGGCATCGGCTTGGTCTCACCGCATTGGTGGCACATCAAACGCTTCAGGAACCTGTGTTCCACCATGCGCGCGTCGCAATGGTCGCAGGCGATCTGTTCTCCGCACGCACGGCACAGGGTAACCGGTGCATAGCCACGGCGGTTGATGAACAGCAGCGACTGCTCGCCTTTTTCGATCCGCTGCTGCACCGCTTGCCGCAAAGCCGGAGATATCCACGTTCCCGGCTGCATCTGTTCGGCCCGCATGTCGATGGGCTTCATCTCGGGCAACACCGCCGCGCCGAAACGCGAAGTCAGGTCGATCCGATCATATTTACCTGCCTCAGCATTCGCCCAGCTTTCCAGCGAGGGGGTTGCGCTGGCCAGAATCACCCGCGCGCCGCAGATGGCCGACCGCAGGACCGCCATGTCGCGCGCACTGTAATGCACCCCGTCTTCTTGTTTGTACGAGGTGTCGTGTTCCTCATCCACCACGACCAGCCCCAAATCGCGAAATGGCAGAAACAGGGCTGACCGCGCGCCAACAACCAGTTGAGCTTCCCCCTGCCCGACCATCCGCCAGACGCGCCTGCGTTCAGTCATGGTCGCGCCCGAATGCCACTCGGCAGGGCGCGCGCCAAACCGCGCCTCAACCCGTGTCAGGAATTCTGCGGTCAGCGCAATTTCCGGCAAAAGGACAAGTGCCTGCCGCCCCATGCGCAGCGCTTCGGCCACAGCCTCCAGATAGACTTCGGTCTTGCCGGAACCCGTCACGCCTTTCAGCAACGTTGTGCCGTAATTCCCCGTCCGTTGCCCGGCGCTAAGCTGCGCAACCGCACTTGCCTGATCTTCGGTCAGGTTCTTTCCCGGCAAATCGGGATCAAGATGCGGATACGGCAGGTCGCGCGGGCTGTCTTCTTCACGAACCGCGCCTTGCTTGACCAAGCCTTTGACAACGGACGAAGTTACCCCGGCCTGTTCTGCCAGTTCCTTTAACGTAAATGCCAACCCGCCATAGTCGCGCAACACGTCAAGCACACGGGTTCTGGCGTCGGTCATCCGGTCTGGCGAGGTGGTTCCCAAACGATAGATCTTGCGCATGGACGGTGGGTCACCCAGCCCCGGCGCGCGGGTCGCCAGTCGCAACATCGCGGGCATCGGCGTCAGGGTGTAGTCGGCAACCTTGCCGAGGAATGCCCGCATCTCCTCGCGCATGGGCGCAACGTCCAGCACACGGATCACCGACCGCGCCTTGTTCAGATCGAATCCGCCCTGCCCCGGCCCCCAGACAACCCCCAACACCTTGCGCGGACCAAGCGGCACCTCGACAAACGCACCCAGAAAGCATCCTCCTTCCGGCGCTTTGTAATCCAACGTCCGGTCCAGCGGTTGCGTTGTCAGCACCGCAATCAGCTCTCCCTCGTCGAAAAATCCGTTAGCGCTCACAGCATATCCTTTGCAGGGGGTTCCAGCATGGCTCTCTTTGAGGTAAAGCCATCCGCGACCAAGGCCAACCCATCAAAGGACTGCCCTCATGAAATTCTTCGTAGACACTGCCGAGATCGACGCCATTGCTGAACTGAACGATCTGGGCATGGTGGACGGCGTGACCACCAACCCCTCGCTGATCCTGAAATCGGGCCGCGACATTCTGGAAGTGACAAAGGAGATCTGCGATCTGGTCGACGGTCCCGTTTCCGCCGAAGTTGTCGCCACCGAAGCTGACGACATGATCGCCGAAGGCCGCAAGCTGGCCAAGATTGCCCCGAATATCGCCGTGAAGGTTCCGTTGACATGGGCCGGTCTGAAAACCTGCAAGACGCTCAGCGACGAAGGGCAGATGGTCAACGTCACCCTGTGCTTTTCGACCAATCAGGCGATTCTGGCTGCAAAAGCAGGTGCGACCTTCATTTCGCCCTTCATCGGCCGTCTGGACGATATCAACCTGGATGGCATGGATCTGATCGCCGACATCCGTCAGGTCTATGACAATTACGGATTCGAAACCGAAATTCTGGCTGCTTCGATCCGCACCGTGAACCACGTCACCGAAAGTGCCCGCATTGGTGCGGACGTCATCACCGCGCCGCCAGCCGTAATCAAGAAACTGGCCGATCACCCGCTGACTGACAAAGGTCTGGAAACATTTCTGGCAGACTGGGCCAAAACCGGTCAGAAAATCCTCTAATCTGGTGTGCAACCGCGCGGCGCTATCAGGCGCCGTGCCCGGCCCAACGGCCCAAAGCCTGATCTGCGATCAGGCGTGGCAGGCGGGAGCCTATCCGCCACAGCATCCGGGGAAATCCACTCTTGCGTGCATTTTTCCCAAGGCAAATCCGGTTCAGCATGCTATAAGCCGCCCAACAAAAAAAGACCGGACAGGACATGAGCAGCAATCCCAAACTCGAGGATAATCTCCGCGCGGCAATTCTGGCCGAGCCCGACGTCGTTCTGGACGACAAGGACCTGATGCAAGCCCTTGTGGCCGCGAACGAACGCGCCCGGGGTGATAATGTGATCGATCTGCGCGGCATTGCCATGCAGCGGCTCGAGGCGCGGCTGGACCGGTTGGAAGATACCCACCGCTCGGTCATCGCTGCGGCCTATGAAAACCTTGCAGGCACCAATCAGGTACACCGCGCGATTTTGCGCTTGCTGGAACCCGTCGAATTCGAGGATTTCCTGCGTGCCCTTGGCGCCGATGTCGCAAATATCCTGCGGGTTGACCATATCACGCTGGTTCTGGAAACCACCGTGGCTCAGAACGATCCTGCCATCGACAGGCTTGGAGGCGTTCTGACGATCGCAGAGCCCGGCTTCATCAACCAATACCTGACCAATGGTCGCGGCGGCCCTGTCCGCGACGTGACCTTGCGCGAAACTCATCAGCCGAACCGACGTGTTTTCGGCGCGCTGGCGGATCAGTTGCGCTCGGAAGCCTGCCTGAAGCTGGACCTCGGTCCGGGTCGCCTGCCGGGCATGATCGTCATGGGGGCCCGTGATCCGCGGCATTTCACACCGCAACTCGGCACCGATCTTCTCACCTTCTTTTCCGGCGTATTCGAACGCTCGATGCGCCACTGGCTGTCATGAACCTTATCTCACCTGCTTGCCGCGACGCGCTCCAGCACTGGCTGGACACTCTGGGCGCGCTGGCGGGGCGGTCCCAGAACACCCAGACCGCCTATCGCGGCGATGTCACCGAGTTTTTGTCTTTCATGACCCTTCATCAAGGGGAACGACAAGGGTTGAAGGCGCTGGAACGGATCACCGTCTCGGACATGCGCGCCTGGATGGCAGATCAGCGCAGCGGGGATATCGGCGCGCGATCCCTTGCGCGCAAACTGTCCGCCGTCAAAAGCTTCTATCGTTGGCTGGCCGAGCGAGAGGGATTTGAACCCACCGCCGTTCTGTCGACCCGCGCGCCCAAATTCACCAAGAAATTGCCCCGCCCTCTGGCCGAAGACGCCGCGCTCGCCATGATTGACACGGTCGAGCTGCAATCTGTGTCCGACTGGGTCGCGGCCCGTGATGTTGCGGTTGTCACGCTGCTCTATGGATGCGGCCTGCGGATATCCGAGGCCTTGTCCCTGACCGGTGCAGACGCGCCCCTGCCCGAGACATTGCGCATTGTCGGGAAGGGCGACAAGGAACGGATCGTTCCGGTTCTTCCAGCTGCCCGAGACGCGGTTGACCGGTATCTTCAGCTTTGCCCCCACCCGCAAGCGAAGAACGCCGCCCTGTTCCGGGGTGCCCGTGGCGGTCCGCTGAACCCGCGCGCGATTCAGGGCGTCATGACCAAGGCACGAATGCAACTGGGGCTGCCTTCAACTGCCACGCCTCATGCCATGCGACACAGCTTTGCCACCCATCTGCTGTCCGCCGGAGGAGATCTGCGGGCCATTCAGGAACTGTTGGGGCACGCCTCATTGTCAACCACACAGACCTATACCGCCGTGGATACCGCACGGCTGATGGAGGTCTACAACCGTGCGCATCCAAAGGCGTGACCGACACATCGAACAGGAACCTCGGGCTTTTGGTTTGCATCTCTGGCGTGCATCGGTCATGACCCTAGCATGACACTCAGATTCAAAGCTCTTGCCGTACATCTCTTCACTGCCACTGGTGCTGTTTTCGCAATGCTGGCCATGCTGGCCGCCGTGGAAGAGAAATGGAGCCTCATGTACCTTTGGCTGGTTGTATCCTTCATTGTCGATGGCATCGACGGCCCGTTGGCGCGGCACTATCACGTCAAGAAAAACGCACCCGAGTTTGACGGCGTCTTGCTGGATCTGATCATCGATTATCTGACCTATGTGTTCATCCCAGCCTTTGCGCTGTTCAAATCCGGATTGATGGATGGATGGACCGGCTGGTTCGCAATCATCGTCATCACCTTTGCCAGCGCGATGTATTTCGCGGACACCCGGATGAAAACAAAGGACAATTCCTTTTCCGGCTTTCCCGGATGCTGGAACATGTTCGTTGTCGTGATCTTCGCACTGGAGCCCAATTTCTGGATCATCCTGCTGCTGGTCACGCTGCTGTCGCTTGCGATGTTTCTACCTTTGAAATTCGTTCACCCCGTGCGCACCGAGCGTTGGCGCAGTCTGACCTTGCCGGTCGCCCTTGCCTGGACGTTCTTTGCGGGCTGGGCCGCATGGGTCGATTTTCATCCCGAAAGCTGGGCCCACTGGGGTCTGGTCATCGCCAGCCTGTACCTGACATTTGCGGGTATCGCACAACAGGTTGTTCCGCAGCGCCGTACCTGACACGAGCGCTGCCGGACCGGATTTAAAGAACGTCCTGAACCTCAAATTCAGTACCGTTATGGGTAAAGACGTCGCCTGCTTGCAGGCCCGCCATGGCTAGGTAGATCGGGCTTTGTGTCGAGATCCCCATATATGTATCTCCACCCACCTCGAACCGGGTCGTCGAAACGCAGACGACAAAGCTGCGGTTGTTGAACCTGATCACCGATCCCGGCCTGACTGTATCTGTCAGACCAAAATCGGTATTCTCAATCACATCGATTTTGGCATGATGCGCATGAACAGGCGCGTCAAATGCAGCTGCCAGATCGGCATTTTCGCGCGATGCGGCTATGTCATCCTTGTCGTGGCCTTCCCGGTCATCCAGTTGGGCATCCTTCAGAAATGCGTCGTAATGGGCCTGCGCCGTTGCAAGCTCCTCTGCCTCAAGCGACATCAACCGGTCGATAATGGCCTTCTTCTGGGCTGCGCGATCTTTTTCGGTGCTCATTCAATGCGATCCTTCAAATTCAGCAACTGATATAAGTTGTGCTTCCCAGAACCGGATTGCAACCGAATTTCGAGGCTCAGATCAAAAGACCCGCCGCCCGCTCATGCCGTAGCAGTGCAACCTTTGTCTCGATCCCGCCGCACCCGGAAAACCCGCCCAGCCCATTGGCAGCCAGCACTCGGTGGCAGGGAATAATAACGGGGATCGGGTTTGCCCCGCAGGCCTGACCGACCGGTTGCGCCGGTTGCCCCAACGCCTTGGCGATATCCCCGTAGGTGCGCGTTTCCCCAAGGGGAATGGCATACATGAGATCACAGACCTGCCTTTGAAACTGCGATCCATGAATGCGGTAGGGCAGATCGAAGCGGTCAAGCCGTCCAGCGTCATAGGCCATCAACTGCGCCGCCGCCTCGCGCAGCAGAGCTGTTGGTTCGCCGTCGTCCTGACCGTCCCAGACCAGCCGCGTGAGGGCACTATCCGTTTCCTCGATCCCAAGTTTTCCGAACTGAGTATCAACTGCAATCATCGCCATGGGCTGACGGTTTCAGATCAATCCTCCAAGTTCAAGTGGCGAAGCCATGGGGCTGCGAGGCGCGCGGATTTTGCGAATTGCCGCAATCATGTTAGCCTAGCCGCATTGTCAAAAAGAGATTTGGAGCATGAGATGGGTCGCCATTTGATCCTGACGGTTCACGGAATTGGCGAACAAATACCCGGTGAGACCGTCGATCAGGTCGTCGGGGCCGCGACAACCTGGCTGGATGGCAATCCCGAACCCCCGATTGAGGTTCAGCGTGGGATGATAGAGCTGGCCGAAACAACCTTCGACGGCACGCCCCGAAGCGCAAAACTATTCCCGGTCAACCTGCGCAAGGTGACGAAACCGTCAGCACCGCAGGACGAGGCCATGTTTGCCGAGGTTTTCTGGGCCGACCGCTCACCCGCCCCGAAAGGAGCCATTAAGACAGCATTGGACCTGATCTGGGTTGTTCTTGCGCTGGGTTATCTGGCCATGGACAATGCCGAACAAACGCATAGCCGCGCGGATGTGGCCTCGGACCAAGTCAACGGCAGGAACACTTTGGCCGCGCGGCTGGTTCACCTTTTTACCTGGGTTTTCTTCGGCGCAGTTGCGACCCTGAATGCCTATCTTCTGATCGGTGCCATAGCCGTTATGGTTGATCGCGTTCCCGGGATCTTCTTTCAAAGCACGATCCTGCTGTTCTGGCTCTTGTTCACGCTTTACGCCGGAGGGGCCGCATACGGACTAAGGCGCAGCTTTGCAGCCCCGACTTATCTAAGACGCGTATTCTGGCGCGGCATTTTCGGGATAGGGTTTTTGCTGCTGATCTGCCTGATCATTGGTCCGCTTGGTCTGGAAATCCGAGCCTGCACACCCTTGCCGGACAGCCCGGTTTGCCCTTCGGCGCTGGAGCAGTTTGTAGCTTTTCAGGTCTACCTGCTCGCGTTTTTCTGGGCTTCTCTGATCTTCATGACAATCATTTTGTACGTGCTTTCTGCGACCAGCCTTGATGAAAAGGTTCAGGCAGACAATCTGAAAGAACACAGGCGGCTGTACCCCAGCATTTGTGCAGGCATGTTGGTGTTCTGGATGTTCTTCATTTCCGGGTTGTGGCTAATGCTGCGGGAAATGCTCGACACGGTTCCGGGGCTGTCGGATGGAAAACTGACCGGTCTTTTTGACAATTTCCTCAGTGACTCCATCGAAACACTCAGTGTTGCCTTCGCGGCAATTGTCCTGCTTGCGTTTGTCGGTGTTGGCCTGTTTGCCGGTCGCAGAGGGCTGAAGGCAAACCTGCATATCCGCGACGGGCTGATCAGCCGCGCCATCCTCAATCGTTTTGCACAATGGGTCTTTTTGTTCGGTGCAATCGTACTGGCGATGGTCACTATCCGAGAAATCGCGTTGAGCCAGCACGTCGATCCCCTGTGTCAGATCGGAACGGACAATTGCAACCTGATTGGCCGGGTTTTGAACAAACTGGCAAGCAAACAGGGCGAGATTGGCCTGATCGTCCTGGGTGCAACAGCATTGATGTACCGCTTTTCCGATTTCGTCGCAGCAGGGCTGGGTGTGGCACGGGACATTGTCACCTATGCCATTCGCGACAAGTGTTTACTGAAAGCGGACCTGAAAACGAGGCTGCGCAATTATCCGGATCGCAAGGCGATTGATGAACGATTTTATCGTGCACTGCATTATGTGGTGGATATCTTTGCCGCGGACCACATCACGGTGATCTCACATTCACAAGGCACCGTGATTGCCACGCAAATGCTGGCTGATCCACGCGTGCAAAAGCTTATCAACGGGCGCAACGTGACGCTGATTACGATGGGCTGTCCTGTGACCCATATTTATCAGCGCTATTTTCCCGAGATGTTCACAGTCGTTCCCAAAAACCTGAACGCCGCATGGTTCAACATCTTCAGGCAGGATGACTTTGTAGGGACCGAGATTGAAGGCGGGCTGATTTCCGCAAACCGCAACATTCCGGTCGAGCCCGGTGGTCACACCGGATATTTCACGGATTATCAGGTTTGGAAGGCCCTGAAGGACTCAGCCATAGGCTTTGACCTGTTTAATCCGACACCGCAATCCGCGCAGACGTGAAACGAAAAACGCCCCCTCGAAGGATCGAGAGGGCGGTTTCAATCAGCTTAGCGCCTCATCGCAGCGTCGGCAAACTCCGACATGGGCGTGGCGGCCCACGTCAGGAAGGATTTTCCAACAGCGCTGACATTTCTCGCCTTCTGCTTTTTCGAACACGACGGCCACGCCTTCGATTTCGGGCACACGGAACGCCTCGGCAGGGGCCGGGTCGCCGGTCACGGTCAGGCCCGAGGTGATGCACATGTCGTCCACGTCGAACGTGGCCAGCAGATCGCGGGTATCGCCATCATCGACATGCACGATCGGGGCCGCTTCGAGGCTTGAGCCGATCACCTTGTCCTGGCGCTGGATTTCCAGCGCGGCAGTCACGGCCCGGCGCACTCGGCGCACCTTTGCCATGTTGGCCTCAAGCTCGGCATCGCGCCAATCCGCAGGCGTTTCCGGGAAGTCGACCAAGTGGACCGAGCTATCGTCGCCCGGAAAGCGCCCCAGCCAGACCTCTTCCATGGTGAAAACCAGAACCGGTGCCAGCCACGTGGTCAGGCGATGGAACAGGATATCCAACACCGTCCGCGCAGCACGACGGCGCGGCGTGTCGCCGTCACAATAAAGAGCATCCTTGCGAACGTCGAAATAGAAGGACGACAGATCAACCGTGGCAAAGGTAAAGACCGCACTGAATACGCCCTGGAAATCGAAAGACGCATAACCCTTGCGCACCTGCTCATCCAATTCCGCCAGCCGGCTGAGCACCCAGCGTTCCAGACGCGGCATATCTTCGGGCGCGACGCGATCGGCCTCGGTGAAATCCGCCAGCGAGCCCAGCATGAACCGCATAGTGTTGCGCAGACGGCGATAACTGTCGGCAGTGCCTTTCAGGATCTCCGGCCCGATCCGCTGATCGGCGGTATAGTCGGTCTGTGCCACCCACAGACGCAGGATATCGGCGCCGTACTGCTTGACGACCTCTTCCGGTACGATGGTGTTGCCCAGCGATTTGGACATCTTGTTGCCCTTGGCATCCAGCGTGAAACCATGTGTCACGACGTTGCGATAAGGCGCGCGGCCTTTGGTGCCGCAGGCCTGCAACATGGAAGAATGGAACCAACCACGGTGCTGGTCGGTGCCTTCCATGTAGACGTCGGCGATACCGTCCTCGGTCCCATCTTCGCGGTCGCGCAAAACAAAGGCGTGGGTCGAACCAGAATCGAACCACACATCCAGCACGTCAAACACCTGATCGTAGTCATCGGGGTTGGCGATGCCGTCGAGAATTTTCTCTTTGAACCCGTCGGTGTACCAGATATCGGCGCCGTCTTTCTCAAACGCCGCCTTGATGCGCGCGTTCAGGTCTGCGTTGCGCAGAAGGTAATCCGCGTCGGTGGGCAAGGCACCTTTCTTGGTGAAACAGGTCAGCGGCACGCCCCAGGCACGCTGGCGCGAGAGAACCCAGTCCGGGCGCGCTTCGATCATCGAATAGAGGCGGTTGCGCCCCGTCTGCGGCGTCCATTTGACCAGTTCGTCGATCGAGCGCAGGGCACGTTCGCGGATGCTGTCGCCCATCTCACCCATGCCGTCATCCAGGTTGCGGTCAACGGATGCAAACCACTGCGGCGTGTTGCGGTAGATGATCGGAGCCTTGGAGCGCCACGAATGCGGATAGCTGTGCTTGATCTTGCCGCGCGCCAGCAGCCCGCCAACCTCGGCCAGCTTGTCGATGACAGCTTTGTTCGCGTCACCCTCACCACCCTTGCGGGACAGGATGTATTTGCCACCAAAGAACGGCAGATCGGTGCGGAACGAACCATCATCCATCACGTTATAGGTGATGACCTGCTCCAACATGCCTAAATCGCGGTAGAGTTCGAATTCCTCCATACCATGTGACGGCGCACAGTGGACGAAACCGGTGCCTTCGGTATCGGTCACGAAGTCAGCCGCGCGGAAGTCGCGGAGGTCGTCCCATTCGCCATTGCCGCCCTCGGCCCCGGCCAGCGGGTGGGTCAGTTGAACACCTTCAAGTTCATCGGTGGCGACACCGCGTACACGGGTCCACTGATCGTCGTTCAGACGGGCACGACCCAACACATCTGCGGCCATATTGTCAGCCAGCAGGAATCTGTCACCCACATTAGCCCAGCATTCCTCAGGCGCGCCGGTGACTTCGTACAGGCCGTAGGAGATGTCGTTGCCATACACGACCGCCTTGTTCGACGGCATGGTCCAGGGAGTGGTGGTCCAGATTACGACGAACGCATCATCCAGATCACCCGCGTTCATGACCTTGAACTTCACCCAGATGGTAAAGCTTTCCTTGTCGTGATACTCGACCTCGGCCTCGGCCAGCGCGGTTTTTTCGATGGGCGACCACATCACGGGTTTCGAGCCCTGATACAGCGTGCCGTTCATCAAGAATTTCATGAACTCGTCGGCGATCACGGCCTCGGCATGAAAGTCCATGGTGATGTAGGGATCAGGCCAGTTGCCGGTGATGCCCAGGCGCTTGAACTCTTCCCGCTGGATGTCGATCCAGCCTTCGGCGAACTTGCGGCATTCCTGACGGAAGTCGACGATGTTCACCTCGTCCTTGTTCTTGCCCTTCTTGCGGTACTGTTCTTCGATCTTCCATTCGATCGGCAGGCCGTGGCAGTCCCAACCGGGCACGTAACGCGCGTCAAAGCCCATCATCTGATGAGAGCGCACGATCATGTCCTTGATCGTCTTGTTCAGTGCGTGGCCGATATGCAGGTGGCCGTTCGCATAGGGGGGGCCGTCGTGCAGAGTAAAGGGTTTGCGCCCCGTTTTCTCGCGCAGGCGGTCATAGACACCGATGGTCTCCCACCGCTCCAGCCATGCGGGTTCGCGTGCAGGCAGGCCCGCGCGCATGGGAAAATCGGTTTTGGGCAGGTTCAGCGTGTCTTTATAGTCAGGCGTTTGGGTCGTGTCGGCGCACATTTTGAGCGTCCTTTGGATGATCTGGTCGTACTAGGATCGAAGCGGTCGGTGCGAATTCTCAAACACCTTTGCCCGGCGTCTCAGAGGGTCAGAGCGCCGGGGATATAATTCGAATAATGATGGCCGTCCGGTCATACATGGCCGCGCTTATAAGACGCCTGCCTTCAATGGTCCAGAGGTTCCGGCCCATGCGGCGAATGGCGCAGCTTGGCCCAGCGATTCAACCATGCCAGACCGGCCAACCCAAGCCCCAGCGCCAGCAGTGAGAACACGCGGATCAGCCCGCCCAGACCGGCAATATCGATCAGAAAGACCTTGGCCACCGCCAGCCCGATCACCACCAACCCCGCCTTGCGCATCGCATCCGAACCACGTGCCAGAGATTGGTAGAACAGCGCCGCCCCGACCAGCAGCAGAACAAGGGTATATGTATAAAGCTCGGGCTGCGTGACGCCGTTGCCTTCAAACATGCCTGCTGCTCCCTGCCAGACATGGCGGATGGTCAACCCGAACCACACGGCAACCAACGCACCCGCAATGGCATAGCTTGCCAGCCTGATCTGCTTTGGCATGTCCCTGATCCGCCATGCCGAGAATCCGATGGTCAGTGCAGGCACCAGATAGGCAAGGACAAGAGTGTTCAGAACCGGTGGGCCAAGCACCGGGTCGGCGTTGGGGTTCAGAAGCGGGTTTTGGTCGGTCAAAGCCAGGGTCAGTCGGAACACGCCATGACCGGCAAAGAACGCCGCCAACACGTACCGTGCATAATTCAGTTTGCCACCCAGCCCAAACCTCTGAACCTGAGCGAAGGCCAGCAGCAGCCAGATGACCGCCAGCAGGCCAAGACCCCAATGGCTGTTGTCGGCCCCGCCTTCTCCGAAACCTTCAAGCCACCGCAGTAGCAACAGGGACAGCAGGATGCCGCCCGTCGCCCATGCCGCGCTTTCCAGCAACAGTGCTGCAACCGGCCGCTGCAAGGGACACAACAGCCACCAGCCAGCCACGAAACCCAACGTGGCCGCACCATAGACCATCGCCATTTCGGGCACCGGGGCCGCATTGGCCCAGTCCAGACCCGGGTCAAGCACCAAGCGCACCGTGACCGTAAAGACACCGGCCCAGATAAACCAACTCATCTGCGGCAAGGTGAACCTGCGATCCAAGGCTGCTGCTGCGACGATGCTGGCCACCAGCGCAATCGTCAGCGCGGCCGAGCTGAGCACGATGACGCAAGCAAAGACCAGACAAGACAACGCGGACAACGTGGCCAGAGCAGCCCGCATCCGGTCGTCGCCATCGGCGCGACCAAAACGCCCGGCCAGAACCACCATCAGAATTGCCAGGACAATCGCGTGCAGGGCCCAGGCGTACGCACCGATAACCGTGGCAGGACGCCAGCCCAATTCCAAAGCGATGGCCAGCGCCGGTGCAAGAATTACAGCGCCCCCGGCCCAGATTGCACGATACTGGTTTGCCCTGAATGACCGCCATGCCATCAAAATCGACATGAGCGCGCCCAAAGCAACCAGCGCGGTGGCTGCCATCGGAAAGTCGGCCTCGGGCGTCTCGGCATAGGTGTCGGTGAAACTGCGAAGAACTACTCCGTATTCCAGCCCGTGAGAGGCCACAAAAAACACAAGGCCCGCCGCAGGCAGGACGGTCAGATCCTGTAACGCAGGCGCATCCTTGGCGCACAAAAGCAGCGCCAGAAGCAGGACGGACAGCAGGCAGACACCCAACCAGAATTCAGCCGCTGAGTCTGCCCAATGCCAGGACAGGATTGCTGTGCTGGCCGCAATCGCTCCGGCGGCGAGCCGAGTTGGAAACTTGGGCCACGGGCGGGTTCCGGGGGTGCGGATCACCTGAGACATCATGCACCCTGCATGATCGGGCCAAACGCGCCGCACCGGAATGGCCGTTGCCAGCAGTGCCAGCACTGTTGTCGCGACCAGATATCCCGGTTCCGTATACGGAGCGCCACTGACCAAAAGCAGGTTTGCCGCATAAACCCCGACCAACGTCAGAACCGAAATCCACGCCCAACGCCGCACCGTGTCGATACCCAGCCCCAAAACAGCAACCAAAAGAAAATAGGCATAGAGCCACGAGGGATCGTCAGATGCGCCTCCAACCAGAAAGGGTGCAGCAAAAGCTCCAATCAGTCCAACCGCAGCCAACAGCGGGCCGTGGAACCACCCCAGAACAAGACCAACAAGCGCGACAACGACCATCCCTGCCAATGCCGTCTCGGCCCCGATCAAGCCATAGAGCTGCCGCGCAGACAGGATTGCCCCAAACAAGGTGACGAGGCCGGCCCCCGAAAAGACCGATGGCAAATAGGCAGTGGCCACCGCTTCGTCATCCCCGAACCTGCGGCGCAGAACCTCGCCCCCGACAATCAAAGCCGAGCCGAAACCAAGCGCGGCGAAAACGCGGGCCGTCGGAGGTAACAATCCATTCTCAACGCCATATTGCACGAGGAAAATTCCGGCCAATGCCAGCGACAGGGCCGAGACCGCGTAAAACCAGTTCTCACGCAGCCACGCGCCCAGCGCAGCAAACCTGTCATGGCGAAATACAATTGCAGGAGTAGCGGCGTCGGTGTCTACATCTTCGGCGCTTTCGTCTTCCTGTCGCTTTGGCGCGGCCCACGGCCCCGGGCTGTGAACCTGTTCCTCTGCCACAGGTTGCGGTGCAGGTGCATCCTGTTCCGGTTGCAGCGACGCCGGTGCATCACCCGACACCAACGCATTGATCTGCGCTTCCAGTTGTTCGACCCGGCGACGCAATCGGGAATGTCCGACCAGAAGTGCAATCAATGTCACCGGGATGGCCAGAACAACCAGGCCAATAAGAACAAGCAGCGTTTCCAACCGAGTCTCTCCGATCCGTAATTTCGGCCAAGCTATCTTGTGCTGTCGGTCAGCAACAGTCAGGAAAGCCGTGAGAAAGTCTAAAGCACAGAAATCGCCGGGCGAGCGATCATCAGCCAAAGGATGGTCAAAACCGCCAGAAACGCCGGAACCCCGCAGGCGAACCAGAACCGAAACAAGCGGTAATACTCCGGTGGCAGTTGCGTTCCCTGCTCTGCCGCCGTTCGCGCGTGGTCCCGCAACCGGATTTGGACCCAAACCACCGGCAACCAGAACAGGCCTGTCAAAACATAAAGCACCAGAGACAACACAATCCATCCTTCGCCCCAATGCCACCCGATCTGCCAGGCAAGCAGCGCTCCGGTCACTGGTTGCAGGATGACAGCAGTCGTGGTGAACAGAAGGTCGGCAAGCACCACGATACCCGCCGTATGGGCGATGACGCGCGGGTCGTTTGTCCGGTGCGCCATCAGCATGAAAAAGGCGATCCCTGCCCCTGTTCCCAGCAGCACACATGCACCGATGACATGCAGCCATCGCAAGATCAGTTCAGGGTCCATCATCGGCTCTCAAACAAGGGCAACGCCACAAGCGACAGGATCATCGCGGGCAGGATTTTCACCAGCGGCCCCAGCGGATCCAACCACAATTCCGGCATCGTGACCGAAGCGGCAATCAGGTAGAATATGGCTACTGTCAACTGCGCCACACAGGCCCGCGCCGCCCATGGGCGCCACAGGATGGCCAGACCCAGCGCTATGTCGATCAGGGACCAGAACACAACGCTGGTCACCGCCATGGCGGATGACCACCCTGCTTCGACCAGCATACCAGAAGCCGTAGACAAACCCGCCAGCCCAAACAGGCCCGACAGCAACCAGAACAGGCTGAGTGTTGCAACGATCAGCGGCATCAACAGCGTCATCCGAGCGGTCAACCGATGCTCGCGCGCGCAAGGCAGCTTGGCGTAGACATCAGGCAAGGCGGCAATCCCGCGCCCGGCCGCTGCACGATAGGGGCCGGGGTCGCCAACCACGCCATCCGCCATGACCGTCATCGCCGTGCTGCGCAGCGGAGACCGCCAACCCAACAGGGCCAGACAATCCGCCATGGCCGCAACGGCTTTTGTCAGGACAGGCGGCAGGACCAGATGGAAGCGCGCAGCGGGAAACCCCAGCCACTGCCGCGTGCAGCGCACCACGTCCGACAAACTATGCGGGGTATCCTCGACCAGATCGTAATTACCCTGCGGCAGACGACCGGCAACGGCAGCAATCACGACGTCACACAGATCGGGCATCCCGATGCATTGAACGGGTGTATCGGGGTAAGCCAGCGGTTGAATAAAAGGAACAGACGCCAGCATTCGAAGCAACGCCGTTCCCCCATAATCCGTTTGCCCGATAACAAGCCCTGGCTTTAGAATCCAAAGTGTTACGCCCGATGCGCGCAAAGCGGCATCTCCGCGTGCCTTGCTGCACAGGAAATGCGTGCTGGCGTCCGGCTCTGCTCCGATGGCCGAAATCTGAACAATGCTTATGCCACCTTCCGCGCAGGCCCCTGCAAGGGCTGCGACCGCCATATGGTGCACCGCTTCAAGGTTGTCCTGCGCGTTATCCTGCAAAGCCCCTGCGCAATTCACCACGACATCGACGTCGGCCAGCAGGTCCTGCCAATCGTCCTTGTGCAACAGATCGCGCATATCGCCCTGTTTCAGCAAAACCCCCGGCAGGACCTTTGCCCCTTGAGCAAGATTGCGCCCCATGCCCTGAACCGTGGCACCTGCGGCCGACAATGCCCGCGTGACGGCGGTGCCGATGAACCCATAAGCACCCAGAACCAATACGTTCTTTCCAGAAAGCTCGTGATCTGCCATCGTCCTTTGCACCTGTTTTGCGCCACTCTACCTATCCGGGAAGTTTTGACCAGTCGCGACTACCGTGCTGCGACATTTATGGATGGAACAGAGACCCGACGAGATACGCGATCAGTGCCGCCAGACCACCGATCAACAGCGTTTCGATACCTGACCGCCACCAGGGCGCCAACGACCACCGGCTTTTGAACGCACCAATCGCAAAGAAGACCCCCATCGTCATCCAGACCGACATCTCGAAAGCATTCTCCACCGACGCCAAAAACGGCAACAGCGGGATCATCCCGGCCACAAGGAACGCGAAGAACGTTGCCAACGCGGCTTTCATCGGATGTGGGTCGACACTGCCCAGCCCATATTCACCCTCGATCATCAGGTTGACCCAATGTTCGTGGCTCGACGTGATCGCGGCGGTGGCTTCGTTCAGAATTTCCCCTGACAACCCTTTTTGCGACAGAATTTCACGGACCTCCTCGCGCTCGCCGTCGGGGTAGAGTGCGATGTGGCGTTCCTCGATCGCCCGAATGCGCCGTATGTTGTCCAGTTCGGCCTTGGTGCCCGAGTAATTCCCGGCAGCCATTGAAAACCCGTCCGCCAGAACGTTTGCCAAACCAAGTGCCACGATAACAAACGGGGAAAGGCCCGCCCCCGCGACACCGGCGACAATGGCAAATGTGGTGACGGAACCATCAATGCCGCCATACACAACGTCGCGTAACACACCGCGCCCGGGCGGAGCGTTGATCCGGTCGGCAATTTCCTGCGGACTGTGACCGTGATCCGTCATGGTTTGCTCCTATTGTTCACTGGCAGAGTGCAGAAGGGTGTGGTCTGACGCTTTGCTCTGGATCAACCCTTGGAGAACAGACCCTGCAAGGCGCGTTTAATGATGCCTCGCGTGGAAGGTTTGTGGCGTTTTGAGAATGGTAAGGGGCGGCAGACCTCCATCGCGGCCACGCCCACTCGGGCGCTGAGCGCACCGTTGACCAGACCTTCTCCGAACCGTCGGGACAATTTGCTGAGAACGGATCCGCCCAGAACAGGTTCCAGCAGATCGTCACCAACGGCCACCGCCCCAGTTGCGACCAGATGCACAAAGACGGCACGGGTCAGACGCCAGCTTCCCAGTGTGCCAGCCCGCCCCCCGTAGATTTCCGCGACGCGGCGGATCATCCGCAGGGACGCGGCTAGTGCCGTTACAACATCCGCCAGTGCCAGCGGGACCAGAGCGGTCACGGTGGCAACCTGCCGTGCTGCGGCCTCAACCTCACGGCTGGCAGCGGCGTCGAGCGGGGCCAACAATTCATCCTCGGCAAGGTTTAAAAGCGCCTCGGCATCGAACTGTTCCCCCATACGCTCGGACAACCGCTCGCGACCCCAGCGGGTATCCTCGCGCCCTTTGTAGAATGCAATGATGCGATGTGTGACAGCACGTGCCTGAGCCAGGTCTTCATCAGCCAATGCAATATCCGCTGCACGGCGCATCCCATCAACACGGGACAACCGCCCCAAAGCCGCGAGCTCGCGCAGCGCGATGATCACCACCACCAGAACCAATGCAGCCAACAATCCGGCAACGATCCAACCCAAAACGGGCGTCCGCGCCACCAGAGAGGTTGCAAAATCCCAGGCGGCCACCGATATGGCCGCCCCGACTACGGAAAGCGCAAGCCCCCAGAACCAGCGCGCAAGGGCCGAGGGTTTGCGGGCCGCCAGTCGGGCCGCGCTTTGCATCGCCTGCCCCTGAGGCGGCACAATATCCGGCACCGGTTTTGCCTGCGCGACATCAGCAGCGGGTTCATCATCGTCAAGATCGATCAAAACCGGACCTTTAGCCATTTGTCGTATCCCTGCTGTGCCAGACAAACCTTATGTCCGGCAGGTTTTCATCGTTTTCTGCCCCATCGCTGCGCGCCACCTCGGCAAAGCCGTTTCGCTCATAGAACCGACAGGCGCGGGAATTATCCTGAAACGAGTACAAGCCCAGCCGCCGCTGGCTTGCTTTCGCGTGACCCAGCAATTGCTGACCAATCCCCTGCCCCCGAGCTTGTGCATCCAGATAAAGTGAATGGATTTCACCACCATTCAGCGCCAGAAACCCGACCACGCCCGTCTCTGCCTCGGCCACAGTGACCCAGCCCTGATCAATCATCCGGCCGCAAAAGGCGATGGTTTCAGCACAGCTGTGCAATTTGGGCATCCAGTCGTTTTCCAAAGCGAAATCGTGCAGGATCGTACCGATTGTACCGGCATCTGTGGTGCGTGCGGGGCGCAGTGTCGCGATCATAATCTTTCTCCGATCAGAAACTGCGCTGCACGATCCAGTCGAATATGCGGGGGGCCGTCACCAGGTTTCAGGGTTAGTTTTGCAGGCGCAAAGGCCATGAACCCATAATCTTCGTTCAACCAGCTCTCCGCCCCATTTCGCGCCGGACCCAACAGATGCGCCGGATCCTCGGGCAATTCTCCGGGATAAAAAGCAGCCTGTTTGCCGCTGTCCAACAAAGTGCCACGCACGCATGGCAGATCGGTTCCGTCATGGCTGCGTATCTCTTCGGTCGTTGCACGCAGCGAGGCCAGAGACAGGGCCGCAGTCCGGGCCCCGGCGAAATTCGCACGATCGCGTGCCTCGCGCGTCAAAGCTTCGATAATCGCGGTCAGGCGGGGATGCTGAGTGTGGTGCAGGTGGTCCGCTTTTGTCGCTGCAAACAGGATGCGCTCGACCTTTTTGCCCAACAAAAGCTGGCTCAGCCATGCGTTCCGTCCCGGACGAAAAGCCGACAGGATATCGGCCATCGCGCGGCGCATATCTTCAACGGCCTGAGGACCTTTGTGAATTGCGCCCAGCGCGTCAACCAGAACCACCTGCCGGTCAATCCGCGAGAAGTGATCCCGAAAAAACGGTTTCACGACCTGAGATTTATAAGCGTCGAACCGCCGTTCCATCTCGCGCTGAAGGGTCCTGCGCCGCGACGGGCCAGTGATTGCCAACGGTGCAAAGGTCAGAACCGGAGATCCCGCCAGATCACCCGGCAACAGGAACCGACCGGGAGTACAGTCATAAAACCCGGCATCGCGCGCTGCGTTGAGATAGGCGGTGAACGACGCGGCCAGAGCTTGTGCGGCAGGTTCGTCGTGCCCTACCGACGGGTCTGTATCTTGGACCAGCGCCAGATACGCGGCAGCCTCGGCGCGGGTCTTAATCCGTGCCAGTGTTTCCTGAGACCAGTCTGCGTAAGACTTGTCCAGCAAGGCCAGGTCCAGCAGCCATTCACCGGGGTAGTCGACAATATCCAGATGGACCGTGCGCGGCCCCTGCAGCCCGGCAAGCAGCCCGGCGGGACGGGCTTTGAAGGACAAGCGCAATTCAGATACCGCGCGCGTGCTGTCTGGCCAGTGCGGTGTCGGTCCCGTCAGGGCGGACAGGTGCGATTCATAATCAAACCGGGGCACAGTGTCATCCGGTTGGGGTTGCAGAAAGGCGGCATTGATTCGCCCCTCCTGCTGCGCAACCAGCGCGGTCATACGGCCCCGATCCAGCAGATTGGCAACCAACGAAGTGATGAATACTGTTTTACCGGACCGCGCCAGCCCGGTGACACCCAAACGGATGACCGGCTCGAAAAATGTCTCGGACACGCTGTCGCCGATACTTTCGACGCCACGTGCAAGACTGTCTGCCAGTGAAGAGATCACCAATCCGCCGCCCCGCAATTTTCCTTTTACCCAAGATAGGTAGCGGTCGCGGCACATACCAGCGCTTTCGCCCCCTTGCCCGATCCTGCGCTGCGCTGTACCAGCGGCACATGCCCAGATATGCGTTGAAAGTTGAATACCAGGGGGAACCGTTTGCCGGATGGCAGCGGCAAAAGGATCAACCATCTGTACAAGGCGCCATCGAACAGGCCCTGTCCCGTATTCAGCCGGGCGACCACACAATTGCCGCAGCGGGGCGCACGGACGCCGGTGTTCACGCCCTGGGGCAGGTTGCCCACTGCGACATGGCAAAGGAATGGGACCCGTTCCGCCTGTCTGAGGCGCTGAACTATCACCTCAAGCCACTCCCAGTGGCCATCGTAAAGGCCGCCCCCGTGACCGAGGATTGGCACGCGCGGTTTTCAGCGGTTGAACGGCAATATCTGTTCCGCATCCTGATGCGCCGGGCGCCCGCAACCCACGACCGGGGACAGGTCTGGCAGATTAGCCACCTTCTGGATGTCGACGCCATGCAGGAAGGGGCAAACATGCTGCTGGGCCGGCATGATTTCACCACGTTCAGGTCGTCGATCTGCCAGGCGGCCAGCCCGGTCAAAACCCTGGATGAACTGCGCGTTGAACGGGTCGCAGGCTTTTCCGGCCCCGAGGTTCATTTCCACGTGCGCGCCCGGTCGTTCCTGCACAATCAGGTACGCAGTTTCGTCGGAACGTTGGAACGTGTGGGCGCCGGAGCGTGGACCCCGGAAGATGTGCGTGAGGCTTTAGAAGCCGCCGACCGCGCTGCCTGCGGGCCGGTATGTCCGCCGCACGGGCTGTATCTGGCGCGGGTCGGATATCCGGACCCGGTGTTCGACTGATCTAAACCGCGCGCAGAAGCAACCCGCCTGCAATCACCGCAATGACAAGTCCCGCCACCAGTTCGATGGAGGGTGCCAGAACCGACGCAAAGCGCGTGGCCGACGCCGAAGCCAGTAGCCCGCCGCGCAGACCAAAAGACGTCCACCCGACCAGCGTAGTCACAGTCGCCGTGCCAAGCGCCATGGCGAAAGCACCCGCGATCCCTACCATGGCGATGCCCATTTGCCACGTCAGGATCAGTACAAACAAGGCACCGGTACAAGGCCGCGCTGCTATGCCTGCGATCAGGATCAGGGCTTCGCGCAACGTGCCCACATTTGCGACCTCGTCCGCGGTTGGACCATGACGATGACCGCACTCCGCACAGGCTCCCTCATCATGATGGTGCCGATGGGTGTGATCGTTAGAGACATGCTTTTTTTGCTGTCGTGCGAAATTGCGCACAGCCCGTACAACCAGCCAAAGCCCAATCAACGCAATGGCCCCGTAGCTGATCGGAGCCATCACCTGTTCGGTCGTCCCAACTAGGCTTTCGCGGGACATCTGAAAGACCAGTACCCCCGCGTAGACCAGCACAACCGCCGTCACCGCCTGACAAAGGCTGGACAATACACTGATCGCCGACAACCGCCAGAAGGCGACACGCCGACCCAAACCGTAGCCGCCGATCAAAACCTTCCCGTGGCCCGGACCCACAGCATGAAAGAACCCATAGGCGAAACAGACAGTCAGAAGCGTGGCCACCGCCTGAGGCTGTTCCGCGCGCGCTGAACGCAAGGATCGCGCGATCTGGTTCTGAAAGTCACGCTGCTCTCCGGCTGCCCAACCTGCCAGACTGTCAAACCCACCACTGCCCCAGAACCAAAGCAGCAAACCAAAGGCCAGAGCGACCGGAACAATCAGGAAACGGGACATGAAATGAGGATCTCGGTCGCAAAGCTCTCACCAACCAAGGGAATATCGTTTTCCTCCAGGTCGTAATCCGCGTCCAGTGTCAACAGAAACGCCTGCATCTGTGCAAGCTGCCCGTCTATGTCAGGGTCGTTACGATCCACCCGGCATAAAGCCGGGCCCGTCACGGTTACAGGGCGCGTAATCTCGTAGGCCGTATAGAAGGACTCATCAAATGCCTTGGCGGAAAGCCCTATGGCAGGTATCGCGTCGCCTTCGACCGCGCGCATATGGGTGGTCACGACCCGCCCATCTTCCGTTGTCGCACTGGGCTCCATTGGACCGGACAGTGCAACCAGCGCTCCGTCTTTGGTGAGCACGAAGTCGCCGTTATACCCCTCGACCCATTGCATATCGAACCCGCTCAGACGTTCTTCTTCGCTTTTCGTCAAAATGCCGTCAGCATCCTGATCCAAATTCATGTCTTCCAGAACAAGCAGAGAGTAGAATTCGTCATATGCCCAAGTCACCCGGATATGGGTCAGGTGACCGGCCTCATCCACGATGAATTCCAGCCCGGTGTCGATAAAGACATGCGGGTGGGATAGTGCCGGGATCGGCAGGCAACAGGTCATGACAGTGAACAGCCAGCGCATATGCGCAATATAGGTCTGAAGGGACACGGCGACAACGGCCTTTACACACACATGCGGAAACTGGCCGACCTTCAGACTGGCGGGAACAGCACAAGTGTTTGCAGAGCGGTTCCTACAGGACCCTGCGTGTCGAAAAGCACGGACTGAGACATGCCGATGCCCGTAGGTTGCCAATGTGAAACCGAACGGGACGCCAGCCAATCTGACACCGGTTCGCGGTGGATATTCACGGTCAGATCGGTGTTCATGAACCCCATTTCCGACGTCGGAGCATTCCACGAGATTCCATTGCCGCAATCCGCCAACGGGCACAGTGCCTGAATGGGCGACTGATCTTCGCCGCTCAACAGCTTTGGGGTGCGCATCCAGACCGTTTTGGGTCCGGCCCCCTGTTTGCCGTCTTTGGGATAAAGGATGTCACTGTAGTGGGCAAACCCCTTCAAATCATGACGAATCTCGCCGATTGGAAAAGGACCTTCTACCGCGTCTTCCAACTGTGGCGCGCTGGTTTCGACGTTTGCCACCACGCCCAGATCGCGCCGCACCAGATGCATGGTGGTGGCCGTGGCGCAGAGTGTGTCATCCAGATCATGCACCGTAACCCGTGTGGTCGCCAGCGTCTTGGTATGGCGCGTGGTTTCTGCGGCAACCCGCAACCCGGCCAAGGGCAGAGGGCGCAACAGGTCAACTGTCAGGCGGGTCAGCATCTTTTCGGGGCCAACCTCAGTTTCCGCTGCCCGCACTATCAACCCGCTGACCGGCCCTGCGTGGCAATGATCGGCAGACCACGGACCGCGTGCAGGATCATGTCCTACAAACGCCCCATCCTCGCGCTGATGAAAATAGGTCTGATCCGTGAAGTCGAGCCCTGCCATCAGTCCCCTCTGGTCATTCGCTGCGTTGTGTGCCTCGGTTCACTCATACCGGTAACCGGTTGCGAAGTAACGTGGTTTCCCTTGCACGAGGTGAGTGGTATCTTCACGAAACTGTCCTTTTCGGGTTATGAAACCGGGCTGTACTTTTAGGCACGAGGATGGCTTAACAGACCTGATCCTGTCCACCGCTGTGACGGGACGTCACCACATCACATCCAAGTGGGGTCGCATATGGCGTTGTTGATTGAAACCGGGTTGTCGGACTGGATTGGGGATGAGGAAATCGCCACCTCACTACAAGCCTTAGCGCCCGGTGCAGACATCCGCACACCCGGAACGCTGGGCGACCCCAACGACATTACGATGCTTGCAGTGGTCAGCATGCAAAGCAATCACCCGGCGAAGTTGCCCAACCTGAAACTGGTTCAGAAGCTGGGGGCCGGGGTTGAGACCATAGTTGGCCATCCGGACCTGCCTCCGCATATCCGTGTAGCGCGATTGAAGCCAGACGCGCCTGCGCAGGGCATTGCCGAATGGTTTCTGGCCTATATTCTGCGCGCTCAGCGCCATATGGTTTTTCACGAGGCATCCCAGAGCCGCGCCGAATGGTTGCCGCGCGCACCTATCTTCACACCTGATACGGTTGTGGGCGTTCTGGGTCTGGGCCATATAGGGGCCCGCACTGCCCGCATGTTACATGCCGTCGGGTTTCAGGTCATGGGCTGGAGCCGCTCACCAAAGTCCATCGATGGTGTCACCTGCCTGCATGGGCAAGACGCGCTGCCTCGGCTATTGGGGCAATGTGATCACGTCTGTGCCATCCTTCCTTCGACGCCGCAAACCGCGGGTTTGTTTGACGCACAGACGCTGGCCGCGATGAAGCCGGGCAGTCAGTTGCTGAACGCCGGACGCGGAAACCTGATTGACGAGGCGGCGCTGATCGCGGCGCTGGATAACGGCTCACCGGGCCATGCCGTGTTGGACGTCACGTCACAGGAACCGCTGCCAAAAGACAGTCCCTTGTGGCGGCACCCTTCTGTGACGATCACACCGCATGTCTCGGGCTGGTATCTGGGCGATGCACTGTCGGATGTGGCCGAGAACTACCACAGGCTCAAATCCGGCGATCCCCTGCTGCACGAAGTCAGCCGGGACCTCGGGTACTGATAGCCAAGTCAGAGATCAGGGTGTCAGGATCCAGTTTCCGTTACCATCATTGCACCGGCGGGTTCTGATCTCGCGGCTTTGGTCGCTGCCTTCCGGCTGGATGACATGCTGAAGGCCGACGCAGTTGCCCTGAACGTTTTGCACCCGGATCGTTCCTTTTGAGCCGGTATCGTCGTTTTGCCAGGACCGTTCCTGCCCTACAGAAGGCGTGCCATTGTTCAAAAGGGCATTCGAGGTTTCACTGACCACTTCAAAGTCTGCCGGGGACAGCCCCATCTCAGCTATGATTCGGGAGAGTGACTTGGCGTCGGCGGAACCGGTCATCAATAGGGTGCCAAACGCGGCAATGACGGGTAAAAACTGGGCTTTCATTGTGGCCTCACAGAACTGAAATCATTTACGACCAAGGATATACCTCTGTTTCAGCAGGGCCAAGCCCCGGGGTGCCGACCTTCAAAATATCCCGAACAAACCTATCGCGCGTCAGGACCTAATAGCGCCGCGCCTTTGTCCCCATAGTGCCATTCAAACGATCCCGAGGCACACAAATGACCCATCCGACCTACTTCGCCCCGACCGGCGGCCACCCCGGCCAGAACCAGTTGCTGACCGACCGCGCCATGTTCACAGACGCGTATGCGGTCATTCCCAAAGGTACGATGCGCGACATTGTCACCAGCTATCTGCCGTTCTGGGAAGGAACACGCCTGTGGGTTCTTTCACGCCCGCTCAGCGGATTTGCCGAAACGTTCTCGCAATACATCATGGAAGTGCAGCCCGGCGGCGGCAGCGATCAGCCAGAGACAGACGCGCAAGCACAGGCAGTGCTTTTTGTCGTCGAAGGAACAGTCACTTTGACGCTGAACTCGGAAAACCATGTGTTGGAGACAGGCGGATACGCCTATATCCCCGCCGGCAGCGACTGGACATTGCGGAACACTGGCCAGACGGCAGCCCGGTTCCACTGGGTCCGCAAAGCCTATGAGTCCGTTCCCGGGTTGTCCGCGCCAGACCCGATCATCACCAACGAACGCGATGTGACGCCTGTCGAAATGCCGGGCACCGAAGGCCGATGGTCCACCACGCGGTTCGCAGACCCGCAGGACCTGCGCCATGACATGCATGTGAACATCGTCAATTTCGAACCAGGCGGGGTCATTCCCTTCGCCGAAACCCATGTGATGGAACACGGGCTTTATGTTCTGGAAGGGAAAGCGGTTTATCGCCTCAATCAGGACTGGGTCGAAGTTGAGGCCGGAGATTACATGTGGCTGCGCGCCTTTTGCCCGCAAGCCTGTTACGCAGGGGGGCCGGGCCGGTTCAGGTATCTGCTTTACAAGGACGTCAACCGGCATATGCCCCTGTCCCTGTCGCGCCGCTAAACGCTGGGCTGGCTGGGAATCGCAGTGATCTTTTGCCCCGGGGCTTCACACAAGGGTCGGAATTTGCTGAAATCCAGGTAACTTCTTGTTTTGAGCATTGGAGATTTGTCCATGAAACTGCGCCTTGCCCTGATAGCCGTTGCCACACTCTCTACCTCTGCAATCCTGCACACCGCACCCGCCATTGCGGGGGAAGAGACCAAATCCGTCTTCGTCATGAGCCGCAACTGGGCTGTGACACAGGTCGCAGACGAACCGGTCATTTATCGCGCCACACGCGACAACAACAACCTGAACCCGTTCGGCCCGCCCCCACGCCTTCGCACGACGCAAGCTATTACTGCCATTCAACAAGCGACGGGCTGCAAGGTGATCTTCAACAGCATGTACCAGAATATATCGGGTCAGTTCTTTTCTCAGGTCAGGTGCAAGTAAGCTGTTGCTGATCAGGCATTGAGATCGACCCGACGCCCTGCCATAGCTTGCGCATGAAACTCGCGATAAACGGATTCGGCCGCATTGGCCGCACGATCCTGCGGCAGGTTCTGGCCCTGCCCGAAGGGTCGGATATCGAGCTGGTGCTGATCAATGACATCGCGCCGCTGGAGACCTGTGCTTACCTGTTCAAATACGACAGCACCTTCGGCCCCTATCCCGGCGATGTGTCACAGGGCGATGCCGCGCTGATCGTAGACGGACGCTCTGTTCCTATGACGCACAGTGCCGATCTGACACGCGTTGATTTATCCGGCGTAGACGTGATGCTGGATTGTACCGGGGTCGCGCGCGCATCCGACGTGGCGCGTCGCGGATTGTCTGCGGGCGCCAGCAAGGTCCTGATCTCGGGTCCTTCGCCTGCGGCCGACTTAACCGTCGTTCTGGGGGCGAACGAGGATCAGTTGGGCAGCGCCCGGATCGTATCGAACGCCTCCTGCACAACGAATGGGCTGGCACCGCTGGTCAAAGTGCTGGACCACATTGGCGGTATTTTGTCGGGCCATATGACAACCATCCATTGCTATACCAACAGCCAACCCATGGTTGACGCCCCGCGCGGCGACCTTGCCCGGTCGCGGGCCGGTGCGCTGTCCATGATTCCGACAACGTCCAGCGCCACACACCTGATCGACGTGGTCCTTCCACATCTGGCCGGGCGCATCTCGGGTGCCGCAGTTCGCGTCCCGACAGCCAGCGTTTCGGCGGTCGACCTCGTGGTCACGCTGGAACGCGGTATGCGGGCCGAGGATTTCGATCGTGCTTTGCGTCAGGCTGTTGTCGCGTCACCGGTTTTGGGTTGGACGGATATGCCGCTGGTCTCTTCCGATTTGCGGGCGCGCCCGGATTCGCTGGTCATTGCCGGGCCGGAAACCCGCATGGTCGGAGAAAATCAGGTGCGCGTTTTCGGCTGGTACGACAATGAATGGGGCTTTTCGGCTCGCATGCTGGACGTGGCCCGTCTGATGGCCGCGTCGTGACCGGACTAACCTTCGTACACAGCGTCGGGTCGGCAACTATGGTTTAGGCCCCGCGACAGGGTATTCTGTAACGCGAACCACCTTACTGATCCGTTCAATCATGAAATCCATGAACAGGCGTGCCTTTGGATCCTGATGGCGCCGATGCGTGTATAGGCAGGCCATCTGAACTGAAACAGGCGGAGTTTCCGTTGCAACCGGCACGAGGCGGCCGGATTTCAGATGCTCGGCCACCTCGAAAACCGGCTTCATTGCAATGCCTTGACCGGACAACGCCCAATCCGTCAGAACATCCCCATCATCACATTCGAACCGCCCGGACACGGCAAATCGTTTCGGGCCATCGGGTGTGACCAGCATCCACTGAAACTCGGTCGCACCCGGAAAGCGCAGATTCAGGCATTCATGCTTGTCGGCAATCAGGTCAGCCCCGGTCTTAGGCATACCGCGCCGCGCCACATAGTCTGGCGCAGTGCACAGTACACGCTGGCAGTCGGCAATCTTGCGAATACGCAACGTGCTGTCCTCGGGCTGGCCAATGAAAAACGCCAGATCCAGACCTTCCGTCGTCAGATCAACCGAGCGATCCGTCAGGCGCAACCGGACATCAATCTCGGGGTATTCCGCAAGAAACTCGGGCACATGTGGAGCCAGCAATCGCCTCCCCACCCCCAGTGGAGACGCCACGAACAACGACCCGCGCGGTGCCTCGGTCAGATGTGTGACCTGAGCCTCGGCCTCGTCCACCGCATCCAGAACCGCCACCGCACCGGGATAGAATGCCTTTCCCTGCTCTGTCGGGGACAGGTTGCGTGTGGTGCGCTGGAACAGACGTACACCCAGATGGTCCTCAAGCTGCGATATTCGCGCCGATGTCACCGCTGGCGAAATCCTAAGATCCCGCCCGGCCGCAGACATGCTGCCCAGATCGTAAACCCTGACAAAGGTTCGGATGTTGTCGAGATAGGACATTTTTTCGGTTTTTTTTGATACCCGTTGGCAATATACTGGGAATACCGAAGAACCGCCCGTTTGCCTAGTGAATTGCACTGGCCAAGACCAAAGGCCAGCCCGGACATTTGTTGCATACGGTTGACTATCGCCTGCAACGCGGCAATTCCAGTCTGCCAATCTAGATGCGCAATACGATGTGTCGGCACAAACCGGGACAATTTGACCAAAATTACCCGATCCCGCGTTTATCCCTTTTCCCAATAGCATTCAGATGTTCTAACCTGACACTATAAGACCGTCCGTGACACGGTAGCTGAGATTTGGAACTGGGACAATTGGGGCAATTCATGCAAGGGCGCACGCCGCAAGGCCGTTTGAAGTTCTGGCTGAGTGCCATTGTCATTTCACTGACCCCGACTGCTCTGATGGCGCTGGAAACCTCTCTGACGGCGCCGGGCGCTTCGAAGGAACTGGTTGAACGCCTGAAAAAGACATCATCGGTTACAACAGCGAAAGAGCGGGGCTTGGATACGCCACTTGAGATCCTGTCTGCCGCCTTGTCGGATTACCGCACGCTTGTACAGATCTTGTATGATGAAGGGTATTTCAGCCCGGTTGTCAGCATCAAGCTTGACGGGCAGGAAGCCGCTGAGTTGAGCTCTTTGACTGTGCCAACACAGATCAACAGGGCCGCAATTACCGTTGAAACCGGACCAAGCTTCAAATTCGGCACGGCCATTGTTCAGCCCCTGGCGTCTGGCACCGTTCTGCCCGAAGGTTTCGCCCCCGGCAAGTTGGCAACGACCGGAGCCATTCAAAAAGCAGGCTCGGACGGTGTGCAGGGGTGGCGGAATGCGGGCCATGCGAAAGCGAAAATTGAGGATCAGACCATCATCGCCCGCCACGCGCAGGCCCGTCTGGATGCGCAGATTGATCTGGACCCGGGGCGCAGGTTGACGTTTGGCAGAATGTTCATCAAGGGCGACACGGATGTGCGCCACCGGTCCATCGAAAAAATCGCCGGTTTCCCAAGCGGAGAAGTTTACTCACCAGAAAAAATCCAGAAGGTTGGAACACGTTTACGCCGCACCGGCACGTTCAACGTCGTGTCATTGCAGGAACATGAGACAGCAAACCCCGACGGCACACTGGATTTCGACGCCACATTCGAAGACTTGCCAAAGCGTCAGCTGACCTTTGGGCTCGAGCTGGCCTCGCGCGACGGCCTCGACGTGACCGCGACCTGGACACATCGAAACATGTTCAAACGCGCGGAACGCCTGCGGTTCGAGGCCGCGATACGAAATATCGGTGGTTCCGAAGATCTTGATGGGCGGATCGGATTGCGCCTGGATCAGCCCGATCGTCTGGGTCCGGACGACAATACTTTCTGGAACGCGTTGCTGGAGCGCCGCAACACCGAAAACTACAATGTCTCGGTTGCGTCTGTGGCATATGGTGCGCGCCGCACATTCTCGGACACGCTCTATGCCGAAGCCTCGGCTGGGTTACAGTGGTCAGATGCTGACGACGCCTATGGAAGTGGCCGCAAGTTCAGATACTTTATCCTGCCCTTCCGCTCGGAATGGGATGAGCGAGACAGCAAAGTTAGTGCCACACGCGGTTTCTATCTGGATTCTCAGATAATGCCGTTTGTCGGTTTTTCTGGCACAGACACTGGCATTCGCATGTTCTTCGACGGTCGGGCCTATACCAGCCTTGGCACGGGTGGAAGGATAGTGCTGGCGGGGCGGGCGCAAATTGGATCAATCATTGGTCCACCAGCAGATGGTGTCACACCCGACTTTCTGTTTTTTTCCGGTGGTGCGGGAACCGTGCGCGGGCAACCCTATGAAAGCCTTGGCATCCCTGTCGGGACCGGTGTCGCAGGCGGCAAGTCCTTTCTTGGACTTTCCGGCGAGATCCGGGGCAAGGTGACAGATTCTCTGTCGCTGGTTGGGTTTTACGACTACGGTGTCGTCGATACCTCTTCCTTTATTGGAAGTGGCGCGGAAGATCATGCAGGTGCCGGTATCGGCGTAAGATATGATTTGGGCGGCTTCGGACCCCTGCGGTTTGACCTGGCCTTCCCGGTAAGCGGCCCCACCGGAGACGGTTTGCAATTCTATATCGGGATCGGGCAAGCGTTTTGAGACGGCACCTTTCATACCCTCTGCTGATTGGCACGCTGATGCTTGTGCCAGTGGCCGGCCCCGCGCAGGAGGACGAAGGCGGCAGCATGATCGAGCGGTTCCTACAGGACACGCTGTCGGGCGACGATCAGAATGTCACCGTCAAAGGCCTGCAAGGCGCGCTGAGTTCACGCGCCACCATTGCCGAGATCACGGTGGCCGATGATGAAGGGGTCTGGCTGACCATTCGGGGAGCGGAACTGGATTGGAACCGGTTGGCGCTGATCCGCGGGCGGTTTTCGGTCAACGCGCTGACCGCACAGGAAATCGACGTGGCCCGTGCGCCGGGCACCACGACCAAGGACACGCCGTCCCCTTCTGCCGAGACCCAGGCTTTTCAACTGCCTGAACTGCCTGTGGCCATCGAAATCGGCGAAATCCGTTTTGGCGAGCTGGCATTGGGCAAACCTTTGATCGGCGTTGCGGCGGAACTGGCCGTCAATGGCAACCTGTCGCTGGCCGACGGCACGCTGGACACCAAACTGGACATCACCCGACTGGATCGGGCCGGTGATGAAATCTCTTTGGCTGCGGGTTTTAGGAACACTGACAGCCAGATCGATCTTGACCTTCAGGTCACCGAAGCTGCGGGGGGTCTGATCTCGACCGCGCTAAAAATGCCGGACAGCCCTCCGATCGGATTGTCCGCGAAAGGGTCCGGGCCGGTGACGGATTTTACGGCCGATATTGGCCTGAGCAGTGATGGGCAGCCACGAGTGACCGGACAGGTTCGGTTGCGTTCGGCCCCAACAGCCGCGGCTAGCGCGGAGGAGGGCATCGCCTTTACCGCAGATCTGGGCGGTGACCTAACGCCCTTTGTCGCTGAGAATATGGATACGTTCTTCGGCCCCAAAACGCAGTTGATCGTGGAAGGACGGACCCTGCCTGAAGGCGCGTTGGATATCAGTGATCTGGAACTCAGTTCTCAGGCACTGAACCTGAAAGGGGCGTTGCAACTGGCGCCGGGCGGTCGGCTGCAACTGGCGGCCCTGCAAGGACGCATTACGCCACCAGAGGGGCAAAGCGTCGTCCTTCCGTTATCAGGTGGCGACACATCGATCGAAGCTGCGCAGGTCTCTGCGTTGTTTGATGAGAAAAACGGCAATCTCTGGGATCTAAGTCTGACCGCTAACGCCGTAAGATCCGACACCCTGAACCTGCAACGCGCGCAGATTACGGCGCAAGGGACCTTGGAACAGGGTGACGTTTTGCGGATCGACGGTGATTTGCAGGCTGCTTTGGACGGTATCGACCTGACTGACGATGCCCTGAACACCGCCGTTGGCGACCGCATTACGCTGGACGGTATGTTCCAATATGGCAGGGATCAGACCCTGAACCTGTCAGGGGTCGAGATGGTCGGCTCGGACTATGAACTGGGCGTTGATGCCGAGATCAGCGGCTTGTCCAGTGGTTTGGCCGTCAATGGTGCTGCGACGTTGCAGGCGACCGATCTGTCGCGGTTTTCGGGTCTGGCGCAGCTGGAACTGGGCGGTCAGGCCTCTGCCCGGCTCACCGGCCAGGGTTCGCCGCTTGAAGGCAGTTTCGATGGCAAGCTTGAGGTCGAAGGGCGCGATCTTTCCACAGGGCGCGACGACATTGACCCGGTGATAAGGGGCAACACAACAATCACGCTGGACGCCAAACGCGGAGCGGATGGCGTAACGATCCGGGATTTTACGCTGATCGGCGACGCTCTGCGCGCGCAGGCGGATGGCGCGGTTACCACCCCTGACGGCAACGTGACGATTGATGGGCAAGCAACAGTCAACGCGCAGGACCTTTCCGTGTTCTCGGGCCTCGCCAAACGTGAGCTTGGCGGTGCGGTACAGGCGAAACTGGACGGCAAAGGCACTGTTCAGACGCTCGAATTCGATGGCACAGCCAGCATGATGAGCCGGGATGTCAAAACGGGCCTACCCGAGATTGACCCGCTGCTGGTCGGCCGGACCGAGATCACGCTCGACGGCGCGCTGAGCCAGAAGCAGATTGAAATCCGTGACGCGGTGATCAAAGGTTCAGCCCTTGTGGCAAGCGCCGCAGCAACAATTGACGATCCGACGGATGCATTGGCTGTGGACGGGCAGGTCAGTCTGAACATCCCGGACCTGTCACCCTTTTCAACTCTTGCCGGGCGAGATCTTGCAGGTTCGATTATCACGGATGTCGCAGGCAAAGGTACGGTTGGCAGCAAGGCCTTTGACGTAAAAGGCAACCTGGCTGCTGATGACATCAAATCCGGCATCAATGCGGTTGACAACCTGATCCAGGGGCGAACGAACCTGACGGTGGATGCGGTGAATGACGAGGCCGGTCTGAATATTCGCACATTCCAGCTGATCGGCACCGCCCTTTCTGCGGATGCATCCGGCAAACTGGACCGCGATGCTGGCGGACTGACCTTTACCGCTGCGCTGGATGATTTGGGGCGGCTGTCGAAAACACTCTCCGGGCCTCTGAAGCTGGACGGCAACGTCGCTCCGACACAATCCGGGCTGGAAGGGTCAGCTCATCTGCTGGGGCCAGAGAGTTCCTATGCCAAAGTGGCCGGTACGGTGGACACAAATGGATCCGCCGATCTGGACTTTGATGCCAAGTTCAACCGCATCGAAAGGTTTGTGCCAGAGTTTCCCGGCACCCTTACCGCTGCGGGCAATGCAAAGCGGGACAGTGGCGTTTGGACCATCGACGCCAAGGCGCAAGGTCCCGCAGACATCGTCAGCACGGTTGCAGGCACCTTTGATGAAACCAGCAGCAATGCAGATATTTCAGCGAAGGGTGGCGTAAACCTGGGGATAGCAAACGTCTTCATCACGCCTAACAAGATTGAAGGGTCCGCACGTTTTGATCTGGCCCTCAAAGGCCCGGCTGATCTGGCGTCCCTAAGCGGGTCGATTACCACCTCGGGAACATCCCTAGCACTTCCCGGCGCGGGTCAGACCATCACCGGGATCAACGGACAGGTGGATCTGGCGCAAAGCCGTGCAACCATCAAACTGAACGGCGGTGTGCGGGCCGGTGGTGGCTTTACCGTAAATGGACCTGTCGATCTGACGCCCCCGTTCAACGCGCAGATCACGACAACAATCGACAACCTCGTCCTGACCGATCGGCTTTTGTATGAGACGACTTTGAATGGCCAGATTGCCATGACCGGCGCCTTAGCCGGGAACAGTTCGCTGGCCGGGCAGATCACCTTTGGTGAGACCAATATCAACCTCGCTGCGGCTTCGGGGGCTGTAGGTGCCGCACCGATCCCTGAGATACAGCATGTCAACGAAAGCGGAGCCAGTTTCATCACGCGTGAGCGTGCAGGTCTGGTAGCCACCGAAGACAAGGGGCAACGCACGTCCAGAATAGCACTGGACGTCAACTTGCTGGCACCCAAAGCTGTGTTCGTACGGGGGCGCGGTGTAAATGCCGAATTGGGCGGCCGGATCTCCATTGGTGGTACGACGACCTCGGTGGTCCCGTCAGGTCAGATTGAATTGATCCGCGGTAATTTCGATATTCTGGGCCGCAGGCTGGCCCTGACCAAAGGCATCGTGACCCTACAAGGTGACTTGACGCCTTATATCGAGTTTGAATCCTCTGCCAGCACCTCGGACGGCACCGCGACCATCGAAATCGCAGGGCCACTGGATTCACCCGAGGTTAACGTGTTTTCCGATCCCGAGCGTCCGGCTGAAGAGGCGCTGGCGATGCTGCTCTTTGGGAACAGGTTCTCGGAAATCTCACCGTTCCTGATTGCGCAGATGGCCGCATCGCTGGCGCAGCTCAGCGGTGCTGGCGGGGATGCGACCAAGGGATTACGCGACTCTACCGGTGTTGATACGATTGATGTTGGTGCGTCAGAGGGTGGCGCGGGCCGACTGGGTGCCGGGGCCTATCTGGGTGAAAACCTCTACACCGACTTTACCGTCAATACCGAAGGCAATACCGAGGTGAACCTGAACCTTGATGTAACCGACAATTTCTCGGTCAAGGGCACGGTTGACGGTCGTGGCGAAACGGGCATCGGAGTGTTCTTTTCAAAGGACTATTAGGATCGCGTCCGACCCCAGCAAACTATTTCCGGCGAATTCCTATCGGTTGGCCGATCTGCGAAGCCGGTTCCAGAGACTTGTGATCCTCCACCATTTGCGCAAGACGCGCCGCTGCCCAATTCGGATAGGGCGCGGATCGCCCGGTACTATGGCTGACATTCATGAAAAGCGCCTCTTGCGTCGCACAAATCTCGTCAGTTTCTGCCAAAAGCATCTGGGCGAAGTAATGTCCTCTCTTGCTGTCAGCATCCAGCATACGGAACCTGAAATAAAATGACGAACCATCTTTGACCTCTTGCACGAAATGCAGATGAGACTGCAGGATGTAAGGCCCCTGCCCCAACGCCTTGACCTGCACCTCGCCCAACCCGAGATGGTCAACCATCAGCTTTTCCAACGCCATGTCAAAGGCGACACCGTAAAACCCGACATTCACATGGCCGTTATAGTCGATCCATTCGGGCCGTACTTCAAAGCCGCGAATTTCCACAGGCGCGGCATACGGGCCATCATGCCCGCCAGGAGGTGTCGAAGTCAGCTGCATTTGGCCCCCTTTACTGTGCGCCTTCATCGTCAAATATAGCCACGGCCCGGACAAATCCCGCAGAGGCCCCTTTTATCTTGAAGGGGAAACAGGAAATCTCGAACCCGGTGGGCGGCAGGTCTTCCAGATTGGTCAGCTTTTCCAAGTGGCAATACCCGATATCCATCGACGCGCGGTGGCCTTCCCAGATAATTGATGGATCTCGGGTCTCTGCGTATTCCTGAGCGGTGAGCGGAAACGGTGCATCCCAGCTCCAGGCGTCGGTGCCGGTGACACGCACGCCACGTTCCGTCAGATAAAGCGTCGCCTCGCGCCCCATTCCACATCCTTTGACCAGATAGTCCGGCGCGCCATAACGTGTCCCTGCCGCAGTGTTGACCACGACGATATCCAGCGGGCAAAGCTCGTGGCCGATGCGCTTCAATTCGGCTTCGACATCTGCCGCGGTAACGACATACCCGTCCTCGAAGTGTCGAAAGTCCAGCTTGACGCCAGGGTTCATGCACCATTCCAACGGCACTTCGTCGATGGTTATCGCCCGTTCACCTTTGTTCATCGTGGAATGATGGTGATACGGCGCATCCAGATGCGTGCCGTTGTGGGTCGCGATCTGCAACCGTTCGATGGCCCACCCTTCACCGTTCGGCAGGTCTTGCCGTTCCAGACCCGGAAAGAAAGATATGACCTGTTCTGCCGTCTGATCATGGGTCAGATATTCGATTTGCGGCAACATGATTGGCGGGTCAGACACGATCCCGGTTTCCAACGGAACGGACAGATCGACGAAACGACGGGCCATTAGCAACTCCTCCACCATATTCCCGGACAGGGTTGGTTGAGCGCAAGCGCCTGTCAAGAAAAGAAAAAGGCGACCCGTCTGGCCGCCTTCTTTGCTTGATATGTATTGGGTTTACTCAGCCGCAACTGCGCCTTCGATCTTCTCGACGCGAATGGCCGAGAATTTGAACTCGGGGATTTTGCCATAAGGGTCGATGGCTGAGTTTGTCAGGATGTTCGCCGCCGCCTCAACATAGGCAAACGGGATGAACACCATATCCTCGGCAATCGCCCGGTCCGCGCGGACCATGATCTCAATCGAACCACGGCGTGTGGTCAGGCGGATCATGTCGCCCGGCTCGATGCCCATCAGCTTGAGCGTACGTGGATTCATCGAACAGTTTGCCTCGGGCTCCACCGCGTCAAGAACGTTGGACCGGCGGGTCATTGAGCCAGTGTGCCAATGTTCCAGCTGACGGCCAGTGGTGGCGATCATCGGGTATTCCTCGTCCGGGGCCTCATCCGGCGGAATGACGCTGGCGGGGGTGAACTTCGCCTTACCGCCCGAGCGGGGGAAACCATCCCCGAACACGATGGCCTGACCCGGGTCGGTTTCGCTGAGCGACGGGTAGGTAATCGTCTCGGTCTCCAGACGCTCCCACGTGATGTTGTCAAGCGATGCCATGGTCAGTTTCATCTCGGCAAAGACCTGAGAGACATCGGTGTAATCCCAGTTCAGCCCGATGCGCTGTGCCAGCTCGACCGTGATCTTCCAATCTTCGCGCGCTTCTCCCGGGGGGGTAACGGCAGGCCGTACACGCTGTACCTGACGGTTGGTGTTCGACACCGTACCGTTCTTTTCATAGAGCGCCGAGGCAGGCAGGATGATATCGGCATAGTTCGCCGTCTCGGTCAGGAAGATGTCCTGCACGATCATCAGATCCAGCTTGGCCAGCGCCGCGCGGGCGTGGTTCACATCCGGGTCGGACATGGCCGGGTTTTCACCCTGAATATACATGCCCTTGATATTGCCCGCATAGGCCTGATCGATGATTTCTGTCACCGTCAGACCCTTCTCGTTCGAGAAGTCATCCGAATGCCAGACATCATTGAATCTGGCGCGAACGCCGTCGTCAGTCACCGACTGATAGTCCGGCAGGAACATCGGGATCAGGCCCGCATCCGATGCGCCCTGCACGTTGTTTTGCCCCCGCAGTGGGTGCAGCCCAGCGCCGGGTTTACCGACATTGCCCGTCATCAGAGCCAGCGAAATCAGGCAGCGCGAGTTGTCGGTGCCGTGGATGTGCTGGCTGACGCCCATGCCCCAGAAGATCAGGCCAGCTTTAGCCTGCGCAAAGGTACGCGCGACACGGCGCAGCTGATCCGGTTCAATACCACAGATCGGTGCCATCGCTTCGGGCGTGAAGGCGCGCAGGTGTTCTTTCTCGGCCTCCCAGTTCTCAGTCCAGCGGTGGATGTACTGGCTGTCATACAACTCTTCCTCAACAATCACGTTCATGATCGCGTTGAGCATCGAGACATCGGCCCCCGGACGGAACTGCAGCATTTCATCCGCGAACTTACGCATGCCAACGCCGCGGGGGTCCATCACGATCAGTTTGCCGCCACGCTTGGCGAACTGCTTGAAATAGGTCGCCGCGACAGGGTGGTTCTCGATCGGGTTCGAACCGATGATGATCGCCACATCGGCGTTTTCGATCTCGTTAAAGGTTGCCGTCACCGCGCCCGAACCCACATTCTCGATCAGCGCCGCAACGGATGAAGCGTGGCACAGACGGGTGCAGTGATCGACGTTGTTGTGCTTGAAGCCCTGACGGATGAACTTCTGGAACAGATACGCCTCTTCGTTGGTGCACTTGGCCGAACCGAAGCCCGCAACCGAACGTGGGTCTTCGGCGCGCAGGGTCATCAGCTTGGTCGCGGCCAAGTCCATCGCCTCTTCCCAGGTCGCCTCGCGGAAATGAGTCGACAGATCGCCCGGATCAACGTTCAGCCCCTTGGCGGGCGCATCCTCGTGCCGGATCAAAGGTTTGGTCAGGCGGTGCGGGTGGTGGATGTAGTCAAAGCCAAAGCGACCTTTGACGCACAAACGACCTTCGTTTGCGGGGCCGTTGATGCCCTCGACATACTTCACCTTGCCGTCCTTGACCTTCAGCGACACTTTGCAGCCCACACCGCAGAACGGGCAGACGCTTTCGGTTTCGCTATCGTAATCCTTGCTGTCCCCCTGCTGCTGATCGTCCAGCACGGTGGCAGGCATCAGCGCACCGGTGGGGCAGGCCTGAACACATTCACCGCAAGCAACACAGGAGGAGGTACCCATCGGATCATTCTGGTCGAACACCACCTGCGCGGTATGACCGCGACCAGCCATGCCAATCACGTCATTCACCTGCACTTCGCGGCAGGCCCGAACACAAAGGTTGCAGTTGATACACGCATCCAGATTGACACGCATCGCCACATGGCTGTCATCCAGAAGCGGGATTTTCTCGGCCTCTTTCGCAGGAAAACGGCTGTCGCTGACATCGTTCAGCTTGGCCATATCCCAGAAATGGCTGGATACGTCATGCGGCTGCTCGGGCTGATCGGCCACCAGTAGTTCCATGACCATGGCGCGCGATTTTTCGGCGCGGTCGGTGTCGGTCTTGACCACCATCCCATCGGCCGCCGGGCGGATGCACGAGGCGACCAGCGTGCGCTCGCCCTCCACCTCGACCATGCAGGCGCGGCAGTTGCCATCGGGGCGGTATCCCGGTGCAGGCTTGTGGCACAGATGCGGGATCACCAGGCCCCGGCCATTAGCCGCTTCCCAGATCGTGGTGCCCGCGGGCACGGTGACGTCATCGCCGTTCAGGTTGAAGGTGACGGTCTTGGTTGGGCTTGCGTCAAGCATGGCTCTGTCTCCCTCAGATTTCGTCAGCGAAATGTTTCATGACCAGGCGGATCGGATTCGGGGCCGCCTGCCCCAGACCGCAGATCGAGGCATCGCTCATGACCTGGCACAAATCTTCCAACAGATCGGTGTCCCACTTGTCGGCCTGCATCAGCTTGACCGCCTTTTCGCAGCCTGCCCGGCAGGGGGTGCACTGGCCACAGCTTTCATCCTCGAAGAACCGCAGCATGTTAAGCGCGGCATCGCGGGCGGTGTCCTGATCGGACAGAACCACAACGGCGGCAGACCCGATGAAAGTGCCAAGCGGTTGAAGCGTGTCGAAGTCGAGCGGGACGTCGTCAATGCTCGAGGGGAGAAGACCAGACGACGGCCCGCCCGGTTGATACGCCTTGAACACATGGCCATCAGCCATGCCGCCGGCGGCATCAATCACATCAAGAATGGTCGAACCTGCGGGCAGCAGGTAAACGCCCGGCTTCGCCACACGCCCCGAGACTGAATAACTGCGCAGGCCCTTGCGACCGTTCTTTTCAACAGAGTTCAGAACCTGCGGCCCTTCGCGGCAGATTTTTGAGACCCAATACAGCGTCTCGACATTGTGCACCAAGGTCGGACGGTTAAAGACCCCAACCTGCGCCACAAACGGAGGACGGTGGCGCGGCAGGCCCTTCTTGCCCTCGATCGATTCGATCATCGCGGATTCTTCACCGCAGATATAGGCACCGGCCCCCCGGCGCAGGTCGATGTAACCCTTTGCGACGATACCGGCATTTTCCAATGCCGCAATCTCACGGCGCAGAATTTCCAGCACTGCCGGGTATTCGTCGCGCATGTAGATGAAGCAGGTCTCGGCCTCGACCGCCCATGCCGCGATCAGCATACCTTCCAAGAAGACATGCGGCGTGCGCTCCAGGTAATAGCGGTCTTTGAATGTGCCGGGCTCACCCTCGTCGCCGTTTACGGCCAGATAGCGCGGACCTTCGTTCATGCGAACAAAGCCCCATTTCTTGCCCGACGGGAAGCCTGCGCCGCCCAGACCACGCAGGCCCGAGGCCAGAACAGTTTCCTGTACTTCTTCCCAGTTACCGCCGTTGCGCAGATCTTTCAGCTTGGCGTAGCCGCCGTTTGCCTCATAGGCCGTGAAGGTCTCATAGTCGGGCAGATGCGCATGGGTGTCCCCTGCTGCAATCGCCGACTGCACCTTTTCGGGGGTCGCATGATCAATGTGATTGTGGCCAATCTCCAATACCGGGGCGGTATCGCAACGCCCCATGCAGGGTGCGCGAACAACGCGAACTTCGACAGGGTCCAAACCGTCTTGCAGCGCCTGCTGCAACTGCTGGGCACCGGCCATTTCGCAGGAGAGGGAATCACAAACCCGGATGGTCAAAGCGGGAGGAGGCGCCTCGCCTTCTTTCACCACATCGAAATGGGCATAGAAAGTCGCGGTCTCGTAGATCTCGGCCTGACCGATCCGCATCTCGACGGCCAATGCCGCGATATGGTCGGCGCTGATATGGCCGTGTTCGTCCTGAATCAAATGCAGGAATTCGATCAACAGATCGCGGCGGCGCGGACGATCGCCCAGCAGGCGTGTGATTTCAGCCTGCGCCTCATCCGTGAACTGACGGCCTTTGGGTGTGTGCCGCCCCTTGCCTTTACCTGACTTCCAGACGCCCTTGGGTGTGCCTGATGGCTTGGTATCTAATGGTGCCATGATGCCCTCCGATTGAGGTTCCGTCTCTCATCAGGCAAACATATCGTCAAATCGCTTTTGGCAATCGCACGATAACGACACCTTATCACCGCAAAGAGGTCACCACATCCCGCAAAGCCTTGACCGTCGGCAACTCGGGGTCCCGGCTGAGGGTCGCCAGACAAATCGGTTTGCTGACAACAGGTTCGATCAGCGGCAACACTTTCGTTCCCTTCAAATCGCCCAGCGCACGTACCAGAACCCGAGGAACAACCGTCGCCGCCAGCCCCTCACGCACCATGACCATCGAAGCCGTGAAACCGCTGGTTTCGGCAACGATATCGGGGTGCAGCCCCTGTTCGGCAAACACCCGGTCCAGAATACGCCGGTTCTGCATCTGCGGCTCCAAAAGGCTGAGCGGAAATTCTGCGACCTGCGCCCACGGAATCGGGCCGCTTTGGTCCGTCAGATGCGTGGGCACCAACAACACATAGGTTTCCTCGTAAAGAGGCTGAACCTGCCGGAAGTCCGTGCCGATGCTGTCACCATAAGTCACCCCGGCATCAAGGCTGCCTTCGTCCAGCCGGTGCTGAATTGCGGTGGCAGACATGGTTTCAATGCGTGTGACGATACGAGGATGCGCGTCACGCAGCCTTTTGACCAACCGTCCCGTGAAGGCGATTGCGGTCGGGATCACGCCGAGGATCAGTGTGCCCGTAATCTCACCCTTGGCGGCCAGTACCTGCTGTTCCAGCGCCTTGGTGTCGTCCAGAATACGCCGCGCCCGCTGGACAATCATCTCGCCCTCTTCGGTCAGCCCTTGAAAGCGGTTGGCGCGACGGACGATTGAGACACCCAATCGGTCCTCAAGATTGCGGATGCGCATTGAAAACGCGGGCTGCGAAATCCCGCATTCCTCGGCTGCTTTGGCAAAATGCCGATGCCGCGCCAAGGCGCTGAGCAGTTGCAGGTCGCGGATTTCGATCACTTACAATTGTCTCCGACAGCTGGTTGATCCATACCTTAGCGAGACTTCGATTGGGAAGGAAAGCAGGCGTTACATGGCGCGCGCAATAAGCGAGAAGAGCTTACACTTGTTACTATCCATCGACACCTCTTATTTGAAGTGAAACTGGATATTCAAAACCGTTGTCACACAAAAGATGAAATGTCATTTGCCCTTAAAGATCAAAACGCCAGAAACCGGAGCAGCTGATGAGCAAACCATTTAGAACTTTCCTATTTATTTGCTTTGTCTTCACTGTTTCTATAACCGTCAACTTACGAGCAGCGGCTGCAGATGAGCCCTACAAGAATGCATTTAAGTTCCCTGACGGCTTGACTGTACGCGTGCAGGTTCCCACGCTTTTTCGATCACTCTTTACTGAGTATGAGCGCCGCTTGGTCGTGTGTGACGACACCCCCTTCTCTTGCGCCTACGAATGGCTCGTGGCCGATTTGGGCCGCGAGGTTAATCTATACCTGCACGATGACGGCACTATTATCGTCGTGAACAGTGTATGGATGATGAAGATTTTAGATGGGCCAAGCGTCCGCATCTTCGACCATCAGGAAGAAGTGGACGCACGACTGCGTAATGATGATTGGAGTTGCAGTGAAGTAGGGCCCACCGCTGGTGTCGCCCCACCTGCTTCAATCTTTTTCAAGGATATGAAATACCTTGGTGCCTTCCGGTATCATCCAAATTCAAACGAAACAAAACATAGCATCGGCTACGAAGATTTCCGCTTTTTCCCCTTCAAAAGCTTCGGCGAAACACTCTGTGGGTATCCAGTTAGAGGATGATACCAAATTACTAATGGCAATTGGTGCGACGCCGCAGACGTTACAGCGCCCACCTCAAAACACTTCAAACAACCATCCACAAATAAGACCGTGAATCACGTATTAAACAAAAAGTGCATCACATCGCCGTCCTTGACGATATAGCCCTTACCCTCTGCCCGCATCTTACCCGCCTCTTTCGCGCCCTGCTCACCATTGGCAGCGACATAGTCGTCAAAGGCGATGGTCTCGGCGCGAATGAAACCCTTTTCGAAATCGCCATGGATCACACCTGCTGCTTGCGGTGCAGCGGTGCCGGTGCGGATGGTCCAGGCGCGGGCCTCTTTCGGGCCGACGGTGAAATAGGTTTCCAGCTTCAGCAGATCGTAACCTGCGCGGATCAGACGGTCGAGGCCGGGCTCTTCCAGACCCATCTCCTCAAGGAACATCTGGGCTTCGTCCTCATCCAGCAGGCTGATCTCTTCTTCGATCTTGGCGCTGATGATGACATGGGCATTGCCCTGCGCGGCGGCCATTTCGGCCACGCGGGCAGAGAATTCGTTGCCTTGTGCGGCGTCTTCCTCGGACACGTTGCAGACGTAGAGAACCGGTTTGGTTGTCAGCAGTTGCAACATCTTCCATGCCTTGGCGTCCTCGTCTCTGACTTCGACCAGACGTGCGGGCTTGCCGTTTTCCAGCATGGCCTGCGCCTCGGCCAACAGGCGATCTTGCTGTTGCGCCTCTTTGTCGTTGCCCTTCAGCTTGCGCACCAGATTGGCCCGGCGCTTTTCGATGCTTTCCAAATCGGCCAGCATCAGTTCGGTTTCGATCGTTTCAGCGTCCGCAACCGGATCAACACGCCCGTCGACATGTGTCACGTCACCGTCTTCGAAACAGCGCAGCACATGGGCAATCGCATCCGTTTCGCGAATATTCGCCAGAAACTGGTTGCCCAGCCCTTCGCCCTTTGACGCGCCTTTCACCAGACCCGCGATATCCACAAAAGTCATCCGCGTGGGGATGATCTGTTTTGAGGACGCAATCGCTGCCAGCCTGTCGAGGCGGGCGTCGGGAACCGCAACATCCCCGACATTGGGCTCAATGGTGCAGAACGGGAAGTTCGCGGCCTGCGCAGCAGCGGTTTTGGTCAGCGCATTGAACAGGGTCGACTTGCCGACATTCGGCAGACCCACGATTCCCATTTTAAAGCCCATCACGGCCTCCTGCATAGAATACGATCGCAGCTTCTATGCAGGTCCGCCTGAATGCGCAAGGGATTGCTGGCGGCACCTTTGCCGAGTCCATTTCGCCACATCACAAAATCGTTTGAAAATTGTGTTCTTGCCGAAATTGAAAAACAACTCCTACGATTACCAGTTAATAGCACACGATCACTTTTTGTTGGCGGACACTGATGAAACACCTTTTTCTTGCAACCGTTCTGGCGGCAACGGCCTGCGCGTCAGCCCAGGCCCAAACCGTTGTTTTTGGTGCCGGATACGCGGACTATTCTGAAGACACATCCGAAGATCAGGGTCTGATCTCGATCGAATACCACCACACGCCATTTCATCAGGCGACGCGGTTTCGCGCCGGTTGGGGTGCGGCCCTAACTGTAAATGAAGATGGTGACACGCATATCGGCGCGGGTTTGATCGGGCAGTATGCGCTGAGTGATCGCTGGTTTTTGGAAGGCAGTGTTATGCCCGGCTACTATAATGCCAGCAACGACCTGAATGATCTTGGGGGCGATTTCCAGATTCGCAGCCTTTTGGGACTTGGCTATAACCTGAACAATGGCAACAGCGTGTCTGTCGCGCTAACCCATAAATCCAACGCCAGTACCAATGACGAGAACCCGGGCGTGAATGCCCTGCTGGTACGCTATCATCTGGGCTTCTGATCCATATCATCTGGGCTTCTGATCCATTCCTGTCTGGGCGGGATTGATTTTCGGTCAAAGTTTCTGCACATCAGGTCGAAACCCGAGTGCAAGGACATCCGATGACCCGTATCGACGCCAAGTTCGCCGCCCTGAAAGCCGAAGGAAAAAAAGCCTTTGTCGCCTATGTCATGGCCGGAGATCCCGACTATGACACTTCGCTTGAAGTGGTCAAAGGCCTGCCTGGTGCTGGCGTGGATGTTATCGAGCTGGGCTTGCCCTTTACTGACCCGATGGCCGACGGCCCGACAATTCAGGCCGCGGGCCAACGTGCGCTTGAGCAGGGCATGACCTTGCAACGCACATTGGATCTGGCACGAACCTTTCGGGAAACGGACGATACAACCCCCATTGTCCTGATGGGGTATTACAACCCGATCTACAGCCGGGGTGTCGATGCGTTTCTGGCCGATGCAAAAGCAGCTGGTATTGACGGGTTGATCGTGGTGGACCTTCCCCCCGAGGAGGACGCAGAACTCTGCCTGCCCGCGCAAGCGGCGGGTCTGAATTTTATTCGCCTGGCGACCCCGACCACGGATGACAAACGCCTGCCACGTGTTCTGCAAAACACTTCGGGCTTTGTTTATTATGTCTCGATCACCGGGATCACTGGCGCAGCCGAGGCAGAAGCAACAGATGTTGGCCCCGAGGTTGCCCGCATCAAGGCCGCGACCGATCTGCCGGTAATCGTGGGGTTCGGGATCAACACGCCTGAGAAATCGCGCAATATTGCCTCGGTGTCGGATGGCGCGGTGGTCGGGTCAGCGATCGTCAGCCAGATCGGCGCTGGTAAACCTGTGGCCGACGTGCTGACCTTTGTGAAATCTCTTTCGGATGGCGCGCACAGCGCCTGATCTCGCAGCCAACATACGAGAGTTATGACCCGTCGCGGATACCGCGGCGGGTTTTTTGTGACCCTTCACTGTGACGCCAAGACATTGCAGCCTTGGGAATGAATTGGTAAAGAAAACTAACCAATGTACGCGGAGCCCTGTTTTCATGCCTGTGATCACCAATATCGAAGACCTCAAACGCATATATGAACGCCGCGTGCCCCGTATGTTCTATGACTACGCCGAAAGCGGCAGCTGGACAGAACAGACTTTTCGCGAAAACACGACCGATTTTGAAAAAATACGCCTTCGCCAAAGGGTTGCGGTCGACATGTCCGGTCGGTCGACATCTTCGCAAATGATTGGCGAAGACGTTTCAATGCCTGTTGCGCTTGCCCCGGTCGGGTTGACGGGGATGCAACATGCAGACGGAGAGATGAAGGCCGCCAAAGCCGCCGAGGAATTTGGTGTGCCCTTTACGCTGTCCACCATGTCCATCAACTCTATCGAAGATGTGGCCGGATATACCAACAAACCATTCTGGTTCCAGCTTTATACGATGAAGGACACGGACTACATCAACCGCCTGATCCAGCGAGCAAAAGACGCCAAATGTTCCGCACTGGTAATCACGCTCGACCTGCAAATTCTGGGCCAACGGCACAAGGACCTGAAAAACGGTCTGTCGGCCCCGCCCAAACTGACCGCAAAAACCATCGCCAACCTGATGACCAAATGGGCCTGGGGCATTGAAATGCTGCGGGCCCAGCGGCGCGAGTTCGGCAATATCGTGGGGCATGTGCATGGTATTTCGGACGCGTCTTCATTGGGGGCCTGGACCGCAGAACAGTTTGACCCCAGCCTCGACTGGTCGAAGGTTGAAAAACTGATGGAGCAATGGGGCGGGAAAGTGATCCTTAAGGGCATCCTTGATGCGGATGACGCAAGGATGGCCGCCAAGCTGGGTGCCGATGCCATTGTCGTGTCAAACCATGGTGGGCGTCAGCTTGACGGCGCGCTAAGCTCGATTCGTGTCCTGCCCGAGATCATGGATGCGGTTGGGGGCGATATCGAGGTGCATTTGGACAGCGGTATCCGATCCGGACAAGACGTGCTCAAAGCCTTAGCGCTTGGGGCCAAAGGGACCTATGTTGGCCGCGCGTTTGTGTATGGTCTGGGTGCCATGGGTCAGAAAGGTGTCACCACGGCGCTTGAGCTGATCCAGAGGGAGCTTGATACGACAATGGCGCTTTGTGGTGAGAAAAATGTGGCTGCGTTGGGGCGTCACAATCTGCTGATACCTGAAAACTTCGGGGGTCGCTGGCAAGCGTAACCGGTCAATCAGGGGGCTCTGCCCCCGACGCCCGTTCCGGGCGCCTCCCCCGGGATATTTTTGGCCAGATGAAGCTGGGGATCCTTCAATCGTCCACCCGATAATACTCCAGGACAGGCGATAGAACCCAGCCGAACGGCACGGCAAGAAATACCTCTTTCCAAATCGGGTGAATCAAGCTAAGGACGCGGCTTCACGCGGGTATACAGCCTTGGAGGATGCCCGCCCTAACATTGGAGAATATATCATGGCTGGTGAGATTCCTGATCTCGTAGCTCTGGAACGGACGGGGACAGGCAAGGGCGCCGCTCGTCAAGCACGCCGCGACGGCATGGTTCCGGGCATCGTATTTGGTGGCGACAAAGAACCGTTGCCAATCCAGATCCCGTTCAACGTCTTGTTCAAGCGCCTGAAAGCGGGCCGGTTCAAGTCGACCTTGTGGAACCTGAAAGTTGAAGGCCACGATGACGTCCGCGTCATCTGCCGCGACGTTCAGCGTGATGTCGTCAAAGACCTGCCGACCCATCTGGACCTGATGCGCCTGCGCCGGACCACCAAGATCGCGTTGTTCATCCCCGTTGAGTTCATCAATGAAGCTGCGGCCCCTGGCATCAAAAAGGGTGGCGTTCTGACCGTTGTCCGCCCGGAAGTCGAACTGATGTGCACCGCCGGTGACATTCCTGAAAAGATCACCGTTGATCTGACCGGTCTGAACATCAATGACGTTGTGACCATTTCGTCGGTTGAACTGCCTGAGGGCACCAAACCAACCATCGACCGTGACTTTGTGATTGCCAACATCTCGGCGCCGACTGGTCTGTCCACCAGCGACGACGATGAAGATGGTGAAGTTGCAGCCGATGAAGTCGAAGTTGTCGGAAAAGAAGAAGAATAAGTCTGGAACAATGTTTCCGACTTTGAAGCGGGGCTCGGGTGAGCCCCGTTTTTTTTGCGGGTCCAATAATCAGGCCTGACTGGATTTCCTGACGATTTCCGGGCATGAAATGGTTTTGGAGCTACAGAGGCAAAACGGAAACATGAAGCTGTTTGTTGGATTGGGAAACCCGGGTCAGAAATATGCCCGGAACCGGCACAATATCGGGTTCATGGCCCTGGACCGTATCGCAGAAGATCACGGTTTTGGTCCCTGGAAATCGAAGTTTCAGGCCGAGATTTCGGAAGGTCGGCTTGGCACCGAGAAAGTCCTGCTGATGAAACCGCAAACCTACATGAACCGATCGGGTCAATCCGTCGGCGAGGCGATGCGGTTTTACAAGCTGGAATCCACTGACGTTGTTGTATTTCATGACGAATTGGACCTTGCCCCGGGCAAATTGCGCGTCAAGGCAGGGGGCGGGCACGCCGGGCATAACGGTCTGCGCTCGATCCATGAGCATATCGGGGCGGCCTATGACCGTGTACGCCTTGGGATCGGGCATCCGGGCCGCAAGGAAATGGTTTCGGGGTACGTGCTCAGTGATTTTGCGAAATCCGAAACCAGCTGGCTGGACGACGTTCTTCGGGGTGTTTCGGACGGGGCTGCTTATCTGGCTCAGGACGAGGGCGGCAAGTTCATGAATGCAATTGCTTTGCGCACTGCCCCGCCGCGATCATCAAAGACCGCCGCACCAAAAGCCGACACAGCTTCAACAGCCGCACCCGACGCCGCGGGCGACGACCGGTCGGCGATGCAGAAGCTTTTGGACAAATTCAGGTAGCGCCTCTGCCTCTTTCCGTTACGTAGAGGTTGCGGAATGTGATCTCCCGCGTTCCAATACCGCTCAACTAGGGAGGCAATGCGATGAAATCCATATTGAAGTGGGTGCTGCGCATCGTACTGGCGCTGGTTCTGGCCGCCACTGCCGTCGGGCTGTGGAAGCGCGAAGAGTTGCAGCGCCTTTTGGCCGTGAACTCGTTATTTTCGGAAGAGAAGATCGTTCACAATTTCTCGCACATGGACGAGGCTTTTCTGACCGTGAACCTGCCGCGTGGCGACGCGCCAACCTGGGACCTGCCTTATGGCGAAGGGTTCGAGCTGCCGGAGGGAACCGACAGTTGGATCGATGAACGCGCGGTCACGTCGTTGCTGGTTATGCAGAACGGCAAAGTCAGGTTCGAGGAATATTATCTTGGCACCGGGCCGGATGACCGGAGGATTTCCTGGTCGGTCGCCAAAAGCTATCTTTCGGCGCTTTTCGGTATCCTGCTGCAAGAGGGGGCAATCGGGTCGTTGGATGACCCGGTCGTCAAATATGCGCCAAAACTGAAAGACAGCGCGTATGAAACCGCGTCGATCCGCAACGTGCTGAACATGGCAAGCGGCGTGACGTTTGATGAAGATTACCTCGACCCAAATTCCGACATCAATCGGATGGGGCGTGTGGTTGCCCTGGGTGGTGAGCTGGACGATTTCGCAGCCTCGCTGCAAGACAGCTTTGCGACGCCGGGTGAAACCTGGCAATACGTGTCGATCGACACCCATGTTCTGGGCATGGTGATACGCGGTGCGACCGGGCGGAATGTGGCAGACCTTCTGACGGAAAAGATCCTTCAACCGTTGGGGCTGGAGCGGGACGGATACTACATCACGGATGGTGCAGGGGTCGCTTTTGTTTTGGGGGGCCTCAACTTTACCACGCGTGATTTCGCCCGGTTCGGACAAATGATCCTGCAGGACGGCATCGCGAATGGAAAACAACTGGTTCCTGCCGAATGGATTTTCGAAGCCACCCAACCCAGCGCACCGACCGCACAAGGAGAGATCGGGTACGGGTATCAATGGTGGATTCCCCGCGGCGCGCATGAAGGAGAGTTTCTGGCCCGTGGCGTCTATGGGCAATACATCTATTTCAACCAGCCCAGGGGCGTTCTGATTGTGTCCACTGGTGCAGACAGGCTGTTCCGTGAGCCGGGTGTAAATGACCTGAACATCGAAATGTTCCGCAAGATTGCGAAAAGTCTGTAAGATGCCATTATGCAGAAACAAGAAAGTATCAATGTACTGGGTGGCGTTCTGGCCCCTTGCTCTCGCGACCCTTTGACAGGGTTTTTCCGGGATGGCGCGTGCAATACCTGCCCCGAGGATCAGGGCAGTCACACAGTCTGCACCGTGATGACGGCCGAGTTTCTGGCATTTTCAAAATATGTCGGCAATGATCTGAGCACGGCGCGGCCCGAATTCGACTTTCCCGGCCTTCGCCCAGGCGACAGTTGGTGTTTATGCGCCAGCCGGTTTTTGCAAGCTCATGACGAAGGATGTGCGCCACAGGTTCATCTGGAGGCGACACATCAACGCGCGCTTGAGATCGTACCGCTCGACATTTTGCTTCAAAATAAGGCAAAGACCTGAAGGCCCACCAAAGGGGCGCACGGCTGATTCAGAATGCCATTTGCCAGATCAGGCTGACACTGTAGTTTTCAAAACCGCTTTCGCCGATACCATCATAGAACAGGTTTGCGGCCAGAAGGCTGTTGTTCTCCAGCCGGTAATCAAATCCCAGATCGGCACGGGCGCGGGCGGTGTCGCCAATGGGTGTCAAGCCAGGAACAGTGCCTGTGCCGGATGTTGTGCTCCAAATACCAGACAGACCACCGGTCAGCATCATCTGACCGCGCGACACCTGGATTGGGTGACTGAAATCCATACCCAGCCGTGCAGTGGTCAGGCTGAAATTCTGCTGTGGGATCAGGTTGCCCAGACTATCGGTATAAGCCTCCTGATCGTCGCTGGCATAGCTAACATCCAGCAACGGCAAAAGTGTCAGGTTACCGCGCTTGAACTCTCCGGTTACGCGCGACTGGATTAGCCAGCGTTCACTATCGAAACTGTCGGTATAGGTGCCCAGTGGAGAAATGTCGTTATCAGCCTGACCGTACAGAACGCGCCCTTCGAAAAACACCGGCTGGCTGGGCAGTTTTGCGACGACATAAGGTCCGACCAGCCACCCTGTGCCATCCACGCTGGCCGGGCCGTTTTCGGTTTCGGCATAATCGATCTGCAACATGGCGCCGATCAGAAGGTTCGAGTTCACCCAGCCATGCGCCCCCACCACGGCCAAGGCATAAGAACTGTCGTAATCGTTTTGAGAGCTCCAGTTCCCGGACAGATTGAACCAGACCGGGTGGGTTGGGTCACTTGCAAATTTCAGATACCCCGATCCTTGCGTCACCGACGAGTCCAGCGCACCTGATCCCGATTGCTGAAGAAACTGCGTCAGCTCTGGCTGATTGGTCACAAGGCTGTTGGCCCGGGCGTTCTGAAAGGCCTGCACCAGTCGTTGTGTGTCCGTCACCCCCTGTTGTGTGCTGACCCTGTTGGACGCAAGGTTCAGATTCCCGGCCGCATCAGAAAAAACGCCTGCGGGAATAAACAGCTCAACTGTACCGTTACTTTGCGCAGTCAGCGTTGCGACATAATTGGTTCCGGACCCAGTCAGGCTGGCGGACGCATTGGTGACCGACAAGTCGCCCACCGTGAAATCTGTGCTGGGTTCACTAAGTGTGATCACCGCTTGGAACGTTCCGTTGCCGATTGTTGTCAGTGCACCGATTGAGGCCGTCGGCTGCGTCGTGTCGGCCAGCGTCCGCGTGTTGATAATCTGGGTATTCGTGACACCCGACAGCGCGATCTCATAAAGGTAAAGCGGCCCTCCCACGGTTTCGCGCGCGGTGAACATGACCCCAAGATAGCCATCAGCGGCGTAAGTTGAGTCCGCTCCGTTCTGGCTGAGTATCGTCGCGCCAATATATCCAAGATTGGCCAATCCTGCTGGCGTAATAGCAGGTTGAGTCAAAACACCATTGTTGAAATAGAACGATCCTCCCGGGCCTTCTCCCGAGCCGCCCAACGACATGAACGCTGTCGCAGTGCCTTGTAGATTAGAAAAGAAAATCTGCCCGCCGTTGGGTGTTGCGACTGTCTGGGACGGAAACGAAGGGTTGCCAAACGCCAGACCCTCTTTGACGCTTCCCATCAAAAGCGCGGAAACCAAAAGACCCAGGCACGACAGCCTCGTAATTGCGGACCAAACCATATTACCTCCTACAGCACCGCGTGGGTGCCAAACACCAGAGTGCCCGGGGTTAAAATCGCATCCCAAGCAGCGTCATCCTTGCCCCATCTTCGCAGAGACATCCCCAGAACCGACCGCAAATCGCCGGTTAATGAGAAGTTAATTCAATTGGAAGACGCTGTATAGAACGCGGCAGGAATCAACTGGGGCGTGCGGAACACGTCGTGTTGTTGGAACAAGCGGGTTTTGACCTGGACCAAATCTCAAACGGCTTGAAACACCCAATTTTTGCTGTGTTGTCGAGTGGAGATAGAAACGTGAGACAGGCTGCGCTGGAAAATCACATGCAAAGACAGAAAGGACATAGTCACTGACAGTCCAGCAATTTTGCAACAGTACGGCACCGCTTGCTGCACTGATCTCCAATTGGAAACCTTCGGGCGCAGGTTGAACGGGGTAATATCGCTTGTGGACGATTCTTTGACCGGGCTCCGTCGGGTTCAAAAAGATCGCCTGCGAGGGCCAACATACGGTGACCAAACCGGATGCCACACCAGGGCAGGAACAACAATCCGTCTGCGCCCGTTAAAACACCAATTAGATCCGAAGGCCATTTCGGAGCAGCATTACAATCAAGGGTGGACCGAAGGGTGTTCCGACAGCTTGCTTGATCAAGACTGTAAACCGGGGCATGTGGCCCCGGTTCGAAATCAACCGGCCGTGCGGCCCTCGGTGTCAGACATGTCAAAGTTCAGGTATTTTGCGACGGTCTGAACATCCTTGTCACCGCGTCCACACATGTTCATGCAGATCAGGTGGTCCTTGGGCAACTCGGGCGCGATCTTCATGACATGCGCCAGAGCGTGGCTGGGTTCCAGCGCCGGAATGATACCCTCAGTGGCACAGCAGAGCTGGAATGCCTCAAGCGCTTCCTTGTCGGTAATCGAGACGTAAGTCGCGCGACCAACCTCATGCAACCAGGAATGTTCGGGCCCGATACCCGGATAGTCCAGACCGGCCGAAATCGAATAGCCTTCCAGAATCTGCCCGTCATCATCCTGCAGCAGATAGGTGCGGTTGCCATGCAGAACGCCCGGACGACCGCCTGTCAGCGAGGCGCAATGCTCCATCTTTTCATTTACACCTTTACCGCCGGCCTCGACACCGATGATATTGACGTCCTTGTCATCAAGGAAAGGATAGAACAGACCCATCGCGTTCGAGCCGCCGCCGATTGCCGCAATGATCGTGTCGGGCAGACGGCCTTCGGCCTTCATCATCTGCTCTTTCGCTTCCTTGCCAATGATCGACTGGAAATCACGCACCATCGCCGGGTATGGGTGCGGACCGGCCACTGTGCCGATGCAGTAGAACGTATCGCGCACATTGGTCACCCAGTCACGCAGCGCGTCATTCATCGCGTCCTTCAGCGTACCGCGACCCGAGGTCACAGGGATCACCTCGGCCCCCAGCAGGCGCATACGAAACACGTTCGGGGCCTGACGTTGCACGTCATGGGCACCCATATAGACGATGCATTTCAAACCAAATTTCGCGCAGACCGTGGCTGTGGCCACACCGTGCTGCCCTGCCCCGGTCTCGGCAATGATCCGGGTCTTGCCCATGCGTCGCGCCAGAATGATCTGGCCCAGCACGTTGTTGATCTTGTGTGCGCCGGTGTGGTTCAGCTCATCACGTTTCAGATAGATCTTCGCCCCGCCCAGATGCTCGGTCAGGCGTTCCGCGAAATACAGAGGTGAGGGGCGGCCCACATAGTTGGCCCACAGATCATCCATCTCGGCCCAGAAGGTCGGATCATCCTTGGCTTTGTTGTATTCCTCTTCCAGTGACAGGATCAGCGGCATCAGCGTTTCGCTGACAAAACGCCCGCCGAATATGCCAAAGCGCCCTTGCTCGTCAGGGCCGGACATGAAGGAATTGAAAAGATCGTTGGCCATGGGTGTCTCCCTCGTCGTACCTGACTTTCATAGGTGGTCGTCGCGGGATTTGCCATGGCAAAACGCACCATGTCGCCCCCTGGCAGCGGCAAACAAAATCAGCGTGTCGCGTCGATAAATGCCTGTATCAGTCCAGCGTCCTTTACGCCCGGCGCGCTTTCAACACCCGACGCCACATCGACTTGCCGCGCACCCGTCATGCGGATCGCCTCAGCGACATTGTCTGGGTTCAGACCACCGGACAACATCCACGGCCTGCGCCAATATTTTCGACCTGCCAGCAGCCGCCAGTCAAAAGGAAGACCGTTGCCGCCGGGAAGTTCCGAATTCTTCGGCGGCTTTGCATCGATCAGAAGCTGGTCTGCAACTTCGGAATACAGATCAATCGCAGCCAAATCCTCGGCCTCGGCAACACCGATCGCCTTGATGACGGGCAGGCCATAGCGCTGCTTGATCTCTGCCACACGCTCGGGGCTCTCTCCGCCGTGAAGCTGCAACATATCCAGCGGAACCCCCGCGACAATCTCATCAAGCTGCGCGTCCGAGAAATTCACGGCCAGAGCGACCTTGGCGACGCCGACTGGTACTTCGGCGGCCAACGCCGCGGCTTGCGGTATCGGTGCGTAACGGGGCGATTTGGGAAAAAAGTTGAACCCGACATAGCGCGCACCGGCTGCAACGGCTGCGCGCACATGTTCTGAGGCGGTCAAACCGCAGATTTTAACGGACACATCGGTAGACATAAGCCTCAGCTGGCCTCGTCAAGCAGGGCCAGAACATCATCCTTACCCTCGTTCTGCTTTTTCTTGAGCTTCTTGACCTCGCGTTCAAGCTTGCGGACCTCGCCCTTTTTCACGGTCGCATCGCGGCGGTGTTTGTGTTCCCGCAGCCATTCCCACATGAAACCGATGATCAAACCGGCGACAACACCGCCCAGAACGACCAGAAAAAGTGGTAAAGAGGTACTGACGTTAAAGCCCAGAAGCTCGGCCAGAGCATCGGGCATCAGTTTCAGTTCTACAGACTGAACATTTGCCAAGGAAACGGAAATCAGAACGATCCCGAGAGTCCCAAGAAAAGCATATCGAAGGTAACGCATCATGAGGTCAGGCTTTACCGTTCAAACGATCCCTGAGCAACTTACCAGTTTTGAAAAATGGTACACATTTTTCTTCGACCTGAACGGTTTCACCGGTACGGGGGTTGCGCCCAACGCGGGCATCCCGCTTTTTCACCGAAAAGGCACCAAAGCCACGCAGTTCGACCCGGTCGCCGCGCGCCATGGCATCGGTGACTTCTTCGAACACGGTGTTCACAATCCGCTCGACATCACGCTGATAGAGATGCGGGTTTTCGTCAGCGATTTTCTGAATCAGTTCTGAACGGATCATTCGTGATACCCTCCCAGGCAGCCGGTGTGACAGGTCTACTGTTTTGACAGTATAGGAAAAAACCCAGAACGGGGGAACGGATACTCTGCGTGTTGAGGCTTTATTTTGCCATATTCTCACACGAAATTTTGCCCGACAGGGCGATTTACACACTTCAAGCGCGAACATTATCGAGTTTGAGCAGCGTGTTTGGAACATGTTGATTCGCAACAAAAACGGCCCCGCACTTCCATGCGAGGCCGTAAATCATACTTGGGATGCGCCCCGGGCTTAGTCGCCCGACTTCAGCGCTGCGCCCAGAATGTCGCCCAGCGACGCGCCCGAGTCGGAAGAACCGTACTGTTCCACGGCTTCTTTCTCTTCTGCGATCTCGCGTGCCTTGATCGACAGACCCAGACGACGGGTCTTGCTGTCGACGTTGGTTACGCGGACATCAACCTTGTCACCGACCGAGAAACGCTCGGGGCGCTGTTCGGAACGGTCACGCGACAGATCGGAACGACGGATGAACGACTTCATGCCTTCGTACTCAACCTCGATGCCGCCATCTTCGATTGCAGTCACTTCGACAGTGATGACCGAGCCACGCTTCACGCCGCCAACGGCTTCTGCGAACTTGTCACCGCCCAGAGCTTTGATCGACAGCGAGATACGCTCTTTCTCGACATCCACTTCCGAGACAACGGCCGAAACCATGTCGCCTTTGCGGTAGTTCTGGATCGCATCCTCGCCACGCTCGTCCCAGGACAGGTCCGACAGGTGAACCATGCCGTCGATGTCTCCTTCGAGGCCAATGAACAGACCAAATTCGGTGATGTTCTTGACTTCGCCTTCGACTTCGGTGCCCTCGGGGTGGGTTTCTGCAAACACTTCCCATGGGTTGCGCTGAGTCTGCTTCAGGCCCAGAGACACGCGGCGCTTGGCACCGTCGATTTCCAGAACCATGACGTCGACTTCCTGGCTGGTCGAGACGATCTTGCCGGGGTGGACGTTTTTCTTGGTCCAGGACATCTCGGACACGTGCACCAGACCTTCGACACCGGCTTCCAGTTCGACGAATGCGCCGTAGTCGGTGATGTTGGTGACGCGACCCTGATGAACCGAGCCCAGAGGGTACTTGGCAGCAACCAGATCCCACGGATCTTCCTGAAGCTGCTTCATGCCCAGGCTGATGCGGTGGGTGTCTTTGTTGATCTTGATGACCTGAACCTTGATGGTTTCACCGATCGTCAGGATCTCGGACGGGTGGTTCACACGACGCCATGCCATGTCAGTGACGTGCAGCAGGCCATCTACGCCGCCCAGGTCAACGAATGCGCCGTATTCGGTGATGTTCTTGACCACGCCCTCGACGTTCTGACCTTCGGTCAGGTTGCCGATGACTTCGGCGCGCTGTTCGGCACGCGATTCTTCCAGGATTGCGCGGCGCGACACAACGATGTTGCCACGGCGGCGGTCCATTTTCAGAATCTGGAACGGCTGCTTCAGACCCATCAGCGGGCCTGCGTCGCGTACGGGGCGTACGTCAACCTGCGAACCGGGCAGGAATGCAACTGCGCCACCCAGATCGACGGTGAAGCCACCTTTGACGCGGCCAAAGATCGCACCATCGACACGCTGGTCGTCGGCATATGCTTTTTCCAGGCGGTCCCATGCCTCTTCGCGGCGGGCCATCTCGCGCGAGATGACGGCTTCGCCACGGGCGTTTTCTGCGGCACGCAGGTAAACTTCGACCTCGTCGCCGACAGCGATTTCAGGTGCTTCGCCGGGATTTGCAAATTCTTTCAGATCAACGCGGCCTTCCATTTTATAGCCGACGTCGATGATGGCTTGACCGGCTTCAATCGCCAGAATCTTGCCTTTGACAACAGAACCCTCTTCGGGCGTGTCCATTTCGAAGCTTTCATTCAGGAGGGCTTCGAATTCCTCCATGGATGCGTTAGCCATGTGGCGTTCATTTCCTTTACAGTACGTTTTTGCTGGCCGAGCGGTTGTCTCCGCCGGTCTTGTTTCATGACGTCTTCAGGCGTGATCCGGTGCGCCCCGAGCAAACAAACACAAAGGGCCGAGGTAACCCGGCCCTGCTCAGAAACGTCATCCGGACGTTGACCGCCCTTGTATCGACAGCGCGCGTATAGGCTGAATCTTGAACCGGTGCAAGTGCAAAGCCTATGGTGCGCGGCAGCGCGCGCAGGAACTCCTGCCAAACGCCGATCCCCAATGCGATTTGGCAATCTGAACGATAGCGGGTTCTGACTGAAAAAGTCTGCATGGTCCGCGGCAGGTTCTTGTCAGAAGGAATCCTGGTACCGGGAACCGAACCACGCGGCTTAGCCTCAGCTTGCAACGCAAAGGTGATATGTCTCAACGTTCCGCGCGTCACCCAGCGCCCGGCTTCCTACGTCTCGGGATGGATGGTGGGAATTTGGAGATTAAACGCTAGCCATTCGCCTGTTTGTACGATCTGCAAGATTTGGTGACGTATCTGAGATTAAACGTTCCGTATCCTTTCCCTAACTTAGCTTTATCGGTCGACAAAGCGGTCGACCCGAAACCAGAACCAAAGGGAAAATATCATGAAATCTCTCATCTTTGCCGCTATGGCAACTGCAATTGCCCTGTCCACCCCAGCCTTTGCCGCTGACGAAATCAACGTGTCCAACGGCCTTTCAGCCGCCGGTGCGCCGCTGGCTGCGCATGGGGTTGATCTGGTTGCACTGGTTAATGATGGCAACCCGGTCGAAGGCTTCGCCACTCATTCGTCAACTTATGACGGAGCCTCCTATTATTTCACGTCGGCCGCGAACCGTGAAGCGTTCGAGGCAAACCCTGCTGCATACCTGCCGCAGCATGGTGGCTTCTGTTCATTCGGCGTATCGGTCGGCAAGAAGTTTGACGGTGACCCGGATCAATACCTTGTCGCAGACGGAAAATTGTTTCTGTTCCTGAACGCGGAAACCCGGGCAGCCTTTTTGAAGGACGTTGTCACCACCGCAAAAACGGCGGATGACCAATGGGCGAATATCAAAAGCGTCGCCGTGGGCGAGCTGTAAGACCTGACCCGTTTGCCCGCGGCGTTAACGCGTCGCGGGCAGTTTTGCGTTGATCACCTCAAGGGCTTTGGCCAACGCCGCCTCGATACTCAGATCGGTGGTGTCCAACTGCACGGCATCTTCAGCGGGTTTCATCGGAGCTGTGCTACGCTCAGCATCCCGCGCGTCGCGTTCTCTGACATCCGCCAGAACCTGTTTACGGGTTACGTCAGCGCCTTTTGCACTAAGCTCCAGAAAACGACGCTCGGCGCGCACTTCTGCACTGGCTGTTACAAACAGCTTCACTTCGGCATTCGGACAAATCACCGTGCCGATATCACGACCGTCCAGAACGGCCCCACCTGCCCTGCGGGAAAAAGCGCGCTGAAAATCTACCAAGGCAGCGCGAACCTCTGGAAGAACAGCCACTTTGGAAGCTGCCTGCGCAACGTCGGCGGTGCGCAGGTCGCCCTTCTCAAGCTCCTCTGCAGTCAGAGACTGCGCGGCTTCAATCGCGCTTTCCCCCTCAAGCGTACGCCTTCCGACAGCGCGATACAGCAAACCCGTGTCCAGATGAGCAAACCCGAAATGCGCCGCCACGGCCTTTGATATCGTGCCCTTGCCCGCAGCCGCTGGTCCGTCAATGGCAACAGTGAAACTCACGTGCGCTCTACCTTTGCACCCAGCGACTCCATCAGTGGTTCAAAGATCGGGAACGACGTCGCGATCGGGCCGCCGTCATCCACACTCACGGGGCTCTGTGCACCCATACCCATCACCATGAACGACATGGCGATGCGGTGATCCAGAAAGCTTTCGCAGGTGCCTCCACCCGGAACGTTGCCGATGCCCAGCCCTTCAACCGACCACCAATCGTCACCTTCGGCAACAGTCACCCCGTTGGCGCGCAGGCCACGGGCCATGGCGTCAATCCGGTCGCTTTCCTTCACGCGCAGCTCTTTCACGCCACCCATCATCGTTGTGCCTGTGGCATTTGCAGCCACTACCGACAGAACCGGGTATTCATCGATCATTGAGGCGGCACGCTCGGAAGGAACGTCGATGCCTTTCATGTTGGGCGAGTATTTGGCGCGCAAATCGGCGACTGGTTCGCCTCCCTCTTCGCGTTCGTTTTCATAGGTCAGATCAGCGCCCATCTCGCGCAAGGTCGTAAAGAGGCCCGCGCGTGTGGGGTTCAAACCGATCCCAGGCACCAAAACATCGGATCCAGGTGTGATCAACGCCGCGCAAACCGGAAAAGCCGCACTGGACGGATCGCGCGGTACAGCGATGACCTGCGGCTTCAGTTCCGGGCGACCGGTCAGAGTGATAACACGGCCCTCGTCGGTATCCTCGACCGTGATTTCGGCACCAAATCCAGCCAGCATCCGTTCGGAATGGTCACGTGTAGCCTCTTTCTCGATCACAACGGTCTTTCCGGGGGCATTCAGACCCGCCAGAAGTACGGCGGATTTCACCTGCGCAGACGGCACAGGAACTTCGTATCGCACAGGGGTCGGGTCCGCAGCGCCGACGATGGTCATCGGCAAGCGCCCGCCGGATCGCCCAACCGATTGTGCCCCAAACAGGGCCAGAGGATCAGTCACTCGCGCCATGGGGCGTTTGTTCAGACTGGCATCACCGGTAAAGGTCGCCGTGATCGGAGAGGTCGCCATCGCCCCCATGATCAGCCGCACACCGGTTCCCGAGTTGCCACAGTCGATCACCTGACCCGGTTCGGCGAAGCCACCGACACCCACGCCGTGCACTGTCCATTCCCCGTTTCCGTGCTCTGTGACCTCAGCGCCGAAGGCACGCATCGCCTTTGCGGTATCCAGTACGTCTTCGCCTTCCAGCAAACCCGAAATCCTGGTTTCACCCACGGCCATCGCACCAAGGATCAGCGACCGGTGCGAAATCGACTTGTCGCCGGGCACCTCGGCCGTGCCGGTCAGCGGGCCGCAGGGATGCGAGGTCATCGGGATGGGCGTGCCGTGTCCGGACATGAGGGCTCCTTTTGCGCTATCAGTGCTCAAGCCGATTAGCGAATTGACGCCCGTTGGTCCAGCGGCAATCAGCCTTTGCGTCGGAAGGTCAGGTAGTGAGGTGTCCGACCCTCGCGTAGCGCCTTCTGCTCGTATCGCGTAGAGATCCAGTCGTTCCACGGTTCGCGCCAGTCCGAAGGGCGTTCGGCCAGCCATTCAAACCCGGCGCGCGGAACCTCTTCCAATGTCTGACGCACGTAATCGGGAATGTCAGTAGCAACCCGGAAGATCGCCCCGGGTTTCAGCACCTTTGCGAATGGCTCAAGATGTTCCTGAGTTACAAACCGACGGCGATGATGCCGCGTTTTGGGCCATGGATCGGGATAGAGAAGGAACGCGCGCGAAATGCTGACCTCTGGCAGCACGTCGAACAGATCACGCGCATCTCCGGGGTGCACGGCGAGGTTTTCAACACCTGCCTGACGGATTTTGCCCAGCAGCATGGCAACACCGTTGATGTAAGGCTCGGCCCCGATGATGCCAATGTCAGGATTGTTTTGCGCCTGGTGCACCAGATGCTCACCACCGCCAAAGCCGACTTCCAACCAGACCGGCTTACCGCCGAACAGGCCATCCAGGTCCAGCGGCTTGCGTTCAGGGTTAATGTCCCAGTCCACAGCGCCGGGTGACAATTCAGCCAGATCTTCGTTCAGATAGGTCTTTTGACTGGGCTTTAGGGTCTTGCCCTTGAAACGGCCATAAAAGTTTCTGCGCGGGCGTTGTGGGGTCTCGGTGCTCATGGCGGTGGCCATACTGCGCAGCGGAGTACGTTGCAAGAGCGTGCACCGCCCCAAAGAAAAAGCGCGCCCCTGAAGGCGCGCTTTGGATTTTTCAGATCAAACTGCTGATTTCAGTGCGTCGACCAGATCAGTGCGTTCCCAGCTAAAACCGCCATCCGCATCCGGTTCGCGACCAAAGTGCCCGTAAGCCGCTGTACGCTGGTAGATCGGCTTGTTCAGCTGAAGGTGCTGACGAATACCGCGGGGTGTCAGATCCATGATCTGGCCAACTGCTTTTTCGATCGCCGCATCTGCAACCTGACCCGTGCCATGCGTGTCTGCATAGATCGACAGCGGCTTCGATACGCCAATGGCATAGCTCAACTGAATGGTGCAGCGCTCGGCCATACCGGCGGCTACGACGTTTTTCGCCAGATAGCGCGCGGCATAGGCCGCCGAACGGTCAACCTTGGTCGGATCTTTGCCCGAGAATGCGCCGCCACCATGCGGGGCTGCGCCACCATAGGTATCCACGATGATCTTACGACCGGTCAGACCAGCGTCGCCATCCGGCCCGCCAATAACGAATTTTCCGGTCGGGTTGACGTGCCATTCGGTATCAGCCGACAACCAGCCTTCGGGCAGAGTTTCACGGATATAAGGTTCAACGATGGCGCGGATGTCATCCGACGTCAGCGCCTCATCCAGATGCTGCGTCGACAGAACGATCGAGCTGACGCCGACTGGTTTGCCGTCTTGATAAACGACGGACAACTGAGATTTCGCATCCGGCCCCAGTGCAGGCTCGGTGCCGTTCTTGCGCACTTCGGCCAGACGCCGCAGGATTGCGTGCGAATACTGGATCGGCGCAGGCATAAGCGCAGGCGTTTCTGTTGTGGCAAAGCCAAACATGATGCCCTGGTCGCCAGCGCCTTCGTCCTTGTTGTCCGCGGCATCCACGCCCTGCGCGATATGGGCGGATTGTTCGTGCAGAAGGTTCGTCACCTCGACTGTTTCGTGGTGGAACTTGTCCTGCTCATATCCGATGTCTTTCACGCACTCGCGCGCAATTTCGTCGATGCGGCTCATGTAGTCATGCAGTTTGTCCTTGTCCGACAGACCAACTTCGCCACCGATAACGATGCGGTTGGTCGTGGCAAAGGTTTCGCAGGCCACGCGCGCCTCAGGCTCTTCGTTTAGAAATGCATCAAGGACAGCATCCGAGATACGGTCACAGACCTTATCCGGGTGCCCTTCAGAAACGGATTCCGAAGTAAAAGTATAGTTCTGTCGGGACATAAATGTGCTCCATTAAGGTTTCTCCGCCACGCCAGGAAGCCGTTGTGGCAGACCACAGACGCATACGCTTGCCCAAAGTTGGGGTCAATCTCTAATTGCCCGGTTGCCGCGAGTACCAAACAGCGCCATCGCCAGAATAAACAGTAAGACAACAACGATCGGACTGTCCCCGATACGTGCATAAGTCGTGCGACGGTGTGGTTGCGGCAACGCGGCGTCCACATATCCTGCCTCACCCAGAGCCAACGACGCAGTCACCCGACCCAATGGGTCAATTATGGCCGATACACCGGTATTGGCCGAACGTATCATCGGCAAGCCCTGCTCAATTGCCCTCATCCGGGCTTGCACCAGGTGTTGAAACGGTCCCGACCGCGTACCAAACCACGCGTCATTTGTGATCTGCAATAAGAAGTCAGCCCGACCCGGCGCACCATTCACATCTTGCGGGAAAATGGCTTCGTAGCAAATCAGGGGCAATGCGTTTCCAAGCTTGCCGAGGTCCAACAGGGCGGGGCCCGGCCCCGCGCTGAACCCGTGCCCGGTTGTGGCCGCCAGACCACTGACCCCGAAACGCCCCATCAGGTCACCCAAGGGGACGTATTCACCGAAAGGCGCCAAGTGGTGTTTGTCATACAACCCTGCCTGACGCCCGGTTTCATCCAGATAGACCAGCGAGTTGAAGATTCTCGGGCCTTCTGCGCGCTGAATCCCCAATATCACCGGCACACCCTGCGCGGCATCCGCAACAGTTGACAGAAACGGTTGTGCGCTACCTAACCAAGCTGGAACTGCGGTCTCGGGCCAGACAATCAGGTCGGGTCTGGGAAAGGCTGCGGTATATTCAACCTGACGCGCGAAAAACAAAGGCGCATATGCCGGATCCCATTTTTGGTGCTGGGGGGCATTCGGCTGGACCACGCGAACCAGATGTGAACCGTCCTGAACGACGGGTCGCGTCAACCCGTAGGCAATCGCCATCGCTGCCATCACGCCGGTAAAACCCAGGGTCCGCGCCAAACCGTTCAAGGGTTTATCCTGCGCCAATGCCACGCCAATTGGGAATGTTGCGGCAAAGGTCAGCGCGTTCAACCCATTTGGCCCAACCAGAGACAGCACCTGAGCCACCGGTGTATCCACCCAGATCTGCGCGACGCCAGCCCATGGAAAGCCGGTCATCACATATCCACGCGCCACCTCGGCCAGGGACAAGACTGCAACTAGTAATATGCCCTGACAAATGGGCGTGGCACCAATTTTTCGCGACAGGCCAAAGGCGGCAGCCCAGAACAAGGCCAGTCCGCCCGCCAAGAATACTAACGCAAACGGGGCCATCCAGGCATGGCGTTCAGCATCCACCTGAAACGGCTCAATGATCCAGCCAAGGGCATGGGCAAAATAGCCGGTCGCGAAGGCCCAGCCGACCCATGCCGCCCGGCTTCGGGTTTCGCTGGCAAGGAAAATTGGCACAATCAGGACCAGAGCCAAAACGGTTGCGCCCCAAAACAGATGAGGCGCCTGACCAAACGCGCCTGCCCCGCCAAGGGTGGCAGCGACCAACAATCTCAACGATAATGGCCAGCCCCTTACTGGGGTCATGCAGCAACGTCCGGCAGCATGACGCGCAGCCGTTTGATTCGGCGTGGATCGGCTTCGATCACTTCGAATTCCGGGCCCTCTGGGTGAATGACAACCTCACCCCGCGCCGGAACGCGGCCGGAGAGCATAAAGACAAGCCCGCCCAGAGTATCGATTTCCTCTTCGTCGACGTCTTCATGACTGGTCAGAGACCGGCCAATCTCGGCCTCGAAATCTTCGAGCGGCACACGCGCCTGTACCACATAGCATCCGGGCTTTTCCTGCACCCAAAGCTGGTCTTCATCCGCATCGTGCTCGTCAGCGATTTCACCTACGACCTGCTCGATCAGGTCTTCGATCGTCAGCAGACCATCAACGCCGCCATATTCATCAATCACCAATGCCATGTGACGCCGCTCGGTTTGCATCTTGGTCAACAAGACGCCGATTGGCATGGATGGCGGCACGAACAATAGCGTCCGCAGCATAGAGGTCAGATCAAACTTTTTACCCCCACCGTTGAAACCGTGGGTCAGAGCAAAATCCTTGAGGTGAACAAAACCAAGCGGTGTATCCAAGGTTCCCTCATAGACTGGAATCCTCGACATACCACTGCTTCGGAAAACGTCCGCCAGTTCATCTTTTGTGATCGTCGAAGGTACCGAGACAATTTCAGCGGTAGGGATGGCAACATCCTCAACGCGCATCCGGCGCAGGTTAATCATCCCGCGTGGCTGCGCCACAGCCGCGTTTTGTCCGTTCACCGTCTGGTCCGGTTGAGTATCATCGCTCGAAAACACTTCGAGGATTCGAGAAAACAAACCGGTTTTCTCTTCCGTTTCAGTACTGCTGTCCTGAGGTTGCGCGCTTTGCGCCGCCCTAGAACTGCCTTCTATATCGCCCATTACCTTGTTCCAACTGATCGGGTCTTGAACCCACATTATACCTTATATGGGTCATCAATACCCAATTTGCCAAGTATCTTGACCTCAATCCCTTCCATCAAGGTGGCATCGGGGTCACGAATGTGATCATAACCCAGCAAATGCAACGTTCCGTGAACAAGCAAATGGGTCACGTGATCACTCATTGCCTTGTTGGCTTCGGCCGCCTCTCGGGCGCAGGTGTCATAGGAAATCGCAACATCGCCCAGAACAATCTCGCCGGTAAAGTCCGGCTCTGGCAGGCGTGGTGATTGCCCTGCCTCGTTCGGAGCCAGGTCTTCCGCAGGCCAGCTCAGCACATTGGTGGGCGTCGGTTTGCCCCGAAATTCTGCGTTCAGTTCGGAAATCCGCGCATCGTTGCACCCCAGAATACTGACTTCGCACAGCTCCGGGGTCAAACCGCAATGGGTCAGAACGGCGTTAATCGCCTTTTGTGACAAGACCTCAAGATCTTGCCACCTTTCGTCTTCGAAAATGAGATCCAGGGTCATCTTACCGCACAACAGCCTCGTTAACGGGCTATGTGCTCACGTGGTTTCACGGCCCGCATCGGCCTCATACGCCTCGATGATCGCAGCGACAAGCGGGTGGCGCACCACGTCTTTCGAGGTGAAGTAGTTAAAACTGATATTCGGGATCGTTTTCAACAACCTCTCAGCATCCGCCAGGCCCGATTGAACGCCACGCGGCAAATCTACCTGTGACCGGTCGCCGGTGATGACCATGCGGCTTCCTTCACCCAGACGGGTCAGAAACATCTTCATCTGCATCGTGGTGGCGTTTTGAGCTTCATCCAGAACAACAAATGCGTTGGCCAGCGTACGACCACGCATAAAGGCCAGCGGAGCGATTTCGATTCGTTTCTCTTCGATCAGTTTGGCCAACTGTTTTCCGGGCAGAAAATCGTTCAACGCGTCATAAAGCGGTTGCATGTAAGGGTCGACCTTGTCCTTCATGTCACCCGGCAAATAACCCAGTTTTTCGCCCGCCTCGACCGCCGGACGGCTCAGGATGATTCGATCCACATGTCCGCCGATGAACATCGAAACCCCGACCGCCACTGCCAGATAGGTCTTACCCGTCCCCGCGGGACCAATTCCAAAGGCCAGCTCATTGTTGAACAGTGACTGGACATAGGCTTTCTGGGCGTCGGTGCGCGGTTCAACCAGCTTCTTGCGGGTCTTGATCTCGACCGAACCGCCCTTGAACATTTCAAGCTGGTCGCCATCCCGGCTTCCGGTTCCCTGTTCTGAAACACCCATCCTCAACTCGCGATCGACGTCTGCGGCCTCAACCTCGCGCCCACCTTCAAGCCTTGTATACAGCGATTGAAGTACCTCAACCGCCTGTTTCTGAGCATCTTCATCGCCCATCACAACAAGCTGATTGCCGCGGCGCACAATCTGGACCGAAAGCTTTGTTTCGATCTCGGCCAGATTGCGGTCATATTCACCGCACAGGTCAATCAGCAATCGGTTGTCGGGAAATTCTACGAACGCCTCGTGTTGGGGCATTTCATCTTGCGGTGGGGTCAGGGCACCGATGGCCAATCCGCTCTCCTGTCTTGGCTGTTCACTCCGAGCGTAGACAACAAATCTTGGTAGGCGCAAGCCACAGTTTCAAAAATAAACGCTGAGATGTCATAACAGCCGATTTAACGGTGATCGGTTGCCGATTGGGCGAACATCAGAAGGTATAGTTCAGCCCGAATCTCAAACCGCTGTATTTTGGTGTGGACTTTGTGGAAAAGCCAGAACTGAACTGGACGTTTTTTGATTGGAATTGGACATATTCATATTCGCCCGTAATCGACCAGTTGTCGGACAACTTGTGCTCGGCCCCTATGCTTGCCGAATAACCGTTCCGCCGATCTGACGCCGAGAAATTCTGAACCGTCGGGCCCAATGCCAAGCTGTTGGTTGTTTCCACATCGCCCCATAGATATCCGACACTGAAGAAATACAGAATTCGTCCGCTGCGGTTTGTCAGACCATTACGAAATCGGAATGCCAGAACATCCGAAATCTCTGTTCCGCCTTGCACATTGACGCCGCCGATCCGCCTGCTGACAGTGTCGTCCAGGGAACCGAACTCATACCCGACTTCAAAGCCATAGACATAGTCGCGCCCACCGGTAGCAGGTAAAATACCACGCCACCCCCCCCGGAGCCCCCCGTATGTCCCCGACAAGTCCTGATCACCGATATCAAACTGCCTGCTGGGCGTTGTCAGGCCAAACCGATCGTCCCCGCCAGAGCCATAACCGCCGGTAAGTCCCAGGTAAAAAGCGCGGACATCGCTGCTGAATCTTTTCGGGCTGACCACTTCCGGATCGCTTATGTCACCTTTCAAATCACCGGCAATGGATGCGCCGGCAATCAGTGTAACAGCGGCAGTTAACGTCAGTGTTCTCAACCTGCTCAGGCTCCCAAAGCTCTTGATAGTCGACACTCGTACCTCCCTCATCCCGTTTTCCGGGACCGGCATATCGCCGATTTGCAGACGCAGATCCTTGCGCCCAAAAAACCATGGCTCCTCTCGGAGCATAGTTCCAAGCAATAAATCAAGGGTAAATTTTGGAAACAAACACCAACTATGGTGTCCGGGAGGTGTTTACACCGACCTACAACAACTCACCGGCCAGAGAATTCGCCCCGGACTCAGTGATCCGGACTTCTCTCAAGTCACCCGTGGCGATCTCTGGTCCTTTTACGTGCACCGAATGCAAATATTCGGACTTTCCAACCATCTGCCCGGACAAGCGACCCGGTTTTTCGAAAAGAACGCGGACAGTGCGTCTAACCATACCGTCCTGAATCTCTCGCTGATGGCGCGTGATCAAGGCCTGAAGCCGCTGCAACCGTTCATCTGCCGCAGCCGGATCAACCTGCGACCGTTCAGCTGCCGGGGTTCCTGGACGTGTGGAGTATTTGAAGGAATAGGCATAGCCGTATTTGACCTCTTCGACCAAATCCATCGTGGCCTGAAAATCATCTTCGGTCTCTTCTGGGAAACCAACAATGAAGTCCCCCGACATCACGATATCTGGACGCGCCGCACGAATGCGTTCGACCAGCCGCAGATAGCTTTCTGCCGTATGGCTACGGTTCATCCGCTTGAGGATACGGTCCGAACCCGACTGAACCGGCAGGTGCAGATAAGGCATCAGCTTGTCACAGGTGCCATGCGCCTCGATCAGATCGTCGGCCATGTCGTTTGGGTGCGAGGTGGTAAAGCGGATGCGTTCCAGCCCGTCGACCTTGTTCAGTTCCCAGATCAAGCCGGCAAGCGTCATGTCACCATTCGCCCCGGCACCGTGATAGGCGTTGACGTTTTGGCCCAGCAACGTGATCTCGCGTACCCCGCGTTCGACCAGATCATGGGCTTCGCGGATGATGCGATCGGCTGGGCGGCTGACTTCAGCACCGCGTGTATAAGGAACCACGCAGAAGGCGCAGAATTTATCGCAGCCCTCCTGAACAGTCAAAAACGCCGTCGGTCCGCGCTTGGCCTTGGGGCGGTTTTTCAATTTTTCGAACTTGTCTTCTTCGGGGAAATCCGTGTCCAGCGCCTTTTCGCCCGCTCGGGTCTTTGCCTCCATCTCGGGCAGGCGGTGATAGCTTTGCGGACCTACCACCAGATCAACCAAAGGCTGGCGGCGCATGATCTCTTCGCCTTCCGCCTGAGCAACACAGCCCGCCACGCCGATTTTCAGATCAGGCTTCTCGGCCTTCAGACCCTTGAAGCGCCCCAGTTCGGAATACACTTTTTCTGCCGCTTTCTCGCGGATGTGGCACGTGTTCAGCAGGATCATATCCGCATCTTCGGGGGTCTGGGTTTCAACGTAGCCCTGCCCGCCCAGCGCCTCGGACATGCGTTCACTGTCATAGACATTCATCTGACAGCCATAGGTCTTGATAAACAGCTTCTTCGGTTCGGACATGAGACGGGCCTTTGCATTCGCTGGACCGGCGTCGTCTATATGCTTCGAACGCCGCTTGCAATGCGGGCGCAATTACCCGAATTTGGCGGAACTTTCCAGCAAGACAAAACTGAAAACAGCCGATGCAATACGATTCCCTCGACCATTTCCTGAAAGCCGGGCAACCCGCAATGGCGCAAGGCCCCGTTGCGATGGTCTTTGCCGAGGATGAGGTCGAGTTGGAAAGTACTCTGCATCACCATCTGAAACTAGGGTTCAAATCCGTTATCGCCTTCATGCCTCAGGAGTTCCGACTGGAGCCCGCGTTGACCGACCGGGTGCATCGGGTCACCTTGAAGTGCGTTCCCCGAACGGTGGTTTTCGATACCCTGAACAGAATAACTCAGGCCGCGCCCGGCATCTGGATGTACTACTGCTATAACGCCGAATACCTGTTCTTTCCGTTTTGCGAAACGCGCAGCATTGGCGAAATGCTGGCCTTTCACAGCGAAGAACGCCGCAATGCGATGCTGAGCTACGTCATCGACCTTTATGCCGAGGACCTGACCGCTTTTCCCAACGGTGTCGCCCCCGAACAGGCTTTGTTCGACAAAACGGGTTACTATGCCCAATCACGCCACGACCCTGATGGCCAACCACTGGACCGTCAGGTGGACCTGTCAGGTGGCTTGCGCTGGCGGTTCGAGGATCACATTCCCTATGAACGCCGTCGCATCGACCGCATCGCCCTGTTCAAGGCGCAAAAGGGCCTGATCCTGAAATCCGACCACACGTTCAATGAGCCGGAATACAATACCTATTCCTGCCCATGGCATCACAACGTGACCGCGGCTATCTGTTCCTTCCGCGCCGCGAAGGCGCTCAAAACAAATGCCGGGTCGACTTTTGACATTCCAAGTTTTAGCTGGCGCAACTCCGTGCCTTTTGAATGGCACTCGCGGCAGCTGCTGGATCTGGGCCTGATCGAATCAGGCCAATGGTTCTGAAGCGCCTCAGCGCTGAAACAGGACCGGAAACCAGTCTTCTCGCAGACGCTGCCCCGGCGTCATGTCATGGCCGGGAAACGGTGGAGAGGTTCTGCCTGGACGCTCTACATACCTTGCGTCATCGCCGACCAGCCGCAGAGAAAAGGCGCGGCGACGGCTGTCCGAGTGGTTTCCTCGCGCACCGTGAAGGGTGCGATAATTGAAGGCAACGGCGTCACCGGGGTCCATTTCGAATTCGACGACCTTCATGCCCTCGGCATCCGGGTCCGGCACGGGGATGTACTGGCCTTCATCCGGGAAAAAACCTTCCTCAGAAACCCAGCGGGTTGGCAGCACCTCTTTCTCCCACCGGTGAGAGCCCGCGACACAGCGCAACGTCGCCTGCCTGACCGGATCCAGCGGAGACCAGAAGCTGATGGTTTGCTGACCCTCAACGAAGTAATATGGGCCATCCTGATGCCAGGGCGTGGCCATGGATGTCCCGGGCTCTTTTACCAATACGTGGTCGTGAAACACCTGAACACTTTTCGACTGCATCAGGTCCGCTGCGACCTCGGCCGCGGGCGAGTTTTCGATCACCTCGCGGAACTGCAGGATGCGGGTCCAGTTGCAATAATCGTCAAAGAACAGACCCGTTTGACCCTCTTTCTTGTTTTCTGATGCATACGGGCCAGGCTCTGCCATATTCGCGGCAATGCCGTCGCGCAGTTGATCCACATAATCTGCAAACAGCCCTTTGATCAGAACGACGCCATCATCCTGATACGTTGTGATCATCTCTTGAGTTACAAGCGGGTGAGGCATCCGGGTCTCCATTCGTTTTCCAATCTTTTGCGTTGAAGGAGTGTTCTGTTCAAATCATATCTTTCGAAGTTATAATTAACTTTATGTTATACATTTCACTGCGTCAGTACGAATATGTTTGCGCGGTCGGGCGCCACGGCAGCCTGTCCGCAGCCGCACAATACCTGAATGTATCGCAACCGGCCCTGTCCACAGCCCTGACGCGTGTCGAAGCACATTTGGGACACCCGCTGTTTATCCGCCGCCGAGGCTCGGCCATGGCGCTGACGCCTCAGGGGAGAAAATTCATCGATCAGGCCGAGACCCTTCTGAAAGACGCAGCCCAAATCGAGTCATCAGAAACACCGTCGCCGGGCACGACACGTCTAAGACTGGGGTGTTTTACGGACCTCGCCCCCTTCCTGCTGGCACCCGCCCTGCACCATTTGCGCGATGCTTTTCCAAACATCGCTATCACTTACTTTGCTGCGTCCTTTGAAGGGCTGCTGAACAGATTGATTGATGGCCAGATCGATATTGCCATCACTTACGAGCTGACAATGGATGCGGGGTTCACACGAGCAAAACTGTTCGACAGTCGGCCAAAGGCCCTTATGCCCCCGGATCATCTATTGGCGACAGCAGGCACGGTCTCACTGGCTGACTTGGCTGCTCACCCGTTGATCCTTTCAACAGAAGGCTGGTCGGCACAACACATCCTCAGCCTCTTTCGGCGCAACGGTCTGCACCCGACTGTCGCGCATAGGGCGGCGTCGATTGAGATTCAGCGCAGTCTTGCCGCCCATGGCGAAGGGATCGGGATCAGCTATACCAGCCCGCTCAACCCGGTCAGTTATGACAATAAACGTCTTGTCAGTGTTCCGATCAGCGATCAGGACGCAACTGAGTCCGTTGTTCTTGCGCGCCACGGAACAGGGCCAGCTGACGCGACCATTGATCAGGTTGAACGTTTGTTGTTGGCGAGTTTGAAAGGCGGTATTGGCGCTACTTTTTGCGCAGGCGAATGACAACGTCGACCGAGGCAATCTCGACCCCCTCGGGCGCTTCAGGCAGGCGTTGGATCACCAATTGGTCAGACGGCGCATCACTAAGGCGCGCCTCGTCTTCCCAATAAAAATGAGGGTGGTCATGCGTGTTCGTGTCGAAATAGCTTTTTGACCCGTCCACAGTAATTTCCTGCAGAACGCCGGCGTCGCAAAACGCGCGCAGGGTATTGTATACCGTCGCCAGTGACACAGCGTCACCATTCTCCTTGGCCGATTCAAACAGGCTCTCGGCGGTGACGTGACGATGGCGGCCATCGCCCACCAGAAGCTCAGCCAACGCCACACGCTGACGCGTCGGACGCAGGCCGGCGTTCACCAGCCAACCCGTTGCTATTTCGCCGCTCTGCGGTGTCATTGATCCAATACCCATAGTCACTTCCATTATATATAGGAGCGCATGGTTGGCAATTTCAAATGAAATTCATTCGCAAAGAACGCGGCATACACAACATGATGTAGCCGCTGCTCTTGCAGGACCTTGCAAACGGGTGCTAGACGAGGCCAGATATAACGAACGGACCCACGGCAGGAGAGGCGGCAAGAATGGCCCAGTTCCCAAGCAGTTTTGACAAAGACGATCTGCTGAAATGCGCCCGCGGCGAATTATTTGGCCCCGGCAATGCACAATTGCCCGCCCCGCCAATGCTGATGATGGACCGGATTACCGACATCTCGGAAGACGGTGGCCTGCACGGTAAGGGCCATGTGCTGGCCGAGTTCGATATCACCCCTGACCTTTGGTTCTTTGACTGCCATTTTCCCGGCAACCCAATTATGCCGGGCTGCCTGGGCCTTGACGGTCTATGGCAGCTGACCGGTTTCAACCTGGGTTGGCGTGGCTGGCAAGGGCGCGGCATGGCTGTCGGCGTGGGCGAAGTGAAACTGACCGGTATGGTTCGTCCCGACCGCAAGATGCTAACGTATAAAATCGATTTCAAAAAAGCGATTCAGACACGTCGCCTGACCATGGGTGTGGCAGATGGAATCGTCGAAGCCGATGGCGAGATGATCTATGATGTCAAAGATATGAAGGTCGTTCTGTCCGAGGCCTGAGCCTGACCGACCCGAAATAAGGAGTGCGCACATGCGTCGAGTAGTCGTCACCGGTCTGGGGGTAGTGTCTTCGATCGGGAATAATGCCCAAGAGGTTCTGGCCTCGCTTAAAGCTGGTAAATCCGGGATCGAAGCCAGCGAACAGATGGTGGAACACGGGTTTCGCAGTCAGATCGCGGGTACGCTCAAGATTGACGTGGCTGAACACGTGGACAAACGTACCCTGCGATTCATGGGTCCCGGGGCCGCCTATGCACATATCGCCATGAGCCAGGCGATTGCCGATTCCGGGCTGACCGAAGACCAGATCGTTAATCCCCGCACCGGACTGGTTGCGGGCTCTGGCGGCCCGTCGACAAGCGCGATGCTGACGGCGCATCAGACCGTTCTGAAGACAGGCGCGACCAAGCGGATCGGTCCGTTCGCAGTGCCGAAATGCATGTGCTCGACAATCTCGGCAAACCTGGCGACCGCATTCAAGATCAAGGGTATCAACTATTCGATCACCTCGGCCTGCTCGACCTCGCTACATTGCATCGGCAACGCGGCCGAACAGATCATGCTGGGCAAGCAGGACGTCATGTTCGCTGGCGGCGGCGAGGAACTGGACTGGACACTTTCGTGCCTGTTCGATGCAATGGGCGCGATGTCGTCAAAATATAACGACGCGCCCGAGAAAGCCTCGCGCGCGTTTGACGAAAACCGTGACGGGTTTGTGATTTCCGGTGGCGGCGGCATCCTCGTTCTGGAGGAGATGGAGCACGCTCTGGCCCGCGGCGCAAAGATTTATGCCGAAGTCACCGGCTATGCTGCTACCTCGGATGGCCACGACATGGTGGCCCCTTCGGGTGAAGGCGGCGAGCGCGCAATGCGGCTGGCGCTGGACACACTGCCCGAAGGTCGCAAAGTTGGCTATATCAACGCACATGGGACCTCGACACCTGTCGGTGACGTGGGTGAAGTAGAGGCTGTGCGCCGAATCTTCGGTGAAGGTAACGTGCCACCGATTTCCTCGACCAAATCAATGACTGGCCACGCGCAAGGCGCGGCAGGAGCGCTTGAGGCGATCTTCTGCCTACTCATGCTGGACAATGATTTCATTACGCCGTCGATCAATGTCGACACACTCGCCCAAGGCATCCTGCCCGGTGAAATTGCAACTGAAGTGGTTGAAAACGCAGGACTGGACAGTGTCATGACCAACAGCTTCGGCTTTGGCGGCACCAACGGGTCCATGATTCTGTCTAAGTATAACGGGTGAAAGTGATGTCGGATCTTCTCAAAGGTAAGCGCGGCCTGATCATGGGCGTGGCCAATGACCGCTCAATCGCGTGGGGCATTGCCAAGGCCATGCACGAGGCAGGCGCAGAACTGGCCTTCACCTATCAGGGCGAGGCTTTCGGCAAACGGCTGGAACCTCTCGCTCAAAGCCTTGGCAGCGATTTCATGGTGGATGCCGATGTGACCGACGACGAGTCACTGGATCGTGCCTTTGGTGAACTGGCCCAGCGTTGGCCCACCATCGACTTTGTTGTTCATGCCATTGCGTATTCGGATAAATCCGAGCTGACAGGCCGGTTTCTGAATACCACGCGGGCGAACTTCAAACACTCGATGGACGTGTCGGCCTATTCCTTTATCGAGGTGGCACGCCGCGCCTATCCGATGATGAAGGACAATGGGGGCTCGCTGCTGACGCTGACTTATCAGGGATCAAACCGGGTGGTACCGAACTACAACGTCATGGGTGTTGCCAAGGCGGCGCTGGAATCGGCGACCCGTTATCTGGCCAATGACCTTGGCCCGGATGGTATCCGCGTGAACGCAATCTCACCGGGACCGATGAAAACCCTTGCCGGTGCCGCCATTGGCGGGGCGCGCAGGACATATAAGTTCTGCGATCAGAATGCGCCGATGCGTTCGAATGCCACTCTGGAAGCTGTTGGCGGGACCGCAGTTTACCTGACATCTGATGCGGGAGCCTGCACGTCTGGCGAAATCATCCGCGTTGATGGGGGTTTCCACGTACTGGGCATGCCGCAACCCGATTTCATGTGACCATATCTTTCCCTGCCGCCGCCAAGATTTCACCATCTTTGGGCGGCAGGACTTCGGTATGAGCAAGCTAGATCAAATCATTGCAAACAACGCACGATCAGTGCAAAGCCGGAAAAAGTCCGGTTTCCTCAGCCAGCGGGCCAGAGTGCTGCTGCTCGCGCTGACATCATTGCTGCTGGTGTTTGTCTTTTTCACCCAGCCACAGGTGCGCGCAGCTGTTGAAGCTTTGATCGGCTGAAGCCCGGGCGGGCGTTCCAACCCGAACTATGTCTCAATTGATCGAGACGACTTCAATCTCAAACACCAGATCCTGACCGGCCAACGGATGGTTTCCATCCAGGGTCACAATCGCTTCGTTGGCGTCCACAACTGTCACAGGTACGGCCTGACCGTCTGGTGTCTGCATCTGCAGTTGAGTGCCCGGATCCAGCGGAATATCCTCGGGAATACCCTCGCGGGGGATTTCCTGACGCATCGCAGGGTTGATCGGGCCGTAAGCGTCGGTGCAGGCAATCTCGACCCGTTTCTTGTCACCTGCGGACAAACCGGGCATGGCACTGTCCAGACCGGGAATGATCTGGCCCGATCCTACCACGAACTCCAACTGATCGCGCCCATCCGAACTGTCAAAGACTTTGCCATCCAACAATGTCCCTGTGTAATGGATGCGAACCGTGTCACCTTGCTTGATTTCGGTCATAGTGGCCTCCGGCCGTTTTTAGGGGTTAAGCGGCCAACCCTAGAGATTGACACAAAGTTGTAAACCCTTGGCCCTTTCCCCCCCTTTCGCGTTGTGCCAACCTGCGCGCAATCAAAGGAGGGTCATATGGCAATCACGACCTGCGTGTTCGACGCCTACGGAACGCTGTTTGACGTAGCGGCCGCCGCCCGGCAGGCGGCAGGCGAGCCGGGGTTCGAAGCCCTGAAAGACAAATGGCCCGAGGTCGCGGGACATTGGCGCCTGAAGCAATTGCAATACACATGGCTGCGCGCTGTGGCGGATGCCCATGCGGATTTTTGGGATGTCACGCAGGACGGGCTGGACTGGGCGCTGGAAGCTGCCGGCCTTCAGGGCAACCCAGAATTGCGCCAACGCCTGCTGGATCTTTATTGGGAGTTACAGGCCTATCCCGAAGTTCCTGTCATGCTGAATGCCCTCAAGGATGGCGGGATGCAGACTGCCATCCTGTCCAACGGATCACCGCCCATGCTGGACGGTGCTGTTCAATCCGCCGGGATCGGCGATGTGCTGGATGACGTGCTGTCGGTCGAAAGCGTTGGGGTCTTCAAGCCCCATTCCCGTGTCTATGATCTGGTTCAGAACAGGTTTGACTGCGCCCGCGACGAAGTCTTGTTCGTCAGTTCAAACGGCTGGGATGCCGCGGGGGCCAGCGGTTATGGTTTTGTCACCGCCTGGGTCAATCGGATCGGGGAACCAATGGACCGGCTGCCGTGGACGCCAGCGCATGTTCTGTCTGATTTGACCACCATTCCCAAGCTGGCTGGTCTTTGATGTCAGACTTTACGACTTCGGACGGCAAGCGCATCTATTTCGAAGACCATGGATCGGGCACGCCGCTTTTGTGTCTGGCCGGATTGACCAGAAACAGCCGGGATTTTTCGTATTTCGCACCACATGCCACTGAGCTGCGCATGATTGCGATGGATTACAGGGGGCGCGGCCGCTCAGACTACGACCCCGATTTCATGAACTACAACATCTTTCGTGAATCCCATGACGCGATTGAACTGCTGGATTTTCTGGGCATCGAAAAAGCGGTCATTCTGGGCACCTCGCGGGGCGGGCTGATTGCCATGGCACTGGCGGCAAGCCACCCCGAACGTTTGGCCGGTGTGATCCTAAACGATGTGGGGCCCGTCATCGAGACGTCAGGCATCGCCAAGATCATGGCCTATGTGGGCGCACAACCCACCGCGAAAACCCATGACGAAGCTGCTGCCGCCCTGAAACATATGATGGAGCCGCAATTTCCCAGGGTTCCGCTGGAGATCTGGCGCAAACAGGCCGAAATTCAATACGAACAACAAAGGGACGGGCTGGCGCTGCGCTATGATCCGGCCCTGCGCAAGGCGCTTCTGGAACAGGCCGCGAGCGGTGCTATACCCGACTATTGGTTGTTTTTTGAAGCGCTGCGCAATATTCCATGCGGCGCGATCAGGGGCGCAAACTCGGACGTTCTGAGCGCAGAAACACTGGCTAAGATGCACCGGCGGCATCCCGGTCTGATCTCGGCCGAAGTACCGGATCGCGGGCATGTTCCATTCCTGAATGAGCCGCAATCTCTGGATGTCATCAAAAAGGTATTGAAGAACGCTGCATGAGCACATTTGAAATGATCGAAGCCGCGGCCATACGGCTTAAAGGACATGTCCGCGAGACACCAATTCTGTCGTCGCCATTTCTAGACGCGATCGCCGGGCGCCGGATTTGGGTCAAGCCGGAATGCCTGCAACATACGGGCAGTTTCAAGTTTCGGGGAGCTTGGTCTGCCATATCCGCGCTGGATGAAGACACACGCCAGCGCGGCGTGATTGCATATTCTTCGGGCAATCACGCACAAGGCGTTGCGATGGCGGCGGCGAAACACGGTATTGCTTCGGTCATTGTCATGCCGTCGGACGCGCCACACCTGAAAATCGAAAACACCCGCGCGCTTGGAGGTGAGGTCGTTCTTTTCGACCGTGCAAACGAAAGCCGTGAAGAGATCGGGGAGACCATCGCCGCCGAACGCGGGCTGACTCTGATCCGGCCATATGACGAACCTCAGGTGATTGCCGGGCAAGGTACCACCGGCTTGGAAATCGCCAGACAGGCCGCGGAACTTGGGTTATCTCAGGCGGATGTTCTGGTCTGTTGCGGCGGTGGCGGCCTCACCTCTGGCATTGCACTGGCATTGGAAAAACACGCCCCCGACCTAAGGGCACGCCCGTGCGAACCGGAAGGGTTCGATGACGTCAAACGATCACTGGCGACAGGACGGATTCAGAACAACAACGCGGCATCAGGCAATATTTGCGATGCCATCCTGACACCGCAACCCGGCGACATCACCTTTCCCATCCTAAACCGTCTTTGCGGGCCCGGTATTTCGGTGACCGAAGAAGAGGCCCTGCGGGCCATGGCACTTGCTTTCCTGCGCCTCAAGATCGTGCTGGAGCCCGGCGGCGCAGTCGCATTGGCCTCGGCCCTGTTCCGGGGCGACGAGATTGAGGGCGACGACGTGATCGTGGTCACATCGGGTGGTAACGTCGATCCGGATGTTTTTGCCAGGGCGTTGGAATTCCTGACCTGACAGGCATCCCAAACCTGTGCAAGTTGCACCTGGAACGCCGGGGCTGCAAGGACCTGAGTCATGATGATCGCTGATCTGGGCGACGTGAAACTGAATTACCGTGTCGATGGTGCGGCGGACGGCGCGCCACTGGTTTTTGCCAACTCATTGGGAACAAACCTGCACATATGGGACGCAGTGTTACCGCACCTGCCCAAAGGGTTGCGTATCATCCGGTATGACAAACGCGGGCATGGGCAATCCTCGGTTCCACCGGCGCCTTATTCTATGGGCGCCCTGATCCGCGATGCCGAGTCGCTGCTGGATCACCTGAAGGTTCGCGACTGCGTTTTTGTCGGCCTGTCCATTGGCGGGATGATCGCACAGGGGCTGGCCGTCAAACGTATGGATCAGATACGTGCGCAGGTTCTGTCGAACACCGCTGCCAAAATCGCCACTCCCGCAGTCTGGCAGGATCGGATCGACGCTGTGCGTCGCGGCGGGATTGAAGCGGTGGCAGACGCCCCGATGGAACGCTGGTTTTCCCGTGATTTCCGCGCAGCGCAAAACCACCTGCCATGGCGCGATATGATGATCAGCCAACCGCTTGACGGATATCTGGGCTGTTGCGCTGCCGTCGCCGGGACCGACTTCTATACACCCACAAGCGGCCTGCGCCTTCCCACGCTTGGCATCGCTGGAAGCGAGGACGGCTCGACCCCGCCCGATCTGGTGCGCGAAACTGTCGACCTGATCCCCGGATCGCGGTTCGAACTGATCCGCAGAGCTGGCCATTTGCCCTGCGTCGAGAAACCCGCAGAATACGCAGCAATCCTGACCCGGTTTCTGACCGATATCGGGCATATCTGAAGGAGAACAGCGATGGCGTCTTTCCTGTTGGTCCACGGCTCCTGCCACGGTGCCTGGTGCTGGCGCGATCTGATCCCTGCGCTTGAGGCTTTGGGACACTCTGCCCGGGCCATCGACATGCCCAGCCATGGTGCGGATCCAACGCCGGTGTCCGAGGTGACACTGGACACTTGCCGCGATGCCGTTCTGAGCGCCTGCACGCCCGATACGATTGTCGTGGGTCACTCGTGGGGCGGCTATCCGATCAGCGCCGCCGCCGAGGCTCGACCGGACGCCATGCGCGCCCTGATCTTTCTGTGCGCCTACGTGCCTCACGATGGGCTTTCGCTGGCAGATATGCGCAGGCGCGGGCCACGGCAAACCATTGCTCACGCAGTCGAAAAATCCGCAGACGGTCTGTCTTACACCGTGTCGGTAGATGCCATTCCCAGGCTGTTCTATCACGATTGTCCGGACGATATTCTGCCTTACGCCTATGCGCGCCTGTGCCCACAGGCCATTCTCCCCCAGGAAACACCACTGCCGGTCGGCACGAATTTCAACGAAGTGCCCAAGGCCTATATCCGCACCACGGATGACCAAACAATCCCCACGGAGTATCAGGCGGACATGTGCGCGTTCATCCCGAAGGACCTGCGGCTAACCATCGACAGTTCGCATTCTCCGTTTTTCTCGCATCCACAGGAACTGGCCGGATTGCTAAGCGAATTGGCAAGCAAATTCGGGTGATACCGCAGATTGTACGTAAAACTCTGTCTTCCCACATTCGGTGACTGTGCCTAGGGTGCCACGAACAGATCACCTGCCCGAGTCCCATGCGCCTGCCATCACTCTTCATCCTCAGCATCGTCATGATCGACGCAATGGGCATTGGTCTGGTGATGCCAATCATGCCGCAACTGATTGTAGACGTGCAGGGCAGCTCACTTGCCAATGCGGCGATCTGGGGCGGAGTGCTGAGTACGGCTTTTGCGGCGATGCAGTTCGTCTTTGGTCCAATCCTGGGAAACCTGTCCGACGCCTATGGTCGCAGAACCGTACTACTGGTGTCGCTGTTCGTCATGGCGCTTGATTATATGGTTATGGCCGTGGCCGGCAGTATCTGGCTGTTGCTGGCCGGTCGTATTGTCGGCGGTATAACCGCAGCCACACATTCCACCGCTGCCGCGTTCATGGCGGATATCTCCGATCCCAAGGACAAGGCCGCGAACTTCGGCCTGTTGGGCGCGGCCTTTGGCGTGGGTTTTGTCCTCGGCCCGGTGATCGGCGGGTTGCTCAGCGAATATGGAACCCGTGCCCCGTTTTGGGTGGCGGCAGGGCTGGTGGCACTGATCTTTGCCGTAGGCTGTTTCGTGATGCCTGAAACCGTAACCGACAAGACCCGGCGCGCCTTCAACTTGCGCCGCGCCAACCCGGTGAATTCGCTGCGCGCCATTGCTGCACTGCCCGGTATCCGGCCTATGCTGTGGGTCTACTTTCTGTATTCGGTCTCAATATACGTCTACCCCGCTATCTGGTCCTTTTTCACCACCGAGCGGTTCGGCTGGTCCCCTCAGATGATCGGCCTGTCACTGGGCGTCTACGGGATCGGCATGGCCGTTGTGCAAGGCGGTCTGATCCGCCCCGCAATCCGATTGTGCGGCGAGCGGGGCGCCATCATCTACGGGATGGGTTTTGAAATCCTCAGCTTCGCAATTCTGGCCTTTCTGACCAACGGGTTCATTGCGCTTTTGTTCATCCCAATCACCGCAATCGGGGCAATCACCACACCGGCACTTCAGGCAATGATGTCCAAAGCGACACCGGATTCGCAGCAAGGAGAGTTGCAGGGTGTATTGTCCGCGCTCCACGCGCTTTCGATGGTCATTTCGCCCTTGGTCATGACCAGCGTATTTGCGCAATTCATTCGCCCCGACACACCGCTGTACCTGCCGGGTGCTCCGTTCCTGCTGGCATTGGCGCTGATGCTGGCCGGGTTTGTGTTATTTCGCCGGTCCCCGCCTGTCGTGGCTTAACAACGACACACACATGACGGTTTCTGCCTTGCGATCAATCCTTTCCCACGCCACCGTGGGCCCAACGGAAGTGAGGGAAAACATGCAAACAATCAAAGCCGCAGTCTGCCGGGCATTCGGCGAACCCTTGGTTATCGAAGAGGTTCAGCTGGCCCCCCCCGGCACGGGCGAGGTCGAAGTGACACTGGATGCAGTAGCCATCTGCCATTCGGACATATCCTATGCCGAAGGTGCCTGGGGCGGCTTTCTGCCCGCCGTTTACGGCCACGAAGCCGCAGGCGTGATCTCCGCAGTTGGAGAGGCCGCCAGTGACTTCAGGATTGGCGAGCCCGTAGTTGTAACCCTGATCCGCGCGTGCGGGTCCTGCCCCACCTGTGCCGGAGGGCACCCGACAAATTGCGAAACACCGTACGACACCGTCAAAGGCCCGCTAAAAACGGCTGACGGTAGTCCTCTGGAACAGGCCATGGCCTGCGGCGCGTTTGCCGAAAAAGTTGTGGTGAGCCATCGGCAAATCGTCAGGATCCCCGAAAACCTGCCCAAAGACCTGGCTAGCCTTCTGTCTTGCGGGGTAATCACCGGGGTTGGTGCTGCGGTAAACGCGGCCGGTCTGCGTCCGGGTCAGGATGTTGTGGTCATCGGCGCCGGCGGCGTTGGCCTGAACGCTATTCAGGGCGCGCGGATCGCAGGCGCAAGGCGGATCGTAGCCGTCGACATGACCGAAGAAAAGCTGGAAATCGCGAGAGAGTTCGGCGCGACCCATGGCGTTCTGGCCAGCTTGCAAGAACCCTGGAACGCGGCGTTCGATACCCTTGGCGGGCGCGGCGCCGATGCGGTTCTGATCACTGTCGGCGCAATCGCCGCCTATGATCAGGCCCCGCGCTATCTTGGCCGCGGCGGCAAGGCCATCATGATCGGAATGCCGCATTCGGGCGGCATGGCCAGCTATGAACCGGTTGTTCTGGCAGCCCTGGGTCAGGGTGTTGTCGGCTCGAAAATGGGTGATGTGGTTATTCAGCGGGACATCCCCTGGATGATCGACCTCTACGAGCAAGGTCGGTTGAAACTGGACGAGTTGATCTCGGGCCGCTGGTCGCTGGATCAGATCAACGAGGCCATTGCCGATACCAAAACCGGATCTGCCAAGCGCAACGTGATCCTGTTCGACAGAACCTGATCCCCCGGCCCGGAGAAACTGAGATGAAACTGCAGGATCTCGACATCATCGTCACCGCCCCACCCGCTCCGGGTTGGGGGGGGCGATACTGGATATTGGTTAAACTGACGACTGACACCGGCATCACCGGTTGGGGCGAATGCTATGCCTCGTCCGTCGGACCCGAGGCGATGCGCCACGTCATTCGGGATGTGTTCGAACGGCACATGCTGGGCGAGAACCCCGAAAACATCGAACTTATGTTCCGTCGCGTCTATTCCAGCGGTTTCACGCAGCGCCCGGACCTGACGGTAATGGGCGCATTCTCGGGGTTAGAGATCGCCTGCTGGGATATTCTGGGCAAGGATCGCGACCGTCCGGTTTATGCGCTGTTGGGTGGCAAGGTGAACGAACGAATTCGCTCCTACACTTACCTCTACCCTTTGCCGCATCACACTTTGACCGACTTCTGGACTTCTCCCGAACAAGCGGGCGAAACCGCTGCTGAAATGGTGCGGCACGGCTATACCGCTGTGAAATTCGACCCGGCAGGCCCCTATACGATCCGTGGCGGCCACATGCCCGCGATGAGTGACATTTCCATGTCCGTCGCCTTTTGTAAGGCAATTCGCGATGCGGTGGGGGACAAGGCCGACCTGCTGTTTGGCACACACGGTCAGTTCAACACGGCTGGAGCCATCCGGTTGGGGCAGGCGCTGGAACCATACCAGCCCCTATGGTTCGAAGAACCCACGCCACCTGATATGATCGAGGACATGGCCCGTGTCGCCCGCAACGTCCGTATCCCCATCGCCACCGGAGAACGCATGACAACCAAGGCTGAGTTCGGAGCCGTTCTGCGCGCCGGGGCTGCGGAAATCCTGCAACCGGCGCTGGGGCGAGCCGGCGGAATCTGGGAGATGAAGAAAGTCGCCGCCATAGCAGAGATATTTAATGCTCAGATGGCGCCACATCTTTATGCAGGACCGGTCGAATGGGCCGCCAATGTCCACCTGGCCGCGTCGATCCCGAACCTGCTGTTGCTGGAAACCATCGAAACACCGTTCCATAATCAGCTTATCAAAGGCTCCATTCAGGTAGAGAACGGCTTCGTGATCGCTCCGACCGATCCGGGCCTTGGGATCGACATCGACGAAGAACTGGCGCGCGCGCATCCGTATGAAGGTCGCGGCTTGCATCTGCAAATGCAGGAAGAGCCCTGCGATTATGTTAACGGCAATGCTTTTCAGGGCGGTGCCCCTGCAACCGAGGGGTGACAACACAGACGTGTTTGAGGCATATTAACCCAAGATTAATGGCACAACGGTCAAAACGTGACACTCCTAGAAACCGAACCTCAGGCACACACCTCGGACACACCATCAGAAATGAAAGAAAATGCAGCCCGCGCGGCGGCATTTCTCAAGACACTGGCGCATGAAGGGCGCCTGATGATCCTGTGCCACCTTGGAAATGGTGAGAAATCCGTAGGCCAGCTTGAAGATTTGCTGCAATTGCGGCAAGCCGCCGTCAGCCAGATGTTGGCACGCTTGCGGGAAGAAGGGTTTGTCACCACCCGAAGGGATGGCAAAACGATCTATTATTCGCTGCGCGATGGGAATGCAGCGCAGATGATCGGCCTGCTGTACGATCTGTTTTGCGAACCTGCCAACTGATCGCTCCTAATTGGACACGTAACCGGCGATCACCTGCATCAGCTTGAACGCGGTTGCCGCATCGTTTTCCACAACGGCCAGGAACTCTTCCTCACCGATCCGAAGACAGGATAGGTTTGTTTCGGCCACCATGCTCAGCGCGCGTGGTTCTTTGCGGATCAGACCAAGCTCACCCACCAATGCGCCCGGCCCCACGGTGGTGATCAACTGGTCGGGGCCATCTTCCTGCGGCAGGTACAGGCCGGCCTCACCCTCCAGCACCACATAAGCGCCATCGGTCGGCTGATCATCTTTCAGGAACACCACCTGCCGGGGCTTGGCATCAAACCACTGCGCGCCAAAAGCCAGAAGGCGCAATTGCCTCCGGTCCAGTCCCGAAAACAAGGGAGTTTGCTCCAGCGCGCGGAGTTTCCGCGCCAGATCTGCTGAAGATGCGCTGTCTTTTCCCACGTCCACCGGTCCTCCGTCCGAGACGACACGACCTTGCCGGATTTCCACGAACATGTCGAATACGTCCGGGTTTTCGAACTGGTCATTGAGGTAGAACACCGTGGCATCCGGCAACAACTCGCGCAGCTTCTTGTAGACCGACACCTGCGTTTTCATGTCGTAACTGGCCAATGCCTGCTCCAGGATCAGGATATCCGGCTTCTTGATTGTCGCGCGGGTAAACGCCAGCGGTTCGGCAAAAACCGCCGGAAGGCTCTGCCCACCCAAAGCAACCGGAATGTCATAAATCAGCTCGACCACCAAAGGACGCGCGCCGTTCTCCTCCAACACGTCCACAATGACCTTGCGGGCCTCATCCGATCGCGCGCCACCAATCTGGCTGACCTTGCCGAACAGCGCGTTTTCCATGACCGTCAATCCAGGCGCGAAATCTTCCGGGTCCAGCGGAACAAAAGCGTCCTTGAGACTTTCCAACAGCTTGTCCGAATGACTCTGCCTCAGTTCCAGAATGCGGTCCTTCAGCTCATCCGTGAACGCCGGGCCAATCTGTTCAGCCGAGACGACGAAAGGCACGGCCAACATACTGGCCAGCTGTTCGTCATCCAGCCCTGACGTTCCCTCTTGGCGGGTCTGTTCAACCAGCTCCACAGCTGCCTCATAGGTCTTTGCATCAAGACCCAGCTTGCGGAACAACGGATGGTCGGTTCCGTCGAACCCGAAGATCTGGCGCAGCATCTCGATCACGTCACGCGTCAGGGCGATCAACGTCTCATCCAGTCCCAACTCTCGCAACTGCATGAGGAAAACCTTCTGCCGGGCAAGCAAAGCCTGCGTCACCGGCACGCGAGGCGTCGCAAAAAGCAGGTTTTCTGCAACAGGCAGCGCCGGGTTGTAAGCATTCCGGTCGAAAATCAGCGCCTGCTGCTCAAGACCCGCGTCATGGACCGCCTGCCGCACAAGCGGGCGCAGCTCGATCAGTTTCTTTGCCAGTTCGCAGTGTTCGGTCGCAACAAAGCTCTGTTCAGCACCACGCCGGAACAGGGCAGCCCCGGACCCCATTCCATCAATCAGTTGCAACCACCAATCGCGCAACGCCGTCGCGTCTTCAAACCCGGCCAGCGCCGGGTCAAGCCATTCCACCCTAAACGGATCCATGCTGTTTCCAGCCCGCAAGGTCTCGGCAAAATCTGGGTCATCTGTGGATTCAGCCAAGGGTTTGAACCGCATCGGCATCATCACGTTGTCACCCAACGTTCCCTGAAACATGACCGGGCGGGATGTGGCATACCCGATACGTGCGGCCACCACGCCCTGATGCAGGTCTGCCAGGTTCAGATCCCCCACCTGAACCGTGCCGGCAGCGGGCAAAATCTCGCGAGTCAGTAACTCCCCCATGGCGCGACGGTCCTCTTCGCTGGGTGCGGCGATACCAATCGTTTTGCCGCCGGGGAAAGTCAGATTCAGATCATCCAGCACCTGATTGCCGTCCATGTCGCGAACCGAGACGTGCTTTAGTGCTATATCGCCGCTGAGGTGGGGGCGCTCTGCTGGTTCGCCCTCGAACAGCGCTTCGTCCTTCAGTCCAGCCGGATCGAAACGGTCAACGACGATATCCCAGCGCAACGACATGTCCTGAGTTTGGTTGTAATAGGTCAGCAGCTCTTTCCAGGGTGAGCTCAGATCCTTGTACGCCGCCAGCGCCGCAACCAACGCCCCCAAAGAAACCGAGCCCTGCAACACCAGAAGGCCACCGATCAGGTAGAACATGAATGGTGTCAGCTGCGAGATGAAGTTGTTTATGAATTTCATAAAGAACTTCTTCTGGTAAATATCAAAGCGGATCGCAAAAAGCCGCCCCAATTGATCGGAGATCATAGCCCGGCGATAGCGCCAGCCGCCATTGCTGCGGAGGGTTGACGCACCTGCCGCGTTTTCGCCGATCTGGGCAGCCAACGCCCGAACTTCCTGAATACGTTTCTTGTTCAACAGGTTGATCTGACGCTGCAATTTAGGGATTAACCAGGCCTGCACCGGGATCAGGGCGACAGCGGCCAGCCCGAACCAAAAGCTTTGCAAGAACAGGAAAGAAAGGATGGTAATCATCTGACCGGCTTGCAGAACCGGCTGGCTGATCGCATCGCCCATCAGCCCACCCATCGGTTCGCTCTCAGCTGTGATCATCGAGACCATTTCGCCCTGGCTGACCCGTTCGAAATAGGGTTGCGGAAAAAGAAGCGCGCGGCTGACCAGCTGATACCGAAACCGTCGCAGCATGCGTTCGCTCAGCACACCCTTCATGGTGTTGATGCGCATTTTCATCAGCCCGTGCGCCAACACGGCAACAAGGAAAACAAAGCACAAGATGATCAGGAAATTCGTCTGTGAAAGCGTATAGCCCCAGACATCCACTTCGGCCGTTGTCGAACCGATTGCGTCGTTGATGATACGCTTGGGCAACTCCAGCGTAAGATAGAGCAGCGGAAACAACGTCGCCGTCACAGCCAGCAGGATCAGCTGATCGCGTTTGGAGTATTTCCAGATAAAGCGGAAAATCGTGCGTTCTATGGAACCTGCCCCTACTGCTGGCTGATAACGCGGCCCGGATGCCACGCACCCGGATTCAACGGTTTGAATTTACTGCCATACTGACACGTTATGCAAATTTTTTCCCACCCGAGAATTTTCTTTATCTTATGTGAACTAGTTCATTTACGCATGGCCGTGTTATTGCCTAAAGTCAGTTTAGAACGATATCGGGAGGGTTCTTTTGACTGCCAGTATTGGCGCGGTGTTACTTATGCTTTGCCTTTTTCAGGTCAAGCACATGTTCGCTGACTACTACCTCCAGACACCGAAAATGCTCTCTGGCCGAGGCGAGTATTTTCACTTGGGACGCGCGCAGCACGCAGCAGTACATGTTGCGGGCTCTGTCATCGTGTTTGCCGCGTTTGGCGCTCCGGTATTGTTCATCCTGATTGTCGGACTGCTTGAATGGGTCATTCATTTCAATATCGATTTCTTGAAAGCTAGCTATTCAGACAAGAAACAGCTTGAGCCGACGCAGGCCGCGTTCTGGCGTGCGGCTGGGTTAGACCAGTGCCTGCACAACCTGACCTATGTGGCGATGGTCTGGGCCTGGGTGACTTTCACGGCAACGTAGCTCGTATCAGGATATGCCGTCCGATGCGCAGCCCGGAAGCTATGCGCCTATCCCTCGGCCGGTCATAGCGAGGCCAGCTGTTAACCTGCCCCACTCGACTTTGATCGATGCCAAAACCCGACTAGCCCAGAACCGAAAAACTGCTTTCCTCATTGATCGGGCGCTTGCGTGAGTAAAAGCCCACGTCGATGGTCCGTTTAATATAAGGCAGTTCGAATTGCAGCGGTTCCGCGTCGTGATCCGCTCCGCCTTCGCAATATGCGATCAGGGCTGCCATCATCTTACCCGCAATCGGTGCATTCTTATACTGGTTCCCGCTGGATCCGCAGGCCATGTAAAACCCCGGCAGGTTGGATTTGTCATAGATCGGAATCCAGTCGGTTGAGGCATCGTAAAGGTCAACCACACCACGCGTTTTCGATGGGATGCCAAGGGAAGGCACGCGCTGCGCATATCGCATGGCCTGTGTGGTCCATTGATCCGTGAATTCGCGGTTGTAGGTGACGTCATCCTCGCACCATTGATGCGGATCACACTCCGGATCCTCTGATCCCACAAGGATGTGATTGCCGTGTTCCGGGCGGCAATAGCAGGCAATGTCGCTGTCCGAGACGATGGTTCCGTCGTTTTCAAAGTCGAACCCTTCCGGGGCAGGGACATGTACGACCTCTTGCCGCAGGGGGCGGGTTTTGATGGTCATGTCATCCAGAACGCCTGCCATCCCATTGATGATAGCCGAGCCCGGCCCGGCCACGTTCACGACAACCCTTGCGCGTATTTCTTCGCCTGAGGCAAGTTTTACACCGGAAACACGTCCATCCTCGGTCAGGATCTCGGTTACTTCGGCACTGGTGCGAACCTCGGCTCCGTGCTGTTTGGCAGCATCCATCAGGTTTTGCGCCGACAAGGCCGGGTCGGTGACATACCCCGCCTGAGGCCAGTACACTCCACCCGACATCTTTCGCCCGTTGGGCTGGCCGAATTCCGGGTCATCCATGCGGCGTGCCGGGGCAAAGCTGTCCAGCGAATAAACCGGCAGGCGTTCAACCACTTTATCCCCCGACCATTCTTCGAACGGGCAATCCAGTTCTGATGAATTGCGCATGTGCTTTTCCAGCATCCCGTTCGCCTCGGTCTTCATAACCAGGCAGCCGGTTTCCCTGAACTGAGCCAGATTGGCCCCCTCCGCCAGTCCAAGATAGTCAGCCCAGTCGCGCCAGTAATGATAGCCTTCCCAGGCAAACGCCGTTCCATCGAAGGTGGAATAATGCATCCGGATGATCGCGCAGGACCCGGCGGTTGAACCGTGTCCAACCTGTGTGTTGCGATCCAGAGACAGGGTTTTCCAACCCGCCTTGGACATTTCGAACGCGATGGCCGCGCCGATCACGCCGGTACCAATGATGATTGCGTCTGGTTGACTCATGTCGGGTCTCCTTTCCAGTAGCGCCGGGAATATGCGCTGAATTCTTCAACTTCTTCGGGTTTCGGTTCGACGCCCGTGAAGGCGTATAGGTAATGCGGCACCATCGAGATCCGCGTCTCGAAGGGTTCGTTCAATTGTGCCAGATCATATCCGATCTGCATGTAATACAGCACGCGCGCACGCGTTTCGGACTCGATCTCGGAATAGCCGTATCTGGCGAACATCGCGTGCAAAGCCTCAAGCCGCCGTGTGTCTGACTGGTCCAGCGCACGGCGAACTTTGCCCGATTTACGCGCCCAGTCGCGCACGGCAAAGTCCAACGCGGTGTCAAACAAATCCGTATTGACCACACAACGATGCACGTTGCAGACCGCGCCCGTTATCGTGTCGGCTGGTGCTTCGGCCTGTTTTACAAGCGCAACCGTATTGGTCGCCTGCCACCGCGCCAGCAGTGCATCCAAAAGTTCCTGTCTGGACTTGAAGTACCAGTAGAAGGATGAACGTGACACGGCCATCCGCTCGGCCAGGTTAAGAACCTTGATCTGGTCCACCCCGTCCGAAATCAGCACGTCCATCGCCACATTCAGCCAGTCGTCGCGGGTGACCTTGATATTGCCGATCAGGGGCTCGGCCTCGGGATCATCGCGGTGAAGGATAGGTTTGTTGTTCATTCAACTCTCCGGTGGCGCCCCGCCCTCTGCGGTGCGGCGTGCGATAAAGTCCTGCAAGGCACCAAAACGATCATTGTCTATGGCGGGGGCCTTGAAATCGTTCAGGATACCCTGCCAAACCCCCGTTGCACGTTGGTTGGCATCCGTCGATCCTCGCTCGGTCCATGTGCCGAAATTGGCGTAGTCATGGACATGCGGTTGATAGAACTCGGTGGTGTAGCGCTCCATCGTCTGGGGGCAGGCAAAGAAATGACCGCCGGGCGCGACCTCACTTAAAGCGGTGTCAAAGCCAATCTCGGCAGGCCCCGCCTGCGCGCCTGCGCAAAGCTCGGCCACCATGTTCAGCACCTCGGCATCACAGACCAGCTTTTCGAAGGATACGGTCAATCCCCCTTCCAGCCAGCCCGCTGAATGAATGATCACAGTCGCGCCGGCCATCAGGCAACCCCAAAGGCCAAACTGGTTTTCATTCGCCGCCTGTACGTCGTTGCTGTTTGACGCCGACCCTGCCGCCGACCGCCAGGGCAGGCCAAGGTGACGCGCCAACTGGCCTGCGGCCAGTGACGCCTGAAAATGCGAGGGCGTCCCGAATGCAGGCGCGCCGGATTTCATGTCCACATTGCTGGTGAACGTGCCATAACAGACCGGAGCGCCCGGTCTGGCCAGCTGCGTCAAGGTCAGCGCGGCAAGCGCCTCGGCATGGGACAGGGTGATTGCCCCGGCCACGGTGATCGGCGCCATCGCCCCCATCAGAGTGAACGGAGTGATGATCGACATCTGACCGTGGCGCGCAAAGTCGATCAGCCCTTGCGCCATGGGAATATCCAACGTGCGCGGGCTGTTTGTGTTGATGATCGTGTAACAATGCGCATTGCCCCGAAACTCATCATCCGACAGACCGCGCGCCGTGGACAGCATCTCAAAGCAATCCATGACCTGCGGCATGCCGCGCGAGAAGAGGAACGGAAACTTGTCGGTCAGTTCCATCTGCGCCTGTGTCGTGAAGTAGTGGCGCAAATGCGTCGGTACATCCTGCGGTTCAACCTGAGGCGAGATCATCTGGAACACATCGAAATGATGGGTGAGCTTCAGAAACTCCAGATAATCCTGACCCGTCGCCGGGCGACGGCCACGTTCCAGATCGGTTGCGTTCGGTGCGCCTGCCCCTGGTTGAAAAACCAGCGATCCCAGTTCCAGAGTAAAATCCCGATGCCGTGAACCGGCGCGACAAGCGATAGATTTGGGGGCCGAGGAAACAGCAGCCTCAACCATCTCGCGCCCGATAAAGACCATTTCACTGTCTTCATCCATGCGCGCACCACCCTGCTTGAACAGCTTGCGTGCCTCGGGAAGCAAGGTCTTTACACCCAACTCCTCGAGCGTACGCAACGCTGTCTCGTGCATGTTCGCGATCTGGTCAGCCGGGAACACCTCCATCAAAGGGAAAGGGTTCCTGAGCTGGCGATAGTTCACGTCGCGGCTGGGCTGCGGGGCAGCCTCGCCCCCTCGCCTTCGGCGTCGTCGGTCCGGAGCCGTCATGATCAGCCCCGCATCGCTTTGCCCTGAGGGTCGTAAGGCGACGGTGCAATTACCCGCGCCGGACATTCCACACCCACCACATGGACAGACAGTTCCGTACCCGGGTCCACCTTGTCACGGTCAATCAAGGCCATCGCCAACGACTTGCCGGTATAGTGCCCGTAACCGCCTGAGGTCACAAAACCCACGCGTTCACCATTGGCCCAGACCGGCTCATACCCGCTGGCATCGGCGTCCAACGCATCGATTTCCAGTGTCACCTGCACCTGCACCGGGCCATTGCCATCCCGTTCGGCCAGAGCGGCCTTCTTGCCGATGAAATCCTTGTCCCAGTCGATCCAGCGATCCATGCCGGTCATGCCGGGTGTGTAAGCCTGCGTGAACTCTGCCGACCAGATGCCAAAGCTTTTCTCAAGCCGGGTTGATAGCATCGCATTGAAACCGCACTCGCGGATACCCTCTTCTGCACCGGCTTCCAGCAAAATGCGGCGCAGCTTGATGTGATCGCCATAGCGGCAGTTGATTTCATACCCTTTTTCGCCGGTCACCGACATACGAGCCACGCGGGCACGGACGAGACCGATGTCGAAATCACCGCAGCCCATGAATTTCAGACCCGAGATATCCTGTTCGGCCAATTTTTCGACCACCGCCTGCGATTTTGGTCCGACCACGGCGAACCCGCAATACTCCTCTCCCAGGTCGCGGACAGTGACCCCATCCGTCATATGATCGTTGAACCATCGCATATGCCAGGCGCGCAGGTAATAGCTGCCCATGATCCACCAGGTGCCATCGCCCCAGTTCAACACGGTCAGATCGCCTTTGAGCCGCCCGTCCTCGCCCAGCATCGGCGCCAGTTTGGCACGACCCGGGGCGGGCAGTTTCGATGCCATAACGTTATCCAGCCACGCTTTGGCATTTGGGCCCGAAACCTCAAAGCGGGAAAAACCCGTGATATCCATCAGGCCCACGCCCTCACGGATGGTCCTGCATTCAGCGGCCACGATGTCGTGCGCGTTCGAACGTTTGAGCGTTGGCGTTTCCTCGAACCCTTTGAGCGCGAAATACAGCGGCACCTCCAGATCCCAGCTGACACCCCATTTGCATCCGGCCTCGGTCATCGCGTCATGCGCCGGAGCCATCTTCAGCGGGCGACCCGCAGGCAATTGCTCGTTCGGGTAGGTCATCACAAAGCGGCGCGAATAGAACTGGCCAGTGGTTTCACGGATATACCGCTTGTTCTGTGCGAAATCACCATAGCGCGCCACATCCATCGGCCAGGCGTCCGCTTCGGGCTCACCATGGATCATCCATTCGGCCAGTGTTTTGCCAACGCCACCACCTTGCAGGAACCCGGCCATCACCGCGCAGGCGGTCCAATAGCCGCGCTTGCCCGGAACCGGACCGACCAGCGGGTTACCGTCCGGCGAGAACGTGAACGCACCATTGACCCATGTCTTGATGCCCACGTTCTGGATTGACGGATACCGCTCAAAGCCCAATGTCAGTTCGTTCTCGATCCGGTCAAGCTGTTCCTGAAACAGTTCCTCGCCATAGTTCCACGGCGCGCCATCCATCGCCCAGTGTTCGTGATCGACCTCGTAGATCCCCACCAGAACGCCCTTCTGGTCCTGCCGCATATAGGTGAATCCTTCTAGGTCCACAGTCATCGGCATCTCGAAATCCGCCTGCGCCACTTCGGGCACAGTGTCTGTGATCAGATAGTGGTGCTTCAACGGTGAGACTGGCAACTCTACCCCGGCCATACGCCCAACCTGCTTGGCCCAGAGCCCGGCCGCGTTGACCACATGTTCACAGGTGATCGTGCCCTTATCGGTCACAACCTGCCAACCATCATCTGTCTGGATCAGCTCTTCGACCTTGGTTTCCTCGAAATATTCGGCACCGCGATTTCTGGCCGCAGTCGCATAAGCCTGAACAGTGCCTGTCGTATCGATATACCCTTCGCGATCCGCCCACATCGCGCCCAAAACACCGTCGGTTGACATGATCGGGCAGCGTCTCTGTGCCTCTTGCGGGGTCAGCAGCTCGCAATCATCAATGCCGATGGACTGGAAGATGCGGTAATTAGCCTGCAACCACTCCCAGCGTTCAGGCGTACCGGCCAGCGTCAGACCACCGGTCATGTGCAAACCGATATTCTGGCCCGATTCTTTTTCGATCTCACTCAGCAGGTCAATTGTGTAGGCCTGCAACGAGGCCATGTTTGGATCCGCGTTCAGGGCATGGATACCGCCCGCTGCATGCCAGGACGATCCCGATGCCAGCCGCCGCCTCTCCAGCATGACCACATCCGACCAGCCGAATTTGGCCAGATGATACAGAACCGAAGCACCAACGACGCCCCCTCCAATGACCACTACGCGATATTGGGATTTCATCCCGACCTCCCTGAACAGAATCTGGGAAGACGCTAGTGGCACTGTTCAGTTCTGTCTAGACATTTATGTACAGTACGGAATGCGAGAACTCTGCCGAATGCTTTGCAAACCTAAAGCTGGGCGCTTGGGCGGGTTTTCACGCTTTCAAACCAAACCTGCGTGTTCGTATTGCCGTCCGGTATCCGCATCTTAATGACGCGCGCGAAATCGACAAAAACAAAAGTGGATATATCCGCCAGAGTGAATTCATCGCCCGCAACATACGCGCTTTGCTTCAGCCGCGCCTCCAGCAGTTCAAAAAACGACGCAACCCGCTCGCGCCCACGCTGCGCCAGTTCGGGGATCTGCGCATGATTTACCGTGCCGGGAATGGCACGGTCTTTGAACGCCGGGTGGCTGTTGCGCAAAGCCTCAGCGATGGGCGCACCACCCTGCTGCTCGGCAATTGCGTTCCACATCAAGACCAACCCTTTTTCATCAGCGGTACGGCCCATTAAGGACGGCTCGGGGAAACGCGCTTCAAGATACGCGGCGATGCCAAGATTTTCGGTCAGGACTGCGCCTTCATCCGTTACCAGAACCGGGATTGTGGCCCGGGGGTTCACCGCACGAAACTCAGTGCTCAACTGCGCGCCCTCAGCAATCGAGATTTCGTGCGTTTCGATGTCCAACCCTTTTTCCGCGATAAACATGCGGGCACGGCGCGGGTTTGGGGCCGTAGAGCAATCGTAGAATATCATGCGGGCCCCTTCTCTCTGGTCAGCGCCGATAGATGAAACAGCGCCCTTCGACGGCACCCTCGGGCAACGGCATTTCCTCCAGCGCCTCGAAATACATCCGGTCACTTGATACCATTAATCCACCCGATGCCAGCAAGGGCTCGATCAACGGGGAAACAAGCCGCGCAAAGATGTCGTTCTTTTCGCGATTATGCCCCCCAAGGTCTGCATGAATGAGGCTTGCTGTCGGTCCAAACCTGTCGACCGCCGCTGGCAGCGTCTCGCGCACATCCCCCAAGATCACCCGATCCTCGGGCGGGGTTGAATCAGGGTGCGAAGCCACCGCGCGTTCGAACACAAAGACAGGGCGTCCATCGATATGCTGCACAAGATGATGATAGGTGCGCCCATTGCCCAGACCCAGTTCAAACACCGGGCCAGCCATGCCTGCCGTTTGCGCAATCGCGTGATCCAGGCAGGCGCGCTGCGACACCATACGATCGATAAACAAGTCCAGACGACTTTGATTCTCGGACACTGGCAAATATCTCCTTGATACCAATCGAAAGCATAGGTGCCCCCGACGCCGCCTTAGATGACAAATTCTCAAGACTTTGTGTAGCGACGAAGCCCAAAGTTTCACATTTTCGCGACATTTCAGCCCAAGAACGGGTTTGACTAGACAGGCGGAACCGCGCGACACTGACGAAAAAATCACGGGGAGTTGAAACGACCGATGTCACCAAGCGGCCAAACGGTTGGAAAACCTGCATGAGAGCGTTGTTGTCTGTCAGAGACCTCAGCATCGGCTTTGGTGCGGGAAGTTCAGTGGTCACGGATGTGAATTTCGATGTCAAACCAGGAGAAACCTTGGCGCTGGTCGGTGAATCGGGATCGGGTAAAACCATCACGTGCCGGGCCGTCTTGCGGATTCTGCCGCGAACGGCCCAGATACGCAGCGGCACGATAACTCTGAATGATTCCAAGGGCACATGTAACCTGACAGCTGTCTCCGAGCGGGAAATGCGCGGCATTCGTGGCAATCGCGTTTCGATGATCTTTCAGGAACCCATGCGATCGCTGTCACCTCTGCACAAGATTGGGAATCAGGTCAGTGAAGTCCTGTGGCTGCATCGCGGGCTATCTGAGTCTGAGGCGCGCAAAAAGGTCCTGACGCAGTTCGAGCGCGTGGGCTTTCCAGATCCGCAGCGCGCCTATGACTCCTACCCGTTCGAACTGTCGGGCGGAATGCGCCAACGCGCCATGATTGCGATGGCAATGGTATCCAAACCCGAACTGCTGATCGCGGATGAGCCAACCACCGCGCTGGATGTGACCACGCAAGCGCAGGTTCTGGGACTGATCAAGGAATTGCAGCGCGAGACCGGCATGGCGCTTATTCTGGTGACCCATGATCTGGGCGTGGTTGCCAACATGGCCGAACAGGTTGTGGTCATGCACAAGGGCCGCATCATGGAGGCTGGCCCGGCCGCACCAATCCTGACCTCCCCCGCACATCCATATACCAAACAACTGTTTGATGCTGCACCGGAAATTCCTGATCAGGATGCTGTGGGTATACCGATGCCGGACGACGATCTGATCCTTCAGATGAAGGGTGTCTCCAAAACCTACACGATGCGGTCCAGCAAAGGGTGGCAGGCCGACAAGGAAATCTATGCGTGCAAAGGGGTCGATCTGAATTTGGCACGCGGCAAGACGCTGGCCATTGTCGGTGAAAGCGGATCAGGTAAAACGACAGCCGCGCGGATCGCGTTGGGTGCGGAACTGCCCGATCCCGGCGGAGAAGTCCTGTTTCGCACCGCGCCGAATGCCGATCCTATCACGGTGCACAACATGACCCGCGCCCAGCGAACGGCGTTTCAGCGCAATGCGCAGATGGTGTTTCAGGATCCCTACAGCTCGCTCAGCCCACGGATGCGCATTCAAGACGCGATGACCGAGCCGCTGGAAATTCACCGTATCGGAACAACGGCCGAGCAGCGCGACAAGGCCGCCGAGATGTTGCAGCGCGTCGGCCTGACAGCCGACATGCTGAAACGCTATCCACACGCCTTTTCGGGGGGGCAGCGACAACGTCTGTCGATAGCCCGCGCCATGATGCTCGACCCGCAGCTCATCGTGTGTGACGAACCCACCTCGGCGCTGGACGTATCGGTACAAGAGCAGATTCTGACCCTGTTGGAAAATCTACAGGACAGCCTGAACCTGTCCTATCTGTTCATCTCGCACGATCTGGCTGTGGTCGCGCGGATCGCCGACGAAGTTGCCGTGATGCGTCGCGGCCTGATCGTCGAGCAAGCACCACCCGAAACTCTTTTCTACAATCCGCGCCACCCCTACACCAAAGCGCTGATTGCCGCTCAACCCGAACCCGACATCAATCGCCCGATCGACCTGCAAGTGGTTTCCTTGGGCGCCGGCGCGCCGGACAGTTGGGATGAAGCCTTTCGTTTCTCGGACACCGTGATACCCTCATTGGTGGAATTGGAACCGGGCCATAAGGTACGTTGCCATGTTTAAGACCACTCGCCCCCTGATCCTGGCCGCTTCGCTGGCGCTCATCGGGATGCTGCCCGCCACGGCCGAGACGATCCCGACGCCGCAGGAAAGCGCGTTCTGGAACGCGGAAGTAGAAGCGGGCAATCTGCCACCCGTTCAGGAGCGCCTGCCAGCGGACCCGCTGATTGTAGATCTGGCAGCAAAGGGTCGCGAGTTCGGCAAACAGGGCGGCACCCTGCGCACCATGATCACGCGGTCCAAAGATATCCGCCAGATGGTTGTCTATGGCTATGCCCGGCTGGTCGGTTTTGACCAGAACTATGAGATTATCCCCGATTTGCTGGCGTCGTTTGAAAACGAAGACGGCCGCAAGTTCACCCTGAAACTGCGCGAAGGGCACAAATGGTCAGACGGTTCTCCGTTTACGTCGGAAGATTTCCGCTATTGGTGGGAAGACGTTGCCAACAACAAATTGCTCAGCCCGTCAGGCCCGCCGGATTTTCTGATAGTCGAAGGCAAATCACCCACCGTTACCTTCCCGGATGAAACCACAGTGATTTTCGAATGGGAGGACCCTAACCCGGGTTTTCTACAATCGCTGGCTCAGGCAAGACCGCCCTTTATCTATCGTCCCGCAGCGTTCCTGAAACGATATCACGAGAAATATGCCGACCCCGAGGAACTTGCCTTTCTGGTCGACGATGCCCGCGTCAAAAGCTGGGCCGCGCTGCACAACAAGCTCGACAACCTGTACAAGTTCGACAATCACGAATTGCCCACGTTGCAACCTTGGCTGAACGCAAGTTCCGGCAAGAAAATCCGCCACAATTTCGTACGTAACCCCTATTACCACCGTATCGACAGCAAAGGGGTTCAGCTGCCCTATATCGATGTGGTCGAGATGGAGATCGTTGCCCCCGGTCTGGTTGCCGCCAAAACCAATGCAGGGGAAAGCGACCTGCAAGGCCGGGGTCTGGATTTCCGCGACGCTTCGATCCTGAAAAAAGGCGAAGCGCAAGGCGGCTACAAGACATTGCTGTGGAAAACCGGCGTTGCATCGCAAATCGCGATTTATCCGAACCTCAATTTCGAGGATGACGTCTGGCGCGATGTGCTGCGTGACGTCCGTGTACGGCGCGCCCTGTCCCTTGCCATCGACCGCGAGACAATCAACCAGGCTTTGTATTTCAAGCTAGCGCATCCCGGCGCAATGTCGGTTCTGCCGGCCTCGCCCTTTTATGATGAGAAGAATGCCACCGCATGGGCCGGTTACGATGTCGGCCAGGCCAATGCGTTGTTGGATGAGGTCGGCCTGACCAAGCGCGACAAGAACGGTATTCGCCTGCTACCGGACGGGCGCCCTATGGAGCTGGTGATCGAAACCGCTGGCGAGCGGCAAGAGGTTGAAAACGCCCTTCAGATCGTTACTGACACCTGGCGCGAGATCGGGGTCAAGCTGGTCATGCGCCCGTTGGATCGCGATATCCTTCGCAACCGGGTGTTTGCAGGTAACTCGATGGCATCGGTCTGGTATGGATGGGATGACGGTATCCCGCAGGCGCACACGTCCCCGGCGTACCTGGCACCGACCGATCAGGTCTTCCTGGCCTGGCCAAAATGGGGCCAGTTTTATCAGACAGGTGGTGAAGCCGGGGAAGCCCCCGACATGCCCGAGGCAGAACGCCTGATGCAACTGGCCCATGACTGGGAGGTCGCAACTACCGATGACGAACGCAAGGAAGTCTGGACTGAGATGCTGAGAATCCACGCCGACCAGCTTTTTGCCATCGGTATCCTGAACGGAGCACCCCAACCGATTGTCGTGTCGAACCGTCTGCGCAATGTGCCGGAACAGGCCATGTGGGCATGGGAGCCCGGTGCGCATTTCGGCGTTCACCGCCCGGACGAGTTCTTTTTCGCCGACTAAGCAGGAGCAGCTAAATGGTCATGCTGCGCTATGCGGTGTATCGCTTTTTCACGATGCTGCTGACATTGTTGGTAGTCTCGGTCTTGATTTTCATAATCATCAACCTGCCGCCCGGTGATTACCTGAGCAACCAGATTGCCGAACTTCAGGCTTCGGGCCAGTCAGCAGGTGTCGCCAAGGCCGAGTTTCTGCGCGCCGAGTACGCTCTGGATCGCCCCATGTGGGAACAGTACCTGATCTGGGTGGGCTTCTGGCCGGGACCGCACGGATTTTCCGGTCTGATCCAAGGCAATTACGGCTGGTCATTTGAATTTGACCGGCCTGTATCTGAAATTGTGGGCGACACGCTTTGGCTGACGGTCGTCGTCAATCTGGCCGCCATCCTGTTTGTATATGCCGTTGCCCTTCCATTAGGTGTTATTGCAGCGGCGCGATCACGGACATGGATTGATTATACCTCGGCCTTTGTGGGTTATCTGGGGTTGGCGACCCCAAACTTCCTGCTGGCCCTGATCCTGTTCTACTACGGGCATCGGTATTTCAACCTGCCTATCGGCGGCCTGATGGACCCGCAATTCGAAGGTCAGCCGCTGAGTTGGGACAAGATGAAATCCATTCTCATCCACCTGATCGTTCCGACTTTTGTTATCGGAACCTCGGGCGCATCGGCTATGATGCAGCGCCTGCGGGCAAATATGCTCGATGAACTGGGTAAGCCTTATGTGGAAACAGCCATTGCCAAGGGTATGGCCCCATCGCGGATGCTGGCGAAATATCCGTTGCGCGTGGCATTCAACCCGTTCGTTGCGGATATCGGTAACCTTCTGCCATCTATGGTGTCGGGATCGGTTCTGGTGTCAGTCGTTCTGGGCTTGCAAACCATCGGGCCGACTTTGCTGACAGCACTGAAAACGCAGGACCAATTCCTGTCCGCGTTTATCCTGATGTTTGTCGCGCTGCTGACGCTTATCGGCACGATGATCTCGGATATTCTGCTGGTGATGCTGGATCCCCGCATACGATATGAGGGGCGCGAAGCATGACCGATACTCCTGACAACCGCTACGTCGATGACGCGCCGTTTGATCCGCAGGCGTCGATACAGCAACTGGAACGCGCCGATCTGGATGCCCCCAACTGGGTGTTGGTCTGGCGCAAGTTCCGCACGCATAAGCTGGGTCTGATCTCGGGCATTTTCCTGCTAATGTGCTACCTGATGCTCCCATTTGCCGGTTTCATCGCGCCGTATGGCCCGAATGACCGGAACGGAGAGCATCTGTATGCGCCACCGCAATCTGTGAACTGGTTTTACGAAGGCGCCTTTATTGGCCCTCATGTTTTTCCAATCGTCGCCGAGGCGGATCTGGAAACCTTCCAGTGGAAGTTCGTCCCTGACACTGACGACCCGCGCCCGATCCGGTTCTTCTGTGAAGGGTCCGAATATCGACTTGCGGGTCTTATCAAGACAGACAGGCATCTTTTCTGCGCGCCGGATGGTGCCACCTTGTTCCTCTGGGGGTCCGACAGGCTGGGTCGCGATATCTTCAGCCGCATCCTCTATGGGGCGCAGCTGTCGCTGACCGTGGGGCTGATCGGTATTTCGGTGTCATTCTTTCTGGGTATCCTGTTCGGTTCGATGGCGGGTTATTTCGGGGGGCGCATTGACTGGGTCATCAACCGGGTCATCGAAATCCTGCGTTCACTGCCGGAACTGCCGCTGTGGCTGGCACTGTCTGCCGCCGTGCCATCGAACTGGAGCCCGGTTGCCGTATTCTTCATCATTTCGATCATCCTCGGCATCCTCGACTGGCCCGGGCTGGCGCGTTCGGTCCGTGCCAAGTTCCTGTCACTGCGCGAGGAAGAATACGTACGCGCCGCAGAAATGATGGGCGCAAGCTCGGGCCGGGTGATCCGTAAGCACTTGTTGCCGAATTTCATGTCTCATTTGATTGCATCAGCCACCCTGTCGATCCCGGCAATGATCCTTGGGGAAACCGCGCTGAGCTTTCTTGGCCTGGGCCTTCGTGCACCAGCGGTCAGTTGGGGTGTGATGCTGAATGACGCGCAGAACCTCGCATCGATCGAGATCTACCCCTGGACGGCAATCCCGATGCTGCCGATTATCGTGATCGTACTGGCCTTTAACTTTCTAGGTGACGGATTGCGCGACAGTCTGGACCCGTATCAGCAATGAGCCTTCTTGCCACCCTTCCCGCCGCCGACCGATATCGCAGGATCGGCACTGGCGCTCTGCCAAGTGCTTTTGCCGTTTCCGAACTGGCGACGGCCAGCTTTGCAGCCGTTGGGCAGGAAATGGCCCGGCTTTTGCAGGCGCTGAACCTGACCCAGAAAGCCCCCGAGATCGCCGTCGACCATCGGCTGGCATCGTTGTGGTTCGGCTATTCCTTCAAGCCCGACGGCTGGGAAATGCCAAACCTGTGGGATTCGGTCGCGGGGGATTACAGGGCGTCAGATGGCTGGATCAGGCTGCACACCAACCTGCCGCGCCATCGCGCGGCAGCGATGAAGGTTCTTGGCACCCCGCCAGAGCGTGAAGCTGTGACAAAAGCCGTCAGAACCCGGGCCATATCCGATTTGGAAACCGATATTGTGGCCGAAGGCGGTGTGGCCGCTGCCATGCGCAGCCGGACCGAGTGGCTTGAACATCCGCAGGGCCGCGCTGTATCGCGCGATCCGTTGATTGGTTGGCAAGGCCCCCGGTACGTCAAGCTACGCGAGAGGCCGCAGGCAACCCCTGCAAGACCTCTTGCCGGGTTGCGGGTTCTTGACCTGACGCGCGTTCTGGCAGGTCCGGTATCGACACGCACATTGGCCGGTTTCGGGGCCGAGGTTTTGCGGATCGATCCGCCCGGTTGGGACGAACCCGGCGTGATCCCTGACATTTCACTAGGCAAACACTGCGCTTATCTCGATCTGAAATCGACCAACGACATGGAAAGGCTGCAAGAACTTCTACCCCAAGCGGATGTATTCGTGCACGGGTACCGGCCCGGCGCTTTGGACGCGCTTGGCCTGACCCGCGCCAAGCGCGATGAACTGGCACCGAACAGGGTCGAGGTGACGCTGAATGCCTATGGCTGGCAAGGCCCCTGGTCGACCCGGCGCGGGTTTGACAGCCTTGTCCAGATGAGCGCGGGAATCGCGCATGCGGGCATGGAGTGGGCTGACGCCGACAAACCGACGCCATTGCCGGTTCAGGCTTTGGACCACGCAACCGGCTACCTGATGGCAGCCGCCGTCCTTTCCGCATTGGCCGAGGCCGCGTCGGGCAATTCCATCATGCATGCGCATCTGTCCCTTGCCCGCACCGCCGAGCTTTTGGCGGTTCTCGGCAAAGACGACGTCGAGGCAGAGACCATTATTCCGACGCCCACGGATTACTCCCCTGCGACAGAGGTTTCGGGCTGGGGACCAGGGCACCGCCTCAGATCAGCCCTCAGTCTCGGTGAAACTGTGCTGCAATGGGATTTACCGGCGTCGAAACTGGGCACATCTGACCCGGTCTGGCCCTTCGTTTCCAACTGACCTCACGCTTTCGGGGGCACCTCATCCGAGACTCAACACAAGGCGGCGGCGGGACTCTCTACCGGTCGTCGCCATCCGGCCCGATATCGTCCAGATAGTCCTCGTCAATTGCGGCCTGAACAGCCCCTGTCACGGCCTCACGCTGTTTTTGCGTCAGGTCTTCCGCCTCTTTGCCATCTGCCAATCTTACAGTGACCTCGCGATGCGCAAACTTGATCCCCTCTCGCGCGAACAGCTCGCGAATGTCCTGATAGACCTTTTTGCGAACCAGCCACTGGTCGCCGGGTTTCGTCATGAACTTGACCCGGATGATCATCGCTGAATCCTGCATCTCGATCACGCCCTGTGACTTCAGCGGTTGGATGAAATTGTCTCCGATTACGGGATCGGCCAACAACTCCTGACCCAGTTTCTTGATCAATTTACGAACCTTCTCGACATCGGTGTCATAGGTCACGCGCAGCGGCAGCTTCATGATCACCCAATCGCGCGAGTAGTTGGTCAGCACTTTGATCTCGCCAAAGGGAATGGTGTTCAGCGCACCCAGATGGTGACGCAGTTGCATGGACCTGACCGAGATTTTCTCGACCGTCCCTTTCACATCCCCAATGTCGATATATTCCCCTTTCCGGAACGCATCATCCAGCAGGAAGAATGCGCCGGAAAAAATGTCGCGCACCAGCGTTTGTGACCCGAACCCCACCGCCAAACCAACCACACCGGCACCCGCAAACAACGGGCTGACATTGATACCCAGTTCCATCAGGACAATTAGTACGATCGTGACCACGACAACAGCCAGAATTGCGCCCCGGAAAAGTGGCAACAGCGTTGCCAGACGGCTTTGCCCGCCTTCCCCGCCTTCGTCGCCCAGTTCAACCTCGGTGCCATCGTCGGATTCTTCAGCGATCTTGCTGTCGATCCAGATCCGAAAGAAATGAAACAGGATGTACCCGATAAACAGGACGACCATCACATCCAGCGCACGTTCTACCGGCAGATCCTCGCTCCAGTCCGCGTTCGGGTACCATATCACGACAAGCGCATAAGCCCCGAGCACGAAAGCCAGAATTCCGGCTACCCGGCGGGCCAGGTCTTCATAAGTCAGAAGATGCTGCTTCGGCTGTTCAGCCTCGGGTATATCCGCCGCTCCGGCGCCTTCATCCGCTGCCGCGGCTTCCCCGTTTATTTCGCTAATCATGCGCGAGCGGTCGAAATATCGCTCCAGCAGATAGTTCATTGCACCATAGGCTATGACCACGGACATGAAGATTAGATAGCTGCTTGCAATCAACGGCAGCGGCGTCGGATGCTCCAGCGCCAGATCAACAGCCAGACGGAACCAGCTGAACACGACATAGATGATCAATGCCGGCGCCCAGCCAAATGACACAAACCGCAGCAGCCAAGACACCTGTTCGGATGCCCGCCCACCCCGGATCGCGTTCGAGATGGCACGGGCGTTGAACAGGATCATCAGAATATTGCCCAGCGCGCCCAGCATCGTCAGACCGCCATACACCATGGCGTAGACGTTGTAGTTCAGTCCAAAATCAGCGACCCAGGTAGAAAACAGAACGACCGAAATGTCATAGGTCGCCAGCACGGACGCCCAAATATACAGCCTGCGCGCATTCTTGTCCGAAAAGGGCGGTAATCGATATTGGCTCAGATAAGGCGACAGGACCATGCGCCACAGGTCCGACACCGTGCGCGACAGGAAAAAAGCCGTAAAGATGGCGGTGATCGTGAACTGGACCGAGATATCCTCGGCCTCGCCAAAGATCAGATACCCGACGATCAAAGCCATGATCATTGCAAAGACCGTAGCACCGATCCCCATCAGGAACCGGAACAGCAGGAACGGCATCTTTTCCCGATAGCCCTGTGGTTCGTCCTTGATCCGCGCCACCACCCAGCGGCGCGCGAACCGTTTCCCGTAAATCTCGATCGACAGCCACCGCCCAAGTAACAGGAACAGGATATTCCAGCCTAACACCTCGACATAGGTCTGGATACGGCCATCTGGGCTGGTCTGGCGCAGGATGTACTGTACTTCAAAAATAGAATAGGGCAGCGCCTCGAGACGGGAATTCATCGACTCGCGGAATTTCGAGAACCGCTCTTGCGCCTTCATCAGCTGCGAACCGTCACCCATCGGGTTGCTCGAATCGCTGTCCGCGCCCCCCGAACCTGCATCCTTTCCACCCGCCGTTGTCACAACTTTACCGGCACTGTCGATGACAATTACACTCGCACCTGCGTCGCTGGCGGCACGGATAGCAGCAGCCAGATCACTTTCCTTGGCAGTCTCGGATACACTGCCCGACCCTGAGGGATATCCGGGAATCAAGGATGACTGCGCCAATGCACCATTAGGAACGCCCAGAACAATGGCCCACAACGCAAAGAACAATACGGCCAGAAAATCATTTCTCATCGGGTCTTGCATCCAGTTTTCCTGATGTTGGTCAGATTACAGAAGCATTTCAGGCAGTTCAAACACTCGCATCAAACCGTCTCGATATCGTGTTAGGACGTGTTCTTGGCGCACTCTGATGTCTGCAGGTGTTTTCAATCTTTCGAAAATTGAATATGACCAAGCAAAAGTTTCAGGTTCGCCCCGACTGTCATCATCGGGTTTTTTTGGCGACCTTGCCTGGCGGTGGCGCGATATGTCGCGAAACAGTCAATACGCTGTTGCCAAATCGCAATGCTTGAAACATTTGCAAGTACGCAAATCCGCCTTTGGCAAGCGTGGCACTGAAATATACGGTAACGCTTGCGAACGCGCGGATTTCGCTCTGGGATCAAGAAGACGGGCAACACTATGAGCCTTGGCACAACCAATTCTAAACCGGACCGCGCGCCGCGTATCCTGTTTTACAGCCACGACACGTTCGGTCTGGGGCATTTGCGCCGGTCCCGCGCCTTGGCTGCGGCAATCACGCAGGCGGATCCAAGCGCCTCGGCGCTGATCCTGACGGGTTCGCCCGTGGCAGGCCGTTTTACCTTTCCCCGCCGCGTTGACCATGTGCGCCTGCCCGGTGTGACCAAGCGCGCGGACGGATCGTATGCCGCGCGCACAATCGGAATGGGGATCGACGAAGTAACCGAATTGCGCGCGGGATTGATCCAGACTGCGGTTCAGCAATTCGACCCCGATGTGTTGGTCGTCGACAAGGAACCGACAGGGTTCCGGGGTGAGCTGTTGCCGACACTGAAATACCTCGAACGCCATTGCGGAACGAAACTGGTTTTGGGCCTGCGTGATGTGCTGGACGAACCCGAAGTGCTGGCCGCCGAATGGGCGCGCAAAGAAGCCATCGAGGCGACCGAGCGGTTCTATCATGAGATCTGGGTTTACGGATCGCAATCGATCTACGACCCGACGCAAGGCTTGCCGCTAAGCGCGTCAGCGCGATCCCGCATTCACTGGACGGGATATCTGCGCCGCGACCTCGGCCCGGTCGGTGAACCGCCTCAGCAACCTTATATCCTGATCACACCCGGCGGCGGGGGCGATGGCAAGGCGCTGGTCAACCTCGTGCTATCTGCCTACGAGAAAGACCCAGACCTGTCGCCGCGCGCTGTGCTGGTCTATGGCCCGTTCCTGTCGGGTGAATTGCGCAACGATTTCGAAGCACGGGTTGCCGCATTGAATGGTCGTGTAACTGCGGTTGGATTTGAATCGCAGATCGAAACACTGTTTGCCGGGGCCGAAGGCGTGGTCTGCATGGGCGGCTACAACACGTTTTGCGAGGTCCTGTCCTTCGACAAACGGGCCGTCATCGTTCCACGCACCACACCCCGTCTGGAACAGTGGATACGGGCCTCACGCGCAGAAGAGCTGGGGCTGGTCAAGATGCTGGACGAACAACGCGACAGCCTGACACCCGACGCAATGATCCGTGCCATCCGCAACCTGCCGCACCAATCTGTGCCGTCGCAGGCCATCCAAAGCGGATTGCTGGATGGTTTGGACTATGTCACCGACCGCATTGACAGCCTGCTGACACGGGAACAGAAACGAGCCACTGGATGAACTCGGCCTCTCCCAATCTGGCGGTTGTGGTCAAAGGCTGGCCGCGACTGTCCGAAACATTTATCGCGCAGGAACTTGTTGCCTTGCAGGAAGCCGGACACCGATTTGACATCTGGTCTCTGCGCCATCCAACCGACACCAAACGTCACCCTTTGCACGACCGTTTCTCGGGGCAGGTTCGCTATCTGCCAGAATACCTGCATGAGGAGCCACAGCGGGTGTGGGCGGCCCGCGCTGCCGCCCAAGTCCTGTCCGGCTATGCCGAAGCCTACAAGATCTGGCGGCACGACCTGCGCCGAGACCCGACGCCGAACCGCATCCGCCGGTTCGGGCAAGCATGTGTTCTGGCCGCCGAGTTACCCGCCCAGACGCAGGGGCTCTATGCCCATTTCATGCACACCCCCTCGTCGGTCGCCCGATATGCGGCCATCATACGCGGTCTGCCATGGAGCTTTTCTGCCCATGCCAAGGACATCTGGACCTCGCCGGTCTGGGAAAAGCGTGAAAAGTTGCAGGCCTCAACGTACGGAGCTGCTTTCAGTGCCACCTGCACGGCAATCGGCGCGGAACATCTGCGCAGTCTCGCTGATGACCCCAACCGGGTGGACCTCATCTATCACGGTCTGGACCTGTCGCGTTTCCCCGAACCGCCAAAGCGCGGGACACGTGCCGCTGGTGACCCGTTTCACATGATTTCCGTTGGGCGACTGGTTGAAAAGAAGGGCTTTGACCGCCTTATTGCGGCCTTCACGCTGCTGCCGGAAAACCTGAACTGGCATTGGACCCACATTGGCGGCGGGGGTCTTGGGGACACTCTGCACACACAGGCGCGCGCTGCTGGTATCGCGAACCGCATCACCTGGAGGGGGGCCTGCGATCAGCCGGAGGTGCTCGAAGCCATGCGCAGGGCCGACCTGTTTGTCCTGCCCAGCCGTATTGCTGCGGACGGGGATCGTGACGGATTGCCGAACGTGTTGATGGAAGCCGCGTCCCAGCTATTGCCGATCCTGTCGACACCGGTTTCGGCCATCCCGGAATTCATCCAATCCGGAACGCATGGCGTATTGTCTGATGACGACCCGGCTGCATTGGCTTCGGCCATTTCAGCTCTGGCCGCTGATCCGGAAACGGCAGCAACTATGGCGCGTGCAGCCTATGACCGTCTGATTGCAGATTTTCGAATGGACCCTGGTATTGCACGGCTGTCGGCACGGCTGAAAACCCTGAGCATGGAAGACGCGTAATGGCGCGGGTTGCGTTTTATGCGCCAATGAAATCCCCCGGCAGCCAGAAACCCTCAGGCGACCGCGAAATGGCGCGAAACCTGATGCTCGCCTTGGCGGCGCAAGGGGATAAGGTCGAACTGGCCTCGGACCTACGCATCTATGACAAGAACGGGGACCGGGACCTACAGCGAACCCTTGTTCGCGCGGCTGAGATTGAAGCACAGCGGCTGAACGCCGAGTTGCCCTTTGATACTGATCTTTGGGTGACTTATCACAATTACTACAAAGCACCCGACCTGCTGGGCCCCAAGATCTGCCAGGCGCGCGGCATTCCGTATGTGCAATTGGAAAGCACGCGCGCATCAAGCAGGCTGAACGGACCGTGGGCCGATTTCGCCCAAGCGGCGCATCAGGCGTGTGATGCAGCGGATATCATTTTCTACCACACTGCCAATGACCTGATTACGTTGGAACGGGACCGTTTTGGCAAGCAGGCACTGGTTGAATTGCCGCCATTTCTGCTTGAAACCGTGTTGCCTGTGGCTACGGCCGGGGACGGCCCCATGCTTACTGTCGGAATGATGCGGCATGGGGACAAGCTGGCGTCCTACCGGATTTTGGCCGAAGCCCTTTCGCACCTGACATGTGACTGGAACCTGAACATCGCGGGGGACGGACCGGCGCGGCCGGATGTTGAAGCGTTGATGGTGCCGTTCGGAAGCCGGGTGCACTTTCTGGGCCAGCTCGACCGGGCGGACTTACAGAAAATCTACCAACACGCATCCCTGCTTGTCTGGCCCGGCGTGAACGAAGCCTATGGGATGGTCTATCTCGAGGCGCAGGCGACAGGCCTGCCCGTGATCGCACAGGACCGCCCCGGCGTTCGGGATGTGCTGGCACCTGCGGTTTACCCATCGGTTGATGCTGGGGCCAGAGGGCTTGCCGATCACATGCAAAACCTGTTGGAGGATACTGCGCAGCGCCACGCGCTTGGGGCGAATGCGCGCAGCTATGTGGCCCGGCGTCATCTTATGCCTCAGGCGACCGAGCGGTTGTGGGCGCATCTTCGGCCCTTGTTGAAGGATGTATCATGACCCGTCTTGCACTGCTTCGCCACGGGCATACCCACTGGAACCGCGCAGGGCGCATTCAGGGGCGCAGTGATATTCCGCTGGATGAGGACGCGCGGTCTGAACTGGCCGGGTATCGCTTGCCTGACCCATGGGCCGCCGCTGATATCTGGTCCAGCCCCTTGCTGCGCGCCAGCGAAACAGCGCGGATCGTGTCTGGGCGCACCGCGAAAACCTCGGACGCGCTGATTGAAATGAATTGGGGCTACTGGGAAGGACTTCGAGGCATCGACCTGATCGCCGATGAAACCAGCGGGTATCGCCATATTGAAGACTGGAGTTGGGATTTTCGCCCGCCTGATGGTGAAAGCCCTGCCGAGGTCTGGACGAGGTTGCGCCCCTGGATGTCCGGGTTGCGGCAGGACACGGTCGCGGTCTGCCATATTGGCATCATGCGGGTCATTCTCGCCCAGGCGTGGGGTTGGGATTTTGATGGTCCCGCCCCCTTCAAGATCAAGCGCAATCGGCTGTATATCGTTGAAATGGACACAATGACCGCAGACCCGGACCCCGCTCGCCTGATCAAACATGGGCCGATGCCATGAAGGTGATGATCGTTGTCACGCACCTTTTGGGAACAGGGCATCTGAGCCGGGCCCTGACGTTGGGCCGGGCGTTCCGGGATGACGGCCACCAAGTTATGGTCGTCTCGGGCGGGATGCCTGCGCCTCAACTGGACAGCAGCGGGGTAACCCTGTTCGGTTTGCCACCGCTCAGATCAGATGGAACCAATTTCACCCGGCTTCTGACTGAAAGCGGCGTCGAGGCTGACGCGGATTATCAGCGCGCGCGTGTGACAGCCATGGTGCAGGCGGTAAACAGCTTTCAGCCGCAAATCCTGATAACCGAGCTTTACCCCTTTGGTCGCCGGTCTCTGGCGGCGGAATTCGACGCGGCCCTGAATGCGGCACGGGCCCTGCCTCGGCCTCCGGTCATCCTGGGATCGATCCGGGATATTCTGGCCCCTCCTTCCAAACCTGCCAAGGCCCAGCGGACAGAAGATATCGTCACCCGCTTTTATGACGGCATTCTTGTTCACTCGACCGAAAGTGTCACACCGCTTTCGGTCAGTTGGCCGGTGTCGGACCGATTGGCGGAACGGTTGCATTATACCGGCTTTGTTGCGCCTGAGTTGCCTCAACCGCATCCTGATGCCGTTGGGCAGGGCGAAATCCTTGTCAGTGCCGGCGGCGGTTCTGTGGGGCAACCGATCTTTCGCGCGGCCATCGAGGCCGCCCGCCAGATGCCCAACAGGCGTTGGCGCCTGCTGGTCGGCGGGACGGATGCCAAGGCGAGAATAGCCGCGCTGTCCCAACTGGTCGAAGGAACCTCAGCAATTCTGGAACCCGTGCGCCCGGATTTTCGCCAGATGCTGCCCCATGCGGCGGCATCGGTCAGCATGTGCGGCTACAACACCGCCATGGATATTCTGCAAAGCGGAACACCCGCTGTTTTTGTCCCATTCGATGATGGCAAAGAGGTTGAACAGGGGCTGCGTGGGCAAAGCCTGTCGAGTTTGCCAGCCATCGAGGTGCTTCTCAGCCGAACCCTGAGCGGGCAGGCGTTGGCGCAGGCCGTAGAGCGCGTCATTTCAGATGGACCCCGAGCACAGCAGGATTTCGGATTTGATGGCGCGGCCCAAACCGTAGAGATCGCCAAGAACCTGCTGGAGCGGCGTACATGAACCCGGACTGGTACCCACTTGAGGTCGAACTGACCCATTGGCATGCAGCGAGCCTGTCGTTGCCGCTGTGGTGGCGAGACGATGACGCGATCGCTCCGACATCGCAGTTAGACCACCTGTCCGATCTGGCCGCACAGTTGGGCCTGCCGGTACATCTGGCCGTCATTCCCCACGCGGCAACCCCTGCGCTGGCTAACTATGTTGCGCGCGGCGAAACTCTCATCCCTGTGGTTCACGGGTGGTCCCACAAGAACCATGCGCCCGCCAGTGAGAAGAAAGCCGAGTTTCGCCTCAACCGTCCGTTGGACGAGGTTGTTGCCGATGCCGCGGCAGGACTGTCACGCCTTGACGCCTTGTTCGGCAACACCCTGCGGCCGATGTTTGTCCCTCCGTGGAACCGCATTGCACCAGAAGTCATCGAACATCTTCCATCGCTGGGATACCGCATTCTTTCCACGGCAACGCCCCGCAGAACGAAAATGGCGGCTGCGGGGCTTGAGCAGGTCAACACACATCTTGACCCGATTGACTGGCGGGGTTCACGCGGTCTGATCTCTCCGGACCGCCTGGTCGCTCAGACAGTTAACCTCCTGCGGGACAGGCGCGAAGGCCGCGCAGACAACGCCGAGCCGTTTGGAGTATTGACCCATCACCTGGTCCATGATCAGGACATATGGGCCTTTACCGAGGCGTTGTTGAAACATCTGCTGGACGGTCCTGCCACACTCTGGGTCGCACCGAAGAACGAATAAGGACATCGTCATGAGCCGACTGGATTCCATGCTTCGCCGACTGACGGCCCAACGTGACGGGCTGAACTGGGCAGCCGAACAGATCAGTGACCAAACTGGCGATGTGCTGGATATGGGGCTGGGCAATGGCCGCACCTATGACCACCTGCGAGAGATCCTGCCGAACCGACGGATCTGGGTGATGGATCGTGTGCTGCAATGCCATCCTGACAGCACCCCACCAGCCGAAGATTTCCTGCAAGGCGAAGCTGAACCCATGCTGCGGAAACTGATGGCCGAGGGGCACAAGATCGCGTTGGCGCATTATGATTTCGGACGTGGCATCAAACACGAAGATGTGGCCGAGGCCGCACGCCTCAGCCCGTTGATCGCGCAGGTCATGCAGCCCGGAGGGTTGTTGATATCCGGCCAGCCCCTTGTCGGCTTCAACCAGATCAAAGGGCCCGAGACGATCGCACCGGACCGTTACCTGTTCTATACGGCCTGATTACGCCACGCGGCGACCTCGCGCCCAAACCGAGTTGAGGGCTGGCACACCTGCGCGCATCCGGAAACGGATAACATCGGCGCGGGCATTGGCGCGCAACTCGCCACGATCCTCAAGCCCGGCGGCCTGCGCCGGGGCTAATGTGACGGTCTTCATTCCACGCGCCATATCGCCCCACATTTCACCCAGCATGACCGCAGACAATAACAAGGCCGACGGCACGTAATCCGAGGACATTACGTCCAGATGCCCAAGCTCGGCCAATTCGCTGGCCGCAACATTACCGGAATGAGAGCCTCCGCGAACAACGTTTGGCGCGCCCATCATGACCTTGATACCGTGATCATGACACGCTCGCGCAGCTTCCACCGTTGTGGGGAACTCAGCCAGCCGAATGCCGTGACCTGCCGAGATCTTCACCTGATCTTCGGTCGTATCGTCATGACTGGCAAGCACGGCCCCAAATCGGCGCGCGGCCTTGACGGTTTCGACCTCGTGCGCATCACCGTTGCGATCCCGTAGGCTTTTCAGCTGAGCCACATGCTGAAAGAACGTATCATCGTCCATGGCATATTTGCCCTTCAGAAAGGATTCCAGCTTGCCCATGTCGCGAAACTGACGCTGGCCGGGGGTGTGATCCATGATGGACACAAGGCCAACCCTGTCCTCGGGTCCAAACTCGTCCAGTTCTTCGATCAGTGTCTCGGAACACACCTCTGCCCGCAAATGCAGGAAATGGCTGATCTTGAGCGCATCCTGCTCGCGCAGATCCCACAACTCCCGCGACAGGCCGCGGGCATATTTTCCGTACCGTCCTGCACCGGAGGGGATTGAACCTACCCGCATCGCATCGAACACACTTGTGATCCCCACGCTGGCCAGTTCCGCGTCATGGGCCAGAATGGCGGCAGCATGGGGCCAATGCACGTTGGGGCGCGGCTGAATATGGCGTTCAAGATTATCCGTGTGCAACTCGACAAGACCGGGGCTGACATAGTCGCCTTCGCAATCTATCGCACCAGCGGGAACTGCACGCCCGGTGTCGATTTCGATGATAGTGTCACCTGCTATTCGAACACAACCGATCACGGTTTCATTCGGCAACACAAGCGTGGCATTGGCAAGGATCAAGTCTTCTGTCATCTGAACTTTACGCAATCTGAGGTATTGGAAGGCCACTTAATAGGAGGCCAATGTGACATTCACGCGATACGCGATCTATTTTGCGCCACCCGCCGGGGTGGCCTGGACGGAATTTGCAACCAGCTGGCTGGGCTGGGACATGGCAAAGGGAACGCAGGTCGCGCATCCGATCATGGGTGGCATCGACATAGCGACCATCACTGAGGTGCCGCGCAAATACGGGCTGCACGCGACCCTGAAACCGCCGTTCCGGTTGCGCGACGGCCTGACCTTTGACGCATTGCATCAGGCGTGCATTGCGCTGGCTGCAACTCGGCAGCCCATCACACTCGACGGTCTGGAAATTACCCGTCTTGGACGTTTTCTGGCCCTGTGCCCGCTGGGTGAAACGCAGGCGCTGAATGCGTTGGCCGCGGCCTGTGTTCGCGATCTCGACCGGTTTCGCGCACCTGCCACTCAGGCCGAACTGACGCGCCGCCGCGCCGCGGGACTGACCCCCGAGCAGGACGCTAATCTGACCCAATGGGGCTATCCCCACGTGCTGGACGCGTTTCGATTTCACATCACGCTCAGCGGTAAACTGGACAAACCAACCCTCAGGGCAACCCAAGAAGCACTGCACACCCATCTGAGCCCCTTGCTGCCGCAACCTTTCCAGATCACTGATCTTGCCCTGATGGGCGAGGCGGAAGAAGGGCGGTTTCACCTGATCCATCGCTACGCGCTTTCCGGTTGAAGGCGGCGCAGGATTTCGGCAACCGTGTCTTCCAGCGCGCCGGAATTGTCAATTTGGATGACCCGGTTCAGACCATCCGGCAACGCCACTTTGGCGCGACACAACCGCCGCGCCTGCTCGTCTGCGCTTTCCCGTCCCCGAGCGGACAGGCGCCGCGCCAAAACTCCGACATCTGCCGTCAGAGAGATCACAATCAGATCTCCAAACACCTTCTGCGCCTGCAAAAGAATCCCGCGGGAAAGATTGACCAGAACCGCAATCGCCCCCTGACGCTGTCGCAAAATCTCGTCCGGGATACCGTAGAACAGTCCGTGCGCAGGCCAGCTGAGGGCAAAAGCGCCTGCCTGTTCCATCTGCTGGAATTCTGCAACCGAAACCCGGTCAAAATCCTCGCCTTCTTCGCCTGCGGGGCGGGTGATCACCCTTCGCACCCGCCGGACGCCAGGCACCTGTGCCTCCAACGCTTCCATGACGCTGTCTTTGCCAACGCCCGAGGGGCCAACAATCGCTATGACAGGGGCAAGTGTCATGCCGCCAGTCCCGGCGTGAAGTCAGCGACATTGACTTCGCGGTCACAGACGCGCTCACGGGCATCGAGGTCGTGGAATATCCCGACAATCGCCGCGCCACGTCCTTTTGCCTCTTCAATCAGCGACAACACGGTTTCGCGGTTCTGCACATCCAGACTTGCCGTCGGTTCGTCCAGCAACATCGCCGGGTAGTCATGCGCAAAGCCACGCGCAATGTTCACCCGCTGCTGTTCGCCGCCCGAAAAGGTTGTGGGGCTCAGGGTCCACAAGCGCTCAGGAATGTTCAGCCGCTTCAGTAACTCGGCGGATTTCTCCAGCGCCTCAATTCTGTCGCAACCCACGGCCAGCAAAGGCTCTGCCACAACGTCCAGTGTCGGCACCCGCGGCACGACCCGCAGGAATTGACTGACATAGCCCAGCGTTTCCCGGCGGAGGGTCAAGATCTGGCGCGGCTCGGCTTTTGCCACGTCCAGACCTCCAACCAGCACCTGACCAGAGGCCACCAGGTAGTTGCCATAAATCACGCGCATCAGCGTGGACTTGCCCGCACCAGACGCCCCGGTCAAAGCAACGCACTCACCCGGTTCAACCCTCAACGACGCGCCTTCCATCACCGGGATAACAGCACCGCCCTGATTGTGCAGGGTAAAGCTTTTGCTCACATTGATCAGTTCAATCATTGCTTCACCTTTTCCCAAATACTCAAACCTGCAGAACGCTGGACACTAGCAGTTGCGTATAGGCGTGTTGGGGATCATCCAGCACCTGATCGGTCAGCCCGGCCTCAACCACATGACCATCCTTCATCACCATCAACCGGTCGGCCAACAGGCGCACCACAGCAAGATCATGGGTCACGATGATCGCGCTCAGCCCCATTTCACGCACCAAGCCGCGCAAGAGGTCCAGTAATCGCGCCTGAACCGAGACATCCAGCCCCCCGGTCGGTTCGTCCATGAACACCAGTCGCGGGCCAGTCACCAGATTGCGGGCGATCTGCAAACGTTGCTGCATCCCGCCCGAAAACGCGGTGGGCCGGTCATCAACGCGGGCCGCCTCGATCTCGACCCGACCCAGCCAGTCAATGGCCTTGTCTCGGATGTCACCATAGTGGCGCTCGCCCACGGCCATCAGCCGTTCACCAATATTGCCTCCGGCACTAACTGACATCCGCAGGCCGTCACGTGCATGCTGATGCACAAAGGCCCAGTCGGTACGGCTCAACATCCGGCGTTCGGGCTCCGACATGGTCACCGTATCCACCGGCCCGTTCGCGCGCGTGTCAAAGATCACCTGCCCTGCATCGGGCACCAGATGACCGGCCAGACAATTCAGCAGGGTCGACTTGCCCGACCCGCTTTCGCCCACGATCCCCATCACCTCACCGGGGTAGAGATCAAAAGTCACATCCGCGCATCCGATCCGCGCACCATAGAGCTTTTCGATGCCCTTGACTTGCAACAGGGGGGTCATGCCGCGTTCTCCTCGGCCAGTCGGCCCATATGGCCCGCTTCGCGGCGCGACCGGCAATAATCGGTATCCGAACAGACAAACATTCGGTTGCCCGCATCATCCATGATGACTTCATCCAGATAGCTATCCTCGGCTCCGCACAGGTCACAGGGATGATCGGCCTTGGTGGCCTCGAACGGGTAATCCTCGAAATCAAGGCTCACGACCCGGGTATGTGGCGGTACCGCGTAAATGCGCTGCTCGCGCCCGGCACCGAACAGCTGGATTGCATCCATTTCAAGCTTCGGGTTGTCGAATTTCGGGATCGGGGACGGGTCCATCACATAGCGGCCAGACACTTTCACCGGATAGGCGTAAGCGGTCGAGATCGCCCCGTGCTGGCTGATATCCTCATATAGCTTCACATGCATCAGCCCATATTCTTCAAGGCTGTGCATCTTGCGTGTCTCGGTCTCACGCGGCTCGAGGAAGCGCAGAGGTTCCGGAATCGGCACCTGATAAACGATAATCTGATCTTCGCGCAGCTTCGCCTCGGGGATGCGGTGGCGGGTCTGGATCACCGTCGCCTTCTCGGTTTCCTCGGTCGTCTCCACACCTGCGGTCTTTTCAAAGAACTTGCGGATCGACACTGCGTTGGTCGTGTCATCCGCACCCTGATCGATGACCTTGAGCGTATCCTCAGGCGTCAGCGTCGCGGCCGAGACCTGCACCCCTCCGGTGCCCCAGCCATAAGGCATCGGCATTTCACGGCTGGCAAAGGGCACCTGATACCCTGGAATAGCCAGGCCCTTCAGGATGGCCCTGCGGATCATCCGTTTGGTTTGTTCGTCCAAATATGCAAAGTTGTACGCGCTCATAGCAGTCCCCGCGCAGTTAAGGCTACTTCAAAGGCCTGAGGGCTGGTAAAATGTATGGCGTCCATGCCAACGGCGCGGGCTCCATCCACGTTTCTTGGGCTATCATCGACAAAGATACAGTTCTGAGGGGAAAGATCGGCCCGGTCGCACATCCGACGGAAAATCTCGGGCTGCGGTTTCAAAAGCTTTTCCTGACCTGACACTACGGTCACGCCAAAGACCTCGCCCAGTTCAGGATGCACACCAACACCAACGGGCCATGTTTCCGCTGACCAGTTGGTGATCGCATGAACCGGGGTGCCCTGTTCTTTCAAACGATGGAGCAATCGCCAAGTTCCCTCGATCTTGTGTGGGACGGTCATGGCATAGCGCTCAACATAAGAACTCAGACGTCGCTGGTCGTCAGCATCTTCCAGTTCAGCAGCCAGATCAGCGAAATCCTCACCGCCATCGGCCCGCAGATTACGTTCGGGGAAATCGATACGAGTGAGAAACTCTGCCACCGCCTCGCGGCTACCCATCTCATCCAGCCATGCCAAATGCGGATCCCACTGGATCAAAACGTTGCCGATATCAAAAACGACAGCCTTCATTCCGCAGCCTCCTTTGACGTGATCCGCGCGTCAGCCTCGCGGCGCAGTTTGCGGACCAGTTCAAGCTCGGACTGGAAATCCACGTAATGCGGCAGCTTGATGTGTTCGAGAAAACCGGTCGCCTGAATGTTGTCCGCGTGGCTCAGAACAAATTCTTCATCCTGCGCAGGCGCGCCCAGATTGTCTTCGCCCAGTTCCTTCCACCGCAGCGCGCGATCAACCAAGGCCATCGCGATGGCTTTTCGTTCGGATTGACCAAAGACCAGACCATAACCGCGCGTGAACTGAGGCGGCTCGGTTTTTGAACCCTTGAACTGGTTCACCGTCTCACACTCGGTCAGTTCGACCTCGCCGATATCTATGGCAAAACCCAACTCGGGGATGTCCATTTCAACAGCAACCTTGCCGATCCGCAATTCACCCACAAACGCGTGGTTGCGTGCGTAACCGCGCTGGGTGGAATAAGCCATGCCCAGCACGAAACCCTCATCCCCGCGTGTCAGCGATTGCAGGCGCAACGGGCGATTGGCGGGGAATTCCATCGGTTCGCGCGTCAGGTCGCCGGGGGTGTCATCACTTGCCGGCTCGTCCTGAATGAGGCCCTCGTCTTTCAGGAATTCAGTGATATGCGGCGTCGGTTCCTGCCGCGCTGAACCTTCCGGAACTTTCGGGACATCACCATCCGCGGCCAGTTTGAAATCCAGCAAACGATGGGTATAGTCGAACGTCGGCCCCAGAACCTGCCCACCGGGTGCATCTTTGAACGTGGCCGAAATCCGACGGTCGCAGGCCATCTCACCTGTTTCGACCGGATTGGAATGGCCAAAACGCGGCAGCGTGGTGCGATAGGCGCGGATCAGAAAGATCGCCTCAATCAGATCGCCCCGCGCCTGCTTTATCGCCAGCGCAGCCAGGTCGAGGTCATATAGCGAGCCTTCCGCCATGACCCGGTTCACTGCAAGGCTCAGCTGTTCGCGGATCTGCGCAAGGCTCAGCTCCGCCACATCGGTCGCGCCCCGGCGTTCTTCGGCCAGCCAGGCATGGGCGTTCTCGATGGCTTTTTCGCCCCCTTTGACAGCAACATACATCGCTTAGGTCTCCGAGGTGATCTGCGTGCTGCGTGGCAGGGCCGCAACCCTGTCGCCGCAGGTAAAAAAGAAATCGCACCCCAGAGGATAGAGCATCGCATTCCCCTGAAGCGCCGGAATATCCGGCAGAGACAGGCGCGCGGTCTTTTTGATGCCGGGGCCGCTCAGAACGGTACCGCTCTGCTCCAGCCGATCGCATTCCACTATCAGGGTAGCCGAACGATCCGGGTATTCCGGCGTTCCGATGCGATAGGCGTTAAGCGGCCCCAATGCGTCCCATGTGCCAACGGCAAAATCAGCCTTTGCTGCGGATACGAGCGGGGCGCCCGTGTGGAAAGTCAGCCAATTGCGGACTGCTTCGGTATCGGTGCCTCCGGCCAGGTGAACCCTGGTCTCGGGGTCGCACAGCGTCAGCAGCAGTGTACCGGCCGCCACGGACAGGGGCGCTGGAGGTTCGCCGCCCGATAGCACACGTATGTCGCCCGGGCATGCCATGACGGTCATCGCAGCGCGGAACGCATGTGCAGCATCGACAGGTGCGTTTTCAAAGCCCCCGGAAAACTGTGTTTGCGCGGCCATCAATCTTCCCCCCGAACAAGCGTGAAAAACTCAACCTTGGTGGCCGCTGCCTTGGCCGCGCGAGTGCTTTTGACCGCCTGCATTTGCTGCTGAAGCGGGTCGAGCAGCCGCGCCTGCACCTCATCCGCTGCCCCGGTCTGCATCATCGCATCAATCAATGCTGCGGCTTCGGCCTTGGGTTTCGATCTACCCTGAACATAACCGTGACCAACCGTTCCATCCTGCAACACCACAGAACAGCGCGTGACCGTCATTTCGCCCAGATTGAACGGTGCTCCGGTGCCGCCGGTGCGACCACGCACCATCACGCTCCCGACCTCGGGGCGGCGCAGCCAGTCAAAGCTCGGGCGGGTCTCAATCCCGTCCCACAAGGTCATCAGGGTGTCGTCAGGTGCACGGGCCAGCAAACCCATCCAATCCCTGCGCGCCCCGATCGCGAATTCTGTCTGATCTGTCATCAAAGCCTCTTGGCCGGGTTGTCTATCTAAACTATACAACTAGACAAATATTAACCCGCGTGTGCGCAACACGCAATCTCCAACTGTGTGAAGATTTGGTGACATGAGCAAAACGCCGATCTGGAAAAGCATTGCCCTGCGCCTGACCTCGGACATTGCCGAAGGGCGGTATCAAACCAGTGACCGCCTGCCGACCGAAGCTCAGCTGGCCGCCAAATACGGTGTCAACCGCCACACGGTGCGGCGCGCGTTGGCTGACATGTCGGAACAAGGTCTGGTTCATGCCCGGCGCGGTGCGGGCGTTTTTGTGGCGGCGCGGCCAACCGACTATCCGATTGGCAAAAGGGTTCGATATCACAAGAACGTCTCAGCCAGCGGCAAGATACCGGGAAAGAAAATCCTGGCCCTGACCACACGGGCGGCAGATGAAGCCGAGGCCGAAGCACTGGGTCTGAGCAAAGGGAACCCGGTGCATGTCTATGACGGGTTATCGCTGGCGGATGGGCAGCCCATAGCCGTTTTTCAAAGTGTCTTCCCGGCAGAACGCTTTCCAAACCTGTTACAGGCGCTGACCGAGACCCAGTCAGTAACAAAAGCCCTGCAACGTTGCGGCATCGCGGATTACACCCGCATCTCGACCCGATTGACCGCGCGCGGCGCGACAGCAACGCAAGCCCTTCATCTGCAACTGACCGAAGGTGCTCCGGTGCTGTTTTCGGTCGGTGTCAACGCGGACCCGGACGGCGCACCCGTCGAATATGGCCGAACCGTCTTTGCTGGTGAGCGTGTCACGCTGACGCTGAACGAAGAGTAAACCACTATCCCTGCCGCTCGATCTCGACCTCCTGCCGGAGGTCTCATCCCGTTGGGCGTGGCGCGAAATCCGGATAAACTGCCTTTGGGCCGACGTTATCCGGCAATCGGATGAACGGTCGTGCAAAAGCTCTGTGACACTTTTTCAAACGGTTGCGCCGCACTGAACCGCGCTGTTTTCTTGTCCTTCCAATCCCGGTTCAGGGCAACAGGAACGGTTTGGGATCGGGTGTGCGCGGCCTGCGCTTTTTACCCGACTCGCCCTGGATCAGACGGCGGCGCAGCCAGCCCGAAAACCAATCCATCAGCATCACCATCAGAATGATCAGGATGATGTAGTAGGCGACCTCTTCCCAGTCTTTCTGCGTGATGATTGCTTGCGTCAGCAGCAAGCCAATACCGCCCCCCGTGATTGCACCGATCACCGTCGCACTGCGGGTGTTGGATTCGAGAAAGTACAAAAGCTGGCTCAGCAAAACAGGCGTGACCTGAGGGATAACGCCGAACCGATACCGTTGCGGGGCGTTCGCACCCGTGGACTGCACACCTTCGATCTGCTTCTGATCCACGTTTTCCAACGCTTCCGAGAATATCTTGCCGAATGTCCCGGTGTCCGTCACCAGAATGGCAAGCCCACCGGTCAACGGGCCGGGGCCAAAGGCGCGGGCCAGAACCACAGTCCAGATCAACGCGTCTACGCCGCGCACAAAATCGAATACACGCCGTATCGCAAAGCGGATGGATGTCATCCGGTTGAAATTGCGCGTCGCAAGGAAGGCCAATGGCAGGGCCACAATCGCCGCGCCAAACGTGCCCAGAAATGCCATCAGCATCGTCTCGAAGATGGCCCACGCCACATCCTGATGGCGCCACATCTTGTTGGTCCAGAAATCATTAAAGATCGCACCCGCCTCGCCCGACGCCGCCAGTCCGGCCAGTTCCGGGAAGGACTTGCCGAAATAAGGGCTGTCCAGCGTGAACCAGAACAATTCCCAACCTGTGAAATAGCGAAACACCTCGGACCGGTTGCGGGTGACAGTCAAACGACCTGCGTCCGTGGTCACAGACAGCCGGTTTTTAGAAACGTTGATCCACTCCGGAACCTCACCCTCCGGCAACTCCGCCTGTACACCGGCCGAACGCGTGGGTGTTGCGCGAATGGTGCCATAGCCGGGAATGTCATATTCCACCGTCTGCGCACCGAAACGCACGACATGGCCCTTTTCAAGGTCGATCACAGTTGTCTCGCCCAGTGCCACCCACTCGGGGGCCTGCCCTTCAGGATATGCCCCCTTGCGCTCACCCTCGATGGCGGCAGAGACTTCACCGGTGCGATTATCCCGGGCGATATGCGTTTTGTAGCTATAGCTGTCAGCCACCAGCGTCTTGCCATTTGCCCAGTTTGCGCGCCCCACAAGGCCCGACACGTCAAAAGCAAAGAAGACATAGACCAGATAGACGAAAACCAGAGCAGGCAACCCGAAGTTCACCAACCTCTTGCGGTTGAACAAGCGATCTGTTTCGGCTTTGAGGTCATCAACAGTCAGATTGGTTGCGAAGGTGCTCATGCCAAAGCTCCTTTTTCCGAGCCGTGGGTCAGGCGGTCGCGCAGGTAGCCTGACAGCTGGTCGACGACCACGATTGTAACGAACAGAAGAATGAAGATGGCTGCGGCTTCGTCATAACGCCCCTGCCCCCAGGACATGGCATTGCGCAGCTCGTAACCCAAACCGCCCGCCCCAACAAATCCAAGAATGGCCGAGGCACGGATGTTGATTTCGAACCGCAGCAGCGCGTAGCTGACATAGTTTGGCCCGACCTGCGGGATCACCCCCAGATACATCCGCTGTGACCAGTTGGCACCGACGGAATGCAGCCCGTCCACCGGTTTCAGCGAGGCGTTCTCGTTCACCTCCGAAAACAGTTTGCCCAATGCGCCAGCAGTGTGAATCGCGATGGCGATCATCGCGGGAACCGGGCCACCGCCCAGAATGAAGATCAGAACCAAAGCAATTACAATCTCGGGAATGGCGCGGCAGATGTCTGATATTCGGCGAAACAGCGGGATCATTGACGGCCACAGCGCCATGCCGCGTGTCGACATCAGGGCGAAAATCGTCCCGACAATTGTGCCGACAAGCGTCGCTGCCGCCGCGATGTTGATTGTCTCGACCAGAGCCGGGAAGAACGAGACCAGATTGGCTGGCATTTCGGCAATCTTTTCCCCCGCCTCGGACAGAACCTCTGTGGGGTAGTCAAGAATACGGTGCCAGCCATCGACAAAGCTGCCGGCATTCCGGTTGTCGGCTGTGCGAAACCCTGCTGCCATCAACGACAGGAACAGGATCAGGAGAATGCCGCCATAGACCCGCTTGCGTCGTGTCATCGCTGTATAGTCGTTGCGGATCTGATCGACGGATAAGGACCCTGCGGTAAGGTCTGTCATGGAATGCTCCTGAAGGGAAAACGGGGTCCGGTACATCACCAGACCCCGATCATTGGATATGCAGTTTTAGTTGGACTTCAGCTTGCGCGCTTCGATGATGACCTCGTAGGCCTCATGCTTGATAGGATCAAAGCTCTTGGCTTCACCCGCAGCCACACCATAGAAACATTCGCGGTCTTTTTCATCCAGCGTGTTCCACAATTCGGTAACCTGAGCCTTGACATCCTCGGGCAGAGCCTTGCGCAGTACAACCGGACCTTCCGGGATCGGTGCCGATTTCCAGATCTCGACCAGATCGTTCATGTCGACCAGACCAGCATCCACAGCACGGCGCAGCGCGCCCGACTGATAGCCGTCTTCCCACTCGCCAAGACCATCAGCCCAGGTCACACCGCCATCAACGTCACCGTTGTTCACCGCGACAATTGTCTGCTCGTGACCGCCGGTGAATTTCACCTCAGCAAAATAGTCACCCGATTCCATGGTTGCTCCGGTGGCCTGGGGAATCTCGATCGACGGGATCAGATAACCCGAGGTCGAATTCGGGTCACCAAAGCCAAAAACCTTGCCCTTCATGTCCTCAAGCGAGGTGATGCCGCTGTCCTTGCGTGCAAAACCAACCGAGTAATAGCCGTAACCGCCATCGGTGTTCACCTTGACCAGTACCGGCTCAACCGCTTCGGGGTCGCTCAGATAGGTTTTGGCATAGCCCGACGCACCCAGCCAGGCGACATCAATCGTGCCGCCCAGCAGCCCCTGTATCACTCCGTTATAGTCGGCAGGGGCAAACAATTTGGTCGGAACGCCCAAAAGTTCTTCGGTGTATTCGCGCAGACACTCGTTTTTGCTCATCCGGTCCTGAGCGTTCTCGCCACCCAGAATGCCGATACGAAACTCGCTGATTTCTTCAGCCATGACCGGTGCGGCCAGTGTTGTGGTTGCGACCAAGGCAGCAATCAGTTTTTTCATCTGTCTCTCTCCAGTTTGATAACCCCGGCCTCTCATCGGGCCGGGCGATGAAAGGGGTTGGGACGGCTCAAATGGTTGCTTCTGCTTCCATCAGCGCCTTTCGCGTGGCGTCGAGCGTTTCGATTTCCGTTGATGTCGCTTCTTCCGAAAAGCTGGCATCGGCACCATAGATCTCGCGAGCAACGCCCGTGGTCAGTTGCTCGGGCAGCCCATCGAACACGATGCGCCCGTCGCGCATACCAACCACGCGGTCGCAATAGCGACGTGCAGTGTCCAGTGTGTGCAGGTTGGCGATGACAGTGCGGCCATCTTCTTCGTGGATGCGGCGCAGCGCCTGCATCACCACCTGTGCGTTCATCGGGTCCAGCGAGGCAATTGGTTCATCCGCCAGAATAATCCTCGGGTCCTGCATCAGAGCCCGCGCAATCGCCACGCGCTGTTGCTGGCCGCCCGACAAGGCCTCGGCCCGTTTCGGAGCGTGTTCCGCAATCCCCAACCGGTCCAGGATGTCGATGGCACGGTGAATTTCATCCATCGGGAACAGGTTGAACATAGCGGCCAGCGTCGAATGACGGTTGAGCGTGCCATGCAGCACGTTCGAAACCACATCCATACGCGGCACCAGGTTGAACTGTTGGAAAATCATCGCACAATCGGCCTGCCAGGCGCGTTTGTCACGGCCTTTCAGTTGGGTGATGTCCCGGCCTTCAAACAGGATTTCACCTTCGCTGGCATCCGTCAGGCGGTTAATCATCCGCAGCAGGGTGGACTTGCCCGCGCCCGACCGTCCGATGATCCCGATCATGCATGGCTTGTCCACATCCAGCGTCGCGGCATTCACGGCAACATTGTCACCAAAGCGTTTGGTCAGTTTCTTGATACGCAGCACGTGCCACCCCCAATTCATGTTGGCGGACTGCTACAGATGCCGTTCAACGGATATGTGTCAGCGTAGTGAAAGTTTTGTAACGGCACGACACGTGCGGGGGGTATCCATCGCCCCGCCTCACGGGTATACGCATCCGCGACTCTTCAGCTGATACGAGGCCAATATGAGCTTTGACCGCACCATCAAGATCGCGCCGTCCATTCTGTCCGCCGACTTTGCCAATTTCGGGCAAGAAATTCAGGCCATCGAAGCGCAGGGCGCGGATTGGGTCCATGTTGACGTAATGGATGGCCATTTCGTCCCGAACCTGACCTTTGGCCCGCCAGCCGTCAAAGCGTTCCGCCCGCATGTAAAGACGGTCATGGACGTGCACCTGATGATCACGCCGGTCGATCCATACATCCAGGCCTACGCTGATGCAGGCGCCGACATTCTGACCGCGCATGTCGAGGCAGGGGCCCACACCCACCGCACGCTGCAGGCGATCCGCGCCGCGGGCATGAAGGCAGGCGTGGCCCTGAACCCGGGCACCCCGGCTGAGGCGGTCGAACATCTGCTGGACCTCACCGATCTGGTCTGCGTCATGACCGTGAACCCCGGCTTTGGCGGCCAGAAGTTCATCGACATGACTGGCAAGATCCGCAAATTGCGCCAGATGATTGGTGACCGCCCCGTGCATATCGAGATCGACGGCGGTGTTGATCCCCAGACAGCGCCCCTTGTTGCCGCAGCGGGGGCTGATGTGCTGGTGGCCGGGTCTGCCGTGTTCAAAGGCGGATCAGTTGATCGGCCCGAGGTTTACGGCGAGAATATTCGGGCCGTACGGGCCGCAGCTGAAGGCGGGTTGGGCTGATCTGCCAACTCGCGACTGCATAGTTGGCTTTATCCGCAAAACTGAATTTCGTTGAACTCATCGGGCGGGACACACCCCGCCTTGATGTTCTTGTTGCGGCCTTCATTAGGGTCACAGACGCGCCGGGCTGAAGCCCGGCCTACGAGTCGGTCGAAGGCCTTCGATACAATAACTTACAAAAAAGGCCGCCCCTTTATGGAGCGGCCTTCGTTTGTTCACCGATGTGCCGGGCTGAAGCCTGGCCTACGGATTATTCTACGATCTTCGACACGACGCCGGCGCCGACGGTGCGGCCGCCTTCGCGGATGGCGAAACGCAGGCCGTTTTCCATCGCGATCGGGGCGATCAGCTCAACGCCGAACGACACGTTGTCGCCGGGCATGACCATCTCGGTGCCTTCCGCCAGGGTCACGGTGCCGGTCACGTCAGTGGTCCGGAAGTAGAACTGAGGACGGTAGTTCGCGAAGAACGGCGTGTGACGGCCGCCTTCTTCCTTGGTCAGGATGTAGGCTTCGGCTTCGAACTTGGTGTGCGGTGTCACCGAACCCGGCTTACACAGAACCTGGCCACGCTCAACGCCGTCACGGTCCACACCACGCAGCAGGGCGCCGATGTTGTCGCCCGCTTCACCGCGGTCCAGCAGCTTGCGGAACATTTCAACGCCGGTGCAGGTGGTTTTCGCGGTGTCACGGATGCCGACGATTTCGATCTCGTCGCCAACGTTGATCACGCCACGCTCGACACGGCCGGTCACAACGGTACCACGGCCCGAGATCGAGAACACGTCTTCGATCGGCATCAGGAACGGCTGGTCAACAGCACGCTCAGGGGTGTCGATGTAGTCATCAACAGCCGCCATCAGCTCGCGGATCTTGTTCTCGCCGATTTCAGGGTCACGGCCTTCCATCGCGGCCAGAGCCGAACCTGCGATGATCGGAATATCGTCGCCGGGGTATTCATACGAAGACAGCAGCTCGCGGATTTCCATTTCCACCAGTTCCAGCAGCTCTTCGTCGTCAACCTGGTCAACTTTGTTCATGAACACGACCATCTTCGGGATGCCAACCTGGCGGCCCAGCAGGATGTGCTCGCGGGTCTGCGGCATCGGGCCGTCTGCAGCGTTCACAACCAGGATCGCGCCGTCCATCTGAGCGGCACCGGTGATCATGTTCTTGACATAGTCGGCGTGGCCGGGGCAGTCGACATGCGCATAGTGGCGCGCGTCGGTCTCGTATTCCACGTGCGCGGTCGAGATGGTGATGCCGCGGGCTTTCTCTTCCGGCGCGCCGTCAATCTGGTCATACGCCTTGAAGTCACCAAAATACTTGGTGATTGCTGCGGTCAGCGTCGTCTTGCCGTGGTCAACATGCCCAATCGTGCCGATGTTGACGTGCGGCTTATTACGCTCAAACTTTTCCTTTGCCATTCCTCAGGCGCCCTTTTGCGATTTGGGGGACCCTTGGTCCCAGGTTACTATCTGCGCGCGCGAGATATTTGGTTCAAAGGGGAAAATCAAGCACATCCTGAGGGAAATGCGCTTATCCCGCCGGATTTTGCGTCAGCTATCGGAATCCGGCAGTTCGATCAGGTCAGGCCGCTTGTCGAACCAGCCATTCTCTTTGTGTTCCTCAGCCAGCCATTCTTCGATTTCGTCAGCGACTTTCAACGATAGTCCGCTCAACTGCTCTTCCTTGGTTCTGACCCGCCCTGAACCAATAAGGGCTGTTTCTTTCGTAGTATCTTCAAGAACAGTGAACTGTTTTTGCTTAGCCAAGAATTTCTTCGTGTCGTAGTCATAAACATTAACGAGTACGATCGCTGCACTTCTTGGATTGTAAACAACGATACCCGGCGGCCCCAACATATAGCCTTCAAGGCTTATACCAATAATGTAACGCTGTGAGCCCTCATACCGCCCTAATCGAATGTCGATGGCTTGCTCCAAAGCGTCTGTCCATTCTTGCGGAGTAGCATCCCTGGAAATCGGCCCCTGTTTAGCGTTGTCTGCAAACGAAACTATCTTCACGAGGCGAAATTCCCCCAGTGACTCGGGCGGTTCATAAACCTGTGTCTGGGTGCAAGCGCCCATCAGGGCCAATCCGGTGATCAGGGTCAGAATGCGCAACATATCTCGTCTCGATAGGCCTGTTTTTCTTTGGTCTAGCGCACCGATACGGGTTGTGCCAAGCCGTATCGGTGGATTTCTACCGCAACCGGGGCCGGATCACGAAAACTTATAGTCCCGCGGGAAACCATAGGGCGCTTTTTTCCCTACGCTGGCGCGCTTGGACAGCCATTGGGACATATCTGCCTCATGCCGGGTCTTGTCGCCCCCCATGGACCATTTCAGGCCTTCCTCCCAGTTGAAGGTTGTGATGTCAGACAGACCGCCATCAAGCTCCAGCGTTCCCTGTCGCCCGCGTGCCATATTGTATTTTTGCAGGCGCACACCCTTGCCGCGGGTCATTTCGGGCAATTCCTCGGTCGGGAAGACAAGGAACTTGCCGTTCTGCGACACGATTGCAACGTGGTCGCCCTCGACCGGTTTGCAGATCACTGCTGTTTCGTCGTCCTTGACGTTCAGCACCTGCTTGCCGTTTCGCGTCTGGGCCAGCACGTCATCTTCGGGCACCATAAACCCGTTGCCCGCATCCGAAGCCACCAGCAGCTTGCGCCCCGGCTTGTGAATCAGGATATCGATGATCCGAGCCTCGTTCGGCAAGTCGACCATCAGGCGCAGGGGTTCGCCCATACCCCGCCCGCCGGGCAGGTTGGCCGCGCTGACTGTATAGAACCGCCCGTTCGAAGCGAAGACCAGCAACCGGTCGGTCGTTTCCGCATGGAAAATAAAGCGCGGCCCGTCGCCATCCTTGAACTTCAATTCACGGGTCAGGTCGATATGACCGGTCATGGCGCGAATCCAACCCATCTGAGAGCAGACGACCGTGATCGGTTCGCGGTCGATCATCGCCTCAAGCGGCACTTCTTCGACCTCGCCCGCTTCGGCGAACCGCGTGCGGCGTGCGCCGCCTTCGTAATCTTTGCCGAAGGTCTTTTTCGTCTCTTTCAACTGCTCGGCAATCCTGGCCCATTGCAGGCCTTCGTCGGCCAGCAGGTCTTCGAGGTTGGCACGTTCCAGCATCAACTCATCGCGTTCGCGGACCAGCTCCATCTCTTCCAGACGACGCAGACTGCGCAGGCGCATGTTGAGGATCGCGTCAACCTGAACCTCAGACAACTCGCCTTCACCCGGTCTGGGTGAGACATAGTCGGCCTCGCTGGTGGCGCGGATATGGTCAATCCCCCAATCCTCGCGCATCAGCGCGGCTTTGGGGTCGTCGTCATAGCGGATGATGTCGATCACACGGTCGAGGTTCAGGAAGGCAACGATAAAGCCCTCCAACACTTCCAGCCTGTGGTCGATCTTGGCCATGCGGTGGCGCGAGCGGCGGATCAGCACCTCTTGCCGGTGATCAAGGAAAGCGCGCAGCACTTCCTTCATCGAGCAGACCTTGGGCGTCACCCCGTCGATCAGCACGTTCATGTTCAGGCTGAACCGCACCTCGAGGTCCGAGTTGCGATACAGCATGCCCATCAGCACCTCAGGGTCCACATTCTTGGAGCGCGGCTCGAGGATCAGACGGATGTCATCGGCGGATTCGTCGCGCACATCGGCAAGGATCGGGATTTTCTTGGTCTGGATCAGTTCGGCGATCTTCTCGATCAGCTTGGACTTCTGAACCTGATAGGGAATCTCGGTGACGATGATCTGCCATTGGCCGCGCCCCAGATCCTCAACCTCGTACTTGCAGCGCAGCCGGAACGAGCCTCGGCCAGTTCGATAGGCTTGCGCGATGTTCTCGGGCGGCTCGACAATCACGCCACCGGTTGGGAAGTCAGGGCCGGGCACGTAGTTCAACAGGGTGTCGTCGCGCGCGTCCGGCGTCTTGATCAGATGCAGACAAGCGTCGCAGAGTTCCGAGATGTTGTGCGGCGGGATATTCGTCGCCATCCCCACCGCGATACCACTTGCGCCATTGGCCAGCAGGTTCGGGAACTGTGCGGGCAGCACGACCGGTTCGGTCAGCGTGCCATCATAGTTGTCGCGAAAATCAACGGCGTCTTCGTTCAACCCTTCCAGCAGCGCCTCGGCCACGATGGTCATCCGCGCTTCGGTATAGCGCGAGGCCGCCGGGTTATCGCCGTCGATATTGCCGAAATTGCCCTGCCCGTCGACCAGCGGATAGCGGACGTTGAAATCCTGTGCCAGACGCGCCATCGCGTCGTAAATCGCGGCGTCGCCATGCGGGTGATAGTTGCCCATCACGTCGCCGGAAATCTTGGCAGACTTCCGGAAACCTCCGGTTGCACTGAGTCGCAACTCTCTCATCGCATAGAGGATTCGGCGGTGAACCGGCTTCAACCCGTCCCGCGCATCGGGCAGCGCCCGGTGCATGATGGTGGACAGCGCATAGGTCAGATACCGCTCACCAATCGCACGGCGCAGCGGTTCCGCCACCTCGCCCCCACCTGTGGGGGCCTGCATGTTGGGGTCATCGATCGTATCGTTCATATATGATGTGATACGACGCAAGTGCGCCTTGGTAAAGCGAGCAGCACATAAATTGCTGGGGAAAAGTCGTGCTTTTTGCAACAGGGGGAGACACCGTGTTGTTTTCCCCCATTTTTCGACTCGTCCCCCGAAATATGCTAAGATCTCATCAATTGATTTGCTGCCATTTGTTGATGTTACGATTGCTTTGGGGGATGCGCCATGACGCGCCTGATACTTGTTACCTTTGCCGCGCTCGGCTGGACCTTTTACGTGATGAGCGGTGGCCCTGATTTTGAACCGCGCGGCGTGCGCCCTGCCAAACCGGGACGCGTGGCCGTAGTGGCAGAACCGGTTGCCCCGGTCGTTGAGCCTGCACCTGTCGAAGATTTGGTCACCCGTGCCGCAGTCAAACCCGCTCTGGTGGTTCCACCTGTTGCCGAGGCGGTAACCCAATTGGGTGAGACCGAAACAAAGGCCCTCCTCTCGCAGGTCGCGGCTGGCCTGAAAGCCAATCCCTCGCTGTTTCAAGACGAAAGCGTGACCCTGACCCTGGCATCACTGGAACAGGGTGTGACCGCACTGGAGCAGGTGGTCACCGACGCCGAGTTGCCCACAGTCGAACTGCCCACGCCTGCCGAGGCCCAGACCGACATCCGCGAGATTTCGGGCACCCGGGTCAATCTGCGCGATGGCCCCGGCACGATCTATCCCATCATCGGCAAGGCCGCGCTTGGCCAAAGGGTCGAGGTCCTGAGCGATTCCGGCACCGGCTGGCTGCGCCTGCGCGTGTTGCCCGCGCAACAGGTCGGGTGGATTTCAGCATCACTTGTCCGGAAAACATCAAACTGACGCCCGGACGTCATTGCCCTGCCGCAAACCCCGCCCTAGCTTTTGGCGGGGTTCAGCTTCGGAAGGCACATGCAGAAATCGATTCTTATTACGGGATGCTCGTCGGGCATTGGGCTGGACGCAGCACACGGAATGCGTGCGCGAGGCTGGCGTGTGTTTGCATCCTGCCGACAGCAGCGCGACTGTGATCGCCTGCGCGCGCAAGGGTTTGAAAGCCCCAGAATCGACTATACCGAACCCGACAGCATTTCCTCGGGATTGTCATATGTACTTGAGGCAACGGGCGGAACACTGGACGCGCTGTTCAACAACGGCGCGCACGGGCTGCCCGGTGCGGTTGAAGACGTCCCGACAGACGCTCTGCGTCATATCTTTGAAACCAATGTCTTTGGATGGCACGAACTGACCCGACAGGTTATTCCCGTCATGCGGGAACAGGGTCACGGCCGGATCGTGCAATGTTCCTCGGTACTTGGTCTTGTTGCCTTCCCCTGGCGCGGCGCATATGTCGCCACCAAATACGCCATCGAAGGACTGACCGACACCTTGCGGCTGGAGCTGCGGGATACAGACATTCAGGTCGTTTTGATCGAGCCGGGCCCGATCACCTCAAAGCTCAGGGAAAAGGCAATCCCGGTGTTCGAAAAATACATCGACTGGGAGAACTCGGCCCTGCGGGAAAAATACGAAGGTTCGCTGCTGAAGCGACTATACGAAAACAGTGCGCCCGACTGGTTCGAACTGCCCGCCTCTGCCGTCACCGACAAGCTGGCCCATGCGGTCGAGGCGCGCCGCCCCAAACCACGCTACTATGTGACCACCCCGACATATGTCGCAGGGGTTCTGCGCCGGATTCTGCCCACAAAAGCCACGGATCGCATCCTTTCGGATATCTGAGACGTTATTTCCCGTTCGCTTTTCGTCACCTTGACGCTAGATGGGGATAATCGAAAAAACCGGACGGTGACTTTAAATGGACCCTTTAATGGTCATTCTGCTTCTGGCCATGGCGGCAGTTGTCGTTGTGTTAGCCCTGGGCATCGCGAATTTCGGCAAAGGCGGCATGGAAGCAGCTAAGAAAAGCAACAAGATGATGCGCCTGCGTATCCTCTTTCAGTTCATCGCCGTTATTTTGATCGTGCTATACGTCTATCTACGCGGGCAAGGGGTACAGTAATGGTTGTGCTCAACAAAATCTACACGCGCACCGGCGACGATGGCAAAACCGCTCTGGGCAATGGCGAGCGTGTGGCAAAGTATTCGGGCCGCGTTGCCGCCTACGGAACAGTGGACGAGCTGAATTCTTTTGTTGGCGTGGCCCGTACCGAGGCCGAAGGCAAAGTCGATGCCGCCTTGTCGCGGATTCAGAACGACCTGTTTGATCTTGGCGCGGATTTCTGCCGCCCTGAAATGGAGAAGGATGCCGAAGCGGACTATCCACCGCTGCGAATCGTATCCGCTCAGATCGACCGGCTGGAAGCCGAAATTGACATCATGAACGAAACACTGGAACCGCTGCGCAGCTTCATCCTGCCGGGCGGTTCGCGGCTGGCCGCGCATTTGCACGTGTGCCGCACCGTATCGCGTCGCGCCGAGCGGTTGGCGGTCGAGTTGACGAATATGGAACCGGTTAACGATGTGGCCGTCAAATATCTCAACCGGCTAAGTGACTGGTTTTTCGTCGCGGCCCGGTGCGCAAATAACGATGGCAAGGACGACGTGCTGTGGGTTCCCGGCGCAAACCGCTGAATATTTCCCTGAAAATAAGCGCAATGCGGGCAACAATCTTGCGTGCCTCAAGGTAAAAAACTGCAAAACGCGACGTCCCGACGCGACGACGTGACGATTTTGCTCTGTTTTGCGGGTGCAGCAGACGTTATCAAGTCCGACGAGAGCATTGGTGGAGTCGCCTTCGCGGCTTGCCGTTTTTTGAGGAGAAAGCGCTACAATGAAGGTACTGGTACCTGTCAAACGCGTGATTGACTACAATGTGAAGGTCCGCGTGAAAGCGGACGGTAGCGGTGTTGATCTCGCCAATGTCAAAATGTCGATGAACCCGTTCGACGAGATTGCGGTTGAAGAGGCCATTCGCCTGAAAGAGGCTGGTAAGGCAGACGAAGTTGTTGCCGTTTCGATTGGTGTGAAGCAGGCGCAAGAGACGCTGCGGACCGCTCTGGCCATGGGGGCTGATCGGGCGATCCTTGTTGTTGCGACGGATGATGTGCACACCGATATCGAGCCGCTGGCAGTTGCCAAGATCCTGGCCAAGGTGGTCGAGGAAGAGCAGCCCGGCATCGTTCTGGCGGGCAAGCAGGCGATCGACAACGACATGAACGCCACCGGTCAGATGCTGTCGGCCCTGTTGGGCTGGTCGCAGGGCACCTTTGCCTCGGAACTGGATATCGAAGGCGACAGTGCCAAGATCACCCGCGAGGTGGATGGCGGGTTGCAGACCATCAGCGTCAAGATGCCGACCATCGTGACCGTTGACCTGCGCCTGAACGAGCCGCGCTATGCGTCGCTGCCCAACATCATGAAGGCGAAGAAAAAGCCGCTGGATGAGAAAACCGCCGCCGATTACGGCGTCGACGTCACGCCGCGCCTGGAAATCGTCAAGACCGAAGAACCGCCGGCACGTGCCGCAGGTATCATCGTTGGCTCGGTGGATGAGCTGGTTTCGAAACTCAAAGAAGTGGGGGCTGTGTAATGGCTGTACTTCTGCTTGCCGAAGTCAACAATGGCGAACTGGCGCTGGACGCCACTGCCAAGGCAGTAAACGCTGCCAAGGTGCTGGGTGACGTGACCGTTCTGGCCGCAGGTGGCTCGGCCGCCGCTGCCGGCGAGGCTGCCGCTAAGATCGACGGCGTGTCCAAGGTGCTGGTTGCCGAAGACGCATCGCTGGGTCATCGCCTGGCGGAATCGACCGCCGCGCTGATCGTGGGTCTGGCCGATGGGTACGAGCATATCGTGGCCCCCGCGACCACCGACGCCAAGAACGTGATGCCGCGCGTCGCAGCCCTGCTGGACGTGATGGTGATCTCGGATGCCTCGGGCGTGGTCGATGGCTCGACGTTTGAGCGCCCGATCTATGCGGGCAACGCGATCCAGACCGTGAAGTCGAACGACGCCAAGAAGGTCGTCACCATCCGCACAGCGTCCTTCGATGCGGCGGGGACCGGCGGCTCGGCTGCGGTCGAGACCATCTCGGTCGGCGACAATCCCGGCCTGTCGTCGTGGGTCGAAGACAAGGTGGCTGCAAGCGACCGTCCGGAACTGACCTCGGCAGGCGTTGTTGTCTCGGGCGGCCGTGGTGTCGGCTCGCAAGACGACTTCAAGCTGATCGAAGCTCTGGCTGACAAGCTGGGTGCAGCGGTTGGCGCATCGCGCGCCGCTGTGGACTCGGGCTATGCCCCGAACGACTGGCAGGTGGGTCAGACCGGCAAGGTTGTTGCGCCTGATCTGTATGTCGCGGTCGGAATCTCGGGCGCAATCCAGCACCTTGCGGGCATGAAGGATTCAAAGGTCATCGTTGCGATCAACAAGGACGAAGAAGCGCCGATCTTCCAGGTCGCCGACTTCGGACTGGTCGCCGACCTGTTCCAGGCGGTCCCGGAACTGACCGAAAAGCTCGGCTGAACGCAGCCCGGGGCCTTAGCCCCACAATCACCAAAGGCTCGCCAACCGGCGGGCCTTTTTTAATTCAATTCTCTCAAAGCCGCCTCAAGCTTCAAAGCAATCTCCCTGTGCGCGGAGGGGCCGAGCATATGCTCGGCCACAGGCTGTTGCAGCGTCCCGAACAACACGTCCTCGATCTCGTCTGACAAGGAGGACACACTGACCGTGCATTCCACGACATCGGCACACAACGGTCGAACCTGTTCGATCATGTCAGCATCGGGCAAGACAAGGTCGCGATGCCGATCCTCCTGTCGCTGTATGTGCAGCCAGAGAAGAACAACCCGTGGCTTGATCCGTCGCACCAGCTCGGATGTGTTGCGCAACCAAGTCTCTCGCAACTCCTGCGCCACAACCTCAAAACGCGCGTCCTTTATGGCCCGCAACCTTTCCAGCAAATGCCTGACAAAGTGGATTTCCGTGAAATCGACCTCAGGATAAAGGCCCTGCAAGTCGCACGAGGGTTCAAGAAACCGATCATTCCGACGCGAATGCACGCGATAAAACCTGTTCGACTGGTACGGCACGTCCAGCACTTGCAGCACACAAAGGTCTGATCCGTTGACAAGATTTAAGACCCCCGGATCAGCAAGCAACGCATCAGCCCCACAAAAAAGACTGCCAAAATTGATACAAGGTTGCGGCAATCTTTTGGCAAGCAATGCCGGGTACGGATATTCCACGAACCGGCCAAACGTCTCTTCTCCACCCAGACAGGCCACATAAGGCGTCTCAAGATTTCCGTGCGGCGCCCGAAACCAAAGGTTTGATCCTGCATATTGGCACGCGGCCTCTGTGCCGACGTTTACCCGATGAAAGCTCATACCAAGCCCCCCAAATTTTTCACCCAATTGCCAATTTGCGGCCTTAGGTATTGAGAATCTCCTAATGCGCGCATTTGAAGCAAAATTGACCGGTTCGATCCCCTTGCCGCCCGCCCCGGTCTGCCGATACTGTCCCGGTATCCTCCAGGGCAAAGGCAGCTGAACATGGAAGTTAAATCGGTCGGGGTGATTGGCGCGGGTCAGATGGGCAACGGCATTGCCCATGTTCTGGCTTTGGCGGAATACGATGTCTTGCTGAATGATGTCAGTCAGGATGCGTTGAACAGCGCAATGGCCACGATCGAAGGCAACATGGCGCGTCAGGCATCACGTGGCAAGATCACTGACGATGCGATGCAGGCGGCCCTGAAGCGTATTACGACCACCCTTGAATTGCCGCAGCTGGGACAGACCGATCTGGTGATCGAAGCCGCGACCGAGCGGGAAACGGTCAAACAGGCCATTTTCGAAGATCTGCAACCGCACCTCCTGCCGCATACGATCCTGACGTCGAATACGTCGTCCATTTCCATCACGCGTCTGGCCAGCCGTACCGACCGGCCCGAACGTTTCATGGGTTTCCACTTCATGAACCCGGTTCCGATCATGCAATTGGTGGAACTAATCCGCGGTATCGCAACAGATGAGGAAACCTTCAAAGCCTGCAAGGCGGTCGTGGACCGGTTGGGCAAAACAGCTGCCAGCGCCGAAGATTTCCCGGCTTTCATCGTTAACCGCATCCTGATGCCGATGATCAACGAAGCCGTTTATACGCTGTATGAAGGTGTCGGAAGCGTCCAATCCATCGACCAATCGATGAAACTGGGTGCGAATCACCCCATGGGGCCGTTGGAACTGGCGGATTTCATCGGGCTGGACACATGTCTTGCCATCATGAACGTCTTGCATGATGGTCTGGCTGATACAAAGTATCGCCCCTGCCCGCTATTGACCAAATATGTCGAGGCCGGATGGCTGGGGCGCAAGACGCAACGCGGTTTCTATGACTATCGCGGCGAGGTGCCGGTTCCGACACGTTAAGTAAACCGCCCGTGCCCGGTACGGTACCGGTCAGATGAAAACACGGGTCAGGACTTGCCTGACTTGCCCAGCGACAGTGTATGGTTTCTGAGCCAGGTCATGAAACCACGCGGGTCTCTCTCCAACTGTTCCATGTCCTGATCCGAGATCGGATCGCCAATGACCGGCGATTGCGGTTTTTTGCACGAGCGGACGATTTCATGCAGCAACAAGCCTTGCCGCAGGATCGGCGACAGTTTGTTGGCGATCTGGTACCAGCGCGAGTTGCTGCCGGGAAAGAAAATCGGCACCACACGCGCGCCTGAACGGCGGATCATTTTTGCGGTGAACACATTCCACTCGCGCTCGACCGCGGGGCCAAACCAGTCATCCGAAGACATGACGACACCGGACGGGAACAGCGCCACGACACCGCCGTCTTTCAGATGGTCCATCGCCTTGCCACGCATTTCCAGCATCTTGGCCTGCGCTTCGGGGTCATGCGGAAACGGAACCGGGATCATGAAAGACGTCGCGGCCTCATCAAGACCCGTCAGGACCGAGCGGGTCAGAATGCGATAATCACTGCGGATCCGCCCTATCAACTCGGCCAGAATCATACCGTCCACCATTCCGTGAGGGTGGTTGGCAACGACAACGACGGGGCCGGATTTTGGAATACGGGCAATCTGTTCTTGCGGTGTGGTCAGGTCAATCCCCATCACCTCAAGCGCGCCGCCCCAGAACCGCTGCCCACGATAAAATTCGTTCTTTTTCTCGAATTTGTTGACCATCCGCAGAATGGTCAGCTTGCCCGTGCACCATTCGATGGCGCGAATGGCCGTCGAAGTCCAGGCATCGTCGAAAGAGTTCGCATAGGTCAGAGTTCTACGATCGTAGATCTCGCCCTGATCTTCAGTCCCATCCACCACCGGGCTTGTCTTGGTCTCGTGCGTCGTTTCCGCCAATTCCTGGCCTTCCCGTTCTTTCTGTCCTGGCGAGGGCAGCTTAGAACCCCTCTCCGAACTTGTCGTTCACAAGCGCTTCCAGAGCTTCTGCCAATGCTTCAGCATCCGGTCCGGAGGTCTCGACGTCAATAGTTGTTCCGCGTGATGCTGCCAACATCAAAAGGCCCATAATACTGTCGCCTGACGCAGAAATCCCGTCCTTCGACACCTCGGCATGCGCATCGAAACCTTCCACAACCTCAACCAGTTTCGCCGAAGCACGGGCATGCAGACCTTTTTCATTGATAATTTTCAGGCTTCGAGTGGTCATATTCATCAATCCGATTTTAGTCCAATGTCACATTTTGCGCATTGATGTATTTCCGTCCAGCTTCCATTGCCTGACGGACAGCATCACCAACGGGTAAGTGGCGGCTTTTGGCCAATTTAATGAGCATTGGCAGGTTTGCCCCATACAATATCCGCCGATCCTGAGGGGCGCAGGCCCGCAGGCTGAGATTTGAAGGGCTGCCGCCGAACAGGTCGGTTACAACGACAACACCGTCGCCCATATCCACTGCGTCAGCCGCACGACAGATTTCCGCCTGTTTTTCATCCCTGTCGTGGTCAGGTTCGATCGCAATGGCCACAAGGCCGGGCTGCGGCCCGACCACATGCTGTGTGGCGGCCAGGTATTCCTGGGCCAAACCGCCATGCGCAACGATCACAATTCCGATCAATCCGACCTCACATTCAACGACCGACGTTCCATCTCGCGATGCCTAATTGCCACCTGCTGCCCATCCTCTGCAAGGGCCTTTGCAACGGCTTCTGCCATTGCGACGGATCTGTGTTGCCCACCCGTGCATCCGAAAGCCACCGACAGATGTGCTTTTCCTTCGGCCCGAAAGGCCGGCAGCAACAAGGTTAGCAAATCCATCACCCGTCCAAGAAAGGGTTCGTAATTCTTATCCGATTGGACATAGCGCGCAACGTCCGAGTGTCGCCCATCCGCCGCCCGCAACTCGGGGCGCCAATAGGGGTTCGCCAGAAACCGGCAATCAAAGACCATGTCCAGCCCACGCGGAAGGCCCCGCTTGTACGAAAACGACTCGATTGAAACTGCCAGATGTCGCCCCCCCTGGGGCGCAAACCAGTTTTCAACTTCTTCCCGTAACTGGTGCACGTTCAGTTGGCTTGTATCGATCAGGGTATCTGCAATCTCGCGTATGGGGGCCAGCAGCTCTTTTTCGCGCTGAACACCGGTCTCAGGGCTGGCATCTTTGGCGACGGGATGCCGCCTGCGGGTTTCCGAAAACCGGCGCACCAATACGTCATCACTGCAATCCAGATACAGAACGGTCAAATCCACCCGCGCCATGCGGCCCAGGCTTTCGGCCAGTTCGATAAACCCGATTGTCGAGAAATCGCGATTTCGGGCGTCAATGCCAAGCGCCATTGGGCGGTCGCTGTCCGCGCTGTCCAGCAGGCGCAGCAGCAGGCCCATCGGCAGATTGTCGATGGCCTCAAAACCCAGGTCTTCCAGTACATGAATGGCTGTGGATCTTCCGGCCCCTGATGGGCCTGTTACCAGCACGATCCGCCGTTGCTCTATCATTTGTTCGGCCATTCCGGGTGTACACGCCCATTCTTCAGAAGCTGCATCAACGCTGCGGCCAAGTTGGGCACGCCCGCCCCGCGAAGCAAGGGAACAGTTTGCCCCAGCAGCACGATTGTCGCCTCGGCAGGTAACCTTTGTGGCTCGTTTTGATCCAGATCCACAACATAGTCCAAGGGGACCGGTCCGAATACATCCGCTTTGATCAAACCAATGTGACGGGCCTCGATCAAACCCTGTATCTGCGGCACGGCGGCGGCAATGACCTGATGGTCCTGCCTTGACAGGTCGACCCGATCATCCGCGACCAGACCCGCCCCATAGGCCATCATCTGCAATGCTAGAGCCGATTTTCCCGCGCCCGAAGCACCGACAATCAACAGCCCGCGCCCGGCCACTGTTACGCATGAAGCGTGCACACAAGCGCTGTCCCGGTCTTTGGCGTCTGACAGAGAACCTGCTTGCATGAGTTATACAGGTAACCCCACTACAAAGCGTGCCCCTAGCGGGTCTGATGTAATATCCGCTTCGGTCGGGCGGATATTCTCAGCCCAGATTACGCCGCCATGGGCTTCGACAATCTGTTTCGAGATGGCCAGACCAAGCCCCGAATTGTTACCGAAGTGCTCTGCCGGGCGTTGCGAATAGAAACGCTTGAACACTTTGGTCAAGGCCTGTTCCGGAATACCCGGCCCGGTGTCTTCGACCACGACAAGAACACGGTTGTCTCGCTGACGTACCCAGACGCGGATGGCATCACTTTCTTCACAGAAGGAAATGGCATTGGTGATCAGATTGACGAACACCTGCGCCAGCCGTGCCTCAAGCCCGTTGATGACAATCGGTTCGGATGGCAGATCGGTGATATAGTCGATCCCCTTGGACCGCGCGTCTTCACCCAGATATTGACCGATATTGCCAATCAGCTTGAGCAGATCAAAGGGTTGTTCTTCTTCCTTAACCAGTTCCGCATCAAGACGTGACGCGTTCGAGATGTCGCTGACCAGCCGGTCCAGGCGCCGAACGTCATGTTCGATTACACCCAGCAGCTTGTCGCGCTGATCTTCGCGCTTGACCATGCGAAGCGTGCCAACAGCGGATTGCAGGCTGGCCAAGGGGTTCTTGATTTCATGGGCGACATCAGCGGCGAACTGTTCGTTTGCGTCGATCCGATTATACAGAGCAGTCACCATGCCCCGCAGAGCGCGGCTGAGGCGACCGATTTCATCCGGACGGGCGCTAAGATCAGGTATGCGAATGCGCCCCGGATTGACCCCTGTGCCCCGATCCTTACCCATTTCCGCCGCTGCGGCCAGGTCTGCCAACGGGTTGGCGATGGTCGAAGCCAGCACAAGGCTCAGGCCCACCGAAACCAGCAAAGCCACCACGAACATTTGCAGAATGCGCTCCTGCTCACGGCGGGCCAGTGCGTCGATCTCACCGGCGGGGCCTGTGATGGCAACTGCTCCGGCAGGGGTATCCTCGTAAAGAATCGGAGCAGCGGCTACGATCACGGTCTCACCTGCGGCGTCCTGAACTGCCTGAACCTGCCTTTGACCTGCCAGCGCCTGTGGGATAATTCCCTGCACCCGCTGTGCCAGAGTCGGTGCCTCGACCTCGGTCGACCAGTTGAGAAGGTTCGACACACCGATCCAGACCGCGTTCAACGTGTCGCTGATCACCGTGCTGCCGGTTTGCAGCTCGGAATTGGTTTGCAGAAGAACCGGCATGGCCGACACTTGCGGGGCACCGCGTGTCCAGCCAATCAGGGTGCCACTGGCGTCATAGACAAAGACTTCCCCGCCTTCAGGAAGTGTCAAACCTGACAGCGTATCTCTGACGTCGAGGTTGCCAGCATCCTGCGCGGTGTGCTGCGCACCCTGGCGCAGCTGGGTTTCAAAGACGTTGCTGACCAGCTGCGCATCGCCAAGCAGATTGCGCGCCGTCTGCTGAACCGTCTCTTTCCGCGAATCGTCCAGATACAGCAATCCTGTAACCAGGATCACCAGCGCGATCAGGTTGAAGGTGATGATCTTGCGCGCCAAAGGCGAGCCTCGCAGAGAAAACAGGTTTCTCTGGGACCGCTTTTCCCTCAGTTCCGCTGACTCGGTATCGTCGGGAATGACCCAGTCATCCCCGAGTACGACGTCACCGTCACGTAGTTCGCTGGCTGCTTCGGTGTCGCGCACGAGAGCCCATTACCCCTTGCTGGCGTGGCGCCTATTCTTCGTTGTACCGATAACCGATACCATAAAGGGTTTCGATCGCCGAAAACTCGGGATCAGCCGCGCGCATCTTCTTGCGCAGACGCTTGATGTGGCTGTCGATCGTCCGGTCATCCACATAAACCTGATCATCATAGGCCACATCCATCAGCTGGTCGCGGCTTTTGACGAAACCCGGACGCTGGGCAAGTGCCTGAAGAAGCAGGAATTCGGTCACGGTCAGGGATACATCATTCCCTTTCCAGCTGACCGCATGGCGCAGCGGGTCCATCCGCAAGTCGCCGCGTTCCATAACCTTTGTGTCGTTGCTATTGGCCGCAATCGCGTCGCCGCTTGTTGCTTCTTGCCGACGCAGCAGAGCGCGGATGCGCTCAACCAGCAACCGTTGCGAGAAGGGCTTTTTCACATAGTCATCCGCGCCCATGCGCAGACCCAGAACCTCGTCGATTTCATCATCTTTCGAGGTCAGAAAAATCACCGGCATCTGCGTTTTCTGACGCAGCCGTTGCAGCAGATCCATGCCATCCATTCGCGGCATCTTTATATCGAGTACGGCCATATCAGGCAGCTTTTTGTTGAACGCATCCAACGCGGCCTGGCCATCATTATAAGTTTCAACCTCGAAACCTTCGGCTTCGAGTGTCATGGATACAGACGTCAGAATGTTTCTATCGTCATCCACAAGTGCAATCTTTGACATCGGGCTCACCCCTATTCCTGCTCACTCGCGCAATAATTCGCTTATTTGTAAGGCATTGTTGGCGGTTTTAAGACGCCGAATCAATCCGTAACTGCGAATCGTGCCTTTGTTGCGGCAGGTCTGCGGCAAATTTGCCTTTATGCCCGCAAAAATATGCCCGGTTCTCGGTCATTGAATTTGTGATGGCGCTAAACCCGAACTTGGTTGCGCTAACTGCGTCAAACCCGCCTGTTCATGTCCTGAACGACCGTGGTAAGACGCGCCCAACCGCCGGTTTTCCCGGTACACTGCCCCAAAGGCGCCTCAGGGCCCAAAGCCCCCGCGCCGCCACAGGAGAAGATACACATGACATCTGGACGGGTTAACCCGCAATTCCGCCTCGAGGATCAGGGCATCGAGGGTCTGGGCAATGTCTATTATAACTTCATGGAACCGGCGCTGATCGAAGAAGCGCTGAAGCGCGGCGAAGGTACACTTGGGAATGGCGGTGCCTTTCTGGTCACCACTGGCAAGTTCACCGGTCGCTCGCCCAAGGACAAGCACGTCGTCAAAACCAGCAGCGTGGCTGACACTATCTGGTGGGAAAACAATGCCGAGATGACCCCAGAGGGATTTGACGCCCTCTACCAAGACATGCTGGCCCATATGAAAGGCCGCGACTATTTCGTGCAGGATCTCGTCGGTGGTGCCGATCCGACCTACGCGATCAACGTGCGCATGGTGACCGAGCTTGCCTGGCACAACCTGTTCATCCGTCACCTGCTGCGTCGCCCGGATCGCGAGGATCTGGACGAGTTCACCGCGGACTTCACCATCATCAACTGCCCCAGCTTTCAGGCTGACCCGGCCAAACATAACTGCCGTAGCGAGACGGTTATTGCGCTGAACTTCGACCGCAAGCTGATTCTGATCGGCGGCACCGAATACGCGGGTGAGAACAAGAAATCCGTCTTTACCCTGCTGAACTACATGCTGCCGGAAAAAGGCGTGATGCCGATGCACTGCTCGGCCAACCATGCTGTCGGAAACGCGGTCGATACCGCCGTGTTCTTTGGTCTGTCCGGCACCGGCAAGACAACCCTGTCCGCTGATCCTTCGCGCACGCTGATCGGAGATGACGAGCACGGCTGGTCAGATCGGGGCACCTTCAACTTCGAAGGCGGCTGCTATGCCAAGACCATCAACCTGAACGCCGAAGCCGAGCCGGAAATTTATGCGACCACCTCGAAATTCGGCACAGTGATCGAAAACATGGTCTTTGACCCCGAGACCAAGAAACTGGATTTCGACGACGACTCGCTGACAGCGAACATGCGTTGCGCCTATCCGCTTGAGTATATCTCGAACGCCTCCAAAAGCGCGCTGGGTGGTCATCCGAAGAACATCATCATGCTGACCTGCGATGCCTTTGGTGTACTGCCTCCGATCGCGCGGCTGACGCCTGCACAGGCAATGTATCACTTCCTGTCGGGCTTCACGTCAAAGGTGGCGGGGACCGAGCGTGGCGTTACAGAACCGCAACCCACCTTCTCGACCTGCTTTGGTGCGCCGTTCATGCCGCGTCGCCCGGAAGTCTACGGAAACCTGCTGCGCGACAAGATCGCCCAGCACGGCGCGACCTGCTGGCTGGTCAATACAGGCTGGACCGGTGGCGCCTATGGTGTCGGCAGCCGGATGCCGATCAAGGCCACCCGCGCCCTGCTGACCGCAGCGCTGGATGGTTCACTGCGCGACGCCGAGTTCCGCAAGGACGCCAATTTCGGCTTTGACGTTCCCGTCTCTGTCCCGGGCGTCCCCGAAGTTCTGCTTGACCCGCGTCGGACCTGGGATGATCAGGCCGCATTCGACAAGCAGGCCGAGAAACTGGTGCAGATGTTTGCCGAGAACTTTGAGCAGTATCTGCCGTTCATTGACGACGACATCAAAGCCGTCGCAATCGGATAAACGAAAAAGGGGCCGTCAGGCCCCTTTCTTTTTGCCGATCCGTAGCTTTTTTGCTGTCCGCCGAATACTCATCTTATAGTTGTATGTCGTTAAAAGCACATACAAGTGCGTTGTTTCAAAGTGCGATCTGCGCTAGGCATATTTACTGTTGAGACGAAAAAGCCCGGCACATTCGCGCCGGGCACTGACTGAAAGGACTTTATGGAAGCTCATATGCGCACACTCACAACGCTGGATTGAGCAACCTAATCAGGCTTCTAGTCTAAGTAAACGGGGATGAGTGTCAACATGGGACTGGCTGGTTGGTATTGCTATCAGTGTGGTTCAAATGGTCGCGGACATGCGGCGGTTGGCACAGAAAACTACAGGTAACACCATGACGGAAATCTCGAAACTCACCGAACTACGCAAATTGATGCAAAGCATGGAGCGGACGCTTGGGCTGGAAAAACTATCTCCGGTTGAGCGCGACATCTATTACGCCGCGGAAGAGCTTTCAAAATCCACTCAGGAAGTGCGTACGTTCGGTTTGATCGAGCATACTTTGGTCCAAAGCATTTCACGCCCAACTTTTTTCCGCGCGCTGAAATCGCTGGTCGAAAAAGGCTATCTTTCGCAAAGCGGCAGCGCCAATCGCGGGCGGTACATCGTTCATGCCCCCAGATGACGCGCCCCGTGCGCGCACGGTGATGTGATCGCAATGCGCGGCTGGGCGACTGACACCCTTGCGGCTTCACTGGCTTATGTGCTGGCGTCGATACTGACCTTCGCCGTGCTTATGCCAATGCAGAACGTGTTTTTTCCGGAATACCCAAGCCGGGCGAGCCTGCTGTTTTTGCCACATGGCGTGCGGGTTCTGTCGGCCTGGCTGCTGGGGTGGCGCGCGGTATTTGCGTTGCTGCCGGGTGTGTTCATCGTCTTTGCTTATCTGGCGGGAACGGATGTTTTCCTGCCCACCCGCCTGCTGGCAATTGCTGTCGCGGTTCTGACAGTTCCTGCGGTTTTCTATCTGCTCAAGGCTGTCGGATGGGACCTGTTCCCCAACCCGAACCGCAAACCCTGCTGGATTTGCGTTATGGGCGTGGGCATAGCCACATCCATTCTGGTCTCTGGCCTGACCAATCTGGTCTTTGGCAGTGCAACGGTTGAGTACATCGCCTTCCTGATCGGCGACATCTCGGGCCTGTTCTTTCTGATGCTGGGTCTGTATTTCGCGTTCCGATTTGCAGACAGGCGACCGGGCTAGCGCCTTAGCCCATCAGGCCACGCCGCAGCAGGTTCAATCCCGCCACCAGTAAAACGAACAGCGTGGCCTTGCGAAAGCTGGCCTGATCGATGCGATCCTGCAGTTTCAAACCAACCCACATGCCAAGCATGGCGGGAAAGATCAGTATTACTGAAAACGGAACCGTTTGCACCCGCAGAAAACCGGACCAGACATGCGCGGCCAGTAACATGACCGCCCCCAATCCATAGATGACGCCCTGAATTCGGATCTGCTCGGCCTTCGGGGTATTCAAAGCCGTCAGATAAGCAACTGTGGGAGGACCCCAGATGCCCGACATGCCACCCACGAACCCGGCGACGCCGCCAACAATAGCCTCAACACCGGTTGATGGATGATGTAGCACCAGCCTGACGCCCAGAACCTGCACAAGGGCGAAGAAGGACACGAATGCACCGATCAGCAGCAGGAAGACCGAGCCGGGCACCAGCGTAACCAGCTGTGCGCTCAGCACCAGAAAAATACCGCCAACGACCAGGAACACCCGAAATCGTCGAATAGAGCTGAGTGCGGCGCTGGCGCCCCCGCGAAAAGCCTGAACGCCGTTGGTGACAAGGGTCGGCAGAATAAGCCCTGCCAGGGTCAGATCCGGTGGCAGAAACGAATTCAGGCCAGATACAAACACCATGGGCATGGCAAATCCAACCATGCCCTTGACCCATCCGGCGGCAAAGGCGACGGCGATGGCAAGTAACAGCTCTTGCGGCGACAGAAGGGAAAACAGGTCCATGCCTTCTAGATATCATCTGGATTTTCTTCTGCATTGCAAAAATGATAAGGTAATTTTTGAACTTTCTAGCAGCAAATTGAGTATTTTTGTTGCGCTGCACGTGCAGCATGATATGACCAGACGACCGAGGAAAGGACGCGATTCATGGCCCATGACGGACAGGATATGACCCAAATGACAACTGATGCAGTTTTGCCCGATCTTCTGGATTTAACGCGGGCCGCCGTGCCTGCTGTGGACGCCGTTTTTGAAAAAGCCCGCGCATCCGTGCGTGGCATGGTGACTGCTGAGGGCCGGGTTTCTGGCGCATTGATCGAAGCAAATCAGACCGCCGCGCATGGTCTGGCCTGGCTGGCGACATATTCGCAGTCGCTGCAACAGATGCAGCGCTGGGCAGAAGCGCTGCAAGCCGATGGTAAATTTGGCGAGATCGAGCAGTTGCTGCACCAGATAGCCTTTGGCGAATATCTGCATCAGGTCGCGGGCGGTATTCCGATGAACCAGGGCGAGGTGGTGCGTCTTCAGGATATGGGTCTTGGCTGGGACGCGCTGTCGGGCTTTCAATCGACCGAAGTACAGACCCTGATGGCACGGGCCAATTCTCAGGCCGCACGTAGCCGTCTGGTTGCGCTGATGCAGGATCAGGCCGGAGCTACGATGTTCGGCGCGTCCGGTCTGGATGAAGAGCTTGAGATGATCCGGGACCAGTTCCGCCGCTACGCGCAGGAAAAGGTCGAACCAAACGCGCATGACTGGCACCTGAAGGATGAACTGATTCCGCTGGAAATCATTGAAGAACTGGCGGAAATGGGCGTTTTTGGTCTGACCATCCCCGAGGAGTTCGGTGGGTTTGGCCTGTCCAAAGCGTCGATGTGCGTGGTGTCCGAGGAACTGTCGCGTGGCTATATCGGCGTGGGTTCGCTGGGTACCCGATCCGAGATTGCGGCCGAGTTGATCATCGCGGGCGGCACCGACGCGCAAAAGGCACAGTGGTTGCCAAAGATCGCCAGTGCCGAGATCCTGCCGACCGCCGTTTTCACGGAACCTAACACCGGTTCAGACCTTGGCAGCCTGCGCACGCGCGCGGTCAAGGATGAGAATGGCGATTACAAGATCACCGGCAACAAGACCTGGATCACCCACGCCGCGCGAACCCATGTGATGACCCTGCTGGCGCGGACCAACCCCGACAGCACCGACCACCGCGGCCTGTCCATGTTCCTGGCGGAAAAGACACCGGGCACTGACGAGAACCCCTTCCCGACCCCCGGCATGACCGGTGGCGAGATCGAGGTTCTGGGCTATCGCGGCATGAAGGAATACGAGCTGGGTTTTGACGGCTTCCACGTCAAGGGTGAGAACCTGCTGGGCGGAGAAGAAGGCAAAGGTTTCAAACAGTTGATGGAAACCTTCGAAAGTGCGCGCATCCAGACCGCCGCCCGCGCCATCGGCGTGGCACAGTGTGCGCTGGACATCGCCATGCAATATGCGATCGACCGCAAGCAGTTCGGAAAATCCCTGATCAACTTCCCGCGCGTGTCCGGCAAACTGGCGATGATGGCGGTCGAAATCATGATCGCGCGTCAGCTGACCTATTTCAGCGCATGGGAAAAAGATCACGGCCAGCGCTGTGACCTTGAGGCCGGTATGGCCAAGCTGCTTGGTGCGCGTGTGGCCTGGGCTGCGGCGGATAACGGGTTGCAGATTCATGGCGGCAACGGCTTCGCGCTGGAATACAAGATCAGCCGCGTTCTGTGTGACGCGCGTATTCTTAACATTTTCGAAGGGGCGGCCGAAATTCAGGCACAGGTCATCGCACGACGTCTGCTCGGGTGACCCATTCCGGCAGTCCTGTTTCCCCGACTGGCCCGGCGCTTGCGCCGGGTCTTTTTCCTGATTTGTACAATCTGTACGCGGTCCGAACCGTGCAGAGTACGTTTTGTACAAAACACACCATCGCCCCTCGCGGCCCGCGTAACGGTCATATCTGACCTGCGTGTTTCAAAACTTCCCCCTTTGATCCCGCCCTTTTCACCGGTAGAGCATCAACCGGACACGAGGCGTCGAAATTAACTTTTGGAATACAGCATGACCCGACCTTTCCTTGCCATTTGGGCCGTTCTTGCGGCTCTTGCTCTGGCGGCTTGCACCACCTCGCAGCCGACGGTGAGCCGGAGTGATGTGGACGCGCTGGCGCAATCGATCCGGGGGCTTGGGGCGGATGTCGATCCGGCCGAGGCACAACAAGCGGCCACGATTGCCTATGCCTATTCACAGCAGCTGAAGCAGGACTGGAATGTCACCGACCCGGCGATCATCCACAACGCCAAGATCATCAACGGGTTCCGCGAAAAGGGTCTGTGCAATGACTGGGCCGAAGCGATGACCAAACGCTTGCGGCAGGAAAATTTCCGGACGCTGGACCTGAACTGGGCCACGTCGCCGCCGACCCCGTTTCGCATCATCCACCATTCGGCATCGATCAGCGCCAAGGGGGACACGATGTATGATGGCATTATCCTGGACCCCTGGCGCAACAGCGGTGTCTTGTTCTGGGCGCCGGTGCGCGAGGATACGCGATACAACTGGGCACCCCGGCTGGAAGTGCGCGAGCGGCTTCTGAACGGGTCTTTGCCCTACTGACCCGGTTCCGCAGATACGGCTGATACGCTAGAACCCTGCCATGACACGCCTGATCCTGACCCTGCCTTTGATGGCCCTGTTTCAATGCGACAGGGATGAATCCGTTGCCGCCTATGGCGCAGCAGACCGGACATGGGCGCTGCAGGAGATCGACGGACAGCCCTTTGCCGCCAGCGCCCTGCTGCGGTTCCCCGAAGAGGGCAGGATCGCCGGAAATGCCCCCTGCAACAGCTATGACGGCACGCTGAACGCGCCCTACCCGTGGTTCGAAATTCAGGACCTGAGAGCAACGCGGGCCGCCTGCGCCGGGCTTGAGGCCGAAGGGGTCTATTTCGCCGCCCTTTTGGCCATGACCCAATCCGAAGTGTCGGGCGATGTGCTGATCCTGCGCAATGAGGACGGGCACGAGATGGTGTTCACAGCCGCCGAGTGACCTGATCCACAAACCGCGCGCGCGCCTCGGGCAGTGGGTTATGCCCCAGCGCGGGGGCGACGCGATGGTTCAGGAAATATCCGGTTGTGCGCAAAGCCTCGGCAATCTCGGCATCCGGCGCGGTGCCTTCGCCCCGCAGGCAGGGCGGCAGCGGCAACAGCTTGTCTGCCCATTCCCCCGCTCCTTTGACACTGACAGCGCGCCCGGTCTTGGGCGACACATAGACCAGCCCCTCGGTCGTGCCGGTCGCGGCGCAGGCGGTCAGATCAAGGCCAAAGCCAAGCTCGTCCAGCAGCGCCAGTTCCCATCGCAGGTAGGCCAGCGGCCAGATCTCATCCTGTCCCAACAGGTCCATCAACCGCTCGGTCCGGGTATAGAGCGCCGGGTGCGCCTCCCGTTCGGGCAGGCAGAAGGACAAAAGCGACACGACGGCGTTCAGCCCGGACAGGGCCAGCCGCCCGGAAAACGCCGCCGCCGCGCGCGAGCGCAGGGGTTCGACCTGAAAGGTGCCGATATGTTCCTCCAGCCGCGCGCGCCACAGCACATCCAGCTGCGCGCCGGGTTGCAGGACGGGTGCGATCTTGCGGCTGGTCCCGCCCCGCACCACACCGGCATGACGCCCGTGGGATTCGGTAAAGACCTCGATAATCGCCGAGGTTTCGCCGTGGCGGCGAGAGGTCAGTAGGATGCCGTGATCGCGCCAGTCCAATTCGGGGTCCTGTCGGTGATTAAGTTGTGGTGTTCCCAGAAAATCGTGAAGGGTTCCGTTCTGCAATGGTTTTGCACATCAAACGCGGAAAGATACGTCAATCGCTTGGTCCGACGGCAGGGGACTGGGCATCTATGCGGACGATGCTGCCGTTCGCTGCGTGGCGGCGCCAATCGTCTCGGTGGTTGTCAGCTTTGCGGACGAAGCTGGCATCGCCGACACTAGACGCATCATTCCTTTCCAGGCTGTGCCGTTGGCTGATGCCCTCGATGATTTTACTATGTCGGCGCGGAAAAGCGGAGTAAGCTGCCGATCTTTATTGGGCATGAAAAGAGGTCGGTATGGAATATCGGATAGCTTCGGTTACCGAAGTAGACGACAAACCCGCATTCGAAGAACTTCTGACCGAGTATTACGCCGTCGTCTTTCATAAACTGGCCTTGGCAGGCGGGTCTGCGAGAAAAGAACCAAAAGATATGGCATCATCCGTTCTGGCAAATATTCAGACGTTCTTGCCGCCAACCGGCCGCCTCGTTCTGGCATATGGTGAACAAAACCGCCTTGTGGGGTGTGGTACGCTGCAACAGGCCCGACCAGATGCCGGAGAGCTAAAGCGTCTTTTTGTTCGACCGGAAGCAAGTGGAAACCGCCTTGGCCGAGCTTTGGTCGATGCACGGATGGAGGCCGCTCGGGAGATGGGTTGGCGCACCCTTTTGGTGAATACTGTAAAAGGCAATCAAGATATGCTCCGCATCTATGAGCGCATCGGCTTTAGATTCATCGAAAGATACCCGGAGTGTTCCGATCCCATCGAGCTAACTGACTACTTTGATTATATGCAATTCGACTTTTATTAAGTTCTGCTCTGCCCGCTTCGGGCTCAAAGCCGACATGCGTCTGGCCCGCTACTCCAGCCCCTCTTCGCCCAGCAGATGTCGGCCTTGCCGGTCTTCGACCTCAATCACCCAGAGGTCGGGGTCAAAGCTGCGCTGGCGCTGGATGGCGTGATCCACGTCGCCCTCGGGGCCAGAGGAAAGTTCGACCCATGTGCGTTCACCGCTCATCAGATCAAAGCTGCGCTGAAAGGCGGTGGCCTGCCCGTCGAGCGTGTTGAGCTTGACCAGAACCGCGCCCGCGGTGTCATCGCCATGGGCCACGACAAAGGCGGGGATTTCCTGAAACCGGAGCCGCGCCAGATAGGCGTGAACCCAGAAATCGGCAGTCAGGCGGGTCATGCGTTGCCGTCTTTGAAATCCAGACCCATTTCCGAATAGCGCTCGGATTCCTCAAGCCAGTTGGGCCGGACTTTCACTTGCAGGAACAGGTGGATCTTGCGGTCGAGGAACTCTTCCAGTTCCGCCCGCGCGGCCTGACTGACGGCCTTGATCGTCTCGCCCTTCTTGCCCAGAACGATGCCCTTGTGGCCGTCGCGCATGACATAGATGACCTGATCGATTCTGGCCGAGCCGTCCTTGCGTTCTTCCCAGGTCTCGGTCTCGACCGTCAGCTGATAGGGCAGTTCCTGATGCAGGCGCAGGGTCAGCTTCTCGCGCGTCATTTCAGCGGCGATCATGCGCAGGGGCAGATCGGCGATCTGATCTTCGGGATAAAGCCACGGGCCTTCGGGCAATTCGCCCGCCAGCCATTTGCGCAGGTCATCGACGCCGTGGCCTTTTTCGGCCGAGATCATGAAGGTTTCGGCAAAGGGGTAGCGCGCGTTCAGGTCGCTGGTCAGGGCCAGCAGTTTCTCGGACGGCACCTTGTCGATCTTGTTGATGGCGAGCGCGATGGTGCGGCCCTGCCCGATCTCGGCCAGCCCTTCGAGGATGCGTTCAACCCCTTCGGTGATGCCGCGATGGGCCTCGACCATCAGCACGACGATATCGGCATCGGCGGCCCCGCCCCAGGCGGCGGCGACCATGGCACGGTCCAGACGGCGACGCGGTTTGAACAGACCCGGCGTGTCCACAAAGACCAGTTGCGCATCGCCTTCCATCGCAACGCCCCGGATACGGGCGCGGGTGGTCTGCACCTTATGGGTCACGATCGAGACCTTTGCCCCGACCATGCGGTTCAGGAGGGTGGATTTGCCTGCGTTGGGCTCTCCGATCAGGGCGATAAATCCGGCGCGTGTGGTCATGTGTCTGGCAATCCTGTCTGCAACTGCGCCCCCCTATAGCAGAAAGGTCCGGCGGGCCAGAGGGATTTGTCGCATTGCGGCCCTGCGTTTGCGGTGGCAGGACAGGCATAGATGCCCAGCCAGTTCCAGCCCGGCAGCAAATCCTTTCAGTGAGGTTTTCATGAAACGTCGCGAGTTTCTTCTTGGAAGCGGTGCCGCCGCTGGCGCGTTTGGGTTGGGCGGATGGTCGCTGGCAGCAGGTGATGCAGCACAGGAACTGGTGCTGCAACCCGCCAGTTACCGGCTGCGCGAAGGGCTGACCACAGGGATGGTCAGCCTGTCGCCCGATGCGCCACCGCCGGTTCTGTATGGGCGGCAGGGCGAGCCTATGCGGCTGAGCGTGCGCAACACCTTGCCGGATTACACTTCGATGCACTGGCACGGGTTGCGTATTCGAAACGAGATGGACGGGGTGCCCTACCTAACCCAGATGCCCATCGGCGAGGGCGAAAGTTTCGCCTATGAGTTCACGCCACCGGATGCGGGGACCTACTGGTATCACCCCCATTGCATGACGATGGAGCAGATGGCGCGCGGGCTGACCGGCGTGATGGTGATTGCCGAGCCGGAAGAGCCGGGGTTCGACAGCGAACAGGTGATCAATCTGCGGGATTTCCGTCTGGACGAGGATGACGCGTTCCTGCCTGCCTATACGGCGCGGGGTGCGGCGCGGGCGGGCACGTTTGGCACGGTGCAGACCGCCAACTGGCAGAGCACGGCGGTCTATGAGCACGCGGCAGGCAGTCTGGTGCGGCTGCGGGTGGTCAACACGGACACGACCCGCATCTATAAGCTGCATCCCGAGGGGGCCGAGACCCGGATCATCGCCTGGGACGGGCATCCGGTCGAGATCGACCTGCCGGTGCCAACGGCGGACGAACCGCTGTTGCTGGGCCCCGGTCAACGGGTGGATATTGCCGTCCGGATGCCCGAGGGCGAAGGGCAGTCGGCGGAGCTGATGGCCAAGTTTCCCGGCCAGCCGCACCGCGCCATGGCGCGCTTGCGGGCGACTGGCACATCAGCGGCGCGTGATCTGAGAGAGCTGCGCCCGTTGCGTGCAAATCCCGTTGCGCGCCCCGATCCGGACCGTGCGGAATTGCATGAGTTCGTCTTTGGCTGGACCCCCGAAGGCGGTGCCCCGAATGACGGGTTCTGCGGCACGCTGGGGTATAGTTTCTGGTCGATCAACCGCAAACCCTGGCCGGGTGATGCAGCGCAGGGCACCGGGCCGCTGGCGGTTCTGGAACAGGGCAATAGTTATGTCCTGCGATTGCGCAACGAGTCGCCCAACCTGCATCCGATCCACCTGCACGGGCTGGCCTTCGTGCCGCTGCGATCCAACCTGCGCACCCTGCCACCGCTGATGACCGACACGATGCTGCTGTTGAAGGATGAGGTGGCGGATATCGCACTGGTGGCGGACAACCCTGGCGACTGGGCGTTTCACTGCCATGTGATCGAACATCAGAAAACCGGGCTGACCGGGTTCATCCGGGTGGAGTGATAAATGAAAGCCGTCGGCCCGACACCGGACCGACGGATAGAACGGATCAGATCACGGGTGACGGCGCAGGATGGGGTTCAGCACGGCAACAAACACGATGCCGTACAAAACGTGGCCGATCAGCGCGACCCATGTGATCCCGACGAAGTTCAGGAACGGCGGCAGACCGGCAAAGGTCGTGACACCTCCGATTGCAAACACCCACAGACCGAATCCATAGATTGCCGAGGCCGCCAACATGTGGACCGGACCCAGTACCTTGACCCAGATTGGCTGGAAAATAAGGAACCAACCCAAAGGATAGGCAATCAGGCCGACAATGTAGAAATGCACGAAGAAGCCCAGAAAAGCGTTGCTGGGCAAACCCAGACTGGACAGCAAACTCTGCGCCAGACCTTCGGGTGACAGGTTGGCCCAGCCGATCCCCGGACTGACAACTTGCCCCCAGAAATCGAAGGCCATGGTTGCCACAAACCCGGCAATGAACAGGAAGCCGATATTGACGAGCGAGAGTTTTGCACGTTGCATTGGATTGCCCTTATACGTTGTTTCCCGAGTGCTTTGACCTGCCGCAGTCTGACGGGTGCCAAAACGACTGATACCCAGATACAGGTCGTCTGTCGTGGCTTCTATAGGCTTCAAGTTAGATTGAAGTTTGTGACAGGCCGAGCTTCAACAGGGATCAGCCGACCCGCTCCAGCAACGCCTTGGCCGCCGCCTGTTCGGCCTGGCGCTTGGAGCCTGCGGTGGCCTGTGCCTCGGTTCCGTCCTGAAGGCGGGCGGCGATTGTGAAGACGGGGGCGTGATCGGGGCCGCTGCGTTTAACCTCGACATAGCTGGGTGGTTTCTGGCCGCGCGCCTGTGCCCATTCCTGAAGCGCTGTTTTGGCGTCGCGGGCGTCGGCCTCGACCTTGTGGATGCGGTCGCCCCAGAGGGCGAGGATGACATCGCGGGCGGCTTCGAACCCGGCGTCGCGGTAGATGGCGGCAATCACCGCCTCCATCGCGTCGCCCAGCAACGCCTGTTTGCGGCGCCCCCCCGAGAGCATCTCGGACCGGCCGAGTTTCAAGACCGCGCCCAGATCGATCTGGCGGGCCACATCTGCGCAGGCTTCTTTGCGGACCAGCGCGTTGAACCGGGGCGCAAGCTGGCCTTCGGAGGCTTTCTTGTCGGCCTCAAGCAGCGCGGTGGCCATGACAAGGCCCAGCACCCGGTCGCCCAGAAATTCAAGCCGCTGATTGTCCGGGCGTGTCGACGATGAGACCGAGCCGTGGGTCAGCGCACGCACCAGCAGCTCGGGGTTGGCAAATTCATACCCCAAACGCTGCTGGAAAGCCTTTATCTCGGCTGAGAGCTTCAATTGACCGCCTTGAAGAAGCGATCCCCACGCCAGGTCCAGAAGAACAGCATGGACCGCCCGGCAGACGAGAACATGATCCGGTCGGCGCGACCGATCAGGTTTTCGTAGGGCACATAGCCAACCCCGCCAGCGGATTGCGGCAGGCGGCTGTCAGCCGAGTTGTCGCGGTTGTCGCCCATGAAGAAATAATGGCCCTCGGGCACGGTATAGATGCCGGTATTGTCCGAGCCCTGATTGCCGATATTCAGCACGTCATAGGTGACGCCGTTGGGCAGGGTTTCGATCAGGCGCGACTTTTCACAGGCGCCGCCAACACCGACGGGGCCGTTTTCACAGCGGGGGCGCAGGCGTTGCGGGCCCTGTGGTTCGGCGATTTCGGTGAATATGCCGTCAGGCTGTTGCGGAACCGGTGTGCCGTTGAGGATGATCTGCCCCTCACGGACCTGAATGCGGTCGCCCGGCAGGCCGATCAGGCGCTTGATATAATCGCGCCCGCTGACCGGGTGGCGGAAGACAATGACGTCGCCGCGCACGGGATCGCCGCCCCAGATGCGGCTTCCGTCGTCGCCCTGCATCCAGCCACAGAGATCTTCGGCGTCGATATTCAGGCCGACACTGGGGATGATCAGGCTGGGACATGAGGCGTAGGAATAGCCGTAGGCCATCTTGTTGACGAAGAGGAAATCGCCGATCAGCAGCGTCTGCTTCATCGAACCGGACGGAATCCAGAACGGTTGAAAGAAGAGGGTCCGGAACACGCCCGCGATCAGCAGGGCATAGACGATGGTCTTGATCGTTTCCCAGACGCCGCTTCCGGTTTTGGCTTCCTCGGCCATACTGCTCTCTCCAGTTCTCTGTGCTTGGCTTCGCTGCTACATGCGGGGGGGATGGGGTCAAGTCAAGGCTGTGTGACGTGATCTTGCAGGGGGCGCGCCTCGATCACGACAAAGGCCTGTGCCCAGGGGTGGTCATCGGTCAGGGTGACGTGGATGATCGCCTCGTGACCTGCGGGGGTCAGTTCGTTCAGGCGTTCGGCGGCCCAGCCGGTGACATGCATCACCGGCTGCCCGGTGCGCAGGTTGGTGACGGCCATGTCTTTCCACGAAATGCCCATGCGCAGGCCGGTGCCGAGCGCCTTGGAACATGCCTCTTTCGCGGCCCAGCGTTTGGCATAAGTGCCTGCGGTATCCGCGCGGCGTTCGGCCTTGCGCTGTTCGGTGTCAGTAAAGACACGGTTGCGGAACCGGTCGCCGAACCGGTCGAGCGTGCCCTGAATGCGGTCGATATTTGCAAGGTCTGTGCCGATGCCGAGGATCATGTGGCTCTCATTTCTCTGGTCGGGCCAATCAACGGCAATTGATGACCACACGCAAGCGGTTGGTTGCCGCATTCCGTGATATACTTTACCGGAATGTTCAATTTTTACGTTGGTTCGGGGGACGCAATGTCGAAAATTCCGTTCATGGCAATCGCGGTGGCTGGCATTGTCGCAAGCACCGTTTTCCCCGCTTTTGCACAGGATTGCGGAACCGAGGATACCCCCTGTCAGGTAGGAGAGTTGTCCTATCGGGTGGTTCTGCCCGAGGCCGCGCCCGAGCCGCCAGCTGTTATCTATCTGCATGGCTATGGGGCAACGGCGAATTCAGCCGTGAATCTTTCCGGCCTCGCGGCGGCCTTTACCGACCGCGGCATCGCCTTTATCGCGCCGAACGGTCAGGTCGACATTGGCAACCCCAAGGTGTTGGACTGGGGGGTGCATGATGGCTATCGCTGGCCGCGGGATGACCTGGCCGCGCTGGAGCAGATCAAGGAAGACGCCATTGCCCGTTTCGACCTGAACGCAGATCGCATTTTGCTGGCGGGGTATTCACGCGGCGGATCACTGGTTTGGGACAAGGCCTGCACGGACCATTCCTTTGCCTTTGCCTATGCCTCGGCATCAGGGGCCTTTTGGGAGCCAATGTGGCGGCGGTGCAGCGGCCCGGTTCACATGCATCATTCCCACGGATTTGCAGACCGGACCGTCCCGCTGGAGGGGCGTTTTGTGACCTTTGGGGACTATGATTTCGAACAGGGCAGCGTTTTGAAATCCATTGAAATTCTGACCAGAACCAATGGATGCGGGCAGATGGCAAACAGCGTTGCAACAGAGGGCGCATCCTGGCGAAAGAAGTGGAGCAAGTGTCAGGACGGCTCTGTCACCCTGGCGCTTGGGCCACATGGCCACGGCAGGCAGCCCGGTTGGGCCGGTGCCGTGGCGGATTGGTTTCTGGAAATCTCGAACGCGCCCTAGCGCTTCCACCGGCTTTTGCCGGGATCTATTTGCGTGCGTTTGCCAGGTCTGTACCGAAACCGAGGATCAGTTGTGTCAGCTTCTTTCACCGCCAAAAAGCGTTCGTTTTGCCTGTATCGATTGCGATAGCACGGCTCGGCAGATGCCTACAGAAACCGCTGCCCAAAACAGCAGAGCACCGTTTCTAAAAGCGAAAGCCGAAAAATCAAATTGGTGCCAATACCTGAAGTGGTAAAACAATGCTGCGAGTTGCATAGCCCACAACACCGCCACTGAAAGACCAACCATGTAGGCTGCATTGTACCACAACGTGGCGTTTGCGGTTGTTTCAGAAAACCTCTTTGACCATGGATGTGTGAGAACCACTGCTGCCATAATGCTGGGGGTCATAAGGAAATCGACCGGAAAGAAAAACACACCTTCGAGGCCCAGTTTTTCCCGGGCAAAGCCCGACGAAACCGACAGCATCATACTAACAACGAAACAAACCACGTACCAAACCCGGTTAAACAACAAGGTTTTTTGCTCGGATGTCCAAAGGTTGATCAAGACAACCGCACCGTCAGGATCTTGTAACTCGCCACCCCGAAAAACCCGGCGAAGGCGAAATCGAACCAGCGGCGGGCGCGGCGGTAGGTACGGACCATGCGGGCGGATGAGAATAGAAACGCATAGCCGATGAAGATCATCAGTGATCCCGCGTACAGCATGGCGAAATAGCCCAGCAGCATCGGCAGGCTGGCATCGCTTGGCGCGACGATGGCATAGATCGACCCCCAGCTGAGGATTGCCTTGGGGTTGGTCAGGTGGATCGCCGCACCTTTGGCAAAGATTGTGGGCAGCGTGCCGGTGACCGGTTTGCCCAGGGCGACCTCATCATCCGAGGTCATCGCGCGTTTCAGGGCCTTCAGCGCCAGCCAGCCCAGATAGGCCACGCCGACATAGCGGATCACCTCGAACAGCCAGACATTGGCCAGCATGACCGCCGACAGGCCCAGCGCCGCGGCAATGCCCCAGGCGGCCGATCCGGCGCAGATGCCAAGGGCAAAGGCCAGCCCCGCGGTGCGGCCTTCGTTCATGGCGGTTCCTGCAATGCCCATGGTGGCCGGGCCCGGCGAGCCCCCCGCCATCAGCCAGGCGAACCAGATGGCGATAAAGCCGGGCGTGATCACGCGCGCGCCTCGTCCATCAGGCGGCGCATTTCCCGAATGGCGGGGGTGAGACCCAGAAAGATCGCCTCGCCAATCAGGAAATGCCCGATGTTCAGTTCCATGACCTCGGGGAAGGCGGCAACCGGCTTTACGGAGTCGTATGTCAGGCCATGGCCTGCATGGACCTCGAGCCCCAGCGAATGGGCAAAGGTGGACATCTGGCGCAGCGATTCAAGCTCGCGCGCGGCGGCGTCCATGCGGCCTTCGGCATGGGCATCGCAATAGGCGCCGGTGTGCAACTCGATCACCTCGGCACCGATGCGGTGCGCGGCCTCGATCTGGCGCTGATCCGCGGCGATGAAGATCGACACGCGGCACCCGGCCTCGCGCAGGGGGGCGATGAAATGGGCCAGCTTGTTTTCCTCGCGCGCGACTTCGAGCCCGCCTTCGGTTGTGCGTTCCTCGCGCTTTTCGGGAACGATACAGACGGCGTGCGGTTTGTGGCGCAGGGCGATTTTCTGCATTTCTTCGGTGGCGGCCATCTCAAAGTTCAGAGGCACCGACAGAACCTCCATCAGGCCGTCGATATCGGCGTCCGAGATATGGCGGCGGTCTTCGCGCAGGTGCGCGGTGATGCCGTCGGCGCCGGCCTCTTCTGCCAGCTTGGCGGCGCGCAGCGGGTCAGGATAGGCCCCGCCGCGCGCGTTGCGCACGGTGGCGACATGATCGATATTCACACCCAGACGCAGACGGCTTTCGGACATCATTTGGTTCCTTTTGCAGATTTTCGCCCCGACCTTAGCGATCTTGGCGCGGGACTGGCAGTTGTTTCTCCGGCCAGACGTTTGATTTCTTCAAACTTTGCCTTGATCTTCGCGCGGCGGCGCTGCTGGTAGGTCAGGATCAGCGGCAGGCTGAGGTAGTAGCAGATGATGCCCGCCACGATACCGGGGATGATGCCGCCGATCATGTAGGGATAGAAAACGTCGTGATAGAACTGCCCCAGCCCGTGCCAGTCGGCCACGCGATCAGTGAAGAGCGCAAGAAGGTTGTCCTTGAGGTCACCGATGGCGTCGGCGAACTTGCCCATCAGCCCCTGCGTGTCGCCTTCTTCATATTCGGTGCCCAGCAGGAAATGCCCGGTTTGCAGGCAGATCACCCCAATCGGGACATAGGTCAGGGGGTTGCCGAAGAACGTACCGCTGAGCGCGGCCAGAATATTTCCCTTGATCAGCCGCGCACCAATTGCAGCGACCAGAAAGTGCAGCCCATAAAACGGCGTGAAGGATGCGAAAACGCCCGCCCCGATGCCGCGAGCAATCCGGTCAGGGGAATCCGGCAGGCGGCGGACACGGTGTTTGACATAGTGGAAGGCGCGGGTCCATCCGCCACGCGGATAGACGAGTTCCGAAGCGACCTGAACAGGAGAGCGTCGGTCTCGGCGCTTGAATACCACCCGTGATCACCCCTTCTCAGCCAGCCGCGGTCGCGGTTTTGGTCCGGTCCCGATAACGCTCGACCGCTGCAACGTCGCTTTCAGCCTCAAGCATCAGCATCAGCGAATGCAACTGTTCAAGGTCGCGCAGTTCGACATTGATCAGCAGGCGGTAAAAATCCGGTTTGCGGTCCACAAATTCCAGGTTCGAGATATTGGCCTTTTTCTCGCCGATCAATGTGCAAATGCGCCCCAGAACCCCGGCATCGTTGCCGATGGTCAGATCCAGTGTCGCCCCATAGACGGCCGGGTGCGTGCCAGAATGCCAGTGCAGATCGACCCAGCGCTCCGGTTCGCTTTCATATTGGCTGAGCTTGTCGCAGTCGATCGCGTGCACCACAACACCCTTGCCCCGGTAGGTGATGCCGACGATCCGTTCGCCCGGCAGCGGCTGGCAGCAGGGCGCGCGGTCGAATTTCTGGCCGGGTTCAAGACCGATCACGGCGCGCCGCAGCGGGATGGCGTCGCCGTCATCCTGAGCCAGTTCGGGATAGACGGCCTGAACCACCTCATGAGCGGTCAGTTCGGCGCTGCCCAGACGGGCCAGCAATTCATGCCGGTCTTTCAGGCGCAGGTGCTTGGCGGCAGTATCAAGCGCCTTGTCGGTGGCCTTGCGCCCCACATGGTCAAAACCCGAGCGCGCCAGTTCCTTGCCCAGCTTGATGAACCGTTCGCGATCCACCTCGCGCAGGGCGCGGCGGATGGCGGTGCGAGCCTTGCCGGTGACGGCGATCTCAAGCCATGTGACCTGCGGTGTCTGCCCGTCAGCGGTGATGATATCCACCGACTGGCCGTTCTTCATCCGCGTCCAGAGCGGCACGCGAATGCCATCGACCTTGGCCCCCACGCAGGCATGGCCGATCCGGGTGTGGATGGCATAGGCGAAATCGATCGGGGTCGCGCCCCGCGGCAGTTTCACCACGTCGCCCTTGGGGGTGAAGCAGAAGACCTGGTCCGAATACATCTCGAGCTTGACGGCTTCGAGGAAATCTTCGTGATCATCCTCGTTGTCGAATTGCTCGGTCAGGTTGGATATCCATTTCGCCGGATCGACGGCAAAGGGGTTTTCCGTGCGCACCCCGTCCCGGTAGGACCAGTGCGCCGCAACGCCGGTTTCGGCCACGTCGTGCATCTGGCGGGTACGGATCTGAACCTCGACCCGTTTGCCATCGCGGCCCGAAACGGTGGTGTGAATCGAGCGGTAGCCATTCGATTTCGGCTGGCTGATATAGTCCTTGAACCGACCCGGCACCGCGCGCCAGCGCTGATGGATGGCCCCAAGCGTGCGATAGCAGTCTTCTTCCGTCTGGGTGATGATGCGGAACCCGTAGATATCCGAGAGGCGCGAGAAGCCCTGATCCTTTTCCTGCATCTTGCGCCAGATCGAATAGGGTTTCTTGGCGCGGCCAAAGACTTCGGCCTCGATGCCTGCCTTTTCCAGCTCGTGGCGCATGTCGCCGGTGATGCGGTGGATCACATCGCCGGTTTCACGTTGCAGCGTGATAAAGCGACGGATGATCGACTGGCGGCCTTCGGGGTTCAGGACGCGGAACGCGAGGTCTTCCAGTTCCTCGCGCATCCATTGCATCCCCATGCGGCCCGCAAGCGGCGCGTAGATATCCATCGTCTCGCGCGCTTTTTGAACCTGCTTTTCGGGCCGCATCGCCTTGATGGTGCGCATGTTGTGCAGACGGTCGGCCAGCTTGACCAGAATGACCCGCAGGTCCTTGGACATGGCCATGAACAGCTTGCGGAAATTCTCGGCCTGCTTGGTTTCGCGGCTGGACAGTTGCAGGTTGGTCAGCTTGGTGACGCCGTCGACCAGCTTGGCGACCTCATCCCCGAACAGATCGGACACCTTGCCGTAATTGGCCTTGGTGTCTTCGATCGTGTCATGCAGCAATGCGGTGATGATCGTCGCATCATCCAGACGCTGTTCGGTCAGGATGGCGGCAACGGCAACAGGGTGGGTAAAGTAGGGCTCGCCTGAGTGGCGGAATTGCCCTGCGTGCATCTGCTGGCCAAACTCATAGGCCAGCGCGAGACGTTCAGCATTCGTCTTGGGATTGTAGTTGCGGACCAGCGCAATCAGATCGTCAGCAGAAATCATCCGGCCCGCACCTTCGTCTTTGGAGCTTACCCCTGCCCTTGAGCCTCCATCAGAGCGCGCAGGAGCTTTTCTTCGGACATGTCGTCCATCGCAGGCTTGTCCGACTCGGCACCCATCAGCAGCGCCATCTGATCTTCTTCCGGCTCATCAACCTCGATCTGGGTCTGGTTGGCCTCGATCAGGCGTTCGCGCAGGGCGTCCGCGCCTTGGGTCTCGTCGGCGATTTCGCGCAGGGACACGACAGGGTTCTTGTCGTTGTCGCGGTCAACGGTAATCGCGGCACCGGCAGAAATCTCGCGCGCCCGATGGGCGGCCAGCATCACCAGTTCGAACCGGTTTGGAACCTTGTCTACGCAATCTTCAACCGTCACGCGGGCCATTGGGCGCTCTCCGTTTCTGAGTCCATGTCAGGAAGAGGTTTATCTAAGCGCGATTCCGCGCCTTGACAAGCAGGAAATGCTGCATCTGCAGGGATCACAGCGGCGTAACCGCTGCAACCTCGGATGGGGGCAGGTCGGCAACCATCTGGGAAACCGTGCGATCAAGCACGGGGTGACGCCAGTCGGGCACAATATCCGCCATCGGCACAAGCACAAAAGCGCGGTCCTGAAGGCGCGGATGCGGCAGGATCAGCTGATCCGGTGCCTCTTGCCGTTGCGCCTCGGGCGGCAGGGTCAGCCAGCGGTCGAACAGGGCGCGGTCGGGCAGTATCTGATCGCCATAGCACACAAGATCCAGATCCAGCGTCCGCATTCCCCAGCGCTGCACCCGTTCACGACCGAACTGGTGTTCAACCTCGTGCAGCGCGCGCAAAAGCTCGGACGGGGATTTGTCGGTTTCGATCAGCGCTGCCGCATTCACGTAATCCGGGCCAGCGCCAGCGGGGAAGCAGGGTGTCGCAAAAAACCGGCTGACAGAGCGAATCACTACGCCCTGCTGCGAAAGTGCGTCAATTGCGCGCTGTAGCGTTACAGCGGGCCCATTTCCTCTCAGATCGAGATTTGCGCCCAATGCCACAACCGCATTTGGCAAAGAATTGTACATATGCTACCCTATATTCGACACAATGCATACTTGCGATAACGGCCAAAAGTTCTAACTATAAGCCCACCAGATTGCGTCAATTTATAAAACACCCACTCACTCACGTAACGCGGCGCAGTCTGGATTGTACCGGAAGGACCTATTTATGTTTTATAAGGACGAACGGCTAGCGCTGTTCATCGACGGCTCGAACCTTTATGCCGCGGCAAAAGCACTCGGTTTCGACATAGACTACAAACTTCTGCGGCAGGAATTCATGCGCCGTGGCAAGTTGCTTCGGGCTTTCTACTATACAGCGCTGCTTGAAAACGACGAGTATTCACCGATCCGCCCATTGGTTGACTGGCTTCATTACAACGGCTTCACCATGGTCACAAAACCGGCCAAGGAATACACCGACAGCATGGGGCGTCGGAAAGTCAAAGGAAACATGGATATCGAGCTGACGGTCGATGCCATGGAACTGGCACCGCGTGTGGATCATATCGTGCTGTTCTCGGGTGACGGGGATTTCCGCCCGCTGATCGCCAGCCTGCAACGTCAGGGCGTTCGCGTGTCGGTCGTGTCAACGATACGCAGCCAGCCGCCAATGATTTCGGACGAGCTGCGCCGTCAGGCCGACAACTTCATCGAGCTGGAAGATCTGCGTGACGTGATCGGTCGCCCGCCGCGTGAAATGCCGGCAGAGCATCGCAGCGTCGCGGTTGCAGGCGGCAGCTGATCCGGCACCACTGCCTGTTGATGGGAAAAATTCGCGCGGTCAGGACCGGGGTCCTGGCCGCGCTTCTTTAACTAAGGATTGGTGCTGAAACATCCTCTGACTAACAACGATTCGTGTCAGATGAATGACAATGTCCTGTCTGGACCAAGGCCGGGAAAAGACTTACCTGTGCCCTAAGGAGACAGCCGAATGACCAAGCCGCCACTGACACTTTATCTGGCCGCCCCCCGCGGGTTCTGCGCCGGTGTGGACCGCGCCATCAAGATCGTTGAAATGGCCCTGCAGAAATGGGGGGCACCGGTCTATGTGCGCCACGAGATCGTGCATAACAAATTCGTGGTCGACGGGTTGCGGGCCCAAGGTGCTGTGTTTGTCGAAGAACTGCATGAATGCCCCGATGACCGCCCGGTGATCTTTTCCGCCCATGGTGTTCCTAAATCGGTACCAGCCGAAGCCGCGCAGCGTGAGATGATCTATGTGGATGCCACCTGTCCGCTAGTGTCGAAGGTTCATGTCGAGGCGCAGCGCCATGCGGATGCGGGATTGCAGATGATCATGATCGGCCACAAGGGCCATCCCGAAACCGTTGGCACCATGGGACAGCTGCCCGAGGGTGATGTGCTGCTGGTCGAAACGGTCGAGGATGTGGCCGCCGTGCAGGTGCGCGACCCCGACGCGCTGGCCTTTGTCACCCAGACCACCCTGTCGGTGGATGATACCAAGGACATCATCGCAGCCCTTCAGGCCCGGTTCCCGGCCATTGTCGGCCCGCATAAGGAAGACATTTGCTATGCCACGACCAACCGGCAGGAGGCCGTGAAGGCCGTGGCCCCCAAGGCCGATGCGCTGCTGGTTGTGGGGGCTCCGAACTCGTCCAATTCCCGCCGTCTGGTCGAGGTTGCATCGCGCGAGGGGTGCAAATACGCGCAACTGGTCCAGCGCGCGACCGAAATCGACTGGCGCGCTTTGCAGGGCATCAAAAGCGTTGCGGTGACCGCTGGCGCATCGGCCCCGGAATTGCTGGTGAACGAGGTGATCGACGCCTTCCGCGATCACTATGATGTCACTGTCGAGCCGGTCGAGACCGCAACCGAAAACGTCGAGTTCAAAGTACCGCGCGTGTTGAGGCAACCGGCGTGACCGGCGTGCCGAAGGCGCCGCTCTATCTGGGGCTGGCGGGACTGGTCCCGTTTGTCTGGGGCGCGCTGACCTATCTGAACGGTGATCTGAACGCCTGGGGCGCGCGCAGCTTTGGCCCACGCTTTGTTGGCCCTTATGTGCAGCTGTTCTATGGCTCGGTCATCCTGAGCTTTATGTCCGGTGTTCTGTGGGGGTTTGCCACCAAGACCTCGGGCAGCAAGGCGGCGCTGTGTTATGGGCTGTCGGTCCTGCCTGCGCTGTGGGCCTTTGCCATGACAGGCGGCGGGCCGGTCACTGCAGGCACCAATCTGATCTACGGGTTCACCGGCTTGCTGCTGCTGGACGCCCTGTTTTCATACTGGCGGCTGACGCCGGTCTGGTGGATGCAGCTGCGTATCCTGCTGACCGCAATCGTTCTGGCCAGCCTAGCCGTAGGAGTGTACCTGTGAGCGACAAACGCACGATTGATGCCTATACGAACAGAGTAAACGAATATCTGGCCATTCCTCTGCCAGCCGAACAGCTCAAGACCCGTCAGGATTTTGCCGATGCGGTCGGTGCGGGCGGCTATGTGCTGGATCTGGGGTCAGGCCCCGGATCGGACAGCGGTTTCCTGATGCGTCAGGGGCTGAAGGTGCGGGCGCTGGATGCCACCCCCGCCTTTGTCGAACATGCCCGCCAGAACGGGGTGGACGCGCATCTGGGCACGTTCGACGATGTTACCGAAACCGCCGAGTATGACGGTGTCTACGCCAGTTTTTCCCTGCTGCACGCGCCGCGAGCGGATTTTACGCGTCACCTGAAAGCGATCCACACGGCCCTGAAGCCCGGCGGCCAGCTGTTTCTGGGCATGAAGCTGGGCACGGGCGAGCATCGTGACGATCTGGACCGCTATTACACCTATTACTCGGAAGCCGAGATCCGAGAGGCGCTGACCCAGGCCGGGTTCACGGTTGACCGCACGGTCGAAGGGGTGGGCAAGGGTCTGGCCGGGTCTTACGACGGGTTTATTCTGGTGTTCGCCCATGCCTGAGTTGTTTGCCTATACAGATGGCGCCTGTTCCGGCAATCCCGGCCCCGGAGGCTGGGGCGTGCTGCTGCGTGCGAAGAACGGGGACAGGGTATTGAAAGAGCGGGAACTGAACGGCGGCGAGGCCGAGACGACCAACAACCGAATGGAGTTGCTGGCTGCCATCAGCGCGCTTGAGACGCTGGAGCGCCCGTCGAAGATCACCATTGTCACCGACAGCGCCTATGTGAAGAACGGCGTCACCGGCTGGATATTCGGCTGGAAGCGGAATGGCTGGAAAACCTCGAACAAGAAGCCGGTCAAGAATGTCGATCTGTGGCAGCGACTGGACGAGGCGCAGGAACGACATGATGTGACATGGGAATGGGTCAAGGGCCATGCGGGCCATCCCGAAAACGAAAAGGCCGATGAACTGGCCCGCGCAGGCATGGCGCCCTTCAAGCCGAAAAAGGCACCGGCGTGAGCGCGCTGACGCTGCTGGATTATGCCTCGGTTCTGATCTTTGCGCTGACCGGGGCGCTGGTGGCCAGCCGGGCGCAGCTGGATCTGGTGGGCTTTGCCTTCATGGCCTGCCTGACCGCAGTTGGCGGCGGCACGGTACGCGACCTGCTGCTGGACCGTCACCCGATCTTCTGGGTCGGCCAGCCGGATTACATCCTGATCGCCGTCGCGGCGGCGGTGTTTGTGTTCTTTACCGCGCATCTGGTGGAAAGTCGCTATAACTGGCTGGTCTGGCTGGACAGTTTCGCACTGTCGGTCGCCGTTGCCGCCGGAACCGGTGCCGCGCTGTCACTGGATCAGCCCGGTATCATCGTCGTGCTGATGGGTGTGACGACCGGGTGTCTGGGCGGGCTGATGCGCGACGTGGTCTGCAACGAGGTGCCGCTGGTCCTGAAACAGGGCGAACTTTACGTCTCGTGCGCGTTTTTGGGGGCGTTGACAGCGGTACTTGCGGTCAGGCTGGGGCTGGAGCCCGCCTTTGTGCTGGGCCTGTGCGCCCTTGTGTGCTGGGCCTTGCGGGCCGGGTCGCTGGTGTTTGGCTGGCAGTTGCCCGTCTACAAAAGCCGCCCGCCCCGCAACTGAACCTGTCGGTGGACGCGACCGGGGCGGGCTGATAGCTGTTTGGAACGCGCAGCCCGGAGGCCAAATGCCGTTCAGACTTACATCGATCGCGGTCTCACTGGCTTTGCTGGCCTCCTGCGGCGCATATTATGCGCCTGTCCACTTTGTTGCCGAGGGTGACCGGATCATCGCCTCGGGCACGATTGACGAAACGACGCTGTCCGCTTTTGAAGACGTCACCGCCGAAAATCCCGAAGCGCGCACGCTGGTGCTGCAATATATCGAGGGATCGGTGGATGACGACGCCAATGTCATCTTCAGCCGCGAGGTGCGCAAGGCCGGGTTCGATACCATCGTGCCCTCGGACGGTCTGGTTGCCAGCGGCGGCACCGATCTGTTTCTGGCCGGACATCGCCGTGTTTTGCAGCCGGGGGCCTGTGTCGGTGTTCACAGCTGGGCCGGGTCGGGGCTGGTGGCAACGGAGCTGCCCGAGGATGACCCGGAACATGACCGCTATCTGGATTATTTCAGGGACATTGGCGTCGATGAGTCGTTTTACTGGTACACGCTGTATGCGGCCCCGGCCGACAGCATCCACTGGATGACTGCCGCCGAGGCGAACCGGTTCGATATGACGACGAAAGCCGCCCCGGCGCTTGGTTCAGCGCTGGAGTGCGACGAGCGCTGATCTGCTGCGCTATCTGTCGAGTGAAGGTTTGCGGGACGGAATGCGCAGCCAAGGAATATGCTAACGGCGCAGGTAGGTCTGCCAGATCCAGATCACCAGCAATGCGCCCAGAACCGCGCCCACAAAGCCCGACATCCAGCCAGCGTCGGGTATCAGAGACCACAGAAAGGGCCCACCGATCATAGCCCCAACAATACCGATCAGCATCGTCGCCGGGAGCAACCTGGCGAGCAAAACTTCAAGCGCAGCTTGGATGATGATCAGAGCGACGATGGGCATGTCACTTCCTCCAATGCGTCGGCACGATGATCAGGGCGCCGACAGACGAGATCACCGCATCCAGACCGGGAGGGCCAAAGCTGATCCCGAACATGATGCGGATGAAGTAGAACAGGAACGCCCCGCCCACGCAGATGATGATCGACTGAAGATAGCCGTTATGAGTGAACCCGGTCTGTTCGGACAGATATCCGACGATCCCGGCAATCACGACGGTCCCCATCATCACCATGAACATCGGGCTTCTCCTAGGTCAGGCGGGTGCCGGTGGGAATGGGCCAGCCCCGCAGGAAGGTTTCCCTATCCTGCGCGCCTTTGCCCGCCCGTTGCAAGCGCAGCAGTTCGACCGCGCCCTGACCACAGGCCACGTGCAGGTCGTCGTTCAGAACCTCACCCGCTGCGCCCTGCCCGTCTGCCAGCCGCGATGCCAGCAGCTTGATGCGCTCGCCATTCATTTCGGTCCATGCGCCGGGAAAGGGTGACAGCCCGCGGATTTGCCTGTCGACCTCGACCGCCGGGCGTGCCCAGTCGATGCGGGCCTCGGACTTGTCGATCTTGGCGGCATAGGTCACGCCATCCTCGGGCTGCGGTTCCGGTATCAGGTCCGGCAGCTTGGCCAGAGCCTCGACGATCAGCGCGGCCCCCATGGCCGAGAGCCGGTCATGCAGGTGCGCGGTGGTTTCTTCAGCCTCAATCGCGGTTGCCTGTCGCAACAGGACCGGGCCGGTGTCCAGACCGGCCTCCATCTGCATGATGCAGATCCCGGTTTCGGCATCGCCGGACATGATCGCCCGGTGGATCGGGGCGGCACCGCGCCAGCGCGGCAGCAGGCTGGCGTGGATGTTCAGGCAGCCGTGTCGCGGCGCGTCCAGAATGGGTTGCGGCAGGATCAGGCCATAAGCGACGACGACGGCGATATCGGCGTTCAGCGCGGCAAATGCGGTCTGTTCGTCAGCGGATTTCAGAGAGACCGGGTGGCGAACGGGCAGGCCCAGCGCCTCGGCCCGGGCGTGAACCGGCGTCGGGCGGTCTTTCTTGCCGCGTCCGGCGGGGCGCGGGGGCTGACAGTAGACGGCGGCGATGTCGTGCCCGGCCCTGACGAGTGCGTCCAGCACCGGGACCGAAAAATCAGGGGTTCCCATGAAGATGATGCGCATCGTTGGCTCCGGCAGTTGGGACGGGTGCCGGGCTGAAGCCCGGCCTACAGACGTCAGGTTTGTTTGCGTGCCTTGCGCAGCAGCATGTCACGCTTGACCTTGCTGAGCCGGTCGAAATACATCCGCCCGTTCAGGTGGTCGATCTGATGCTGCACGCTGGTCGCGTCGATCCCGACGAAATCGCGGCGGTCCAGCATGCCATGTTCGTTCAGGAACTTCACGGTCACCGCGCGCGGGCGTTTGATTGTGGCCGAGACGCCGGGCAGGTTCGGGCTGGCCTCTTCATGTTCGCGCAGCTCGATCGAACTGTGCAGGATTTCCGGGTTTGCCAGACGCACGGCCCGGCCCCGTTCGGCAGAACCGTCAACAACGGCCAGCCGCAGCATCACCCCGATCTGTGGCGCGGCAAGACCGACGCCGGGCATCGCCTCCATCGTGTCGATCATGTCGTCCCAGATGGCGCGGACCTCATCAGTGATTTCGGGCACCTCATCCGCCTTGGTGCGCAGGCGTTTGTCAGGCCATGGCAGGCAGGTACGAACGGTCATGCACGGGCCCGTTCGCGTTTGAGCTTTTGCATCTTGCGGGTGATCATCTGCCGTTTCAGCGGCTTGAGATAGTCGATGAACAGCTTGCCGTCCAAATGATCGATCTCGTGCTGAACGCAGGTGGCCCAAAGCCCGTCAAAGGTTTCCTGTTGCAGGTTTCCGTCGCGGTCCATCCAAGTCACATCGACCACTTTGGGGCGCGTCACCTCGGCGTATTGATCGGGGATCGACAGGCAGCCTTCCTCGTAGACATTGGTTTCTTCCGAGGCCGCGATGACCTGCGGGTTGAACATGATCAGGGGGCGCGGAGCCTCGCCTTCTTCCTTGACGCAATCCAGCACGATCAAGCGATCCAGCACGCCGATCTGTGGCGCGGCAAGGCCAACACCGGGGGCGTCATACATCGTTTCCAGCATGTCATCGGCCAGCGCGCGCAGGTCGTCCGTGAGGTCGGCCACGGGGGCGCAGACCTTCTTGAGACGGGGGTCGGGATAGATCAGGATGTTACGTTTCATGAGGCTGATTTAGGCCATCCCGCCCCGCGCCGCAACGCCCCCCTTGCACCTGCCTGAATTGCGGTTAGCTTTCGGTCGAGAAAATGGAGCAGACATGACTTTCAACGACCAGATCGACCGCCGGGGCACCAACAGTACCAAATGGGACAAGATGGAGATGCTGTACGGTGTCTCGCCCGAGGACGGGCTGGCCATGTGGACGGCCGATTCCGATTACCCGACAGCCCCCTGCGTGATCGACGCGGTGCGCAAGGCCGCGGATCACGGCGTGTTCGGGTATTCCTGGGCGCACCCGGAGTATCTGGCCTCGGTCCAGTGGTGGATGAAAACCCGCCACGACTGGGAGATTGACACGGACTGGGTTCTGACCACTCAGGGCTTGGGCAATGCAATCGCCCTGTCGCTGGATGTCTGGACCGATCACGGTGATGGCATCGTGATCTTTACCCCCGTTTACCATGAGTTTGCCCACAAGGTGAACAAATCGGGCCGCCGGGTCGTGGAATGCCCTTTGGTGCGGGACGGGGAAAGTTATGGCCTTGACCTGGACGACGCCCAGTCGCGGCTGGACGGGTCCGAGAAGATGTTGCTGTGGTGTTCGCCGCAGAACCCGTCGGGCCGCGTCTGGACGCCGGAGGAACTGCGCGCTGTGGCCGCATTTGCCGAGAGCAACGGGCTGATCCTTGTGTCAGACGAGATTCACCACGATCTGGTCTATCCCGGCGCCAAATTTGTGCCGATGGATGTGGCAGCCCCGGATGCACGCCCGTGGACAGTGACGCTGACTGCGGCATCGAAGACCTTCAACATCGCCGGGCAGCGGACCGGCAACATGATCATTCCCGACCCCAAACTGCGCGAGGCGATGAAGCATCGGCTGGCAACGCTGGATTATGGCCCCAGCGCGTTGGGTGTGGCGATGATCACCGCCGCCTACAGCCCGGCCGGCGCGGATTGGGTGGATGCGCAGATCGCGCATCTGCAAGGAAACCGGCGTCTGTTCGATCAGACCATCGCCGAAATTCCGGGCCTGTGGTCGATGCCCTTGCAGGCGACTTATCTGGCCTGGGTCGACTTTTCCGGCACCGGCATGGATCACGCTGAATTTGTCCGCCGATTGCGCGAGGATGCGCGGATTGCAACCTCGTCCGGGCCGGGCTTTGGCACTGGCGGAGAGACCTTCGAACGGTTCAACCTGGCCACGCAACGGGCGCGGGTCGAGGAAGCTTGCGCGCGGCTGAAACGGGCCTTTGGTGACCTGCAATAATCCAAGCGGTGGCTGGGTTGGCTGGCCTCACAATGGACCGCGCCTGTTGGCCGGGCGCGGACCTGAATGGCGAAATCCATAGCGATAGCCAGCCTAACGGCCTGTTGGGCGTTACCCTGACCTAACCCGGTACTACGATAGAACTCCGATCCTAGTCTTCGTAGCCCAGCAACGCGATGGGCGCATCCGGGGCGCGGTAGAAATCCAGCGGTGCCTTGTCATGGGCGGCGGTGCTGCGTTTGAATTCATACCGCATCTCGCCGCCTTCATCCTGATCGGCAATGATCAGGCATTGATACAGAAGGTTGGCCCCATCATAGATATCGACCAACCCGCGCAGGCGCGGTGTTGTTTCCGCCTCAACCGTGAAACCATCCTTCCACAATTTGAGAATTTTATAGGTATTGTCGCCCATCTGGACACGAAGGCGACTGGCCTTTTTCAATGTGGCGATTCGAGCGGCGTCCAACTCGGCGCGTATTTCCTTTGAAACATAAGTACTCATTAAATCATTCCCCCGCTAATGACCTCTATTGTGCGGGAACTGTTGTAAAAATCCAGTGAACGCGTTCACGCAACAGGCTGTGCCTGCGGTTTGTTGCACAGAAATCCCATCATTGCCTGTGCGCGCATGCAGGTCTTGTGCGCGGGCAAATGCATAGGAACAGGCGGGGCTTGGACCTATCTTTGGCCAAACGCCTATGCGGAGGATGAGATATGGGCCTGCTGGTCGATGGAAAATGGCAAGACACCTGGTATGACACCAAATCCACGGGTGGCGCATTCAAACGCAGCGCGGCGCAGTTTCGCAACTGGCTGACCGCCGATGGCCGCGCGGGACCGTCGGGCAAAAGCGGGTTCCGGGCCGAAGCCGGGCGGTATCACCTGTATGTCAGCCACGCCTGCCCCTGGGCGCATCGCACCCTGATCTTTCGCGCGTTGAAGGGGCTGAGCGATCTGGTTCCGGTTTCGGTCGTACATCCCGACATGCTGGATCACGGCTGGACCTTTGAGGCGGATGATCACGGTGCCACGGGTGACCGTCTTTACGGGCTGAGCTATGCACATCAGATCTATACCAAAGCGGATCCGTCCTATTCCGGTCGCGTCACAGTGCCGATCCTGTGGGACAAGGCGCAAGAGACCATCGTTTCGAACGAAAGTTCGGAAATCATCCGCATGTTCAATTCGGCCTTCAACGACATCACTGGCAATACGGACGATTACTGGCCCGAGGCGATGCGGGACGAGATCGAGGAGGTCAATGCGCGCATCTATTCAGATGTCAACAACGGCGTCTACAAGTCGGGCTTTGCCACCTCCCAAGCGGCCTACGACGCCGCCGTGGGCCCGTTGTTCGACACGCTGGACTGGCTGGAAGGGCGTTTGGCGCGGAACCGGTATCTGATGGGGGACCGGATCACCGAGGCCGATTGGCGGTTGTTCACAACCCTGATCCGCTTCGACCCGGTCTATCATCTGCATTTCAAGTGCAACAGGCAGCGCCTGATCGATTATCCAAACTTATGGGCCTATACGCGTGAGCTGTATCAATGGCCCGGTGTCGCCGAGACCGTGAACATGGATCACATCGTGCGCCACTATCACTACAGCCATGACAGCATCAATCCGCACCGCATCATTCCGGTGAACCCGGTGCTGGATTACTTGGAGCCGCATGGACGCGATCAGCGCCCGGCAGCGTAATGTTCGACCATCGCCGCCAGATCCTCTGGCGGCGTTTCGCTTTGAACATAGGCACAGGCATTGGGACTGTGCGCAAAAATCGACCCGTCGGAAAAGAAGGTGGTGTTGGTGACAAAAATCACCCGCGCCTCGGGGCGGCGATAGCTGGCAAAATCGGCCACAGCCAATGCGCTTCCGGTTTCCAGAACCAGATCCAGCACGATGATATCAAAATCCGTGCCATAGAGCGCCAGAATGGCGGCCTCCTGAGCGTCAACCAGCGTGACTTCAGCGTCTTGCCGCTCCAGATGTCTTTTCCAGACCCGACCAAGGTCGGGGTTACTCTCAACAATCAGAACTTTCATTTGCAACAACCTCGGCACTTGGTATGGTGAGTGGTGCCGACCCCCGTGGTCCGTGATCTCGTTATTTCCTTAACAAAGTGTTAACAGCAGCCGCACGCTTGCGTGTTCGGGCGGATTTGCTTGTGTAAATGGCAAAAATCCGCTTGAAGCACCCCGAAACCGGTCAATCCCCGCAGAGAGAGCAGATGAGTACACTTGATCACGGCTTGGACCCCCGCGCAGTTCGCGACCACGGCGGGGGGCTGGACAGGGCGATTGTCAGGTATGGCGGAGCGCGTGCAGATTGGATCGATCTGTCGACCGGAATCAATCCGCATCCTTACGCCGTTGCGGGCCTGACCGCCGGGGATTGGGCCGAATTGCCGGATCACGGTGCCTTTGAACGGCTGAGTGATGCGGCCCGCAGGTTCTGGAACGTGCCGCAGGGGGCTGCAATCCTGCCGGCACCCGGTGCATCGGCTGTCATCTCTCGTATTCCGGCGCTGGCCGCGCCAGGGCGTGTCCAGATCACGCCGCCCACCTACAACGAACACGCCGCCGCCTTTTCGGCGCAGGGGTGGCGTGTTCAGCCTGAGAGCGCGACTGACGCCCGCGTGATCGTGCATCCCAATAACCCGGACGGACGCATCTGGCAGGAAAGCGATGTCTCGGCCCCACTGACCGTGATCGACGAGAGCTTTTGCGATGTCACGCCAGAGGCATCGTTGATCCATATGGCGGAACGTCCCGGCGTGATCGTGCTGAAGAGCTTTGGCAAGTTCTGGGGGCTGGCCGGGATGCGGCTTGGGTTTGCCATCGGGCGGCCTGAGTTGATCAACCGCCTGAACGACCTGACCGGACCCTGGTCGGTGTCCGGCCCGGCCCTGCGGGTTGGGACACAGGCCCTGTCGGACGATGACTGGGCTGATGCCACACGCGCGCGACTGGCGGATGAGGCGGCCCGGCTGGATGCGCTGATGCTGACCAGGGGCGCGGATATTGTCGGTGGCACCAGCCTGTTTCGTCTTTATCGGGTCGATGACGCCTCGGGGTGGCAGGACCGGCTGGCCCGCGCCAATATCTGGAGCCGGATCTTTCCCTATTCGGAAAGTTTTCTGCGTCTGGGTCTGCCACCAGAAAAGGGGTGGGACAGGCTGGAGGCCGCACTGTGAGCCCTGCCCTGATGCTGGTCTGCGCCCTGTGTCTGGACGCGGCACTGGGAGAGCCCGACTGGCTCTGGTCCCGCGTCAAACACCCGGCGGTGGTGATCGGCAACCTGATCGGCTGGCTGGACAAACGCCTGAACCACGGGCGCGGTCGGCGACTGAAAGGGGTGGCGGTGCTTGCCCTTCTGATCTGCGGCGCATCGGGCCTTGGGTGGGGTCTGTCCCAGCTGGGGCCGGTGGTTGAAATCCTCGGCTGTGCGATCCTGCTGGCGCAGAAGTCGCTGGTTGCCCATGTCCGCGCGGTTGGTGACGGGTTGCAAACCTCGCTGGAAGACGGGCGGGCGCAGGTGGCTATGATCGTCTCGCGCGACACGCAGGATATGACCGAAGCACAGGTGGCGCGTTCCGCCATAGAAAGCGCGGCTGAAAACCTGAGCGACGGGGTCATTGCCCCTGCATTCTGGTTTCTGGTCGCCGGGCTTCCGGGGTTGCTGGTGTACAAGGCGGTGAACACCGCCGACAGCATGATCGGCTATCGCACCGAAACGTACTGCGATTTTGGCTGGGCCGCGGCCCGGTTCGACGACCTGCTGAACCTGATCCCTGCCCGCCTGACCTGCGTGATGATCGTGGCACTGTCCGGCCAATGGTCGCGCTGGTTTGAGATGGTGCGGGATGCGCAACGCCATATTTCGCCCAATGCTGGCTGGCCCGAAGCCGCCATGGCCCGCGCCCTGAATGTCGCGCTGGCGGGGCCGCGCAGCTATGATGGGCAGGTGCGCGACCTGGCCTGGGTCAATGGAGACGCCCCGCGCGAGATCGGCGCATCAGAAGTTTTTCGCGCATGTGACATGCTCTGGCGGGTTTGGGGGCTTGCGCTTGGGCTCGTGTCAGTGTGGGTTGGGGCCGAACTGATATTCTGACGGACCTTTTCATGCGTATACTCTCTGGCCTGATCGCTGCTGCCCTGTTCACCTCACCTGCGCTGGCGCAATGTGGCGGTGGTTTTAATTCCTTTGTCAAAGGGCTGAAGTCCGAAGCCGTGCAGCAGGGTTTGGACAAATCAGCAGTGAACGGGTTTTTTGACGGGGTGCAGCAAGACAGCGCCGTGCTGAAGGCCGACCGGGCGCAGGGCGTTTTTCAGAAGCCCTTTGTTGAATTTTCCCGTCGTCTGATTTCGCAGAACCGGATCGAGCGCGGGCAAGCGATGTCGCGTAAGTACGATGCGGTCTTTGATCGGATTGAGCGCGAGTATGGCATTTCCCGCGGGGTGCTGCTGGCCTTCTGGGCATTTGAAACCGATTACGGATCGTTTCAGGGCGACTTCAACACCCGCAACGCCTTGGTGACGCTGGCCCATGATTGCCGCCGCCCGGAACTGTTCCGGCCACAGATCTTCGCCGCCATCGAGCTGTATCAGAACGGTGATTTCGACCCGGCCCGCACCACCGGCGCATGGGCCGGAGAGATCGGCATGGTGCAGATGCTGCCGCGTGACATACTGGAAAACGGCGTCGATGGTGACGGTGACGGGCATGTCCGCCTGAAAAGCTCGGCCCCTGATGCGCTGATGTCGGGGGCCAGAATGCTGTCTCATCTGGGATGGCGCGCGGGTGAGCCGTGGTTGCAGGAGGTCACCGTGCCCGCGCAGATGGACTGGTCCCTGTCCGGCCCCGGCAAACCGCGTTCGGTGGCGGAATGGCAGGCGATGGGCGTTCAGGCGCGCGGCGGGTCCTTGGCCAACCTGCCCGCCTCGCTGATCCTGCCACAGGGGCGCAACGGGCCTGCCTTTCTGGCCTACCCGAATTTCGATGTCTATTTCGAATGGAACCAGAGCTTTGTCTATGTTCTGACCGCCGCTTATTTCGGAACACGGCTTGAGGGCGGCCAGATCTATGACGCGGGCAATCCCGCGCAGGGCCTGAATGGCGCACAGATGAAACAGTTGCAGACCAAGCTTCAGGCCAAAGGATATGATGTGGGCAAGATCGACGGGATCCTGGGGTCAGGGACGCGAGCTGCGACGCAGGCGGAGCAGAAACGTCTGGGCCTGCCTGCGGACGCATGGCCAACGATGGAGTTGCTGGGAAAACTCTGATCCAGCGGCCCGCACTGCTGCGGTATGGCGCAAAACCCCAAGATTATTCGACGATATCGGCACCGACGCCGCTGATTATGTGACCGGATATTTCTCGGGATCAATTCCATGTCTTTGACAAACAATATCAATGTAACTTCCCTTTGGAGGAATACCGCCGAACTTGCTGCGAATACCACTGCGGGTTTCGCCCTGGAAGTGGTGAAACCGGGCCCAATCGGGTTCGTAGTCTTCAATGTTCTCGACCGGGTCCAGAAACCCGCGACGCGGCCAATACAAATGCCAATGCTGGCCTCGGTCGATTTCACCGGTGACCCCCAGCGCCCAGCGGGTCACACTTGGGCCGGTTGTCGTCCACGGAAGATCGTAGAGCGTGATTGTCTCGCCCGCCTCATAGCGTTTGACCAGTTTTTCGATGTGATCACTGCCCAACCAAAACGGGATCGGGACTTCTGACTCAAGGAAATTCAGGATCAGCTTCAAGGCCAGAGATGTCTTGGGAAGGCGCAAGACGCAATTGTTCATCGCCTTGTTGCGCCAGACGACACCAAACAGATAGTCCGGTGGAACATCCAGCGGCCGGACGCAGTAGATATCCAGATCAACCCACACATAGTCGGTTTTTTGCAACATGTGGATCCGGAAGATGTCTGAATAGACCGCCATCCGTCGTCGGCCACCGGTCAGGTTTTCGGTGGTTTCATCCGCATAGATTTCGCGGGCATCATGAACAACGACGCCGTCGGGAACATCTATGTTCATATCCAGCACGTACAGGTGGAAGACATAGCCATGATCCAGAAAGGACTGAATGCATACTCTTTCAACGCAAGATAACGGCGAGCCAAACCAGAAACTTGCAACTTGAAAATCCAAAACAGCACCTCTTGCCCAAAGCCGAAACGGGGTCGCTGCTGCACTAACGAAGCGGTGTGTGGCTCGTCAACCGCGGCTGCTGTTTTGGCGCGACTTACCCTGCCTTGCGCCAGCGCGTTGTGTCGAGGTGCCCACAGTTTGGTTCTGGCCCCTCATTGGGCGCGTATATTTGCGTTGTTCCCGGCATGGCCGTTGACGTCTGCCGCGGGTTCAGATTGCTGCGCGGGTTGGTCCATTGCCAACATGGCTGGCCCAAATTGTGACTTCTTTATTTGGGCCGCACCGGGTACCTATCCCCTTTCTGATCAATCAGGATCAGCCGCTCGCCACTGTGGACATACAGGTCGCAGCGGCTGAACCCGTTGCGATACGCGATGCAGACGGAACCGTCATCGACGATGGAGTAGGTTCCGAATGCAGACCCCCCGCCCGCGTAGGTATAGGAATAGGCGCCCCCCGCCGAAAACTTGGCCTGACCATCATCGTAGAAGGTCAGCGTCTGACCCGCGAGGGCGTCAAGCTCGGCCACTGTCAGCGGGACATCGCCGGGTTTGACGGGCCAGTCGGCGGCGACAACCGGAGTGGCGGCGATGAGGGCGGGGATCAGGAAACGCGTCATGAGGCCAAGGTAGCGCGTTATGCCTGCAATCATCATAACGTTGCAGTGAGCGGTCAGGCCACCATCTGCTCGGCCTTCTTCAGGTCAACCGAGACCAGCTGGCTGACGCCCTGTTCCTGCATGGTGACGCCGAACAGACGATCCATGCGCGCCATGGTCACCGCGTGGTGGGTGATGATCAGGAAACGGGTGTCGGTCTGGCGGCACATCTCGTCCAGCAGGTCACAGAAACGGGTGACATTGGCATCGTCCAGCGGCGCGTCAACCTCGTCCAACACACAGATCGGGGCCGGGTTGGCCAGGAAAACGCCGAAGATCAGCGCGGTCGCTGTCAGGGTCTGTTCGCCGCCCGACAGCAGGCTGAGGGTCGACAGTTTCTTGCCCGGCGGCTGGCACATGATTTCCAGCCCCGCATCCAGCGGGTCGTCGCTTTCGACCATGACGAGATTGGCCTCGCCACCGCCGAACAGGTGCTTGAACAACATCGCGAAATTCGAGTTCACCTGTTCAAACGCGGTCAGCAGACGTTCGCGGCCTTCGCGGTTGAGGCTGGAGATGCCGCTGCGCAAGGCTTTGATCGCCTCTTCCAGATCGGCCTTTTCACTGCTGAGCGTGTCGAATTCTTCCTGAACGTCCTTACTGTCTTCCTCGGCCCGCAGGTTCACTGCGCCCATGGCGTCACGCTGGCGCTTGTGGCGGTTCACTTCGGCCTCCAGCGCATCCGCGGCGGGCATCTGGTCGGGGTTTACGTCCAGCTGGTTCAGCAGCTGGTTCGGGGTCAGTTGCTGGTCTTCGGCAATTCGTTCTGCTGCCGCAAGCACGCTTTCCTTTGCCGCGTCACTACGCGCCTCGGCTGCGGCGCGGTTTTCGCGAGCTTCCGAGGCCAGGCGTTCCGCCTCACGCTCGGCCATCACCACTTCGCGCAACTGTGTTTCTGCTTCGGCCAGCTTGTCGGCGGCATCGGCCCGCCGGGCTTCGGCGGCTTCGATCAACTCGTTGAGCTCTTCCCGTGCCTCGGCGATTTCGCCGGGGGCGGCCATGGCCTCGGTCAGTTCCTCTTCCGAGCTTTCCTTGCGCTCGGCCAGTTCCGAAATCCGTTTCTCGGCCGTTTCCAGACGGTGCCGCCAGCCGCTGAGATCCTTGGTGACCTCCTGCGTGCGGCGGGTGCGGGCGTCGCCTTCACGGCGCAGCTCATCATGGGTCGAGCGGTGGGTCAGCATGGTGATCCGCGCCGCCTCGACTGTCTGTTTGATGTCCTCAACCTCAGCGCGGGCGCTGTCGAGGTCACCCAGATCGTTCAGCGCCGCCTCGGCCTCGCGCAGCTGCACGCGGGCGGACATGGCGTCTTCCTTGTGACGGTCCACGGCAAGGGTCAGGGTTTCCAGCTTGCCCTGCGCGAGGTTGCGATCCGCCTCGGCGCGGCTGAGCTGGCGTGCGGTTTCGGCCATGCGCTGATCAGCGGCGCGGCGGGCTTCGCGCGCGCGGCGGTCGGCCTCGGTCACGTCCGCCAGTTGCTGCGACAGGGTTTCATGCGCGGCGCGGGCGCCATCGGCCTGCGCCTCGGTGCGGGCCAGTTCCTGTTTCAGCGCCTCAAGTTTATTGAGCTGCTCCAGCCGCAGCGCCGCCGCACTTGGCGCATCCTCGGCCCAGGCGCGGAACCCGTCCCAGCGCCACAGGTCGCCCGAGCGGGACACAAGACGCTGGCCCGGCTTCAACGACGCCTGCAGCCGCGCGCCCTGATCCGCATCGACCAGCCCGATCTGCGCGATGCGACGGCTGAGCCTGTCCGGCCCCGACACGTGCAGCGCCAGCGGGTCGACCCCATCGGGCAAGGGTTGATCGCTGTCATACCCTGCCACCTGAACCCAGCCGGACGGGCCGTCACCTTCGACCAGCGGTGCACGGAGGTCATCGGCAAGCGCAGCACCCAGAGCCTTCTCAAAACCCGGTTTCACGCGCAGCAGGTCCATCACCTGCCCGCCTTCGGCCGTGTCGCGTTCCACCAGCTTGGCAAGCGCGGTGGTTTCGGCGCGGATTGCACCCAATTCACCTTCGGCCTCGGACCGTTGCGCGCGTGCCTCGGCTTCGCGGGCCTGCGTTTCATTGCGCAGCTCATCTGCGGCGGCCAGCGCCTCTTCGGCGGCCTCGGCGGCTTCGCGGGCTTCTTCCTCACCCTCCTGCGCGGTTTCAAACGCCTCGCTGGCGCGGGTCAGGGCTGTTTTGGCCTCATCCACGGCCAGCCGGGCTTTTTCCTCTTCCCCCTCAGAGCGCGCCAGTGTCTTGCGGCTGTCTTCGACCAGACGCTGCGCCGACTGGTGACGGGCGACAAGACGCGCCATATCTTCGGTCTGCTGCGACAGGTGGTCTTCGCGGTCCTGAAGGATCGAAGCCGCTTCGCGGGCAATTTCTGCGGCTTCCGCCACCTTCGCGTCATGCCCTTCTGCAGCCTTGGCCAGTTCGCGGGCTTCCCATTCCAGCCGTTCGATCATCTGGCCCGCATCGCGGTTCAGGCCGGTTTCCCGTTCGATATCCTTGCCGAGCTGATGGATGCGGCTGGTCAGCGTCTCAATGGTCTGGCGCGCGCGGGTTTCCTGATCGGTCAGTTGATCGCGCTGCACCTGCTGGCGTTGCAGGACAGCGGCGGCGATGGCCTCTTCCTCGCGCAGGGGGGGCAGGGTTTCTTCGATCCCGGCCCTTTTTGCTGCGGCGGCGCGGGCTTCGGCCTCGGCGCGGGAGGCCTCGGAAATCCGGTCCCTCAGCTTGTCTTCGGCCTGCTGGCGGGCCATGTCGGCCTCTTTCCAGCGGCGATAGAGCAGCATCCCCTCGGCCTGACGCAGCTGTTCGCCGATTTCGCGATAGCGTGCGGCCTGACGGGCCTGACGGGCCAGTTGCGCAAGCTGCCCGCCCAACTGCTCGAGCACGTCATCGACGCGGGTCAGGTTGGACTCGGTCGCTTTCAGCTTCAGCTCGGCCTCATGCCGGCGTTGGTACAGCCCCGAAATCCCGGCGGCCTCTTCCAGAATGCGGCGGCGGGCGCGGGGTTTGGCGCTGATCAGCTCGGCGATGCGGTTCTGCCCTACAAGCGCCGGGGAATGGGCACCGGTCGAGGCATCCGCGAACAGCATCTGCACATCGCGCGCGCGCACATCCTTGCCGTTGGTCTTGTAGGCGCTGCCGACATCGCGGGTGATCCGGCGCACGATTTCAAGCTGGTCGGTGTCGTTGAACCCCGCAGGCGCCAGACGTTCGGAATTGTCCATGGTCAAGACAACTTCGGCGAAATTGCGGGCGGGCCGTGTGGCGGCACCGGCAAAGATCACATCCTCCATCGCGCCGCCGCGCATGGATTTGGGGCGGTTTTCACCCATCACCCAGCGCAAGGCTTCCAGAAGGTTGGACTTGCCACAGCCGTTCGGACCCACCACACCGGTCAACCCGTCCGCGATGATCAGATCGGTCGGATCAACAAAGCTTTTGAAGCCGGTCAGTTTGAGCTTGCTGAAACGCAATGGCCGCGTGTCCCGTGATTCCTATGAATTGAAAGTCTGCGCAAGGGATGGGGTCCGAGTCAACGCAGTTGCGCAGGATATGGGAGATCAGTGCAAGTTATCCACAACATCTTGCCGAAATGCGCAGGAACACGCGTATGTCAGTATGGGCTGCATTCGAAGACCTGATAGCCGCTGTCGCCCCCGACATTTTCATAGATACCATAGTCGATACATTCATACCGGGGCGTCGAGACAGCGGTCAGCAACAGCCGTTCCCCCGCCTCGCGGTCACACCCCAGTACACCAACCGTGACAGCCGCGTCACCCAGCACGTCGAGGATCGGGCAGCCTGAAACCTGCGCCATGGCCAGCGCGGCGCGATCCCGAACAGGGCCAAGCCGCGGGGCGTATTGCGCGTTGATCCGCACCGCCTCGGCCAGATCGCCGCGCACGCGCACGTCGAACACACTACCGTTCACCGCCACGCGGGTGGCCGGAACGTCGCGGAAATGCGGGGTCCCGGCGGCGCAGGCGGCCAGCAGGAGCGGAGCGAGAAACCGGATCATGCCGCAGAGTTGCAGCAATTTGGTTAACAGAACCTTTCTGGACGTCAGGCGCGCAGAACTTCGCCTAACCGGCGGATACCTTCGCGGATCGTCGCCTCGTCCGAGTTCGAGAAGCTGAGCCGGATCGTGTTTGCCCCGCTGCCGTCTGGGAAAAACGCCTGCCCCGGCACAAAAGCCACTTTCACCGTATCCAGCGCATGCGCCAGCAGGTCAGACCCACTGATCCCGGCGGGGAGTGTCACCCAGACGAACATGCCGCCTTCGGGGCGCGTCCACGCCACCCCGTCAGGCATGTGCTGTTGCAGCGCATCCAGCATCGCATCACGGCGCGCGCGGTAAGTGTCGCGCACTTTCGGGATATGGGTGTCAAAGCACGCTTCCGCCACCTGATGCACGGCCATCTGGTTGATGGTCGCCGAATGCAGATCCGCCGCCTGTTTCAGCAGAACCATCTGCGAGATGATCGGCTTGGCCGCAACCACCCACCCCATGCGCAGACCCGGTGACAGGGTTTTCGAGAAGCTGCCACAATAGATCGTCCGGCAGTTTTCGATCGACCCCTTTCGTGCCTGTTCCAAAGCCAGGATCGGCGGGATCGGATCACCGTCATAGCGCAGTGCCTGATAGGCGCCGTCTTCGATCAACGCGCAGTCCAGTTCGTCGGTCAGTTCCAGCAAGGCCTCACGACCCGGGCGGGTCAGGGTTTCGCCTGTCGGGTTGGCAAAATCGGGCGACAGATAGGCGAATTTCACGGCGCCATCCCCTGCCGCAGCTCTGAATTCATCGGCCCCCTTGTTGCCATTAAGCCGGTCAAAGCGCGGCTCATACGCGTTGAACGCGGCAAGAGCACCCAGATAAGTGGGCCACCCGACCAAGGCCGTGTCGCCGGGGGACAGGAACAGCTTGCCCAGATAATCCAGCGCCTGCTGCGAGCCCGAGGTGATCAGGACGTTGTCCATGTCACATTCCACTCCGATCTCGCGCATGTGCTGCACCAGCCACCGGCGCAGGGGGGCATAGCCTTCGCTGACCGAATATTGCAGCGCCTGCGCCTGCATGTCCGGCCCCAATGCCTGCTGAAACGCTTGCGCGAAAGCCTCGGCGGGAAAAAGCGCGGGGTCCGGAATGCCCCCGGCAAAGGAAATGATGCCGGGCTGATCGAGCAGTTTCAGCAGCTCGCGGATTTCTGACGCCTTCATCCGGGAAGCCCGGGTGGCAAACAAAGGGTGATGGGACATGAGGCTCCTCCGATCTCATTTCGGCGCAGCCTATGCTTTCTCAAATTAAAGTCAACACTTCTGACCTAATATTTCAGCGGATGTGACCGGGTATTCTTGAACAGCCCCCCTGTCCATGGTCAAATGAGTTGACCAATTTCGGAACGGACCATGCCATTTCAGAAAGTTCAGACGGAAAAACTGTCACTTGCGGTCGTTCGCCAGATCGAGCTGTTGATCCTGCGCGGCATCCTGCGCCCCGGGGAGCGCCTGCCGCCCGAGCGTGAGTTGGCCGAACGGATGGGTGTGTCGCGCCCGTCCCTGCGCGATGCGGTGTCCGAGCTTCAGGAACAGGGGTTGCTGACAACAAAAGCCGGCTCCGGGATCTATGTGGCCGAGGTTTTGGGCTCGGCCTTTTCGCCGGCGCTGATCCGGTTGTTCAGCAGCCATGACGAGGCCGTATTCGATTACCTGTCCTTTCGCCGCGACATGGAGGGGCTGGCGGCGGAACGGGCCGCGCGGCTGGGATCAGAAAGCGACCTGAAGGTTGTTCAGGCGATCTATGACAAGATGCGGGCGGCCCATGACCGGAACGCTGCGGACCAAGAGGCGCAGCTGGATGCCGAGTTTCATATGGCCATCATCGAAGCCAGCCACAATGTGGTGATGCTGCATATGATGCGGTCAATGTATGACCTGCTGGTGCAGGGTGTGTTCTATAACCGGCGGACAATGTTCCGGCAGCGCGCGACCCGCGAGGCCATTCTGGACCAGCACAGCACTATCAACGCAGCCCTTCAGGCCCGCGATCCGGCAGCCGCACGTCAGGCCGTCGAAACGCATCTGAGCTTTGTCGAACGCTGCATGATCGATCAGCAGAAGGCCGAGCGGAACGAGGCTGTTGCGCAGCAAAGGTTGCAGCACGAAACCCGTCAGGCCTAGCGCTTTCCAAGTGCCCTCAGGGATCAGGCGGCCCCGGTCTCGGGCTGGATCAGGTGTGACGGGAAAGGTGCGCCGCTGCCTTCGCCCAGATCGTCATTCGGGGCGATGGTTGTCAGGGCCGGGTCGATGAACAGCCGCGCGCCCCGGTCCCTGAGGTGTTTGTGCAGCATCACATGTTCGCACACGAGGTCGCCTTTTTCATCCCGGCAGGAATAGCGCAGGCCACGCAAGGCGCGGGTCTTGTACAATCCTGCACCGCCAAAGGCGCTGTCGACCGGTATCAGGGGCATATCGGACGGAATGTGGTACTGCCGGTCGAAAACCGCTGATTTCAGAAGAACTTTCCGCCACTTTCGGCGCCCGAACAGCGGTTTGCGCGTTGTCCGAATTCTTTGCCAGACGTCTTCGTCGCACCAGCCTGCGCAGCGCAGGGCATAGATATCGTAATAGGCCGGTTTGGAATTGGCGAAGACACCTTCCCAGCGTGGTACGGAACGTTGTGCGGCCGTCAGAACCGTCTGAGCGTCCAGACAGACATTCGGCCCGTTCAGATCAAGCACCAATGTCAGGTCGTGACCGCTGTCGCGTTCTTCCAGCCTGTTGAGGACAGCGTTTCTGGCCGCCGTGATCCGCTCGACCCGGCCCGGCAGTCTGGAGGCCAGACCATCCATGCGGACAAGGTCCACATTCGGGTCGCGGCGCGCGAATTCGGACAGAACCCGATCCGTACGATCGGTGTTGTCGTTTGTCGCAATGGTCACGGAATAGCGGTACAAGCGGGTGGTCAGGTCTTCGATCCTGTTGATGCTTTCGATCAGCGCGGCCCCGCCGTTTCTGACCACCCCAACAATATTCATCGAAACGTTTTCGCCTGCCACGGCCCGTCTTTCCCTGTTCTTTTTGCACCCGTCGGCCCCGAGCGGGACATTCCGACCCAAAGACGGGTACAGAATCCGGGTGATGTTCCGGTCAATACAATCAGCCCCGCCCCCAAAACAAAAGACCCGACAGCGCAATGCTCTCGGGTCATCTGCGTTTTTTACCTGTCGGTGTCCCCGTCAGTGCAGCTTGGCGCCCACATCTGCGATCGAGACCTCGATCAGCTTGTTCGCCTGCGCGGCTGTCATCTGCTTGGCCAGAACCGAGCCGGCAGCGGCAATCGCAACCGAAACGGCCTGATCGCGCACGTCTTTCACAGCCGAGGCTTCGGCCGAGGCAATCTGGTCCTGCGCAGCAGCCAGACGGCGTTCGATCGACTTTTCGAGATCGACCTTCGCCTGGTCCGCAGCCAGAGCCGCGTCCTGTTTGGCCGCTTCGACAATCGCATCGGCCTGTGCCTGCACTTCACGCTGCTTGCGCTCGTACGAGGCCAGCAGGCTGCGTGCTTCTTCATGCAGGGCGCGGGCTTCGTCCAACTCGGCCTTGATGCCTTCGGCACGGTTGTCCAACGCACCGCCGATCATGCCCGGCACCTTGAAGTAGAACAGGACCGCGATGAAAACGATGAAGCCCAGAAGGACGACAAAGTCGGTGTTGCCAAGCGAGAAGAACGGGCCGCTTGCAGCCAGCGCGGGGCTGGCGGCACCAACGGTCAGGATAAGGGCAAGAGTGTTCCGCATGTCACTTATCCTTTCATCTGCGCGTCAATGGCACTGTCGATGGCTTTGGCATCCGCCTCGCCGCCCAGCGCGGTGACCAGTTCAGCCGCCGTATCCTTGGCGACCACTTGAATGCTTTCCAGCGCACCGGCACGGATTTCGGCAATTGCCTTTTCCGATTCAGCCGCCTTTGCAGCGATTTCCGCGTCCGCTCTGGCAATCGCATCATCCAGACCAGCCTGGATTTCTGCGCGTGCTTCTGCCGCGATACGCTGCGCTTCGGCACGGGCATCGGCCAGCGCCTTGTTATAGGCCTCTTCGGCCTCGACCGCTTTGGCCTTCAGATCTTCGGCCGCAGCCAGGTCATTTGTAATGGTCCCCCGGCGCTCGGCCAGGATTGCCGCGATGCGGGGCAGAGCCACGCGAGACAGGACCAGAAAGATGACGACCAGCGTAATGACCAGCCAGAAAATCTGGTTGGGGAACCAATCGAAGCAGAGCTGCGGCATCCCGATGGCAGAGCCATGCGAGTCAACGCACGCGCCAACTACTTCTTCGCTAATGGGTTCAGTCGCCATGATGTCCTCCGTCGGAACGTTGTCTTTACAACAGGTGGGCCGCTATGGCTTGGACCCACCTGCGCGTAAGGATCAGGTTCCGCAGATTAGACGGCGAACATCAGCAGCAGCGAGACCAGGAATGCGAAGATCCCCAGGGCTTCTGCGAATGCGATACCGATGAACAGGGTTGCGGTCTGCGAAGCAGCCGCCGAAGGGTTGCGCAGGGCGCCGGCCAGGAAGTTGCCTGCAACGTTGCCCACCCCGATTGCGGCTGCGCCGGAACCGATTGCTGCCAGGCCTGCGCCGATGTGTGCGAGATCGCCTTCCATGATGTATCTCCTTACGAATTGGAAGTTTCGATGTTGGGTTATCGGACCTTAGTGCGAAGGATGCAGCGCATCTTTCAGATAAACACAGGTCAGAATGGTGAATACGTAGGCCTGAATGAAGGCCACAAGGACCTCGAGACCATACATTGCGGTGATCGCCAGAACCGACACGGGCGAAATCAGGGAAATTGCGGCAAAGCCTGCAAACACCTTGATCACCGCGTGGCCAGCCATGACGTTACCGGCAAGACGAATGGAGTGGCTGACCGGGCGTACGAAGTACGAGATCAGCTCGATGATCGCCAGGATCGGGCGCAGCGCCAGCGGCGCGCTGGAGACCCAGAACAGGCCCAGGAACGCGGCACCGTTCTTGACGAAACCCAGAATGGTCACGGTCAGGAACACGGCCAGCGCCAGCGGGATGGTCACGGCGAAATGCGACGTGGTGGTGAACGAGGTCGGGATCAGGCCCAGGAAGTTCGCGGTCACAATGAACATGAACAGGGTCATGACATAGGGGAAGAACTTGACGCCGTCCTTGCCGCAGATGTCTTCCAGCATCTTGTAGATGAAACCATAGGCCAGTTCCGCAATCGACTGCATCCGGGTAGGGACGATGGCGCGCTTTGATGTGCTGAGAACCAGCAGGCCAAAGATCGCCACGATGGCCAGGAACAGCCACAGGGTCACGTTGGTGGGGGTGTACCAGGCAATCTCGCCACCGAACAGCGGCTTGACGATGAACTGGTCCATCGGGTGAAACACCAGGCTGCTGGCTTCTGCTGCGTGGTCTGCGCCTTCGGCGCCGTGTGCTGCGGTGGTCTCGCTTGCCACGTTCAGTCCCTCTCGTCCTTTTCGGCCTGCATATGGGCCGCTTGTTTATCTTGAACCTCTTTCGCGCTGCGGAGCATAACCTTCACGCCCGCGACAAGGCCCAGCAATGTGAACAGCACCAGAAAGATCGGGATTGTCCCGAGCAGGCTGTCCAGCCCGTATCCGATGCCAAATCCGATCCCCAGACCGGAAACCATTTCGATGACCATCCTCCAGGCAAGCTCGCCCCCGGATATGTCACTGTCAGCGCGGGCAGCCGGTTGTCTGGCCTTTTTCGCCGCGTCGATCTTGGCCTCAAGCTGCGCCATACGCTGCTTTTGGTCGTCATCGGTCACGGACGGAATCCTCGCGCTGTCTTGCGCATGGTGCTAAGGCGCGAAAGGCCCAGAGTCAACGGCGTTGATGGCGTGAAATGACGCAGGTTAGTGTGTTGTTTTTAAACTGTTATTACTGGTTAACTCGTCCAGCCAAATTGCTTGCCCATGCCCTGAACGGCAACAATCTCCCAAAAACCCATATTCAACCTTTTGGTTGATCTTTGTGCGTGCGCTGAGGCCACAGGTGTCGAACAAGGCGTCCGTCGATCAGCAAGAGCCCGGCAAAAATCGCCGCCATGCCCATCAAATGTTCGGGTTGCAGAGTTTCCCCCAGAACCCAGGTTCCAAGTATCAGGGCGGAAACCGGCGCGATCAGCGTGACGGTCGAAATGTTGGTTGGCCCGACTCTGGGCAGCAACCAGTAGAAGGCAATGAAAGCGGCCGAGGTCAGCACAAAACCGATCATCAGCAACGAAAGCCATGTTTCAGTGTGCTCGATCACCGGCAGGCCTTCACGCCAAAGCGCCAGGGGTAAAATCGCCAATGTCGCTCCTGTCAGGGCAAGGGCGACCAGCACCACCGGCTGCATGTCACGGAAGGCCCGCGCAATGTTGACGGAAAACGCGTAACAGATCGGCGCGCACAGGGTCAGCAGAACCGCCCAGAACTGAGAGGTTTCGCCATTGTGCAAAATCGGGACGGACAACACGACAATCCCGATGAAGCCGCACAACACGCCAAGGGATTTCAACAGCGTCGCACGCTCGCTTCCCGGCCAGAAATGCGAAACGATGACGGCAAAGGCCGGTGTTGTCGCATTCACGATCCCCGCCACGCCGGACGCGATATGCTGCTGCCCAAGCGCATAGAACGCAAATGGTGCGGCATAGCTGAGCGCCCCGAACCCCAGCAGACCGATGGCGCGCCCGAGTGTCAGGTGAACCGGCATACGGGCAGCAATCACATAGATCCAACAGCCCAGCGCCCCAAATGCAACACGCCCCAATGACACGGATAGCGGCCCAAGTTCGCGCAGCAATATGGCGTTGAACATGAAAGACATGCCCCACCCGATGCCAAGGACGCAGATCACCAGCCAGTATTTCAGCGCCATAGCCGCCCCCCTTGCGCATCACCGCTGCACAGTGACGTGATGGGGGAAATTGTCAAACGGGTTCTCGCCCATTAGGAAAGACCCATGTCCAACGATCTCGACACCGTGTTTGCGGCCCTTGCCGACCCCACCCGCCGCACCATTCTGGCGATGCTGCTGGAGGACGATATGGCCGTGACGGATGTGGCCGAGCCGTTCGAGATGTCGCTGGCGGCGATCTCGAAACATCTGGTCATCCTGACCAAGGCCGGGCTGATATCACAGGAAAAGCGCGGCCGGGTGAAATGGTGCAAGCTGGAACCCGACGCGCTGCGCACCGCTTCGGTCTGGATGCAGGGGTTCGGTCAGTTCGAACCCATCAACCTGGATGCGTTCGAACGGTTTCTGGAAGTCGAGCTTCCGACCTCGGACGAGGCCTAGCGCACCACAAAGACCGACATGCTGGCATGTTTGGCCAGATATCCGGCGTGGCTGGAAAAGATGTAATCGGTGATCCGGGGCGCATGGGTGCCCACGATGATCAGGTCTGCACCGATCTCTTCTGCCGCGCGGGTCAGATCGCTGTCCACTTCGGCAGCAACATCGACCGAGTGTATCTTGCGCACCGCAACTTCGGCCGCGCCTTTTGATGCAAGCTGTTCGGTGAAGTCGGCCAGTTGCTTGTCGATCTCGGCCTCGGTTTCCGAGGATGCACCCATATGGGCCCCGCTGACACTGACCAGAGTGATCTTGGCGCCCTGCCATTTTGCCACCTGCGCGGCGACATCTGCGGCCTTGCGAACCTCGGGCGGCAGGTGGCGGTCAATCGGCAGCATGATATGTTTGAACATAATCTCCTCCTTTTGTCCGCCTTCCAAGGTAGTCCTGAGACCAAGGGCCTGCCTTGATCTGGCTCAACAGATTTTGCCTTTGGAATTCGTGGGCAATCCGTTCCGGTTTCAGACCGGAAGCGGCCTTATTCAGCTGCCCGGCGTTGAGGGCTGGGGCGCGGGGCCTCTTCTTTCAGCAGCATCAGCAGGGCAATGACCGTCAGCGCCACACCGCCCAGGATCAATCCCGTCGGGACAGGTTTGCCCAGCGCGATTTCCCACAGGATCACCCAGCTTGGCACCAGATAGGTATAGGCCATGACCTTGGCCGACGGCAGCCGAAGCGAGGAGAATTGCACCAGAACGAAACTGGCCGCTGTTGCGAAGAATGAGATATAGAACAACCCGATCCAGACGATGGCGGGAAGAGCTGCCCAATCGGTCGCCTTCAGGTCGGACCAGCCGAACAGGACCAATAACAGGCACCCGGCAACCAGCGTTCCGAACGTGAACACGACGGCAGGTTCTCCGCTGTTCAGCCTGCGGATCATGGGGGTGTAAATCGCGTGCGCGACACATCCCCAGAAATAGATGATCTCGCCCCCGCCGATCTGGAAGGCGCGGAACATCTGCCAGTCGGCCCGAAAGATCACCCATAGCGCCCCAATCGCACCGATGGTCAGGGCCATTGCCATGCGCGGCGTGGTGATCTGGCGCAGCAGGACCCAGCCCGCAATGGCCGAGACAACGGGGGTCAGGGTGAAAACCGCGGCAGCGCTGACCGGCGGGGCGGTTTGCAACCCGTAAAACATCAGGACAAAGTAGGTGGCGAACAACCCGCCCAGCACCAGAAACCGCCAGGGCGCCTGCGCGGCACTGCGGGGCAGACCGGTTGTCGCCAATGCCGCCACACCAATCACCACAGCCGCGATGGCAAAGCGCACCGCGTTCAAGGCAGCAGGGGCAATTTCGTTGGCAATCATCGACCCAAGCGAGAAACTGCCTGCAACAAGGGCCGAAAAAGTCAGCATGGCCAGATGGCCACGCATCTGCGGGTTCATGGACACCAGCCTTTGGAGGCTTCTTTCAGAAAACTCAGGAACGCTTGCACCTTGGTGGTTCGGTGCAGGTCCACATGGGTCACCAGCCACAGGTTGCCGAACCATTCCGGAAGCGGGTCGATCACTTCGACCAGAGTGTCATGACGGGCGGCCTCCCAACGGGCCATAAAGCCGATACCGGCCCCGGCCAGAACGGCCTCGCGCATACAGAAATTGTTGGTGCAGCGAAAGGTGATGCGGTCGGCGGATACCGTGTTGCGCAGCCACCGGGTGAACGGCGCACGGCTGCTTTCATCGTCAGAGCTGACGAAGTGGTGGTTTCCGAAATCCTCGATGCCCGAAGGTTTGCCGTGCCGTTCGATATACGAAGTACTGGCATAGAGGCCGACTTCTTCCTGCCGGAAAGGTTGCACAACGTTGTCGGGCTGATCCGGGGCCGATCCCGCACGGATTGCAACATGCGCCTCGCCATATTCCAGCCGGAACAGGCGGTCTCCGGTCAGGTAGCGCACGATCAGCTCGGGGTGCATCTTTTGAAATTCGGTCAGCGTCGGCACCACCAATGGCGCGATGGAGCCCAGCGACGTCACCACCAGTTCGCCCGATACATCGTCACCGCGCCCCTTCATCCGGCCGACAAGCTGGTTGAACTGGTCTTCGGTAGCCTGCGCCACGCGCAGCAAATCGTCGCCCGCTTCGGTCGGGGTGTATCCCCGCGCGTGGCGCTGGAACAGTTTGACACCCAACCGGGCCTCGATCGCGTCGATGTGGCGGATCACCGTGGCGTGGTGCACGCCCAGAACCTCGGCCGCACCGCTGACGGTTCCCATGCGTGCCACCTGATAGGCGGTCCTCACCTCATCCCAATTGTCCATCGTCACACCGTTCTGTGCAATTTCCAACAATAACTGTTGATGTATCCGAGTTTTGTTCGCAAACGCAACAGCCATATTGGGATCAGAACAAGATTACCCTGACCTTAAGGACCCAGAAAATGGCTAAAACCATCCTGCATATCGACGCCTCTGCCCGCCGCGTGGGTTCAACCACCCGCGACCTGTCTGACAGCATCGTCCGGCAGTTGGGTGCGGACCGCATCATCCGCCGCGACCTGGCTACCCCCCTGCCCCTGCTGACCGAAGACTGGATCGCCGCCAACTTTACCCCTGCCGAGCAGCGCGACGACCTGCAGCGCGACCGGCTGGCCCTTTCGGACGCGCTGGTGACCGAATTGCAAGAGGCCGATACCATCGTTATCGGCCTGCCGATCTACAACTTCTCGGTCCCCGCTGCATTCAAGGCCTGGATCGACCTGGTCGCCCGCGCGGGCCTGACCTTTTCCTATTCGGAGAACGGCCCAAAAGGGTTGCTGGAGGGGAAACGCGCCATTCTGGCAATCGCGTCGGGCGGTACTGCCGTCGGATCCGAGATCGACTTTGCCACCAACTATGTGCGTCACGTTCTGGGCTTTATCGGCATCCATGATGTGGCGGTCATCGCCGCGGATCAGATGGCGGTGAACCCCGAAGCCGCGCTGGAAAGCGCCAAAAAGGCGGTGACAGAACTGGCGGCCTGATCGCCTCTGGTCATTGAGCCCTGAAACGTCCAGTCTGCTGGTCAGATGGAACTGGCGGACTGGATGGCGCGCATGAAAAAGATCGGAATTCTGGGCGGTGTGGGCTGGGCCTCGACCGTGGACTATTACCGTGCCATTGCCGAGGGTGCCGGGCGTCACTTTGCGGCGCGCGGCCACGGCGCGCCCCTGCCGATCCCTGCCATGACCATCGAGTCTGTCACACAGGCCAAGACCCGCGCCTTGCGGGGTGTCGCCGGGGACGAAGCCAGCTGGGCGGCGTTTGATGCGGTGTTTCGCGACGCGCTGCTGACGCTGGAGCGCGCGGGATGCGATTTTGGCATCATAGCGTCCAACACCCCGCACGCGCGGCTGCACGCGATCAGACAGGGTGTTTCCATGCCCGTCCTCAGCATTTTCGATGCAACGGCAGAGGCCACGGCCAGCACAGGCGTGTCAAACGCATTGGTGCTGGGAACAACCGTGACAATGCAGGCCACCAACTATGCGGATCGTCTGGCGGCCGAGGGCATCACTGCGAATGCGCGGCTGCCCGACTCCGAGATTTCCGAGATGCAGGCGATGATCGACAGTGATTTCTACGGTGGTGCCTCTGATGCGGCCCGCGCAAGACTGCTGGCCTTTTGCAACAAACATGCCCGTCCCGGAACCGCCATTCTGCTGGCCTGTACCGAGTTGCCGCTTGCCTTTCCAAACCATCTGGATGACCCGGTATTCGAGGCCGATGGGCACCTGTTCATCAACCCGTCCGCCGCGCATGTCGCCGCCGCGCTGAAACTGGCGCTTGAGTGATCAGGGCAGCCACGTAATGGTGCAACCGATGCGATCGAAGAACGCCATCACGTCGGATTGTTTCATCACAACGGTACGGTCATTGACCAACGGGTGCATATAAATCACCTCGGCCCCTTGGGCGGCGGCGTCCATGAAGAATTGCACATTGTTCTGCACACCGTTGATCATCGCCAGCGGGCTGACCGCACCGGGGCGAATACCAAGGTTCTGCAACAGCCGGTCTGCCGACCCAAAGGACAGGGCGCCGACACCCAGTTCTGCGCCCAGCGCCTTTAGGTCAATCTCGCGGCTTTGTTCCAGCGTCACCAGGTAGTTGCGCTTTTTCTTGTCGCGCAGGTACAGGTTCTTGACCCGCAACGCGTTCTCGCCCGGCACCATGAACTGGCCTTCCACGGCCTTGGAGTCCTCGACCGTGCGCAAGGGAACATGGGTATGCAGGCGGTAGGGCAGCCCCCAGTCATCCAGCTGCGCCAACAGCGCGTCAGAACTGAGCGGCAATGTATCCTGAAATGTGGATGATGCGTCCATGGGGCCCTCCTGTTTGTAGCGCTCATCGCGCAACATGGCGGCGAATTCAAGCTGGGGCAGAGCAGAAAACGGTGTTAGCGTGCCGCCATGAAAGTCACACGAAACACTCCGACCCAACTGATCCTTGCCGACACGCCCTGGTTCATTGGAATCATGCTGGTCTTTTTCATATTGACCTTTGTCGGCGCAGGGCTGGTCATGGTCAGTGACGGCGGCGAGAATATCTGGTTCGGGCTGTTCTTTGCTCTAATCGGCGGCGGGCTAGGTGTCGGGGCGTTCTGCGTTTTCGTGCGGCGGGTTCAGGTCATTCTGGACCGCACAAAGAACCGCATTCTGATCCGCAGGCAGTCTGTCTTTGGCTATGAAGCGGTCGAGCATCAGCTGTCCAGCCTGTCCCATGCCGAAGTTGAAAGCTCGACTTTCCGCAGCGACAGCAGCAGTTCGACGCTGTATCGCCCGGTTCTGGTGCTGGACAAGGGAATGAGCGAAGGGCGTCATCCGATTGTCGATGCGTTCTCGAACGGGCGCGGCGCGCATAAACTGGTTGACGCGGTCAATGCATGGCTGCCCGCGCAGCAGGAAGACACGAAGGAACAGGCCTGACGATTACAGGACTTGTCCGTGCTCCAGCCAAGCCCGATCGGCCGGTGTCACCATTTCGGACAGGCGCGCGTCGTATCGGGCCATGTCATCGGCGGTCAGCTTGCCCTCCCATTTATTGCTGGTCCCGGACGAGAAGAACTGCGCGTAATCCTGAAACGCGCTTTTGAAACCGGGCTGCTGCGAAGCGCGCCGGGCGTTTTCCTTCATTGAACCAAAGCTTGCGGCCTCAGCGATATCGTCGATCATTTCTGGTGCGATCTCGGTCCCCAAGATGTTTGCGATCCGCGCCACCTGCCCCGGCAAATCGCGGCTGAGTTCGGCGTAATGCAGGAAATGGATGTTTGGCAGATGCCGGAACGCGCGGAATGAACGGTAATGGTGGACGTATGAGGCCAGCGTCAGATCGTCAGTGCCCTTTGACGAGGCGGGCCGGTCCAGAAACATCGCGAAGGCTTCGGAAAGATCATCGGGAAACAGGTAGTCCAGCCAGTCGTCTTTCATGTTTTCCACATGGCGGCGCAGCGAGAAATGCACGTCAACCGGATGGCGATGCACCACCAGATAGGTCGCATCCGGGGAATAAGTGATCCCGTCCAATGGCGTGTGGGTCTTGATGCACCGTCTGTGCGTCTGTGCGGCAAGTATTCTGTCCTGCTCCTCACGATCTCTGAACCCGCAATCGAGCCAGGGTGAGACCGCGTTGTTGTACACGACTGGATCCGCGGTTTTGGTGATCAGCATTCGTACCAGCGTCTGTGTCCACGTGGTGCCGCATTTGGGAGGCGTGCAGACAAAGATGTCGTCGGGACGGATTACGAAGTCGGACCAGATATCGGTATTCGTGACTTCACCGACATAATCCTTGGTGCGCTGCGGCAATGGTTGACTCATGACCAAACTCCAAAACTGACCCCGACCTTTGGACGCTACACCAAGTGGCCAGATGCTCAAAGCGTTTGCCTTGACTCGCAGAGCCCAGAGGCGTAGATGACCGCCAAACATCCGGAAGCGTCTTGATCTTCCGGTCCCTTGAGTCGTTCAGGGATCGCCCCCCACCAGCGAGTTTCGCCCGTGGGGGCGTTTGTGCATTTAACCGACGCATCCTATCTAGGACGCGCCATCAGATAACCGGCTAAGGAGGCCGAAGGCATGTTTGAAAATCTATCCGAACGCCTTTCCGGCGTCTTTGACCGGCTGACCAAACAGGGTGCCCTGTCTGAAGAAGACGTCAAGACCGCCCTGCGCGAGGTCCGTGTTGCCCTGCTTGAGGCCGACGTCTCGCTGCCGGTGGCGCGTGAATTCGTCAAGAAGGTGCAGGACCAGGCAACCGGTCAGGCGGTGACCAAGTCGATCACCCCCGGCCAGCAGGTCGTCAAGATCGTGCATGACGCGCTGGTCGATACCCTGCGTGGCGAGGAAGACCCCGGCAAGCTGAAGATCGACAACCCGCCTGCCCCGATCCTGATGGTCGGTTTGCAGGGTTCGGGTAAGACCACCACCACTGGTAAGCTTGCCAAACGCCTGAAAGAGAAAGAGGGCAAGAAGGTCCTGATGGCCTCGCTCGACGTTTATCGCCCGGCGGCGATGGACCAGCTGGCGGTTCTGGGCGCGCAGGTCGGCGTTGATACGCTGCCGATTGTACCGGGCCAGAAACCCGTCGACATCGCCAAGCGCGCCAAGCAGCAAGCCACTTTGGGCGGCTATGACGTCTATATGCTGGATACCGCCGGTCGCCTGCATATCGACGAAGTGCTGATGGACGAGGTCGAGCAGGTCCGCAATGCGGTTGACCCGCGCGAGACCCTGCTGGTGGTTGACGGCCTGACCGGTCAGGTCGCCGTTGAAGTGGCCGAAGAATTCGACGCCAAGGTCGGCATCTCGGGCGTGGTCCTGACCCGGATGGACGGGGACGGGCGCGGTGGTGCGGCGCTGTCGATGCGCGCAGTGACTGGCAAGCCCATTCGCTTTGTCGGTCTGGGCGAGAAGATGGACGCGCTGGAGACCTTCGAGCCGGACCGGATCGCCGGACGTATTCTGGGCATGGGCGACATCGTTGCCCTGGTCGAAAAGGCCCAGGAAACGATGGAGATGGAACAGACCGAGCGCATGATGAAGCGCATGGTCAAAGGTCAGTTCAATATGAACGACCTGAAGATGCAGCTGGAACAGATGATCCAGATGGGTGGCATGCAGGGCATGATGGGCATGATGCCGGGCATGGGTAAAATGGCCAAGCAGATGGATCAGGCGGGTCTGGACGACAAGATCCTGCGCCAGCAGATCGCCTTGATCCAGTCCATGACCAAACGCGAACGCGCCAACCCACAGCTGCTGCAAGCCAGCCGCAAGAAACGGATTGCAGCCGGTTCGGGGATGGAAGTCAGCGACCTCAACAAGCTGCTCAAGATGCACCGGCAGATGTCGGACATGATGAAAAAGATGGGCAAGATGGGCAAAGGCAAGATGCTGAAACAGGCCATGAAGGGCATGTTCGGCAAAGGCGGCCCCAGCCCCGAAGACATGGCAGCCGGCATGGACCCCAAGGCACTGGAACAGGCGGCCAAGGCGATGGGCGGCAAAATGCCCGGCGGTCTGCCCGGCCTGGGCGGCGGCATGGGGCTGCCTCAGGGCCTGAGCGGGTTTGGCAAGAAGAAGTAATGAACGCCATCGCCCAACATATCCCCCGGCTTGAAACCGAGCGCTTGATCCTGCGCGCGCCGTCCGAGGCTGATCTGGACGCCGATACCGCGTTTTTCGCCAGCGATGCGGCGAAATTCGTCGGCGGGCCACTGCGCCGGGATGAGGTCTGGCGACTGATCGCTTCGCTGCTGGGCCACTGGTCCCTGCGCGGTTACGGGTTCTGGAGCGCCGAAGAAAAAGCCTCGGGCACTTATGTCGGGCGGATCGGGCTTTGGTGCCCCGAAGGCTGGCCAGAACCCGAAATCGGCTGGACGCTGATGAACAATGCCACCGGCAAGGGTTACGCGACCGAGGCGGCACTGGCCGCGCGGTCTTATGCGTATGATGTTCTGGGGTGGGAGACGGCGATCTCGCTGATTGATCTGGACAATCATGCCAGCAAGGCGGTGGCGAAACGGCTGGGCGCGCAGTTCGAGTATCACTATGACCACCCCAAATTCGGCAGGTCCGAGATTTGGCGGCACCCCGCGCCTGCCGATCTGGTGAATGGTGGGATGGAGGCCTACGCATGACCGCGTTCACCATCCCCACCGTTGAAACCGAACGTCTGATCCTGCGTGCCCCGCATCTGGATGATCTGCCTGCGCTGACCGCATTCTTTGCAACCGAGCGCAGCCATTTGGTGGGCGGACCCCGGGACGCGCTGGAAAGCTGGGGCATGTTGGCCAGACGCCTTGGGCACTGGGCGTTGAAAGGATTTGGCCTTTGGCACCTGACCGAGAAATCCAGCGGTCGGTTCGCAGGCGGCGTCGGCCTGATTGACGCCCCCGGCTGGGACGAGCCTGAACTGGGCTGGACCGTGATGGAAGATTTCGAAGGCAAAGGCTTTGCCTACGAGGCGGCGCTTGCCGCCCGGTCCTATGCGGCGCGGCATCAGGGCCTGAACGGGGTGATTTCGTATATCGCCCACGAAAACGACCGCTCGCGCGCTTTGGCCGAACGGTTGGGTGCAACGCTGGAGCGCGACAATGCCGAACTGCTGGGCCAGCCCTGCCAGGTGTGGCGGCACCCCAAGATTGACGTTTCGACACCCGAAAGGACCGGCCAATGAACAACCCCGTGACACGCGCGGCTGCATTGCTGAAAGAGCATCGCGAAAGCATCGACCGGCTGGACGCGATCCTTGTCTATACGCTGGGCGAGCGGTTCAAACACACACAGGCCGTTGGCAAGCTCAAGGCCGAACACAACCTTCCCCCGTCCGATCCCTCGCGTGAGGCCACGCAGATCGCACGGCTTGAAGACCTGGCGAAAGAGGCCGATCTGGACCCCGATTTCGCCAAAGCTTTTCTGAATTTCATCATTCAGGAAGTCATCCGACACCACAGGAAACACCAAGGGTGAACCAGAGGTTCAGCAAGTTGAAAGTGAACCAGAGGTTCAAAAAACACCAGAATTAACCGGAATAGACACCGGCCAATCAAATACACGCCTCCGGCGTGATGCCATTCAAAGGAGATACCACCATGGCAATGAAAATTCGTCTCGCCCGCGCAGGCTCGAAAAAACGTCCGTTTTACCGCATCGTAGCGGCTGACAGCCGGATGCCGCGCGACGGCCGTTTCATCGAGAAACTAGGCACCTACAACCCGCTGCTGCCGAAAGACAGCGAAGAGCGTGTGAAAATGGACATGGAACGCGTTCAGCACTGGCTGGATCAGGGCGCTCAGCCCACCGATCGTATCGCGCGTATGCTGGAAGCAGCCGGCACCCGTGACAAGGCCGAGCGCAACAACCCCAACAAGGGTACCCCGGGCAAGAAAGCTCAGGAACGCGCGGAAGAGAAAGCTGCAAAGGCTGCGGAAGCTGCCGAAGCGGCTGCTGCACCGGCTGAAGAAGCGGCCGCAGAAGAATAAGCAGGCCGAAGCGTGCGGGATCAGACCTTTACTGACGCATTTCGCACGCAGTTCGATCTGTTGTTGCGGCTCCGGCGCGATGTGCGACGGTTCCGCGGCGACGCGGTAGACGAGGCAGTGCTTGCGCGCTGCCTCGACGCGTTTCGGCTGGCCCCCTCCGTGGGGCTAAGCGAGCCGTGGCGCGTGATCCGCGTCGAAAGCGCGGCGGCCCGGGCTGCGGCGCTAAGGAATTTCCAAACCGCCAATGATGACGCCCTGGCGGGCTATTCCGGCGACAGGGCGCAGCTTTACAGCCGCCTGAAACTGTCGGGAATGCAGGAAGCGCCGGTGCAACTGGCCATCTTCTGCGACGACAGCACCGACAAGGGATTGGGTCTTGGCGCGGGCTCGATGCCCGAGATGCGGCGCTATTCCGTGGTCTCTGCGATCACCCTGTTCTGGCTGGCCCTGCGGGCCGAGGGGCTGGGGCTGGGCTGGGTATCCATTCTGGACCCCGAACAGATGGCGCGCGATCTGGATGTGCCGGGCAACTGGCGTCTGATCGGGTATTTCTGTGTCGGATGGCCGGAACAGATCTCTGACACCCCCGAACTTGAGCAGGTTGGCTGGGAAAACCGGGCCGACAGCCTGAAGATCGAAACAAGGTAGGGCCGCATGTTCGGATTGATACGCCTTCCCATTCTGCTGCTGATCGCCTTTATTGTGGGCGTGTTCTTTGAGCGCAACAATCAGCGCGAAGCCTGCGAAGGGCTTGGCGAGTGGAGAAACGGGATCTGTTTGACGACGGGGGCTGCCAATGAATGATCTGATCTGCGTCGGCAGCGTCGCGGGGTCTTATGGTGTACGCGGTGAAGTGCGCCTGAAAAGCTTCTGCGCCGTTCCCGAAGATATTGAGACGTATTCGCCACTGACGGATGAAACCGGCAAGGAACGTTATCCGGTGGTTCTGACGCGTACGATCAAGAACGGTTTTGCCGCCCGTCTTGGCGGGATTGAAACCAAGGAACAGGCGGATGCCCTGAACGGTTTGCGCCTGTTTGCGCGGCGCGATCAGTTGCCCTCGTTGCCCGATGACGAGTTCTACCACACAGACCTGATTGGGCTTGAGGTCTATGACACCGGCGGCACCCTTCTCGGCAAGGTCAAATCCGTGCAGAACCACGGGGCCACGGACCTGCTGGAACTACACGGGCCGGGCCTGAAGGCGACGGTTCTGCTGCCGTTCACGATGCAGGTGGTGCCAACCGTCGATCTGGAACAGGGCCGCATCGTGGCCGACCCGCCCGAAGGCCTGATCTGATGCGACGTGTTCTGCTGCATCTGGGTTTTCACAAGACCGGCATGACGGCAGCACAGTCCTTTCTGCACGAAAACCGCGAGCTGATCTGGCCGCATTTCGCTCTGGTTCTTCCGTATAAGACCCGCAAGGCCGGGTTGAACGAAGCGGCCACGCGCCATTCGATCTATCGACTGGATGACACGCTGGCGGGTTTTGGCGGTCAGCTGCACAGTTTTTTCGATGGTCTTGATTTCGGAACACGCCGGGGATTGATCCTGAGCGAAGAGAATTTTCTGGGCCTGCGCCCCAGCAGGAACAAAATCGAAGGATACGGGGCGGCACCCGAACTGGCGGAAACGGTTGTCAGCGTGCTGCGCCGCCGTCTGGTGGGCGACGAAACCGACATCACCGTCTACCTGTCGTTACGCAATCGCGATGTGTGGTTGCGCAGCCTTTGGGCCCACGATCTGCACCTGTCGCGCATGGTTCAGGACCTGGACGGCTTTTCCGCCGATCTTGCGCATCTGCCATCGCTACAGGACACGGCAGACCGGATCAGGGACCGGTTGCCAACTGTCACGGTACGGACCGCGTGGATGGAAGCGCTGAAAGGCCACCACCTTGGATTGGGCGCACCATTTGCCGAATTTCTCGACCTGCCACCCGGGAAATCTGCACGGCTTGTGAAGCACGCGCATAAAAGCCCTCAGCTGTCCGACGACGTTCTGAGGGAAATGCTGGCCCTGAACCGATCATCGCTGGACGAAGCGGCATTGATCACTCAGAAAAAGGCCCTGATTCGAACCGCCCAACATGAACTGGCCCGCCAGAAATGACTGACAAACCCGGCAAATCCCATGGTCGCAAAGCGATCCGGCCCACGCTGAAACCGCGTGAGCTGATGACACCCACCCCGGACCTGCACGGCGTCTGGAAGGCGAAGATCATCACCCTGTTTCCAACCGCTTTTCCGGGCGTTCTGGGAGAAAGCCTGACCGGCAAGGCCCTGCAGGAGGGGTTGTGGCAGCTGGAAACCGTGGATTTGCGGCAATTCGGCGTCGGCAGGCATCGCAACGTGGACGACACGCCCGCCGGGGGCGGCGCGGGTATGGTTTTGCGGCCCGATGTGTTGGGCGAAGCCATCGAGCACACCATGGCGGGCATTCAGGGCAACTGGCCACTGATTTACCTCAGCCCGCGCGGGCGGCGCATGGACCAGCGCATGATGCAGACCCTTGCACGCTGCGATGGCATGACCCTGCTGTGTGGCCGGTTCGAAGGCGTGGATGAGCGCGTGCTGGAGCATTACGGTGTGCAGGAGGTCTCGTTGGGGGATTTCGTGATGACCGGCGGTGAGATTGCAGCACAGGCCCTGATTGATGCCACGGTGCGCCTGATCCCCGGCGTTCTGGGCAATCAGGCCTCGACCGAAGAGGAAAGCTTTTCCTCGGGCCTGCTGGAGCATCCGCAGTACACCCGTCCTGCGGATTGGAAAGGCCGCCCGATACCCGAGGTTCTGATGTCGGGCCACCACGGCCGCATCGCCGAATGGCGTCACAAGATGGCTGAGGACGTTACCCGCGAGCGGCGCCCGGATATCTGGGCCGACTATGAAAAATCCTGGTCGGATTCGTCTGAGTGATAGGCCGGATTGTTGCGCACTTGCCGCAGGTCTAGTGTGCGCAACGCCTTTGGGGAAGAGCGGGAGCGCCGGTTGGACCATCTGGTTGGCGGCATCACCATTGAAACCTACGGCGCACCAAAGACCTAACCTCCGGCCTTCCATCTGGCCCAGACGTCTGGCGTGCCGTTGAAGGTGTTGATGTCCACCCGGCCCTGAACGCCCGGAACCAGACCGGTGCCGGTATATTGCCAGAACCGCCAGACCGCGCGGGGATAGACAGTGCGGGGGTGGCCTGCAACAGATCTCAGCCAGAACTCGGTCTTGGGCAGGCGCCCGATATCGGTGTCTTCATAGAAATCCACCGTGGAATAGACGATCGGGCGGCGGCCATAATGTCGTTCGAGAATGTCCAGAAAACGCTGCGCCTCGGCGCGGACGGTTCTGCCATCGGGGCGCAGCGTGCAGGTCTTGGAATGCGGTGTCCATTCCATATCCAGCACATGCGGCAGGTCTGCCCCTTTGGGCACGTTCTGGATGAACCAGCGGGCCTGTTCCCGGGCCGAACGGCAGAAATAGTAATAGTGATAGGCGCCCCAGGGCACACCAGCCGACTGTGCGCCGCGGCGGTGATCATCGAACAGGGGATCGGCCACGTCGCCGCCTTCGGTCGCTTTCAGAAACACAAAGCTGACGCCTGATGCCCGGGCCGTGCGCCAGTCAATCGGCCCCTGCCAGCGTGAAACGTCAAGGCCATGGATCGGGTATTGTCCGGGGTGACGCCCTTCCCAGTCATGGGGATCCGCGTCGCCGAAATCGGGGTAGATCACAAGCGGTGCTGTCCTGTCCACGCCCGGAACGGGTTCGACGGCCTGAGGTTTCGGGCCGCCCCGCCCGCAAGACATCAGCGCGACGGCCGTTATGGCCAGCATGAATGCCAATCGCATCATAGGGTCCTGTCTGAAATATCTGCTCATATTATTTGCCTCAGAATGCCTGATCTGGGCCGCTTGGCAACGCCTTACTTTCAGGCTGGCGGATTCCTACCGGCGCCTTGGGCAAGACAGGGCGTTTTTCCCTTGATCCCTGCCGGCAATACCCTTAAACGACCGCAATCCGGTGCCGCGTTCTGCGACTCCGGTGTTTTGGTTTGCACCATGGCGTGACGTCCCGTTTTCTTCGGCAGGGATGCGTCGGGTCAGGCCAGACCAAAGGAACATTCGATCTGACCTCTGGCGGGCTGTACGCAGGACCCGGTGAAGACCAAGAGCTCTCAGGCCGTGCCCAACTTCGTGGACCAACCACGAGCAGATAGGAGAAACTGCGATGGACCTGATCGCACAGCTTGAGGCGGAACAGATTGCCGCCCTGGGGAAAGACATCCCCGATTTCAAAGCCGGTGACACTATCCGTGTCGGCTATAAGGTGACCGAAGGGTCGCGCACCCGTGTGCAGAACTACGAAGGCGTCTGCATCGCGCGCAACAACGGCAGCGGCATTGCCGGTTCGTTCACCGTTCGCAAAATCTCGTTTGGCGAAGGCGTGGAGCGTGTGTTCCCGCTGTATTCGACCAATATCGACAGCATCACCGTTGTCCGCCGTGGTCGCGTTCGCCGCGCCAAACTGTACTATCTGCGCTCGCGTCGCGGTAAATCCGCACGTATCGCAGAGGTCACCAACTACAAGCCCAAAGCTGGCGCCGAAGCGTAAGGAGCGGAAAGATGAAAAAAGACATCCATCCCGATTATCACGTCATCGACGTCAAGATGACCGATGGCACCGTCGTTCAGATGAAATCCACCTGGGGCAGCGAAGGCGACCAGCTGGCACTGGAAATCGACCCTTCGGTACATCCTGCATGGACCGGTGGTTCGTCGCGCCTGTTGGACGCTGGCGGCCGCGTGTCGAAGTTCAAGAAGAAATACGAAGGCCTGGGTTTCTGAACCTTTGCCACAGTCTTTCAAAGGAAGGTCGCCAGCGGGCGGCCTTCTTTCGTTTCAGGCCCCTGCTTTCCCCGGTTTCTGATCCTTGGGTTTCGTGAGTTCGGCCGCGTCGTGCAATGGCGGAACCGGACCGCGCAGCAACAGCAGCGCGATCACCAGCCCGATACAGGCCGCGATAGCAGCCATGAGCATCGCCGCATCAAACGCATTATCCCGCAGGTCACGCAATGCTTTGGCCAGTGTTGAACCTGTTGACGGGTCAAGCCCGGCAATCAACTGTTCCACCTGTGTTGCCGTGCCATGCGTCAGGGCGCGCGCAAGGTCGCCGCGCTGTGCCGACCCGTCGGGTAGCGCCGCGATGACTTCGGACAGGCCGGAGCGGATGGTCAGGGATGCGGCCAGACCGCCAACAACCGATCCCATCGTGGCCCCGAAATACAGGAATGTGTTGATCACCCCGGACCCCTGTCCGACATGTTCGTCGGGCAGCAACCGAAGCCCGAGACGGGGCAGCAACGAAAAACAAATGCCGATGCCAACCCCCACAATGATCAGCTTCCACCAGATTTCAGCATAGCTGTCGATGTTCGAGGTTGTTGTCAAAAGCAGGAAGCCGCAGGCCATCAATCCCATTGCGACGGTCACCGGCCATTGAAAACTGTATGGCGCAAGCAGGCGCGGAGCGGTGACGGAAATGACAAACATGCTCAGGCTTAGCGGCAGTATCGCGACGCCTGCCTCAACCGGTGAATAGCCGAACGCGTCCGGGGATTGGACGAACACGTTGAAATAGATAAAGAAACAAAACAACGCAAATCCCACAAAGAACATCCCCGTTGCCGCCATAAGGTAGCGCGGGTGCCGGAAATATCGGAACTCGACCAGCGGATCGTCGCTGCGCCGCGAGGTATAAACCAGACCGACAGCCGCCAAAGCGGCGACCCCCAAAGGAACAATGGTCAGGGCATTGTCCCATCCGCGTGCTTCACCGTTGCTGAGTGCGAATGACAATGGACCCAGAAGCAAGACAATGGCTATCGCCCCTGCGGTATCGAATTTCGCACCCTGAAGGCGCGTATCCGGGACATAGTTTTTCCTGCTGACCTGCAGGCCGATCACAAACGCAATGGCAAGCAACACAAGGTCCGTGGCGAATACACCGCGCCAGCTCAGGAAGTTGGCAAAGCTTCCTCCGATTATGGGCCCGACGCCTATCGCAAGGCCCACGATTGCGCCCCAAACACCGGTCACGCTGGCCCGTTGTTCCTCGGGCGTTGCGGCGGTCAGCAGGGACAATGAGGTGCCGAACAGGGCCGCCGCCCCTGCCCCCTGCGCGCCACGCCCAATCAGCAGCATCGCCGCGTTCTGTGAAAACAGCACAGAAGCAGAGCCACAGGCAAATACGATCATGCCAAAGAAAAAGACACCCATCTTGCCCGTGATATCCCCAAGCCGGCTTACAATCGTCACAAGGGTCGCACTGGCCACCGTATAGATCGCCATCACCCATTGCAGACCCGAGGGCGTCAGATCGAACTCGGCCTTCAGATATGGAAGGATGGTCGCAACAGCAGTTGTGTTGAAGCCAACGACCATCATGCAAATGGCCGTCATTGCAAGAACAACGCGTGAACCGCCTGAACTGTCCGCAGCAGTGTCCGGCATGCCTATGCCCCTTTCACCTGCTTTGAAGATGAACCAAAGAGGACCTGCGCAAAGCCTGCGAGGTTATTCGATGTAAATCTGTTTGGTATTTAATCAAATTTTCCGTCCCCCGCATAGTTTTCACGATCCGGCCCAACCGGCGCCACCGCGAAAGGACCCATTGGGCGGGCGATCTGTGCGTGTATGAATCAGGCAAAAGGCGCGATTGATTCCGACGCGGATCGTTGCAGGCAGCGGTTGGTGTATGCGTTCGGAAACAGGCACTGACGCGGCGATTTCGCCGCCAAAACCGCGATCGGCTAGCCGATCAAGGCAGATCACTCGACAGGCGCCTTCGTGTAACCCGCGCACGGCGCTGTGTTTTCCAAAATAGAGTCCGATAATGCCTAAAAGCGCCGCTTGAGGTTCTTTTCATCGCAGGCGACACAACATATAGTGGGTGCCAACAACGTGTAGTCAAACACGGCAAGACTTGGGAATACAAGCATGGCACATATCATTGTGGTCGGTAACGAAAAAGGCGGCGCTGGAAAATCGACCGTGTCGATGCATGTGGCAACCGCACTGGCCCGACTGGGGCACAAGGTCAGCACGCTGGATCTGGACCTGCGGCAGCGCAGCCTTGGACGGTATTTCGAGAACCGGAACAACTTTCTGAAAAGCGCGGGCCTGACGCTGCCCGGCCCCCGCCATCACGACCTGCCCGAGATCGATGCCAGCACGCTGAAGCCGGGCGAGAATATCTATGACCACCGCCTGTCTGCTGCCGTGTCGCAACTGGAAAGCGACAGTGACTTTATCCTGATCGACTGCCCCGGCTCTCATACCCGGCTGAGTCAGGTGGCCCATTCGCTGGCCGACACGCTGATCACCCCTTTGAACGACAGTTTCATCGATTTTGACCTGCTGGCGCGGATTGATTCAAAGGGTGAGAAAATCCTTGGCCCGTCCGTCTATTCCGAGATGGTCTGGAACGCCCGGCAATTGCGGGCGCAGGCCGGGCTGAAGCCCATCGACTGGGTCGTTGTGCGCAACCGCGTCGGTACCCAGCGCATGGTCAACAAGGAAAAGATGCAGCGCGCGATCGAAATGCTGTCGCAGCGCATCGGCTTCCGCGTCGCTTCGGGCTTTTCCGAACGGGTGATCTTTCGCGAACTGTTTCCGCGCGGCCTGACCCTGCTGGACCTCAAGGATATTGGCGTCAAACAGCTGAACATCTCGAACATCGCAGCACGGCAGGAACTGCGCGACATGATGCGAGAGCTGAACCTGCCGGGTGTCGAAGTCGATTTCTGATCAGTTGTATTGGAGGCAGGTCTGAGGGGAAAACGGGCAATTCAAAACGCGAAACTCTCAGCCCCTAAGCCAGTCAGTGCTGGGTAATGTCGGGGCCATAACTGACTGATTGGTCCGAAAAGACTACGTGACCACGTCTTTTCAACTCATCAACCAGCCTTTCCAGCTCTTCCTGCTCCAAGGTCTTTAAAAAAAGGGCGTTCATCGTTCCCTTAAGGGTTTTGATCTTCCTAGGACGCGAAGTTCCTCTAGACTTCAAGCTGTCAACAATCGCATCAATTTTTTGATCCAGCGAGCTTGCATTCGAGATTTTGACGAATGGGATCTCGGATAGGTCTGCATGACGGAAAGCGGGGAGCTTCCTTTGTCGCAGATGTGCAATCAATGGGTCGAAGCCTTTGTCACGAGAAATAACATGAAAACACGCATTGGCGTCTTTGGTAGAGAGTTCTCCTAAGTAGAACGCAATATGAAAGTCCAAGGCGTTCGAGCCATTCCCTGCTATCTTCTGATAAACAGCATTTTCTCCCAAGCTTTGCAGTGCTTGTGCAAAGTCATAGGGTATGCTTTTTTGATTGGCTCCTACGAAAACAATCAAGGTGCAAACATGTCCCCGAAGGAGTTCGAGGTTCTTGGGTTGAACATTTTCAAAGTCGATTAGTATGTAGTTGTTTTTCAAAGGCCGCACTCCAATTCGAGCTCAATGCAAATACAGGACGCCGGATCAGGTCAATATGAAGGTTTCCCTGATTACCCTGCTTAAAACCGCATTGTCGGCAATGGCCTCAAACCCGCCATTCGTACAAATCCTCACCATTCTCGAACATTCGCTCCAACCCGCCGCTCGTACCCAGCTAAACAAAGGTGTTCCTTCACGACTTTCAGTTTCGGAATCGCTGAAGGAATAGCCTCGGTTTCACTTGGAATCTGATGGCCCGCCGGGACTGTATACCGTGAACAGCTCTTTGGGTTCGTTCACCCCGCGCAGCATGTAGCGCCCGACCGAGATGAGGTCTTGTGCGCAGGGGCGTGCCGCGACCGCGACGTCGTCCGAGATCAGGATTCGCTGACCCAGCGACCGGTGCATTCCCGAAATCCGGGCGGCCTGATTGACGGCGGGGCCGATCACTGTGAAATCCAGCCGTGTTTCGGAGCCGATATTGCCATACAGGATTTCGCCGGAATGCAGGGCCAGCGTGAAATTCGCAACCGGCAGCCCCTGCGCCTGACGTCTGGCGTTCAATTCATCCATACGGGCTTGCAGCAAGGGCACCGCGCTGAGCGCGGCACGGGCGTCCTCGTCGATTTCGCCGACATCGAACATGGCCATCAGCCCATCGCCCATGAATTTCAGGATATTCCCACCCTTGTCGTGCACAACGCCCACGGCCACGGCCAGGTAATCATTGAGCATGTCGATGATCTCGTGACCCGGCAGATCTTCAGACAGGTTGGTGAACCCTTCCAGATCGAAATTCCAGATCACCGCATCGATCTGCTGCAATGATCCGCGACGAATCTCACCCGACAGGACGCGGCGCCCGGCATCACGACCCAGATAGACCCGCATCAGGTCTTCGGTCAGGTTCTGGTTCTTGGCGGATTTAAGCGCCAGCCCCAAATGCGGCAATACCGCATGAATGTGCCTGAGATCGCTGTCATCAAACCCGGACGGCGCATCGCTGGCCCAGGACATAAGGACGCCATCACTGACTTTTTTGGTACCGTCGGGGCGCATCTTCCCCGACCCCTCATACGAGATGCCGGTGGCATAATAATCGGTCGCCCCAACCTCTCTCAGGTCGTTCAACAACGGAAATCGGCTGGGTTCATTATGGTCGACCAGTTTGACCCGGATTTCACCCAGATCCTCGTTCAGCAGCGCATAAAGCGGGCTTTGTTGCCACATTTCGCTGGGCGTATCCGTGTTTTCGAACTTCTCGGATTCACCGCCGGTGCTTTTGTACCAGCTATATCCGGTTCCGCCATAAACCGGGTGCAAGGTCGACTGCGCCGCATGAAACCGCATCAGCGGAATGCCCATATCGATCAGACTGGTGCAGAACCCTTCCAGCAACTCTTCCTGCCCGGCACCCTCAAGCCCCTTTTGGACCAACCAGTCGATCAGGGTGTGTGTGGATACCTTGGCAGGTTCGAAAGACGTCATTTCAAATTCCGTATCAAGCATGACACACATCTGGGGACGGCGGGCGCCAATTACCAGTGGTCAATCCACGCCAGCCAACCGTCGCAACATCTGGCGCAGCAAGGCGGCCTCTTTTTCGCTGAACAGGCCCGACAGCCTGGCGTCATAGCTTGCGGCCACCCCGTACAAGTCGCGATACACGGCTTGCCCGGCGGGTGTCAGTGTCAGCCATTCCGCCCGACGATCAGCCTCGTCCCGTGTGCGTTTCAGGTATCGGCGCTCCTCGAGCTTGGCAACTGCACGGCTGATCTTGGTCTTGTGCATTCTGGCCCGTTCACCAATTTCCTTGGCGGTCATTTCGCCAAACAGCCCCAGATGGAACAGCACTCGCCATTCGGTTCTGAGCATTCCGTACCGCCCCTTGTAGACAGCCTGAAATTCCAACGAGGCGCGCTCGGCCGCCTGGTTCAGCAGGAACGGCAGAAAATTCTGCAGGAAAAAGTCATCATTTTTTTCAGATTCGTCATGTGTCATGCTTGTTAGTTACAAAATCAACTATTAACCGACAAGCAGCAAACGGAGGAATACGTAATGAACCGTCCGACGGATCCGCATTCATTGACGCAAGCAGCAACGCCTGTTGGTACCCACGCCGGTTACATGCCCGGCTTTGGCAACGACTTTGAAACCGAGGCGCTGCCCGATGCGCTGCCGCAGGGGATGAACAGCCCGCAAAGGTGCAACTACGGGCTTTACGGTGAACAGCTGAGCGGCACGGCCTTTACCGCCAACCCGCCTGAACGCACCTGGTGCTATCGTATTCGCCCGTCGGTAAAGCATTCGCACCGTTACGAAAAAATCGACTTGCCCTATTGGAAATCGGCCCCCTGCATCGACCCGGATGTGATCAGCCTGGGCCAGTATCGTTGGGATCCGGTGCCGCATTCCGACGAAGGTCTGAACTGGATGACCGGGATGCGGACCATGACGACGGCGGGGGACGTGAACACCCAGGTTGGCATGGCCTGCCATATCTATCTGGTCACCGAATCCATGGTCGACGACTATTTCTTCTCGGCCGATTCCGAGTTGCTGGTGGTGCCACAGGAAGGACGCCTGCGCTTTGCGACTGAACTGGGAATCATTGACCTTGAGCCCAAGGAAATCGCGATCATCCCGCGTGGACTGCTCTACCGGGTTGAAGTCCTGGAAGGCCCGGCACGCGGCTTTGTCTGCGAGAATTACGGCCAGAAGTTTGAACTGCCGGGTCGCGGTCCGATCGGGGCCAACTGCATGGCCAACCCGCGTGATTTCAAAGCTCCGGTCGCTGCCTATGAGGATCGTGAAACCCCGTCGACCGTGACGATCAAATGGTGTGGCCAGTTTCATACCACTAAAATCGGACACAGCCCGTTGGATGTGGTGGCGTGGCACGGCAATTATGCACCCTACAAATACGATCTGCGCAACTATTGCCCGGTTGGCGCGATCCTGTTTGACCATCCCGACCCGTCGATCTTTACCGTTCTGACGGCACCCTCTGGCCAGCCCGGCACCGCAAATATCGACTTTGTCCTGTTCCGCGAACGCTGGATGGTGATGGAGGATACGTTCCGCCCGCCCTGGTATCACAAGAACATCATGTCCGAGCTGATGGGCAACATCTACGGTCAATACGATGCGAAACCGCAGGGCTTCGTTCCCGGTGGCACCAGCCTGCACAACATGATGATCCCGCATGGCCCCGACAGGGAAGCCTTTGACAAGGCGTCCTATTCCAATCTGGGGCCGGAAAAGCTGGACCAGACGATGTCGTTCATGTTCGAAACCCGGTTCCCCCAGCACCTGACACCGTTTGCCGCCAATGAGGCACCGCTGCAGGACGACTATATCGACTGCTGGACATCGCTTGAGAAGAAGTTCGACGGCACACCGGGCAAGAAATGACCCTCAGACCGGGTTCGCCAGACGGCACCCGTCCTGACGGCGATGAACATACCCATTCCGGTTGCAGACGTCTTGTCGCCGCAACCGGAAAACAAAGACGGGACCCTGGCAGTCGACATGCTGCAACTGCGCCCGCTGTGGGCTTTGGCGCCTGTCTATTCGGGGTTATGATCGTTTCGAACCACGTACCAAATATAGCAAAATAGGGGCAAAATATGCCTTTGATGAAGTCCTGGGTGGCCTCGGCCAATGACGCGGCGCATCCGTTTCCACTGAACAACCTGCCTTACGGTGTCTTCTCGACCGAAGGCAATGATCCGCGCTGCGGCGTGGCCATCGGTGACATGATCCTCGACGTTACCGCCGCCGAAGCCGAGGGGTTAATCACCCTAAGCGATGAGCCGCTGTTCGATCTGCCGTTCTGGAACCCTTTGATGGAGGAAGGCCCCGCCGTCTGGGCGGCCCTGCGTGAGCGGCTGATCAGCATTCTGGCCGAGGGCTCGGACGAGCAAAGCAAGATCGAACCGCTGCTTGTACCGCAGGCCGAAGCCCAGATGCACTTGCCCTTCGCGGTCAGCGAATACACCGATTTCTACGCCGGGCGAAACCATGCCTTCAACGTGGGCACCATGTTCCGTGGCCCGGAAAACGCGCTGCCGCCGAACTGGTTGCACATTCCGATTGGCTATAACGGACGGGCGTCCTCGGTCGTGGTGTCCGGCACGGATATCCGCCGCCCGTGGGGACAGCTGAAATCCCCCGATCAGGACCTGCCCGCCTTCCTGCCCTGCCGCCGCTTTGATATCGAGTTGGAGATGGGCGCCATCGTGGGCACGCCCTCGGATGGCCCGATAACCGTGCAGGAAGCTGACGACCATATCTTCGGCTACGTTCTGCTGAACGACTGGTCGGCACGTGATATACAAGCCTGGGAATACCAGCCGCTGGGCCCGTTTCAGGCCAAGGCAACCGCAACCTCGATCAGCCCCTGGATCGTGACCAAGGCTGCACTCGAGCCGTTCCGCTGTGACACGCCAGCCCGCGAGTTCGCGCTGCTGGACCACCTCAAGGATTGCGGCCCGATGCTGTATGACATCGATTTGGCCGTCTCCATGGCACCCGAAGGCCAAGACGCCACGACCATCGCGCGAACCAACTACAACCAGATGTACTATTCCGCCGCGCAACAACTGGCCCACCACACCACATCGGGATGCCCGATGAACACGGGCGACCTGCTGGGGTCAGGCACCATATCCGGCCCAACCAAGCCCGAACGCGGATCACTTCTGGAACTCAGCTGGGGCGGGAAAGAGCCACTGACGCTGGACACAGGTGAAACCCGAAGCTTCATCGAAGACGGCGACACGATGACCCTGACCGGCGCTGCCAGGGGCGACGGCTATACTATCGGGTTCGGCGACTGTACCGGCACCGTTCTGCCTGCACTCAACTCCCCATTCGAACGATGACGCACTGAGCTTCATCTTTTTCCAAATACTCCCGCCGGAGGCATCCAACCCCTGCCTTCCGCGCAACCGCAAAAGGACAAAACCAAGATGGCCAAAGCATTCGCGTCCCAGGGGGACATGTCGGAAAAGAAAATCTCGTTCACTGAAGTGGGCGAAGGGCTTTATGCCTTTACCGCCGAGGGCGACCCGAACTCGGGTGTGATCATTGGCGATGACAGCGTGATGATCGTCGAGGCGCAGGCGACCCCGCGCCTGGCCAACAAGGTGATCGAATGCGTGCGGTCTGTGACCGACAAGCCGATCACCCATGTGGCGCTGACCCATTACCACGCTGTGCGGGTCTTGGGTGCCAGCGCTTTTGGCGCGCAACAGATTCTGATGTCCGACATGGCCCGTGCCATGGTGGTGGAACGCGGTCAGGAAGACTGGGACAGCGAATTCCAGCGCTTCCCGCGCCTGTTCGAAGGGCATGAAAGCATCCCCGGCCTGACCTTGCCCACCACCACCTTCAGCGACACGATGACCGTTTATCTGGGCAATCGCCGGATCGACCTGATGCATCTGGGGCGCGCCCATACCGCCGGTGATATCGTCATCCACGTGCCAGACCAGAACGTGATGTTCACCGGCGACATCGTCGAATATCACTCGGCCTGCTATTGCGGTGACGGGCATTTCAACGACTGGGGAGACACGCTGGACGAGATCAAGTGGTTCGATGTCGACGCCATCGCACCGGGTCGCGGCGATGCGCTGGTTGGCAAGGACATGGTCAATGCCGCCATCGAAAACACTCGCGATTTCGTCGAAAGCACCTACCGCCCGGCGGCCAGGGTTGCGGCGCGCGGTGGCAGCCTGAAAGAGGCATGGGATGCAGTCCGCGCCGAATGTGACCCGAAATTCGCCAGTTACGCGATCTACGAACACTGCCTGCCGTTCAACGTCGCCCGCGCCTACGACGAAGCCCGTGGCATCGACACACCCCGCATCTGGACCGCACAGCGCGATCTTGAGATGTGGGAGGCCCTGCAGGGGTAAGGAAAAACGACCCAGTTTGATCCAGATCGTTTTAGGCGGCGGGATTCAATGAAACCATATGCCAAAGGCTTCGGCACATGTTGCCGGGGCACAGGACATGCAGCACTTTGGCGCATCTGCTTGGGGGGAAGCCCATGAACAAGATCTTTGAAACTCCGCTTTACGGCTATGAACGCAGTCCGGATCAGGACAGCCCGACGCCAGTTCGGCGCAAGGTTATCGTGATCGGCGCGGGCCCGGTTGGTCTGGCCGCCGCGATTGATCTGGCGCAGCAAGGGGTTGACGTCGTGGTTCTGGACGAGAATGACAAGGTCAGTTTCGGCAGCCGCGCCATCTGTTTCTCGCAACGCACGCTGGAAATTGCCGACCGGCTGGGATGCGGGCGCCGACTGGTCGACAAGGGCGTCCTGTGGGATCGGGGCAAGGTCTTCTTCGATGATCGGCAGGTCTATGACTTCAACCTGCAACCGGATGAAGGTTATGCCAACCCTGCCTTCATCAACCTTCAGCAATACCATTTTGAGAACTATTTCGTTGAACGGGTCCGCGAGTTGCAGGCAGAAGGCGCACCGATTGAGATACGCGGACGCAACAAGGTCGAGGCGATTGGCACGCATGACGATCACGTGCGGCTGGAGGTCGAGACACCAGAAGGACCTTACACAATCGAAGCCGATTGGCTGATTGCCTGTGATGGCGCGACATCGCCCGCCCGGCGGATGTTGGGCATTGATTTCGAAGGACGGATATTTGAAGACAACTTCCTGATTGCAGACGTGATCATGGATGCGGATTTTCCGTCTGAACGCTGGTTCTGGTTCGATCCGCCGTTCAATCGCGGGCAATCCGCCTTGCTGCACAAACAGCCCGACAATGTGTGGCGCATCGACCTGCAACTGGGTTGGGATATCGACAAGGAACGCGAAAAGCGCCCGGAGAACGTGATTCCCCGCCTCAAGGCGATGCTGGGCGATGATGTCGAGTTTCAGCTGGAATGGGTCTCGATCTATACGTTCCAGTGCCGCCGCATGGAAAGCTTCCGCAAGGGACGTGTCCTGTTTGCGGGCGACAGCGCGCATCAGGTCAGCCCCTTTGGCGCGCGTGGGGCCAATTCCGGCCTTCAGGACACCGACAACCTGTGTTGGAAACTGAAGCTGGTTCTGGACGGGAAAGCACCTGAAACTCTGCTGGACAGCTACAACGCCGAACGCGTGTACGGGGCGGACGAGAACATCCTGAATTCCAGCCGGTCGACCGATTTCATCACCCCGAAATCCGAGATGTCGCGGATCCTGCGCGATGCGGTACTGGACCTGAGCGAACATTACGACTTCGCCCGCCCGCTGGTGAATTCGGGCCGCCTGAGTCAGCCCTGCACCTATGACGGATCTTCGCTGAATTCTGCGGACGCGCTGAACGGCCCCGCCGGAACGCGACCGGGTTCGGCCTGCCCCGACGCTCCGCTTGGTGACGAATTTCTGCTGCCCAAGCTTGCAGGCAAGTTCACGCTTTTGACCATTGATGCAGACGCCCCTGATACCCTGGAAGAAGATGGGATCGAGGTCACGCGACTGGCGCTGTCGGTCAAGGATGATATGACGCTGGCCCTCAAACGCCGCTATCTGGGTGACGCGACCAGCGCGGTCTACCTGATCCGCCCGGACCAGCATGTGGCGGCCCGGCGTGACAGTTACGAAGAAAACACCTTCCGGCACGCGATCCGCAGAGCCTGCGGTAAGGAGTAAGCCCCATGTCAGACCTGATCCTAACCCCGAACATCAAAAACGCCGATGACTTCTATGCCGAACTTCTGGCCGCGCATGAAGGCCTGGAAAAAGCAGACAGCGACGCGCTGAATGCGCGGCTGGTGCTGGTGCTGGCCAACCACATCGGTGACAGTACGGTTCTGACGGACGCCCTTCGCGCTGCCGCTTTGACTGACAGTTGACAGGCCCGGGCGTGAGCGACGTCGTCCTTTATGACTATTGGCGGTCCTCGGCCAGTTACCGGGTGCGGATCGCCCTGAATCTGGCCGGGATCGCGTATCGCCCGGTTGTTGTCGATCTGGTGGGCGGCGCACAAAAGGGCGATGAACATATCGCGCGAAACCCACAGGGCTTTGTGCCGGTTCTGGATATTGACGGGCTACGGCTGACGCAATCGCTTGCCATCCTCGACTATCTGGACCGGACCCGGCAGTTGAACCTTCTGCCTGATGATCCGGCGGAACGCGCGCGTGTTCAGGCGCTGGCTTATGCGATTGCGGTCGACATCCATCCGGTCTGCAACCTTTCCGTTGCGCGCTATGCCACCACCCTGAGCCATAACGCCCCCGACATGCCCGGCGACTGGATGCTGCATTTCATCAAACCCGGGTTGCAGGCGTTCGAAACCATGTTGGGGGATTTCGAACAGACCCCCTATTGTGTTGGGTCAAAGCCCGGTCTCGCCGACCTCTGCCTGATCCCGCAGATTTATAACGCACGCCGGTGGCAGGTTGATCTGTCGGATATGCCCCGCCTGCTGCGGGTTGAAGAGGCCTGCGCCGATCACCCCGCCTTTGTCGCGGCGCATCCCGACGCACATGCGCCGCACTAAACCTGCACAGACCCTGTTTGCATGTGCAGCTAGGTTTTTATCGTTTTGAGCCTTAGCTTTGAGCCAACAAAGCAGATGAGGTTTCTATGCCCGAGATCACCGGCTATCACGCCCATATCTATTTCGATGCCGACACGCAGGACACCGCGCGACAGGTCTGTGATGAGGCGGCCCGCCTGTTCCCTGTTCAAATGGGCCGGATGCACGCCCGAAACGTCGGCCCCCATTCGCGCTGGAGCTGCCAGCTGGGCTTTGCTGCCAGCGCATTCGACCAAGTCATCCCATGGCTGATGCTGAACCGGCAGGGCCTGACGGTCTTCACGCACCCGGAAACCGGTGAACATCTGGAGGATCACCGCGACCGCGCGATCTGGATGGGTGAGATGCTGGCGTTGGACCTGTCGATCTTCGACAATCTTTAACCCAGCGCCCGTGCCTGATCCCGCAGAACGAATTTCTGCACCTTGCCGGTTGATGTCTTGGGCAGGGTGCCGAACACAACCGTTTTGGGTGCCTTGAAATGGGCCATCCGGTCGCGACAGAAGGCGATAAGCTCTGCCTCGGTTGCGGCTGCGCCGGGTTTCAACTCGACAAAGGCGCAGGGCGTTTCGCCCCATTTCTCATCGGGACGGGCCACCACTGCAGCCTCCATCACCGCCGGATGCTTGTAGAGGATACCTTCGACCTCGACAGATGAGATATTCTCGCCGCCCGAGATGATGATGTCCTTTGAACGGTCCTTGAGCGCGATATAGCCATCGGGGTGCATGACGCCCAGATCACCGGACGCGAACCAGCCACCGTGAAAGGCCTTGTCGGTAGCGTCGGGATTCTTGAGGTATCCTTTCATCACCACGTTGCCCTGCATGAATATCTCACCCATGGTTTCGCCATCAGCCGGAACCGGTTCCAGCGTTTCCGGGTCGGCCACCATCAGTCCGGACAACGCTGTATAGCGCACCCCTTGCCGCACCTTGAGGGCCGCGCGATCTTCAGGCCCTTTGCTGTTCCATTCGTCTTTCCATGCGCAGACAACCGAAGGCCCATAGGTTTCGGTCAGGCCATAGACATGCGTGACCTCGACACCCATCGCCTCCATCGCTTCGATCACGGCCGCAGGCGGCGGGGCACCTGCCGTCATCACCTTGATCTGGTGGTCAAAGTCCTTCAACTCATCCGGAGCGTGGGCCAGCATGTTCAGAACGATCGGCGCACCGCAGAAATGGGTCACTTTCTCGTCCCGGAAAGCAGCATAGATCGGTTCGGCCCGCACCGCGCGCAAGCAAACGGAAACACCTGCATTGGCTGCCATGGCCCACGGGAAGCACCAGCCGTTGCAGTGGAACATCGGCAGGGTCCACAAATAGACCGAATGCTTGGGCATATCCCAGTCCAGCAAATCGGACTGCGCATTCAGGGTCGCGCCGCGATGGTGGTAAACCACGCCCTTGGGGTTGCCCGTGGTGCCCGAGGTATAATTCAGGGTGATCGCGTCCCATTCGTCCGCTGGCAGTGACCAGTCAAACGCGGGGTCGCCTTCGGCCAGCAGGGCATCATAGGTCAGGCGGCCCAGCTTTTCACCGCCGTCGAAGGTGGGGTCTTCGATATCGATGACCAGAATGTCATGATCGACCTGTTGCAGCGCATCTTTCACCACATCCGAAAACTCGGGGTCGACCAGCAGCGCCTTGGCTTCGGCATGGCTCAGGATGAATGCGACAATCGGCGCATCCAGCCGTGTGTTGATTGCGTTCAGAACAGCGCCCGTCATGGGCACGCCAAAATGCGCCTCGTACATTTCCGGGATGTTGGCCGCGATTATCGAAACGGTATCGCCCCGTCCAATCCCACGCGCTGTCAACGCACTCGCCAGACGCCGGCAACGGGCATAGGTTTCAGCCCAGGAATACCGGCGATCCCCATAAACCACGGATGGATAATCCGGGTAGACCTGCGCCGTCCGTTCAATGAACGTAAGGGGCGACAGGGGTGTGTAATTTGCCCGGCATTTGTCCAAATGACGCTCGTAGATATGTGTCGCTGCCATCCGCTGTCCTCCCGAAACGCAGTTTGGGCGAATTGAGCACAAAGTTCGCGTTCTGACAAACCCGTAGAAATACGGCGGCAAAACTGACTGGCGATACGGGATGATACGATCTGGCCCTATCTACATCCGGGCTTTCGCGGTGATCTGAAGCATCTTAAACACATGCCGGGATGAGGCATTTCCATATCCCGTGCACCGCTTCCTCACTGAAAGGACATGTCATGGACGGCACGTTCAACGAAAACGATCTTTCCCGCGTGGTCGAGGCCGACCGCGCCCATATCTGGCACCATCTGATCCAGCATAAACCCTTTGAAACCAATGACCCACGCATCATTGTCGAGGGCAAGGGCATGCGTGTCTGGGACCAGAAAGGCAAAGAGCATCTGGATGCGGTTTCCGGCGGCGTCTGGACCGTCAACGTCGGCTATGGCCGCGAATCGATCTGCAAGGCGGTTTACGACCAGCTGATGAAGCTGTGCTATTTCGCCAATTCGGCCGGTTCGATCCCGGGTGCGCTGTTTGCCGAGCAACTGATCGACAAGATGCCGGGCATGAGCCGCGTCTATTACACCAACTCGGGATCCGAGGCGAACGAGAAGGCGTTCAAGATGGTGCGCCAGATCGCGCACAAAAAATACGGCGGCAAAAAAACCAAGATCCTTTACCGTGATCGGGACTATCACGGCTCGACGCTGGCGACCATGTCGGCAGGCGGTCAGGACGAGCGCACAGCGCAGTACGGTCCCTTCGCACCTGATTTCGTGCGCGTGCCGCATTGCATGGAATATCGCAAGCACGAGCTGGACGGCGCACCCGAAGAGAATTTCGGCGAATGGGCCGCAGATCAGATTGAAGCCGTCATCCTGCGCGAAGGCCCCGATACCGTAGGTGCGCTGTGCCTTGAGCCTGTAACAGCGGGTGGTGGTGTAATCGAAGCGCCTGAAGGATACTGGCAGCGCGTGCAGGAGATCTGCAAGAAATACGATGTGCTGCTGCATATCGACGAGGTTGTCTGTGGCGTGGGCCGCACCGGCACATGGTTCGGGTACCAGCAATACGGTATCAAACCCGATTTCGTGACCATGGCCAAGGGCGTTGCATCGGGTTATGCCGCGATTGCCTGCATGGTTACCACCGAGGAAGTCTTTGACTTGTTCAAAGACGATGCCGCGGACCCGATGAACTATTTCCGCGATATCTCGACCTTTGGTGGGTGCACCGCTGGTCCGGCAGCGGCCATCGAGAACATGCGCATCATTCAGGATGAAAACCTGTTGCAGAACTGCACGGATATGGGCGCGCGTATGACGAACAACCTTCTGGCGCTGATGGACAAGCACAAGGTCATCGGCGATGTGCGCGGCAAGGGCTTGTTCCTGGGGGCCGAACTGGTTGTGGATCGCGGCACCAAAGAGCCGGTGGACGAGAAACTGGCGCAGGCCGTTACTGCCGACTGTATGGCACAGGGCGTGATCATCGGCGTCACCAACCGCTCGATCCCCGGTCGCAACAACACGCTGTGCTTCTCGCCTGCGCTGATTGCTACGGCCGATGACATCGACCAGATCACCGACGCGGTTGACGGCGCGCTGGGGCGTGTGTTCGGGTAAGATCACCGATATCCCTAAAAAAAGAAACCGGCGCGTGTTGCGCCGGTTTTTTTGTCGGGATGCTGGTCGTGAATGTGTACGTTCAGCCGTGATTATTCGGCCGCAACACCAACCTTTTCACCGGTTGCGATCAGGCTGTCCGGAAGAACGAAAGCAACCAGAACAAAGACGGCACCCAGTGCGATACCGAGAATATCGCCGGACATTAACAAAACACCCTCGTAAGCGGATCCCGGAACTGTACCCAGGGTGACTTTGCCGCCAGCAATTCCATCGAGCAGACCCGTGGCCTTCCAGGCCGGATATGTCGCCATATAGGCCGCAGCACCCAACAAACCACCGACGATGAAGAACAAGGCGTCACGGCGACCGGACGCAGCGGCGCAGACCCCTGTTCCCGGACAGTAGCCCGATGCAGCCCAGCCCGCACCCAGTAACAATCCGCCAATGAAGACACCGACATAGGCCGATTTCACCGACATATGGCCGACATCCACAAACCCCAGCATCTGCCCGCCGAACATGAGGATCGAACCGGTTCCGATTGCCAGAAGGATCGTTTTCATCAGCTGGAGTCGACGCAGTGTCAGCATGCCCACAATCCAATTTGGATTCGCTGCGCCAATCCGGTCAAGTACGGCTCCGAAAGCGGCGCCAATGATGATCGCAAGAATGATTTCCATCGCCTTATCCTTTCCGGTAGATCAGCATTGCCGTAGGAATTGCCGCTGCAAATGCCCCGGCTGCAAAGATATAGCCTGACAGGGCTGTCTGCATCATACCGGACATCATGTGACCGGATGTGCACCCACCCGCCAACCTGGCCCCATAGAGGACGACAAAGCCGCCCAATAGCGCAACCAGGTTTCGAGCCCAGGGCGTATCGCCGTAGTTTTCGCGCCAGATCATGGGCAGCTTGCCCTCTCCGCGTTCCAGACCACCGCGCGCCTTGACCGACAAGAACGCCCCCGCGGCCATAGCCAAAACGAAAACAAAGCTGTAATTCAACGGATTGGATACGTACTTGGCGTATTTGCCATTGGATTTCGCCATGTATGCGTTGGATGAACTGTAACCGTCATCCGTCTGCGTCACGAATTCCGAATTGACGGTGTCCGCGATAATTCCGTCAAGGATGACGAATTGGGTCGAAACACCGATCGGCTTCACCAGAAGAACTGCCCCGAAGAACACGAGCCCTAGCAGAACACCTCCAACTTTCCAGTTTAGTGTCATGATTTCACCCTTTTCATTTATATTCATAAAATCATATATAATATGATCCGAGGGCTGTTACATGATCTAGATCAAACCGGTCATGCCTGAAACTGGTTGGCGTCATCCCAATGCAGAAGGGATGGATGCCCTGATCCAAGAAGCGCTTGGAATGCACCGCATGTTGCAACAAAAAAGACCGCCCCAAAGGGACGGCCTTTCTTTCACTGTCTCTTTTCAGAGGTTCAGGCAGCCAGAGCAGCCTGAGCTTTGGCGACGATCGCGCCGAACGCTTCCGGTTCGTGCACGGCCAGGTCGGCCAGAACTTTGCGGTCCACTTCGATACCGGCCAGGTTCAGACCGTTGATGAAGCGGGAATATGTCAGAGCCTCGTCATGGCTGCGCACAGCAGCGTTGATCCGCTGGATCCACAGCGCGCGGAAGTTGCGCTTGCGGTTCTTGCGGTCACGGGTCGCGTACTGGTTGGCCTTGTCGACGGCCTGAGTTGCGACTTTGAAGTTGCTCTTGCGACGACCATAATAGCCTTTTGCGGCCTTGATGATCTTCTTGTGACGGGCGTGAGTTACGGTTCCACCTTTAACGCGGGACATCTCTTACATCTCCTCTTAGCGGTCGTAGGGCATGTAGCCCTTGACGATCTTTGCGTCGGGGGCGGACAGGGTGGTGTTGCCACGGGCGTCGCGGATGAATTTCTTGGTCCGCTTGATCATGCCGTGCCGTTTGCCGGCCTGGCCAGCAAGGACCTTACCGGTCGCAGTCACCTTGAAGCGCTTCTTGGCGCTTGATTTGGTCTTCATCTTAGGCATTTCCGTCTCCTTTTTCGGGTTCGGTTTCAGACGCGACTCGGCATGCCATCTCGGCCGGTCACGCGATCAGAAGCGCCGTTTACGCAAGTTCGGTCATACTGGCAAGGGGGTTTGGACCAGAATCTGTGCTTTTTGCAGCCTGGTCAGGCACCGGGGCGACACAAGCCGCCCCGGTGATTGGATTTAGTGTTCGAATTTGCGGATTTCACCGCTTTTCAGCCTTGCGGAGTAGGACGCCAGTTCCTGCCGCACCACTTTCATCAGGAAGTAGAGGGCAAAGACGTTCACAACCGCCATCGCAAAGATCGCCGCATCCGAGAAGTCGATAACCGGGCCGAGGTTGGCCGCAGCGCCGATCACCACGAAGACGCAGAAGATGACCTTGAAGATCAGCTCTTTTGTGTGTCCTTCTCCGAACAGGTAGGTCCAGGCCTTGAGGCCATAGTAGGACCAGCTGATCATGGTCGAGAAGGCAAACAGGATCACCGCGATCGCAAGGATGTACGGGAACCAGCTGAACGCGCTGGCAAAGGCGGCAGAGGTCAGGCTGACGCCGGAATTGCCATCCACCGTTGCGATGGCGGAACCCGCCTCGTTCAGCATGTAGTTTCCGGTTTCGGGATCGATGATCAGCTGTTGCGTAATGATGATCACCAGCGCCGTCATGGTACAGATCACGACGGTATCGATGAAGGGTTCAAGCAGCGATACAAAACCCTCGGTGATCGGCTCCTTGGTCCGAACCGCCGAGTGCGCGATAGCTGCAGAGCCCACGCCCGCCTCGTTCGAGAATGCCGCGCGCTTGAAGCCTTGGATCAGCGCACCGACCATGCCCCCTGCAACGCCCAGCCCCGTGAAGGCACCGGCAAAGATCTGACCAAAGGCCCAGCCGATCATGTCCGCATTCATCGCGATGATGACCAGTGCGGTTGCGACATACAGCACACCCATGAACGGCACGACTTTTTCAGTCACCCGAGCGATGGATTTCAGACCGCCAACAATGACCATGAACACGACCGCAGCAAAAACAATGCCAGTAATCCAGCCCGGATAGTCGCCAACGATACCCGCGATCTGCTGATGTGCCTGGTTGGCCTGGAACATGTTCCCGCCGCCCAATGCGCCCAGAATACAGAAGATCGAGAACAGCACCGCCAGGATCTTACCGCCCGGCAGGCCCAGCTCGTCAAAGCCCTTGGACATGTAATACATCGGGCCACCTGAAACGGTGCCATCTTCGTATTCGTTGCGGTATTTCACGCCCAGCGTACATTCGGTGAACTTTGATGCCATACCCAGAAGGCCCGCAAGGATCATCCAGAAGGTTGCACCCGGCCCACCGATGCCAATGGCAACGGCCACACCTGCGATATTCCCCAAGCCCACAGTGCCGGACAGCGCCGTGGCCAATGCCTGAAAGTGGCTGACCTCGCCCGCGTCGTTGGGATCGGAATAGTCACCTTTGACAAGGCTGATCGCGTGACCAAAGAACCGCAACTGCACAAGCGCGAAATACAGTGTGAAAACCGATGCAGCAATCACCAGCCACATGACGATCCACGGAAAGCTGGTTCCGGGCAGCGGTGCAAAGATGAAGCTGACAAACGGTCCGGTCAGGTTTGCAAAGGCCTGATTGATTTTTTCATCCAGTCCCGGCGCCTCTTGTGCAAGGGCAGGGCTGGCGGCAATGGTGGCGGCCGTTACGGCGCCAAGTGTTTTTAGCGTTCTCATTTTAGCCCTCCCCTCAGTTCACGACCGTAACCGGAACGTCGGCATGCATTACCAGATATTGCGTCGAACTGCCGAACAGGCGTTTCTTGATCCCGTCCGCAGATGCCCGACCCACGACGATTTGCGAGCCTCCGTTTTCGACCGTGATGGCGTTCAGCGTTTCCGCAACATCGCCATGGCGCACAATGCCCTGCGCTTCGAATCCCGCAGCCCTGAGGGCCTCAACAGCAGGTGTCACGACACGCGACATTGCCAGATCAACCTCTTCTTCGCGGCGCTTGTGGCGCTGGGCGTTTTCTTCAGGTGTCTGGAATGTGTAAGGTGACCATTCGATCACATAAGCGACCAGCAAATCGCACGTTCCGATCAGCTTTGCCAAATCCTTGGCAAAGGCAATCGCACGCTCGCCGGTTTCAGTCCCGTCGAGTCCTATGACAATCTTTGTTGTCATTTCGTTCCTCCGTTTTTGTTGTTAAGGCCGGGGCCCACGCCCCCGGCAGGGCGGCCGGAACTTGGAACTTTTCAACAAGACCGCCCTTTGGTAAGTATTAGGAAATTTCACTAGGAATTGGAGATTTTTTTGGGCCAATTTCAGTGTAATTTATCGTATTACGCCAAAAATACAGGGAATTTTACTGATTAGCAGAGATTTAGACAATATCGATCAACGCATCCTGCACGAGCTGGAGGCCAATGGACGGCTCTCGATAGTTGAGTTGGCGGCGCGCGTGAACCTGACCAATACACCCTGTTCCGAGCGTGTAAAACGACTTGAGAAGAATGGCTATATCAAAGGGTACAGAGCCGTTGTCGACAAGGAAAGAATGGGGCTGGCACTGCTGACCGTGGTGCAGGTATCCCTGGTCGCAACTGCGGAACAATCCCTTGTGAAATTCAATGAAGCCGTTCGGAGTGTTCAGGAAATCGAAAGCTGCCTGATGGTGGCGGGCTCGTTTGATTATCTTCTGACCGTTCGAACGCGCGATATTGCGCATTTCCGGCTGGTGCTGGGCGAGAAGATCAACAAGCTGCCGGGGATACACCAGACCAGCTCTTTTACAGTTATGGAGATTGTAAAAGAGCCGGTTGGCTGACACGACACTCGGGCCCGAGTGTCGGCCTTCCGTTATTCCGGATCCGTGCTGTAGATCAGCCGTTCATCACACGGGGCCACGCGCAGAATGTTAGTCGTGCCCGGTACGTTGAAGGGGACACCGGCCGTAACCACGATCTGATCGGTTTCGGTTGCAAACCCCCCTGCCCGCGCCGCGCGGGCTGCGTTGACAACGGCGCTTTTGAACCGCTGGAGTTCGGGCGTCATGACGCAATTGCATCCCCAGCTCAGGCAAAGCCTGCGCGCGGTCCCCATCAACGATGTCATCGCGATGATCGGAACACCGGGACGTTCGCGGGCTGTCAATGAGGCGGTCGTTCCGCTTTGCGTAAAGCAACAGATGGCTTTGATATCGGTCTTTTCCGCAATCTCTCGGGCGGCCGCGACGATGGCATCGGCCACAGTGCTTCCTTTTGCCGTCCGGGACGCGGCGATGATCTGGGAATAGGTCGGGTCGGCCTCGACCTCGATGGCTACCTTATTCATGGTCTGCACGGCCTCAACCGGATAAGCACCTGCCGCCGATTCCGCGCTGAGCATAATGGCGTCAGTGCCCTCATAGATCGCGGTGGCCACATCCGACACTTCGGCGCGGGTGGGCATCGGGCTTTCGATCATGCTTTCCAGCATCTGGGTGGCGACTATGACCGGCTTGGCGGCACTACGGCACTTGCGGACCAGCCTCTTCTGAATGGGCGGCACCGCTGATACCGGCAGCTCCACTCCCAGATCGCCCCGCGCCACCATGATACCGTCCGAGGCATCGAGGATGTCGTCGAACGCCTCGACCGCCGCCGGCTTTTCGATCTTCGACAGAATCGCGGCGCGTCCATCAGCCAGCGCGCGGGCCTCGAACACATCCTTGGCGCGTTGCACGAAACTCAGCGCCAGCCAGTCAACGCCCAACTGGCAGACAAACTCCAGATCACCACGGTCCTTTTCCGACAAGGCCGCCAGCGGCAGCACCACATCCGGGACGTTCACACCTTTGCGGTTCGAGATCGTACCGCCGACCTCAACTGTGCAATTGGCAAAGTCCTGACCACAATCCTCAACGATCAGACGGATCTTGCCGTCATTGACCAGAAGGCGCGCGCCCGGTTCAAGGGCCGCGAAAATCTCGGGGTGCGGCAGGCACACGCGGGTGGTGTCGCCGGGGGCTGGATCAAGGTCCAGACGGAACGCCGCGCCCTCTTCCAGTTCCTCAGCATCATTTGCAAAAACACCAACCCGCAGCTTGGGGCCCTGAAGATCAGCCAGAATGGCAATCGGGCTGTCCAGATCCTTTTCAACCTGCCGAATGATCCTGTGGCGTTCGCGAATCTCATCATGGCTGCCGTGGCTCATGTTCAGACGGAACACATCCGCCCCGGCCTCGTGCAGGGCGCGAATGGTGTCATAGTCACTGGACGCCGGTCCCAGCGTCGCCACGATTTTTACATTTCTCAGGCGTCGCATTGGTCTTGACCTCCTCATGCCGGTTCAGATTGCGCAGATCAGCTTTTGCAAAATGTTACCGCAAACACTGCTGTGGCGCTTATTGCGCAATTCCCTTTTTAAAGCAACTGCCCTACACCTGCGACAAACTAGATGACAGGCTTATGACTTACACCCCGTTTTTTGTTCACGGCGCGGATCGCCCGTCCCGATGGCTGATCACATGCGACCACGCAACCAACATCGTCCCCCCCGAGGTCAATGACGGAGACCTTGGCCTGCCGCGCGAGGATATGGAGCGCCATATCGCCTATGATGTCGGCGCGTATGAGGTATCAAAACATCTGGGCGAGATTCTGAACGCGCCGGTGATTGCCGCCAATTTCTCGCGCCTCGTAATCGACCCGAACCGAGGGGAAGATGACCCCACGCTGTTGATGAAACTGTATGACGGGTCGATCATTCCCGGCAACCGCAATGCCGATGCCGCCGAACGCGAACGCCGCCTGAACATGTGCTATCGCCCCTACCACACAGCGTTGGCCGAGTTGGCGGCACTGCCACATGCGGTAATTGTGTCGATGCATTCCTTCACGCGCCAGTTGCGTGGACGTGACCCCCGACCATGGCACATTGGCGTATTGCACACCCCGGACGAGCGGTTTTCGCGCCCTTTGATCGACCGGCTGCAACAGGAAGATGACCTGTGCGTTGGTGTCAATGAACCCTATACCGGCGTTTTGCCAGGTGATGCGATTGACAAGCACTGCACCGCTTTTGGCCGTCCCAATGCATTGATCGAGCTACGCAATGATCTGATCGCCGATCATGCCGGACAACGGCATTGGGCCGAGCGGCTGGCGATAATCCTGCAAGAAGCGTTGGACGCCAGCGACCTTTGACCGCAAGGTTTGCAGGGACGTTCCACCCCTCACGCCATTGTGAGCAATGCCTCTGATCCCCATATATTGCGGGAAAGGGGATCGTCATGACACATGAGTTTCTGACAACGTTTTTCGGTTGGGTGGCCGCGCTTAATATCGCGGTTTTGCTGTTCACCACCGTCATGATTCTGCTTTTGCAGGACTGGATCGCTGGCATTCACGGCAGGATGTTTCAGATGGATCGCGCCGACGTGAAACGTGCCTATTTCAGATACCTTGCCAACTACAAGATCCTGACACTGATCTTTTGCATCGTGCCCTGGCTAGCCTTGAAACTGATGTAGGTAGCGCTGACCACGAGCGCCGTTGTTGTAACGACACGGCAGGATTGTTAGGTCAAACGCAACACACACTGCCTTCCGGAGCCACATGATGGACAAGCAAACCGAAATCGAACTTCAGGCTGCCGCCTTTCGTCGGCTGCAAAAGCACCTGATGGAAGACCGCACCGATGTGCAGAACATCGACATGATGAATCTGGCCGGGTTCTGCCGAAACTGCCTGTCACGGTGGTATCAGGAAGCGGCCAATGAAAAAGGCATCGAGATGGGCAAGGAAGAAGCCCGCGAGGTTTTTTACGGCATGACCATGGATGAGTGGAAGACCAACTACCAGACCGAAGCCGGCCCCGAGAAACAAGACGCCTTCAAGGTTGCCTTCGAAGAAAATGTCACCAAAAAAGGCTGACGCCTTAGAAAAGGCCCGCCGCTGCAGCGGGCCTTTTTCTTCAGATCGCCGCCTTGCGGCTTTCGTCCAGATAAATCTCGCGCAAGCGTTTTGCAATCGGCCCCGGCGTACCGTCACCCAGCGCAACTCCGTCGATTTCAACCACCGGCATCACAAAGGCACTGGCCGAGGTGGTGAATGCTTCGTCCGCCTCTTTGGCTTCGTCGATGGTGAACAGACGCTCTTCGATTTCCATCTGCGCCTCAGCCGCCATGCGCAGCACGGCCTTTCGGGTGATGCCGTGCAGGATGTCGTTGGACAGCGGGCGGGTGACAATCTTGCCGTTTTTGACGAAATAGGCGTTGTTGCTGGTGCCCTCGGTCACAAAGCCGTCCTCGACCAGCCATGCGTCGTCGCACCCCGCTTTCTTGGCCATCATCTTGCCCATCGACGGGTAGAGCAATTGCACCGTTTTGATGTCGCGGCGGCCCCAGCGGATGTCTTCGATCGAGATGATCTTGGCGCCTTTCCTTGCCGCCGGGCTGTCAGCCAGCCCCGGCTTGTTCTGCGTGAACAGAACGAGGCTGGGCTGGGTATCTGCCGACGGAAACACAAAATCCCGGTCGCCATCGCTGCCGCGCGAAACCTGCAGATAGACCAAACCTTCCTCGATACCGTTCAGCTCAATCAGCTTACGGTGGATTTCCAACAGTTCATCCTTGGTGCAGGGCTCGGCCATCTCCAGCTCGTCCAGCGAGCGCTTCAGACGGACTGAGTGACCTTCGAAGTCGATCAGCTTGCCGTCCAGCACACTGGTGACTTCGTAGACCGCGTCCGCAAACAGGAAGCCACGGTCAAAAATGGAAACCTTGGCCTCGGTCTCCGGCAGATATTCGCCATTTACGTAAACGGTGCGGGTCATGTTCGTCTCCTCAACCCCAAAGTGCGGCCGCAGGCGGGTGCACTCCGGCGTCGTCAAAATCCAGCGGGGTGTCGCGGTCTTCGGCCAACAGAAGCGGGCCGTCAAGGTCCGTTACCATCGCACCCTGTGCCAGCAATGTCGCAGGTGCCATGGCTAGCGAGCTGCCGACCATGCATCCCACCATAATGTCATAGCCTTCGGCAATCGCCGCTTTGCGCAACTCCAGCGCCTCGGTCAGGCCCCCGGTCTTGTCGAGCTTGATGTTGATGACATCATATTTGCCCTTCAACTTGGGCAGGCTGGCGCGGTCATGGCAGGACTCGTCAGCACAGACTGGCACCGGGCGCTTCATCCCGATCAATGCGTCGTCATCTCCTGCGGGCAAGGGCTGTTCCACCAACGCCACGCCCAGCCGCACCAGATGCGGGGCGAGGTCGGCGTAAACCTCGGCCGACCAGCCTTCGTTTGCATCCACAATGATCTTGGAGTTCGGCGCCCCTGCTCGCACTGCCTCAAGTCGGGGCATATCATCGGGCGTGCCCAGCTTGATCTTCAGAAGCGGGCGATGCGCGTTCCCGGCGGCCTGCGCCTGCATTGCCTCGGGGGTGTCCAGCGACAATGTATAGGCGGTGATCTCGGGGCCGGGCTTGGGCAGACCTGCCAGGTCCCAGGCGCGTTTGCCGGTTCGTTTGCACTCCAGATCCCACAAGGCGCAATCCACGGCGTTTCGCGCGGCACCTGCTGGCAGCAGACCCATCAGCGACCGGCGGTTGACATCCGCGGGCAGACCGGCAATCTCGGCCTCTACGGACTCCAGCGTTTCGTCATAACGCGCATAAGGAACGCATTCGCCCCAGCCCTGATGAGTTCCGTCCGACACCCGAACCGTCAGCACCTTTGCTTCGGTCCGCGACCCGCGCGAGATGGTGAAGACCTGCGCCAGCCGGAACACATCGCGAGAAACCTCAATCTGCACGCACCCGTTCCTTCATCTTTTCCCAAATACTCACGCCGGAGGCGAAACAGCCCCGCCTCCGGCGCATTGTTCAGATCACATTGCGGCCAGCGCGTCCACCAGCTTGCCCGAACCAAAGCGGAACGGGTCGGTCGCAGGCAGGCCCATATCCGCTTCGATCTTGGCCAGGTAGGCGGTCGCGTCAGCCTCGGACATGTGCTGCGTGTTGACCGAAACGCCAACAACCTGACAATCCGGGTTTGCCACTTTGGCCAGTGCCAGCGCGGTGTCGCGCAGGGCCTCCAATGTCGGCAGTTGATAGGTTGGCAAGCCGCGCATATGCGCACGGGTCGGTTCATGGCTCAGGATCAGGGCGTCCGGCTGGCCGCCATGGATCAGTGCCATGGTCACGCCGGAATAGGATACGTGGAACAATGATCCCTGCCCTTCGATCAGATCCCAGTGATCCTCGTCATTGTCCGGTGTCAGCCATTCGACCGAACCAGCCATGAAATCGGCAATGACTGCGTCCAGCGGCACACCGTCACCGGTGATCAGGATGCCGGTCTGGCCGGTCGCGCGGAAGGTCGATTTCATCCCGCGCTCACGCATCTCGGCGTCCATCGCCAGCGCGGTGTACATCTTGCCAACCGAACAGTCTGTTCCGACGGCCAGACACCGCTTGCCCTTGCGCTTGATCCCGTTTGCGATCGGATAATCGATCTCGGGCACCCGTACATCATGCAGTTTTCGCCCGGTTGCTTCGGCAACCGCTACCAGGTCGGGCTCATCCCGCAGCAGGTTATGCAACCCCGAGGCTAGGTCGAACCCTTCCTCAAGCGCCATAACCAGAACCTTTTTCCAGTCCTGGCTGATCACACCGCCGCGGTTTGCCACGCCGATCACCAGCGTCTTGGCTCCGGCTTCTTTCGCTTCGGTCAGGGTCATGTCAGTCAGGCCCAGATCGGCCTTGCAGCCATCCATTCGATACTGGCCCACGGCGTTTTCCGGACGCCAGTCCTTGATCCCAACAGCCACTTTGGCCGCCAATTGGTCGGGCGCATCGCCCAGGAACAGCAGGTACGGTGTCTCGATCATTGCGGTCACTCCTTTGATTCCGGGGCAGGCTAGAGAAGCGGCAAAACGAGCGCTTCGCGTTTTGGCCCGTCAACCACGAGCTATGCGCGAGTTTCTTGTGCAATATTCGCAATGTGTGCAAAAATCTTCGAAGTTTTCAAAATGATTAAACTTTAATCGCCCCAGCCGGGCAGTTTTGAAGCCGCTTTCTGCAACCGCATTGCCGCAGATGCACAATCGCTCTTGCGCCGTACCACGCAATTTAATACCTCATTGAGCAGAAAAATCGTAATTTCATTACTCAGACGAGGTCCAGATGAGCTTTCGCATCCAACCTGCCGCACCGGCGCGCCCCAATCGCTGTCAGCTGTTTGGCCCGGGGTCGAACACCAAACTGTTCCCGAAGATGGCAGCATCCGCCGCAGATGTGATCAACCTCGATCTTGAAGACTCGGTTGCACCTTCGGACAAGGATGCGGCCCGCGCCAATGTCATCGAAGCACTGAACACCGTGGATTGGGGCAACAAATACATGTCCGTTCGCATCAACGGATTGGACACCCCGTACTGGTATCGCGACGTTGTCGATGTACTGGAACAGGCGGGCGACCGTCTGGATCAGATCATGATCCCCAAAGTCGGCTGCGCGGCGGATGTCTATGCGGTAGACGCACTGGTCACTGCCATTGAACGCGCCAAAGGTCGTGCCAAACCGATCAGCTTCGAGGTTATCATCGAATCCGCAGCTGGCATCGCCCATGCCGAAGAAATCGCGGCCTCCTCGCCCCGTTTGCAGGCTATGAGCCTGGGAGCTGCGGATTTTGCTGCCTCGATGGGGATGCAGACAACCGGCATCGGCGGCACGCAGGAAAATTATTACATGCTGCACGAGGGTGCGAAACACTGGTCCGACCCATGGCATTGGGCACAGGCCGCCATCGTTGCCGCGTGCCGCACCCATGGCGTGCTGCCAGTCGACGGGCCCTTCGGTGATTTCAGCGATGACGAGGGGTACATTGCGCAGGCCAAACGCTCGGCCACGCTGGGCATGGTCGGTAAATGGGCGATCCACCCCAAGCAGATCGCGCTGGCCAATCAGGTGTTCACCCCATCAGAAGAAGCCGTGTCAGAGGCCCGAGAAATTCTCGCCGCGATGGAACAGGCCAAAGCCAATGGCGAAGGTGCGACAGTTTACAAAGGACGTCTGGTCGACATCGCGTCGATCAAGCAGGCCGAAGTGATCGTGGCACAGGCCGAACTGATCGCGGCCAACGGCTGAGAAACAAAAAAAGGCGCCTGCCCTGGCGCCTTTTTCAGGTGTTTTCTGGCGTCACCGCCCAAAGACAGCATTCGGCGTCCAGGTGAACCTTTCGCCTTTTTTACCCGACTTCATCATCAGGCAGGATGTTCCAAGCTTCTGGAAATAGATAATCTTGAGCGGGTACCACCCGGCCTTGGGCACTTCGACTTCGGTCCGCTGGTTGGCCTCGCAGCCCTGAATACCCGTGACATAGCCGATATTCTGGCCTCCGACGAATGCTTCTATCCCGTCATTCGACCAGGTTTCCAACTCGTAAACCCCAGGCGAGTCGAACCGCATATATCCCGTAATCTCGGCGGCAACATTGTAAGCTCCGTCAAATGTCATGACATTGTCACCCTGATTGGTGTCCCTGTAATCCAATCCCTGCAGCGGTTGCCCAGGCTGTGCTTTGGACAGCATGCTTTTTGCCTGACTCAGATCGCGGATCTTCTTGTGTTGATTGCCCGTGCCAATGTATTTCACATTCAGCCCTGCCTTCGGAGAAGGCTGCGGGTTGGCAGGTTGCAGTTTCAGCGGGGCAGACAAGGCAGCCCCGGCAACCACTGACAAGGCAATTGCGGCCGCCACTGTTCGAACGCGTTTCATCGTAATCTCCCTGTTTGCGTGCCGTTATGGCTGTGCATATCCCCTGGCAACGTCATTTCCACGACATTAGGCCGTGAGTTTTCGCCCTGCAAGTGAGTGTGCCTTCACAATTCAAGACGTCACGCCCGTAAATTCTTGGGCGAACCCATAACCACATAGGATGTGATCGAGGTGACATGCGGCAGCGTTCCCAACACCTCGGTATGGAAGGTCTTGTAAGACGGCAGGTCTGCACATTCGACCCGCAGCAAGTATTCGATTGTTCCTGTTATGTTGTGGCACTCGACAACTTCCGGCGCTTGTTGGAGCGCGCGTTCAAACCCCTCCTGCGCGGCCTTCGTATGCTCGCCCAGCCCTACACCGATGTAGGCGACAAAGCCGATACCCATCGCCGCCGGGTCCAGCACCGCGCGATACCCCGTGATCACCCCGGCCCGCTCAAGTTCTTGCACGCGGCGCAGGCAGGCCGAAGGGGAAAGGCCCACACGCTCGGCCAGATCCAGATTGCTGATCCGTCCGTCGCGAGATAGCTCTTGCAATATCTGGCGGTTTATCCGGTCATTTTTCATCATTGATTGCACAGCTACAGGAAACACGCACAAAAAAGCAATTTCATTTGCCGCAGCGCGGACAATACTTCGCCCCATGACTTATGACATCCTGATGGCCCTGATCGCCTTTGCCTTCGTAACCTCGATCACACCGGGGCCGAACAACCTGATGCTGATGGCTTCGGGGGCGAATTTCGGCTTTCGACGCTCGATCCCGCATATGTTGGGCATTGGGCTTGGCTTTACCTTCATGGTATTGCTTGTCGGCGCCGGTCTGGTGCAGGTCTTCGACCGGTATCCCGTCAGCTATACAGTGCTGAAAATCCTGTCGGTGATCTATCTGCTCTATCTGGCCTGGAAGATTGCACATGCCGCGCCGGCAAACAGCGCCGAGGCGACCGGCGTGCCGATGACATTCCTGCAAGCCGCAGCGTTTCAATGGGTAAATCCAAAAGCCTGGGCCATGGCCCTGACCGCCACCACGGCCTATACGCCAGATCGAACGATGTATGCGATTGCCATCGTTGCGTTTGTCTTCGGAGCCGTCAACTTACCATCGGTCAGCACATGGACCGTTTTAGGACAGCAGATGGCACGAATGCTGACGAACCCGCGCAGATTGGTCATATTCAACTGGACAATGGCTGTGCTGCTTGTGGTTTCGCTCTATCCCGTGCTTTAGCAGGGGTGAATTTCCTCAAAGGTCGATATCAGCGATTGTTTTGCTGGGCATGTCGGGAATGTGCTGGCAAGCAAATGAATCTCTCAATCTGATCAACGGCTTTTGACATGAACGACGCCGCTTCAGTGTCATCTAGTTGCATCTGAGGCCAGCCAGCGGCATATAGCTAGGAAATTTTACGCAGATGAGGCGTCATGACCCAGTATCTGGATTTCGAAAAACCGCTGGCCGAGATCGAAGGCAAAGCTGAAGAGCTGCGCGCGCTGGCTCGTGCCAACGAAGAAATGGATGTGGCCGAAGAAGCCGCCGCGCTGGATGCCAAAGCCTCCAAGCTGCTGGATGAACTCTATCGCGACCTGACACCCTGGCGGAAGTGCCAGGTGGCGCGTCACCCGGAACGCCCGCATTGCAAGGATTACGTGGACGCACTGTTCACCGAATTCACTCCTCTGGCCGGAGATCGCAATTTTGCCGATGATTTGGCCGTTATCGGTGGTCTTGCGCGCTTTAACGATCAGCCGGTGATGGTGATCGGCCACGAGAAAGGCAGCGATACCAAGTCGCGTATCGAACGTAATTTCGGGATGGCCCGCCCCGAGGGCTATCGCAAGGCCGTGCGTCTTATGGAGATGGCGGGGCGTTTTGGACTGCCTGTCATTACCCTGATCGACACCGCTGGCGCCTATCCCGGCAAAGGGGCCGAGGAACGCGGCCAATCCGAGGCGATTGCCCGGTCGACTGAGATGTGCCTGAAAATCGGCGTGCCGCTGGTTTCGGTCATCATCGGCGAAGGCGGCTCGGGCGGCGCTGTGGCGTTTGCGACCGCCAACCGCGTGGCGATGCTGGAGCATTCGGTCTATTCGGTGATCTCGCCGGAAGGCTGCGCATCGATCCTGTGGAAAGATGCCGAAAAAATGCGTGAAGCGGCCGAGGCACTGCGTTTGACGGCACAGGATTTGCACAAGCTGGGCGTATGTGATCGGATCATCCCGGAACCCAAGGGTGGTGCACATCGCGATCGTCCGGCAACGGTTGAGGCGGTGCGCAAGGCCATCACCGCCATGTTGACTGAACTGGACGGCAAGGATGGGGCGGCCCTGATAAAGGACCGCCGTCAGAAATTCCTTGATATCGGATCTAAAGGGCTGGCGGCGTAACCGTCAGCCACCCAACCTGCGCAACAACGCAACCGAAGGCTCACCTGTCACGGGCAGACCATTGGCGCTCTGATACGCGCTGATGGCTGTGGTGGTGTTGTTTCCGATCACGCCATCTGCACCTTGCGTGTCATACCCCGCAGATGTCAGGCGGCGCTGCAATTCCTTGCGGTCGTCCAGTGTCAGCCCGTTTGCATCCGGCCCGAACGAGGCCTGAAACGGCGCGCCGCCCGCGATCCTGTCCGCCAGATGACCGACACCAATCGCGTAGCTGTCCGAGTTGTTGTAGCGTTTGATCACCTGGAAATTGCGGAACACGGCGATGCGGGGGCCAGGTTTTTGCGGCTGCAATACGGCCACCGGAGTACCGGAAACGGTTCCGGCCTCTCCGCCCCAGGGTTGGCCCCGCACCCAACCTGCACGCGCCAGATAAGCAGCGGTCGAAGCCAGCGAATCTGTCGGGTCGTCTGACCAGATGTCGCGCCGCCCGTCGCCGGTGAAATCCACGGCATAGGCAAGATACGAGGTCGGAATGAACTGCGTGTGCCCCATCGCCCCGGCCCAACTGCCAGTCATGTTAGCGGGCGTGGTATCGCCGTTCTGGAGGATTTTCATCGCCGCGATCAGCTGGCTTTCAAAGAACTGCCCGCGCCGGCCATCATAAGCCAGCGTCGACAACGCCGATACAACAGGCACATCACCGCGGCGCGCGCCATAGCGGCTTTCCAGCCCCCAGACGGCCACGACGATTTCCTTATCCACGCCATATTGCGCCTCGATCCGTGACAGAGTGCCGTTATGTTGCCGCAGCATCTGCTGGCCGGTGCTGATCCGCTCGTCCGACGCCGCGATGGCTAAGTAATCTTCGAGGCTGCGCTTGAATTCGACCTGATTTCGATCGCGTTCGATTACGTCGGGCAAATACCCGGCCCCCTGAAAGGCGCGGTCAACGGTCGTCCGGGAAATCCCCTGCGACACTGCCCTGCCCTTGAAACCGGCAACCCAGGCATCCCACCCGGCATTGGGGACTGCCCGCATCCGGGATGCAGGCGTGCTGGACGGAGTGGCGCCACCCGTGCAGGCGGCCAAAAGCGTTGATCCGAGGCAAATGGAAAAGGTCCGGCGAGTAATCATGGTTTGGGTCTGCTCTTGTTTGTGATTTGCCGCAAGAATAACCCAGCCGGGTTGCGCAGGCCAGAACCGTGACACCTTGGAAGGGCGCTGTGTCGATGTCGGCAGGAAGCCGCTCAGCTGACCAGCAAACGCAGCCCTTGCGTCACATCCGAACGCACTGCCAGCCGCAAGCCTGGCTCGTCGCCTGCCTTGAGCGCGGCGATGATCAGCTTGTGATTATGTGGCGGCTCTGCGCGTCTGAGACGCCCATAAAGCGCCCGCATCGTCGGCCCAAGTTGCAGCCAGACGGTTTCAGCAATGGCCAGCATCGCAGGGGCCTGAGCGCGCAGATACAGGGTTCGGTGAAATTCCAGGTTCGAGCGGATATAGCCAACCGCATCCCGTTTGGTCACCATCTCGGCAACCGTCATGTTGATGCTCTGCAACCGGTCTATCAGGGCCATGTGTGCCCTGGGCAAGGCCCGGCTTGCCAGTTCGACCTCAAGCAATGCGCGCAAGGCAGCCAGTTCCTCAATCCGGTCATTCGTCAACTCCGGGGTTGAAACCCGGCCCGATGTGGACAAGAACAATGCCCCTTCTGCGGCCAGGCGGCGCACCGCCTCTCTCGCCGGGGTCATTGAAACACCGAATTCCTTGCCGATGCCCCGCAGGGTCAGGGCCTGCCCCGGTGCCATCTCACCATGCATGATCCGGGATCGCAGCGCCCGGTACACCCGGTCATGTGTTGCGGTCTGGGTTTCGGAAGGGCGCGCGGTCAACATATGCTCATGTGATCACAAAAAGGCGCCACGTCAACTCGGCTCGGTATCAAATCTGTAGCGATGCAACTCGGCCCCGTTGTCGCGCAACCAGCGGCGGGGCGGCTTATACGGGCCAAATATCTTTTCGACCTGCGCCCAGAAGGCAGGTGAGTGGTTCATCTCGGCAAGATGTGCCACCTCATGCGCCGCAACATAGTGCAACACATCAGGAGGCGCCAGAATAAGGCGCCACGAAAACATCAATCCGCCATGCGAGCTGCACGACCCCCAACGCGACCGCGTGTCACGCAGGCTGAGTGTCGTGTACGAACGCCCCAGCATGGCTGCATAATCATCACAGGCTCCGGTCAACCGGTCCCGCGCCAGTTCCTTCAGGAACCGGCCCAACCTGCGGGCCTCGGCTCCTGTGGGCACGGCAACCTCATCTGCATTCAGCAGAACCCGCCGCCCGGTTGCAGGAACGATTCGGCGCGCTTTCCCTTCGATCGGGATCACTTGCCCAAACTGCACGGTGGTCATATCGGGCCGACCCTGAAGATGCTGCCGGATCCACCCTTCTTTGGTGCGCGCAAAACTCAAGGCCTCAGATTCCGGCACGCCATTCGGGTAAGTCAACGTGACGCGCCCATCCAGCTGGGAGATTCGCAGGCTGATACGCCGCGCCCGAGCCGATTTGCGCAATCTCAGTGGCACCGGCGGTGTCCCTGGCAATGCGTGCTCTCCCATATCGCGACCTCTCTTGCGCAAAGACTTTGACAGTGCCCTCTGCCTGTGGCAGGTGAGCTGAATCATTTAGACGACTCACCTGATATCAAGGGGATTTGACATGCCCAAGGAAGAATGGGGCGTAAAGCGTGTTTGCCCGACAACCGGTAAGCGGTTTTACGACCTGAACAAGGACCCGATCATCAGCCCCTACACTGGCGAGATCGTGGAGCTTGAAACATCCAAAAGCCGTATGATCTCGGCGGATGCAGAAGACGCAGCTTCGGTCAAAGCACGTGAAAACACGGCGGATGACGATCTGGTTCTGGACGATGATGACAACGTCGACGTGGATTTGGATGACGATCTGCTGGACGATGATGATGACGACAATGATGATGTTTCTCTGGACGACATCACCGACATGTCATCAGACGACGACAACTGACCAAGTAAAAGGCGATCCCCAGGGTCGCCTTTTTCACCTGAGGAGCAGCCCGGGTGAAAATTCGCGCCCGATTCAAACTTTGGACTTGCACTCGCTGCCGCTGTCTCCTAAACGTCCGTCCACCGTACCGATGGTACAATGATGGGGCCTTAGCTCAGTTGGGAGAGCGCTTGCATGGCATGCAAGAGGTCAGGGGTTCGACTCCCCTAGGCTCCACCAAAACCTAACAATACAACCAGATAGCAAGCATTAGAGCGGTGTGACACACAGGTGTGACACAAAATGAAGCTGTATGCATATCTCTCTCTGTCCCGACACGGCATCTACTACTTCCGTTGGCCCTTGCCCGACACAAGACCAAGCACCAAACGTCGGGCAGTGCATTGATCTGTCGCCCACCAGCCCCGGAAAACATCATTCCAACGGATCAGAGGCCGACGATGCACTAACAATCAAACTGGACCAGTCAGATGAGGCTGTTCACTATCAACAGCGGCCTCGTGATCACCAAACATAAACTGGCTAAACTGGTTGTTTGCGAGTGCGCCTTTGCTAAGTAGCTTACTCAAACGCCCCACAACGAGCTTCGCCGATAGCGTCATGGTGAGGTCCATAGCAACCCTCTGCACCATGGCTGTGCCAGTCACCGTGGTGATGCCTGTCCGTGCATGCGGCCATAGCTATGAGTATAGCCAAAAACGCCACCGTTCCCCGGGTTGCTTTTATGCTGATGCTCTGACCCATTTGCGAAGCACCTTGCCAACAACTTGGCAAACTACGCTTTGACACATGTCAACACTCAACCACAGCGTCGCCCAAATCACTGCAGTTAGGGGGGTATTAAGACGGTCCTTCTCGTGTTGCTGTCTAGGAAAAGGGGAAGCTTCAATCAATTGTCCGAACAAAAAACTGGTCGTGATCCGAAAAACCAAAGGGCTGGCGTTGTCATGCTTGGTCTACTGCAGTAGCGTCCTGAACCATGGTCATCCGACGATACTCACTATTGGTACTCGCTGGCATTCTGGTCATCCTGACCGGGCTTGTTGGCGTTGCTCACGCGCGATCGGATGGCTGCATCGGTCTTGGCTGTGAAAGCCACATGCAATCGGCAGAACACATTTTCGTGGCGAATAACAGCATCGCCAAATCGACCCTACACAGCCACCACGACCCGGACAATTCAGGAACCGGCGAGTGTAATCCCACTATCTGCCAAGCAGTTGTTTTGCTCGCCCAAATCGGGGAAGCCGCGAAGAGTCAACGTGAAATTGCACCCGAGTTCCAGGTTGGAGCCCAAGCCAAGCCGATTGAGCCGGATAACCCTTACAAGCCCCCTGACTTTTGAAGCAGCGTAAATCCTTGCGAAATTCTGCGACCTGCGCGTGCCGCTGTTCGCAGTGAATCGCAGCACTACCAGCTTCCAAAAGTCAGGATCAACTCATGAGAAAAAGTCTCTTATTCATCGGCGCAGGCACCGTCGCAGCCGTCGCCGCTTTCATAACCCTTCGGCCCGGCCCAATCGAAGAGGCCACATCGCCAGAGACAGGCACAGGCGGCGCCATAGTCGCAATTCAGATGCCGCCAATCGAGGGCAACGCAGTAATCGGTCAGCGTGTCTTTGATGTCTCTTGCGCTGCTTGCCACGGCGTCAATGCGGTCGGTGTAGAAGGCGCGGGACCGCCTCTGATCCACAAGATATACGAGCCCAGCCACCACGCTGACGAAGCCTTTCAGAGGGCGGTTTCACAAGGTGTAAGAAGCCATCATTGGCAGTTTGGTGACATGCCGCCGGTCGAGGGATTGACGCGAGGTGACGTTGCCATGGTGATCGCGTACATTCGTGAAATTCAACGTGCCAACGGAATAAATTGAGGACAGGACCATGAAAAAGATCGTAACTCTCGCAATCATGGCTGCTATTCCCAGCGGGGTACTGGCGCATTCCAAGGCCGAAGAAACGACACCTGCCAATGGGGCGACTGTAACCTCTGTGCCCGCTGAAATTGGCCTCAGCTTCACCAAGGACATCCGGCTGACGCGGATAGAGATGGCCCATGAAGAACACTCGGCAGTAAGCCTAGATTTGGGGGACCAGACAAGTTTTAGTCAGGAGTTCACGATCCCACTGCCGGGCAATGGAACCGGCACCTATGTCATCGAGTGGCGTGGTTTAGGTAAAGACGGCCATGCGATGCAGGGCGAGTTTTCCTTTTCCGTGGAATGAGCATGCCAGACATTTGGGGAGTTGTCGCAATCCTCGCAAAGCTGGTGCTCTACATCGGCTTTGCTGGGTCCACCGGGCTTGTCGCCGTTAAGTGCCTTTTTTCCGAACTAGTCGCGCCGGTAAGCCTTGCGATGAAACGCCAAGCCTTGGTCTTGGCGTGGCTTTCCCTCGCAGCAACGGTATTTGGTTTCATGCTCCGAGGAGCCGCCTTAACGGGCGGAGTTGACGGCATGGTCGATCCAGAGATGCTTGGCTTGCTTTGGCAGACCTCCGTAGGCGACGTACTTGCTTATCGCCTTTCAGGCGCAGTTTTGATCCTTGTGGGACTGTCTGTTCCTCGCTTTGGTCTATGGATCGCGCTGTTGGGTGGCACATTGGCCATGTGGTCCTTTGCACAGATCGGACATGTACCGGAACTGGAGAGTGTTGGCGTCCAATTGTTGCTGCTGTTGCACCTGCTGTGTGTGGCCTTTTGGGTGGGTATATTTGGCCCGCTGCGGAGTATGGCTCTCATGCCTGAACACCTGACAGATGCAGCAGTGTTAGGGCACAGGTTTGGACAGGCTGCTGCACTTATTGTGCCAACGCTAGTCACGGCGGGTCTGTGGATGGCTTGGTTGCTTGTCGGCAATCTCCAAGGGCTCTTGTTCACCGGCTACGGGCAGACGCTTTTGATCAAGGTGTTTCTTGTGGCACTGCTGTTGATCCTCGCCGCTGCCAACAAGCTCCGATTTGTTCCGGCCATGCAAAGTGGAGAGGCAATAGCAGCGCAACGCCTCGCCCGATCCATCGAGGTTGAGGCAATAATCGTATTAGTGGTGCTGGCGACAACGGCGACACTCACGAGCGTACTAACGCTTCCGAGTTAAGGTAGGTAGAGATGAACAATCACCTTTGCGCACTGGCTATATGCAGCATTGGTACGAGCCTTGCTGCAGATCATGAGTTGATAGATAGAGACCTAGCGAATGGGCAGGAACTCTACGCAGTGCACTGTGCCTCATGCCATGGAGTGAATCTGGAAGGACAACCTGACTGGCAAACACCCAACGATGACGGGGTGTTGCCCGCGCCACCACATGACGTGACAGGGCACACTTGGCACCACGACAACCAGCTACTGTTCGAGTACACCAGACTAGGTGGGGCAGACGCATTGGCAGCACGCGGCATTAAAGACTTCAACAGTGGTATGCCGGGTTTCGAGGGCACGCTGACTAACGAAGATATTTTGGACGTGCTGGGTTACATACGCTCCACATGGCCCGACGATGTTCAGCAAATGCAGGCCAGCCGCAACCTTCCCCACCAGTAAAAGACAGCTGGCCTCGTAAAGGTTTGGACGTACACAGTACACCGTAGCAGGTTGTGCAACTTCAAGTGTGACTTCAAGAGAAGCCACAGTGCAAACAAGAAATCTACAATAGTATTTACGATCAGTGTATCAGGCGTTCGGCGGCGTTTCCCGCAGGCTCCACCATATCCAAACAGAAAAAACAGAGGGCAAACACTGGAGCGGCGTGGCACACAGGTGCGACCCAAAATGAAGCTGCATACTTATCTCTCACTTTTCAGACACAGCGTTGAACGATTGAGGTCGGCACCTTGGCGATATCCATCGAGCCTATGTTCCCCGCATATGGAAAGATGGGGTTACTCGACCCGAGAAAGCAGCAGAAAAACAGGTAAGAGGTCGTCGAACAATTCTATAGTTCTTTCAATGAGGTTTGGTTCGATTGCAAAGGCGGGATTTCCCAGATCCGTCCAGACGGTAAAGCCTTTGCGGCGCAATGCTTCTTCATTTGGATGATCTTTGTCAAAAGCTGAGGGAACACGTTTCAATTCAGGATCCCCGACCCGGAATCCACGCTTTCGCATCTCAGCGGCAAGCTGTATCACCACTGCCCCCTTGGGGCCTGCCATCTCTGTTCGAAAGGCATCCAACGCTTCCTTTTCGTACTGAAACACCCCGCAGCCAAGCGCCAGATCGTCAGGTGAGAGCCCAAAGAACCACATCGGTGGCTGATCCGCATTCCCGTCAGGGATAAACGCAATATGCAGGTGTGCGTTGTAAGGTGTTTTGTCCTTGGAAAATCGGACATCCCGATGAACACGAAAAATCTTGCTGCTGTGGGTCTGGCCAGTCAGATCACGCAAGGCATCCGCCATGTTATCCGCGAAGTGCCTGCTGGCCTCCTTCAAATGGGTCTCGTAAACTGCCTTGTTGGCTGCAAACCATTCCTTCGTGTTATTGGCCCGCAAGTCCCTTAGAAAACCAAGCGCTGCGGGTGAGAAACTTTCAAATTTGGCCATTGATTTCTCCGTTCAGTCTTTCGCGGGAAGGGCTGCGGCGTGTTCGAGACAAAGGTGTAACCAGCGCAGCAAAGCGGCGTCATCGCAATCACTCTCATCCACGCGGATAAAACCACCCAGTTTGCGTGCGCCGTGAATCACTTCCTGAGCCTCAGGGTCCGCCAGCGCAATGCTTTCGTTGTCCTTGCCCACCCGGAACATGAAACGGCCCAGCCCGTCGTTATGCCGCCGCGCCCCGCACAGCATTTTGCCGTTCAAGAAAAAGCAATTGCCACCCATCATGCGCTTTTCTGAAATGCCCACATGCGCGGCCAAAGCGTCACGAATGCGTGCGTTGAGGGTTTCATCCACCGGCATCAGCTGGATGCCTCAGGCTGCCGGTGGATCGACGGCGTGAACGAAACATATTCGACGAAGTTTCCATGTGACCGCATTACGCGCAAGAGCCTGTTGCCCCCATCCCATAACGGATGGATACCCGCCCTGGACCGACGCAGGCCAAAAGCAGTCGCCAGTGGAACGGTTACCCAGACCAATACCGCCGCAATAACCTGCACGATGTGCGAATATTGTTCCATCTGCGCCCTCCTTTCAGGCAGTTCTCAGGGTCTCATGCTTTCATAAGTGATCAATGCAAAGCGGGCACCTTGCGGGTCGTTCAGCGTGGCCATGCGCCCGACACCCGGCATATCCATCGCGGGTTGAAGAACTGTGGCGCCTTTGGCTTCGGCCTTTGCAACACTCGCATCCACGTCGGCCACTGTGAAGAAGATCGTCCAGCTTCCACGCTCTTCCGGCATTGGTGAAAAGCCTCCGATAGCGGTCTCGCCCACAACTGCGGCCGAATAACTTGACCCATCCTGCATCGGCATATCGCTGATCGTCCAGCCCAGCACATCCTGATAAAAGGATTTGGCCTTGCTCTGATCCGGCCCGGAATGCCCGATCCATCCTGAATTTCCGACAGCCGTCATCTCAAGTATACTCATGTGTACCTCCGTTGGTTACGCCCGCCACATACGGGTCTGACCCAAGGACGTATGAGGAGTGTGTTTTCCTACAGGCCCTCCAATTCTTCTTTGCTAATTTTGATTTTTTCGTTGATCACGTCGCATTCCAACGCGGTGGGAGAAAGCGCCAACACGGTTTCAAACGCGGAAATGGCGTCTTTATGATCCCCCGCTTCTTGCAAAAGGCCACCTCGCATCGCGTGAAACCAACGATAGTTGGACAGCTCCTGTGACAGAGGATCCATTGCCTTCAAAGCATATTGTGGGCCGTGTAGCTTGGCCTGTGCGGCAATCTGGTTGAGCCGGATCACAGGTGTCGGCTGCAATGCGTAAAGGGCGGCGTAGTGGCTTTCGATTAACGCCCAGTTGGTTTCTTCGGACGAGGTCGAACAGGCATGTGCCTGGGCGATTGCAGCCTGGATGACATAGACCCCGCGGTGGCCAATCCGCTGGGCTTTTTGCAACAGGGATGTAGCCTCAGCGATATTCGAGCGATCCCAAAGATCGCGGTTCTGATCGTCGAGTGCGACAAGCTTGCCTTCCACGTCAATCCGGGCCCGGCGCCGGGCGTGTTGAAACAACAACAGCGCCAGCAATGCGGCCTGCTCGCCCATTGCAGGGAACAATGCGACAAGAAGGCGGGCAAGCCGGATGGCTTCTTTACACAGCGTGAGCTTGATTTGCTGCGGCCCGGTCGAGGTCGACCACCCTTCGCTGAACATCAGGTAAACCATTGTCGAGACTTCGCCCAACCGGGCTTGCCTTTCAGCCGGGCTTGGCGTTTCAAAGGCGACCGGGTTATTTGCTATTTTCTTTTTGGCGCGGGTAATGCGCTGTTCCATGGTCTTGGACTTGACCAGAAATCCGCTGGCGATCTCATCGACGCTCAGTCCCGCGACCACCCGCAAGGCGATGGCGATCTGATCCCGCCGATCCAGTTCCGGGTGACAACAGATGAACAGCAAGCGCAGGACATCATCCCGCATCTCGTCAGGGTCGGGTGTTTCCGCCGGCATCGGTTGAAACTCCTCTGCGTGGCGCGACAGGATTGCCGCGCGCCGCCGGGATTTGCGTATATCGTCCAGACCCGCATTCCGGGCCGTGGCCAGAAGCCATGCCAATGGATCCCGAGGCGCCCCGTCCTGGGGCCAAACCGCCAAGGCTTTCAGGCAGGCGTCGGCAAAGGCCTCCTCTGCGGTGTCCAGATCCCGAAAAGCCCGCGTCAGGGCAGCAATGGCGCGCGGGCGTTGTTCAGCAAATGTGGCCTCCAGCCAGACTGACATGATCTATTCCGACGATATGGCTCCCCCGGCCCAGGCCACAGGCCGAACTTCCAGCCGCGCGACCGGTGAAGAGATCAGTTTTGCATGTTCCAACGCTTCCTCAAGATCTTTGAAATCAGCGGCGTAAAACCCAAGAAAGTTTTCCTTGGTCTCGGAGAACGGGCCATCGGTGATCAGGGGGGCAGCACCTTCGGACGCCGCCGGTTCGACCATTACCGCTGACGTTGGCGGCATCAGTTTTATCGACACAAACTCTCCGCGTTCCGACAAAACCGCTTGCAGGGCGCGATGGCCTGACATCACTTCGTCCTGGCGATCTTTCGGCAATGCCTCGAACACGCCCGGTTCCCCATAAATTGTGATTGCGTAGATCATTTTCGCCTCCATGCGTTGGTCGCATTGTGCAAGGACGCGCGACGCCATGCAAATCCGACAACACGCAGAGCCGACAGATTGCCCAGACCGCTTTTGTCTGAAAACCCAGCAGTCCGGGCTTCCATTGCCATCCAGATAACAGGTCGGGGGATTTCAAAAACCGGAGCAAAACCGGTACCTTGAAAACCGGTTCCCAGAAAAATGGCTAAATGGTAGGCTGCGAGACTATGGAAAGCCGGCCAAATCGTCGATTAGCAGCCATCTTAGCCGCCGATATCGCAGGCTATTCAAGATTGGTTGGCTTGGATGAAGAAGGCACCATCGACAAGCTGCGCCGGATCCGCGCTGAAGTTATCGAGCCCTTGATCGCCGGGTATTCAGGGCGCATTGCGAACACAGCCGGTGATAGTTTTCTGATCGAATTCCCCAGCGCAGTCGATGCGGTTCGCGCTGCAGTCGAGATACAGGCCGAACTGTCGAAAAGAAACTCGGATACCGAACCTGATCGCGCAATCGTTTTTCGGATCGGTTTGAATGTCGGCGATGTCGTCTCGAACGCCGATGACATCCTGGGTGATGGTGTCAACGTTGCCGCACGGCTTGAGGCGCTGGCAGAACCTGGGGGGATTATCGCCTCGCAGGCGATTGTCGGATACGCGCGCAACAAGGTGCCCTTCGCCTTTACGCCAATTGGCCCGCAATCCGTCAAGAATATCGCGGACCCCATTGAGGCGTTCCGCGTCGAAACAGATGCGTTGACCCCGGCGGTAAAGCAAAAAACGAAGAAAGCGCCGCGTTTAATGAAGCTAGCTGCAATCCTGATCGTGTTGGGCGCGACCGGGTATATCGGGACAAAGACATGGGAAAAGGGTCAGTTGCGCGCTTCTGAAGCACAGATGGCTTACCCTCTGCCGGACCTGCCCTCGATCGCCGTGCTTCCCTTGACGAATTTCACCAGCGACGCGTCCAACAAGATGTTGATAGATGGCGTTTCCGAGGATCTGATAACGGACTTGTCCCGCATATCAGGGTTATTTGTCATCGCCGGAAACACATCCTTTGCATTTCAGGACCGCGACATTGATGTGGCAGGTTTTGCCGAGAAACTGGGCGTTCGCTATGTCGTTGATGGAAGCCTTAGACGTAGCGGAGAAGGTTTTCGGGTCAACATCCGCCTGACGGACACGTTGAACGGCAGATTGATCTGGGCGGAACGTTTCGACGGTGAAATCGATGAGATCTTCGACCTGCAAAACAACATTGTACTGGCGATTGCGCGCGAGTTGGATGTCCCGCTCGACACGCAAAGCCGGATTGCTATCGAAAACATAGAGACTGAAAAGATCGAGGCGCGCGAAGCGTTCCAGCGCGGGTGGGCGCTTTATTCACGCTTCAATGAACAGGACAATCTGGCCGCAATTCCGCATTTTGAGCGGGCTGTCGAGTTGGACCCGAATTATGCGCGCGCCTGGGCGATGTTAGCTATGGTACATTTGCGACCGCACATCTTCCACCACTGGTCAGGCTTTGCGAATGCTGAAGAGCAGATGCATATCGGGCTGTTCTATAAATACTACCGTGAACTGACGCATCAGGACACCTCGCTTATCCACGTCATCAGGGCAATAGTCGCTCTCAACCTTCCGGACTGGGACAGCGCCGAGGGTGTAAGTCGGGGAACAGAAGAAGCGAGACAAGAAGCCGCGAAAGCCATTGCCCTGCAACCAAGCGACCCTGAAGCGCATGTGACAATGGGATGGGCCTTGATCGCGGGTGGCGAGCCAGAAGAAGGGCTGGCATTTGTACAGGCTGCAATGCGCCTCGACCCGGAATACCCCAGCCACTACGCGCTATTTCAAGGTGCTGCGCTGTTTGCGATGAATGATCTGAAAGGTGCAGAGGCCGTTATTAGGTCTGAGCTGGACCGAAACCCGCAGGCAGTTGAGTTGATGCCATTTTCAGCGTCGGTTCTGGCCTTGAATGGCGATCGAAGCAGCGCGCGTGCAATGATCGAACAATGGCAGAATGGAAAAAACGAGAAGGTTCTGGGCGAAGCGGTGCGCGATTATTTCTTTATCGTGCGATGGATCGGCGAGCATCAGCATTTGAACAATCGCTTGAAAAACGGCCTTCAATTGGCCGCGCTTCCGCCGAGCACGACAGTTGCGAGCCTCAAAGCTGATCTGATGCGCGGAGATGCCAAGGAACAACGTGACGCGGCTCAGTCTTTGGCGCTCTTTGGAGCTGACGCAGCCCCAGCCGTTCCGGAACTGATCATGCTGTTGGGCAGCCCTTCGGTTTTTGTCAGAAAAGAAGCCGCCAACGCATTGGGTGAAATCGGCGGGAAAGCATCCCCCGCTTTGCCTGCATTGGAAGCAGCCGCAGACGGGTCTTTGTCGGGTAGATTTGCCGCCCGAGCCATTGAACAGATACGCGGAGCCTCACAATAACGACGACTTTGGGCGTATTCGATCCCTTGGCTCCTGCTTTTTCTGGAGAGTGTTGGCTGGAAACGCGGGCAGGTATCCTTCGTCCCGGTGACCGCAGCCTCACGCAAGTGTTCTGAACGCATTCAGACTTTCGCTGAAATGCTCGATGAACTCCAGTGTTATCAAAGACGGCTGCTTCAGAACCGGGCGTACCAGCGAAAGTGTATGCGGCAAAAACGGCTTGAATGGCCTGTAGCTTAGCCCCCGGTCTGTGTAATGGACAGCGTCCAGTTCGCTGACGATTGAGACACCAACGCCTTTTATGGCCAATTCACATGCCGCCGTGAATTGCCGGACTTCGATATGAGAGTTGAGTGTAACATTGGCCTGCTGAAATGCCTTCGAAAGCCGTCCGAAAAAGTCGCTGTCGCGCCGCGTATGTATGATGTTCTCATCTGCAAGATCGGATGGCGTCACCTCCGAGAGGTTCTCAAGCGCGTGATTTTTCGGGAATACGCAAACCGTGCGCACATCTACATTTCTGCTTTCGACCCCCGGATGACCGTTAAAGCCATCGGTGATTCCAAAGTCATATTGTTCGCCAACCATCCATTCCAATATCCGTTCCGGCCTGTCCGGTTCGATCGTCATGGTGACACCTGGCCGGTCTTTCAGAAAACTTGCCACAACATCCGGCAGATGGCTGGTGGCGAAACCGGGCAGGCAGGCGACGCGGATATGCCCGGCTTTACGCTGTGTGATATTCTGACTCGCGTCCGATATCTGCTTCATCAATTCCAGGACACGGTCCACGCTGGGTTGCAGATAGCGAACTTCCTGGGTTGGCACCAATCGCCCTTTGCGGCGATCAAAAAGTTGAAAACCAAACGATTTTTCAAGATCCGACAGCAACCTGCTGACAGCTGGTTGGCTCACCCCCAAATCGGCGGCCGCTGCTGTGACCGAACCATTGGTGGTCACCGCCATGAGTGCTTCCAATTGCCGAATTCTCAAAGTTTGTCTCATTGCAGACCCAGTTCCGCTTTTTTATTCACACTGTATAACATTGTATTATGTTTTTTGCCAATAAGTAGGGCTTGAATTATATTTCTGTAACGGTAACGTCGTGAAATCGTCATGTGTGTCGAATACGCGTTGCAGTCGGTACTCAACGAAGCATCAAACCTGATGCATGGGAGGAATCATGAAAAAGAATTTGCTTGGCGCTCTTGCCGTTACAACTGCCTTGTCCCCCTTGGCGGCAATGGCACAAACCGAAGTTCAATTCTGGCATGCCTTTACCGGCCGCCTTGGCGAACTTGTCAAAGCGCAGGTTGAAGAATTCAACGCCGGTCAGGATGAGTTTGTCGTGGTCGAAAGCCACAAGGGCAACTATTCAGAAACCCTGAACGCTGGCATTGCCGCTTTCCGTGCTGGCGAACAGCCACACATCCTGATGGTTTTCGAGGTTGGCACCGCAACGATGATGTCAGCAAAAGGCGCGATCAAGCCGGTCTACGAAGTCATGGCTGAAAGTGGCGCGTCTTTTGATCCCGATGCCTATATCGGCGCGGTGAAGGGTTACTACACCACCACCGACGGTGATATGTTGTCGCTGCCGTTCAACTCGTCCACGCCGGTCTTGTGGGTCAACCGCGACGCCATGCAGGCGGCAGGTGTTGATCCTGATACTGACCTGTCAACTTGGGAAAAAGTCGGCGATGTGCTGGAGCAACTCAAAGCCGGAGGCGAGGACTGCCCGCTGGTGACGGCATGGCAAAGCTGGATTCACCTGGAAAACCTGTCAGCCTATCACAACGTTCCGTTTGCATCGCAGGACAATGGTTTTGCCGGTCTGGACACAGAACTGATGCTGAACGGCCCGGTACAGGTCGCGCACCTGAGCGCCATGGGTGACTGGGCCAAGGATGGGAAATTCATCTATACCGGTCGCAGAAATGAAGGCGGCGCAAACTTCAGGGCCGGAGAATGTGCCTTGTTCACCGAAAGCTCGGCCGGGTATGCCGGGATCAAAGCCGAGGCCGAGTTCGACTTTGATGTGCGCCCGCTGCCGTATTGGGAAGCGGTCACAAGCGAGCCTCAAAACACCATCATCGGCGGTGCATCCCTATGGGTGATGGAAGGTCATGATCCCGAAGAATACAAAGGCGTTGGCGAGTTCCTTAGCTTCTTGTCCTCGTCCGACGTTCAGGCGGCATGGCACCAGAATACCGGCTATCTTCCGATTACCGCAGAAGCCGGTGAAGCGACTCGTGCGGCCGGTTTCTATGATGAAAACCCGGGCACCGATATCGCTGTGATCCAGATGACCGCGAAAGAGCCGACAGCAAATTCGAAAGGTCTGCGTCTGGGATCGTTCGATCAAATTCGCGGTATAATCGATGAGGAACTTGAGGCCATCTGGGCCGGTGAGAAAACTGCCCAGGAAGCCATGGACAGCGCAAAAGAACGCGGTGACGCGCTTCTGCGCAGGTTCGAATCGGCGAATCAATAAACCTCTGAAATCCGGTGCGGGCTCGGCAGAGCCCGCATCCACTTTTCCCGGCGGGTCATCAGGATGGAAAAACGCGTCACATTCCGCGGCTGGCTGTTGCCATTGGCGCTGATCGCCCCACAGGTCGTCATTTCTGCCGTATTCTTCTTTTATCCCGCTGCACAAGCTGTGTGGCAGTCGCTGTTCATCCCAGATCCGTTCGGGTTGTCGTCCAAGTTCGTCGGTCTGGGCAATTTTGAATTTCTGCTAAGCGACAAGTTTTATCGCGCATCCTTTGTAACCACGGCCGTGTTTTCGACGCTTGTTACGCTCTGCTCCATGATCCCGGCCCTGTTTCTGGCAGTCATTGCAGATCGGCTGATCAAAGGATCCGGAGCTTATCGGACGCTGCTGATTTGGCCTTATGCAGTCGCACCGGCGGTTGCGGGTGTGCTATGGCTGTTCATGTTCAACACGCGCGTCGGTGTCGTGTCGTGGTATCTTGGACAGCTGGGCTATGACTGGAACCACGTCTTGAATGGCACCGAGGCGATGGGGCTTGTGGTCGTCGCTTCGGCCTGGGGGCGCATCAGTTATAACTTTTTGTTCTTCTTCGCCGCACTCCAGTCGGTTCCGCGGTCGGTCATCGAGGCCGCAGCGATCGATGGCGCACGGTTCTGGCGCAGGTTTTTCACGATTGTCCTGCCGTTGCTGTCACCGACAGCGTTTTTCCTGCTTGTAGTGAATGTGGTCTATGCGTTCTTTGAAACTTTCGGCGTAATCCACACAATCACCGGTGGCGGTCCGCAGCAGGCCACGACCATTCTGGTTTACAAAGTCTTTTCAGACGGGTTCGTCGGTCAGGATCTGGGCTCGTCTTCGGCGCAATCGGTCATTTTGCTGATTGTCGTCGGCCTTCTGACCGTCATTCAGTTCAAGTACGTGGAAAAGAGGGTGCATTACTGATGGCAGCCCAACAGCACGGAATGGTCGAAAAGCGCGGAGCGGGTATCTGGCTGACACATGCCCTGATGATCCTTGGCGTCCTGGTCATCTTCTTTCCGATTTGGCTGGCATTTGTCGCCTCAACCGTTACCCAGCCGGAAGTTGTATCACCACCCATGCCGCTTTTGCCGGGTGATCAGTTCTGGGAGAACTACAAGGCAGCCTTGTTTTCCGGCGTGAATGTCCCCGTCGCAACGATGCTGTTCAACAGCCTTGTGATGGCCATCGGGATCGCAGTGGGCAAGATCGTCATTTCACTGCTGTCGGCATTTGCAATCGTCTATTTCCGCTTTCCCGGTCGAACAACGTTCTTTTGGCTGATCTTCCTGACCCTTATGTTGCCGGTCGAAGTGCGCATCGTTCCGACATTTGAGGTCGTGGCCGGGTTCGGCATGCTCAACAGCTATTACGGGCTGATCTTTCCGCTGATCGCCTCGGCCACGGCGACCTTCCTGTTCCGTCAGTTCTTTCTGACAATCCCGGACGAGCTGGCCGAAGCTGCGCGTGTGGATGGTGCCCGGCCTATGCGGTTTTTCATCGATATCGTCGTACCGATGAGCCGGACAAACATCGCGGCACTGTTCGTCATCCTGTTTATCTATGGGTGGAACCAGTATCTGTGGCCGCTGCTTATCACCACCGACCCTGAAATGAACACCATTGTGATGGGCATCAAGCAGATGTTCCCGTCTGGCGATGATGTAGCTGATTGGCCGGTCATCATGGCAACCTCCATTCTGGCGATGATCCCGCCGGTCATCGTGGTGGTGTCGATGCAAAAGCTTTTTGTCCGCGGCCTTGTCGATAGCGAGAAATAGAAAATGGCAACAGTAACCCTGGAGAATGTCAAAAAGAGCTTTGGCCCGACAGATGTCATACATGGCATCGACATCCACATCGAAGATGGCGAGTTCATTGTCATCGTTGGCCCTTCGGGCTGCGGAAAATCCACGCTGTTGCGGATGGTGGCAGGGCTTGAGACCGTGACCGCGGGTGAAATCCGGATTGGTGCGGAACGGGCCAACGAAAAAGAGCCGATGGATCGCGACATTGCCATGGTGTTCCAGAACTATGCGCTCTACCCGCATATGTCGGTCCGGCAGAACATGGGTTATGGCCTTAAGATCGCAGGGTTGCCCAAGGCTCAGATCGATCAAAAAGTGACCGAGGCGGCCAGGCTATTGCAGCTTGAACCATTGCTGGATCGCAAACCCAGGCAACTGTCAGGCGGCCAACGACAGAGAGTGGCTATGGGTCGCGCGATTGTCCGCGAACCTGCTGTGTTCCTGTTTGACGAGCCTCTTTCGAACCTGGATGCCAAGCTTCGCGTGCAGATGCGGCTTGAGATTCGTGAGCTTCAGGAAAAACTGGGGATCACGTCGCTTTATGTAACCCACGATCAGGTTGAAGCCATGACAATGGCCGACAGGATGATCGTCATGAACGGCGGTATCGCCGAACAGGTAGGCACACCGCTAGAGGTATACGAAACACCAAGAACCCTGTTTGCGGCGCAGTTCATCGGCAGCCCCGCGATGAATGTCTTTGAGGCCCGACGCGAAAACGGAACCGTCATGATTGGTGGGGTCGCGGTTGGTTCGTCGCAGGGCCCTGATACTGCCTTCAAACTGGGGGTACGACCCGAGCATCTATTGCTGGATGACAATGGCCCGATTGACGCCATGATTCAGATGGCTGAACCACTGGGGGCAAACACGCTGTTGCACGGTCAACTGACCGGCTCGGGCGATCCGATCACGATCAGCCTTCCGGGTGTGCACCCGATCGAAGGCCGACATCCGAACATGCGGTTTTCTGTGTCCTCAGACCATATGCATATGTTTGACCGATCCACCGGTGAAAGGCTGGAAGGCTGATGGCATTCCCTCAGGTCGAGGCTTTCCGGGGGGGCGACAACCTGATCCGCATCGTAGGCCACCGGGGTGCGCGAGGTGTGTTGCCTGAAAACAGCATGATTGGCTTCGACTTTTCGCTGTCCATTGGCGTGCCGCTTCTGGAGTTTGATGTTGTCCTCACGGCTGACGACATCCCCGCCATAACCCATAATCACCGGCTGCACGCCCCCAGTTTTCGCGATGCTGACGGTCAGTTTTTGACCGGGGAAGAGCCGAAGGTTTCAACTCTGACGTTTGAGCAGATTCAGAAGTTCGATATCGGGCGGTTGGATGGGAATTCTGCCTATGGTCGGCGATTTCCAGATCAGGCGCTAATGGATGGCGTTCGCGTTCCAAGACTGCTTGACCTGCTGGATCTAGTGAGTGACCCCCAACATAGCGATGCCTGTCTGATGCTCGAGCTGAAATCGGACTCCGATTTGGCCCATGACGCGCGCTACAGAGAGAAGTTTGTCAGTCTTGTCCTGCAAGAGGTTCGTTCCAAGGCCGTGTCGTCGCGTGTGGTGCTGCACAGTTTCGACTGGAATCTGTTAGAAGAATGTCAGCGGCAAGCGCCGGATATACCATCTTCTTATCTGACCCAACTTCCCGAAAACGCCGAGGATTTAGGGGAGGATTCGTCCAAAGCAGTCTGCCCGGATTTTCGCGGCCGCGAAGGCGATATTCCGCGATTGGTTAAGCAAGCGGGTGGCTCACTGTGGTGCCCGTATTATGCGGATGTAACTGCTGAAAACGTCGAACTGGCCAAAGATTTGGGCCTTTGCGTTGCGGTCTGGACGGTCAATGACCCTGAAGATATTGCCAGGATGATCGACCTGCGTGTGGATGCCATTGTTTCTGATTATCCGGGTCGGGTTCAAAGGCACTTGTCTGACCGGGGTAAAAACTGGCGCTAAACCGCCCTGAAGGCCGGGGCTGAATGCCTCGTCCTTCAGTTTCTTAAATTTCCTTCGTAAGGGCAGAGAACCGCTAGAACAGTTGCAAATCCTTCGCGCCGCTTTGGATTTCAGCAAAGTTCGGCATGTTCTGGATCGTAACAGGTGCGGGTTTCGTGCCCGGCATCGCAACCGTCGGTTTCGCCACGTTCGCCATCCCAAAGACCGGTTTTTCCAGCTCACCCCGGATATCGCGCAGCAGCGTTTTATGATCCGGCATCACTTTGACTATCTGCGCAAGATCCTCTTTCGCACGCTGCATGCCCTGGAACCAGATCACTTTCTTCAACGGTCGCAAACGATCTCGGATGCCGGTACCGTAACCCGTATCATAGACCTGTTTACCCAACAGAACCGTTTGATAAACACGATGGTCAAACAGCGTGGCAAATTCCACATCGTGATCCATCGGCAGACGGTGCTGCCACAGCTCCAGATTCTCGGCCAGCCGATCCGGTATCTTCATCTCTGTCCGCGCGTCGATCCAATAGGGATCATCCTTTCGGTTGCCCAATCGGTAGTGCAGGCAGATGAATTCCAGAACCTCGTTATAAAGCTTGTCCATCTGCCGGTTGTATCTTGCCCGCAGTGACGGTGCGACGTCGCGCGTCGGCAAGTGTTCTGCAAACCAGCGCACTGCGTGGTCAATCATGTGGATCGCGGTACTTTCCAACGGCTCGATAAACCCGCCGGACAGACCAATTGCCACACAATTCTTGACCCAGGCATTGCGCACGCGCCCGACGCGCATCGGGATGATCCGCGGTGTCAAACCCTTGCCGCTGTCACCCAGCCATTCAAGATATTCGTCGGCCGCCTGATCATCCGTTCGATGCGCCGAGGAGAACACATAGCCTGTACCCACACGATTGTAGAGCGGCACCCGCCACGTCCACCCCGCGCCCAGCGCGGTCGACCGCGTGAGGCTTTCGATTTTATTGGGATTGCGGTGTTCAACCTGCAACGCCATGGCGCGGTCATTGGGCAGATAGTCCGAATAATCCAAAAACGGCTCGCCCAGTGCCTGATTGATGATCAGGCCGCGGAACCCGGTGCAATCGATGACCATTTCGATGTCATGACGTCCTGCCCGCTCCAGCATCAGATGGCTGACGTTGCCTTGTTCATCCAGCTCGACCTTCTGTACCTCGTCCTGGATATGCTCGACGCCGCGCTTTGTGCAGACCGTGGTAAGCATACCCGCAAACTTCACCGCATCCAGATGATAGGCATAGCCAAAACGCTGTTCAAACTCGGGCTGACCCAGCTGCCGCGCGCCTTTGCACAGACGTCCCAGATGATCGTGAGGCGAGATGGACTGTGTAAAGTCCCGCTCTCCGTTGCCAAAGCGCAGGAAATACTCGGCGGCGTCCAACCCTTCCAGCATCTGGCCATGGGCAAAGGGGTTCACGTAATCGATGCGTTTTCCTTTGGGGTCTTTGTTCCAGTTGCAGAACTTCACACCCAGCTTGAAGGACGCGTTTGTCTCGCGGAAAAAATCCCGTTCGGAAATGCCCGCCTGACGCAGCGTGACCGGCATGCGCGGCACCGTAGCCTCACCAACACCCACGGTCGAGATATTGGGGCTTTCGATCAGGCAGATATGTGGTCGGTCTTTTGTTGCTGAAGTGCGTGAAAACACCATGTCCAGGATCAACGCGGTCATCCAGCCTGCCGTGCCGCCACCTACGATGGTGATTTTGCGCAAACGATTGTTCATATTCTTCTGTCCCCATTGGTTTTGAGGACTATATCAAGTTTCCGACGCTTATCTAGGCTCTGCCATTATGTGCCTTGTGACCCGGCTTTGAACATGTCCCTAAACTGGTCACGCAAGATGTTCTTTTGGACTTTTCCCATTGTATTGCGGGGCAATTCACCCAGTTGAATAAGCGTGCGGGGATGTTTGAACCGCGCCAGGCTGTCGCGCACTGCAACCATGACCGCGTCGAGATCCGGAGACTGCCCGGGTTCCGCTACAATCAGGCCCAGCACGGTTTCACCGAAGTCGGGATGCGGCACGCCGATCACTGCGCTCTCCAGAACACCGGGGTGGCTGTCCAGAACCAGCTCAATTTCCTTGGGGTAGATATTGTAGCCACCCGAGATGATCAGGTCCTTGTTGCGCCCGACGATATGGACATACCCATCTTCGTCGACCCGTCCCAGATCACCGGTGATGAAAAACCCGTTTTCGCGCAGCTCGGCAGCCGTCTTTTCCGGCATCTGCCAATATCCCTTGAACACGTTTGGGCCACGCACTTCGATCTCACCGATTTCACCCTTCGGCAAGGGGTCGCCGACTGCATCGCATATCTTCAGTTCGACCCCCGGCAAGGGAAACCCGACCGTGCCCGCGCGACGTTCGCCGTCATAGGGGTTTGAGGTGTTCATATTGGTTTCAGTCATGCCATAGCGTTCTAGGATACGATGCCCGGTACGCTCCTGGAATTGTGCATGGGTATCCGCCAGCAATGGGGCCGAACCCGATACGAACAAGCGCATATGTTTGGTCAGCTCGCTGGTAAAACGCGCGTCTGCCAGCAGGCGCGTATAGAAGGTCGGAACGCCCATCATCGACGTGGCTCCGGGCATTCTGTTAATGATCTGATCCGGGTCGAATTTTGGCAGCCAGATCATGCTTCCGCCGACAGCCAAAATGATATTGGTGGCCACAAACAGCCCATGCGTGTGAAAGATCGGCAGCGCGTGCAACAGAACGTCTTCCGACGTGAACCGCCACTCTTTGACCAGTGTCCGCGCATTGGACAACAGGTTGTTCTGGGTCAGCATCGCGCCTTTTGAACGTCCGGTGGTGCCCGACGTGTAAAGAAACGCCGCCAGATCCTCACCGTCCCGATCCACGGTCGCAAAGCTGTCTGGCATTGCAACCGCCAGATCCATCAGCGAGCCCGAGCCATCCGCATTCAGCGTTTCCACCCTGCCCCCAAAACGCACGGCAATCAGGGTCAGTTGGTCTTTGCTTCGGCCATCGCAGACAACAAGTGACGCGCCGCTGTTTTCGATGAAATACGTCAGCTCGTCCACGGTATAGGCGGTGTTCAGCGGCAGGAAAACCAGACCGGCCTGCGCGCATGCTGCGTATAGCGCCAGCGCCTCAGGCGATTTATCGACCTGAGCCGCAACCCGGTCCCCGGGTTTTAGGCCCAGTTGCGTGGCCACATGGGCGATCCGGGCGGCTGTGCTCAGAAAGTTTTGATAGGTGACGGTCGTCCCGTCTGTCAGGTGCAGGAAAGCCGTATCTTTGTCGGCGTGAATGCCAAACAGATCATCATAGAGAGGGTTAGCCATGTTCGATCCTCCGTTTCCCCAGCCATAACGGCGAACCGCTTCTCAGGGGAAGGTTCAACTGTGTCACACTGCGCTTTTGCTTGCAGTTCAATGTCTGGACACGTCGCATTTATTGCGCGGCGCGAGTTGCAGCTCGGAAATCGTGGTTGGTAATGCCTTTCACCGCCTCTGCACATTTTCTGCACGAAAGCCCCATGAAGGCTGCGGATACGTCGCGCCAAAGATGCAATCGCCGCAGGCATTCTGCCGGGAACACAAACCTGCAAGCAGGAGACGGGACATGAGGCAGGAACTGACAATTCGCGGCGTGCCGGACAGCATCGTGCTGGACGCGTGGTGGCTGGGAAAGATGGACGAAGTCCCCCGATGGAGAGGCAACAGACGACAGCAGAGTGGTTCTCTGATGTCTACTCTGAAAATGCGCCATGCAATCCCGCTTCTTGCATCGCTGGTAGCGCTTGCTGATTGGTTGTTTTGGGAACAGCCTCTAGGCATTTCTGTCTCAGTCTTCGCGCTGGTCTTGTCCGCCGCTATCGTAGCGATGAAACCCCGGCGTGCGACTGCAAAGGAGTGGCTCGTAGCCGCCGCATTTGCCTTGATCACCAACCTGCCGGTGGCCATCGATTTGCAGCTTCTATCGTTATTGTTCAGCCTCGCTGGTTTGGTCAGTCTGGCCACCTGGGCGTTATTCGGTCAGGCTGTAAACGAACGTCTGCTGCTGCGAACCGCCCTGCGACTGCCTTCCATCGGTGCGACGCTTTTGCTGCGCGATACATGTCGCACCGCGGTGGCCGCCGATCTTGGGTCCGACAGCCGCCGCCACGCAGCATCGCTGGCCTTGCCCCTGCTATTGGGTACGGTCTTCCTTGCGTTGCTGGCCGCCGCCAATCCGGTGCTGGAAGACCTTCTGGCCGAGCTGGACCCAAGTCTCCTGTTCGAAGGGTACTTCTGGCTGCGACTTCTGTTCTGGAGCGTGATGGCCTCGCTGCTGTGGCCGTTCCTAAACCTCAGCGAACTATGGCTGGGCGGCATTGCCCGCCCCGCCACCATGCCAAAGACAGGCCCAAGCCGGGCCGCATTTCTGATCAATCCAATCTCGGTGCGCAATTCGCTGTTACTGTTCAACCTGATGTTCCTTGTACAAACCGTGATGGACCTTGGTATCCTGACCGGGGGTGTATCCCTGCCTCAAGGGATGAGCTATGCCGCTTATGCCCATCGGGGCGCTTATCCGCTGGTGGTTACGGCCCTGTTGGCGGGCGTATTCACTCTGGTCACTCACAGCATGATCGGTGCGGACCGGACGTTGCGCATTCTGATCTACACGTGGTTGGCGCAGAACGTGTTCCTGGTGATGACAGCTGCTATCAGGCTGCATCATTACGTCGACGCCTATGCGCTAACCTATTTGCGGGTGGCCGCCTTTATCTGGATGGCACTGGTTCTCACCGGATTGCTGCTGACCGTGGTGCAAATCCATCGCGGCTTCGATACAATCTGGCTTCTGCGGCGTTGTTTTGCAGCGCTTCTGGTAGTCTTGTATACTTGCAACTTTGTGAATTTCGCATCAGTCATTGCCAGCTATAATCTGAGCCACGGCAGCGCTCTGATGCAACAGGACACTGGTTACATATGCAGCCTTGGTGCTGATGCTTACCCAGCAATCCGTGATCATGAAACCAGAACCGGACAGCAAGTCTGTGACGCGTGGATGCGATATGATCTGAAAAAGGATGCAATCACCAACTGGCGCGAATGGGGCTTTCGGAGATGGCGGATACAAGCCTATTATCGGCAGCAGAGTTGAAGGACCCCATTTGATGCCTGCACGCATTCTTGTTGTCGACGATGATCCGGATATCCTTGAGGTAACAAGGTTCGCGATTGAAAAGGCAGGCTATGCGCCACTTCTGGCCAGCGACGGCCTGACCGCGCTTGATACAAACCGCCAGGAAAGCCCCGATCTGATCGTGCTGGATATCGGGCTGCCCGAAAAGGATGGTCTGGAAGTATGCAGGGAAATCCGCAAATCCTCGGACGTGCCGATCCTGTTCCTGACCGCCCGCGATGACGAGGTCGACCGTATCGTCGGGCTGGAGCTGGGCGCCGATGATTATCTGACGAAACCCTTTTCCCCACGCGAATTGGTGGCCCGGATCAAGGCCATTCTGAAACGCAGCGCTCCGACACCTGCCCAGCCCGATCCAGTGTTGTCGCAAGGCAGCCTGCACCTGGATGCAGAGCGTCACCTGTGCAGGTTCGCTTCAACGCCCGTGACGCTGACCGGTTCGGAATTTCGGCTGCTGGCAACTCTGATGGCCCGTCCCGACCGTGTTCTGTCAAGGGCGCAGCTGATCGATGCGCTTTACGGCTACAACATCCACGTCTCGGACCGCACCATTGACAGCCATATACGCAATGTCCGTGCCAAGCTGGCCCAGGCCGGCTGTGCCGAAGGGATCGTGACCATTCACGGTGTCGGCCTCAGGATGGGTGCATGCACGCCCGGCTGAACCGCAAATGGCGCCCCAGATTGTGGACCATCGTTCTGCTGGTGCTGGGCATTGTCCTGTGCCTGCCCTTTGCCGGGCTGATCCTGTTCCGTTTTTACGACAGTCAACTGGTGCAACAGACCGAAGAAAGCCTGCTGACACAGGCTGCGGTCATGTCAGCGGCGTATGCCGAGCTTTATGCAGATGCAGCCGGGATCAAGCCGCCCCGCCCGAGTGCAATCTCAACCGAGCACGCGGTGTTTCCATCGCTGTCGGTCAATCGCGAAACGGTTCTGCCGCCGCGCCCGGACGCGCGACCGGCAACCGTTCGACCCGGTTCGGTTTATCAGGCCATCGCCGCCCCACTTAGCCGCATCGCCAACGCTGCCCAGGCGCAAACCCTTGCGGGTTACCGGATGCTGGACGTCGATGGGAACGTGTTTGCCGGTACTGCGGAAATCGGCCAAAAGCTGGGCCATGTTGACGAGGTTCGCGAGGCCCTTTCAGGGAAAACCGTCTCGGTCGCGCGCACCCGCGTGCGAGAGGATGCAACGCCTGCGCTTTATACCCTCAGCCGCGGTGCCCGCGTGCGCGTTTTCGTGGCGATGCCAGTGTTCGTGGATCAGACCCTTATCGGGGCGGTTTACCTAAGCCGTACCCCGAACCATATTTTCCGCTTTCTGTACGGCGAACGTTTCAACCTTGCCAAAGCCGCGGCATTTGTTGCTTTGTCCACGGCGCTAATCGGGTACGTGTTCTGGCGGTTCATCACCCGGCCGATCCACCTGTTGATCCAGCGCAGCCAGATGGCGGGCCACGGTGGTCAGGCATGGGAACCACCAGACCAGCTTGGCACGCGGGAAATTGCGGATCTGAGCCAGAGTTTTCAATCGCTGACGGAACGCTTGCAGGACAAGCAGGACGGATTGAAAACGTACACCGCCCATGTCACCCACGAGCTGAAGTCACCCCTCACCGCCTTGAAAGGCGCGGCAGAGCTGCTGCGCGACGATGATTTGTCACCAGCGCAGAAACACCGCCTGCTGGACACTGTGGACAAGGGCGGAAAGCGGATGGAGGATCTGCTGGCCAACATGCGCGCCTTCAGCCTGGCCGATCAGAGCGCCATTAACGGTACATGCTGTCTGAACGACATCACTGATCAGGTCGTCCAGACTTTCCCCGCGCTTGCGATCAAGACTGAGAACGATCACCTGCCCTTGCCCGTCGCGGCACCCACCCTGCACATCATGCTGACACATATGCTTGAGAACGCTCAGCAACACGGCGCGCAGAATGCCGTGCTGACAGCCTATCAGGTCGACGGTGTCATCTGCCTAAAAATCGCAGATAATGGCGCCGGTATCAGTGAAGGGAACAAGGACAAGGTTTTGCAGCCCTTCTTTACGACAAAAAGAGAGGCCGGTGGCACAGGTATGGGCCTGAATATTGTCAAAGCGACCATGGAAGCAATTGGTGGGCAACTCAGTGTTGTGCCAAGCAACCAAGGCGCTTGTTTTCTTCTGATTTTTAATTAATCGGGCGCGCAAGCCGCCTGTAAAAGGGGCAACATTCGCTGTTCAGAAGCTCGGAGGTTCTGTCTATCGAACCGCAGTCGCAGACTTTGCGCTTAGCCGCCATTCGCTCTGACACCGCTGCGCGTTTTGGCACATCAATGTCCGAGTGGCGTCAACTTTGCTAAGGATTAGTTCGGGTTGATCACCAAAAGTGAGACAGGTCCGACGCTTTCCAAATGGCTCTTTCCGAACGCCGCCGCCAGCATATTGTTCAGGTTGTGTCGTGTCTTTCCACCGAGACCTGTTTTCGCACGAGAGGCGGTACCACTCTCAACCGCACCATCGAACAGTCGATCGCGTTATTTTCAACCCAAACTTGGCAATCAGTCAGCCTTGCGGCGTGTACCAGATTGGAGACGTGTAGGCACGCTCCTGCTGCGAAGTAGGAGCGCCTTCAGGGATGTCGATACCGTAGCGGTATGCGTCGTAGACGTACCAGGGTGGTGTCGGAATCTCGAGCACACGCGCGTAATAGAAAGCCGGGCGCGCCGGGTCGAATTCAGGATCAATCCAGATTGTCGCAAGTTCCGCGGCACCAATGGTGTTGGTCCAGGTTGCGGAAGCAACATCCACAGTATCACCAACGGGCGGAACCTTTCCGTCGCTGCCAGTTTCGCGTTCGTCTGACCAGGCGACGTCAAAGACTTTCTCATCGGTCGTCCCGTCCTCATTGAGCCAACCTTTCACGATTTGCACGCGGTCGAGGTTAGCGCCAATTGGATCACGAAGGGCTGCCACCATGAACCTTGGTGCCTGTGCACCTTCGGAGGGGGCCCTAAGGTCGGCACCCATCGGTACGCCTTTTGCATATCCAACCGTCGCCGGAATGCGGGCTGCGACCGCGGCTTCCGACTTGGGCAGTGGATGGCAGGAGTGGGCCGTCACGCGAAACGCTTTGCCCCCGCAACGCAAATCACCACAAAGATCGTGACACTGATCATGGATGGCGCAACGGGCTCGGCGAGCAAAAGAGCCGCAAGAGTCAAACCGAAGAACGGCTGAAGAAGCTGAAGCTGTCCAACGCCTGCTGTGCCGCCAAGTGCAAGGCCACGATACCAGAATATGAAACCGATTAGCATCGAAAAGATCGAGACGTAGCCTAGACTGAACCAGACCGGCAAGGTCAGCTCGTTTAACGTGGGAGGCCATGTCAGAATCGCGAAAGCAGCCATAATAGGTAAGGATAGAACCAGCGCCCAGGAAATCACCTGCCATCCGCCCAATCGGCGCGACAACTGCGCTCCCTCAGCATAGCCCAACCCGCATGCCACGATCGCCGCTACCATAAAGAAACCGCCAATGAGCGAACCGCCAGCGCCTTGGGAGAGCGCGAAACCAACGACGGCGGAGCTGCCAAGGATTGAGAATACCCAGAACAACGCGGTCGGACGCTCACCACCACGCAGCACGCCAAAAGCAGCGGTGCTCAAGGGCAATAAGCCGATAAAGACGATCGAATGCGCAGCTGTGATGTGTTGCAGTGCCAGTGCCGTCAAAAGCGGAAAGCCGATCACCACACCGAAGGCAACTACAACAAGAGAAATCAGATCCGTGCGCAAGGGTCGCTTCTCTCTGAAAAGGGCCAACAAGAAAATTGCAAGAACCGCCGCCAGAACCGCACGGGCTGATGTCAGGAAGAGCGGGTCTAGGCTACTTACAGCCACCCGCGTGGCGGGTAGTGATCCGCTGAAGATCAACACACCGAGTAGTCCGCTGCCCCAGCCAGAAAACGAGGAGTTCATAAAGAAAGATCCCTTTTGGGACCTTGTAGCTGGAGTGGTGGGAAAAATGCAGATACAAAGCGATACAATTCACGTAAACTGTACTGTTCATCAGTCCCATACAAAGGCAATCTTATATGGCCGTTGCAACCCGTAGAGCTCTTGTGATGGAACACATAACGCGTCTCATCCGATCGCGGGCACTGGGTGCGGGTGAAAAACTTCCCTCGGTCCGGGGCCTCGCAACGCGCTTGGGCGTGTCACCTTCGACAGTGGTTGAGGCCTATGATGTCTTGGCTGCAAAAGGAGCTATTTTTGCTCGACGCGGCTCAGGTTTCTATGTGTCAGACCGCGTACAGCCGTTCGAGGTTTCACAGACCGGGCCGCTGCTTGAGCGCGAGATTGATCCGCTCTGGGTTGCGCGACAATCGATTGACGCCAGCGAGGGCATGGCAAAGCCTGGATGTGGCTGGATGCCTGCCGATTGGATGCCTGTCGAGTCGCTCCGGCGAGCGATGCGCCGAGTGGCACGTGGCAACGACAATATGCTTACAGATTACAGCTGTGCACAGGGCCATTCTGGTCTGCGCCAGCATGTGGCACGAATGCTGTGCGACCAGAACATAGAGGTAGATCCCGATACTGTTTTGCTCACCAATTCCGGATCGCTGGCGCTGGACTTGATTTGTAGATTGCTTCTCAAGCCCGGTGATACCGTTTTGGTAGATGATCCTTGTTATTTCAACTTTCAGGCCCTTCTAAGAGCGCACCAGATTTCCATTGTCAGTGTGCCCTACACGCCTATCGGCCCCGACCTTGCCGCATTTGAAAACGTGCTTTTGAGAGAGCGCCCACGGCTCTACCTGACCAACTCGGCATTGCACAACCCAACGGGCGCGACACTCACTGCAGCGACTGCACACCGTGTGCTGTCTTTGGCCGAAACCTATGATTTGCAGATCGTGGAAGATGCTATTTTCTCTGAGTTCGAACCTGATCTTTCGCCAAGGCTGGCTTCACTGGATGGGCTGAATAGGGTTCTCACGATTGGGAGCTTCTCCAAAACCCTTTCTGCATCGTTGCGATGTGGATACATAGCAGCGCGCCCTGACTGGATTGCGTCTCTGACTGAGCTTCAGGTTGCGATCAGCTTCGGAGGCCCCAGCCCAATGGTGACAGAATTGCTACATTCAGCGCTCACTGATGGCAGCTATCGCAAACACATGGAGGCGCTTAGGGACAAATTGGATCGCGTCCGCGCGCGTTCAATCGAAGAATTAAATACGCTGGACATAAGGCCTTTCGTGAAGCCCAGAGGTGGATTTTATCTATGGTGCGAACTGCCCAACGGGCAGGATGCTGCTGCGATGGCGCGAAAAGCTCTTAAGAAAAATGTTGTTTTGGCACCCGGAAATGTCTTTAGCCCAACTCAATCAAAGAACTCGTTTCTACGTTTTAACGTAAGCCAGATGGCCGGAAAAACACTATCGCAAGTACTTCGTGATCTGATGAGTGACGCTCAATAAGAACGTCTGCTTCAAGGAACGGTCAAAGACTTTGCCCCTCTAGGTAAATGTCCGGTTAGGGCCGCAAGGAGTTCGGCCTTGGGTTAATCGGTATTGGCAGCAATGACTTCTATTACATTACCGTCCGGATCCTGAGCAAAGAACGACCGACCATTCCAGGGCAGACTGTCGGGCCATGAGCGTTCGCGAATGATCATTTTCAGGCCTTCGAAACGGGACCGCTCCAGATCGTATTGGGCGTCGGGAACCTCAAAGGCGATGTGGTCGAGCGTTGAAAGCGAAGCATCGATGGAGTGTCCTCTCTCGAATAGAGCGAGAAGTTGCGGGTGCCCGACTTTGCCCAGCGGCGAATTCAGTGCGCCGACTTCCAGAAAAACCACACCGGCTTCGCGGTGATGGAATTTGAAGCCCAGAAAATTTTGATAGAACGCAATTGCCCGGTCCAAGTATTCAACACGAATGGCGATTTCTGCGATGCGAAACATGGTAGTGGTCCTCTCTTGCGGGCGCACACGCGATGCCATTGTGACATTCAAAAAAACGAAGCATTGACCATAAGCAGCCGCTGATAGCCGTCGATTCATCGCTCTTTAGGCGCGGTGATCTGCAACCTCCGGCGCGAGTATCGTCATGCCCAACGAAGATGCTTTTGCAACCAGGGCCGGGATATCTGGAGGACCGCTCGGCGGCAAAGGCCGCGTTGCGCCCTCGGGCAATTCGGATCCGACGGACGTAAAGAACCGCTCGTGCATCACGCCGGGGGCGTTCACTATCAGTAGTTTCGCTTCCTCTGAGACACCGGAAAAGGCGTGTATCGCTCCATCAGGGACTGTTAGAAACATGCCTTTCTTCGCAACGATGTCTTCTCCATCGACGTGAAAAGCAACTTCACCATCCAGTACGTAGAATGCTTCCATTTCGCCGGCGTGCATATTTGGTGGGGCACCTGCGCCCTTTGGAACAATGCACTCTATGACGCAGTACTTGCCGTCGGTTTCGTCAGGATACGCCAGAAATTTAACGACATTTCCCAAGACATCGTAGGTGCGGTGACGTTGGACGTTCATTGGCTTCTCCTTGTTGATTCTAGTTCGCATTTACGCAATTATGATACATATGTCTCATTATGAGGCAAGTGTCTTATTTTGGAGTGCTTGATGGCGCCAAGTCTCAGCAAACGATCCAGAACCCGCGAAGCGATTCTTGAGGGCGCGCGAAGTCTGATGTTGCGTGGCGAAACCGTAACTGTTGCGGCCGCAGCGGCAGAGAAAGGAATTTCGCGCGCGACTGCGTACCGGTATTTTTCGGACCCGCAGATTTTGGCCAACGAAGCAGGACTTGCCGTGGCTGTGCGTCCTTACGAAGAGGTGGTCGCAGGACATGAGGGCGCACGGAAAAAAACGATTGCGGTCGCTCTGTATATTTTCGACCTCTCAGTCGAAAATGAAGCGGCCTTCCGTCAGTTCCTTGCGCGTAGCTTGGATGCCTGGCTCGTGCATGGTCCCGGCGACAGGCGCGGCGCGCGGCGTGTCGAAATGTTCAGAAACGCCCTTTGCTCGGCAAATCTTTCACCCACTGAGAAGACCCGTTTGGTGAACGGGCTGACAGCAGCATCAGGTTCGGAGGCCATGATAGCTTTGTATGATATTGCCAAAACCGACCCAAAAGCGGCGCGCGCTGCAATCCGCGATGTCGCCGAGGCGCTCCTAGACAAGTTCGGAGTCACCGAATGAAGTGCGCCGCTTCCGACCGCCAAACGTGGTCGAGCTAAAGACTGCGCGCCAGGCAAGACATCAACGCCAAACCAAATTGACCATCTTCCGCACAAGCTGCGCGGTGTTCAACGAAGTACTGAGCGCACAGCCAAGGTCTGCGAGACTGGCTGCGGTCGCAGCGTCAGACCAGAGCGCTGAGTGTCTGTTGGGGGCCGCGAGTGATGGTGTTGCGCAGTGCACAAATATCCACTTCTTGAATAATGTCGCCCAGGGCAAACGCCTTTTGATTGACGCACAACCGCGGCCCATTGCGCTGCAAACAGCTCCGCATGCCGTGGCGGTAAAACTCGATTCAATCGCCCAGACCAATAGCCACCAAACCAGCCAGAACGCACTGAATATCATCAGGACCGGCTGCGCCGGACACACCCATAGCACCGATCAATACACCGTCTTCAAAAATGGGAACTCCGCCATCCCAAGCACACAGGCCCGGACGGTTCAGCAGACCCATCTCCAAATTCGGATGCGAGGACATGCGTTCAGCAAACGCCCGCGTGGTTTTTCCCAGACCTCGAATACCATGGACAGGTGCCATGTCTTGAACCCGATGTAGCTGGCCAAAATAGATGCTGTGATAGATGTCATCCCGGTCGCCCCCAAAGATCCAACTTTCATCACCCAAATCTGGCGCGCCGATTTCATACCCCCGCGGCCGTCACCGCCGCGACACGCCGCGCAGTTTTCCTCGAAAATCAATCCATCGGCTTTAGCCGCCGTCGCATCATGTTGCTGTCCAGACAGGGACAAATCAAATTCCTTGACACCTTTGACCTGCTGTTTTCGATCATGCCATCCGCTCCAAAGGCAAGCATCTGTGCAATCCTTGTACCGTCATGACGCGCGTTACTGTCCCCTTGTGGGCCAGTGGGATTTGGGCAAGCCAAACGCCCCTGCCCATCAGGGGTAAGACGCTGCCTTCCCCCTCGGGCAACCTATTAGACAAAACCGTGTCCTCGGCTGTGCCTGCGGGCCGCACCACTATTGTCGAATAGCATTGCCTCGCCCCCATCCGCGTCGCCATGTGGCAGATCAGCAGGAACAGGCGCTTTCGGCGCCTTATCTGCAAATCAGTCCTGATTTTCCCAATAGGAAGTCAGGATCAATGAAATCGGTCTAAGTGCTGGCTGAAGGAAGTGAGGCGAAAATGGCAAGGTCCTGTCGCTGGTGCAGAACTAATGTCGCCTTTTAGGGAAATGTGGAACGTCACTGATATTTGACTCAATCGACAGCCAAAACCTCAACAATTCTGCAAATCGCGTCATTCAATTCTGACCCAAACGTCAAGCATTTCTGACCCAATCTGAATAGCGGTCCTTCATCAACGCTGCGGCTAAGGTCTCAATAGAGCCCTGAGCGGCCCTCTCAAATTTACGCTGCGTGTGCATAGTGTAGCGAATTTTCTGCGCAGGCGAAAAAGTCCGCGCCGCCACGCGGCGGCGATCTCGGCCATTCGCGCATCGCGCAGCATTTATTGAGGTGGGAATTTACAAGTCGCGGACTTAGCAGCCAATAGCGTTCACCGACGCAGTGTCGGCACCCAGACAATTAGGGAACATTCAAGTTCGCGACCCAGGGCTGTGTATGTCTATCTCAGCAAGTGCAGTACTTGTACGCCTAAAAATAGGAAAGCGGACGTTAAGAGTTGAACTTTAGGAAAGTGTCTGCGTCCGCTTATGCATGCTTCGCGAGGTTGGTGTGGTGTTAAGTCCCTGCGCTAGATGCTCCACAGATCATTGACCAATGGTCGCTCCCAGATCACTGTCAGTCATGACTCATGAGTCATGAGTTAGGCAAAGCGCAAGTTGCGACCAGACTCCACCGACCAAACAGCTTGAGCTTGCGCGAATGGCGCACTGATCCATCGGTTGCGAGTGTTTTGGGCATTTTGCATGGCATGCGGACAAGACGGAGGGACTGTCAGGCATCTGCACTTATCAAGTCGCTTGCCTTTTCGCCTATCATAATTGCTGGCGCATTAGTGTTGCCACTGACGATATCCGGCATAATGGAGCAATCAGCTACCCTTAGGTTCTTTATTCCATGCACATTTAGTTTTGCGTCGACAACGGACATGCCATTGCTTCCCATCGCGCAAGTTCCGGTTGGGTGATAGATTGATGCGGTGTTGGATCTGGCCCAATCTAGCGTGCCTTCGTAATCGTCGCAACTCAGCTCTGCCGTCGGTCGAAATTCCTCGGAAATTTTTGAAGCCAGAGGGGCCAGTTTGGCAATCCCACGTGCGATATTCACGCCATCGACGATCGTTTTGCAATCCGTTTCCGTGGACAGGTAGTTAGGGACGATTTTGACGTGTTTAGACGGATCGGGACCGTTCAACCGCAATTCTCCGCGGCTTTCCGGGCGCAGTTGGCACACCGACATCGTGAACGCTGAAAACGGATGCACTCCCTCGCCAGGACTGTCAGCGGACCAGGGTTGGACGTGAAACTGAATGTCGGGGGTTTCAACCTCGGGGCGGGTTTTCATGAAACCGGTGGCAAGGCTGGCGGCCATGGTCATCGGGCCTGCGCGGAACAGCGCGTATTTCAGGGCAATTCGCGCCTGATTGAACAGGCTGCGGACTTCGTCATTCAAAGTCGGCTCGTTACATTTAAACACAAGCCGCGCCTGTAAGTGATCCTGCAAACCCTTGCCGACACCCGGCAGGGCGTGCAGCGGTTCGATACCGTTTTCCTTTAGATGATCTGGGTCTCCGATTCCCGACAACATCAGAATTTGGGGGGAATTGATCGCCCCACCGGACAGAATGATCTCGCGCCGGACTTTTAGAGTTTGTTCAGCACCCGAACGATCCCGATAAACCAGTCCGGTTGCCTTTTTCCCTTCTAAAACCACCCGCGCTACCAAGGCATTGGTAATGATGTTGAGGTTCTGACGACCCCGGATAGGTTTTAGATACGCCACGGCTGCGCTGCAGCGTCGACCATTGCGGGTGGTCAACTGAAAGTACCCGACGCCCTCTTGTTCGGCCCCGTTGTAGTCTGGATTGAACGGATAACCTGCGGCCTGCGCTGCAGCGACCCATGCGTCGCAGATGGGACGTTGGATGCGCATGTTGGACACAGACAAAGGTCCACCGACACCGTGGAATTCATCCTCGCCGCGCTCTTGATCCTCGCAGCGTTTGAACAGTGGCAACACGTCCTCCCAGCCCCAACCTTCGTTGCCCATCTGACGCCAACGGTCGTAATCCTCTTTCTGGCCGCGCACATATAGCAACCCATTCAAAGAGGATGACCCACCCAGCACCTTACCGCGTGGCCAATCGATGGATCGACCGTTCAGGCCGGGATCGGGTTCGGTCCGATAACACCAGTCGACCGATGGATTGTGCATTGTTTTGAAATAGCCAACAGGGATGTGAATCCACGGGTTCGTATCGCGGCCACCAGCCTCAAGCAGCGCAACCGTCGTATTGGGATCAGCGCTTAGCCGATTGGCAATGACACAGCCCGAAGACCCCGCGCCAACAACCGCATAATCCACCTCCATGACTGCCTCCTCCGAAAGTTGCTGAAAAAAACTCTATGCAAGTTGATCGAATTATACTAGCCTTTTTTGATACAAAACGTCTCAATAATTGTGATCAGGGAGGTAAGCAATGGAGATTGGTCGGAAACTAAGTGGTATTTCGCGTCGGAATTTCTTCCGAGTTGCGGGCCGTTACGGCATGAGCTCGACCTTATTGGCAGCAGGCGGGTTCGGTGGCGCAATGAGCCTGGCGAATCTGGCACAGGCTGCCGAATCAACTTACGAGAAACGCTTTTCGAAAGAACCGAAGCACACGCTGAAATTCGGCGCGTCGGGCTTCAACACCCGCAACCTGCTGATTGAACGCGCAGGCGCAATCGAGTTCGCACGGGATCTGGAAGAGCGAACGGATGGCGAGATTCGGATTGAATTCATCGGTGACAATCAGATCTGCGGACAGTTGAGCTGTGTTGAGAAGACACAGCAGGGTATCGTCGACATCTATGCGGCATCGACCCAGAACTCTGCCGGCGGTGCGCCCTATCTGAACGTGCTGGATTACGCGTATATGTTCCCCAGTCGCGCGGCACAGTATCATTTCTTCTACAGCCCGGCGAGCCAGCGCATCCTGCGTGATCCGCTGGAGAAACGGCATGGGCTGAAGTTCCTGTTCACTCATTGCGAATTGCGCGGTCTGCAAATGGGATCGACCTTTTCAGACAAACCGACCGTCACCAAACTGGAAGAACTGTTTGGCACCAAAAACCGCGTGACCGGCACGCAGTTGGGCCGGATTGCGATGCAGTTATTGAACCTGAACCCGGTGCCGGTGGCATGGGAAGAGACTCTGGACGCGCTCAAGACTGGTCTGATCGACGGGGCCGAAACATGGGCCTCGGCCGTTGCCTATGCCAACATGGCGCCGGTGGTCTCGCAGTCAGTGAACCTGAAATTCTTCTGCGGAACCGAACATACCTCAATGTCAGCAAAGGTGTTTGATGGGCTGAGCGGCGAGTTACAGGATGCTGTGATGGAATCTTCGTACTTTACGCAGGCGCTGATTCAGGGCGCGAATGAGGCGGCGCTGTTGAACACCGTGGGCTTCTCGGACCCGCAACTGCCTGACACGATCTTTGCCGAAAACGGCGTGCGCCCGGCATTTCTGGCGGATGATCAGATCAAACTGGCCGAGGAAATGTGCGCCCCAAACTACAACCCCGAGCCCTGGGCGCAATGGCGTGAACGCCTGAACAAATGGGCAGGTGGCATCGATACCTATCAGGAAATCTATGACATCGCGCGTGAGATTCCAGCCGATACACTACCGGAAAATGTCGAGCCGCGCCGTTGGTGGAAGGGCGAAGCCTGATAAACTTACACGAACCGGCCCCAGGCGGGCCGGTTCATCCAATTACCGACTGGGAGGACGGGGTACATGTCGTTTTGGGCAGACATAGGCGCAATTTTCAGCGCCTTTCTCAGCCAGGATTCGTTCGAGATTCAATCCGCACTGGAATCCAACGCAACCTGGGTGTTAGGCGCGATTGTCTCGGCCCTGGGCGGGTTCGTCATCATGCTGATCTATCGGGCCGTGCCCTTCATCGAACGGCATCTGGAACGATCGGTGATGGTGTACTCCTACCTTGCCATTGCCTTGATCATCTTTTGGGGCGTGATCGACCGGTTCGTATTCAACGATCAAGAGCCCTGGTCGACTACTATTCCACCGCTGCTGTTCATGGTGATGGCGTGGTTCGGGGCCTCGTACAACGTCCGTCTACGCACACATCTGAGCTTTAGCGAATTCCGCTCTGCCATGCCGCGCGGCGGGCAATTGGCCTGCCTGATCCTTGACGCCGTGCTGTGGTTCATATTCGCAGTGATCGTCATCGTGACCACGTCCAGGCTGGTCGCCCTATCGGCATCGAACTTTCAGATCGTTCTGGGGACCGACAACATCATGCAGTGGTGGTTCCTTCTGGCCGCACCACTGTCGTTCTTTCTGATGGTCGGGCGGGTGTTTCAAAACCTCGCCGACGATCTGCACAACTGGAAAACAGGTGAGCCGCTGATCAAGCAGGCAGTGATCGGAGCAGACTGATGACAGATGGAACCATGGTCACACTGATCTCGCTTGGGGTCACTTTTCTGTTCATGTTGGGCGTGCCGGTCCTGTTGGTGATCGGCTATTGGGTCATAGGCTGTTCATTTGTCCTTGGTCTGACGCTGGACAACATGGGCGCCGAGTTGCTGAACGTGTTCAACAAGGGTTTTGCCCTACTGGCAATGCCCCTGTTCATCCTGACCGGAGACCTTATCAACAAATCGGGCATTGCGCGGCGTCTAAGCGATTTTGCCTATGCCTGTCTGGGCTGGATACGCGGCGGGTTGGCGATGGCCTCGCTTGGCGCCTGCGGGTTATTCGCAGCAATCTCGGGATCCAACTCGGCGACGACAGCCACAATTGGTTCGATGTTACATCCTGAGATGGTGAAAGGCGGCTATGACGAACGATTCAGCGCGGCCACAGCGGCGGCGGGCGGCACGGTGGGCATCATCATTCCTCCGTCGATCATCTTTATCGTCTACGGGTTTCTTATGAACCTGCCGATTTCCGAACTGTTCGTTGCGGGCATCCTTCCTGGCGCACTGATGGTCTTTGGCATGCAGTTCGCGTGCTGGATCATTTGCCGCCTTAATGGTTGGGGGCATCTGATCCCGCTACAGCTGAACCGAGTGTTGAAAACCGCCTTTGGCGCATGGCTTGGGTTCTTCGCCATCGGACTGGTGCTTTGGGGCATCTACACGGGCAAATTCTCTCCGACCGAAGCAGCGGGCGTGACAGTTGGCTTCTGCGTGATCGCAGGATTGGTCAGCTATCCGATCAACCGGATCATGGGCGCGCGGAATGATATATCGCCAACCGAGAAGAGCTATGCCGAGATGTTCGTAGTCGAAGGGTTTACGATCCCTGAGATCCCATCGATCGTTATCCGTTCGGCCCAGATCACCGGAATTCTTGCACCGCTGATCGCGATTTCGGTGGTGATGCAGCAGATCCTGTCATTGCTTGGCGCACAGCAGACCATTGGGGATTTCGTGACCTCAATGGGTGGGTACCATGCGGTGCTGTTCACCTCGATGGTGATCGTCTTCTTCTCGGGCATGGTGCTGGAAAGCCTGCCTGTGACGATCATCCTGGCCCCGATCCTTGCCCCGATAGCGGCGTCAGTCGGAATTGATCCGATCCATTTCTCGGTGATCTTCCTTGTTGGGGCATCTATCGGGTTCATCACTCCGCCATATGGCTTAAACCTTTATGTGGCTTCAGGCGTGACCGGCGTGCCCTATTTCCGGCTGCTGCGGTACACTGTGCCCTATCTGGTCGCATTGCTGTCAGTGTGGGTTTTGGTGTCGCTAGTACCCGATCTGGCCTTGATCCTGCTGCCAAATAACTAGACTGTTACGGAATGGCCGCGACGGAAACAAAAGACAAAGAAACTCAGATACCGACCAACTTGCGCCTTCTTCTCATCCTTGAGGAGGTGGCGCGACGCGGGGTCGCCGTCAAACCGTCAGACCTGATCGAGTCACTGGGCCTGGCCAAGCCAACCATCCACCGCCTGTTGCAAACCGCAGAAGCCGAGGGCTTCCTGCAGCGCGATCTGGATGGGCGTTCATACGGCCCTGGACACCGACTGCGATTGCTTTCAGTTAATACGATGTCTTCCGAGCACCTGCGTACGGCGCGTCTGGCGATCTTGCGCAGCGTCGCCGAGCAGGTTGGTGAAACCTGCAATCTCGCCATTCCAGACCGCGAGGGGATGATCTATCTGGACCGGGTGGAAACGAAGTGGCCACTGCGGATTCAGCTTCCGGTTGGTACTCAGGTACCCTTCCATTGTACGGCCAGCGGCAAGATGTACCTGTCCACACTGCGGCAAAAAACGCTGGACGGTTTTCTTTCAGCGGGAAATCTACAACCACAGACGGAGCGCTCGCTGACTGATCCCAAGTCGCTGCGAGCGGAGATCCAACGTATCTCTGAGAATAGTTATTCCACCGATGACGAGGAATTCATGACCGGAATGACTGCCTTAGCTGTACCCGTTCAGGATGGGCAAGGCCGATTGGTAGGCACGCTTTCGGTTCATGCGCCGACACAACGTCATGACGTCAACAGTCTGATGTCGTTTCTGGGAATACTGCAAAAAGGGGCGGATGAGCTTTCGGCTCTTTTGACCGAGTGACTAGTACCGGAGATGACAGTCAAAACGTAAACTATTTTACCAACTGCGAATTCGGCAATCGACCGGTTTGGAGAATTCTGCACCTCAGTGAGTGAGAGTGTGATCAAAGTCCAGTGTGCGCCGTTCGTTCAGCGTTGTAGAGTCAACATTTTGCGCACTGCTGCCATTCCTGGCTGGTGCAGCATCTGCCGCTCTGGGCTCCGAACGGCCCAATGCATCCGCAGCGTTTCCCAAAGAACGCGCAACCGACAACGGCCATTCAAATCACAAGTAAATTGAGGCGTCAGCACGGTGCTGATGTCTGGGTTTGGCGGGAGGATTGGAGGGCGCACTATGCCAAGAGTCCAACTTCCTGCTGTCACCCCGAAACGAAGAGCCTGGAACAAGGGCCGGATCATCGGCCAGAAACGACCACTGTTGCCGAAACAGGTCTGGGCGATCCGCGCGCGGCTCGAACTGTCGGGCAACCTGCGCGATCTTGCGCTTTTCAACGTGGCTATCGACAGCAAACTACGAGGATGCGATCTGGTGAAACTGGCGGTTGCTGATCTGGTCAAGGATGACCGCGTGCGGGAGCGAGTTTCTGTGATCCAGAGTAAAACCAAGCGGCCCGTTCAATTCGAACTGACGGGAAACACGCGCGAAACTGTCCTGGCTTGGGTCAAGTCGCCCGAGATGTTTGCGTGCCGGTGCATGTTCCCGAGTCGGTTCCATGACCGCCCGCACATCTCGACGCGCCAGTACGGTCGGCTCGTCCGCGACTGGGTGACGGCGATTGGTTTAGAACCGAGCGGGTACGGCACCCATTCGCTTCGCAGGACAAAGGCGGCCGAAATTTACCGAAAGACCGGCAATCTTCGCGCAGTTCAGCTGCTACTTGGTCACACCAAAGTGGACAGCACCGTGCGCTACCTTGGCGTTGAGCTGGAAGATGCGTTGAGTATCGCCGAGCAAATCGACATTTGAACCACGTTGGCGGGCGGCACTTGCCGTTCGCCAATCCGAACCGGACCTGCGTTCGCGCCGCAGCAGCGGTTCGGATCGAGCCCCTGTCTACCATTTGATTGACGCGTGATCTAGCCGACGATAGGCAGAGTTCTATGGAAAACACTACGATAATCGCAACGACTTGGTGGCTGGCCTCCTAACAAGGTGGCCGGATGACCAAACGTATTCCGAGGCCGCCGCATGGGCGGCCTTTTGTTTTCCGAGCTTCCCGATGCGCTGCCTCTCTCGTTTCATGGGAAGACGCAAATGAACAGACCAACCATTCTGACAGGCGACCGCACGACGGGGCCGCTTCACATCGGGCACTATGCAGGCTCGCTTGCAAACCGACTGCGCTATCAGGACAGCCATGAACAATTCCTGCTGCTGGCGGATACCCAAGCCCTGACCGACAACGCCCATGACCCGGAGAAGGTGCGGCGCAGCGTGATGGAGGTCGCGCTGGACTATTTGGCCGTGGGCATTGATCCCTGTCGCACCACCATCTGCCTGCAATCGCATCTTCCGGCGTTGGCCGAGTTGTCGATGCTCTACCTGAACTTCGTCACGGTCGCGCGGCTGGAACGGAACCCGACGATCAAGGACGAAATTCGCGTGCGCGGGTTCGGACGGGATATTCCCGCCGGATTTCTGTGTTATCCGGCGGCACAGGCGGCGGACATCACAGCCTTCAAGGCGACGGTCGTGCCGGTCGGCGAGGATCAGGCCCCGCTGATCGAACAAACGAATGAGATCGTGCGGCGCATCAACGCAACCTCAGGCCGCGCCGTGTTGCCCGAGGCGCGGGCGATCATCCCCAGGGCGGGCCGGTTGCCCGGTATCGACGGCAAGACCAAGATGTCGAAATCCGGTGGCAACGCCATTGCGCTGTCCGCGTCGTCCGAGGAGATCCGAAATGCTGTCAGGGCGATGTTCACCGATCCGAACCACCTGCGTCTCGAAGACCCGGGCTGCATCGAGGGCAATGTTGTCTTTACCTATCTCGACGCCTTCGATCAGGACCAGGACGGGCTTGCCGAGCTCAAGGCACAATATCAGCGCGGCGGGCTTGGCGATGGCAAGATCAAGGCGCGTCTGGAAGCTATCCTTCAGGACCTCGTTGCACCAATTCGCGAGCGCAGGGCACAGCTCTCTGAGGACCGGAGATACGTTATTGACGTGATCAAAGAGGGCACGGAACGGGCGCGAGAGCGCACCGAGGCGACAAAGCGCGATGTGGTTAGTGCCTTGGGTCTGTTCCAGTTGTAGGCGGGCAGTGGCGGGCGATCCGGATGAAGGTCCGTTTCGTCCGCTCCTCGTGTGTCGACCAAAGCTGCGGCGAAAGAGAGATTTGGATTAGGCCGAATTTTGCGCCGATGAATGACCGCAAACGAGAAATCCTCTGCGATGCAACAAATGGCGTGTCGCGCCTGCGAGGGGTTTCTGCGTCAGCAAAAGCGGCGTGAGCAAAAGTCGGCTCCATCCGCAACTCGGAGTTTGCAAAGCACGATTTTGAAGGTCCGGTTTGGGTTGCCCTTGATCACTGATGGGATGGCAAGCGTTTCTTGCGGTATGCTGAAGCCGGCATACCCACATATCTTCGAAAGGCATTTCGGAAGCTTGATGGCTCGGTATATCCAACTTCAGCAGCTATTTCATCGATGGGCAAATCGGTCGTCTCAAGCATTTGCTTGGCTTCCTCTACCCTGAGAGTCTGAATGTACTCGACTGGCGTCTGCCCCGTGGCTTTGCGAAACCGCCGCAACAGACTACGCTCCGTCAAACCGCTTCGGGCGGCCATGGCGGTAACCGGGGTTGGCAGGGCATAGTTATCCGCGGCCCAAACCTGAGCATCTGCAACCAGAGCATCCTCGTGCTGTGCTCCCGCAGTCAAAGAAGCGTAGTGCAACTGTCCTTCAGTGTGAGGCTGGAGCAGATAAATCTTGGCGAGGCGTCGGGCCTCATCCTGGCCAGCAACTCGGCCGACCAGATACAGAACCAGATCACCCCACGCAGACGCTCCGCCTGCCGTCACGATCCGGTGCCCGTCACCCGCAGGTATCAGAATCCGTTCACGGCGCACGCGGACATCCGGGAATTTCCGGGCAATGACATCACAGAAACTCCAATGGCTGGTGGCATCAAGCCCATCCAGCAATCCTGCCGCCGCGAGTAAGAGCGCACCAGAACAAACAGAAGTTATGATCGCGCCGTCAGCATGCGCCTTGATAAGCCACGGGACCACAACCGCGAATTCATCTGGCAACGGTGCGTCAGGCGCAAGATGCAGGTCAGGAACGATTACCAAGTCAGGCTGACCAAATTCGGCCAGTGATCCGTCCGGCGTGATACGTCGTCCGTTGATGTCGACATAGGGTGCTCCATCTACCGACAACATCTGGGCGTCAAAAACCTTCGCCTTGGGACGGGCCCCATGCAGCATTTCCCAATCCCGGCCGACCGAAGCGAGCGCATCGAGAATACTGTAAGCCGTCGAGGTTCCGACGCAGGGCAAAGTCACAACCACTGTACGGCAGGGAGCTTTGAATGCTGGCATCGATATGTCCGATATTCACCGATTTGGTCATTTGCAGGCATATCACGACTCGCAAGCTTGCGGCAATACCGACGCAGAAACAGACGAGATGAACCCTAATAGTACCGGAGAAACCACATGAACGAACAAGCAGCAGTCACTTTTGATGAGGCCAAGGCAGAGCGCTTTGGTGAGCAGATGGTCGGCACATTAAATAGTGCCGCGCTCGCGCTGATGACGTCGATTGGTCACCGTACCCATCTATTTGACGCGCTCGCCGATTTACCTAACGCCACCTCCTCAACTCTGGCCGAGAAGGCTGGCTTGGCCGAGCGCTACGTACGCGAATGGTTGGCCGTGATGGTGACATCGGGCGTGGTCGAATACGCCCCCGGAGCTGGAACCTACACTCTTCCCCCTGAACACGCGCCGTTGCTTACCCATGCGGCAAAACCCGACAACATGGCTGTAACCTGCCAGTTCATTGGTGTCATGGCTTCGGTCGAGGAAGATATGGTCGCGCGGTTTCGAGATGGTGCGGGCACCCATTACCATGACTACTGCCGATTTCACGAAGTGATGGCAGAAGACAGCGCCCAGCTGGTGGTATCAGCCCTGATCGAGCACATCCTTCCTGTGGAACCTGGCCTGATCGAACGTCTTGAGCGCGGCATCGATGTTCTGGATGTAGGTTGCGGTGCGGGCCGCGCGATGATGGAACTGGCACAGGCCTTCCCCGCAAGCCGCTTTGTCGGGATCGATCTATGTGAGGACGCCTTTACTGAAACGCAAGTCTCAGCGGCACGCATGGGTCTGAAGAACCTAACGTTTCGTGCGCAGGACCTTTCCAAAATCAATTCTCTGGGAAGTTTCGATCTGATCACAGCGTTTGATGCGGTCCACGACCAGAAAGACCCGCAGGGACTATTGGACCTTGTCTACCGCTCGCTCGCCGAGGACGGATTGTTCCTGATGCAAGATATAGGCGGGTCCCGGAACCTGGAAACCAATATCCAAAATCCGTTTGCGCCCCTGCTTTACTCCCTGTCGCTGATGCACTGTACCCCAGTGTCGATTGGACAAGGCGGGCCAGGCCTCGGTGCAATGTGGGGCATTGAGACAGCACAGGAATATCTCGCCAATGCAGGCTTCGGTCAGGTCAAGACCCATCACCTGCCTCATGATCAACTCAACGCATACTTTTTCGCGCGCCGTTAAGCGCACTGTTTTTGGAGTTCTCAAATGAAAGTTCCTCATTCAACAACCGCCATCATTATCGGAGCCGGTCTTTCCGGGCTGGCTGCGGCCTTTGAGCTGCGCGCCCGGAATATCCCGTTCACCATTCTGGAAGCGTCCGACAGGGTGGCCGACCCGTGGCGCGCACGGCATCCGAAGTTGCGACTGAACATTCATCGCCATTTCGCCAGCCTCCCCGGACATCACGCACCTCGTAAAGCGGACACCTTTTTGCCCCGAGATGCTGTTGTCGACTACCTGAGCGAGTATGCGCGTCAGTTTGCTTCCGATATCCATTTCGAGACCCGTGTCCTGTCAATCCGCCGTGAAGACGACATCTGGCAGATCGAAACCAACAGGGGCACCTATTTCAGCGCCCACCTGATTGTCGCAACGGGGCGGGAGAAAGTGCCTGATATGCCCGTTTGGCCGGGCATGGAGGAGTTTGGCGGTCAAATCGTTCACGCCGCCGACTTTGGTGACCCCAGTGAATACGACGGGAAGAAAGTCCTTGTCATCGGGGCCGGCAACTCAGGCACAGATGTGTTGAATCATTTGTCGCGCAGCAATCCGGCCCAGGTCTGGGTATCGGTCAGGCATGGGCCATCGATCCTGCCATCGCGCGTCTTCGGCTTTTCGTTACAGCGGCTGGCCAACCTGTTCACGCTATTCCCCAAATGGTCACTCGATCCGATCTTTTCGATCATGCAGCGTGCCTTCTTTGGAAACTTGCGCCGTTATGGCCTGCGCCGCCATGTCATGGGCGGTGGTTCCCGGATGCTGAAAGACGGAGTTACCTTCGCTCTGGATGATGGATTCGTTTCTGCGCTGAAATCTGGTCAGTTTACGGCCGTCAGCGAAACCGTCGGCTTTTCGCCCCACGCCGTTGAACTGGCCAGCGGTCGAAAGCTCCACCCCGACGTGGTGATCTGCGCCACTGGATATGGAGCAGATCTGGATGAACTCTTCGGGCACATGGGTGCGTTGGACAACAAGGGTTATCCACTACATCCAATGGGTCAGGAAGATCCTCAAAATCCCGGTCTTTGGTTCACTGGGTACGGATTGTTGTTTCAGGGATTTTTCCACGCAGCAGGCATAAGCGCAAGTCGTATTGCAAACCAAATCGAAGCGTGTGCCAATGCGTCGTCCCAAGCTCAATCATCAGGGTATCTGTCACAAGGAGCAAATCAAGGCGTTCAGTCTTTGGAAGGAGCGGTGCGATGAACTTTTCAAACTCCGCACTGATGTTGTCGCCGCCAAGGGGTTGGCGGCTGCATATCACGAACGCTTACCGACTCTTCAGACACTTACTGCGCCGGAAACGGAAGTATTGCTGCATGGATGAATTGCCTAGCCATCTGTTGCGGGACGTAGGTCTTGAGCGCCTCATTGATGTGAAACCTGATACTGTCCGTCATCGAATGATTTGGAACACGAGCGTTTGATTGGCTTAGGAGGATCAGGCTCGCCGCAGTTTCAATCTACGCCGCGTTCTGATGATGCAGCAAGCGGCGTTTCTGGATTGTCTGGTGTTTGATTTCCTTTCTGCGTCTGAGGATTGTTTCGGCTCGACCGAAATAGACATCGGCGGGTGTCAGATTGCTGATGCTCTCGTGGTATCGGTTGTGGTTGTAGTGATTGATGAAGTCGCCGATGGCCTGTTCGAGCGCTCCTGGCAGATAGTAGTTTTCCAGCAGGACACGGTTCTTCATCGTCTGATGCCATCGCTCAATCTTGCCCTGGGTCTGCGGATGGTTGGGCGCTCCCGAACATGATCCATACCCTGCTCATCCAGCCATTTCGCCAACTCGCCAGAGATGTAACTGCTGCCGTTGTCGCTGAGCAGCCGGGGCTTGTGGGCAACGGTGACACTGTCACAACCTGATGCAGCCAAAGCGTCTTCCAGCGTTCCTGTGACATCGTCAGCTTTCATCGTGGTGCAAAGGCGCCAAGAGACAACGTAACGGCTGTAATCATCCAGGATCGTAGACAGGTAGAACCAGCCCCAACCGATGACTTTGAGATAGGTGAAGTCGGTCTGCCAAAGCTGGTTCGGCCGCACAGTCTTCTCATGGAATTCATCCGCCGCTTTGATGGTGATGCAGGCTGGGCTAGTGATCAGATCTTGTGCCTTCAGAAGCCTGTAAACACTGGCCTCAGAAACGAAGTAGCGCCTGGTGTCGGTGAACCGCACCGCAAGCTCGCGGGGCGATAACTCGGGTTCTTCCAGAGCCAGTTCCACGATCTGCTTGCGCACCTTGTCGGGGATGCGGTTCCAAACCCTACCTGGCCGGGAATGGCGATCCTCAAGCCCGGCCTCGCCGAAAGACAGATACCTGTCGTACCAGCGGTAGAAGGTCGTTCTGGGAATGCCGAGCTTTTCCAGTGTGCGTTTGATCGGCAGGTGCGAACCGTCAACCAGCCGGATGATCTCAAGCTTTTCGGATGTTGCCCTCTCATCGCTGCAAGCAGCGACTGTTGGGTGACAGATATCTCATTCGTCGTCTCCCCCATCCTCGAACATGCTTTTTTTGAGCAGCCGGTTCTCAAGGGTCAGGTCGGCGACTACCTCTTTCAGCGCCGACGATTCCGCTCTCAAATCCTTCACCTCAGAGCTGGTAGCCTGGCGTGCGGTATCGCCAGCCAACCGCTTCTTACCGGCCTCAAGGAACTCTTTCGACCAGCTGTAATACAGGCTCGTAGCTATTCCTTCACGGCGACACAGCTCCGCTATGCTGTCTTCACCACGAAGCCCATCCAACACAATACGGATCTTCTCCTCTGCCGAATGCTGGCGCCGTGTCTTCCTGCGGATGTCTTTGACAACTCTCTCTGCTGACGCTTTCTGTTTCCCGGATTTCATTCTCATCTCCACTCTCTGATGGTTACGATGAGCCTGAAATCCTCCGCTACGCAATCAACCTAGTCTGTTCCATGGGTGCTGATGGCGGACACCTGATACTAGGTTCCAGCACCGTCTGATGTAGCACCGTTCGAGTGCCCGCTTTGGGCTGCCTTCAGTCGTAGACACGGGAGGTAGCGGAGGTCGACTACGAGCCCAACCTGTACCCTGGGTTTTATTGCTGCATGCGCTTGCAGCAGCAAAACGCTGCGATTGCCGAATATCTAGTGCCGCCAAGCAGCGGAAAAACCGGTCACTCATGCAAATTGCAGCGATGCTCGCGGCGGCAGTTCACAGTTTGCTCAACAAAGCCGTCCTTCACTTCATCCGCAACAGCTATCGCCTAGCTGAATTGGTGGACACGGGACCGTCGCATATGAACAGTAAACACAACAGTCGCCTTCCAACGGCTTCAAAACTGTTTTGCACGACTTGCATTCATAGAACCACTGGCAAGCATCCGTTGGCATTTGCTCGGTTTCACTGTGGCCGCACTTCGGGCAAATCAGGGTGCTTTCTAGGACTACAGTTTGTTTTGTCATAGTCTCACATCTGCATGATCAGGTAATCGTTAATCCGTGCCTCGTTAAACACAACGACCCAAGCCACGCCGGTGATTAGAGTTGTTCCTGCAAGCCGCCATTTCAACGTCGGTAAGGAACCGCGCCGATAAGATACCAGCCACGATATCGCGACGAGTGCCGTTGAAATCGTCAGCACATAGTAACTCGCTGCCGCAACCTTCCCAAAGATTGCCAACCAACTGCCGCCCAGCCCCAGTAACATCATCATCATGGGCAAAACGCAGCAAGTCGCGACGCCAAGCGCTGATAGCGATCCCAAATAGCTGAGGCTAAGGTACTTCTGCATTCTGTTTCCCTGATGGACTACGTCGCGCGGAGTTGTAGAGACAACAACCTCTCGTATAACTTCTGTAGCCACTACAGGATCAAGACAGGAAATCTCACATGTTTGCGATTGGGGAGGCATCCCGGCAAAGCGGTGTCGGAATTGAAACTATCCGCTACTACGAACGCGAAGGGATCGTGCCGAAACCAGAAAGGGCATCGAATAATCGACGCATGTACTCTGCGCACGATGTGGGACGGCTTCGTTTTCTAAGGAAGTGCCGAGACTTGGGTTTTTCGCTTGCCGATGCAATGGTGCTTCTCAACCTGTCCGAAGGTGATAGCGAGGATTGCCAATCCGTTAAGGAACTGGCCGAGCTTCATATCTCCAATGTGCGTATGAAGATAATCGAACTTAAGCGATTGGAGGCCGCCCTGAATGAACTTACGGCCAACTGTAACATCGGGAACGTTTTTTGCCCGATGATTGCGCAGATACGGACCTACTAATGGCACTTTGAGGCTCGCAGTCGCCCTATGCCAACGCAGCATGACCCAAGATTCGGGCCGCGCAGAATCTACCGTTCGTTAGAGAAGTCAACTCGTTGATTTAGCAATGTTTCCATCAATCAATGAACATTTTTGCCTCGCCGCGGTGTTCTTGAAGCACACTGCGATTTCGGACAGTGAGCCCTACCTACCGTGCCTGAGCAATCAATTTGCTGCATACGCACTCGGCAGGTTTTATCAGAAGCCGACCTCTGATTTCCGAATCGCAGAGCAATGGTTCTGCTTATCCTTGTCCTAAATTGGGCTAGGCAGACTCAGATCTTCTGTTGCTTTCTATTGTATCAAGGCTTGTATCGTGCGTACTCGAAGTCCATATACACAAGGCTAACGTTTTTCTTTTTCGACCTGCTGTCTCCCAAATTCGGCGCTCAGTCTTTCGATTCAGACCGACCACGCCGAGTCGCCGCAATAATGCGGGCGGCAAGTATTAGGAGACTTCCACCATGGCAAATGGCACAGTAAAATGGTTCAACTCGACCAAAGGTTTTGGCTTTATCGAGCCTGAAGATGGCAAGCGCGATGTGTTCGTGCATATCTCAGCACTTGAACGTTCCGGCATCAGCGAATTGAAAGACGGCCAGAAGGTCACTTTTGACGTCGAAGCTGGCCGTGACGGACGCGACAGCGCCGCCAATCTGGCACTGGCCTGACCTTTTACGGGCACCCTTATGGGGTGCCCGTTTGCACAATGGGCTGCTAAAAGCCCTTGGAGAAAAAGTCAGTTGCAACCTAAAGACTGGACGCGGGTGCTCGCGCAATACCGTGTTGCCGATGCAAAGCGCAGTATTTATGAAATTGCGATCACCGTTGTCCCCTTATTCGCGCTATGGGCTCTAGCGTGGATGGCTTTATATTTTAGTGTCTGGATCGCTGTTCTACTGGCCGTCCTGAATGCCGCATTTCTGGTCCGTATCTTCATCATTATGCATGATTGCGGTCATGGATCTTTCTTTAGAAGTCGCACTGTTTGCAATTGGACCGGCCGGGTTCTGGGTGTTCTTGCCCTGACACCCTATGACGTCTGGCGGCAAAGCCATGCGATTCACCACGCTTCAACCGGTAACCTTGATCGGCGTGGTATGGGTGACATTCCTACATTGACCATTGAGGAATACCTGAAACGGAATTGGTTCGGGCGTGCCGCTTACAGGTTAATCCGGAACCCCTTCTTCCTGTTCTGTATCGTACCGGTGTACACGTTCTTTTTTCAAAATCGCTTGCCCTTTGGTTTCATGCGGTCAGGCTGGCTGTATTGGGCAAGTGCGATGGGAACAAACGCTGCAATTGCAGGGGTATTGGCCCTAGTTTTTTGGGCCGGAGGCATTGAGGTTTTAGCGTATGTTTTCCTACCAACCATGATTGTCGCATCATCGATTGGTATTTGGCTTTTCTATATTCAACACCAGTTTGAACACACGACCTGGGAACGGGAAGAGGGGTGGAACCTTCAGAACGCCGCATTCTATGGAAGTTCTCACTATGCCCTGCCAGGCATCCTGCGGTGGTTCTCTGCCAATATCGGTGTACACCATGTTCACCACCTTGCCAGCCGCATACCGTTTTATCGGCTAAACGAGGTTTTGCGTGACCATTCCGAGTTGGAAAATTGCCAGCGTATTACTCTATATGAGAGCCTTCATTGCGCACGATTGCATCTTTGGGATGAAGAAAGTCAGCGCCTGCTGACGTTTTCTCAGGCTTTGTCGAACGCCAATCCCAACAAGAGTCTAGTGTAATCGGGCGCGCACCAAAAAGGCTTCGACAGTATCACCGCCGAGGGCGCGAATGGCCTCTAGTCGGTGAAGGCCTTCAATCAGCACGAACCGCTTGTTGTCCGCACGTATCTGGATCGGCGTCTTCTGGCCATTCTTCAGGATATCTTCGGCCAGTGCCAGAACCTTTTGTTGATCAAGTGTTTTGGCCCGTTTCACAGGTACATAGATCAGGTCGAGCGGATATGGTTTTTTCTCCAACATAAGCTACGTGTGCGCCTTTCTTGCGTTTATTCCGGTTCGAAGTTCGCTTCAAAGGCAGGCGCTGGAACGTGCGTCATAGAACCGAACGAACAGCATCGCGCAGCTCCTGATGCATGATCCAAGTCGCTGGTTCATCGTCACTTTTGACGTGAGAAAACGCCAATACCTGAGCGGCGCCATCATTCTGTGCCGATCCGGCTTCGGGAAGCTCGAGTTCCAGATATTCTGCAATCGATAGCCCGATTTTCTTGAAGACCTTGACGGACGCCTCGCGCGATTTGTAACCAGCTGCCTTGGTTAACTGACCAATGCTCAGTCCTTCCTTGCCTGCGATTGTAAGTGCTTTGAGCATGGTGACCTGCGCAGTGGAGAGCCTGATCTGACGCAATGCTTCGACATATTCTCCTTCACTGGGAATGAAGTTGCCGGAGTTCGCCTCCAAACGACGTCGAGCGCTGCGTTTCCTGTCTCGTTCTTCGAGAATTTCTTTTAAGGCTTCAATGGCCAATGACGGTGTTTCGCCAACTGCATCAGCAATCAAACCTTGCGTTTTCGCTGGTGGCTTGGGGAATGCGCGCGCAACGCTGTTACCGCTCAGAATGCCAGCCTTAATCAAGTACTTTCCAAATTCTACTTCGATCACTTCTGATACGTCGGCGTTCCGCGTCTTGCGAACACTGCGGTCCTGAAATGCTCTTTGTTCCAGACCACGCACTGACATCTTTGAGTCAGAAAGGGTCACTTGAGGGGCATTTTTACGCATCAAAGAAACACCACTACAATTACCGCTGCAACAAACACTGCTAACGCCATAGATATCTTAATCCCGTGGGACCGGCGACGCGCCTTTTCGGCTTTGATCCTTTTGCCAAGATTTTCGTCAATCGAGTTATGGTTCACGGCTTGGTCCTTCCGGATTTGTCAGGCGATATTGATTTCCACGAACCTATTTTCGTGGAATATTTTCGGCGCACTTATCGTTCTGTCGTGTGAACGGCCGATTGCATTCCCAACCATCACCTCTTCGATTCAAATGAGCGTTTGAAGGAACAAGGATCGCATCGCACCTGTCCCGGTTTGCGCGAAAACCACGTTCGCATTTCCATCCAGAGTAGGAATCTGGTTCAAGATACGCATGCTGTGGAACAGCCACAGGCTCACAGCCGCTCTCCGCTGCGTTGTAACCTCTGAGGCATACCCACCCATCCGAGCTTTTTTATCGCTCAGACGACCGTTTTTTGGGACTTCTATTGCAACACAATCCTGGTTCTCCTTACGAAATCCCCAGTTGCAGTGTATTTCCTGTGCGCCAAACCTGGTTTCGACGTATCCATTTTGAGGTGCGATCAGTTCTTCGCATTTTTCTTCGACACGCTGGAACAGCCGATTGCACTCCCACTGATCTCCGGTTGACGCAAGATAGGCATTTTCAGGAACTCTTATTTCCTCACAGAGATCTCCGACATTCTGAAAACCGTGATTGCATTCCCAGCCACTGCCATAGGAGCTACCTGTCAAATATGCGTTTTCTGGTAAGTCTGTTCTTTGGCACGATCCATTCTTGTTTTCGAAACCTTCGTCACAAACTGATCCATCGGCATTGCCTGCGACTTGGGCAGGAAGCTTTGTTCCTGAGAGCGACACCAAAAGTGCTGGGATCAAACAAAGAATGCAGCGCGTAAACACGATGAATGACTGATTGAAGCGGAGCCTGAGACCTGATCTATCGGCCATCAAGCACGCAATTTATGAGCCATGTGTTGTTCATACGGCGCTTTCTTTCATGGGTCACGCGATGGCTGGCGCATGTCAGGTGACAGTTGCGAATGCATGTGAGGAACGAGCTCATAGCGAAGACCCCAGCGAAACCCGTTCCTATGCTGGGGCATATGCTACAGTTATTCTGAAGGCCATTGGATCATCGAAGCCGGCAGCATCGCGGCGACGAGTAACTTTCACCAATGCACTTTTGTGGTCCTTAGCCAGAATAGAGTCAAGGAAGTTTCCCTTGTCGCAATGCAAGTACCGCCAGGGCAGGTAGTTTTTGAAACTGCCGGTGACCAAGATCCTTGGTGAACTACCGAAAGAAATTGTCTGGCCTGAGTGCGGCGAAAGAGGAGTATGTGATCAAGGCTTCCCCGTAACTAGGAATGACTGGCCTGATGACATTGGCTGCAACGCAGCGATTTTCGCGCCGCTTCTGCACAAGTGCTCGCGGCGTGATCAAATGGCCGCTCGGTCCCGCACCCTGTAAATTGCGCCTGAGCCGAGAAAACTGTGCTGCGAGCGTACGCAACAAGATTTTGACACTTCCGCTCAGGGCACGCTACGTCCCACTCCTGCGTAAAAGAACTAGAACTGCTATGGATTGGCGACCGACAGCGCCGCTCGCCAAACTGTTTCAGATATCTATACGCTCTGCAATTCTTAGCGCGTCTTCCAATTCAACGCCCAGGTATCGCACGGTGTGTCCGTCATCGAATGATTTGGAACACGAGCGTTTGATTGGCTTAGGAGGATCAGGCTCGCCGCAGTTTCAATCTACGCCGCGTTCTGATGATGCAGCAAGCGGCGTTTCTGGATTGTCTGGTGTTTGATTTCCTTTCTGCGTCTGAGGATTGTTTCGGCTCGACCGAAATAGACATCGGCGGGTGTCAGATTGCTGATGCTCTCGTGGTATCGGTTGTGGTTGTAGTGATTGATGAAGTCGCCGATGGCCTGTTCGAGCGCTCCTGGCAGATAGTAGTTTTCCAGCAGGACACGGTTCTTCATCGTCTGATGCCATCGCTCAATCTTGCCCTGGGTCTGCGGATGGTTGGGCGCTCCCGAACATGATCCATACCCTGCTCATCCAGCCATTTCGCCAACTCGCCAGAGATGTAACTGCTGCCGTTGTCGCTGAGCAGCCGGGGCTTGTGGGCAACGGTGACACTGTCACAACCTGATGCAGCCAAAGCGTCTTCCAGCGTTCCTGTGACATCGTCAGCTTTCATCGTGGTGCAAAGGCGCCAAGAGACAACGTAACGGCTGTAATCATCCAGGATCGTAGACAGGTAGAACCAGCCCCAACCGATGACTTTGAGATAGGTGAAGTCGGTCTGCCAAAGCTGGTTCGGCCGCACAGTCTTCTCATGGAATTCATCCGCCGCTTTGATGGTGATGCAGGCTGGGCTAGTGATCAGATCTTGTGCCTTCAGAAGCCTGTAAACACTGGCCTCAGAAACGAAGTAGCGCCTGGTGTCGGTGAACCGCACCGCAAGCTCGCGGGGCGATAACTCGGGTTCTTCCAGAGCCAGTTCCACGATCTGCTTGCGCACCTTGTCGGGGATGCGGTTCCAAACCCTACCTGGCCGGGAATGGCGATCCTCAAGCCCGGCCTCGCCGAAAGACAGATACCTGTCGTACCAGCGGTAGAAGGTCGTTCTGGGAATGCCGAGCTTTCCAGTGTGCGTTTGATCGGCAGGTGCGAACCGTCAACCAGCCGGATGATCTCAAGCTTTCGGATGCGGGATATCTCATTCGTCGTCTCCCCATCCTCGAACATGCTTTTTGAGCAGCCGGTTCTCAAGGGTCAGGTCGGCGACTACCTCAGCGCCGACGATTCCGCTCTCAAATCCTTCACCTCAGAGCTGGTAGCCTGGCGTGCGGTATCGCCAGCCAACCGCTTCTTACCGGCCTCAAGGAACTCTTTCGACCAGCTGTAATACAGGCTCGTAGCTATTCCTTCACGGCGACACAGCTCCGCTATGCTGTCTTCACCACGAAGCCCATCCAACACAATACGGATCTTCTCCTCTGCCGAATGCTGGCGCCGTGTCTTCCTGCGGATGTCTTTGACAACTCTCTCTGCTGACGCTTTCTGTTTCCCGGATTTCATTCTCATCTCCACTCTCTGATGGTTACGATGAGCCTGAAATCCTCCGCTACGCAATCAACCTAGTCTGTTCCATGGGTGCTGATGGCGGACAACGCGGCTGTGCCAAGACAAATGAAAGGCCCAATATTCATCCCCGAGCATTCGCTGAACTGCCTAAGGGCTGGTAGGGTACGGGCATGATTGCGATGATTTTTACGGTCTCGCTTGCTAAAAACAGTGGTTGTCTCGGATGCCGCGCATGGAAGTGCTTGTTCGACACATGACATCATGGCTCCGGCAAAACTTTGGACAGCGCAGCTGTCAGCTTGACAACTAGGTGTTTGATCCCACGGTTTGATGGTGTGATCCTTTCGTTTGAATGGAAGGAAGCACTATGGGACAAATTCGTCATGGCAGCGCCTCGACCACGCACGCCATCAGAGCTCACATACAGCGATCGCAAGCTTCGATCACGGAGCTGAGCCGGGAACTGGGGATCAATCCCAAGACCGTAGCCAAATGGCGGAAGCGCAAAACGGTTGAGGATCAGAAGACCGGGCCGAAGGAACCACGCTCGACCGTTCTCAGCGAAGAAGAGGAAGCCATGGTTGTTACGTTCCGGCGGCATACTCTGTTGCCTCTGGATGACTGTCTCCATGCTTTGCAGTCGTCAATTCCACACCTCACACGGTCTTCTCTGCATCGCTGTTTGCAACGTCACGGGATATCACGCCTTCCAGACATGAGTGGAGACAAGCCCAAACGGCAGAAGTTCAAGAGATATCCCATCGGCTATTTCCACATCGATATCGCTGAAGTCAGAACCGAGGAGGGCAAGCTCTATCTCTTTGTAGCCATTGACCGGACCAGCAAGTTCGCAGTCGCGCAGCTTTTCGAAAAGGCCAATCGCCAGACAGCCTGGGAGTTTCTGGAGCACCTTCTTGAAGCCGTGCCGTACAAAATTCACACGATCCTGACAGACAATGGCATCCAGTTCGCAGAGCAGCCCCGGAACCGCGACAGCGTCACATTCCGCAAGATGCGTTTTGACCTAATTTGCGAGGCCAACGACATCGAACATCGTCTGACCAAACCGAACCATCCTTGGACCAATGGACAGGTGGAGCGCATGAACCGCACCATCAAAGACGCGACCGTAAAGCGGTATCACTACGATAGCCACGACCAACTGCGCAGCCATCTCAGCGACTTCCTGCAAGCCTACAACTTCGCGCGTCGGCTCAAAACTCTGAGCGGTCTCACTCCCTACGAATGCATCTGCAAAATCTGGACATCAAAACCAGTTCGTTTCATTCTAAATCCGATCCACCAGATGCCGGGACTGAACACCTAGCATGAAGTTGAAATACGTTCTTTGCCAAATCACTCCCTTCCCCATTCCTGCGCGAGGGCAATCGCTTTGGCGAAGGTATTTTGGTGGTTTTGAGTTCTGTCGGGGTTGATTTGGCGGTTTAGTTGCGCCGGGACGTTTTGTATGCCGATGACCTCACCGGCAAGACATGCGGTGCCCAGCGCGGTCACTTCGGCATTCTTCTGAAGGCGCAGGGATTGCTGGAATGCATTTACCAAAACGTGACAAAAATAGGGATTGGCCGTCAAACCCCCATCGATTGAAAACATGCTGCGGGCAGCCGTGGTTTCTGTCATTGCGCGCATCACCTCAGCGGCGCGAAAGGCGATTCCTTCCAGCAAGGCTTGCATCAAATCCTTGGGCCCATCGTCAAGCCCAAGCCCAAGCCATGTTCCACGTGCACGCCTGTTCCAATGGGGGCAGCCAAGCCCGGCAAGTGCCGGAACAAAGGCAAGGCCACGGGAAATGGCACTTGGTTTATCGAAGGCGTTGATTTCGTCGAATTGGTTGAACAATCCCAATCCGCGGGCCCAATTAACGGCGGCTCCAGCCGCAAAGACGCCGCCATCAACGGCATAATTTACCGCTTGCCCTTGTTTGCGCCAGGCAATGGTCGGCAATAGGCCTTTGCTGTGTTCCCGACAGATTGTGTCGCCGGTTAACATCAGCGCAAAAGCACCGGTGCCAAAAGTCACTTTTCCTTTGCCCGGCAGGCGACAGCCAGCGCCGTAAAGCGCCGCCTGTTGATCCACGATCAACGCGGTCAGAGGGGTCGTGGTTTCGCTGCCTTGGATCTGTCCAAAATCACCGGTATTCGAAACAATCTTGGGCAAAGTATCGATCGGGACGCCAAAAAGCGCGCAAAGATCCGGATCCCAATCGCAGGTCTCAAGATTCATCAATGCGGTGCGGGAGGCCGTCGAAACATCGGTGATGCAACGCCCGGCCAGACGATCAACGAAAAATGCATCACTCGTTCCCAACCGCAAGCTACCACGCCTATGGGCCTTTTGCGCCTTTGGTTCGTTTTCAAGGATCCAGCCCAGTTTGCTTGCCGAGAAATAACTATCAAGCGGCAATCCGGATCTGGAAAGTGTAAGGTCTTGGGCGCCGTCGGCCTTCAGCCGGGCCACCACATCATTCGTCCGTTCATCCTGCCAGACAATGACGGGGCTTAGGGCCTCTTTGGTGATGGCATCCCAAGCAAGGCAGCTTTCCCCCTGATTGTCGATCCCGACCGCGTCCAGTGGCCCGGCCGCGTCAAGACAAGCTTGAATATTCCGGATCAACTCTTCCGGATCATGTTCAACCCAGCCAGGTTTTGGCAATATCTGACGATGCCCAATCGCCTTGGCAATATGGGTTTTTCCTGTGCTGTCGTGAACCAGAATGCGGGTGCTTGTAGTGCCCTGATCAATCGCGCCTATTCTCAATCCTGTTCCTCCAGCCCGATAGTGATGCTTGTGGTCGCGCCATGCGCCAGAAGGGGGGCAATCGGCACGAGAATCCGGCGCTCGGGCACGGAATTTATGGATCGCGACCAGATGGTTTTGCCATCCGCCGAAATCACAAGCCGCCCACGCGCGGGGCGGTTCAGGCGAAGTTGTAGATTGGGCATATGCGCCCCGAGACAAGCTGTGGACAGGTGCTGAGGCAGAACATAGCGTATTGCCGGGCTCGTGATCCGAATTGGCGTTTGGCGCCGGGGCTCGGCCCTGTCCGGTTGCCCAAGCGCCTGAACAATAATCCGCGCGGCTTGCCGTCCCTCTTCAGCGCACCATCCATGGGTTTCAATGGGTCTAAGCAGATTGCCCGCACATAAATAGCTGGGATCAGAGGTCGTCATGAATTGATCGATCAAGGGCCCGCCCGTTTTCGGGTCAATCGCAAGATGGCCATTGCGCATCAAGCTTGCTTCGGGGCGGAACCGGCCTGTGCAAATGACACCATCGGCATCCAAAACCTTTTTACGGCCATCGGCGCGCTCGATTTCTATGCCCTCGACACGGTTTTTGCCCAAAATCCGCGTCAATTTGGTCTGGGACAGAATGGGAACACCCAAGACAGCAGGCAAAAGGCGGCTGAATGCCCGCGCTGTGATTCGCGGGTTTTCCTCGATCATCGCGACGGGCTGAATGCCCGCATGTCGGCAGGTCAGCAATGCAGAAAAAGACACAAGCTCGGTCCCCAGAATCGCGGGTTTTTTGAAGGGGACAAGACCTTCAATATAGCTGAAAGCCTGAAGCGCGCCGGTGGTGATAACCCCTTGGGGGCGGCTTCCTGAAATGAACCGCTGAGGGCGGCTTGCTTCACGCGCGCCCGTACACAGAACAACGCGCCGCGCTGTGATCGTTGCGGTTCCTGCATGGCTGCTTAGCTCGAGCGTGCCGCCCGGGTGAAGCGCGGTCACGGTTGTGCCGGTGCGCAGATCGACCCCTTTACGTTCGGCATCTTCGACTTTGCACCGCGCATAATCAGGGCCCTTCAGAAGGCGGTTATATTCGGTGATCCCGAACGGATAATGGCCACAATGGCGGGGAATACCCCCGGCCTCGGCCTCGCGTTCAAGGACGATCACCCGCTCGACACCAAGATGCCGCAATTCAGCCGCCAGTGTCAAACCGGCGGGGCCGCCCCCCACGATTGCAACATCACACAGCTCTTTACGCTCAACGGTCATGGGGATTTTGGCCTTCTACGCATATAGGAACATCAAGCACATCACCTGTGGCCGCCGCAACTGCGGCCATGCAATAGAAGCCTTGGCAAGTTCCCATGCATACACGGGTCCGGCGCTTCAATCCGGCAAAGCTGCGAGGGGCCAAAGGGCCAGCAAGGGCGTTTTGGATATCGCGATGGGTTACTTTTTCGCAATGGCAAATGATCCCGCCATTACCGGGCCGTTGCCAATCCCGCTGATGATAATCGGACAAATGTTGCAAGGCGATTTTTTCAGGCATAGAAACCGGTGGGTTTGCAAAATGTTGTGCGCCCAAAGCGTCACCATGGGTTTTGATAATATGTTCCGCCAGCCCCAGTGCCGCACTCAGACCGGTCGAGCGGATGCCGCCAATATTGACATAGCCCATATCAGGCCGCGCGATGATACGATATTCCTTACGTTCCGTCGCGGGACGGATGCCCGCATAGACACTTGTCACTTCGCTATCGGCCAAAGCTGGCAGGATATCAATCGCCTGCGCCCGCAAGCTAAGAAGCGTCTCTCGTTCGACCGAGGCATCCTCGCGGCTGTCTTGTTCTTCGGCTGTTGGCCCCACAAGGATATTGCCAAAAATCGTGCGGCACAGAACAACCCCCTTGGTCCGGTCATTCGGCACCTGAAGAATGATCGAGCGCAAATGACGCGCGGCAGCCTTGTCGAAAATGACAAACTGGCCTTTGCGGGGTTTGATCTTGAACGTCGCCGTGCCCAAAATCCTTTCTTCGACGATATCGCCATATAAACCGGCGGCATTCACCACCGCTTTCGCCTTGATGCACCCGCGCAAGGTATTCAGCGACCATATGTCATTGTCGCGCCTTGCCGACATGATTTCGGCGCCTGGAATAAATGATGCACCATGGGCCAAGGCTTGCGTCAGATAAGCATAAGGGGTTGTCCAAGGGTCTATTATATGCTCGCCAGGTACCTCGAACCCGGCGATGACCCGATCGGATAAGGCCGGTTCGCGCGCCAAAATATCGTTGCGATCGATCCATGCTGCATCATCGACACCGTTTTCATGGGCTTGTTGCAAAAGACCAGATAATTTTTCGGCCTCTTGATCGCTCCAGGCCAAAACCATCGCGCCGGTTTCATGCAGGGGAAGGCCAAGATCTTCACGTATCGTCAGATAAATCTCGCGCCCCCGGGCAACACATTGCTGTTCGAGCGATCCAACCGGCGCGTCAAAACCCGTATGCAAAATGGCGCTATTGCCCTTCGAGGCCCCGTCCAAAGGGTCCATAGCTTTTTCAAGGACAGCCACGCGCGCCCCTTCCAAAGCCAAGCCACGGGCAATCGCCGCCCCGATAATGCCCGCCCCTATGATGGCAATATCAAAACAGTCCTCGGGCATTTCTTCACGCTTAAGCATTCGCACTACCGTTGCGGTGAACCCAGAAATTACTTGTTTCGGTCATATTTTTCGGTATATTTCGAGTCAATAACACGTATTCGGTCAACTTACTACCGTTTTGCAGAAGGGGGCGAGCGTGTTTTTGATATCTGTTCGGACAGGAATTTGACCGCACGCGCAACCGAGCGGCGGAAACACATATCCGCCATGGTGGCCACATTGGGAGAGGTCAGCGTAGAGACATTGGCCCATGAGCTCGGTGCCTCGCCCGAGACTATACGCCGCGATCTATCGGTGCTGGAAGATGCCGGAAAGCTTTTGAAAATCCATGGGGGCGCAAAACAAGTCCCCCAGAATGATGAAGGCCCGTTCTACGCGCGCATGAAGGCCAATTTGGCGGAAAAGCGGGCCATCGCCGATAAGCTTTCCGCATGGTTGCAGGGCGATCAGATGGTCTTTTTGGACACGGGCTCGACAACACTTATTGCCGCCGAAGCGTTGGTCAGGAAAAACTCGTTAAAAATCGTCACGAATTCCCTGAAGATTGCCGGGCTTCTGGCCGCAAAACCTGACGGGCCCAAGGTTTTCATGCTTGGAGGCTGGGTTGAAGGCGATAATAGCGAAACCATTGGCAGCGCGACGGTCACGGAAATCAACCGTTTCAACGCCGATTACGCGATCATCACGGCCGGAACCATCTGTCCAAAAAGTGGGGTTTGCGATTTTAGTTTTGACGAAGCCGAAATTGCACGGGCGATGACACGCAAGGCAAATCGAACCGTCATATTGGCCGATGCGTCAAAGCTCGGGCGGCGTGCCGCCTATCCGGTATGTGCCTTGGCGGAAATCGACATTCTTATATCCAATGCTCTGCCAAGTGCAAAAATGCGTGATGCGCTGTCACAAGCCAGGGTTCAGGTGCTATGACCGGCGCGCCCGAACGCCTTCTTGCACCGCTGCTTCATCCCCGCACAGACCTATTCTCTCCCCTTTCGAGGTTCTAATGGACGTTTTTGATCATATCATTGTTGGCGGCGGTGTGATTGGCGCGTCAATCGCCTATCACTTGGCCTGCAAAGGCGCTGGAAAAATCCTGTTGCTAGAGCGCAATGAGCTTGCAAGCGCAGCATCAAGCCGGGCGGCAGGATTGCTTTTGCAAGCATCAACCAAGCCGGCAAATACACCAATGGCAAAGCAAACCATTGAAACCATACGTAAACTTGAAGACGAGCTGGGCGAAAACGCGGATTTTCATCAGGTCGGCTCGTTGCGTATTGCCGTGTCACAAGCGCGTGTGGCGGAGTTGCAGACCACGGCCAGGGATGCGCTGAAATGGGATATTCCGGTGCAATGGCCCAGCATTGCCGAAATTGGCGAAATGGTGCCGTGGTTGAATACCGATACCATCCTAAAGGCGGCCTTTATGCCTACCGATGGCTATATTGATCCTTATCTTCTGACGATGTTCTATATTCGGGCCGCGCGAGCGCGTGGGGTCGTGATCCGGCCGCGCACCAATGTGAAAGATGTTCTGCGCGACAAAGGAAGGGTTGTGGGTGTCTTGACCGATACCGATAGGATTGCCTGTCGCACCGTTATTGATGCCTGTGGCGCTTGGGCGGCCGTATTTTCGCAACACGCGGGTTTTCCCTTGCCCATGGCCCCGGTACGCAGCCATTATTGGATGACCGAACCCTCGGATATCTATGGCCTAGAACACCCGATAACGATCCTTGCCGATATTGGCGCCTATACACGCCCCGAAGTTGGGGGATTGGTCCTTGGCGTGCAAGAAACCCGTTCCGCAACATTTGACGCTCGCGCGCTGCCAGACGACCCTGCCACATTTTCGCCCACAAAAGGCGAAGAGCATTGGGATGTCCTTGCAGATGCCTATCAGGGCCTTGCGCAATTCTTCCCAGCAATCGAACATGCCGAATTTTCCCATTACATGGCCGGACTATCTTCATATACACCGGATGGAAAAATGCTGCTTGGACCTGTTCCAGAGATCTCTGGCCTTTATGCCGCGGCGGGCGCTTGCGGTCACGGCATCACGCTTTCCGCCGGAATAGGCGACGCGATCAGCGATTTGATCTTAGGGCAACAACCCGCTTTTGATATCGACCCTTTCCGCACGGATCGATTTGGTAAGGTAAACCCTTTTGAGGAAGCCTTTCAATTGCGCTGCGCCGCTGCCCGAGCCTCAAAAACCCGCGCCGATATAGCTAACCCGACATAAATTGATTCAAATTTTGTGCTTGAAGAGTTGTTCTGGTGATTGTCCTGTTTTCCGTCTTAAGGCTTTTACCTTTGCCCATTTTTGTTCGATTGGGTTGAGGTCTGGTGAGTATAGGGGAAGGTATCGCGGCGGCGGAATCTGCCAATAATGCTGACGTCGCGGCGACATTGATCCCAACCCTGACTTTAGGGGTCCCGGGAAACTCCGTGGCCGCCGTCATTATGGGCCTAACTGGCCTGAAGCTGTAAAATCGGACAGATTTTGGAACATTTGTGAACAAGGCTTGTCTTCTGAAGGGGCCTCGTTGCGTAAATCGCGTAAGGGATTCACTGTGTAAATCCAGCATGATAGCGTGAGGGCATGAGCAGTTGGGCCCCTACGAAGTACAAGACCACGAACTGGTCGGCTTACAATGAAACGCTGAAGCGACGAGGATCGCTGACTATCTGGTTCGATCCTGAAATGGTGTGGAAGCCTCCGCCGACCGGGAAGCGTGGGCGGCAAGGGATGCCTCGGATTGATGCAACCAGGCAAGTCAAAAAACGGAGCAGACCTTGAGGTAACCATTTATTCGCGCTCTCGAACCGCCTGCGAAACGGGTGAAAGACCGATTTTCCCGCGACCTGTTTCTCGTCCAAAGAAGCCTCGCCACGCTTGGCTCGAACGGCAGCTTTCGATGCTGAATTGAGGCGCTGAAGATAATGCGTCTGCAGTAATTTTCGTTCTGCGAGCGCACGCAGCACAGAAAACGAACTTACGGCTTGGGCTCGCCGCCGCCATTCTCTGCGGTTCGCACCGAATGGCGGTCAGAGCCCATAGCCGCCGTTAATCATGTCGCCTATCTCGCTCTTGCGGCAGGCCGCGAAAAGTGCGAACCGGACGTTCGCACGGAGATTCAATGATCGCGGTTATCTTGCGCGAAACACTTGAAATGCGTACCTCGGTTAGCGGCGACCTAACTCCTGAGACGCAATAGACTTGGCTGTATCGCGAGGCATGCTTACGCCCAAGTCCAGCCAATGAATACTATTGTAGTATCGATAACCATCATGCTCGGTGTAGGATTTGAGGAGAGATTTGAGACGTGTCTTTGAAAGGGATTGCGTGCACTTTAGCGCCACAACGGCACGACATTCATCGTCATCGTGGTCAAGCATTTGAAGCAGAATCTCATCATTCATTGAGGCAATGTCTTTCTTCTTTAATTGCTTCAACAACTCTCGACGTAACAACAGCTCCATATCCTCCGCTAAAAGGTCCGCAATGCGATCCTTTCCAATCGAAAGCATCGCAGCTGCTTTAAGCGGGAGTGCTTTAGGGGAACCAATGTTGAGAAGGCTGAGTGTTGGCGGTCGATAGTCAGTAATTGCCTTAATGCGGGCCAGGTCAGACCAGTCGCCGAATTTACCTAAGAACTCTATTGCGGACTCCGACATATTTATTTCGTGATCGTCCAAAACACGCCGAACTAGCTCTAGGTCTTGCTTTTGCTTAATGCCGCACAGAGCCTCCAGCGCAGCTGTCACAAGGCGCTTACGAAGGAACGGAATAAGTTTTTTTGATCCTTTAAAAGTTTCATTTTCGCTGCCAAGAATATCTTCAAGCTTGCTTAGGCGCGTATCAAAGTACTGCTCAAACCCATCTTGCAGCTCCCGGCGCATAGCTTGTTTCATCTTGGTTGTGTGTTCGCGAAACAGAACCAAGGCGGCTTCATCGTCGTATATTCCGCCTTCGTCGTAATTCTTCCGAAGTTCTCGGAAGTCCTTGGTTGCTAGAATAGCTAGTTTGTACCGATCCAGATGCTCATTGTCCGTTTCTGTGTTTACGAAGATCGATCCAAACCCTTGTTTCTTTTTGGTTATTGCGAGAGCCTTCTTTGCCAAATTGTCTTCCAAGGGAAAGCCTGCATCATGCAGTGCAAGTGCTGCGTAGTACCTGACCGTATGTCCGCCATCAGCACCCATGGAACAGACTAGGTTGATTGCGTAGCGGAGGATTTCAGGCTCATCGTAACCATCAGAGAGTGGAGATGAGAATGAAATCCGGGAAACAGAAAGCGTCAGCAGAGAGAGTTGTCAAAGACATCCGCAGGAAGACACGGCGCCAGCATTCGGCAGAGGAGAAGATCCGTATTGTGTTGGATGGGCTTCGTGGTGAAGACAGCATAGCGGAGCTGTGTCGCCGTGAAGGAATAGCTACGAGCCTGTATTACAGCTGGTCGAAAGAGTTCCTTGAGGCCGGTAAGAAGCGGTTGGCTGGCGATACCGCACGCCAGGCTACCAGCTCTGAGGTGAAGGATTTGAGAGCGGAATCGTCGGCGCTGAAAGAGGTAGTCGCCGACCTGACCCTTGAGAACCGGCTGCTCAAAAAGCATGTTCGAGGATGGGGAGACGACGAATGAGATATCCCGCATCCGAAAAGCTTGAGATCATCCGGCTGGTTGACGGTTCGCACCTGCCGATCAAACGCACACTGGAAAAGCTCGGCATTCCCAGAACGACCTTCTACCGCTGGTACGACAGGTATCTGTCTTTCGGCGAGGCCGGGCTTGAGGATCGCCATTCCCGGCCGGTAGGGTTTGGAACCGCATCCCCGACAAGGTGCGCAAGCAGATCGTGGAACTGGCTCTGGAAGAACCCGAGTTATCGCCCCGCGAGCTTGCGGTGCGGTTCACCGACACCAGGCGCTACTTCGTTTCTGAGGCCAGTGTTTACAGGCTTCTGAAGGCACAAGATCTGATCACTAGCCCAGCCTGCATCACCATCAAAGCGGCGGATGAATTCCATGAGAAGACTGTGCGGCCGAACCAGCTTTGGCAGACCGACTTCACCTATCTCAAAGTCATCGGTTGGGGCTGGTTCTACCTGTCTACGATCCTGGATGATTACAGCCGTTACGTTGTCTCTTGGCGCCTTTGCACCACGATGAAAGCTGACGATGTCACAGGAACGCTGGAAGACGCTTTGGCTGCATCAGGTTGTGACAGTGTCACCGTTGCCCACAAGCCCCGGCTGCTCAGCGACAACGGCAGCAGTTACATCTCTGGCGAGTTGGCGAAATGGCTGGATGAGCAGGGTATGGATCATGTTCGGGAGCGCCCAACCATCCGCAGACCAGGCAAGATTGAGCGATGGCATCAGACGATGAAGAACCGTGTCCTGCTGGAAAACTACTATCTGCCAGGAGCGCTCGAACAGGCCAACGGCGACTTCATCAATCACTACAACCACAACCGATACCACGAGAGCATCAGCAATCTGACACCCGCCGATGTCTATTTCGGTCGAGCCGAAACAATCCTCAGACGCAGAAAGGAAATCAAACACCAGACAATCCAGAAACGCCGCTTGCTGCATCATCAGAACGCGGCGTAGATTGAAACTGCGGCGAGCCTGATCCTCCTAAGCCAATCAAACGCTCGTGTTCCAAATCATTCGATGACGGACACAGTGCATCTTTTTTTGAGAAGCAATCCTCCTTGAACTCTAAGACACGCTGTAACGACGCGCCTGGATCGCGCTGCCTCTCAGGTGGTATCGCTTTGAAGTACACTGTTATATCTTGCATTTTTCCGGACTTGACATGCTCTTTGGCACGCTCAAATTCTTCTTCAAATCCTGAACTGAAGCGAGAGTTTCCAGTTGCTGTTGGCGAGCCCCAATGATCGAACATTACACCAATGAAATATTCACATCGATCCAACTCTTGGTTGATTAGAGCTTGCGGACGACCGCGCCCAGGCAATGTTTCTTCCCAGCCGACTGGATCTATCATGCACCCCCAGTGGCGGGAATGATCTCTATTTAACTCGTCAACAACATCGCGAAATGTTGAGCGTTCCGTTTCAAGCCCACTTGGGGAACCGATGAAAACTGAGATTAGTTGGATATTACCGTTCAACACGTCAACTTTGCTCTGAGATTTGGGCTATCGCCAAGAATATTATGCGTTTCCAAAGGTTAAGGCGCCAAGCGATGTTTGCAAAGATCGGTTTTAGACTTTTTGACGGCTTTTCCACCATTGGCGCACCTTTGAAAAGTCTGGTCTCTGCGCAAAGCTGCCTTTGGTCAGGCTCGATGTTGCAAGGGCAGCGAACGGCAGATGTGTGGCCGTCTATTACTTTTTGAATTTTGACAGAAGGGCTCAATCGCAAATGGCGGCAGGCCCTCTACCTCACCACTTTCTTTTCGTGGGCCAGCGGGATTTGGACAAGCCAAACGCCCTGGCCGTCAGGGTGAGGGCGCAGCCCTCCCCCTCGGGCAACCCCATTAGACAGGGCCGTGTCCTCGGCTGTGCCTGCGGGCCGCACCACCCCTGTCGAATAGCATTGCCTCGCCCCCTCCCGCGTTCGCCACGTGGCAGATTAGCAGGAACAGGCAGCTTCGCTGTCTGACCTACAAATCAGCTCTGATTTTCCGAAAGGGAAGTCAGATCAAACCACACTATCTGCGGGAATACGAAATGGCGGCGGCGTGTTAGCTGATGACACAAAGGTCAAATTCAACTGATGTCCAACATTGGGGGCGCCTTCTGATGTCGAACGTTCGCTGCTTTTCTGGTCCAACTATGAAGGTTGGGTCAGGTTCATGTGACGTTCAACAGGAAACCAGTGGCGGACCGAGGAGGATTCGAACCCCCGACCCCTTGATTCGTAGTCAAGTACTCTATCCAGCTGAGCTATCGGTCCGCGTTGGTGAGGCGCTGTTTAGACCTGTGGTCAAAGACGTGCAAGCCGATTCTTCAAAAAAAAATCAAAAAGTCATGTCTCCACGCGGAAGCCTGATTTCAAAGATCGTTCCATCGGGTCCGGTCTCCTTCAGTGTCAGGTTACCGCCATGCCCGCGCACCAGTTCCTGTGAGATTGCAAGGCCCAGGCCAGAGCCTCCTTTGCGGACCCCACCCTGAAACGGTGTGAACAGGTTTTCACGTGCTTTTGGCGGAAGACCCGGCCCGGTGTCGCGAATTTCAAGACACCAGGCATCCTGATATTCACACCCGACGATGGTGATGTGACCCGGCTTACCCGAGGCTTCCAACGCCTGTCTTGCGTTACGCACGAGGTTCATGATGACACGAAACAACTGCTCGGGGTCGGCGCGGGCGATCAGATCTTCCGGCACTTCGTTCACGATCTCGACGCAGCCCCCTGCGACCGCCAGCTGTTCGCTGGTGGCGACATCAGCCGCAATTGTCCGCAGGGGCACCATCGTCAAGGTGGGCGCAGGTTCTTCTGCACGGCCGAATGCCAATGTGCTTTCACACAGCGATACAGCACGGGTGATCGAATTCACCAACTTCGGAGCCATTCGCCGGACCAGCGGGTCATCACTGGATTCGATCCTGTCCGTGAACAGCTGCGCCGATGTCAGAATGTTGCGCAGGTCATGGCTGACCTTTGCAACCGCCCCACCCAGTTGCGCCAACCGCTCGCGCTGTTTGAGAGCCTGCGTCAGTTCCGTTTGCAGCATCTTCAGCGCTTCTTCCGCCTCGCGCAATTCTGTCACTCTGGAATTCGGAGAGATGATGCCGCGCGCATCTTCGGGTGCGCTGGCATAGCGCTGCATATATCCAACCACGCTTTTGATGGGCCGGACAAGAACCACGCGCACCGCAAGGAACAGTAAGGACGCCGTGATGATCGAGATGACAAAGGACAGCCCCAGAATGCGCAGGCCGTAATCAACCATCGCCATACGGAGGGGAGCGCTGTCGATGGTGACCTCGATCAGCAGTCCCGCGCCCTTGACCGGCTCGCCAATGATACGAATGACTTCATTTTCAGGTATGAATATCCGGCTCACCGCATCCCGGATCAAAATCCATGGACCGGCATCCCGTAGATCAAATGTTTTGGTGATTGCCTCTGGAATCGGAGACGACAGCATGAGTTGGCGGACTTCATCCCGACGCAACACAACGTTGTAGACACCGGCATTCGCCAGCAATTCCGCCTCAAGATCTTCGGCCAGCATATCATCTGCCAACAAAGCCAGCGATGCGATCTGAGCGCGTTCCAGACGGTTCAGTAGGAAATCCTCGCGGAACCGGGCTATCGACGGGACAAAGATCAGGATTTCGGCCAACATAACGAAGACCGTCGTCAGGATCAGAAATCGGCCCGACAGCGAGTTCAATTTACGCTCCTTTACAGGTCAGGGAATCCAACGCTGAACAAACCTGACCACACGTTTAACTGTCTGATTCTCAAACAGCCTTGGAGAGAAATAAGCGCCAGCAACGCGTTTGTTAAGCTCTCCGATTGTCGGATAGGGTGAAACCATAGCAGCGATCTGTCCCATCTTCAGATTATTGGCCAAAGCCAGCGACCACATGTTTATCAACTCGCCCGCCTGATGGCCCACAATCGTGGCGCCGACGGGCCTGCCCTTCACCACCATGACCTTTATGAACCCTTTGGTTTTGCGCTCGGCCAAAGCGCGGTCATTGTGGTGAAAATCAAAGCGCGCAACCTCCAGCCTGTCGCCATGCCGGTCGCGGGCCTGAGCTTCGGTCAGACCTACCTGTGCCAGTTCAGGATCGGTGAACGTTGCCCATGGGATATGCGCCGTTTTCGCCCTGGTGGGCAGGCCGAACAAGGCGGATCGAATGATGATACCCGCATGATACCCGGCAACATGGGTGAATTGCAGCCCCCCCACGACATCGCCAATCGCATAGACCCGGCGGTTTGACGTCCGCAAGCTGCCATCCGTCTTGATTCCGTTTCTGGTGCGGTCAATTCCCGCCGCAGTCAGTTTCAGACGCTCGATATTGGCTTTGCGCCCTGCGGCGATCAAAAGGTGAGAGCCCCGGTGAATATCGCCGTTCTCGGTCACGACCTCCACAACGCCATCCTTTCCGCGAATCTGGGCCACCACGGCGTTTTCGTGGATCACGACACCTTCACTGCGCAAAGCCTCCAGCACAACGGACGCGGCCTCGGGGTCGTCTTTGCCCAACGCCTTTTGCCCTTCAACGACTGTTACTTTACAGCCCAAACGGACATGAGCCTGCGCCATTTCCATACCCACAGGACCACCGCCAATGATCAGCAGGTGTTCCGGACGCTCGCGCAGGTCGAAGATGGTTTCGTTTGTTTGATAAGATACAGTGTCCAGACCAGGGATTGGCGGAACCATTGGCGACGACCCGGTCGCAATCACGATCCGGCGCGCGGTGATGACATGATCTCCGGCCTGCACTTTGGTCGGGGAGATAAAGCTGCCATATTCGCGGATCACCTGGACACCCAAACCTTCAAAGCGTTCCTGGCTGTCCATCGGTTCGATCTGGGCAATCACATCCCGCACATGATCCTTCGCCGCCGCATAGTCGATCTGAGGGTTTACATCGGCCACGCCAAACGCGGCGGAATGCGCCTGACCAAAGGCCGCTTTGCCGCTTGCGATCAGCGCTTTCGACGGGACGCAGCCGAAGTTCAGGCAGTCGCCGCCCATCTTGTGCCCTTCCAGAAGGATCACCTTCGCACCCATCTGGCTGGCACCGGCCGCAACCGATAACCCACCGGACCCGGCCCCAATGACCAGGATATCTGTCTTGAGGTGTTGCATGGGTCAGGCGTCCTTTCCGCCACGCAGGGACTTGATGACAATCGGCAAAGCAGCCAGCACACACAAGCCGACAATGGGGCCAATGACGAAGGGTTCCCACAACAAAGATACGTCCGGTGTTTCGCCACGGTCGAACACACCGCCCAGCCCAACGCCGATCCAGGTGTAAACGATACCCCCCGGAATAATGCCCAGCGCCGTCGTGATCAGAAAATTGCGAAATTTGACGCCCACCAGCGCAGGCACCAGATTGGCCACAAAGAACGGCACAACCGGGACAAGCCGCAGCAGGAACAGCACCGAGATTTCGTTCTCGCGCAACCTGTCTTTCAGCTTCCCAATCGTCCCCTTTGAAGCATCCAGCCGGGCCGTCAAAGCATTGCCCAACCCCCAGCGGGCAGCCAAAAAGATGGCCGATGCGCCAATAGTGGCCGAAAATACATTGAACACCGTTCCGGCAAACAGTCCAAACAGGAACCCACCTGTCATCGAGGCGACAGCAGCCCCGGGCAGCGAAAACGCGACGATTACGATATAGACGGCAACGAACCCGGCCACCATGGCCCAATAGTTTGCGTCCCGCCACGCCAGCAACGCTTCGCGGTTGTCGCGCAGGGTTTCGAAAGTCAGGTAATCACCCAGCGTGAAAAACCCCACCGCGGCGACACCGAGAATCACCAGCAAGGGGATATGACGCGCCAACCCGTTTCGTGGAGCGTGGCTTGTTTCGGACATCTGGCCTTCCGGTTCTTCTTGCTTCATCTTACGCCCAACATGCGCTGCTTGCGCTTTTGGCAACAGGGGGTTCACGGGGCCTTGATCTATGTGGCCGCGAACGTGACAGTTTCAGACGATAATCGACCGATTTGAAATCTTTTCTGCATCCGGTTTACAGAATTGTTGCAAAAGCCGCGAAAACCGGACCGTTGGGGTTTGACTTACACTTCGCTTGGCAGTAGAGGACGGGCTTCGAACACTAGGGCCAGGCGAATCCGCGCCGCACCCGACCGCTATAGATTGGAGACGGAGCGATGAAACGCACCTATCAGCCTTCGAACCTGGTTCGCAAACGCCGCCACGGTTTCCGCGCGCGCATGGCCACCAAAGCCGGCCGCAAGATCCTGAACGCACGCCGCGCCCGCGGCCGCAAATCGCTGAGCGCGTAAAACCGCCCACCGATCAGGGTATGAACATGACGCCGCCGGAGGCCCCTGAGGATGGTAAGAACCACCCCGGGAATACGCCCCCGGCGGCTTCTGTTTGTCTACCCACATCCCTGACGATCCTGAAAAAAAGAGCCGATTTCCTGAAAGCCGCCCGCGCGCGCAGGCAGGGAACGTCTTCGATGATGGTGCAGGCCCGCAGACGCGCTCCGGATGAAGCGGTGGGGCTGCGCGTTGGCTTTACCTGCTCAAAGAAAGTCGGCAACGCCGTGGCCCGCAATCGTGCCAAGCGCCGCCTGAGAGAAGTCGCACGGGCCGTCTTGCCTGTGTCTGGTCTTGAAGGTTGGGACTATGTGCTGATCGGGCGGGCTGATGTAACCGCCGATCTTCCTTATGACGTCCTGCTGAGCGACTTGCGGTATGCGCTTCGCAAAGTGCATGCGGATCGCAAATGACCTTTCTGTCCCATATCGTCGCCCTGCCCGTTCGCGCGTACCGGCTGATTTTCAGCCCCTGGGTTGGTTTCAACTGCCGCTATCAGCCCACATGCTCGGCCTATGCACTGGAAGCATTGGAAAAACATGGCGCGATCCGGGGATCGTGGCTGGCTGCACACCGGATATGCCGATGCCACCCCTGGGGCGGTGACGGTTACGATCCGGTGCCCGACAATTCCGACCCTTAAATCAACGCCAGGTTGCCGCGGTCGGTGAAGCTGCGGGTCGGAATGACCTCTCGGTCCAGTTTCCCCATCAACGTATGGTGCAAGTCTTCGAAAAACCGAGGCGAATCAAAATACCAATTGTGTGTCGCCGAAGGCCCATCCCCGTATTCATCGCGGGTATTCTTGAAATGGGACCCGCAATACAGATTGACCGCTTTCTCAGGCCGGTCGTTTGGCATTCCGACACGGCCCAGTCGGCGCGATACTCCGACACGCTTGACCTCTGAAATCGACAAAACCTCGTCAAAGGGGCTGTAATAGCATGTCAGCCTGGTACAACGTCGCATCAGAGAGGACGTCTTGGAACTGCCGTCACGGAACGATTTCGCGGATACATCCGCCGCGACAAACGCGATCTGACTGGTCATCCAGCTGTGTTGCGCGGTTTCATGGTCGTCATCGGCATAATCCATGGCTTCGCGCACCAAGAACGTGCCCATGGAATGCGCCAGAACATGGACGTTATACCGGCAATCCGCGGTCTGCATCCTGGACAGCCGCGTGATCCCGTGACTGAACAATTTTTCTGCCGCACGCCGCGCGTCAGCCCGGTCAACGTTATAGCCCAGAACCGATCCATCGCTTGGCCAATCATAGCTGATGACCACACCGTTAAAGCCATGCGCCTCGAGACCGGTGCGTATTTTGCGGTGACGTTCCAGCATCTGATATTGCTCGGTATTGAACCCGTGCACGAAGACGACAATATGCCCATTCTCGGTAGCCGTCGCCCCGGCTTCGGCCTGAATCCGGCTTATCCATTGAGACTGCGGTATTTCATGCTGCCGTGCCGGTTGCCCGACATTTCCCGGAATAGCCAGATATCGCGCGGCACCCATCTTGTTTGAATAGTGATCGCCGCTGCGGGCGCGGACCGAAAAGAAGTAGTCCATAATATACCTCCTGAAAAATACGCGCAGGGTAACACGGGTGCAACTACGCTCCAAACGCGGTTGATCCTGCTTCTACGCCTTGCCCGGGCCTTCGGTCCACTGTAACCACGGCGCATGTTTGATGATGCAGACGATATCCACCCCCTGTTTGCCGGCGCGCCCTCGACAACCGAGTTCAAGAAGCTGCGCAAACGTATTGTGCGCCAGACCCGTGAAGCGATCGAGCAATACGGGATGGTGGATCCGTCCGCCCACGACAAGGATGGCAAGCCACCCCGCTGGCTGGTCTGTCTTTCGGGTGGCAAGGACAGCTATACATTGCTGGCCGTTCTCTACGAGCTCAAATGGCGGGGCCTGTTGCCTGTCGATCTGCTGGCCTGCAATCTGGATCAGGGCCAGCCGGGCTTTCCGGCCACGGTCCTGCCCGAGTTTCTGGGTCGAATGGACGTACCGCATCGGGTCGAATATCAGGACACATATTCCGTTGTGATGGACAAGGTCCCGCAGGGCCGGACCTTTTGCGCCCTGTGTTCCCGTTTGCGCCGTGGCAACCTCTATCGCATCGCGCGCGAGGAGGGATGCTCGGCGGTCGTTCTGGGGCACCACCGCGACGATATCCTTGAGACGTTTTTTATGAACCTGTTCCACGGCGGTCGTCTTGCCACGATGCCGCCGAAACTGGTGAACGAAGAAGGCGATCTTTTTGTATTCCGCCCGCTCGCCCATGTCGCCGAAGCCGATTGCGAGAAATTTGCAAAGGCGATGCAATACCCGATCATTCCCTGTGACCTGTGCGGCAGTCAGGATGGGTTGCAGCGCCAGCAGGTCAAACAGATTCTGGATCAATGGGAAAAGAACAGCCCGGGTCGGCGACAGGTTATGTTCCGAGCGTTAACAAATGCGCGGCCATCGCACCTTCTGGATGGAAAGCTATTTGATTTCATTAACCTTTCGCTAAATTCCAACGAAAATTCCGGGAATTTGGAAGAGATTCCGCTTCTGCGTTAACGACTGACTCAGACTGGTTTCATAGGCTTTGCCTTGTGCAGATCATGCCCAAGGCCAGAAAGCTGATGCGGAACCATCCCCTTACCGACCGTTTTGTCCATTCGTTGAAAACCGTTCTGGGCGGCCCAGCCGCGCTGGCCTTTGTTCCGGCGCTTTGTCTGAGTGCATTCTGGATTGGGGGTGAACAGGCCCTGGTTGCACTGGCCCTGATTTTGCCTCTGATCGTCGCAGGCATCAATGCGTTCGCAGCCAATCCGTCGCGTAAGGGGCTTTGGCGTCCAGGCGGTCTGCTGTCAAAGGACCAGTTTGAAACAGTTTTGGAGAAGGTATTTGCCGACGCCCGCCTGAAGGGGGAAAACTCGGCCTGTTTCGCGGTGGTTCTGGATGACTTTACGCAATTGCTTGATCTGCACGGACAGGCGGCGGCAAACCACGTTGCACAGCAATTCTGCTCGCGCGTTTTGTCCATGATCCGCTCAAATGATTGCGCAACCCGGATGGGTGGAAACAGGATGATGGTTGTTCTGCACCCGGCACGGCAACTGGATTTGGAAGCTTGTATTCAGATGTCGGGCCGTATGCAAAACGCCGTAGAAGATCCCATCATGCTGAATGGTACCGGCGTGTATATGTCCTGTTCCATCGGCTTTTGCCTGAGCAGCAATATCACTGACGGCTCTGCAATCGATTGGCAGGAGGCCGCAAATAACGCCCTTTTGGAGGCACAACAAAACGGGCCATCCACGATTCGCGCTTTTTCCTCTCAGACGCGCAGACGGGCACAGGTCAGGATCAACTTGCGCAAAGAATTCGAAGCGGCGCTGGACAGCGGTGAGATCCGTCCATGGTTTCAACCCCAGATCTCAACCGATACCGGGCGTATCAGCGGGTTTGAAGCTCTGGCCCGCTGGGAACATCCGAAAAAAGGGGTTCTTGCCCCCAATGTGTTCCTGCCCTTTGCCGAACAGGCCGAACTGATGGACCGGTTGGGTCAGGCCATGCGGCATCATTCCTTTTCCGCAATGCGCGACTGGGATCGGTCCATGCTGTCGGTGCCGCGCATCGGGATCAACTTTTCATCTGACGAACTGCGCAATCCGGGCCTGATCGACCGTCTGAAATGGGAACTGGATCAATTCGATCTGACCCCTGACAGGTTGGCGGTCGAGGTGTTGGAGACCGTGTTCTCCAGACGGCCCGACGATGTCATAACCCGCAACGTCACCGGGCTTGCCGCAATGGGGTGCTGTATTGATCTGGACGATTTCGGGACAGGACATGCCTCGATCGGTTCTATCAAACGGTTCAACGTATCGCGCATCAAGATCGACAGGTCTTTTGTTGCCAAAGCGGATCTGGACCCAAGCCAGCAACAGCTTGCCAGCGCCATTCTGATGATGGCAGAACGTTTGCATCTGGAAACTCTGGCCGAAGGTGTCGAAACGCCGGGTGAGCACGCTTTGATGGCCCAACTGGGTTGCGATCATGTTCAGGGATTTGGCATCGGCAAGCCCATGCCATTCGAAAAAACCAAGGATTGGATCACGTCTTACCGCAACAAGGTCGACGGTGTTCCCAAAATCGGGCGGAAAACGCGGTAGGGAACCGTAAATCGCGGTAAAGAAGACCCCTCCGTGACGAAATGACGGGCGATTCCGCTTGACCTTTGGGTCTGCACTCTGTTGAACCCTGCGGGTGTCTTTCACTGCTCAAGGTGGCTGTCCCCGATGGACGATCAGAACAAGAACCTTATCCTCGCAACCGCGCTCAGCTTTATCGTGATCCTGGTCTGGTTCGTGCTGTTCCCCCCTCCGGAACAGACGACAACCCCGGATCAGGCTGAAGTAACCAGCGTCGAAGGCAGTGAGGTTCAGACGCCCAGTGCGGCCGACACCAGTACTGTCGGAGAGGCAACTGCGGCAGCTGCCGAAGCTGAACCCGAGGCCGAAGCGCCCCGCATCAATATCGACACGCCCCGCCTGACCGGTAGCCTGTCGCTTGCTGGCGGTCGGATCGACGAGCTGTCATTGAAAGACTACAAGGTCTCGCTGGCCGAGGATTCTCCGATTGTCGAGTTGTTGTCGCCAGTCGGATCGCAATCCGCCTATTACGCCCTCTATGGCTGGGCTCCTGGCGCGGGCCTGACCGGTGCAGATGTTCCCGGACCAAATACCATCTGGACGCTTGAGCAGGGCGAAACCCTGGGTGTTGACACACCTGTGACGCTGGCCTGGGAAAACGGCAATGGACTGACGTTCCGCCGCACCATCGCGGTTGACGAGAACTACATGTTCACGGTCACGCAATCTGTCGAAAACGCCACCGGGGTTGAAATTGGATTGGCACCTTATGGCATTCTTGCGCGCCACGGCATTGGCGAAGACGGGGACCTGCCGGACCTGAAGAACTTCTTCATTCTGCATGAGGGTGTGATCGGTATGGCCGACGGCACTCTGACCGAAGTGGACTATGGCGACGTTCGTGATTTCGATATCGACCCGGACGAGCGCGCTCAGGCCGAGGTGTTTCAGGTCAAGGAAAACGGCTGGATCGGGTTCACTGATCACTTCTGGATGACCACGCTGATCCCGGAACCCGGTTCTGCGTTCAAGGCGGCTGCCAAATACGACTCGCGTCGCAAGATTTACCAGACAGAAACGGTACTTCCGACGCTGACCGTGGCACCGGGTGCGACCGAGCAGGTGACAACCCAGCTGTTTGCGGGTGCAAAAGAGTGGGAGACCATCCGCGAATACCAGGCTGACGGTGTGCAGAAATTCATCGACAGCATCGACTGGGGCTGGTTCTTCTTCCTGACCAAGCCGATTTTCTGGCTGCTGCACAACATTCATGCACTGATCGGCAATATGGGTTGGTCCATTATCGGCCTGACGCTGATCATCAAGGCAATCCTGTTCCCGCTGGCCTTCAAATCCTACGTCTCGATGGCGAAGATGAAGGAACTGCAGCCGCAGATGGAAGCCCTGAAGGAAGCCGCGGGCGACGATCGTCAGAAGATGCAGCAGGGCATGATGGAGCTGTACAAGAAGGAAAAGGTGAACCCCGCTGCCGGTTGTTTGCCGATCCTGTTACAGATCCCGATCTTCTTTTCACTGTACAAGGTGATCTTCGTCACGATCGAACTGCGTCAGGCACCGTGGTTCGGCCCCTTCCAGGACCTGAGCGCACCTGACCCGACCTCGATCATGAACCTCTTTGGCTTGCTGCCCTGGGCTGGCCCGCAGCCGGACACCCTGATGGCGCTGATCTTTATCGGTATTCTGCCGCTGCTGCTGGGGATCTCGATGTGGCTGCAACAGAAACTGAACCCGGCACCAACCGATGCCACACAAGCGATGATCTTCGCGTGGATGCCGTGGGTCTTCATGTTCATGCTGGGCGGCTTTGCCAGCGGTCTGGTCGTGTACTGGATTGCGAACAACACGATCACATTTACGCAGCAATATCTGATCATGCGCAGTCAGGGCTATACGCCGGACGTGTTCGGAAACATCAAATCCGGATTTAAGCGATTGCCGAACACGGACAAGAAATGAGCGGAACAGTTTCAGGCCTTTGGCGTCACCCGATCAAAAGCCATGGGCGTGAAGCCCTGAGCCAGATTACCCTCAACCCCGGGCAGACCATGCCCGGGGATCGCGTTTGGGCCGTTGCCCATGAAGCGGCCAAGACCGACGGAACGGAATGGGCCCCGTGTGTGAATTTCAGTCGCGGTTCAAAAGCCCCCAAGCTTATGGCGATTTGGGCGAAACTGGACGGCGAGCAGGTCACGTTGCACCACCCGGACCGCCCGAATCTGAGCTTTCATCCTGACACAGAAGAATCGGTTTTCCTGGACTGGGTAAAACCGCTTATGCCCACGGATCGCGCTGCGTCCGCCCGAATTGTCCGGGTGCCCGGGCGCGGCATGACCGATACCGATTTCCCGTCAATCAGCCTGTGCAACATGGCGTCTCATCGCGCTGTTGAACAAAAGCTGGGCCAGTCTTTGTCTGCGGCGCGATGGCGCGGGAACATCTGGTTCGAAGGTCTGCCTGAGTGGGATGAATTCGACTGGCTGGGCCGAGACCTTCGCATTGGCGAAACCGTGCTCCGGGTTCGCGAGCGTATAGTCCGCTGTCTGGCCACCACCGCAAATCCGGAAACCGGCGAACGCGACGCGGATACTCTGGGCGCGCTGAACAGCTGGGATCATCAGGATTTCGGCGTCTATGCCGAGGTTGTTCAGGGTGGTGAAATCCGCCTGAATGATACCCTGGAGGTGTTATGACCACGCTTCCGTTTCCGCTGGCCGAAGAGCCGGATGACTTCGCAAAAGAACGCGGTCGCAAACTGTTTGCCGGCCCGTCTGAATTTGTCAAAGGCGTAGTCGCCATGACGGGCCTGCCCGCTCCTGACCGGCTGGAGGTTTGCTTTGCCGGTCGCTCGAATGTCGGCAAATCCAGCCTGATCAATGCGCTAACCGGAACAAAGGGTCTGGCGCGTGCCTCGAACACACCTGGCCGCACGCAAGAAATCAACTTTTTCACGCAAGGCCCGGACCTCTATCTGGTGGACCTGCCGGGCTATGGGTATGCCAATGCACCGGTTAACGTGGTTGAAAAATGGCAGAAGCTTCTCAAGCAATACCTGAGCGGCCGTCAGACACTGCGCCGTGCCTTTGTCCTGATCGATGCGCGCCACGGGGTAAAACCGGTCGACACTGAAATCATGAAGTTGCTGGATACCAGTGCCGTGACCTTTCAATGCGTTCTCACCAAGGCCGACAAGGTCAAGGCCAACGAGCGCGAGAGGGTTCTGGAACAAACCCGTGCGGCTTTGTCCAAACATCCTGCCGCATTCCCGGAAATCGTCCTGACTTCGTCCGAAAAAGGCGACGGGATTCCGACCCTGCGCTCGATCATTGCACATCTGGAATAGCTTCGCCCTTGGCAGCGCGGTGCAAAGGCCCTAACACGGACGGTCAGAGGGACCTTAGCAATGAAGACACGTGACATGAACCGGGACTGGATCGCCACCGCAGCAACCCTGAACAGCGCATTGCCCTATCTACAACGCTATGATGGGGCCATCGTCGTCATCAAGCTGGGCGGGCATGCCATGGGCAGTGACGAGGCTATGGAGAGCTTTGCGCGCGATGTCGTCTTGATGCGTCAGGTGGGCGTGAACCCGGTTGTTGTGCATGGTGGTGGTCCAATGATCAACGCAATGCTGGACAAGCTGGATATCAAGTCCGACTTTGTGAACGGCAAGCGCGTGACCGACACGGCAACCGTCGAGGTGGTCGAGATGGTTCTGTCTGGCTTGGTGAACAAGCGCATCGTTCAGGCAATCAATGGTCAGGGTGGTTCGGCCGTGGGTTTGTCGGGCAAAGATGCAAACCTGATGATCTGTGACCAGACGGATGCGTCGCTGGGTTATGTCGGCACCCCTTCCGAGATGAACCCGAAAATCCTGCATGATCTGTTCTCACATGATGTGATCCCGGTTATCGCCCCTCTGGGCGCGGGCCGTGAGGGCGAAACGTTCAACGTGAACGGCGATACGGCGGCCGGGGCGATAGCCTCGGCACTAAAAGCAGACCGCCTTCTGCTGCTGACAGATGTCTCGGGCGTCAAGAACGCGGCAGGCGATGTGGTGACTGAGCTGAAAGCCGGCCAGATTCGCGAGATGACCCGCGAAGGCACCATCGCAGGTGGCATGATCCCCAAGACCGAAACTGCCCTCGATGCCCTGCACAGCGGCGTTCGGGCCGTCGTGATACTTGACGGGCGCGCGCCCAATGCGGTTTTGCTTGAACTGTTCACGGAACATGGCGCCGGGTCGCTGATACGGCCAGACTGATCGCAGCAAAAGCCGAGGGAAGATGACAGACCTTGCGCAACCTTCCTCTGTTCCAGATGCGGAAATCTATGGCCGCGTAGAACATGCGGCGCGTCAGGCGGGGTTGATTGTCATGGGCGCGCTGCATCCTCATCGCGTGGCGGCCCGGCAACTTGACACTGGCACGTTGATCTTGCTGGGCGCGGGTCCTGATTTCTGGTCTGCTCTGAAAGCCTCGCCTGAATGGCGGGGGCCTGATCCAGTAGACCGCTGGTCAACCAGAATCGTCGGCCAGATGGCACGTGCGTTCGGTGCACAGGCCTATTTCCCCTTTGGTGGTCCACCCTATGCGCCTTTCATCGACTGGGCCCTGAAATCGGGACGCACCTTCAGCAGCCCGGTGGGGGCTTTGGTACATGACACGGTCGGCATGATGATCTCATATCGCGGCGCACTGCATTTCGCCCATGAGTTTGCCATCCCTGAGGCGTCTGGCGTTTCCCCCTGTGACACCTGTGCCGCCCCGTGCACGACGGCCTGCCCTGTCGGCGCGCTGAACGCGCAAAACTTCTATGACCTTGCAGCCTGCCACGACCATCTTGATACCGCTGAGGGTCAAACCTGCATGACAGGCGGCTGTCTGGCCCGCCTCGCCTGCCCGCTCAGCGCGGGCGCAGGGCGCGACCCCGAACAATCAGCCCATCATATGAGGGCTTTTCACCCGTCATGACCCGCACTCTGATCCTGACACGTCACGCCAAATCCAGCTGGGATAACCCAGGACTTGGCGATCATGAACGCCCCCTGAACAAGCGTGGGCGCAGGTCTGCCCCCGCCATTGGTGCATGGCTGCGCGATAACGGCTGGCTGCCGGAAGAAGTGCTAAGCTCGACGTCAACCCGCACCCGCGAGACATGGGCCCGGATGGGGTTAAAGGCCGATAAGGTCCGCTTTCACAAATCGCTCTACCACGACGCCGATGCCGAAGACATGTTGCGCGAGTTAGCAGGTGCCACGGAACCGACTGTGTTGATGCTGGGCCATAACCCCGGAATCGCCGAATTCGCCAACCGCCTTGTGCAACGGCCGCCGGATCACATGCGCTTTTTCGACTATCCGACTTGTGCAACCACTGTGATGAAATTCGACGCCGACAGCTGGTCAGACGTGCGCTGGCATATGGGCGCGGTGCTGGGCTTCACCACTGCGCGTGAGTTGCTGGAATAGAAAAAGGCGGGGCAAAACCCCGCCTTTCCACTATCTTGAAACGTTCAGTGTCCCAGAATCTGGCTGAGGAACAGCTTGGTCCGCTCGCTTTGCGGGTTGTTGAAGAACTCTTCAGGTTCGTTCTGTTCCACGATCTGACCGGCATCCATAAAGATCACGCGGTTGGCGACCTGACGGGCAAAGCCCATCTCGTGGGTCACACAGAGCATGGTCATGCCTTCTTCGGCCAGTTCGATCATGGTGTCGAGCACCTCTTTGATCATCTCGGGGTCCAACGCTGATGTCGGTTCATCGAACAACATGATCCGCGGCATCATGCACAGCGAGCGGGCGATCGCCACACGCTGCTGCTGACCACCCGAAAGCTGACCAGGATACTTGTCGGCCTGCTCGGGGATTTTCACCTTTTCAAGGAAATGCATCGCGCGCTCTTCGGCCTCTTTCTTAGGCGTCTTGCGCACCCAGATCGGGGCCAGCGTGCAGTTCTCCAAAATGGTCAGGTGCGGGAACAGGTTGAAGTGCTGGAACACCATGCCAACCTCGGACCGGATCTTGTCGATGTTCTTGAGGTCATTCGACAGCTCGGTCCCATCCACGATGATCGTGCCCTGCTGGTGTTCCTCCAGCGCGTTCAGGCAGCGGATCAGGGTAGATTTCCCTGACCCGGACGGACCCGCAATAACAATCCGCTCGCCCTGATTGACGGTCAGATTGATGTCGCGCAGCACGTGAAAGGAACCGTACCACTTGTTCATGTTGGTGATTTCGATGGCGACCTCGTCGCTCACCTGCATTTTGGAACGGTCGATTTCGCGGTCAATTGCAAGTTCAGACATGTGTTGAACTCCTTAACGGTGGCCAGTCTGAAGCTTGCGCTCCAGATACATGGAATAACGGGACATAGAGAAGCAGACGATGAAGAACAGGAACGCGATGAACGCGAACAGTTCCCAATAGATGCCGTTCCAGGCTGTGTCGGCGCGGATAGCAGATGCCAATCCGATCACGTCGAACAACCCGATAATCGACACCAGCGTCGTATCCTTGAAGATCCCGATGAATGTGCTCACGATGCCCGGAATTGAGATTTTCAGGGCTTGCGGCATGATGATCAGCCTCTGCGCCTGCCAGTAGTTCAGGCCCAGACTGTCGGCGCCTTCGTACTGTCCTCGTGGCAGGGCAGCCAGACCACCCCGGATCACCTCGGCCATGTAGGCCGCCGAGAACAGGGTCATCATGATCATCACCCGCAAGATGATGTCAAAGTTGGTGCCTGGCGGCAGGAACAGGTTCAGAAGCAGCGACGCCACGAACAACAAGGTGATCAGCGGCACACCGCGAATGAACTCGATAAAGCCCACGCACAGGTATTTGACGATTAGCAGGTCCGACTGACGCCCCAGCGCCAGAACGATACCGATCGGAAGTGAGACACCAATGGCCACAACGCCCAGCAGGATCGCCAGCATGAAACCACCGAACTGACGGCTTTCAACAGCTTCGATGCCAATCGGCAGAACCGAGTCCAACGCGCCCGTGAAATAGCTGGACAGCACCAGCCACCAGATCACTGCGGCAACGACCGCACCGATCATACCCACCAGTTCACTCACCTGCTTGCTGAGGACCGAATACACGAACCAACCGACGACAAACCCAAGCGCGGCCGAGATTGGCCCCCAGATGGTTCCGCCCCACATCAGGAACGGCATCAGGAACGGGTAGATTGCCGTGAAGATCAGCATCTTGGTTGGGACGCGGTCCGAATACAGAACCGGCGCCAATGCGACCAGCAACAGAACCAGCGCAAGGATCGGTCTCCAGTACAGATGGCTTGGATAGAAGCCGAACAGCAACTGTAACCATCGGTCATTGATAACCGCCCAGCAGGCGTGCCCATGGGTCGACCCCCAGGTGGCCATCATGATCTCGCGGCACTCGTTGAGAGAGTCGGCATTCCACACGGACTGGAAAATCCATGGCAGAACACCTGACAGCACGTAGTAGATCGCATAAAGCGAAACCACCGTCAGGATCGTGTTAAACCAACTTGAGAACAGGTTGTGCTTGACCCATCCCAGCGCACCGACCTCGGAAGCAGGCGGTGCCTGCTCGGGCAGCATTTCCGTGCGGACAAATGAAACATCACTCATATTACCGCTCCACCAGTTTTACACGGTTGTTGTACCAGTTCATCACCCCTGAGATGCTCAGCGAGATGGACAGATAGACCAGCATCAACAGCAGAACACATTCCAGCTCGCGACCGGTCTGGTTCATGGTGATGCCGCCAAGGGTCCCCGTGATGTCCATATATCCGACCGCGATCGCCAGTGACGAGTTCTTGGTCAGGTTCAGGTAGTTCGAGATCATGGGCGGAATGATCACCCGCAATGCCTGCGGCAGGATCACAAGGCGCATGGTCCGGCCCGGGCGCAGACCCAGCGCCGATGCGGCTTCGGTTTGGCCTTTTGAGATGGCCAGGATACCCGCACGAACGATCTCGGCGATGAAGGCCGCCGTGTAAAGCGACAAGGCCAGCCACAGCGCGATCAACGAGTTACGCAAATGTGTGCCGCCGGTAAAGTTGAAGCCTTTCAGCTCAGGGAAACCAAGGTGAAACCCCAGGATGGTGAGAAGGACAATCATCGGCACAAACAGAATACCCAGTTGGATGTGCCAGATAGTCGGACGATCACCGGATGCCTCTTGCTTGGCTTGTGCCCAGGCGGACACCTTGCGCATCGCAAAGATGCTGCCACCAAGCACGATCAGAATGGCGATCAGGTCCAGCGAGATATCGAACCGCAGGCTCGACGCACCGAAGATGTGTATATCACCCAGGCTGCGCGAGAACAGGAACTCCGGGATATAGACCCCGCGATTGGTCACCGCGACAGAATCGAACAGATTCATCGTGGCTTCTGGGTTTTCTCCGCGGAACGCCCTTGGTGCTGGCAGGCTTTCGATCAGAATGGCCATGGCCAGAACGATCCACAGCAGCACAGGTACGTTGCGGAACATCTCGACATAGACGGTCATGATCCGCGCAACCAGCCAGTTGTTGGACAGGCGCAGAACACCAACCAAAACACCGACTATCGTTGCTGTGATACAACCAAGAACCGCCACAACCAGCGTGTTCAGCAAGCCGATAAAGGCCGCGCGCAAGTGACTGTCGCGCGAATCGTATTCAAGCAAGCGCTGGTTGATATCGTAACTGGCCGGTTCTGCGAAAAAGCCGAACTCAACCGGTTTTCCAAGCGCTTCGAGGTTTTGGATGGTATTGGAGATGATCCAGGCTGCCAGAAGCATAAAACCAATCATTGCAATGACCTGGATGGTCGCAGATCGGTACCGCGTATCATAAAGGAGCATGGACAGCCGGAACTGCTCCTTCGGCGGGTCAGTGAGAGTCGTCATGACCTATGTATATCCCCGTGCATCCCGTAAATATGTCGGCAGAGTTGATCCCTGCTCAAAACCGTACGGGCGTGATTCTTATGGATGGAAAAAGGGCGCAGGTTGCCCTGCGCCCTTCTCCGTCGATATTAGCGGAACGGCGGCGAGTACAGCAGGCCGCCTTCGGTCCACTGTGCGTTCAGGCCGCGTGCCAGACCAATCGGGGTTTCTTCACCGATGTTCTTGGCAAACACTTCGCCATAGTTGCCGCCGGCTTTGATCGCCTTGGCTGCCCAGTCAGCGTTCAGACCCAGCATCTCGCCCAGGGTGCCTTCGGTACCCAGCAGGCGGTTGATTTCGGGGTTTTCGGTGCCAGCGGCCAGTTCATCGATATTGGCCGAGGTTACGCCCAGTTCTTCAGCCGAGATCAGCGCGTTCAGAGTCCAGCGCACAACGTCGCCCCACTCGTGGTCGCCGTGACGGACCAGCGGGCCCAGCGGCTCTTTCGAGATGATTTCAGGCAGCAGGATGTGATCACCGGGGTTTTCGAATGTGGCGCGGGTTGCCGCCAGACCCGAAGCGTCGGTGGTGTAAACGTCACATGCGCCAGCCAGGTACTGCTGCTGTGCTTCGGCGTTGGTTTCGATCGGAACCGGTTCGTAGCTGATGTTGTTCGAACGGAAGAAGTCCGCCAGGTTCAGCTCGGTTGTGGTGCCGGTCTGGATACAAACGGTTGCGCCGTCCAGTTCCTTGGCCGAGCTTACGCCCAGTGCCTTGGGAACCATAAAGCCCTGACCGTCATAGTAGTTCACACCGGTGAATTCGAACTTCAGGTCGACGTCGCGGCTGAAGGTCCAGGTGGTGTTCCGCGCCAGCATGTCGATCTCGCCCGAGGCCAGAGCGGTAAAACGTGTCTTACCGGTGGTCGGAACGAATTCTACCGCGCTTGCATCGCCCAGAACAGCAGCAGCAACGGCACGGCACAGAGATACGTCAAAGCCCTGCCATTCGCCATTGGCGTCAGGAGCAGCAAAGCCAACCAGACCGGTGGTCACACCACAGTTCAGCTTGCCGCGCGCTTTAACGTCGTCAACGGTCCCTGCCACGGCTGCGCCAGCAGCAAGACCGGCAATCGTTGCCGCGCCCAAGATTACGGATTTTTTCATTTTTACCTCTTCCTGATTTCCCGCCCCATCAGAGGCGGCTCTGCCCGGCAAGTGGATGCCGGATAGGTTACTCCAAAGGTGTCTCCCCTTTAGTGGCACTGAGTTTGGGCGTATTCATAAACAAACGTCAAGGGTCGGATCATCGAAAACGATGGATCAGACCCCAACCAATTTGAACATTTGGCCAAAAATCGGAAAATAAGGATCAAACCGACATATCAAAGAAGCGTTTAGCATGCAGAAATGCGGCTTTCTTCGTTTCGGCAACCGCATGGGCCTCGTCATCGTGACCCCATTGTTCGATCTGCCAGGTTTCGTCCAGCCTCGAAATGCGCCATATTTCGGCCGGTTCGCGCCAATCCATGGCCGCCGCAAACCCGAGAATCAATGACCCTGACAAGCTGACCAGATCGTGGAACGCCGCCAGTTGAAACGCATCCAGCGCATGGACGCGAGCACGCAGCGCCGACAGGGCAGCGGCAGATTGCGGCTTGTGCAACACACCTATAACCGGCTGCAAGCGAGCAGACAGCGCAGCCTCGGCCCAGTCCAGTGCCGGATCCCATTCGGCGCTTTGACGTTCCTGCAACTCTGTTGGATGTGTCGCTCGATAGCACAGCAGATCAGAATCGCCGTAATCCGCAAGCATATCGGCAACTTCCCCGTGCTGGGACCGAACCTTGTCGATTGCCGCATTCGCCGAACGGGTGCATGGCATCGTCGACGGATCTACCTCTTTCTGCTGGGCATCCCATTCTGACGCAACCGCTTCGGCCATGGCGCGGGTCGGCAGGATCAACGCCGCTTTGGCAGGGGTCTTGACGCGGCGGCCATCCAGTTCAACCGTAAACCCGCCGTCGACCTCGGTAATCCGGCTTTCTTTCCAGAAGCGTTTCGGTTTCCAGTCACTCATGTTTCAGTTCCATATCCCGGCCAGCGCAGTGGGCAACTGGTCAAAGGTCTCAATCACGCAGAAGGCCGAGGTCAAAGCAGACCGATCATGGTACCCCCATGCCACGCCGATGCCGCGCACCCCGGCAGCGGCAGCCATGTCCATGTCATAGCTTGTATCGCCGACCATCACCGCGCAGTCGGATTCGACACCGGTCTCGGCCAACGCGGCCTGCACCATGGAAGGATGCGGTTTCGACGGATGGTGGTCGGCGACCTGCCGGGTGACGAAGTAGCGCTCAAGCCCATGCACTTCGATCAACGCATCAAGTCCGCGCTGGGATTTGCCGGTTGCCACCCCAAGAAGCACTTCGGGCACGGCGTGCAAAGCTTCAATCGCCTCTCTCGCACCGGGATAGAGCGGAGAGCTGGCCGCGCCCAAATCCAAGCCATGCGCATGATAAGCTTCCTTGTACCCTTCAACTAGATCGTTCTGGACCGAGGAAGGTTGGTCCGGCACCAACCGTGCGATTGCATGTGGCAGGGACAGCCCGACAATGGACAGGATCACCTCTCGCGTCGGTACAGGGACCGAAGCGGCCTGAAAGCTGGTGGTCATGGCGTGAACGATACTGCCCTGACTGTCGACCAGAGTGCCATCGACATCAAACAAAACCAGCCGCAGCGGTGCGCTCATTGCAGCGCCTCAAACGGGTCGTCGGCGGCCAGATCCTCGGTCCAGCCGAAGGTGTCCCAGCTGTGTTTCATATGTTCCGGCAAGGGCGCAGTCACCGTTACCGGTTTGCGCGTTATCGGATGCAGGAATGACAGTCGCCGCGCGTGCAGATGCAGCTTTTTGCTGATGATCCCACCCAGTTGCGCGCCCCAGCCATCACCCAGGTTTTCCTGCCCCGAGCCACCATATTTGCCGTCGCCGATGATCGGATGACCGATCGCTGCCATATGCGCGCGCAGTTGGTGGGTGCGGCCCGTGATTGGCTCCATCGCCACCCAAGCGGCGCGCCCGGCCACCCGGTAGAGGGTCGCATAATGTGTATGTGCCCGTTTCGCACCGGGGGTGCTGTCGATCTCGTTCATATGGACGGGGATCATCTTTTCACCCTCGCCGTGGGCGCCATGACCAGCTGCTTTCACAAGACCCGTCTTGATTTCACCCAGATATGGCGTGGGAACACCTGCAACCAGCGCCCAGTAAATCTTGCGCGTGTCGCGGTGGCGGAAAGCGGCTGTCAGCCCCTTTGCGGCTTCGCGCGTGCGGGCCAGCAGCAGAACTCCTGACGTGTCCTTGTCCAGGCGATGAACCAGACGCGGGTTTTCGTCATACCCAAACCGCAACGCCTCGGACAGGCTGTCGACATGCCGGGTCTGCCCGCTGCCGCCCTGTACCGGCAGGCCCTGCGGTTTGTTCAGGGCCAGAATGTGATCATCACGGTAGATCACGCAGGACTGGATCATCTTGGCATCCGCATCCGAGATACGATGCTTGACCTCAACCGGTTTGTGATCAGGCCCCGGCAACGGCGGCACACGAACCACCTGACCGACCTCCAATCGGGTCGAGGCCTTGGCCCGGCTGCCATCCACACGCAGTTCTCCCTTGCGGCACATCTTTTCGATGCGGCCCTGGCTGACATGCGGGAACAGGCGGCGCAACCAGCGGTCCACACGCTGATCGCCGTCCCCTTCAGCGACTGTAATCATCTGTACGCCACTCATGCCATTGCCCCTTGCGCCGCGCGGGTGATCCGCCCGGATTGCGTCTTTGTCCGTGTCCCAGAAATCATGGGGGTCTCTCGCGCGCAACGCGGCAAGAGTCAAGGTATCAGACAGGAACCTTTGGCGTTCGTGGGGGCTCAGCGCCACCCGCCACTTCTCGGCGCGGTCAATACATTCCCAGCCAGCCTAGCTGTTGCGCTGGGTCCGAAGCTTGGCGAAGTAATCGAGGCGCTTTTTCAGCTCACGCTCGAACCCACGCTCGACCGGTTGATACAGAACCGGGCGTTTCATCGTTTCAGGAAAATAGTTCTGACCGGAAAACCCGTCTTCGGCGTCATGGTCATACGCATAGCCAGCACCATATCCCTGATCCTTCATCAGTGATGTGGGGGCATTCAGGATATGTTTGGGTGGTGGCTCGCTGCCTGATTGCTTGGCCAGCCGCATCGCTGCCTTATAGCCGACATAAGCACCGTTGGATTTCGGGGCAAGGGCCAGATAGACCAGCGCCTGCGCCAGCGCCAGCTCACCTTCGGGAGAGCCGAGCCGCTCATACGTTTCCCAGGATTGCAGGCAGATGGCCTGCGCCTGCGGGTCGGCCAGACCGATATCCTCGACCGCCATCCGTGTGATCCGACGCGCCAGATAGCGCGGGTCTTCGCCCCCTGTCAGCATTCGCGCAAACCAGTACAGCGCCGCGTCCGGGTCGGACCCGCGCACCGATTTGTGCAGGGCTGAAATCAGGTTGTAATGTTCATCGCCCGACTTGTCATATTTCGCCGCCCGCCGCATCAGCCGCGTCGACAGCGCGTCCGTGTCCAGTGGCGCATCCACCTTCCAGGCCGAGACCTGTTCGATCAGGTTCAGCAACGCCCGCCCGTCACCATCGGCCATTTCCTGCAACGCATCGCGGGCTGCGGGTGTCAACGGCAGCGCGCGGTCCAGCTCTTTTTCGGCGCGCTGGGTCAGGCGTTCAAGATCGGAAAGGCCAAGCCGTTCCAGCACCAGAACCTGCGACCGGCTGAGAACCGCGGCGTTCAGCTCAAAGGACGGGTTCTCGGTCGTTGCCCCGACCAGAAGGATCGTGCCGTCCTCCATATGCGGCAGAAACCCGTCCTGTTGCGCCTTGTTGAAGCGGTGTATCTCGTCCACGAACAGCAAGGTCCCCTGCCCGTTCTGGCGCCTGATCTTGGCCGCTTCGAAAACCTTCTTCAAATCCGGAACACCGGTGAAAATCGCACTGATCTGAACGAATTGCAGATCGGTTTCCTGCGCCAGCAACCGTGCGATCGTCGTCTTGCCGACACCGGGCGGCCCCCAGAAGATCAGGCTGGACAGACTGCCTGACGCCAGCATGACCCCCAGCGGTGCATCCGGGCCAAGAACCTGTTCCTGACCGATGACCTCGGCCAGTGACTGCGGGCGCAACCGGTCCGCCAGGGGACGGTGTGGCGCAGCGGTGGGTTCCGTTGGCCCGGTATCGAACAGATCGCTCACGGGTTACAGCCGGAACCGCAATGAGACTGACCGGCCACCGCGCAGAAGACCCATCTGCACACGACGACCCGGATCTGTCAGCGCATTCTCCACATCCCCAGGACGTTCGATGTCATTGGAATTGATGCTTTCAAGAATATCCCCCGATCGCAAACCCGCGCGTCCACCATAGGGGCCGGGATCAACAACAACGACACCTGTCTGGGACAGTGGCAAGCCCATATCGGAGATCACCGCAGGATTGACGCGGGACACCACCAGCCCCGGCAGGACAGTGTCTTCATCCAATGTCGTCTTTTCAGCGGCGGGGGTTTCCGGCGCTTTGATCAGTGCCACCTCAACCTCTTCGCTCTGGGTGCCGCGCAGCCGTGTCAGAACCGATGTCCCCCCCACCCCCGCTACGGACATGCGAAACTTCATCTCGGCAGGCGAGTTCACTTCGTCCCCGTCCACATGGGTCACGACGTCCCCCACCTTAAGCCCCGCCTCGCGCAGCGGGCTAAGGTCATGAAGGTCCGAGATGACAACACCCAGCGGGATGGCAAGACCAAGGGATTCAGCAATATCCGCGCTCATATGTTGACCGGTCATGCCTGCCCAGGGGCTGATAAAACTGTCATTGCCCTGCTGGGCCTGTTTCAGAAACTCGGCCACAAGATTTGCGGGGATGGCAAAACCGATGCCATTCGACCCGCCCGAGCGTGTTAGAATAGAGGTGTTGATCCCGATAAGGTCCCCGTTCACATCAATCAGCGCACCGCCGGAATTCCCCGGATTGATCGCTGCATCTGTCTGAATGAAATACCCGCGCGCATTGCCCGTCGCCGTACCTGTACGCGCCAAGCCCGAGATGATGCCAGAGGACACCGTCTGCCCCACCCCGAACGGGTTGCCGATGGCAAGGGCCAGTTCGCCAACCTCGACCTGATCGGAATCGCGCAGGGTCAGGTAGGGCAGATCTTGCGCCTCTTCCAGACGCAGGATCGCAATATCGCTTTCTTCGTGCCCCAGTACGACCGTGGCAGAAAACTCGCGCCGATCGGTTGTCACGACCCTGATCTCGGTCGCCGAGCCTACAACATGGTAGTTGGACACAACGTAACCATCTTCAGACAGGATGACCCCGGAGCCCAGCGAGTTCTGAACCCGCGGCTGCGGCGTTCCCAGGCTGCCGCCAAAGAAATCCCGAAAGAACGGGTCCGAGTAAAACGGGCTGGCCCGCCCCTGCCGCACGATCTTGGCGTAGATATTCACCACCGCAGGCGAGGCCTTTTTGACCACCGGAGCAAAGCCCAGAGAGATTTCGGACTGCGATTGCGGGACGCGGGTTTCGGCAAATGCTGGCAGGGCCATGACAAGCATAAGAGAGATAAAGGATGCGCGGATCATGGGGGCTCCGGATTTGATTATCCTTGGGATATGCGGGGCAAAGGCAATAAATGCAAGCCGCGCGCTCAGCTTCGGCGGCGCAGGAACTTGAGCCCGGACCAATCGGCGTCAACCGCGCAAACCTTCACGTCGACCCAGCCCAGCGGCAGGATTTCACTGCGCAGCATATCCTCGGTCACACCTGCGTGCAGGGGCGAAGATTTCTTGGCCCAGGAGACCCACAGCATTCCTCCGCTCCGTATGTGGGCGATTTGCTCAGCGGCCAATTCGGCGATCTGGTCCGGATGGTTCAGGAACATGTGAACCGCATCCGCAGGATCGGCTGCAGGGTCGAACAGAACACCGTCGGCACCTGCAGTCAGGTTGGGATAATGGGCAGGAGCGTTGAGCGTACGGACCGCATATCCGGGTTTGAAACCCAGTTTCGACCAGAGCGGTTTGCCTGAGTATCCTGCTGCGGGTTCACTTGCCATAACAGCCTGAACTTATGGCGCAAATCGAATGAAGGCAATTGGTTAGCTGAGGCACAAAAAAGCCCGCCCGATTGCTCGGGCAGGCGCATCAGGTCGATGACCGTCGTGCTTATTCTTCGGCTGCGGCCTCTTCGGCGGCAGCGCGGGCTTTGTCCGCGGCGCCTTTGGCATCGATGTCGCGATCGACGAATTCGATGATCGCCATCGGAGCCATGTCACCATAGCGGAATCCGGCTTTCAGGATGCGGACATAACCGCCCTGACGCTCAGCATAGCGGGGGCCCAGAACTTCGAACAGCTTGGCGACGTCTTTGTCTTCTTTCAGCTGAGCTGCGGCCTGACGGCGGGCGTGCAGGTCGCCGCGCTTGCCCAGGGTGATCAGTTTTTCGATGATCGGGCGCAGTTCTTTTGCTTTGGGCAGAGTTGTCTTGATCTGCTCATGTTCGATGAGCGAGCCAGCCATGTTTGCAAACAGAGCCTTGCGGTGCTCATGAGTACGGTTCAGGCGGCGGTAACCACGTGCGTGACGCATTTTTCAATTCCTTCTTTCGCGTTTTGCTTTGTCCGGCCTCCGATGCGTGTCAGAGGCTCACCTTGGGGCGGGATTGCCCGGATTGTACGTTTTGTACCGGCTTTCAGACCCCATTGGTCCGAAATGTACAAAACCTGCGACGGCAGGTTGGCCCCGCCGCCGCAGCCGAAGATGCTTAGAACGCGTCTTCGAATTTCTTTGCCAGATCTTCGATGTTGTCGGGCGGCCAGTCCTCGACATCCATGCCGAGGTGCAGACCCATGCCGGACAGCACTTCCTTGATCTCGTTCAGCGACTTGCGGCCGAAGTTCGGGGTGCGCAGCATCTCGGCTTCGGTCTTCTGGATCAGGTCGCCGATATAGACGATGTTGTCGTTCTTCAGGCAGTTTGCCGAACGGACCGACAGTTCCAGCTCGTCCACTTTCTTGAGCAGCAGCGGGTTGAACTCCAGACCATCGTCTTCGTCCTGACGGTTTGCCGATTCCGGCTCGTCGAAGTTGACGAAGATCGACAGCTGATCCTGCAGGATGCGCGCGGCGTAGGCCAGTGCGTCATCGGGGGTGATCGAACCGTCGGTGTCGATCTTCAGGGTCAGCTTGTCATAGTCCAGAACCTGGCCTTCGCGGGTCGGCTGAACGTCATAGGCGACTTTCTTGACCGGCGAATAGATCGCGTCGATCGGGATCAGGCCGATGGGCGCATCTTCCGGCTTGTTCTTTTCAGCCGAAACGTAACCCTTGCCGGTGTTGACGGTCAGCTCCATGAACAGGTCGGCGCCGTCATCCAGGTGACAGATGACGTGATCGCGGTTCAGAACCTCGATACCTGCGCTTTCGCTGATGTCACCAGCCGTAACGATTGCCGGACCTTTGGCATTGATCGACAGGCGCTTGGGGCCTTCGACTTCCATGCGCAGGGAAACCTGCTTGAGGTTCAGGATGATGTCGGTGACGTCTTCACGCACGCCCGCCACGCTCGAGAACTCGTGCAGGACGTTGTCGATCTGGACGCTGGTGATGGCCGCGCCTTGCAGCGAGCTCATCAAAACGCGACGCAGGGCGTTGCCCAGGGTCAGACCAAAACCACGTTCCAGCGGTTCGGCAACCAGGGTCGCCTGACGCGCAGGGTCGTTGCCCGGCTTGGCTTCCAGCTGGGTCGGCTTGATCAATTCTGCCCAATTCTTGTGGATCATGTAATCCCTCCATTCCTGCCCGCGCCCCATGACCAACAAGGTGCAGACGCCCGAGGTTCAAAATGACGTGCTGGGGCCGTGCAAAAACACAGCCCCAGCTTAATTCCAGATCGCTTAGACGCGACGACGCTTCGGCGGACGGCAGCCGTTGTGAGCAATCGGTGTCACGTCGCGGATCGACGTGATGTTGAAGCCTACGGCAGCCAGTGCGCGCAGAGCCGATTCACGGCCCGAACCGGGGCCCTGAACTTCGACTTCCAGCGTCTTGACGCCATGTTCCTGCGCTTTCTTGCCTGCGTCTTCCGCAGCCATCTGCGCGGCATACGGAGTAGATTTCCGCGATCCCTTGAAGCCCATGGTACCGGCAGACGACCACGAGATGGCGTTGCCCTGTACGTCCGAGATCAGGATCTTGGTGTTGTTGAAGGTCGAGTTCACATGGGCAACGCCCGATGCGATGTTCTTGCGCTCTTTGCGCTTGATGCGAGTCTTATCGCGTGCCATCGGTCAGACCCTCCCTTATTTCTTCTTACCGGCAATGGCCTTTGCGGGGCCTTTGCGAGTACGAGCGTTGGTGTGGGTACGCTGACCGCGAACCGGCAGGTTGCGGCGGTGACGCAGACCGCGATAGCAGCCCAGGTCCATCAGACGCTTGACGTTCATCTGAACTTCGCGACGCAGGTCACCTTCGACGGTGTAGTTGGCGTCGATATGTTCACGGATGGCCAGAACTTCGGCATCCGACAGTTCATTGACGCGGCGGTGCGCTTCAATGCCCACGGCTTCGCAGATTGCGTTGGCCGAGGTGTTGCCGATACCGGTGATATATGTGAGGGCGATTGGAACCCGCTTTGCAGTCGGGATGTTTACGCCGGCAATACGTGCCACGTGTCACTTTCCTTTTTGTTGCGGTTCCGTAACTCCGGAACCTTTTTTCACAACACTTTACCGTGGCAGTGACGCCAGAGGGTCCAGTATTATTCGAGGTGGTCGGGGCAATTGGGACGAATCCCGCATGCGGTCTTGATTCCCTTTAGGGATGGGGGTCGATATGGGCTTTTGGCGCTGGCGTCAAGTCCGAAACGAGGACCGTCAATCTCGAAGGTAATTACAGAGAACTCAAAAGCCTAGATATCGCGAACTTTGGAGCAGTTAAGACCACTTATCAACGCTGATGTTTGACCCTGGATCGTGAGCGATGCTCAATCCCTTTCGTTGAAACTCATACTGAATAGCGAAAATCTGGTTTTGCAAAGCATCCCGCTTACGGCGGATATCCCACGTGATCAAAGCAGGTAGACCAAATACAGTAAGGAGGTAAAACAGAGACACGCTGATATGCTGCAAAATGTACTCTGCCAAGAACAGCCACAATGCAACGATGGGTAATCCAAGCAAGAACCATCGCTTCGTAGACTTTATGAAAAGGCTGCGCCCCTCTTCCAAAAGATCTCTATAAAGATCAATCTTTGGCTCCAATTCAGGAGGCACAGCTGCGTTTCGATAAATCATACGAAGTCCCGGCGGACTAACCCAGTATCGCCTCGATCGACGCGGTGACTTCCTTGATATCCGCCAGCCCATTCACCGGACGCAGATCGCCCTTGGCGTAGTAATAACCGATCAGCGGCGAGGTCTTTTTATAGTACTCCATCAACCGTGTGCGCAGGCTGTCTTCGTTGTCATCGGCGCGGCGCTGGAAGTCATTTTCCTTGCCGCAATTGGTGCATTTGCCATCCGCCGGGATCGGCTTGGTGTTGTCGTTATAGACCTCGCCACATCCGCCACAGGTTGAGCGTGCGGTGATCCGGCCCACCAGCGCGTCGTCATCAACGCGCATCTCGATCACGGTGTGCAGCGACTGGCCCAGCTTGGTCAGCAGAGCGGCCAAAGCATCGGCCTGCGCCAGCGTGCGGGGAAAGCCGTCAAAGATGAAACCGGCGCCTGTTTCGGTGGTCAGTTTCTCTTCGATCAGGCCGATAACGATTTCATCGGTGACCAGCTTGCCCGCATCCATGATCGCCGCAACCTTCCGGCCCATCTCCGTGCCCGAGGTTTTGGCTTCGCGCAGCATGTCGCCCGTGCTGAGCTGCACCATGCCGCGTGTTTCAACCAGATGACGCGCCTGCGTTCCTTTCCCTGCCCCCGGGGGGCCCAACAGAATGATATTCATCGACGAGAGGGTCCCTTCCTGCCGCGTTTCTTGCTTTTGCCGCGCAGTTGAGACTTTTCGATAAGCCCTTCGTATTGATGCGCCAGAAGATGGCTCTGAACCTGCTGGATCGTGTCCATGGTCACGGAGACGATAATCAGAACCGAGGTGCCACCGAAATAGAACGGGATGGCAAATTGGCCCCGCAGGATTTCAGGCAGCAGACAGACGGCAGCCAGATAGGCCGACCCCAGCACCAGTACGCGGTTGACCACGTATTCCAGATACTCGGCGGTTTTCTTGCCGGGGCGGATACCGGGCACGAACCCGTTCTGCTTTTTCAGGTTGTCCGCCACATCATCCGGCTTGAACGACACGTTGAACGTGTAGAAATACGCAAAGAACACGATCATCGACGCGAAGAACAGCAGATACAGCGGCTGTCCGGGGCCGAAATTGGCCAGCAGCCACGACATGACCGGCCCGTTTGCAGCGCCCGACGAGAAGGTCGAGATCGTCACCGGCAGCAGCAGCAGCGAGCTGGCAAAGATCGCCGGTATCACGCCCGCGGGGTTGACCTTGACCGGCAGGTGGCTGGAGCCGCCTTCGTAGATTTTCATCCCGGCCTGACGGCGTGGGTACTGGATATGGATCTTTCGCAGCGCCCGTTCCATGAAGACCACGAACATGATGACGGCAATCACCATCACGATCACGCCAACAATCACGGCGGGGCTGATTGCGCCCGAACGGCCCGACGCGAAGAACTGCGCCAGGGCGGCGGGAACCTCGGCGATGATGCCGACGAAAATGATCAGAGAAATACCGTTGCCGATGCCGCGCGCGGTGATCTGCTCACCCAGCCACATCAGGAACATGGTGCCGCCGACCAGCGTGATCATGGTCGACATGCGGAAGAACAGGCCCGGATCGGTCGCCAGATCGCCCGATTCCAGCGACACAGCCAGACCGTAGGCCTGCACGGTGGCCAGTGCCACGGTGCCGAAACGGGTGTATTGGTTGATCTTCTTGCGGCCCTGCTCGCCCTCTTTCTTGAGCTGTTCGAGCGCGGGAACCATCGATGTCAGCAGCTGTACGATGATCGAGGCCGAGATATAGGGCATGATGCCAAGGGCAAAGATGCCCATTCGGCCAAGCGCCCCGCCCGTAAACATCGAAACCATGCCGCCGATGCCCTGCCCCGCCTGTTCCATGAACTCGCGCAAGGCTGCTCCGTCGATCCCCGGCACCGGAATGAAGGTGCCCAGACGATAGACGATCAGCAAACCCAGCGTGAACAGGATGCGGTTGCGCAGATCGGTGGCCTTGCCAAGGGCAGCCCAGCTTGTGTTGGCTGCCATTTGTTCTGCTGCTGATACCATAAAGTCGGTCTCTCTTATGCAAACGCCGCCCGGAACCGTTTTCCGGCTCGGACGGCGTCTTGGAAAACTCTGAAGTCTATGTAAGCGGGTCTTTGCCCGCTCACAAGCGCTTACTCTGCCGCAGCGGCTTTTGTGACTTTCAGTGAACCGCCCGCTTTTTCAACTGCCTCGACAGCAGCTTTCGACGCACCGGTCACTTCCAGATCAACCTTGGCGCTGATCTCGCCTTTGGCCAGAACGCGAATACCATCCAGCTTGCGGCGGACCAGACCGGACGCAACCAGAGCGTCTTCGGTGATCGCAGCGTTGGCGTCCAGCTTGCCGGCTTCGACGAATTTCTGGATCAGGCCCAGGTTGATGACGGCGAATTCCTTGCGGTTGGGCTTGTTGAAGCCACGCTTGGGCAGACGCTGGTACAAGGGCATCTGACCGCCTTCATAGCCGTTGATGGCCACACCCGAGCGGGATTTCTGGCCTTTGATACCACGGCCACCCATTTTACCTTTGCCGGAGCCCGGACCGCGGCCAACGCGGGTGCGTTTCGGGGCGGCGCCAGGATTGTCGCGCAATTCGTTCAGTTTCATTTCGCTTCTCCTAAGCCGGATATGACCCCCGAAGCGTGATGGGCCAAACACGGCATTTCTTGGTTTTGATTCTCGCGGCCAAAAAGCCACCGCAGGCGTATAGGCCCGATGATCCCCCTTGGCAAGCCTGTAGATCGCCAGCCGCTTGGCCTGATCGGCCAAAGCCCCGGGACCGACCCCGCAAGGTGAACCCAAAAGGACACCTTCACCGGGGTCTGACCGAAAATTGAGCACGAAATATGGCGATTTTGGCAAATATCGCTTGCCATGACCGGGCGGTAGTCTATCCGGATTGCCACAAACAAGAACTTGGCAGGCGCATGACTGAAACCAATCTTTCGACCCGGACACAGCCTGGGGCTACCGCTGCACGTGACTGGGTCACAACGCTTGCCAAATATCGCGAACCCGATCAGCTGCGCAGCGCGTTTGAACTGGGCGTCAGTATCATCCCCTTCTTCGCGCTTTGGGCCTTGTCCTGGATGTCGCTGTCGGTCAGCTATTGGCTGGCTTTTGCGATTTCCGTTCTCAACGCGGCCTTTCTGTTGCGCCTGTTTGCCATCCAGCATGATTGCGGGCACGGCGCGTTCTTCAAGAACCGCACGGTCAGCGACTGGGTTGGACGCACGATCGGAGTTCTGACGCTGACACCTTATGATGTCTGGCGCCGCACGCATTCCACACATCACAACAGTTCCGGCAATCTGGGCAAGCGCGGTATGGGCGATATCCACACCCTGACCGTGGCTGAATATCAGGCGAAAACCCCGATGAACCGGTTCTGGTATCGTGTGTATCGAAACCCGATCACCCTGTTTGTCTTTGGCCCCGGATATCTGTTCCTGTTTCAGAACCGGCTTCCACTGGGCCTGACCGACAGCGTCCGGTTCTGGGTCAGCGCCATGGCCACCAATCTTGCCATTCTGGTTGCGCTTGTGGCCATTTACTATTTTGGCGGGCTGATGCCGATGGTTCTGATCTTCCTGCCCTCGACCCTGATTGCCGCTACCGCCGGGGTATGGCTGTTCTATGTGCAACACCAGTTCGAGGACACGCATTGGGACGCCGATGAAGACTGGCAGTTGCACGAAGCGGCGCTGCACGGAAGCTCTCATTATATATTGCCGTCCGTGTTGCAGTGGTTCACCGCCAATATCGGCATCCACCACGTGCATCACCTGTACAGCCGCATTCCGTTCTATCGCCTGACCGAAGTACTGCGCGACCATGATGAGCTGGCCAACAGCAACCGGATGACCATCCGCGAGAGCCTCGCCAACGCGCGCCTGCACCTGTGGGATGAGCAAAGCCGCCGACTGCTGTCCTTCGCCGAGGCCCGCGCGCTTTACGGGTGAGGTCTTCTGCGGCGTCGAGCGCAGGCGGAGTTTTCAGGGTTACCGGTCCGTGAGCCGCGCCAGCGACTGCCCGTGGGGTGGCGCTGCAACAGCTGATCAGCGCGCTTTATGGTACCAGACACTTCCGAATTCCTAGCGAGGCGCCAACGTCCCCAAAGCGCCAGCCCGCCGGGACGTTTTCGTTGTGAACTTTCGTGTCTCATGCGAACAGACGCTGGAGCAGTAGCGTACCATTTTGTGTTGGGCAATTTCTAAAATTCCGTTAGGTGGCAAGCTGGACGGCCCAACCAAAGCCAAAAGTGTGTATCTCTCGCCGGATAGCCGGAGAAAACTCATTGCGTACAAGTCGGAATTAATGCAGCTTTCCCGTGTGAGTTGATTGAGACATGGAAAGACCAAGTGATTACAATCGTTGAACCAGTGCTTGGAATGCTGCTGTCCAATTTAGCAAAGAGAGCGGTTGGGCAAACCTGGAACAAGGCGCAGACCATTGGAATACTATTGGAAGTATTCGTGGACTACATCATCTTGATTTTTTTGGTCTTTATGGCGACCCGATACACTTCTAATGAATTGAAGTTCGGTTTGCTTGGATTTGAAGTGTCGATGGCAAAGGAAGCTTGGGCCTTTGTTTTTCTATTGGTTATACTCGGGTCGGCTCTGTGTTGGAAGCAAAGTAAAAAAAAGGTGTTTGCTACGGTACAACTGAAGGCTAATCCTGACTGGGGATCGTGCATTCGCTGGAACTTGCCGAATATTGTTCTGACGTATTCAGTGACTCACTTCCTGTTCACGGTGGTACCGGCATGAACGAAATAGCTACTAGCGATTTTGTCTACATTATACTCACCGCGTTCGTTGGTGCGTTTTTACTTGTGTTCGTTCTTCTGTTCTACAGACAGACTATTCGGTCGGAGCGAATCGAGCGTGAACTTATGGAACTCGCGTTTCACTCACGCTTCTCGAATAGGCGTGCTGATTTAGAGGAGAGCTTGATTAATCTGGGCATGGGATTTCAAAAAAATCCGGATGATTTTGCAGAAGTAAACCACCTTGCTTTAAGCGGGCAAAAGATCAACGAAGGTTATGACAACAAGTTTCTTAGTTCTTTAGGTTTGGACGGCAAAGTTGAGGAGAAGCCAAACCAAGTATTTATTTTGACGCCATTCTCGGACGCCGAAAAAGAGACATTCTCTGCTATGAGAACTATCCTAATTGAAGCTGGCTTTCAGGTTTTTCGGGGTGACGAAACAAAGCGATCGGACATACTCCAACACATCGTCAAACTCATGATGGAAAGCCGAGTCATTGTCGCCAACTTGAACGGCAGAAACCCGAACGTAATGTATGAATTAGGCATAGCTCATATGTTGGACAAGCCTGTAATCTTGACCGCAAGGGTGCCAGGCAACCTAGATGAGATACCTTTTGATCTTCGTGCTAAGAACATTGTGCTGTATGAGAACTTTGGTGACTTAAACGGACAACTTTCGAAGGCAGTTTTACAAACATTGTCCCAAACTACCCTGACCTGAGGGATGTAGATTTGCCGAACGGTGGGCGGGAGATTTCAGTCAATTGATGCGATAAGTAACGTGCCCTAATTTTGAATAGTGACTATAGACACCCACCCCCAACCCTGCTAAACGCACCCAATCTTGCGGCCTCGGATTCGTTCCGGGGCCTTAGATATTTTGCAACCGGGGACCTTCGGGGCCCTATACCTTTGGCACCTACGGGGGCCTATCACATAGCGGGGGACCTCCCCTGCACTTGCTAAACGGAAGACAGAAAGCATGGCACTCAAGTCGTACAAGCCGACGACGCCGGGCCAGCGCGGGCTGGTGCTGATCGACCGTTCGGAGCTTTGGAAAGGACGTCCGGTCAAGTCTCTTACAGAGGGTTTGACCAAATCGGGCGGCCGGAACAACACCGGACGGATCACTTCACGCCGCCGCGGCGGTGGCGCAAAGCGTCTCTACCGGATCGTTGACTTCAAACGGAACAAATTTGATGTCGCGGCAACCGTCGAGCGGATCGAATATGACCCGAACCGGACCGCGTTCATCGCACTGGTAAAATACGAAGACGGCGAGCAGGCGTATATCCTGGCTCCGCAGCGTCTGGCTGTTGGTGACAAGGTCATCGCATCGGCAAAGGCCGATATCAAGCCGGGCAACGCAATGCCGTTCTCGGGCATGCCCATCGGTACCATCGTCCACAACATCGAGATGAAGCCTGGCAAAGGCGGTCAGATCGCACGTGCGGCCGGTACTTACGCGCAATTCGTGGGCCGCGATGGCGGTTACGCTCAGATCCGTCTGAGCTCGGGCGAGCTGCGCATGGTCCGTCAGGAATGCATGGCCACCATCGGTGCCGTGTCCAACCCCGACAACAGCAACCAGAACCTCGGTAAAGCCGGTCGTATGCGCCACAAGGGCGTGCGTCCGTCGGTTCGTGGTGTTGCTATGAACCCGATCGATCACCCGCATGGTGGTGGTGAGGGTCGTACCTCGGGTGGCCGTACGCCGGTTACGCCGTGGGGTAAGGACACCAAGGGTAAGCGTACCCGCAACAAGAACAAAGCGTCCCAGAAGCTGATCATCCGCTCGCGGCACGCCAAGAAGAAGGGACGTTAATCCATGTCTCGCTCTGTTTGGAAGGGTCCTTTCGTCGATGCTTACGTGCTGAAAAAAGCCGAAGCAGCGCGCGAGTCGGGCCGCAACGAAGTCATCAAGATCTGGTCGCGTCGTTCCACCATCCTGCCCCAGTTCGTGGGTCTGACCTTTGGTGTGTACAACGGCCAGAAGCATATCCCGGTAAACGTCTCGGAAGACATGATCGGTCAGAAGTTCGGTGAATATTCGCCGACACGGACCTATTATGGCCACGCCGCAGACAAAAAAGCGAAGCGGAAGTAAGTCATGGGCAAGGAAAAGAACCCCCGCCGCGTGGCTGAAAACGAAGCAATGGCGAAAACGCGCATGCTTCGCACCAGCCCGCAGAAACTGAACCTGGTTGCGCAAATGATCCGCGGCAAGAAAGTCGAGAAGGCCCTGACCGACCTGACTTTCTCGAACAAGCGCGTCGCGCAGGACGTCAAGAAGTGCCTGCAGTCCGCAATCGCGAATGCCGAAAACAACCACAACCTGGACGTTGACGAGCTGATCGTCGCCGAAGCCTGGGTTGGCAAGAACCTGGTCATGAAGCGCGGTCGCCCGCGTGCCCGTGGCCGTTTCGGCAAGATCATGAAGCCGTTCTCGGAGATCACCATCAAGGTGCGTCAAGTTGAGGAGCAAGCCTAATGGGACATAAAGTCAATCCGATCGGCATGCGCCTTCAGGTCAACCGCACCTGGGACAGCCGCTGGTACGCAGATACCAAGGACTACGGTGATCTTCTTCTGGAAGACCTCAAGATCCGTGAGTTCATTCAGAAAGAGTGCAAGCAGGCCGGTGTTGCCCGTGTGATCATCGAACGTCCGCACAAGAAGTGCCGCGTTACGATCCACACCGCACGTCCGGGTGTCATCATCGGCAAGAAAGGTGCAGACATCGAAGTTCTGCGCAAGAAGCTGGCCGCGATGACCGACAGCGAACTGCACCTGAACATCGTCGAAGTGCGCAAGCCCGAGCTTGACGGTCAGCTGGTTGCCGAGTCGATCGCTCAGCAGCTGGAACGCCGTGTTTCGTTCCGCCGCGCGATGAAGCGTGCCGTACAGAACGCCATGCGCATGGGCGCCCTGGGTATCCGGGTGAACGTCGCTGGCCGTCTGGGTGGTGCCGAAATCGCACGGACCGAATGGTACCGCGAAGGCCGTGTGCCGCTGCACACGCTGCGCGCCGACATCGATTACGCACATGCCGAAGCGATGACCCCCTACGGGATCATCGGGATCAAGGTCTGGATCTTCAAAGGGGAGATCATGGAGCACGATCCGCAGGCACGTGACCGTAAAGCACAGGAACTCCAGGACGGCCCTGCACCTCGTGGTGCTGGTGGCGGTCGTCGCTAAGGAGGGAAAGATATGCTTCAACCAAAGCGTACAAAATTCCGCAAGTTGCACAAAGGCCGGATCAAGGGCGAAGCCAAGGGCGGCTCTGATCTGAACTTTGGCACCTACGGCCTGAAAGCGATCGAGCCTGAGCGTGTAACCGCACGCCAGATCGAAGCTGCACGTCGTGCCATGACGCGTCACATGAAGCGTCAGGGCCGTGTCTGGATCCGCATCTTCCCCGACACTCCGGTCACTGCAAAGCCGATCGAAGTTCGTATGGGTAAAGGTAAGGGTTCGGTCGACCGCTGGGTTTGCAAGGTCAAGCCCGGTCGCGTGATGTTCGAGATCGACGGCGTCAATGACGACATCGCCCGCGAGGCCCTGCGCCTGGCTGCGATGAAGCTGCCGATCAAGACCCGCGTCGTGGTTCGCGAAGACTGGTAAGCGATCCGGGGGCACCCCCGCTCGTGACAGGATTGACCCCCGTCGGAACACCGGCGGGGGTTTTTCCATAGGGGGCTCTGCCCCCGTCGCGCGTGCCGCGCGCCTCCCCCGGGATATTTTGGGCCAGATGAAGCAGGGGATCCGTTCTTCATCTGGCCGCAAATATCCCGGAGCGCGAGGCAGAGCCTCGCAAAACAGCCATCGCCTTCGCCACGCGGCTGGGTTAAGACGGCGCCATGCCACAGATTGAATCACTCTTCGTCACCCGCCTATATAGTGCCTCTTTGTCCGAGTTTGGTCCCCCGATCGATGCGGAGGAGTTGGAAAACTCGTGCCTTGTCATCGCCGAGGATGACGAGGCCGGTCAGGACTGGTGCGAAGAAAACGGCTATCCCGGTTACACCAGCTATGCTTCGCTGACCGACCTGCCCTGGCGGTTTCCGATATTCGCCGATCTGGTCAAAGCGCTGGACAGCCATGTGGCGGCTTTTGCCAAGGATCTGGAGTTTGATCTGGGTGAGGGTGAGCTGAAGCTGGAAGACCTGTGGATCAACATCCTGCCCGAGGGTGGCATGCATTCCAGCCATCTGCACCCGCACAGTGTGATTTCCGGCACCACCTATGTGGCGATGCCCGAAGGCGCGAGCGCGCTGAAGCTGGAAGACCCCCGCTCAGGCCGCATGATGGCCGCGCCGACGCGGCTGAAAGGCGGGCGACGCGATTTGCAGCCCTTCATCTATATGAAGCCGCAGGTGGGCGATGTCCTGCTATGGGAAAGCTGGCTGCGCCACGAGGTGCCGATGAACATGTCCGAGGATGAGCGGATTTCGGTGAGTTTCAACTATAAGTGGGACTGACCGTTTCTGGCAGGGCTGACTTCTGCACCTGTTTGATTGATCGGGATCAAGCACACTTAAGCCTGCTCGTTGTAGACTCCGCTCCAATGCGTCGGTCTGCCTGATGAGTCGGACCGGAGTGCCGCGTATCTGGTTTGATCGGACACACCGTGCTGAGATTTGTCACATTGGTCATAGGGCTACTGGTCTCAAGCGCGACTGGCGTTGTGGGACAGGAGGTCGACCCGCACCGCATCTACGAAAACAGCTGTTCCGGATGCCACGCCCCCCATTCCGGTGATTTCGTTTGGGATGAACTTAATGTGTCAGATGGCGTGCTGGTCGGAGCCCGGTCCGGACGGGCGGTCGAAATTTACCTGCGCTCCGGTCATGGCGGGGTGACTCCGGACAAGGCCGAGGTTCTGCTTGCTCACTTCCGAATTATCCGGGACTCGGGCGGGATCTTCATCGAGAAATGCCGTATTTGCCATGTGACCGCCGTGGAGCTCGTGCGAAACAATCTGATCCTTGAGGAAGGGAAGCTGACGGGGCGATATACCGGGCGTGACATCGGAGCGTTCCTGGACGGTCATGGCCGTCTTTCGCCGGAAGAGGTTTCCGAGATGCTGTCCGTATTGACCAGAGTGGCAAATAGCCAGGGTCTGACACGGTGACACAAGCGGGTTTTTGATTTCGGGAAATTCCCTGTTCCCGCATGGCAAACTTTCCCTTGCCACCCCACCCCTAACCCCCTATAGAGCGGCATCTTGCGGTCTCCCGGCGTTGTCGGGCGATTCGTATGTCTATCATTCATCCACCAGGTCAAAGGTGACCCGAGTACGGGGCCTTCTGGTGTTTTGAGCAAAGGAAAAGGCGATGAACGCCCAAGAACTGCGTGACAAGACCCCTGATCAGCTCCGCGAGGAACTGGTCAACCTGAAGAAAGAAAGCTTTAACCTGCGCTTTCAACAGGCAACCGGTCAGCTGGAAAACACTGCTGGCATCAAAGCGGCCCGCCGCAACGCTGCCCGCGTCAAAACCATCCTGAACGAAAAGGCCGCTGCTGCGGCATCCGAGGAGTAATCAGATGCCCAAGCGTATCCTGCAAGGCACCGTGACCAGCGACGCCAACGAACAGACCATCACCGTGCTGGTCGAGCGCCGTTTCAAGCACCCGCTGCTGCACAAAACCGTTCGTAAGTCCAAGAAATACCGGGCTCATGACGAAAAGAACGCCTTCAAGGTCGGCGACTCTGTACGCATCATCGAATGCGCGCCGAAATCGAAGACGAAACGTTGGGAAGTTCTGGAAGCGTAAGCTTCCGGGATTTTTCATTTGTCGAAACCCTGGGGGATTTAATCAGACCAGCCCCCACAGGTCGGGAGAAACCACATGATCCAGATGCAGACCAATCTGGATGTCGCTGACAACTCTGGCGCACGCCGAGTTCAGTGCATCAAGGTCCTGGGTGGTTCCAAGCGTAAATACGCCTCCGTTGGCGACATCATTGTCGTCTCGGTGAAGGAAGCCATCCCGCGCGGCCGCGTAAAGAAAGGTGACGTCCGTAAGGCCGTCGTCGTACGCACCGCCAAGGAAGTCCGTCGCGAAGACGGCACCGCGATCCGTTTCGATCGCAACGCCGCCGTCATCCTGAACAACAACAACGAGCCCGTAGGTACCCGTATCTTTGGCCCCGTTGTTCGTGAACTGCGCGCGAAGAACTTCATGAAAATCATCTCGCTGGCTCCGGAGGTGCTGTAATCATGGCTGCTAAACTCCGCAAAGGCGACAAGGTCGTCGTGCTGTCCGGCAAGGACAAGGGCAAAGAGGGAACTATCACCTCGGTTGACCCCAAAGCCGGCAAAGCTGTGGTCGATGGCATCAACATCGCCATCCGCCACACCCGCCAGTCGCAAACCTCGCAAGGCGGCCGCCTGCCCAAAGCTCTGCCGGTCGATCTTTCGAACCTGGCACTGCTGGACAAGAACGGCAAAGCAACCCGCGTTGGCTTCCGCGTGGAAGGCGACAAGAAAGTTCGCTTCGCCAAGACCACAGGGGACGTGATCGATGCTTGATAACGCAACCTACACCCCGCGTCTGAAAGCGCAGTACGCCGAGACCATCCGTGCCGCTCTGAAAGAAGAGTTCGGCTACAAGAACGACATGCAGCTGCCCAAGCTGGAAAAAATCGTTCTGAACATCGGCTGTGGTGCCGAGGCCGTCAAAGACTCGAAGAAAGCGAAAGCTGCTGTCGAGGATCTGACTGCAATTGCCGGTCAACAGGCCGTTTCAACTAAGGCGAAGAAGTCGATCGCGGGTTTCCGCGTCCGGGAAGACATGCCGCTGGGTGCGAAAGTGACCCTGCGCGGTGACCGGATGTACGAATTCCTGGATCGTCTGATCACGATCGCAATGCCGCGTATTCGTGACTTCCGCGGTGTTAAGCCTTCTTTCGACGGTCGTGGCAACTTTGCCATGGGCATGAAAGAGCACATCGTGTTCCCGGAAATCGACTTCGACAAGGTCGACGAGGTCTGGGGCCTGGATATCGTAATTGCCACCACAGCGAAAACCGACGCTGAAGCAAAGGCATTGTTGAAAGCATTCAACATGCCGTTCAACGCGTAAGCGCCGGGAGGATTGAGACATGGCTAAAAAAGCAATGATCGAACGCGAAAAGAAGCGCGAACGCCTGGTGGCCAAATATGCCGCAAAGCGTGCCGAGCTGAAAGAAATCGCGAATGACGAGAGCAAGCCGATGGAAGAGCGTTTCAAAGCGCGTCTGAAACTGGCGAAACTGCCGCGCAACAGCTCGGCTACCCGTCTGCACAACCGTTGTCAGCTGACCGGTCGTCCCCACGCTTACTACCGTAAGCTGAAGGTCAGCCGTATCATGCTGCGCGAGCTGGGTTCTGCTGGTCAGATCCCCGGCATGGTGAAATCGAGCTGGTAAGGGAGACATAGATATGAATGATCCTATCGGCGATATGCTCACCCGTATCCGCAACGCGCAAATGCGCGGCAAGTCCACCGTTTCCACTCCGGCGTCGAAGCTGCGTGTTTGGGTTCTGGACGTGCTGGCGGACGAAGGCTACATCCGTGGCTATGAAAAGACGACCGGTGAAAACGGTCATCCGGCCATCGAAATCAGCCTGAAATACTACGAAGGCACCCCTGTCATTCGCGAACTGAAGCGGGTTTCGAAACCCGGTCGCCGCGTATACATGGGCGTCAATGACATCCCGCAGGTCCGTCAGGGTCTGGGCGTGTCGATTGTCAGCACTCCGAAAGGTGTGATGTCGGACGCAAACGCTCGCTCCAACAATGTTGGCGGCGAAGTGCTCTGCACCGTCTTCTAAGGAGGTCTGCAATGTCTCGTATTGGTAAAAAACCGGTCGAGCTGCCCAGCGGCGTAACCGCCTCTGTGTCGGGTCAGACCATCGAAGTCAAAGGTCCGAAAGGCACCCGCAGCTTCACCGCCACCGACGACGTGACGCTGTCGGTTGAAGACAACGTGGTCAAGATCGACCCTCGCGGCATGTCCAAGCGTGCCCGCCAGCAGTGGGGCATGAGCCGCACCATGGTTGCCAACCTGGTAACCGGTGTGACTGAAGGCTTCAAAAAAGAGCTGGAGATCCAGGGTGTTGGTTACCGGGCGCAGATGCAGGGCAACACCCTGAAGCTGAACCTGGGCTATAGCCACGATGTTGATTTCACGGCTCCGGAAGGTGTCACCATCACCGCACCGAAGCAGACCGAAATCGTTGTGGAAGGTATCGACCAGCAGCTGGTGGGCGAAACCGCGGCCAAAATCCGCGAGTGGCGCCGCCCCGAGCCGTACAAAGGCAAGGGCATCCGCTATAAGGGCGAGTTCATCTTCCGCAAGGAAGGCAAGAAGAAGTAAGGACGCAGACAATGGCAAACAGCAAAAGAACCCTGTTTCTGAAGCGCCGCCTGCGCGTTCGGAACAAACTTCGCAAGGTCAACGCGGGTCGTCCGCGCCTGTCCGTACACCGTTCGAACAAGAACATCTCTGTTCAGCTGATCGACGACGTACGTGGCGTGACCCTGGCCTCGGCCTCGACCCTGGAAAAAGATCTGGGTGTTGTTGGCAAGAACAACGTCGAAGCGGCGACGAAAGTCGGCGCGGCCATCGCCGAGCGTGCCAAGAAGGCAGGCGTCGAAGAGGCCTATTTCGATCGTGGCGGCTTCCTGTTCCACGGCAAAGTGAAGGCTGTCGCCGACGCTGCGCGTGAAGGTGGTCTGAAGATCTGATGGTGTGCCGGGCTGAAGCCCGGCCTACCGGAAACGACGCCGTAGGCCGGGCTTCAGCCCGGCACCGGCACTTTGAAGGCGGGTCCGCCCGCCTCGATGATCGGGGAGCCCCGGAATGTCATTCGCGGGTTCACTTCGATTGAGTAATTGGCGCCGCAAGCGCCTCTAGAGGAAAAGGGATGCCAAATGGCAGAACGTGAAAACCGTCGGGGCCGTGGCCGCGACCGTGAAGAAACACCGGAATTTGCAGATCGCCTGGTCGCAATCAACCGCGTGTCGAAAACCGTAAAAGGTGGTAAGCGCTTTGGCTTCGCCGCTCTGGTGGTTGTCGGCGATCAGAAAGGCCGCGTCGGCTTTGGCAAGGGTAAAGCGAAAGAAGTACCTGAAGCCATCCGCAAGGCGACTGAGCAAGCCAAGCGTCAGATGATCCGCGTGCAGCTGCGCGAAGGTCGGACCCTGCACCACGACATCGAGGGCCGTCACGGCGCCGGTAAAGTGGTTATGCGCGCCGCGCCTGAAGGTACCGGTATCATCGCCGGTGGTCCGATGCGTGCCGTGTTCGAAATGCTGGGCGTCAAGGACGTTGTGTCCAAGTCGCTGGGCTCGCAGAACCCGTACAACATGATCCGCGCCACCATCGACGGCCTGCAGAAAGAGCAGAGCCCGCGTTCGGTTGCCGCACGTCGTGGCAAAAAGGTTGCTGACATCCTGCCCAAGCGGGACGAAGCACCGGCTGCTGCTGAAGCAGAAGCATAAGGAGAGCACGTCATGGCAAAAACCATCGTCGTCAAACAGGTCGGTTCGCCGATCCGCCGCCCCGCCGAACAGCGCGCAACCCTGATCGGCCTGGGCCTGAACAAGATGCACAGAACCCGTGAGCTGGAGGATACTCCTTCGGTGCGCGGCATGATCCGCAAGATCCCGCATCTGGTAGAGATCATCGAAGAGCGCGGCTAAGCCCGCAGCTTCGAAGACTTAGAAACGCCTCCGGCCTCGGTCGGGGGCGTTTTTTGCTTAATGGCTTGCATGCCGGTGCCGTGAACTGATCCTCCGTCAATTCACCCCGAGCGCATGCCGCCTATGACTCGACGCATATAGTTCATGAATTGTGCGCGCTCAGGGTCATTCAAGACCTGTAATGCATCAGCATTCACGTTCTGAGCTGCCTCGTAGGCGCTGTTACGAAGTGCTGCGGCCTTCTCGGTCAACCAAATCAATTGCGCCCTGGCGTCAGCAGGGTTCTTCGTTCTTTTGATCAAGCCATCACGTTCCATACGGTTAAGCGTGTTGGCCAATGTCGCCTGTTCGACGTCAATTTTGGTCAGCAGATCCTTTTGCGTCACACCGTCTTTGAGCCAGAGTTCCAGCAAGATTGGGAATTGCCCGACGACGATGCCAAAGGGCGCAATGCGTTGCTGCAACTCCTTTGCGAACAATCGTGCCATGTGATTAACCAGATACCCGGCCGAGTTTTCTTTTTCGAAGTCCATGTCCTGGATTTACACTTGAATAGCATGCTATGCAATTTTATATAGCTTGCTATATTTCAGAATCGAAGGGAACCGAAATGGCTCGTATCAAAGAGTTGGACACGATCGTCACGCTGGCAGATCAGATGCAGGCCGAGGAAGGACCGGTGGTGCTGATCAACCTGTTTACGGTGGACGCCGAAGACGAAAAGGCGCTGCTTCGGGCATGGGCGCATGATGCGGATTTCATGAAATCGCAACCGGGATATATCTCGACCCAGCTCCATCAGGGTATCGCGGGCAGTTCGACCTTTGTGAACTACGCGATCTGGCAGAACGTGCAAAGCTTTCGCGACGCATTCACTCATCCCGAGTTCCAGCGTCGGATCGCGGACTATCCAGCAAGCGCAGTGGCCCGGCCACATCTTCTTCGCAAGCTCGCAGTCGAAAACCACTGCGTCGCCTGACCCTCATTTGGGAGTAGCAACATGTTAAGAACCATCCACCCCATCGCCGGAGTAGTAGGCTTTCTTACGATCCTCGTATTCTGGACATCCACTTTGTACAGTGAGTTATTTGCAAACCATGAGACCGTCGCGGCAGTAAAGTCCATGATCGTCAGCGGGCTCTTTGTTCTGGTGCCTGCAATGGTGATTGTCGGTGCATCCGGGGCGACACTTGGGCGTCGTCGAAAAGATGCCCCTGCGCTCGCCAAAAAGAAAAGGATGCCAATCATTGCTATGAACGGGCTCATCGTCCTTGTTCCAGCCGCCGTCTACCTGAGCGCAAAGGCAAACGCGGGCTCGTTTGATACCAGCTTCTATATTGTACAGATCATCGAACTGATTGCCGGGGCGACCAATCTGACACTGATGGGGCTGAGCATACGTGATGGTCGGGCGATGGCCGCCCGCAATAAAACGCGCAAAAGAAATGAAAGCGGCGTGTGATTGACGTGGCCCACGACATGTATAGCCATTCAATAGATGCATATCGGCTAGACCAAAATCTGCGTTGTTAGCGATAGCAAACGCTCCTATCTCTGCCTTGTCCAATGAAGGAACTCAAAAGGAAACGTCAGGGAATACGCCCTGATACGAGAAAGGAATAAAGAGATGACAACTGCAACACTGACCCATACCGGCTTCAACTTCGGCACCCGGATCGCTGACATGATCACACGGATCAAAACAGCCCGCGCACGTGCTGCTGAGTATCAGCGCACCTATACCGAGTTGCAGCGTCTGAGCAACCGTGAGCTGGACGATATCGGCATCCGCCGCTGCGACATCGCAGATATCGCGCACCGGCACGTATATTGCTCGTAACCACTCACACAATTGAAATGACCCAAAGGCGCCTTAACGGCGCCTTTTCTATATACGTCGCAGGCTCTGCCCTGCGTGTAAGCTGCTCAGAGGCCACCAGAGGGTGCGATAACTGTGTTGATGCGGTCAACGTGCCCGTGACGCCAGAACCGCCCTGAGCGGCCGATGGAGGGCGTGTGACCGCCCTGCCCTGACGCGCAAACCCAGAGCTTTGACGTCTGAAACGAAATCGGCCCCGGAGGAGTGATCCACCGGGGCCGAAAAGTGTCGCTGTAAGCGTTGGATCAGAGACCGGTGCTTACGTCGATTGTGTTACCCTCTTCCAGGGTCACATATGCTTTCTTGACGTCTTTCCGACGGCCCAGCTGGCCGCGGAACCGCTTGACCTTGCCTTTGGTCACGGTGGTGTTCACCGCCTTGACCTTCACACCAAACAGCGCCTCAACGGCCTCTTTGATCTGCGGCTTGTTGCTTTCGATCGCCACTTCAAAGACAACCGCGCCATTTTCGGACGCCATGGTCGACTTTTCGGTGATGATCGGCTTGCGGATCACGTCGTAGTGTTCTGCCTTCGCGCTCATTTCAGACGAGCCTCCAGTGCTTCGACAGCCGCTTTGGTGAGCACCAGGGTGTCACGCTTGAGGATGTCATAAACGTTTGCACCCATCGACGGCAGGATATCCAGACCTTCGATGTTGCGCGACGCCTTCAGGAACCCTTCGTTCACGGTCGCGCCGTCGATGACCAGAGCGCGTTTCCAGCCCAGGTTTGCAACCTGTTTGGCCAGTGTGGCGGTCTTGCCTTCGGCTTCGGCGTTCTCGATCACAACCAGTTCACCTGCTTTGGCTTTTGCCGACAGAGCATGGCGCAGGCCAAGCTTGCGGAACTTCTTCGGCAGGTCGTGGCCGTGCGAACGAGGGGTCGGGCCCTTGTAAACACCACCCTTACGGAAGATCGGCGCGTTACGGTCACCATGGCGTGCGCCACCGGTGCCCTTCTGGCGGTAGATCTTCTTGGTCGAGTAGCTGGTTTCCGAGCGGGTCTTGACCTTGTGGGTGCCGGCCTGCGCGTTGTTACGCTGCCAACGGACCACACGGTGCAGGATGTCCGCGCGCGGCTCGAGGCCGAACAGGTCTGCATCCAGCTCGATGTCGCCGGCCTTGCCGCCGTCCAGTTTGATTACATCAAGTTTCATGCTTCACCACCTTCCGCGGATACTTCTTCCGCAGGTGCTTCGGTTGCAGCCGATTTCACAGCAGCCGGGAAAGGCAGGCCTTCCGGTGCTTTCTTCTTCACGGCGTCCTTGACGGTGACCCAGCCCGATTTCGGTCCGGGAACGGCGCCTTTGATGAAGACCAGACCACGGTCGGCGTCGGTTTTGACAACCTCGAGGTTCTGGGTGGTAACACGGGCAGCACCCATGTGACCGGCCATCTTCTTGCCTTTGAACACCTTGCCCGGATCCTGACACTGACCGGTCGAGCCGTGCGAACGGTGGCTGATCGACACACCGTGCGAGGCGCGCAGACCACCGAAGTTGTGGCGCTTCATCGCACCGGCAAAGCCTTTACCGATCGAGGTGCCCGAAACGTCAACCTTCTGACCGGCCAGGAAGTGCTCTGCCGAGATTTCGGCGCCCACTTCGATCAGGCCATCTTCGGAGACGCGGAACTCGGCCAGCTTGCGCTTGGGCTCGACCTTGGCAGCGGCGTAGTGGCCGCGCATGGCTTTCGAGGTGCGTTTTGCCTTGGCAGCACCAGCGCCCAGCTGAACGGCGGTGTAGCCGTCTTTTTCAGCGGTCCGCTGTGCAACAACCTGCAGGTTGTCCAGGTGAAGAACGGTCACAGGGATCTGCTTGCCGTCTTCCATGAACAGGCGGGTCATGCCAACTTTTTTTGCGATAATACCAGAGCGCATAATCTATACCCTCCGATCTTACGACTGCAGCTTGATCTCGACGTCCACACCAGCAGCCAGGTCGAGCTTCATCAGCGCGTCAACGGTCTGGGGGGTCGGATCAACGATGTCGAGCAGACGCTTGTGCGTGCGGATCTCGAACTGGTCGCGGGATTTCTTGTCAACGTGAGGGCCACGGAGAACCGTGAACTTCTCGATCTTGTTCGGCAGCGGGATCGGGCCGCGCACATTCGCGCCGGTCCGCTTGGCAGTGTTGACGATCTCTTGCGTGCTGGCATCCAGAACGCGATAGTCAAATGCCTTCAGCCGAATACGGATATTTTGGCTTTGCATAGTAACAGCCTTTTATCAGGCGTTGAGGTTGAGAGGAGGACAGACGCGCATCGCCAACCCTCATCGAACCCAAAAGGCGGGAATCATCCCGCCTTGATGTTCTTGTTGAGAACCTGCGCGTATTAGTGGGGTTGGCGGGGTTTGACAAGGGGCAAACGTCACAAAGAACACCGTTTTATTCGCCGCCAGACACGCCATTGGTTAGCCATGCGTCTTCTACCTTCATCCCTTGGTAAACCGCATGCAGATACAGATGGGCAATCACAGGATCATTTGAGAACGGCGAGTAATCCAATTTGCCCTCTCGGACACCCACTTCGGCTTCATAAACAATCTCGTCGCCCTTCACGGTTACAAGCACTTCTAATTCCGCCAGTGTTTCTGGGTCAACGGATGTGGGGTCGTCTGACAGGATCACGAAATCCGCAACTTTGCCAACCTCAATGGACCCCTTTTCATCTTCCTCGAAATGCTGCCAAGCGGGCCAGATTGTCATGGCTTTCAAGGCAGTCATAACATCGACCCTTTGATGCGGCCCCAAAATATCTCCAGAGCGTGTGCGTCTAGTAACCGTCGCAGCAAGAACACGCATGCTATCTGGAAAGGCCACCGGGGCATCGTGGTGTGTGCCAAACATCATGTCCCGCTCGAGCAGCCATCCTGTGGGTGAGATATTGTCTGCATTGACCGGCCCAACGGTGTGATCACGATGCCAATCCCCCCAGTAAAACGTGTGCATCGGGAAAAGCGATGGGAATACGCCGAGGCGTTTAAAACTCGCAACCTGATCCTCTCTTAGAAACTGACCGTGGATCAGAACCGGACGATTCCCCGGGTCGCCATACTTCATCTGTGCCTCTTCGAGAGCTGCTATCAGCATGTCAGAAGCCCCTTCCCCGTTAGAGTGCACAAGGATTTGGAACCCATTTTCGTAACACCAATTAACGGCGTCCTGTAGCTGCTCCATCGTAATAGCAGCATACCCTGAATAACCGGCGGAGTAGCTTCCGACTGGATCATAATAGGGCCGATCCCTCAAAGCCGTGAAACCCTGAGGCGAGCCGTCAATCGTTAGCTTGCAGCCCCCGACCCGAACCCGGTCGTCGTAGTTCTTGGAGGTGTTTGCACCTATATATTCCCTAGCCTCAAGAACATCCGGGAAGGCTACCACGTCAATTGGGAGCCCATCTTCGGCGGCAACTTTCTTGAGAACGTCAACAATTTCTCCTGAGGTTCGGCCTTCTTGTCCGGTCGTGTATCCAAACTGTGCCCAAAGTTCGGTTCCAGCTTTGGCAAATGCCGCCAGGCCTTCTTCACCCAGATTTCCCAACATGGGCACAAGGACCGAAAAGAACGCATACTCTTCCAGAACACCGTTTGGCTCACCGGCGTCATCGCGTTGAATCACTCCGCCCGGAGGGGCTTTTGAAGCGGCTGTGATGCCTGCCAACTCTAGAGCTTTCGAGTTTGCTACTCCCAAATGCCCGGACTGATGAACGATAACGACCGGCAAGTCCTCAGACACAATGTCCAGTTCTTGTCGCGTAGGGTGGCGCAGTTCCTTTAATTGAGCATTGTCGTAACCAAAGCCGATGATCATTTTGACCTGTTCAACGGCTTGCGCATTTTCGTCGGCCCAGTCAGTCAACGTGGCTTGCAGACTGGCGATATCAACGACTTTCCCATCAGGCGGCGCAAGAAGGTTGGCGGACAATGCCTGCAACCCCCCCATGACCACATGACCGTGGCTATCTACAAAACCCGGAAGCATCGCGCGGCCTTCCAGGTCAAACGTTTCGGTTTCTTCACCGCGATGCATCGACAAATCAGACAACGACCCCACAGCAAGAACGCGTCCGTCTTTGACTGCGACCGCTTCAGCGGACGGAGCCTTATCGTTCATCGTTAACACAGGCCCTCCGAGATAAATCCTGTCCGCGATCTGCTGTGCGGACGCTGATGTGGATAAATAAACAAGTGCAGCAACTAGACCAACTGAACGCGCCAATAAGTGCATGCTGTGACCTCTTTCTAATTGTGATGCCTCAATATGAGAGAAGTAGCATTACAATCAGCTTAGGCAAAAACGAAAAAAGGGCGTCCCGAGGGAAGCCCTTTTCGTTGGTTCATTCGCTTGTGCGAATTATTCAGTAATCTTCGACACGACGCCGGCGCCGACGGTGCGGCCGCCTTCGCGGATGGCGAAGCGCAGGCCCTGCTCCATCGCGATCGGTGCGATCAGTTCAACGCCGAACGACACGTTGTCGCCGGGCATGACCATCTCGGTGCCTTCCGCCAGGGTCACGGTGCCGGTCACGTCAGTCGTACGGAAGTAGAACTGCGGACGGTAGTTCGCGAAGAACGGGGTGTGACGGCCGCCTTCTTCCTTGGTCAGGATATAGGCTTCGGCTTCGAACTTGGTGTGCGGTGTCACCGAACCCGGCTTACACAGAACCTGGCCACGCTCAACGCCGTCACGATCCACACCACGCAGCAGGGCGCCGATGTTGTCGCCCGCTTCACCGCGGTCCAGCAGCTTGCGGAACATTTCAACGCCGGTGCAGGTGGTTTTCGAGGTGTCGCGGATGCCGACGATTTCGATCTCGTCGCCAACGTTGATCACGCCACGCTCGATACGGCCGGTCACAACGGTACCACGGCCCGAGATCGAGAACACGTCTTCGATCGGCATCAGGAACGGCTGGTCAACAGCACGCTCGGGCGTGTCGATATATTCGTCAACAGCCGCCATCAGCTCGCGGATCTTGTTCTCGCCGATTTCAGGGTCACGGCCTTCCATCGCGGCCAGAGCCGAACCTGCGATGATCGGAATATCGTCGCCGGGGTATTCATACGAAGACAGCAGCTCGCGGATTTCCATTTCCACCAGTTCCAGCAGCTCTTCGTCGTCAACCTGGTCAACCTTGTTCATGAACACGACCATCTTCGGGATGCCAACCTGGCGGCCCAGCAGGATGTGCTCGCGGGTCTGCGGCATCGGGCCGTCTGCAGCGTTCACAACCAGGATCGCGCCGTCCATCTGAGCGGCACCGGTGATCATGTTCTTGACATAGTCGGCGTGGCCGGGGCAGTCGACATGCGCATAGTGGCGCGCGTCGGTCTCGTATTCCACGTGCGCGGTCGAGATGGTGATGCCGCGGGCTTTCTCTTCCGGCGCGCCGTCAATCTGGTCATACGCCTTGAAGTCACCAAAATACTTGGTGATTGCTGCGGTCAGCGTCGTCTTGCCGTGGTCAACATGCCCAATCGTGCCGATGTTGACGTGCGGTTTTGTACGCTCAAACTTTTCCTTTGCCATGATGGCCTCCTTTTTCTGTAATGAAGGGAGCCCCGGAACGGCGCTCCCTCAAATCGTCGCTTATGCGTATTTCGCCTGGATCTCGTCCGAGATGTTCTGCGGAACCGGATCGTAGTGGTCGAACTGCATGGTGAACTGGGCGCGGCCCGACGACATCGAACGCAGGGTGTTGATGTAGCCGAACATGTTCGCCAGCGGAACAAACGCATCGATCGCGATCGCGTTGCCGCGCGGTTCCTGACCAGACACCTGGCCCCGACGCGAGGTCAGGTCGCCGATGATACCGCCGGTATATTCTTCCGGGGTGATCACTTCGACCTTCATGATCGGTTCCAGCAGCTTCGCGCCAGCTTTGCGCATGCCTTCACGCATACACATACGGGCCGCGATTTCGAACGCCAGAACGCTCGAGTCAACGTCGTGGAACTTACCGTCCAGCAGGGCAACCTTGAAGTCGATCACCGGGAAGCCAGCCAGAGGGCCGCTGTCCATGACCGAGTTGATGCCTTTTTCAACACCGGGGATGTATTCCTTCGGAACGGCACCACCAACGATGCGGCTTTCGAACGAGTAACCTTCGCCTGCCTCGGTGGGCTGGATCTCCAGCTTGACTTCGGCGAACTGACCCGAACCACCCGACTGTTTCTTGTGGGTGTAGGTGTGTTCGACCGGCATCGAGATGGTTTCACGATAAGCCACCTGAGGCGCACCGATGTTGGCTTCGACCTTGAACTCGCGCTTGAGACGGTCCACCAGGATGTCCAGGTGAAGTTCGCCCATGCCCTTCATGATGGTCTGACCCGATTCCAGGTCGGTTTCCACGCGGAAGGACGGGTCTTCGGCGGCCAGACGGGCCAGACCCTGAGACATCTTTTCCTGGTCGCCCTTGGTTTTGGGCTCGACCGCGATCTCGATCACCGGATCGGGGAAGGTCATGGTTTCCAGAACCACCGGATCCTTCGCATCGCACAGAGTGTCACCGGTGGTGGTGTCTTTCAGACCCGCCAGCGCGATGATGTCGCCTGCAAACGCTTCTTCGATCTCTTCCCGGTTGTTGGAGTGCATCATCATCATACGACCGATGCGCTCTTTCTTGCCTTTGGTCGAGTTCAGGATCGAGTCGCCCTTGTTCATGGTGCCCGAGTAAACGCGGGTGAAGGTCAGCGAACCAACGAAGGGGTCGTTCATGATTTTGAACGCCAGACCCGAGAAGGCCATGTCGTCATCGGCACGACGTGCGATGTTACGAACTTCTTCCTCGTCGCCGGGTTTGAAGCCCATGTAATCAACAACGTCCAGCGGGCTGGGCAGATAGTCGATCACAGCGTTGAGCAGCGGCTGAACGCCTTTGTTCTTGAACGCCGAGCCACCCAGAACGGGAACGAAATGCAGCGCCAGCGTGCCTTTGCGCAGCAGTTTGCGCAGGGTCGGAACGTCGGGCTCTTCGCCTTCCAGATAGGCCATCATCGCGTCGTCGTCTTCTTCGACGGCCGCTTCGATCATCTTGCCGCGCCATTCGTCAGCCATGTCTTTCAGGCTGTCGCGGATCGGAGCTTTGACCCAGCTTGCACCAAGGTCTTCGCCCTGCCACAGCCACTCTTCCATGGTGACCAGATCAACCAGGCCTTCCAGCTCGGTTTCGGCACCGATCGGAATACCAACCGGAACAGCGCGTGCGCCGGTGCGGTCTTCGATCATGCGAACGCAGTTGAAGAAGTCTGCGCCGATCTTGTCCATCTTGTTGACGAAAACCATACGCGGAACCTTGTAGCGGTCAGCCTGACGCCACACGGTTTCGGTCTGGGGTTCAACACCGGCGTTTGCGTCCAGAACGCAGACGGCACCGTCGAGAACCGCCAGCGAGCGTTCGACTTCGATGGTGAAGTCAACGTGGCCGGGGGTGTCGATGATGTTCAGGCGGTGCTTGGGGGTATCGGCGGTCTGACCGTCTTCGGTGCGTTCCCAGAAGGTGGTGGTCGCAGCCGAAGTGATGGTGATGCCGCGTTCCTGCTCCTGCTCCATCCAGTCCATGGTGGCTGCACCATCGTGCACCTCACCGATGTTGTGGGATTTACCAGTGTAATACAGGATACGCTCCGAGCAGGTGGTCTTACCTGCGTCGATGTGCGCCATGATACCGAAGTTACGGTATAGTTCGAGCGGATATTCGCGTGCCATTTGGATAAGCCTCTGGGATTACCAACGGTAATGGCTGAAGGCTTTGTTCGCCTCGGCCATCTTGTGGGTGTCTTCGCGCTTCTTCACGGCGGTACCGCGGGACTGTACAGCGTCCAGCAGTTCACCGGCGAGGCGTTCTTCCATGGTGTTTTCATTGCGGCCACGCGCAGCGGTGATCAGCCAGCGGATGGCCAGTGCTTCGCGGCGCTCGGGGCGGACTTCGACCGGAACCTGATAGGTTGCACCACCAACCCGGCGCGAGCGAACCTCGACCGACGGTTTGATGTTGTCGAGTGCTTCGTGGAACACTTCGACGGGCGCGCGCTTGATCTTGTTCTCAACGCGGTCAAACGCGTTGTAGACGATGCGCTCGGCGACCGACTTCTTGCCGTCGATCATCAGGTTGTTCATGAATTTGGTCAGAACCTTATCGCCAAACTTGGCGTCAGGCAGGACTTCGCGTTTTTCGGCGGCGTGACGACGTGACATATCAGCCTCTCCTTCTTACTTGGGACGCTTCGCGCCGTATTTCGAACGGCGTTGCTTACGGTCTTTGACGCCCTGAGTATCCAGAACACCGCGCAGGATGTGGTAACGCACACCGGGAAGGTCTTTCACACGGCCGCCACGGATCAGAACAACCGAGTGTTCCTGAAGGTTGTGGCTTTCACCGGGGATGTACGAGATGACCTCGAATCCGTTGGTCAGGCGCACCTTGGCAACCTTACGCATAGCCGAGTTCGGTTTCTTCGGTGTGGTGGTGTAAACACGTGTGCAGACACCGCGCTTCTGCGGGCACTGCTCCAGGTGCATGGACTTCGAGCGTTTTACTTTGGGCTGCCGCGGTTTGCGGATCAGCTGTTGAATAGTTGGCATTCCGGTTTCTTCCCCGTTTTGCAACACACATGACATGCACGCGGGCTGCGTGCGGCTAACTTCGCTGCGCTTATGCGTCCACAAGCGCAAAACCCACGAGCGTTCCCATTCCGAGGTGAACGTCGCGGTTGTTTCTCAGAGGGCGCGAACTGCAAAATTGTCCGGGCCTTGACCAGCTCATTACTGGAATCGGCTATGGGGCGGCCCCCGTCACCGAGATGACGCGCGTAATAGGGGGAGTCGGCCCGAGTGTCAACAGCACGATACCGGTTGCCCGGCAATAGGCTGATCCGGGCCGTGCCGAAGTGGGTGCGCGGGCTTTACCGGGTTCATAAAACCGCCCTGCACCAGAAGTGCCAATGCCGAACCAAGCCCGCAACCGGAGGCTGGGTTTCGCCTTCGGATAACCAGTGTTCAGAGCCGTGTCACGCAGGTTCACGCCGCTTCCCGACGCGCGCGTTCCCGGAACAGCGTAAACAATCCGGCGGCCACGATAAGTGTCGCACCCAGCATGGTCAGACCGTCAGGCCATTCATCGAATACGGCCCAGCCCAACCCCAGGGCCCAGATCAGGCTGGAATAGCGAAACGGCGCGATGAACCCGACATCGCCCTGACGCATGACCATGACGCTGAACAGATAGCCCATCAGGACGAACACGGCCGCCGCCGCAACCAGAGAACCCGCAGCGCCGGAAACCGGAACCCATCCTTCAAACACCGATGCAATGGCTGCGGCCACCGTGATTGAGAGAGAGGTCGCCAACGTCACCACCATTGACGGAACCTGGGGCGACATGCGTCGCGTCACCAGATCGCGAACCGTGATCGAAGCCACTGCGATCAGCGCGTAGATGGAATACAGGCTGAAGCCGTCAGGACCGGGTCTGACGATCAGAACCATGCCGCCAAAACCAATGGCAATTGCCAATATGCGCCGCCAGCCGACCTGTTCGGAAAAGACCAGTGCCGCGCCCAGCGTCACGGTCAGGGGCAGCGCCTGCAGAATGGCCGTCACATTGGCAAGCGGCATGTTCTTGAGCGCTGTCAGAAAAAAGAAGGTGGCCGACAGTTCGGCCAGACTGCGCAGCGCAACCAGCAACCGGTCGTGGTTTGAGAAATTGAGGTGCAGCGCCCCCAGATAACGGGCAAGACCGTAGACAAGGAAAACGGCCAGGACGCCCCGCATGGCCACCAGTTGGAACAATGGCAGATCCCGAAGCGCGACCTTGACCAAAGTGTCGTTCAGGGTGAAGGCCGCCATGCTGCCCATCATCAGCAAGGCACCTTTGGTGTTTGGGTTCATGTCAGATTTGGCCCTGCGCAGAGTGATCGGGCCATTGGCCCAATCGGACAACCGCCTGTCAACGCATCAAATCAGATCAGCGCAAGAATTACGCTCCGACGCGTTGGGAGCGGGCCGAAAACGCCTTCTGAGCCCCTATCAGAGACCAGAGACCCGACCGCCTCCGATCCCTTCCACAGCCACCCCGGCGCTGAGCGTGTACGTTGCGATCAACCCGCCGGACATGTCCAGAACGCCAAGCTGGTTGCCGTTCTGAAGCGCAACATAAAGCTCGCGGCGTTTGGAATTGATGCCAAGGCCAAAGCGTTCGATCTGCACCGCTGCGCCGACCGATGGATTGGTCGCCCGGATTGTCCTAAGCACCGTGCCGTTCAAATCCACCTCGGCGATCAGGCGATTGCGGATGAACAGCACATAAAGCGTGCCGGTCGTTTCATCAAAGGCCAGCCCGCCAATCGGCCCCTGTGGCTGGCTGAGGGTTATGTTGCGCACAAATTGCCCGTCGCGGGTCAGTTCCGCGATCATCACCCCGTTCGGATGGTCGAGGAACAAATGCCCGTCGCTTCCCCGAATGGCCAACCCGCATTCCTTGATGGGAAACTCGTCAGGTGTGATGCCACCGCATCCGGCCGGAACCCGCTGTGCCGCAAAGGTACGCAGGACACGGCCATTTCGGTCCAACTCCTGTAGTTGGGTGCCGGGAAGATTGCGCAGGAAGATCCGCCGTCGCGGCTCATCATAAGCCAACCCGACGATCGATCCGGAGATCGGGATCAGGCGCGTCGTGCCGTTCGGGATCACGATCTCACGCGATGGCTGGCCCGGTGGCATCCCCACATAGGCATAGTCCGTGCAGGCGGCCATCAGGCCCAGACCGAAAACCGAAAATACGCGCGACAACTTTGTGACAGCTCTCATCATCCACCCCCGTCACCTGTGTGAACTCATGGCGGATGGTAGCACAGTTTAGGCTAAACCAGAAAAACCCTACTGTTATTGCAGGTCTCATACGGCGAGCGCGATATTCCAGTGGTCTGGAACCGCCTTAAGCGTGGTGCGCGTTTCAGCCCTGCAAAAACGAAAGGCCCCGCGAAATCGCGGGGCCTTCCTAAACTTGTCAATCGGGCGATTACTCGCGGCTTTCGGGTGTTTCCACCAGAACGTCCAGCTCATCCCCGACCAGATCATCATCCATGATCGGCGCAGCCAGGGCAGCGGCCGCTTCGGCCTCTTCCCGACGGGCTTCGATCACCACATTGTCGCGCGACTGCGCGATGTGGCGGACGGCCTGTGTGGCCCCACCGGTACCGGCGGGGATCAGGCGACCAACGATGACGTTCTCTTTCAGGCCGACCAGCTTGTCCTTTTTGCCCTGCACGGACGCTTCGGTCAGTACGCGGGTGGTTTCCTGGAACGACGCCGCCGAGATGAACGAACGCGTCTGCAACGAAGCCTTGGTGATCCCCAGAAGGATCGGCTCGCCCTGTGCCGGACGACCACCGCGGGCGATGGTCTTTTCGTTGGCTGCGTCGAACTCCTGCTTATCGACATGTTCGCCTTTCAGCAGGGTGGTGTCGCCTGAATCCAGGATCTCCCACTTCTGCAGCATCTGGCGCACGATGACTTCGATGTGCTTGTCGTTGATCTTCACGCCTTGCAGACGATACACATCCTGCACTTCGTCGATCATGTAGTTCGCCAGCGCCTCGACACCCATGATGGACAGGATGTCATGCGGGGCCGGGTTACCGTCCATGATGTAGTCGCCCTTCTGTACGAAGTCGCCTTCGACAACAGGGATGTGCTTGCCCTTGGGTACCATGTACTCGATGGGTTCCAGCGACTCGTCAGCCGGTTCGATGCTGATGCGGCGCTTGTTCTTGTAGTCGCGGCCAAAGCGCACGTAACCATCGGCTTCTGCGATGATCGCGTGATCTTTCGGACGGCGGGCTTCGAACAGTTCGGCCACACGCGGCAGACCACCGGTGATGTCCTTGGTCTTGGCACCTTCACGCGGAATACGCGCAACAACGTCACCGGCTTCGATCTTCTGGCCATCTTCGACCGACAGGATCGCATCCACCGACATCGGATAGTGAACCGGGTTGCCCGCATCGTTGCGGACCGGTTCGCCATCGTCACCGACCAGAATGATCTCGGGCTTGAGGTCGCTTCCACGGGGGGCGGCGCGCCAGTCGATCACGATCTTCTGGGTCATGCCGGTTGCTTCGTCGGTCTCGTCACGGACAGCAAGGCCCGAAACCAGATCGACGTATTTGGTGGTACCGGCTTTCTCGGCGATGATCGGCAGGGTGTAGGGATCCCATTCGAACAGCTTGTCGCCGCGGGCCACCTTGGTGCCTTCCTTGACGAACAGCTTGGAGCCGTAGCCCAGCTTGTGGCTGGCGCGCTCTTCGCCGTGATCGTCCTTGATCACCAGCTTCATGTTCCGGCCCATGACAAGGCTTTCGCCTGCGGCATTGACCAGGATCTGCGGGTTCTCGAAGGATACGACACCAGCCTGGCTGGCTTCCTGGAACGACTGCTGACCACCTTGCGCAACACCACCGATGTGGAAGGTCCGCATCGTCAGCTGTGTACCGGGTTCACCGATGGACTGGGCGGCGATGATGCCGACAGCCTCACCCGTGTTCACCATGGTACCGCGAGCAAGGTCACGACCGTAGCAGGTGGCACAGACGCCTTCCTCAGACTCGCAGGTCAGAGGTGAGCGGATGCGGGTCGACTGAACGCCCGCTTCGTCGATGGTGTCTGCCATACGTTCGTCGATCAGCTGACCAGCCGCAACAAGCACCTCATCCGTACCCGGACGCAGGATATCGTCAGCCGCCACACGGCCCAGGATACGCTCGGCCAGCGAGGCGACAACCTCACCATCGTTGACCGCAGCTTCGGCAGTGATTGCGCGCTCGGTGCCACAATCGATCTCACGAACGATGCAGTCCTGCGCCACGTCCACCAGACGACGGGTCAGGTAACCCGAGTTCGCCGTCTTCAGAGCGGTATCCGACAGACCCTTACGGGCACCGTGGGTCGAGTTGAAGTATTCAAGAACGGTCAGACCTTCCTTGAAGTTCGAGATGATCGGCGTCTCGATGATGTCACCGTTCGGCTTGGCCATCAGGCCGCGCATACCGCCCAGCTGTTTCATCTGAGTGACCGAGCCCCGCGCACCGGAGTGGGCCATCATGTAGACCGAGTTCGGTTCCTGCTCGGCGCCATTTTCGTCACGCGCGGAAGCCGAGATGGTGTTCATCATCGCCTCGGTGACGCGGTCGTTACACTTCGACCAGGCATCGACAACCTTGTTGTACTTTTCGCCCTGAGTGATCAGGCCGTCCATGTACTGCTGTTCAAAGTCTTTCACCTGGTCGCGGGTGTCATCGACGATGCCCCACTTGTCGTTCGGGATGACCATGTCGTCCTTGCCGAACGAGATACCGGCCCTGAAGGCCTCCTTGAAGCCCATCGACATGATCTGGTCACAGAAGATAACCGACTCTTTCTGACCGCAGTAGCGGTAGACGGTGTCGATCACCTGCTGCACTTCTTTCTTCCGCAGCAGGCGGTTTACCAGATCGAACGGCGCCTTGTTGTTCATCGGCAGCAACGCACCCAGACGCAGACGGCCCGGAGTGGTCTCATAGCGCTTCTGAACTTCGTTGCCTTCCTCGTCGATCTGCGTGATCCGGGCGGTGATTTTCGAGTGCAGATGCACCTCACCCGCGTCCAGCGCGTGCTGAACTTCTTCGATCGAGCCAAAGACCTTGCCTTCGCCCGGCATGCCTTCACGTTCCAGGGTCACGTAGTAGAGACCCAGGATCATATCCTGCGACGGAACAATGATCGGCGCGCCGTTTGCAGGCGACAGAACGTTGTTTGTCGACATCATCAGAACACGGGCTTCCAGCTGTGCCTCAAGGCTCAGCGGGACGTGAACGGCCATCTGGTCACCGTCAAAGTCGGCGTTGAAGGCCGAGCAGACCAGCGGGTGCAGCTGGATCGCCTTGCCTTCGATCAGGACCGGTTCGAATGCCTGAATGCCAAGACGGTGCAGCGTCGGCGCACGGTTCAGCATGACAGGGTGTTCGCGGATCACCTCGTCGAGGATATCCCACACTTCGGGGCGTTCTTTCTCGACCAATTTCTTCGCCTGTTTCACGGTCGAAGACAGACCTTTGGCTTCAAGGCGCGAGTAGATGAACGGCTTGAACAGCTCCAGCGCCATCTTCTTGGGCAGACCACACTGGTGCAGCTTAAGCTCCGGACCGGTCACAATGACCGAACGGCCCGAGAAGTCGACGCGTTTCCCCAGAAGGTTCTGACGGAAGCGGCCCTGCTTACCTTTCAGCATGTCTGACAGCGATTTCAGCGGACGCTTGTTGGCGCCGGTGATCACGCGGCCTCGACGGCCGTTGTCGAACAGAGCGTCCACGGATTCCTGCAGCATCCGCTTTTCGTTGCGGACGATGATGTCAGGCGCACGCAGTTCGATCAGGCGCTTCAGACGGTTGTTCCGGTTGATCACGCGGCGATAGAGATCGTTCAGATCCGAGGTCGCGAAACGGCCACCATCCAGCGGAACCAGCGGGCGCAGTTCCGGCGGGATGACCGGGATCACGGTCATGACCATCCATTCGGGACGGTTGCCCGACTCGAGGAAGGATTCAACAACCTTCAGACGCTTGATGATCTTCTTGGGCTTCAACTCGCCTGTGGCTTCGGCCAGATCAGCGCGCAGCTGCTCGGCTTCGGCTTCCAGATCGATCTGGGCCAGCATCTCACGGATGGCTTCGGCACCGATATTGGCGGTGAACGCGTCCATGCCAAAGGCATCCTGCGCATCCATGTACTCTTCTTCGGTCAGCATCTGGCCGTAGGTCAGGTCAGTCAGACCGGGCTCGATGACGACATAGTTTTCAAAGTACAGAACGCGTTCCAGATCGCGCAGCGTCATGTCCAGCATCAGACCGATGCGGGACGGCAGCGATTTCAGGAACCAGATATGTGCAACGGGCGCGGCCAGTTCGATATGGCCCATACGCTCGCGGCGGACTTTCTGCAGGGTGACTTCCACACCGCACTTCTCGCAGACAACGCCGCGATACTTCATCCGCTTATACTTGCCGCACAGACATTCGTAATCTTTGATCGGGCCAAAGATACGCGCGCAGAACAGACCGTCACGTTCGGGCTTGAACGTCCGGTAGTTGATGGTTTCAGGTTTCTTGATCTCGCCATAGGACCAAGACAGGATCCGCTCGGGCGACGCCAGCGAGACCTTGATCTCGTCGAAAACCTTCGGGGGCGTCAGCGGGTTGAACGGGTTGTTGGTGATTTCCTGGTTCATCTCTTTACCTCAGAGTTAGAGGGTGCGGGGGTCACGCAAAGCCGGGCTGAAGCCCGGCCTACGCCGGATCAGATGGTAGGCCGGGCTTCAGCCCGGCATCCCTTCGTCACTCATCGACCTCCGCATCCAGGAGTTCCATATTCAGGCCGAGGCCGCGGACTTCTTTCACCAGAACGTTGAACGATTCCGGTACGCCCGCTTCAAAGTTATCCTCGCCCTTGACGATCGACTCATAGACCTTGGTCCGGCCGGCGACGTCATCCGACTTCACCGTCAGCATCTCTTGCAGGGTGTAGGCGGCGCCGTAAGCTTCCAGAGCCCAGACCTCCATCTCACCAAAGCGCTGACCACCGAACTGCGCCTTACCACCCAGCGGCTGCTGGGTAACCAGGCTGTAGGGGCCGGTCGAACGCGCGTGGATCTTATCGTCCACAAGGTGGTGCAGTTTCAGCAGGTACTTGATGCCCACGGTCACCGGACGCGCAAATTGCTCACCCGTACGACCGTCGAACAGAACCGACTGTCCGCTTTCCGAGAAGCCCGCACGCACCAGCGCGTCGTTGACGTCAGCCTCTTTGGCACCGTCAAAGACCGGGGTTGCGATCGGAACACCGCGGGTCACGTTGCCCGCTGCTTCGACCAGCGTTTCCTCGTCCATGCCGGTGATGCCTTCTTCGTAGACATCTTCGCCATAGGCCAGCTTCATCGCCTCGCGCACCGGGGTCAGGTCGCCGGAACGGCGGTATTCACCCAGAGCGTCGTCGATGTTCAGCCCCAGACCGCGTGCGGCCCAACCCATATGGGTTTCAAGGATCTGACCAACGTTCATACGCGAAGGCACACCCAGCGGGTTCAGACAGAAGTCAACCGGAGTACCATCGGCCAGGAACGGCATGTCTTCCATCGGAACAACCTTGGAGATCACACCTTTGTTCCCGTGACGACCGGCCATCTTGTCGCCCGGCTGCAACTTGCGCTTCACGGCGATGAAGACTTTGACCATCTTCATCACACCCGGCGGCAGGTCGTCGCCACGGCGGACTTTCTCGACTTTGTCTTCGAAACGAGCGTCCAGAGCACGCTTTTGCACTTCGTACTGCTCGTTCAGAGCCTCGACGATCTGTGCGTCCTTCTCGTCTTCCAGCGCCAGCTGCCACCACTGACCACGAGTCAGGGTTTCCAGCAGCTCCTCGGTGATCACCGACCCAGCCTTGACGCCTTTCGGGCCTTTGACAGCGGTTTTACCAAGGATCAGACCTTGCAGTCGCGCATAGATGTTGCGGTCAAGGATCGCCAGCTCGTCGTCCCGGTCACGGGCCAGACGTTCGACTTCCTCACGCTCGATCTGCAGCGCACGCTCGTCTTTCTCGACGCCGTGACGGTTGAAGACGCGAACCTCAACGACCGTACCGTAATCACCCGGCTTCACGCGCAGCGAGGTGTCGCGCACGTCAGATGCTTTTTCACCAAAGATGGCGCGCAGCAGCTTTTCTTCCGGAGTCATCGGGCTTTCGCCCTTCGGAGTGATCTTGCCGACCAGAATATCGCCCGGCTCAACATCCGCACCGATGTAAACGATGCCAGCCTCGTCGAGGTTGCGCAGCGCTTCTTCACCGACGTTCGGGATGTCGCGGGTGATCTCTTCCGGGCCCAGCTTGGTGTCACGGGCCGCAACTTCGAATTCCTCGATGTGAACCGAGGTAAAGACGTCATCACGCGCGATACGTTCCGAGATCAGGATCGAGTCTTCGTAGTTGTAACCGTTCCACGGCATGAACGCGACGACCACGTTCTTACCCAGCGCCAGTTCACCCATATCGGTCGACGGACCGTCGGCAATGACCTCGCCCTTCTGGACGGTGTCACCCACCTTGATCAGCGGACGCTGGTTGATGCAGGTGTTCTGGTTCGAGCGCTGGAACTTACGCAGACGATAGATGTCAACGCCAGCGTCACCCAGTTCCAGATCCTCGGTGGCACGGATAACGATACGCTGGGCATCGACCTGGTCGATGATGCCGGCGCGTTTCGCCTGAATCGCAGCGCCTGAGTCGATCGCGACCTTCTCCTCGATCCCGGTACCGACCAGCGGTGCCTCGGCCCGCAGCAGCGGAACCGCCTGACGTTGCATGTTCGAGCCCATCAGAGCGCGGTTGGCGTCGTCATTTTCAAGGAACGGAATCAGCGAAGCCGCGACCGAAACCAGCTGTTTCGGCGACACGTCGATCAGGTCCACATTCTCGCGCGGGGCAAGGGTGTAGTCGCCTGCCTGACGGGTCGAAACCAGATCGTTGATGAACTTGCCGTTCTTGTCCAGCGTCGCGTTCGCCTGCGCCACGGTGTGACGCATTTCCTCGGTCGCGGACATGTAGTGAACCTCATCGGTCACCTCGGCGTCCTTGACGACGCGGTAAGGTGTTTCGATGAAGCCATACTTGTTCACGCGGGCGAAGGTGGCCAGCGAGTTGATCAGACCGATGTTCGGGCCTTCCGGCGTTTCAATCGGGCACATCCGGCCATAGTGGGTCGGGTGCACGTCGCGCACTTCAAAGCCCGCACGCTCACGCGTCAGACCACCGGGGCCAAGCGCCGAAAGACGGCGTTTGTGGGTGACTTCCGACAGCGGGTTGGTCTGGTCCATGAACTGCGACAGCTGCGACGAGCCGAAGAATTCACGCACAGCAGCAGCAGCCGGTTTCGCGTTGATCAGGTCCTGCGGCATGACGGTGTCGATCTCGACCGACGACATACGCTCTTTGATCGCGCGCTCCATGCGCAGCAGACCGACGCGGTACTGGTTTTCCATCAGTTCACCGACCGAACGCACACGACGGTTGCCGAGGTGGTCGATATCGTCCACGTCGCCTTTGCCGTCGCGCAGTTCGACCAGAGCCTTGACGCAGGCCACGATGTCTTCGCGGCGCAGGGTACGCAGGGTATCCGGCGCGTCCAGTGCCAGGCGCATGTTCATCTTCACGCGGCCAACGGCGGACAGGTCATACCGCTCGCTGTCGAAGAACAGGGTGTCGAACAGGGCCGACGCCGCTTCGACGGTGGGCGGTTCACCCGGACGCATGACGCGGTAGATATCCATGAGCGCGCTTTCGCGGTTCATGTTCTTGTCCTGCGCCATGGTGTTGCGCATGTAGGGTCCGACATTGACGTTATCGATGTCGAGAACCGGAATATCGGTGATGCCCGCGTCGATCAGTTCCTTCGCGGTACCGCCGATCAGGTCGCCATCCTTGTCATATTCCAGCGTCAGTTCGTCACCGGCTTCGACATAGATCGCGCCGTTTTCTTCGTTGATGATGTCCTTGGCGACAAACTTGCCAACGATGTGATCGAACGGAACCAGCAGTTCTGTGACGGTGCCCTCGTCGATCAGCTTCTTGACCGCGCGCGGGGTGACTTTTTTGCCTGCCTCGGCAATCACCTCACCTGATTTCGCGTCGATCAGGTCATAGGTCGGACGGGTGCCGCGAACACGCTCGGGGAAGAACGGCGTGACCCAGCCCTTCTTCTTGTCCAGCTTGTAGGACACGGTTTTGTAATACGCGTCCATGATCGCTTCCTGATCCAGACCCAGCGCATAAAGCAGGGTTGTCACAGGCAGTTTGCGGCGGCGGTCGATACGGGCGAACACGATATCCTTGGCATCAAACTCGAAGTCCAGCCAGCTGCCGCGATACGGGATGATGCGGCAGGCAAACAGCAGCTTGCCCGAGGAATGGGTTTTACCCTTGTCGTGGTCAAAGAACACACCGGGCGAGCGGTGCATCTGGGAGACGATCACACGCTCGGTGCCGTTGACGACAAAGGTGCCGTTCGGGGTCATCAGGGGCATGTCGCCCATGAAGACATCCTGTTCCTTGATGTCTTTTACCGATTTCGCGCCGGTGTCCTCATCAACATCGAACACGATCAGGCGCAGGGTAACCTTCAGCGGTGCGCTGTAGGTCATGTCGCGCTGCATGCACTCTTCGACGTCGTATTTGGGTTTCTCCAGATCGTATTTCACGAACTCCAGAACAGAGGTTTCGTTGAAATCCTTGATCGGGAAAACCGATTGGAACACGCCTTTGATGCCTTCGCCGTCTGTGGGCTGTTCTGCATCGCCGGAGCGCAGGAAAAGATCATAAGAAGATTTCTGTACCTCAATGAGGTTCGGCATCTCCAGTACTTCGCGGATTTTGCCGTAATATTTACGAAGACGTTTCTGGCCAAGGAACGTTTGAGCCATGTCAGATGTCACCTTTCGATGTTCTCAGCGGGCAAAGACACCGTCGGGCCCCGGCATCTTGCACAATCGAGACAACACGTCCGGATCAATTCGTGGCCACCGTCCCGAAGGCGGCCTCCCGATCCGAAAACCGTGTCTTAGAAAACGCCCCATTCCGTGAGGCCCTTTCTAAGACAGGTTCGGCTGGACCCGGATTTCTCCGGATCCAGCCAAAATTTTCGGCGCATCAGCGATGCGCCTGAGACCAGGCTTAGGCCAGCTCGACTTCGGCGCCAGCTGCTTCCAGCTTGGCTTTGACGTCTTCGGCTTCGTCTTTCGACACGCCTTCTTTGATCTTGCCGCCGGCTTCGACCAGTTCCTTGGCTTCTTTCAGGCCCAGACCGGTGATGCCGCGAACTTCTTTGATCACGTTGATTTTCGAAGCGCCGGCGTTCTTCAGAACGACGTCGAATTCGGTTTTTTCTTCCTCAGCTGCGCCACCGGCGTCGCCACCAGCTGCTGCGACCATTACGGCGCCGCCAGCTGCGGGCTCGATGCCGTATTCGTCTTTGAGGATGGTTTTCAGTTCTTGTGCTTCCAGCAGGGTCAGACCCACGATGCTTTCTGCGAGTGCTTTCAGATCAGCCATTTTATCAGCTCTTTCCGTTTACAATGTGTGTTCCAACGTCAGGGTAGGTACCCTACGCAGATCATTCAGTGCCAACCGCTTACGCAGCTTCCGCCTTCTCTTCGATGGTGGAAAGGATGCTTGCGATATTGCTTGCAGGTGCGCCAATCGCGCCGGCGATGTTCGAAGCAGGTGCGCCAATGCAGCCCACGATCGAAGCAATAAGCTCCTCGCGAGACGGCATTTTCGAAACGGCTTCAACGCCTTTGCGGTCCAGAGCGTTCTCGCCCATTGCACCGCCGAGGATTTCAAATTTCTTGTTATCCTTGGCGAAGTCCTCGGCCACCTTGGCTGCTGCCACGGGGTCCTCGGAATAGGTCAGAACGGTCATCCCTGTCAGCAGGTCGGCCATGCTTGCACACGGCTTACCCTCGAGGGCGATTTTGGCGAGCCTGTTCTTGGCAACACGCACGGAGCCACCCGCGTCACGGGCACGTGCGCGAAGGTCCTGCATCTCGGCAACTGTCAGACCGGCGTAGTGGGCAACCACTACGACGCCAGAGCTTTCGAAGATTTGGCCGAGTTCCTCGACCACTTTCTCTTTCTGGGCTCTATCCACAGTTCTCTCCAAGTTAGGGGTGAGTTCTCACCCCGGCTCATATTTGCCGCGGCTTGCGCCCCGGCGTTCAGGTCCGTTGTTACGGGATTGGCCAAAACTCGCCCGAGGGTGGGACCCTCAGAATTCTTTGGTCTTACCCGTCTCAGGCAGGGAATTAAGGGGCCATATGGCACCACCCACCGTCTTGGACGAAACAAAATAAAGCGCACGACGAATCGCACGCTTTATTCCGCAGGTCTACTTAGGACAGATGGCCGGGGTTTCCAAGAGGTAAATTGGGATTAATCAGACGCAACAAGGGATGACCAGAACCACAAGATTAAGTGCGGTGACGAGCAATTGATTTGGTCGAATTTCAGGGCTGAGCGCAAAATAGTTCGTGACATTGTTCCAAGTTCAAGACTATAACCCGACAATTTTTCTCAGAAACAAGAAGAATCAGAACAAATGTGCAGAATTGCCGCCTATTGCGGACCAAGTATCCCGCTTGAAAACATCGTCATCCGGCCCCAGCATTCCTTGCTGGAGCAAAGCCAGCACGCGGCCGAAGCTAAACTTGCCGTCAATGGCGATGGCTTTGGTATGGCCTGGTACGCAGACCAGGATCGCCCCGGCCTGTACAGGGATGTCCTGCCCGCGTGGTCGGATGGTAACCTGGTCGATCTTTGCAGGATGATAAAATCCTCGCTGTTTCTGGCCCATGTCCGCGCGTCGACGTTCGGCGAAGTGTCGCGCGCAAACTGCCACCCTTTCACGTTTGGCAAATGGTCCTTCATGCATAATGGCCAGATTGGCGAGTTCGGGCGTTTGCGAAGACGGCTTGAATCCTCACTGCCGGACGAACTTTATGCGGCGCGGCGCGGGTCGACGGATTCAGAGCTTCTGTTTCTGCTCCTGCTGGCAAACGGGCTGGATGATGCGCCGCAGGACGCTGTTGTCGCAACTCTGCGTCAGATCGATGCGCTTGACGGTCATCGGACGCAACCGGATCGCATGGCCGTCGCCTTTTCGGATGGGCAGAACCTGTATGCCTTTCGGTATTCCAGCGATCAGCGCAGCCCGTCCCTGTATTTCGGGGAAGGTCTGGACCACGGCGGCAAGGTCATTGCGTCCGAGCCGCTGGACAAGGGCACAGGAAAATGGACGCCCATTGAAGACCGGAGCTTCTTCACCCTGACCGGCGATACAGCCAGCCACACAGCGTTGCAGTTCAGCTAAAAAAAACGGGCGGTCCGAAGGGACCGCCCGCAACATTGCTTTGGCGTAGGTCAGGCTTATTCGCCCGAAGCTTCTGCCACATCAACGGTCACACCAGGGCCCATGGTCGAGCTCAGCGCGATTTTCTTCATGTAGGTGCCCTTGGCGCCCGACGGCTTGGCCCGTGCAACAGCCGAGACGAAAGCGCGAATGTTTTCGACCAGCTTGGCTTCGTCAAACGACGCTTTGCCAACGCCTGCGTGCACAACGCCGCCTTTTTCCGCCTTGAACTGAACTTCACCGCCTTTGGCTGCTTCCACGGCTGCTTTCACGTCCATGGTCACAGTGCCAACCTTGGGGTTCGGCATCAGGTTACGGGGGCCAAGAACCTTACCCAGACGACCGACGATCGGCATCATGTCCGGGGTTGCAATGCAGCGATCGAATTCGATGGAGCCGCCCTGAATGGTTTCCATCAGGTCTTCTGCACCAACGATATCCGCGCCTGCTTCTTTCGCTTCGTCAGCCTTCGCGCCACGTGCGAAGACAGCAACGCGCATGTCTTTGCCTGTGCCGTTCGGCAGTCCGACAACGCCGCGCACCATCTGGTCTGCGTGACGGGTGTCAACGCCCAGGTTCATCGCGATTTCGATAGTCTCGTCGAATTTCGAAGTTGCATTGGCTTTGACCAGGGCAACAGCTTCGTCCACCGACAGGTTTTCCTTGCCAGCGACGGCTTCGCGCGCAGCGCGGGTACGTTTACCGAGTTTTGCCATCTTACTTCACCTCGATGCCCATGGAGCGGGCCGAGCCCAGGATGATCTGCATTGCGCCTTCGACGTCGTTGGCGTTCAGATCTTTCATTTTGGCTTCGGCGATTTCACGAACCTGCTTGGAGGTCACGGTTGCCACGGTCTCGCGACCTGGGTTTTCCGCGCCGCGGGGGCGGTTACGCTTACCGACCGGCTTAAGACCAGCAGCTTTTTTCAGGTAATAAGACGCGGGCGGCGTCTTGATGTCCATGGTGAAGGACTTGTCCTGATAGTAGGTGATCACGGTCGGGCACGGCGCGCCGGGCTCCATATCTGCGGTCTTGGCGTTGAACGCCTTGCAGAATTCCATGATGTTGATGCCGCGCTGACCCAGCGCCGGACCAACTGGCGGCGACGGGTTCGCCTGACCTGCAGGAACCTGCAGTTTCATTGTACCAGCAAGCTTCTTGGCCATTTGGTTTTCCTTTCAACTAGGGTGAAACGCGTCTCACCCGGATTTTGTTGCGTGGTCCGGCCCGGGATCGCGACCCCGGTAACCTCCCACGAGAGAATCTCGCCCGAAGACGATAGAGGCGGCGTTTACAGGGGATCATGGGGGTTGGCAAGTGGCCTGCCTTTCAATTCGGGATCACCGAATCGAGTTTAAAGTCGATGACCAACATCATTGAAACCCGTGGGCAAGAAACTGCCACCCTTTCCGGCCAACCCAAGGAGTTACAAGTCGGCATGAACCCCAAGGTATCACTGGATGTTAAAGGCTTAAATCGCTTGAGCAATATCGGCGAATCCGTCGCCTGGCGGTAATCCCCTCAGGGCGTCGATCTTTGAAGTAGTATAAATGACCGAGCCATGCCGTAGCTGTGCTATACTTGGGCAGAACAAATTTGTTCGGAGGTTCGTCATGATATTTCGTTTATTAACTACTCTAATCGCTGCGCTGTCTTTTGCAGCGGCCGTTCCCCAGACCGCGCGGGCCGATGCGGGCGACTTTATCGGCGGTGCTGTCGTTGGCGGGGTCGTCGGATACGCGATCGGCAAAGACCAGCAAAAGAAAAAGTCCCGGTCTTCGAGCCAGACCTACCGGTCGGGCATTCCATCGACCTCGCAAGGGGCGCAAACGCAGACCGCGCTCAACTATTTCGGCTATAACGCCGGGCGTGTCGATGGGCAGGTCGGGCATGGAACCCGGTCGGCGATCGAACGCTACCAGGTGTCCATGGGCTATCCTGTGAATGGCTATGACTTCCAGCCCTATCAGTATGACTTTCTGATGCAGGCCTATTACTGGGCGACAAGCGGTGGGCAGGCGGCAACCCAGCTTTCGGGTCAACCGCTTTTGATGGCCTATCGCCAACAGGTGCAAACCGGCTCTGCCTTGGCGGCTGCACCTCAGACCCAGGCACCGGCCATCCCGGTTATCACGCCTCAACAGGCCGAACCCGCAACAAGCGCCACTGAAACCACGACAGCCAGCCTGCCGAGCCTGTTTTCCGGCGGAACCGGAGGCCCGTCGCTGGCCAATCGGTGCAGCGGGGTCATGCTGCAAACGTCGACCAATGGCGGCTATACGACCCTGTCTAACATGTCCGATCCTGACTTTGCGCTCAGCGAACAATTCTGCCTTGCCCGCAGCTATGCGATGGCACAGGGCGAAGAGCTGATGCAGGGCATTCAGGGTCTTACACCCGATCAGGTCGCAGACCAGTGCGCCGCCTTTGGCGACATGTTGGCACCGCAAGTTGACGCGCTGTCTATCAACTCGAAATCAGAGGCTGAAACCCAGGTGCGCAAGCTTGCCTTGGATTCGGGTCTTAGCCCTGCTGATCTTGCCGCAACCAGCAAGGTCTGCCTTGCGATGGGATATCGTCAGGACAACATGGATACCGCAGTTGGGTCTGCGCTGATGCTGGTTGCCATGGGTGAACCCGCATACGGAGAACTGGTCGGTCACCATCTGCGCGAAGGCTTTGGTGTTCAGGCGCGCCGCGATCTTGCGATGCAATGGTATGATGCAAGCCTTTCGGCGCTGGATGCCGGGTCGCAGGCGGTCTTCCTGCCGTCCCAGACCGACCGCCCGCAGCTTTTGCGCGCAGCCATGGTTCAGTCGCAGTAAGCCCAAACGCGAAACGGCGTCGAGACTCCGCGTCTTAAACTAAACCGCCGCGGTGCCAAATGCACCGCGGTGTTACGCTTCCATAATCAAACAAGAACCCGGCCTACAAAAGGCACTGCGTTCTGGTCGTCAAAAGCTTGCTGGGCGTTCTTTGGGGCGAAACATTGCTGGCTGTACGCCCCTCTGGCTTATCACAATGATCTGACACAAGAATACGAGCCCTGAAATCACGTGCGAGTGGAACTTATCCGACAACGTTGAAGGCCGCATTCGCCAATATTCTAGAATTTCACATTGTGTTTGCTAAAGAACTCTTTCATTTTTTCGTCGAGAAACCCTTTACCAGTCGCAATTTGCACAAGTTCAAAAGCGCAGCCATTGTTCACTTCAACCACAACCGGGCCATTCTCAGTAAGAGCGATATCCGTTGATCCAAAGTGATTTTCTGCGTGCAACAAAGCGATTTCTTGGTTCAGCTTTTTCAGTTCAGCCCAGAATGGCAGTTTTTCACCAATAAGAGTGCGGTCGCATTCCGGCAGAGAGCTAAGTTCAACTCGGCGACCGTCTTCAACTGAGGCTATGGCCTTAACCTCGCCGGTTTCCGGGTTCAGGTTGCAAAGAAGGTTGCCGGGCCGCCAGAAGTTGTCCGCAACATTCCCCGCAAGTGGCAGCTTTAGCATTGTAAACGGAACGGAAAGTTGATTGTCGTCGATAATGTTCAAACTGCGCACGGTCGCAATAGCGTCGGTAATACCGTCAAAAAAACCATGTGGTTTCAGACAGTCCTGAAAGATGTAGGGGATTTCACCAAGTGTCGAATTTGCGAAGTCCTCGTAGGTTTGAGGTTCCTGCCCGTCCAGAATGACATGCGTATCAGTATGCCCCGAAATGCGCATGGCACCTGCGCTCCACATCCCGACGATAGGTTTCGCGAAAGCCGAGCATGACGCGTGGGTCGAAAAGAAGGACTTCAAGTCTTCGGCGTTTGTCAGTTTTGGCGTTCCACCGAACTGGCGCGCGCTGCGATCAAAGACAGCCAAAGTTTTCGGCACGGGCAGCCTGTTGTGTTCGAGGAAACACGCAGACAACCATTTGTCTTCGGTGAGGGCCTGCCATTGACTGTTGTTGCAAGCATTTACAAGCGGCCAGTGGACATGAGATGAAACGAACTCCTCACGCTCAATATCAGACCAACGCTCCCGATCATAAAGCTCGTAAAGAAAGTACTCGTAAAACCTCAGCTTTCCGCGTTTCTTGCGAAGCTTGAAAAAGTCAAAGGCCAGCGAAAATGGACTTCTCCCGGTCCGTCGAGCAACTTCGACAAGAAGACTGGAAACATTGGGTGTTTCTTTGCTTTTGACGGCCAACACATCTTGCGCAAAAGCTGTCATTTTCAAGTAATCCCTCAATTGTCGCCGTTCTGGAAATAATCAACAAATTGTGTCGATACTTTGGCGCAGGTAGATCGTTGTGCTTTCTGCGGCACAGATACGAAAACGCCGCTATGCTTTCACATCGCGGCGTTTCGAATTTCTTTGGAAGCGCGCTTAGCTTTGCTTCGTGACCTGAGTAAAGTCCAGCTCAACTGGCGTTTCGCGGCCGAAGATCGAGACCGATACTTTCAGCTTCTGCGCCTCGTCGTCCACGCCTTCGACCATGCCGTCGAAATCCTCGAACGGGCCGTCGTTGACCTTGACCTTCTCGCCGATCTCGAAGGTGATCATCAGCTTGGGCGCTTCTTCGCCTTCCTGAACGCGGTTGAGGATCTGGTTCACCTCGGCGTCGCGCATCGGCATCGGGCGGCCCTGCGGACCCAGAAAACCGGTGACGCGGTTGATCGAGTTGATCAGGTGATAGCCCTGATCCGACATTTCCATATGCACCAGCACGTAACCCGGCATAAAGCGGCGTTCGGTGGTGACCTTCTTGCCCCGGCGCACTTCGATCACCTCTTCGGTGGGCACCAGAACTTCGTCGATATCGTTCTCAAGGCCCTGTTCAGCCACCGACGTGCGGATCTGCTCTGCGATCTTCTTTTCGAAATTCGAAAGAACGCTGACCGAGTACCACCGTTTCGCCATGAACCTGTCGTCCTTGTTTGTCTTCGGGGCATCACATATTGCGGACACACCCGTCATTTAAATCCTGTCACGTCATCCGGAATAAAAAGCGGCGCGTGACCCGAATCGCCACACGCCCATTCCGAATATGCGTCACCTACTCTGACATCGCGCGAGGTGCAAGGGGCAGTCGTATTTGCCCCCGCCTGAACCGGCTTAGCCGAAAGCGCCCAGAATCAGCTGAAGGCCGCCCCGGATACCCAGATCGACCAAAGCAAAAAACACAGCTGTCAGCGCCGCCATGATGAAGACCATGACCGTGGTCAACAGCACTTCGCGCCGGGTCGGCCAGACGACCTTGGAAACTTCGGCACGGACTTGCTGAATGAACTGGATCGGGTTGGTGGTGGCCATTTGGCGTGTTCTCTCTGCTTGCGGATGGGCCGGACATAGCCGGGCATTGCGGCAATTTCAAGGGCGCTTGGATGAACTCTGCGCGTATCGGGCGATTGGTCAGGGTTTGGGTTTGTCGTCCCACTCGTCACTCAGGATGCGGCGCGCATCGCCATCGGGGTCTTCGTACTGATTGGAACGAACGGTATAGATAAAGGCGACCAGACCAACGCCCCCCAGAAACAGGGAAATCGGGATCAGATAGGCAAGCACTTCCATCAGGGTTACCTCAGCCGCAATGCGTTCAGCGATACGGTAATCGACGAGGTCGACATCGCCAAGGCCGCGATCAGCGGTGTCGCCAGTCCGATCACGGCCAGCGGAACGGCAATCACGTTGTAAACGGTTGCGATCTGGAAGTTCTCGCGGATGCGACGGGTGGCCTTGATGGCCGTATCGCAGGCATCCGCAATGGGCAGAAGGTCATTGCCCAGAAGCACGATGTCCGAGGCAACCCGCGCCGCATCCAGCGCCGAGGCCGGAGAGATCGACACATGTGCCGCCGCCAAAGCAGCCGTATCGTTCAGGCCGTCCCCCACCATCAGAACTTTGCGGCCCTGGTCCCTGAGGTCCTGAATGCGCTGTGCCTTGTCCTGCGGCAAAGCCTCGGCGACCCAATCCGTTATTCCCAGCTTCTCGGCCAATGCGCGCACGGCACCTTTCGAATCCCCTGAGATCAACAGCACATGCTTGCCCGACGCGCGCAACGCTTCCACCGCCTCGTCCGCGCCCGGGCGCAACGCGTCCGAGAAGCGGAACGCCAAGGGCGCATCGTCGCCAATTGCAAGCCAGGCGGACGTTTCCGCGCCCTGCTGTGCGCCAACCCATGCGGCCCGGCCCAAACGAACGCGTTGACCGCGGTATTCCCCTTGGGTGCCGTATCCCGGCACTTCGGTAATGTCCCGGACGTTAGCAGGTTTGATCCCGGCCTGCCGCGCGGCCTTTGCCAATGACACGGACAAGGGATGCGCGGAGGCCTCGGCCAAGGCCAGCGCGACCTCGACCTGTGCGCGGGCGTGGTCGCCAAGATTGACCAGTTCCGGCGCACCCGAGGTCAGTGTGCCCGTCTTGTCGAAAACCACGGTGTCGGTCTCGGACAACCGTTCGAGCGCGGTTGCGTGCTTGATCAGCATACCCTTGCGGAACAACCGGCCCGAGGCAGCGGTGGTCACTGCTGGAACAGCCAGACCCAAGGCGCAGGGACAGGTGATGATCAGAACCGCTGCGGCAATGTTCAGAGCGGTGCGCAAATCGCCCGAATAGATGTACCACCCTACAAAGCTGAGCGCCGAAAGGATGTGGACACCGGGCGCATAAAGCTTGGCGGCCTTGTCGGCCAGCGAGGTATAGCGGGACCGCCCCGATTCAGCGATGGCCACCAGATCCGCCATCCGGTGCAGCGACGTATCCTGCCCCACTGCTGTGGCGCGCAGGGTCAGCGGACCTGTCAGGTTGACCTCGCCCGCGCTGACCAACTGGCCGGCTTCGGCAAACACCGGCAGGGTTTCCCCCGTCAACAGCGAACGGTCCAGTTCGGACTGACCAGACACGATCTGACCGTCCACCGGCATTCGGCCACCGGGGCGCACAAGGATCAGATCACCGACCTTCAGATCGGCCACCGCAACTTCGGCCTCCACCCCATCCAAAATGCGGATCGCGCGCGGCACTTCCAGAGCGGTGAGCTCTTCTGCGGCGGATCGGGCTGCGGCGCGGGTGCGGTAATCCAGATACCGGCCCGCCAGCAGGAAGAATGTCAGGGTCAGCGCGGCATCGAAATAGGCGTGCTCTCCGCTCAGTGCGGTCTCCCACAGGGAGGTGACCAGCGCCAGCAGGATCGCCAGCGTGATCGGCACATCCATGTTCAGCCGCCGCACCCGCAGGGCGCTCCAGGCGTTGGCAAAGAACGGTTGCGCCGAGAAGGCAATGGCAGGCAGCGCGATTGCAGCGGAAATCCAGTGGAACATGTCGCGCGTCGCGTCTGTTGCACCGGACCAGACCGACACCGACAACAGCATCACGTTCATGGATGCGAACCCGGCGACGGCCAGTCGCATCAGCAGGTCACGCCCCGCCTTGTCCGCCTGTGTTGCCGACAAAGCGCCGGGGTCAAGCTCGTGCGCTTCGAAACCTGCCCGTTCAAGCACCGGGATCAGATCGGCCGCGCGGGTTTCCGGCGCGGCTTTGATCATCGCCCGTTTCAAAGTCAGGTTGACCCGCGCGTCTTCGACACCGGGATGGGCGTTCAGTTCACGTTCGACCGTCGCGATACAGGCCGAGCAGTGGATGCCCGGCAGCGACAAGGCAATCTGCACATCTTCCGGAATCGGGCGCGCGGGTTCTGCTGGTGCTGCCAGACACCCCGGACAGGCCGCCGTACCGGATGAAAGCTGCGCCGTCATCGGCTACCCTTTCACGTACAGCGGAACGCGCTGCGAAAACTCGGCGCCACTGCCATCACGCGCGACCAACCGGATATTCCAGTTGCCCTTGCCCAGCGTGGCAGGTGTGGCATAGGCCGCGCCGTCAAAGGTGAAATCCGGTGCAAAATCGTCCCGCACATGGGTTGCGCGGCCAACCACCGCCTGCAATTCGCTGACCTGAACCGGTGCACCGGTCGCGTCCGTAATATGCAGGATCAGAAGGCCACCTTTGGTTTCTGCCCGAACCGTCCAGCCCAATGCCTGCTGCTCTTTCAGGCGATCGTTGAACTCCTGGCTGGCAACATAGGAATTCTTGACCTCCAGTCCCGGAAACGTTTTCACCGCATTATAAGCCAGCACGAGGTTCACCGCGATGATCACGCCAAAGGCACCGACAAACACCGCCAGAGCGTGCTTTCCGGTGAATTTACGTTCGGCCATGATCAGTTCCCCCGTCCGTTGAACGTGGTGTCTTTGTAAGCGCGTTCGCCGCTGCTGAGGTCTTCGACCCAGATCCGCACTGGTGTCGCTTCTGCTGCCGCCGGACCGCTGTCACGGGATGCCACGATATATACACGGGTCAATTGTGCCGTATCCGCCGTGACATTCACAGTATCGATCTTGGTTCCCTCGATTTCCAGTCGCATCGACGGATCGCCCGCCAGAGACAATTTGAACAGGCGGTCCTCGCCGTGCTTGTTGCGCAGTCTGACATCATAGGTGTTCCGAATGGTGCCGTCTGACAGGGTGACAAAGGTCGGGTTGCGCACGGGCGCTACGGTCAGATCGATGTCAGAGCGAATGAACAGGGCGAACAGCAGCGCAAACCCCACCAGTGACCACAACGAGGTGTACAGGATCGTGCGGGGCCGGAAGATGTGTTTCCAGACATTCTTGGGCGGTTGGCCTGAGCGTTCGCGCGGCTCGTCGCTGAGCGCCATATAGTCGATCAGCCCGCGCGGTTTGCCGATCTTGGCCATCATGTCATCACACGCGTCGATACACAGGGCACAGGTGATACATTCAAGCTGCTGACCATCCCGGATATCGATCCCAACAGGGCAGACATTCACGCAGGCCATGCAGTCGATGCAATCCCCCAACTCGGAATCGGCTGTTCGCTTGCCTTTGCCGCGCGGCTCGCCGCGCCATTCGCGGTATCCCACGACCAGCGTGTCTTCATCCATCATCGCGGCCTGAATGCGCGGCCAAGGACACGCGTAGATACAAATCTGTTCGCGGGCGAACCCGCCAAAAAAGAAGGTCGTGCCGGTCAGAACCAGCATCGTCGTGTAAGCGACGGGATGCGCGTTACCCGTCACAAGATCGCGGAGCAGCGTCGGCGCATCCGCAAAATAAAACACCCAGGCACCGCCGGTGGCCAGACCGATCAGGAACCAGGTTACCCATTTCGTCACCCGGAGCCGTGCCTTGCGGAAATCCAGCTTCTCCTGACGATGCAGGCGCAGACGGGCGTTCCTGTCACCTTCGATCCAGCGCTCGACCAGAATGAAAAGGTCTGTCCAGACCGTTTGCGGGCAGGCATACCCGCACCAGACCCGCCCCAGCGCAGATGTGAACAGGAACAGACCCAGCCCCGCCATGATCAGCAGGCCCGCCACGAAATAGAACTCGTGCGGCCAGATTTCGATCCAGAAGAAATAGAAGCGCCGGTTTGCCAAATCCAGCAGGACGGCCTGATCCGGCAGGCTGGGGCCGCGATCCCATCTGATCCAGGGCGTTACATAGTAAATGCCCAGTGTCACGATAAGGATGATCCATTTCAGGTTCCGAAATGGCCCGGAAACGCGTCTTGGAAAGATCGGTTCTCGTGCGGCGTATAGGCTGGGGGTGGGGTTGGAATCGCTCACAGGCTGGCTCCGGTACTGGCTCTTCTGAGTGTGTGTTCTTCCAGATCACGCGCATAGCAACTTTGACATGGGTCAAAACGCGCATCGTACAGACACCTTTTATCACATTTCCCGAGCCTGACGCCTCAACCACGTCACAAATGTCTTTACTGCGGGTCTAAGTGCCGAATTTGGCGTCACAATATGGTAACCGCGCGTATCCGGCTCTGCATAAAGCTCAACGATGCGACCGGCCTTGATGTCAGGCTCGACGAAATGTCGCACTGTGACAGTGACCCCCTGCCCGGCCCTCAGTCCGTCCAGTACCAAGTTTCCCGGCAACTCGGTGCGCCCGGCGCCGCGTTCAGGACCGGCACCGTGTTCGGCCAGCCAGGTCGTCGCCTCGGTGGTGCCGATTTCCTCAAGCCAGGGGAGCTGGGCCAGTTCGGTCGGGGTCCAAGACGTCTTTTCCCCCAGCAGTTTCGGGGCGGCGACGATGACCACGGGCGACTGCAACAGCATTTCTGATTGCACACCGGTCCAACCGCCGGGGCCGTACCGAATGGCAATGTCGATCCCACCCGGCCGCAGTTCGACAATTTCCGCAGTAGGATCGAGGATCAGGTTCACCTCGGGGTGGGTTTCGCGAAAGGCAGGTAGGCGCGGCATCAGCCATGAGGCTGCAAAAGAAGATGTCAGCGACACGTGGACCGGGCGATCCTGACCAGACCGCGCCAAATCCCCCACTGCCACCTCGATCGCGCCAAACCCCAGTTGCAGGGCTCGAGCCAGGTGCTCGCCATCGGCGGTCAGGGTCAGGGCTTTGCCGGTTCGATCCAGCAAGGCAGCACCCAGATGTTTCTCAAGTACGCGCAACTGTTGGCTAATCGCCGCATGGCTTACGTTTAGCGCAGCCCCAGCTTCGACGACGTTGCGCTTTTCAGCAAATGCCGCAAACGCCCTCAGCGCGGCCAACGGGGGAAGCGACAACCAGTTCATATGTAATCCTGACTTACACTATGGAATGGTATTTGAGTCGCATTCAGCACCGCAAAGGTCAATCTTTACTGCAGAGATACCCTTGCAGAGGAGACCAACCATGCTGACCGTTTTTGCCAGATCTTTCATGACCGCAACCCGGATCAATGCGCCGCATATTCGCGATGCGCCAAAGCCGGGTCACCGCAAACGCCGTTGGCTGCCGGAAGGTCATTGGTGGATTAAAAACCCGCGCGAGGTGGATCCGAGCAACTTTTGACGCAAGGAACAGTAAACCTGAATCTGGACCACAGGTTTAAGTGGCCTTATTGTGGGAAAAAAGCACCGGCTGTTCAGGAAACGCGCGAACAGATGGAACAGCCGGTGCCCCAGCCTTCGGGCGGCGAACCGCCCGAAGGTGTTCTTTAGATCTTACTGACCGCCACCCAACTGGTGGACATAGGCAGATACGGCGCGAATCTGCGCCTCGGTCAGGCGGGTATCCCAGTTCGGCATGACACCAAAGCGGCTGTAAGTTACGGTTTCCGTCAGCGTTTCTTCGCTGCCACCGTAAAGCCAGATCGCGTCAGTCAGGTTCGGCGCACCCTGGAAGATATCGCCTGTGCCATCCTCGCCGTGGCAGGCCGCACAGTTGTCTTCGAAGACAACTTTACCTGCCTGCGCCGCCGCATCGTCGGTCTGGGCATTGCTCAGCGACATGACGTACTGAACCACCTGCGTGATTTCGTCGTGTTCGAGGATTTCGCCAAATGCCGGCATCTCGGAATAGCGCGCATCGTCGCTTTCTTCGTTCCGCACACCGTAGCTGACGGTGTAGACGATATCGTCCAGCGTTCCGCCCCACAGCCAGGCATCATCCAGCAGATTCGGGAAACCCGGCGCACCCTGCGCACCCGAACCATGGCATTGTGCGCACCAGGTCCGGAACACCGCACCGCCCGAGTTCACGGCATATTGCTGAAGCTCTGCATCCTTAGAGATGTCTTCCAGCGAAGTTTCCACCAGCTTGGCGTTCCAGGGCGCGTTTGCCTCTTCGAAGGCAACCATGTCCTGCTGTACGTTTTCACGGGTTGACCATCCCAGCACACCGGCTGTCGCGCCATGGACCAGGGGCCAGGCTGGAAACATGATCGTATAGATCACGCCCCAGAAGATGGTGGCGTAGAAGGTCCATAGCCACCAGCGCGGCATGGGGTTGTCGAATTCCTCGATTCCGTCCCAGCTGTGCCCGGTTGTATTAGGATCGCCCGGCTGTTTATCAGGTGTCTTGCTCATTGCCGCGCCTCCTTGGGTGTGGCGGGTTTGTCTTGGTGCCGGAAGGGGATGTTGGCGGTGTCCTTGTATTCCTTGCTGGCACCGGGGCGGAAAACCCAGATCACGATGCCAACGAAGAAGACAAACAACACAAGCAGCATCCAGCTATCCGCGAACTGTCGAAGAAGTGTGTATTCTTCCATCACACCCTCCTGTTAACGGCTTGCATCCGGGGTAAAGGTCGAGAAATCGACCAGCGTACCCAGCATTTGCAGATAGGCGATCAGCGCATCGGCTTCGGTCAGTTCAGGCTGACCATCGAAGTTGCGCACGTTGACCTTGTCACCGTACCGCTCGAGCAGACCGTCGTAGTCGCTGTCAGGGTCGGCCTGCGCGCTGAAATCGGCAACCGCGTTTTCCAGCATCTCGTCGGTATAGGGGGTGCCGACAACCGCATTGGTCGCCATGATGTCACCGATATACTTGCCGTCGATCTTGCGATGTTCGAGGAAGCCGTATTTCGGCATCACCGATTCAGGCACCACAGACTGCGGGTTGCGCAGGTGGTCCATCTGCCACTGATCTGAATAGCGGCCACCGACACGCGCCAGATCAGGCCCGGTACGCTTTGATCCCCACTGGAACGGGTGGTCATACATCGATTCAGCCGCCAGCGAGTAGTGGCCATAACGTTCGACCTCGTCCCGCATCGGGCGGATCATCTGGCTGTGGCAGACATAACAGCCTTCGCGGATGTAGATCTCACGCCCTGCCATTTCGAGAGGGGTGTAAGGGCGCATGCCCTCCACCTTCTCGATGGTGTTCTCAAGATAGAACAGCGGGGTGATCTGCACCAGGCCACCGATGGTCACGACCAGAAAGCTGAAGATCAGCAGGAGGGTCGCGTTGGTCTCGAGGATCTTATGTTTGTCGAGAATTGCCATTGCTCCGGCCCTCCCTCTATTCAGCCGGGACCGCGACGGTCAGGCTGGCCTCTTTGGCCGGCGCTTTCCGCACAGTCATCCACAGGTTGTAGCACATGATCACGGCGCCAGCGACGAACATCACGCCACCCAGAGCACGCACCACATACATCGGGAACTTGGCGGCCACGGTGTCAGCGAACGAGTTCACCAGGAAGCCGTTTGCATCCACTTCACGCCACATCAGGCCTTCCATGATACCGGTGACCCACATCGACGCGGCATAAAGCACGATGCCGATCGTGGCGAGCCAGAAGTGCCAGCTTACCATTTGCAGCGAGTACAGACGCTCGCGTTTCCACAGGACAGGCACCAGGAAGTACAGTGCACCAAAGGTGATCATGCCGTTCCAGCCCAGCGCGCCAGAATGCACGTGACCAATGGTCCAGTCGGTGTAGTGGCTGAGACTGTTCACAGCACGGATCGACATCATCGGACCTTCAAAGGTGGACATGCCGTAGAAGCCGACCGAGATGACCATCATGCGGATGATCGGATCGGTGCGCAGCTTGTCCCAGGCCCCCGACAGGGTCATCAGACCGTTGATCATACCACCCCAGGACGGCATCCACAGGATCACCGAGAACACCATGCCCAGCGTCGACGCCCAGTCAGGCAGCGCGGTATAGTGCAGGTGGTGTGGACCGGCCCAGATATACAGGAAGATCAGCGCCCAGAAGTGGATGATCGACAGCTTGTAGGAAAACACCGGACGTTCGGCCTGTTTCGGGATGAAATAGTACATCATGCCCAGGAAACCCGCGGTCAGGAAGAAGCCCACAGCGTTGTGGCCATACCACCACTGGATCATAGCATCCTGCACGCCTGACCAGACGATGACCGATTTCGAACCCCAGATGCTGACCGGGATGGTCATGTTGTTGACCAGATGCAGCATGGCGACGGTGACGATAAAGGCCAGGTAGAACCAGTTGGCCACATAGATGTGGGGTTCTTTCCGCTTGATGATCGTACCCAGGTAGACAGCCAGATAGGCGACCCAGACAATGGTCAGCCACAGATCGACATACCATTCAGGTTCGGCATATTCCTTGGACTGCGTTCCGCCCAGCACATAGCCGGTCGCGGCCAGCACGATGAACAGCTGATAGCCCCAGAACACGAACCACGCGAGGTTGCCGCCCCAAAGCCGCGCCGCGCTGGTACGCTGAACCACGTAGAACGAGGTTGCGATCAATGCGTTACCGCCAAAGGCAAAAATGACTGCCGAGGTGTGCAACGGACGCAAACGACCAAAGTTCAGATAACCCTGCGCCCATTCGAAGTTCAGTACCGGAAACGCCAGCTGAAACGCGATAAAGGTCCCGGCGAGGAACCCGATCACGCCCCAGAAGGCAGTTGCGATCACGCCATAGCGGATCACGCCATCCATGTATTCGCCCGAGCGGTCGATCTGATTACCTGGCTCGTCAGTGTTTCGAAGCGTCCAGATGAACAGGCCACCGGCGATGAGCATCACCAGCAGCGCATGTACCTGATACGCCAAATCGCGTGCATAATTGGTTCCGATCGCTGCAAACAGCGCGATCAGACCAAGCACGATCAGCTTGATGTAATTCGACATATTGCGTCCCTTTGCCATGCTCCGCGCGTTTTTGATTCTTGTGACGCGCGAAACCCATTTGACTGGCTGCCGTTCTGAAGCACGGCCACCTTCATTGCTTTGATCTGTATCAAGACAGCCCAGCGTTTTCTATGACACGCATGGTAGTAGAAAAGGGCTAACAGGTCACATGAGACCAATTGCCCGAAACATGAGGTCAAAATGGCGTATAAATCTCTTCTCACAGTCATGACCGAAACGCAGACTGCACAGGCTGCTTTGGCGCAGATTGTGGCCCTGGCTGAGGCTCAGGATGCCCATGCCGAAGTCCTGTGTCTGGGTGTCGATCGCAGTCAGACAGGTTATTATTATGCGGGTGCCAATGCGTTGATCGTTCAGGAAACGCTGAACCGGGCCAATGCCGAGGCACAGGATTTGCTGACCTTTGCCAATGATTATCTCGGCAAATCCGGCGTACGCTGGTCCGCCGAACACGGCGTTGCACAGATTGCTGATATCGGGCGCCACGTCGCGCACCGGGCCCGGTTTTCCGACCTTGTGATCCTGCCGCATCCGTATGGTGATGGTCGGGGGGCCGAGGCCGAACCCATTATCGAAGCGGCCATGTTCGAAGGACATTGCCCGGTTCTTGTAGTTCCCGACAGCGGCGCGCCATTGAAAGCGCCGGGCAACATTATGATCGCCTGGAACGAAAGCGTCGAGGCCATGTGCGCCATCCGGCGGGCCCTGCCCTTCCTCAAACAGGCCGAGATCGTCCGTATTGTGGTCATCGACCCGCCACAGCATGGGCCGGACCGGTCAGACCCGGGTGGGATGCTGTCCCAGATGCTGGCCCGTCATGGTGTCAAATGCGAGATCGACGTGCTCAGCAAGACCATGACCCGAGTCTCGGATATCCTTAATCGCCACGCGACGGATACCGAATCGGACATGATCGTGATGGGCGCTTATGGCCATTCCCGCTTTCGCGAAGCCATTCTGGGAGGGGCGACCCGGAACATGCTGGAACAATCCTCGGTTCCGGTGTTCCTGGCGCACTGACCCAATCAAGTTAAAAAGCCGCCTCGACAGGCGGCTTTTTTCACCCCCGGCGGATGAGGCCGATCAGGAACAACAGGATCACCGCCCCAATTGTCGCGAAAAGGATCGACGAGAACAGGCCCCCTCCAACGGAAAAACCAAGCGCCGGAAAGATCATGCCCGACAGGAACGCGCCTACGATGCCGACGATGATGTTGCCGATCAGGCCGAACCCACGGCCTTCCATGATCTTTCCCGAAAGCCATCCGGCGATTGCGCCAATGAACAGCATTGCCAACAGACTGCTGAACCCCATGCCACACTCCTATGTTAGTACGTGAACCGACCGGCTGGTCGCGGTAAGCGAACTCTGCCGAACGAAAGACTGGTCAGACCAGAAACCCGCCATCGGAATCGTCGCCTGCTTCTTCCATGAGTCGCCCAAGATCGGGGATGGTCACGTGACGTTTGCCTTCCAGTAAGATCAAACCGTCCTTTTTCAGAGCTGAAATCTGGCGGCTGACCGTCTCAAGCGTAAGTCCCAGATAATCCGCCATGGCTTCTCGGGTCAGGGGCAGATCGAACACGATCGGTCCTGACAGGCCCTTTTGACCAATCGACGCATCCCGCCGGGCAATGATCGAAATCAGGCTGGCAATCTTTTCGCGCGCTGTCTTGCGACCCAGAACCAGCATCCATTCGCGGGCGGCGTCAAGCTCGTCCAATGTCATCTGCAGCAGGCGATGCGCGATGTGAGGCGTTTCGTCCATCAGCTCTTCGAATGGTTTCTTGCGGAAACAGCACATCACGACATCCGTTGTCGCCTGCACATCGTAAGGCGCAACGTCGCGCCCCGGGCGACCGACGAAATCGCTGGGCAGAAGCAGGCCGACCATCTGGGTGCGCCCGTCTTCCATGGTTTGCGTCAGCGAAGCGATCCCCGATACGACCGAGCCGACGAAATTCATCTGGTCACCCGACCAGATGATGGTCTGACCCGCCTCGAAACTGCGGTAATATTTAATGCCGTCAAGCGCTTCCAGCTCGTCCGCGTCACAGCGGGCACAGACCGCGCGATGTCGTATCGGGCAGTCTTCGCAATTTGAGTGATCGAACTGTGCTTTTATTGTCATCTGCGTTTCCACTTGATCTCCGTCAAAGCACCTAAGTCGCCTGCCCCCTAAGGGTATCGTCATGATAGTGAAACCACAATTGGCAAAGCTTGGACTTTTTGACGCGAAAGTACCGCGTTACACAAGCTATCCCACAGCGCCCCATTTCAACAATGACGTGGGGGCGGACATGTTTGGCGACTGGATTTCGGGAATCAAACCCGGCAGCGCCATATCCCTTTACATCCACGTCCCGTTCTGCCGCAGGCTGTGCTGGTTCTGCGCCTGCAGGACGCAAGGCACACAAACCGATAACCCGGTGATTGCCTATGTGGATGTTCTGAAAGCCGAGCTGGACCTGCTGGCGGCGCGCCTGCCCGCGGGTGTGGTGCTGTCGCGCCTGCACTGGGGCGGCGGTACGCCGACGTTGCTGAACGCCCAGCTGATGCGCGATCTGGCACAGCACATTCTGGGGATCGTCCCCATGGGGCCGGATGCCGAATTCTCGGTTGAAATCGATCCGAACGAGATTGACGAGGCGCGTCTGGATGCGCTGGCAGAGGCGGGCATGAACCGTGCCTCGATCGGGGTGCAGGATTTCGACGATGAAATCCAGAAAACCATTGGCCGCATTCAAAGCTACGATACCACGCGCGATGCAATCGACATGATCCGCGCACGTGGCATTGCCAGCCTGAATGCGGACATCCTTTACGGGCTGCCACACCAGACAAAGGCCCGGATGACGGAAAGCGTGCAGAAGCTTCTGTCGCTCAGCCCGGACCGCGTGGCGCTTTATGGGTATGCCCATGTGCCGTGGATGGCCAAACGGCAGCAGCTGATCCCGTCGGACGCACTGCCAACGCCCGAACAACGGCTGGAACTGTTCGACACCGCCCGCCGCCTGTTCCTGTGGGACAACTACGCCGAGATCGGCATCGACCATTTTGCCACGCAGGATGACGGGCTGACCCATGCCCTGCGCGCGGGTCGTCTGAAGCGGAACTTCCAGGGTTATACCGACGACCTGGCCGATGTTCTGATCGGTGTCGGGGCCAGCTCGATCTCGCGCTTTCCACAAGGCTATGCGCAGAATGCCCCGGCTACGTCTGCTCATACCAAGGCCATTCGCAACGGGCAGTTTTCGACATCCCGCGGGCACCTGTTCAAAGGTCAGGATATTCTGCGCGCCCGTCTGATCGAAGCGCTGATGTGCGATTTCCGGATCGATTCGGCTGAAATCCTGCGCGATCACGATATCTCGGTCGCAGCGCTGAACGACATGTATCGCGCTGCCAACGCCTCATTCGACGGGCTGCTGCAAATCAGCGACGAGGGGCTGTTTATCCCCCCCGAGGCGCGCGCGCTGACCCGGATGGTTGCCCGCAGCTTTGACGCATACGACCTCAGCAAAGCCGGGCACAGCTCGGCGATCTGACCTCTCTTTTTGCGGGCAACATTCAGCCCGGAAAGCACAAAACACATCGGGGGCTTGACGCACGCCTGCGGTTTTTCCCACACTCAAGCTGTGGGGTGATGTTTCGCCCTGCGGCCTGAGGCGGGCAAATTACAGACAGTCCTAGCTGACGCGACTGCGTCGGATGGCCCTTTTCGTGCAGCCATTCTGCAACCTGAAAGAGGGACAACACTCATGCGCGTATTCACCGTCCTCGGGCCCAGCCAGTCGGGCAAATCTACCCTGGTCGAGGCCATCAGCCGCCTCGACGGGCGCCCGACCACATTCGATGTTTCCGGAACCGTGCACTTGCACGGTTTTTCTTACCTGGACGAGCCCTGGTGCGCAGTCGACGTGGATGGGGGTGGCGATTCCCTCGCTTATGTCGGGCCTGCCATGGCAATCTCGGATGCAGCCGTTATCGTGGTACCGCCCGATCCAAATGCCGCCGTGCTGTGCGCGCCTTATCTTCGGCTGGTGGAAGAGGCGGGCATTCCCTGTTTTCTTTTCATCAACCGCATGGATAACCCCAATGGCCGCATCCGCGACATCATCGCGGCGCTGCAAACCTATTGCACGCACCACATCGCCCTGCGTCAGGTTCCGATCCGCGAGGGCGACACGATCATCGGCGCGGTCGATCTGATCTCGGAACGGGCGTGGAAGTATCAGGAGGGCCAGCCGTCGGCCCTGATTGAGCTGCCCAAATCTGTCGAGGATCGCGAGCAGGAAGCCCGGACCGAGTTGCTTGAGACGCTTTCCGATTTCGATGATCACCTGCTGGAACAGTTGATCGAAGACAAACAGCCCCCAAGCGATGAGGTTTATGAGCTGGCCGCGCAAGTTCTACAGAATCATCAGTTGATCCCCGCTTGTCTGGGCGCCGCAAGCCACGGCAACGGGCTGACGCGCCTGATGAAAGCGCTGCGTCATGAGGCCCCCGAGTTTGATATTGCTGCCGGACGGGACGAGGCCGCCGAAAGCGCCCGTGCCATTGCTGGCTTTGCGGATGTCAAAAAGCATATCGGAAAGATCATCGTTCTGCGCGGCCTTGGGGACGGGGTAAAAGCGCATGAGGCGTTGGGCGGTGAAACGGTCGGCAACCTGACAACTCTGGACGCCAAGACCCAGATCGCCACGCTGGAGGCTGGGCAGATCGGACTGGCGGTCAAATCCGATCACCTCAACCCCGGATACATTTATGACAGTTCTTCTGCGACGGAACTGCCGGAATGGGCGTCGTCTCATCCGGTTGCGCATCGTCAGGTCGTCTCGCCCGCGCATGAGCGGGACGATGTGCGCCTGTCAAACGCCCTGAGCCGTCTGGCCGAAATCGATCCGGGCCTGCACCTGCAACAGGATGAGATGAGCGGTCATTCGATTCTGGGCTCGCAGGGACCGCAACATATGCGCCGCGTGACCGCCAAGCTGGCCGAGGATTTCGGGATCGAGATCGAGGCGGAACAGGTGGAAACCGCCTATCGCGAAACCATTCGCACAACGGTTGAGCATCGCCATCGCCATCGCAAACAGTCCGGCGGCGCGGGGCAATTCGCAGATGTGGTGATTTCGGTTGCGCCATTGCCGCGCGGATCGGGGTTCCAGTTCGATGAGGTGGTCAAGGGCGGTGCCGTTCCCAAGAACTACATCCCGTCGGTGGAACACGGGGCCAAGGACGCATTGGAACAAGGCCCCGAAGGCTTTCCCGTGGTTGATGTCAAAGTGACCCTGAGCGATGGCAAACACCACAATGTGGACAGTTCGGATTATGCCTTCCGGACCGCAGGCAAAAACGCCGTGCGCGAGGCGTTGCCGCAGGCCAAGCCGGTTGTCCTGCAACCAATCCTGAGCGCCGAGATACACTTGCCCTCGGCTTTTGTGGGCGATCTTGTGCCAACGATCAGCACCCTTCAGGGGCAGGTTCTGGGATTTGAGGGCAACCCGAATGCGACGGGCTGGGAGATATTCAACGCCCAGTTGCCCGCCGTTGCCGAGGACGAACTGCACCGCACCCTTGCCAGTGCCACGCGCGGGACCGGGTGGGTCAAGCTTAGCTTTGATCACTACGAGGAACTGCGCGGGCCTGTGCCGAAAGCGGCGACCAAAGAAAAGGCAAGCGCTTAACTTGCCCACGTTTACTCAGTCGGTGTTGAGACTGTCGAAGGCACAAGTGCCTTCGACCCTATCTCTGTACAGTCACCACTTGGACTTGAGCCATTCCCAAAGCGACGCGCCAAACAAAACCGCGAAAACTGCGAGACCTAGACCAACTTGAGCTTTGAAAGAGGTTCGGAACTCTTGGCAGCTGAATGCAACTAAGCAAGAAATCCCGACGAAGAATGCCTTACCGACGTAGTCATTTCTTTGTTTTTTCATGCTATCCCGCCGCTGCAATCAGCTCGCGGGTATAGTCGGTCTGGGCGTTTTCGAACAAATCCTCTGCCGCGCCCATTTCGACCACATCGCCGTTTCGCATGACGATCACTTTGTGCGACATGGCACGGACCACTTTCAGGTCATGGCTGATGAACAGATAGGCCAGCCCGTATTTCTGTTGCAGATTGCGCAGCAGATCGACGATCTGAACCTGAACGGTCATATCCAGCGCGCTGGTTGGCTCGTCCAAGACCAGCAGTTTGGGCCGCAGAACCATCGCGCGGGCAATGGCGATGCGCTGACGCTGACCGCCGGAAAACTCGTGCGGGTATCGATCCATCGTTGCCGGATCAAGCCCCACTTCGGTCATCACCTCGGCCACAAGTTCGCGTGGCGCGCGGTCCGGGTCGACTTTGTGAATGGCCAGACCTTCCGCAATGATCTGCTGACAGGTCATCCGCGGGCTGAGGCTGCCAAACGGGTCCTGAAACACGATCTGCATGTCCTTGCGCAACCGGCGCAGTTCCCGCGTGGACCATTTGCGCACGTCCTGATCGCGAAAGGTGATGCCACCCTCGGACGCAATCAGCCGCATTATGGCCAGTGCCAGTGTGGTCTTGCCCGACCCGCTTTCGCCAACAATCCCCAACGTCTCACCCGCGCGCACGCTGAGGGTCGCGTCGTTCACCGCTTTCACATATCCAACCGTACGCTTCAGAAACCCGCGCTGGATCGGGAACCAGACCTTAATGTGGTCGGTGCGTGCGACCTCTTCCGCATCTGTGGCAACGGGTTCAGGCTGACCCGACGGTTCTGCCGCCAGTAGTTTGCGGGTATAGGGGTGCTGCGGGTTTTCGAATATCTCGGCCGTCACGCCGGTCTCGACAATCTCGCCGTCTTTCATCACACAGACCCGGTCGGCGATGCGGCGCACGATGCCCAGATCATGAGTGATAAACAGCATCCCCATGTTTTCCGATTTCTGCAATTCAGCCAGCAGCTCGAGGATCTGCGCCTGAATGGTCACATCCAGTGCCGTTGTCGGCTCATCCGCGATCAGGATGTCCGGTTTGTTGGCAAGGGCCATGGCGATCATCACCCGCTGCCGCTGACCGCCCGACAACTGATGCGGATAGCTGTCCAGCCGGTCTTGAGGATCGCGGATACCGACCTTGGTCAGCAATTCGACAATCCTGTCCCGTGCCACATCGCCAGCGACACCCTGATGCAGGGCCAGCGATTCAGCCATCTGTTTCTGGATCGTGTGCAAAGGGTTCAGCGATGTCATCGGCTCTTGAAAGATAAAGCTGATGTCGTTGCCCCGCACATCCATCAGACGCTGTTCCGAGGCGCCAATCATCTCTTGCCCGTCATAGGTGACCGAGCCTTCGACCAACGCGCTGTCGCCCAGCAAAGATACGGTGCTGAGCGCGGTGACCGATTTGCCCGATCCGGATTCGCCCACCAGCGCGACGGTTTCCCCGCGGTCCACAGTGAAGGACACGCCTTTGACGGCCGCGTTGACCTGCCCATCCTGACGGAACGAGACCTTGAGGTTTTTCACATCCAGCAAGCTCATGAGAAGGTCTTTCTGGGATCGAACGCATCCCGCACGCCTTCAAAGATGAAGACCAGCAGCGACAGCATGATGGCAAAGGTGAAGAAGGCGGTGAAGGCCAGCCATGGGGCCTGCAGGTTCTGTTTGGCCTGCAAGGTCAGCTCTCCCAGCGAGGGGGCCGAGGATGGCAGGCCAAAGCCCAGATAATCCAGCGAAGCCAGCCCGCCGATGGTTCCGGTGACGATGAACGGCATGAAGGTCAGCGTGGCCACCATCGCATTGGGCAGCATATGGCGGAACATGATCGTCATGTTGCCCACGCCCAGCGCCCGCGCGGCGCGCACATATTCAAGGTTCCGCGCCCGCAGGAACTCGGCGCGCACCACGCCAACCAGCCCGGTCCAGCTGAACAGGATCATCAGCGCGACCAGCAACCAGAAACTTCGCCCCAGCACCGCAAACATGATGATGATGACATAAAGCGACGGGGTTGCGGACCAGATCTCGATGATCCGCTGAAAGATCAGGTCCAGCCACCCACCAAAGAACCCTTGGATGGCGCCCGCGAAAATCCCGATAAGGCTTGCCGCGCCCGTCACAAGCAGCGTGAACAGGATCGAAAGGCGAAAGCCGTAAATCACGCGGGCCAGCACGTCGCGCTTGGTATCATCGGTACCCAGCAGGTTCTGGCCGTTGGGCGGCAGGGGCGCCGCGCCGGGCCGATCCACCGAGGTATTGAAGGAATAGGGGATCAACGGCCAGAGCGACCAGCCGCGTTCAAAACCCTCGGCCTGGAATGTACCGGCGTCGATCTGTTCGATGATGCCTTCGGGATCGTCGAAACAGTCTTCCAATCCACCGCTGTCGATAAGGCACTGAACCTCGGGGTCGCGATAGATCGCTTCGGTCTGGAAATCACCGCCAAATTCGGTTTCGGCATAGAAGTTGAAAACCGGCGTAAAGTACTCTCCCCGATACTTTACAAGGATGGGTTTGTCGTTGGCGATGAACTCGGCAAACAACGACAGGCCGAACAATACCGCGAAGATGATCAGCGACCAGAAGGCCCGTCTGTTGCGGCGGAAATTGCTCCAGCGGCGCTGGTTTAGCGGGGACAAAGCCATTTACCCCTCCCGCTTTTCAAAATCGATGCGCGGGTCGACCAGCACATACATCAGGTCGCTGATGATGCCAACGACCAGCCCCATCAGACCGAAGATGAACAGCGTGCCGAAGATCACCGGGTAATCGCGGGCCACGGCGGCCTCGAACCCCAATCGGCCCAAACCATCCAGCGAGAAGATCGTCTCGATGATGATCGACCCGCCAAAAAACACCCCGATGAACACGGCCGGGAACCCTGCAATCACGATCAGCATCGCGTTGCGGAAGACATGACCATAGAGAACCTTGCGCTCGCTCAGCCCTTTGACACGGGCGGTCATGACATACTGTTTCTTGATCTCATCCAGAAACGAGTTCTTGGTCAGCAGGGTCAGCGTCGCAAAGGCAGATATCGTCAGCGCAATCGTCGGCAGTGCTATGTGCCAGAAATAATCCGTGATCTTGCCAAAGAAACTCAGGCTATCCCAATTGTCCGACGTCAGGCCGCGCAGCGGGAAGATTTGCCAATATGATCCGCCAGCGAAGAGCACCAGCAGCAGGATCGCAAACAGAAAGCCCGGAATAGCATAGGCCACAATAATCGCCCCGCTTGTCCAGGTATCGAATTGCGATCCATCCTTGACCGCCTTTCGAATACCCAGCGGGATCGAGACCAGATAGGCAATCAGGGTCGACCACAGCCCCAGCGAGATCGAGACCGGCATCTTTTCTAGCACCAGGTCGATCACACTGATCGAGCGGAAATAACTCTCGCCGAAATCAAACGTCAGATAGTTGCCCATCATGATCAGGAACCGTTCAAGCGGGGGCTTGTCGAAGCCGAATTCTTTTTCCAGCTCAGCAATAAACTCGGGCGGAAGGCCGCGTGCGCCGACATATTTGTCGTCGAAGACACCGCCCGCCGGTTCGGAACCCGCTCCGGCGTCGCCCCCACCGGCGAACCCGGCGAACACGTCACCCTGACCTTCGATTTGCGCGATGATCTGTTCGACCGGCCCGCCAGGTACGAACTGGACCAGCGTGAAGTTGACGATCATGATACCCAGAAGGGTCGGAATGATCAGCAATAAGCGTCTTAGTATATAGGCGCCCATGTTATCGCAGCGCGCCTTTCGCTTTCAACGCAGCCTGTTTTTCCGGATTGATCCACCACAGATCAAGATAACCCAGCGAATAGGGCGGCAGGTTTTCCGGGTATTCGTACATATCGTAATATGCTGTCCAGTATTCTGCGATGTATCCCACGGGGATTACGAAAAACTCGTACCGCAAGGCGCGATCCAAAGCCATCAACGCCGTGTCCTGATCGGCCTGATTGTCAGTCTCAAAGGACGCTTCGATGATTGCGTCGACCAAGGGGCTGGCCAGACCTGCCGGATTGAACAGGCTAAAGGCCGCTTCTTCCGATCCGTACATCTGGCTCAGACCGCCCCCGGTAGACAAGAACGATCCGTAGCGCGTGGAATAGACAATGTCATAATCCCGCTCGCGGCTGCGCAACGTGTATTGCGCCGGATCCACTTTCTCGGTCGAGGCATCCACCCCGATGGATTGCAGGTTCTGGACATAGGTTTCGATCATCGTTGCGGTCGAGGTCGGCAGGTTTGAAGGATATGGAATATTCACCTTCAAAGTCTGCCCTTCGGCATTGCGACGAATATTGCCTTCGCCGACGGACCAGCCTGCCTCGTCCAGCATGTTGGCAGCTTTGCGCAGGTTTTTTCGGTCATTCAGGCGTGCAGGGTTTGATTCGTGCGCCACAACAGCGGGTTCCGTCAGGACATCTTCGGGAACGACGTCGCCAAGCGCCTGCAGGAACGCCAGCTCCGCCCCTTCGGGCAGGCCTTGCGCCTCGATCGGGGTTCCTTGCGTGAAAGAATCCCGCGACGTGTTCAGGCCGAACAACAATGACTCGTTCGTCCATTCGAAATTGAAGGCCAGGGCCAGGGCCTTGCGAACATTCTTGTCGGCAAATTGCGGCTTTCCAAGGTTGAAGACAAAGCCCGAAGGTGTCGGCGGGCTGCCATCCGCGATCTCATCCCGAATAACTGTGCCTTCATCCAGCTTTGGGAAATCATACCCGGTCGCCCAAAGCTTAGGGTCACTTTCGATCCGGAATGTGTATTCACCTGCCTTAAAACCCTCGAACGCTGCCGTCTGATCGGCGAAATACTCAACCCGGATTGTATCGAAGTTGTTGCGCCCGACATTGAAAGGCAGGTCCTTGCCCCAATAATCGTCCCGGCGTTTGTAAACGATGCGGCGATTGATGTCGTAGCTGTCGAGCTTGTAGGGGCCAGAGCCCACCGCCACTTCCAGCCGCGGTTCATCCAATCGCCGTGTCTCATCCGCCTCGAACCATGCTTTTGAGAAAACAGGAGTTGAGCCGACGGTTTCGATCAGGCTGCGGCGGGTGACTTCGGGATTGAAGGTAAATTTTACGGTATGGTCATCCAACGCCTCGGCTCCTGTCACCATACGGCCAACGGCCTGCGCATAAGACGGCAGGCCCTGTTCGATGAACAAACGGTGGCTGTAGACAACATCTTCCGCCGTGACAGGCGTGCCATCCCAAAAAGTTGCTTCGGGGCGCAAATGGAAAATGACGTAATTGCGCCCTTCGTCATATTCCAGACTTTCCGCAACTACGCCGTAATACTGCCCGACACTGTCTTCGGTACTTTCAAACAGACGGTCATATTGCAATGTGGTCAGCGCACCGGCGCGCCCTTTGCGTGAATAGGGGTTGAGAGAATCGAACGTTCCAGAGGCTGCCAGCGAAAGCTCGCCACCCTTGGGGGCGTTGGGATTCACATAATTCAGATGCGAATAATCCGCCGGGTAATCCAGATTTCCGAAATACGAATACCCGTGACTGCGGGTGACGCCTTCATCCAGCGCCTGTGCTGCATGCGGAGCAATCAGAGCGGCGCAGAGCCCCAAAATGCCAACCCATGGCCTTACCTCAAGATCACGTGCAGCAGGCATCAGGGATATCATATTGCTCATCCTCTCGGTCATTGTCACCGTCAATGTCGTAACCGCTAGCTAAAGTGCCAGCACGTGCAGATTCAAGTTTAGAATGCGTGAGCACTTTGTGAAGGTTTCTTCAGACAAAAAAGCCGCTGCGTTGCGGCAGCGGCTTTGAATGGTTCTGATCGGTCAGGCAATCAGTTGCCGATTGTCTGCAGATAGGCAATCACGTCGGCGCGATCCTGCGGCTTTTTCAGGCCGGCAAAGCTCATCGATGTGCCCGAGATATAGCTGCCGGGCTTGGTCAGGAAGGCATCCAGCGCTTCGGGTGTCCAGTTGCCGCCATGCGCCTGCATACCGGCCGAGTAACCGGTGAAGCCGTTGGCCGAGGCGACGGGGCGATTAACCACACCGTACAGGTAAGGGCCGGTGCCGTTTGCGCCGTCTTCCAGCTTGTGGCACGCGGTGCATTTGCGGAACACTTTTGCGCCGCTCTCGACGTCTGCGGCGGCCAGCAGGTCCTCAAAGACCACTTCTTCACCGTCGGCGCTTTCGCCCGAGCTTTCGGTTTCGATAATGTAGGCGGCCTCAGCCGAGCCATGGCCACCGGAAGAATAGAGGACATCCGCCCCCCACTTGGCCAGAAGCAGCACCAGGAATGTGCCGAACAGGCCTGCGGCGGCCTTGGTTACTGTCATCGTGTCGAACATTGATCGCGAGTCCATTTCAGCTGTCTGGGCAGCTGTCTAAGGCTTCCCCTTGCGAGAGGCAAGGTATAGACACCGCGACGAAACGACCAAATCGCGAACTTGTTGCATGGAATCGACCAAATGACCAATCGCATTGCTTTTCAGGGGGAACCCGGCGCCTACAGTCACGAGGCCTGCCGCAACGCTCGGCCAGATATGGAAGCCCTGCCCTGCCGCACCTTCGAGGATGTGATCGAATCGGTCCGCTCAGGCGATGCGGATCTGGCAATGCTTCCGGTCGAGAACACGACCTATGGGCGGGTGGCCGATATTCACCGGCTGTTACCCCACAGCGGGCTGCATATCATCGATGAGGCCTTTGTCCGGGTTCATATCAACCTTCTTGCCGTGCCGGGTGCAAAACTGGAAGACATAACCGAGGCGCATTCGCATCTGGTGCTGCTGCCGCAATGTGCGGGTTTCCTTAAGGAACACGGCATCCGCGGCCGCGTCAGCCCCGATAACGCCCGCGCCGCTCGCGAAGTGGCCGAGGAAGGCAATCCGCATTCAGCCGCGCTGGCCAGTGAGCTGGCCGGTGAGATCTATAACCTGAACGTTCTGGCCCGCCATATCGAGGATAATGACGACAATACGACCCGCTTTCTTGTCATGTCGCGCGAAACGGATTTGTCCCGCCGGGGCGATCATGGGATGATCACCAGCTTTGTGTTTCAGGTCCGCAACATCCCTGCTGCGCTTTACAAAGCGATGGGCGGGTTTGCCACCAATGGGATCAACATGACCAAGCTGGAAAGCTATATGGTCGACGGCTCCTTTACCGCGACGCAGTTTTACGCGGATATCGTCGGGCATCCCGAAGACCGCAACGTGCAGCTGGCCATGGACGAGCTTGAGCATTTCACGACAAATGTCGAGGTTCTGGGCGTCTATCCGGCAGCACATCCGCGTGGATAATCACGGTTCACGACGGCATTCCTTTGGGCTTGTTTGGATGTTGCCCGTTTTTCGAAGCTGTTTGCAATGCCGGTGGCTCCCAATGTCCCGCGCCGCTGCGCCTGGAATCGTCGCTCTCTAGCGGTTAATCCGGTAGACCATTGACACAGACCCATCTTGCGTGCGGTAGGTCCGGAAACCCATGGCTTCGTAGTAGGCCAGACCTTCGGTATTGCCTGCGCCAATTGTTGCATCGATAGCAGGGAGACTATGCGCGCGGGCCGCGTCCAGAGTGTGCGCGAAAAGTGCGCGCCCGATCCCAAGCCGGGCGGCTGATGGTCGGATATGGGTTCCAATCACGCCCCACCCGACTGACACGTCGTAGGGGTGGTTTTCGACCGCATATTTCAGGGATTGGAACCCAAGCACGTGACCATTCGGGTCCGTGGCGATTGTACACCGTATTTGATCCGGGTGGCGAACATAGTGCCTTAGGGCAAAATCGACATCGTGGGCTTTGCGCCGCTTGCCAACCAAGACCAGATCGTGAAGAACGCCAGCGACCCCTTCGGCATCGCTTTCGGATGCGGGTTTGAAACTCAGGTGGTCCGGGCCCATCGCACCTGCCGTGCGATCATGTGCCTTACCCGCCATGCAGGTACCTTTGCTCCAACTCGCGTGCGAATTCGCTGAGACGCACCTGGAACTGTTTGCGAAATCTGGATTGCCCCAGCTTCATGGATTGCAACAGCAACCGTGCCGGCAGGGACTTGGCGGCGAGTGACATTTCTACGCTCAGGCGCGTCCGGCGCGGGGACAGGGCCAGAAAATCCACGGTCGTGAACCCGGTAATGCCCTTGCTGGCAGCGTCAAATCGCATTTGCGAAGGCCTGTCGAAATCCGTCATCACCACCGACATCTGACGCGGCTTTCCGCGCAGCTTGAACTCCGTATTCCATTCGGTTCCGGCCGTCACCGCTGTGCCACCGCCCAAACGGCGCACATCGATGCCACGGCGCATTGCCATACGCTCGAATCGTTCAAAATCCGACACCATGTCGAATACCGATTGGATGGGGGCCTCGATATCTTCGCGCGCTGAAAACTGCATAATGACCTTTGCTGTTTTATTGCTGAGCTAATGTTTCCTCAGTCCAGAGTATCTGCAAGCCAGTTCTGAAGCAGAAAATGAGCGATTGCCCCTTTGCGCGCTGGCAATAGCCTAGGATGATCACCGGCAAAGGCCTGCATCATTTCGGATTTGCTGACCCACATCGCCTCTTCTATCTCGACCGGGTCGATCACGATGTCGCGTGACAGCGCCTCACCCGCACATCCAAACATCAATGAGGCCGGAAATGGCCAGGGCTGACTGGACAGGTACGAAACCGCACCCACCGGCACGCCCGCCTCTTCCATCACTTCGCGGCGCACTGCTGCCTCAAGTGTTTCGCCGGGCTCAACAAATCCCGCCAACAAGGAAAACATCCCATCAGGCCAACCCGGAGACCGGCCCATCAGCACGCTGTCTCCATGCGTGATCAACATGATCACAACCGGATCGGTGCGCGGAAAGTGCTGCCCGCCACAGGACGGGCAACTGCGCTGCCATCCCCCCTGCGACACCTCGCTGGCGGCACCGCATCGGGCGCAATAGCGATGTGTTTCATGCCACCCGATTATTGCCTTAGACGTGGCCGCCAGTTCCGCGTCGCGTGCCGACAGCCGTGTCATGATCCGGCGCAGCTCGGCAAACACGTGGCCTTGCGGTAACTCCGGGTGCTGTTGTTCGGACTTGTCCACGAACGCGCCCAGACCTGTTAGATCCAGCCCCTCGGCTGTCCATGCGGAAATATCAACGGCAAACACGGGGGCGCTGTCAGCGCTCAGACTCAAAAACACCGGGGATTCAATGACGCCGCCGGGACCATTGCTAATCAGCGGGTGCGTCATCGGGATCATGGCAAGCTGGTCCAGCCCCTCACCCTGTACCAGCAGTTTTCCACGCCACAGCAAGACACAGCGGGCGGCCGGGTTGTGCATCGCCTCGGCCAGCTTGTCCGCATCTCCGCGATACTGCGCCGCCCGATCAAGGCCCGAACCCCCGAAGGTTACCTGCTCTGCGTTTTTCATTGGATTTCCTTTTGGTCTTGCGCACAGGGCTGCCACGTCTCAGCCCGTGTTGCAATGGCTATTCAGGGATAGAAAATCCACCACCCTGCCGCTGAAAAGCCGCATGGTGGCCTCGGAAAAATCATCTAGAGTGAATTTTGATGGATTTAATCAATACACACATTCAATAGCAGAATACTCAAAGTGAAGATCCCCTCCTCGACGCAGGTACAGCCCATTGGTGACATTGGGAAAATTCGCATTCTGGCCACAACCGACCTGCATATGAACCTCACCGGTTTTGACTATTACACTGACACGCCAGACCAGACGGTTGGATTAACGCGCACTGCCAGCCTGATCCGCGCTGCCCGACAAGAGGCCAAGGACGCGCTGGTGCTGATGTTTGACAACGGGGATTCGTTGCAGGGAACCCCAATGGGCGATTGGGCGGCAAAGAGTGGCACTGCCCATCCGATGATGAAGGCGTTCGAAGCCCTGGATTATGACGCGATCGGGCTGGGCAACCATGATTTCGGGTTCGGGCTGGTGTCATTGGGCAACATCCTGACGCAAGCCCCCTGTCCGGTCGTTTGCAGCAACCTGTATCGCACGCGCGGCCCACAGCTCTGGCAGCGATACACCGTTCTGGACCGCACTGTATCTTTGAACGGTGAAGACATTCCCGTTCGCATCGGCATCTTCTCGGTTCTTCCGCCGCAAACGGCCTGTTGGGAGGCGCATAATCTGGATGACGATATCGTCGTCGAGGATATCCTAGTTGCGGCAAAGTCCCTGACGCAGACATTGCGCGACGAGGGGTGTGATATCATCGTGGCGCTTGCTCATTCCGGCCTTGGGGGCAACGAACCGGTGGCAGGGATGGAAAACGCCGTGATACCCTTGGCCGCGATCAAAGGCATCGATGCCATTGTGGCCGGGCACACTCACCTGACACTTCCAGGAGAGGGCCATGCCAATACCCCGATGGTCGATCACCTGACGGGGCTGGTACATGGAACACCCGTTGTCATGCCGGGATCAGCGGGCTCTTACCTGGGGGTTATCGATTTGGCCGTGACCGCCGGGCCGGACGGCAAAGTGCAAATCCGGGATTGCTGCGTCGAACTGCGCCCGGTTATCAGCAACGGCACAGCCGTCGGGGAAGACAGTGAAATTGCGGGCTTGTGTGAGGTGGCACATCGTATGACCCGTCAATCCGTTGCCGCACCGGTGGCACATATCCCGGATACATTGCACAGCTATTTCAGTTGCTGTGCGCCGGATCGCGGGCTGACCCTTGTAGCTGCGGCGCAAGCCGCCGCACTGCGCCCGTTTTTGCAGGGACCAGACCTGGCGGATCTGCCGATTTTGTCGGTTGTTTCGCCTGCCAAATCCGGCGGACGCTCAGGCCCGCGCCATTATACCGAGGTACCCGCCGGAGAAATATGTTTGCGCCATGTCGCGGATCTGCATGTGTTTCCCAACGAGTTGCGTGCAATCCGGATCAGCGGCGCGCATTTGCTGGACTGGTTGGAGATGTCGGCCAGCGTATTCAACCAGTTAAAGCCCGGTTCCGAACCCGAGCTGATCAACCCTGAACGGGCCGGATACAATTTCGACATCGTGTTTGGACTGTCTTATCAGATCGATCCCACGCGGCCGCCTCGTTACGATGCGCAGGGGAAAATAATCCGCCCCGACCAAAAGCGGATCAGCGATCTGACATATGCAGGCCGTCCCGTACGACCGGAGCAGATGTTCGTTATGGCGCTGAACAATTACCGCGCCAGCGGAGGCGGGCATTTCCCGCATGCGACAACGTCTGAGCTGATCAGCCTGCCACCGCTGAGCATCAAGGACCTTGTGCAGGTTTACCTGGCGCAGCACCTTCCGCCCGACCCGATCGCCACGCAGCCCTACCCGTTCTCGCTGATGCCGCAACGGGGCGTGACAACAATTCTTCGCACAGGTCCGGGTGCCCTGAAATATCTGGATGAGTTGCACAGGTTCGATCCCGTGTCGCTGGGCTCGGATGGCAGGGGATTTGAACGCATTCGCCTGACGCTCTGATGGGTTGTCTTTTCCCGATGCCTTCCCTATATCTCGGACTCGAGAGGTTGGCGCGGGCGAGCGCCTCGCCAACCTGGTCAGGTCCGGAAGGAAGCAGCCACAACGAGCCCCGCTTGGGTCGATGTCCAACCTCTCACTTCGTGAACCACAGCCGCAGGAGGGCTTTATGATTGTAGTGAAAACCCTTCGGGCAGACTGGTTCTGATTCACCGGAATCACCGGACTGCCTGAACACACGACCTGCGGATGCGCGATTGCCATCCGTTGGCATTGCTGTTTCTGAAAACAGGCAGATAAATGTCTTATACGCTTTCGGACCTGGGATGGTCCTCTCACTTTGCCGCGCAACACGCGGCTTTTCCTTCCGACACGCCCTTTCGCGTTACCTCGGTTCATCGGGACCGTCTGATCGGGCTGAGCCCGAATGGTGAAATCCCTTTGCTGACACCGGATAGTCCGACCGGTTCATATGCCGTCGGGGATTGGATTCTTGCGGACGCCGAATACCGCGTACGTCGCCTTCTGGACCGGCGCAGCCTGCTGCAACGCAGGGCTGCCGGTACAGGTGCCACAACACAACTGATTGCCGCTAATGTCGATGTGTTGTTCATCGTCAGCTCGTGCAACGCCGATTTCAACCTGCCTCGGCTGGAACGTTATCTGGCGCTGGCGCATCAGGCCGGATGTTATCCGGTCGTCGTCCTGACGAAAGCTGACCAGTCGGATGACCCCGGCAGTTTCTCGGGACAAGTGCAATCTCTGGACCCTTTTCTGTCGGTGCTGGCGATCAATGCGCTGGACCCGGCAGATGTCGAAAAGGTTCTGGCATGGTGCCCCAAAGGCCAGACCGGCGCGCTGGTCGGGTCGTCGGGCGTAGGTAAAACGACGCTCAGCAACGCCATGACGGATCAAAACCTCGCCACGTCTGGAATTCGCGACGACGACGCACGGGGCAGACACACGACAACGGTGCGCGCGTTGCACGGGATGGGTAACGGTGGCTGGCTGATCGACACGCCGGGAATGCGCGCACTGCGTTTGCTGGACGCTCAGGACGGGATCGACAACGTGTTCTCGGACATCACGGAGCTTGGCCAAAGCTGTCGCTTTTCGGATTGTCAGCACGAGACCGAGCCCGGCTGTACCGTGCAGAACGCAATCGACGAAGGCGTTCTTGATCCGGCGCGGCTGGACCGTTGGCGCAAGCTGCGGCGTGAAGATCAGCGAAACTCGGAAACCGTTGCCCAATCGCGGGCGCGGGACAAGGCGTTCGGCAAGATGGTGCGCGGTGTCATGCAGGACAAGAAACTTCGCAAACGGCCATAACTGCAAGGTGTTAGGAAAACCTGCGTCGCGTCTGATCAGGCGATCAGGCGCGGCCAGACCGCTGCATTGCGACGGGCAAATGCTCCGATATGGCCTATTTCCGGCAGTCCGAATTCAGCAGGCTTCATAAGGTGGCGTCTGGACTCGGGGCCGTACAGGTCGGCAAGGCGCCAAACTGCCTCGGGCGGAGCCATCTGGTCATCTTCGAACGTGAACAGATCCACAGGTGTTCCAGAACTGCCCCAATGCGCATCAGGCAAATTCTGCCCGATCTCGGGAATGTAGCTAAGAGGAGCTGTACACCATTTGCGCCATTGCCAGTAGACCGAGGCGGGCAGGTCCGAACCAAACCCGATCGCTTTGCCGGGCAGATACCCAAGCGCCCGCACCATCAGCGGTGCATGGCCATACCAGAACAGCCCTGCCAACCCCCGATAGGGCCATGGGTGATCTTTCAAAGTCACCAGCCCCGAACACACACCGATCATTCGGTCGATCTGGTCGATATCCGGCTGCACCGGCCCCAGCATCGCACCGACGGAATGGCCGATGGTCCACTGCTGCGCCTTTGGAAACCGCCTGCGCATTTCGGCCCGTGCCGCTGGCATGTCGATCAACGCCCAATCCGCCATTGTTGCAGTTGCGTCTTTCAGGCGGCCGACCAAAGAAAGCCCGTAGTCCCGATAGTCATAGGTCAGGCAAGCTATCCCCCGCTCGGTAGCCAGCCATCGCGCAAAGTGTTGATAATAGTCACGCGGCACACCCGTGGCACTGTTAAGTACGACAACGGTTTCCGGCTCACCCACTGGCCGGTACAGCCGCGCCGACAAGGTCACGGACCCTGACGGAAAGCGGAAATCTTCGATCAACACCGTCTGTTCCGTATCCAACATGATCCCCGGCTTTCGCTGAAACAATGGTTTGCCTGCCTTCGATGCCGACGAAACTAAGCCGGAACGTAAACCGCATCCAGCATGACCAAACGTCCGGCCTAAAGATCGGCTTGACTCGGAACGCGATCAGGCGCTAGCGGTTGTGTGATGGTTTCCGGCCCCCACAAGAGGTCGGGATGAAAAGGGAACACGGTGCGGTTTGTCTGGTCACACAGATATCAACCAAGTCCGCGACTGCCCCCGCAACTGTAAGCGGTAAGCAATGCCGAAATACCACTGGCCCACGGGCTGGGAAGGTCGGCAGAGCAATGACCCGCAAGTCAGGAGACCTGCCATCGGAACTGAAACCGAAACTCGGGCGGGGTGTCCGGGCAGGTCCTGACAGCGAGATGCTGTCCCACCTGCCCCAATATCCAGCCCACCACGCGCGGAGGGCGCAGGATGATCTGGAAGACAAAGTCACACGAATACAGCGCAACTGTGTGCCAGCGGACGGGCAATACCTGCCCGGCTTTGGCGCGACTGGCCCGCTCGATTTCCGAAGCCATGGCGCAGGCGGTTTCGGCCACCAGCGAAGATTTCGAATTTGAAGGCAACAGCGCGCTGTCACATTGCGCGGAAGGGTGCATGGCAACGATCCGAGCGCGATCCGACAGCGTTCGCGTTTTCTGCGGGGCGCACCCTGATACGGCAATTCGGGACCTTGATGCCTATGCCGATTTGATCTTCGGACCTACATTCAGCACGCTGCCCTCGGGCATTGTCGCGAACCCGCCTTGCGCCATGATCGAGGTTTCAACGATCCGGCCCCGGAAAACCGGCTACGCACCCCAGCAGCTGTCAGCTTGATCCCACTTCCACCTGTGCCGGGGTGATCCGGGACGCCCAGGCCAGCTGCGCATCGGTTTCGACAGCGCAGGGGCGCACGGCCCGCAGGCGGTCCAGTGCGTCGCTGGCGCGTTCACCGCATTCAACCATCAGTCGCAGAACAATCATCCCGGATCTGCCGCACCCCCCACGGCAATGCACAAGAACCCGGCCACCGCCCGACAGCGCATGTCGGGCCGTGGCGCTGACCTCTGGCCAGGCCTTCTGAACCGCCTGCGTCGGTGCTCCAAAATCTTCGATCGGCAGGTGAACCCACCGGCTGGCACGGCTTTGGATGTCGCTGCCAAAGTGCTGCGCGCCATCCTGAAGCATTTCAACATCCGTCGTCATTGAAATCACAAGGCCCGGTTTCCAAGCCGCAATCATATCCAGATCGCCGACGTAATCCCCGCCACGCCCGGGCATTGAAGTAAGGGCAAGCGTTCCGCCTCCGACCTGCAGAGTAAAAATGACCAGCTGCGACATGAAGTGCGTCCTCCCCCAAGGTACTCTTTAAGAAATGAGTCATTAAATCCGCTGGACCAGTTTAGTTGGAAACCAGCCCGTTTCTGAAACAAAAAATCATCACGCCCCACAGTGGACGCGGACTGCCGCCGCCACTACGCTGTGCCGAAGCACCGAATCCGAGCGAGAAGACATGACAGACACGCCAAGCCCCGCCTATCAGGTTCTCGCCCGCAAATACCGCCCGGAAACCTTTGCCGACCTGGTGGGTCAAGATGCTATGGTGCGCACCCTAAAAAACGCCTTCGAGGCCGACCGGATTGCGCAGGCCTTTATCATGACCGGCATTCGCGGAACGGGAAAAACCACCACGGCGCGGATCATCGCCAAAGGCATGAACTGCATCGGACCGGATGGAACCGGAGGACCGACAACCGAGCCTTGCGGTCAGTGCGAGCATTGCGTCGCAATCATGGAAGGTCGCCATGTCGATGTGATGGAAATGGATGCGGCCAGCCGTACCGGCGTCAACGATATCCGCGAGATCATCGACAGTGTCCGCTATCGCGCCGCCAGTGCACGCTACAAGATCTACATCATCGACGAGGTTCACATGCTCTCGACCAGCGCATTCAACGCGCTGCTCAAGACGCTCGAGGAACCGCCCGCACATGTGAAATTCATCTTCGCGACCACCGAGATTCGCAAAGTGCCGGTCACGGTTCTGTCGCGGTGTCAGCGCTTTGACCTGCGCCGGATCGAGCCCGAAGACATGATCGGCCTGCTGCGCAAGATCGCCGGGGCCGAGAGCGCGCAGATCGCCGACGATGCGCTGGCGTTGATCACCCGCGCCGCAGAAGGATCGGCCCGCGACGCGACCTCATTGCTGGATCAGGCAATCTCGCACGGGGCCGGAGAGACGACGGCAGATCAGGTCCGTGCGATGCTGGGTCTGGCCGATCGTGGACGGGTTCTGGACCTGATGGACATGATCCTGCGCGGTGACGCGGCAGGGGCGCTCACTGAACTGAGCGGTCAATATGCGGAAGGCGCAGACCCTCTGGCCGTGCTGCGCGATCTGGCCGAAATCACGCATTGGGTGTCCGTCGTAAAGATCACACCTGACGCGGCCCAGGACCCGACGGTTTCCCCCGACGAACGCACACGGGGCCAGCACATGGCCGAGGCCTTGCCAATGCGGGTTCTGACCCGGATGTGGCAAATGCTGCTGAAGGCGCTGGAGGAAGTCTCTGCCGCGCCCAACGCGATGATGGCCGCCGAAATGGCTGTTATCCGACTGACGCATGTCGCCGATTTGCCCAGCCCCGAAGAGCTGATCAAACGGCTGCAAGACGCCCCACCTTCGCCACCCGGCGGGCCGGGCGGGGGCATGTCACCGTCCCGGCAGGCCCCGGTGGCAACGCAATCCAACGCGACCCCGCCGCCTGCCTATACATCGCCCCCGCGCGGCGCGGGTGGCGCACCGGTTGCTGCACTGGCGCAGGATGCACAGACGGCCCTGGCCCGCTATCCAACCTTCGGGCATGTGGTGGAACTGATCCGCACAAACCGCGATGTGAAACTGCTTGTCGAGGTGGAAAGCGGCGTGCGCCTTGTGTCGTACCAGCCTGGCCGGATCGAATTCACCCAGACACCTCAGGCACCGTCGGATCTGGCGTCGCGATTGGGCTCTGCCCTGCAACGCTGGACCGGCAATCGATGGGCCGTCTCCATTGTCTCGGACGGGGATGCCGCGACCATCGCGGAAGTGCGGGACCGGGCCGAGCTGGCCCTGAAAGCCGAGGCCGAAGAACACCCGCTGGTTCAGGCCGTGCTGACGCAATTCCCCAAGGCAAAGATCATTCGGATCGAAACACCGGAGCAGCGCGCCGCCAAGGTTGTGACCGAAGCCCTTCCCGAAGTCGAAGAGGAATGGGACCCGTTCGAAGAGGATTAGGCCTCAGCCCGTGGGTCCACGTTTCAAGAAACCGGCATACTCACGCCCCTCCACCATGCAACTGAGGGAGGGATTGCAGGCACATAAATGATCGGTCCGCGACGCTCTGATCTGGACAGGCGGGAGACCTCTTGTGCCACCTGCCTGCGGTCCGTATTTAGAACCAAACAGAAACACAGGAGACGACTGATGCTGAAAGGACTCGGCGGGCTTGGCGGACTGGGCGACATGGCAAAGATGATGAAATCCGCACAAGACCTGCAAACCAAGATGACCGAAATGCAGGAAGAGCTGAACAACATGATGGTTGTCGGCGAATCCGGTGCAGGGCTGGTCAAGGCAACGGCCACAGCCAAGGGTGAACTCAAGGGGCTGGACATCGACCCGTCGATCTTCAACGGCGATGACAAGGAAGTGGTCGAAGACCTGATCCTGGCTGCCATCAAGGATGCTCAGGCCAAAGCCGCCGAACGTTCACAGGAAGAGATGGGCAAGCTGACCGAAAGCATGGGCCTGCCCAAAGACATCAAGCTACCGTTCTGAGCTTCATCTTTTCCCAAATACTCCCGCCGGAGGCTCCCTCCGGCGCAAAGCAGGACAGGCCATGGGAACGAACAGCGAAATCGACAATCTGATCGACCTGATGGCCAAACTGCCGGGGCTGGGCCCGCGCTCGGCCCGCCGCGCGGTGCTGCACCTGATCCGCAAACGCGCCTTGCTGCTGACGCCCCTGTCAGACGCCATGCAGCAAGTGGCCGTCACCGCCCGCGAATGCCTGAATTGCGGCAACGTAGGCACCACCGATATCTGTGACATCTGCAATAGTGAGGCCCGAGCGACCGGAGAGCTATGCGTGGTCGAGGACGTCGCCGACCTTTGGGCGATGGAGCGGTCAGGCGTCTTCAAAGGCCGCTATCACGTGCTGGGCGGCACACTGTCTGCACTGGACGGGGTCGGCCCGGACGAGCTGCGCATTCCCCGCCTCAAGGATCGGGTCCTGGCCGAAGGGATCACCGAAGTGATCCTTGCCCTGAACGCCACCGTCGACGGTCAGACCACCGCCCATTACATCGCGGACCAGCTGGAAGGTCAGGTGCGCCTGACCTCACTTGCGCAAGGCGTGCCCATCGGTGGAGAGTTGGATTATCTGGATGACGGAACGATCACGGCGGCGCTCCGGGCGCGCAAGGAAATTTAGGTCAGCATCTATAAATCAGCGTCCTTAAAAAGAGGCAACAAGAATGGCACCTCAAACGGTATTCAATTCAGGTACACATCTTGAACAAGTATCCAGATCTTTTTGTGCTGCGACATGGCGAAACCGAATGGAACACACTGGGGAAGTTCCAAGGGCGCAAGAATTCGCCGTTGACGGAAATTGGCAAGTCTCAGGCCCGGAAACAAAATGAGATACTCAGGCGAATACCGAATGCACCTTTGCGCGTTTTCGTCAGCCCGCAAAAGAGAGCAATGCATACCGCCCGCTTGGCAACGACGCCTCATCATGAGTTGATACATGATGAACGGCTTATGGAAATCGCGTTTGGGCAATGGGAAGGCGCAACGCGTGATTTCATCCGAGAGCAAATCGATTGTTCCTATGAAAGCTATCATTGGTTCTTCCGCAGCCCGGGTGGGGAAAGCTTTGATGACATCTGCGGTAGAGTAGACTCATTTCTGAAGGAACAAGATGAACCTGCGATCATAGTAACCCACGGCGTCACGTCCTTGGTGCTGAGAGGGCTTTGGTTGGGTCTCGATCTGGACAAGTTGCTACAGCTACCCCGAACTCAGGGTTGCGTGTTTCATCTTTCAAACGGAGTTGAAACCATAGTGACCTGAACAAATTGCTTGGGTTCGAAACTCATGTTGTACTCATCATCGTTGTCAGAACAGTCGCGGTGACAAAAAAGCGACTTTGGATGACCATGGAACTACTCTAAGGATAGGTAAACTCAGCGATTATTTTGGAGCCGCCCATGACCCGCCTTCTCGCCATTACCTTCGCCGCCTTCACCGCAACCGCTGCCCTGTCGCAGGAACTGGTCGACAAGGGCTTTGTCGAAGGCTGGAACATCATGATGGACCCGGCGCTTGGGAACGGGTGTCTGATCCAGACGGTGTATCAGGATCTCTCGGTCGTGCGGCTGGGCTATGACGCATTGGATAATCGCGGGTATTTCGCCGTTTACAACAAGGCCTGGGGCGACATTAAGCAAGGTGAGAGCTATCCCATCCGGTTCGAACTGGACGGCAAGAGCTTTGATGCCACCGCTATCGGGTTCAATGAACGCAAAGTGCCCGGTGCGACGGTGTTTTTTACCGACCGGAATTTCGTCACCGCGATTGCCCAGAACAAGACGATGACGGTTTACAATCCCGCAGGCGAGGTGGTGATGGCGATTGATCTGAAAGGCACCGCCAAGGCGCTGGACTATGCGCGGGACTGCCAGAACAAGAAGCTCTAGCGAATCGGATCGAACAGCGCGTCCTTGGCGGTGCAGTCGCGAATTACATCGCGGCCGCATGGCACCGGATCAAGGTCGCGCGACAGGCATAGGCGGACCTCTTCGATATAGCCCTGTTTGCAGGTGACCGTGATCATATCGCGCTCAAGCCCCGGATTGGCCTTCAAAAACGCATCCTCGACCACCGAAGCCGGCAGTTTGACGGATGCGTCCAGCTTGCGGAAGACCTGCGGGCGTTCGACAGCGTCATAGGCACGCCGGGACAGGGCGAAATAGTCGGGCGCAGAAAGCCCCGAACAGGTGCCGTGTTTCTTCCACTGATGCCATGCAAGGCCCGCACTACCCTGAATATCTTCCATTTCCCGCGTCATGCGGCGTGTTGGCGGCGCCTCGGGCGAGCCGCAGAAGGATGGCCAGCCCTGATGAAATTGCGGCCAGAGCCCGTGCAGGATCCATCCGTGGTCGTGCCGGTCGTCACATTGGTCTGACCCGCGCGCGTCCCCTTCACGGGCGCACCAGTTGGGCGACCAGCTGAGAGACAGGACGTAATAGTCGAACTCACCTGCTTTTTCACCTTCGGCCAGCGCTGTCATCGCGCTGAAGACCCACAATACGACCCAGCGCATTCGCCTCTTCCCTTCTTGCTGCGTGGCGACTATATACGGGCCAAGTTCCCCGACAACGGAAACCTGCCCCAAGACCAAGGGGCCGCCGAATTCCGGCGACGGGAAAGATGTATGTATAGGAGACGGGCTGATGGCAAAACCGCTTATGGCCAAGGCAACCGCCGTATGGCTGGTGGACAACACCACGATCAGCTTCAAGCAGATCGCGGATTTCGTAGGGATGCACGAACTGGAAGTGCAGGGCATCGCCGATGGCGATGTGGCCGCAGGCGTAAAGGGCTTTGACCCGATCGCAAACAACCAGCTGACTCAGGATGAGATCGACGCCGCGCAGAACAACCCGCTGCACAAGCTGAAGCTCAAGTTCAACCCGGCGGCATCCGGCGAAGAAAAGCGCCGTGGCCCGCGGTATACCCCGCTGTCCAAGCGTCAGGACCGTCCGAACTCGATCCTGTGGCTGGTCAAGTTCCACCCCGAACTCAGCGACGGCCAGATCGCCAAGCTGGTTGGCACCACCAAGCCGACTATCCAGTCGATCCGCGAGCGCACGCACTGGAACATCTCGAACATGCAGCCGATCGACCCGGTTGCGTTGGGCCTGTGCAAACAGTCCGAACTGGATGCGATCGTGCAGAAGGCCGCTGCCAAGAAAGCGGCCGAAGGCGGCGTGATGAGCGATGACGAGCGTCGCAAGCTGGTTTCGACCGAGCAGTCGCTGGAAATGGACGCTGCGCCGAAAATCCCGACCGCGATCGAAGGTCTGGAAACCTTCTCGCTGTCCGATGATCGGTCGGATGAAAAAGACGACGAGCCTATCATCGACGCCGACAGTTTCTTCAACCTGCCCAAAGGCGGGGCGGATGATGAAGACGAGGATGATCCTCGTCTGTAACAGACAATCAGCCCCGGTCGGAACGGCTGGGGCTTTTTTGACGGACTTGTCATGTTGAGCATTCTTTCTGCGATTTTCGGCCCGCACCGCGCCGTAACGATCTACGCCTTTCTCAGGACATGGGGGCTGGGTCTGGCGGGTGGTGTTGTCATGATCGCCATCGTCACCACCTTGTTTCTGTTGGGGGACGAAGGCGAACACGAGCACGAGGCTTTCCTGCTCGTACCGGTTCTGGCCGCAACCCCGGTGAACGGGGACCTGAAGAACGGCGTCGTAGCCTCGGTTCGCCTGCCCGATGGATCGGCCACGTCGATTACGTCGACCGAGTCGCAGATTTCACAAACCGTTGGAACGACGGCCTGCGTGGAAAAACGCATCTACGTCAAAAGCGGCGAAGCCCGGTATCGGTTCAAACTGCCCCGTCTCTGCGAATCCGGTTGATCGAAATTTCAGACAAAACAAGGCCGCCCGATGCTGACACCGGGCGGCTTTTTCGTTCATACCACCTGAAAGATGATGCCTGCGATTATTGCGCCCCCCACACCAAGGCTCAGGTAAGTCGCAAACACGCGCGGTTTGACCAATGACCAGACTGCGGCCATTGCCGGTATGGAACTGACGGCACCGGCAACCATGAACGACATCGCAGCCCCCGCGGTCATGCCCTGATCGATCAAACCCGCCAGCAGCGGCGGCGCGACGTAAGAGTTCAGATAGGCCGGCATCCCCACCAGAGAAGCAACGATGATCGGCAGCACGCCTTCTCCGCCAACGACGCCAGCGATCAGGTCCGCAGGCACATAGTTGACCAACAAAGCTTCGAGCACATAGGCCAGTGCCAGCCACTTCAGCAGGAACAGCCCGTTGTGTGCGAATTCCGAACGAAACCGAACGCGACGCTCAGGCTCTTGCCAGAACTTCCAGACCGGCTTGTCATCCGCTTTCGGACCACATCCGCAACACCCGGCAGGTTTGTATTCGCGCAAGGGCTGGGCAAATGCCCCCTGCCGCATCAGTAACCGAACCGCGAACCCGCCGAACAGGCCAAGCGCAACGGCGGCAACCGCCTTACCGATGGCAAAGGGCCATCCCAGCGCGGCAGCCGTAATCAAAAGCGTCGGCGGGTCGATCAACGGCGAGCTGAGCCAGAACGCCATCACGGCCGACAGCGGCGCTCCGAGTGCAAGCAAGCCCGCAATAAAGGGAATGACTTCGCAAGAACAAAACGGTGCGAGGCCGCCGAACAGGGCGGCCAGAAAGATCATCCGGGTTTCGCGCCCTTCAAAAGCGCGCGCCACCATCACCTCGGCCCCGGTTGCCTTGAGATATGACAACAGAAGCACAGCAAACAGGATGTATTGTCCTGTATGCGCCAAGGCCCTGACTGCAAAACTCGCAACCTCACGCAGGTTGCCGGGGTCGAGAACGGCCACCGCCACAAGAATGACCATGATCAATGCCCAGGGTGTCTTGATCATCTCAAGCGCACCTTTGGCGGTCAGTCGGGGCGATTGCGTCAATTCAGCCATCGTTGGCCGCCTTTCCAACCGCGTCAGCGCAGCATTCGCTAAGAATGAACTGCGCCAGCGTCTTCAATTCGTCATAACAGGCCCGGTTGATCGTGGTGCGACCGATCTTTTCCTGCTCAACCACACCTCCGGCTGCAAGAAACCGCAGGTGGTGCGCCAAAGTCGACGGGGCAATCCCCGTCCGGTTCTGGATTTCGCCAACGGTCAGACCGGCCTCACCAGCCCGCACTAGCGTCTTGAGGACTTTCAGCCGGGCTTCCGAACCCATGGCGGAAAATCCGGCAGCAGCAGTTTCCCACATGAGTTGCCTCCATTAAACTAGATCTCTAGTTTTGTAGTTTCACAAAGGACCCTGGTCAACCCACCTTGGGAAAATTTTTCATGACACTGTAAGTCCAGATTGCCCCTGCCTTAAGTCCAACCTATAAGCAGGCATGGGGATATCGGTCGAAACATTCTTTCTTGAGCTCAACGGTCAGGGCACGTTGCAGGCCCAGATCCAGCAGATGATTGCCGAGGGCATTCTGTCCGGTCGCTTTCACGTGGGGGAAAAACTGCCATCCTCGCGAAAGCTGGCCGCACATCTGGGCGTCAGCCGCATCACGGTGACGCTTGCCTATACCGAGTTGCTGGCCAATGATTATCTGACGGCAAAGGGCCGGTCAGGATATTACGTCTCGCAAAACGCACCGGTTCCGCCCAAATACTCGCCCGTGCAGCGCGGCACGGAATCTGTCGACTGGGACAGGGCATTGGCGCGCCGCTTTCTGGACAGCGACGTCCTGCCGAAACCCAGCAATTGGCGCGAATACCGCTATCCGTTCATCTACGGTCAGGCCGACCGAACCCTGTTTGATCACGCCAACTGGAGATTATGCGCGGTTCGCGCATTGGGGCACAAAGACTTCGATTCGCTGACAGGGGATTACGTGGATCAGGATGATCCGTTGCTAATCGAATTCATCGCGCGCCACACCCTGCCGCGCCGTGGTATCGTCGCCCGCCCCGAAGAGATCTTGATCACCCTGGGCGCGCAGAACGCGCTTTGGCTGGCCTCACGCATCTTGCTGACACACAAACGCACGGCTGTAATCGAAGATCCCTGCTACTACGCGCTGCGAAGCCTTTTGAACCACTGGGACTGCGCTGTGACCCCCCTGAGCGTCGATCGCGACGGCTTGCCACCAGAAGCGATCCCCGACGAAGCAGATGTCATCTTTACCACCCCCAGCCATCAAAGCCCGACAACCGCGACGATGCCGATCGACCGCCGCAACAAGCTACTGGATCGGGCACGCGATCTGGATGCAATGGTTGTCGAGGACGACTATGAATTCGAAATGGCCTTTCGCAGCGCACCTTCACCTGCACTCAAGTCCATGGATCGGGATGGGCGCGTGATTTACGTCGGCAGTTTTTCCAAGTCGCTGTTTCCGGGATTGCGGCTTGGATACATGGTCGGATCCGAGCCTTTCATCCGCGAAGCACGTGCTCTTCGCTCGTTGGTCCTGCGCCACCCTCCGGGTCATATTCAGCGCACGGCAGCGTATTTTCTGTCATTGGGCCATTACGACGCGCAGATCCGACGTATGTCGAAAGCCCTGCAAGAGCGGCGCGATGCGATGGACAAAGCCATCGAAGAAAGCGGGCTCACAGTGGCTGGACGGGGCGTAATGGGCGGCTCATCAATGTGGATGTCGGCCCCCGAGCACGTCAACACAACGCAGCTTGCGCTAAAGCTGCAGAACCAGGGTGTTCATATCGAACCGGGTGCTCCGTTTTTCTCGGGGCCCGACAGGCCGCAGAATTTCTACCGCCTCGGGTACTCTTCTATTTCGACCAACCGCATAGGCCCCGGCGTCGAACTGATCGCGGATGCCATCCGGTCTGCCTGAGATCGCACTGGACATATTCCGCAGACGCGTCTGGCCCTAACGCAGGTCGCACCCTTACGCCAAAACCATATCAACCCCCGGGTCCCGGTGCCCGGTTTTCTCACTCTTGCTTGGAGAACACCCCTATGAAGATGACGACGGAAGAGGCCTTTGTTAAGGTTTTGCAGATGCATGGTATTGAACATGCGTTTGGGATCATTGGCTCTGCGATGATGCCGATTTCGGATCTGTTTCCGAAGGCTGGGATCATGTTCTGGGACTGTGCGCATGAGGGCAGCGCGGGGATGATGGCGGATGGCTACACCCGGGCGACCGGCAAGATGTCGATGATGATCGCGCAGAACGGTCCGGGCATCACCAACTTTGTGACCGCCGTCAAGACTGCCTACTGGAACCACACCCCGCTTCTGCTGGTGACCCCGCAGGCGGCCAACAAGACCATCGGTCAGGGGGGCTTTCAGGAAGTCGAGCAGATGAAGCTGTTCGAGGACATGGTCGCCTATCAGGAAGAGGTCCGCGACCCGACCCGCGTCTGCGAGGTTCTGAACCGTGTGATCATGCAGGCCAAGCGCGCCAGCGCCCCGGCCCAGCTGAACATCCCGCGCGACATGTGGACCCAGGTTGTCGATATCGACCTGCCCGCCATTGTCGAGTTCGAGCGCCCCTCGGGTGGCGAAACCGCCGTGGCCCAGGCGGCCGAGCTGCTGTCGAACGCCAGAAACCCTGTCATTCTGAACGGCGCCGGTGTGGTTCTGGCCGAAGGCGGCATCGAGGCGTCGAAAGCGCTGGCCGAGCGTCTGGATGCGCCGGTCTGCGTCGGCTACCAGCACAATGACGCCTTCCCGGGCAGCCACCCGCTGTTTGCCGGTCCGCTGGGCTATAACGGTTCGAAAGCGGGGATGGAGCTGATCAGCGAGGCGGATGTTGTCCTGTGCCTCGGCACCCGTCTGAACCCGTTCTCGACCCTGCCGGGCTATGGCATCAACTACTGGCCCGCGGATGCCAAGATCATCCAGGTCGACATTAACCCCGACCGTATCGGCCTGACCAAAGCGGTCAGCGTCGGCATCATCGGCGACGCTGCCAAGGTTGCAAAGGGTATTCTGGCCCAGCTGAGCGACACCGCCGGTGACGAAGGCCGCAAGGAGCGCAAAGAGCGCATCGCGCAGAAGAAATCGGCCTGGGCGCAGGAACTGACCTCGATGACCCATGAGGATGACGATCCGGGCACCACCTGGAACCAGCGCGCCCGCGCGGCCAAGCCCGACTGGATGAGCCCGCGCATGGCGTGGCGCGCCATTCAGGCGGCGCTGCCGAAAGAGGCGATCATCAGCTCGGACATCGGCAACAACTGCGCCATCGGCAACGCCTATCCGTCGTTTGAAGAGGGTCGCAAATACCTGGCGCCGGGCCTGTTCGGCCCCTGCGGCTATGGCCTGCCCGCCGTTGTCGGTGCCAAGATCGGCTGCCCGGATGTTCCGGTTGTGGGCTTTGCCGGTGACGGCGCCTTTGGCATCGCGGTGAACGAGTTGACCGCGATTGGCCGCGAGGAATGGCCCGCCGTGACCCAGATCGTGTTCCGCAACTACCAGTGGGGCGCGGAAAAGCGCAACTCGACCCTGTGGTTCGACGACAACTTCGTGGGCACCGAGCTGGACACCAAGGTGTCTTATGCCGGTATCGCGCAGGCCTGTGGCCTGAAAGGCGTTGTCGCCCGCACCCAGGACGAGCTGACCGCGGCGCTGAACCAGGCGATCGAGGACCAGAAGAACGGCATCACCACGCTGATCGAGGCCCTGATCAACCAGGAGCTTGGCGAGCCTTTCCGCCGCGACGCAATGAAAAAACCCGTCGCCGTCGCCGGCATCAGCGCCGATGACATGAAGGCGCAGGGCGCATAACCCCAGGACGAGGCCGGAGCACATGACCCTGACACCCGTCGAGCTGTTGCGGCAAAACGCTCCGGCCACCCGTCCCATAATCGCCCTCAGCGAAGGCAACGACCCCCGCATCACAAAAGGGGCCATCAACGCGCAGAGGGCCAATCTGGCCGATATCATTCTGGTTGGCCCGTACGCCGAGGTCGAAGCAGCCCTGAAAGATCAGGGGGCTGCGGCCTCTCAGGGCGTTGAGATCCATGACCCTGTGACTTCGGACCTGACCGAAGAATTTGCCCAGACCTTTTTCGAACTGCGCCAGCATAAAGGCGTCGATCGGGCCAAAGCCCGTGCTGCCGTTGAAACACCCCCCGTCTATGCCGCCATGCTGGTGCGCAGCGGACGTGCCACCGGCACCGTAGGAGGGGCCGTTCACACGACCGGCGAAATCGTCCGTGCGGCGATCCAGGTGATTGGCATGGCCCCCGATGCAGGAATGGTGTCGTCTTTCTTCCTGATGTACCCGCCGGAAAACGCTCAGCCCGGGGCGCGGGCGATGCTGTATTCCGATTGCGGGCTGGTCATCAATCCGACCGCGAGCGAGCTGAGCAAGATCGCCATCGCATCCGCCGCATCGGCCCGGACGCTGCTGCAGGTCGATCCAAAAATCGCGATGCTCAGCTTTTCCACCAAGGGCAGCGCCAAGCATCCCGACGTGGACAAAGTGATCGAGGCCACTGAGGCGCTGCGCCAGGCCGCGCCGGACCTGAATGTCGACGGTGAATTGCAATTTGACGCCGCCTTTGTACCTTCGGTTGGCGAGCGAAAATCGCCGGGATCGTCAGTCGCCGGGCAGGCCAACGTGATGATCTTTCCCAACCTTGATGCTGGTAATATCGGCTACAAGATCACCCAAAGGTTGGGGGGCTACACCGCCATTGGTCCGGTCTTGCAGGGGCTGGCCAAACCCGCCAACGACCTGTCCCGCGGATGCAGCGCCGAGGATGTGACCCAGATGATCGCCGTGACCGCGCTGCAGGCAACTGGACTGTAACACTTAATTTTCGCACCGTTCCCGGAACGATGTTCTAAAGTACCGAGGAAACTGACAAAATCCTCCTGACATAACCAACTGGACCCGCAAATGACCCATCAGCAGCCGATCCTTGATACGTCACCGAAAGTCTCGGACGAAATCCGCAGGACCACCTGCTACATGTGCGCCTGCCGATGCGGCATCAACGTCCACATGAAAGACGGCAAGGTTGCTTATATCGAAGGCAATCGCGACCACCCGGTGAACAAGGGTGTCCTGTGTGCCAAGGGATCCGCCGGGATCATGCAGGTCAATGCCCCCTCGCGCCTGCGCAAGCCACTGAAACGGGTCGGCCCGCGTGGCTCGGGTGAATTTGAAGAGATCAGCTGGGACGAAGCGCTGGAACTGGCGGTCAGCTGGCTGGAGCCAATCCGCAAAGACAACCCGGAAAAGCTGGCCTTTTTCACCGGACGGGACCAAAGCCAGAGCTTCACCAGCTTCTGGGCGCAAAATTTCGGAACTTGCAACTATGCGGCGCATGGAGGCTTTTGTTCGGTCAATATGGCTGCGGGCGGCATTTATACGATGGGCGGCGCATTCTGGGAATTCGGCCAGCCTGATTGGGACCACACCAAACTGTTCATGTTGTTTGGCGTGGCCGAAGACCACGACTCCAACCCGATCAAAATGGGTATTGGAAAGATCAAGGCGCGCGGTGCACGTGTTATCGGCGTCAACCCCATCCGCAGCGGATACAACGCCGTCGCTGATGATTGGGTCGGCATCACACCGGGAACTGACGGGCTGTTCATCCTGTCGTTGATCCATGTGCTGATGAAAGCCGGAAAGATCGATCTCGACTATCTCAGCCGCTATACCAATGCCCCGGTTTTGGTGAACGCGTCCGAAGGCGCCGGAAAAGGCCTGTTCCTGCGCGACGATGACGGAAAGCCTCTGGTCATCGACCGGAATACAGGCAAGCTGACGGCTTTCGATACGCCTGGCGTTCGCCCGGATTTGTCGGCGGTCTACGCAAACGACGGTGTCGTTCATCGCCCTGTATTTCACTTGATGGCGGAAAAATACCTGTCCGAGGAGCACGCGCCCGAAGCCGTTGCCGAAACATGCGGTATTCCCGCCAAGCGCATTCGCGCGATTGCCGCGGAACTGGCGCGCGTCGCCTTTGACGAGGCATTCGAACTGGATCACGAATGGACCGATTTCCGGGGCGAGAAACACACAAAGATGATCGGCCGCCCTGTCGCGATGCACTCGATGCGCGGCGTTTCGGCTCATGCCAATGGTTTCCAGACCTGCCGCGCTCTGCACGTGCTGCAAATCATCCTGGGCACGGTCGAGGTTCCCGGCGGTTTCCGCTTCAAGCCCCCCTACCCCAAACCGGTCGAGGCGCACCCGACACCGCATTGCAAGGTGACGCCCAACTCGCCCTTGGATGGCCCGCACTTGGGGTTCGTCCGCGGTCCGGAACACCTTGCACTGAAGGAAGATGGCAGCCCCGCACGGATCGACAAGGCGTTCACCTGGGAAAACCCGATGTCCAGCCACGGGCTGATGCATATGGTGATCTCGAACGCACATGCGGGCGACCCGTACAAGATCGATACGCTGTTCATGTACATGGCCAATATGTCTTGGAACTCGACCATGAACACCACGGGTGTCATCGAGATGCTGACGGACAAGGATGAAAACGGCGATTACGTGATCCCGCGCATCATCTATTCAGACGCCTATTCTTCCGAGATGGTGGCTTACGCGGACCTCATCCTGCCGGATACTACTTACCTCGAACGCCACGACTGTATCTCGCTGCTGGATCGCCCGATTTGCGAGGCGGACGCGGCCGCTGACGCCATCCGCTGGCCTGTGATCGAACCGGACCGTGACGTGCGCGGGTTTCAGTCAGTATTGATCGATCTCGCAAACCGCATGAAGCTCCCGGGTTTCACCCATGAAGACGGCAGCGCAAAATGGGTCGATTACGCCGACTATATCGTCAATCACGAACGCAAGCCGGGTATTGGCCCGCTGGCCGGATTCCGCGGTGAAAACGCCGACAAGGAAGGGCGCGGAGAGGTCAACCCGGATCAGTTGAACCGCTATATCGAAAACGGTGGCTTCTACGTGGCGCATATCCCGCAAGGCGCGGATTACTACAAACCATGGAATACAGCCTATCAGGACTGGGCCGTGGGCATGGGGCTCTATGACAGCCCGCAGCCATACCTATTCCAACTCTACTCCGAACCGATGCGCAAGTTTCAGCTGGCAGCCGAAGGCCATGGCGACCGACAGCCGCCTGATCATCTGCGCCAGCGGATCAAAGACACGATGGACCCGCTTCCGATCTGGTACGAAACCGATCAGCACGGCAACGACGGCTTCACAGTCAACGCGCTGACCCAGCGCCCGATGGCGATGTATCACAGCTGGGGCACGCAAAACGCCTGGCTGCGGCAGTTGCACGGGCGAAATCCGCTTTATGTTCCGACCAGGCTGATGCGCAAGCACGGCCTGAACGACGGAGATTGGGCCAAAATCACATCCCCTCATGGTGAGATTACGGTCCCTGTGATGGAAATGGCCGCGCTGAACGACAACACCGTCTGGACATGGAACGCCATCGGCAAACGCAAAGGCGCCTGGGCCCTGCAAGAGGACGCGCCCGAGGCCACCAAGGGTTTCCTGCTCAACCACCTGATCCACGAATTGCTGCCGCCAAAAGGCGACGGGCTACGTTGGGCCAATTCCGACCCCATTACTGGTCAGGCCGCATGGTTTGACCTGAAGGTGAAAATCGAAAAGGCCGACGCGCCCGCCGATGCCCAAAGCCAGCCTCATTTTGACCCAATCAAATCACCGGTAGGAACGGGCCCTGCGAATTTGGCGTGGAAGGTGGGCAAATGACCCGGATCCGCACTTCATCTGGCCACAAATATCCCGGGGGTGAATTGAGCCGCAGGCTCAAGAGGGGGCTGGCCCCCTCACCCGTCCTCAACAGCACAGGTATCCTGACATGACCCAGCTACCGAACTCCACCGAGCGCAAGATGGGTCTGGTGATCGACCTGGACACCTGCGTTGGTTGCCATGCCTGCGTGATTTCCTGCAAAGGCTGGAACACGGAGAATTATGGCGCGCCACTGTCCGATCAGGATGCCTATGGCGCCAATCCTTCGGGCACTTTCTTGAACCGCGTGCATTCCTACGAGGTGCAACCGGCGGAAGGGCACGCGCAACTGATCCATTTCCCTAAATCCTGCCTGCATTGCGAAGATGCGCCCTGTGTTACCGTGTGCCCGACCGGGGCCAGCTACAAGCGGGTCGAAGATGGCATCGTGCTGGTTAATGAAAGCGACTGTATCGGGTGCGGCCTGTGTGCCTGGTCCTGCCCCTATGGCGCGCGTGAACTGGACAAGGCCGAGGGGGTGATGAAGAAATGCACACTCTGCGTCGACCGGATCTATAACGAGAACCTGCCCGAGGTGGACCGGATTCCCTCCTGTGTCCGAACCTGTCCGGCGGGCGCGCGGCACTTTGGCGATCTGGGCGATCCGGACAGCGACGTCAGCAAGCTTGTTGCGGATCGCGGCGGAATGGACCTGATGCCCGAAATGGGCACCAAACCCGTCAATAAATATCTGCCGCCGCGCCCGAAAGACACGGTGGAAGATCAGATCGACATCCTGGCCCCCCTGTTGGCACCTGTCGCTGAAGAGCCCAAGGGCTTCCTCGGCTGGCTCGACAAGACGTTGGAGAAACTCTGATGCATCCTGCACCCTCCGTCATCCTCTTTACCACCCTGTCCGGTCTGGGCTTCGGCCTGCTCTTCTTTCTTGGTCTTGGCCTTCCGGCTGTCTCGGGTTGGGTGGCCTTTGTGTTCTTCGCCATTGCTTACGGTCTGGCCGTCGGAGGGCTGATGGCCTCGACCTTCCATCTCGGCCACCCAGAACGGGCCTGGAAGGCTTTTACTCAATGGAAAACGAGCTGGCTCAGCCGTGAGGGCTGGTGTGCCGTGCTCGCCCTGGTCGTCATGGGGCTTTACGCGATTGGCGTGGTGTTTCTGGATCGGCAATGGAGCCTGCTGGGTTGGATCGGAGCGTTGATGTCACTGGCGACCGTGTTCACGACTTCGATGATCTACACGCAACTCAAGACCATCCCGCGCTGGAATATGAACCTGACCCCCGCCATGTTCCTGAGCTTCAGCCTGGCAGGTGGTGCGTTGCTGGCTGGCCAGACACGGGTTGCCATTCCGCTTCTGCTGATCGCCGCTTTGGTTCAAATCCTGTATTGGAAGAAAGGCGACAAAGCGCTGGAAGCATCCGGAACGAATCTGGGCACAGCCACAGGTTTGGGTAACCGGGGTACCGTCAGAGCGTTCGAGCCACCGCATACCGGTACCAACTATCTGCTGCGTGAGTTTGTTCATGTGGTCGGGCGCAAACATGCCGATAAGCTAAGGGTGATCTCGTTTGTATTGGCCTTTGTCCTGCCGGTTCTGTTTCTGGTCCTGCCATTCAACCATTTCCTGGCCCTGCTGGCAGTGGCATCGCATCTGGCAGGCATCGCGACCTCGCGCTGGTTGTTCTTTGCGCAGGCTGAACATGTCGTAGGGCTTTATTACGGCAAACGCTGAGGGGGCTCTGCCCCCGCCGCGGCAAGCCGCGGCTCTCCCGGGATATTTTTGGCCAGATGAAGTTTGGATCCTGAAAACCAAAAAGGCGGCACTCGGTAGTCGAGGCCGCCTTTACTGGTTTCTGAAGGCCGGGTTAGATGAGGCCCGCGTGTGCCATTGCCGCATCAATCGCGGCTTTTGTGTTGTCTTCCAGCTCAGTCAGAGGTGAGCGGACTTCGGTGCTGCAGAGACCCAGTTTGCTGAGCGCGTATTTGGCGCCGACCAACCCGGGTTCTATAAAGATCGCTTCGTGCAGCGGCATCAGCTTGTCCTGGTATTCCAGTGCCTTTGCATAATCGCCCGACAATGTGGCCTGCTGGAATTCGGCGCATAGCCTGGGAGCCACGTTTGCGGTGACTGAAATGCATCCGACACCGCCATGGGCGTTAAAACCCAGTGCAGTGGCGTCTTCACCGGATAGCTGGCAGAAGTCCTTGCCACAGATCGCACGCTGCTGGCTGACGCGCGCCAGATCGCCCGTCGCATCCTTGACCCCGACAATACGCGGCAACCGGGCCAGTTCGCCCATGGTGGCCGGGGTCATGTCGATGACCGATCGCCCGGGAATGTTGTAGATGATGATCGGAATATCCGCAGCCTCGTGCAGGGCTTGGAAATGCGCGATCAGGCCGCGTTGAGTCGGTTTGTTGTAGTAAGGCGTGACAACCAGCGCCGCATCGGCACCAACTTTTTCGGCGAACTGAACGAACCGGACGGCTTCGACCGTGTTGTTCGACCCGGCACCGGCAATAACCGGAACACGGCCAGCAGCCGTTTTGACCACTTCTTCGATGACCGTTTCGTGTTCGTCGTGGCTGAGCGTCGGGCTTTCGCCGGTGGTTCCAACAGGCACCAGCCCGGTCGAGCCTTCGGAGATCTGCCATTCAACCAGATGTTTAAGCGTCTTCAGGTCCAACTCGCCGTTGTTGAACGGAGTGACGAGGGCTGGCATCGAGCCTTTGAACATGACACGCTCCTTAAGGTGCATATTGCGGTTTTTGCGCCCTGGTCACTCACGTTTCCAGCTTTGTGAGTTGATCCCGCCGGCGCAGGGTTTATCCTCACAGGCTCTATCCTCGGTTGGTTGGGAAATGCAAGGGATGACACGCTTTCTGGCACTGTTGACCGGTTTGATTCTATACGCAGTGACGACACCGCAAGCCGCACGCGCGGATGCGGCCGATGATTTGCGCTCCGGGCTGTATGAAATGCGCAAGGGCGACTGGAATGCGGCGCTGCGCGTATCGGGCCAGCGCGGCTCGGTCTCGCGCGATGTCATCGTCTGGCACTGGTTACGTGAGGGATTTGGCAGCTCGGGCGATGTGCTGGTGTTTCTCGAACGCCGCCCGGACTGGCCCGGGCTGGACTGGCTGCGCCGCAAGAGCGAGCCGGTCTTTACCGGGGCCGATCCCGACAGAGTTCTGAAGTTTTACGCTGGCTTGCCCCCTCAGACTGCTGAAGGCGCGCTGAACTATGCGGTGGCCCTTAAGGCCAAAGGGCGCATTGGCGAGGCGGAAGCCGATATCGTGACAGCCTGGCGTACCATGCCGATGGGGTCGGGGTTGCAAAAGGACTATCTGGAGAATTTTGCCAAACTGCTGAAGCCGCACCATGCCGCGCGGCTGGACCGGATGCTGTGGGATGGCCATTTGGTCAGCGCAGAACAGATGCTGCCCTTAGTCAGCACCGACGAGCGCAAGTTGGCCGAAGCGCGGATCGCATTGCAGAAACGCCAGCCAGGCGTTGACGGCAAGGTGGCGGCGGTGCCGAAGTCGCTGGCAGATACGCCGGGGCTGGCATTCGACCGTTTTGTCTGGCGGGACAAGAAAGAACTGGATGACAGCGCCGTCGACCTGATGCTGGCACGGTCAAGCGGACCGGAAGCCCTGGGCGAGCCTGACAAATGGGCCGAGGGTCGTCGCCGTCTGGCCCGGCTCGAGATGCGATCGGGGCGGGCGGCGCGTGCTTATGACGTAGCGGCCAAGCACCATATGACCCCGGAAATGGGATATTCCTATGCGGATCTGGAGTGGCTGGCCGGGTTTTTGGCCCTGCGCAAACTGAATGACCCCGCCACAGCCGTGCGACACTTCCAGAATTTTTCGGATGCCGTGCAATCGCCAATCTCGAAAGGGCGCGGGGGCTATTGGCTGGGGCGGGCTTACGCCGAGCTTGGGGACGCAGACAAAGCCTATGAGGCCTACGCCATGGGCGCGGACCATCAGACCTCTTTTTATGGTCTTCTGGCGGCGGAACGGATCGGACGACCATTTGACAAGGAACTGGCCAATCCGCGTCGCGCCCCGCATTGGCGTCAGGCAGATTTCGCCGATTCCAGCGTTCTGGAAGCCGGGCTGCTGTTGCTCAAGGCCGGCGAAGACAACTTGTCCGAGAGGTTCCTGACCCATCTTGTCGAAGGTCTTGACCCTGTGCAGGCCAATCAGTTGGGCGACCTTGCGATTGAGCTGAAACAGCCGCATCTGGCTGTGATGATCGCCAAGCGGGCAGCGACCACGGGCACCGTTTTGCCTGCGGCCTATTACCCAGTTCATCCGGTGGCCGACATGCGTCTGCCAATGGCCAAGGAAATGACGCTGGCCATCGCGCGGCGCGAAAGCGAATTTGATCCGGTTGTCGTCAGCGGCGCGGGGGCGCGCGGCCTGATGCAAGTGATGCCTGCAACAGCCAAGCTGGTGGCTGGAGAACTGGGGATACTCAGCGGCCATCAGACCGGTCGGTTGACGTCGGACTGGCAATACAATGCCAAGCTTGGCGCCAACTATCTTTCGGGCCTTGCGACCGAGTTCAACGGGAATGTCGTCATGATGGCGGCCGGATACAATGCCGGTCCAAAGCGCCCGATCTCGTGGATGGAACGCTATGGTGATCCGCGCACCGGTGAGGTGGATATCGTAGACTGGATTGAGACCATTCCGTTCAATGAGACGCGCAATTATGTGATGCGCGTGACCGAAAGCCTGCCGGTCTACCGCGCCCGTCTGGGGCAGCCCGCCCTGCCGGTTCCGTTTTCGCAGGAACTGATCGGATCATCGCTGGCGGCGTTCGCGCCATAAGGTAAACAGACCTGCGGCCACAACAATCGCTGCGCCCGTGACAACTTCGGGGCGCAGTTTTTCACCAAAGATCGAAATCCCCAGAATCGCGCTCCAGACAAGGTGGAAATAGGCGAAGGGTTGGACGGCGCTGGCTTCGGCCATCTCATAACATTTGATCAGCAGCCAGTGCCCCGTTGCCCCGCTGACGCACAGCAACGCCATCCACAGCCAGTCGCTGCGGGCCATTGGCTCCCAGAACCACATTCCAAAAAGGGTCATGGCGATGGCACCAACAACGCCGGTCCAGAAAAAGCTGGTGGCCGTGCTGTCCTGACGTGCGACGTAGCGCGTCAGCAGGCCGTAAATCGCAAACAAAAACGCCGAGATCAGCGGTATGACGGCCCAAGGATCAAAAACACCAACGCCCGGCTGCAGAATGATCAGAACACCAATGCAACCGACACCGATCGCAACCCAGCGCCGCCATCCAACCTTTTCACCCAGAACCGGCCCGCTCAGCGCGGCGACAAGCAGGGGATAGCTTATGAAAACGGCCATACTGTCGATCAGACCGAGCACTGTGAAACCGAACACGGCGACGCAGATCTCGGTGGCCAGCAGCAGGCCCCGCAGGATTTGAAGCCCCATCTGGTTCGTCTGCATGGCCGCCCTTAACCCGCCGGAAGATCGCGCCGCCAGTGCAATGACAAAGGCCGCAAAGAACCAATAGCGGATCATCACCACCATGTAGGTGTTATAGGTTCCGGCCAAATGGCGTGAGATACCGTCCTGCAAGGCAAAGACAATCGTCGCGCCCACCATCAGGGCGATACCCGCACCTGCATTGTTTTTCTGCGTCATGCCTTGAGCGCCCGCGTCATGTGCCGCTTGCGGCCATAGCCGGATGTACGGGTGACGGTGAAACCGGCATCCTGAAGCCCGCGGCGAACAAACCCGGCGGCCGTATATGTGGCTGCCGTGCCATCGGTGGCAGTATGCGCCGCCACTTGCTGCATCAGCTCTGCCCCCCACAATTCAGGGTTCTTAGCCGGAGAGAACCCGTCAAGGAACCAGGCGTTGGCCATGCCTGCCCATTGCGGCAGGCTGTTGCGCGCATCGCCGATGATCACTTCGCATTGAAGGGTTTCAAGATTGCAGGCGTGACCTGTCCAATGGGCCAGAAACCGGCTGCTCCACGGGTGTAACTCGGGGAAGGCCTCAAGCGCGCGACGCATATCATCCGTGGCCATGGGAAAGGCTTCGAAACTGGTGAACCGAAGCGGGCCTGTTTGGCCGGATTTCTCCCATTCAGACCAAACCGTCAGCAGGTTCAGACCGGTGCCAAAGCCCATCTCGGCAATATGAAACCCCGGCGCAAAGCGTTCTGGCAGACCATTGCCTGCCAGAAACACATGGCGCGTCTCTTCCAGCCCGTTCTGCAACGAGTAATAGGGATCGTCGAAACGGTCCGAGACCGGTATATGATCCTCGGTCCACGTCAATTCGGCATGCTGGTCTGCCATCGGGGAATCCTGTAGCTAAGCGGCGCGACACTGAACAAGGAAAAGGGAATTGGCAATGGTCGATGTGACGGTTCGCGGGGCAGGAATTTTCGGCCTGTCCATCGCCTGGACCTGCGCCCGGCGGGGCGCGAAGGTACAGGTTGTCGACCCTTTTGGGCCGGGCTCCGGGTCCAGTGGCGGTCTGGTGGGGGCCTTGGCCCCGCATGTGCCCGAAAACTGGAATGCCAAGAAAGCTTTTCAATTCGACAGCCTGATCATGGCCGAACCCTTTTGGCAGCAGGTCGAGGGTACCGGCGGCGTTTCCCCCGGCTATGGCCGTCTGGGCCGTCTTCAACCCATTCCTGACACCCGCAGCCTTGATCTGGCCCGGCAACGCGAAGGTTCAGCCGATCAACTTTGGCAGGGGCTGGCAGAGTGGCGGGTGATCAGCACATCGCAGGCCGGATCGTGGTGCCCGCCCAGCCCCACCGGCTTTGTCATCCGCGATACACTGACAGCGCGCATGCATCCCCGGCGGGCCTGCGCCGCTCTGGTTGCAGCCCTTGAGGTGATGGGCGTTCACGTTGTCAGTAACGCTGATGATAAAGGACAGGTTGTCCACGCCACGGGCCTAGCAGGATTACTGGAACTGAACGACGCCTACGGAAAAACCGTCGGAAACGGTGTCAAAGGCCAGGCCGCCCTGTTGCGCTTTGATGCAGGAGAGATGCCACAGCTATTCGCAGATGCGGTCCATATCGTGCCACATGCGGACGGAACGCTTGCAATCGGATCAACGTCTGAACGGGATTATGACGACCCGACCAGCACAGACAGTGCTTTGGACGATGTCATAGACCGCGCCACGCGCGCGCTGCCGCTTTTGCACGGGGCCGAGGTGATCGAACGTTGGGCCGGGGTGCGTCCCCGCAGCAAAAGCCGCGCCCCGATGTTGGGCCTGCATCCATTGCACCAGGGCCAGTTCATCGCCAATGGCGGCTTCAAGATCGGCTTTGGCATGGCTCCGAAAGTTGCCGAGGTTATGGCCGATCTGATGCTGGAGGACCGGGATTCGATCCCCGATGACTTCCGCCCCGAAGTCTCACTGTAATAGGGCCACAGCCTTCATGCATTGCCGCCCGTCCGGGCCGCGCACCCACATGTCCTGACCTTTCCGGCACAGCTGGGCAGTCTCGAAATGCATCAACGGTGAGGTCGCACGGAAAGAAAACGACTTGAGTGGTCCGCCAAGATCAACTGCAAACAGCATCAGAAGCTGCGCCAGAAGTGGCCCGTGCACAACCAGCCCTGCATATCCTTCCACATCACGCGCATAGTCCAGATCGTAGTGAATGCGATGGCCGTTGAAGGTCAGCGCCGAATAGCGAAACAGCAGGGTGGAATTAAACTCGACCGCGCGGATATCCGTTTCATCCGTGCGCGATTGGGGCGGCGCCGGAGTCATCACACCCGGTGCGGGGTCTTCACGATAAACAAGATCCTGCCATTCTGTCAGACAAAGTTGGCCGCCTTGCCGTATCTCGTGCCGCAACGTGACAAAACCCAACGGGCCGGACCGGCCCGCTTTTGCGCTTTGGTTTTCAAGAACCGATGTCCTGTCAGCAGGGACACCCGCGATCAGCGGTGCATGATATTCCAATTGCCCACCGGCCCACATTCTGCGGGGCAATCCCATATCCGGGATCAGGCCACCCACCTTGGGATGCCCATCCCGCCCCAGCTCGGCAGGCGGTTGCGGCGCCCAGAAATAGAGCTGATGGAAGAATGGCGGCAGAGCTGAGCCTTTGGCAATTGTTGGCTCAGAGCCCAACGCAACCTGAAACGACGCTGCACGGGCCGGGTCAAGGATATCGCTTTGACGCTGTTCCAACATATGGGCAGTCCAAGCTCAGAAACCGGCCTCGGCCCTGAGTTTCTGCATCAGCATGTGCAGCGAGTTTTCGTATCGCTCGGATAACAACCTTCCCTGATCGTCGAACTCATTCGAACTGTCGGCGAGGTGGATTTCCGGACCCTGCAAGATGCGGGGCTGAAAGGGCACCATGCAGGCGCGCAGGATCATCTGTGCCCTTTCCCCACCCGCGCGGCCACCCGCAGCCGACATTACAGCAACCGGCTTGCTCGCCCATGGATTGCCTTTCGTCCGGCTGACCCAGTCCAGTGCGTTTTTCAGAACTCCCGAAGGCCCTTTGTTGTACTCGGGCGTCGAGATGATCACCGCATCCGCCTGCCCGATCTGGTCGGCCAGCATCTGAACAGGTGCCGGTATCCCTTCGGCATCCTCCAGATCGCCATCATAAAGCGGCAGGTTCAGGTCTGCTTCGGTATAGCTGACAGGGTCGAACAACCGGGCCGCTTCGCGCAGCAGTTTGCGGTTCGTCGCGTCCTTGCGCAGGGAGCCGGACAGGCCAAGCAGGGTCGGTTGAGACATCAGGGACAACTCCGTATCAGTGTTTCCCAATAGTTAGACCGAGATTGGCCCTGACCAAACCCCCATTGACGCACAGTCATTGCGCAACAGGGGCCGGGCCAGACCGGTCCTGCGTTTCAGGATCACGCGTTTCCGCTGGGGACCACAACAATCTCAACCCGACGGTTTTGCGCTTTTCCTTGCGGCGTCAGGTTGGACGCGACCGGGTTGTTTTCACCCTGACCGTAGGTTCTGATACGGCTGTAGCTGACACCATTGGCTTGCAGGATATCCGCGACCGCGTTTGCGCGACGCTCGGACAACCCCTGATTATAAGACGCGTCACCATCGCTGTCGGTATGACCGATGATCTGAACGTTCGAGTTGGGATAGTTGACAAGGTTTTGGCCCACTTTCACCAGATCCGCCCGCAGCGCCGGGCGCACGGTCGAGCTGTCTGTGTCAAACGTAATGTCATTCGGGACAGTCACGATCAGCCGGTCACCCGCATTGACGATTGTAATCCCGTCATTCGCCAGTTGTTGGCGCAACTCGGCAGCCTGCTTGTCCAACTGGTTGCCGATCAGACCGCCACCGGCGGCACCAATGGCGGCGCCGGCCAGCGCCCCAAGACCCGGGTTCGAATTATTGGCAATCGCGCCGACACCCGCACCGATAAGGCCGCCTAGAACCGCACCCTGCTTGGTGTTTTTGTTGGGGTCGTTCTGAACGGTCAGGGTGCCCGGATCGGTACAGGCCGTCACGGCCATGATTGAACACAAGCCTGTCGCCAGGAAAAACTTTGAAATCGTCATGATATCACCTTCTGCTCCGGTACCCGTTTTTCGGGCTTGATCCATTTCACCCAGTATATCACTGCGCTTGCTCACAGGCTCAAGCAACAATGCGGTGAAATCGGCGAATACCCGCCAAAGGCCATTCATACCGGTTCCGCAAAGGTGCCCGCGAGCTGTTGCTCCTGCCAGAGATCGCGCAAAGATTTACCTTGCCCCAGAAATCCTTCGTCAGTGAATTCACTGGACCAGATGCGATCGGTTCTGAAATGGCGAAAGCCGTTTCGCATCTCGCACCACCCTGCCAGCAACGTACATTCGACGTGATAGATCAGCGCCAGTGGGCGCACCACGCGGATGGTTTGTTCGCCTTCACCATCTACGTAAGTGATGCGGATTTTCCGTTCTGCCCGAATAGCTTCGCGATAATGCGAAACAGAAACACATCCCTTCTCGGGATCATCCGCCGGAGCCCCCCAGGGTGAAACCTGCAACCAATCGGTCGGGCTATGCAGTGCATCGATCTTCCGACAGATTCGACTTGCAGCGCGCTGCAAGTGGCTGTCGCCGGTGCGCGCCAGAAGAGACAGGCCAACCCACAGAGCCTCAACCTCTTCGGCGTCGAAATTCAGCGGCGGCAAATCGTAACCACGCCGCATCATGTAGCCGACACCGGCCTCACCTTCGATGGGTGTTCGCTGGGCCTGCAATTCGGCAATGTCACGATAGACGGTGCGCATGGACACCTCCAGCCGGGCAGCCAGCGCTTCTGCCGTGACCGGCGCACCTGCGGCCCGCAGAATCTGGATGATTTCAAATAAACGGGTCGAACGGCGCATCGCATTCTCCTGACACTCTGCTGACACCCTAGCACACCCCACTGACAACATGCTGTCAGCAGTGACGCGCGACAATGGGTGGATATCACACAAGGAGCCAAGAAATGCCGCACCTCGACAACCACGTCATGATGACACTGAAGCTTGGTCAATGGTCACAGGATCACACACTGCGTGCCTTCGAGATTGAACGTGAGCTCGCGCAGGAGCGCCATTGCCGCCAGCCGGTTTCGACGAAACGAACAAGACGCATTTCGCTGGGCAACCTGAAGATGCTGTGGGCCGGAATTGTCTGAGATCAGAAATCGGGCTGGGCGCGAAATTTCATCGAGTGCCCGCCCTCAGGATGCTTCAGGCGCAATTCTTCGGAATGCAGCATCAATCTGGGGAACTCCCTCGCCGCACCTGTTGCATAGAACGGATCGCCCAGGATCGGGTGACCCAATGCCTGCATATGAACGCGCAGCTGATGAGACCGCCCGGTTTTGGGAAACATACGCAAGCGAGAGGTCTCGCCCTCATGTTTCACAACGCGCCAATCGGTGACCGCAGGTTTGCCCGTATCATGACACACCATTTGTCTGGGCCGGTTGGGCCAGTCCACGATCAACGGCAGGTCAACCGTGCCGGTCTTTGGCTCCATCCGCCCCCAGACACGGGCAATATAGGTTTTCCGGGTCTGCCGCTTTTCGAACTGCATACTCAGATGCCGTTGCGCATGGGGTGTTTGGGCAAAAACCATGACACCTGATGTGTCCCGGTCCAGTCGATGCACAAGCAACGCCTGAGGGAAAGCCGCCTGCACGCGTGTCAGAAGGCAATCAGCCAGATGCTCGCCCCGCCCCGGTACGGAAAGCAGACCCGACGGTTTGTTCACCACAATCAGCTGCGCATCTTCGTGCAGCACGTCCAGCGCGGTTTGCGGGGGGGCATAGGTTTCGCTCATGCGGGCCTGCCTATCTCAGCGCGCACCTTCCCGCAACGTCGTCCTTGCGCGCCCGGCCATGTTCGGTGAACTTCTGCGCAGGAGGACAGGACATGCACCCGACAATTGAACGACTACAAGAGGTTGTCGCCAAGGGCGATGAGGCGCTGATTCACGATCTGCTGGCCGAAGATGTGCAGTTCCTGCCACCAACCTATTACAGTACGTGGACCGGGCGCGCACCTGTGGCTGCCGTACTTGGCCATGTCGGGCAGGTCTTTTCCGACTTCCGGTATCGCCGGGTCATGGGCGCCGGCAACGATTGGGCGCTGGAATTTCAATGCAAGATTGGAGATTTGGACGGCATTGGCGTTGACCTCATTACACTGAACGAGGCCGGTTTGATCCAAATCTTCGAAGTCGCCATGCGCCCCTACAAAACAGTCGGCGCTTTACGCGAGGCGATGATGGCGCGCGTGATGACTGACGCTCGTTTTCTGGAATTCAAAAACGCCCTGACGTGACTTGATGATGCGCGCCCTGATAGCACCCGACCAGGTACTACGTGTGCCCTTGCTGCCCGTTCTGGCCACGCAAGCGCTTTTGGTGCGCCGCAACGCCCGGCTTTTGCCAGAGCCAACTGGCCCGCGAGAGGGCCGAACAGGGCGTGGCCCCCGCCTTCGTTTGCTGATCACCGGCGATAGCTCGGCGGCCGGAGTGGGCGCGGGAACTCAGGCGCAGGCCTTGTCGGGACAGCTTGTGGACCGGCTGGCCAGAAATCACACGGTTGAGTGGCAACTTGAGGCCACCACAGGGTACACGACGCTGGATACGATTGACCGCCTGAGGGGCATAAAGGGCGAATTCGATGCGGTGGTCACGGCTTTGGGGGTGAATGACGTCACCCGCGCCGTCTCTTGCCGCACATTTGCGGATCGCCAGGCGCAGCTTATCAACATCCTGTCAAACGAACTGGGGGCGCGGCGAATAGTCATCACCGGCGTTCCGCAAATGAACAGGTTTCCGGCCCTGCCACATCCATTGGCCTGGGTGCTTGGCCGTCAGGCTGCGCGGCTGGATAATGCGTTGCAACAGGTTGTGTCCGTCCATCCCCATGTGCTGCACCTGAGGCTTGATCTGCCCGACGACCCGGCCCTGGCGGCACCGGACGGCTATCACCCAAGCCCCCGGGCCTATGCGCTGTGGGCAGATGCTGCAGCACGCCTGTTGCTTCAGGCCTGAGCCCGCGCCTGCCGGATCAATGGGATCGAGTAAATGACCAAAGCCACCCAGATCAGGGGGAATGCGATCATGCGTCCGGTGTCGATCTTCTCACCGAACAGAGTGATGGCTGTAATGAAAATCATAGTCGGCGCAATGTATTGTAGGATGCCCATGGTCGACAGGCGCACCAGCTTGGCTCCGTTCGCATAGACCAGCAATGGCACCGCCGTGACGATACCGGCGCAGGACAACAATGCGGTATCGGACATCGCTGCGCCGAAATGGCCTGTGCCTTGCACACCCAGCCAGGTGACATAGGCCAGGGCCGGGATCAAAAGGATCAGGACCTCAAGCAGAAAACCCTGGTTGGGACCAATTGGAAGGGATCTCTTAAAGAATGCATAGAAACCCCAACTGACCATCAAACCCAGCGCCGCCCAGGGAAGTCGCCCAGCCTCAAGCACAAGCACAAGAACGCCCAGCGCGGCAAGCCCCACCGCGAACAGCTGGGTCCGCGTCAGGGGCTCACGCAGCAAAATCGCGCCTAACGCGATACTGAACAGCGGGTTGATGTAATACCCCAACGCCGCGTCCAGCGCGTGCCCCGTCGAGATCGCCCAAACATAGATCGCCCAGTTCACGGAAATCAGCGCCGCCGTCAAAGCCGCCATGGCCAGCATCCGGGGATTGCCCAGTGCAGCTTTCAAGTCCCGGGTGCGCCCCAGCGCGACCAGCAGCAAACCTGCAACCGGAACAGACCAGATAACCCGATGCGCCACCACCTCGACAGGTCCAATGTGATCCATCGCCTTCATATAAAGCGGCAGGAATCCCCACATGACGTACGCTGTGACAGCCAAAGCCAAACCTTTGGGAGTATCCACATTCTGAGGTGGTAATGGCGTGGGTGTCACGAAGGCTCTCCGGTTTATACCGGTTCCGTTTACGGCAGAACTGAACGGATTGAAAACTCTGAAAACAGTGAAGTGTCACATAACGATTTGTGATAAGTTTGCTGACCGCAGCTGTTGCCCCTAAAATTGCGAGGCTCTGCCTCGCGCTCCGGGATATTTAGAGCCAGGTGAAGCAAGGGATCCGCACTTCATCTGGCCCAAAATATCCCGGGGGAGTCGCCCGGCACGGGCGGCGGGGGCAGCGCCCCCTACCCTGTCTGTCAGACCTTCACCCGTTCGGATTTCGGGTCATACATCGGTTTAAGCGATGCTTCGGCTTTAACCTTCACGCCGCAAACATCGATCTCATAGGTTGAACCCAGAACGTCTGCGGCCTTTTCACCTTCGCACGGGACATAGCCCATTCCGACGGCACCACCGAGGCTATGACCGTAATTGCCGGAACTCAGGTAGCCGACATATTCGCCATCACGCACGATCGGCTCGTTGTGGAACAACAGCGGTTCAGGGTCGGTCAGACGGAACTGTACCAGACGGCTTTTCGGGCCGCTTTCTTTTCGTGCAATCACCGCCTCACGCCCGATGAAATCACAGCCTTTGTCCACCTTGACGGCAAAGCCAAGACCAGCATCAACCACGTGATCCTCACAGGTGATATCGTGGCCGAAGTGCCGGAAACCCTTTTCGATCCGGCAGCTGTCCATCATGTGCATACCACACAGCTTCAGCCCCATGTCCTGACCAGCCTCATGCAGGGTCTCAAAGACGTGGCCCGCCATGTCTGAGGAAATATAGATTTCCCACCCAAGCTCACCCACATAGGTCACGCGATGTGCACGGGCCAGGCCCATTCCGATCTCGATCTGCTGGGCAGTACCAAAGGGGTTGGTCGCGTTTGTGAAATCGTTGGGCGAGACCTTTTCCAGCAGAGCCCGGGCGTTTGGCCCCATGACAGCGAGAACGCCTTCACCCGCTGTGACATCTGTAATGACCACACTGAAATCGCCGACATGGCGCATCATCCATGTCTGATCCGCCAAGCGTGTTGCTGCGGGGGTCACGACCAGATAGCCGGTTTCGGTCAGGCGGGTCACGGTGACGTCTGCTTCGATCCCGCCTGTGCGGTTCAAAAACTGCGTATAAACGATCTTGCCGATAGGGACTGAGTAGTCACCCCCGCCGATGTAGTTCATGAACTTTTCGGCATCAGGGCCTTCCACGCGAATCTTGCCGAAGGAAGACATGTCGTACATGCCCACATTCTCGCGCACGGCTCTGTGCTCGGCTGCGGAATTCTCGAACCAGTTCTGGCGCTTCCAGCTGTACTGGTATTCGCGCTCCTGCCCTTCATTCGCGTACCAATTGGCCCGTTCCCAACCAGCGATTTCACCAAAAACGGCGCCCTGTTCTTTCAGGTGATGGTGGAACGGGGTTCGGCGCACACCGCGTGCCGTAGCTTTTTGGCGATAGGGGTAGTGGTCGGCGTAGAGCAGCCCCAACGTTTCTTTTGAGCGTTCATAAAGGTATTTCTTATTGCCCTGAAACGGCTGCATCCGTCCGATATCAACATCGCCCAGATCAAAGGGCTTTTCACCGGTATCCATCCACTCGGCCAGGGACATGCCCGCGCCACCGGCGGACTGGATACCGATCGAGTTGAACCCGGCCGCGACCCAGACATTGTCCATCTCAGGCGCCAGACCCAGGTGATAGGCGTCGTCGGGAGTAAAGGATTCAGGGCCGTTGAAGAAGGTGTGAATACCCGCCTCGGACAGCATAGGCATCCGGTTGCAGGCCGCTTCGAGGATCGGCTCGAAGTGGTCGAAATCTTCGGGCAATTGGTCGAACTCGAAGCTGTCGGGAATACCGTTCATGGCCCAGGGTTTGGCATTGGGCTCGAATGCGCCCAGCATCATTTTGCCTGCATCTTCCTTGTAGTAGGCGCATTCATCTGGCACCCGCAGAACCGGCATCTGGCTCAACCCTTCAATGGGTTCAGAGACGATGTAGAAATGTTCGCAGGCATGCAGCGGCACATTCACGCCAGCCATCTTGCCTACCTCGTGTCCCCACATTCCCGCGCAGTTAACAACCATATCGCAGGCGATATGCCCTTGGGTTTGCCCATCATCACTGACCCAGTCGACACCGGTCGCGCGCCGTCCGTGCCGGGAAATCCCGGTCACCTTCACCCGTTCCTTGATCACCCCACCGCGTTGACGCGCACCCTTGGCCAACGCCAAGGCAATATTAGCAGGATCCGCCTGGCCATCGGTTGGCAACCAAACGCCACCTGCCACGCCGTCGAGGTTGATATGCTCATATCGCTCTTTGACTTCAGTCGGAGAAAGCTCTTCGACCGGCACGCCAAAGGCGCGGGCCATTGCCGCATTTCGGTGAAGCTCCTCCAACCGCTCACTGGTCAGGGCGACCGAAACGGACCCGACCTGACGCAGGCCGGTGGCGACACCGGTCTCTTCCTCAAGGCCCAGATAGAGCTCTGCGGAATAGCGCGCCAGTTTGGTCATGTTGGAAGACGCGCGCAGTTGCCCGATCAGGCCCGCCGCGTGCCAGGTGGTGCCGCTGGTCAGTTGCTTGCGTTCTAGCAGAACAACATCGGTCCAGCCCTTCTTGGTCAGATGATAGGCGACCGAACATCCGATGACGCCGCCACCGATGATGACCACTCGGGCCTTGCTGGGAAGATCAACCATCCTGAAATCTCCGCTGTGTCAGGTTTGGCGTAAACTGCCACGGAAGATCGACAACAAATGCACCAAAAACGTCACAAGATCAGCATTTTTCACCGATGTGTCGCGGCCCGCTTTTCCCGCCGAACGACAAAAGGCGTGACCCCGAAGAAGCTTTTGTAAACAGAGGAAAACCCGTTCGGAAAACCACAGGCCAATCCGATTTCGCGAACGCTCATAGTGGTGTTCAGAAGCAGGTTATTGGCCTTGGCGAGCCGCATTTCACGATAGAATCCGTTGGGCGTGGTGCCAAAGAAGGTTTTGAACTTACGCTCAAGCGAGCGGTTCGACAGTTGCAGCGAATCGACGATCTGATTGATCGGCAGAGGGTCTTCGATATTGGCCTGCATGAGTTTGATGCATTGATCCAGCTTCACATCTCCGGTCGCCGTCAACTTTACCCCAGAGAATGGCTGCATCGAGGCGAAATCCCGGATATTTTCATGCAACATGATGTCCGCCACGGTCATTTTTGCGGGCCCTGAGATATGGCGACCGATCACTGCCAGCGCGATATCTGTTGTCGCCTCCATTCCGGCACAGGTCACAACGGCGCCCTGTTCGGTTGCAATCGACAGTTTGGCTTCAAACCGGGCCCCGCGTTCCCGCAGGAACGAGGCATTCTCCCAGTGGGTTGCCAAGTCGTCTGTACCCTGTTCGTCGATATACCGGCTGGCGGCTTCCGCCAGCAGAAACACCTTGGCATCCCGGAAGGTGTAATCCGACACCACCCGCCCCAAAGACAAGTCAGGGTGATCCGGGTCAGAATTGCCGATCACAAAAAGATAATTCGCCTTGGGCTGCGCCTGCACGCGTTCCGTTTGCACCACCGCGTCGCTGCTGCTGGAGATCGGGCCACCTCTGAGCGACCGATAGGCAAAAGTGAACGGCGGCTTCGGACACACACGATTTGCCAGCCTGAGAACCTCGACCAATGAGGCCAGTTCAAGCAGCACAAATCCGGGTGCGACCAAAATATCGAAATGTTGCTGTATCGCCTGCGGTGATTCAGAAGCAAATTTCCTCATCGCTGTCACCTTAGACGATCTCATGCCCGGCAGTACGCAACCGCTTGGCCAGCGCTTCGATGTGGTCCGGGCCGATCTCGCAGCATCCACCGACAATCGTGGCCCCCTGATCGACCCAACGCATGACGTGATCCGCATAGGCATCGGGACCAAGATCATGGCGTTGATCCAACGCATCCACTGTCGGCGCGTCCTTTAGAAACTCATCCGAAATATGTGTAAAGCCGTTGGCATAGGCACCATAAGGCTTGTTCATGCCGGACAGAATGTCCAGAGCAGCTGGGATCGCTTCGGGGCGCGAACAATTGATCAGCAGCGCATCAGGTGAAAACTCTGCAACCAAGGGCGTGACATACCTGAGCGGTTCGCCGGACCTGAGGCGGCTGCCATCTTCGTCATTGACCGTGAATGACAGCCAGACTGGTTTGCCACATCCGGTCGTTCCACGCAGCGCACCCTCGGCCTCCTGCACCGAAGATACTGTCTCGATCAGAAACAGATCGACGCGCGCAGCCATCAAGGCCACAAGTTCAGCAAACTTTCCCGCCGCATCTGCCGGGTCGGGATTCAGGTCGGGTCGGTAAGATGCAAGAAGCGGCCCCAGAGACCCGGCAATCCGCCCCCCGGTCGAAGTACGAGCACGTTCGGCCTGTGTCAGGGCAGTGTCGATAAGGGCGGGCATCTGGTCCTCCATCCCCACTCGCACTAGGCGTGAACGGTGGACGGCATAGGTATTGGTGGTGGCAACCGTGGCACCACGACGGAAGTAGTCGCCATGCACCGCGCCGACCAGATCAGGGTGGTCGATCATCACACGTGTGGACCATAGTGGCGTCGCCCGGTCTCCGCTGCGTTTGACCAATTCCTGTCCGATTGAACCGTCCAACAGAGTGATCTTTGTCATGTCGTTGCTCCTTAAGGCAGCAGCACGAGTTTACCCGGAAGGGTCTTTGCCTGAAAATCAGCCTGTGCGCGGACGATATCCTTCAACGGGTAGGTTCGGGAAACCAGTGGCTTGATCCGTCCGGTATTCATCAACTCCACTAGGCGGCCAAAGACTTCGGGTGCCTGATGCGTGCAGCCGTGAATGGTGATGTCGCGCAAATAGATGTCCCGCAGATCAGCCTCGACAATCGGGCCGGCGATTGCCCCAGAAACGGCGTAGTGCCCGCCGGGTTTCAGGGCAAGGATCAGCGATGCCCATGCGGGCCCGCCAACAACATCTATAACCGCGTCGAACATATCCTGCGGCGGCAGTTCATCCCGGCCGAATGTGCCCAACGCCCCTTGGGATCTGACGACCTCTGCCTTCTCTGCAGCCGTCACACCCCAAACCGATGCTCCGCGCAGCGCCGCAAGCTGCACCGCCGCCAGACCGACGCCGCCTGACGCGCCAGTGATCAGAACTTTTTGCCCAGACGTCACGCCCGCGCGCGTCAGCAGGTTTTCGGCAGTACCAAAGGCGCAGGGAATGGCCGCAATTTCAACATCAGACAGGGGCGATGCACTTACGTCGTAAAGATCATTTGCTTCAACCAGACAATATTGGGCAAAAGCGCCATCAATCTCAGACCCGAGCGCAATAAAGCCCTGAGGGTTTCTTGGGCGCGGACGCGGCAGGTTGATCGGGCAAGTCACGCGCTGGCCCTTTTTGAACCCCGAGTTTGGCCCAACCTTTTCAACGATCCCGCACAGATCGCCCCCCTGAATGCGGGGAAAGTTCAGTGCGCCACCCCATCCGCCGGCTTCAATATCCTGATCGACGGCATCCGTCGCACCGGTGACATCCGATGAATACCAGCCGACCCGCGTGTTGATGTCCGTGTTATTCACGCCTGCTGCAGCGACCCGAACAAGCACCTGCCCCGGCCCAGGGGCCGGGACAGGGATATCGTCGCGCCATTCCAGCGCCTCTGGCCCGCCATGGCCGGTCAGATAGACGCCAGACATGGTCGCCGGAAGCGTCACGCGCGCAACCGCTCGTTCTCGGGATCCCAGAGCGGTTGATCCAGCTCTACCACGGCGCGGCATTTCTGGCCGTAGATTTCGACCTCAAGCTCAGTTCCCGGATTGGCAAGCTCGGCTCGGATCATGCCCAGCGCGATGGATTTACCAACACGGTAGCCCCATGCGCCGGATGTGGTTTCGCCCACGATCTCATCGCCATGCCAGATGCAGGACATATACGGCGCGTCGCAATCGCCCGCATCAACAGTCAGGGTGACGAAGGACTTTTTCACGCCTTGCTGCTTTTCGTTCAGGATTGCGGCCTTGCCCGGGAAGTCCTGCGGTTTGTCCAGCTTGACGAAACGCTCCAACCCGCCTTCAAGCAGGGAATAGTCGGTCGACAGATCGCCCTTCCAGGCGCGGTACCCCTTTTCGATCCGCAGCGAGTTCAGCGAATACATCCCGAACGGCTTGGCACCGGCATCGATGATCGCGTCGTAGATCGCAGGCATATCCGCATTTTCAGCGTGAACTTCCCAGCCCAGCTCACCAGCGAATGAGACACGCAGCAGAGCGACCCATCCGCCTTTGATTTCGCTTTCCTGAAAGCTGAGCCACGGCAAGGTCAGATCGGCCTCGGTAACTTTGCTGAGAATGTCCCGAGATCGAGGCCCGGTAACGATCAGCGTGCTCATCCGCGTTGTCCAGTCTTCCAGCGTGAACTCGGCATCGGCAGGTATGTGACGCTCAAGCCATTCACGGTCATGCCATTGCGCGGTCGCTGCAGTGACCAGAACGAACAGGTCTTCGGCCTCGCGCGTGACCGACATTTCGGTCAGGATACGCCCGCGGTCATCTGCGAAGTAAACCAGCCCAACCCGACCAATCTTGGGCAATGCCCCGGCAACCAGACCGCGCAGCCATTCATCAGCACCCGGCCCCTGTATTTTGAACCGCGAGAAGCCCGGCAGGTCCAACACGCCACAATGATCGCGCACGGCCTCACATTCTTCCTTGATCCGCTGTTCCCACGGACCGGACCGTCCCCAGGTGTGGGTCGCGTCGAGCGAGGTGTCATCACCGGGCTGTGCAAACCAGTTGGCGCGTTCCCAGCCGTTATAGGCCCCCATGACACCGCCGTGCGCGATCACCTTGTCATGCACGGGCGACAGCTTCTTGTTTCGTGCGGCAGGCCATTCATGGTGCGGGAAGTGCATGGCATATTCGTTGCCATAAACTTCCATGCCTTTCTGGTTGCAATAATCCTGATCGGTGTAATCGGTATAGCGGCGCGGATCGACGGCCCACATATCCCATTCGGTCGCGCCATCAACGACCCACTCGGCCAGAACCTTGCCTGCGCCACCGCCCTGCGCGATGCCGAAGGTGAAAGTATGCGCCTCGAACGCGTTTTTCACACCCGGCATCGGGCCGATCAGCGGCAGCCCGTCCGGCGCATAAGGGATCGGCCCGTTGATGACGCGTCCAACGCCCGAGGTTGCCATCAGCGGCACCCGCTCCATCGCATCGGTGACGATATCTTCGATGCGGTCCAGATCGTCATTCCACAGCTGAAAGCTGAAATCATCCGGCATCGGATCGTCTTCGGTCATCCAGTGGCCCTTGCAGTTGGGCTCGTAAGGACCAAGGTTGAAGCCGTTCTTTTCCTGCCGCAGGTAGTAAGAGACATCCACATCACGCAGCAGCGGCAGCTTGGCACCGCTTTGCTTGGTCCATGCTTCGATCTCGGGGATTTCATCGGTCAGCAGGTACTGGTGACTCATGACCATTGCCGGAACGGTGCGGCCACCGAAGGGCTTGAACCATTCACCCACACGCTGCGCATAATACCCGGCTGCGTTCACAACATAGTCACAGGCTATATCGCCTTTGTCCGTGTGCACGGTCCAGGTGCCGTCGCCATGCTGCGTCACGCCAGTCGCCGGGCAGAAACGGATGATCTTCTGCCCCATATCGCGTGCGCCCTTGGCCAGCGCCTGGGTCAGCTGCGCCGGATCGATATCACCATCCGTCGGGTCGTAGAGAACACCTTCAAGATCGTGCGTTTCCAGGAAGGGATAGCGCTCTTTCGCCTCTTCCGGGGTCCACATTTCCATCGGGATACCCTGATAGCGGCCCATCGCCATGGCGCGCTCGAACTCCTGCACACGTTCTTTCGAATGCGCCAGTCGGATCGAACCGGTCTGGTGGTAGTTCATCGGGTAATCGACTTCCTCGCCCAGACGCGCATACAGCTCGGTCGAATAGCGCTGCATGTTCATGATCGCCCATGAGGTCGAAAAGGTCGGAACGTTCCCTGCCGCATGCCAGGTCGACCCGGCAGTCAGTTCGTTCTTTTCCAGCAGAACACAATCGGTCCAGCCTTTCTTGGCAAGGTGATACAGCGAGGAAGCCCCCACCACACCGCCACCGATTATGACCACGCGGGCTTTTGTTGGAAAATCACTCATGCGTTTTTGATCCTTGTTACTGTGCCTCTTGAGGCAGATCGTCCGTGATGTCGTAGTAGTCGCCCTTGTCAGCCACAAAGATGTGCTTCGAGAGCGAAAGACCTGTGGGTGCGTCCAGCGCGCCCATGGAAATCGAAATCGTGTCTTCCTGGTTGTGATGCCAGAAGAGGAACGAGCCACATTTGCTGCAAAATCCGCGCCGGGCGATGTCAGACGCGCAATACCAGCTGAGTGTGTCACTGGCCGAGAAACTCAGGTTGTCCTTATGGGTCGAAGTCGAAGCCCAGACATGGCCCGACTGTCTGCGGCACTGTCCGCAATGGCAGACCGACGGCGGCGACAGGTCTCCGTCGATCGTGAACGCGACCGAGCCGCAAAGGCAGGATCCCTTATGCATCTGACTACCCCTTTGTTGCGGGTGTGGTGCTGGTTCCCAACAACACACCGTAGATGACAAAACAGGCCGCCGTGATCCGGCGCACCCAGATATTGAACACCGCGCCCAACGCTGCCTTGCCCATCAAGGCACCCAGCGCCGTAAAGCCGGTGTAGCTGAGTGTGGTGATGACCAGCGCGGTCGGCATGATAACCCCCATCTGCTGCCAGATCGGAACCTCGGGCTGAACGAACTGCGAAAACGCGGCCAGGTATCCGGCGACGCTTTTGGGATTGATCGTGGCCACCGCAAGCGCGTGCAGATAGACATGTCGCGCCGGACGCTCGGAGGCTGGTGCGGGTCTTGTCGCATTCATCCAGCCGCGAATCCCCAACCAGATTAAAAATCCCGCGCCAATCAACTTGGCGACAAAGAACCCGGTCGGCGATGCAGCGATCAGGGCGGTCACACCCAGCGCAGACAGGATCAGAAAGGCGCTGGCCTGCGTGAGAATAGCCAATACGCCTAGCATTGCCCTTGGAAACGGAAGGCTCATCCCGTTCGAGATGCAATTGACCGCGTTCGGACCCGGGGTGGTCACGAAAACCACCCAGAACAACGCGAATATGGTCCAGGCCTCGAACGACATCAATAAACCGGCGGGGCGATAACCCAGATGGCTACAGCGGGCTCATCATAAGGGTTGGCCCATTGATAGGGTTCATGTCGGAATCGAAAGCTGTCACCCGGCCCAACCGTGAACGCGCGTCCCCCGATTGTCAGGTCCAGCTTGCCCGAGATCATGTATCCGACTTCCTGTGTCGGGCGATTGGCCGGTGTCTGCATCTGCGAGTTGGGTTTGAAGGTGGAATGCACCATTTCAAAATCATCGGTCAGATCCGGCGAGAGCAGCTCTTCGATCAACCCTTCCTCGCCCGACCCCATGGGGCGGCGCGAGCCGGCACGCACGACATATCCCTGCTCGTCCGCCGGTGCCGCCGAATGCGCAAACAACATCGACATGGGGACGCCAAGGCATTCGGCGATCTGCCTCAGGTCCGAGATCGACGGCTCGGACATGTCACGCTCAACCTGGCTGAGCCAGCCCACAGACCTGTCCAACCGGATCGCGATATCACTCAGCGTCAATCCTCGCGCCTTGCGCAGCGCGCGGATATCAGCACCGAGTGTCGCACTTTGCGGGGCCTGACTGTTCAAGGATAGCTCCAACGCTCGTGAAAATTTCACCTCTTTTTTCACGATGACTCGATTCCATGAAATTTCCAAGCATTTTTTCACGTGGATCCATATTCCGGATTGGCTATGCCCTGACGGCTCGGTCACTCAGCTAATATGGTAAACATAAATATCGGCGGTGTCCGAGGCGCGCTCCGGCCAAAGCGTAAAGCCTGTTTTTTCCAGAACGCGGGCTGAACCTGGATTGTCACGCCCGACCCCGGCAATGAGACGCACGGCAGGCCCAGGCGTCAATGCGTCCTGCAAGCCTTGCAGCAACTCGGGGGCGTAACCATTCCCCCAAGCGGTTTGAGCAATCAAATAGCCGATGTGAAGGCTTGGAATTGCCTCGGTGTCAGAACTCATGGCCAACACCATGAGGCCGATCAGGTGGTTACCGCGGCTTTGGCGCGCAAGCAGAATATCGCTTTCAGCACGTCTTTCATCAATCCAGTTCGAAATCTCCCGGCCCTGCAACTGCATCGGGGGCGGCAGGTGTTTCAGGACCTCAGGGGTCAGAAGCGTGACAAGATCATCTTCAAGCCGAACCCGCAATCGCGGATCGGCGAGTTCAACCTTCCAGTTGCGAACCGAGAGGCGCGGAGTTCGGAAATGGCCTGGGACCATGGTTAATCCAATACGGTTCGGGCTTTCCTGTTTTATCAAACCCCGAGCGAAATCGAAAAGAGGAAACCGGTAGACGCACCTTGTACAGACCGAAAATCAATCAGGCTTGCGCGAAGGTCTTTGACAGGATCGCGGACAGGTTATCCGCGTCTTCGGTTGAGAACGCGTCGGGTTGATTGCTGTCGATGTCGAAAACTGCAATCAGCTCGCCCGATGCGTTCCGGACCGGCAGAACCAGTTCGGATCGGGTGGACGAGGCGCAGGCGATGTGACCCGGAAACGCGTCCACGTCGGGCACCAGTTGCACTTCGCCGGTGCGCGCTGCCGCCCCGCAGACGCCGCGTTCGAACGGGATGACGAGGCAGCCATGGCCACCTTGATACGGGCCAATTTTAAGCAAGCCCGGTTCTGTCACCCGGTAAAACCCGGTCCAGTCGAAACGGTCGTCGGAATAGTGGACCTCGCAAGCAACGGTAGCCATCAGGGCAACCTGATCGGTTTCGCCTTCGGTCAATGCTGCAATTGTACTTGCCAGCGCGCTGTAATCGACGGTCATAGGTCCCGAACCCCTTGGAAAACTCGGGGGCGCCGCCCCCGAACCCCCGGAGTATTTCGAAAAAGATGAAGGGTCAAATGCGTTCGATCGCGATAGCTGTTCCTTCACCGCCGCCGATACAGATTGCAGCAACCCCCCGCTTGAGATTTCGTTTCTCGAGCGCGTTCAACAAAGTGACCATAATACGGGCGCCAGATGCGCCAATAGGATGGCCTAAGGCGCAGGCCCCGCCATTTACGTTTACCTTGTCGCGCGGCAATCCCATTTCGTGCATGAAAGCCATCGGCACAACTGCGAAGGCTTCGTTGACCTCCCACAGGTCGACATCATCCTTGTTCCAACCGATGCGGGACAGAAGCTTTTGCGCCGCCGGAACCGGTGCAGTCGTGAAAAGTCCGGGCGCTTGAGCATGGCTGGCATGTCCCAGAATCCGGGCCCGAATTGTCAATCCTTGCGCTTCTGCCACCTCAGCCGATGCCAGAACAAGCGCCGCCGCGCCGTCGGATATTGACGAGGAATTGGCGGCGGTCACTGTCCCGTCCTTGCGGAAAGCCGGTTTCAGTGTCGGAATTTTCTCGGGACGGGCGGATTTGGGTTGCTCATCAGTGACCTGTACGACCTCACCCTTACGCGTGCGCACTGTGACGGGGACGATCTCGCCCTCGAAAGCACCGCTTTCTTGCGCGGAAAGTGCGTTGGACAAGGATTTCAAGGCATATTCATCCTGCGCTTCGCGGGTGAACTGATACGCCTCGGCGCAGTCTTCGGCAAAGGTTCCCATCAGGCGGCCCTTGTCATAGGCGTCTTCCAGCCCGTCAAGGAACATGTGGTCGATCACCTGACCATGACCGATGCGCGCACCGCCCCGCATTTTCGGCAGCAGGTAGGGCGCGTTGGTCATGCTCTCCATCCCTCCGGCGACCATTGTGTCCGCAAGACCCAATGCGATCTGGTCGAAGGCCATCATCGCCGCCTTCATCCCGGAACCACACATCTTGTTCAGCGTGGTGGCAGGAACCTCCTCGCCTAAACCCGCCGCGAAACCCGCCTGGCGCGCCGGTGCCTGCCCCTGACCTGCGGGCAGGACACATCCCATCAACACCTCGTCAACCGTCTGCGCCCCTGCCTGCTTTAACGCGGCACGAATCGCTGCGCCGCCAAGCTCGGATGCTGCGACACCGTCGAACATGCCCTGAAAACCACCCATTGGTGTTCTGGCAGCACCTGCAATAACAACATCTCTCATCCGGATAATCCTCCTGTCGTCCGGCCCTTGAATACCGAATGGTAAGAATTCGCGTCTAGCGTATTTCTACGACTCATTTTCAGATTGGAGGCAGCCGGACCATGGGGCTGACCAGCACATCAGACGGAACGACACAGATTATCACGGTTCACTCTGACCGGATCGACGCTGCGATGGCCATTCAGTTCAAAGAAGACATGCGCGCAGAGACCGAGGCCTGCGCCGATCGGGTTGTCCTGGACCTTTCAGGCGTCGAGTTCATCGATTCAAGCGGACTGGGCGCAATCGTAGCGTCCATGAAACAACTGGGGCTGAACCGAAGGCTTGATCTGGCAGGCCCGCAGCCCGTGGTGGAAAAGGTCTTTCGCCTGACGCGCATGGATACCGTGTTCAGGTTGTTTGCAACACTGGATGACGCCCTGTCGGAACCAGACAGGTGACAACAGCAGGAGTGCGACAACGTGGAGCCCATTTGTAACGCGACCTGCCTGGAATTGAGCTTTCCCGCAACGGAAACAGAAGCCAGTGCGGGGATTGCGAAACTCAGCGCCGGACTGGCGAAACGAGGGTTGCCGCCGCACAAGGCGGACGATGTCAAGATCGCACTGGCAGAAGCAATCAACAACGTTGTGGAACATGCCTATATGGACGTGGCCCCGGCCGGGGTTCAGGTGACATGCCGATTGGACAGAAACCGGCTGGACATTCTGATTTCGGACACGGGCCATCCATTGCCCGGCTACGAACCACCAGACGGAACGCCGGCACCACTGGGAACCCGCATTCAGGATTTGCCCGAAGGCGGGTTCGGCTGGTTCCTGATTCATCAACTGACCAGCGACATCTGTTATGAGCGTCGCGACGGGTGCAATCGGCTATCCCTGCGATTTAACTTTGACAAGAACGGGTAATCAGCCGCAATTGGCCACAATAACGCCATTTTCGAAACATTGTCGCGCCGCAAATCGCCGCCATACAGTGACTCGTAGCTCAGATAGCTTCCCTCGGCGCCAATTATCACAGCCCCCACCCAGTGAACGGCGCCGAGGATCTCCCCCCAAACTTGAATTGACTGGACAACCGGCAATCAGAGAATAGCTTTCCCCTGTTTGAAGGAGAAAGAACCCACCATGCGTGATCTGCACAAACCTGGCCGGTCGGAAGTTTTTGCAACGCGGGGGATGTGCGCAACGTCGCACCCGCTAGCCGCCAAAGTGGCAATCGATATTCTTGAGCGCGGCGGCAACGCCATGGACGCCGCGATAGCAGGTGCGGTTCTGCTTGGCATCTGCGAACCGCAGATGACCGGGTTGGGGGGCGATTGTTTCGTTTTGTTCAGCCGTGCGGGCGAAAACCGGATACGCGCATTGAACGGATCGGGTCGCGCACCGGCCGCCGCGCGGGCGCAGCCCTTGCGGGACAAAGGCCTGTCGTCTGTACCGTTGAGCGGTCCGGATGCGGTGACTGTTCCCGGTGCCGTGGACGCCTTCTGTCACCTTGCAGAAACCGAAGGGCGATTGGGGCTGGACGCGATTCTGGAACCCGCAATCCACTATGCCGAGGCTGGCGTTCCGGTGGCCCCCCGGGTTGCGTTTGACTGGAAAACCGGGGCGGCCACATTACAGGGTGCTGCGCGTGACCATTATCTGATCAAAGGGCAGATACCAGCTATCGGTCAGATCTTTCGCGCCCCCGGTCAGGCTGAGGTCTTGCGCAGGATCGCCAGTCAGGGACGCGACGCATTTTATTCAGGAGACATTGCCGAGGATATGATCCGGGCCCTGTCTGCACGCGGAGGTGTCCACACCGCCGAAGACTTTCACTGCACCAAGTGCACTGAAACGCAGCCCATGCGCGGAGCCTACAAGGGTGTTGATCTGGTCGAACACCCGCCAAACGGCCAAGGCGCGACCGCGATCCTGTTGCTGAACATTCTAAAACAATTCGATCTGGCCAGTATGGATCCATTTGGAGCAGAACGGGTTCATATCGAGGCTGAAGCCACCAAGCTGGCTTATGACGCGCGCAACCGGTTCATTGCGGATCCCGATCATGTCGCACGGGCCGAGCGGTTTCTTGATTTGGATGTTGCGGTCCGGCTGGCTGCATTGATTGACCCAAAAGGCGCAATGCCCGCAGCAGCACCTTTGACGGAAGCCATTCACAGGGACACGGTCTATATCACGGTGGTCGATCGCGACCTTATGGCTGTGTCGCTGATCTATTCGATCTTTCATAGCTTTGGATCAGGGATCGCATCCGAGAAATACGGTATCTTGCTTCAGAACAGGGGCGCGGGGTTCACGCTTCAGCCGGGTCACCCCAATGAACTGGCTGGCGGCAAGCGCCCGATGCACACGATCATACCGGGGATGTTGACCGAGAATGACCGTGTCACGATGCCATTCGGCGTCATGGGCGGTGCTTATCAACCGACCGGGCACGCGCGTTTCGTTTCGAACCTTAGGGACTTTGGGCTGGAGCTACAGGAAAGCATCAACGCGCCGCGTGCCTTTTTCGATGGGAATGTCCTGAAGCTGGAGCGGGGCTATTCCGAAGAGGTAGCGAAACAATTGTCTGAAATTGGACACAATATTGAAATTCCAGAAACGCCGCTTGGAGGAGCGCAAGCGATCCGAATCCGAAAAGACGGTGTTTTGGAAGGTGCCAGCGACCCGCGCAAAGATGGGTGCGCCCTTGGATACTGATCAGCGGCAGTGCAATGCCGACCGGTTCGCCAAACCTAGTTCAGGTGGAAATGCAGAGGGTAAGCACCGTCTTCAAACGGGCCGAACATGTTGGAGATATCCGGGTGCTCGACCGGCTCTCCAGAATAGTCTGCAACCAGATTTTGTTCTGAAACATAAGCAACATAGAAGGATTGGTCGTTCTCTGCCAGCAGGTGGTAGAACGGCTGTTCTTTCCGTGGACGGCTGTCTTCCGGAATGGCCTGGTACCATTCTTCTGTGTTCGAAAATTCCGGGTCCACGTCAAAAATCACCCCTCGAAAAGGGTGTTTCTTGTGACGGACCACCTGGCCCAATCCGTATTTCGCGCGTGTCTTTAACATTGTTTCGGCCCCCACCGCATTTACTAACGGTTTTTGGCCCGAAATGCCAATCATTGATGTGAAATTCAGGGAAACAGTCTGTGAACCTAATACTGACAGTGTTCGAAATCGTGGCCCCGGTTTTTCTCTTGGCGGCCATTGGCTTTACGTGGGTCAAACTGGGGTTCGAATACCGGCTGCAATTTGTGACACGCTTTGCAACGACGCTGGCAATGCCCAGTCTGATCTTTGTTGCACTCATGCAAACCGACATTCCGGGCGGAGATTTGTCGCGTTTCACGTCGGCAACTCTGGTCGCAAATCTTCTGCTGGCTGGGGTGTTCTGGTTGATTGTTCGCGGATTGAAACTGGATCAGCGCACGTACCTGTCACCGCTGATTTTCGGCAATACCGGCAATCTTGGCCTGCCGCTATGTATCTTTGCGTTCGGGCAGATTGGTTTGGGTTACGCGGTCATCTTTCTGTCTGTAACCGCGCTGTTTTCTTTCACCTATGGGATCTACCTAGTCGCCGGAAAAGGCGCATGGGGACAGGTCTTACGCCAGCCGATGGCATGGGCGACCATTCTGGGTGCGGTGTTTTTGTGGCAGGGGTGGCAAACTCCGACATTTCTAACCAACACGTTAGAGCTTTTGGGGCAAATGGCTGTTCCGCTGATGTTAGTCACGGTGGGTGTTGCAATCGCCCGCCTGACCTCGCGTAGTCTGGGGCAAGCGCTCTGGCTGTCAGTCCTGAAACTTATCGTCTGCTTTGCGTTGGGCTGGGGGATTGGGGTGTTGTTTGATCTGGACACTGTCGCCTTTGGCGTTCTGGTATTGCAAATTTGTACACCGGTCGCTGTGACCTCATATTTGTTGGCAGAACGATTTGAAGCCGATTCCGATGCCGTTGCCGGCATGGTCATGGTGTCCACTGTGCTGTCCGTGGCGGCGTTACCGGTAATTCTTGCCATTGTTTTATAGCGATTGTGATTTCCTCAGAGCTCAATCTGCGCTAGAATAAACAAAAAAGGCATGAGGCACATGAGCAGAATTCTTATCGTACTCTTCGGGGTGCTGCTTTTGGCATCCTGTGGCGGCGGGTCAAAACAACCGCCCAGCAAGCTGAACGACGCGTGCAGCATTGCGCACGAACGACCGGATTTTATCAAGGCTTTCAAAAGCACCGAGCAGAAATGGGGTGTTCCGGTTCACGTTCAGATGGCCACGATTTATCAGGAAAGCCGATATCGCCACGACGCGCGTACCCCGCACCGTTACGTGCTGGGCGTGATCCCGATGGGGCGGCAAAGCAGCGCCTATGGGTTCAGCCAGGCACTGGACGGCACCTGGGATCAATATCAGCGCGAAACCGGCAAGCGCCGGGCCAAGCGGGATCGCATCCGCGATGCCTCGGACTTCATCGGCTGGTATATGAACAAAAGCTATGAGCGCAACGGCATCCACCCCGGCGACACACGCAATCAATACCTGGCCTATCACGAAGGTCACACGGGGTACGCTCGCGGCACCCACAACAGCAAGTCGTGGTTGTTGAGCGTGGCCAATGACGTGGACGCGCGCGCGCAACTGTATCAGGCACAGTTGGCGAACTGCCGGTATTGACCAGCAAAAAGCGGGTCAGCGATTGACTGACCCGCGTCTTTCCTTGTTCGAGAAAAGACCCTGATCAAGACCATTGCTTTCGGTCAACGCACCCAAAAGAACGGTGGTCTGGCTGCCGGCGTTGTCATGGATCACCCATTTGCGCAGCTCAACCGGATTATCGGTGAACATCAGTTCAATCCGGCCTGCTTCAGGGTTCTTGGGGTCTTGCGCGGTGACCACTGTGGCCGTGCCGTCAAAGCTGTGGCCGACAACCATATTGGCCTGATCAAGATTCACGTTGCGTGCCAGCACAATGGATAGAGGCGTGCGCTTCAGCGGGTATTGCTCGGGTGGCTGGTTCGATTTCGGATCGAAGATCTGAACACTGCCTGATCGCGCCAGCACCACAGCGCTGTTGGGCGGGTCATATTCGAACCGCATCTTGCCCGGGCGCTGCATCCACAGCTGTCCGGTGCTCAACGAGCCATCATCGTTCACCTGCGTGAACGTTGTCTGAACCGTTTTCAATCCGTTCAGGTAATTGGAAATCTGCGAAAGCGGCAGTTTTTCCGCCGCCCATGCGGCGGGTGCGGCCAGTGTCAAAGCAAGGGCAAAAGCAATCTGTTTCATGCTGTACAGATAGGCTGTCTGCCCTTGTTATTAAATATCCTATTGCTCGGGAACGAGGATTTCGCGTTTCCCGACATGATTTGCTGACGAAACAACACCTTCGTCTTCCATTTGTTCAACAAGACGCGCCGCCTTGTTGTACCCGATGGCGAGTTTTCGCTGAATATAAGAGGTCGAGCATTTGCGATCCTTGATCACAATTGCCACCGCCTGATCGTACAGCGCGTCCTCTCCGTTCGTGTTGCCGCCAGTATTCAGCCCCAGAACGGCGTCAATGTTGTCGACCTTGTCCTCGGCCGGGCCATCCAGAACGCTGCCCACGTAATCGGGCGGACCGTATTGTTTGAGGTGGTTGACGATCTCCTCTACCTCTTCATCCGACACAAACGGTCCGTGGCAACGGGTGATTTTGGCGCCACCGGCCATGTAAAGCATGTCGCCCTGCCCCAGCAGTTGTTCGGCGCCCATCTCGCCCAGAATGGTGCGGCTGTCGACTTTCGACGTCACTTGGAACGAAATCCGCGTAGGGAAGTTGGCCTTGATTGTGCCGGTAATCACGTCAACCGAGGGGCGCTGTGTGGCCATGATCAGGTGAATGCCCGAGGCCCGTGCCATTTGCGCCAGACGCTGGATACAGGCTTCGATTTCCTTGCCCGCGACCATCATCAGATCGGCCATCTCATCGACGATGACGACGATATAGGGCATCGCTTCGGGCGCGAATTGTTCCGTCTCGAACGTTGGTTCACCGGTTTCATCGTCAAACCCGGTCTGCACCGTGCGGCTGAACAACTCGCCCTTGGCCAGCGCGTCCTTCACCCGGCCGTTGTAGCCCGCAATGTTGCGCACGCCCATCTTGGACATCTTGCGATAGCGGTCTTCCATTTCGCCCACGACCCATTTCAGGGCGACGACCGCCTTCTTTGGATCGGTCACAACGGGTGACAGCAGATGCGGGATGCCATCGTAAACCGAAAGTTCCAGCATCTTGGGGTCGATCATGATCAGACGGCATTCATCCGGCGTAAGCTTGTAAAGCAGCGACAGGATCATCGTGTTGATCGCCACCGATTTACCCGAACCCGTGGTCCCGGCGATAAGCAGGTGAGGCATCTTGGCCAAGTTCGCCACAACGGATTCACCGCCGATATCTTTGCCCAGCGCCAGCGGCAGCGCCTGATTGCCATCGCCAAAATCGCGGCTGGCCAGGATTTCCCGCAGCACGACCATCTCGCGGTTTTCGTTGGGCAATTCGATACCGATCACCGAACGCCCCGGCAGGGTCGAAACCCGCGCCGACAGCGCCGACATCGAGCGGGCAATATCGTCTGCCAAACCGATCACACGGCTCGCCTTGAGGCCCGGAGCGGGCTCCAGCTCGTACATGGTCACGACCGGGCCGGGGCGTACGCTGACGATCTCACCCTTGACGCCGTAATCGTCCAGAACGTTTTCCAGCATCCGTGCATTTTCTTCCAAGGCTTCATCGCTCAGGTGATGGCGTTGGATACTGGCGGGGTTGGACAACAAGCCCAGAGGCGGCAGTTCGAAGTCAGAGTGCCGTTCCTCGAAGGACAATGCCGGTTGCGCTTCGGCCTGCGCACGACGAGACGGCAACGGTGTCCGACGCACGGGCTGCGCCACCACAGGCTTGCGCGGTTCAGCTACCGGGATTTTCATCGCGGGGCGCTGCTGCGGCGCGGCGTCAGTGACATCCTCGAAAACCGACTCATCATCGATATCCAATTCGGATGCGTAATCGTATTGTTCTGTCCCGGCCTCATAACCGAACACAGCGGGTTCTTGCGCCTCTGGCGTGTCACCAGCGGACACCTGCGGCTCGGGGCGCAGACCATACGCCGTCATCGGCGGTTCGGGTGGCAGTTCGGACGAGGTATGCTGGTTCAGGATTAGCGGATCGGGACGGCGTCCACGACCCTTGGTCAGCGGCAGGTCGGGATCCGGCTCGGGTGTCATTTCGCCCACGGCAACCTTGCGATTTCGCACGGCGGCCGAGATTTTGGAGCGGATGCGATCTTCGCCGGGCATGTCGTCAAAGCCCGCGATGGGTTCCGGGTCCACCAACTCAGGCTCGGGCATTGGATCAGGACGCCGGATAAGTGACGGCATTCGCGCCAACAGGCCTGATTTGACCGGAGGTTCAGGGCGCCCCAATTCAGGTTCTTCAAAAACAGGATCGGCATACACCAGTTCGTCGTCAAACATCGCCTCAGCCGCTTCAGCGCGGGCAAGCTTGCGTTCTTCCCACTGCGCCCGGCGATCCCGCGCCGCTTGCGCGGCCGAGGCCGCACCACGCCCCATCAGCGTCATCAGCATGTCATAAGACATCACAAGGCCCAGGATGAAGGCGCGGAAGCCGCGTTTCACGTCAGCCTTGGTGAAGCCCAGCACAAAAACACCCAGCGTGGTCATGCCGACGGCCATGGCCAGCGACATCATTTTGACCAGAAAATGCGAAGAGATCGGCACTAGCGTCAGCAACGCGCCCATGACCGTGTCGCCGAACAAACCGCCCAAACCGTAGCTATGCGTTGCACGCCACTCGGCACCGGGAACAAGGGTTGCGGCATAGACCGAGGCTACAGCGATCCAGATCGGGGCAAAGATCAGGCGGGCAATGGCCCGGTCTTCACCGAAATGGCCCGCAAAACGCAGACCCCATCCGACCAGAACAAGCGCGATGCCCCAGCTTCCCCAGCCCACGATCATGAACAAGGGGGCTGCAATAGACGCGCCGACCCGTCCCATCCAGTTTTGCACCGGCGCGTCGGTCGAAACCATCCAATTAGGATCATCGGGCGTATAGGACCAGATCATCGCAGCCGCGGCCAAGCCCAACAGGATCAGCGCGATACCGATCAGTTCCTTACTGCGTCGCTCCAGGGCTGCCTGTGTTGTGCTGTCCAGCAATGGGTCGCGGTTTCGCGCGTTATATGATGCCATTTTGCCCTCGTACCTCACGTATAGATGCAGTCGCGGAGTGTGATCAAACCACGCTGCAACTCTGTTTTTGGGGCTACCAATGCAACCCGGATAAAGCTTTCGCCCGGGTTATTTCCCGGATCACCTTGTGAAAGATATGCGCCCGGAAGAACCCGAACCCCGGTATCCTTCCAAACCTTCAATGCTGCGTCCTCGCCGTTCTCGACCGGCAACCACAGAAAGAACCCGGCCTCTGGCGACATGTAACCTTGCACGCCCGCAAACACCTTATCGGCAATGGCGTATTTCTCCTGATAGAGCGCGCGGTTTTGCTCGACATGTGTCTCATCCGCCCAGACGCGCGCGGCGGCGGCTTGCAAGGGCAAAGGCAGTGGGGATCCGGCATAGGTGCGCAGCTTTTTCACCTGGCTGATGGACTTTGGTCCACCTGCAATCAGGCCCGAGCGCAAACCAGCCAGGTTCGAGCGTTTTGACAGGGAGTTAAACAGCGTGATCCGTTCGGGATCAGCCCCTAGTTCCTGCGCGACAGTCAGAACCCCCGTCGGGGCTTGGTCACGGTAAATCTCGGAATAGCATTCGTCGGCGAAGATGCGGAAATCATAAGCCTCGGCCAGACGGATCAGGTCAGCCCAATAGTCGCGCGATGCAACCGCGCCCTGCGGGTTGGCCGGGGAACAGATATAAGCCACCGCTGTTTGGTTCAGCACATCTTTAGACAGGCCGGAATAATCCGGCAGATGACCCGTCGCGGCGGTTGCAGGGACAAAATAGGGTTGCGCACCCACAGAAATCGACGCGACCATGTAGACCTGATAAAACGGGTTCGGGCACAGGATGATCGGTTGTTTGCCATTCTTCTGTTCCGGGCACAGCGCCATGGCCGCATTATAAAGCCCCTCTCGTGTGCCGTTCAGCGCCATGACGTTGACGTCAGGGTCCATTTCGACCCCGTAGCGCCGCTTGATCCAGCCCGTGATTGCGCCGCGCAGGTCTTCCGAGCCTTCGTTCGGCGGATAGCCCTGAAACCCGGCAGCATTTTCCATGATGACATCCGTCACCCAAGCCGGAAAATCATGCGTCGGCGCGCCAATCGTCATATGAACGACGTCACCGCCCGGTTGATGGTGATCCAACAGGGCGCGCAAACGCGGGAATGCATATTCCGGTAGGTTCGAAAACCGCTCGGGAAAATCCATGTTACTGCCTCAATATCGGGGTCATTTGCGCCCCGATTTTTTGGCAGATTACAGTCCGCATACCTCTTCGTCCAGACAAAGAGGTTCCGAATCAGTGGATTGTGGCATTCAGGCCAATGCCGATTCTGCCGCTGACCCCAACCGCAACAGGGCCTCTTCCGAGTTCGGATACCCCATCATCATCAGCCCGCAACTGGGCGTTCCGGTGGGCAGAGTCAGCGCTGCAAGCCCCATCAGGTTGCCGATCCGCGTATTGCGAAGGGCCAGCAGGTTTTCTGTCACGTAATAGTCGTGATCGGTCATCAACCGGTCCAGATTGGGCGGCAAAATCGGTGCTGTAGGTGCCAGAACCGCATCGAACCCGGCAGTTGCCGCATCCCAGGCACTACGGCACGCCTTGAGCTTGGCCCAGGCCGCGACATAATCGGGGCCGGAATAGCCCTTACCAATGCGAAACCGTTCCAGGATTTCGGGATACATTGCCCCTGGGTTGGCCTCGATCACATCGCGCCACAACCCATAGGCCTCGGTCGTGTAGACGACGCTGGACAGTGGCATCGCCTCGTTCAGCTCGGGCACGTCCAAGGGAACAATCTCAGCGCCTGCATCTGCAAGTTTCTCGATGGCCTCGTCATAAGCTTCTCGTGGTGCATCGCGCAGGTCGTCCTTGGCAATGTTCTGCAAATCGGCAAAGCGACGGCCTTTCAGCGAAGCACCCCTCAGGTCCGCAGGTGCCCCGCCTTCCAACAAGGCCAGCATATGTGCTGCATCTTCAACAGATCGCGCCAGTGGCCCAACAGTGTCAAACCGCAGACAGAGCGGCACCACACCTTCAAGGCTCAGCCGCCCGGCCGTGGTTTTCAACCCCACCAGATCATTCCATGCCGCTGGAATTCGCACCGAACCGCCGGTATCGGAACCGATCCCGCAGGCTGCCAGCCCCCAGGCAACCGACGCGCCCGCGCCAGATGAAGACCCACCCGGCACCGCCGTTTCATCATGGATACAAGGGGGCGTTTCGGTGATCGGGTTCAATCCAAGGCCGGAAAAGGCCAGCTCGCTCATATGCGTCTTACCCAGACAGACCGTTCCCATCTGGGTTGCGTTGCGCACCACAAGCGCATCCGCATCCGGCACACGGTCTTTCAGAAGCGCCGACCCGGCCTCGGTCGCGGTACCAGCGGTGTCGAACAGGTCTTTCCAGCTGATCGGAACCCCATCCAGCAACGATCGCCGCAATCCCATTTTCGCGCGTTGCTGCGCGGCTTCAGCCTCGGCGCGGGCGCGGTCATGGGTGACGCGGGCATAGATGCGGTCGCGGTGCGGATGGGCGTCTATTGCGGACAGGTAGGTTTCGGTCAATTCAACCGGATCGATCTGGCCCATCCCAATGCCACGGCCCAAATCACACGCCGTCATGGTCAACCAATCCTGCATCCCGCCCCCTCCTGCTTTTTGGCTTGAAAGAACGGTAGCGACAGGACTGCACATGGACAATCCCGAAAGGGCGCGCATAGTGCAGGGCATGACAAAGGCATCTGACATTCTGATCGTGGGCGGCGGGCTGAACGGCCCGGCTTTGGCTTTGGCTCTGGCACAAACCGGACATTCGGTCACAGTGATTGATGCGCTTGATGTGAAGGTCCGCAAGAATGCGGCGTTCGACGGGCGAGCCTATGCGCTGGCCTTGGCATCACAGCGCTTGCTGGCTGCCATCGGTGTCTGGGACCGCGTTGCGGAACACGCCCAACCGATGCTGGAGATCAAGGTCACAGACGGCCACGCCGGTACAGGCCCGTCACCGTTTTTCATGCATTTCGACCACGCCGAAATAGAAGAAGGCCCGATGGGGTATATGGTCGAAGACCGTCACCTGCGCCGCGCCTTTCTGGACGCTATGGCCGAAGAGCCCCGCATCACTCAGCTGAGTGGCAAGACTGTTGTGTCGCAACAAGCCGACACCACTGGAGTGACCGTGACGCTGGACGATGGTTCGACTGTGAACAGCAGCCTGCTGGTTGGGTGTGACGGCCGCCACAGCGGCACCGCGCGCCGCGCAGGTATCAAGCGCACAGGTTGGGAGTATGGCCAGACCGCACTTGTCTGCGCAATTGAACACGAGTTGCCGCATCACGGCATTGCCCATCAGTTCTTTATGCCACCGGGCCCCTTGGCGATTCTGCCGCTGACCGGCAATCGCAGTTCCATTGTATGGAGCGAACGCACCGAGGCCGCGCAGCAGATCAACGCCCTGCCCAAGGATGAGTATCTGCAAGTGCTACGCCCGCGGTTCGGTGATTTCCTCGGTAATATCCGCCTGGCCGGAGATCGTTTCACCTATCCTTTGAACCTGACCATCGCCAATTCGTTTATCGCTGATCGTCTGGCACTGGTCGGGGATGCTGCTCACGGGATGCACCCGATTGCCGGTCAGGGCCTGAACGCCGGTTTGCGTGACGTCGGCGCGTTGGCAGAGGTTCTGACCTTGGCAGGACGGCGCGGCGAAGACATCGGATCGCTTATGGTGCTGGAAGGCTATCAGGAATGGCGCAGGTTCGACACCGCTGCCCTTGCGATGGCAACGGATGTCTTCAACAAGCTGTTCTCGAACGACAACCCGTTGCTGCGCATTGGGCGCGACGTTGGTATGGGAATTGTCGGCGCACTGCCGGGGTTGCGGCGCGGTTTCGTCCGCGAAGCCGCGGGTTTGACCGGAGATTTACCCAAGCTGTTGCAAGGGCAGCCAATTTAGTTCAGCTGCCGTGCCTCGTCGACCAACATGACCGGAATGCCGTTGCGGATGGGAAAAGCCAGACCTGCGGCCTGTGACACAAGTTCCTGCCTTTCGGCGTCATAGCGCAGGGTCGTTTGCGTCTGCGGGCAGACCAGAGCTTCGAGCATACGGCGATCAAAGGCGTGTTCAGGGTCAGTCATTGCAGTTTTTCCTCATTCGATCCGCCTCGCATTGCGAATTCTATCAATGTCATCAGCGTCTCGCGCCGTGTGCGCAGGCAAGGGGCCTCTAACAAGGCCTGTTTATCTTCCGGATCGAAGTCCAACAACATGGACAGCGAGTTCACTAGTAATTCATCCTCGGCATCTTTCAGCGAATCCCAATCGGTGGACAATTGCCGGGACGAAAAGAAGCGTTCCAGCAAAGCCAGGAACTTGGTGCGGTTGAATCTGTCGTCGTTTTCGGCCTTGCCCAGATCCCTGTCAAAGCCGTCCCACGAGACTTCGCATCGCCGGTATGGCGTGAAAGCGTCCAACTCTGACACCACGCGGAACCGGGACACACCGGTCAGCGTGATCAGATAACGACCATCTTCCGTTTCGGAAAACTGGGTCACACGCCCGACGCATCCGATGCGGTGCAGTTTGTTCTCATCATGGGCCGAAGGATTTGGCTGGACCATCGCAATCAGCCGTTCCTTGGTCTTGAGCGCATCGTCCAGCATCTGCAAATAGCGCGGCTCGAAGATGTGAAGCGGCAAGCGCGAGCGGGGCAACAACAGCGCCCCGGGCAAGGGGAAAACGGATACGGTGTCCGGCAGATCAGCGGGATGCATCATGCCCCAATTCTAGCTCTGATCAGCAATTAGGCAAATATCATCGAGCTGAGTTTGCGACGACCGTTCAGAACGATCGGGTCATTGGGCTTGAGCGCGTCAAAGATCGTGAAAAGCTGGGCCTTGGCGGCCTCGTCATCCCACTCACGATCCCGGCGGAACAACTCCAGCAATTGCGCTACGGCTTCTTCCACTTCGCCGTTCGCGTGCAATGCCTGCGCCAGATCAAACCGGGCCTGATGATTATTGGGATCAGCATCAACGGCAGCTGTCAGATCCGCCACCGGACCTGCATCAGCCGCCTGCTTGGCCAGCTGCAATTGCGCATGCGCAGCCTCGACCTCGGCCGAGTTGGATATTTCGGCGGGTGCACCGTTCAGGATGGCCTCGGCATGTTCCAGATCGCCAGTGGCGATATGTGCCCGCACCAGCCCGCCATATGCTGCCGCGTGGTTCGGGTCTTCGCCAAGAATGGCGGCAAAAGTCTGCGCAGCATCTGCCGCTGCGCCGTCGCTCAGCATTTCTTCGGCGGCTATTACGGCGTCATCCAATTGGCCGCCCGGGCTTTCCCCACCTGACGCCTCGATCACGCGATCCACGAAAGCCTTGATCTCGGACCCCGGCAGCGCGCCCTGAAAACCGTCGACGGGTTGCCCTTTAAAAAACGCGTAGACCGTTGGAATCGACTGGATGCGCATCTGCGAGGCGATCATCTGTGCCTCGTCCACGTTGATCTTGACCATCTTCACCGCGCCTTTGGCGGCGGTAACCGCGTCTTCCAGCATCGGGCCCAGCGTCTTGCACGGGCCGCACCAGGGTGCCCAGAAGTCAACGATAACAGGCGTTTCCTGCGAGGCTTCGATCACATCGACCATGAAAGTGGCCTCGGTCCCGTCCTTGATCAAATCGGTGGCTGGGGCGGCTGCGCCGTTCAGGATGTCCATGGCAATCACTCTTTCGTTCGAACTTGCGCTCTATATGCAATCGCTTGTCGCAGAAACCAAGGGCAGAGTTTCAGTTCAGATGTCGAAAGTCGCAAAGACCGGCGCATGATCGCTGGGCTTCTCCCACCCACGCGCATCCCGCAGAATGCGACTGGAATGACCCGCATTCGAAATATCGGGCGTGGCCCAGACATGATCCAGCCGCCGCCCCTTGTCTGCCGCATCCCAGTCGCGGGCCCGGTAGGACCACCAGCTGAAAAGCTGCCCTTCGGGAATATCCTGCCGGGTGATATCGACCCAACCACCCGCGTCCTGGGTCTCGGCCAGATGTTCCACTTCAATCGGAGTGTGCGAGACGATCTTGAGCAATTGTTTGTGCGACCAGACGTCATCTTCTCGCGGAGCAATGTTCAGATCGCCGACGAGGATGGATTTTTCCGGCTTTTCCGCGTGGAACCAATCGCGCATGCCCGTGAGATAGTCGAGCTTTTGGCCAAATTTCTCATTCACTTCACGATCTGGCACATCACCGCCAGCGGGAACATAAAAGTTGTGGATCGTGACACCATTCTCCAACCGCCCGGCTATGTGGCGTGCGTGGCCGAGATCTGCGAAATCCATGTCGCCCACCTCCTCTATCGGCAGGCGGGACAGGATGGCGACGCCATTATATCCTTTCTGGCCACGGGCAATCATGTGGGTATAGCCCAGCTCCGCGAACCCTTCGGTCGGGATCTTTTCAACCGGAGACTTGCATTCCTGCAAACACAGAACATCCGGTGCCTCTTCTTCCAACAGTTTCAGCACGATAGGTTCGCGCAGTCGGACCGAGTTGATGTTCCAGGTGGCAAGTGTGAAGGGCATGGCGAGGATTCCTCTGTCGCGATTTGGCGAAGGTTAACGCGGTGGGGGATGGGGTACCATCAGAAAAGAAAATCTAGGACGGGTGGCTTTCATTTTGGGGGGCATCATCGCAAATCTCGTACCAGTCCGGTTTTTCCGAAACAAATTCGTGAAACTGAACTTTCTGCTCTAACCCGGTATCCAGTGCATTTGCTGCGATTGGAAAACTATCTGCTTCTGAAATGATTTCGCCCAAAGATGTCCCGCATTTCGTGCAGAAACACCTGCCGTATTTGTAGGGCGGATCGGGCTGGTGCAGTGTTACGTTTTCCCTGCCCCGAACCCACACCAAGTCTTCTTTGTTGACAAATACGACTGTGCTGGCCCCGGCTTTTCTGCATCTTGAGCAGTGGCAGGTTCCCATCACGGATGGTTGAGACTTCAGGTTAAACTTCACCGCCCCGCACAAACAGCTTCCTTCAATCATCACGCGCTCCTCCAACCTTTCGCGAGAAATAGAACATTACAGGAACATTCAGGGTTTCGCAACGCCTGTGACGGTACAGGCGGCACATGATTTCGTCCTTCGGAAAAGAAAAAAGCCGGGCCATTCGGCCCGGCAGTCCAACAGGGAGGTGCATGTCATAACCCGGACATGCGCGGGTTGGGAGTAACCTAATTATGAGTACAGGGTATCACTTTGATCCAAGTCAATCCACACCCAGTTAAGACACTAGCCTATATCCACCGGATTCTGTGACCAAAAGGCGCGCATTTGACGGATCGGGCTCAATCTTCTGACGCAGGCGGTAGATGTGGGTTTCCAGCGTATGCGTTGTAACACCAGCATTATATCCCCAAACTTCGTGAAGCAGCACATCCCGCGCCACCACGCCGTCGGTCGAGCGGTACAGGAATTTGAGGATGTTGGTTTCCTTCTCGGTCAGGCGGATTTTTCTGTCCTCTTCCGTGATCAGCATCTTCATCGCCGGTTTGAACGTATAGGGGCCAAGTACAAATACTGCGTCCTCGGATTGTTCATGCTGGCGAAGCTGCGCACGGATACGTGCCAGAAGCACCGGGAACTTGAATGGTTTCGAAACATAGTCATTCGCGCCGGCATCCAGGCCCAGGATCGTATCGGCATCGCTGTCATGACCGGTCAGCATCAGGATCGGGCTTTTGACACCCTGTTTGCGCATGAGGCGGCACAGTTCGCGCCCGTCGGTATCCGGCAGACCCACATCAAGAATGACCAGGTCATAGATCGCTTCGCGCGCGCGCTCCATGGCAGAGTGACCGTCTGACGCCTCAAACACGTCAAAGTCTTCGGTCATGACAAGTTGCTCGCTGAGCGCCTCGCGCAGGTCCTCGTCATCGTCCACCAGCAGGATTTTCTTGAGTTGAGCCATTTCCCGGTCCTCCAAACGCTTTTCCATCACTTGCGCGTGGAATATGCAATCAACAAGATTTGCTGCAACCGTTTCACGCCTTCGTGTCAGAGTTCGCGGAAATGTTTCACATTTCCTTTCGAAAGGGCTAGGAGAAAGATTGAGCGTTATAGGGTAACATTGATGAGTCTCATCCCCGATATCACGGAACTTCTCGCCCGGGCCCGGGCCGATCTGCGCATGGGCGTTCCCGTTGCGCTGACCGATGACAGTGGCTTCAGCGTGCTTGCGGTTTCTGCCGAAACGCTCAGCCCGCAGCGTCTGGCCGACCTGAAAAAACTAGGGAATCCGGTGGTGGCCATAACTGGGCGACGCGCTGAAACCCTGAAAGCGCGGGCATACGACGGGGATCTGGCGCGGGTTTCGATCCCGGCGGATGCAGATATCGCATGGGTACAGGCGGTTGCTGATCCTTCCGACGATCTGAACGCGCCCATGAAGGGCCCGTTGATGACCGAGCGGCACGGCAATGCCAATCTGCACCGTATCGCAATAGCATTGGCCAAATCCGCGCGCATCCTTCCCGCTGTGGTCGTGGTGCCTGTCGAGGACGGCAGGGCATTTGCCGCTTCGCTCGGTTTGACCTGCATTGATCACACGCGCGCCACGCCTCATCTGGCGGATCGCAGTACTTTGCACGAAGTCGTCGCGGCCCGTCTTCCGATGGAGGTGTCCGAAGCCGGTCGGTTACACGTCTTCCGACCTGAAGACGGTGGTGAAGAGCACTACGCCGTCGAGATCGGGCGCCCGGACCGCGACAAGCCTGTGCTAGCCCGATTGCATTCTGCCTGTTTCACCGGCGATCTGATGGGAAGCCTGAAATGTGACTGCGGCCCGCAACTCCGCGGTGCCCTGGCACAGATGGGGGCAGAAGGTGCAGGCGTTCTTCTGTATCTGAATCAGGAAGGGCGCGGTATCGGTCTGGCGAACAAGATGCGCGCTTATTTCCTTCAGGATCAGGGTTTTGACACCGTTGAGGCGAACCACAGGCTGGGTTTTGAGGATGATGAGCGTGATTTTCGGCTTGGGTCGGACATATTGAAGTCGCTGGGTTTCAACTCTGTCCGCTTGCTGACCAACAACCCGGCCAAAATCGCCATGATGGAACGGACAGGTATCGCAGTAACCGAGCGTGTCCCTCTGAAGGTTGGCGAAACCTCCCACAACCGGGGATACCTGGCGACCAAGGCCAAGAAGTCAGGGCATCTGCTTTGACCCCAAACGATCTTGTTCTAACCCCACGAGGCATCCGGTTTCTTGGCAGGGTGTTTCCCTGTTCCGTGGGCAAAGGCGGGTTGAGCAACGCAAAACGCGAAGGCGATGGCGCGACCCCCACCGGATATCATCGAATCGTCGGCATGCTATACCGGGCCGACCGAATGGCCGCCCCCAGCAAATGGGCCCGTGCCATTGGCCCACGAGACTTGTGGTCTGACGACGTGTCTGAAAGCAGATACAACCACATGGTCAGCGCACCCTATGCATTCAGCCATGAAAAGCTGCGCCGCGCCGACCCGTTATATGACCTGATTCTGTTAACCGACTGGAACTGGCCAAACGCCGTTCCGGGCAGAGGGTCAGCGATTTTTCTGCACCAATGGCGCAGACCCGGTTATCCTACAGAAGGCTGCGTTGCCTTTCGCCGAGACCATCTGCACTGGATATCACAGCGCATTGCCCCCGGATCATGGCTGATCATTCCTGAGGTTTAACCCGTTCGCCAAAGATGGCCGAGCCAACACGGACGTGGGTTGCGCCCAAAGCGATGGCCTGTTCGAAATCGTGACTCATCCCCATAGACAATCCATCAAGCCCGTTACGTGCAGCGATTTTGGCCAATAGCGCAAAGTGCAAAGCAGGCTCTTCATCGACCGGAGGAATGCACATCAATCCACGCACGGGCAGATCCAACGACCTGCACTCGGCAATGAAACTGTCCGCGTCCGCAGGAAGGATACCGGCCTTTTGGTCTTCCTCACCGGTGTTGACCTGAATGAACAGGTTCGGGCAGTTTCCCATTTCCTGTGCCAAACGCGCCAGTGTGTTGGCCAGTTTGGGTCGATCTACCGAATGGATCGCATTGCACAGTTCCATTGCGTGACGAGCCTTGTTGGTCTGCAACGGGCCAATGAGGTGCAGATCAATACCCTCGAACTGTTCTTTGAAAGCGGGCCACTTGCTTGCCGCCTCCTGCACGCGATTCTCGCCAAAACATCTGTGCCCTTGCTCTAGAACTGCCTGCACCCTGTCATTCGGCTGCACTTTGGACACAGCAATCAGTTTGACGGAACCTGCCGGTCGGTTCGACTTGGCTTCGGCTTTGGCGATACGTGCGGTGACGTCTTGCAACGACATGGGACCCTCATCCTGTTTTGCGCAGAAAAACACCAAGTCGACACAAAAGAAAAGGGCGAGTCCGAAGACCCGCCCTTAAACCTTGCGGTTCAGATCAGCTTAGAAGTTGAACTGAGCACCGAAGTCAGCAACGAAGGTCGAGTCTGTGCAGCTGTCACAGTCGTTGACACCGATACCACCGCGCAGCGATGCACCGCCGCCCAGGTCGTAGATCGCGCCAAGAGCAACCTGCTGAGTATCAGCAGATGCGTTACCGTCGCCGTAAGCGAAGATCAGGGTTGTTGCGGCGCCAACGTTGTAGGTTGCCGACAGACCCCATGCGGTGCCGTCAGTTGCTGCAACCTGAGTTGCGTCGTCTGCAACAAACAGAGTACCGCCGAAGTCACCCCATTCACCACCCAGGGTCAGAACGGTCAGGCTCGGATCGCTTACACCAGCAACACCAGCGTCGGTCTGGCCGTAGGCCAAAGCAGCTGTGATGTTGTTGAAGGTGTAGGTTGCGCTGATGTCCCAACGGTCTGCGTCCATAGGCACGCCGTTCAGAGCTACAGTCGCTTGGTCGTACGATGCACCAAACGAGAAGTCACCAACCGAGTACTGGAAGAACACGGCGTTCGAACCCGAACCGGTCGAAGTGTAGCCCAGGAAGTTGTAGTTAACACCCGAGTACTGACCTGCGAACAGCTCAAGACCAACTTCGTTGCCGTAGTAGTTTGCCAGGTTGTCGAAGGCACCTGCAACGTTACCGGCGTCAACACGCAGGCCACCGTAGATGACCGAGAAGCGTGCACCGTTCAGACCAGCGCGGTTTGCTTCGCCGTTGCCGCTGTTTTCGTCAGCTTGCAGACGAACGCGGCCTTCGAAACGAACGCCACCGTCGGTTTCTGCAGAACCGTCGATGTTCAGACGGAAGCGCGAAACCAAGATCGCGTCGTCAGTTTGAACAACAGCCGTACCAACGCCTGGCGCGGTACCGGTTGTCTGGACGTTTACAACGGTACCGCTACGATCTTCAACGTAACCAATACCAAAGCGGCCATAACCGCTGAAGTTAACTTCAGCTGCTGCAACGCCTGCGGTCGCAATCAGCGCCGTCGATGCGAAGAGAACTTTTTTCATCTTGTTTCCCTCGGTTTCAAAAGAGTTATCTACTCGACATATGCCTCGGCACATGTCTCAGCACGGACACCGTTTCGCTCTTTTTGCCCCCTTTGCGCAAGCTTGGCATAAAGACGTCGGCGTCATTGAGGTCAAATTGGTGCAAGGATGCCACAGTCAGTTTTCGCCCCGATGCAGCTGATACACTTACATTTCAGAAGAATGGGCTTGTTGCAGCGGGGGTCCTTGGCTAGGAGTATCCCCTGAATACTGTAGAACAAGTGAAACAGGACCTGTTTGCAATGCGCCTGCCGACGATTTTGGGAATGATCCTGCTGACCGCTGCTCTTTCGGCATGTGGGCAGAATCGAAACGCTTCGACAACATACTCCCCCAACATCGCTGGCGGCAATTCGGACGAACAAGAGCTGAATGACCCCGATCGGGCAACTATCTGGGATATCTTTGACCGCAGCACCGCCGAGCAGACCACAAACGTAAACCGGTATCTGTGGGCGGCTTCACTGGATGTACTGAGCTTCCTGCCCGTGCAGGAGGTTGATCCGTTTACCGGTGTAATCGTAACGGGTTACGGCACACCTCCGGGCGGTGGCCGATCCTACCGGGCTACTGTTCATATCAGCGATCCGGCGCTTGCCGCGCGCTCGTTGTCGGTAGCGCTTCAATCGAGCGGAGGGGCCCCGGTGAGTGCGGCAACATCCCGCGCAGTCGAGGATGCGATTCTGTCGCGCGCCCGACAGCTACGCATAGCGGACAACAAGTTCTAGCAACCCGCCGAAAATCACAATATTACCACGCCGGGTTCCTACCCGGCGTTTTCATTCACGAAGGACCGCAAAATGTCGCGCTACTCGGCCACCGAAATCGAAGCAAAATGGCAAGAGGCCTGGGACAAGGCCGGGATCTTCACCGCCAACCACAAGGCGGACAAGCCGAAATACTATGTGCTTGAGATGTTTCCCTACCCGTCTGGCCGAATCCATATGGGGCATGTGCGCAACTACACGATGGGTGACGTCATCGCGCGGCACAAATTGGCGACGGGTCACAACGTGCTGCACCCGATGGGCTGGGATGCATTCGGGATGCCTGCGGAAAATGCCGCGATGGCTATCGGGGGTCATCCGAAGGACTGGACCTACAGCAACATCGCAGACATGCGCGATCAGATGAAACCACTTGGCCTGTCCATCGACTGGTCACGTGAGTTCGCGACCTGCGACCCCGAGTATTACGGCCAACAACAGGCGCTGTTCCTCGATATGCTTGATGCCGGGCTGGTCTATCGCAAAAACGCTGTGGTGAACTGGGACCCGGTCGATATGACCGTTCTGGCCAACGAGCAGGTTGAAAATGGTCGTGGCTGGCGTTCGGGCGCATTGGTAGAGCGGCGCGAACTGACCCAGTGGTTCTTCAAGATCTCGGACTATTCCGAAGAATTGCTGGACGCGCTGGACACTTTGGACAACTGGCCCGCCAAGGTGCGCCTGATGCAGGAGAACTGGATCGGCAAGTCGCGCGGTCTGCAATTCGGCTTTGAACGCACTGATGGCGGAGAGCCGATCACCGTTTATACAACCCGCCCTGACACGCTGCTGGGCGCATCTTTCGTTGGCATCTCGCCCGATCACCCGATCGCAAAACAGCTTGAGGCCGAAAACCCCGAAGTGGCTGAATTCGTGGCCGAATGCCGCAAAGGCGGCACCACGGAAGAAGCCATAGAAACCGCAGAAAAGCTAGGTTTTGACACAGGCATCAAGGTCAAGCACCCGCTGGACCCGAGCTGGGAACTGCCGGTCTGGATCGCCAATTTCATCCTGATGGATTACGGCACTGGCGCAATCTTTGCCTGCCCTGCGCATGACCAGCGCGACCTCGACTTTTGCCGCAAATACGGCCTGCCTGTGGTCGACACATTCTTTGCACTGGATGACGGCACGCCGGTCGACAAAATTGCATTCGTTCCGCCGAAAACCGAGAAGGTTCGCTGGGTGAATCATTTTGCAGGTTTGACCGAGGCGACAGGCGAGGAAGCCATCAACGCCACCGTCGATTTTGCTGAAAAAGCCGGTTGGGGCGAGGGTGTCACAAAATACCGTTTGCGGGACTGGGGACTCAGCCGCCAGCGCTATTGGGGGTGTCCGATTCCCGTCGTGCATTGCGAAAGCTGCGGTGTGGTGCCCGAGAAGAAAGAAAACCTGCCGGTCCGCCTGCCCGACGATGTGGCATTCGACAAACCCGGCAACCCGCTGGACCGCCACCCGACCTGGCGCGATTGTTCCTGCCCCTACTGCGGTGCTCCGGCCAAGCGCGAGACCGACACGATGGACACGTTCGTCGATTCGTCGTGGTATTTCGCGCGCTTTACCGCTCCGCGCGCGGAAACGCCTACCGATCTGGCTGAGGCCGAGTATTGGATGAATGTCGACCAGTATATCGGCGGCATTGAACACGCGATTCTGCACCTGCTTTATTCCCGGTTCTTTGCGCGGGCGATGAACCTTACCGGCCACCTGCCAAAAAAGGCTATCGAGCCGTTCGATGCGCTGTTCACGCAAGGCATGGTGACGCATGAGATTTACCAGACGCGCGACGCCAACGGTCGGCCGGTCTATCACCTGCCCGAGGATGTGACCGACGGCAAACTGGCCGATGGTACTGAGGTCGAAATCATCCCTTCGGCCAAGATGTCGAAATCCAAGAAAAACGTGGTCGATCCAGTCAGCATCATTTCAGCCTTTGGGGCCGACACGGCCCGCTGGTTCGTGCTGTCCGATTCGCCACCCGAGAGAGACGTGGAATGGACGGCGGCAGGGGCCGAAGCCGCCTATAAGCATCTGAATCGCGTTTGGAACCTGTGTGACAGGATCGGTGCCATGGAGGCCAATGCAGCGGGCGAAGGCGATGAGGACCTGTTGCGCGAGATGCATAAAACCATCCGTGACGTGACATTGGGTGTTGAAAGCTTTGGCTTCAACGCCGCCATCGCCAAGCTTTACGCTTTCACTAATACGCTGGCAAAATCCAAGGCCGGTGCGGCGGCTCAGAAACAAGCGATCAAAACACTGGCCCAGTTGATGTCACCGATGACGCCACATCTGGCGGAAGATATCTGGGCGCATCAGGGCGGTGAGGGCCTAGTGGCTGTCGCCCCGTGGCCCGTCGCGGATGAGGCGATGCTGGTTGATGACACCGTCACCCTGCCGATCCAGATCAACGGGAAGCGTCGCGCGGAAATCAGCGTTCCGAAAAATATGGACAAAGCCGAGGTTGAAAATATCGCGCTTAGCACCGAAGCTGTCCAAAAGGCGCTGGATGGCAACGCGCCGAAGAAAGTTATCGTTGTTCCGGGCCGGATTGTGAATGTCGTTGTTTGATCGCAGAACATTGCTTGTGATGCCGCTGGTACTGGCTGCCTGCGGCTTTCAACCGGTTTATGCTCCGGGCGGGTCGGGTTCTGCCTTGTTCGGCCGGGTGGCGGTGTCTGCGCCAAATACCGTCGAAAGCTATCTTCTGGTTCAGAACCTTGAACAGCAACTGGGCCGCAGCGCGGGCTCTGTCAGCGATTACACTCTGGATGTTCAGGTCTCGACCGAAATCCGCGGCGCGGCCATAACCACGACGAACGAGACAACGCGGTACACGATTGATGGACGGGCGCAATACGCTTTGAAATCCAACCAAACCGGGCAAGTCACTGCGTCCGGCACCGTAACCGATTTTGTGGGCTATTCTGCTTCGGGTTCCACCGTGTCGACGCTGGCTGACGAACGCGATGCGAAAGAACGCCTGATGGTGATCCTGTCCGGGCATATCGTGAACCGCCTGTATTCAACACCGGGCTTGTCCAAATGAAGTTGAGCCCGCGCGAGGCTGACGGGTATTTCGCCAAGCCGGATGCGGACAAGACCGGGCTGCTGATCTATGGTGCGGATGCCATGCGGGTGGCGCTTAAGCGGCAACAGGTTCTGGCCGCACTGCTTGGTCCCGGCGCGGAAGAGGAAATGCGCCTGACCCGCCTGCCGGGTGGTGACTTGCGCGGCGATCCGGCGTCGCTGCTGGACGCGGTCAAGGCGGTTGGGTTTTTCCCCGGCCCGCGCGCGGTGTTTGTGGAAGACGCCACCGAAACCGCCGCGCCTGCGATTCTGGCCGCGCTTGAAGATTGGGTCCCCGGCGACGCTCAGATCATCGTGACGGCTGGTCAGCTGAAACCAAATTCGAAAATCCGCAAAGCGTTCGAAGGGCATCCCGCGGCCTATGCGATAGGTATTTATGACGACCCGCCATCGCGCGCAGAGGTCGAACGGGTTCTGGCCGAAGCACATCTGAATAACATCCCCCGCGATGTCATGTCTGCCATCAACGAACTGGCCAACAGTCTCAGCCCTGGTGACTTCACCCAAACCATTGAGAAACTGTCGCTTTACAAGCGCGGTGACAACTCTGAGTTGACCATGGAAGACATCGAAGCCTGCGCCCCGCGTTCGACCGAGGCGGCGCTTGACGACGTGCTGAACGTGGTTGCAGAAGGCCGCTCCGGTGAGATCGGGCCGCTGATCCGGCGGTTGCAGGCACAAGGCACCAACGGGGTAACCCTGTGTATTGGGGCAACCCGGCATTTCCGCACACTTTATGCCTGCGCCTCGGATCCCGGTGGTGCTGCGCAGGGTATCGGTAAGTTGCGTCCGCCAGTATACGGGAAACGCCGTGACCGTATTCTGCGTCAGGCACAGGGCTGGGGGGCGCCCAAGCTGCAAACTGCGCTGACCGTTCTGACGGATACCGACCTCTCCCTGCGATCCGCCGGACAGACAGCCCCCTCAATGGCTCTGGTTGAGCGTGCTATGATTCGTCTGGCGATGCTTGCGCGGTCGCGCTGAGTTATCTGACCTGATCCAGCCTATCGGCAGCGGCCCGACCGGCCCAGCGACCCGTGGCAAGACAGGCCGTCAAAAGATAGCCCCCGGTTGGCGCTTCCCAATCCAGCATCTCACCTGCGCAGAATACACCCGGAATGGTTTTCAGCATCAACCCGTCATCCAACGCGGATCGTTTCACGCCGCCTGCCGTCGAAATGGCCTCATCCATCGGTCGCAGCCCCGCGTGCAGGATTGGCAGTTTCTTGAGAACCTCCACTTCGCCGGGCAGCGGCAACTGACTGCGTTTTGCCATCTCGTGAAACACGGCAATCTTCTGCGGTGACAGGTTCAACGATTTTCTCATCCATTGCGAAAACGTGGTTTTCGACTTTCTGGACGACCATCTCGCCCGCAAGGATTGCAGGTCCAGATCAGGTGCCAGATCGACATAAAGTGGCTGCCCATTGCGCAAAGCAGGGGTGAGGGTGTAAAGCCCGCCTCCCTCCAGCCCGGTTGCCGAGATTGCGGCCTCGCCGCGGCTATCCTGGTCACCGGCCATCCACCGAACCGATTTCAGCGCCGCCCCGAAATGTGGCTGCATATGAGGGCTCCAGTCCACCGACAGGGCTGAATTCGCAGGTTCGAACCGTGCCAGTTCCACGCCCCTGCTGGACAAGATTTGCGCCCACTGACCATCCGACCCAAGGCGGGCCCAGCTTGCCCCGCCCAGCGCCAGAACGGTTACAGAAGCAATCAGGTTTTGCGGCCCGTCCGGGGTCTCAAATACCAGCGCATCAGCTTCCCAACCTTTCCATCGCCAACGGGTTTTGATCTCAACCCCTGCTGCGTCCAGTCGCGCAAGCCATGCGCGCAACAAGGGCGACGCCTTCATGGTCTCGGGAAAAACCCGCCCGGTGGAGCCCGTGAATAATGTCTGGCCCAATCCACGCGCCCAGTGCTGCACGGCTTGCGCATCAAAGGCGGTGATCATCGGGCACAACCAGTCCGCCGCATTGGCATACGACCGCATCAGTGTCTCAGGCGGTTCGTCCTTTGTCAGGTTCAGCCCCGATTTACCTGCCATCAGAAATTTGCGCGCAACCGAGGGCTTGGCTTCGGCAACCAGTACGGAATGCCCGGCCTCGGCCAGTTGCTCGGCCGCCATCAACCCTGCGGGGCCTGCTCCGATCACCACTGCCTGCGCCATTCGCACCCTCTTGCCTTCGCCATCCATCGGCGCAAGTTTCAAACCATCATGGCGAACAACGATCCGATCTGCCCGCTCTGCGACCGCCCAATCCCCAGCGGGGGTGGCAGCCTGCATCATCTGATCCCAAAACTCAAAGGAGGCAAGGGCGGACCCACCGTCCTTCTGCACCAGATTTGCCACAAAGAAGTGCATGCCACTCTGACCGAGGCCGAACTGGCGCGCAGTTACAACACGGTCGCAGCCTTGCGCGCGCATCCCAGGCTTGAGAAATTCCTGATCTGGGTGCGTAAACGCCCACCCGGATTTCGGTCGAAAGTTCCGGGCAAGCGACGCAACAGGTGATCAGCCAGGCAGGACCGGATCGCCAAAGGCGTCTTTCAAAGGTGCGGCCAACCCCTCGACTTCTATTCCCTGGTAATCCGGTACGGGCGCAAACTGCGCACCCGCAAGATGCTGGAACTCCAATGTCGTATACGGTCGCTTCCACAACCATTCGCGATTCTCGACGGCCCACAAATCGGGGTTTGGAGGGGTTTCGTCGGTAAAGGCGTAGAAATGCAGATCAAAGCCATGGGGGGCCACCTCCTGCATCGACAGCAAGGACATACCTTGCGCGCGCCAAAACGCGTCCTCACCCGCAATATCACCGGTTCGAAGGGTTATCTGACCGATCCGGGCCTGCGCAAACGGAGCATCCGGATCTGCAACCTGCACCGGTTTGTTACCTTCGAAATCATGTTGCAGCAATTCGACGACAAACCCTTCGGGATCAGCCAGATGGCACATATACCCGATATCCAAAAACTGGCTCGGCGTGCTTACCGCAGTACCCAGCGCGCGCAGATGCGTTGCCGCAAGATCGACATCAGGAACGGTAATTCCGATCTTCCAATATCTTTGGCCCCGGTCATGGGTGTATCCCCCACCACCCGGCAACAGCAGAAGGTCCGCATCTTCCGAGTTGTAGCCGACGCGGCAACCTGACCCCTGCCGGTCAACCCGCATACCCAGAACGTCGCGATAGAATAGGGCCAGTCCTTCCGGGTCAGCGACCCGCAACCGAACGGCCGAAATCCTCATGAACACATCCTTGCGATATCCCTGGCGACAACGGGGTCAGCGTTCACGCTGTCTGCCACAAAGTCACGCGCGGTTTGCATCAGATGATCGGGCTCGACGATCCGGTCAACCAGACCAAAGTCATACGCCTCTTGCGCGGTGATCTTCTGACCTGCCATCAGGATCAACTTGGTTCTGGCCGGGCCCACCAAAGCCGCTAGCCGTTTCGGATCGGACGGTTGCGGCAGGAACCCCAGCTTCATCACCGGATAGAAGAACTTGGCTGTTGGCACCGCAATGCGAAGGTCACAGGCCAAAGCCATGCCATTGGCCCCGCCAGCCAAAGTTCCGTTCAACGCAGCAATGGTCAGACAAGGCAATGCGGCGATGGCACCGGACAGTCTTTCCCAGACGTCAGAGGTGGCCAGACCGGCGCGCGCCTCATCCAGATCGGCCCCGGCGCTGAACACTTTGCCCGCGCCCGTCAGGATCAGCGCCCGCGCGCTGGTTGCGGCCTCGGCAATCCCGACCAGTTCATTTAGCATCGCTCCGGTCAGGGCGTTTGCCTTTTCGGGATTGTTGATCGTAACGACCCACAGGCCATCCTCTTTCGTCAGGTCAATCATATCAACCCGACCCTTTTTCGGATGTCTTCCAGACGCAGCGAGATTTCCGTTCCCAAATACTCATCCGCGTCCTTGGAACACATCCACAACAGGGCACGCGCAGGCCAGTCTGCGGGAATATGCGCGTCCCAGTCCAGTTGACTGACCGGATTGATGCCGCTTGCCTTGATGGACCGCTGCATATCCGTGGCAACCGTCCCCGGCGACAGCCCCATGGCGCGAATACCGTGTTGGGCTTCTTCCAGATGCAGGCATTCCGTCAACATTTTTGCCCCGGCCTTTGACGCGCAATAATGGCTCCACGCCTCAACCGGGTTGGACGCCGCGCCGGACGAGACGGTCAGAATGCTTCCACCCCCGGCGGCCCGCATCACAGGCAATGCCGCACGCATCCCGTAGAAAACACCTTTGAGGTTGATGTCGATGGCTTTGCTCCAGGCCTCAGGATCGGCGTTGGAAAGATGAAAGATTGGATCGATCACACCGGCATTGCCAATCAGAACATCCAGCCCACCGAACCGATCCACACATGTGGCCACAGCCTGCTCGACCTGCGCGAAATCGCTGACATCGCAGGCCAGCGCAATGGCCTGATCACCCAGTTCAGCGGCCAAGGCATCAATCTGATTTCGGCCGCGGGCCACTAATGCGATATTGGCCCCGGCTGCGGCAAAAACGCGCCCCGCTTCGGCCCCTATGCCACGACTGGCCCCGGTTATCAGAACTGTTTTCCCCTGCATTCGCCTCTCCTCACGCATTGTTATCGATCCCGGCAACAGCCGTAACGCGGAAACGGGGAAATGGTCCAGCCCTTGCCCCCTTGACGATAGGTGCCACAACCCCGACCATGCGCCGCAAATTGATCAAGAAGGGTTACCTTATGTCCGTTTTCCTCCACCGCAGCTGCGGTGCTGTTCTGGCTTACGCCGTTGCGACCCAGGGCGCATTCGCCGACCTTACTGCAAATGATGTCTGGTCCGACTGGCAGAGCTATTTCACTTCAATGGGCTACACCGTTACAGGTGACGAAAGCATCACCGGTGACGTCACCACTATTTCGAACATGACACTTTCTTTGACCTTTCCGGAAGAAGACGGGCAGTTCCAGATGGTCATGCCTGAAATGACGCTGACCGAAAATGGTGACGGAACCGTTACCATCGGACTGCCCGAAAGCTTTCCCATGGATGTCACGGGAACAGCCGACGATGAAGAGTTTGCAGCCAAAGTGATTTATTCGCACAGCCAGCTGAACATGGTCGTTTCGGGTACACCCGAAGACATGACTTATGACTACACCGCTGACAAACTGGGCATTGCGCTGGATTCGATTGAAGTCGATGGCGAACCGCTGCCGAACGAGGTTTTCAGCATCGCGGTCGAGGCAGGTGATCTGGCCGGTCGGTCGCGGATGCAAATCGGCGAACACCGAAGCATCACCCAGACATTCAACAGCGATACACTGACCTATGACCTGAACTTTCAGGATCCGGAAAACGGTGAAAGCGGGCTGATCAATGGCCAACTGGGCCAACTGGCCTTTGAAGGCGAAAACGTGATCCCGCTGGATTTTGACATGTCTGATCCGCAGGCGTTTTACCAAGCGGGTTTCGCCTTTGATGGCACGTTTACCTATGCATCCGGCAGCACCGATCTGAGCGGGACCAGCGAAGGCCAGGCGTTCTCGATGAACAGCACCTCGGAAGGTGGACGCTTTGCCGCCAGCATCGACGCCGAGCGTATCGCCTATGACATCGCGCAGAACAGCACCAAACTGGCGGTTACAACAGCAGACCTGCCATTCCCGATCGAGTTGTCCATGGCCAGCGCAGGGTTGAATTTCGAATTCCCGATCCAGCAATCGGACGAAATACAGCCCTTTGCATTTGGCCTCAACATGACCGAATTCACCATGTCTGATGTCCTGTGGGGCATTTTTGACCCGGCAGGCGCGCTGCCCCGCGATCCGGCGACAATTGCGCTGGACACGACCGGCACGGCAAAAGTTCTGATGAACATCTTCGATCCAGAAATCGACGTCGAGTCGGACGAAGCTCCGGGTGAGCTGCATTCGCTGAAAATCAGCCAGCTTCTGGTTTCGTTGGTTGGTGCCAAACTGACAGGTGATGGCGATTTCGCCTTCGACAATTCGAACACAGAAGAGTTTGGGGGAATGCCCAGCCCAAGCGGCGTGGCGAACCTGAAACTTGTTGGCGCCAATCAGCTGATCGATACGCTGATCGGCATGGGCCTCATTTCGGATGACGATGCGCTGGGCGCGCGGATGATGATGGGTCTGATGGCGGTCCCCGGCGATGAGCCTGACACCCTGAACTCGACCATCGAATTCACCGAAGACGGCCAGATTTTGGCGAATGGCCAGCGTATCAAGTGATACCTATCTGAAAGGGCCGCGAAGTGCGGCCCTTTCCATTCCTGGGAACCTTGTGCAAAACTTGGTAGCGGCATGGATTAATCACGATCCACACAGCCCAATCCGGTCATAGGTCTTGCGGGGCGGGCAGTGCGAGGCTAGGTCCTTGGCAATCAACCCGGAGACCTCATGACCCGCACGCCAGAAGAAATCAGCCAACAATTGCTCGATGTCGCTCGCCGGGCAGGCGCAGAGGCAGCAGATGCCATCGTTCTCGAAGGGTCCTCGGTCTCGGTCGATGTGCGGGGCGGCGCACTGGAACATGCGGAACGCTCTGAAGGCGCCGATCTGGGTTTGCGCGTGTTTCTGGGTAAACACTCAGCCATTGTGTCCAGCTCTGACAGCCGCCCGGAAACCCTTGCGGCGATGGCCGAACGCGCCGTGGCCATGGCAAAAGAGGCGCCCGAGGACCCCTATTCCGGGCTGGCGGACAAAAGCCAACTGGCCAGTGACTGGGATATTCAGTCACTGGAATTGCTGGACACTGCCCCGGCCCCGTCCGCGGAAAGCCTGATGCAGGATGCGCTGGCCGCCGAGGCCGCAGCACTGGCGGTAAAAGGCGTCACGCAGGTGTCGGATGCTGCTGCAAGCTACGGAACGCACCGGGTGCATCTGGCGGCTACAAACGGGTTTTCCGGTGGGTATGAGCGCAGCAGCCGATCCATCTCATGCGTTGCGATCTCGGGTGAAGGCACCGGGATGGAGCGCGACTATGACGGTGACAGCCGGACGTTTCAATCCGACCTGCGCGACGCGGCTGAGATTGGGCGCACCGCTGGGGAACGCGCTGTGCAACAGGTTGGAGCGCGCAAACCGGCGACCGGCAGTTTCCCGGTGTTGTTTGATGAACGTATCTCGTCTTCGCTGATCGGGCATCTGCTGGCCGCCAGCAATGGGGCCGCTATTGCGCGGGGCGCGTCTTGGCTCAAGGATTGTCTTGGGCAGGATGTTCTGCCCGCGCATCTGTCGCTGATCGAAGATCCGCACCGCCCGCGCATCTCAGGCTCGCGCCCATTTGATGCTGAAGGCTTGCCGACGCAGCGCCGGGTGATTGTGGAAAACGGTGTCCTGACGGGGTGGACGCTGGATCTGTCGAGTGGCCGCAAGCTGGGCATGGGCTCCACGGGCAACGCTGCGCGCGGTGTGTCCGGCCCACCCTCGCCCAGCAACTGGAACCTGAGCCTGACGCAAGGGGCCCGCAGTCGCGAAGATCTGCTGCGCGATATGGACACCGGTTTGCTGGTCACTTCCATGATCGGATCGACGATCAACCCCAATACAGGCGACTATTCCCGTGGTGCATCAGGGTTTTGGGTCGAAAACGGTGTGATCACGCATCCTGTCAACGAATGCACCATCGCAGGTAATCTGCGTGATATGTTGCGGCGGATCATTCCCGCCAATGACGCGCGCCCATATTTGTCGCGCGTGGTCCCGTCGCTGTTGATTGAAGGAATGACACTTGCCGGCAACTGATCTGCCCCTTCTGATTGAGGCCGCGATTGAGGCCGGCAAGATCGCTACACGCTATTCCGGAACGCAAGCACAGCGTTGGGACAAACCTGGTGGCGCCGGTCCGGTGACCGAGGCCGATCTGGCCGTCAACGCGATGCTGGAAGAAAAGCTGTGCGCTGCGCGGCCGGGCTATGGCTGGCTCAGCGAGGAATCCGAGGATTCGCCCGAGCGCTTGGACCGCAGCAACGCCTTTATCGTTGATCCGATTGACGGCACCCGCAGCTTTACCGAAGGCGCGCGCACCTGGGCGCATTCGCTGGCCGTTGCAGTCGATGGCATTGTGACTGCCGCTGTAATCTACCTGCCGATGCGCGACTTGCTTTATGCTGCGGCACAGGGTCAGGGCGCCACTCTCAACGGGCAAAGGATTACGACGTCGAAAACGCCTGAGCTATTGCAATCTCAGGTTCTGGCCGCCAAACCAAATCTGGACACACAGCACTGGCGCAATCAGAATGTTCCAGCCTTCCACCGCGCATATCGACCCTCGCTTGCCTATCGCATGGCGCTGGTCGCACAGGGGCGGTTCGATGCTATGCTGACCCTTCGCCCCAGCTGGGAATGGGATATTGCCGCTGGCGATCTGATCATCCGAGAGGCAGGCGGCGTCTGTTCAGACCGTTTGGGTCAACCGCTGATCTTCAACAATGCCCACCCCAGGCTGAATGGCGTAATCGCCGCCAGCACCGCGATCCACGGGCAACTGTGGGCTCAGCTGGACCCGATCGGGCCCGGAATCGGCGCATGAGCAAACCGCGCTCATTAAGCCTTGCCGCTTATCGGGTGCTGTCCTGGAGAATGCGGAACGGCGTTGGTGTAAAAACCGACCTGCCACGCCCCGAAGGCGAGGTCGTGTGGATGCACGTCGCCACGCCAGACCGCCTGCGGGCGGTGAGTGATTTTTGCCGCCGGTTGCTTCAGTCCCGATCCGAGCTGCACTTTCTATTGACCGCCCCGCCGGACGCGGATCTGTCAGCCTGGCCGGAATGCAGTTTTCCCCTGATCAACCTGCCTCAGGAGCAAAGCGGGGCCGCGCGTGACTTTATCGAATACTGGCGCCCAGGTATCGGGATTTGGGTCGGTGGTGATCTGATGCCCAACATCATAACCCGAGCCGATGAACAGGCCGTACCCTTGGTGTTGTTCGACGCCCAATTTACCGTTGCACTGTCCCGGAACGCGCGCTGGCTGCCAGACATAACCAGAGTGACCTTTAGCTGCTTTCGCAAGATACTGACTGCAAATTCTGAAACCGCCCGACACATCCGGAGACTTGGCATCCCGTTTTCAACAGTCGAAGAATCGCCACCTTTGCGCATCAGCCCAAATCCAAGACCTTGGCCAGAAGACGAGCTGATCGAAACCAACCACACGCTGGCAGGGCGACCCGTTTGGCTGGCTGCCTGGGTGCAGGACAAAGAGTTCATTTCGGTTCTGACAGCACATCGTCAGGCATTGCGCCTGTTGCACCGGCTGGTTCTGGTACTTCACGTCGCCGACGTTCACGAGGCTGCCCCCCTAAAACGGCGGCTGGAGACGATGGATTTACGCTGTGTCAACTGGGACGATGGTGACTTGATCGAAGACAGCACGCAGGTCGTTCTGACTGCAGACCCCGAAAATCTGGGGTTGTGGCACCGCGTGTCGGCAGTGACGTTCATGGCCAGTTCAATGGAACGCGGCGCAGGTGGTCAGGACCCGTCCGACGCAATCGCGCTGGGGTCCGCCATAATTTCTGGACCATTCGTGCATCGCCATCACGAGCTTTACGCCCACCTTCAACAGGCAGGGGCAGCCAATGAGGTCAAGTCAGCAACCGAGTTGGGCGATGCAGTCGTACAGCTTCTGGCACCAGACCGCGCCGCTGACATGGCTTTGGCTGGATGGCAGATAATCACCGAAGGTGCGCCGCAGGCAGACACCCTTATCGAAATGGTGCAGGATATTCTGGACCAGCGGAGCGCAGATCATGCGGGCACCTGATTTCTGGAACACTCCTCCGGACCAGCCGGGTCTGAGGGCGCGGCTGCTGGCCCCGCTGGGCCGCCTTTATGCCGCGGCGACGGCCCGCAGGATTGCCTCGAAATCAGGGGAAAATCCCGGTGTGCCCGTGATCTGCATCGGCAATCTCAATGCAGGTGGAACCGGGAAAACGCCCACCGTGATCTGGACCCTCGAACAATTGGGTAATGCCTGGCACAAACCGCATGTCGTGACGCGAGGACATGGCGGGTCACTGGAAGGCCCGGTGCAGGTCGATCCGGGCAGGCACACCGCCGCCGAGGTGGGGGACGAGCCGCTGTTGCTGGCGATGTTTGCCGAGGTCTGGGTCGCCAAGGATCGGGCGGCGGGCGCGCGTGCAGCGGCCGCAGCGGGGGCTACGGTGATCGTTCTGGATGACGGCTTTCAGAACCCTTCGGTCGCCAAGGATTTCTCGATTATCGTTGTGGACGCCCAGCGCGGATTTGGAAACGGATTATGCCTGCCAGCCGGTCCACTGCGAGAGCCCGTCGATACCGGCCTGCAACGGGCCGATCTTGTACTGTCCTTGGGGGAAGAGGCGGCGCAAAAGGTGTTTGCCGACAACTGGAAACGCCGGTTGACCGTTCCCCACGTCACCGGGGCGGTCGAACCCCTGCAAACCGGTATGGATTGGTCGGAAACGCGTGCGTTGGCGTTTGCAGGCATCGGCTATCCCGAAAAGTTCTTCCAAACCCTGCGGCGGCTGGGTGTGGATCTGGTACGGGCCGAGGCGTTGGACGATCACCAACCGTTGACACAGGCCCTGATGACCCGACTGGAAAACGAGGCGCGTTTGCTGGGCGCTCAGATGGTCACCACCGAAAAAGATGCCGTTCGCCTGCCGCCCGCGTTCCGAAGCAAAGTGATCACTTTGCCGGTTCGGCTTCAGGTTTCAGACGCCGACAGGGTCAGGGACATGCTTTTGAAAGCCGCCCCTTCACCAAAGTAAACCAGGCTGGCCCCCGGCGGGGTCAGCTGGGGTCGGGTCAGCTGCCTAGCTCTGCTTCGATCAGCTTTTTGAAATCCGCGTAGGACTGATTGTCGACTTTCTTGCCGTTCACGATGAAGGACGGGGTTGCCTGAATTCCATCGCGTTCGGCGTTTTCCTGATACCACGCGGCCAATGTCCGCGCTTTGGTGCCATCCTGCAAACAGGCCTCAAGCTGGTCGCCATCGATACCTGCCAGACGACCGATCTTGCGCAGTTCATCGACGATCTCGGCCGGGCCTCCTGCGCGCGTCCATTCTGCCTGACCTTCGTAAATCAGATCAGTGATGCCAAAGAATTTCTCGGGACCGGCGCAGCGGGCCACCATTGACGCCCACAGACCATAGCGATCAAAATAGACCTCACGATAGGTGAACTTGACCTTACCAGTATCAATGAAATCCTTCTTGAGCTGTTTATACGCGCTCTTGTGGAAATTCGCGCAATGCGGGCAGGTGTAGGATGCGTATTCGATGATTTCGACAGGCGCGCCCTCGGCGCCCTGAACCATGTCAATGATGGTGGATGTATCCAGGTCCGCCTCTTGCGCCTCGGCGGCGCTGACCAGCGGAAAACTTGTGTTGGAATTTGACAGCGACACCCAATAGCCGCCTGCGGCCACGGCGACGGCCGCACAGATTACGGTTGCAATACGGCTCATTCTCAGCCCTTTCTCAGCGTTTCTGTTTGGATAAAACGTTGCGCCCAAGACGTTCAAGGGCCGCGCGCAAATCTTCATCATTTACACTGCGTGACACTTTGTCTGCCTCGGCTGCAATTTCAGGTGCAATCTCGGGTTTTGCTTGCTTCGGTTTATGGTCGAAACTGGCCTGCCCCTCGGCAAATCCGGTCGGAGCGGTCTGAGTAATGCGGACACGGCTAATGGCATTGTAACCGTAAACCGCGTTCACTTTACCACGCAGCTGTTCCTTCTGCATTTCCAGCATCGGGGCCTGCGGGCCTGTGGTCAGAACGGTCAGGGTCGCGCCAAAACCGCCTTTGCCATAGCCGACACTGACTGGGCGCGCGATAGCGGCGGTATCCTGACCCACGATCTCGGCCCAATGGGTCAACAGACGTGACACAGCAAAGCCCCGGCTTTCCCCGGCGCGCCTGATCTGGTCATTCAGCAAAGACGCGGTGCGCTTGAACCCGCGGGTTGACGAACGTCTGCGTTGCATCTGGTTTCCAACTCCTGCGCCGCTATTGTAATAGGCAGAACACCGGGTGCCAGCGAAACCTGACAGGGAGACGAATAAAACTTGCGTGATTCCTTTGAATTCACCGTCAGCGCTGCGCTTCTGGAGTGGTATGACCACAACGCTCGCGCCATGCCATGGCGCACAGGACCGGCAGAGCGCGCCGCCGGGGTGCGCCCTGACCCTTACAGGGTCTGGTTATCCGAAGTGATGTTGCAACAGACGACTGTAGCAGCGGTGCGGGATTACTTTTTGCGCTTCGTGACACGTTGGCCTACGGTTCAGGCGCTGGCCGCCGCACCGGATGAGCAGGTCATGGGGGAATGGGCCGGCCTTGGGTATTACGCACGTGCGCGCAACCTCTTGAAGTGCGCCCGCGTTGTGACGCGGGATCACAATGGTCAGTTCCCCGAAACTTATGATGCGCTGCTGAAATTACCCGGAATCGGCCCTTATACAGCTGCGGCAATCTCGGCCATCGCCTTTGATCAGCCTGAAACGGTTCTGGATGGCAATGTCGAACGCGTCATGGCCCGATTTTACGACATTGATGCGCCGCTGCCCGGCTCGAAACCCCTGCTGAAGGAAAAAGCTTCAGCGCTGACACCCTCTTCTCGGCCCGGTGACTACGCACAGGCAGTCATGGATCTGGGGGCCACGATCTGCACACCGAAATCCCCGGCATGTGGCATTTGCCCGCTGCGCGATCCATGCCAAGCGCGGCTTGCGGGAACACAGGCTGATCTTCCCCGAAAAACACCGAAAAAGCCCAAACCCACCCGTCACGGTCACGTTTACATCGCGCGCATGCCAGATGGGGCCTTGCTGCTGGAGCGCCGACCGGACAAAGGTTTGCTGGGCGGAATGCTGGGCTGGCCCGGATCGGAGTGGGCTGACGATCCGGGCGAGCACCCCCCGCTTGCGGCAGATTGGAAGATGGTGCCGGGCGAGGTGCGCCACACTTTTACGCATTTTCATCTGATTTTAAGAATCTGGACCGCAGAAACCACCGGTCAGTATGTTCCCGATCATCTGATCGCAGTGGGAAAGCACAGCTTCAAACCCAGCGACCTGCCCACGGTGATGCGCAAAGCCTATGATCTGTGGAAAGGACAATAAGACCGCTGTGCATTCCCTGGCCTCGCGGCTAGGCTGTCCCCATCTAGTAGGAGCACCAGAGATGAGCGCAACAGTCTCGTTGGCACGCTGGCAATCGGCATCACCCTTCTGGGTGTCCCTGCTGTTGATCCCACTGATCTGGTTCACTGCTTTCGCGGGCGGATGGTGGGTTCTGCTGATCCCGATCTCGACCTGGTGGGTCTTTGCCGTGCTGGACCGGATCACCGGGCTCAACGTGGAAAATGCGGACCCCGAGACGCCGGACGATGCTCTACAACGGTACATCCTGCTGACCAAGCTTTGGGCACCCCTTCAGTTCCTTACCCTGTTTGGCCTGATCTGGTACGCGAGCCACGGCAGTCAGCTTTCGACGCCTGAGAAAATCGGCCTGTTCTTTGGTATGGGTGTTATCTCGGGTACGGTCGGTATCAACTACAGCCACGAGCTGATGCATCAGAAAAGCCGTTGGGAACGCTGGCTTGGCGATATCCTTCTTGCCATGGTGCTGTATTCTCATTTCCGGTCCGAGCATCTGCTGGTCCATCACCGTCATGTGGGAACGCCACGCGATCCGGTGACGGCGCGATACAACGAAGGGTTTCACCGCTTTTACCCTAGGGTGTTGCGGCAAAGTCTGGTCTCGGCCTTCAACGCCGAACGCGGAAAACTGGCCCGCAAGGACCGCCCCTGGACCGACCGCTCCAACCCGTTCTGGCGGTACTGGGCGTTGCAAGGGGGGATGCTGGCACTGGCGGCGCTGATCGGAGGATGGTCCGGTCTGGCCCTGTTTCTGTTGCAGGCCGGGGTCGCGATCTGGCAGCTGGAACTGGTCAACTACGTGGAACATTACGGCCTGACCCGGAAACATCTGGGGGACGGGCGGTATGAGCACGTCCTACCCAGACATTCCTGGAATGCCTCGCAGAAAGCTTCAAACTGGTTGTTGATCAATCTGCAACGCCATTCGGATCACCACTACAAACCAAACCGCCGGTTCCCGCTGCTTCAACACCACACGCCCGAAACGGCACCGCAACTGCCCTATGGCTATCCCGTCATGACTGTGGCTGCGATGATCCCACCGCTGTGGCGGCGGGTCATGAACCCACGGGTCCGGGAATGGCGGCGCCAGTACTACCCCGAGATCACCGATTGGCACGCCTATAACAAGGCCCTGAACCCGGTACCTGATGCGTAACCAATGCGCCGCCCGGCCCATCAGGTTCGGCGCTTTGGGTGCTGTTACGGTAGGACATACCGTCTTCAGCCTTTCATCACCCAGATATCCATCGGTGTATCTACACCGCGCACGGATTGATCGGTAAGCTCTGTAAAGCCATTCATGGCGACAGACGCAGACTGGTTCTCCTCTGCAATCCGCGCGCGCACGGCATCGCTGACCACGATACGCGCCTGCAAATCACGCGTCAGCGCCTCGAGCTTGGCCGCGACATTGACCGCATTCCCGATGACAGCAAATTCAAGCCGGTTCGCGCCAATGTCGCCCAGCACGACCGAGCCATAGTGCACCCCGATCCCGACGCGGATTTCAGGCTCTCCCGCCCGGCGACGGTCCAGATTCCATCGGTCGATCACGCTGACCATCGCGCGTGCACATCCCAGCGCATTGCTTGCATCCAACGGCGTGGGCACCGGGGTGCCAAAGGTCGCCATCAGACCATCCCCCAGATACTTGTCCAGGGTTCCGTGGTGGCGAAAAACTTCGGTTTCCATGCGGGCGTGAAAGCCCCGCAGCACTTCGATTACGTCATAGGCGTCGCGCCCGGCGGCGTATTTTGTAAACCCGACGATGTCGATGAACAGAACGGCCACATTCTCTTTTCGGACCTGTTTCAGCGGCTCGTCATTCTGGCTCAGCTCCTCTACCACGTTGGGCGAAAAATAGCGTGACAGGTTGGCCCGTTCCCGTTCCAGCCCTGCATTGCTCATCAATAGCCGGTTCAGCCGCTGCATCGAAAGGCCCAAAGTCACGGCCACCATCATAAACACGATCACCTGCTGGATGCGCTGAGGCGCCATGAAACTGTTCGGATCCAGAAGCTCGGCAACATCCGGGTAGCCTTGCAAGGCGGCTGTAACTTTTTCGCTGAGCCCCGGAATAGGCGTTGCGACCCACCAGGCAACGATCCACCCGATCGTCCACATCATCGCCGTCCAGGTTCCAATGGCGATCACGGTCCGCCAGGAATAGGCCAATGTGCCTGCCGCCAGAATGATGAAGAAGTACTGAAAGTTGTCGAACCGGTATTGCATGGCCAATGGCCTGACATCATCGCTGAAGGGATTGGGTACGATCATCCCGAGCGTCATGATCAGCAGGTCGACGAAAATCAAAAACAACTCGCCCCGCGATTGCCCGACACGACCTGCTCTGCGGATCAACCATCCGTTGGCGCAGATCAGCAGCAGAATGAAGTGATACCAAAGCACCTCCCATTGCGGGTTCAGAAAAATGAGCAGCACCGCAGTCAGCGCCATCGCCACCCATCGCGCACGCACAGCCAGTTCCAGACCCTCGCGCTTGTGCCGTTCCAACGCAGCCTCGGTATATTTGTTGTCCAGATCAAACGCATCGGGCTGGGTGAAAAACAGGCTTCGGCGGGGCTGTGCGGTCGTCTCGGTCATGGCCGTGGTCTTTCTTGCGGAGGCTTGGCAGCCTTATGCAATCACTGTTGAAGGCAAAACAAAAGACCCCGCCGGTTGATCGGCGGGGCAAGGCATAGTGCCATGTGTCAGGCCACAGGCACCGGCGGTGTTCGTGAATTCAGTTGTGCATCTCTGCGCGGATCTGTTGCCGCAAGATGTCAATCGGTACGGTCTTGCCGTCCCGCTTGAAGCACCAGTATGTCCAGCCGTTGCAGGACGGGGCGTTTTCCAGATGCGCGCCGACCTGATGGATTGACCCTTTGACATTGTCACCCACCAGCGTTCCATCCGCACGCACCTTTGCCTTGTGGCGCTGGTTCATGGAATAAAGCTCTTCACCCGGGCGCAACATCCCGCGTTCGACCAGCTGGCCGAATGGCACGCGTGGCTCGGCACGTTTGCTGGCACTGACTTCCAGAGCTTCGCGATCAAACTTGCGGACCTTGGCGATGCGTTTTTCAGCCACCTTGCGATAGCTTTCCTCTCGCTCGATACCAATGAACTCGCGCCCCAGCATCTTGGCGACGGCCCCGGTGGTGCCGGTGCCAAAGAACGGATCCAGCACCACATCGCCAGGGTTGGTCGAGCCGACCAGCACGCGGTGCAACAGCGATTCCGGTTTTTGCGTCGGATGCGCCTTGTCGCCGTTTTCATCCTTGAGCCGCTCATGCCCGGTGCAGATCGGCAGCACCCAGTCGCTGCGCATTTGCACACCCTCGTTCAGGGCTTTCAGCGCCTCATAGTTGAAGGTGTATTTCGCGCCTTCGCGCTTGGACGCCCAGATCATCGTCTCATGCGCATTGGTGAACCGTTTGCCGCGGAAATTCGGCATCGGGTTCGACTTACGCCAAACAACGTCGTTCAGGATCCAGTATCCGGCATCCTGCAGCGCTGACCCCACGCGGAAAATGTTGTGATAAGACCCGATCACCCAGATCGCGCCATTGGGTTTCAGCAGACGATGCGCCGCCTTCAGCCATTCGCGCGTAAACTGGTCATACGCCCCGAAGCTTGCGAACTGATCCCAGTGATCATCCACCGCATCGACCTGCGAATTATCCGGACGATGCAACTGACCTTTCAATTGCAGGTTATACGGCGGGTCCGCAAAAATCAGATCCACTGACGCCTCGGGCAGACTGTTCATCACATCGATGCAGTCCCCGGATAGAATCGTGTTTAAAGGGAGCGCTCTTGCGCCCTTTTTGGTGGTTGTTGTCATATCACTGCCTCAAGTGTCCACGGCGCTTTTGCGCTCATTTGGTTGAGACAAGGATGAGTCAAAGTCGATTCGCCGTCAAATTCTTTTTTGAATCAGCAGCTTACGATTTACTCTTGATACAAGATGTTGTGCACCGGTTTGAATGAACGCCTATGGTGTGGGGTCACGCCAAGATTTCGCAGCGCTTCCTTGTGTTGTTTTGACGGATAGCCTGCGTTGGTTTCCCACCCATAACCCGGGTGCTGTTGCGCTAAATCCACCATCACCTGATCGCGCCAGTTTTTCGCCAAGATCGAAGCAGCCGCGATCGACACCGATCGTGCATCGCCCTTCACAACGGCCTGTGACGGAAATCTCAGACCCTGCGGAATCAGGTTGCCGTCGATCAACAGGAAATCAGGTGCCGGGGTCAACGCCTCCACCGCGCGCATCATCGCCAAGTGCGACGCCCTCAGGATATTGACCTCATCAATTTCGGCGACAGAGGCTTCGGCCACCGCGAACTCAGCAACGTCCCGAATCTCGGCGTCCAGCACGGCCCGGCGTTTTGCGGTCAGCTTTTTTGAGTCATTCAACCCTTCGGGAAAGTGCTTCGGGTTCAGAATCACGGCGGCAGCCACAACCGGCCCGGCCAATGGGCCGCGCCCGACCTCATCCACACCGGCGATACGGATGTGGCCCATGTCCAGCAGCGCCTGCTCAAGTTCGAAGTTTGGCATTGTCATGCCCTTGGCAAACCGCGTTTCGCGCAGCACCGCAAGAAGAAATGAGAGGGCGGCCCACACCACCCTCTCTCTCACGGCACTTCTTTGGCACCGTTCCTGCTCAACCCGAACTACTGATAAACGACGCGGTATCCCTTTTGGCGCAGGCATGCAGGTTCATAGGCCCGCCTGACCTTTTTGCCATTCCAGAAACCGACCTTGCACTCTTGCGGCAGGCTATTGGCATGTTTGTAATGTTTCTCGAGGCATTTCGGCCCAAGCAGCGGATGGTCCTGCGAATACCCATCATAGGTGCGCAGGCAGCGCTGGGGCAGGTCGTAACGCGCCACATGCGGCGGCAACGGACGCACCGGCTGCGTCACATGTGGTGTATGGGTATAGGTCTGTTGACGAGTCGCCTGATCCTTTTTCTTTTCCTTGTTATAGTAATGAACGCCGGCACCAATAATAGCGATGGCCGCCAGCCCCCCAAGAATGTCCTTTGCGTCGGCCGCCTTCGCCTGAGAAGCCGACACACCGGTAATCGCAACCGCGGTCGCAATGATCAAAGCGATGAATTTCTTATGCATGATGCCTGTCCTTTCGGATGTTCTTGCGACCGTATGACGGACCGCGTGCTGATTGCCCTGAAAGTGGGGGCACCTGCCCCAGACAAGCAATAACGGCCCGGTGTTATCGGATATCAGGGGCAGCAAACCCCTTGGGTTATTGAATATCGCGGCAACTCATGCGCAGGATGCGGCCTATGAAACAGATCCTCTCTTCTCTGACCTTTGCGGCCCTGTTATCGCTTGGTTCTGCTGCGACAGCGGCAGATTGTTATGCGGACTACAAAGCCAAGAAGGACAACCCGCTGCGTTTGCATTACGGCGTCATGCAGGTCACAAGTTGCGACAAGGGGCAGGCCCGGGCAGAAATCGCCCAGCGCCTGAACGCGTCGGGTTGGACCTTGCTTGAAGTGCAGTCCGTTTTCGGGCCGGAAGGGTTGGATCAGAGGAAAGGCAATGCCGGACAATTCTATCTCCGTTTCTGATGCACGCCGGTCGGGTGTCCGTCTGGTTGTGCTGGGCATCGCGGCCATTGTCGTCATTCTGATCACCGCTGCCGTTTTCCTGTTCTGGACCTTGCCGGACGCAAATGCGTTCAACGCACGTGTCGAGCGGCTGTTTGTCGAGGCCGATCTGACGTCACAGACTGAGATTCGCCTGCTTGAAATTCTGGCCCAGTCTGGCACCGCCTTTGCTGACACCCTGTCCAGTTACCGGATGGTGATCTATGTGCTGCTGGTTTTTGCCAGTGCGATGATGATCTCGGCACTGGTCTTTCTGGTGATGCTGGTCTTGTTGAACCGGCGCATGGCACAGATCGAACGTACCGGCATTCAGGTAACGTCGCTGCTGATCAGTCGCGAAGAAAACACTGTCTACCTTAACAACATGGATTTCAAACTGACGCCCGCCGCGATGGAAACCTTGTCGATTCTGGCGGAATCCCGGTTGGATGACGAGGTATTGTCCGGCGCCCAGATCGAGGCCATGATTTCCGGTCGCGATGCCGCCGATTGTGACGAAGCCGCGGGCGCAACACGGATCAAGCGGTTGCGCGACGCGCTTGGCAACCAGATGGTCAGCGAACTGCTGGTCAAGAATATTGCCAAGAAGGGGTATATGCTGTCGATCGAGAAGGACGTCATTCAAATGGTCTGACGTTTTGGCGCGTCGCTCGCGCCCGGTAAATTCCCGTTGCAGCCTCTTGGAATGTCAGGTGGAAAGCCCCATTCTAAACAAACCCCAGGCAGAGGAGGTCGCTTATGAACGTCCACGCCGCGCCACAGATGAATGGATATGGAATCTCAGTTGAGCCGCTGGAAGGCAGGATTGCCATTTACCGGAACGACATTCTTCTGGCTGAAAGCACAAACGCAAAGGTGATGTATGAAACGCGTTTGCCGCCAACGATTTACGTTCCCCGCGCAGATGTATGTGTGGATCTGAGCGAAGAAACAGACCTGCAAACATTCTGCCCGTTCAAAGGCACCGCCACTTACCACGACATCCAACTGGCCTCGGGGCCCCTGACCAATTCCGTCTGGGCTTATGAACAAGCCCTGCCGGAAAGCGCGGACATCCGGGGCTGTATCGGGTTTGTGTCCGGCGCCTACACCCGGATTGACCTGGGCAACAATCGCCTGCGCGAGCCTGACGACGGCAATATCAGCGGACCACTGATCGACTGGCTGATGCGCGGTGCTTCCGCCGCGACCACGCCCGAAAGCTTTACCCAGGCATTGGCCGAGAAGATGCTGGAGCACGGCATCGCCATCCAGCGGCTGAGCATTCTGGCATGGTCCTTGCACCCCCTGATCGCGGGCAAACACTATATCTGGGAAAAGGATCAGGACGAGATTCTGACCCGCGCCCCGACCTACGAAATCTATGATCACCCGGCTTTCATCAACAGCCCGTTGCGCCATGTCTCGAACGGGTTGGGCGGCGTACGGCAAAGACTGAACGACGATAACCCGCATTACAGCTTCCCAATCATGGAGGAGTTGCGGGCAAAGGGTGCCACCGACTATGTCGCGATGCCGTTGCCCTTCTCTGACGGTCGGACCAACGTTCTGACCCTGACCTGTGACCATCCCAACGGGTTCACCACCGAGAATCTGGGCCTTGTATTCGAATGCTCTTCGGTAATCGCACGCTTTTACGAAGTGTTCATGCAACGCGAGAATGCACAGGTTTTGCTGGAAACATATGTTGGAAAACGCTCTGGCGCACGCGTGTTGGGGGGTGAGATCCGGCGCGGTGACGGGGATGAAATCGACGCTGCAATCATGTTCTGTGACCTCCGCAACTCGACAAGCCTCGAAGAGAAACTGGGGCGGGGCACATATATCAGTGTTTTGAACGAGTTCTTTGAAACCGTCTCGGGTATCGTTCACGAAAACGAAGGTGAAGTTCTGAAATTCATTGGTGACGCTGTTCTGGCGGTATTCCCGGCAGCCAATGAAAACGCCAGCGCGGCCCGTGCCAATGCCCAGCGCTCGGCAATCAAAATCGTCGAAACGTTGGGAGAGTTGCGCAAAGCAGGTACCGGCATACATTGCGACTGTTCTATTGGCGTGGCTTATGGGCGCGTCACCTATGGCAATGTGGGCTCTCGTGAACGACTTGATTTTACGGTTATTGGACAAGCGGCCAACATAGCAGCGCGGTTGGGCGAATATGGGAAAACCGAAGGCCATCGCATAGTCGTGTCCGAAGATATTGAGCCTGCCTGTTCCAACGCCTTACCATTGGGCGCGGTCAACCTGCACAACGTGACTAGACCCGTTATATGCTACGCATTGCAAACCACAGCCGACGAGATTTTGAACGGTTAACTTCTGGTTTGTGCAGGTCAAACGAGAGAAGCCGGGTACTAGATTGCGACCCGGGCTTTTGCCCGCGTCTTCTTATTACACAGCCCGAAGCAAGATCAAAGCGGTCTGCGCTGGCGAAATCGTACTCTGAAGACCCGCGATTTGACTTCTGGCCAGATAGGTGTCGGTCAGTTTCTCAACCGCCTTCTGGTCGGAAAACTGTGCCAGATCATCCGATCCAGTCAGACGGAATAGCCGGCTTTTGAACTCGACCAATTGCTTGTCGATATCCAGTTGGGCGAATGATGGCGGTAGCCCAAGCGCCGTTTCCATCATTTTGCGCAGCGGCGGCAACCCCATAAGATCGAACCATTTCGTATCTGTACTGCTTCCGCTTTTCGCCAGATCAGACAGCTCGCGCTGGGCATAAAGCGAAATGCGCATCGTCTCATCTGACTGTCCGACCGCGATCTCAAACCGCGCTGACAGGCTGACCTGAGCTATCTCTTCCATATTTGTGACCAGCACCGTTTTTCGAACAGCTCCCGGACCAAACCCGAAAGCATCCGAAAATTCCCGGTACCGTTTATCCGCCAAACGATTGGACAAAGCGTCATCCGCCTGTGTTCCATCCTCCAGGATTTTCCGGATAAAGAACCGGTTATCCACATCCCCTTCCAACCCAAAGGCACCCAAAGCGACCTGCAACAATCTGCGGTCAGAAACCAACTGTTCGGCGGTCTTCACTTTCCCAATGTTGTCCAGGAAATACTTTGTCTCCCTCTCATTCACTGCCGAAGACGAGAAACTTTGAAACTGTCCTTGGTAAGTACGTTGCAGAAACCGCCAGCCGACGATCCCGCCAGTCGGAATGACAGGTTGAAAGCTCATTGCTGATAGGCCATCAACCGATCTTCGCGCGGGAGAAGCGAGCGAAGTGACTTGAGGCATTTATAGTATTGCTCGGCCACCAGCGCGTCTGTCGCCTCGGACAATACACGACGGCTATCTGTATCCGTAAAAACTTGGCTCAGCTCTTCTACGCTGCGCAACAGGTGTTGACGCGCCCGAGCCGGATCCATGTCTCCGGACAGAACAAGTTGCGTGGCATAGCAGACACGGCGCACCGGAGTATTTACTTCATCCGGATGTATCGCATCGCGCAACCGCAGGACATTGGCCTGCGGCGTCATGATCGAAAACCGGCCACGGCGGTCGCCGTTTTCAATCACAACACCATTGATCAGCACCCTTTCCTTCGGGGCGAGTTTCAAAACCAGCCCGCTCATCAGGTTGCCCTCATCTGGCGCAATCCGCGCAAAATCGCCGTGTTTATTTCAAGCAATGGTTCGATGGACGCGCCGTCCGCCAAAATGCGGCTGCTGTGCAGTTCCGTAAACTCGGCAAGGTAGAAAATCCTGGCGCGAATATCGTTCGGCAAAGCGTTTGCCGAATCCGCGACACCTGTCGCCAACACCCCCCATAACCGGCGGTTCTCGTGCACGGCCTGAACAAACGCCGAGAAATCCGTTGCCTTGCGCGCCGTGGCCGCCTTGAGACGCCGTGTAATTCTGGAAATTGCCTCATATTCAGTGTCACGGGGCGTTCGCGTCGGCGCGGCGGCTTGCGCATAGGTGTATTGAGCGAGGGTTTGCGGGGTCACTTGAAATCCTTCCAAAAAGCCGTCGTCAGATAGTCTCGACCGGGGCGCGAAAACCGCGCCCCGGACCGCGTTGCGTATTAGCGGAACAGCGACAGGATCGACTGCGGCGCCTGGTTGGCGATCGAAAGCGACTGTGTTGCCAGCTGCTGCTGCACCTGAAGGGCCTGCAAACGCGCCGAGGTTTCTTCCATGTCAGCGTCGACCAGCGCACCGATACCGGATTTGAACGAGTCAGAGAGATTCGAAATGAACTCTTTCTGGGTCTCGATACGACCCTGCGCCGAGCCAAAGGCGGCCGAGGCATCAATCGAAGTATCGATAAGCGATTCGACAGCCGCCAACGCAGCGGTTGCCCCCGCACCTGTCGACACATCAATACCTGCCAGCGCGCCCAAACCACCGGCACCCGCATTCACGAACTGAGCCGAGAACGAGATGTCAGATCCTGTGCCGTTTGTAACCGACAACGTACCCGCAGTGCCGGAGTCGTAATCGACAGTCAGACCGGTAATTCCCAGCTCTTCGATCTTCGATTTCAATCCGACAGCAACAAGGTCACCGGTCGTTGTCGCGGCAGCATCTTCCGCAGAAACGGTATAGGACACAACCTGATCGTTAATGGCGACGACAACCTTGTCTCCGGCCGCGAAAGCACCGCTGGATTCATCGGTCACCAACGCCGTCGCGGCCGTTGCACCATTGTCAATGGTTGCCCCCACGCGGTCATTGCCGGTCGATGCGCCGGTAGAGCCGTCGAAAACCTGTTTGGTGACATATCCACCGGTCGACAGGTTCTGCCCCGAGACCGAGATTGACGACGCAGTCACCGCCCCGGTGTTGTCCCGATCCAGCGATGCGAGGATCGATGCAGAGCCGGTCGAGCCGTCAACAAGGTTCAGACCGTTGAACTGGGCCGCGCTGACAACCGATGCGATCTGATCCTTCAGTGCGGTCACATCGTCATTGATCTTACCGCGATCAACGTTGTCTTCCTGCGCCGCGACAATCTTGCTTTTCATCTGGGTCAAGAGGTCGGTGACAGTTTCAGACGCATTTCGCGCAACTGCAACAGTCGATTCGCCCAGCGCGAGGCTGTCTTTGATCGCGTTAAAGCCCTTGACGTCGGACTCCATCACTTTCGAGATCGCCCAAACCGCCGAGTTGTCCTTGGCTGTCGCGACGTCCTTACCGGTCGAAATCGCGTTCTGGGTCATCGCCAGGTTCTTGTTGACCGACTTGAGAGTTTGCAGCGCAACCATCGCGCCATTGTTTGTCAGAATGCTGGACATAGCTTTTATCCTTTTGCCTTCGGGCGATTTTCGCCCATGTTCACCCCACAATATCTGCGGGCATTGGTGTCTTTCTGACTTGTGCGACGCGCCGCGTGGCTGTTCGCGCCACCTGATGTTTCCAGGTGCAGCATCACTTTTGAGCCCGATCCCCTAACGGAGTGCTAAAACGCCCGAACCAGGTGTTTCAGATTTGAATCAAACCCAAGCCTATGCGCGTTTTTCCAGCTTTGCCGTATTTCGAACGGAAAACTCACTTCGTTGCCCATCCGCGCCGTACGTGCTGAATTCCTGCCGAACCCGTCGCAGTTCAGCCATGCGGCTGGCGACGGCCCGAATCCCGTCGGCGGCACTGTTCAGCAATGCCTGATTGCGTTCGACTTTCTGCTGCACTCGAACCAATGCATCGCTGTCAATCACCTGAAGGTCGTTGATCGCGCCGATCAGTTTTTCTTTTTCCGGCACCATATGCGTCAGGCGATCCAGATCGCCCTGGACAAGCGCCGCACGCTCCAGATCCAGAACTTCTTCCAGAGATTTGATCAGTGCCATGTCGACTTCAGATGTCATCGGTTTTCTCCATCAGTGATTTCAGCAGAATTTCTGACAAACCCACCCCTCCAGCCCGGGCCAGTTCGCGTGCCTGATGCTGAACAAGAAACGAAGAGAACTGGTCTTCACCGGCTCCTCCTCCAAAAGACTGGCGCGTTTTGCCCAATCCGGCCGACTTCATCATTTCGCTGAGGAATGCGGCCTCCAACTCTATGGCCGCGTCTTTCAGTCGTGTCTGGGCCAATGGCGTTTGAGCCACCTGGGAAATTGCTGAGACGTGCATGGTTTTCTCCGAAAATGCTTCGAACTTTCTCGATCAAAGGTGAAAGCGGTTAAAATAAACGTAACTTCCTGCGGGCAGAGTTCTGATCAATCACACGGAGCCAGAGCAAAATGCCCAACCCACTAACGCTGGCGGCCGCAGCGCCAACAGCAACTGCGAAACCCAATTCGCCCGCCAAAGAACCGGGTCGTACTGCCGGGTCGGACAGTTTCGAGGATATCCTTGAACAGGGAAACCAAACACATCCTCTCCCCGGCACCACGGCTTTGGCCACTTCTATCGAAACCACCGACGAAACTGCCGAGATTGAGGTTGAGGCCGTTCTGTCAAACACGGCTGAGGCATCTGTCGAGGCGATTTCACCTCGGGCACCAGAGCTGGCAAACAACATTTCATCGCAGACCGAAATGGCCGGGACATCCGAAACGCCTGGGGCAGATACAACGCATCCCGCGCCGTTTGTTCCTGCTGCAGCGGATATCCCCGCAACGGGTACGACAGAACCGGAACAAACCGTTGCGTCAACGGGTTTGCCCCGTCAGACCGACATTCAACCCTTTGTGCCCGGGCAACCAATCGAAGAGCAGGTTCACACCGCTTCGACCCAGGTCACGCCAGCCCAAAAACCCTCAGAGGCTTTGCCTGTGCTGAGCCAGCCAACCCGATCAAAGGACCAGACAGCCGGGTTGACAGCCGAACCCCTCCTTGAAGGCGCAAAGACGGTGCCCGAGACAGCGGAAGTCGCTGCCACGCCCAATCCGACAAGTCCAAACCGCGCGACACCCGTTGCACAGCTTCAACTGATCCTCAACTCAATCGAAGCGGAACAGGCGGCACCGGTTCAAGAGGTTGACTCTGTGCCCATCGCCTTAGACGAACCCGTTCAGCAAGCCCCCCGCGAGGTGGCACAACACTCGGCGATGCCCTCTCCGTTCGCCCGTGCTGAAATTGCCCGTGCCATAGCCGGGCAATTGGCGGCAACGATCCAGACCCGACCGGGAACCGGCATCATGGAAATCTCGCTAAGCCCCGAAGAATTGGGGCGCGTATCCATTGTGCTGAACGGTCGGGATGACGGGCTCCAGATGACAATCGCCACCGAACGCCCGGACACGATGGAACTTTTGCGCCGCCACCTGTCCGTTCTTACGGAGGAGTTTCAGAAACTGGGCTATGGGAACCTGAACATCGATCTGGGGACTCCGTCGGATTCAGGTGCTCGGGATCAGTGGACAGATGAATTCGACGCTCAGGCCGCACCGGAATCCGAACCGGTTCAGAACGTACACCTCGCGCAAGCCACGCCGCTTCCACAAACTCCTGCTCCGGTCAGGGGCATCGATATGAGATATTGAAAATGATCACACCCATCACCGCCACACAGGCTGCCACCTCTCAGCATACTGCCGGTCCGTCCCGGAGTTCTGCGATCACTTCGGATTTCGAAACGTTTCTGCTGATGCTGACCGCGCAGGCCCAAAATCAGGACCCGCTGGAGCCGATGGATTCAACCGAATACGCATCGCAACTTGCGCAGTTTTCGATGGTTGAACAACAGGTTCAAACCAATGACCTGCTTTCCGCCCTGACCAGCACGCTTGGCAGTGTCAATCTGAACGACCTTGCAAGCTGGGTCGGAATGGACGTCCGATCTGCCTCGGGTTTCCATTTCAACGGCCAGCCAGTGACCCTGTTCTCGAACGCGGATTCTGACGCGGACGCAACCAGACTGGTGATCCGTGATCATGAAGGCGCAGTCGTCGACACGGTTTCTGTTCCCACAACAGCGACGGAGTTTGCTTGGGCAGGTGTGAGTTCCTCAGGCGATCCGATGGCCGCTGGCAACTACACCGCGACGCTGGAAAGCTACAAAAATGACCGGCTGATTTCCGAGAAACCGGTCGCTGCCTATAACCGCGTTGTCGAAGCGCAGGTGGGAGAGGATGCTGTTCTGCTGACCCTGCAAGGTGGTCAAGTGATTTCCGCAGATCTGGTCACTGCGGTCCGAACGGGCGCTTGATCTGTCAGGCAGTACGGGCCAAAGGTTGGCAACTCGACTCGCCAGAAGAAGTGAAAAGACCTCTGCCCGACCTGCCTGCCCCCCCTCATGATCTGGTTGAACACCTCAGCACTATGGGGTTGGTCAACATGTACGCGCAGTTCGAAATCCTGTATGGTGGTCGGACCAACAGGGTGTGGAAAGTGCTGGGGGACAACGGCGACAAAGTACTGAAGCTCTACAGCCCGACCTTACGCAACCCCCTGTTTCGAAATGATGCAAAGCTGGAAGCCCTCTGCCTCAAGGCGCTTGGTCCGACCGGATTTGTACCAAGGCTTCGCGCCGCAGGACAGCACAGGAACGCGCATTGGGTGTTTTACGACCACGCACCCGGAACACCTTGGCGGAATGGGTCGGACAAGGTTGGTGAACTGCTGCGCAGGTTGCACTCGCTGCCCAACACCATTCCAGCGCCCGCCGGGTGTAACGGCAGCGCGGACCTGATGGCCCATGGGCACAGAATTCTGCAAGGGTGCAGGTCAGAAACCCGAAACGAACTGGCAAAACTGCAACCTTCGATATCCGTCCCCCCCACGACCAAGACTTGCCTGATCCATGGCGATCCGGTCGCTGGAAATATTCTGGTCGCGTCCCGCGGCCTGACCTTGATCGACTGGCAATGCCCGGCCTTTGGCGACCCGTGCGAAGACCTTGCGCTGTTTCTGTCCCCGGCAATGCAAAGGTTGTACCGGGGCTCACCATTGTCGGACGCGGAAGAAGTTCAGTTTCTGTCCGCCTATCGCAGACCCGAGATTGTTGCCCGTTATCAACGGCTCAAGCCATGGTATGCTTGGCGCATGGCCGCTTATTGCCTGTGGCGCGCAGAAAACGGTGCACCCGACTATTCCGAAGGGTTGAAACTGGAAATCGAAATCCTGAAACCGATTGAGTTTACCTGAGGTCGGAAAGCGCAAAGAGGGCGTATGCCGGTGGCATCAATGCGCGACGCCAGCGGCCCATCGGAAACCGTTCAGGAGTTTGCCTCATCGGGGCTGGCAAGTGGGCCTCTTTGCCCAATGCCAGCCGCGCCAATGCGCGCCCGCTGTAAGTCCCCATAGCGACGCCGTTGCCATGATACGCAAATCCGGCAAACATGCCTGGCTGCTTGGGCACGGCACCGACATAAGGCATCAGGCTTCGCGAAAGGCACACCATCCCCGACCAGATATGAGTCGCCTCAACCGCTGCCCAGGCCGGGAACATGCGTTTGAAATCCTGTTGAACCTTTGCCCGGATCGCGGCCTCGGACCGGGGCGACGACAACAAGCCGCCTCTCATTCCGAACAAAAAGCGCCCATCCGGCATCAGGCGAAAATAGTGCAGAAGATTGCGCGTGTCGTAACATATCTGGTCCGAGTTCCAGCCCTGCGCCAATAGTTCTGCCTGGCTAAGTGGGCGTGTTACCATAACCGTCGATTGCGCAGGCAAATAGCGTCCGGACATCCAATCGGGGATGTCTTCGCTGGAATACCCGTTGGTACAAATCAGCACGACCTGTGCGTTAACCTGCCCCGCGCTTGTTTGCAGCCTGAAGCCGGACGTCGTTTTTTCAATGTTCAGAACGGGGCTGTTCTGGAAGAAATTCGCTCCCGAAGCTGCCGCAGCGCTTGCCAGCCCGAACAGGTATTTCCGGGGATTGAGCCCGAAGCCAACCGGCAGAGTATACCCACCGAAAAATGCACCACCCATACCGAGCGCTGGTAATTCAGCGGCTTGGTGCAGAATGCCGGTCTCGTCCGCGTATCGGCGCAGGACATCCATCGCATGCCGCGAATGGGCCAGTTGAGTCTCACCGTTGGAATGCGTATCGGCGTCAATCCGATGCCGCGCCAGCAGATCGGCAACAAGCTGGACCGCATCCTGTTCAGCCGTCTCATAGGCTTGCGCCGCTTCGCGGCCATAGCGGCGCACCATAGACTTTTGCCCAAGCTTCGATCCGCCAAGACAGCAGAAACCGCCATTGCGACCTGATGCGCCCCACCCCGGCGGGCCTGCCTCGAACACAGCTACCGAGGTCGCGTTTTCGGCCAGATGCAAAGCCGCTGAGACCCCTGTAAAGCCGCCACCGACGATGGCAACATCAACGTTCAGATCGCCCTGAAGCTCTGGCCAGTTCGGGTTTGCAATGGTTTCGTCCCACCAGCAACCACCACGAGGACCTGCGCCATAGGTGTATTCGGGAAATATCCGTTTCATTCGGTGCGCGCAGCGGCCTGCTCGTCCTGCCGTTGGCGCATCATCGCGCGTTTGGTCACAAGTGAGGCCGTGATCACCCCAACCGTCACGACCGCGATCATAATCGTCGACAGCGCGTTTATCTCGGGGCTGACGCCCAGCCGCACGGCCGAAAAGATCTTGATCGGCAGGGTCGTCGCCGACGGGCCCGATGTGAACGACGCGATAACCAGATCATCCAGCGACAATGTGAAAGCCAGCAGCCAGCCCGAGATTACCGCAGGCGCGATGATCGGCAGGGTGACCAGACCAAAGGCCTGCGCGGGTGAACAACCCAGATCCAAAGCGGCTTCTTCCAGCGATTTGTCGAATGTCACAAGCCGTGACGAGACGACAACCGAGACAAAACACATCGAAAATGTTGTGTGAGCCAGAACGATTGTCAGGATACCCCGGTCCAGCCCGATCCCGATAAACAGCAACAACAGCGACAGGCCGGTGATCACCTCGGGCATCACAAGTGGCGCGTAGATCATGCCGGAAAACAGTGTCCGGCCAAAGAACCGCTTGCCCCGAACCAGCACATAAGCGGCCGCAGTCCCCAGAATCGTTGCCAGTGTCGAAGAAAACACCGCAACCCGGACCGTGACCCACGCGGCATCCAGAAATGCCTCGTTCTGAACCAGTTCGCCATACCATTTGGTCGAAAACCCGGCCCAGACCGTGACCAGCTTGCTTTCGTTAAAGCTGAAGATGATCAGGATGATCATCGGAATATAGAGGAACGCAAAACCCAGCGTCAGCGAAACTGTATTGAACCAGCTTAATCTGTTCATCCGTCAGCCTCCGCCTGTTTCTGCTGGTTGCGCTGGAACAGCACAATGGGAACGACCAGAATAAGCAACAGCACGATCGCGACAGCACTTGCCACGGGCCAGTCTCGGTTCGAGAAAAACTCTTCCCACAGAACCTTGCCGATCATCAACGTGCCGGACCCACCCAGTAGTGACGGGATCACAAACTCACCGATCACGGGGATCATCACCAGAAAACAACCTGCGATGATGCCCGGTCTGGACAGTGGAATGGTGACCAGCCAGAAGGCTTGTGCCCTCGAGCAACCCAAATCCTCGGCCGCCTCGATCAACGAACCATCCATGCGTTCCAATGACGAATAGATCGGCAGGATCATGAACGGAAGATAAGTGTAGACAATACCGATATAGACGGCAGTCGAGGTGTTCAGGATCGTCAAAGGCGTCGAAATGATGCCCGTCCACAGAAGCAGTTGGTTAAGGTACCCTTCATTCGACAGAATGCCCATCCACGCATAGACCCGGATCAGGAATGACGTCCAGAAAGGCAGGATCACCAGCATCATCAGTGTTGGCCGCCATTCCTCGGGCGCACGGGCCATGCCATAGGCGATGGGGTAGCCAACCAGCAAAGTCAGGAAGGTTGAGATCAAAGCGATCTTGACGCTGGACAGATACGCTTTCCAGTACAGGTCGTCCTCGGTCAGCCAGATGAAGTTTTCAAGATCAAGCTGGCTGAAGAACTCTTTGATCCCCGACCAACCAGCTGAAAAATCCAGTGTCGGTGTATAGGGCGGGATCGCAAGCGCGGTGTCCGACAGCGAAATCTTCAGAACGATGAAGAATGGCACCATGAACAGCGCCAACAGCCAGACATAAGGTATGGCGATCAGAACAGCGCGGCGCATCAGTCGGCCAGCAGAACCGCAGCCGTGGCCGTCCAGGACAGCCAGACCGGGTCTTCCCAGGTGAATGAACGGCGCGAGATGCGGCGGGTGTTGGCCGTCTGTGCCTTGATGATTGTGCCGTTTGCCAACTCAACGTGGTAAGTGGACAGATTGCCCAGATACGCGATGTCATGAACCTTGCCTTGCACCGCATTCACTGCATCTGCCGGACGCTCGGCCGAGATTGTCACTTTTTCCGGGCGGATCGCCAGATGGCAAAACTGACTTTTTTCAAAGTTCTTCGCTGATGCGGCGGTCAGCGGCGCTTGCCCTTCGGCCCAGTCTACCTGATAGGTATCCTCTCCGACAGATGTCGCGCGCCCTTCGATGATGTTCACGTCCCCGATGAAATCAGCGACATAGACCGAGGCGGGGTTCTCATAAATCCGGTCCGGAGTGGCAACCTGCATAAGCTGACCCTGATCCATCACCGCCACACGGCTGGCGACTGTCATGGCCTCTTCCTGATCGTGCGTAACGATCACGAATGTGGTGCCGGTTTTTTCCTGAATATCCATCAGTTCGAATTGGGTATCCTGGCGCAACTTCTTGTCCAGCGCGCCCAGCGGTTCATCCAGCAGCAAAAGCTTGGGCGCTTTGGCAAGTGAGCGCGCCAGCGCCACACGCTGCCTCTGCCCACCCGATATCTGATGCGGTTTGCGGCGGGCGAACTGTTCAAGCCGGGTCAGGCGCAGCATCTCTTCGACCCGGTCTTCCAGATCGTGTTTGGGCATTCTGTCCCGGCGCAAGCCAAAGGCGATGTTTTCCCAGACGCTAAGATGAGGAAAAAGGGCATAGGACTGGAACATCATGTTCACGGCCCGCTTGTTGGGCGGGATCGGGTCGATATCCTTCCCCCCAAGCAGGATTTGGCCTTCGGTCGGTGTTTCGAACCCGGCCAGCATCCGCATCATCGTCGTTTTGCCACATCCAGACGGACCAAGCAGGGCAAAGAACTCTCGCTCGAAGATATCCAGAGACAGGTTGTCGATGGCAGTAAATTCACCAAAACGCTTGGTCACGTTTCGGAACTGGATCAAGGGTTTCGCCTGCGGGTCATCCCATGGCGCAAAGACGTCAGAATTCACTACGGCCCTCGTTCGAATAGCTGGAAAGAGAGGCAAGGCGGCGGCGCCGCCCTGCCGGTGCAATTCGGATCAGGTACCCGATTTGACCTTGGTCCACAGACGCGTCACGACCCGCTGTGTTTTCGCCGGATAAGGTGTCGTGATGTACAGGTTCTGCATCGTGGCATCATCCGGATAGATGGCCGGATCGCCGATCACGTCCTCTTCCAGAAATTCCTGAGACGCTTTGTTGCCATTGGCGTAATACACATAGTTCGATGCCGCCGCCATGTTGTTGGCGTCCAGAATGAAGTTGAGGAACGTGTGTGCGCCTTCGGGATTTGGAGCATCGACAGGAATTGCCATCTGGTCGAACCACATCAGCGACCCTTCGGCGAAGGGGTGGTATTCAATCTCTACACCGTTATCTGCTTCTGCAGCACGGTCGCGTGCCTGAAGGATGTCACCCGACCAGCCCACAGCAACGCAGATATCGCCGTTTGCCAGTGCATTGATGTATTCCGAGCTGTGGAATTTCTGGATATGCGGGCGGACCGCCGTCAGAACCGCTTCGGTCTTGCCAATCACGTCCGCGTCGTGGCTGTCGGGGTTTTCACCAAGGTATTGCAGCACCATGGGAATGATCTCGGCCGGGGCATCCAGGAAATGCACGCCGCAAGTGGCCAGCTTTTCCATGTTCTCGGGCTTCAAGACCAGATCCATGCTGTTCAGAGCAACGTCGTCGCCCAGAACCTCTTTGACCTTACCGACATTCACGCCGATCCCGGTTGTTCCCCACATGTAGTTGATCGAATACGCGTTGTCCGGGTCATAACCGGCGGTTCGCTCTTCGATTACATCCCAAAGGTTTCCGGCGTTCGAAAGCTTGCTTTGGTCCAGCTGCTGAAACGCGCCGGCCTGGATCTGGCGCTGAAGGAATGTACCTGACGGCACCACCACATCATAGCCCGAACCACCAGCCAGCATCTTGGTTTCCAGAACCTCGTTGCTGTCAAACACGTCATAGATCAGGGTCAGACCTGTTTCTGCTTCGAATTTGCTCAGCAGTTCTTCGTCGATGTAGTCGGACCAGTTGTAAACACGCACCTCTTCAGCAAATGCCGCCGAAGTCCCCAATGCGATGACCGCCGTCATAGTCAGCGTTTTGATTGTCATATTCTTCTCCCTGCAAGTGTACGGGTATTTTCCCGTTTTTTTGGATTTGATCAAGTTTTGCGTTTTCCCTCGATCCAGCGTATGGTTTCACGTGGCCAGTCACCTGACAAGTCAGGCTTAGTCGAAATGGGAAGAACCAATTGGATTTGATCAAAAATAAGGCATATGCGCCGTCGACCGAAGGGGGCAAACAACCCGCGCATGAGCAGGTTTACCAAACACTCAGATCACAGATTCTGTTCGGTGAACTGGTCCCAGGTCAGCCCGTCACAATCCAGGGCCTGACTGATTCGCTGGGTGTTGGGATGACTCCGGTCCGCGAAGCGATTCGCCGGTTGATCTCGGATGGAGGGTTGGTTTTCCAGGGCAATCGGCGCGTCAGTGTACCGCTGCTGAACTCGAACGATATTGAAGAGATGATCTTCGCCAGAATTTCAATAGAATCAGAGCTTTCCAGACGTGCAACCGCCAACCTGAAAACGCAGGACATTGATCACCTGGAACGCCTGGACAGGCATTTGGATCGCATGATCGCCGATGGTGATGTCGGTGGCTATCTGCGTTTGAACCAAGCTTTTCACGAAACGCTGTATTCTTACGCAAACGCGCCGATCCTCAGTGATCTGGCTGAAAGACTTTGGTTGCGGTTTGGCCCCTCTTTGCGTGTTGTCTGCGGGCGCTTCGGCACACAGAGCCTTCCGGATCGGCACAAGGACATTATTGCCGCTTTGCGCGCCGGTGACGCAGAAATGACTGCAAAGGCAACCGCTCAGGACATCGAACAGGGTATGGACCTGATGGCGGAGGCATTGACGTCTGTCTGATCTAACTTGATTCGATTGACAGGAAAAAATTTGATCATATTGTGTTCGCCAACTGCGTTCTTGTAGGAGATTCTCCGATGTCTACCATCACCAACCACATGCCGACCACCGAATTGCAGGCGCTGGATGCCGCGCATCACATTCACCCTTTCTCGGCCAATGGTGCGCTGGGGAAGGAAGGGGCGCGCGTGATCACACGTGCCAATGGTGTTTATCTGACCGACAGCGAAGGCGAGGAAATTCTGGATGCAATGGCAGGCCTGTGGTGCGTCAATATCGGATATGGGCGTGATGAGCTGGCCGATGTTGCCGCGCGCCAGATGCGCGAGCTGCCCTATTACAACACCTTCTTCAAAACGACCCACGTCCCCGCGATTGCTTTAGCCGCCAAGATTGCCGAACTGGCACCGGGCGATCTGAACCATGTCTTTTTCGCAGCAGGAGGGTCCGAGGCAAACGATACCAATATCCGCCTCGTGCGCACCTACTGGGCCCAGAAAGGCCAGCCTGACAAGAACATCATCATCAGCCGCAAGAACGCCTATCACGGCTCATCCGTGGGTTCGGCCTCGCTGGGTGGTATGGCCGGGATGCACGCGCAGGGCGGCATTCCGATCCCGAATATCCACCACATTAACCAACCCAATTGGTGGGCCGAAGGCGGCGATATGTCGCCCGAAGAATTCGGTCTGGCCCGCGCGCGCGAGCTGGAAGAGGCGATCGAAGAGTTGGGCGAAGACCGGGTCGCCGCCTTTATCGCCGAGCCGGTTCAGGGCGCAGGCGGTGTAATCGTGGCGCCCGATACATACTGGCCGGAAATTCAGCGTATCTGCGACAAGTACGATATCCTGCTGATAGCTGACGAGGTCATATGCGGATTTGGCCGGACAGGCAACTGGTTCGGGTCGCAAACCGTTGGCATCAAGCCGCATATTATGACCATCGCCAAGGGCCTTAGCTCGGGCTATGCGCCCATCGGCGGGTCCATCGTAAACGACGAAATTGCCGAAGTAATCGGCGGTACCGAATTCAACCACGGCTATACCTATTCCGGCCACCCGGTCGCGGCCGCCGTGGCGTTGGAGAACCTGCGCATCCTCGAAGAAGAGAAGATCGTTGAGCATGTGCGCGACGTTGCAGCCCCCTATCTGAAAGAGAAATGGGAGGCACTGGCAGATCATCCGCTGGTGGGTGAGGCCAAGATCGTTGGCATGATGGCATCCATCGCGCTGACCCCGGACAAAGCCAGCCGCGCCAAATTCGCATCCGAACCCGGCGCGGTCGGCTATATCTGCCGTGATCGGTGCTTTGCCAATAACCTGATCATGCGCCATGTTGGCGACCGGATGATCATTTCACCCCCGCTGATCCTGACACCTGCGGATATCGACGAGATGTTCGTGCGGATCTACAAGTCGCTGGACGAAGCGCAGGCCGAGATCATTGCACAAGGGCTGATGAAAGCCGCATCTTGATTTAGCGACTTATGCGTCTTCAAAGGCGGCCCATTCGGGCCGCCTTTTCTTTACCGTAACCTCTCCAGCAGGTTTGGCGTGGGGTATCCGTCCGGGACCAGCCCCTGCGCCATTTGATACGCCCGAACCGCGTTGATCGTATTTGGCCCGGTACGCCCGTCGACACCCTTTGTGTCAAAGCCCGCATCCGTCAGACGGGTCTGAAGTTCCTTTTTCTCGGCAAAACTCAGCACCAAGTCGCCGCGCGGCCAGTCGGATTGAAACGGTGCGCCCCCTACAAGCCGGTCAGACAGATGCCCGATGCCGATCACATATGCGTCGGCCCCGTTATACGCCTCGATCACGTTGAAATTGTCAAAAATCATCAGCGCGACGCCCTGACTTCCGGCCGGAAGCAGGATCGCGGCCTTCCCATGATCCGGCACGGCGGTGCCATCCCGCGCCACGACACCCCGTGCGGCCCATTCGGACGGCGTCAGCGTAAAATCACGACGGGCTGAGGCGTAATCGAAATCGGTGGGCAGACGCACCTCCACGCCCCACGGCTGACCCCTGGTCCAACCATGCCGCGCCAGATAAGACGCCGCCGAAGCCAGCGCATCCGTCGGGTCATCCGACCAGATGTCCCGCCGGCCATCACCGTCAAAATCCACCGCGTGATCCAGATATGACGTGGGCATGAATTGTGTATGCCCCATTGCGCCCGCCCAACTGCCAAGCATGTTGCCGGCGCTGATATCGCCAGCCTGCACAATCCGCAGGGCAGCGACCAACTGCGTTTCAAAGAATTGTGCCCGCCGCGCATCAAAGGCTAGCGTTGCCAATGAACGAAGCGTTGGACTGCTGCCGCGATAAGACCCGAAAGAGGTTTCAAGCCCCCAGATGGCAGCGACCACCTCTTTTTCGACACCGTATTCAGCCTCGATCCGGTTCAACACCTGCCGATGCCGCTGCAGGGCGGCGCGCCCGTTCGACAGGCGCGTTTCCGACACTGCGGTTTCAAGATACTCCCAGATGGGTTTCGAAAACTCAGCCTGATTGCGATCCCGTTCCAGGACATCTTCGTCATAGCTCATCCCCGAAAACACCTGAGTCAGTGTTCCCTGCGAAATGCCCTGCCGCCGCGCGCGTCCCTGAAAGGCGCCAAGCCAGGACTGAAACCTTGCCGTTGTCGCAGAAGCCACGGGCAAGGCCTCAATCAACGGGCGCGGGACCGGACGGATCGAAACGGTCACATCCGCCGAAGCCAGTTGCAGCGCTGCGCGTGAAATCCCGCTGTCTGCCCATCTGGTGTTTTCTGTTGTTTCCGCCTGCACTATGGATGCCCACAATGCGACGGTCATGACGCCGCCTACGCATTTTCGCATTCCGTTTTTTCCTGATTACTGCTCGACCACAGGGTAGCGCAGAATCAGAAATTCACAAAGTGCTCAGACGTTCGCCTCTCGCTCCTGCGCAGCACGCTCTGCCCGAATGCGTTCCAATGCCTCGCGCAGCAGGGGCACGCGGTTCGGCCTGAAACTTTGTTCCGTCACTGACATGTCCTGTAAGCGATCCAACCGGAAAACGCGAAAATCCTGTCGCAGGTGGCACCAGCCCAACAACACGTTCGAGTGATCCAGATAGACGATGCTCAAAGGGTTGACGCGCCTGTGCGTAGCGTCGCCTTTCGCGTCCGTATAGAAAAACTCGACCGCGCGCTCATCCCACGTCGCCTGCCGCAGAGTGGCCACGTCAATCGTGGGCTCAGGCGGGCGGTTGAACCGCGTAGCAGCCAGAACCGCGTGGCTGAGCCGATGGGACTGGCGTTGCGGCAAGCGTCCCTGAAGTTTCCGCAGGGCCGTACCCGCTGCGCCCGACAAAGCCGGATCGCCAATCACCTGAACTTCGCGCAAGCCCAGAACCAACGCTTCAAGCTCATCGTCAGTGAACCCCAATGGCGGCAGGGTCGCGTCCTCGATCAGCGTAAAGCCAAACCCCGCTTCGCCATCGATCACGGCACCCAGTCCGCGCAATGCATCAATATCCCGATGAATTGTTCGGGCCGAAACACCCAGATCCTGCGCCAACTGTTCGGATGTTCTGGGCGAAGGGCCAGAACGCAGGGCTTGCATCAGTTGGAACAATCGAGCGGTGCGGGACATGATGTATAATAGCTTATCCCTAATGACAGAAACTGTCATTAGGTCCCGATACTCAGTCAGCACACAATGACACGGAGCCTCATAATGCTGACCCTTCTCACCTTCCCCTCCGCCTTCGGCCTGTTCAGTGCCAGCCCCTTCTGCGTCAAGACAGCATTGATGCTTCAGCAGTCCGGCCAGACCTGGCAACGCTCGGACATGCTTGACCCCCGCAAGATGCCTCACCAGAAGCTGCCCGTTTTGCGAACACCGGAACGCCTGGTCCCGGACAGCGACCTGATCCGCGATTGGTTGGAACAGCAGGGCGCGGATTTCGACAAAGGGTTGACGGATGTCGAAAAGGCGCAGTCCCGCACACTGGTGCGCATGGCCGAAGAGCATCTGTATTTTCACATCGTTCTGGATCGTTGGGGCAATGACGAAGTCTGGCCAGTCTTACGCGATACGTTCTTTACCGGAATTCCGGCGTTGATCCGGAAACCGGCATCCAATGCGATCCGGAAATCCGTTCTGAAGGGGATTACGTCACAGGGAATCGGGCGGTTTTCGTTGTCCGAACGGCTGGACCGGATCGAACGTGACCTCGAGGCGATCTCAGCCTATTTGTGGCAATCCTCTTTCCTGCTTGGGGACCGTCCGACATCGGCTGATATGAGCGTTGGTCCAATGCTTGCCGCGATGCGCGCCACACCTGCGGACACCCCCCTGACCCGCCGGATCAAACAGGATAACCTACTGAACAGCTACGTGGACCGGTTGGAACAGGCGATACCAATTGCATGAAACCCTTTGAGATCCCTTTGGTCGCTTCGGCCTTTGAGACCCTGCCCCCGCAAACCCGTGCGGGGGCTCTGGCCTTGCGGGAGCTTGTGTTTGACACGGCAGCCTCTCTGCCTGCTGTCCCCTCGGTGCAAGAGGAACTGCGCTGGGGTCAGCCCGCCTATCTTGCGCCCAAAGGGTCAACGATCCGGCTGGGCGCCCACAAATCGGCACGTTTCGCCTTGTTTGTGCACTGTCAGAGCCGGTTGATAAGCGATTTCACTTCCGCCTTTCCGGCCGAGGACCGGATCGATGGGACCCGTGCCGTTCTGTTTGATGACACCGCACAAATCGATCCAACACGCCACGGATGGCTGATTGCCCGCGCGTTGACCTATCACCTCTGACGGCGCTTGCGTTCGACCTTGCGCTTGATCTTGTCTTTCTTGCGCTTGGTGCTGATCGCTTTGCGCCGGGATGATCGCCCTTTTGGCCCATGTCCACGCGGCAGGGCCTGGTCGTCAATGGACAGCAGCTCCAGCTCCAACCCACCGGTCACAGGTGTCGCTTCGGTCAGTCGAACGGTGACACGTTGGCCGATGGCGATAATCAGCCCCGTGTCCGCCCCCATAAGTGTCCCGGCCTCGCGGTCGAAATGGAAGAACTCGCGCCCCAATGATCGCACCGGAACCAAGCCATCCGCGCCGGTTTCGTCCATTTTGACAAATGCACCAAACCGGGCAATGCCGCTGATCCGGCCCGTGAATTCATTGCCGACACGCTCGCTCAGATACGCGGCCAGATAGCGATCAGTCGTGTCCCGTTCAGCCATCATGGATCGGCGTTCGGTATCTGAGATATGAGTCGCCGTTTCTTCGAGCCGGGTAATCTCGTCTTCGGTCAAACCGTCCGTGCCCCAACCGTGGGCTGAGATCAGCGCCCGATGCACGACCAGGTCGGCATAGCGCCGGATCGGCGAGGTGAAATGCGCGTAGTTCCGCAGCGCCAGCCCGAAATGGCCGAAGTTTTCAGGGTTGTAATAGGCCTGTGCCATCGACCGCAGGGTGGTCAGGTTGATCAGTTCCGCATCCTCGGTCCCGGCGGCGGCGTTCAGCAGCGCATTCAGGTGGCGGGTTTGCAGCACCTGCCCCTTGGCGAGGTTCAATCCGGCGGCCTGCGCCGTTTCCCGCAGGCTTTCCAGTTTCTCGGGCGCGGGTTCCTCGTGCACGCGAAACAGCAGCGGACGGCGCTTGGCGATCAGTGTCTCGGCAGCCGAGACGTTGGCGAGGATCATGAACTCTTCGATCAACCGATGCGCATCCAACCGGTCGCGGAACGCCACGCTTTCAACATGACCCGTCTCGCTGAGCACGATCTTACGCTCGGGCAGGTCCAGTTCCAGTGGCTGTCGCACAGCCCGCGCTTTCTTTAGCGCGGCATAGGCGGCATAAAGCGGTTTCAAGACCGTCTCCAGCAATGGCCCAGTGCGGTCGTTCGGGTTGCCGTCGATGGCCTCCTGCACTTCGGCATAGTTCAGTGACGCAACCGAACGCATCAACCCCCGCACAAAACGATGACCAATCTTGTTACCGTCCGCGTCAATCTGCATCCGCACAGCGACACAGGCGCGCGGGACGCCTTCATGCAGGGAACACAGATCACCCGACAGCCGATCAGGCAGCATCGGCACCACACGGTCAGGGAAATAACTTGAATTGCCCCGCTTGCGCGCCTCGCGGTCCAGGGCCGAGCCGGGCAGCACATAAGCAGCAACATCGGCGATAGCGACCCAGATCACATGTCCACCAGGGTTCTTGGGGTCTTCATCCGCGTGCGCGTAACAGGCATCATCACGATCGCGCGCATCCGAAGGGTCGATGGTCAGCAGCGGCATGTCCCTCAGGTCCTCGCGGCCCTTCAGGCCAACGGGTTTGGCATTGTCTGCCTCGGCAATGACCTTGTCGGGAAAGTCATCCGGGATACCGTGCTGGTGGATCGCGATCAGCGAAACAGCCTTGGGCGCTGTCGGATCACCCAACCGTTCAACAATGCGCGCACGCGGCAGGCCCATGCGATTTTTCGGCCCGGCCTGTTCGGCCTCGACCAATTCGCCGTCTTTGGCACCATGCACCGCGCCATCGGCAACCAGCCATTCAGTCTGGCCTGCCTTGTCGATAGGAACGATTCTGCCCCCTTCGGCCCCTTTGCGGAATATGCCCACGATCTTGCGCGGGTTGGTCCCGATTCGGCGGATCAGGCGGGCTTCGTAATTGTGATCTTCTTCGTGCACGACGGTCAGGCGGGCCAGAATGCGGTCACCCTCACCCAGAGCCGGGTCGCTGGCCCGCGCGATGACGAGAACGATGGGCTCGACCCCTTCGCCATGCCATTCCAGTGGACGGGCAAACAGATCACCATCGGCATTCGGGGCCTTCACTTGCAAAACACTGACAGGCGGAAGGCGGTCCGGGTCGCGATAGCTGCGCTTGCGTTTTTCAAGATGTCCTTCGGCCTCAAGCTCTTTGAGGATGCGCTTGAGGTCAATGCGATCCGCGCCCTTGATACCAAAGGCTTTGGCGATGTCGCGTTTCGAGGTCAGGGTGGGGTTCGCCGAGATCCAGTCAAGGACCTCCTGCTTGGTGGGGATGCGAGTCATGCTTCCGGCGTAGCACGCGTTTGCGACCGCGTCATGACCAAAAAACCTCAGGGTTTCAGATCAGCAACCGTATCCACATCGCGCAGCTGGTCCAGCAGGGTCACACGGCAGTTTGGGATTGAGGCAAGTGTGTCGCCCAAAGCATGTTCTGTCGACCAACGCACATCGTGGAACAGACCTGCGGGCAGCGCGCCATAACGCTGCGCACCGACCAGCCAATAGCCGCCATCCGGCGCGGGGCCGAACACCATCTGGGATCGCCCAAGCGCACCAAAAGCACGGGCAATATGTGCACGCGAAATACCCGGAATATCCGCACCAATCAGGCAAACCGGCCCCTTGGGCATTCCGCGCAACATCCGCTTCATCCGGCCACCCAGGTCGCCGGACCCCTGCGGCGCGCGTGGCAGGTCAACGGGCCAGACACGGCTTACAAGGCCCTCCGCATCGGGCGACACGGCCAGCACAATCTGCCAACGGGGATCACGTAGCCTGCGGATCAAGGCGCGGGTCTGGTGCCGAAACCACCACGCGGCGCCAACCATGCCGATGTCACGCCCAAGCCGCGTCTTGACACGGCCCGGTCTGGGTTCCTTGACCATGATCACCAATGTGCGCTGCATGGATCAGGCGAAATAATCCGTCAGGATACGGGTATAGATCGATTTGAGCTGTTTGATCTGCGCGACCTCAACGCACTCGTCCACCTGATGCATTGTGCGCCCGACCAAGCCGAACTCCACCACCGGACAATGGTTTTTGACAAAGCGCGCATCCGAAGTGCCGCCGGTTGTCGACAGTTCAGGCGCAACGCCGGTTTCGGCTTCGACCGCTTTGGCCACCAGATCCGACAAAGGCCCCGGCGGGGTCAGAAAACTTTCACCCGAAATACTGATCGTGACACCGATTTCGACACCGTACTGAGCTGCCACCTGATCCGCCTCTGACTGCAACCAGTCACTCAGGCTGGCTCCGGAATGCAGATCGTTAAAGCGGATATTGACCGCGCCGCTGCATTGCGCCGGGATCACGTTGGTCGCGGCGTTTCCAGTGTCGATGGTGACAACAGCCAGCGTGGAGGCGTCGAAATGGTCCGTGCCCTGATCCAGTTCATGGCTGGCAAGCCGGTCCATCAGCCGCGCCATTGCGGGCAGCGGGTTTTTGGCCCGATGGGGATAAGCCGAATGCCCCTGCACACCTGTAATCTTAAACCACGCAGTCATTGAGCCCCGACGGCCGATCTTGATCATCTCACCCATTTTGTTCGGGCATGTTGGCTCTCCTACCAGACAGACCGACATACGCTCACCCGCGCCTTTCATGTAATCGAGAAGCGCAGTGGTGCCGTCCAACGCATCGCCTTCCTCATCACCCGTAATTGTCAGGACAATTGCCCCATCCGGAGGAGTGTCACGCACGAAATCCATTGCGGCAGCCGCAAAAGCCGCAACTCCGGATTTCATATCGGTAGTGCCGCGCCCATACATCACACCATCCCGCACTTCGGCCCCGAAGGGCGGCGCAGTCCAGGCAGCTTCGTCGCCGACAGGGACGACGTCCGTGTGACCATTGAATCCGAAACTGCGCGCATGACCTTTCTGCCCCCAACGCGCGAAAAGGTTGCTGATGCCGCCGCGATCAACGCGCGTGCATTCGAAACCTGCCTCCGACAGCACCGCCTCAAGCAAAACAAGTGCTCCGCCTTCTGAGGGTGTGACCGAAGGGCAACGGATCAGTTCGGCTGTCAATTGGACGGGATCAGTCATGCGGGGGCCTCTGGAACTGTGTCTGACGCGGGTTCGCGCACAGATTCAACGATTTGGCCGGTTTTCCAACCCCAATCCGTAAAAAAACGGTCATCCGAATATTTAGATATCAAAGCGACACCCCAATAAAACATGACACTTTACCCTGCGACCACCTTGCCGCCCGCCACAAATTCGCGTTACAGGGCCGCGAAACAGGTGAATTGAATATGAAGCGCGCCTTCTTCGCACTGATCTGCCTGACTTTCGCCGTCATCGCACAGCAAAGCCTGGCACAGTCCCTTTCGGTCACAACCGTGACCCGCCCGCCATTTTCCTATGTCGAGGATGGCGACGAAACCGGCTTCTCTATGGATTTGCTGGCGGCTTTGGCCGAGGCTCTGAACTGGGACTACACGGTCAACCGCGTCGAGGCGTTTTCTGACATGTTGGGTGCCGTGCAGAGCGGATCTGCAGACCTTGCCATCGCCAATATCTCGATCACCGCCCTGCGTGAAACGCAAATGGATTTCTCTCAGCCGATCTTCGAAGCGGGTCTTCAGATCATGGTACCCTCGGACGCGGTACGAAAACCATCGCTGTTGCAGGCCCTGCTCTCGAAAGAACTGTTCATCGCCATAGGGCTGGCCTTTGCCATTCTCCTCGGTGGCGGCATGTTGATGTGGAGCTTTGAACGCCGCGCCCAACCCTATTTCGACCGCGACTTGAACGAAGCGTGGTTCCCATCGTTCTGGTGGGCGCTGAACTTGGTTGTGAATGGCGGGTTCGAAGAGCGAATGCCGCGCACTCCGTTCGGTCGAATGTTGGGTGTCGTGCTGGTGGTGTCATCCTTGTTCATCGTTTCGGTGTTCACCGCCCGCATCACCTCGGTCATGACTGTGGACGCCATTACCGGCAGCGTGAATTCGGTGAACGACCTGTACGGCAAGACTGTCGGGACAATATCAGGGTCGACTGCGGCAAGTTTTCTGAACCGGCGCGAGATCGAGTTTACCAGCTATCCGGGGCTGAATGAGATGCTGGACGCTTTCAAGGCCGAAGATCTGGATGCCGTCGTATTCGACGCGCCGATCCTGTCCTATTTTGCGGCCCATGAAGGGCGGCGCATTGCGTCGATGACAGGTGGTGTTTTCCTGCGCGAAAACTACGGCATCGCTTTCCCGACCGGATCACCTCTGGTCGAGGATGTAAACCAGGCATTGCTTGGCTTGCGCGAAGACGGAACCTATGACGAAATCTATCGCAAGTGGTTCGGATCGCGGAACTAGGCCTGCGCCTCGTCTCCGAAAAACGGTGTCATCTGCGCGACGATCACTGCGTTTTCATCCAATGCTCTTTGCATCAGCGCACGTTCGTCCGCCTCGATATCGTGACCTTGCGCTTCACGCTCGGCCAATGTGCCGTATCCGGTGACATCCAGCGGTGCGGTGTCGGCCTGCTTCAGGATCGCGACCGTCTCACGCACGGCCTCGGCCTCATCCACGCCGCTGGCATAGCACATTAGCGCCGCGCCGGTCGCCCCATCGGGCAGCCCGTCGCCCTCCTTGCGGCCAATCTGGACCAGAAGGGTATAGACTTGCTGACGCGAGGGTTTCTTTTGCTTCTCCATGCACCGGGCCATAGCCCCACGCCGGTTCGCGGTCAAGCAGCCAACAATTGCAGGAATCCCGCCTTGCGCCCATAGTACCCAGAATAAACCGATCCCGGATACAAAGGACGCCTTCATGCCCTACCCAGATTTCATAGCAAGTTTTCCCAGCCTCGACGTACCATTCCCTGACGACGTGGTGCAAACGGCCGTGATCCGGTCGGATGCGGGCTTGGTAGCGTTCTTTACGTTTCTTCAGGATTTCGAATTGCCCTTACATTCTCACAAAGCCCAGTGGGGCACAGTGGTCGAGGGTGAGATTGAATTGACCATCGACGGGCAGACCCGGACCTACCGCTCGGGCGACAGTTATTCGATCCCATCAGGCGTGGAACATGGCGGCAAAATCAGGGCTGGCACACGGGTCATAGATGTTTTCGAGGAACCGGACCGATATCCGATCAAGGGATAAGCTGGGTGAGAGACTCAGTGAACGCGAGTCTCGGCCTCCCTCATTGATTGAAGGTCTCCGGCCTGAAAAGCTGTTGAGTTGAATCCGGCACTTTTGCGCCAGTCTTCCTCATCATTTTAGGCCAATTCCCGCTAGCCGGGACACGACGCCAGCAATTCACAACTAAGCGTCGATGCCGGCCCTACGCTGTGGGTACTGCATAAGTCATTTTCAAAGGAGAGTTGAGATGAGTGTTCTGTCCAGATTGATGACAACAACAGCAAGCGTGATTGTACTTTCAGGTATACCGGCTGTTGCAATTCTGTCCTTTGTAACAAGTGATGCTGCTTATGCCCAAGAAGCGGGCGGTGAAGGCGGCGAAACCACCGGTGGCGGCGAGGCCGAAGGCGGCGCGCAGACCGAAGGCGGAGGTGAATCCGGCAGCGATGGTGAGGCCGAAGGTGGCAGTGAAACCGAGGGCGGTAGCGATTCCGATGGCGGTAGTGAGGCCGAAAGCGGAGGCGAATCCGGCGGCGATGGTGAATCCGAAGGTGGCAGTGAAGCCGATGGCGGTGGTGAGGCCGATGGCGGTGGTGAGGCCGATGGTGCGGAAACCAATGCAGGAAGCACAGAAGTGGAAGCCATGCAGGGTGAGAGCCGCTAAGCAGCACTTCAAGGCAGGCTAGGGCCACAAGCTTGGTATCTGCCTTAGCCGACCTGACCCAAAGAACAAATAAGGCCGGAGCGTAACTGCTCCGGCCTTATGACATTCCCAGAACGATCAGTCCCGCAGCAATTCGTTGATGCCCGTTTTCGAGCGGGTCTTTTCGTCAACCCGCTTCACGATCACCGCGCAATAGAGACTGACATTGTTCTTTGACGGCATGGAACCCGCGACCACAACCGAATAGGGCGGAACCTCGCCATACATGACTTCTCCGGTTTCTCGGTCCACGATCTTGGTAGACTTACCAATGAACACGCCCATCCCCAGAACCGAGCCTTCGCGGACGATACATCCCTCGACCACTTCCGAGCGCGCGCCGATAAAGCAATTGTCTTCAATGATTGTTGGGCCAGCCTGCATCGGCTCAAGCACTCCACCGATGCCAACGCCGCCCGACAGGTGCACATTCTTGCCAATCTGCGCGCAGGATCCGACGGTGGCCCAGGTATCAACCATCGTGCCTTCGTCAACATAGGCCCCAAGATTCACGAAAGACGGCATCAGCACCACGCCCGGTGCAATATATGCCGACTTGCGGACAACGCAGTTTGGAACCGCGCGGAACCCGGCAGACCGCCACTGGTTTTCACCCCAACCGGCGAACTTGCTGTCTACCTTGTCCCACCAGCCGCCGTCCTGCGGACCGCCCGGCTGGATTTCCATGTCCTTGATACGGAAGCCCAGCAGAACCGCCTTTTTGGCCCATTGATTTACGTGCCAGTCACCGGTTTCCAGCTTTTCCGCCACGCGTAACGAGCCACTGTCCAGCGCATTCAGCGTATCCTCGATCGCCTCGCGCTGCTCGCCTGCGGTGGCGGGCGTGATTGTCTCGCGTGCCTCCCAGGCGGCTTCGATGGCGGCTTCCAGTTGCGCGTTGGACATGGGGTGTCTCCCTACAGAATCTGTTCACGTTGATTTGGCCTATACGCAAGCCGGACCCATGGCGCAATGCGACGTAGACGGGCCCAATTGCGTCTGAGGCAGAGGGTCATCAGCTCGCGCGCCGAATATGGCGGGTCAGGATCGCCGTTGCTGTGGCCATTTCCTTGCGCTTCAAAGCCCGCACAATGGCCGCATGATCCGTGTCAGCCCGTTGCACCCATTTCAACCGCCATTGCGCGAACAGATGGCGTGCGCTTGCAATATGCAGATCGTCAATTGCGTGCAAAAGCCGAGGCAGCCCGCAAGGTGTCAGGATGGCTCGATGGAACGTTCTGTTGAGGGCCTCCCATTGCGGCATCGACTGCGCCTCGTCACAGGCGATGCGTGCGTTCTCGATCTTTTCCAACGCGACCGGAGACATGTTTTGTATCGATTGCTGCAACGCCAGCGTTTCTAAGGCCACACGCATTTCGATCACCTCCCGAACCTCTGCCGGGTCTAACGCTGTAACACGCATTCCCTTGCGCGGTTCATGCCGGGCCAACCCATGCGCCTCAAGCCGCAACAAGGCTTCGCGCACCGGAACATGGCTGGTATCGAAGGTTCGGGCAATATGGTCCTGCCGCAGCTTTTCACCGGCCGCCAGCTCTCCGGTGATGATCCGCTGGCTGAGGCTTTGGTAAATCGTGTCGGAGATCATTGCAGTCATGGATTATAGATAAAATCCACCATCCACATCCACAACCCGATAATTCACTCAGCGAACGGGTCCGGCGCGATATTTGCACCACAAACCAGAACGGCCACGCGCTCACCCGGTTCAGGTCGATACGCACCCGAGGTCAAGGCGGCCAATGCGGTCGCGCCCGCAGGCTCTACCAGAATGCGATGCGCGCGCCAAAGCGCTTGCTGTGCCGCCGCAATGGCATCGTCTGACACCAGAACCGAACTCATACCCTGTGCCAATTCAAAACAAATTTCGCCGATCCGCCGCGCGCCCAGCGCGTTTGCGGCGATGCCCGACACGGAAACATCAACCGGCTCACCAGCGCGCAACGCTGCATTCAACGCGCTGGACGTTTCCGGCTCGACCGCCACAACCTTGCGCGCGCCACCGAACCAGGCCAGCGCCCCGGCGATCAGCCCGCCGCCACCAACAGCGACCAGTACCGTATCCGCCTGCAAGCCCTGGGCGTCCCATTCCGCAAAACAGGTTCCTTGCCCAGCCACCGTGGCCGGGGCGTCGTAAGCATGGATCTGCATTGCCCCCCTTGTTGCCTCATGCTCCTGCGCTGCGGTCAGCGCGTTCGCGTATTCACCGGAAACAACGCTCAGGTCGGCGCCGGTTTGCCGGATCAGTGCGATCTTGGACGGGCCTGCCAGTTCCGGCACAAATATCTTTGCAGGATAACCCAGCGTCTGCGCTGCATAAGCCGCCGCCGCACCATGATTGCCACCGGATGCGGCGACCAAGCCTGCGGGCGGCACATCCGAGCTGAGCAGCGTATTGAACGCACCCCGCGCCTTGAAACTGCCAGTATGCTGCATGTGCTCGAGTTTCAGCTCAACCGGATAGCCGGGAATGTTGCTTTCCATAACCGGGGTCACTTGCGCATATCCCGCGATGCGGTCCCGTGCCGCCGATATTTCACTTTTCCAATTCATTCTCGTCTTTCCGTGACTGGCACTCTGCCCGCGAACCCTATAGCTGTTTGTCAAACACGCAAGCAGGGATCAATCACCGATGAGAGAAGACCGTCACAGTCCGTTTCGCGATGCGCAGACCGACCGCTCGACCGCGAAAGAGGTTCCGGACACACCGCAAACACGCTCTCCGGCCTACCGTCTGGCTTTCGCGGATGACGAGTTTCTGTGCCGGGACGAGCTGCGCCCTGTACGCTTGCAGCTTGAGTTGCTGAAACCCGAAATGATCATGACCGAGCGTGAGATCGCGTCGACCATCGTAATGTTCGGCGGCGCCCGCATTCCCGAACCCTCGCAAAAGCACACCGCGCGGACAGAGACTCTGGCCAGCCTGTCGAAATATTATGATGAGGCGCGCGAGTTTGCCCGGCTGATGACCGTAAAATCAAAAGAAACCGGCTGCCGCGAGAATGTGATCGTCACTGGCGGCGGCCCCGGTGTGATGGAAGCTGGCAATCGCGGTGCACACGAAGCGGGCGGGTGCTCGATCGGGCTGAACATCGTGCTTCCGCACGAACAGGCGCCAAACAGTTTCGTGACGCCAGAGCTCAGCTTTAATTTCCACTATTTTGCGATCCGCAAAATGCACTTCCTGATGCGCGCCCGCGCCATCACCATCTTTCCCGGTGGGTTTGGGACGCTGGATGAACTGTTCGAATCCCTGACTCTGATCCAGACCGGCAGAATGGATCGCGTGCCATTCCTGCTGTTTGGCCGCGCGTTCTGGGAGAAGGTTATCAACTGGGACGCACTGGCGGATGCCGGTACGATCTCGGAGGAGGATTTGGACCTGTTCCGCTTTGTCGATACCGCGCAGGAGGCGGCCGAGATCATCGAGAACTGGGAACCCGCCCCGCCCCGCGACGAAATTCCGGGGCGCTGAGCGATGAAACCCCCAAAGACAGGCGAAATGCTCCACCTACGTGGCAACGCGTTGTCAAAAGGCGAACCCGTCGCCCTTCCACTGACGCAAAGCAGCATGTTCCATCTGCCGGGCATGCCGGACGGTCACCCGACCTATGGCCGTGTCGATAACCCCACCTGGGTACATCTTGAGCATGTTTTGTCCCATCTGGAAGACGCGCCTTGCCTCAGTTTTCCTTCAGGGATGGCCGCAATTTCTGCGGCTCTTTTTGCAACGGTGCAAGCCGGGTCGCGCCTTCTGATTCCTTCGGACGGGTACTATGTCACCCGTCTGCTGGCCGACCGGTTCCTTTCGCGTCTTGGCGTGACAGTTGAAGAGCGCCCGACCACTGCGTTTGCCGCAGGTGGTTTTGACGGGTTTGACGTTGTGTTCGTCGAAAGCCCTTCGAACCCCGGTCTGGACATGATTGACCTGAAAGCCACAGCCGAACAGGTGCGGTCTGCTGGCGGGGTGACGATTGCCGACAATACGACGATGACGCCGTTGGGTCAGCGTCCGTTGGATTTGGACATCGACGTGGTCGTGTCGTCCGACACCAAAGCGATGGGCGGGCATTCCGACATGCTGATGGGCCATGTGGCCAGCCGCAACAGTGACATCATGGAACGGGTCGAGGAATGGCGGAAGGTCTCCGGCTCGATCCCCGGACCGCATGAGGCATGGTTGCTGCATCGCGGGTTGGAAACGCTGGATGTCCGGTTCGACCGGATGTGCAATTCGGCTCAGGTAATAGCAGAACGGTTGGCAGTTCACCCAGCGGTCAAACAGGTCCGCTATCCCGGGCTGGCCAATGATCCATCGCACGCACTGGCGCAGGCACAAACGGCACGGTTCGGATTTCTGCTATCCTTGACTTTGGAGAGCGAAGACAAGGCCGAAGCCTTCATCAACACCTGCCCGCTTTTGCGCCCCGCCACATCCTTCGGAGGTGTTCACAGCTCGGCCGAACGCCGCGCGCGATGGGGTGATATGGTCGACCCGGCCTTCATCCGCCTGTCCGTTGGATGCGAACCGGTGGACGAACTGTGGCAGGCGATCGAGGCCAGCCTGAACGCGCTGTGATTACTTCTTCGCGGCACGCAGGTCCTTGAAAACGTAGATCGGCAGCACCACGCTGGCGATCAGCGCCCCCAGCCAGACAAGCAGCGTCGCCGCCAGCAGGTTCGAGATACCACCAACGGTCAGCCCCGACGCGATGAGGTCGGTCACCAGCAGGCCCACAAATGTCACGACCAGGGCAATCCCGCCTTTCAATGCGGGCGCTTTCTTTTCGCCAAGCTTCAGTATCAAGGGCTCGGCGATCACCTGAACGACGGTGAAAACGATCACAACCACGATAAATGAGATCGGTTTGATCGCGAAACCGGACAGTATCAGCGAAGCCAGCAACAGCCCGATGGCATTGCCGGCCAGCAGGGCCAAAGCGGATTTGATTCTGCGCGACATGGGATGGCCTCCGTCAATCTACAATCAGAAATATGAAGATATTAGCAGGCTTCTGAGTTTTTTCGAGACAATTCAATCGCCTCTTCCTTTTGACCCGTTGAAAACACGTGGTAGAACACATTCATCAAGATCAGACCTGTCCCTGACCCGTGAGTGTGAGATGAGCGACGATCCCTATTCCGTCCTTGGCGTATCGAAAGACGCCAGTGCCGACGAAATCAAGAAAGCCTACAGGCGTATTGCCAAGGAGTGCCACCCGGACCTGAAACCCGGCGATGCCAAGGCCGAGGCCAAATTCAAGGCCGCAGCTGCAGCGTATGACTTGCTGAAAGATCCTGAAACCCGCGCCCGTTACGACAATGGCGAAATCGACGCATCGGGTCAGGAACGCCCGCAACAACACTATTACCGGGACTATGCCGAGGCCGCTGGAAACCCCTATCGCGGGCGTCAGGCGGACCCGGACGACATGTCGGACATCTTTGCTGAATTCATGCGCGGCCGCGGTGGATTTGGCGGCCAGCAAAGGCATGAGTTTCATGCGCCGGGGCATAACCTGAACTATTCCCTTCAGATCAGCTTTCTGGATGCCGTGTTTGGCGCCAGCCAGAAACTGACGCTACCAGACGGCAACCGGATCGAGGTCAAGATCCCCGCCGGCATAACAGAAGGTCAGACCATCCGTCTGCGCGGCAAGGGTGCTCCGGGTTATGGCGAAGGCCCTCCGGGGGATGCGTTGGTGACCGTCACGGTCGCCAAACATCCGGTGTTTGACCGTCAGGGCGACGACATCCATATCACGCTGCCGATCAGCTTCGATGAGGCCATTCTGGGCGGGAAAGTCGCCGCCCCCACCATCGATGGCGGTGTGAACGTCAATGTTCCGGCGGGCACAAGCAGCGGCAAAACCCTTCGCCTGCGCGGCAAGGGGGTGAAGAAACGCGGCTCGTCCCTGCGCGGAGACCAACTGATCGAATTGACTGTCTCGATGCCCGACAAGATCGATGATGATCTCAGGCAGTTCATGGAGACATGGCGCGAAACGCACCGCTACGATCCGCGGAAAGGAATGCCGTCATGACCCTGACCGAAAAGGAACTGATCGAAACCGTCTCGCGCCTGACCTCGGACCGCCTAACCGAGTATCTTGCGGCCGAAATCGTGATCCCTGAACAATCGGAGCAGGGGCTGGTCTATCACAGTATCGACGTTGCCCGGCTGGAACTGGCTTGCGAGTTGCACGAGCAATACGACATGGAGGCCGATGCGCTGTCGATGATGATCTCATTGATTGATCAGATGCATGGGCTGCGCGCTGAACTGCGTGAGGTTCTGAACGCAGTCGAGGCGCAACCCGAGCCGGTGCGCCAACAACTGATCGAGGTCATTGGCACAGCGCGGTTCCGTCGCAGATAACAGGGTTTTGGGCGCAATGATTTTGGCGTAGAAGGCCGCCTTGATCCTTTGTCAGGTAGCTTCCATGACCCAGCCCAGATCCGAATTGCTGATGCCTGCGGGCAATCTGCGCAAACTTAAGCTCGCCATCCTCTATGGGGCAGACGCCGTGTATCTGGGTACGCCGGATATGTCGCTGCGCACCAAGTCCGAGTTTTCGCTGGACGAGGTGATTGAAGGGGTCGAGTTCTGTCACAGCCATGGTCGGCGCGCCTACCTGACACTGAACTTGTTCTCGCATAACAAAGACATCCCGAAGCTGGACGAATACATCGACACGGTGCGCAAGGTGCAGCCCGACGGGTTGATCATCGCCGATCCAGGCGTGTTCCAATACGTCCGCGAGCGCGCGCCCGAACTGCCGCTGCATATCTCGACCCAGGCCAATATCTGTTCGTGGCTGTCGGTGAAGTTCTGGCAGGATCAGGGGGCCGAGCTGGTGGTTCTGGCGCGTGAGGTTTCCTATCCCGAACTGGTCGAGATCCGTGAGAAGTGCCCTGATATCAAGCTAGAATCCTTCGTGCACGGTGCTATGTGCATGACCTATTCGGGCCGTTGTCTGCTGTCGAATTTCATGGCCGAACGCGGGGCCAACCAGGGCAACTGCGCCAATTCCTGTCGCTGGAACTATGGTCTGAAACTGCGCCTCAAGGATGGCACACATCAGGAGCTGCGTATCACCGAGGAAAACGCCGACCTGTTCGAATTCCTGCTGGAAGAAGGCTGCCGCCCCGGTGACCTGATGCCCATCGAAGAGGATGATCGCGGCTCGTACATCCTCAACTCACGCGACCTCTGCATCATGCCGAAGCTGGATGAGTACCTGAAAATCGGTGTCGACAGCCTCAAGGTCGAAGGGCGCGGCAAATCGGAATACTACGCCGCGATCGTCGCACGGGCCTATCGTATGGCGATAGATGACTATTTCGCAGACCCCGAAAACTGGGACCCCAAGCCTTACATGCGTGAGCTCGAAACCGTCGGGAATCGCGGCTATACGCTGGCCTTCCACGAAGGGCGGCTGACCAATTACGCCCATGATTACGAACACACCGCATCCATCGCGCAATGGGAATATGCCGGGATCGTCACCGAAGTGACCGAGGATGCCTTTCTGGTCGAGGTGAAGAACAAGCTGGAACCGGGTGATGTGCTGGATTTCGTCTCGCCAGTTGCGCGCGACACGGTTCTGCTGCGGGTTTATGATTTCGAACGCGCCCATGATGGCGCACGGTTGGACGTGGTTCATGGCAGCACAAAAACCATCATCCGGTTGCCTTTCACCCTGTTTGATCACGAGGATATCGACGATCTGCGCGCCCGTTTTCCGGTCTATTCAGTGCTGCGCAAGGAACGCGCCCTGACCGACGAACACTGGAGCCGCATTCGCTTTGACAAGCTCGTGCAGGGATTGGAAACCTCCGGTCGCGACAATTCAACAGCTTATGCACGCCGTCGCGATGATCTGGTTGAAAAGATTGGCGAAGACGGTAACGAACGCCGGTTCAAGACAAACCGCATCGGCACGGAAGGATGCTGCGGCAAGGGCTGCAACGGATGCCTGATCTTCTGGCAGGATGACAAATACGCGTTGGCCCGCGAGGTACTGTCCAAACGAAAACAAGGCGAACAGCTCAGCCGCCGTGAGGCGACAGAACTCAAGCTGCCGGGTGAACCGGCTTAGTTTCCCACCCGATATTCTTCGGGGATAAAGAACGTATAGTCGCGATCCGCCACTTGCTCGTGACAGACATGGCAGTACGCGACCTCACTGGCGCGGTCCCCCATAGTATCCCCGAACACCGACCCGTCCGGCAGCACCATTATATAACGCCAGTCAGCGGTGATCGGGCTGGTACCGTCTGGCAATTTTTCCATTATGAACATGGCGCCTGGATGTATGTGACCTTCATCGGTCACCGTCATGCTGTCCTTGGCAAGCACCGATCCCACGGGCAGTTCTTCGCCCTGTCGCAATGTCCCATAGTTGTGCGCCATTCGGTTGGCATACGTGTTGACGAAACGCTGTCCGTGTGTGGCCGAGATATATGGCGCGTCGTTGAAAAGCGGCCAGCTTTGGTAGTTTAGAACCAGATCCAGTTGCGCCGCAGCATACCCCCGTGCCATGCGGCGGCTGAGCGAATGGTAGTGGGCCGCGGCCTCATCCTTGCTCAGCTCTGCCGGGTTTTCGATCGCTATGTGGGCGTTGTGACCATCTGCCGTTGCCAGTCCTGAAGAAATCAGAAGTATCGCGCACGCAATGGCCTTGTGCTGGAGAATTATTCGAAGATACGAGTCCATTATTACGACCCACCTGAAAATCAGTTCGCCTGAGCGCCACGTGACGACAGTGTTCTTATTCTAGCGGCTCCGGGAACTCTTACCAGCTCAGGTCCCGGAATCTCACCGCCTTGTGCATCGATTTGAACCTGCATCCTGCGGCATTGAATCATTAAAATATAGCAAATTATGCATATTGAATCAGCATCTGAAACATTAAGTTTACAGGCACACTTCATGCGTGCAGGCGGTCATCTTGGACAATCAAAGCACGACCACCCGATCCATGATGAACCGAACAGAAAAACTACGGGGTTAAACCGGCTTCGGACTCAATTTGTTTGCGCGATTTGCGGGCACGTTCGGTTGCCGATTTCAACTGACCGCACGCCGCCATGATATCCTCGCCCCGTGTCTTGCGAATGGGAGAGGCGTAGCCTGCCTGATAGATGATGTTGGCAAAAGCGCGGATGCGGTTGTTCGAGCTGCGCTTGTACGGCGCGCCGGGCCATTCGTTAAACGGGATCAGGTTGATCTTGGCCGGAATTTTGTGACGCTTGATGTGGTCGATCAAACGATGGGCATCCGCGTCGCTGTCATTCACACCGTCCAGCATCACGTATTCGAACGTGATCCGCTCGGAGTTCGAGGCATTGGGATAGCTGGCCAGCGCCTGCAACAACTCCTCGATATTCCAGCGTTTATTGATTGGAACCAGAACGTCGCGGGTTTCATCCGTGGTTGCATGGAACGAGATCGCCAGCAGACAGCCGATTTCCTCAGCCGTGCGCGCAATTTCGGGTACCACTCCACTGGTCGACAGCGTAATGCGGCGGCGCGACAGGGAAATCCCCTCGGGGTCCATCGCGATCTTCATCGCATCGCGGACGTTTTCGAAATTGTAAAGCGGCTCGCCCATTCCCATCAGAACGATGTTTGACAGAAGGCGCGTTTCATCCTTTGGCGCACCGGGGGTCGGCCATTCGTCAAGATCGTCGCGCGCCATCATGATCTGCCCGACAATTTCGGCAGATGTTAAATTACGTACAAGCTTCTGGGTGCCCGTATGACAAAACGAACATGTCAGTGTACATCCGACCTGAGATGAAATGCACAGCGTACCGCGATCTTCTTCGGGGATGTAGACCACCTCGACCTCGTGCCCGCCCGCGATACGGCACAGATATTTGCGGGTGCCGTCCTCGGATACCTGTCGGGTCACCACCTCGGGTATCTCGACCACAAAGTTTTCGGCCAGTTGCGCACGGTACGCTTTGGCGAGATTCGTCATCTGGGAAAAATCGCGCACGCCCCATTGATAGATCCACTGCCAGATCTGACCGGTACGCATCTTTGCCTGCTTATCGGGCGTACCATGTTCGATCAGGACCTCGCGCAAACGGTCGCGGGTGAGACCGACAAGGTTCACCTTCCCCTCGGGCAATTTGCGAGGGAGGGTCATGACGTCTTGAGTGATCGGCGCTTTGGGCGACATTGTGGTACCTGCTGAGGCGTATCTTCAAGGATTCTGGCTTGGGATGCGCCTCTATATAGGAACCTGTGCAAAGATCAAAAGGAATCGTTTCAGTCAGTCTGCAAAACTCAACAGTTCTTCAACGCGTGCCCGCCCCAAATTCACCCGGCATGATGTGATTGCGATACCTGTACCCGATCCGCCACCAAACGACGCGCCGACGGCGGTGCAATGCGTATCGCGATAGGTTTCCCAGGCCTGTTGCGCCGCTATGAGGGCAGGTTCAGCCACTATCCGCCCGGTGACCTCGTCCAGCTCCTTGGCAGATTGTACCGCCAAATCAAAACTCACCTGCAGCGCGCGCGAGACCCGTGCTTCCATCTCTCCGACGCAGGATCCGATTTCGACTTGTGATCCGGCGTCGGAACATTCCAACGCCGGGTCGGCGGTTGCGGTGGCTGGCAAAAGCAGCGCGATCAAGATCAGACGCATGGCCGCCTCATTCATCCATTCAGCTGGGGTCAGGCCAGAGTAACATGTTTTGCCAGAAAGGTTTAGATGCCGGTTGGCCCCCTAAACCAACGGAAATGCTGTTCCGCGTCAGACACCCGCGGGTGGGACATAGCAATCTTCGGCATCCAGGGTCTTGACCGGATCGTTCGGTCCGCATTGTTCGCCGGTTACAGGATATGTCTCGCCCTTGTTTTCGCAGGCGCTCAGCAGCATGGCTGATATCATCATCAACGCGACAAGAGATTTGTTCAGCATGGTGGCAACTCCTTGGTTTCTCTTGAACTGATTAGTTCGGAAATCGTCAGAGCTCACATTGATACGGATCAAGTAAACGGGTTGATCCTGCGTAAAGTTGCATCTTGCGCTCTGGGGTGAGTAACAGTGCTGTTCCACGTTGTGATTGAGTTCTGCGGTGTTGAAGGTTCCCCATCTCAGAGGGTTTAAACATAATTACGACGGAAGCGCTTGTGTGGCATACTGGTTGAATGTGGAGCGTACCGAAAGCGGCGCTTGGTGATACTGCATCCTGACAGGCACGAATAAGAAAAGGCTTACGCAGACCGGTCAACATCGCAGTCTTGGCCTTCAACTCGCCGCGCACAACGCGAGCGGATTGGGTTGATATGCGAACGATCAGTGACCGCAACGCGGACCAAGCGCCATTTCGCTGCAAAAGGCTTCAAAGTCCGGTGAAGACGTATCAAGACCACCGTGCCCGGCACCTGGGGTGGAAACCGGTCATTCGCTGTAATCGAAAAACTCTCTTTGATTGTGACAGGTTTCGGGTTCCGAGCAGAAATTGAAACAAACTACAGGGCTATGGGAAGCTCGAGCGTAACGCTTGCTCCTTTTTCGGCTTGGTTGATTGCGACCACTCCTCCGTGACGCTTCGCGACAGCTGAGACAATCGACAACCCTAAACCGCTACCTTCGGAATATTCCAGCTGCGAAAATCGACTGAAAACGGCTTCGCTTTGGTCGGGTGAAAGGCCGGTTCCGTCATCAGATACGGTTAGTTTGACGTTCCCCGCGTCACAACGCAGTACAACTGATATTTGACTCAGTTTAGCGCCGCCGTGCTTAAGCGCATTGTCCAGCAGGTTTTTGATAGCCTCTGCCAAAAAGATCCGATCTCCCGAGACCAAGATTGTTGGTTCTGGCAATGTGACTTCAAAATCGATCCCTTTTGCGAGGATATGAACGCCCATATCAGCGCAGGCCTCTTCCACAACCGCACGGAAATCAATCTTGTCCATCTGATCCTGATGCGTAGGTTGCCGCAGTCGTTCCAGCGACAATAGTTGTTCCGCCACTGTAGCCGAATTCTTTGCCGCTGCCACCAGCTCGATTATCCGTTTGTCCTTGTCCTCATCCGTTTTTGCGTCCCGCAACGCCTCGGCCATGGACTGGACCGCTGCCGCCGGATTTCGCAGCTGATGCGCGGCTTCTGAGATAAACACCTGATGGGCGTTGATGCTGTGCTCGACCTGTCCAAACAGCCGGTTCAAGGTCTGAACAATGCCATGAACCTCGACCGGGACCGGGCGTTTGATTTCGCTCAGGTCGTCAGGTGAGCGTAGGTCGATCGCATCCTGCAAATCCAGCAAGGGCCGCAGCCCTCGCGCGACGCCGAACCACACGACAACAGCAAGGGTGGCCAGCAGGATACCCATCAGGATCGCGGCGCGGATCGACAGTTCGTTGGCAAAGGCGTTGCGATCCGCAACGCGTTGCCAAGCTGTTACTGTCGCATCGCCCACCAGGTTATCAAGTGTGACGCGCTCGGTCATTTTCAGTACGCGCACCGGCTCATCCCGATAGATCGCCTCGAAAAACCTCGGCTGGTACGCGTCTTGCTCAGACGGGTTTGCAGCGGTCGGAGGGTATGCATACCCTGTGACGTAGATGCCACCGGGTCCGGTCACGTGATAAAAAATCTCTCCGCCCGATGCGTCGCGGATCAAGCTGCGCGTGGTGGGCGACAGGGCATCGCCTTCTGAAACCGCCACATCGCGCGATATAGCCAGACCGGCGGACAACAGGCTGTCGTCAAAAAGCTCCTGCGCCGTTTGCTGAGCCACCGTGTAGCGCCAGTATCCAAGCAGGATTGCAAGCAGCACCAAGGGCGTCAGAATCAGAATGAAAAGCCTGAGCCTGAGTGAGCCGTGCCGGATCACTTCTGCACCTCAAGCAGATATCCAAGGCCACGGGCGGTCTTGATCCGGATGCCAAGGTTCTGAAGGCGCTTGCGCAGTCGTGACACATGCGGCTCGACGGCCGAATCGTCGACATCGGCTCCCACGCCGTAGACGTAGTCGATCAACTGACTTTTGGGGACGATCCTGCCGCGACGTTCCAGCAGGCATTCAAGCACAGCCATTTCCCGACGCGGCACATCGAGGACTTGGCCCTTTGCGCTCACCTGCCGGGCGGTGCGGTCGAATTCCAGGTCTCCGATCGTTTCGCGCGCACCGTAATCCAGTTGTTTGCGGCGGGACAGGGCACGGATGCGGGCCTCGAGTTCATCCATCTCGAAGGGTTTCACTAAGTAATCGTCGGCGCCCATATCCAGACCCGAAACGCGGTCGCTGGTCTCGGTGCGCGCGGTTAGCAGGATGACGGGCGCGCTGTCACCCCGGTTGCGAAGGGACCGCAAAATCTCAAGCCCAGACCGACCCGGCAGGTTGATGTCCAGAACGATCAGATCTGCGCCTTCTTGCTCCAGATACAAATCGGCGGCGTCGCCATCAGTCAGCACATCCGCGGCATGGCCTCGATCCCGCAGGCGGTAAGCAATTGCGTTGGCGAGGGTTTCGTTATCCTCGACGATGACGATCCGCATCAGGTCTCCCGCAAGTTTCGCGCAAGGTTGGCGTTCCATGATCGCCAGATGGGAGGGGGAATCAACCCCGCAGTTCTATTTGCAATCACGGTGGTGCGAAGGACGCTGACGTGGTTGTCTGGTCAACAGGGAGGAACTAATGGCCATTTCCAACTTCACTCGTCGTGCCGTCGTGGGGCTGATCGCCGCTGCCGGATTCGCTGCACCTGCCGCCGCCGAGGTCGATTTCTCGGGCAAGACCATCGAATGGGTCATTCCGTTCTCGGAAACGGGCGGGTCGGCTAAATGGGCCAACTTCTTTGCGCCGCTTCTGTCCGAGGCTCTGCCGGGTCAGCCAACCGTTGTGGTTAAATTCATGCCCGGTGCAGGATCGACCAAGGGTGCGAACTGGTTTCAGGAGCAGAGCCATGACGACGGCACGCTGCTGTTCGGCACCTCTGGCTCGACACAGTTCCCCTATCTGCTGAGTGACCCGCGCGTCCGCTATGAATACAATGACTGGATTCCTGTCATGGCGTCGGGCACCGGCGGTGTCGCCTATCTGAACGCAGAGGACGGAGCCAAATTCGATGGCTCTGCCAATGCGCTGAAAGACACCAATTTCATCTACGGCTCGCAGGGCGCGACCCGGCTGGATCTGGTCCCGCTGCTGGCGTGGCAGATGTTGGGTATGAATGTGGAGCCGGTCTTTGGCATCAAAGGCCGTGGTGATGGTCGCCTGATGTTCGAACGTGGCGAAGCCAATATCGACTACCAGACCTCGTCCGGTTTTCTGGGCGGCTCGGCTCCGTTGGTCGAAGCCGGTCAGGCCGTTCCCATGATGACTTGGGGCGCATTGGATGCTGATGGCAATATCGTTCGTGACCCGACCTTCCCGGACATTCCGACTTTCAAGGAGGTCTGCGAGGCCACCGATGGCTGCGAAACCAGTGGTGAGGCATGGGACGCATGGAAAGCCTTCTTCGTGGCAGGTTTCCCGGTTCAGAAGCTGGCCTTCCTGCCCGGTGACACGCCGCAAGAGGTCGTCGACGCCTATACCGTAGCGTTCCAAGCAGTGACCGAGCGGGGTGATTTTGCTGATATCTCCTCGAAGCACGTCGGCAAGTATCCGGTGTTCGTCGGCGACGGCTCGAAATCTGCTCTGCAGACGGCGACCAATGTGGATGACAATGCCAAGCAATACGTCCTGAACTGGCTGAAAGAGGCCTACGGCGTCGAGCTGAACTAAGCTGACACGTCGTCGCGCCCAACGAAGGGCGTGCGTTTCTCTACATACAAAACAGTTTATGAAAGGCGGCCGCTATGGAGGTTTTCGCCACCGCTCTACCTGCGCTTGGTGACGCGTGGGGTTTGATCCTGCAACCCATCGTTCTGGGGTATCTCATTCTCGGCGTCGTCATGGGGCTGGCTGTGGGCGTCTTTCCGGGGCTTGGCGGTATTGCCGGTCTGTCCCTGCTGTTGCCTTTCATGTTCGGAATGGACCCGATCCTTGGTCTGGCGCTGATGATCGGGATGGTTGCGGTGGTGCCGACCTCGGACACGTTTGCGTCCGTCTTGATGGGCATCCCCGGCAGTTCTGCTTCGCAGGCCACCGTGCTGGACGGCTTTCCGATGGCGAAAAAGGGCGAGGCTGCACGGGCCTTGTCAGCAGCCTTTTCCTCGTCCCTATTCGGAGGGCTCGTCGGCGCGACCTTCCTGACCATGTTCATACTTATCGCGCGACCCATCGTTCTGGCCTTCGGCCTGCCCGAGATGTTGATGATCACAATTCTCGGCCTGTCGATGGTCGCCATTTTGGCCGGGCGGATCCCGCTGAAAGGAGTCGCCGCCGCCGGTCTGGGCCTGATGGTTGGCACGATTGGTGAGGCGGATGCAGGCGGTTCGCTGCGCATGGCAACTTACGACATTCCTTATCTGACGGACGGTTTGAAGCTGGTCATCGTTGGCCTGGGTATCTTTGCGGTGCCCGAGATCGTATCGCTGCTGCGTCAAGATCGGTCGATTGCCAAGGGGGCCTCACTGGGCGCCGGTTGGCTGGACGGCGTCAAAGACTGGTTCGCAAATATATGGCTGTCGGTGCGTTGTTCGATCATTGGCGTGATTGTTGGAGTCATTCCCGGCCTCGGCGGCTCGGTTGTCGACTGGATCGCCTACGGTCACTCGGTGCAATCCACCAAGGACAAGAGCAATTTCGGCAAAGGCGAAGTGCGCGGCGTCATCGGCCCGGAAAGCTCGAACAACGCCAAAGAGGGTGGAGGGCTGGTGCCAACTCTGCTGTTTGGCATCCCTGGTTCAGGCTCGATGGCGATCTTCATCGGCGCGGTGGCTTTGCTGGGGTCAGGCGATATCGAGGTCGGTCCGAGCATGCTCAAGGACAATCTCGACATCACCTATTCGATCGTCTGGCTGCTGGCGTTGGCCAACGTCGTCGGGACCATCCTGTGCATCGCGGCATCGGGCGGGATCGCCAAGCTGACCACGATCCGCTTCACCTATCTGGCGCCGTTCCTGTTCATGTTGATCAGCTTTGCGGCGTTCCAATCCGGCCAAAACTTCGAAGACTTGCTGGCCCTGTTCGTGATCGGCCTGATCGGCATCTTTTTACGCCGTTTCGACTGGTCGCGCCCGGCCTTCCTGATCGGTTTCGTTCTGTCGAACCCGGTTGAGAAGTTCACCAATCAGGCGTTCCAGATCGCCTCATTCCGGTTCCGCAAAAGCTTTGGCGAGGGGATGGAATATGTCTTCAGCCCTATCGTCATCGTGCTGATCGTGGTCACGGTTGTTTCGGTCATTCTGGGTATCCGGCAGGCCAAGATGATCATGGCCGAGGGTGATGTTCAGGCCGGTACCAAACGCGCGCCGCTTATCTTTCTGCTGGTGATCATGGCCTATCTGATCGTCGCATTGGTCAACGCCAACATGATCCCCGACTACAATATGACCGACAAGATCATCCCGCTGGTTATCGGCAGCGTCTCGCTATTCTGTTGCGTGATCCTTCTGATCCAGATGATGCGACGTCCCGAAGGCGACGTGATCTTTGCCGACAAGGAAATCGCCGGTGAAGACGCCAGCGCACCCCACGGTCTGTGGTCCACTCTGGCGTGGTTCGCCAGTTTGATCGCGGCCACGTGGGTGGTGGGCTTCATCCTCGCCCTGATAGGGTTCCTGATCGCCTTTCTCCGTATCCGCGCCGGGTCCAGCTGGCAGATGACTCTGATCCTGACCGCCTGCGGCATCGGGTTCATGTGCCTGATGGCGGGCGCTCTGAACCGCGATTTCCCGCCAGGTCTGTTGCAGGACATGGTCAGCCTGCCCTGGCCGTTGAAGTGAGGGGTTCAAAATGACTCAAACCGCAATCCCTTATATCTTGATGCGTGGCGGCACGTCGAAAGGCCCGTATTTCCGCCGCTCGGATTTGCCTGAGGATCTGGACGCGCTGGCCGAGGTGTTGATCGCCGCTCTTGGGTCCGGGCAGTCGCTGAACATCGACGGCATCGGCGGCGGCGCGGCGGTGACCACAAAGGTCGCGATGCTGTCGGTCGGCGAGGATGACTGGGCCGATATCGACTATTTCTTCGCGCAGGTCTCGGTCGAGGACAAGCTGGTCGATTTCAAACCCACTTGCGGCAATATCCTGTCTGGCGTTGCCCCTGCTGCCATCGAGATGGGCTTGTTCAAACCGCAGGGTGATGAAACTGAAGTTCGCATTCGGGCCGTCAACACTGGGGCTCGGATCGTGGCCAAGGTGAATACACCCGGGGGCGAATTGACCTATGAGGGTGATGCGGAGATCGCCGGCGTTCCCGGTCATTCAGCGCCGGTGCAGTTGAGTTTCATGGGCGTGGTGGGCTCGGCCACCGGAGCGTTCCTGCCTACGGGCAACCTGCGCGATGCAGTTCAGGGCGTCGAACTGACCTGCATGGATGTCGCTATGCCGATGGCTATCGCCCGCGCCACAGACTTCGGATTGACGGGCTATGAGAGCGCCAATGAGCTGGACGCAAACCGCGCGTTCTTTGACCGGATGGAGGCCGTTAGGATCGAAGCAGGGCAGCGGATGGGTATGGGGGATGTGTCCAAATCGGTCACCCCTAAGTTCGGCCTTGTTGCTCCGGCCAGAGAAGGCGGAACGCTCGCAGTGCGGTATTTCATGCCGTGGAAAACCCACCCGACCATGGCGGTCACCGGCGCGCAATGCATGGCGTCTTGCGCTTTGACTCCCGGAACCGTCGCCGACGGTTTGCTGGATCGCCCCACGACAAGCCCGGCTGAAGTCGTTCTGGAACACGCCTCGGGCAATATCGACGTGTTGGTGGATTTTTCCACCACCGACGGGTTCACAGTGAACGCGGCGGGTTTGGTGCGGACCGCGCGCAAGTTGGCGGACGGGCATGTTTATGTGCCTGAGTCTGTTTGGAACGGGAGTTGATCAAGTGCAACCCAAATAGTATACTATTGTATACATAGTGGGAGTGACACGATGGACAACTACTCGGAATGCCTCGATATCGCGCGTCAGGAACTCATGTTGGCGCAGTCGGCCCTACGGCGGGACATCGCGGACTACCCGACACCGATTGCTGGCTGCGATGAGCAGTTCAACCATCTGCTGGATCAAAGCGAATGGGTCCGCAATGCACTTTCCGCTCTCAACACATGTCATTTTGTGCCGACGCCAAGAAAACTGTACACCGAGCAGGGTATAGAAAGCCGATGAAGGTCCACATTCTTGATGACTGGTTTGACACGCTGCGTGGCCTGCCTTGTTTTGAGAAACTCACCGGTCATGAGGTGACGTTATGGACGGATCATGTCGAAGAAACTGACACTCTGGCCGAACGACTGCATGACGCGGAGGTGCTTGTCCTGTTCCGCGAACGTACCAAAGTCACCCGCGCCTTGCTGGAGAAATTACCAAACCTGAAACTTATCAGCCAGCGCAGCGTTTATCCGCATGTCGATGTCGAAGCCTGTACAGATCAAGACGTGCTGCTGTGCTCAAACATGCACGGCGGAACGCCGTCTTATGCTGCAGCTGAACTTACTTGGGCGCTAATCATGGTCGGGATGCGGGATTTGCCCGCACAAATGGCCTCGGTCAAAGCAGGGCACTGGCAGGCGGGCGTGGGCAAGACGCTGCGGGGGCGTCAGTTGGGGCTCTATGGCTATGGCCGCATTGCTCGCGCCATTGCAAGTTATGCCGAGGCCTTTGGGATGAATGTGGTCTGGTGGTCATCCGTAGAAGGCCGGGCGCGTGCGCAGGCGGATGGCGCACAGGTCGCGCCCAGCCGTGAAGCGTTCTTTGGCAGCAGCGATGTTGTCTCGGTCCATGTGCGCTTGAAACCGGATACGCGCGGGATCATCACCGCATCGGATTTCGCACAGATGCAGCCGGAGGCGCTGTTTGTGAACACCTCGCGAGCCGGGCTGATCGCACCTGGTGCTTTGCTTGAGGCGCTGAAAGTCGGTCGCCCCGGCAAAGCGGCGATTGATGTGTTTGATTCCGAGCCACTGATTGATTCGACCGACCCGCTTTTGTCACATCCCAACCTGATCGCGACCCCACATATCGGCTTTGTCACTGAAGACGAGTTCGACCTGCAATTCGCGGATATTTTCGATCAGGTGAACGCCTATGCCGAAGGCGCTCCGGTCCACATGATCAACCCCGAGGTTTGGACCAACGCAGAATAAGATTCGCGGCGATGGGCGCACCAATGATCACCAGCACGATCCTTGTCAGATGGTGGGTGATCACAAAGCCCAAATCCGCGCCCGAGACGATGGCCAGCACCGTCATCTCTGCCTGCCCACCGGGCGCGAAGGCCAGAAACGCCTCGACAGGTTGGCCCAGTCCCAAGGTGGTGACAACGGCGGTGAAAGTGGCTGCCAGGACGGCAAGGACAATGACATAGGCGAAGCCCGCTGCCACTACCCGGCGTAGTTCGACCCATGTGACACCTACGAATTTCACACCAATTCCGCAGCCAATGAAAAACTGCGCTGCAAGGATGGCCTCGCGAGGCGGTCGGGTATGAATTAAGTCGCCCATTGACAAGGCGGCCGTAAGGATCATTGGCCCCAGGATTGACGCCCCGAACAGGCCGATCCGCTCCCCGCCTTTCCAGCCGATAATGGCGGCCAGAACCATCAGCGCCAATTCATGTATTGGCAGGTTGTGCGCGGGCTCGCCAATCGGATTGGTGAGTTGGGCATCATAGAACACGGTGAGGAACAAGGGGGCCAACGTCACGATGATCAGCACGCGCGTACCGTGGATCAAGGACAAGGTACGCGGATTGGCCCCCGCCTCAGTGCCAAAGATGATCATGTCTTGCAAACCGCCCGGCATGGCTGCGTAGAAAGCCGTTGTGGAGTCAAAGCCCCAGAATTTGCGAAAGAATGGCACACCTACCAGCGCGATTAGCAGGATGAAGAACGGGATCAGCGCAATTGACGCGGCCATTTTTGGCAATTCAGCAAACAGAGCCGGCGTAATCGATGCCCCTACCGCCACGCCCAGTATAGTGCGGGCGGCAACCGAGACCTGTCCAAAGCCTTCCATCGGTGCGTGCGCAAGAGCTGCAATCAAACATGCGCTCATTGGCCCGAACAGAAAAGGTAGCGGCAGGTTTAGCGCCCAAAATACCCCTGTGCCCAACACCGCCAGGCCGAGCGTGACGGCCCGTTTCGTCAGAAGAGAGGGGGTATCAGTTTGGCTGTGCAAGGTAAGCGTTCCAGCTTCATTGACTTATAATGTATCCATGTGTATACAACTGGACGCAAGATGACAAGAGAGCCTGCGATGACCCTTCAGGACGACCCGTTACAACCTGGCCCACAAGGCAATTCTGCGTATCAGCGCCTGCTGGGCGAGATTCGCGAGGGCACTCTTTTGCCCGGCGACCGGCTGCGTGAGATTGAGCTGTCTGAACGGTTGGGCGTCAGCCGTACCCCGGTACGCGAGGCGATAAGGCAGTTGGAGGCCGACGGGCTGGTCACGCATGTGCCACGGCAAGGTGCCACCGTGCGCAGTCTGGATTACGCCGAGGTCATGGAACTCTATGAGATGCGCGCCGTGCTTGAAGGGACAGCGGCCCGTCTGGCAGCCCGCGCGGCGTCTGATGTCGAACTGGACGAGCTTGAAGTTCTGAACGACCGGCTGGCCGAGGCGGGTACTGGCCCCGATGCGGCCCAAATCAACAAGATCTTTCACGAAACACTTCTGGATGCGGCCAAGAACCGATTTCTGGCAAAATCCATGTTGTCCTTGCAAAAGGCGCTGTTGATCCTGGGTCCCTCGCAATTGCTGGATAGCGACCGCGCCGAGGCCGCAGTGGCCGAGCATCGGCGCATCATGGCGGCTTTGAAAGCCCGCGATGGCGCAGCGGCCGAGACAGAGATGCGCGCGCATATTCAGGCTGCGCAGCGGATGCGCATCCGCGCGTTGCAGGACCGCGACCGCTCAATCGACGAAAGCCAGTAGGTAGACAGGATATGGCCACCCCAAAGGAAGCTTACAATATCGCTGTGATCGGTGGCGGCAATGCGGCTCTCTGCGCTGCGATGACTGCAGCCGAGGCAGGCGCCCGTGTTCTGATCCTTGAAACGGCGCCAAAACCTTATCGCGGCGGAAACTCACGCCATACGCGCAATTTTCGCTGCATGCATTCGGGCCCGTTGGGTCCGCTCGTCGAGGCGTATAGCGAAGACGAATACCTCTCGGATCTGCTGAAAGTCACCGGTGGAAAAACCGATGAACATCTTGCCCGGTTGGCGATCCGCACGTCGGAAGAATGCCTTCCCTGGATGCAAGAACACGGGGTCCGGTTTCAGCCGTCGCTTTCCGGCACATTGTCATTGGCACAGACCAATGCGTTTTTCATGGGGGGCGGCAAATCTCTGGTGAATGCCTATTACCGCACGGCGGCAGGTTTGGGTGTAGATGTGCTGTACGAAGCCGCCGTCACGCATTTGGAACTGAATGGTGATCGGATCGAGTGGGTCGACTATAGCTATGAAGGCCAGTCTCATCGCATCGCGCCCAAGGCGGTCATCGTTGCCTCCGGCGGCTTTCAGGCCGACACGGATTGGCTCACCCGAGCCTGGGGTGAACCTGCCAAGAACTTCCTGATCCGGGGAACGCCTTACAACCGAGGCGTTGTCCTGTCTGATCTACTGGACCAAGGAGTAGAAAGCGTTGGCGACCCGACCCAATGCCACGCCGTTGCCATCGACGGGCGCGCGACGAAATTCGACGGCGGCATCGTCACCCGTCTGGACTGCGTTCCGTTTTCCATCGTCGTGAACAAACATGCCGAGCGGTTCTATGACGAGGGCGAAGACGTCTGGCCCAAACGCTACGCGATCTGGGGCCGTTTGGTGGCGGCGCAGCCGGATCAGGTGGGATATGCCATCATCGACGCCAAATCGCTGAACCTGTTCATGCCGTCCGTGTTCCCTCCGCTAAAGGCGGACACGTTGGACGAATTGGCCGGGATGATGGGCCTGCCCGCGGAGAAACTGAAAGCAACCGTCAGCGCATTCAACGCCGCCTGCGGTGACACCAGCGGGTTTCATCCGACCGAACTGGACGGGGTGGCGACCTCGGGCCTGATCCCGCCCAAGACCAACTGGGCGCGCCCAATTACCGAACCGCCGTTTTACGGCTACTCGATGCGGACCGGCGTGACCTTTACCTATCTTGGGTTGAAGGTTGACGAGACAGCCCAGTGCTCGACCCCAAGCGGCAAGATCAAAAACCTTTGGGCGGCCGGGGAAACGATGGCCGGGTCCATCCTTGGGCAAGGCTATCTGGCGGGCTTTGGCATGACCATCGGAACTGTCTTTGGACGCATCGCAGGACGAGAGGCCGCCGCTTATGCAAACTGATCTTATTCAGGAAGCCCGCCGCCAGGCCGAGATCTGCAACGCCTGCCGCTATTGCGAGGGTTATTGCTCGGTCTTCCCGTCGCTGCACGCAGAGCGCGCGTTCTCGGATGGGGACATCACGCAATTGGCCAACCTGTGCCACAACTGCCGGGGCTGTTACTACGCCTGTCAGTACACCGCCCCGCACGCGTTTGACCTGAACCTGCCCAAGGCGCTGGCTGAAGTGCGGCGAGACAGTTGGGAAAGCTTCGCCTGGCCGCAGCCGCTGGCACGCCGGTTCCACACCCATGGCGGAGCCATCGCCCTGGCGTTGGTGGTCGGATTTGCCCTGTTGTTCTGGGCGACCCGCGCCATCGGTTCCAGTGGAGGCGAAGGGTTTTATGCCGTCCTGTCCCACAACGCGATGGTCGCGATCTTTGCGCCTGCATTCCTGCTTCCTCTGTTCAGTATCGCCTTCAGCCTGAGGCGCTATTGGGCAGAGGTTGGTGGCAAACCGATCCAGATGTCTGATCTGACGGTTGCGCTCAAACGCGCGGGCAAGATGCAGGATCTGGCCGCAGGCCATGGCGAGGGTTGTAACTTTGAGGACGAAGACCGGTTCAGTCAGGGCCGACGTCACATCCACCACGCTGTTATGTATGGTTTTCTGCTGTGCTTTGCGTCGACCTCGGTGGCGACGATCATGCACTATGTCTTCGGAATGTACGCGCCTTACGGGTTCTGGTCGTTGCCGAAACTGTTCGGGATTTCCGGGGGGCTTCTGCTGACGGTGGGGTGCGGTGCGATGGCGCTGCTCAAGCTAAAGTCAGACCGAGACCTCGGCGATCCGTCGGCCTGGGGCGGGGATATCGGCTTCATCCTGTTGCTCGGGTTTGTGGGGCTCAGCGGGCTGGTTCTTTACGCCCTCGGTTCAACACCTCTGATGCCCGCACTGCTGGCCATCCACCTCGGATCGGTCCTGACCTTCTTCCTGCTGACGCCCTACACAAAAATGGCACACGGCTTCTATCGGCTTGCGGCGCTGGTCCGAGACGCACAACGAAAAAGAGATGCGTCCATGGTCCGTTAACAGCCCGTCGCGTCTGAGTGAGCAGAAAGAACATGCAATAGGATCAAATATGATTGTGAAGAACTCTGCGTTGCGGCACTTCGAGTGGCGGTCAACGTCCGGAATGGGCCGTCCATTGTAGGACCAACGGCAGCGACGCACGCTTCGCACGTATTTGGGCCGACCGCAGCAATTTGCACTCTGGGCTCAATCCTGCCATTTGAGGGCGGATTGAGCAATCGCAGCATGGACTGACCCACTTGACGGAAGTCCACATAAGAAAAGCCCCGCCAAAGACGGGACCATTTGCTTAGGCCGGGGTGCTTATTTGGTGCAGCGCTTTTCGGCGTCTTCGATTGCTGCGGTGAAGCCCAGCAACGAGAAAGTGTCCTTGGTTTGTGTGCCGCGTTCGGACCGGGCAGTCAGAACAGCCTCGGTTCCGCGTTTCAGCGCGGTGACGATCTTGGCGTCATCTGCATCTGATGCGGGCCAGGCCCACTCACCTTCGGTGAACAGTTCAAACTCGGACCCGTCGACATTCAGGTTCACTGTCGATCCCGGTGCAAACGGATAGCCGCCGGTAAAGGTCACTTGCCCTTTGACCTCGGCATTGGGGCGATAGAACACAAACAACAGGATGTCGCTGCGCCGCACGGATACGACGCGCCCGCCCCGGGTGTTCACGGTTTCCTTGGGGGCCGAAACGCTCCAGCATTCGGTGGGATCATCTTCGACAAAAACGCTCCAGTCCGTTTTTGCAGCAACCCGGTTTGTGCTTGTCGCCTGTTGGGCGAGTGCAGACGTTGCGGCGATGCCTGCCACACACAGGCCCGCGATCGTACGAACGAGCATTGATCCCATTTGTCCAGCCTCCTAGCTCGACCGATACCTCAAATCCATCGGACATGGCTGCGAACCCTTCCGGCCCGTCTATTCCGTTGCGCATTCCGATGATTGCCGACATACACACACTAACGCAGGTTTCGCCACAGGCGAAAGGGCGATTGGCAGAATTTTGCGCATAAATTTCGGAGGTCCAGATGACGCAGCCCGTAGCAATGACAGAACTGTGGCGTGGCAACTTGCTGGAAAGCCTGCATTTGGGTCACGCGGTCATCTGCGACGACACCGGCCAGATCGTGCTCAGCTGGGGCGACCCGCAGGCGGTTATCTATCCGCGCTCATCCGCCAAGATGATTCAGGCGCTTCCGCTGGTCACGTCGGGAGCCGCGGCAAAATACGGATTGAACAGCGAACATCTTGCGTTGGCCTGCGCGTCCCACAATGGGGCCGCGATCCATACCGACCGCGTGACAGCGTGGCTTGATCATCTGGGGCTGAGCGAGCACGACTTGCGCTGCGGGCCACAGGAGCCAGCGGACACTGCCGCGCGGGATCGGCTGATTCTGGCGGATGACACCCCGTGCCAGATCCACAACAATTGTTCCGGCAAGCATTGTGGTTTCCTGACACTGGGTCAGCATATGGGCGCAGGACCGGAATATCTGGAAATCGACCACCCGGTGCAGCAGGCCTGCCTGTCTGCCATCGAAGAGACGTCAGGCGAAACCAGCCCCGGTTACGGTATTGACGGCTGTTCCGCCCCGAATTTCGCCGTGTCGCTGGCCGGGCTGGCCCGGTCGATGGCGTGGTTCGCAAGCGCCTCGGATCGGTCCGACCGTTCCAGCGAGGCGGCGGTTCAGTTGGTGGCAGCCATGGTGAAACATCCGGAACTGGTTGCCGGTGAGACCCGTGCCTGCACCGAACTGATGCGCGCCATGAACGGGCGCGTCGCCATCAAGACCGGGGCCGAGGCGGTGTTTGTGGCCATCATCCCGGAAAAACGCATGGGCGTTGCGCTGAAGATCACCGATGGCACCACACGGGCCAGCGAATGCGCCATCGCCGCTATTCTGGTGAGCCTAGGTGTGCTGGAGGCCGATCACCCGGCCACCCGCAAATTCATGAACGCCACACAATACAGCCGCCGGGGGCTGGAATGCGGCGTGATCAAACCTGCGCCGGGTTTCCCCGGCTAAGGCCGCTACATCTCGATCTCGTGCACCTCGGCCACTTCAACCGAGCCCGAGCCGTTGACAACCATCGGACAGCCCTTGGCCATCTCGGTCGCGGCGTCGATGCTGTCGGCCTTGATCACGGTAAAGCCCGAGGCCGGGTTTGCACCGCCATTGTCGACAACCCCGTTGCTGCTGACCGTATAGGATTGTCCGACCGGGTTACCGGGGATCTCTAACGCTTCGGCCATACCCTGAAACCATGCGCCCCAAGCGGCCATGGTCGCCTCGACCTCGGCGGGGTCGGTCGGGGTGTGTCCCCCGTGATAGACAAACAAATATTGGGGCATATCGCTCCTCCCTGATGAAACCTTATTTGCACTTCGCTTCGAGTTTGCGCAGCGAAGACGTCCAGCCCTGATTGTGGTTCGCGGCTGCTTCGGCATCGGCCAGTTCGCGGTGGTCCAAAACCAGACGTGACCCCGTGCCTGTCGCTGTGACTGTGAAGGTGACGTGGCTTTCGGCCCCGCGCTGATCCTGATCGTCATGCCAGCCCCAGGTAAACCCCACCGAGTTTGGCGGGTCGACATGCGTGACGTGGCCCGAGACCTTGTATTGCTGGCCCTCGCCATTCTCCATCACCGAGTACCACGGGCCGGTGCGCGAGAAATCCAGATTGTGATCAGGTACGTGCATCCCTTCGGGCCCCCACCATTGCAACAACCGGCTGCCGTCGCTGATCCATGCGAACAGGTCTTCTGGGCTGACGGGGAAGTCCCGTTCCAGTTTCAGGTCGGCCATGAATTCTCCCTTTCGATTACTTCACTCAGACGATCCAGGCTGCTCTCCCAGAATTGCCGTTTGGAGATGGTCCAGTCGGCAATCATCCGCAGCCCGTCGGGCCGGATGGAGTACATCCGTTGGGTGCCCCGCACACGCTGCTGCACCAACCCTGCCTCGCGCAGCACCTTGAGGTGTCGCGAGATCGCAGCGCCGGATATTCCACGCCCTTCGATCAGGTCACCGGCGGGCAGTTCGCCCTGCTCCATCAGTTGCTCGACAATCGAGAACCGGGTGGCATCAGACAAAGCGGAAAAGGTGGTCAGAAGCGTGCTCATGACCTCTATTTAACACAAATGTTAAATAATGAAAAGCCCTGTCAGGATTCGACAAAATCCGTGCGACTGTACCCTTGCAGGTAAAGCAGTGCCGTCAGGTCGCCGTGATTCACCCGCACGTCGCATTTTGCGGCCACCGACGGTTTGGCATGAAGCGCAACCCCGGTTCCGGCCCGCCCCAGCATGCCCAGATCATTGGCCCCGTCGCCCACGGCGATCACGTCACTTTCGGACAGGCCAAGGCGTGTCGAGATCTGTTCAAGCGCTTCGATCTTGGCCTGACGTCCCAGAATAGGACGCGCCACATCGCCCGTCAGTTTGCCATCTGAGGCCAGCAGAGTGTTGGCGCGGTTTTCATCGAACCCCAGCAGTTCTGCCACCCGCGCGGTGAAGGCGGTAAAGCCACCGGACACCAGTGCAGCATAGGCACCGTTGGCCCGCATCGTTGCCAGCAACGCCTGTCCGCCGGGCATCAGCGTGATCCGTTCGCGCAGAACTTTGCCAATGACGCTTTCATCCAGATCCTTCAGCAGACCAACCCGTTCGATCAGGGCACCTTCGAAATCCAACTCTCCGTTCATGGCGCGGGCGGTGATGTCCTTGACCCTTTCGCCGACGCCAGCCTCATCCGCCAGTTCGTCAATGCATTCCTGCTGGATCATGGTGCTGTCCATATCGGCCAACAGCATCTTTTTGCGCCGCCCCTGTGCGGGCTGCACAATCAGGTCCACGCCCATGCCCTGCAAGTCTGCCCAAACGTCCCAGCGATTGGCGGGCATGTCGCGCAGGTCAAACTCGACCGCCTCGTCCGGGCTGAGCCACAGGACATCCCCACCGCCCCACGCGTTGCGCAACGATTCCGGCAAGGCGCGGTCCAGTGAGGGTGCAGCCGGGTTGGTCAGCAAAGTGGCGACGTACATATTCCAATCTCCAGTGTCATACCCATGCGGGACAGTCAGGGCGTCAACGGTTTTCGACCCTGTTCGGTCAGTTCCCAGCAATTCTGTCCCTCGAATACCGCGACGCCCGTCGGTCGTCCGTACCCGGCCCCCGTGTCCAGATTGATCCGGTTGCCATAATGCGTCGCCTGATCCACAGGCGTGTGTCCATGAACGATCAGTTTGGGATGCGGGCCTTGGTAGTCGTGGAAGTCCTGTCTGATCCAGATCAGATCACTTGCCTGCTGTTCATTCAGCGGCACACCCGGACGGATACCCGCATGAACAAAGGCAATCTCGGGCGTCTGATGCATCGCCACCAGATCGCGCAGAAAGGTCAGGTGCGATTTCGGCACGGCTGCCTGTGCCATCCGGTGCAGGTTTTCAAGGCGGATCTGACCTTCGAATTCCACCCCATAGCTGCGCAGGGTTTCGACCCCGCCCAACCTGTCATGCAGCCAGTGGTATCCCACCAACAAATGCGGATCGTGGCGCGGCGTGTCCTCCATGAACCAGGCAAACATGCGGTCGTGATTGCCCAGCAGAGTGATCCAGTTCCGACCCGCATCACGCCCGGCAATCAGGCGTTCGATCAGCCCGCGACTGTCAGGGCCGCGGTCAACGTAGTCACCCAGAAACACGATCTGAGCATCGGGGCCGCCGTCGCTTTGGATCAGGGACAGCGCGCGCTCCAGCTCAGCCACCTGCCCGTGCAGATCACCAATAACATAGATTGGCTGCGTCATAGACGGCCTCCGGCGATAAAGTTCAGCTTGCTTGTGCCTCAGATCATGGTTTGAGAGAACAAAGGACCCGGATATTCGCATAACCGGGTCCTGAACTGTTCCTCAAACTCAACAGCCCCGATCAGGCGACGTCGAATTCCAGTGGCTTGATCTGTGTGAACAGGCCTGTTTCGGCAAGCTTCGCCCGCGCTTCGGCCGGGACCGGTTCGTCGACATAGAGCAATGCAATCGCTTCGCCTCCGGCCTCAGCGCGGCCGAGGGTAAAGTTGGCGATATTGACGTTGCTCTCACCCATGGTCTGACCCAGCGTGCCGATGATGCCTGGCACGTCTTCGTTGGTGGTGTACAGCATATGAGCGCCGACCTCGGCATCGATGTTGATGCCCTTGATCTGGATAAAGCGCGGCTTGCCATCGCTGAACACCGTGCCAGCGATCGACCGTTCACGCTTGTCCGTTACGACCGTGACTTTGATGTAGCCATCAAAAACACCCGACTTATCCTGATTGGTGGTCGAGATTTTGATCCCGCGCTCTTTCGCGACCACAGGGGCCGAGACCATGTTCACCTCGGGGTTGAACTTTTTCATGATCCCCGCGACCACCGAACAGTTCAGCGCGGCCAGGTTCATTTCAGCGGCCACACCGTCATAGAGGATGTTGATCGCCTTGACCGGCTCGTCCGTCATCTGGCCGATGAAGCTGCCCAGATGACCTGCCAGCTTGATCCACGGCCCCATCAGCTTGGCTTCTTCCGCGGTCACGCTGGGCATGTTCAGCGCGTTCTCGACCGCGCCTGTCAGCAGGTAGTTCGAAATCTGTTCAGCCACCTGCAAGGCCACGTTCTCCTGCGCCTCGGTCGTCGCCGCGCCCAGATGGGGCGTGCAGACCACGTTGGGCAGGTTGAACAATGCGTTGTCCTTGGCGGGTTCCTCGCTGAACACGTCAAAGGCCGCTCCGGCAACATGGCCGGATTGCAGCATCTCGGCCAGCGCCACTTCATCGACCAGACCGCCACGGGCACAGTTGATGATCCGTACACCCTTTTTGGTTTTGGCCAGATTCTCGCGGCTCAGGATGTTGCGAGTCTGATCCGTCAGCGGCACATGCAGGGTGATGAAATCGGCACGCGCCAGCAGTTCATCCAGCTCGACCTTTTCGACGCCCATCTTAGAGGCTTTCTCTTCGCCCAGATAAGGATCATAGGCGACAACCTTCATCTTCAGGCCCAACGCGCGTTCGCACACGATGCCACCAATGTTGCCGGCACCGATCACGCCCAGTGTCTTGTTGGTCAGCTCGATCCCCATGAACTTGGACTTTTCCCACTTGCCCGCATGGGTCGAGGTGCTGGCCTCGGGGATCTGCCGCGCCACGGCGAACATCATCGCGATGGCGTGTTCGGCGGTGGTGATCATGTTGCCGAAGGGTGTGTTCATCACGATCACACCTTTTTTCGAGGCCGCCTCTTTGTCGACATTGTCGGTGCCGATCCCGGCGCGGCCGATGACCTTCAGCCTGTCGGCTTTTTCCAGAAGGGTCGGTGTGACCTTGGTGGCCGAACGGATGGCGAGACCGTCATATTGACCGATCACCTCGGCCAGCTTGTCCTTGTCTTTGCCAAGCTCGGGCATGAAATCCACGTCGATGCCACGGTCGCGGAAAATCTGCACTGCGGTTTCGCTGAGCTTGTCGGATACCAGTACTTTGGGAGCCATTTTGGTTGGTCCTTTGAATTCTTCAGGGGGTGGCGGGCGGACGCCCGCCCTATATCGGTGATGGGGTAGGCCGGGCTTCAGCCCGGCACATGAAATTCAGGCAGCCTGCGCCTGCGCTTTGATCTCGGTCGCAAAAGCCCATGCCAGCCAGGGCAGCATCGCCTGAATATCCGAGGTTTCAACCGTACCGCCGCACCAGATGCGCAGACCTGCTGGTGCATCGCGATAAGCGCCGATATCCAGCGCGATATTCTCGGTCTCAAGCCGCTTGGCGACTGCCTTGGCAAAGGCTGCACCGTCCTGAATACGCGCGTCGGTGAACTTCAGGCAGACCGAAGTGTTCGACCGTGTCGCCTCATCCTCTGCCAGGTTTGCGATCCAGCCGTTCTGGTCGCAGAACGCGTGTACCGCACCCGCATTGGCATCCGCCCGCGCGATCAACCCCTGTAATCCGCCCACCGAGCGGGCCCAGTCCAGTGCAAAGAGATAATCTTCGACCGCCAGCATTGATGGTGTGTTGATCGTTGCCCCGGTAAAGATGCCTTCGATCAGTTTGCCGCCCTTGGTCAGGCGGAAAATCTTGGGCAACGGCCATGCAGGGGTATAGCTTTCCAGCCGTTCAACGGCGCGCGGGCTGAGGATCAGCATCCCGTGGGCCGCTTCGCCGCCCAGCACTTTCTGCCAGCTGAAGGTCGTTACATCCAGCTTGTCCCAGGGCAGATCCATCGCAAACGCCGCCGAGGTTGCATCGCAGATCGTCAGGCCCTGGCGGTCATCGGCAATCCAGTCGCCATTGGGTACCCGCACACCCGAGGTGGTTCCGTTCCATGTAAAGACCACGTCATTTGCGAAATCGACCGAGGCCAGATCAACGATCTGCCCGTAATCCGCGGTTTTCACCTCGGCGTCGATTTTTAACTGCTTGACCACATCGGTCACCCAGCCGGACCCAAAGCTTTCCCAGGCCAGCATCTCGACCTTGCGCGCACCCAGCAAAGACCACAGCGCCATTTCAACCGCGCCGGTGTCCGAGGCGGGAACGATGCCAATGCGGTAATCCGCCGGAATGCCCAGAATCTCGCGCGTGCCTTCGATGGCCGCCTTCAGCTTGTCCTTGCCGACAGCGGCGCGGTGCGACCGGCCCAATGCGGCATCGGCCAGTTTTGTCAGGTCAAATGTGGGGGGTTTGGCACAGGGGCCCGAAGAAAAGCGCGGATTTGCCGGCCGCGTCGCCGGTTGTTCGATCGTCATGTGTATTACCCTTCCAGATACACGCCCCTCGTTGGGGAGGGGTGTCCCACGGACAGACCTAGGGGGTCTTCGCACCTGCAGCAAGCGGAAAAGACGCTTTACCGGGTAAAAACGACATCTGAAACGGACACAAATCAGAACACGGGTTTCCGATTGGCGAAAAACCCCGCCGATGTCTCGGCGGGGTTTGGTTGTGTTACTCAGCGGCGTCTTCGTATTCTGTCATTGGTGGGCATGTGCATACGAGGTTTCGGTCGCCGTATGCGTTGTCGACGCGGTTGACGGGGGACCAGTATTTGTCGACGCCCATGGATCCCGGCGGGAAGCAGGCCTGTTCGCGGGTGTAGGGGCGGTCCCAGTCGCCGACCAGATCACGCACCGTGTGGGGGGCGTTTTTCAGCGGGTTGTTTTCCGCGTCGATCTTGCCGTCGATGATGTCCTGCGCTTCCGAGCGGATCGAGAGCATGGCGTCGCAGAAGCGGTCGAGCTCGTCCTTGGGTTCGGATCGGTGGGCTCGACCATCAGGGTTCCGGCCACCGGCCAGCTCATCGTGGGGGCGTGGAAGCCTGAATCGACCAGACGCTTGGCCACATCGTCGACGGTGACATGCGCCGCCTCGTCCAGCGGCCTTGTGTCGAGGATGCATTCATGTGCCACCCGACCCGTTTCCGAGGTGTAGAGGATCGGATAGGCGTCCTTGAGGCGCGCCGCGATGTAGTTGGCGTTCAGGATCGCCACTTTGGTGGCCTGCGTCAGCCCCGCGCCGCCCATCAGCAGCACATAGGCCCATGAGACGGGAAGGATCGAGGGCGAGCCGAAGGGTGCCGCCGAGACCGGACCCACGGCGGTGCCATATTCCGGGTGGCCCGGCAGATGCTCGGCCAGATGCGCCTTGACGCCGATCGGACCCATGCCGGGGCCGCCACCGCCATGCGGGATGCAGAAGGTCTTGTGCAGGTTCAGGTGGCTGACATCGCCGCCAATGTCACCCGGACGTGCCAGCCCGACCATGGCGTTCATGTTGGCGCCGTCGATATAGACCTGACCGCCGTGATCATGGGTGATCTGGCAGACCTCCTGCACGGTGGTCTCGAACACGCCATGGGTCGAGGGATAGGTGATCATGCACGCGGCCAGATGATCCGAATGCTTTTCCGCCTTCTCGCGGAAGTCATTCAGATCGATATTGCCCTTGTCATCCGATTTCACCGGCACAACCTGCCAGCCCACCATCTGCGCCGAGGCCGGGTTGGTGCCATGGGCCGAGGTCGGGATCAGGCAGACATTGCGCTGCCCTTCGCCGCGGGCGAAGTGATAGTTGCGGATGGTCAGAAGGCCCGCATATTCGCCCTGCGCGCCCGAGTTGGGCTGCTGGGAGATCGCGTCATACCCGGTGATCTGGCACAGCTTGTCGTTCAGATCCGCAATCATCTGATGGTAGCCCTGCGCCTGATCTTCGGGCACGAAAGGATGCAGGTTGCCGAACTCGGGCCAGGTGACCGGGATCATCTCGACCGTGGCGTTCAGCTTCATGGTGCAGGACCCCAGCGGGATCATCGCCCGGTCCAGCGCCAGGTCGCGGTCGGCCAGACGGCGCATATAGCGGGTGATCTCGGCCTCGGCCCGGTTCTTGTGGAAGATCGGGTGGGTCAGGTACGCGCTTTCGCGCAGCGCGTAATCCGGCAGGCGGTATTGCTTGTTCGAGCTGTCATCCTTGCGGTCGATGCCGAAGGCACCCCAGACCGCCTCGATGGTCTCGGGGCGGGTCTGTTCGTCCAGGCTGATGCCCACGCGGGTCTCGCCGACCTTGCGCAGGTTGACGCCACGGGCCACGGCGGCCTCCATAACGACATTCTGCAGATGACCGACCTCGACCGTGATCGTGTCGAAGAACACCTCGGGTTCGACCGCAAATCCCGCCTCTTCCAGACCGGCGGCCAGGCGCGAGGTCTTGCGGTGCACCGATTGCGCGATCGCCTTGATGCCGTCGGGTCCGTGATAGACCGCATACATCGAAGCAATGACGGCCAGCAGCGCCTGCGCGGTGCAGACGTTCGAGTTCGCCTTTTCGCGGCGGATGTGCTGCTCGCGGGTTTGCAGCGACAGGCGGTAGGCCTTGTTGCCGCGGCTGTCGATGCTGACCCCGATGATCCGGCCCGGCATCGAGCGCTTCAGCTTGTCGGTGGTCGCCATATACGCGGCGTGCGGGCCGCCATAGCCCATCGGCACGCCAAAGCGCTGGGTCGAGCCGATGGCGATATCCGCGCCCATCTCGCCGGGGGATTTCAGCAGCGCCAGTGACAGGATATCGGCGGCGACAACGGCGATGGCGTTATGTTCATGCAGCGCCGCGATCTCGTTCGTGAAGTCGCGCACATGGCCATGGGTGCCCGGATACTGGAAGATCGCGCCAAAGACGGCACCTGCATCCAGCTGATCGGGATCGCCCACCTGCACGTCGATGCCCAAGGGTTCGGCGCGGGTTTTGATGACCGCGATGGTCTGCGGATGACAGTTGCGATCCACGAAGAAGGCCGCGTTATTGGCCTTGGACCGGCCGCCGCGCTTGGCCATCGCCATGGCTTCTGCTGCGGCTGTGGCTTCGTCCAGCAGGGACGCGTTGGCCACATCGAGCCCGGTCAGGTCGCTGACCATGGTCTGGAAGTTCAGCAGCGCCTCAAGCCGGCCCTGGCTGATCTCGGGCTGATAGGGCGTGTAGGCCGTGTACCAGGCCGGGTTTTCCAGGATGTTGCGCAGGATCGGCGCCGGGGTGGTGGTGCCGTAATATCCCTGACCGATCAGCGAGGTCAGAACCTTGTTCTTGCCCGCCACCTGCTTCATGTGAAAGAGCGCATCGCGTTCCGTCATCGCCGGGCCCCAGTCCAGCGGTTCCTTCTGCCGGATCGCGGGCGGGACGGTAGCGTCGATCAGCTGGTCCAGCGTCTTGAAGCCGATCACCTGCAGCATGTCGCGCATCTCGGTCGGGCTGGGCCCGATGTGGCGGCGATTGGCGAAGTCATAGGCTTCGTAGTCGGTCAGTTTGAAGGCCATTGCAGCGCTCCTCAAGGATAGGTCAGGTCCGGCGGAGACGGCAGGAGCCTCCGGCGGGAGTATTTGGAAAAAGATGAAGCGGGGAGCCCCGGTCTCTGGGGCTCCGGGCCGGATTTAGCCGATGAAGGCCTTGTAGCCGGCTTCGTCCATCAGATCTTCCAGCTGCGCGGCATCGGCGATCTTGATCTTGTAGATCCAGGCCTCGCCCTCGGGGTCGTCGTTCAGCGCGCCGGGGTTGTCAGCCAGCGCCTCGTTCACTTCCGTAATCTCGCCATCAACCGGCGCGTAAAGCTCGGAGGCGGCCTTGACGGATTCGATCACGCCGATCTCGCCATCCTTCTCGAACTCGTCGCCCACCTCCTGCTGCTCGACAAAGACCACCTCACCCAGCTGCTCGGCCGCGTGTTTGGTGATACCCAGCGTGGCCGTGTCGCCGTCGACCGCCAGCCATTCATGCTCTTCGGAATAATAGGTTGCCATGTCTCTCTCCTGACTTCAACGCTTGTAATTTTGTTTGACGAAGGGCAGCGCCACAATCTGCGCCGGTTGCGCCTTGCCCCGGATGATCAGGTTGACCTTCTCGCCCGGCTCGCCATGGCCCGCGGACACATAGCCCATCGCAACCGGGCCGCCGACCGTGGGGCCAAAGCTGCCCGAGGTGATCTGACCGATGGTATTGCCCTCAAGGCATTGCACTTCCACGCCCTGACGCGCGGGGGCGCGGCCGTCGGGCTTGATGCCCACCAGCTTGCGCGCAGGCCCTCGGCCAGTTCGCGCTGCACACGTTCCGCACCCGGAAAGCCGCCTTCTTCCTTGCGGCGCTTCTGCATCGCCCAGCCAAGGCTGGCCTCGACCGGCGAGGTGCTCTGATCGATGTCATTGCCATAAAGGCACAGACCGGCTTCAAGCCGCAGGCTGTCACGCGCGCCCAGACCCGCCGGTTCGCAATCCTCATGCGCAAGGAACGCCCGGGTGATCTCGATCGCCTTGTCCTCGGGGATCGAGATCTCATACCCGTCCTCGCCCGTGTATCCCAGCCGCGAGATGCGGCATTCGACACCCAGGATGTCGGCAATCGTAGTTTCCATGAACTTGAGGTCGCGCACCGCAGGGCAGAGCGCGCCCACCACGTCCTCGGCCTTGGGGCCTTGCACCGCGACCAGCGCGCGGTCGAAAATCTCGGTCACTTCGACGCCGTCCAGATTGGCGCGCATATGCGGAATGTCCTGATGGCGCAGCGCCGCGTTCACCACCACAAAGTAATGATCCCCCGCGTTCGACACGATCAGGTCATCCATGATCCCGCCTTCGGCATTGGTGAAGAACCCGTACCGCGCCTTGCCTTCCTTCAGCGTCGCATAAGCCTGCGGACACAGAGCTTCCAGCTTCTCGCCCACATCCTCGCCCCGCAAAATCACCTGACCCATATGCGACACATCAAACAACGCCGCCTTCTCGCGGCACTGCTTATGTTCACCCATGATCCCCAGCGGATACTGAACTGGCATCTCCCACCCGGCAAAATCAACCATCTTGCCGCCCAACTCAACGTGAAGCCCAAAAAGCGGCGTGCGTCTAATCTCGGTCATCTTGGATACCTTTTCGTATCTTTCGGTTTGGAACGCATTCCCGTCAGTCTGCCTCAAGTAGTCAATATTGCAACGATTCCGGTCAACTTGCGAACCGACGCGCCGCCTGTGGGGCAAGTCTGTATACGGGCGTATGCATCCATTGCGTTCCTATAGGAAACTTTTTTCCGTTAGGCAACATTTGTCATTTGGCCTCTGCAAGGGTTTGCCGGTCAAAGCTTTGAACGCGACGATAACACCAGGCAAGCCGACTGCAATGGCCTGAAAAAACGGTATTTTGCCTGCACCTTATCGCGCCTGTCCGTCAAGTGACTGCACTGCGAGATCCAGCACCCTCAGCCCGGCGACAAGATCGCTTTCGGCGGTATCTTCGGCAAAATCGTGGCTGATACCGTTGATTGAGGGCACGAACAGCATCGCAACGGGCATCAGGCGCGACACGTTTGTGGCATCGTGCAACGCGCCCGACGGCATCCTGCGCCATTTGCCGGGGGCCACCTGTTCGGCCCCATGTTCCAGCGCCGCGCGCAGCGTTTGATCCATCGTGACGGGTTCCAACCCGAGCAAAGGGCCGTAGGTCAGCACCAAGTCCTGTTCGCTGGCTATTTCCTGCGCTGTGGTACGGATAATCTCCTCCATCCGCGACAGCCGATCCGGATCGCCATCGCGCCACTGCATCGAGAACCGCGCCCGACCCGGCACGATGGACGACGCATTGGGGTGAAGATCGACCCGCCCGATGGTCCAGACGGTTTGTGGTGTCACCACGTTGCGAAACCGTTCGTTGAGGCGCGTGTTGAACAGTGACAACGCCTGAAACGCATCCCGGCGCAAATGCATCGGTGTGGTGCCCGCGTGATTCTGCTGCCCTTCGAAAGTGACCGACATGTCCCGGATGCCGACGATATCGGTCACGACGCCGATCTGCTCGTTCGCTGCGTCCAGAGAGGGGCCCTGTTCGATATGCATCTCGACAAAGCCGCTGAACCGCGCGGGATCGACAAAACCCTGCGACAGATCCGCCATGGAAGATCGGGCCTCGCCAAAGCTGACGCCGGCCCCGTCGGTCAACACATCGGCCTTGTCCAGAGGCAGACCGCCGGACCAGACCGCCGAGCCCGTGGTCACACCGAACCGGCCTTCTTCGTCCTGAAAACTGACGACCGAGATCGGCTGGTCGCTGGTCCGCGCGATCTCGAGCGCGGCGATCACGCCGAGCGCGCCATCCAGCCAGCCGCCTTCGGGCTGGCTGTCGGAATGCGACCCCATGAGCAGAGAGCGGCCGGGCGCCAACCCGAACAGGTTGCCGACCGGGTCGAAATGCGGTGTCAGACCCGCGTCGGCCATACGATCCGCCAGCCATTGGCGCGCCGCGATATCCGCTTTGGAATAGGCCGGGCGGATGACCCCTTTGCCCACACCCGAGGCACCGATTTCACGCAGCTTGTGCAGATCCTCCAGAAAACGCGTGTGGTCGACGGCCATGTATCCCTCCGGGCGCAGTTGGTCAGGGCGACCATAGCCAGAAACCGGACAGCTGCGAATGTTTTTCCGGTGAGATCAAGAAACCCCTCTGGTCCCGGCAGGGAACCTGCCCTAAGACTTCGGCGCAAGAGGGAGCGACATGTCACATATCACATTGGTGCGGCACGGGCAGGCAAACACGACGGCGCGCGACGAAGCAAGCTATGACAAGCTGAGCGATCTGGGCCATCAACAGGCCCGCTGGCTGGGCGCGCATCTGCGTGACACCCGCAGCCACTATACACGCGTCTATTGTGGCACCCTGACCCGCCATACCGAGACGGTCACCAGCATGGGATTAACCGATCCTGTCTGCGACGCACGGCTGAACGAGATCGAGTATTTCACCCTTGCACAGCTGTTCGAAGAACAGCACGGCGTCGAAATCCCGACCGATCGCGAGGGATTTGTCGAACACCTGCCCAAAACCTTCGCGGCCTGGGCCAGCGGAAAGATCGAGAACGCGCCGGAATCCTTCGACGCGTTTGAAGCCCGCGTCCGCGATGCATTGCACGAGATCGGGACCGAGGGCGGACCGGCCATCGTCGTGACCTCGGGCGGGTTGATCTCGATGGTGGTGCGTCAGGCGATGGGGCTGGACATCCCGTCAATGGCACGGGTGGCCCTTGCCATCATGAACACGTCGATGCATCGTCTGCACCCGATTGGCGCACAGCTGAGCCCGGTCCTGTTCAATGCGGTGCCGCATCTGGAAGCACCCGACCGGCAGTTCGCGCAAACCCACCTCTAACCAGATCGGAGATCCCTGATGCAGCTTTATTATGCACCCCGAACCATCTCGGTCGCTGTTGCGATTGCTCTGGAAGAGGCCGGGCTGGACTATGAAGCAATCAAGCTGGACTTTGCCGATGGGGAACAGACAAAACCGGCCTACAAGCAGATCAATCCCAAGGGGCGCGTTCCGGCACTGGTGGTCGATGGCGGCATCCTGACCGAGACCGGCGCGTTGCTGGAATATATTGCGACCAAGGCACCCGAGGCCGATTTGGTGCCAGCTGATCCGGTCATGGCCGCCCGCATGCGCGAGGTGATGTTCTATCTGGCCTCGACCATGCATGTGAACCACGCCCACAAGCTGCGCGGGCATCGCTGGGCCGACAAGAAATCCAGCTGGAAAGACATGACGGACAAGGTGGCGCAAACGATGACCGCATCTTGCGACTATATCTCGTCAAACGGGTTGCGCGGGCCGTTTGTTCTGGGGGACGCGTTCTCTCTGGCCGATGCCTATCTTTATGTGGTTTGCAGCTGGCTGGAAGGTGACGGCGTCGATGTCTCGGCCTTCCCCAAAATTCTCGCCTTCCGCAAGGCGATGGAGGTACGGCCTTCGGTTCAGGCGGTGCGCGCTGCCGGGATGCTCTGACAAAAGGAAATAAGATGACACATCTCTGGGTCAGGGCGGAACAGCGCCCGAACGAGGAACGGGTGGGGCTGACACCCGAAGGGGCCGCAGCACTGATCGCCGCAGGTCTCCGCGTGACGGTCGAAGAAAGCCATGTCCGCGCCATTCCGATTGATGGCTACAAGGACGCTGGCTGTGCAATCGCGGCTGAGAATTCGTGGCCCGAAGCCCCGCTGGATGCGATCATCTTTGGCCTCAAGGAACTGCCCGAAGATGGCACCCCCCTGCCCCATCGCCACATCATGTTCGGCCATGCCTATAAGGGCCAGCATTCGGGTCGTGCGCTGCTGGAGCGGTTCAAGGCCGGGGGCGGCACGCTTTATGATCTGGAATATCTGGTGAGCGAAGATGGCCGACGCGTTGCCGCCTTTGGTTACTGGGCCGGGTATGCCGGTGCTGCGGTAACGCTCAAGACGTGGGCGGCACAGCAACGGGGCGACGCATGCCCGCCGGTTGGAGTATATGCAGGCAAAGACGTTCTGAACGCTGAATTGCTGGCCGAGTTGGACGCCACCGGAGCCCCACGCCCCCGCGCCATCGTGATCGGTGCACTGGGTCGCGTGGGTACGGGGGCCGCAGACCTGTGCGACGCGATGGGCGTCGACGTCACCAAATGGGACATGGCGGAAACCGCCAGCGGCGGACCGTTTCCGGAAATTCTGGACCACGACCTGTTCCTGAACTGCATCTTCGCGCGCCCCGGAACCCCGGTCTTTGTTCCGCGTGAGGCGTTGACTGCCCCGCGCAACCTGACTGCTATCGGCGATGTCGCCTGCGACCCGGACAGTGATTACAACCCGGTGCCGGTCTATGACCGTGCAACCACATGGGACGCGCCCGCTTTGCGCGTGGCAACCGATCCGGTGATGGACGTGATGGCCATCGATAACCTGCCGTCGATGCTGCCGGTCGAAAGTTCGGAAGATTATGCGGCACAGCTTTTGCCGTCGCTTCTGACCCTGACCGATCTGGACAGCGGCGTCTGGGGTCGGGCAGAAGCAACTTACAAAACACATATCGAAGGGATCTGAGCGATGACGATTCACTGGTGTGGCACCGGCCTGTCGGCCATCCCCGGCCTGCGCCGCCTGATCGAGGGCCGTCACAAGGTCACTGTCTGGAACCGGACGGTCGAAAAAGCCAGGGCCGAGGTTGGGGACCTGACCAACGATATTCGCGCCTTCGACATCGACGCTCTGGGTGATGTGCTCGAGAAGGGCGACGTGATAGTGTCCATGCTGCCGGGCGACTGGCACGTACCACTGGCGGAACTGGCGATTGCGAAACAGGCCAATTTCGTTTCGTCATCGTATATCGCGCCCGAAATGCGCGAACTGGACGACAAGGCGCGCGAGGCCGGTGTGGCGCTGGTCAACGAAGTTGGTCTGGATCCGGGCATCGACCACCTGATGGCCCATGCACTGGTCGATGACTATCGCGCCTCGGATGCGTTCGATCCGCAAAACCACCTGAGCTTTATTTCGTATTGCGGTGGCATTCCCAAGATCCCGAACCCGTTCCGCTACAAGTTCAGCTGGTCGCCGTTGGGTGTGCTCAAGGCGCTGCGGTCGCCGTCGAAGTCGATCCGCGACTATGCCCCGCTGGACGTTGCCCGTCCGTGGGATGCGATCAGCAGCTATATCGCGCCGCTGCCAACGCCGGAAAGTTTCGAGGTCTATCCCAACCGCGACTCGATCCCGTTCAAGGCGCAGTACCAGTTCGAGGATCACTGGCCAGTCAGAGAATTCGTCCGCGGCACCCTGCGCCTGAACGGTTGGGCGGATGCGTGGTCGGATGTGTTCCGTGAAATCGAAACCCTGTCGGGTCCGGAAGGGGATGCGCGTCTGAAAGAGATGTCTGACCAGTTCTGGAGCGAAAACGCCTATGACGAAGGTGAGCCCGACCGCGTTGTGCTGTGTGTTGGACTGAAAGCCGAGAAAGACGGCGTTCCTGTATGGCACAAGACCTATGTCATGGACGCCTGGGGCGATGAGCGCGGCACAGCAATGGCGCGTCTGGTATCGATCCCGGTTTCACTTGCCGTCGAGGCCGTTATGAACCGCGCCATCCCGGCAGGCGTTCACGCAGCCCCAAGCGACCCAAAACTGGTACAAGGCTGGATGGCCGAGATCGACCGACTGGCCCAGCACTTGCAGATCGTGGATCATACGGCCTGATTGCACCAAAAAAGCCATTCCAGATACACCGGAATGGCTTTTTTGAACAACATGATCGAGCAGGATCACAGGTTTTCAAACGGCGGGTGCGGAACAACCGATGTTGCCCTGCTCGCCACTTACCTGGGCCAGTTAACGGCGGGCAGGATTTGCCCGACGCAATCGCCAAAGCCGATCTGGAAGCCTTCGCCCTTGGCCGAACCGCGCAGGGTCAGGGTGTCTCCGTCTTCGATGAAAGTCCGGGTTTCGCCGGTATCGAGCGTGAAGGGCTCGCGACCAGCCCAGCTCATCTCCATCAGAGAACCGTATTCCGTCTTGGTTGGGCCTGAGATCGTGCCAGACCCCAGAAGGTCGCCCACATTCATCGCACAGCCGCCGATGGCGTGGTGGCAGAGCTGTTCGGCGGCCGAGTAATACATGCGGGAGTAGTTGGTTTCGCCAACGACGCTCGCCTTCTCGGCTCCATCAGGCTGCATCAGCACCTGAAGCTCAATGTCGTAAAGGCCGTCCTTTGAGCCGTCGAGGTAGGGCAGAAGCTTTTTCTCGCGTTCGGGCGTTGGCGCACGGAACGTTTCCAACGCGGCGGCGGTCACGATCCAGGGGCTGATCGAGGTGCCAAACGCCTTGCCCTGAAACGGTCCAAGCGGCTGGTATTCCCAGCCTTGGATGTCACGCGCGGACCAGTCGTTCAGCAGCACATAGCCGAAGATCATGTCGTCGGCTTCATCCACGGTGATCGGCTGGCCAAACTCGGACGGCTTGCCAACAATGGCGCCCATTTCCAGCTCGATATCCAAACGCATCGAGGGGCCAAAGCTGGGCATCTCGGCGTCGGGCGCTTTGCGCTGACCGTTCGGGCGGTGAATCGGCGTACCCGAGATCACAACCGAAGACGCGCGACCATTGTAACCGATCGGAATGTGCAGCCAGTTGGCCGGCAGTTCGGGCGAGCCGCGCAGGATCGCGCCCATGTTCGCGGCGTGCTGACGACCGGCATAAAAATCGGTGTATTCGGACACAAGGAACGGCATGTGCAGCTCGGCATCGGCTTGGGCGACCAACAGAGGCTCAACAGTGTCACGTTCGGTCGAAGCCTCGCCCAGCAGCTGTTCCAGACGGGCGCGCAGGGCGGCCCATGCGTCCGATCCCTGCTCCATCAATTCATTCCAGAAGGGCACGTCGAAAACGGGTTCATCACCAATCTCGATCAGGCCAGCTTCTTCGGCTGCGTGCATATCAAGGATCATATCCCCGATGGCCACGCCACAGCGCGGTGCGCTGTCTGAGGTCGAAAACACACCATAAGGCAGGTTGTTCAGGGGAAAGGGGGTCTCGGCAGAGTTCGCGCTGTCCACCCATGACTTTTTCAGTTGGCTCATGTGATCCTCACTCGGCATCCGGCTGTACCTCGGGTCGCGCATCGGCGAAGGCGGACAGGGCCAGACAGGTTTCTTCGATTTCGGTCAGACGCGCAAAGGGCGTCATGTCCACACCCCAGCGATGCCCGTTGTAAAGCTGCGATACAAGGCAGATATCCGCAAGCGATGGCATGTCGCCAAAGGAAAAGCGGGTGCCTTGGGGCAGCATAGCCTGAAACGCGGTCAGACCTTCGTTCATCCAGTGGACCATCCAGTCCACACTTTCCGCTTTGCTGTGCCCCATCCCGTCCAAATGTTGAACAACGCGCAGGTTGTTCACCGGATGGATGTCCAGCGCAATCACATGCGCCGCCGCCATCACCTTGGCCCGCGCAATCGGGTCGTCCGGCAGAAGCGCCGGGTCGGGTTAGGCGCGGTCAAGATAATCAAGGATAGCCAGAGATTGGGTCAACTTGGTGCCATCCTCAATCTCTAACACAGGCACCCCCTTGCCGGGGTTCATCGCTTGATAGGCTGCGCTTCTTTGCTCGCCTTTCACCAGATTGACCGGGCAGCTTTCGAACGGCACACCCTTCAGATTTAATGCGATACGCACCCGATAGGATGTAGTCGATCTCCAATAGGTATATAACTTAAGACCCATCATTTCTTACCTGGCGTCCCGTCGAACTTCTTCTCAAGGCTGTCCCAGCAGTCGATGTAATTGTCCTGCAGCGGGGCTTCGTTCGCGGCGAAGGCTGTCAGGTGCTGCGGGAAGCGGGTCTCGAACATGAAGGACATGGTGTTGTCCAGCTTTTCAGGCCCAAGGTTCGAGTTCGAGGCACCCTCGAACGCGTCGCGGTCTGGCCCGTGCGGCAACATCATATTGTGCAGGCTGACGCCGCCGGGGATAAAGCCCTGCGGTTTGGCGTCATACTGGCCGTAAATGTTGCCCATTAGTTCGGACATGATGTTCTTGTGATACCACGGCGGACGCTGTCCGCCATCAGCACCCATGGAACAGACTAGGTTGATTGCGTAGCGGAGGATTTCAGGCTCATCGTAACCATCAGAGAGTGGAGATGAGAATGAAATCCGGGAAACAGAAAGCGTCAGCAGAGAGAGTTGTCAAAGACATCCGCAGGAAGACACGGCGCCAGCATTCGGCAGAGGAGAAGATCCGTATTGTGTTGGATGGGCTTCGTGGTGAAGACAGCATAGCGGAGCTGTGTCGCCGTGAAGGAATAGCTACGAGCCTGTATTACAGCTGGTCGAAAGAGTTCCTTGAGGCCGGTAAGAAGCGGTTGGCTGGCGATACCGCACGCCAGGCTACCAGCTCTGAGGTGAAGGATTTGAGAGCGGAATCGTCGGCGCTGAAAGAGGTAGTCGCCGACCTGACCCTTGAGAACCGGCTGCTCAAAAAAAGCATGTTCGAGGATGGGGGAGACGACGAATGAGATATCCCGCATCCGAAAAGCTTGAGATCATCCGGCTGGTTGACGGTTCGCACCTGCCGATCAAACGCACACTGGAAAAGCTCGGCATTCCCAGAACGACCTTCTACCGCTGGTACGACAGGTATCTGTCTTTCGGCGAGGCCGGGCTTGAGGATCGCCATTCCCGGCCAGGTAGGGTTTGGAACCGCATCCCCGACAAGGTGCGCAAGCAGATCGTGGAACTGGCTCTGGAAGAACCCGAGTTATCGCCCCGCGAGCTTGCGGTGCGGTTCACCGACACCAGGCGCTACTTCGTTTCTGAGGCCAGTGTTTACAGGCTTCTGAAGGCACAAGATCTGATCACTAGCCCAGCCTGCATCACCATCAAAGCGGCGGATGAATTCCATGAGAAGACTGTGCGGCCGAACCAGCTTTGGCAGACCGACTTCACCTATCTCAAAGTCATCGGTTGGGGCTGGTTCTACCTGTCTACGATCCTGGATGATTACAGCCGTTACGTTGTCTCTTGGCGCCTTTGCACCACGATGAAAGCTGACGATGTCACAGGAACGCTGGAAGACGCTTTGGCTGCATCAGGTTGTGACAGTGTCACCGTTGCCCACAAGCCCCGGCTGCTCAGCGACAACGGCAGCAGTTACATCTCTGGCGAGTTGGCGAAATGGCTGGATGAGCAGGGTATGGATCATGTTCGGGAGCGCCCAACCATCCGCAGACCCAGGGCAAGATTGAGCGATGGCATCAGACGATGAAGAACCGTGTCCTGCTGGAAAACTACTATCTGCCAGGAGCGCTCGAACAGGCCATCGGCGACTTCATCAATCACTACAACCACAACCGATACCACGAGAGCATCAGCAATCTGACACCCGCCGATGTCTATTTCGGTCGAGCCGAAACAATCCTCAGACGCAGAAAGGAAATCAAACACCAGACAATCCAGAAACGCCGCTTGCTGCATCATCAGAACGCGGCGTAGATTGAAACTGCGGCGAGCCTGATCCTCCTAAGCCAATCAAACGCTCGTGTTCCAAATCATTCGATGACGGACATGGTGATCCTGGTTCTGTCGTTCGTCGGTATCTACTCGCTGCGGAACTCCGCCACCGATTGTGCCATTGCAGCTGTTTTTGGTGTAATGGGTCTGATCTTGAAACGACAGAACCTTCCGATTGTCCCGATCATTCTGGGCATGGTTCTTGGTGGAATTATGGAAGTGAAGCTGCGCTCGGCCATGGCTCGGGTTCGTGATCCGCTGGACTTTGTTGACCGGCCAATCGCGGCAGGTCTGGCCTTGGCCATCGTCCTGCTGATCGGTTTCCATTTCTGGGGTGTTATTCGCGAACGTCGCGTCGCCCAGCCGGAAATGGAACATGACCACGACATCCACGACAGTCAGCAAAGCTGATCCGCACTCGGAAAAGGAGCGCAAAATGGCACGATTTGACGGAAAAACCGTTCTGATTACCGGGGCCGGTACAGGTATCGGGTCAGCGATTGCACGCAGGCTTAGCGCAGAAGGAGCCAATGTAGCCGTTATGGGGCGACGGGCAGAGCCGTTGGAAGCGGTCGCCGGACCAATCAACGGGTTGGTTGTACAGGCTGATGCAGCAAATGCCGATCAGGTGAAGGCCGCGTTGGAAACGATCAACGCCCGCTTTGGCGCACTGGATGTGCTTGTCTGCAATGCAGGCGGGTTCGGCTTTGGAACGCTGACTGACAATACAAACGATGATTGGAACAAATCTGTTCAAGCCAATCTGAATACGGCGATGGTGACTGCCCGCGCTGCGATGCCAGATCTTATCTCGCAAAATGGCAACATCCTGATGATGGCTTCAATTGCAGGTCTGGCCGCAGGTCCAGAGGCTTGCGGTTATGTCACCATGAAACATGCCTTAATTGGTCTGGCGAAATCCATCACCCGCGACTACGGACGAAAGGAAGTGCGTTGCAACACAATCTGTCCTGGATGGGTACGCACCGAGATGGCTGATAGTGAGATGGAGGAGCTTGTTGAACGCAGGGGTCTTTCATCGATTGACGAAGCCTATGCCCTGGTGACCCGTGATGTACCACTGGGCAAACCGGCGATGCCGGAAGATATCGCCCATGCCGCTGCGTTCCTGTGTTCTGACGAGGCTGCCCTTATCTCGGGTGCGGTGCTGACCATTGATGGCGGGGCGACCATTGTCGATGTTCCCACAATCGCTTTTGCTGACAAGTAACAAGCCTTTAGAGAGGTTCCCCCATGCTAGATCAATCCCGCATAGACGAACTGCGCCACGCACCGGTTCCTCCGTTTCAACACATTATTGATGGCGAAAAACGCGACGCCTCTGACGGAGAAATGCTGGAGGTGATTTCACCCCTGAATGGTCAAGTCCTGACCACTATGGCGCGTGGAACAGTCGAAGATGCCAATCTCGCCATCGCCGCTGCACGCCGCGCCTTCGATGATGGCCGTTGGTCCGACATGGCCCCGGCGGCGCGAAAGAAAGTGTTGCTGAAATGGGCGGAGCTGATCGAGGAACACGCATTGGAAATTGCGGTTCTGGGCGTCCGAAACAATGGCACCGAAATCAGTATGGCCATCAAAGCTGAGCCTATGTCGGCGGCACACACAATTCGTTACTACGCCGAGGCGATTGACAAAATCTATGGAGAGGTTGCTCCGACTGATCCTTCCGTTCTGGCGTTGGTTCATCGTGAACCGGTAGGTGTTGTCGGCACGATCGTCCCTTGGAACTTCCCGCTGATGATCGGCTCGTGGAAGTTTGCACCGGCACTTGCAGCCGGGAACACCGTTGTGCTGAAGCCCGCAGAAACCGCGTCATTGACGCTGGTGCGACTGGCTGAACTGGCGCTGGAAGCTGGCATGCCTCCGGGGGTGTTCAATGTGGTTACCGGCAAAGGTTCGGTGGTTGGAGAGGCCATCGGGCTGTCGATGGACGTAGATGTCATAGTCTTCACCGGCTCAGGATTTATTGGCCGAAAACTGCTGGAATACTCCGCACGCTCTAATCTGAAGCGCTGTTATCTGGAGCTTGGTGGAAAATCCCCCAATATCGTCTTCGCGGATGCCCCGGATCTGGACGAAGCTGTCAAGGTATCGGCCAATGGTATTTTCCGCAACTCCGGTCAAGTCTGTATCGCGGGATCCCGTCTGTTGGTGGAACGATCAATCCATGACGAGTTTGTAGAAAAACTGGCAACCTTTGTCGAAACTCTCCGGCCCGGTGACCCACTGAATATCGCTTCGACTGCAGGTGCGGTAAACTCATTAAGTCAATTGAACCAGAACCTTGGTTTTGTGGAAGAAGCACGTGGTCTGGGGCGGGGCATCCGCACCGGCGGGATCCGTATTCTGGAAGAAACGGGTGGCTATTTCATGGCCCCGACGGTTGTAACGGGGGTTCACCGCACCGACCGGCTGGCAACGGATGAAGTGTTCGGCCCGGTTCTTGCAGTCATTCCCTTTGACACCGAAGAAGAGGCAATCAAAATTGCCAATGGAACCGATTACGGTCTGGCATCCGCAGTATGGACGTCGAACTTGTCGCGCGCCCATCGCATGATCCGGGCCATTCAGGCAGGGGTTGTCCATGTAAACACCTATGGAGGGGCCGACACAACGGTTCCATTGGGTGGCGTCAAGCAGTCTGGCAACGGTCATGACAAATCGCTGCACGCCTTTGACAAGTATTTCGAGCTGAAAACAGCTTGGATCAAACTTTGAACCTGAAAGGCGGCCTATGACCAATCGAACTATTCTTGTCGTTGGGACCTATGACACCAAAGATGATGAACTGAACTTCATCTCTGATGTGATCCGTGAACAGGGTGGATTGGTGAAAACCATGGACATCAGTGTGCTTGGCGACCCCAGTCACCCCACTGATTACTCCAAGCATCAGGTGGCAGAGGAGGGTGGCCACACAATACAGGAAGCCATTGATGGCGGTGACGAAAACCTTGCGATGCAGATCATGGCCAAAGGTGCAGCCCTGCTGGTTGCACGGCTGCACCATGAGGGCGTGTTCGATGGCGTTTTGGTTTTGGGCGGTTCAATGGGGACCGATCTGGCCCTTGATCTGTGCTGTGCCTTGCCCATTGGTGTACCTAAATACATCGTCTCAACTGTCTCTTTCTCGCCGATGATCCCGCCCGAGCGGCTGCCGGCAGACGTTCAGATGATCCTTTGGGCTGGTGGTCTTTACGGGCTTAACTCGGTCTGCGAAGCCTCTCTCCGTCAAGCCGCTGGCGCGGTTCTGGGGGCCGCACGCGCTGCCCGTCCGATGAAGAAAGACCGCCCTATAATCGGGATGACATCCTTCGGCAAAACAGTCTTGCGCTATATGGTGCACCTGAAGCCCGCCCTTGAGGCGCGCGGGTTTGAACTGGCCGTTTTCCATGCTACGGGCATGGGAGGGCGCGCATTTGAAAGCCTTGCTTCAAAAGGTGAATTCGCCGCCGTTTTGGACTTTGCACCGCAAGAAGTCGGCAACCACATGTTGGGATCAGCCATCAGCGCCGGCGAAGATCGCATGACCAATGCGGGCAAGGCTGGTGTGCCGCAGATTGTTTCGATTGGGTGTTATGATCTAGTCGATTTGGTAGGCTGGCATCCCGTTCCTCCAGCGTTGGCGGATCATGACCTTCATGACCACAACCGACTAATTACTGCGGTCAGCATGAGCGCCGAGCAAAGGCGCGAGATGGCACGCACCATGTGCGCAAAACTTTCTGAAGCAACCGGCCCGACTGTTCTGCTTGTGCCGCTCAGAGGCGGTAACGATTGGGACAGGGCCGGGGCGATTTTGGAAGATGCAGAGGGACTTGCAGGATTCATCGAAGAGCTGAGAAAAAACTGTCCGGAAAACGTAACACTTGTGGAAATTGACAGCCATATCAACGATGTCGAGTTTTCAGACAAGACCTTGGAGATTCTGGATACCTGGCGCTCTGATCATGTGATCTGATTGGGTTGCCCGACTATTCAACGTGAACGTCACGATCTGAACGAGCGCCCCAGCAAAAGCTGCGATATCCGCGCTCGGAGAGAGTTCGTTGTTTTGAAGGGTCGCGGCAAGATTTGCGTGAAACCGCTCTTCAACTTGCTCGACAAAGCTGCGCGCAATGTTACACGCCGCCCCAAACGCTGTTTTAGTCACACCGACAATTGAAAGGACCGCATGACTTTGCCTTGCCCGCCTGCCATTAGACTGGCGATTGCGCCGTCACGAACTTCCAGTTCAACCTGAATCAAACTGGGCGAAGGGGTTTCCATGAACATGCCCTGTTCAATCAGAAACCCGTGCTGACGGCGGTGACCCAGGTCGTGCAGGACACAGGCCAGCGGCCCTGCGGCCATTCCCGTCGCGGCCTCTTCATCAATGGCATATCGGGGGGCGAACATGCGTGCAGTAGCGTCGCGCCCGTCCGAGCATTGGGCCGTTGTGAACACATAATATCCTATCAGGTCCAGACGGTCGCTGATCGTTTTGATCTGCTCGAAATCGGGTTTGATCGAAGCCAGAGTTTCCCTGTCAGCTACTCCGATCACGACAAAACTGTTGCCGGTATTGACCAGAACGGGCGGCATTTCGTGATCCAGATTGCTCGGGGACAACCCCAAAGAGCCCAAAACGTCCTGCAAACTGACACCCTGAGAGGTCCAATCTTCTGGCGTTTCATATCTAGGGGCCAACTGTTCCATAAACGCGGCACCATCCTTGATCAGAATCCGGCGCGGGCCGTCCACAGTTTCTTTTGAGGTTACAGGATCAGGAATACGGCCAAGTGCTTCCAGATGGGAAAAAGCGGCAATGGTCGCATGGCCGCAATGCGCGATCCTGCGGTTCGGGGTGAAGAAGTCCAGTTTGAAACCTTCGGTCGCGGATTGCGAGACAAAAGCGGTTTCGGACAGGCCAACCTGTGACGCGACCTTCAGCATCTGCGCCTCGGTTAACCCGTCGGCATCCAGAACAACCCCAGCAGGGTTGCCCCCTAGCCCGTTGTCCACAAAACCGTGCACGATCTGAACAGTCACGTTTTGGCCGATGGCTTGGCTTACATTCACGGCATTTCTCCCATTTCCTGCGGGCGCTTTTGCCTTAGCGGAGTGATTGTGTCTTCGCCTGAGACATAGTGTGTTTCAATTGTTGGCAGAATGATATTAAGCTTGAATTTATTATTCACTATTTTGGAATAATTACATGGACAAGTTTCGCGCGCTTCTGGTCTTTTCGAAGGTGGCCGACCTGGGTGGCTTTGCTGCTGCTGCGCGCAACCTGAACATGTCGCCACCGGCTGTGACGCGCACCATTTCGGTACTGGAGGGCGAGTTGGGCGTCCGTTTATTCGTAAGAACGACACGATCTGTCATGTTGACCGAAAGCGGGCGCAGATTTCTGGAAGATGCCAAGCGCATTCTCGTTGATCTGGAACAGGCAGAAAACGCTGCGGTCGGGACCTATGCGAAACCTAAAGGATTGCTCAACCTCACTTCGTCTGTGTTGTTTGGCAGATTGTTCATCACACCAATTCTTGCTGATTTTCTGGGGCACTATCCCAAAATCGAGGCGCGAACGCTGTACGTGGACCGGATCGTGAATTTAATAGACGAAGGTGTGGATGTTGGCGTCAGGATAGGTCCGCTTGCGGATTCCAGCCTTATGGCGATGCGTTGCGGTTCTGTCAGACAGGTTGTTTTTGCAGCACCCGAATACCTTGAACAAGCAGGCGAACCCGAAAGCCCGGATGACCTGAACAGACATGTCCTGATCAATTCCCTAGCCCTGTCGCCGTCAGGCCAGTGGCAGTTTGACCACCTGGGCAACCCGAAGCTTGTGCGTGTTCATCCACGGATCAGCATGAATACCAACGATGCTGTAATCGAAATGGCACTTCGCGGTCAGGGTCTGGCCCGGCTTTTGTCCTATCAAGTCGCACCATATCTGGCGGACGGACGGCTAAAGGCAGTGTTATCTGATTTTGAACCGGCTCCTGCACCGGTTCACATCGTGCACCACGAAGGGCGGATGGTGTCCGCAAAGATTCGCGCGTTTGTCGATTTTGCCGCAAGCCGCCTGAAACGTGAGGCAGCACTGGAATACTGAATCGTCGAACTTCGACCTGCCACTTTTACCGCAGCTTTGGGGAGGTTTCTGTGTCGGCAGGCGGCCGAAGGCGTCACACTTTTCTTAAGGCGTATATGCAATCGTAGGAACGACTTAGGAATAACAGCGAGAGGAACTGAGGAGTTGGTGTCTGACGCCTAAAAACTCGAACTACTCAAATACAAGCCGGTGAGTTTCGATTGAAAGCTGGAATGGCGAAATCATTCCGGCCGGTGAACGCTATCCCAACAACACAATGCGAACGAAACGAACCAAAGGCGCGTATGTCCTTGCTCTGGTGGTTTGAGTTTCATTTGCCCACGAAGGATCACGTCAAATCACCCAGTGGGGCCAAAACTTTCGGTGTGAATATGTTCCTGAGAGATGCCCCGGCGTTCCAGATCGGCCTGGATCTCGGCCATGAAACCGACAGGGCCGCACAGAAAGTAATGCGCGCTGGCATCGTTGATCAGTTGCGCCAGAAGCGCCCCATCGACACGGCCATGCGAGTCATAGTCCACTCCGAACTCATCCTCTGACGTTGGTTGGCTATAGGCCACATGCGTCGTGATCCCAGGCCGTCCGGAGGCCAGATCGTGAACTTCACCGGCCATTGGATGGTGCTGACCGTCCCGAGCGCCATGGATGAACCAGACAGGGCGGTTGCCGCGCTCGTCTGCGACCTTATTCAGAATGCTCAACATTGGTGTGATACCAACACCAGCGCTGACCAGAACCAATGGGCACCGGTCGCAAGTTATTGTGAAATCACCCGCTGGCCGACGGCTATTGATGATTGCGCCCGGTTCCAGATGATCGTGCAGAAACTGCGATGCGATCCCTTTTGGCTCACGCTTGACCGTAATCCGATAGCGATGATTGTTCGGTCCGTTACTGAGCGAATAGGTCCGGCGCACCGGTTCGGCGATCCCTGGAATTTCAAGCTCGATTGGCAGGTATTGCCCGGGCTCGAACCCAGCCAAGTGGCCACCGTCGCGGGCTTCGAATACAAACGAGGTGACATCGACGCTTTCACGGATCTTTTCGATCAGGCGGAGCGACCGGACAGAATCTGCATCCGAAGTCCATCTGAGGCTGACTGCCGCGCGGATTTCCACGACCTCGTCAATCTCCAGTGTCACCAGCCGCCGCGCCCCAGGGAAATTTGTGATCTCATCGCTGGCCCAGTCGATCGAGGCGACGCCGGTCAGTTGCAGCAAGCTGCCGCTTTCGAAATCGACGAACAGAAATCCCGCCCTTGGGTCGAGCAACAGGTTGCCGATTGTGTTGAAGTGGTTATTGCCGGCATAGTCGGGAAACCGCAGCCGCCGGTTGTCCAGAACCTGCACGAAACCACGGTCGCCACCGCGATGGGACGCATCCATCCCGTAAGTCGGGCTTTCGCCCTCTTCGCGATAGCCGCTGGCGATAAAGAAAGTATCGGCTGTTTCGATCCACCGGGTCTGATCCGACGTCAAATACTGGCCGCGTGTCATTGGTCCGGGCCTCGAATCTTCAACCCGGCGCCATGCGCGTTCACGGATATACTGCGGGCAGTTGCCAAAGGTCTGGTCAACGTGAAAATCAAAACCGGTCGGAGTGACGCGTCCGGCGCGGCCATTGATGCGGTTGCGCCGACGCGTGGCCAGTTCAATACCAAGGATGCCAACATCGCTTTTGGGGTGAAGGGCACCGTGCAACGCATCGCCTTGGGTTGGCAAGGCAGTAATGGAAAGCGTTTTGTTATCTGGTGCAGAGACGAACCCGTCTGGCCCTTCCAATAACGTAACCCAGGGCCGACCTTGCGCATCGCGCGCGGCCATTACAAGAAACGGCAGGGCGGTATGAAGATCCCGATGCTGTTCGGGCATGTGGTCGCGGACAACTTTCCGTGCCCAGTGTTCAATGTCGCGAACACCCAGCCGCGCCTGCGCCATGTGTTCACCCCGATGAAAAGGGGAAGTGCTGCTGTCGCTGGGTTCGATGGAAATCATGGGGTCTCTCCTGGGGCGGCACGGTTTGGAGGCATACGCCCGGTCCTGACGGCCGGGCGCGCTCTGGTGTCAGGCGGCGAGGCCGACCTTGGTGCTTTGCATGGCCACAAAGCCGGGCAACGCCTCAACCCGGGCCAGCAGGGCACGGATATTGGGATAATCATCCAGTGAAACGTTTCCCTCAGGCGCATGGGCCGTATAGCTGTAGATCGCGACATCAGCGATGGATGGGCTGGTTCCGACCAGCCAGTCGCGTCCGCTCAAATGCGCCTCAAGCCGGTCAAAGGCGGATTTGGCGATGGCCTTGGCACGTTCTGCATCCAGTTGAGCGCCAAAAACGGTGATCAATCGTGCTGCCGCAGGGCCGTGGGCGATGTCGCCGGCGGCCAGCGACAAGAACTTCTGAACTTCCGCCTCGCGCACCGGATCAGTCGGCAGCCAATCAGGCGCGTATTTCCGCGCAAGGTACACGAGGATAGAGTTGGAGTCGGCGATCGCGATTTCACCGTCCTCAATCACCGGCACCTGCCCGGCAGGGTTCAGGGAAAGAAACGGCTCTTTCTTGTGTTCGCCAGACAGCAGGTCGACATCGATCAGCTCGTGATTGATGCCGCCAAGCTTGGCGAATAGTTCCACCCGGTGTGAATGCCCGGACAAGGGATGACGGTGGATACGGATGGCGTTTGGCATGTCTGTTTCCTTTCGGAGGAGTTTCTTGGGAGCGAGCTGGCAATGCTCGTCAGCGGTCACTGGCTAGAACATGGCAAAACCTTTTTTAGTTATAATCCTGCGTTTTATTCAGTAACTATGAACAAATTAGGTATAATTGACCAAACACCAACCTGACGAAGGAGCGCTGCGTTGGATACAATTGACACGATGCGGGCATTTATGGCGGTTGCTCATGAGGGCTCGTTCACTGCCGCGGGGCGGCGGCTGGGCCTGTCTACCAAACTGGTCAGCAAGTATGTTGCCCAGTTGGAGGCCAAGCTATCGGCGCAACTGTTCAACCGGACAACCAGAAGCGTTTCGCTGACAGACGTCGGCATCGCGTACCTTGAACGCTGCCGCCCGATCGTGGAACAAATCGACGAGCTGGAAGACCTTGTTCAGGAGCGGCAATCGGCACTGGCCGGGCCAATCCGAATAACCGCACCAACCGGGTTCGGCAGCATCAACCTGACTCAGGCTTTGGCTTCGTTTCTGCGGGCACATCCGAAGGTCGATATCGACCTTAAACTGTCGGACTCGCGCGTGGCGCTTGTTGAAGAGGGGTTCGATCTTGCCATACGGATCGGGGTGTTGCGGGATTCGACCCTGATTGCGCGGAAGCTGTCCGATATGCCGCTGATCGTCTGCGCGTCGCCTGATTATCTGGCGGAAAGGGGGCGTCCGGGTGATCCGATGGCACTGGCCACACATAACTGCCTGATTGACGAAAATCCAGCCGACGCAACAGCATGGAGGTTTCGAGCCGGGACAAGGGATATTGTGGTCAAGGTGGCGGGAATGTTTCATGCCAATGCCCCGGCGGCGATTGCCAACATGGCGATTGCCGGGCTGGGTATTGCGCGTTGCCCGCACTATGTGATTGCCCGCAGTCTGGAAGAGGGTACCCTGGAGCGCCTGTTTCAGGACTATGAAACGGAAAATTTCGGCCTTTATGCGCTCTATCCACCCAATCGTCACCTGACGGCCCGGGTGCGCGCGTTGATTGATTTTCTGGCGCAGCATTTTCGATCAGGCTGACATCCAGCAACTGAAACGGATCCACAGTCCAGCCACAACCGCGGTGGTTGTTCCGCAAAGTCTTGAGAAAGTTAGGCAGAGCTTTCGTTTTGGTGCATGAGATGAAGAGTATTTCCCGCTTTGTCTAAAGCGCGGTAGAGATCCATCCACTTTCCATGGACATGCACACGGACCTATGTGGCGTCCATGCGCCAAGAATTCAGTGTAGGACGCTTCATCGATTGCGCGCGCAGCGATCATCGGCGAAAACCGCGTGACCCACATGTTCTATGTAGCATGGTCCACGCGCAATCCCCGTTCGCCATGATTTCCTCAAGGCCGCGACAGAAAACAGTCTACCTCAGTAGAAATACACGGCTTACAAAGCCACACCTTTGGGAAAGTGGCGGCTTTTCAAGAAGATCACATAGAAACCCATTCGCGGCGGCTTCGAAGGCAAAGAGAAACCGAATACAGACTTTCACCAACCTCGCTCGAAAGCTTGACACCCCCGTCGCTGTTAGTCTGCCTTGGCGGGCAATATCCGGTGCCGCCAGACGCAGGCACCGGGCAGCGATGCCGACGAGGGGCCTACATCAGATCGTTTTCCACGTCTTCTGCAGATATTCCCAATGCGTCCAGACCATTCTCAAGGTGGTCAGACATATGCGGTGTTCCGATCAGGTAATCTGCACAAGGGGTCGATGCCTCGGACTTGGCGGTGGCGATGGCCTCGGCCAGATCTTCCGCAAAAAAGCTCTCGCGCCCGATCCACATGATGGCTACCAGTTCGGCCTGCTCGTCTTCGCTCATGCGGTCGATGAACGCCCGCAATTCGCCCTCGGCCCGGTTCAGTTCGCGGCCCATCATGGCGACCTGGGCGACTTTTCTTGCCGAGATTTCCATCATCTCTTCGACTCCTCGTGTTCGCGGTTGTTACGCCATCACAACCACCGACAGGGGCCCGCGTCTTTGATCTTGAACAAACAGGCTGGTCACTGCCCCACACGCGTTACTGGGTGATCAGGCACCGGTTCCCTGCGAAACGGGCGGAAGGCGGCTTTTTTCAGCCACAACCTGAAGGCCTGCCAGAGGATCAGCGCAAAAGTGCGACGCGAACCGAAAGGGCGACGCAGAAAAGACCAAAGGATCACCCGGCTGGTCAATGGCTGGCGCGGTCCGGTCAGCGTCGCGATCAACCCGCCATCCGCGCGCGTGTAGTCGATCCACACACCGACCCGATCCGGGCTGTAGTCGAAGCGGAACGTATAGCTGCCTTCAATCTTCTGGAAGGGCGAGACATGCATCACCTTTTCGGCCGTCAATCGGTCGGTTGGTCTGATGGTCGAAAAATCCGGCTTATGGCACAGATAACTGTGACGCGTTCCGAAGGTGTTCGTCACCTCGGCCACCACGGCGTAAAGCTGATCATCGCGGTCAAAGCAGAACCAGAAACTGACGGGATTAAATACGTGGCCCAGCACCCTTGGCTGGGTCAGCAGCATGACCTGCGCGGGTTGCGGAATGTCCATCTCGGTAAATCGCGCGCGCAGCCAGGCGGCACCATGGCCTTGACCCGGCTCTCCTCCGTGATCGCGGGTTCGCCAGTTGGTGACATTCGTCCGGTCCATTGAAAACAGAAAAGGCGTGGTCAACCGGGCTTCGGGATCAAACAGGATGTAATCGACAGAATACCGGAAGGCGTTGTCGATTGCCCCCTTGCGGCCGTGATAGGTGTGGCCTGCAACATGATCTATCGTTTTTGCCATCCGATGTCTTCTGGTCCTTGCACACCCGCCAGAGCAGTCGCGATTTCTTTTTTGCCGCTGGTGTTCATATTACGAGACTTGGCCGGGAGCGGATCAAAATGTTCCGATAAAGTGATCCGGCTTGGGACATGCGCCGTATTGTGGTTATGTTTACCCAGATCAATACAGCGACCTTGGACGGACCAGCGGTTGAAACACCCGCCCCTCAATCTTGGCGCATCAACAAACGCATCAAGGGTAGGCGGGTGAACGACATCAACGGCAAGCGCGAGACCAGGGCCGAATGGGTGGACCACGTCAGACGCATCCGGGATGCGCAGGATCAGGCGGCATTTGCCGAGCTGTTCCAGCACTTCGCGCCGCGTATCAAGGCGTTCCTGATGAAGTCAGGGGCGGATGCCGCCATGGCAGAAGAATGCGCACAAGAGGTGATGGCGACCTTGTGGCACAAGGCCCACCTGTTCGACCCGACGCGTGCCACCGTGGCCACATGGGTGTTCACCATCGCACGGAACAAGCGCATTGACGTGCTGCGCAAGCAACGCCGCCCTGAACCCGAAGATCTGGGTTGGGGGCCCGAGGCTGAGCCCGATCAGGATGACGTCATCGCGCTGCAACAGGAAACCGCGCAACTGCGCACCGCCTTGAAAGCGTTGCCGGATGCACAGCGGGACCTGATCGAGAAGGCATATTTCGGCGACCTGAGTCACCGGGAAATCGCATCGCAGACCGGGTTGCCGCTGGGAACGATCAAATCACGGATACGGCTGGCGCTGGACCGCCTGCGCCACGCGATGAACTGAGATGAGTAAGATGAGCAAGTTGATCAAACATCACCTGACAGATGACCTGCTGATGGCCTATGCCGCAGGCGGTCTGCCCGAAGCCTTCGATCTGATGGTCGCCACGCATCTGTCCCTGTGCGACCACTGCCGCGCGCGCGCAGAAAGCTATGACGCCGTTGGCGGGCATGTTCTGGACGAGCAGAGTGAGGGTGTCAGCATGAGTGAAACTTCACTGGCGGCCACGATGGCTTTGATCTCCCAAGGTGCTCCGGCGCCCAAGCCCGTTCGCCCGGGATGTGCAGTTCTGCCGGCCCCGTTGCAGGATTACGTGGGCGGAACAGTCAAGGACATCCGCTGGAGGTCGATAGGTATGGGCGTCAAACAGGCGATCCTGCCGACCACCAAAGACGCCACCGCCCGCTTGCTTTTCATTCCGGCCGGTGCTGCCGTGCCGGATCATGGCCACAACGGCATGGAGCTGACAATGGTTCTGCAAGGGGCTTTCTCGGACGAGGTTGACCATTTTGCCCGTGGCGATGTTGAAATCGCTGACGAGGATCTGGAACACACACCTGTCGCGGATATCTCGGAAGACTGCATATGCCTGGCGGTTACGGATGCGCCGCTGAAATTCAACAAGCTGATGCCGCGCCTTTTCCAGCCCTTTCTGCGTATCTGAACGCTTGCAGGCACTGGTCCATCAGAACCGGCCCGGTGCCGGTTCAGTTCTTCAACAGGATGTTCAGCCTTCGTGACGTGCCAGTGGCACAACCTCTGTTTCAGTATCGGGCGCGATTTCTTCGAAGTCGAAATTATCCAGCCGCTGCGCCCGGCGGCCGGCCTTTTCGGCACTGATCTTGATTTCCGAGATATCCTTGGCCGCCTGCCCGAAGTGACGGTCGAGGTTTGAAACGCGGTCGCCCAGACGGTCCACGTCTTTGTGCAGCAATCCCAGTTCTTTGCGGATCGCACCGGCCTGTTCACGCATGCGCGCATCTTTCAGGATCGCCCGCATCGTGTTCAGCGTGGCCATACAGGTGGTGGGCGAGACGATCCAGACCCTTGCGGCAAACCCTTCGCGCACCACATCGGGCAGGCGGGCGTGTAGCTCGGCATAGATCGCTTCGGACGGGACGAACATCAGGGCTCCGTCAGCGGTTTCCCCGTCGAGGATGTATTTCTCGGAAATCGCCTTGATATGCACTTTCACGGCAGCGCCAAAAGCCCGCAGGCATCTTTCAACATCCGCCTTGGTCTGCGCGGCGGCAAGTGCCTCGAAATCCTCAAGCGGGAATTTCGCGTCAATCACGATCGGGCCGGGCGGGTTCGGCAGATGCACCAGGCAATCCGCGCGCCTGCCGTTCGACAAGGTGGCTTGCAGCGAATAGCTGTCCGCGGGCAGCGCCTTGGACACGATATCGTTCAGCTGAATCTCACCAAACATCCCGCGCCGCTGCTTGTTCGACAGGATATCCTGAAGGCTGAGAACATCGCCCGACAGTTTCGTGATATTGTCCTGCGCCTTGTCGATGGCGGCCAGACGTTCCTGCAGCTGCGTCAGTGATGTCGCCGTCTGTTTTGACGAACCGTGCAGGGTTTCCTTCATCCGTTCCTGCATCTCGGCCAGCGCGCGGGCCGATTTCATCGCGTTATCCGCCAGCCGGTCATTCATCTGCTGCTGAACCGAGGACAAGCGTGCCTCGACCGTCTGGATCACCTGCACCTGCGCGTTGGCCTGCGTGTCCGAGACATGCTGCAAGCCGCCGCGCAACTGTTCCTGCCCCTGCCCCAGCTGCTGCACATGCTGACCCAGAAGCGCCATCTGCCGCGCCAGCGGTTCCGCCATCCGGGCCGAGCGATTGGCGGCGCGCAACGACAGGAACAGCAGCAGCAGGATCAGCGCAACTGTTCCGCCCAGGATAAGAACAACCGGGTCATCCAATGCATATTCTGTTCCTGCAATCTTGATCATGTCGCCTCGGATGTTCTTGTTTTATTCTTACTAACCTGCAGTGGCCAATGTATCAACTGCGCCCGAACAGGCGTTCGATGTCGCTTAGCTTCAGTTCCACATATGTGGGTCGCCCGTGATTGCACTGGCCGGAATGCGGCGTGGCCTCCATCTCGCGCAGCAGGGCATTCATTTCCTCGGCCCGCATCCGACGACCGGACCGGACCGAGCCGTGGCAGGCAACCCGACTGAGGATCGCCTCGATCCTTGCCTGCACCATCTGGCTTTCGCCCTGATCGGTCAGTTCGTCGAGGATATCAAGGATCATCGCGCGCGCATCGACCTCGCCCAGAATGGCCGGGGTTTCGCGCACGGCAATGGCGCCTCCGCCAAAGGGTTCGATGGTCAGCCCCAAACGGGACAGATCATCACAGACAGCCATCAGGCGGGCGCAGTCACCTTCGGACAACTCAACAATCTCGGGGATCAAAAGCGCCTGTGCCGCGACTCCCGTCTCGGCCATTTGTGTTTTCAGCTTCTCATAGACCAGCCGTTCATGCGCGGCGTGCTGATCAACGATCACCATTCCATCGGCAGTCTGGGCGATGATGTAGTTTTCATGCACCTGCCCGCGCGCAGCACCCAGCGGAAGATTCTGCGCACCGGGCTCCTGACCCTGTGATACGGGTGCAACCGGGGTCGGATCGACAATGCTGCCGCTGTAATCATGCGCCAGTTCCGCAAAACCCGGAGCCTGCGCCCGGTACGCGGCCTGGCGCGCTGCGGGCGACGGGCGATCCATCTGATAGACCCGCGCTGGTGCAGACTGCGCAGGCTCCGGTCTCATTGCACCCAGGGTCGCATTGGCCACGGTCGATGACGCACGATGCCCTGCCTCGGCCAAAGCGTGGCGCAGGCTGGATACGATAAGCCCGCGTGCAACGCCGGGATCGCGGAACCGGACCTCGGACTTGGCGGGATGAACGTTCACGTCAACCAATGTCGGGTCGCAGTCGATGAACAATGCCGCCGCCGGGTGACGGTCCCGGCTGAGGAAATCGAAATAAGCCGCCCGCAAAGCACCGGTCAGCATCTTGTCCCGCACGGGACGCCCGTTGACAAAAAGGTACTGCGCCACCGCAGCGCCACGGGAATAGGTCGGCAGGGCCGCATAGCCAAAAAGCCTGAGACCGTCGCGCGTGGCATCGATCCGCAGCGCATTCTCGGCAAACTCGCGCCCGATCACACGGGCAAGACGGGCGTGCAGGGCGTCAAACAGGTCGCCATTCTCGCGATCCGCGCGGAAGATCACACGGCCTTCGCCACCGCCCGAGACATCGCGCAGGGTAAATGTGACGGATGGTTCGGCCATCGCCAGCCGTTTCACCATGTCCGTGATCGCCTGTGCCTCGGCCCGGTCGGTGCGCATGAATTTCAGCCGGGCGGGGGTGGCGAAGAACAGATCGCGCAGCTCGACCACCGTACCCGCGCGCAGGGCGGCAGGCTTGACCGACCCCGTCTTGCCACCTGCAACATGGATCTGCGCCGCATCCAGACCCGGCGCTCGGCTGGTTATGGTCAAGCGTCCGACAGCCCCCAACGAGGGCAGGGCTTCGCCTCGAAATCCGAAGGTGTGGATATTCAGCAGATCCGATCCATCAATCTTTGACGTGGCGTGGCGCGACAGGGCAAGCGGCAAATCTTGAGCCGGGATGCCGCAGCCATCGTCGGTCACGCGGATCAGTGTCTTTCCCCCGTCGGCGATTTCGACGGATATACGCGTGGCCCCGGCATCCAGTGCATTCTCGACCAGTTCCTTGACCGCCGAGGCCGGGCGTTCCACAACTTCACCCGCCGCAATACGGTTGATCGCAGCATCGTCAAGCTGTCTGATCACGGGGCGATTTTCGCTGATATTGGGGTTTGTCTGCGCCATACCCCTAGACCTAGCACAACCGCGCACGATTCTGCCACCGGTTTGAGCATGTCTTCTGATCGGAAAGGGGCGCCCGGATGGCCGTGAATGAATCCCCATTCCGTACCATCCGGGCGTACCAAAGTGAGTGGTGTGTTCAGCTAATCAATGGACAGCCCTCTAGCACGAGACTTCCCAAAAATCTGCTTAAGATTAACCTTAACGGCATCTGGGCAGAGTTTGGCCGATGACGCATAGGCATCTGCGGCAGGAAAATGCCGTCTCAGGCTGACGTCTGAACACCAATGCGTGTGCGGCATGGGCCAAACATGGCCGCCAGCGCCAGGATCAGCCCGGACATCGTTGCGATCATCCCTGCCGCACTGACCGCATCCGCCGCGCCCAGCCACAGGGGCCCGTAGCCTGCCAGCACATACCCCGTCACGGCAGAGGTTACGGCGATCACGACACTCCAGCCAATCTGCGCCTCAAGCCGGTTGGTCAGCATCCGCGCAGCTGCCGGAGGGCAGATAAACATCGCGATCACGATGATCGAGCCCACAGCGTCAAAAGCGGCAACCGCCGCGATAGCCGCAGTAATGACGAGCGCCATGCCCAGAAGCCCCGTGCGAATACCAATCGTGCGGGCGAAACCTTCGTCAAAGGTGGAAATTTTCAGCGGCCGCCAGAACAGCCATGTAAACAGCATCACACCCACCAGTGTCAGCGCAATACGGGGCAGTTCCGGGGGCAATCCGGCAAGGGCCTGAGCGTCCAGCAACGAAGACCACCCGGTCGCGTCCAGCCAGATCAGGCTTTCGAGATTGCCGTAAAGCGCATGTTCCACATCCAGATGCACGGTTGACGTATCCGTCTGCTCAAGCAGCAGGACGCCTGCCGCGAACATGGTGGTAAAGACCACGCCCATGGCAGCCCCGGGTTCGATCTGCCCCAGCCGGCGAATGGCCTCGATCAGGACCACGGCCAGAACCGCGGCCCCTGCCGCACCCAACATCATCGGCCAGGTGGATATGGCCCCGGTCAACAGAAACGCAACAACGATACCCGGCAGCACCACATGGCTGATCGCATCGCCGATCAGCGCCTGTTTTCGCAACACAAGAAAGTTGCCGGGCAAGGCACAGGCGATGGCCGCACATGTTCCGATCAGCAGCGGCGTCAGAGACAGCGGAACGAATTCTTCACCACTCATGCCGGTATCCCCTGCGGTCCGCCAATCTGGCGGTCGATCTCATCAATCTGGTCGCGTGTCAGAACGGTTTCGATATCGCGCAATCCGTCATATAGCGCAGCTGTCGCCTCGTGCGCCTGATCGGCGCGCACGATTTCCCATCGCTTTTCATCCCGCAGGGCCTTGGCCGCGCGGGCCTTGCCGGTGTCCGTCGCCACGCCATCCGCCCGGACCAGCCCGGCACGCCGCAGCAAACGCAGAGTCAGGGGTTCATAGATCTTCTGCCCTTGTGCCAGCGCCAGAAGTCCCTGACGAATATGCACCCGGCGCTGAAACCGCAGATGCCGCAGCACCGCCGCCAGAACACCACGCATCGGGGCGAAGAAGAGGGATGCAAGGAAAAAGGCAAAGCTGACCAGTACGATGATCGGGCCGGTTGGAAGATTGGGCGCAGATGCGGATATGGCAGCGCCGATATATCCGGCCAGACCACCTGCCAACCCGGCCAGCAGAACAACGCGTTCCGAGCGGTCAGACCAGAACCGGGCGGTCACCGCCGGAATGATCAGCAACGCCACGATCAGGATCAGGCCGACGATTTTCAGACCGACCACGGTCACGGCCATGACCAGCCCCATCATGGCCAGGTCGATACGATGCACTGGCACCCCGCGCGCCGCTGCGTATTCGGGGTCGAATGCGACAAGGGTCATCGGACGGCGGATGATCAGCACCAGAGCCAAGGTCAAGGCGCCACCAAGTGCGATGATCACCGCATCGGCCCACAGCATTCCGGCGGTTGAACCCAACAGGAAACCTTCCAGCCCGGCCTGACGGCCAACCCCCATGGTCTGGATGACCGTCAGCAGCACGATCCCAAAGCCGAAGAACACGGACAGAACCGCACCGATCGCGGCGTCCTCGGCCAGGCGGGTGCGCCGTGTCAGCCAATTCATGCACAACAGACCAACCCAGGCGGAAATAGCGGACCCCACCAAAAGGCCCGGCAGGTTGCGCCCGTCCCCGCCCAGCGCGACCAGCACCATGAAAGCGATACAGACGCCCGGCAGGGTTGCATGGCTGATTGCGTCGCTGACAAGGGCGCGCTTGCGCAGAAACAGGAATGTCCCCGTCACGCCCGCCGACACGCCCAGCAATGTTGCACCGATGGCAACCAGCGTGGCGTTATAGCCAAGCTGAAGGGTCAGAGCATCCCAAAGCATGAACTATCCCAGCGCGCGTGAAATCTGATCGATCTGCGCCGTTGCCAACCTGCCACCATAGGCCGATTGCAGCGATTCCGCCGTGAACGCCTCGGCCACCGGCCCCTCGGCCACCTTGCGGGTATTGATCAGGAAAACGTGGTCGAAATAGTCGGTCACGGTGGCCAAATCGTGATGCACGACAACGACTGTCTTACCGGCCTCTTTCAGGGATTTCAGCACCGCGATGATGGCTTTTTCGGTGGCGGCGTCGACACCGGCAAACGGCTCGTCCAGCAGGTACAGATCAGCATCCTGAGCCAGAGCACGCGCCAGAAACACACGCTGTTGCTGGCCACCGGACAGCTGGCCAATCTGGCGATCCGCGAAATCGCGCATACCCACACGGTTCAGGCAATCCATCGCACGGGCCTTGTGGCGCGCGCGCAAGCGGCCCAACAGGCCCAGTTCACGAGACAGACCCATCAGAACCACGTCGATCACCCGTGTCGGGAAATCCCAGTCCACACTGGCACGCTGGGGAACATAGGCAACACGCGGGCGCTGCGAATTCAGCGGCTGACCAAATACGGTCACCTGCCCCGACAATGGCGTAACGATGCCCAGCGCCGCCTTGAGCAGCGTTGATTTTCCAGCGCCGTTTGGCCCGATAATGGCGGTCATCGCGCCAGGCGTAACCGTCATATCAACCGAAAAGACCGCAGGTTTTTGCCCGTAGGAAACCGTCAACCCCCGAACAGCCAGAGGGCTGTTATCCAGGTTTTGTTCCTGGACCGTCACACCTTCGCTGCTGATCAGCCCCAGCATCTCTCAGAACCCTGCTGACAGTTTGCCGTTCATGCCGCGATCGGGAACTTCTCCGCCCAATGCGCCTGCGATGACGGTGATATTGTGATCCAGCATCCCGATATAAGTGCCTTCATAGGTGCCATCCTCGCCCATAGCGTCCGAGAACAACTCGCCCCCGACCTTCACCTCGTGCCCTTTGGCTTCGGCCCCTTCGATCAGCGCGCGGATCGACCGGTCAGAAACCGAGCTTTCGACGAAGACCGCCGTGATCCGGCGATCAACCAACAGGTCAACCAACTCTCCGATCCGGTTCAGGCCCGCCTCGGATTGGGTCGAGATGCCCTGAATGCCCAGAACCTCGAACCCGAAACTTTCACCGAAATAGCCAAAGGCGTCGTGGGCGGTGACCAGAACCTTGTTGTGATCCGGTACCGAAGACAGGGTTTCCTCGGCATAGGCCGTCAGACGATCTATGTCCGCCAGATGGGCTTGTGCGTTCGCGGCAAAAACCTCTGCTGCTTCGGGGCGTACCTCCGTCAGCGCACGCTGCACTTCCAGAACAACCTCGCGCCACAGCGCGGGTGTCATCCAGACATGCGGATCATACTTGTCGGCATAATCATCATGCGCACGCAGCATGGACTTATCTACGCCCTCTGCAACCGCAATGACGGTCCGTTTCCGCTCGAGATCATGAAAGAAGTCTTCCATTTGCGCTTCGAGATACAGGCCGTGCCACAGAACCAGATCTGTCCGAGTCATCGCCACGATATCGCTGCGCGTCTGGCGATAGGCATGGGGATCAACGCCGGGGCCCATAAGCCCTCTGACCTCAACCAGATCACCGCCGACCTGACGCGCTGCATCTGCAATCATGCCCGTCGTGGCCACCACTTTCAGCGGTGCACCGGCAAACGCCATAGCTGGCACCGAAAGGGCCAGAGCCAAAAATGCAAGGCAATGCCGACGAATCATTTCCAACCTCGATTTGGATACGTGTTGGATCAAATATGAGAACCATTCGCAACTAAGTCAACGCTAATGAGAATTATTCGCAAGAAAACCTCTGTTATTTGTCCAAATGGTCAAAAATATTCGATCATTGCGCCGGAACACCTTCCATTCCCGGGCCACCCGTGCGATTTTGTCGCAAACCTCCCAAAGGACGTAACCATGGATACGCAGAGCTCAGAAAGCCCCGTGCGCACCGCGCATCTGCCGCAAGTGACCGAACCCCGGAACCCCGGAATGGAACTGGATCTGGACTGGGTGCGCGCCGTTCAGGCCAATACTTCCGCGATTGAACGCCGTGCGGCCACATTGCCGGGCCGCCGTTCGGTCAAGAAGGAATATCAGGCTGCGTGGCTGCTGAAAGCCATCACGATGATCGACCTAACCACGCTGTCGGGCGATGATACGGTGGGCCGTGTGCGCCGCCTGTGTGCAAAGGCCCGTCAGCCGGTTGCGCCTTCAGTCCTTCAGGCGCTGGACATGCCGCCGATCACGACCGGGGCGGTTTGTGTCTATCACGACATGATCGAAACCGCCGTGGACGCCCTGAAAGGCACTGGCATTCCGGTCGCTGCCGTGTCCACCGGCTTTCCCGCCGGCCTGTCCCCGTTCCATCTGCGCGTGGCCGAGATCGAGGAAAGCGTGAAGGCCGGGGCCGAGGAAATCGACATCGTAATCTCGCGCCGTCACGTGCTGTCGGGGGACTGGCAGGCCCTGTATGATGAGATGAAGGCGTTCCGCGTGGCTTGTGGCGATGCCCATGTCAAAGCCATTCTTGCGACCGGAGAATTGGGTAGCCTGCGCAATGTTGCGCGCGCCTCGCTGGTGTGCATGATGGCCGGGGCGGATTTCATCAAGACCTCGACCGGCAAGGAAAGCGTCAACGCCACCCTGCCCGTGTCGCTGGTGATGATCCGCGCGATCCGCGATTACTATGACCGCACCGGATATCGGGTCGGCTACAAGCCTGCAGGTGGTATTTCGAAAGCCAAGGACGCGCTGGTTTATCTGTCGCTGATCAAGGACGAGCTGGGTGACCGCTGGCTGGAACCGGATCTGTTCCGCTTTGGCGCCTCATCGTTGCTGGGCGATATCGAGCGGCAGTTGGAACACTATGTCACCGGGGCTTACTCGGCTGGTTACAGACACTCGATGGGCTGAGCCCGTGGGTATGTCTGGACAGTGAGTATTTGGGAAAAGATGAAGTCATGACAGTCAAAGAGATTTTTGAGACCATGGAATACGGCCCCGCCCCCGAAAGCGCCGCCGAGGCACTGGCCTGGCTGGTCGATCAGGGCGACAAGTTCGGACACTATATCGATGGTGCTTTCACCAAGCCGGGCAAAGGGTTTGACAGCCGCAACCCGGCGACCGGGGAGGTTCTGGCCAAGCTGACGCAGGCCAAGCAGGCCGACGTGGACGCCGCTGTTGCCGCCGCGCGCAAGGCTCAGCCGAAATGGGAGAAACTGGGCGGCGCGGGCCGTGCGCGGTATCTGTATGCAATTGCGCGACTGCTGCAAAAGCATTCGCGTCTGTTTGCGGTGCTGGAAAGCCTCGACAACGGCAAACCGATCCGGGAATCGCGTGACATCGATATTCCGCTGGCGCAGCGGCATTTCTATTACCACGCCGGTATGGCGCAGCTGATGGAAAGCGAGCTGCCCGACGCTGAAGCGTTGGGTGTGTGCGGTCAGATCATTCCGTGGAACTTCCCCCTGCTGATGTTGGCGTGGAAGATCGCGCCTGCGCTGGCAATGGGAAATACGGTGGTTATGAAACCCGCTGAATATACCTCGCTGACGGCGCTGTTATTTGCCGATATCTGCACACAGGCCGGTCTGCCGAAAGGTGTCGTCAACATCGTCACCGGAGACGGTGCCGTGGGCGAGATGATCGTGGCCTCGGACGTGGACAAGATTGCCTTTACCGGCTCGACTGTTGTGGGCCGCCGCATCCGTGAGGCCACTGCCGGATCTGGTAAGGAACTGACGTTGGAGTTGGGCGGCAAATCCGCGTACATCGTCTTTGATGACGCCGATATCGACTCGGCCATCGAAGGGCTGGTGGATGCGATCTGGTTCAATCAGGGTCAGGTCTGCTGTGCAGGTTCGCGCCTGCTGGTGCAGGAAGGCATCGCCGACCGTTTCCACGACAAGCTGCGCGCCCGGATGGACACGCTGCGCGTCGGCAATCCGCTGGACAAATGTATCGACGTGGGCGCGGTTGTGGACCCGGTTCAGTTGCAGACCATCAAAGGAATGGTCGAAAGCAACACAGCGGGCCATGTGCATCAAGCTGCCTGCGATCTTCCCGCAAACGGCTGCTACTACCCGCCGACACTGATCTCGGGGCTCGAGACCTCGGACCCGTTGATGCAGGAAGAGATCTTTGGTCCGGTGCTGGTGTCTTCGACTTTCCGCACACCGGAAGAGGCCGTCGAGCTGGCCAACAACACCCGGTACGGTCTGGCGGCGACTGTCTGGACCGAGAATGTGAACCTTGCGCTGGATATCGCGCCCAAGCTGGTTGCGGGCGTCGTCTGGGTGAATGCCACCAATCTGTTTGACGCCGCTGCCGGGTTCGGTGGGGTCCGCGAAAGCGGCTTTGGCCGCGAAGGTGGTTGGGAAGGGCTGACCGCCTATACCAGACCCAAGGGTAAGGCCAAGCCGCTGGCAAAGGTCGAGGCAGCCATGGGCGAAGGGGCACCGGTCGACCCGATTGACCGCACTGCCAAGTTGTATGTCGGCGGCAAGCAGGCGCGGCCCGATGGTGGTTATTCGAAACCGGTTTGGGGCAAGTCCGGCCTGCTGGGCCATGTGGGTCTTGCCAACCGCAAGGACGTGCGCAACGCGGTCGAGGCTGCGGCAGGTGCCAAAAGCTGGTCCAGAACCACCGGCCATCTGCGGGCCCAGATCCTCTATTACATCGGCGAAAACCTCTCGGCCCGTGCCGGTGAATTCGCGGCGCGGATCGACGCCATGACCGGCAGGAAAGACGGCGCGAAAGAAGTCGAGGCTTCGATCCAACGCCTGTTCACTGCCGCCGCCTGGGCCGATAAGTATGACGGCCAGGTCCATGGTGTTCCGATCCGGGGCGTGGCCATCGCCATGAAGGAACCCGTTGGCGTGATCGGTGCGCTTTGCGCGGATGAGGCACCGCTGCTGGGTCTGGTCTCGGCCATGGCGCCTGCGATTGCGATGGGCAACCGGACGGTTCTGGTGGCTTCTGAGCCCTACCCGCTGGCGGCGACGGATTTCTACCAGATCCTTGAGACTTCGGACGTCCCTGCCGGTGTGGTCAACATCCTGACGGGCAGCCATGCGGAACTGGCGAAACCGCTGGCCTCGCATCTGAATGTCGACGCGGTCTGGTCGTTTTCGTCCACCGACCTGTCGAAAGAGATCGAGGTCGTTTCAGCCGGGAACCTGAAGCGGACCTGGGTCAATAACGCGACGGCATTTGACTGGAGCATGGACCATTCCCGCCGCTTCCTTCAGGCTGCAACCGAAATAAAAAACATCTGGGTGCCCTACGGCGAGTAGGGCTCTCACCCTAAGGAGTAAATTGTTTGGCTGTTGTTTCATATGAGGTCGTTGCGTCATGAATGACAACCAAAGAGTTTACTCCGAATGTGGTTCCCGAATTCTCGAAGTCGTGAGCGGAGAAGATGGTCTTTACACTCTTCAGGAGTTCGCACGAAGATACGATGCCGAGGAAGAGGTAACATACGAAATCAAAGTCGAATCGACCTACAGAAGTAAGTTTGATGACCTTGGCATTGCCTTGAAGGAAGCAAAAAGGCTGATTTCCCTCTGACGACTTCGCAAACGAAGTAACGGCGCCATTCCGCAACAAAGGTACCTCGCATGGATTTTTCAGGACAAACCGTCGTCGTCATTGGCGGCACCAGCGGCATCAATCGGGGCATTGCCGAGGCTTTTGCGGCCTCGGGGGCCAAACTGGCCGTCGCCAGCCGGTCGCAGGAGAAAGTGGATGACACCGTCGCTGCACTGAAGGCCGCGGGCGCGACAGACGCCATTGGAGCGGCCTTTGACGTGCGCGACCCTGAGGCGGTGGCGGCGGGCCTGAAACAATTCCATGACGCATTCGGTGAATTCGATGTGCTGATCTCGGGCGCGGCGGGCAACTTCCCGGCGCTGGCGTCCGAGATGTCGGTCAACGCGTTCAAGACCGTGATCGATATCGACCTGATGGGCACGATCCACGTGATGAAGGGGGCGTATCCGTTCCTCAAACGCCCCGGTGCCAGCATCATCAATATCTCGGCCCCGCAGTCCTACCTGCCGTACGAAGGCCAGTCGCATGTTTGCGCCGCCAAGGCGGGGGTGGATCAGATCACCCGCACGCTGTCGATGGAATGGGGTGTCGAAGGGATCAGGGTGAATTCGGTTGTGCCGGGGTTCATCGAAGGCACCGAGGGTGCGAAACGCCTTGCGCCCACCAAAAACGCCCACGAAGAACTGCGCCGCGACGTGCCGTTGGGCCGCTGGGGCCAGCCGCAGGACGTGGCCAACGCCTGCCTGTTCCTCAGCTCGGATCTGGCCAGCTATATCAGCGGCACGGTTCTGGCCGTGGATGGGGCACTTTATCAGCGCGGATCGGGCAAGTTCGGCCAGATGATGGGCGATATGCTGCGGAGTATGAAAAAGGGGTGAGCCGCAACTCACCCCTTGCAGTTCAGTTGGTAGTTTCCAGCCCAACCGGCTTTCCAACAACAGTGAAATGCAGGCCGTCCGGGTCCAACAGTTCGGATGCAACGCGGTTCACGTCTTCCAGTGTGACCGCGTTCACCTTGTCATTGCGGGTGGCGATATAATCGATGGGCAATCCTTCCATCTGCATCCCCACCATGATCCCGGCAATCTGCCCGTTGCCATCAAAGCGCAGCGGATAAGCGCCAGTCAGATAGGTCTTGGCATCGTCCAGTTCCTTCTGCGTCACCCCTTCGGTGGCAGCATGCGCCCATTCGTTGCGAATAACCTCTATCGCCTCGGCAATGCGGTCATTGGCCGATGACACCGACCCCAGGTAAACCGAGGCCAGATCCTTGGGCACAAGATAGGTTCCAACCCCATAGGTCAGGCCACGCTTTTCGCGCACCTCCTGCATCAGACGGCTTTCGAACCCGCCACCGCCCAGGATGTGGTTCAGGATATAGGCGGCAAAGAAATCAGGATCGTCCCGATCTATTCCGGCATGGCCAAACAGCGCCACGGATTGCGGGGTGTCAAACTCGACAACACTGATCCCGCCGGGGATGGTCACGTTGGCCTTGCCCGGGATGGGCTTGCCCGTTTCCGGCAGGTCGGCGAGCAATGTGTCAAGCAATGCGCCCAGTTCTTCGGCCGTGATATCGCCGACGGCCCCCACATAAAGACGATCCTTGGCAAAAACGCTTTCATACGCCGTTACCACATCATCCCGTGTCAGCGCCGAGACGCTTTCGATCGTGCCCTTGCCTTCGGAACCATAAGGGTGATCGCCATAGGCCATCTGGGCAAAGTTGCGGCCTGCAATCTCGTTCGGGTCGGTTTGATCTGATCGCAGCCCGGACAGGATTTGTGCGCGCACACGGTCAACCGCGTCCTGATCAAAGCGTGGTTCGTGAATCGTCTCACGCAGCAGGTCGGCAACCTCATCCCGGTTTTCGGTCAGAAAACGTGCGGAAATCGAAACCGTGTCGTCACCGGCGTTATAGCGGAACGATGCGGCCAGCGCCTCAAGCTCGCGCGCATAGGTCCGCGCGTCCATTTCGCCGGACCCTTCCTCGATCAGCCCGCTCATCAGATAGACGGCGCCGCGCTTGTCCGGGTCGTCCAGCGACGTACCGCCACGAAAGCGCAGCTCGAGCGCGGTGAAAGGGATCGAGTGATCCTCGACCAGCCATGCGGTGATCCCGCCGGGCGAGGTCACTTCTTCAATCTCGATCTCGGCCAAGGCAGGCAGAGCAACCAGACAGGCAATCAGCGTTGCGAGAAACCGTTTCATTGCGTCACCTCATCATCGCGCATCAGCCAGCCGGTGACCGACGCCTCGGGTTGCAGAACATCGCGGGCGGCGGCGATGATTTCGTCGCCGGTCACAGCCTGAAGAATATCAGGCCATGCCTGCACGTCCTGTATTGTCAGGCCGCTGGTCAGGGCGCGCCCATAGCGGTTGCCGATCCCGTCCACATTGTCGCGCGCATAGGTCTGCGCAGCCCGCAACTGCATCTTGATGCGGTTCAGATCGTCCTCGTCTACACCTTCGGCAATGAAATCGGCCACGGCCTGGTCCATGGCATCTTCGGCCTCTTGCAGGGAAACCCCTTCGGCGGGAACCACCAGCAGATCGAATGTTGTGTCATCCAGCGAGACGTCACGATAGAACGCCCCAGTATAAACAGCCATTTTCTGATCGAATTGCAGCTTTTCGTTCAGGTAAGAGGTCGTGCTGCCCCCCAGCAGTTCCGCCAACAGAAACAGGGCTGCCGCCTTTTCCTGATCGCCCGGATCGCGTTCGGGCGCCAGGTAACTGCGCTGGACATAGGGCTGCGCCACGCGAGGGTCCTTGAAAGTCAGACGGCGTTCGGCGGTTTGCGGGGGCTCCTGCGACCGGACCCGTTCCGGCAAATCCGCATTGGCCGGGATCACACCGTAATACTGATCGGCCAGAGTGCGGACCTCGGCGGGGTCAACGTCTCCGGTGACAACCAGAATGGCGTTATTGGGCGCATAGTGGGTCTGGTAGAAAGACAGTGCGTCTTCCAGTTCCAGTTCTTCCATCTCGTGCTTCCAGCCGATGATCGGCACGCCATAACGGTGATTGAGGTATTGTGCCGCGCTCATCTGTTCGCCGAACAGGGCGCGCGGGTTGTTTTCGGTGCGCTGGTTGCGTTCCTCAAGGATCACATCGCGCTCGGTCACGATATCCTCATCGCTCAGGCGTATGTTCCGCATACGGTCCGATTCCATGCGCATCATCAACTCAAGCCGGTCGGCGGCGACGCGCTGGAAATAGGCAGTGTAATCATACGAGGTGAACGCGTTATCGTTGCCGCCATTGGCCGCGACGGTAGCCGAGAACTCACCTGGCGCCAAAGTATCTGTGCCCTTGAACAACAGGTGTTCAAGAAAATGCGCGACACCCGACGATCCGATCGGCTCATCCGCCGATCCGGCGCGGTACCAGACCATGTGCTGCACGACAGGCGCGCGATGGTCTTCGACCACGACGACATTCATGCCGTTGTCCAAAGTGAATGTGGTGACCGCTTCTTTCCCGCCCCCGGCAAAAGCCGGGGTGGTGGCGATCAGGGCAGCCGACAAGGCCAGGGCCCGAACCATGGGGCATCCTCCGTTTCGTTTTATAGTATTCAAACTACGGTGGTGCGGCCCGGGTTCAAGCCCGATGACGGAAAGTTAAGAATTATTCATTCGGGGGCGAGGTCGGGGTTTCGACCCCGGCCCGGCGGGCGGCATCGGTTTCCGAATACGGATCGATCGACTGGCGTTCGTAGACCTGATTATAGCGGTCGACGGGGAACAGGCGCAGACCGGTCCAGCGGCCCCGGCGTTTGCGGAACGCGGCATCCTCGGCTTCGACCACTTGCCGTGCATCGGCTGGCACGCCATAACGGCTGGACGCCGTCACAAGCGCTGCATCCGACGACGGCACACCGGCATTGGGGTTCAGGGCGGCGGCATTACCGCCCAGCGCGATCACCGCATCGGCCTGAGGGGTCGGGTCTGTCAGATTTCCACCACCCGGCGTCGGTGCCGGCAGGAACGCGTAATCCTGAGGCTGGGTCAGCGGCTTGACCGGCAATACCGAAAACTCATCCGGACCCTGTCCCGGAGGCGCCAGATCCCGCAGTCCGGGATTCGAACATGCCGCAACCGCAGCGGCAACTGTCAGAACAAATATGGCGCGCGGCATCCGCATTGGTGTCTCCAGCCTGTTTCAGGCGCTTTTATCGCATATCATTCCGCGCGTCACGAGGGCTTTTTGCCGTCAAACAAAACCAGCCCCAGCGCTCCGGCGAATATGAACACATCCGCCAAGTTGAACACAAACGGGTTGTTGATGCCACAGCAGGACATGTTCAGGAAATCCAGAACAAACCCATAAAGAAGCCGGTCGACCACATTCCCAAGCGCTCCGCCGATCAGCAGGCCGCCACAGAACAACATGTATTTCGAACGCGTCGAACGACCAAGCCAGACAAGCACACCGATGCAGATCACCACGGACACACCGATCAAAAACCAGCGCGCAGCCTCAGAGTCGCCCTGAAACAGGCCGAAATTGATGCCCCGATTCTCGCCGTATTTGAACACCAGCAGCGGTGGCAGAACATCGATACCGTCGGGCCGTTCAGCCACGCGCAGGACGTGAACGACCAGATATTTGCTGATCTGGTCGATCGCGAAGGCGGCCAAGGCCGCCCAGAGAAGCAGGCGTGACCGCATCAGTGACGGAAATGACGCATACCGGTGAAGACCATCGCCAGACCAGCCTCATCCGCTGCGGCGATCACTTCATCGTCGCGCATGGACCCTCCCGGCTGAATGACGCAGGTCGCGCCCGCTTCGGCGGCTTCCATCAACCCGTCGGGGAAGGGGAAAAACGCATCCGATGCCACGGCGGAACCGATGGTCAGCGGTTGCGGCAAGCCCAGCGTTTCGGCCATACGTTCGGCTTTCTTGGCCGCGATCAGGGCCGAATCCACTCGGCTCATCTGCCCCGCGCCAACACCCACGGTCGCGCCATCCTTGACGTAGACGATGGCGTTGGATTTGACGTGCTTGGCCACTTTCCACGCGAACAACAGGTCACGCATCTGCGCGTCGGTCGGGGCTTTCTTGGTCACGACCTTGAGGTCGTCCATGCCGACAAAGCCGTTATCCTTGTCCTGCACCAACAGCCCGCCGGCCACCTGACGGACGGTTTTGCCACCTTCGGTTACATCCGGCAGCGCCTCGGTCGTAAGCAGGCGCAGGTTTTTCTTGGCGGCAAAAATCGCCTTGGCCTCGTCCGAGGCACCGGGGGCGATTACAACCTCGGTGAAGATGCCCGTAATCTCTTGCGCTGTTTCTTCATCCAGCGGCTGGTTCAGCGCAACAATGCCACCAAAAGCCGAGGTGCGGTCGCAGTCAAATGCCGCCTTGTACGCCTCAAGAAGGGTTGAACCTGTGGCTACACCGCAAGGGTTGGCGTGTTTGATGATGGCGCAAGCCGCGCCTTTCGCCGGATCAAACTCGGCCACCAGCTCAAAGGCCGCGTCCGTGTCGTTGATGTTGTTATAGCTCAGTTCCTTGCCCTGATGCTGTACGGCGGTGGCGACGCCGGGGCGGTTGGTGCCGTCCGTGTAGAACGCTGCCTGCTGGTGGCTGTTTTCACCATACCGCAGGGTCTGCTTCAACTCGCCAGCAAATGCGCGGCGCGTTGGGGCGTCCAGTTGCAGCGCATCGGCCATCCAGTTCGACACGGCGGCGTCATAGGCCGCTGTTCGGGCATAGGCCTTTTGCGCCAGCCACTGGCGGAAGCCATAGGATGTCTTGCCATAGTTTTCTTCCAGCTGATCCAGCAAGGAGGAATAATCCTCGACATCCACCACCACGTTCACAAAGGTATGGTTTTTTGAGGCCGCGCGGATCATCGCCGGGCCGCCGATGTCGATATTCTCGATACATTCGTCATAGCCCGCGCCCTTGGCGACGGTTGCCTCGAAGGGGTAGAGGTTTACGACCAGCAGGTCGATGGCGCCGATGCCATGTTCCTCCATCGCCGCAACATGGGTGTCATTGTCACGCAGCGCCAGCAACCCGCCATGCACCATCGGGTGCAGCGTTTTGACCCGGCCATCCATCATCTCGGGGAAGCCGGTGATTTCGCTGACATCGCGAACCTCAAGCCCTGCATCGCGCAGCGCCTTGGCTGTGCCGCCGGTCGACAACAGTTCGATCCCGCGCTCGGACAGCGCCTTGCCCAGCTCGATCAGCCCGGTCTTGTCGGAAACGGAAAGCAACGCGCGGCGCACGGGGTGAAGGTCGGTCATGGGTCCAAAGGTCCTTTTGGCGTCAGTCAAACTTGGGCTCGTCCCGGTGCGTATCGCGCACGGCATAGGCTGTATCCTGCGCCTTGCTCAGCGTCCACCGGATGCGCGTCGCATACTCCATTGCGCGGCCAGATAGAACGATCTGTTTTGTCGCGCGTGGCTTTAAACGTCCTTTTTCAAGGTAAACACTTGGTTCGACAGATAATTTTCCCACACCATCATGGCGGAAAACCCAGATCTCGCCGCTTTTGAGCGCCATCGACACTGCCGCCCCGCCCAGATCCAGCGCAGCATCAACGTCAGGATGCAGATGAAAACGGATGTCATAGCCAACGCCCCTGAGGCCCGAGGCGTCCATCGCCCTGTCGAACTGACGCTTGGCCTTGTCGGTTGCGGTCAGCAGAATATCCTCGACCGTCAGCTCACGCCCGTCAAAGCGCAATTCGAATGTGCGCGCGTGGGTCAGCCCGAAGACTTTGACATATCCGTCATGCCCAGCCATGAAACGGATGCCTTCGAACGCATCTTCAAAATCGACCGGAACGTCCCGCGGCGCATCGACCAGCGCCTGACTTTCGCGGCCCGGCAACGGGTTGGCCAACCGCGCGCTCGAGAACCCGTCCAGACACAGGGTTGAGTGAGATGGGGTCGCACGCCCGGCACGGCGCCAATCCAGCCCAAAACTGGCCCCCGATCCACAATTCACGATCAAAGGGCGCCGCCCGGAGGTCAGCTCGAACGCCAGCGTGGATGCGTGCGCGTTGAATGAAGCCGCTCCGGACGGCGGCGCGCTGGCATCCACGATCACTGTGGTGCGCGCTGCGGACAGGCAGGCATAGCCCATTGGCAATTCGGTCGCCGCCTTGTGCTTGACGCCACTTTGCGCAAGCGCCTGTTCCAGCCGCCCTTCGACCCCGCGCCCGCCACCGTGAAACCGCGCCAGCACGCCATCCGCATGGCGCAGACTGCGCAAGGTCGGTGCGATCCGCTTGATCGCATTGGCCTGCGCAACGGGTGTGCCGCGTCCAAGGTCGCTGAGCGCCGCCGACGTCCAGCTGAGCAGCATGAACACTTCAAGCAGCTCTTCCGGGTTGCGTGTTGGAATACCGCCCTGTGCGTCCACCTGCCGGTCACACTCGCCAGCCAAAGCCCGCAGGGCCGGATCGGCCATCTGCTCCAACCCCTCCAGCGCCAATCCGGCTTGCACAAGACCGGCCAGCGCCTCGAAACGCGGCAACCCGGGCGTCGCGGCCTGCCAGCGTTTGGACAGGAACCATGTTTGCTGCGCCAAAGATCGAAAGAACAGTTTGCTTTGCTTTTCATCTGCCCCGCGCAGCAGAAAAAGCGCATGGTTGATCCAGCGCATCACCCGCCGCCCGGTCAGGTCAGGTACCCAGCCGGGGCCCTGCCCGCGGCCATGCGCCTCGATCCAGCCCCAGACCCAGCGCTGCGCTTTTTCTCGTGCGCGCATATCACCGACAGCGGCCAGATCATCCAGCCATGCAAAACCATGGCGTTCCTCGTCAAAGCCAGCGCTGGGGGCAATGACATCCCACAACGCTGTATCGTCTGCCTCGACCAAATAGCCGGCGAACAAGAGATTCCCCGCAACCAGCTGCCGCCCGCGCGCAAACGAACCAACGGTGCGCGGCTGAGGCTGCGCAACAAACCCCGTGGCGGCCTTTTGCCGTTGGCTGAGACGCGCGTAGAAACGGTTCTGCAACCGCATCCACCGACTGGCCATGGTGTCCGAATTTGACATGCGCGTGTTACTCTGCCCCTTGCGCTCTGCTGGCGCTTGAGACCCAACGATAGACCGCGCCGATCGTCAAGTCATCGAAAAGCGTGCACTCAGGCGGATTTGTTCAGGCAGGCGATATAGAACCCGTCCATACCCCCGCGATCGGGCCAGTAGTTGGGCCGTAGACGCAGGCCGCCTTCCTCGGTGATCCAGCTGTCTTCGATGCCGGAGAGCTTCAGTGCCTCGCGATCAACACGCATGTCCGGATACATGCCCAGCGCGTCTTCGATCTGAACCTCGCCCTCATCCGGCAAAAGCGAACAGGTGCAATAGACCAGCCGCCCGCCAGGTTTCAGCAGCGTCCATGCGTGGGCCAGCATCTGCGTCTGCAATTCGATCAATCCGCCAAATTCCGAGCCATCCTTGGCAAAGGGCAAGTCAGGATGCCTGCGGATCGTACCCGTGGCCGAGCAGGGCGCGTCCAGCAAAATCGCGTCGTACCGACCCTGATGGTCCAGCGCGTCACCCACGATGACTTCTGCCGTCAATCCGGTTCGTTCTAGGTTTTCGCGCACGCGTTCCGTGCGCGCCGCGGATACATCCAGCGCCGTCACATCCGAGCCCGCCGCAGCCAGTTGCATGGTTTTACCGCCCGGTGCCGCGCAAAGGTCCAACACCTTTTCACCCGCCTTCGGTGTCAGAACACGTACCGGCAGCGCGGCTGCCGCGTCCTGCACCCACCAATCCCCAGCCTTGTATCCCGGCAAGGCCGAGACCTGACCCGCATCCAGAATACGCACAGACCCGGTAGGCAGCTTTTCGCCCGAAGGGCTTTCCGCCCCCGGCTTCAGGGTAAGGTCCAGTGGTGCGCCCGCGAAATGCGCCTGTTCCATTCCGGCCACCGCTTCGGCACCCCACGCCGCGATCAGCGGGTCTCGCAACCACTCCGGCAGACGCGGGACACGCATTTTCGGCCATGCTTCGGGACCCTCGGACGCGACCTTGCGCAAAACGGCATTCACCAAGCCTTTCAGACGCCCGTGCTTGCGCGAGCGGCTGATGATTTCAACCATGGAGTTCACCACCCCATGCGCAGCTTCCCCGTTGCACAGCTCGACCGCGCCCAGCCGCAGCGCGTTGTGTACGGTCAGGGCGGGTGTTCGGTTCAGGTGGTTGTCCAGCAGACGGTCGGCGCGCTCCAGCCCGCGCAGGGTTTCCGACGCCAACCGCTGCGCGCGCGCGCGATCCTCTGGCCCCAACCGATCCAAAGCGCCCGCGGCCAGGCATTCAGACAACAGGCGGCCTTCGCCCAGAACCTGATCCAACAGATAGATTGCGCTGCGCCGTGCTGCTGTCGCGCTGTTTGTCATGATACCGCCTTCATGTGACCTGTGCCCGCATTGCCATTGGCGGACGCGGGCGTATATCAAGGCTATGCACGGAAAGGAACCCGATGTCATGAGTGACGACCGCAAAGACCTGCCCCCCGCCGCCCAACGCGCACTGGCCGAAGCGGAAGAACGCCGCCAAAAAGCCCGGGCCGAGGCCAGGGAAATGCCCAAGGAACTGGGCGGGCGCGATGGGCTGGACCCCGCCCGTTACGGTGATTGGGAAAAGAAAGGCATCGCCATCGATTTCTAGGCCCTCAGCCGCGCAGCGCCTTCAGAAAATCATCGATCAGGGCGCGCTGTTTTCTGGACTGCGCCCGATCTTCGGGCCATGTCAGCCAATACCCGTCCTTGGTCTGCAGCTCTGGCAGCTCTAACCTGCGCAACCGGCCATCCTTTAGATCACCGGACGCCAGCGGAACCGAGCCCAGCACAATCCCCATTCCGCGCCTTGCCGCCGAAACAGCATGTTCCATCGAATCGAAACTGACATGTGATGGCGCGACGTCCCCGTGCCCGTATTTCCGGTTCCACTCGCGCCAGCCAGGACGCTCGCCGCGCAGATCGATCAGGGGGGCACCCCATTCAACGCCCGGCGCGGCCATCGGCACCAGCACCTCATGCGCGATCAATGCCGCGTCGCGCCCGGCCCACACGCCGCGACCATAGCGGATTTGCAGCCAGGTGCGTTCCTCATCCAGCGACGACCGGCGCGCAACCGAGTCGGTCATCACCCGAACCTCGGGGCGCAGATTTCGGAACACAGGCAGGGCCGGCAAAACAAGGGCGTGAATGTTTGATGACAACCCGGCGACCCTGAGTTCGCGTGGCGATTTTCCAAACAGATCCTCAGTGTTGCGTTCCAACGCCAGCAGGCTGTCCTGCACCAGCGGCAGATAGCTTTCGCCTTCGACCGTCAGCGACACGCCGCGCGCCTCGCGCACAAACAGGGACCGGCCCAGCCACGCCTCAAGATTGCCGATCCTTTGGCTGACAGCGGCCTGCGTCAACCCGAACTCTTTCGCAGCGGCCGAGAACCCGCCCAGACGCCCAGCGGCTTCGAACACACGCAACCAATCCAGTGGCGGTAATCCAGTCTTATTTTTAGCCATTAGTTTTTCCAAGCCTCAGCCGAAATAAGGATTAATTGTCGTAATGCCACGAACGGCGTATCTGCTCAACCAAAGCTCGCGCCGAACAGGAGACCCCCAATGCTGCGCACCGCCACCCACGACACCTCGATTGTTACAGTCGCGTTTGACACCGGGGCCAAGGCCCGTTTCCACGCCATCTGGCTGCGCGACAACGCGCTGGACGCTGATACCCGAGCGCCGGGCAACGGTCAGCGCCTGATCACCATCGGCGATATTCCTGCCGACATCTCGGTCAGTTCAGCCGAGGTGGTCGCGGGCGACCTGCAAGTCACGTTCCAGCCTGAGGGCAATATCGTTACCTTCCCGGCGGACTGGTTGGCCGAAAACAGCTACGACCGCGATCATGACATTGCGCTGGGTCGCATCGCCCCCGGCATCACGACCTGGGAATGTGGCATCGCCGCGCCCAGCGGCGATTGGAACGAGGTCCATGCCAGCCCGGCGGCCAAGCGCAATTGGCTGGCCGCTGTGGCCGAGTTCGGCTTTGCCAAGCTGACCGGCGGCCCGACCGAGCCTGAATCGTTGCTGAAGGTCGCTGACCTGTTCGGCTATGTCCGCGAAACCAATTATGGCCCCTATTTCGAGGTGCGGACCGAGGTGAACCCGACCAACCTTGCCTATACCGGGCTTGGCCTTCAGGCGCATACCGACAACCCCTATCGCGACCCGGTGCCGACCTTGCAAATCCTCTATTGTCTGGAAAACTCGGCTGAAGGCGGGGAGTCCATTGTTGTTGATGGCTTCCGCGCCATCGAAAAACTGCGTGACGCAAACCCCGAAGGCTTTGCCCTGCTGACCGGATATCCGGCGCGGTTCGAATACAAGGGCTCGGACGGGGTCTGCCTGCGGTCGCGCCGCCCGATGATCGAGTTGTCGCCGGATGGTGAGTTGATCGGCATCCGCTTCAACAACCGCTCTTCCGCCCCCTTTGTGGATGTGCCGTTTGACAAGATGGAGGCTTATTACGCCGCCTATCGCCAACTGGGAGATATCATCGACGATCCGGCGATGGGCGTGTCGTTCAAACTGGAACCGGGGGAAAGCTTTATCGTCGACAACACCCGCGTCCTGCACGCGCGGCTTGGCTATTCCGGGGCCGGATCGCGCTGGTTGCAGGGATGTTACGCCGACAAGGACGGGTTGCTGTCCACACTGGCGGCGATGGAGATGGCGCATCCGGAGGCGGCGGAATGAAACCCGATTTCTCGACACTGAACCGGGACAATATCGTTGCCTTCATCGGTGACATCTTTGCGCGCCGCGGCGGTGAAGAATATCTGGGCGAGCCTGTCACCATGGCCCAGCACATGCTGCAAGGCGCCACCATTGCCGAGCAGAACGGGATGCCCGAGGAAATTATCGTGGGCGCCTTGCTGCACGACATCGGCCATTTCACATCCGAGTTCGGCACCTACCACCCGGATGACACCGAAGACCGTCATCATGAGGACGCGGGCGCCGAGGTACTGGAGCAGTTCTTCCCTTCGGTCATCACCGATTGCTGCCGCTATCACGTGGCGGCCAAGCGGTATCTTTGTGCCACCAAACCCGAGTATTTCAATCGCCTGTCCGCCGCATCGGTTCACACGTTGGAACTGCAAGGTGGTCCGATGAGCGCCGAAGAAGTTGCCGTGTTCGAAGCCAACCCGAACCTGAAAGAGATTATCCAGGTCCGCTATCTGGATGAGGCCGGGAAACGCGCCGACATGGAAACCCCTGACTTTGCACATTTTGCGCCGATGGTGCAGCGTATGGTCGACAAACACATGGAGGCCGCATGAACGCCCCGGAATACATCTTTGAAGCCAGCACCAAACCCTCGCTGCCCTGGCACGAGGTTCCCCTGATCCGCGCGACGGACGCCTCGGTCAAAGGCTATGGGTGTCTGATCGATGATCCCGAAGGGTTCGAGATCGAGATCACCCGCTGGCCACAACAGGGGTGGCGGCCGATCGATGAAGGCACCGGCGACGAAGGCGGCTGGGTCGAAGGCACCTTTCGCGGTGAGTGGAAGGGCGACGTGCTTTATGGCGAGAACGAAGCGGTCAATGGCCACTATGTCCTCGGCTGGTCCACCGATCCGCAGCAGGCACAGACAAGCCGCCAAACAGCGCCTCGCGATCAGGTGCTGCTGTGGCACATGAACTACCACCCGGATGGCGGGCAGATGTTCTGGCCGCTCGACAACAAGCCCTTCATCATTCCTGCCGCGTTGCCCGGCGACAACCTGACACCAGAAAAGGTGGTGGCGTTCTGGTGCGACGGTTCGCGCGGGCTGTATATCCATCCCGGTATCTGGCACGAGGGGATATTCCCGGTTGAAGACAACCAGCGGTTCCTCGATCGGCAGGGTGCGGTGCACGCCCGCGTCAGCGCTGATATCGGTCAGGAATTTGGCGTCTACCTCGCCTGCCCGCTGCGCGCCGACAAGATCAGGGATTTGTGATCAGAGCCCCCCGATGAGCAGATCGGCAACGCGCGATCCAAATCTGCGTAGCCAGCAGGTATGGTACGAAGAACGCGAAGTTCTGAACCTGATCGAAAGGGCCCGAGAAATCAGGCTCTGACCCCAACCCGCCGGTCAACAGATACCAAACCGTATAATGCACACGGTAGAGCCACGACCCCAGCGCCAGCCAGAACAGACGCAGACCCCATGCCCAATGGCCAGCACGATCCGCGAATATAGCCATGCGCGCCACCATCAGAGCTGCAGTGAACAGGCAGAGCCCATACAAGAAAAACGCTGCAGACATCATCGGTCCACCGATCGTTCCCCGCAGGGGGATATAGGTCATTCCTGCCAGTCCGGTGATCAAAGCCGACGCAATCAGAGCCACACCCAAGCCGCGGTGAAACCGATTGTATTTCAGCCGAAGCCCTTTCAGCAGCTGCAGCGGCACAAGAGCCACCAACACCGTTCCGGCAAGGATATGCAACATCATCGCCGCATTAGCGACACTCTGGTCATAGGCAAACAAGTAGCTTTTCTGTGCCGCGCTCTCAGACAGCCCGACGCCGATCATGTCAAACCCCTGCGCGACGAAGGGCAGCAGGGTCAGATAGAACAGGACCAGCACCAATCCGGTCATCACACGTGATGTCAGGTTCCCCATACGCCCGAGTGTAACGCCGTCGAGCGGCCCGTCTATGGCTTACAGCCCAAGCACATCCACCATGTCATATTGACCGGGGGATTTGCCCTGCCCCCACAGCGCCGCTTTCAACGCGCCGCGGGCAAAGATGGCGCGGTCGGTGGCCAGATGGCGCAGGACGATGCGTTCTCCAGGGGCGGCGAACAGGACATCATGTTCCCCCACGATGTCGCCGCCGCGAATAGCGTGAAAACCGATATCTCCACGCTTGCGCGCACCGGTGATGCCGTCCCGACCCCGGTCGGACACGTCCGACAACTCAACGCCACGCCCTTCGGCTGCGGCCTCTCCCAGCATCAAGGCGGTGCCCGAAGGTGCATCTACCTTGTGATGGTGGTGACCTTCGATGATCTCGATATCGAAATCCTCATCCAGCGCAGCTGCGACCTTTTTGGTCAATTGCACCAGAAGGTTGACGCCAAGGCTCATGTTTCCGGCTCGTACGATCACCGCATGGCGCGACGCGGGTTCCAGTGCTGCGATCTGTTCGTCGGACATGCCGGTGGTGCCGATCACATGCACACAGCGCGCCTGCGCGGCCAGCGCGGCGAAGTCCAGTGTCGCCTCGGGCGCGGTGAAGTCGATCACTGCCTGCGCCTGCGCAAAGGCCTCCAGCGGGTCGTCGGTGACGGTAACGCCCAGCGCCTGCCCGCCCATGACCGTGCCCACATCCTGACCGATCCAGTCATGGCCCTTGCGTTCGACCACGCCGACCAGACGCGCCTGATCGCTGTCCGACACGGTCTTGATCAGCATCTGCCCCATACGGCCCGAAGCCCCTGTGATGACGATCCCCGGAATATGGGTCATTGCGCTGGTCCTTTTCGTTAAGTCGGCTCAAAGCCTCCTACCCGGTTCGCGCCCGCTTGGCAAAGCCCCGCTTTGCGCTTAGATCGGGGATTATGGCAAAGAACAAATTCCATGATGGCCCCGGCCCGTCCCAACGGCAGCTGCGTGTCGGCGAACTGATCCGTCGCACTCTGTCCGAAGTTCTGGCGCGCGGAGATGTCCACGACCCCGACCTGAATCGCATGTCGATCACCGTGGGTGAGGTGCGCACCTCGCCCGATCTGAAGATCGCCACCGCCTATGTGCTGCCCCTTGGCGGCAGAGGGCAGGAGGACGTGATCGAACTTCTGGCCCGCAACAAGGGTGAGCTGCGGCGCATGGTCGGCAAGAAAGTCGGCCTGAAATTCGCGCCCGATCTGCGCTTTCGGCTGGATGACACGTTCGACCGTCTGGACGACACCCGCCGCATGTTCGAACAGGACGCGGTGCGCCGCGATCTGGACGAGTGATCCGCACGTTTGTCACATTGGCGACGCTTCTTTGGGCCGCGCAGGCAGGAGCGGTCACTTGTGAAAAGCTGACCCATGAGGACAAACGTTATACGGTTTGCAACGTCGATGCCGCCAATGAAGATCTGCGGCTGTTTCTGAACGGTGAAGACGGTCAGGTATTGGGGCATTTTTCGGCGGTCAACGAAGTGCTGGCCCCGGAAGGCGAACGGCTGACCTTTGCGATGAACGCGGGCATGTACCACGACGACCGTTCACCCGTTGGCCATTATGTCGAGGACGGCCAGGAGCAGATGCGTGTGATCACCAACCCCGGCCCCGGCAACTTCGGTTTGCTGCCCAATGGCGTGTTCTGCATCCGCGAAGGCCGGGCGGATGTGTTTGAAACGCTTGAATACGTGGATCAGGCGCCCACCTGCCGCTTTGCCACCCAATCCGGTCCCATGCTGGTGATCGACGGAGAACTGCACCCGCGCTTCCTGCCTGATTCGACCTCGCTTTATGTTCGAAATGGGGTCGGCACCAGTTCCGATGGTACACGGGCGGTGTTTGCGATCTCGGAAGATTACGTCACCTTCCACGAGTTCGGACGTTTGTTCCGCGATGTGCTTGGCACGCCAAACGCGCTGTTTTTCGACGGCAATATCTCGCGGATGTATGAGCGTGCCAGCAACCGCTCGGATTTGGGATTCTCGCTGGGGCCGATTGTCGGTGTGGTCGAAGAAACGCCCGCAAATTGACAGCGGCAGAGTGATCCGCTAACTCGCGCGCCTCAGCAAGATTCAAGGTGCATGATGGGACGCAAACGCAAGGGCCGCGACATTTCCGGTTGGCTGGTGGTGGACAAGCCTGCGGGCATGACCTCGACCGCCGTGGTCAACAAGGTGCGTTGGGCGATGGATGCCAAAAAGGCGGGCCATGCGGGCACGCTGGATCCCGAGGCGACCGGCGTTCTGGCAATTGCCTTGGGCGAGGCGACCAAGACCGTTCCCTATATCACCGATGCCTTAAAAGCCTATACCTTTACCGTGCGACTGGGGCAGGCCACCAACACGGACGATGCCGAGGGCGAAGTGATCGCGCAAAGCGATGCGCGCCCCTCGGATGACGATATCAAACAGGCGCTGACCCCGTTTCTGGGCGATATCATGCAGGTGCCGCCCAAATTCTCGGCGGTGAAGATCGACGGCCAACGCGCCTATAAACTGGCCCGTGATGGGGAGGATGTGGAGCTGAACGCTCGCCCCCTCTGGGTCGAGGAACTGATCCTTGTCGACCGCCCCGACGAAGATCACGTGGTGCTGGAGATGACCTGCGGCAAAGGCGGCTATGTGCGGTCTATCGCCCGCGATCTGGGCGAGGCGCTGGGGTGCCACGGCCACGTCAAGGAACTGCGCCGCATCTGGTCCGGCCCGTTCGAGGCCGAGGACGGGTTAAGCATCGAGCAGATCGACGAGATGGCGAAAACAACCGCGCTGGACGAATATCTGCACCCACTGGAAACCGGCCTGTCCGACCTGCCCGAGCTGAAATGCACCGCCGAGGGGGCAACCCGTCTGCGCAATGGCAATCCGGGCATGGTACTGGCTTCGGACGTGGAATATGGCGACGAGGCCTGGGCATCGTTCGACGGCAAGGCCGTGGCCGTGGGCATCTATAAATCCGGTGAATTGCACCCCAGCCGGGTGTTCGTCGACTAATCTATTTGCGCTTACCTTTAGTTTCGTCTTGAGCAAGCACAGAAGCTGCCAAAGACTTTATCTCTTTTTGCGTTGGCTTCTTTTTGCCCGAAAGCACTTTGGAAGCCAAAGTTGAAGTTTTGTTGCCCGATTGCTTTTTCGCTGGCATGTCGATCTCCTATGGAATCACAAAATCAAAGATGGCACAAAACAAGAACAAAATCTACATATTGCGGACTCACAATGAGACTTGGATATACCTAGCATGATCACCCGTTCCCATACCAAGGGCGACGCGCCCTCGACCGCCATATATTCCGATTGCGAGAAATACCGCTATAGCCTGACCCGCATCTGGGACCCGGCAGGGCGCAAGGCGCTGTTTGTGATGCTGAACCCCTCAACCGCGACCGAGGTGCAGAACGATCCGACAGTGGAACGCTGTGAACGGCGCGCACGCGCGCTTGGGTTCGGGGCGTTTCAGGTCACGAACATCTTTGCGTGGCGCGACACCGACCCGCGCAAGATGCGGGCTGCCGCCGATCCGGTCGGACCCGAGAATGACGCGGCCATTCTGGACGGCGTGCAATGGGCCGATCAGGTCATCGCGGCCTGGGGCACGCATGGCGCGCATCTGGAGCGCGGCCCTGCGGTGGAAACCCTGTTGCGCGGCACCGGCCAATCGCTGTTCCATCTGGGCCTGACCAAGGACGGTCACCCCAAACATCCGCTTTATATCGCCTATACTCAGCAGCCAGAACTCTGGTGACAAAGGATTAACCATTTCAAAGGTTTACCTTTGACCCGGTGACGGGCGATATGGGATATTCCACCCTCGGAACATCATGCTTTCGGAGGGGTTCCATGTTTCTGGCCGGATTGCTTGGACTGGCCGCCATTGGCGGCGCTGCTTACGCGATGAGCGATTTTCTGATCGAAGAGGACGACACGCCGGATGAAAACCCGGAAGGTGAACCTTCGGCCGAGGTTGGTACCGGTGAATTTCTGGTCATCGGCGAGGGTGTCGAAGACCCGGAAAACGCTAACACCGAACCCTCGCCGGACAGTAGCGAGGCGCCCTTCACCGGAACTGTGATCTCGGAATTTGAAGGCGATCTCGTGATTGCTGGCGGCGATGGTTCGGACGTGATTACCGGGCAGGACGGTGTCGATCAGATCAACGGCTATGGCGGGGACGACACGATAAACGGTGCCAAGGGCAACGACGTTCTGCATGGGGGCGACGGCGCGGATGAGATATCGGGCGGGCAGGGAAATGACATCCTGCACGGTGAGGCGGATGACGACCTCTTGTTCGGAGATGACGGGGATGACGCCCTTTACGGTCACTTTGGTGACGACACACTGGATGGCGGTGCGGGTGAGGACGAACTGTTTGGCGGTCAGGGCGACGACAGGCTGGACGGCGGCGCAGGGGATGATGCGTTGCAGGGCGGGTTCGGGGATGATGTTCTGAACGGGGGCGAAGGTGAGGATACCGTCTTTGGCGGGGATGGAGACGACTTTGTTTTCGGGATCGAAGAGGGGGCCGCCGAAAGGGATTTCCTGAACGGCGGTGCGGGTGACGATACCATTCTGGCAGGCGGCGAAGACGTGGTAACGGGCGGAGACGGGGCTGATGACATCGTGTTGAACCCAGGCGACGATCAGGTGACCGTGATGGGGTTTCAACCCGGCGAAGACAAGCTGCTGGTGACGTGGGAGGATGAGACCGACCCGGCAATCGAGGTTGAGGCCGACGCCGAAAACGCCAACCTGACAAGGGTTTTCATCGATGGTCAGGAAGTTGCGCAGGTATATGGTGCCGAAGGTATGACAGCGGCTGACATTCAGCTGATCACCGAAGCGCAGCTGGCACAATACGGGCAGATGGTCTGAGCCCGCAGAAACCCTTTGCCATTTGGGTCAAATGCGCTTATACGCGCCCATCCGCATCGGAATCGGTGCGGTTTTCTCCATGGGCCTGTGCTGGACGACATCCCGGCCTGCGCCATCAACTCTAACCTTTCAAAGGAGACCCCGATGTCGATCACTGCCGCTGAAAAAGCACGCGTCATGCAAGAATTCGCAACCAAAGAAGGCGACACCGGTTCGCCTGAAGTACAGGTTGCTATCCTGACCTCGCGCATCAACACCCTGACCGAGCACTTCAAGACCCACAAGAAAGACAACCACGGTCGTCGTGGTCTGCTGAAAATGGTTGCTCAGCGCCGTAAGCTGCTGGACTACCTGAAGGGCAAGGAAGAGGCGCGTTACCAGGACCTGATCAAAAAGCTGGGCATCCGCCGCTAAACGTATTTGTTACGTTTTGTACCGGTTCTGAACCCCGGTCTGTAAGATTTGTACGCCCGCCCAATTGGCGGGCGTCTTTGATTTCGGGTCAGATTGCCTGCCACTTTTTGTAGGTATCGACCGCCAAGGCGGTGTCGATCACGAACATCGCAACTGCGGTTACCATCGCCAGCATCGACAGCCAGAACGACCCGCTTGCCGAGGCGACGGCCAGTGTCATGCCACCGACGCAGGTGGCAATCGCGGCGGCTTTTTCCAGGCCGCTCATGTCGGTCAGAACGATGCCCGCAAGTTTGGTGAACCCGACGGAAGCCTTGGCGACGCCCAGCATTGCCTTCATCATGGCCAGATCGCTGCCCGCCGTTCCGGCCTTGGCGATTGCGCCGGCATGGCGGCTGATCGGGCCGCTGCATTTGACGGCAATCCCGGCCCCGGCCCGCGTGACCGTCTTGGTTCCGAGCGCCTGATAAACCCCCAGCGCGGCCATGGCCATCGTGATGATATCGGCAAACGCCTTGGCGGCGGCCCCGATAAAGGTGTTCAGCGCGGCTTTCTTGCGCTTTTTCCTGCTGGTGCCCAGCGGTGCCCCCAAAAGCGGCGTGTCCCCCTGCATCAGGATCAGGCTGTCCGCGGTTTCCTGCACCGAGAACGGCGCGGCATCGACGGGAACCGTGGCGGCTTCGGCCTCGGGTATCGGGTCGGGGGACAGGAACCGCGCCTTGATCTGCGCCTGTTGGTCGGCCGGAAGCGCGCGGATATCGGCCCCTTCGTCTGAGGCATAAAGCTCTTCCCATGCGCTTTCCATGATCGCGGCCACGTCCGCCGCGCTTGGTTCGGCGGCGGGGGCTGTCATCAGCGGCATCTTCGGGCCTGCATCAAGGTCGATGTCCTCGACCGCGTCCTCGGGGAGCTTGTCGAGCATCTCGATGAATGACTCATCGAACACATCAGGGTTGAATGAAATACCAGAGGCGGAATGAAGCTTCATGGGTAAACCTACTTTCATTAACTTTGACACAATAAGCCTGCACAATAGACGAGTTTTGAAATCTCTCTGTGGTGAACATCACACTTGAACAACCGGTCGCCGCCAACCGGGGGGCGCGGCGTTTCGTGGCCGCAGCAGAACGCGTGTCTGTAGATCAGCCGTTATTCGGGAAGACCGGCCTTTTTCCACCCTTCGCGCCAGCTTTCCGCACAGGCCGGAACGGTAAAGATTGGCAAACTGGTCTGATCCGAGGAAGCGGTGATATCGGGGCGCAACGCTTGCAGGTCGCTTATCGCCGCCTGCGCCGCTGCGGCATCCGACATCTGGCCCAAGGCGGCAATAAGCATCAGGTGGCTCATGACAAATCCTGACCGAACGGCCAGAGCGTCACGCGCTGCGGCGGCGGCCTCGTCATACCGGCGCAGTTGAAAAAGCGCACTTGCCCGGGCGATATGCGCCGCATGGCGCATCGGGTCTTTCGGGCTGAGTTCAATGGCATGTGTTGCGTGTTCCAATGCCTCGTCCGACCAGTTCAACATGCACAGGTTGATGGAGGCGAGCATGTGAACACTTGCAGCATTAGGGTTTTCAGCCAGAGCCTGTTTGAACGCCGCCCGCGCGCGCGGCAAGTCGCGGGCCAGCATCGAGATTGAATGCGCCGCATAAGCCATGGCAATGCCGTCGGCGCGGTCGCTCATGAGAACGCGTTCTGCCGCGCTGATGGCGGCCCTGGGCCCTTCGCCGATGGGGTCGAGCCCCTGCACAAGGCGCTGAATATGCAGCCAGGCCAGCAGCCCTGCGGCTGCGGCGTAATCCGGGTCGCGGTCCAGCGCCAGCGTCGTCAGCCGGATGGCTTCGCGATTGGCGTCATCTGTCAGCAGATGAAAATGCGACAGCGCCTGAAGATAGAGTTCATAGGCTTCGAGGTTTTCCGTCGGCTTGGCGCGGGACCGGTTCGTTTCGGCGCGGCGCAGCGAAGGCTCGATGGCCGTGACGACCTCTTGCGTGACCTTGTCCTGAAGGTCGAAGATATCGTCCAGCACCCCGTCAAAGCGATCGGCCCACAGGTGGCTGCCATTTTCCGCATCAATCAACTGCCCGGTGATCCGGACACGCTGTCCGGCGCGTCGGACGGACCCTTCCAGCACATACCGAACCCCGAGCGTCAGGCCGACCTGTCGGATATCCGTCGTTTTTCCCTTGAAGATGAAGGACGAGTTGCGGGCCACGACCATCAGCCAGCGAAAGCGCGACAGTTCCGTGATGATGTCTTCGGTTATGCCGTCGGCAAAGAACTCTTGCTCGGGGTCGCCGGACATGTTGTCGAAGGGCAGAACGGCGATCCCCGGACGAGTGTCGGCGGGTGTAGCAAGATGGGCGGTTGAACCCTTTGGCCAGCACCAGACACCAACGCGGCGCGTGATGTTCTTCAGCTCGGCCTGCCCGCCGCCGCCGAACAGGCCCGCATCACCCCGGTCAAGGCTGTGATGCGCCGTGTCCGAGATCAGGATCTGGTCGGGTTTGGCCAAAGCCTCGAGCCGGGCAGCGACATTGATGCCATCACCGAAGATGTCCTCGCCTTCTGTAATGACCTCACCCGTGTGAATACCGATGCGCAGCCGCAGCCCTTCGGGCTTGTCGCAGGATTGCAGGGCAATCGCAAAATCCGACGCGTCGGACGTTGACTGGAATTCGGCGATCCAGCCATCCCCCATGCTTTTGATCAATGTGCCGTTGTGGGATTTCAGCAGGGCAGTGAGCGTGTCGTCACGGAACGATTTCAGTGCTGCAAGTGTACCCTGCCGGTCCTGATCCATAAGCGCAGAATACCCGACAACGTCAGCCGCCAGCACTGTCGTAAGCCGTCTTTTCATTTGCACCCCCGATGAAAGTTAGGTTAGCGCAGTGATCCGGTTCTGTCAGGCCATTTCCCGGACGGGGGTAATGGCACGCCGCACACCATCATGCGGCCCTTGTGCCTTGTGTCGCGCTGCGAGGGGTCAGGGCCTGCCTCAGCATGATCCGGCCAGCTTTTTCGGTTTCGCTTTCCTTCCAACGCATTCTCATGTATGCGCGCGGTATCTGAGACGTTGTGCCCTGACCCCGGCACTCGAACGGAAGATAAATGGGGTCGGCGGCAATGGGGCCGCCATGCAAAACCGGAGACCCGCAGGGGCGGGAGTGCTCCGTTCTAGGATACGCATATGTTTGATGTAACGAAGAAATCGATGCAGTGGGGCGAGGAGACGCTGACACTGGAAACCGGCAAGGTTGCCCGTCAGGCCGACGGCACCGTGATTGCCACGCTGGGCGAAACCAGCGTCATGGCCAACGTGACCTTTGCCAAGAGCCAAAAACCCGGTCAGGACTTTTTCCCGCTGACCGTACATTACCAAGAGAAATACTATGCCGCCGGTAAGGTTCCGGGTGGCTTCTTCAAGCGCGAGGCGCGCCCGACCGAGAAAGAGACGCTGACCGCGCGCCTGATCGACCGTCCGATCCGCCCGCTGTTCGTTGACGGTTTCAAAAACGAAGTTCTGGTGATGTGCACCGTGCTGAGCCACGATCTGGTCAATGATCCCGACATCGTCGCGATGATCGCCGCGTCGGCTGCACTGACCATTTCCGGCGCGCCGTTCATGGGCCCGATCGCCGGTGCCCGCGTTGGTTTCGTGGATGGCGAATACGTCCTGAACCCGACCGTGGATGACATGCAGGACCTGCGCCTGAACCCTGAACAGCGTCTGGATCTGGTTGTTGCCGGTACCAAAGACGCCGTGATGATGGTGGAATCGGAAGCCTATGAGCTGTCCGAGGCCGAAATGCTGGGTGCCGTGACCTTTGCGCATGAGCAGATCCAGCCGGTCATCGACCTGATCATTTCGCTGGCCGAAGACGCCGCGAAAGAGCCGTTCGAATTCGTCGCACCCGATTACTCGGAGCTTTATGCCGCCGTTTCGGCTGCCGGTGAAGAGCAGATGCGCGCCGCGTTCGCGATCACCGACAAGCAGGAGCGCACCGCCGCTGTTGCCGCTGCCCGTGAAGCGATCAAGGAAGCGCTGAGCGAGGAACAGCTGGAAGACGCCAATCTTGGCTCGGCGATGAAAAAGCTGGAAGCCGGTATTCTGCGCGGTGACGTCGTCAAGGGCGGCAAGCGCATCGACGGTCGTTCGACCACCGATGTGCGTGCCATCGAAGCCGAAACCTCGCTGCTGCCGCGCACACACGGCTCTGCCCTGTTCACCCGCGGTGAAACTCAGGCGCTGGCCGTGACCACGCTGGGCACCGGCGACGATGAGCAGTTCATCGACGCGCTGCACGGCAACTTCAAATCGAACTTCCTGCTGCATTACAACTTCCCCCCCTATTCGGTTGGTGAAGTGGGCCGTGTGGGTTCGCCCGGCCGTCGCGAAATCGGTCACGGTAAGCTGGCATGGCGCGCGCTGCAGGCGGTTCTGCCTGCGCCGACCGACTTCCCCTATACCATCCGCGTGGTGTCCGAGATCACTGAATCCAACGGCTCCAGCTCGATGGCGTCTGTCTGCGGCGGTTCGCTGTCGATGATGGATGCGGGTGTTCCGCTGAAAGCTCCGGTTGCCGGTGTGGCCATGGGTCTGATCCTGGAAGATGACGGGTCTTACGCAGTTCTGACCGACATTCTGGGTGACGAAGACCACCTGGGCGATATGGACTTCAAGGTTGCGGGTACTGCAAACGGCATCACCTCGCTTCAGATGGACATCAAGGTCGCGGGCATCACGCCTCAGATCATGGAAACCGCCCTGGCACAGGCCAAGGACGGCCGGATGCACATCCTGGGCGAGATGGGCAAAGCCCTGTCCGAGACCAACGAGTTCTCGGTCCACGCGCCGCGCATCGAGACCATGAACATCCCGACCGACAAGATCCGTGAAGTGATCGGTTCGGGCGGCAAAGTCATCCGCGAGATCGTCGAGGTTTCGGGTGCCAAGGTCGACATCAACGACGATGGCGTCATCAAGATCGCATCGCCCGATGGGGAATCGATCAAGAAGGCCTATGACATGATCTGGTCGATCGTGGCCGAGCCGGAAGAAGGTCAGGTCTATACCGGCAAGGTGGTCAAGATCGTCGATTTCGGTGCCTTTGTGAACTTCTTTGGCAAGCGCGACGGTCTGGTCCACGTGTCCCAGATCGAAAACCGCCGCCTGAACCATCCGTCGGATGTTCTGAAGGAAGGTCAGGAAGTGAAGGTCAAGCTGCTGGGCTTTGACGATCGCGGCAAGGTTCGCCTGTCGATGAAAGTGGTCGATCAGGAAACCGGGGAAGAGATCGTTCCCGAGAAGAAAGAAAAGAAAGAGGAAAGCGCAGAGTAATCTGCTTCTTACTTGATATTTTTATGGGGCTCCGGTGGAATTACCGGAGCCTTTGTGTATTCTGAGAGCAAATTCTGAGGTGAACATGAAGTTTAATCCGTTTGTACCGTTCGGGATCGCTTTTCCTGGAATGTTCATTGGACGGTTCGATGAGATTGAGGCGATTGAACAGGCTCTTTTTCAGACAAAGAATAACAACCCTCAGCACCTCCTCATTTCCGGCGAGCGTGGCATAGGAAAATAATCATTATTGAATTATGCAGATCTAATAGCCCGCGGAGAGATCAACGTCGAAGCTTTAGAATTCAATTTCTTGACTGTTTCTACCGACTTAGCAGGCGTTCAAACGCAGGGTGGAATCGTTAAGCAAATTGGACGTGAACTAAAATCCAAGCTCCGTTCGCACGAGAACCTTAAAGAAAAAGCAAAGCTGGTTTGGGAGTTTCTTTCCAATTGGGAAATATTGGGCGTCGCCTATAGAGGAAAAGAGGAAGAGATCGACCCCGACGAAGCACTTGATGATCTGGTTTCCCTCTTCGTCGACATCTCGGAGACACGCAACTTTGACGGAATCGCAGTGCTTCTGGACGAGGCAGACACACCTCCGGTGGAAGCTGGCCTGGGAGAATTTTTAAAAATTGTAACGGAACGCTTGGCGAAGCGAGGTTGCAACGACGTATTGTTCTTGCTCGCTGGTCAGTCGATTCTTGTTCAAAAGCTTCGGGATTCTCACGAGTCATCTCTTAGAGTTTTTCAGGTTTTGACCATGCAACCACTTGAACCGAAAGAGAGAAAGAATGTAGTCCGTGTAGGCATCGCTAGAGCAAATGAAGAAAACGAACGCAAAACAAAAATTGATGAAGAAGCAACTGACCTGTTGAGCGATCTTTCTGAAGGATACCCACACTTCCTTCAGCAGTTTTGTTACTGTGCTTTTGACACCGACACGGATGACGCGATTGATTTGAAAGATGTACTTCATGGTGCTTCGGCAGAGAACGGCGCGATAGATCAACTCGGTGCGAAGTACTTCAGCGAGATGTACTATTCAAAGATTTGGTCTGACGATTATAGACGAGTTTTGGATTTTATGGCTGAACACGGCGACGGTTGGGTTGCACGCAAGTCAATTATTGAAGGCTGTGAAGTATCCGCTTCTAATGTGGATAATGCTCTTGCGGCTTTAAAAAAGCGCGAGATTATCTTAGCTGATGAAGCGCGCAAAGGGTTTTATCGGTTACCTACAAGGTCTTTTGCAACTTGGATAACTGTCGTTTCCAGCACTCATTCTGAAAATGTTTTGCAATAATGTTTCACTACCGTCCACTAACCTCCGCTACCTTCCACTAACCTCCGCTACCTTCCGCTAACCTCCGCTACCTTCCGCTAACCTCCGCTACCTTCCACTAACCTCCGCTACCTTCCACTAACCTCCGCTACCTTCCGCTAACCTCCGCTACCTTCCACTAACCTCCGCTTCTACCACCCACATATCCGCATATGTGAAATGCCGGGGCTAGGTTGGTTTTGCTTAAAGAGGAAAGCGCAGAGTAATCTGCCCACCCTCTGATTGAATGCGAAAGGCCCCGGTTTCGACCGGGGCTATTTTTGTCCGCGCGGTCAGGAGTGTCGGGCGTCCCGTGGCTTGGTAAATCAATTATTAACACTTCATGCGTGTATTTACTCAACCATAAGGATGATCATGTTGCATTCAGGGATGCTTTTCGACCGTGGCCTCGATAACCGTTTTCGAAATCAGCGCAGACCCCTACAGCAATAAAAGCGTCGATATTACTGCCGCTTATTCCGTTGATATCACCGACAATGACGCCCTGTTGCAGGATCCCGACCCTGACAGCGCGCAGCTTGATCTGTCGGCCCTGCCCGGTTTTTCCGGGACAAGCCAGAATTTCAGCACTTTCGAAAGCTATTCGGGGACGGTGAACGGGGCGCCTGTCACCTTCATTCTGGTTCAGTTCTCGAACCCGCGCTACATCATCGTCACCTCGGGTCAGGCGCAGCTGAACGATACGATCACGGGGACCAGCTTTGGCGGGACGGCAGCGCCAACTACTTATCAGACCCTGCCGTCTTTCGTGTGCTTTACCGCCGGGTCCCTGATCCGGACACCCGCCGGGCTGCGCCGGGTCGAAACCCTGAACCCCGGCGACCCGGTTGTCACTGCCAAGGGCCATATCCGCCCGGTGCGCTGGGTCGGCAGGCGTCGCTTGTCAGCGCAGGAGTTGCAACAGGACCCTCATCTCTGTCCGGTTCGGATCATGGCGGGATGTTTCGGGCCAAACAGCCCCAACCGTGATCTGGTCGTCTCGCCACAACACCGGATCGCCGTCACCTCGGCGATGATGGAGCTGATGCATTGCGAGACCGCGATGCTGGCCCCGGCCAAGGGGCTGATCAACGGGCGGACAATCGTTCAGGAGCTGCCCGCGCAAGGGGTCGAGTATGTCCATATCCTTTTTGACCGGCATGAGTTGGTGAATGTCGAAGGGGTCTGGTCCGAATCCTTCTATCCCGGCGACACGACACTGGGCGCGATGGCTCCCGCCACAAGGCGCGAGCTGTTCACCCTGTTCCCGGATCTGGCCTGCGGTGCCGGTGGCTATGGGTCAACCGCGTTGCCGGTGCTGAAACCCTTTGAGGTTCGGGTGCTGAAGGCGGATCTGACGCTGCCCTGCTGGTCATCGGTCCCGAACACATCTGCGCACGCCGCCTGACAGGGGTGCCGATCAGTGAGCAACCCCGCCGGGCCCATGTTTCAGAAGATGCCACTGGCCATAGCTGTCCTTCAGGTCCAGCTTTATCGCGGCATCAGAGCGGGTCGAGGCGCTGCCAATCTCGGCAATGGAAAACTCGATCCCGCCGGGGATATCGATGCGCACCCGATGCGCGCCGCCGCCATGCGGGGCCTGAATCGGCTGTCCGGTGGATTTCAGAACATCACCAACGGTAACGCTGGCCGTGCGTTCTTCGAGGTCCATCTCGAATTCGATCGGCAGGTAAAGCGTGTCATGAACCGTCTCGCACATTGCCCTGAACACATACCAATGCGTCGCCATCTCTTCGGTTTCTTCACCGTGAAAGACCTTTTCCAGCGCGTCGCGCTGTGCCGGGGTTGCTGCGGGATCAACGATCACCTGCATCTCGCCGCCGCCCTCAAAGATCGGCCCCGGCCAGGCATAGATCAGCGCGGCTTTGGTCCCGCTGAGGTCGGTGTCACCGAAATGCCCTTTGGTCACCTCCAGCACTTCGAACCCCCGGCAATCGCCATGGGTCGGCAACTCTTCGAACTGGCAGGGGCAGGCATAGCCGCAGTTGCAGTTCCCGAAACTCTCTCCTTCAACATACCAATCTGTAAAAGCCATGGTCTTCTCCTGCTTTGAACAGTCCGAAAGCCCGAGGTGATTGGTCGCATGCCTGAGTTTTGCCCCTAAGCACCCTATCACAATTCGGCGCGAACCAGAACCTGAGGGGCCCGAAGAAGCCGATGAACAGCGCTGCCCCAGCCCCGGATCTATTCACTCACGCGCGTCCAAAAACCTGTGAAACGAAGTGATAACCCCGCGCCTTTCCTTTCCGTCAAACCCGCCCACATCGAGGCCAAGCAGAGTTTTGGAGCAACGGAGACAATCATGTTCAAGCACATTTTACTTACCTCAACGGCCCTCGCCGCCAGCGCGACGGCGCTTGCCGCGCAGAGCCTGGGCGACGGCACCTATGTTCAGGGTTTTGTCGGGTACAGCCAGCTGCAGGACAGCGATTTCGCAGGCACGATCGGCGGCACGCCCCAATCCGTCGACACGGAGTTCGACGCGGGATTCGGCCTGGGCGTGGCCATCGGCAAGGAAATCCCGCAATGGTCAAATGACAGGTTCGGCACGCGGATTGAGCTGGAGCTGTCTTACCGCGACAGCGACGTGGATGGTGTGAACTTCTCGGGCAACGGGCCGGGGGCCGAGGGCAATATCTCGGGCGATGTCACGCAGACCTCATTGTTTGCCAATGTGCTGTTCGATTTCAAACAGGCGGGTGCGCTGACGCCCTATGCCGGGTTTGGTCTGGGGGCCACCTATTCGGATCTGGATTTTGCCTATGGGCCCGGTGTGGCGCTGGATGACAGCGACACCACCTTTGCCGCGCAGCTGATCGCCGGTGTGGCTTACGAGATCAACCCGTCAACCGCCTTTACCGTCGACGCCCGCTATGCCCGCGCCTTTGACGTCTCGTCGCGGCGACTGGCCCCGAACGGCGCGTTGACCGGCACCGTCGAAGACGATCTGGATACGTTCAGTGTCAATTTCGGGCTTCGGTACAAGTTCTGAGGTCCAGGGGCAGGTCTCCCTTCGGTTACCCTGCCCCCGCCTGCTTCATCTGGCCCCAAATATCCTCGGGGGGAAATCGTGCCGGCAGGCACGATGGGGGGCAGACAGCCCCCCTGACCCGGTAACCGCCTCAGGACGGCGCTTTGGTCTTGCGCAGATAGGGAAAGATCGTCTCGAACGCGCCGAATTTGGCCTTGGCGTCTTCGTTCGACACTGAGGGCGGGATGATCACGTCTTCACCCGGCACCCAGTTGGCAGGTGTTGCGACACCTTTTGACGACATCTGCAACCCGTCCAGCGCGCGCAGGATTTCCGCAAAGTTGCGGCCCACGGTCATCGGATAGGTCATCGACAGTTTCAGCTGCTTGTCAGGGCCGATGATAAAGACCGACCGCACGGTGGCGCTGTCAGCCGGGGTGCGACCATCAGGCAGGTAGGCTTCGGCAGGCAGCATGTCGAAGGCTTTCGACACCGCCAGACCCTCATCAGCGATGATCGGGAAACCGGGATTGGCCTTGCCGTATTCCTCGATATCCTTCTTCCACTTCTTGTGGTCTTCGACACCGTCAACCGACACGCCGATCACCTTGGTGTTGCGCGCGGCCCATTCGTCACTCAGCTGCGCCACGGCCGAGAATTCGGTGGTGCAGACAGGCGTGAAATCCTTGGGGTGCGAGAACAGAATGGCCCAGCTGTCGCCAATCCAGTCGTGAAACTGAATGGTGCCCTGATCTGTTTCTGCGGTAAAGTTCGGGACCGTATCGTTGATGCGCAAACCCATGGGGTATCTCCTTTCCAGTATTAACCTGAGTCGATTGCCTGAAACCTAATCACTTTGCCCACGGGTTGAAACTTGCATCGTGGTCGCGGCCCGGAAATTCACCGGTTTCACGGAAAAATAATTTGATCAAATCACCTATTGCCCCCTGTTCGCTTGGGTGACAGAGTGTCGGCGAACAGCCGGATTCTAGCTGGACCGACAGGAGGGCTCAGGATGATCGAAAAGCGGAATTTTTATATCAATGGTCAATGGGTCGCGCCGTCGCAACCCAATGATTTCGAGGTCATCAACCCCTCGACCGAGGAGCCGTGCGCGGTGATCTCACTGGGTGGGCAGGCCGACACGGATGCGGCAGTTGCCGCCGCCAAGGCCGCCCTGCCGGGCTGGATGGCAACGCCGGTGGAGACCCGCATCGCACTGGTCGAGAAGCTGATCGACATCTACAAGACCCGCGCGGAAGATCTGGCGCAGGCCATGTCGCTGGAAATGGGTGCGCCGATTGACATGTCGCGCAGCCAGCAGGTTGGTGCAGGCACATGGCATTTGCAGAACTTCATCCGCGCGGCCAAGGCGTTTCAGTTTGAACGCCCTCTGGGGGATGACGCCCCGAATGACCGGATCATCTATGAGGCGGTTGGCGTGGCCGCATTGATCACGCCCTGGAACTGGCCGATGAACCAGGTCACGCTCAAGGTCGGTGCAGCGGCGATTGCGGGCTGCACGATGGTTCTGAAACCCTCCGAGCAAAGCCCGCTGAACGCGGTGATCTTTGCCGAGATGATGGACGAGGCAGGGTTCCCGTCCGGTGTCTTCAATCTGGTGAACGGCGATGGCGCGGGCGTTGGCTCGCAGCTGTCGGGTCATCCCGACGTGGATATGGTCAGCTTTACCGGCTCGACCCGTGCGGGTACGGCGATTTCGAAGAACGCGGCGGAAACGCTCAAGAAAGTGCATCTGGAACTGGGCGGCAAAGGCGCCAATGTGGTCTTTGCCGATGCCGATGAAAAGGCTGTCAAACGCGGCGTGCTGCATATGATGAACAACACCGGCCAGAGCTGTAACGCGCCGAGCCGGATGCTGGTGCAGCGCCCGATCTATGATCAGGCCGTTGAGATCGCCGCCGAGGTCGCCAGCAAGGTCACAGTGGGCAGCGCCGCAGAAGAGGGCCGCCATATCGGACCCGTCGTGAATGAGGTTCAGTGGACCAAGATTCAGGACCTGATCCAGAAAGGTATCGACGAAGGGGCACGTCTGGTCGCGGGCGGCACAGGACGCCCCGAGGGGCTGAACAAGGGCTATTATGTCCGCCCCACGGTCTTTGCCGATGCCAACAACCAGATGACCATCGCGCGCGAGGAAATCTTTGGCCCCGTCCTGACCATGATCCCCTTCGACACCGAGGAAGAGGCTGTCGAGATCGCCAATGATACGCCGTATGGTCTGACCAATTATGTGCAGACGCAGGACAAGGCGCGCGCCAACCGCATGGCGCGGGTTCTGCGGTCGGGCATGGTCGAGATGAACGGCCAGTCGCGCAGCGCGGGCTCTCCGTTTGGTGGGATGAAGCAATCCGGCAACGGGCGCGAAGGTGGCGTTTGGGGGCTGGAGGACTTTCTGGAAGTCAAATCCGTCGGCGGCTGGGCGGCTGAATAATACACCCGGCGCAATGCGAGATGAGAGGGCGGGGCAACACGGTTGCCTCGCCCATGTTATGTCAGACAGGCCGCACCACTAGCTGGGGTTCCCCGTCGGACGTATGGCGACGGGAACGACCGTCCCAACCAATCTCTCCGGTCACGCGTTGGCGATAGGCCGAGAAACTGTCGAACCGGACCACATCGACAGGCGTGTCGAACTGCAGGGTCACCCGACGGTGCGCACCGTCCCCCAATATGGTCAGACCACGAATTTCCGCTGTGAACGGCTGGCCCAGGTAGCGACCTTCGACCCGGTCCCCCACACGCAAACGCATCCGGTTGCCCGCCATCGCGTGCAATGTGTTCCAGTCGCGCACCCCATGTTGATGCGCCACCAGTTCCAGGGCCTGACCGTGCGACAGCTGAACGCCGGTGTCGCGCAGTTTCCGTCGCAGGCGTTTGGCCTGCTCTTTCAGCTCCTCCAGCGGAGCGATGTCTTGTGACAGTGTCATGTTTTGCCTCGTTTCCTTGAACGGGCGCGAGTTTAGGACGGGGTTCGCATTACCATCCGCGCGCCGGGAAAGGGCAACAGATGTTTGTTCAACCGGGTTTCACCAAAGCCAATGGCCGCGAACGGCAGGGGACCCGAACCTGCGGTGCTTTTTGGCAGCGGTCCGGCCTTCTGTCAATCAGGCGTCGGCCTGTGCCGCCTCATAGGCCAGCATGGCCCGTTTGACCGGCAGACCCCAATGATAGCCGCCCAACCCCCCGGATTTGCGCAGGGCGCGGTGACACGGGATCAGCCAGCTGACCGGGTTGCGCCCGACGGCCGTGCCCACCGCGCGCACGGCCTGCGGCGACCCCACGCGCTGCGCGATCTCGGAATAGGTCGTCACCTGCCCCGACGGGATGTGCATCAGTGCCTCCCACACTTTGATCTGCAAGGGCGAGCCGATCAGGTAGAGCGGTGTCGGCTCTGACCGGTCGCTGGCCGTGCCGAATGCGCTGAGAACCCAGGGGCGCAGGCGCATCGGATCTTCGACATAATCCGCGTTGGGCCAGCGCGAGATCATATCCTCCATCGCCGCCTTCTCTCCGGTTTCAGCCCCGAAGGCGATGCCGCAGATGCCCTTGTCGGTGCCCATGACCAGCGCGGGGCCAAAGGGGCATTCGAACCAGCCCCAGTAGATCGTCAGACCCGCGCCCCTGCGGGCATATTCGCCGGGGCTCATGGATTCCCATTTCAGGAACAGATCATGCAGGCGGCCGCTGCCGGACAGGCCGACATTATGGGCGGTTTCAAGCGTGGTGAACCGTTCGCGCAGCAGCGCCTTGGCATGGCCCAGCGTCAGGTATTGCTGATACCGTTTTGGCGACACACCAGTCCAACGCGAGAACAGGCGCTGGAAATGCGCCGGGCTCATATCCATCTGGCGGGCCAACTCATCGAGGCTGAGGGTTTCACCGCCCTGATCAATCAGGTCGATTGCCCGGCGCATGACGTTATAGTGGTATCCGCTTTCGGGGGTCTGGACGTTCATGGTTGCACCTCGTTGTCTGGCACAAACCATAGCGCGCGCGACACGCTGCCGCGACCCGGAACTTGCGCATTGGCTTTGGGCTTGTGTCGCGGCCCCTCGGGCGGCATTAAGGCCCGGATGGCAAAGCAACTCGACTATCATACGATCCGCGAGATCTTTACGCGCTTTCAGGAAGCCGACCCCGAACCCAAGGGTGAGCTTGAGCATGTGAATGTCTACACGCTGGTCGTGGCCGTGGCGCTGTCGGCGCAGGCAACCGATGCGGGGGTCAACAAGGCCACGCGCGAGTTGTTCAAGATCGCCGATACGCCGCAAAAGATGCTGGATCTGGGCGAGGAGGGCCTGATCGAGCATATCAAGACCATCGGCCTGTTCCGCCAGAAGGCCAAGAACGTCATCAAGCTGAGCCGTATTCTGGTCGAAGACTATGGCGGTGAAGTCCCAAATTCCCGCGCAGCGCTGCAATCGCTGCCGGGTGTCGGACGCAAGACCGCCAACGTTGTGCTGAACATGTGGTGGCGGCAGCCGGCGCAGGCTGTGGACACGCACATCTTTCGCGTCGGCAATCGCACCGGCATCTGCCCCGGCAAGGACGTGGACGCGGTCGAGCGCGCCATCGAAGACAACATCCCCGCCGATTTTCAACTCCATGCGCATCACTGGCTGATCCTGCATGGCCGGTACCATTGCAAGGCGCGCAAGCCGCAATGCCCGACCTGCATCATCCGTGATCTCTGTCAATTCGAGGACAAGACATTATGAAAACCTACCAGCTGACCGGTATCGGAAATGCCGTTGTGGACGTGATCTCGCAGGCCGATGACAGTTTCCTGGAACTGATGGGCATTGAAAAAGGCATCATGCAGCTGATCGAGCAGGAGCGCGGCGAGCTGCTGTATGCCTCGATGGAGGGTCGGGTACAGACACCGGGCGGGTCTGTTGCCAACACGATTGCGGGCGCAGGTGCATTGGGGCTGGATGCTGCTTTTATCGGGCGGGTGCATGACGATGCGCTGGGCCGGTTCTATGCGGATGCGATGAACGAAGATGGCGTCGATTTCGTCAACCCGCCGGTTCCGGGCGGGGAATTGCCGACCTCGCGCTCGATGATCTTTGTCTCGCCCGATGGCGAGCGGTCGATGAACACCTATCTGGGCATCTCCTCGGAACTGTCGTCGCATGACGTGCCCGATGAGGTCGCCGGAAGCAGCCAGATCATGTTCCTTGAGGGCTATCTGTTCGACAAGGAAAAGGGAAAGGCCGCGTTTCTTGAGGCCGCGCGCGCCTGCCACAAGGGCGGCGGCAAGACCGGGATCGCCATTTCCGACCCGTTTTGCGTGGAACGGCACCGGGTCGATTTCCTGCTGCTGATCGAGAATGAGCTGGATTTCGTCATCGGCAACGAGGCTGAAATCAAATCGCTGTTTGAAACCGACGATCTGGAAGAGGCGCTGATCAAGACCGCCGAGATTTGCCCGCTGGTGGTTTGCACGCGCTCGGGTGATGGCGTGACCGTCCTGAACGGAGGCGCGCGCATCGACGTGCCGGTCAAGAGGATCGTGCCGGTAGACGCAACCGGTGCCGGTGACCAGTTCGCCGCGGGGTTCCTGTATGGAATGGCCACAGGGCGCGATTACGAGACCTGCGCCAGGATCGGCAACGTCTGCGCCCGCGAGGTCATCAGCCATATCGGCCCAAGACCCGAGGCTGATATGCTGGAATTGTTGCGGGAAGAAGGGCTGCTTTGAGCCCATTTTGTTGAAAAACCCCTCCTTTATCGAGGGCTGAACGGCCAATCCGCATGTTGCGGGCCGGGTATTGCGTTGTGAGCCGGTTCGCGCGGTGGTTCTGTGAAGTGGTGCAACTGGCTTGAAGTCATTCGGACTATGGTTGCCCACTCATAGAAGCGTGCTGCCTTTTTGAGCGTCCAATCATTCTCACCCTTAAGGGTGTTTGCTTGCTTTAACCTCTGTCTGCGCGCAAGTGCCTTGGATTTTGGTCTTCGTTGCCCCAAGTTTGCGCCGGAGCACACAACGCGGACCCAGAAACACGTGCGGCGTGCCAGTGTCGATTGGCGCGTGGACGAGAGGCATATCCTGGTCGGTGGCAAAAGCGGGACCCATCAACGCATGCAACAGTCCCGCAATGCCGGTGTATCCGTAGAAGTCTGAACGTCAATGAACGCTTTGTTTTTTAGCCGAGTTGTTTGGTCCACAAAACAACGCGTTCGATCTCTTGGATCAGGCAATCCTGAAAATCCCTGTCTATCTGTGAAGCGTTGATGCCAATTGGTTCAACGACCGCAAACCGATAGAGAGGAAGGCCCTCTACGATCCGCGGCCGTCCTTTGTTCCCTTGCAACCAATGAAAAGCCGTAAAAGCATCCACGAGAGGCAACCCACCGCAGGATTTGCTAAGAGTAAGTGCCGCTAAAGATGTTTCGACAGTCACCGGTGGGCGCTCACCCTCTAGCAAGTCACTTAGCGACAAAGCACTCTCAACTTCGTTGCGCAGCCCGATGATCTGACAGGGCGCCATCTGTTCCAGTATCAGCGCCCCCTGACCTGCGGCTAAAGGGTGACCTTCGGGAACAAAACAAATATGTGGTAAGCTTCCCTCAAACAGGACGTTCATTTGCTTCAGAGAGCGCGAAACATAGGCGAAGCCTGTTCTCATCGCGCCGAAACGGGCATAGTCCAGTATCCAGTTTGAAGATCGTACCCGCCAATCGATCCGGATGTTCTTTTCCGCTATGTTCAGCCGTCTCAGGGCCTGAGGCACGAGGTCTAATGAGGCGGCGGTTATTGTGGCAATTGACAAGGACCCGCGATCCTTCCGAGCGATCTGAGAGGCGATCTCGTTCAAGTTCGCAAGGGCCGAAAAATTGCGTTTAACCTCTTGATAGAATTCTTCCGCTTCGGGGAGCGGTGTCACACCCTTACTTCGGCGACGAAACAAAGGAACGCCAAACTCCCGCTCCAGATCCGACAAAAGCCGGCTGACGCTGGGTTGTGACAGATTCAACCTGCGACCAGCAGCGGAAACCGACCCGGTTTGCATGATCGCAGAGAAGACGTTGAGTTGGTTATGGGTGAACATAGGTATTCGATTAACAAATATCAGTCGAAACAGATAGTATTATTTCAAATGTAAGCGCTGTGGTACTGTCCCGTTGTTTCGGAGGGCAGCGCCAAGAATGAAGAAAAATGTCATTTTGATTATGACGGACCAGCAACGCGCGAACAGTCTGGGCTGCACCGGAAACAAGCATGTCAGGACACCGAATATAGACGCACTGGCCCAGCGGGGCGCCGTCTTTACCAAGCATTTCACACCGCACCAGATCTGCTCTCCAAGCCGGTCCACTTTGTTCAGCGGTCAGTATGCAAGGTCGCACGGCCTGACGCGCAACGGGGTTGCCCTGCCTGAGGATCTGAAACTGATCACCCATGACTTTCAGGCCATGGGGTACAAGACCCATGGGGTTGGGAAATTCCACTTCCAACCTATTCTGGCCGGGCCAGAGCATCTTATGCCGGATTCAAACGCCTTTTGGGACTTACCGGAAAGTGAGGGATGGTGCGGCCCCTTTTACGGGTTCGACGCGGTCGACATTCTGATTGGAGAATCCGTTAGTGCCACAAAGGGTGGGCATTATGCCCGTTGGCTGGAATCTGTCGCGCCGGGAGCGGCCGAGCTCTATCTCCCGGAAAACGCGCTTGAACCGCAATGTGGGGATATTGACGAAGTTTGGAAATCGGCCATCCCTTTCGACTTGCATTACAACTCTTGGATCACAGATCGGGCCTGCGAGTTCCTGACTGAAAATGACGGGTCAGACCCGTTCTTTCTGTTTGTTTCCTTTCCCGATCCGCACCATCCTTTTTCCCCCCCTGCGCCATGGTGCGACATGTACGATCCGGCGGACATGCCAATGCCCTCATATGTGCCTGATGAGCTGTCAGCGATGCCGTCTTTCCTGCGCGAAGGCGATGAAGAGGAAAAAGGTAAAAGCTATGTGGACTTCCTGCGCGATCCGGGGCCACCGCGAGAACAGGGTTTTTTACAGACAACATCGAACTTCTCGGACGATTCAATTCGCCGTGCGATCGCATATACCAATGGAATGATTTCGATGATTGACGCTTGCGTCGGGCGGATCATGGCACAGGCGGAGCATCAGGGTCTCCTTGAAGACACCGTTGTCATTTTCACCTCGGATCATGGCGAGTTGTTGGGTGATCACGGGCTTATCCGAAAAGGCCCCAGCCCCTACAGATCGCTTTTGCACGTACCGCTGATCGCTGCAGGTCCGGGGATCGAGCCTGGCGAACGTCACGGGACAACAAGTCATCTGGATCTGCGCGCGACCCTGCAGGATTTTTTGGAGCTGGAGCATCAGCCGACCGAAGGGGTCTCTTTCGCTCACCTGATGACGCAGGCAGATGGCCCGGGGCGTCGCGAGCTTTTTGCCGAATATCACCCACGCACGCGCATGGACACTTACAACCAGACGGTAATGACAGACGAATGGCGTGTCACAATCTATCCTCAAAACGCAGACTGGGGAGAGATGTTCGATCTTCGCAACGATCCGGGTGAACACGTCAATCTCTTCTTCAAAGAAGAATACCGCAGCACGCGTGACGAGATCATTGAAAAATTGTCACGACACTTTCCGCCAGCTGCGGATGCAGGCGGAGTGTCACTTGCAACCTACTAATCAAATCTGAGCTCTCAAACGACAACGGGGAAGTCACCATGAACGAACATATCAAATATCTGGCAAAACAGGCAGCGCTTGGCAAAATGCCCCGCCGTGAATTTCTTGGGAAGGCGTCCGCCTTGGGGCTGGCTGCTGCAACAGCCAATCTGGCGATGTCGTCAGCGGTCAAAGCCGCTGGTCCACAAAAAGGTGGCACCATTCGCGTTGGCATCCAGGGCGGCGGCACAACTGACAGCCTTGATCCTGCGACCGCCGCAAACTCAACCGCTAATATGGTCGCCCGCCTTTGGGGTGAGACGCTCTTGACGCTTGCACCTGATGGCGGCCTTGAGCCAAAGGTCGCAGAAAGCTTTGAGGCTTCTGCCGACGCAAAAACGTGGACGTTCAAGATACGAGACGGCATCACCTTCTCAAACGGTCAGCCCGTCACTGCCGAGGATGTTCTACAGACCATTGACCGACACTCGAACGAAGAGACCAAATCCGGGGCGTTGGGCTTGTTGCGTGGTATCGCAAATATGCGAACGGATGGCGACCTGTTCATCGTCGAGCTGGAAGCGCCCAATGCGGACCTTCCATATCTGCTTTCGGATTATCACCTCGTCATTCAGCCTGGTGGCGGTAAAGAGGACCCAGCTGCTGCAATTGGCACCGGTCCTTATGTTTTGAAAGCCGCCGATATGGGTGTGCGTTTCGTGGCTGAACACAACCCCAACCATTGGGATGACACGATTGGTCATGCCGGCACGATCGAAGTGATTGTCATCAACGACAACACCGCACGAGTCGCGGCGCTGCAATCTGGTCAGGTCGACATGATTGACCGAGTGCCGCCCCGTACTGCACGTCTTGTTGACCGCGCGCCCGGTATCACGGTGCGCTCTACGTCTGGCGCAGGTCATTACGTGTTTATCATGCACGTCAATACCGCGCCGTTCGACAACCATGATCTGCGTATGGCCTTGAAATACGCCATTAATCGTCAGGAAATGGTGGACAAGATCCTCTTCGGCTACGGCTCTGTGGGCAATGACACACCCATCAACAGCTCTTATCCCCTCGCAACTGAGTTCGAACAGCGCGAATACGACGCGGACAAGGCGGCGTTCCACTTCAAGAAATCGGGTCATAGCGGGCCGGTCACGCTTCGGTCGTCCGAGAACTCGTTCCCCGGCGCATTGGATGCGGCTGCGTTGTTCCAGCAGTCCGCAGCTGCCGCGGGCATAACGCTGGATGTGAAGCGCGAGCCCAATGACGGCTACTGGTCTGAAGTTTGGAACAAGCAACCTTTCTGCACCAGTTACTGGGGTGGCCGTCCGGTTCAGGACCAAATGCTGTCCACAGCATATTTGTCCACAGCGGATTGGAACGACACCCGGTTCTTCAACGAGCGTTTCGATCAAATCGTCATCGCAGCGCGCGCCGAACTCGATGATGCGAAGCGCAAGGAAATGTACGCAGAAGCCTCAGCGTTGATCCGTGATGATGGTGGTCTGATCTGTCCGATGTTCAACGACTTTGTCGGTGCGACTTCAGATCGGATCAGCGGTTGGGTTGACGATCACAAGGGCTTTGACCTGATGGATTTCCGCGCACCGTTGAAGATGTGGGTCGCCGCTTAAACGCGCGGTTTTCGGGTTTGACCATGAACAGGCGCAGTTCTTATCCCGAACTGCGCCTGTTCAATTGCGACTCGAACCAGCGTTTCAAAAGAAATGGCACGTGTCGGGCATTGATTGGCATCCCATGCCCTGGCGAGAGGAACTACGACTTGAATAGAGCCGCTGCGGGTCTGATCCGATCCGTGCTGGTAAGGAGGGCTCAAGGATCACTTACTGTGAGTGTCAACCCGCAGCGACTGAGCGCATGTAAGAGTTGCAAACTGACACGTAAGGGGGAAGAAAACGCCGTCTGACGTCACTTTTTGAGCGATTAGTCGAAAAATCAAATCGCTGCTTACGTTTGCGTAAACTTCTTAATGGCCACAACAACTGAATCGACGTTGCGTCAATAAAACGATACGCGAAAAGCGCGAGAAGATACTCACCGCGACAACTGTTTATCACGAAGTCAGGCCAACTCCTGCTCGGTTGGTTTGGCACTGCTGCGCCGCTCATATTTCTCCACTGCCAACGGTTGTCTTTGGCATCTTTCTCGCCGTGGCTCCGCTTGGCTCCGGGTTTCTGTCTCATCTCCACGCCTTGGTGGCTACGATGTGCCAGAAACCCTCTCTTATCAAATCGACCTAAATTGTCCCATTGGCGCTGACGTTAGACAGTCGTGTTCGATATGCATTTCATCGCGCATCATTCGGCCCCGCGTATTTGATGGTGGACGCTGATGAACTCGTCGCGTTGGGGCGTAGTTCCCGGTACAAACGCTGAACAATGTGTTCTACAATCCGCGTCGAAAGCACTCAGCACTGAGCTGGAAAAGCCCGGTCGCCTTCGAACGGAAAGTGGCTTAAACGAACACTTGGAGCGGCACGAAAACGTAACAGGTCCATCTCGGTGGTGGCCCTATGTTTTGCGCTTCACTAAAAAGCTTTGCTTTGAGTTTACAGTTAAAGGGGCGGGAAGTGTGAATTCGCTGCGATCTCAACGAAGGTCCGGTTCGCTCTTTTCGACGGTATTTGGCAAGGTAAACGCGGAAAGAGTAGTCTCCTTTATGCCACTTCGAGGAACACTCTTCCCAAGGTGTCTTCCGAAACGGCTCCGGGCGCACCGATCGCGACCAGACGAGTTTCCGGCTTGCGCGTTCCCCACTTCTCGTCCCGGGCAATGTCGATACGCTTGCCGACGACTTGCACGACAATACGGTGCTCCGGGTCTTCCTCGCTATAGACAAACCCTTTCACCCGGTAGACCTCACCGGGCAGTCCCTTGATTGCGTCTCGCAGGCCGGAGAGATTAACGGGAAGATCCGAGCGTAGCATCGTGGTCGAGAACTTCGACGCGTGGTTATGGTGATGCTCATGTTCGGGGCAACCGCAGCCTGGGCCATGGGCGTGTTCTGACGGTTCCGCATCCAGTTGTTCGGCGGCAAAGCGTCCGACCGAGAGCAGGATATCGAGTGGCACCTCCGCGTTGACTGCTTCCACCAGCCTGTAGCGACGGAAGCGCGATCCCAGCCAGTCATGGACTTTCTGGACCGTCTCGCGCTCCACAAGGTCAACCTTGTTCAGGATCACCATGTCCGAGAATGCGAGGAGCATGCGGTCTTTGTGAACAAACCGGATTCCGAATTGCTGTGAACGGAATCGTCGTCTGGGAAATTGCAAGACCAGAGACACGAGGTGATCCCATCTTCAATGGAACAATAGACATGGATCGGGACATGTTGCGTGTGTGCCAAGAAAACTCACTGGAAACGCTTGGTGTTGAAATCCCGTTCGAACAAGATTTTTTCACTGCACACACACGCATTGTGGTCTGCCAAACCCAAAGCTACTGATCGCTGGCGGACTTCTTAGTTTCGACAGAAGACCAGCGGAACATCCGAAACCAGCCTTTCAACTGAAAACGGCCAATGGCAGCAAAGTCCGCAATCTGTGAGTTCGACGAGGCCCGGAGTTCGCGCTTGCGGCGAATGTCCGGAAAGCGGGCTGCAACCGCAGAATTCAGAACTAAGGTCGAACGGCAGGATTGGGCCGGTGCCGATGCCATTCTATTCGTGAGTGTGCGTTTTGTTGGGGTCATAAATAGGTTTGGACACAATTGCGGCGCTAGTGTTGAGACCATTTGCCGAGACGCTCAGCGTGGTCCCGATTGAAAGTCCGGGCTGAACATGGGCGACGGCAAGAGATTTGCCCATCCGGTGCGAATAGCAGGGGCTGTTGATGGTGCCGACGCGTCGACCGTCTAGCATCAGGGCTTCACCGCCTTCGACCATGTCCGGGTGGTCGATGTCGAGGCAAACGTTGTTGACCTTCTCAGCGCCTTTCGCCGCCATGACCGCCGATTTGCCGCGGAAATCACCCTTGGTGCTGCTCACCGTGAAGCCCAGACCAACCTCCCACGGGGTGTTGTCCTCGGTCATGTCGTAGCCGTAGAACAGCAGGCCCGCTTCGATGCGCACCTTGTCGAGCGCAGTGAAGGAACAGGGCATTACACCTGCCTCGACCAGTTTGTCCCAGATGTCGGTGATCACCGAGCCACCCGCGAAAATCTCGTAACCGCGTTCACCAGAGTATCCGGTGCGTGAGATGCGGCAAGAATGGCCGAAGAGCGTTGCTGGCGCGTGCTCGAAATAGGACAGAGTGCTCAGGTCGATATCCGTATGCGCGTTTAGAATATCCAGCGACGCAGGTCCCTGAACCGACAGATCATGCAGATCATCGGTGAACTGCACCTCAACATCGCGCCCTTCCGCCGAAGCCTGCAAGAGCGCCATCGTGTCGCCCGAACCATGCACGATCATCCATTCGTCGCCGCCGTTGTTTGACACGATCGCGTCGTCGGCGATCCCGCTCTGATCAGTCAGAACGCATAGATAGGCCGCCTTTCCCGGTTTGACCTTTGACAGATCGCGTGAAGTCAGGTGATCGAGTACCGCCTGAGCGTGAGGACCACGCACGAAGACCTTTTTCAAGGGTGACATATCAAACATGCCCGCGCGCTCGCGGACCGCATCGTGTTCGTCGCCCGGATCGGTGTTGTAGGTCCAGGCGGTGCCCATCCCATTCCAATCCTCCAGCCCCGAGCCGAGTGCCGTGTGGCGGGAAGCAAGGGCGGATGTGCGGCTGAGTTCTTCGGTCATGGGTGTTCCTTTCTAGTACCATTCGTCCGGCATCTGTGCCTTGCGCTCGGATACGAAGTCCTCAAGCGCGACTCGGATGTCGGGTTTCATTTCGGGTTGTTGATAGTCGTCCAACATCTTTTGCCATCGCGAGGTGGCGCGTTGATCAGCGGTCAGCGCGCCATTTTCAGACCAGGTCTCGAATGGGCCGGCGTCAGATATCTGTGGCTCAAAATTCGCCGTCGTGTAGTGGCGCAGGGTGTGACTGGTCGACAGAAAGTTCTCGCCCAGATCCGTCTCATAGTAGGCATCCCGGCCAAAGGCCTCGTTATCGGTATCGAAACCTTGCAAGAGCTTCAGCATCGCACCGCAATGATCGAGGTCCATGATGAATTTCTCATAAGACATCACAAGCCCGCCCTCGAGCCAGCCCGCTGCATGCCAGACCTGATGCGCACCAGAGAGCAGCGTGGACCACATCGCGCCGGTGCTGTCCTGCATCGCCTGCCCGTCGGGTGCGTTGGACGCGGTGATCTGCCCCCCGCCAGAGCGCACCGGCACGCCCAGCCTTCGACCCAGTTGCGAAAGCGCCATGGTGGTCATGTTCGCCTCGGGCGAGCCAAATGTCAGCGCGCCGGTGCGCAGATTCATTGTCGAGTGGAACGAACCGAAGACCACAGGACAACCGGGGCGCACAAGTTGCGCAAGAGCGATGCCAACCATGGCTTCGGCCAGCGTCTGTGCCGCCACCGCAGCCGGGGAAAGTGGCCCCATGGCACCGGCAAAAATCGCGGGCGACACACAAACGCATTGGCCGGCTTCTGCATAGATGCGCAGGGCCGAAGACATGGTGTCATCATAGATCAGCGGCGAGTTGGCGTTGATATTGGCCTGCATCACTGCGTGGTGTTCCATGGCGTCGCGGCCGAAGACGAGGCGGGCCATTTCGATACTGTCGCGCGCGCGCTCAGGTGCAGTGACAGAGCCCATGAAGGGCTTGGTCGACAGCGTCAGATGCGCCAGCATCATGTCCAGATGCCGCTTGTTCACCGGAACATCTGTCGGCTCGACAACCGTGCCCCCCGAATGGTGCATGGTGGGCGCAAGATAGGCCAGTTTCACGAAATTGCGGAAATCCTCCAGCGTCGCATAGCGCCGACCCTTTGCCAGGTCGCTGACAAACGGCGAGCCATATCCGGGCATCAGCACAACTTTGTCGCCGCCAAGTGTCACGGTCTTGGCCGGATCGCGGGCATGTAGCTGAAACTCAGCCGGAGCCGTGGCACACAGCGCGCGAACATGGCCCGGCTCAAACCTTACACGTTCAAATTCGACCCGCGCGCCCGCTTTTGCGAAGAGATCCAGCGCCGTTTGGTCCCCACGGAACTCGACACCGATCTTGTCCAATATCCAGTCGGCCTGATCTTCGATGCGGGCCAATGCCGTTTCATCTAGCAATTCGTATGCAGGTATCTTGCGGCCAGTGAACGGCGGGCTCTCGCATGGCGCGTTGTGACGGGACAGACGACCCCTGCGCGCGCTGCTGCGGCGACCCTGAGGTGCTGACATGCCTGATGTTGCGTTTAAAGGTTCCAACGCGATCTCTTCGCTTTGTAAGACTGATTGAAGTTTTTGGGTTTAAAAATATGTTTGAAAATCGAAATTTTCTGTCCGCTACGTACAAATAATTTATACTCATCTTTATGACTGCCCGCTTTCATCACCATGATCTGCTGAGGCTTTTTGCCGAGATCGCACGTCATTCCAGCTTTTCGATGGCGGCTGTGGCACTTAATATGACGAAAGGCGCGATCAGCTATCAGATCAAAACGCTTGAGGCCGATCTGGGGATGAGCCTGTTCCAGCGCACTCCGCGCGGCGTCACTCTGACCGGAGAAGGGTTGAAGCTATTGGCGATCTGCCAGAGCCGATACGAAGAGATCGAAACCGAAATTCAGGTCTTGAAGGGGGTCTCGACCCTCTCTCTGACAGTTGGTGTTTCGACCTATTTCGCGGCGCGCTGGCTGTCGCCACGTCTGATGACCTTCATGCAAAGCCACCCTGATGTGCAGCTTCGCATTCAGCCGATGATCGAATTCTCGGCACATGAATTGCAGGGAGTGGGTCTGACAATCCGATGGGGCAACGGGAACTGGAAAGACGGCATCGTGACACCGTTCATGTCCATGCCGCCCTTTCCAGTGGGCAATCGGGCCGTCGCAGACCTGGTCAACAGGCTGGGCATGCAAGCCGCGATACCGCATCTGACCCTGCTTAGAGATCGCGATGACAGCACCGCCTGGTCCGATTGGCTGAACGCCGCAGATCTGCCCACGCAATCACGGCGGGATGTGTTGATCGTGCCGGACCCGAATGTCCGAATTCAGGCCGTCATCGACGGGCAAGGGATCGCTTTGATGGATGATCTGGTTCGGGATGACCTTAAGGCGGAACGGCTTTTTCGATTGTCCGAGATCGATTTGTCCGATTACGGATATTTTCTGGTTCAACCCCACAGCGCCGCTTCGAGTGAAGCAGTGAAGGCTTTCTCGAACTGGCTTCTCGGCGAAGCCTGAAAAGACCCTCTCTTGAGTATTCTACCAGAAATTATTATACGATGTATAAATACACTGCAGGAGACTCCGAATTTGCCCACAGGACATATCATGATGGCGATGAGCCTGGACGGCTTTGTCGCGCGGCCCGATCACCGGTTGGATTGGTTAGAAAAGCAACCGACCGAGGATGAAGATCACGGCTTTGTTGCCTTTCAGGACAGTGTCGATGTGATCGTAATGGGCTCGGGCTCTTATCGGACGGTGCGCGGTTTCGGAGCCTGGCCCTATGCCAAACCGGTTGTGGTTCTCAGTCGGACGATGAACGCCGACGACATCCCAGACGATCTGCGCGACAAAGTGGAGGTGTCAGACATGGCACCCGAAGACTTGATGGCAAGCTTTGAGGCAAGAGGTTTCAACCGCGTCTATGTGGATGGCGGCGCGATCATTCGCTCGTTCCTGAAGGCCGGGCTGGTGGAAGACATGCGGATCACCCTTGTTCCCATCCTGATCGGTGAGGGCATCCGGATATTTGGCGAGACCAAGGGCGACGTCGATCTGGAACTGGTGTCGGTCAACAGCTTTCCCTCGGGTCTGGTGGACCTCGATTACAGGCTGAAAGCCGCGTGACAAAGGCGTCTTTACCCGGGCGGCCGCCGAAGGCCGCTCAGCGTCTTTCGAAACAACTGATCGTGAAGACTGCCTTGCCGATCGTCCAGGACAAGGGCGTTGACGCGCTGTCGTTTCGCATGCTTGCGGATCGCCTTGGGGTCACCCCGATGGCGGTGGCCTATCACGCCGGCAGCAAGAAACAGCTTCTGTCCGATCTGGTGGAATACGCATTCGCCGGCGTCCTGGATGGCGTGAAGGGGGGCACGCCGGTCGAGCGGGCCCGAAGCATCATGGCGACCTACTATGGGTATGCCTTGAAGAACGCCAACCTTTTGCGCGCGATCCTTGAGGATGTTAAGCTGATGAGCGCGGATTTGACAGACGTGGCGGCGGACCTGAAGGCCAGCACGGACCAGCTTGAATACAGCGATGGCGGCGATGTTCTTGTTCACTTGCTGATCGACTATGCGCACGGGTTTGTGCTCTCCGCATCCAGCGGAGCAAACAATCCCCTAACAATTGAAGACTATCTCCGCGGTATCGACTGGATTCTTAGTCGAGCGGCTGGAGGCCGTGAGACCATTAAATGAAAAGCACGCGCCTCAGAGGTGCGATCCACGGATATTATGTCGACGTGAACACCATATTGGGCTTTGTCTTCGTGTCTGTAGGTGGGATTGTCGGCTTAGGGGGCTGATCTAACCCAGCAGACGTTGACCTCGGAGCAACCTCATAATTTGCGCCCACAATTGATAGCAAACCTAAGGCTCGGAGCCTTCCCCAGGCAAAAATGGTGCGAGTTTCAGGGTTGGGTGTTCAGCCGCCCTTCGATAAACCATGCATGGTTCCACGATGTTAGTTTTCTTATGCCACGCGCCTCCTGAATAACGGGATGCCCTTGGATAAAGTTTCGTTCCTGCTAGGTCATGCCACCCTGCAGCAGACCCAGAAATATGCGAAGTATGCCAGGCGCCCCGCTGCCGATGAGGCTAGGGCGATGCTTAATCAAAACACGGCCTGAAAATATCGCTGGCCCCGGATTTGGCCTCCATATGGAGTTACTATACTTTAAGTGGAGGCCAGATGCCTTACAGGATGTTGTTTTTATTGACAAAAGTGGTGAGCCGTGCAGGATTCGAACCTGCGACCCACTGATTAAAAGTCAGTTGCTCTACCAACTGAGCTAACGGCCCACTCTTTTATTGGATCTTCTCGATCCGTGGCGCTCTTTACGGCAATTTCCCAACCGGGTTCAAGCCCTTAATTTGCGCCTCGTTTCGCTGAAACAACCTGTGTTTCCGGCGACCCGATAGGCGGCCTACTTAGGCAGGTGGCGCAGGGGGGTCAACCCCTTTTTTCACGATTCGACGCGACAGGGTGGATTCATGTTCCGACCGACGCTATATCGCCGCCATGCAACAGAAACTCGATACCGGATTGCCCTTTGTTAAGATGCATGGGCTGGGAAATGACTTCGTCGTCGTTGACGCGCGCATGCAGGATGTTTCGATTACCCCGGCTCTGGCCCGAGGAATCGGGCATCGGCATTTTGGTGTGGGATTCGATCAGCTGGCCGTAATCGAAAACGGTGCGGCGGACGCGCATCTGGTGTTTTATAATTCGGATGGATCAACTTCGGCGGCGTGTGGCAACGCCACAAGATGCATCGCACGAATGTTGATGGATGAGACGGGCAAAACCCAGCTGACGTTGACAACCGAACGTGGAACACTTTTTGCGCAGGACGCAGGTGATGGGCTGACCTCGGTCAATATGGGTCTTCCTCAGTCGGAATGGCACGAAATTCCGCTGGCTGAAGAGATGGACACGCTGGAACTGCCCATCGAGGGAGCACCGACAGCGACGGGTATGGGCAATCCGCACTGCACGTTCTTTGTTGAAAACGCCGAGGCGATACCGTTGGCCGAGTTCGGCGCGCGCTATGAACACCATCCTTTGTATCCCGAGCGCACCAATGTGCAGGTGGCTCAGGTTGTGGGTCCGGATCACATCCGCATGCGGGTGTGGGAACGGGGCGTGGGCATCACCCTGGCATCAGGGTCGTCATCCTGTGCAACTGCGGTGGCTGCGGCGCGGCGTGGGCTGACGGGGCGAAAGGTGCAGATTGATCTTGATGGGGGAACCCTTTGGGTTGACTGGCGCGAGGATGGTGTCTGGATGACCGGGTCAACCTGTCACGTCTTCTCGGGCACGTTGTCGCCCGAGTTCTTAGGGACGCTTGGATGAACCCGCCTAAATTCACCACATTGGGTTGCCGCCTGAACGCCTATGAAACCGAGGCGATGAAAGAGCTGTCGCAACAAGCCGGACTGACGGATGCCGTGGTGATTAACACCTGTGCCGTCACAGCTGAGGCTGTGCGCAAAGCGCGACAGGAGATCCGGAAACTGCGTCGCGAAAATCCGAACGCCCGGCTGATTGTTACCGGGTGCGCCGCCCAGACAGAACCCGACACCTTCGCGCAGATGGCCGAGGTCGATGCGGTGATCGGCAACACGGAAAAGATGCGGCCAGAAACCTGGAAAGGCATGGCCGCCGACTTTATCGGCGAGACCGAGGCCGTTCAGGTCGATGACATTATGTCTGTCACCGAAACGGCCGGGCACCTGATCGACGGGTTTGGCACACGCTCACGCGCTTATGTGCAGGTTCAGAACGGCTGCGATCACCGCTGTACCTTTTGCATCATTCCCTATGGCCGGGGCAATTCCCGCAGCGTGCCTGCCGGTGTTGTGGTGGATCAGATCAAGCGGCTGGTGGACCGGGGCTATCATGAGGTGGTGCTGACTGGCGTCGACCTGACCTCATGGGGGGCCGATCTGCCTGCACAGCCCAAACTGGGCGATCTGGTGATGCGCATCCTGAAGCTGGTGCCGGATTTGGCTCGCCTGAGGATCAGTTCGATCGACTCGATCGAAGTGGACGAGAATCTGATGCAGGCCATCGCAACCGAACCACGCCTGATGCCGCATCTGCACCTGTCGCTTCAGCATGGCGACGATCTGATCCTCAAGCGCATGAAACGTCGCCACCTGCGCGACGATGCCATTCGGTTTACCGAAGAGGCCCGGAAACTGCGCCCCGACATGACCTTTGGTGCCGACATCATCGCAGGTTTCCCAACCGAGACCGAAGCGCATTTCGAGAACTCGCTGAAACTGGTTACCGATTGCGATCTGACCTGGCTGCATGTTTTCCCATATTCGAAACGCGAAGGCACTCCAGCGGCTCGCATCCCGCAACAGGTGAACGGAAATGTAATCAAGGATCGCGCCGCCCGTCTGCGTGCGGCTGGGGACGTTCAGGTCAGGAAACACCTGTCAGATCAGGTCGGCAAAACCCACCGGATCCTGATGGAGAACCCGCATATGGGGCGGACGGAACAATTCACCGAAGTTACGTTCAATGCACCTCAGCCCGAAGGCCAGATCGTAACCGCCCGAGCCATTGGGGCGATTGATCACAGTTTGGTTGTCTGAAGGTCCGCAGCCTCGCCATCTGCGATAAGCAATTCTTCCATGAATACGCTTATCAGCTGCGCTCGCCCGTCAACCCCGGCTTTGGCATAGATCGAGGCGGTCTGCGCGCGCACGGTTCCTACGGCCCGCCCCCGGATGCGCGCGATGTTTTCGTTATCCAGCCCTTTCAGAACCAATAGACCCACATCACGCTCGGCGGTGGTAAGTCCCCAACGGTCGAAGAACGTGTTGATGACGACGCTCATTTCACCCTGCGCGGCCTGTAGGCCAAGCTTGGTCTGTTCCACCCTTGCCAGCAGGCGTCGAAGTTCAATCATGAAAAAAACAACTCCGGCAAGCAAAACAAATGCGACAAAAGCCTCAAGACTTACATGAGAAGGCCCCTCGCCTTCCTTCAAATCCAGAGCAACGTCGCCAAGGTAAAACACCACGCAAAGTACCTGAACAACGATCATTATCGACATAAGTACAGCCCGGTGAGCGTCTGCATCGCCGGGCCGCCAATGGCTGCTGATCCATTTGATCATTTGGTTGACCAATCCTCAGGTATATTCTTCCGCCCTGTTATCATAGCTTTTGCCAAAGCGACACCTGTTCGCCTCTGATCAATGACAACCCCGGCAACATGCAGCAGAACAGACAGCATCAGCCAGTTGAAGGCCAGTTCGTGCAGATCTTCGACCCATTCGATGCCAAAGAACCGAACCGTCCCCATCATGAACCCTGTCACACACAAAGCCAGCAGTGTCGCCCAGAGGTTATAGACCATTAAGGCCCCCAGAGGGTTGTGTGAAAGGTGCACGCTTTGGTCACCACGCCCCATGTCGCGCAGGTGGTTGAGTGCCGAACGGGGGCTGAAAGGGAAGGCTGCAAACCTGGCAAAAGCCGGACCCGTTAACCCCCAAAGCAACCGCAACAAGACCAAAGCCAGCACGACATAGCCCACATATTCGTGGAACGCGCCCTCGGGATTTGATATCCCCGCATTGATCAGAACGCACAAGACTACGACCCAGTGAACCAGCCGGACCAAAGGATCCCAGACCTGAACGTCGTGGGCGCCTGTGCGCCCACGATGCATCAATTCTGTTTCAGACATTCTGGTTACTGATCCTCAATCTTGACGACTTTACCGCTTGCAAGATCAACGTAAACCTCGGCCAGTTTACCATCCTTGACGACATAGGCTTCGATCTTGCCGTCTTCCGTCTCGATTTTGCGGACATCGAATCCCATGCCTGTCAGAGTTTGCCGAATTTCGGCTTCGGATTTTCCAAGCTCGGCATCGGGTGCGAGATCCAGTGCCAATACCGGCGTTGCAAATAGAATTGAGGCAAAAAGAATAGGAAGTTTCATTGTCGTGACTCCGTGTTTCAGACAAACGGCAGTTGATCAGCCGTTGTGGCTGATGTGCGCCTGTGAAGCTGTCCAATCCATTGACCCGGCGCTTATTTCGGTCAAATAAGCGCGCGCTGATGGAGGCTTGGAAAAAGAAAACCCCCGCAACCTGACGGCGCGGGGGCTGATTTAGTAAAATCCGGCAGGACGGATCGGATCAATCTTCCTTGCGGAGTTTGCCCTTGTGCGGTGCCCAGAGGCGCTTGTTGACCAGGTACAGCAGCACCGACAGAACGGTCAGGAAGATGACACCGACAAAGCCTGCGTTCTTGCGGTCTGTCAGCTTTGGCTCGGCCGCCCACATCAGGAATGCGGCAACGTCCTCGGCCATATGCTCAACCGTGTTCGAGTGCCCGTCCGCGAATTCGACCTGCTCGTCAGCCAGCGGAGGCGCCATCGAAATCCAGCCGCCGGGGAAGGCGGTGTTTTCGTAGAGCACTGCACCCGCTTCTTCTTTTTCGTGGCCAGTGTAGCCGTGTAGCAGCGAGGCGATGTATTCCGGGCCACCCATGCCTTTGACCAGCTGGTTGATGCCCAGGCCATAAGGCCCGTGGAAGCCAGCCCGCGCCTTTGCCATCAAGCTCAGGTCCGGAGCGCCGACGCCGGTATTGGCCGGGAAGTGATCGGTGGGGATCGCCGGGCGGAAATCGTCCAGCTCGGGGTCGAAGACTTCGAAGTTGCCAGCAGCGTATGCGATGACTTCTTCTTCCGAGTAACCCAGCGCTTCCAGATCGCGCAGCGGCACGTATTGCAGACCGTGGCAAGCCGCGCAGACCTCGGTATAGATCTGCAGGCCGCGTTGCAGCTGATGCTGATCCCAGGTGCCGAACGGGCCTTCGAACGAGAAGGCGAAATCTTCGATATGCTGCTCACCACCACCTGCTGCAATGGAAGCAGCAGGGGTCAGGGCCAGAGCAAACGCGGCGCCGATTGCAAGTTTCTTGAACATGTTTCCGGTCCCTCTTCTTACTCGGCCGGCGTGGCGTCGGCGTCAGCCTTGCCATAATGCGCGTTGAAGTCTTCTTCGATGGTCTCGGGCTGGGCCAGAGGTTTCTCGATCACACCAAGGATCGGCAGGATCACGAAGAAATAGGCGAACCAGTAGGCCGATGCGATCAGCGAGAAGGTCGCATAGGGTTCTTCCGCAGGCATCGCACCCAGCCACATCAGGGCGAAGAAGTCGATGATCAGCAGGTAGAACCACCATTTCAACATCGGACGGTACTTGCCCGAACGCACGCTCGACGTGTCCAGCCAGGGCGCCAGCGCCATGGCCAGGATCGCACCAAACATCGCCAGAACACCGAAGAACTTGGCGTCAACGATACCACCGGTGATGAAGCTGGCGAACTGAACAACCCAGACTTCACCGGTAAAGGCACGCAGGATCGCGTAGAACGGCAGGAAGTACCATTCAGGCACGATATGTGCGGGTGTCGCCAGCGGGTTGGCTTCGATATAGTTGTCCGGGTGGCCCAGATAGTTCGGCATGAAACCGACAACGGCCCAGAACACGACCAGGATCACGGCCAGCGCGAACAGGTCCTTGATCACGAAATACGGCCAGAACGGCAGCGTGTCTTTCTTCGCCTCGTCCTTCGAGCCGCGACGCACTTCAACACCTGTGGGGTTGTTGTTGCCCGTGGTGTGGAAGGCCCAGATGTGTACCACGACCAAAGCCGCGATGATGAACGGCAGCAGGTAATGCAGCGAGAAGAAGCGGTTCAGCGTGGCGTTATCCACCGCGGGTCCGCCCAGCAGCCAGGTCTGGATCGCGTCACCCACAAACGGAATGGCACCAAACAGACCGGTGATCACAGTCGCACCCCAGAAGGACATCTGACCCCATGGCAGAACATAGCCCATGAAGGCTGTGCCCATCATCATCAGGTAGATCAGCATGCCGACGATCCACGTGATCTCGCGCGGGGCTTTGTATGAGCCATAGAACAAGCCGCGGAAGATGTGGATGTAGACCGCAACAAAGAACAGCGATGCGCCATTCATGTGCAGGTAGCGGATGAAGTAACCGCCATTTACGTTGCGCATGATGTGTTCGATGCTGGCAAATGCCATGTCGACATGCGGCGTATAGTGCATCACCAGAATGATACCGGTGACAATTTGCAGCGCCAGGCAGAACGCCAGAACGATGCCCCAGATCCACCACCAGTTCAGGTTCTTGGGGGTCGGGATCATGAGGGTGTCATACAGCAGGCCAACAATCGGCAGGCGGCTGTTCAGCCATTTCTCGCCGTTTGTCTTCGGCTCGTAATGATCGTGGGGAATTCCGGACATAAGTTTGGGTCTCCCTTAGCCGAGTTTGATTGTGCCGTTGTCCACCCACTCTGCGGGCGGAATGGGCAGGTTCTCAGGCGCGGGGCCTTTGCGGATACGACCAGCAAGGTCGTAGTGTGAACCGTGGCAGGGGCAGAACCAGCCACCAAAGTCGCCTGCATCACCCAGAGGCACACAGCCGAGGTGGGTACAAACACCCATCTGGACGACCCATGCACCCGGCGCTTCGCCTTCCGGCGACGGCATCACACGGTTTGCGTCGGTCGCAGGGGCATCGGCGCTCAGGTTAAAGTTGCGGGCCAGCGGATCCGGCAGCGCATCAACACCTTCGGCGTCCTGTTTCTGAGCTTCCTGAATCTCGGCACCGGTGCGGTGACGGACAAAGACGGGTTTTCCCAACCATTTGACGGTCAGCTGCGTACCCGGCTCAACACCGCTCACATCCACACGGATCGAGGACAGCGCCTGAACGTCTGCCGATGGGTTCATTTGGTTGATCAGGGGCCATACGGCTGCACCCGTTGCAACGACACCTGCGCCGCCAGCGACGTAGTACAGGAAATCTCTGCGGGTGCCTTCGTGGTCTTCTGCGTGGGACACGAGGTTATCTCCGATTGTCTGGCGCCCGCGGACGGGCAAATAGCTCGCGCACCGCACGAATGCGGTGTCTTAACCGCGCTTACTATCGGGGAGAATAGTGTTCGTCCAGCGTTCATAAACGCGCAATACGCCGCATGTGTCGTTTCCAGCAGCTGCGGAGAGTGTTTTTTGGTGAATCTCGCGTGCGACTTTGTCGGCAACTTCGATTCATGCGTCATTGATTCGCTTTCGCACCCCGCCTTCCGCCACCCGGGTTGGGTATTTGAAGCCTGTCCTGGGTGCCGCTGATTTGCGCCCAAAAGGTACATAATCAAGACTTCGAAACGGAGATTGTTTTCAGCAAAAACATACTCGCTAAATAGATGATTTAAATTACAAATTGCACGCGCCTCACCTGTTGCACTTTCCGCGCGAATAAAGGACAGCGCAAAAGGCGTGCGAACTCCTGCAAGGAGACCCCAATGTCAAAGATCATTCTGGCCGCTGCCTTGTGCACAATGGCCCTGCCCTCTCAGACCCTTGCCGCGGGCGACCCCGCGAAAGGTGAGGCGATATATAACCGTTGTTCTTCGTGTCATGCGATCATCAAGGATGGTGAAGTTCTGGTCAAAGGTGGAATCACCGGCCCGAATCTGTATGGCGTCGTCGGTCGCGTGGCCGGGTCCGAAAACGATTATCGCTATGGCAGCGAGCGCCTGCCGATCGGCATGTTCACGGATGACATGATCCGTGCCGGCGAAGCGGGTCTGGTCTGGACCGAGGAAAACATCGTTGCTTATGCGCAGGATCCGATCGGCTTCATCAAGGAATTTCTGGATGACGAAACTGCCCGTCCGAACATGAGCGTCAAACTCAAGACCGGTGCAGACGATATTGCCGCTTATCTGGCTACCTTCAGCCCCCAGTAAACCCGGCGCCTGATGCTGGTTAAGCCTTGTGCATCAAGGCGGCCAGCTGGGCGATTTCACTGCCAAAGCCAGAGGACACCTGATCAGCGGCAGCATTTCGCGCACCTTCGGGTTTGTTTTGACCAAGCTTCCACGTGCCCTGAATATCTTCAACCTGCATGCGGCACGGAACGATCATGCGCATCATCTTGTTCAGCGCGTCCGAGGACATTTTTGCCGTGACCCATGGGGCCTTGGGCAGCAGCCGCTTTTCGTAGAATGCAGATTGGCGGTCAAGTACGTCACGCAACTCGTCCTGCGGGCGTAGCTCAAGCTTTCCGATCAGGTGTACGGCGACATAATTCCATGTCGGAACCTGATCTTCGACACCGTACCAATCGGGCGAAATATATGCATCCGGCCCCTGCACCGCGATCTTTGCGCGCTGCGGTTCGTGCAGCGCACGCACGATAGGGTTCGAGCGCACAAGATGCAGGTCAGCCATTGATCCGTCTTCGGACAACAAAAACGGGACATGACTTAATAACGGGCCCTCTTCCGCAGAGAGTGCCAGAACGCCAAACGCCCGGTCGCGGGCGAATTCAACATGACGCGCACGATCCTCGGCGCGAAAAACGGGGTTAGGGTGCATGAGTGTCCTCCTGTCAAATCTCTTGCAGCGTCGGACAGTTCTTGGCAAGGTCCGCCTCGTTCTCAGGGCGGGGTGGAATTCCCCACCGGCGGTATGCGGGCCACGACCCGTAAGCCCGCGAGCGGCCCCGGCTTTCGGGGTGTCAGCAGATCTGGTGAGATACCAGAGCCGACGGTCAAAGTCCGGATGAAAGAGAACGTGCAAGCCGCGCCGGTAATACGGCGCGCCTGCTCGTGATCGCCTTGGGTGACGTGTCATGCCGGGCTGGCAGAGAAAAGTAGGAACCGGTTCTCGCGACTGCCAGCAGGCCACCAAACTGAAAGGAGATCATGATGACACACACCCGCTATGCTTTTGTAAAAGCCAACTGGCATTCCGATATTGTTGACCGCGCGCTCGACGGCTTCCTCGAACTCGTCCCCTCGGAACAAGTCGATGTCTACGACGTTCCCGGCGCGTTCGAGATGCCCCTGCTGGCCCGTGATCTGGCCCGGACCGGGCGCTATGCCGCCGTCGCCTGCGCAGCCTTTGTCGTTGATGGCGGCATCTACAGGCACGATTTCGTTGCGCAGGCCGTGGTCGATGGTCTGTTGCGCGCCGGGCTTGATACAGGGGTTCCTGTCCTTTCGGTCTCACTGACCCCGCACCAATATCAGGAAACTGATCATCACAATGCGATCTACCGCGACCATTTCGTACAAAAAGGGCGCGAAGCGGCTCAGGCCGCGCTGATGATCTCGGAAACCCGTGCGAAAGTCGCGCAGGCCGTCTGATCTTCATCTTTTCGAAAATACTCAAAAATGCGCCGCCCGACGGGCGGCGTTCAAACCGTCAACGGCCAAATCCGCTTGAGGCCGGGGGCCTTGCCCGCTAATCACGATCCGCAAAGGAGCACGCCCCATGTCGATGAACAGCTTTGGCCATCTTTTCCGCGTCACCACCTGGGGTGAAAGCCATGGGCCCGCCTTGGGCGCCACTGTCGACGGTTGCCCGCCGGGCGTTGCGATTGACGAGGCGATGATCCAGCACTGGCTGGACAAGCGCAAACCGGGGCAAAACAAGTTCACAACGCAGCGGCGCGAACCGGATCAGGTCAAGATCCTTTCTGGCGTGTTCGAAGGCCAAACTACAGGCACGCCCGTGCAACTGATGATCGAAAACACCGATCAGCGCTCGAAAGACTACGGCGACATCATGGACAAGTTCCGTCCGGGCCATGCCGATATCACCTACTGGCAGAAATACGGCATCCGCGATTATCGCGGGGGTGGGCGCAGTTCAGCCCGGGAAACCGCGTCGCGCGTGGCCGCGGGTGGACTGGCGCGCGAGGCCATCCGGCAGATTGCGCCGAATGTGCAGATCACCGGCTACATGACCCAGATCGGTCCGCACAAGATCGACCGCGCCAAATTCGACTGGGCGCAGATTGAACAGAACCCGTTCTGGGCGCCTGATGAACAGGCGGCCGGGGATTGGGCGACCTATCTGGATGACCTGCGCAAATCCGGCAACTCGGTCGGGGCCGTGGTCGAGGTTGTGGCACGCGGTGTCCCCGCAGGGCTTGGGGCGCCGATATACGCCAAGTTAGACACTGATCTTGCGGCTGCGATGATGTCGATCAACGCTGTCAAAGGTGTCGAGATCGGCGAAGGCATGGCTGCCGCCGAACTGACTGGCGAAGCCAACGCCGACGAAATCTTCATGGGTCAGAATGGTCCGCAATACAGCTCAAACCACGCAGGTGGGATTCTGGGCGGCATCTCGACCGGGCAGGACATTGTCGTGCGCTTTGCGGTAAAACCGACCTCTTCGATCCTGACCACCCGCAAAACCATTACAAAATCCGGTGAAGAGACCGAGATCATCACCAAGGGCCGTCATGACCCCTGTGTTGGCATCCGCGCTGTCCCTGTCGGTGAGGCGATGATGGCTTGTGTCATCCTGGACCACCTACTGCTGCACCGTGGTCAGATCGGAGAAAACCGTGGACGGATCGGCTGATCTGCGCGCGCGTTTGCGTGCCATTGTCGCGCAACGCATGGAAACTGATCCGGCCCATGACCTGGCCCATCTGGATCGTGTTTGGACCAATGCTCAGGCCATTGCAGACGCTCAGGTGGACATCCCCGTCCTGTTGGCAGCCTGTTATCTTCATGATCTGGTCAACCTACCCAAGAATGACCCGAACCGACTGTTTGCCTCACGCCAGTCTGCTGCTGAATCAGGGCCTATTCTGGCAAAACTGGGCTTTTCCGACGATCAGGTTCAGGCCGCGCAACATGCGATAGAGGCCCATAGCTTCTCGGCCAACATCCCACCCGAAACGCTCGAGGCGCGGATTCTGAGGGATGCGGATCGCCTTGACGCCTTGGGGGCCATCGGGATTGCGCGCACATTTTCTGTATCAGGTGCTTTGGGGCGTGTTCTCTATGATCCGGCCGATCCATTCGCAGAAGCGCGCCCGCTGGACGATCTGCGGTATTCGATTGATCACTGGAAGGTTAAGCTGCTGACCCTGCCGGACGACATGCTGACGGATGCAGGCAAGCAGATTGCGCAGGCAAGGGCGGGCCGAATGTTTCAGTTCCTTGAGGATTTTGCAGCGGAAATTGGCGCATCGATACCGAAGTCGTGGACCATCACCTGATCCACCCCGTTGATCTTTTTTCTGCAAAGGCGCAGGGTCGCGCCGATGACAAAACCCTTAACATCGCATCGACCTTTGCTGGCTGTGGCGCTGAAGCTTGGCGCGCTGTTCCTTTTCACGTCGATGTCGGCCCTGGTCAAAGCCTTATCTGACGAATTCCCGCCGGGCCAATTGGTGTTCTTCCGGTCCCTGTTTGCTATTCCGGTCATCATTCTGTGGCTGACCGCGCGCCGAGAGCTGGCGCAAGGCTTTGTCGTCAAGAAACCCATGGGGCATTTCTGGCGCGGGGTTCTGGGGACCAGCGCCATGGGGCTGACATTCACCGGCCTTAGCCTGCTGCCGCTGCCCGAAGTCACCGCAATCGGTTACGCCACGCCGATCTTCACCCTGATTTTGGCCGCCGTGATGCTGGGTGAGCGCATCCGCATGATTCGCATCGGTGCCGTGGCACTTGGGTTGCTTGGCGTGATGATCATGATCTGGCCCCGGCTTGGCAGCACTCAGATGGAAACGGCTGCAACCATCGGAGCGCTATGCGTACTGGGCGCGACCTTTGCCCGGGCCTTTGTGCAGATCCACATCCGCCAACTGGTCAAGGTCGATCACCCTGCCGCAATCGTGTTCTATTTCTCGCTGACAGCGACGCTGCTTTCGGCGCTGACGGCGATCTGGGGATGGACAATGCCTACACTGAATCAGGCTCTAATACTGATCACCATGGGGCTGATTGGCGGAGTTGCACAGATCTTGGTCACGTCCTCGTATCGGTTTGGACAGGCATCGATGCTGGCACCTTATGACTATGCAACAATGCTTTTTGCGATTGTGATCGGTTATTTCGCGTTTGATGAATTGCCCACCGTTGCGATCCTGATCGGGGCCGCATTGGTGATCGCAGGCAATGTTGTTGTGATCTGGCGCGAACACCAGCTGGGGCTTGAGCGTGGCAAGGCGCGTTCTGTCACGGACCCCAAAGCGTGACTTTACCTTTTGCATTCTTTCCCTAGGTTGGGCCGGACAATCAAAGAGGTTCCCCAATGAGCGACGCGCAGGATCACAAGGAAAAGATGCAAAAGGTGCAGGCCCAGCACCGCAAGAAAGTGTCCGAGGCCGTCGACCCCGAACGCGGCCTTGTTCTGATCAATACCGGCAAGGGCAAAGGCAAGTCATCTGCGGCCTTTGGCGTGGTCATCCGCGCGCTTGGTTGGGGTCAGAAGGTCGCCGTGGTGCAGTTCATCAAGGGCAAGTGGAAAACCGGCGAGCGCCGTTTCTTCGAAGAACGTGATCTGGTCACCTGGCACACGATGGGTGAGGGGTTTACCTGGGACACACAAGACCGCGAGCGCGACATTGCAGCCGCCAACGCCGCCTTCGACAAGGCTTGCGCCCTTATGGCAAGTGGCGAATACGATCTGGTGGTTCTGGACGAGATCAACATCGCGCTTCGCTATGAATATCTCTCGGTCGAGCAGGTGATAGACGGGCTGAACGCGCGTTCGGACAAGACGAGTGTGTTCCTGACAGGCCGTGACGCACCGCAGGCGCTGCGTGATTATGCAGATCTGGTCACCGAGATGACCGAAGAAAAACACCCGTTCCAGGCGGGAATCAAAGCCCAGCGCGGGGTGGATTTCTGAACCTTGCAACAGCGCAGCCTAAACTGCTGCGCTGCTATCCTCTGCCGCTTCGCACAGTTTCAAAAATATATCGCAACGACTTGCGTTGATGGGCGGTGCCTTGTGTGCGGGCTTCTTCAGCGGTTGCTGTGTCCCGGTTCTGGCGGTCGGCATAGGCGCAATAGTCGCCTTCGCAACAATTGCACCCGCACGCAACCAGCGCATCATGTCGGGCCATGATTTCGTCAAGCGTGTCTGTCATCTGTGACCTCACCCCGCGCAGGGATAAATCTGATGAATTCAGTCGGCTTTTTCAAGTAAATTCGCCCGACCGGTCAACACGCTTCTCTGCTCTGAGCCGCCGATTTGCAAAACGGGCGGCTCAGCTATTTCGGTAGTATTTGGACAAATTTGCCAGTGCTGAGGAACAGCGCTCAGGCAGCGACTTCCTGCTCGGGCGCGCTGAGCGAGATGACGAGAACCACAGCCGCACCGTTCAGCCAGTAGAACGCCGCATCCAATCCTGAAAACCCCAGTACACTGGGTGCAAACAGAAAGGTGATGCCGACAATCAGGTCCACGGCCAGGTGAAACTTGTAAGGTAGAACGCGCCAAATTCCCAGATGATGGTCGGTCAGAACTGTCAGGACAAAGGCGGCGACGCCGGTGACAACCGAAAGCCACAGCGCCAGCGGGTTGGACTGACCCAATCCCAGCAGGAATGGCAGTGTCATCAGGGCAATGGCAACCGGATAATCCAGATACGCGTGGACAGAGCGGGTAACGAAACGCAGGGACATAGGATTTTCCTCTTTTCAATCAGTGATGAAAGAAAGATAGAAAGCCTGACCCGAACGCTGAATTCTCGATCGTTTCAAAAATCTTGCAGATCGTACGGAATTCTTGGCGTATTAGTGCATGGACCTGTATGCGGCTGGTGACAAGCCGACCTGCTTCTTGAAAACACGGGAGAACGCGGCTTCAGAGGCATATCCAACTTCGGCTGCTGCATCTGCGACGTTCCATCGTGCCTCTGTTAGGCCATGGCACGCAATCTGCATGCGCCAGTCGGTAAGGTATTGCATCGGCGTCGTGCCCATCTTCTGGGCAAATAACTGAGAAAAGGCTGTGCGCGACATGCCGGATTCGCGTGCCAGTGTTGCAACGCTCCAGTCTTGCGCTGGCGCTTGGTGGAACGCCGCCAAAGCGCGTGAGATGCGCGTATCCGCAAAGCCCGCAAGGGCGGTGTCCTGGGGGCTTTGCCGTTCCAGATAGGTTCGGATCGCCTGCGCAAACAGAACTTCGGACAGCTTAAGCGCAATCAGATCACCGCCAATACGGGCCCCGGACACTTCGGATCCGATCATGCGCAGGGTCGATTCCATCCACGATCCGGCCTCTTCGCCATAATTCTCGATCAGGATGTAGGGTGGCAGGCGGTCGATCAGCATATGCCCGGTGCCTTTTCGCCCTGCCGGGCCGGTGAAAGAAAAATGACCGCAGATCAGTTGCGTGTCCCGGTCCTCGTCTGCACCGCCATAGACAAGGACGCCATCGCCCTTGTAGCCGGCAATCTCAAGAACCTGCTCCAGAGGGAGCGCATCCGGTGGCCTGACCTCGGCACACAACAACGCATGTGGCGCCCCATGAGGGATCAGGATCAGATCCCCCTGCCGCAGCCGCAACGTTTCCCCGGTGGATGAGACATGGACCTTGAGCTCACCCCGTTGAACAAAATGAAACCGCGCGACGTTTTCGAATTCCGGCACCTGAATACCAAAAGGTGGTGTGAACGAGGTGCGGAAGTAGAACGTGCCACGCAGGGACAGACGGGTGAGAATATCGCTGAGAAGGTCCAACATGGGGTGAAGATACGGGAACTGATCCGATCGTCCAGATCACGGAACGCTTTGCACGACAATTTGCACGATCTGCAACAAAAACCCCGCCGAAGCGGGGTTTTGCAAGTTATTACGAGCGGACCAGTTTTTCGTAATCTTCTGCGATTTCGCGGGTCAGGTCGCCGACTTCGAAAGTGTAATCTCCGATTTGCCCGACCGGAGTGACCTCGGCCGCGGTTCCGGTCAGCCAGCACTGTTCGAAATCAGCCATTTCTTCGGGCTTGATGCGCCGCTCATGCACAGTGATGCCTTTATCCTTCAGCATCTGAATGACGGTCTGACGGGTGATGCCGTTCAGGAAGCAATCCGCCAGCGGGGTGTGAACCTCTCCATCCTTGACGAAGAACACGTTGGCACCTGTTGCTTCGGCCACGTAACCACGCCAGTCCATGAACAGCGCGTCCGAGCATCCCTTGGCTTCGGCCTTGTGTTTGGAAATGGTGCAGATCATGTAGAGGCCCGCCGCCTTGGCATGAACCGGGATGGTTTCCGGGCTGGGGCGTTTCCATTCGGCGATGTCCAGTTTTGCGCCCTGCATCTTGGCGTCGCCGTAATAGGCGCCCCAGGGCCAGACCGCGATGGCCATCCGTACCGGGTTGCGGGCCGACGCCACGCCCATGTCTTCGCCAGACCCGCGCCACACCAATGCGCGGACATAGGCATCCTGAAGGCCACTGGCTTTCAGGGTCTCTTCCTTGGCCGCTTCAATCTGATCGACAGTGTAAGGCATCGGCATGTCCAGTGCCTCGGCGCTGGCGATAAGACGTTCGGAATGTTCGCGGCTTTTGAAAATCTTGCCGTTATAAGCCCGTTCACCCTCGAACACGGATGAGGCATAGTGCATCGCGTGGGTCAGAATATGCACATTGGCATCGCGCCAGGGCACCAGCTTACCATCCAACCAGATGACACCGTCACGATCATCATACCCCGCCATGCGAAACCTCCTGAACCGGGTTAAATTTCCGATTGTTGCGCCACTTAGGTCCGATGCGGACACAATGTTGCGCAAAAACTGCGATTCGATACCGCTCCGCCCTTGGAATGTCAATAACGCTGACATAAAGTCAAACCCGAGTAACGAATGAGGCATGATATGTCCGAAATCCGCCCAGCCCCGCGATATGGGGGCGAGAGCCTGTTGTTTTTGACGGATGAACAGTTGCGGCAGGGGATCGAGGCCATGTTCTTTGCCTATCGTGGCTTTACCGCGGATCCTGATCGTATCCTGTCCGAGATGGCCTATGGCCGCGCCCATCACCGCGCGATCCATTTTATCAACCGTGCGCCGGGCACCACGGTGAACAATTTGCTGGCGATCCTCGGGGTTACAAAACAGTCTCTGAACAGGGTTCTTCGGACATTGATCGAGGATGGTCTGGTGGAAAGCCGGGTCGGAACCGTGGACAAACGCGAACGGCACCTATTTCTGACGGAGAAGGGCGAAACGTTGGAGGCCACGTTGTCCGATGCGCAACGAACAAGAATGCGCGCAGCCTTCAAGGATGCCGGTCCCGAGGCCGTGGCCGGGTTTCGCAAAGTACTTGAAGCAATGATGGATGCTGATATGCGTCATGCCTATACGAAATTGCGGGATACGAGTTCATGAGCGAAATGGATGCCCATCTGCTGATTGTTGATGATGACGAACGCATTCGCGATCTGCTCAAGAAATTCCTGATGCGAAACGGGTTTCTGGTGACAGCGGCACGGGATGCGGCCCATGCGCGGCGGGTTCTGTCGGGATTGGATTTCGACATGATCGTCATGGATGTGATGATGCCGGGCGAAGATGGCGTCAGTCTGACCAGATCACTGCGTGACACCCATACGACACCGATCCTGTTGTTGACCGCCAAGGGCGAGACCGAGCATCGGATTGCAGGGCTTGAAGCCGGGGCGGATGATTATCTCGCCAAACCTTTCGAGCCGAAAGAGTTGTTGCTGCGGATCAATGCGATCCTGCGCCGAATGCCGGAAACCCCGGCCGAGGAAACAGCGGCGAAGATCCTGCATCTTGGTCCCATCCGGTATGACATTGAACGTGGTGAAATGTGGCAGGGCGAAATGCCGGTCCGCCTGACGGCAACCGAAAGCCAGCTGATGAAAATTTTCTCGGCCCAACCTGGCGAGCCGATCAGCCGTGCAAAACTGGTGGAAGATCTGGGCCGGGATAAAGGACAGGCGCAAGAACGTGCCGTGGACGTGCAGATCACCCGCCTGCGCCGGAAGATCGAACAGGACCCGAAACAGCCCCGGTATCTGCAGACAGTCCGGGGCGCGGGCTATATGCTGGCGCCCGATTGAATGGGCCGCTGCGCGGCGATTAATGCCTTCGGCGAGGATATTTTTAGCCAGATGAAGATGGGATCCCGATGAAAACCGCCCTTTTGACACATGCCGATTGCCTTGGACATGTCACACCCCAGGGTCATCCGGAACAGGTGGCGCGGCTGGAGCATATCCTGCACGCGCTGGAAGGGCTGGATCTTAAGCGCGTGACCGCTCCGCTGGCGGCAGACGATGATTTGCTGCGTGTTCATCCCGAAAACCATATCCGCGACATCAGATCGTCGCGCCCTTCTGACGGGTTTGCGCAAATTGACGGGGACACCTTCATGTCACCGGGTTCACTTGATGCGGCCTATCGCGCGGCGGGTGCGGCGGTGCGGGCTGTTGATCTGGTTTTGGGCGGTGAAGCGTCGAACGCCTTTTGTGCCATTCGCCCACCGGGGCACCATGCCGAAGCCGAGAAAGCCATGGGGTTCTGCCTGTTTGGCAACGCGGCGCTTGCTGCGAAACACGCACTGGATTACCACGGGCTAAAGCGGGTCGCAGTGGTCGATTTCGACGTTCATCATGGCAACGGTACGCAGGACCTGCTGTGGGATGAAGATCGGGCCCTTGTGATCACAAGCCAGCAGATGCCTTTATGGCCCGGATCCGGCCGCCCGGACGAGACAGGCGCTTACGATAACGTTCTGAACATCCCGCTGGCCCCGGGCACCGGCGGGGCTGAGATGCGTTCCGCCTATGAAACGCAGGCCTTTCCGCGCCTGCGGGCATTCCGGCCGGAGTTGATCATCATCTCGGCCGGGTTCGATGCGCATCAGGACGACCCTCTGGCCAATCTGAACTGGTCGACTGGCGATTTCGCCTGGATCACGGCAGAGCTGTGCGGGATAGCCGATGAGGTGTGTCAGGGCCGTATCGTCTCGACTCTGGAGGGCGGGTATGATCTGAACGCACTGGCCGAGGCGACACGCGCCCATGTGGAAGAACTGATGAAGGCAGCACGATGACCGATACCCCAGTTGAGCAGATGACATTCGAGCAGGCCATGAAAGAGCTTGAGACCGTGGTTGGTCAGCTTGAGCGCGGCGACGTGGCGCTGGATCAGTCGATTGCGCTTTATGAACGCGGGGCCGCTTTGAAAAAGCGTTGCGAGGACGAGTTGAAGCGGGCCGAGGAAAAAGTGGCCGCGATCACTCTGGACGCGAATGGCCAACCGACCGGGACCACACCTGTCGAAGGTCAGTAAATGTTTCAGGAAAGACTGGCGCAGGACGCGGCGCGCCTTCAGGATCATTTTGACCTGATAATGGGCGCGCTGGACGATCTGGATGTGACACGGGCAATGGCCTACGCCACCCGGGGCGGTAAACGGCTGCGCGGGTTTCTGGTTCTGGAAAGTGCGCGCCTGCACCAAATCGACGAGTCCCGCGCGATCTGGCCCGCGACCGCGATCGAGGCCCTGCACGCCTATTCGCTGGTTCACGACGATCTGCCCTGCATGGATGACGACGATCTGCGGCGCGGACGCCCCACAGTGCATGTGAAATGGGATGAAGGCACGGCTGTACTTGCCGGGGACGCGCTGCAAACACTGGCCTTTGAGCTGTGTACCCGGCCCGAGGTTGGAGACGCAGACGTTCGCGTTGATCTGGCACTGACACTGGCCAGGGCAAGCGGTGCGCAAGGTATGGTTTTGGGGCAGGCGCTTGATATCGCGGCGGAAACCGCTTCTGAGCCTCTGACGCTGAATGCGATAACACAGCTTCAGGGCGGCAAAACGGGCGCTTTGATCGAATGGTCCTCCTGTGCGGGTGCGCGTCTGGCGAAAGCGGATCCAGAGCCCTTGCGCCAATATGCCCGAGCCCTTGGTCTTGCTTTTCAGATTGCAGACGACATCCTTGATGTTGAAGGTGATGCTGCAAAGGCAGGCAAACGTCTTCAGAAAGATGCGGATGCGGGAAAGGCCACTTTCGTATCGCTTCTGGGTTTGGATGCTGCCAGAACCCGCGCCAGTGAACTTGTTGATCAGGCCTGCGCCGCACTGGACGGGTATGGCCCAACGGCAGAAACCTTGAAGGAAGCCGCTCGCTTCGTTATTGCCCGGGACAGCTAAGCCAGGAACGCGCCAAATGTCTGACCGCCCCAAAACGCCCCTGCTGGACCTTGTGAACCGCCCCGCTGATCTCAAGCGGTTCTCGGACGCGCAGCTGCATCAGGTTGCGCAGGAATTGCGGGCCGAGACGATTTCGGCGGTTTCTGTCACCGGTGGGCATCTGGGCGCGGGTCTGGGTGTTGTGGAACTGACAACCGCGCTGCACGCTGTTTTCGACACGCCGCGCGACAAGATCATCTGGGATGTGGGCCATCAGTGCTATCCGCACAAAATCCTGACCGAACGGCGCGACCGCATTCGCACGCTGCGCATGAAAGATGGCCTGAGCGGTTTCACCAAACGAAGTGAAAGCCCCTATGACCCGTTTGGCGCCGCGCATTCCAGCACCTCGATCAGTGCTGCACTGGGTTTTGCCGTGGCGCGTGATCTGGGCGGTGTAACCCCTGAAGGGTTGGGCGACGCCATTGCCGTGATCGGTGATGGATCGATGTCCGCAGGCATGGCCTTTGAGGCGATGAATAACGCAGGTCACCTGAAGAAACGCCTGATCGTCATTCTGAATGACAATGAGATGAGCATCGCCCCCCCTGTTGGTGCCCTGTCCAGCTATCTGTCCCGAATCTACGCCGAGGCGCCATTCCACGATCTGAAAGCCGCCGCAAAGGGCGCTGTTTCACTTTTGCCAGAACCGTTCCGCGAAGGGGCCAAACGCGCCAAGGAAATGCTGAAAGGCATGGCCGTGGGCGGAACCCTGTTCGAAGAGCTCGGGTTTTCCTATCTCGGGCCTATTGATGGGCATGACCTGGATCAGCTGTTGCCGGTTCTGCGCACCGTCAAGGCGCGGGCAACCGGGCCGATCCTGATCCACGTCTTGACCAAGAAGGGCAAAGGGTACGCACCAGCCGAACAGGCCCGCGACAAAGGCCACGCGACAGCCAAATTCGATGTGGTTACGGGCGAGCAGAAAAAGGCCCCTTCAAACGCGCCTTCTTACACGTCTGTCTTTGGCAGGGCTCTGGTGGATGCCGCCGCGCGCGATGACAAGATCGTTGCGGTGACTGCCGCGATGCCAGATGGCACCGGGTTGGGCCTGTTTGCCGAACGGTACCCGTCGCGCTGTTTCGATGTGGCGATTGCCGAGCAGCACGGCGTGACCTTCTCGGCTGCGCTGGCGGCAGGGGGGATGAAGCCATTCTGCGCCATGTATTCGACCTTTCTGCAGCGGGGGTACGACCAGGTTGTGCATGACGTCGCAATCCAGCGCTTGCCCGTTCGGTTTGCCATTGACCGCGCGGGTTTGGTGGGGGCTGACGGTGCCACCCATGCCGGGTCGTTCGATATTGCCTATTTGGCCAATCTGCCGGGCATGGTCGTCATGGCCGCCGCGGATGAGGCGGAATTAATGCACATGGTGGCAACCGCTGTCGCGCATGATGAAGGGCCGATTGCCTTCCGCTATCCGCGCGGCGAAGGTGTCGGAGTGGACTTGCCCGAACGCGGTGAGGTACTGGAGATCGGCAAAGGCCGCATGATCCGGAAAGGCGCGCGCGTCGCACTTTTGTCTTTTGGCACGCGGCTGGCTGAAGTTCAGAAAGCAGCCGAGTCTCTGACCGCCAAAGGCATTAGCCCAACAATCGCAGACGCCCGCTTTGCCAAGCCGCTGGATCGCGATCTGATCCTGAATCTGGCTGCGGATCATGAGGCGTTGATCACCATCGAAGAAGGCGCTGTTGGCGGGTTTGGCAGCCATGTGGCACAGCTTCTGGCGGATGAGGGTGTTTTTGATCGGGGCTTGAAATACCGCTCGATGGTCTTGCCTGACATCTTCATCGATCAGGCCAGCCCCGCGGACATGTATGCCGTTGCGGGTATGAATGCCGAGCAGATCGAAGCCAGGGTGCTGGATGTTCTGGGCGTAACCTCGATCGGTGAAAAGCGCGCGTAATAGCGGCGTTGAGACGCCCGCTTTTGGTTTCGACGCTTTTACAAGCAGGAGGCCGACAATCCAGAACAGAGCGGGAATGCCAAGCGCCACCCGGGTCCTTCATTGCGATTTTCTGGTCCTGACCCGAACGGTCTTTGCTTCAAAAGTGACTTGAGACGACAAATCACTGATACCAACCGCCCTTTGGATTGTCCGTTGCCCATTCCCTTAAAGAGATCAAGGAGATTGTTCTTTCGCGCATATGCGCGAAAGAAACGTTGATCTGACAGACCGGGGCGCTGTTACCCGTGATGGGCAGCCACTGTCTTGAGTTGCGAAAAGCCATAAAGCGCCTCAAAGCCTTTCTCGCGGCCATGGCCGGATTTGCCCACGCCGCCAAAAGGTAGTTCAACGCCGCCACCTGCCCCATAGTTGTTGAGGAACACCTGACCCGCGTGCAGCCCTTTTGCCAACCGCATCTGCCGCGCACCGTCACGTGTCCAGACGCTGGCGACAAGACCGTAGTCAGTGCTATTGGCTATCATTAGAGCCTGTTCTTCGGTGTCGAACGGGATCAGAACCTGGACCGGGCCGAAGATTTCATCACGGGCGAGCGGGTGATCCGGTGGCACGTCCGCAAACAAGGTGGGCCGGACATAAGCCCCGGTTTCCGGCGCCTCCACTATGATCGTCCCTTCTGCCGCAATGGTCAGATCGGCGCTTTTGTCCAGAAAACTGTTTACGATCTGCTTTTGCCGCTCGGAAATCAGCGGTCCAACGCGAAGATCCTGCATCGCGGGTCCAACGCTGAGCTGTTCATAGGCCTCGGCCATGCGGGATTTGACCTGATCATAGACGCCGCGCTGTACCAGAATGCGGGACGAGGCCGAACAGGTCTGTCCTGCGTTCTGAATGCCCGCATTCACCAGAAACGGCAGGGCGGCATCCAAATCGGCATCGTCAAAAACCAGCTGCGGGGATTTTCCGCCCAGTTCCAGTGTCACAGGCACAACGTTTCGCCCTGCGGCCTGCTGCACCAATGCACCCGTGGCCACCGAACCAGTAAACGAGATATGGTTGACCCCCGGATGCCCGGATAATGCGGCACCGGCCTCGGCCCCCAGGCCGGGCACAACATTCAGCGCACCTGCTGGCAGACCCGCTTGCTGCGCGAGATGGGCAAAGGCCAGCGCGGTCAGGCAGGCCTCCTCTGCCGGTTTCAGAACGCAGGCGTTGCCCATGGCCACCGCGGCCCCGACCGAGCGCCCGATAATCTGCATCGGATAGTTCCAGGGCACGATGTGGCCTGTCACCCCATGGGGTTCGCGCAGTGTATAGACGGTGTAGCCATCGAGATAGGGAATGGTCTCACCCATCACCTTATCCGCTGCACCCCCGTAGAACTCACAATAGCGCGCTAGCGCGATGGCATCGGCGCGGGCCTGCGTCAGGGGCTTGCCCACATCCATCGCCTCAAGCCGCGCCAGATCGTCCACCCGTTCCAACACCAGCTGGCCCAGCCGGGTCAGGATGCGCCCACGCTCCAAGGCCGTCTTGCGCCCCCAGTCGCCCTTTAACGCAGTTCTGGCGGCGGCGACCGCCGCGTCAATATCCACACCCGAGCCGCGCGGGATCCGGCAAATCTCGGTTCCGTCTGACGGGTTGGTCAAAGGCAATGAGTCGCCCGATGCCGCAGGCGTCCAGTTTCCACCGATCAGGCACAGGGTGGGATCAAACCAGAGTGGTTGGGTCATTTTGGCCTCCGTTCAGGCTCTAATAAGTAGTTTTACGCCGATAGCTTCCCGATTTCAGGCAGTTGGGGCGCGGCGGCGATCAGGGTTTGCGTGTAGGAATGCTGCGGGTCCGAGAATACCTGTTCAGTCCTGCCTTGTTCGACAATTCGCCCAGACTGCATCACCAGAACATGATCGGTGATGGTGCGAACCACACTCAGGTCGTGGCTGATGAACAGGTAAGTCAGATCATAAGCCTCGCAGAGTTCGGCAAGCAGATCGAGGATTTGGGCGCGCACCGATACGTCGAGGGCTGAGACCGCCTCATCGAACAGGATCAGTTCCGGCCGAATGATCAGAGCGCGGGCAATAGCGATCCGCTGGCGTTGCCCGCCCGAAAACTCGTGAATGTATTTGCCCGCATCATCAGGGCCGAGGCCCACTGCCGTCAGCATCTCTGCAATCCGGTCCTGGCGTTCGGACCCCTTTGGTGGCGTTTCCAACAGGTGAAAAGGTTCTGTAATCAGGCGCGCGACACGGTGGCGGGGATTGAAGCTGCCATAGGGGTCCTGAAACACGACCTGCATCTTGCGACGTACCGCAAGGTTGGGCCTGTGGCCGGTGAAAACCGGCTGACCATCCAGCATAATCTGACCGGATTGGATCTCTTCCAACCCTAAAATAGCCCGTGTTAGGGTCGATTTTCCGCAACCGGACTCGCCCACCAGCCCCAAACGCTCCCCTCGGTTGAGGGTAAAGCTGACACCATCCACCGCGCGGTGGTGGCGCGGCGCATCCAGCAGACCTTTGCGGGGAAGGCGGTAATCCCGGACGACCTGCGAAACCTCCAGAAGCGGGCGTTGCTGTGTAGGTTCAGGCAGGGTGACCTGATGACCCGAAGCTTCGAACAACATACGGGTATAGGGGTGCTGCATATCTCGAAACAGGTTTCGCGTCGCGCCACTTTCGACGACCTCGCCGTGACGCATGACGACAATCTGATCGGCCATGTCCGAGACCACAGCCAGATCATGGGTGATCATCAGCAGGCCCATATCATATTCGCGAACCAGCCCTTTCAGCAAATCAAGGATCTGCGCCTGCGTGGTGACATCCAGCGCCGTAGTCGGCTCATCCGCGATCAATAGCCTTGGGCGCAATGCGATGGCCATTGCGATGACCACACGCTGACGCTGCCCGCCCGACAGCTCATGCGGATAGCGCGACAGAGGAAACCTGTCGGGTGGCAGGCCAACCCGGGTCAAAACCTCTGCGGCGCGGGTCCGGGCCTGAGCAGGAGGCATCGCCTTGTGGATCAGGATGGTCTCCATCACCTGATCGCCGATTGTTTTCACCGGGTTGAGCGCCGTCATCGGTTCCTGAAATACCATCCCGATGGACGCGCCACGCAAGGCGCACATCTCGGCCTCGGATTCGGAAAGCAGGTCAGTGCCATCCAGTCGGATTACGCCGTCTGCCGTTGCCCCGTTTGGCAGAAGCTGCATCACAGCCAGTGCTGTCATGGATTTGCCCGAGCCGCTTTCACCTGTCACCGCCACGATCTGGCCCGGGTCGATGGACAAGTTGACCTGTTTCAGGATCGGCACCCCGTGGATCGACAGGGACAGGTTTTCGACTTGCAGCAACGTCATGCCCGCTCCACCCTGATCCTTGGGTCCAGCCAGTCGCGCAGACCATCACCCAGCAGGTTCAAACCCAATACCGTGACAATAATCGCCAAGCCCGGAATCAGAGCCAAATGCGGGGCAAAACTGACCATAGTCTGGGCGTCCGCCAGCATCCGGCCCCAACTGGGCGTCGGAGGTTGCGCGCCCAGACCGACATAGGACAGGCCCGCCTCGGCCAGTATGCCCAGCGAAAATTGGATGGTGCCCTGAACGATCAGCAAGTTGGCGACATTGGGCAGGATGTGTTCGGCTGATATCCGTGCGGCACCTTTGCCCGACACACGGGCGGCAAGGATGAACTCGCGCTCCCACAGCGACAATGCGGCCCCTCGGGTGATGCGGGCAAAGACGGGGATGTTGAAAATACCGATCGCAATGATCGCGTTGATGGCACCGGCACCGAACACAGCCGTGATCAGGATGGCGATGACCAGCGAGGGAAAGGCAAAGACCAGATCGTTGCCACGCATGATCACCTCATCCAACCACGACCCTTTGCGTGCGGCGGCTGTCAGGCCAAGGGGTACGCCCAGCGCCATGCCAATCCCCACGGCCACCAGAGCCACCGCAATCGAAGTGCGTGCACCGACCATGATCATCGAGAACATGTCGCGGCCGAAGTGATCTGTTCCAAACCAGTGTTGTGCATCGGGCGTCTGAAGTTTGTTGGGGATATCCAGCGCGGCATAGTCGTAGGGTGTCCAGACAAACGAGATCAGCGCCGCCAGCACCACCAGCGACGACAGCGCTGCGCCAAGGATCAGGTTGCGGCTCATGACCGGCTCCTCAACCGTGGGTCAACGGCTGCGTAGGCCAGGTCCACCAGAAAATTCACGGTGATCACCGCAAAGACCAGCAGCATCACCACCGATTCAACCACGATCAGATCGCGGGCCGAAATGGCCTGAAACACCAACCGCCCGAGGCCGGGCAGGTAGAACACCTGTTCGATGATGATCGACCCGGCCAGCAGGAAGGAAAACTGCAAGCCGATGATCGTCAGCACGGGGATCAGCGCGTTCCGCACCCCGTGCCGCCACAGAGCCTGACGACGCGACAATCCCTTAGCCCGCGCGGTGCGCATGAAATCCTCGCCCAGAATATCCAGCAGCGCGGACCGCATGACGCGGGCCAGGATCGCGGCCTGAGGAAGGGCCAACGCAATGGCGGGCAAAGTCAGCGAACGCAGCCCCGCCCAAAGGCCCTCGCCCCAGCCAACAAACCCACCGGCATTGAACCAGCGCAGGTTTATGGCGAAGATCAGCACCAGCATCATCGCGAACCAGAAATTGGGCACAGCGATACCAAGCTGTGTCGCCCCCATCACCGCCAGATCCCCGGGCTTGCCCCGGCGCGCGGCGGCATAGATTCCGGCGGGAAAGGCGATCAGCGTGGACAGCGTGAGCGCATACAAAGCCAAGGGCAACGATACCCACAACCGGTCCGCAATCATCTGCGACACCGGTGTGCGATAGGTGTACGAGGTGCCGAAATCTCCGGCCACCATCCCCCCGACCCAGTTGAAATACCGCTGTACCCTGGATCCATCCAGACCCAGTTCAGCCCGCAGCGCGGCCAACGTATCCTCTTGTGCGTTGACACCCAGCATGAACGATGCCGGGTCCCCCGGCGCGACCTCGATCACGGCGAAGATGACCACCGAGGCGACGGCAAGGCTGGCAAGCAATGAGATCAGTCGTCTAAGGGTATAGCGAAGCATTGAGGCTACGTTAGGGTCTCAGCCGTCACGGGTCCAGCATCTACGGCACCGGCAGACCGGCAAATGGCGCTGCGCAACCTTTGTTCCTTTCCGCCTGTCAATCCGAATGCAGGACCTGACCCCGATTTTCACCATGTTTGTTGCGCGTTTTTTCGATTTCGCACGTTCCGAGTTTTGCTACACTTGTTCGAACCGTTTCCGCAGGCCAGAGCGGCCAAGGAGCAATCCGGGCCGAACCAGGATTTACTGATAGTGTAGCGCTCATGCTGACAGAAAATAGAATTGAGATCGGGTTTCTGCTGTTCGATGGCTTTCCGATGGCTTGCCTGACCTCGGTCATCGAACCGCTGCGCGCTGCAAATGAGATCGCCGGGCAAGAGGCATTTCGCTGGTCTCTTGTGGCGGAAAACGGGGGAAAGGTCAGCTCCAGCGCTCATGTGCGTTTTGAGGCTGAACGCAACCTCGCAGACTGTAAGCCGATTGATATTCTGTTCCTGCTCAGCAGTCCGACCTCGGGCTTCAGAAACCCTGCCCAGGGGAATGGTGCGTTGAGGGCTTTGTCACGACACGGGACAATTCTGGGCGGTATCAGCGGCGGCGTTTTCCCGCTCGTGCGCTCGGGGGTCATGACCGGCCATCCGGTATCGGTGCACTGGTGTTACGAAGCCGCGTTTCTGGCCGAGTTTCCACAGATCGATGCACGGCGCGAAGTGATCGTGTCGGATGCCACGCGGTATACTGCGGCCGGGGCGGCGGCCGCGTTTGATCTCGCCCTGCATCTGATTCAGGACCGGTTGGGCGGCGAAGTCGCGCATGAGGTGGCCTGCTGGTTCCAGCATCCGATGATGCGAGGGGAAGGTGTTCAGCAACAGGTGCCCAGTGCAAGCAAACCTGCCACGGGTGAAAAGCTGCCGCCGCTTGTGGCACGATGTGTCGACCTGTTCGCAAGCCGTATCGGCAATCCGATCTCGATCGCGGACATAGCGGATCAAACGGGCGTCACCCCCCGCCAGATCGAGCGCGCCTTCAAACAGGCCACAGGGCAAAGCCCCAGCCATTATTTCCGCTCCATGCGGATGAAGGCGGCCCGTCAGATGGTTGTCTACACCAAGGACCCAATTGCCGACATTGCCGCGGCCATCGGATACAGTTCGGTCACGCCGTTGGTGACGCACTACCGATCTGCCTTTGGTTTGAGCCCCAGCGAGGACCGGCGACGGATCAACCGGTTTCGGGTCGAAGATAACGCTCCGCTGCCCTCAAGCTGATCTTGCCCTCAAAGCGCCGATTTCATTGCGGCCACAATCGCATGATGCAGTGACCCGGCAGACGATCTTGGCCCGTAAATACTGAACGAACCAGAAGCACGGCACAGGACGAAACACCCCAGGTGATGGATAGACGTGCGGGATGCGGCTCCAACCGCCATCTTTCGGCAATCCAGATTGCTTAGCAATTCCAGCACTGCCAACACGCCTTCTCCGTCCAGATCAAACCTGACCCATGCGTCTGTCTGTTCGGAAACCGATGCGTTGTCCCCAGTGCGTTCTTTCACCAGATGCGCCAGATCTTCATGTGTCTCAAAGGGCGTTTCGATCATCCATTGATCAGGCCCGGTCCAGAAGGCAACGATCGGCCCGCCGGTAAATTGCCCGACGGCAGGCGTTTCCGCTCCGATCACTTGGGATACGGCATTCCGGGTTTTGTCTTCCCGACCCAGCCGAGCGGCGACCGAGGCCAGCGCCACACCCGGAGTTTCGGTACAGGTCACGCTTCCGACCCTGTCGATCTTGGGTTCGGTTCCACCCAGCGCGGTTATTGCTACAAGATCATGCACGGAGCCGTTCTCCCTCGGGGTCGACGAAATGGGCCGAGACGATTTCAACCTCGACCGTCAGATCGGTCACTGGTGACACAAGGCGCATCTTTTCGCCCTGACGTGTGCCGCCGTTTTTCAAAAAGCCAAGGCCGATATGGCTGTCCAGCGACGGCGAAAATGCCGCCGATGTGACATAGCCCTGATCATGGGCAGCATCCACGGGACCCGTGGCATCCATCAGATGCCCTCCGGCGGTTACCTTGTCGCCAGCGTTCACAGGCTTGATGCCAACCATCATCAAAGCGTCTGGTTCGTTCAGCCCTTCACGCTCGGACAGGATTGAGCCGATGCTGTCTTTATTCTTGGATACCATCCGACCCATTCCAAGGTTCAGGGCGGTGGTGGTTCCGTTCAACTCGTTGCCTGCGGCGTGACCCTTTTCGATCCGCATGACGCCCAGCGCTTCGGTGCCGTATGGTACGACATCGAACTCTTCGCCTTCCTGCATCAAACGCCGCATCAGCGCGTCGCCGTATCGCGATGGAACCGCGATTTCAAAGGCCAATTCGCCCGAGAAGGAAATCCGGAACAACCGCGCCCGCAACCCGCCGCATACGGTGATGTTGCCGCAAGCCATGAACGGGAAGCCTTCGTTCGAGATGTCGAACTCGGGATCCACGATCTTTTGCAGCAGTTTGCGCGAATTGGGTCCGGCTACCGCGTATTGTGCCCAGGCTTCGGTGGTCGAGATCAGCTGCACATCCATGTCCGGGAACAGGCATTGCCGGACAAATTCCATATGCTGGTAGACCTTGACCGCATTGGCTGTTGTGGTGGTGACCACGAAATGATCCTCGGCCAGACGCGCGGCGGTGCCGTCATCCATCGCAATTCCGTCTTCGCGCAACATCAGCCCATAGCGGGTTTTGCCGACGGCCAGTTTAGCAAATCCGTTGCAATAGACCCTGTTCAGGAAATCCGCCGCATCCGCACCCTGAACATCAATCTTTCCAAGCGTGGTGCAGTCGCACACCCCGACCGAGGCACGGGTCTGGCGCACCTCACGGTCCACGGATTCCCGCCAATGGGTTTCACCGGGCAGCGGGAACCACTGTGCGCGCAGCCAATTGCCGACCTCGACAAACACCGCGCCGCGTTCCTTGGCCCAGTAATGTGACGGGGTCAGGCGAGTTGGATGAAACTCTTTGCCTTTCATCCGGCCAGCAAAGGTTGCAATCGGAACGGGCGTATAGGGCGGGCGGAAGATCGTTGTGCCGGTTTCCGGAATGGACTTACCTGCAAGTTCGGCCATGATCGCAAGCCCGCCCATGTTCGAGGTCTTGCCCTGATCGGTGGCCATGCCCAAGGTGGTATAGCGTTTCAAGTGCTCGACCGAACGGAACCCTTCCTGATGGCTGAGCTTCACATCCTTGACGGTCACGTCGTTCTGCTGATCCAGCCACGCGCGGCTGCAACCCTGAACATACCAGAACGGTGTCTGCGAGATCGGGGTATCCTCGGCCTTAGGCAGATCGGACAGCGGGCCTTTCAGGCCCAGCGCCTGCGCCGCACCTTCTGCCCCGGATTGCAGGGCACCATGGGTGGACATCACACCATTCGCCGCCCCTGCGACGGACAGCTTAGGCGGCAAGTCCGCGCCGGGCACGAAAGCCGCCAGATCGTCGTTCCAGGCGGGACGCCCCCGTTGGTGGCAGGTCAAATGCACGTTGGGGTTCCAGCCACCCGAAACGCCAAGCGCCCCGCAGTCCAGCGTGCGCGACGATCCGTCTGCCAGCTCAACCTCGACAAAGGTCAGCCCCAGTCGGCCTTTGGTGTCCCTGACCTGCGCGCCGCGCAGAACTTCATATTCATGGCTGGTCGGGGCGTCGTCACGGACGTCGACGACAGCAGCAATCCTGACACCTTTTGCGTGCAGGTCCGCAGCGGTGCGGTGGCCGTCATCGTTGTTCGTAAAGATGGCGACACGTTGCGCCGCCGTGGTTGCAAACCGATTGGCATAGGTGCGCAGAGCACTTGCCAGCATGATGCCAGGCCTGTCGTTGTTTTCAAACGCGATGGGCCGCTCGGTCGCGCCAGCGCATAACAGGGCGCGTTTGGCGTAGATGCGCCAGAGTATCTGGCGCGGTTTACCGGAAGGCAGAGAAGCAAGATGATCGCCCGTCCGCTCAACTGCACCATAGATGCCGTGATCAAAGGCACCGATCACGGTCGTGCGCGGCATCAGGCGGACGTTGGGCATTGCTGACAGTTCAGCGACACTCTGCTTAACCCATTCGGTCGCATCACCGTCGTTCAGCGAAAAGGTTTCACTGTTGAGCCGCCCACCAAGTGCGAAATCCTCATCCGCAAGAATGACCTCGGAACCGGCCCGGCCCGCAGTCAGTGCCGCCATCAATCCGGCTGGACCCGCGCCGATTATCAGCAGATCGCAATGCCGGAACCCTTTGTCATACTCATCGGGGTCTTCCTGCATCGACAACGACCCAAGTCCCGCAGCGCGGCGGATCATCGGCTCATACAGCTTTTCCCAGAACGCGGCAGGCCACATGAAGGTTTTGTAGTAGAACCCCGCCGTCAGAAAGGTCGAGAATCTGTCGTTGATCGCCAGAGCGTCGAATTTCAGGCTGGGCCAGCGGTTTTGGGAATGGGCTTCAAGCCCCTCGAACATCTCAACGGTCGTGGCACGGGTGTTGGGTTCCTGACTGTTACCGGTGCGCAGTTCGACAAGGGCGTTGGGTTCTTCCGAACCGGCAGTCAGCACCCCACGCGGGCGATGGTATTTGAACGACCGGCCCATCAGGCGCACGCCATTGGCCAGAAGGGCCGAGGCCAGCGTATCGCCCGGATGCGCAGTGTAACTGCGGTTGTCGAATTTGAAGTTCAGGGTTTTGGTGCGGTCGATCTGACCGCCGCTCAGCCTGTTGTCTTGAGTCATTTGGAGCGCCCCTGTGCCCGGGCCACGTCACGGGCCAGTTCCACTTTGGAAATCTCATGTGTCGCGGTATTGCGGGTCACGACCAACCAGGAACGGTCGCCCCCCTCGTGGAACCACAACTCGCGGTGTTCGCCAGCTGGATTGTCGCGCAGATAGGCGTAGTCATAAAACGCTTCGGCCGCGTTTTCGGCCTGCCAGTCGGGCCTGTTGATCAAGGAGGCGTCTCCCAGATAGACGAATTCGGAACTGTCACGCGGGCCCAGCAAGGGATGATGGATGATCATGGTGCTGCTCCCCTCAGTGCAGGTTGGGCTGGTTGCCCATACCTTTTTCGTCGATCATGCGACCAGTGCGGAACCGGTCGAACCGGTAGGCGGTTGCGGTCGGGTGCGGTTCATCCTTTGCCAGCAGATGCGCAAAGCAATACCCCGACGCCGGAGTTGCCTTGAACCCGCCGTAACACCAGCCGCCGTTGAAATAGAGGCCATCGATGCCGGTCCGGTCGATGATGGGCGATCCATCCATGGACATATCCATGATCCCGCCCCACATCCGCAGCAGGCGCGCGCGACCGATCATCGGCATCAGGGCCATGCCGCCCTCGCAGACATCTTCGACCACGGGCAGGTTGCCGCGTTGTGCGTACGAATTGTACCCGTCGATATCGCCACCAAAGACCAGTCCGCCCTTGTCGGACTGGCTGACATAGAAATGCCCCGCGCCAAAAGTGATCACCCCGGGCAGAACCGGCTTCAGACCTTCTGACACAAAAGCTTGCAGGACGTGGCTTTCGATTGGCAACCGCATACCCGCCATGCCCATGACACGCCCCGAATTTCCGGCCACCGCACAGCCAACCTTGCCTGCGCCAATGAACCCTTTCGACGTCTCAACCCCCAGGCATTTTCCGTTTTCGATCCGGAAACCGGTCACTTCGCAGTTTTGGATAATATCGACACCGTGGCTGTCTGCTGAACGGGCATATCCCCAGGCCACCGCGTCGTGCCGAACTGTGCCGCCGCGCCGCTGGGCCAGCCCGCCCTTGATCGGGAACCGGGCATCGTTGAAGTTCAGGAACGGGTATTCCTTGCGCACCTGTTCGGCATCCAGCAGCTCGGCATCCGCGCCGTTCAGGATCATGGCGTTGCCCCGTCGCGTAAAGGCATCGCGCTGGGCGTCTGTGTGGATCAGGTTGATGATCCCGCGCTGGCTGACCATCGCGTTATAGTTTACGTCCTGCTCAAGACCTTCCCACAGTTTCAGCGAGAACTCGTAGAAAGGTTCGTTGCCGTCCAGCAAATAATTCGAGCGGATAATGGTTGTATTGCGCCCGACATTGCCGCCACCGATCCAGCCTTTTTCAATCACCGCCACATTGCGGAGGCCAAATACCTTTGACAGGTAATGCGCCGTTGAAAGGCCATGACCGCCACCGCCGATGATCACAATGTCGTAATGTGGCTTGGGCTCCGGCTCGCGCCAGGTCGGTGTCCACCCTTTGTGCCCGGTAAGAGCCTCTTTGATGACTTTGAAACCAGAGTATCGCATGAATCGGACCTTTTTTTTCAGAATCCGCGAAAAAACCGAATTTGGATACTCTAGAATCCGACATCTGTTGTGTTGAATCAGACACCACGACAATCAGCGGTGCATGCTTAATCTTGCGATTTTTTTTTACTGTTGCTTTCAGCGCGCGGTGTCCGCCACGCCGTCCTGCTGCGCCGACAAGGGTCAGAACAGCCGGTAGCCAAAGCTATACACGCGATTTCAGAACCACATAGTTGTGGGGTTCAGCGCCTAAGACGTCATCAGAAAGACAACGACGGCATAGCCGATGATGGCGGCATATCCCAACGGGTAAATCCATTTGATCGCGTAATTGTCGAGCTTTCTGGCCGTCTCTTCCCGACCGGAAACTTTCAATTTACGCAACATCACGCTGAAGACGATAATCGTTCCTGTCATCAGGAACATGCATTGCAGAATGAAATCCAGAAACGTCAGATAGCCAAGCTTGGGCAAGTCAGCGGAAATGGCCCAGTTGAAGGCCACAAAGACTAACAGGTTGCCGCCTGCGATCTCGATCCGTTTTCGGTATTCATCCAGAAAGAAAAGCGCCCATCCTACCGTGATCAGCACCAGCATCGGCAGGAATATGCGGATGGTGTAATATGTCAGGTGCCGGGTGCCTTCGAAGACAAGTTCGACCCGGTCGCTTTCGTTTCCTGACAAACCGGTCGTCGTTGACGTCAGAGCCCTGGCATTGCCAAGTATCCATTCCTCTTCGCCCAGCATATCACCCAGGCCGGAGTATTCATCAAGCGAGTGATAGTGAACGAATTGCGAAGGAAACACCGATACGACCTCGAAGTGAAATTCCTGCGTATCGAACGGGTATTTGCGAAAGTTGAAATGCGGAGCCTGCAAGGTCAGCGAGGATTTTTCGACAAAAGTCACATGACCATCATGACGCACGGCAACTGCGGATTCATGAATCCATCGATTGGACTGTTGGTTATGGATAACAAAAGCCGGGGTTACCACATCCAGCTCAGCGGCGTATTTCACGAAAGCGGGCGGTTCAAAAACCCGAAAATCACGACCAAGGCTTTCCGCATCAAACGCCAGCTCCGGGTCTGTCCATTCGAACCGCAGTACAACCACGGCACCATAGTTTTCGGATTGCTGATCGACACCGGTAATCTGGTCGATCTTGATACCAACCCCGACTTTCAGCGGGTTGTCCGGGGTTCCCACCAGCGTATCCTGCTGCCCTTGGAACAAGCCCTGCGCAAAAACAGCGCCTGGAAGGACAGACGCGAAAAGCAAAAGAACGAAACCTGCAAACAAGCTTTTCATGATCGTTAGAAACGCATTTCGCAATGGTGAAACTGGGCCCGATAAGCAGGCCCAGCAAACTGATGTCATTCAGACCAGGAAATGGCGGTCAGGTCGATTGCCGCAGTCGGTGCGTTCTCCCACAGGCCCTGAACACCGGCCTTGGCGACGCCTAGCTTGGCCAGCTGGAACAGGTACCCATTGACATAATCGTTCGAGATGAGGCGCTGTGCCTCACCCAGAAGACGGGTCCGTTCCTCGGGGTCGGTGGTGGTGTTCAGCGTCTCCATCAGCGTCTGAAAGTCGATGCTGTCATACTGGAAGTAATAGTCGGGCCGCGCATAGATGCCGATATCCATCGGTTCGGTATGGCTGACGATGGTCAGACCAAATTCCTTGCCCTTGAACACCGATTCCAGCCACTGGGCCCATTCGACGTTGATGATCTCGGCCGTGATGCCGACCTCGGCCAGCTGTGCGGCGATGATTTCACCGCCCCGGCGCGCATAAGATGGCGGTGGCAAGTGCAGAGTTGTCTCGAACCCGTTTTCAAATCCCGCCTCTGCCAGCAAAGCCCTGGCCTTTTCGGGATCATACGCGGACTGGCCCGTCAGATCGACATAAGCGGGGTTGTGTGGCGCAAAATGCGTGCCGATAGGGGTGCCGTACCCGAACATGGCGCCGTCGATGATGGCCTGCCGGTCAATCGCATGGGCCAACGCCTGCCGGACCCGAATATCATCGAATGGCGGCTGTTTGTTGTTGGTGGACAGGATCGTTTCCCCCTCGGTCGATCCAACCAGAACCTGAAACCGCGGGTCAGCCTCGAACTGGGGCAGGTTTTCCGGTGCCGGGAAGTTGTCGAACACGTCCACATCTTCGGCCATCATGGCCGCAAATGCGGCGGTCGGGTCCGAGATGAATTTGAACGTCGCAGTCTCTAACGCCGGTTGGTCGCCCCAATAATTGGGGTTGCGGTTCAGTGTTATGCTGTCGCCCTGAACCCAGTCGCCAAAGGTAAAAGCGCCGGTGCCAACCGGGTTTGTCTTGATGTTCTCGATGCTTTCAGGCGCGACGATCACCGCGTCACCCCAGGCAAGGTTGAACAGGAAATTGCCGTTCGGATCGGCCAGGGTGATCCTGACTGTCAGCGGATCCACGGCTTCGACGCTTTCGATCCCTGCAAACAGAGCTTTCTGCGCGTTGGCGCTGTCCTCGGCCGTGGCCCGGTCAAGGGTGAATTTAACATCCTCGGCATCCATGGTCGTGCCGTCATGGAAGGTCACGCCGTCGCGCAGTTTGAAGGTATAAGTTTTGCCGTCTTCGGAAATCTCCCAGCTTTCCGCAAGGCCGGGCACGACCGAGCCGTCGCCCATGAAACGGGTCAGACCTTCGAAGATGTTGGTGTAGACAACCGAATCGATGGCCTGAGCAGCGGCGCTGGTCGGATCCAGATGCGGGGGTTCCAGCTGCATGGCGATGGTGATGTCGGATTTGGCCAAAACCTGCGTCGCCAACAGGCTGGCGCCGATCGCCACGGTCGACGCGAATGTCCGAAGCACGTGTTTTGTCATGTGAACTCTCCCAACTGAAAATCTGCGCCCATGTTTTCCGGGCCGTTTTATCGGCAGTGTTCCTTTAAACCTGAGGTCAATCAAGGGAATGTTCGCGCAACCGGGGTTTCTTTGGCCCCAGCCGATCTGCTATGCCGCACTGCAACATAAGCCCTGCAGGAGCCAACCATGAGCGCCACCGCCCGCAAAAAGGCCCCGAACGCCGAAGATATTCGCGCCCGAAAAGGCGGCGTGCCTCTGGTCTCACTGACCGCATACACAACGCCTATGGCGCGCCTGATGGACACGCATTGTGACTTTGTTCTTGTGGGGGACAGCGTCGGGATGGTTTTGCACGGGCTGGAATCCACCCTTGGTGTCACGATGGAGATGATGATCCTGCACGGTCAGGCCGTCGCACGCGGGTTGAGCACGGCGATGATGGTCATCGACATGCCGTTTGGCAGCTATGAGGAAAGCCCGGCACAAGCGTTTCGCAACGCGGCGCGGCTGATGGCGGAAACCGGTGCAGGGGCAGTCAAGCTGGAAGGCGGTGTCGAGATGGCTGAAACCATCCGCTTTCTGGTCAAGCGCGGCATCCCGGTGATGGCGCATATCGGTCTGACCCCGCAATCGATCAACACGCTGGGCGGCTACAAGGTGCAGGGGCGCGACGAACAGGCCGAAACCGTCATGGCAGATGCCCGCGCCGTGGCCGAGGCCGGTGCGTTTTCCGTGGTGCTTGAGAAAGTGCCGCAAGGTCTGGCCGACAGGATCACCGAACAGGTTGCCATCCCCACCATCGGAATCGGAGCGTCAGCCGGTTGTGACGGGCAGATTCTGGTCGTCGATGACATGGTTGGCTTTTTCACCGCCTTCAAACCCAAATTCGTCAAACGCTATGCCGAGCTTGGCCCGTTGGCCGAAGCCGCCATCGCAGATTACGCGGCCGAAGTGCGTGCGCGAACATTTCCGGCGGACGAACATGTCTTTGCTGATCAGGCTCCGGCGAAAGGACCAAAGACGTGACCGCGCCGATCCTGCGCTCGCTGGCGGAACTGCGGACCAAGACGACAGAATGGCACCGCGCAGGTGACGTTATCGGCGTTGTTCCGACCATGGGCGCATTGCACGAAGGGCATTTGTCGCTGGCGCAGGCCGCCAAGGAGAACTGTGACCGGGTGATCGTGACGATCTTTGTGAACCCCAAGCAGTTCAACAACCCCGAAGACCTGGCGAACTATCCCCGCACGGAACATGAAGACGCCCAAAAGCTGGCCCCTTATGGCGTGGATGCGATCTATGTGCCGGACCCTCAGGAAATCTATCCCGACGGCTTTTCCACCACGGTATCCGTGACCGGTTTGACCGACATGATGGAAGGCCCGTTTCGCCCCGGCCATTTCGAAGGCGTGGCCACTGTAGTGGCCAAACTGTTCCTGCAAACGCAGGCGGACCGAGCCTACTTCGGGGAAAAAGACTATCAGCAACTGCTGGTGGTGCGCCGCATGGCCCGCGATCTGGACATTCCCATCGAGGTTGTCGGCTGCCCAACCGTGCGCGAGCCTTCTGGGCTGGCAATGTCGTCGCGCAATCTGCTTTTGTCGCCTGAGGGTGTAAAGGTCGCGTCCCGCATGAACGAGATCATGCGGCGGGTGGCAGATAAGCTTGCCGCTGGCAAGGATTTCGCGGCGCTGGCGCAAGACGCAAAAGCCGCATTGCTGGACGCTGGTTTTACCGAAGTGGAATATATCGATCTGCGCTGCGCCGAGACGCTGGAAAGCCTGCCCAATGCCAGCAAACCCGCGCGCTTGTTCGTTACGGCCTGGGCCGATGGCGTCCGCCTGATCGACAATATTCCCGTCGATCCGGTCTGATTTCTGCTCTGGCCCCGGCGCCGTTGTTTGCGCTAAAGTCGCGCAAAATGACACCGGGGAGAGCGGACATGACCTTTATTCTGGCAATTGATCAGGGCACTACGTCCTCGCGCGCGATCCTGTTCGACGGGCAGATGAACCGTGTTGGCACCGCTCAGCAGGAGTTCCCCCAGCATTTCCCGCAAGAAGGTTGGGTTGAACACGACCCCGAGGATATCTGGTCCAGCGTCTTGCATGTGTGCCGCGAGGTGATGGAAAGCGCCGGTGTTTCGGCTGACCAGATCACGGGTATTGGTATCACCAACCAGCGTGAAACGACCGTGGTCTGGGACAAGCAGACCGGCAAGGCCATCCATAACGCGATTGTCTGGCAGGACCGCCGTACCGCCGAAATCTGCGCCCGCTACAAGCAAGCCGGATGTGAAGATGACGTCACCGCCCAGACCGGTCTGCTGCTGGACCCTTATTTCTCGGGCACCAAGGTCAAATGGCTGCTGGACACCGTTTCAGGCGCACGCGCGCGGGCAGAGGCCGGAGAGTTGCTGTTCGGCACCATCGACAGTTTCCTGATCTGGCGTCTGACCGAAGGTCGTGTCCATGCCACTGACGCCACCAACGCCGCCCGCACCCTGCTGTTCGACATTCACAAAGGCGCCTGGAGCGCTGAGATTTGCGAATTGCTGGATGTACCCGTTCAAATGTTGCCGACCGTGCAGGATTGCGCCTCGGATTTCGGCGCAACCACCTTGCTTGGCGGGAACATCCCCATTCTGGGTGTGGCAGGCGATCAGCAGGCAGCCACCATCGGACAGGCCTGTTTCCAGCCCGGTATGATGAAATCCACCTATGGCACGGGCTGTTTCGCGCTGCTGAACACGGGTGCGCAGCCAGTTGAATCGAAAAACCGCCTGCTGACGACAATCGCTTACCAATTGGATGGTCAGCGCACCTATGCGCTGGAAGGGTCGATCTTTATCGCCGGGGCCGCCGTGCAATGGCTGCGCGACGCGTTGCAGATCATCGATTCGGCCCCGCAAAGCGGTGATCTGGCTGCGCAGGCCGACCCGAACCAGCATGTGATTCTGGTGCCGGCGTTCACGGGCCTTGGGGCGCCTTACTGGAAGCCGGATTGCCGCGGTGCGATGTTCGGGCTGACACGCAATTCCGGCAGGGCCGAGATTGCCCGCGCCACGCTGGAAAGCATCGCCTTTCAGACCCGCGACCTGTGGCACGCCATGCAGGGCGACTGGGGGGCCGATGCGGATGTCATCCTGCGCGTCGACGGCGGGATGAGTGCATCTGACTGGACAATGCAGGGTCTTTCAGATTGTCTGGGTGCCCCGGTGGATCGCCCGGTTATGCAGGAAACGACCGCCCTTGGCGCCGCATGGCTGGCGGGTATGAAAGCCGGGATATACCCGGATCAGGCCGGTTTTGCCGAAACATGGGCGCTGGACCGCCGGTTCGAGCCAACGCAAGAGCAAGCCGAACGCGACGCGACCTATGATCGCTGGCAACGGGCGGTTCAGGCGGCGATGGCGTTCTAGCTGTGATCTTTCAACAAGCGCTGCTTTTGCCGTGACCAGTCGCGCTTGGCCTGGGTTTCGCGCTTGTCGTGGTTTTTTTTACCCTTGGCGATGCCGATTTTGACCTTGGCCAGTCCTCTGTGGTTGAAATACAGAACCAGCGGCACCAGCGTCATGCCCTTGCGCTGCGTCGCGTTCCACAGGTTCGACATCTGCTTGCGGGACACCAGCAGTTTCCGGCGGCGACGTTCTTCATGCTTGAACATCTTGGCCTGCTCATACGGCGCGATATAGCTGTTGACCAGCCAAAGTTCTCCGTCATCGACCGTGGCATAGCTTTCGGCGATGTTCGAGCCGCCCGCGCGCAGGGATTTGACCTCGGACCCCTGCAGGATGATGCCACATTCAATGTCCTCTTCGATTGCGTAATCGAAGCGGGCGCGCCGGTTTTCGGCGATTACCTTGTAATTCGGGTCTGTCTTCTGCTTGGCCATGACGCGTTGATTTAGGCGGCTTGAGCCGCCCTTGCAAGGCAGGGATTTTCGGAGTGCCTCAGGATTTAGCTGAAATGATCAGGTCCGGGCCGAAAATCGTGTCCGCATGGTTGTGCAGGTAGATCTTGAGCCACGGTGTAAACCGATCCGGGTGGCGGGCCACTTCGGCCAACAGGTCATGGTAGTCGATCCAGCGGATATCCATGACTTCGTCCGGATCAGGCGCGATTTTCAGCGGTCCGCGCACATGGGCCAGAAAAACGTCGACCACTTCGTTTTCCACCATGCCGTTCCCAACATCGGCGTGGTATTCCAAACGGTGACGGTATTCAGGATAAAGACCTGTGATCCCCAGTTCTTCGTTCAAACGGCGCACGGCGCAGGTTGACGAGCTTTCGTCCCAGTCGGGGTGTGTACAGCAAGTGTTCGCCCACAGGCCGGGCGTGTGGTACTTGCCCAGCGCCCGACGCTGCAACAAAATCTCGGTGCCCCTAACGACAAACACCGACACGGCCTTGTGCTTGAGGCCCTTTTCGTGAGCTTCAAGTTTGTCTACCGGAGTCAATTCACCATTGACCCAAGCCGGGATCATAATGCCCATCTGTCCTCTCCTGTTGCCAATCCGCCTGACGGGCGCCGATGTTGGGTTTAGCTGTTGCCGGGTCGGCTTGGCGTTGCGGCACACTCTGCGGTTTGCCGTCAGATACCAAAGTGGCGCTGTTCTACACTGGTATCAATCGCACCAAAGGCCGCAGGGGCTGCGGCCTTTGGTCCTTGTGCATGGGTGCACAATATTAGCGTTTATTCGCCTGATACACTGACGATATAGGCGTAGACGTCTTCACCGCCGCTTTTCAACTTGAAGGTCATTTTCGACTTGGCAGCGGTGTCGTCCAGATACGATTTCAGGAAGCCCTTAGGGTCCTGCGTGTATTCCGCAAAGGAGGCCTCATCCCAGACCAAACCCTTCTCACCGGCTGCAACGATGCTGTCGCCATATTTGAAGTCTTCGTAGGTTCCGGCAGTGCGGCCAGCGACACCAAAGAGGTTGGGGCCGGTTTTTCCGCCTTTGACAATGACTTCTCCGGCCGGGTCAGCGATCATGTGGCAGGACTTGCATTTGTTGAAAGCTTTCTCACCGGCTTCGGCATCGCCTTCGGCATGGGCGGGCAGCGCCAGCAGGCCAGCGATTGCGATAGTGAGGATACGATTCATAGCTTGTGCTCCGATACAAATTGGCTGCACCGAATGGACCCCCGGCGCATAAAAGTGTCAACGCGCGGATTGCCGCGCGCATCTACAGTGCCACTGCGACACATGGTGTGTCCTTAACTTAAGTCATGTACAGCGGTCCAGCAGGGCAACAGGTCTCCTTCCGCCGGGGTCGCCAGATAAACCGCCCGCGCGATGGCGCGGGACAGGCACAGCGAAGCCGCGTGCCCGATCAGAGCGAGATCGGCCTCGGATGCGATGGGGCGGGCGCCGGTACTGATGCCAAAAACCAGATCACCGTCGCCGGGTGTGTGTGCGGGAAGGATCGCCCGGGCAATTCCGTCGTGGGCGGCAACGGCCAATCTTTGGCATTGTGGTTTGGTCAATGCGGCATCCGTGGCAACGATGGCGATGGTCGTGTTTGTCTGTTCGGGTTGCGCTGGACTCATGGCCATCGCTTTGCGGCTGGGGCGGATCCGGCTTTGATCCGGCGACATATCGGGGCCCAGCCCGCCAAATTCTGCACCTTGTTCAAAGGGTGCCGCCCAAAAGTGCCGGTCACCCGGTGTTGTGACACTGCCCAGCGGGTTCGTCGCAACGAGGGCCCCGACCGTGACCCCATCAGGCAGAATGGACGAAGCAGAGCCAAGCCCGCCCTTCTGCATTGCGGCCAACGCCCCGGTGCCCGCCCCGACGGACCCCAAATCAAAATCTTTTGAAGCGGCCAGATAAGCGGCTCGCCCCAGCGCACGATAGGGGTTTTCCGCCCAATCCTTTGCACCGCCATTGAGCAGATCAAACAGGATCGCGCCGGGAATGATCGGAACCTTCGCGGACCCGACGGGAAATCCGCGCCCTTCGGCCCGCATCGCATCTGAAACACCCGAGCAGGCGTCCAGTCCAAATGCCGATCCGCCGGACAGAACCAGCGCGTCCACCCCTGTGACGGTTTTATCAGGCGCAAGCAGATCGGTTTCGCGCGTACCCGGTGCCCCGCCCATCACATGGACCGACGCTACAAACGGTTTATCTGCCGTGAGAACCGTGGTCCCGGACTTCAGAGCGTCGTCCTGTGCGTTTCCAACCTTCAGGCCGGGGACATCGGTAATCAGGTTTCTTGGTCCAGGGATCATCTTGAACTCGGGATTGGTGCGGGGAAGCGCGCGGGCGCGCGCTGCCTCCGGCGGGGATATTTTTGGCCAGATGAAGAGCGGATCAGATACATCGGCCGCCATCAACCTCGAGCGCGGTGCCGGTGATCATGCTGGCCTCGTCCGAACACAGGAAACAGGCGGCGTTGGCCATGTCTTCGGGTGTTGAAAACCGTCCCAATGGGATGGTCGCCAGGAACTTGGCGCGAATCTCGGGCGTGTCTTCGCCCATGAAAGATTTCAACAGCGGTGTTTCACCCGCGACTGGACAGATCGCGTTCACGCGAATGCCGGTTGGGGCCAGTTCGACCGCCATAGTTTTGGTTGCCGTGATCATCCACCCTTTGGACGCGTTGTACCAGTTCAGATTCGGGCGCGGTGACAGGCCCGCTGTCGAGGCCACGTTCAGAATTGCGCCCGCGCCGCGCGCCTTCATATGGGGAACAAATGCCCGGGCGGTCAGATAGACGGACTTCATGTTCACGTTGAAGACCCGGTCGAAATCATCCTCGGTGACGTTTTCCAGAGGGGTTGGCAAGTGGGTGACACCTGCATTGTTTACCAGAATATCGAGCGCCCCAAAGGCGGCAAGTGCCGTGTCCGCCATCACTTGAACCGAAGCCCCGTCGCCGACGTCGACCTGATGCGCCAATGCCCCGGCCCCAAGTTGCGCCGCCATCTCAGCGGCTGCGTCACCGTTGATATCCGCAATCATGACGCGTGCGCCTTCGGCTTGGAATTTCTGCACGATCCCCGCACCGAACCCGGATGCGCCGCCGGTGACGATTGCGGTTTTTCCCTCCAGCCTCATGACGTTACCCTTTTGCAGCCTTTGCGGGCCAGACTATCAACGCCCCGGCAAGATGCCAGATCAATCTTCAGACACCTTGCCCCGCAGCGCCTTGACGTCGCCACGCGCCTTTTTCGCGGCAAGCCGACGCTTGACCGAGCCATAGGTCGGTTTCGTTGCGATCCGCCGTTTAGGTTTGACCAGCGCGCGGGAGATCAGTTCTGCCAGCCTTGCGCGCGCGATTTCACGGTTGCGGGCCTGCGAGCGTGTTTCCTCACATTGAATGATGATTGCGCCGTCTTTGGTCCAGCGTCGCCCGGCCAGTCGCTTTAACCGGGCCTTGACCGGATCGGGCAAGGACGGCGAGCGTGCAGCTTCGAAGCGCAGCTCGACTGCGGTCGACACCTTGTTGACATTCTGCCCTCCGGGACCGGACGACCGTACAAAGCTTTCGGTCATTTCCCAGTCTTGCAGCGCGATATCATCGGTGATGTGCAGCATGGCAGTGTCAGCTTGGTGACTTGGGCGAATGAAAAAGAAGAGTCGCGATCCCGACCCGTGCCGTCGGATACCCGCAACATGCGGGCGGGCGTAAGCCATTGCGGCACAGCATTTCAGCAAGTCTCCTCATCCTCGGTGCCTAACGCAGTGCATATGTGCGATCAAGCCTGCTTTGGCAGGTCGCGCAATTCAGAATCCTGGCGGTGGCCGGGACGTTTGTTCGCGTCAGCTGCGTTCTTTACCGAAGACGTCATGTTGTTGGCGCCCGGCGAGCCCCTGCTGCGCGGGCGCGAAGCGTTCATCGAAGCCTATAAGGAAAGAATGAAGGAAAACATCGGCGGAACACATACAAATGAGTTGATCGATTTCGGTGTCGATAGTGATACCGCCTATCAGGTCGGATCCTTTGCATTTGCTGACTCTGATCCGCCGGAAAAAGGGAAGTTTGTGAACGTCCTGAAACGCCAGACGGATGGCACCTGGAAAGTCAGCATTTACATTTCCAACAGTGACCTTCCTTAGCGGTCCTGAGTGGAGAGCGAGCAGACATGGAACCGCGGTGTCAGGCGATTGACTGGCCCTGAGCCCCGCGGGCGATATCACGCAACACCTTCAGCTCCAGCTCGTCTTCCTCATGCACCCGTGCCAGGATTTCTTTACTGCTCACAACGGCAATTGCTTTTCCATTCTGAGTTACGACAAGGTTTCGGATTTTGTGTTTGGCCATCAGATTAAGACCATTGGACAACTTCGAGCCCAGCGCGCAGGTGACAGGTTTTTCCGTCATCCAGTCACCCACTGTCTGCTTGTAGAAAGCTGAGCCGGAATCCGCCAGGCACAGCAGCACGTCATGATCCGTGATTATCCCGACCAGCTTCCCTTCGCTGAGAACCGCCAGCGCGTTCACATCCAGCAACGCAATGGTGACGGCCGCGTCGAACACCGTTGTGTCAGTGTCGCAAAATGGCGGCTTTTTAAGGTTCTGCGTTTTGACAATGCTTGAGATCGTCATCTCTTCCTCGTGGTTGAGCGCCCGACCCCTGTGTTGATCAGGGCGCATGAAAAACACTAATTCAGGAGCGGCATCATCGCTGTTGCAAGGCTCAGGACCAAGAAAAACCCTGCCATATCCGTGATCGTTGTCAGCAAAGGGCCACTGGCGACCGCCGGGTCCTGACCAATGCGCTTTAACAACAACGGCAGAACGCCACCGATCGATACCGCGATGATCGTGTTCAGGCCCAGCGCGCCGCCAATCACCAAACCCAGAAACGGGTTTCCTTTCCACATCCAGGCAACGAGTCCGATTAGCAGGCCAAGGACACAGCCGTTGATGATGCCGACCGAGACCTCTTTTAACCAGACCCGCATAGCATCAATGGGCCGAACCAGACCAAGCGAAAGCTCGCGCATGCTGACAGCAACGGCCTGATTGCCGGAACAACCGCTCATATCCGAGACCATCGGCAGGAACACAGCCAGTGCGATCACGGCGGCAAGGGTCTGTTCATAGGCGGCAATCACGCTGGCCGCGGCCACGTTGAGCACGATGTTGGCCGACAGCCATTGAAGCCGACGCCGCGCCCTGAGCGGCAAGGGCATCGATCGCAGTTCGTCCCCAAAGACACCCTGACGTTTCAGGCTTGCGGATTCCGCGCGCTCTAGCAGGGCCTCATCCACGGCAGAACGGGAAACGACACCCACAAGGTTCCCGTCCGTTTCGACAACCGGCAACCCAAGAAAAGGGTGCTCATCGAAAAGGTCCTCCAGTTCTTCCAGTGGCATGCCGGCCGGAACCGTGATAGGGGGCACCATGATATCGGTGAGTTTGATGCTTCGCCGTGTGGACAGCAGGCTGCGTAAGGACAGCACTCCGACAGGCACGCCATCGGAATTCAAAACGTAGGGGTGCTGGCCACGGTAACGTTCCAGATCGTATTCTTCATGAGCGAAACGCCGCAGAACCTTTCCGACTGTATCGCCATCGGAAAAGGTAAAGGCTTCGGCCACCATCAGACCACCGGCGACATCGTCGTCATATTCAACCAGCCGCCGGACATCCGCCGCATCTTCCGGGTCCATCCGGGCAAGGATCGCTTCTGCATCGGCGTCTTCTAGTTCACCGATCAAATCCGCCTGAATGTCGGAATCCAGCTCAAGGATGATCTCGGCGGCCTGTTCGGATACCAAGCGTTCAACAAGATCGACCGCCAGCGCGTTTGGCGCTTCTTCGACCAGTTCGGCCGCACGTTCCGGTGGCAGCAACGAGAGCGCGGCGCTTCGCTGGTCAACGGGCAGGTTGAGCAATTCCCGCAAGGCATCGCTGAGCGAAAGCGGATCAAGCAGGTTTGCCAGCGCCGCCCCGTCGCGATTTTCCAACGCCAGCTGAAGCTGCGTCCCTGTTTCCTTTGGTAAGGAGTCCGTATCGCTCATCCGCCGACCTGTGGGGGTACAAGATTCTTAACTTACGCCGATATAGCAGAAATTTTTTGCCTATAGACAAAAAAATTTTTGATTTGTAAGAAGGCGCATGCAGGAAAATGACTGGATATCCGCCGCAGCCGAGCGTCTGGCCGTCTTGTACGATCAGGAGTTTGGCGGCAAGGCCAGCGGACGGTATCGCATTCCGGACAAGTTGGTGCGTCGGATCGCCGGGCGCAGGCGTTTGTATGAAGCAGATATCCGCGCCCTGTCGATCGCACTTTTTGAACTTGGGTATGTGTTAATCGATATGGATAGTTTTTACGTTGTGATGAGCGCGAATTCGTTTGTGAATTACCGGCGCGCCAATGATGACTGCGTGGCTTAGTCGCCATGGCTAAGAAAACAGGATACCCCGAAGTCATAGGATGGCGCGAACGGATCAGCCTGCCCGAGTTCGGGATTGAGCATATTCCCGCAAAGATAGACACAGGCGCCAGAACCGCAGCCCTGCATGCCGTGGACCAGACCGTGTTCGAGGTTGATGGCGAACGATGGGTCGAGTTCATGATCCCGGTCCATAACCGCCGTTCATCGGGCCGGGTGCGCACCCGAGTTGTAGACGAGCGGGAAATCAAGAACACAGGCGGCATTCCGGAACGGCGGTTGATTGTCAGAACACAGCTTTTGCTTGGGCGACATCGCTGGCTGATCGACGTTTCGCTGGCCAACCGTGCGAAGATGGAGTTTGATCTGATCCTTGGCCGTACCGCCATTCGAAGGCGCGGGATCCTTGTCGATCCCGGTCATTCATATCTTTTGGATGCAAGAAAAGACCCGGAAAAGATGAAGAGCAAGACAAGATCCAAGGACGCAGAGGGACGACGCTAATGAAATTTGTCATGCTTGCCCGGAACCCAAACCTGTATTCCCACCAGCGTCTGAAAGAGGCTGCAGAACAACGCGGGCACCAGCTGGATATTGTGAACACGCTGCGCTGTTACATGAATATCGCGTCGCGCCGACCCGAGGTTTATTACGATGGTAAGAAGTTAGGGCGCTATGACGCTGTGATCCCGCGGATCGGCGCTTCGGTCACATTCTATGGGCTGGCCGTTTTGCGGCAGTTCGAGATCATGGGTGTCTTTCCGCTCAACGAGTCGGTTGCGATTGGCAGATCCCGTGACAAGTTGCGATCCATGCAGCTGATGGCGCGTGACGGGATCGGATTGCCGGTCACCACCTTCGCGCATGACCCGAAACAGACCGACGAAGTTCTCAAACTGGCGGGGGACGCTCCGCTGGTGGTCAAGCTGCTGGAGGGCACGCAGGGCATCGGCGTGGTGCTTGCGGATTCAAACCGGTCGGCAAAATCCGTGGTCGAGGCGTTTCGCGGCGCCAAGGTCAACATCATGGTACAGGAGTTCATCAAGGAAGCAGGCGGCACGGATATTCGTGCGCTTGTGGTTGGTGGAAAAGTGATTGCGGCGATGCAGCGAAAAGGGGCCGAGGGCGAGTTCAGATCAAATCTGCATCGCGGTGGCAGCGCCAAGCCTATCAAAATCTCACCCGAGGAACGCTCGACAGCCGTGCGTGCGGCCAAAGCCATGGGTCTTAATGTGTGTGGTGTCGATATGCTGCGCGCCAATCACGGTGCCGTGGTGATGGAAGTGAACTCCTCACCCGGGCTTGAAGGGGTTGAAAAGGCCACCGGCATTGATGTCGCGGGCAAAATCATCGAGTTTCTCGAAAAGAATGCAGCCAAAGGCAACACGAAGACACGAGGCCGTGGGTAGAGGTAATGCGCGGTCCCTTTGAAATCGGAGGTTTTCGCGTACCGCCCGGTACACGAACCACTCTGGATTTGCCGGTTAGCGTGCTGTCGGATCATACACCGGTGAGCATGTCAGTACACGTGGTTCACGGCCGCCGCCCCGGACCGGTCCTGTTCGTCAGTGCCGCCGTTCACGGTGATGAGGTGATCGGCGTGGAAATCGCGCGGCGACTGCTTCGGGCGCCACAGCTTGACAAGCTTGCGGGTACCTTGCTGGTCATACCGATCGTGAATGCCTTTGGTTTCATGACACATTCCCGGTACCTTCCCGACAGGCGCGACCTGAACCGTTCCTTCCCCGGCAGTGAGGGGGGATCGCTGGCCGGTCGTCTGGCGCATCTTTTCATGACCGAGATCGTCGAGCGGTCGGACCTGGGGATCGATCTTCATTCTGCCGCGATTCACCGCACCAATCTGCCGCAGATCCGCGTCTCTCCGGCTTCGGATGTCACCCTCAAATACGCGGATGCCTTCGGTGCGCCCGTGGTGATGATCTCAAAGCTGCGCGACGGGTCGCTGCGCAAGGCCGCGCAAGAGCGTGGTGTGGATATCCTGCTGTTCGAGGGCGGTGAGGGTCTGCGTTTCGACGAACTGTCTGCACGGGCGGGGGTTGCTGGCATCCTTCGGGTGATGAACGCAAAGGGCATGGTTGCCAAGCGTGGCATCGCCGCTGTGCGCGAAAAGCCTGTCCATGTCCGGTCAAGCTCGTGGATGCGCGCGCCCGCCGGTGGCCTGTTGCGGACTTTCAAAGCGACCGGAGAATATGTGGCTTCCGGTGACCTGCTTGGACGCATTTCCGACCCGTTCGGAGAACTCAGGACCGATATCATCTGCGAAACCACGGGTATCATCGTGGGGCGCACTAATCTGCCTGTCGTTCATGAAGGTGACGCGTTGTTTCATATTGCGGAAACGACCGGCTCGGATGTCGAAATGCGGGTCGATACGATTGCCAGCCAGCTTGAAGGCGATCCGATGTTCGATGAAGACGAGATCATTTAGACGCCGGAGCCAAAAGAAACGCGGGGCAGTTGCCTGCCCCGCGCCAGCCTACAGGATCGCACGCAATCTGTTGTTCGCCAGCGCCTCCCAAGCGGCGAGCGCGATCAGCGCAGATCCCGTGAGCCAAGCATTTGCCACTGCCACACCATGACCGGTAAAATGCAGTACCTCGGGCGCGGCGATCAGCAATGCCCCGACCGCCAATACCGGAGCCACCCGTGCGAGAAGGTGGCCCCGGCCGCTAGCGCCTGACATGACCAACACACCAATACCGATCGTCATGAAGGCGAGCGACTCACGGTCAGACGAACCGTGAGCTAGGGTTTTCTGGCTGAACAGTACAAATGGGGATAGCACTAACCAGATACCCATCCCGGCAAGCATCCACCTGTAAGGCGGAGAGGGGTTTCTCATGTTCTTGGCAACCCTGGCTTATTCGTCACCTTTGGGTTCAGGAAGCAACTTTGCCTCGACCGCGGCGACCATTTCTTCGTCATTGACGAAACCATCGGCATCCGTGTCAATTTCAGCAAAGCTCTCACTGGTAATATCGGGATACTTTGTCTGTAGCTCGGTCAGCGAAGCCAGACCATCACCGTCCGTGTCCAGTCCTACCGGCAAGGCAGCGGCCGGAAGGGCAAGGAATGACGCGAGCAGAGCAACAACAGAAACTCGACTCATTTTGTTCTCCATCAGGGAATGGGCGGTTTACCCATTGAGGGGTTGGTGCAGCGCTTGGGTGTCGGAGGCTTATCTACGGTAGACAGATTACACCTGTTCCGCAGATCGGGTTGTCCACTATACGATGAAAACTGTTGATTGGCGGTCCGATCCGGTGGGGGCACTTTCGCGCTACGCAGCATATATCGCACATCCGCATAGCGTTGAATAACGAATTTATATCACCCATAATATCGAATATTCAAATAGGTGAACGATGGACATTGAGCTCGCCCGAACCTTCCTTGCGGTCGTTGAAACCGGTACTTTTCTTGACGCAGCGGACAAGGTCCATGTTACGCAATCGACCGTCAGCATGCGGATCCGAACGCTCGAACAACAGCTTGGACAGCCCGTGTTTGAACGCAGCAAGTCCGGTGCGACCCTGACCATTGCCGGGCGGCATTTCCTCAAACATGCGCAGGTTCTGGTGCGAACGTGGACCCAGGCCAAGCTGGATGCCGGTCTGCCTGCTTCGATGGCAGCCGCCTTGGAAATCGGCGCAACACCAAGCCTTTGGGACGGCTATCTAATCAACGCCCTGCCCGAGTTGATGGCGGCACTCCCTGACGTCGCCATCCGCGCGACAGCGGCCTCGTCGGAAACACTCACGCGCGAAATCGAGGAAGGCAGCCTGGATCTTGCCATCATGTACCGGCCGCGAAACGCGCCGGGCTTGTCCGCGCTCCAGCTTTTCGAGGACGAGTTTGTTCTTGTCAGCAGCGGCCCGGAAGCCCTGCCCGCTGATCTGGGCGACGCTTATGTCCTGATAGACTGGGGCCCGGAGTTTCGCGCCGATCATATGTTGAACTTTCCGGAACTTGATGCACCGCGCCTTCAGCTGGGCATTGGCACCCTCGGCCTGCAATATCTTCGGTCGGTTCCCTCGGCCGGATATTTCCCACGGCGCGTTGTCGAACCGGAACTTCGCAAAGGCTGGCTCAAGTTGATCGAAACGGCACCCAGATTCGCTTATGCCGCCTATGTCGTGTTCGATGAAAGCGAGGAAGAAGGATATCCGGGTCAGGCCGCGCGGCAGCTTTGCCAGACATCAAGTGCACGCGGCCAGACACCGAAGCTTTGACGACACGTATTCACGCCGTTGCCGCGACCAAGCTTTATGCTGCGTCAAACGCAGCCAGCCTCCGCGCATGGTAAGTTTTGAACACCCCCAGAAGGTGAAGGGAACAAAAAGGGCCGCCCCAGCGGGACGGCCCTTCGAAAGTTCAGGAGGTCGGGTCGGTTAGATCAATCGACCAGCCGGAGCGAGCGCTCCGCCAAGGGCTGCCCTAACGGGCGATCCCCCCGGTTGTTCCGACACCTCTCTCCAATCTCTTTCTTGACACTGGATCACCTCCTTTTCTATCTGTTGCGGTTGAAAAGAAGCGTGCCACAAGTTGTGCCATTCTCAAAGCGTTTTTTTACACAGGCTGCACAGTCAGCCGCGCAACGATCACCTTGAACGGGATCAGGGCGATCAGCGCCAGCGAAAGCTTCACCATCCAGTCCGCAAAAGCCAGCGTCACCCAAAGCGGTGCCATCGGGCCGGACAGCATGAACGGAACAGGTTCCCACGCCCAGTTGATTGCGGCGTCAGCATTGGCGCCGAAGAAGGTGACCGAAGCCGAAAAGGCGAGGGTGAAGAAGATCGCGGTATCCAGTGCCGACCCCACCAGCGTCGACACCAGCGGTGCACGCCACCAGCGACCACCGCGCAGGGAATTGAACACGGTGACATCCGTTAGTTGCGCGATCAGGAAGGCGGTTCCCGATGCAACGGCGATGCGCAGCGGTACAGCAGCATAGGTGAACCCGTCACCCTGCAACATGATCTGGCTGCCGATCAGCGAGCAGATAACACCGGTGACAAAGCCGGCAAACACGACCTTACGGGCCGGACCCACGCCATAGACGCGGTTCATGATGTCTGTAACCAGAAAGGCCAGCGGATAGGTGAAAGCACCCCATGTCAGCAGCCCGTCAAGGATCAGGAACTGGACCAGAATGTTCGAGGCCACAACAATAGTGGCCATGGCAATAATGCCGGGAATGAAGTTACGTTGCATGTTTTGATGCCCGTTTTGACAAGGTAGCGGCGACTTGGCCAAGGGACCGTCCCAAGGCAAGCCGTGCCTTTAGACCTTTGCCTGCGCCCTGTCAATCGGGCAGCAGGTATTCCACAAGTTCGGTACGCTGCAACGCCAGAAAGTTGTCATCTGAAATCATCGTGGCGCGCAACCGGCCCTGCCCGTCGCGCCAGACCGACAATCCTTCGAGGTTGTCATGCGCGCCCGTTCCGGTTTCGAACAGGGTTTCCTCGGTGCCTGGTTTCTCGTCTACCACGTCCCATCGCCGCAGTCGCGATCGAAAACCGACCAAGGATACCTTGCGTTCCAAAACGTAGAACCGTCCATCGGGACCGAAATCCGCGGCAACGGGTTTAAAGCCGCTGCGCTGTGGCAGAACAAACGGGGTCGACCATGTGCCGCCATTCCAACGGTAAACCGGAATGTCCCCTTTAGCGGTGCGGTTCTTTTCCGGCAAAGTGTAAAGCCAGCCGCGCCCATCAATGGCCAGAGCTTCGAAAGAACCATTGTCGGCAAGGTCCCGAAACGCATTCGGGCGAGGTAACACACGCGCGCTTGAGCCCGGTGTAGGGTAATAGGCGACACGATGCACCCCTTCGAACGAGATGAATATCCCGCCATCCGGCGTCACCGCGATGCCTTCGGAATCGCCGACGCCGCCTTTCATGATATGCCCATTGCTGGACAGCACCGGCCATTGACCAAGAACGTGAATATCCGCGATCTGGCCTTCGCGCCGCTCAATTCGCGCGGTCACGATCCGCGCCCGGTCGCTAAGCGCAATCATTTGGCCTCCGTCGTCCGAGATGTGAAGCGCTGAAAACCCGCCAAACCAGCTTGCTGGATGCCGCCAAACGAAACTATTCAGGTGGGCTGCGGATTTCACATCCAGCGCGGCGGCCACCGGGGCAAGAAACAGCGCTACACTTAGTTGGATTGCAAAACGGCGGAGCATTGTTGCGGCAAGTCGGACAGAACGTATTCCCGGCGTTTCTTCGGCGGCGGCGCATTCGGATCGGGTGGCGGCGGGTTCAGGATGTTGTGCACCCATTGACGGGCCTCAGCGCAGCCATCGCCCTTGGGGGGTGGGTCTTGATTCACACAGCCCTTTGACCCTCTGGGACAGTTCAGTCGCACGTGGAAATGATAGTGATGTCCCCACCAGGGCCTTATCTTACGTAGATAGTCGCGGTTCCCCTTTTCATCGTCGCACATCTGAACCTTGGCCCCAGGAAACACGAAGATCCGGGCGACACGCTTGTCTTTTGCCGCTTCGCGCAACAGCGCATGATGCTGCTTGGTCCAGTTGCTGTTGACGTAGGCGCCATTGGAACGACGAAGAGAGATGGACGAGATGTTTTCGCGTGACTTGCGGCTCAGGCGCATGTTTTCGCCCGGCAGCATCCAGATATCGATGTCCAGCCCCAGCTGATGGCTGCGATGGCCCGAGGTCATCGGCCCGCCGCGTGGCTGGCTGATATCCCCTATATAGAGACCGTTCCATCCCGGTTGACTGGCTGCAAACCTGCTGAGGTCCTGCACGTAGTCAATCGTCTGCGGATGCCCCCAGTTGCGATTACGCGACAGGCGCATCGCCTGCCAAGTAGGCCCCGTTTCAGGCAGTTGAACTGCCCCCGCAGCACATCCGCGCGAATAACTGCCGAAAGCGGCCGGTTTTTGCTGTGAACCTTGTTTCTGCGCCCCGAACAACTGCTTTGCCAGCGGTTCTGCCGTCGCAGTGCCAGCAATAGCAAGCGCCGCCAAAATTACCAAAAAACGTTTTAAAATCATCTGCTCTGATCCCCTTCCGGTCTCACCCAGCGCATCAGGAATAGACCCAGAATAAACAACAGAACGATGGGTGACACCCCCAGACGAGCACTTCCTGTCACCGTGGTGGCGATCCCGATCAGAAGTGGCGCAGCAAAGGCGGTGGCACGACCCGACAGACCATAAAGGCCAAAGCTTTCGACGGGGGTTGCCGGGTCCGTATGCCGGACCATCATCGACCGGCTACAGGATTGCAGGATGCCGCCCATGCCTCCGATCAGGATACCGCAACCAAAGAAAACCATATCCGGCAAGCCCGACCCTTCGGACATGGCGATACCGAATATCTGGGACCGGTCCATTGAAACGATGGTGATGCAGACAAGGATCAACACCCAGATCGCAACGATAATCACGGGCTTGGGACCATATTTCTTGTCCAGCTTGCCGCCCACCCAGGAAAATGCCGCTGCAGCCAGAACGCTGACGATGCCGAAAACACCGATCTTGATCAGGTCCCATTCCAACACTAGCCGGGCATAGACGCCGCCAAAACTGTAAAGCCCATTCAGCGCATCCCGATAGAACATGGATGAGCCCAGGTAACTGGCCAAACTGGTGCGATGGCGCAGGTTAGACACTGATTTTGCCAACAGCCGCAGCGCCTCGGCAACGCTGCCCTTTTTGTTTGTCGTTTCGTCGTCATGGACCCAAAGGAAGTAGGGCACCATGAACAGAATGAACCATCCGGCGGTAAACGGCCCAACAAAGCGCGTACCCTGCTGTTGCGACGCATCCAGCCCAAACAAGGGGTCCATCCCGATCAGCGTTTTGCCGTTGGCCTGCTCCACAAACAGCGCAAGCATGATCGCCAGCGAGATCAGGCCGCCGAAATAGCCAAAAGCAAAGCCCGAGCCGGAGATTTCGCCCACTTCGCTGTCGTCACCCAGATCGGGCAGTTGGGAATTGATGAAGATCAGGGCGTATTCCGCGCCGATGAAACCCAGACCGAAGGCAGACAGCATCAACCACATGTTCGAGCCATCGGGCATCGTGTACCAAAGCGCGCCGGAACCTACTGCGTACATCACGGAAAAGGCGAATATCCAGGGGATGCGCCGACCAGACACATCGGCCATCGCCCCCATCAGCGGTGCACCGAAGGCAATAATCAAACCAACTATGGTCATGCAGTTGGCCCAGACCACCTGCGCCTGTGCATCCGCAGACCCCGCGTCCAGGCCGGATGCCAGATAATATTCCGCAGCGACGCCCGCGAAGTAAGGGCCGAACACGAACGTGACCAAAAGAGTGTGATAGGGCTGACTGGCCCAATCGAAGAACCACCAGCCCCAGATACGCCTGCGCTTGGATATTTCTGCCATTTCTGCCCCTGTTTTCTTGTTGCGGTCATAAGACGGGGCTTTGGGGCAATTCGCAAGCGCAGAGTTCAGCCTACTTGCTCTTTGCTGAAAGGGTGCTTAGGTCTCGTCCAACAAGAAAACGGAGATCCCATGCTGTCGCTGATCCAAATCCTGCTGCTGATCCTGGACATTGTCTGGTTCATCATTCTGGCCCATGTGATCATGAGCTGGCTGATCAACTTTCAGGTGCTCAACCTCCACCAACAACTGGTTGCACAAATCTGGTACGGATTAAATCGGATATTAGAGCCTATTTACGGGCCGATCCGCCGCGTTCTACCCAATATGGGTGGGTTGGATTTGACCCCGCTGGTGGTGCTGATCGGCGTCTATGCCTTGCGGATCATCCTTATCAACAACGCGCCCTATTTCTACTGACCACTTGTTCACTGAATCTTAGTATGTGATTGTCCTGGCTTAAGAGCAGATAAACCTTAAAACAGGGCACCCCCGCATATGTTCGACGCCGCACCCTTGCTGCGAGATGTCTTTGGATTCGACGCCTTCCGCCCCGGGCAGGAAGAGATTGTCGACGCCGTAACGGCAGGTGAAAACGTGCTGGCGATCATGCCCACAGGTGGCGGGAAGTCTCTTTGCTTTCAACTCCCTGCACTGCTCCGCGATGGCGTGACGGTCGTTATATCTCCGCTCATTGCCCTGATGCGTGATCAGGTGCGGGGGCTGCAAGAGGCCGGGGTCGAGGCCGGTGCGCTGACATCCGGCAACACGCCCGAGGAAACCGAGGCCGTCTGGGACGCGCTGGAAGACGGGCGGCTAAAGCTGCTTTACATGGCACCCGAACGTCTGGCTGCCGGGTCGGCGCATGGGATGCTCCGTCGGATCAACGTCAGCCTGATCGCCGTGGACGAAGCCCATTGTGTCAGTCAATGGGGGCATGACTTTCGCCCTGATTACCTGCGGATCGGAGAGTTGCGGCGCGCCCTGAAGGTTCCGCTGGCCGCGTTTACCGCCACGGCGGACGCCGAAACGCAGGATGAGATTGTCGAAAAACTGTTCGATGGCATTGAGCCACGCAAATTTCTGCGCGGATTTGACCGGCCTAACATTCATCTGGCTTTCGCCGCAAAGGACGGACCGCGCAAGCAGATCCTTGATTTCGCAGATGCGCGCAAAGGCCAGTCCGGTATCGTTTACTGCGGCACCAGAAATAAAACCGAGGTGATTGCTCAGGCCCTGCGCGCCGAGGGGCACTCGGCTTGCCACTATCACGGCGGGATGGACCCCGAAGATCGCCGCATTGTCGAAACCCGTTTCGCGCGCGAGGACGGGTTGATCGTGGTCGCAACCGTGGCTTTTGGCATGGGCATCGACAAACCCGATATCCGTTGGGTCGCCCATGCGGACCTGCCCAAATCGATCGAAGCCTATTATCAGGAAATCGGGCGCGCCGGACGCGATGGCGGCCCGGCCGAAACGCTGACCCTGTTTGGCCCCGATGACATTCGCCTGCGGCGATCACAGATTGACGAGGGTCTAGCGCCGCCCGAGCGGCGCATGGCCGATCATGCGCGCCTGAACGCCTTGCTGGGTCTGGCCGAGGCATTGGAATGCCGCCGCCAGACATTGTTGGGTTACTTTGGCGAGGCCACAGCACGCTGCGGCAAATGCGATCTGTGCGACAACCCGCCCGAAGTTTTCGACGGCACAACTCCGGTACGCATGGCCCTGTCCGCGATCCTTCGGACCGAGGAATGGTTCGGGACAGGCCACTTGATCGACATCCTTCTGGGAAACGAGACCGACAAAATCCGCGCCCGCCGCCATGAGGATTTGTCCACATTTGGCATCGGCAAAGATTGGACGCGCCCGCAATGGCAGGCCATTTTCCGCCAGATGATGGGCCACGATCTGGTGCGCCCAGACCCTGAACGTCACGGCGCATTGCGCATGACCGAGGCGGCCAAACCAATTTTGAAAGGCGAGGCAAAGATAAACCTGCGCAAGGATACGCTGCGCAATGCGGTACGTCGGCCTGCGGTCAAGGCTATGGTGTCCGAAGAAGACGCCCCGCTGCTGTCAGCGCTCAAGGCCAAACGCCGTGCCCTGTCCGAAGCTGCACGTGTTCCGGCCTATGTCATCTTTCCCGACCGCACGCTTATCGAGATGGCCGAAAAGCGCCCTGTAACGCTGGACGATATGGCCCGGATCGGCGGTGTAGGCGCCAAAAAGCTGGAACGCTATGGCGATACGTTCCTTGAAGTAATCGCGGGCGAAGCAAAAAGCGTTCATCCGGCGCGCCGAAAACTGGCTGGCCGCAATCAGGGTGAGATTTACGACCGTTTGATGGAAGTTCAGTCCTTGCTGTCGCGCGGTCCAGCCGGGATCGACAAGCCCCTGACCTGCTCGGCCTCACAATTGGCAAAAGTTGCGCAACTCCGCCCAGACGATCCCCGTGGGATTGCGCAGGTGCTGGGTGATCGACGTCACGAAAGGTTTGGCGCCGCTTTTCTGGACGTGCTGCGTGAGGCGGGCTAGATACCCCCGAACAGGCAAGAAAGAGGGCGGATATGCTGATCGTGATTTCCCCGGCCAAACGGCTGGACTGGGCAGAGCGGAATGTCGGGGTAACGCAGCCCGATTTTCAGGAGGATGCGATCCGGCTGTCCAAAACCGCTCGCAACCTGACGCTGAGTGATCTGAAGAAACTGATGGATCTGAGCGACGATCTGGCACGCCTGAACCGCGACCGGTATCGCGCTTTTTCGGATGCACCCGACGCCAAGGTCACACGCCCGGCTGCGCTTGCTTTTGCTGGCGACACATATCAAGGGCTTGAAGCTGCTTCGCTGGACGAAGACGAGCTGTTATGGGCGCAAGACCACTTGCGCATCCTTTCCGGCCTTTATGGTGTGTTGCGGCCACTCGACGCGATACAGCCCTACCGGCTTGAGATGGGCAGCAAGCTTAAAACCCGAAGAGGGAAGAACCTTTACGAATACTGGCGCGATCAGCTGAGTAAGGCACTGAATGCACAAGGTGCCGAGATTAACAGCAACATTCTGGTGAATTGTGCCAGTCAGGAGTATTTTGGTGCGGTGGATTTGAATGCCCTGAACCTGCGCGTCATCACACCGGTCTTCATGGAAGATAAGGGCGGCACCCCAAAGATTGTGAGCTTTTTTGCCAAAAAGGCGCGCGGTGCCATGGCGCGGTATGTCATCCAACACCGCTTGACCGACCCTAAGGGACTGCTGGATTTCGACAGTGGCGGCTATGAATACCGCCCTGATCTGTCGGAAGCGGATAAGCCCGTTTTCGTCAGACCTTATGCGGCCTGAAACCCAGATCACTTGAACTTGCATCCCGATGGCAAACGCCTGAAGTGTCAGCCCGACGAGGTCGGATTTGGGTTTTCGCCCCGCTCACGCCGGATTTTGACACCGGGCATGGTGTCTGCGACCGAGCAGACGCAATCGGGTTGGTGTTGCAGGATCATCTGGTGAATTCGGTTCTTGTGTAGCGGTTTGGTCAGGTAGTGGTCCAAGCCGGCTGACAGAATACCCTGATCATCCCCCGCCATGGCATGAGCCGTCAGGGCAACGATGGGAACGTGACGACCGGTTGCAACCTCAAGCCCGCGAATTTCCGCTGTTGCCTGTTTGCCGTCCATCTTCGGCATTGAAATATCCATGAAGATCAGATCTGGCTCGAACGCCTGATAGATCTCAACCGCTTCAATCCCATTGGAGGCAAAGCGAAGATCGATATTCAGATCCTTAACCATCTTCTTCAGGATCAATTGGTTGGTACGGTTGTCCTCGGCGGCAAGAACCCTCATACGTCGGGGGTGCGCAGATTCAGAATCTCGCTTTTTAGAGACTGTTTTGCCCACGTCCAAAGGGCACCTTTCCAACGATGGGCTGTCAAGCGCCATCAGCCTGCTATACAACTCGGACCGCGGGATGGGTTTCTGCAAGACACCGTCGATCAGGTCACGGGCAGGATGCGCGTGAATCAAGCCTGGGTTTGCCGACATCACAACCACCGGAATATCACCCCACCCCCGATCCCTGAGCGAGACCGCAAGGTCCAGCCCATCCATATCCGGCAGGTCGTGGTCACAAAGAACCAGATCAATCTGATCATTCATCTGTGACAGCGCCTCGGTCCCCGACGTGCAAACCGTCACCTCAGCCCCCAGTCGCCCAAGCTGCTTGGCAAGAATGGCCCGGTTCACGGCAAGGTCTTCGACCAGCAGGACATGTTTCAAACATTCCGCCAGGTTCGGAGGCTCGGGTTGCGGACCTTCTACCGTGGGCAGTGTCACGCGAAAACCGAAACAGGATCCCTGTTCCGGTTCGCTTTCAACCCAGACCGTGCCGCCCATCAAGGTGATCAGCCGCTTGGTGATGGCAAGGCCAAGCCCGGTGCCTTCAAACTGGCGGTTGCGCTCGTCTTCGACCTGATTGAACTCGCCAAATATGTGGTCGATTTTCTCGGCGTCGATGCCAATTCCGGTGTCTTCAATCGCGATATGGATGTCGCACATCTGCGCATCCGGGTTGGGCACCCCTGTCACCCGGACCAGCACGTAGCCTTCGGAGGTGAACTTGACGGCGTTGCCGACCAGATTGGTCAGAACCTGCCGTATCCGACCAGGATCGCCCACAAAAAGGGTTGGCAAGAACAAGTCGTAATCCACCAGCAATGTCAGCCCCTTATCGCGCACGCTGGGCTGTAGCAGCATCGCAACTTCAAGAATGCAACGTTCAAGATCGAACTGTTCGGGGTGCAGAGTCAGCTTGTCCGCCTCAATCTTGGAATAGTCCAGAACGTCGTTGATGATGACCAGCAACGCCTCACCCGAATTGCGGATCGTGTTGACGTATAGCCGCTGCTCTTCGTCCAACGGTGTCTCGTCCAGCAATTCGGACATGCCAACGATGCCGTTCATCGGGGTGCGGATTTCATGGCTCATATTGGCCAGAAAGGCCGACTTGGCCCGGTTTGCTGCTTCGGCCCTCTCGCGCGCCGCCTTAAGCTCGATTTCGTGCCGGACCGACGCCGTGATGTTGAGAGCAAGGCTCACCATATCGCCACCGCTGCCGCGCTGGTCGATCAGGCGGATATAGTGACCGTTCCAAAGCTGCATGACGATTGGTGGCGGGTTGGCGCGGCTCCAGCGGGCCAGCATTCTGTCCTGCCAGTCTTCCGCAGATTCATCCCCGATATCGACAATACCTTCTGACGTCAGCAAATGCAGAATACGCGGGTATGATATCCCCGGCGCGACCTCGTCCAGGCCTTCAAAAACGCTCAGATACGCGGTGTTTGCGCCGATCAGCCGGTTGTCACCGTCAAAAAAGGCAAATCCGTCCTGAATTGTCTGAATCGAGTGCCACAAACGGCGTTCGGCAACCTCGATCTTGGCGTTGGCCACGCAGAGATCGGATTTGACCTTTTCGTTTTCATCCCGAACGGTTTCAACCTCAGCCTGCGTTTCGCCAATTCGTTTGGTCAACGCCATGGCATGTTGACCCAGTTTGCGATTGGCTGCCGAAAGCTCGGCCTGTTTCAGGGCCAGCATCCGTTCAGCTGCCAAACGCGCGCGCCGTTCCTGTGCCAATTTATGTGCAAGACTCATTTGATTGATTCCAGAACGCTCTGCGCCCAGCATCCCGGCGGAAGATGAAAAACTGTTTAAGCCGTTGCACAACAGGCGCACACCATGCAACGCTGTGCCCAAAGAGGAGGGCACCATGCGCCGCTTTGTTTTTATTTCAATAACTTACGTCTTTTCACTATTGGTCCAGCCCGGCGCCACCCAGGCGCAGGATGCAGTGCCTGATTTCCGCTACATCACGACACGGGACGCAGATTTTTATGGCTCGGATCTGGACGCCCTTTTCGATACCGATCTGAAGTCCTGCATTCAGGCTTGTTCCGCCAATACACTTTGCACCGCGTTCACCTACAACACCCGATCCAATGCCTGTTTTCCAAAAAGCGGTGTAAACCGGCAAGAGGCCTATCAGGGGGCTGTGTCTGCGCAGAAGGTGCTTACTCTAGATCAGACCCAAACTTTGGCAAAAACGCGTGCAAATGCGTTGAATGTACTTGGTACTGCTGACCTGAAGCAGGCCGCAGATCAGGCGCGCGATCTGGGCTTTTTGCATATGGCACAGGGTAACGACCTGCAGGCTGTTCTGGACGCGGCGCGCAGCGCGAGCAGCCCGCGGCAGGCGATGAATTGGACTGGTGTGGCCGTATCGCTCAGCGATGCGCCTGATCTGTGGGTGGAATACGCGCGCCTGTTGTTGCAGACAAACTCTTCGGACTGGAGTGAAAGGCGCGATCTGCGCAACCGTGCGCTGAATGCCGCAACCAATGGCTATCTGCGCGCCGATACTCCCGGCACGCAGGTTGCCGCCCTGATGACATTGGCCCGCGCCCTGGAGGAAGTCGAGCGTGGGCGCGATATGATCCCGGTGCTGCGGCTGGCCGAGCAAATCCAACCGCGCGAGGATGTACTGGCCGCACTGAATGATGCCATCGGGAAATACGGGTTTCGCGTGGTCGACAGTTCTGTCGAAAGCGACGCCGCCGCGCCGCGGATCTGTGTTGAGTTTTCGGAACCGTTGGTCAAGGCGGGGGTCGACTATGATCCGTTTGTCCAGCGCAACGATGACGGGTTGGTGGTACAGGCTGAGGGCAGGCAGCTGTGCGTTGACGGTGTCGCCCATGGTCAGCGCTATCGCCTGACGCTACGCGAAGGCTTGCCCTCCGCCTCGGGCGAGGCGCTAAACCGCAATGTTGAGCTTACCCATTACGTGCGCGACCGGGCGCCTTTGGTCCGGTTTCCCGGGCGCAGCTACGTTCTGCCCAAATCCGTTGATGCTGCGTTGCCCGTTGAAACGGTCAACGTCACCGAGCTGAACCTGATCCTGCGGAGGGTCAGCGACCGGAACCTGTTGCGCGCGGTTCAGCAGGATTTCTTCGGTCGTCCGCTTAGTGAATGGCAGGAAGCAGAATTTTCCGATGAAATTGCCGAGGATATCTGGACCGGTACCGCCGAAGTGGCCAACGAACTGAACCAGACCATGGCGGCGCGCCTGCCCATGGCCGAGGCGATCGCGGATCAGCCCGCTGGCATTTATGCGCTGACCGCCCGTGTTCCGGGGGCTGATCCCTATGACGACCCGGGCGCGACGCAATGGTTTGTTCTGTCCGATCTTGGGATCAGCAGCGTGCTTGGCACCGATGGATTGCACGTCACGGTGCGCGGGTTGAGCGACGCGGCACCCCGTGAAGGTGTCGAGGTTTCACTGGTCACAAGCGCAAATGCGGTCATCGCCCAAGCGCGGACGGATGAATCGGGTTATGTCCGGTTCGATCCCGGCCTGACACGGGGCAAGGGGGCCAGTGCGCCCGCGCTGGTGATGGCATCGACCGGGGACAGTGACTTCAGCTTTCTATCCTTGACCGATCCTGCCTTTGACCTGTCAGATCGTGGTGTTGAAGGGCGTGCACCTGCGGGGCCGGTTGATGTTTTTCTAGCCACGGATCGCGGCGCTTATCGAGCCGGAGAGGTGATACACCTCACCGCCCTTTCGCGCGATGGTGAGACGCAGGCTATCGAGGGCCTGCCCCTGATTGCAATCCTGTATCGCCCTGACGGCGTGGAATACCGCCGAACCGTCTCGGATGGCGGCGTCGCCGGGGGGCATATCTTTGCCCTGCCTGTTGCGGCAGATGCACCACGCGGCGCTTGGCGGATCGAGATCAAGTCTGATCCCAAAGGCGATGCGCTGGCGCGACAAACAGTGCTGGTAGAAGACTTCCTGCCGGAACGTATAGATTTTGAGCTGACCCTGCCGGACGCGCCCCTGCGTCCCGGCGACAGCCCTCCGCTTTCGATCGACGCGCGCTATTTGTTTGGTGCGCCGGGGTCCGACCTGAGCATCGACGGTCAGGTTATCGCACGCCCGGCGGACACAGTGCCGGGCTACGACGGGTATCGCTTTGGCCGCTATGACGCCGAGACATCGATCAAAAGCACCTATTTTGGTGACATGCGCACAGATGCAAACGGCAAAGCATCTATTGCCGTTGAAATCCCTTTGTTAGAGACGGAAGGGAAACCAATTGAAGCCGAGGTTATTGCGCGACTGGCTGACGGCTCAGGCCGCCCTGTTGAACGTCGCCTGAGCGTTCCTGTCCTGCCGCCGCAACCTGTGATCGGTGTCAAACCCCTGTTCGAGGACGTACTCCCCGAAGGTACCGAGGCAGCGTTTCAGATCATTGGCCTTGCACCCGACCTGAGCCCCAGCCCGATGCGCCTGCGCTGGACGCTGAACAAGATCGAAACGCGGTATCAATGGTATCAGCTTTACGGAAACTGGAATTGGGAACCGACAACCAGACGCACTCGCGTTGCCACCGGAGAGATTGACGTCGCTACTGATCCTTTGGCGTTGTCCCAGCCCGTGGACTGGGGCCGTTATGAACTGGTGGTCCAACGTATTGATGGCACCTTTACGGAAACCGCTGTCGATTTCCACGCAGGCTGGTATCAGGCCGCAGATGCTTCGACCACGCCTGACCGGCTTGAGATGTCGCTGGATCGCGACAGCTATCGCGCCGGGGAAACCGCACAGCTGCGCATCGTTCCGCGCATGGCAGGTATCGCCCAAGTCGAAGTGCTGTCGAACCGACTGATCCATCGCCAGATGGTTGCCGTAAAGGAGGGCGAGAGTGTTATCCCGATAGAGGTGACAGAAGATTGGGGTGCAGGTGCCTATGTCACTGCCACGGTGATCCGACCGATGGATGTTGCGGCCGGTCAGAACCCGGCACGCGCCATGGGCGTCGCCTATGCTGCCATTGATCCTGCGGATCGCACGCTGTCGGTTGCCATTGAGGTGCCCGAGGTTACCTCGCCCCGTCAAACACAGAAGGCCCTTGTTAGGGTCGAAAATGTTACAAGCGATGATCCAGTCTGGCTGACCCTTGCTGCTGTGGATGTGGGCATCCTCAACCTGACGGGGTTCGAAAGCCCAAGCCCGCAAGCGTACTATTTCGGGCAACGTCGTCTGGGCGTGGACCTGCGAGATGTTTACGGGCGGCTGATCGACGGCATGAACGGAACGATGGGTACGGTTCGCTCTGGCGGCGACAATGACAACGGGATGCGCCGCCAATCCCCGCCACCGACGCAAGATCTGATGGCGGTGTTCAGCGGCCCGGTTCAGGTCGGTGCGGATGGAAAGGTTGAGGTCGACATCCCCCTGCCCGCCTTCAATGGTACGGTCCGACTGATGGCCGTCGCGTGGTCACAAAAAGCCGTCGGTCAGGCCGAAGCGGACATGATCGTCCGCGACCCGGTGGTGGTGACGGCCAGTCTGCCGCGGTTTCTGGCCCCCGGCGATCAAAGTCGGATGCGGCTTGAGATTGTCCATGCGGATGGCACATCCGGAGACATGGCGCTTGGCCTGACCACCACTGGTGGGCTGGAACTGGGCCCGGTACCGGCAAGCTTTCTGCTGGAGGATGGTGGCAAAGCGGTGTTCGACATCCCTGTAACGGCCCATGTTATTGGCGATCCAGAGATCAGCGTTTCCATCACCACGCCAGACGGGCGCGATCTGTCGCAAACCCTGCGGATGCCGGTGCGGGCCAATGATCCCGTGATTGCCCGGACACGGCGCTTTGCGCTGGGTGCGGGCGACAGCTTTTTGTTTTCGCAGGATGTTTTTGATGGGTTTCAACCCGGCTCGGCCAAGGCCATCCTGTCCGCCGGAGCACTGGCAAAGTTCGATATGCCCGGCCTGCTGGATCAGTTGAACCGTTACCCTTATGGCTGCACCGAGCAGATCACAAGCAAGGCGCTGCCGCTGCTTTACCTGTCATCTGTTGCGCAGGCCTCGGGGCTGGGCAATGGCCCGGAGGTGAATCAACGCATCACGGAATCAATCCGAAGCATCCTGACTCGTCAGGCTGCAAACGGTGCCTTTGGCCTGTGGCGCGCAGGCAGCGGTGATTTCTGGCTGGACGCCTATGTGACCGATTTCCTGTCGCGCGCCCGTGCGCAGGGGCACCCGGTACCGGATCAGGCTTTTGCGCAGGCCATGGATAACCTGCGCAATCGGGTCAATTATGCGCCGGATTTTGACGAAGGTGGTCAGGATATCGCTTATGCCCTGATGGTTCTGGCGCGGGAAGGCGCGGCGGCGATGGGCGATCTGCGTTATTATGCGGATGTCAAAGGGGATGCTTTCGACACGCCGTTGGCTGCAGCGCAACTGGGCGCTGCGCTGGCCTCGTACGGGGACCAGACCCGCGCAGACGCGATGTTCGCCCGTGCGGCGCGGATGCTGCAACAGGTGCCGAACGATCAGGAAAACCACTGGCGCGCGGATTACGGCACCCGCCTGCGGGATGCGGCGGGCCTGCTGACCCTGGCGGTAGATGCGGGCAGCGAGGCGATTGACCGCAACGCATTGATCCAACGGGTAAGCACGGGCCGCACTCCCCTGTCCACGCAAGAGGCCACATGGTCCCTGCTGGCGGCGCACGCGCTGGTGTCTGATCCGTCCGGCTCCGGTTTGACGGTCAATGGCGTGTCAGTATCCGGCCCCTTTGTTCAGGTTCTGCAATCCGGGCAGGCGGAAGAGGTCAACATCACTGCGACCGACGGTCAGGCAACCGATATCACCCTGACGGTGACCGGAATCCCCGAAGATCCGCCTGGGGCTGGTGGCACCGGCTATGCAATCGAACGGCAGTATTATTCGATGGACGGCGATCTGATTGACGCAGGCCGCTTTGCCGTGGGGGACCGGTTTGTCACGGTTCTGACGGTCACGCCGTTTGAAAGCGGTGGGGCGCGTCTGATGGTGGACGATCCCCTTGCCGCCGGAATCGAGATTGACAACCCGAACCTGCTGCGATCGGGCGATGTACGGTCGCTGGACTGGTTGGATCTGTCTGATGCCACACATACCGAGTTCCGCTCGGACAGGTTCCTGGCTGCGGTTGACCTGTCAAGGCGCCAGACCGTGACACTGGCTTATGTCGCCCGTGCTGTCACACCGGGCGTGTTCCACCATCCGGCGGCCTCGGTCGAGGATATGTACCGCCCCCAGAACCGTGCGCGAACGGCGACGGGACGGGTCGAGGTGCAGTGACCGGACGTCGTTCATACCCCTGTTTGGGCGGCTCTCATGCCTAGGGTGCCGCGCCTGTTATTTGCGTTGGCCGGTGCTCTCTATCTGGCGGCGTTGGCGCGGGATGGTGTTGACCGCTGGGTCGACGCCACAGTGCTGCCGCCCGTTCTGACTGAAACCTCGGTCGAGATGCGGGATCGTAACGGTGACCTTCTGCGCGTGTTCCCGATTGCAGATGGCATCTGGAGGCTGCAACCCGGTGCGGTCGATCCCAATTTCACCGCTATGCTGATCCGGTACGAAGATAAACGTTTCTGGACCCACGCGGGCGTGGACCCTGTCGCGTTGCTGCGCGCAGCCGGGCAAAGCCTTTGGAGCGGGCGCGCTGTTTCAGGCGGGTCAACCCTGACCATGCAGGTCGCGCGGCTGATCGAAGATGGATCGACCGGACGCTGGAGTGGCAAGTTTCGCCAGATTAGGGTCGCATTGGCGCTGGAGCGGCAGCTGAGCAAGACACAGATCCTGAACCTCTACCTGACCCATGCCCCCTATGGCGGCAATCTGGAAGGTATCCGTGCCGGTGCACGCGCCTGGTTCGGCAAAGAAGCAACCCGTTTGACCGCCGCACAGGCGGCCCTGCTGGTCGCTTTGCCGCAATCCCCGGAGGCGCGACGCCCGGATCGCAGACCCAAGGCAGCCCAAATTGCCCGAGATCGGATTTTGCGCAGGTTGGAGCGCTACGGCGTATTGACCAAGGCTGAAATGCACGCAGCCCTGACGGAAACCATTCCTGGTCGAATGATCCCGTTTCCGCGCCTTGCACCCCATCTGACCGACCGCGTGAAAGGCCAAACCCGTGCAACCGGTGTATTTGATCTGACCCTGGATGCAGGGGTGCAAGCCCGGTTGGAAACTGTGGTCGCTCGGGCCGCCGCGCGCGTCGGGCCGCACGTGTCCGCTGCGCTGATCGTGGCAGATCATCGCGACGGTAAGATTTTGGCCTCGGTCGGGTCAGCCGGGTATCAGGATGCACGACAAGGGTTCGTGGATATGACCCAAGCCGTGCGGTCGCCCGGATCGACGCTGAAACCTCTGGTTTACGGGCTGGCATTCGATCAGGGGCTGGCCCATCCGGAAACCCTGATCCGCGATAGCCCGGTGATGTTCGGGCGTTACGCCCCGCGAAACTTCGATGGCGTTTTCCGGGGCGATGTAAGGGTTCGGGACGCGCTGCAATTGTCGCTGAATATCCCTGTCGTGCGCCTGACGCACGAGCTGGGCCCTGCGCGCGTGATGGCAGCACTGCGGACAGCAGGATCAGAACCGCGCCTGAGCAGTGGTACACCCGGATTGGCAATATCCTTGGGTGGCGTCGGTCTGAGCTTGCATGATCTTGTGCAGATCTACGTGACGCTGGCCGCTGGTGGGCAAGGCCCGATTCTGCGCCATGACGCCCTGGCTGATGCACGGCTCACCTCTCGTGTTTTGTCCGAAACCTCAGCATGGCAGATTGCGGATATCCTATCCGGGATCACACCACCCACGGGCAGCACTTCAGGGGCGCTGGCCTTCAAAACGGGAACCTCTTATGGGCACCGCGATGCCTGGGCCATTGGTTTTGACGGGCAGCATGTCATCGGGGTCTGGCTGGGACGCGCGGATGGCACACCTGTTCCCGGCGCATTCGGAGGGGACGTTGCCGCGCCGCTTCTGACCGAGGCTTTCGGCCTGCTGAAACCCGAACTCACGCCCCTGCGCCCACCGCCACCATCAACACTGTTGGTTGGCGCGGCGCAATTGCCGCAACCGTTGCAACGTTTCCGGCCCCGCGCGGCGGCTTTCGAAACGGACCAAACCGCACCTGATCTGTTGTTTCCACCAGAAAACGCTGTGTTAGAGACTTTCGGGAGCCCTCTCACGGTGAAACTACGCGGTGGTGTCGGGCCGTTTTCCGTTTTGACCAACGGCGTGCCTGTCTTGACCGGGCAACGGCAGCGAGAATTCGAAATTCCCAATCCCGGACCCGGATTTACCTCACTTGTGGTGGTGGATGCACAGGGCCAATCCGACCGGGCCTCGTTCCGGATCGACCAGAGCGCGCCCGGTTCCCGTTAAAGAACAGCAATGGGCCAGCGTTAACGCCGCCCTTCCCGCAGCCAACCGCCCAGCAGAAAGCCTCCAGCCAGCAGCAAGACAAGCCAGGGCGGCAGCAACCCGGCCTGCGTGACATCCCGCGTCTCATACGCGTTGCGTGGGGTCAGACCGATCCAACCCCGACCGGCGGCGGGGCGTCCGGCGCGTACGTTGCGGATCGACGGCAGCCCATCTTCCAACCGGATCACACCGCCCCGCAACCTGGCCAGCACCGGTTCAAGGACATCACCAGTCGCGATGGTGCGCTCGAACTCCTTCGGTGCAGCAGGGCCAAGGCCGATCACAGCCATGTGGTCGCCTTCCTGCAAACGATAAAGGCCGATCTCGGGGCCGTAATACTGCGCTTCAAACCGACCCGGAGAAACCTCTTTCAAAGTAATCTCCAACGTCTCGCCATTCGGCAAGGTGACTGTTACCGGGCCGACTTCTGTCCCGAGCGTCTGACGAATGATGCGCATGGACTGACCGTTGGCCTCGGCCCACAACGCCTCTTCTTCCAGTTCCGGTTCCTTCATCATCCAATGGGCCAGCCTGCGCAACAGCTCCAGCTGCGGACCCCCTCCTTCGAAGCCACGACTCCAAAGCCAGGCATGGTCAGACGCAAGCATCGCAACGCGCCCTTCGCCGACACGGTTCAGGACAAGCAGCGGACGATCCTCGACCCCGGTCATCAGCACGTCGCCCGAGCGATGTTTCACGTCGATCTGTCGCAACCACGCCCCCCAATCCTCGGATTCTCCAAGGTTGGTCGTGACCGGGTGACGATGCCCCAGATCACTGACCATCGGCACATATCGTTCCTCGATCACCCGCGCGGTTGGCTGAGCTGGCAGAACTGGCGCCAGGGGCGAGCGGAAGATGCTGTCGGCACCGGCGAAATCAGGTCCGGCGGCAACCAGGACCGCGCCGCCTTCGTTGATGTAGCTTGTGACATTGTCCAGATAGATCGCAGGCAGAATCCCGCGCCGCTTGTAGCGGTCAAAGATGATCAGGTCGAAATCGTTGATCTTTTCCAGAAACAACTCACGCGTCGGGAAGGCAATCAGCGACAGCTCGTCCACCGGCACACCATCCTGCTTTTCAGGCGGGCGCAGGATGGTGAAATGCACCAGATCAACAGAACTGTCGGATTTCAACAGGTTACGCCACGTGCGACCACCCGGATGCGGTTCACCCGAGACCAGCAGCACGCGCAGGCGGTCCCTTACGCCGTTCATCTGGATCAGGGCCGTGTTGTTGCGGTCGGTCAACTCGCCCTCAGCCTGAGGAACGGAAAACTGGATCACGTTGCGCCCGCCATGGGGCAATGTGACGGGCAGTTCGACATCGCGACCGATTGGAATGCTGAACTGTTCGGGCTCGCCCCCATCCACCGAAATTTCCAACGGTGCAGATGTTGCACCTGCGGGGGCAGCTCCGCTGTCTTCGACGCGCAGGGTCAAGGTCACCGATTCACCAATGATGGCGAAAGCAGGGGCGTTTCGGACAATAAGCCTGCGATCCCAGTCGCTTTCCCGCCCGGTTTGCAGCAGGTGCATCGGTGCGGGCAGATCCGGGGCCTGATCGACATCATGCACTATCCCGTCGGACACCACGAGGATACCGGCAATACGCGCACGCGGCTCTTCGGCCAGGGCCTCGTTCAGGGCTGCCATGATCTGCGTGCCCTCATCGCCTTCACCATCGCCGACCCGGATGCGGCGCAGTTCTGTATTGTCGCGTGCCTCGATCTCGGTGGCCAAATCCTCTGCGGCCATAGCCGTTTGTTCCACCCGGTCTGAAAGCGCCTGGCTGGCGCTTTCATCCTCGAACATCAGAACGATATCTGTCAGAGGTGCACGATCCTCGATCTGATAGACCGGGCCGGACAGCGCAGCGATGATCACCAGCGCCGCCAACCCACGCAAGGCCCATCCCGACAATCCACGCCACAAAGCCAGAACGACTCCGGCCACGGCAATCATACCCACGACAAGCAGCATCGCCCACGGGATCAGCGGATCGAAGATGACGGTTCCTGTCATTGTCCCAACCTGTCCAGAAGGGCGGGCACGTGAACCTGATCGGATTTGTAGTTCCCCGTCAGCACATGCATCACCAGATTGACACCAAAACGATTGGCCAACTCGCGTTGCCGTTCCCCGGCATAACCGCGCCCGACGGGCAACAGGGCCTGCCCGTTGCGATCCACCGCCCAGGCACCGGCCCAGTCATTGCCGCCGATGACCACCGGCGTCACATTGTCGTTCAGATTGCGGAAAGGCATCCCGTCGATCTGTTCTGCATCCAGCGGCGCGGCTTCAACCCAAACCTCGGTGCCTGAATATCGGCCCGGAAAATCCTGTAACAGGTAGAACGTGCGTGTCAGAACATGATCACGCGGAATCGGCTCTAATGCAGGGATATTCAGCGGTCCGGCCAGTTGTTGCAGTTTGCGGCCATTTGGGCTGGAGGCACCGAAACTGGCGATATCCGCATCACGTGTGTCAAACAGGATCATCCCTCCGGACCGCAGATAGGCGTTCAGCTTGACATAGGCCTCGGCTGAAGGTTGCGACTGGTTCGCTGAGATCGGCCAATAAAGCAACGGAAAGAACGCCAGCTCATCCCGTTCCAGATCAACACCGATGGGGTCTGCGGGTTCAACCGATGTGCGATAGAGCAGGGTTTGGCCAAGCCCGCGCAACCCGGCTTGCGCAATATCATCTACCTGCGCATCGCCAGTCAGGACATGCGCCAATACCAGTTCGTGGGTCGCAGCCAATGCAAACTCGGTGTCCTCAGGCGTTTGCGCGTGACCTTCGGGTACCAACAGGACACCGGTCAACGCCAAGGCCGTTGTTCGGGCCAAACCCAACCTGCCCGACAAAGCAAGCGATGCAATAACATCGACTGTCAGCAAAATCAGTGCAAGGCTGAGCAACAGACCGCCCAGTGGCGTTTCCGTACTGACCTCCTGCCCTTTGATCGGCACATTCGCGGGCCAGACAACAGGGCGCAGCTGAGTTTCTTCCGAAACGACGTTCAACGCCAGCTTCTGCTTGCCACTTTCATAAAGACCCGGACGCAGTTCCGGCCCGATCTGGCCCGATATCAGTTCAACCCCGTCGACACCTGCCAGGGTTCCGGCATCTGACAAGGTGCCAAATCCGTCCATGATTTGTACCGGCTCCCATGTTGTTCCCAGTAACTGAGCCTCTTGCCGGGACTTTGCAGCCGAAGCCACGGCCAGCCGATCCAGCATTTCAACGAACAGGCCCGACAGTGGCAGGCTCGACCATTCTGCATCGGCGGTCACATGGAACAACACCACCTGCCCCAACCCCAACGCCTTACGAGTCACCAAAGGCGTGCCGTCAGACAGTGAGGCAATTACGCGATCCGCCAAGTTAGGGTCTGGTTGTGCCATGACCTGAGTGGAAACGACCACGTCATCAGGGATGTCCAGTCCATAGAAGGGCGAGGTTTCGGGGAATGGTGCCAAGGTCTTGGCCTCACCCCAGCTCATCGCGCCGCCGACAGATCGCCCACCGCTGCGCAGCCGTGCAGGCAGCAGGGTGTCTTCGGTGTCACGCCCAAGATCGCTGGCCGCCATGCGCGGGCCGGCAAAGCGCAGCAACAAACCGCCCTGTTCGACCCATTCAATCAGGTCCGCCTTTTCCGGTTCCGACATCTGGGCCACATCTGACAGAACAATGACATCCGGATTGGCGGGCAGAACTTCGGGTAGGCCACCATCGACGAAATCCGCCGTGGGGCTCAGGACCTGAGTCAGATAATGCAGGGGTGACAGCAGCTCCAGACCTTCGCGGTTCAAACTCCCGGCAATCAGCGCGACCTCGCGACGACGCAGGCTGTCATCGGTCAGGGTCACGGCCCCGGCAGACCTTTGGCCCTGGATTTCGAACCGCGTGATCCGCGCGCGGAGTTCGGATGGCAGCGCCAGATCGACCTGCGCCGAAGCGTTCCCGGCTTCCAGGGTCAGTTCCACTGAATGTAGCACACGCGCCGTTCCGGCCGGGTCGCGCCCTTGTGCCAATACTGTCACACGTTCCTCGGGTCCGGGGCCTGCGCGCTGCACTGTCAATTGGATCAACCCGTCCTGATAAGCGGCAGGCAGGATCGCCATGGGCCGGGACGCCGCCTGATAAACCACCACATCGCCACGAGCCTGCAAGCTGGAGACCAGCGCCGCATGATCCACATAATCCAGCCGGTCACTGAACCAATGGGTGTCAAACCCCCCATCAATTGAATTTAGTGCCGCAATGGCCTGTGCGATCTGAGGTTCGGTCGGCTGCCATGGGTTGGGCATCAATCCCGGCAAATGTCCCCGCCATGCCTCGGCCGCCTGAAAAACAGGTGTTTCCGGTTCGGTCAGGCGCAGGATAGCCACCGTGCGCCCTGCGCGACCGGCCTCGGTCAGTTGCGCATCGATCTGATCCAGCGTGGCCGACCATCGGGTCGCGCCTGCCCAACTGGCGTCCAACACCATCAGCAGCGGCCCGGACCCGATCTCATCCCGCGACGGGTTCAGAACCGGACCGGCCAGACCTATGATCACCGCCGCAGCTGCCAGCATCCGCAGCAGCAACAGCCACCACGGCGTGCGGTCCGAAACGCTTTCGTCATCCTTCAGGCCCAAGAGCAACGTCACCGCCGGGAACATCCGACGGATCGGCGCCGGCGGCACCGCGCGCAGGATCAGCCACAGGATCGGCAGGGTCAGAAGACCCAGCAGCACCCATGGAGCGGTAAAGCCGATGCCCGCCAGAACCGTCATCGCGTTCCCCCGTCCAGCGCACGATATATCCACAACAGAGCCGCTTGCGCGCTATCGCCCGTGTGATGCAGGCCCATTTGCCAGCCAGTCGCCCGGCAAAGTTGCGTCAGCGTATCCTTACGGTGGGCGAGGCGTTGCAGATAGCGGTCCCGCAGCTCTGCCGCCTTGAGCGTTTCGTGCCGGACGGACCCCCCGACGCTTTCGAAAATCGTACGCCCACGATAAGGAAATGTCTCTTCGCCCGGGTCCAGCACCTGAAGGATGACGCCGCGAACACCACGGTCTGCGGCTTTGGTCAGGGCCAGTTCAACTTCGTCCATTGGACCAAGAAAATCCGAAATGAACACGGCACGGGCATGCGGGATCATGGCGCGATGTTCAGGCGGAGCGTAATCCGATTGATCATCTTCAGACCAGGCTTGCGCCAGCCGGATGATCTGTGCATTGCCGCGTCGGGGCGGCAAGGTGGTGCCTGTCAGGCCCACACGTTCACCGCCGCGCACCAAAAGGATGGATGTCGCCAGCCCCAACAGCCGGGCGCGGTCCGCTTTGGTCGGCAACGATTTGTCGGACGCAAACCGCATCGACGCCCCCTGATCGACCCAAAGCATTACCGATTGCGCGATCTGCCATTCGCGTTCCCGCACATATTGCTGATCTCCACGCGCCGAGCGGCGGTGGTCGATCATCCGGCGACTGTCGCCGATCTGCGCTGGGCGGTATTGCCAGAAATCATCCCCCATGCCAGAGCGCCGCCGTCCATGGTCACCCAGCAGAACGGTACCCGCCAGATGCTCGGCCCGCGCCAAAAGGGGCGGCAGCCGCGATGCCTCAGCCTCGGATCTTTCGCGAAGGGTCAGCGCGGCATTCACGCTGCCGCCTCGGTCCGAATCAACCCGACAGCAGTCGAGTCGATCAGGTCGGCCAAACTGTCGCCGCGTGCCCGTGCCGCAAAGTTGAGAGCCATCCGGTGGCTAAGCACCGGGCGCGCCATGTCCAGCACATCCTCGGCATTGGGTGCCAGACGCCCCTGCAACATCGCACGTGCCCGAACCGTCATCATCAGCGCCTGCGCAGCGCGTGGCCCGGGACCCCACGCGACGGTTTCGGCAACCCGTTCGGATACACCCGCTTCTTCAGGGCGGAAGGCCCGCACCAGATCAAGGATCAGCTCGACAACCGAGTCCCCGACGGGCATCCGACGCAGCAGGACCTGCGCAGCCAGCAACTCTTCCTTGCTGAAAATCTGATGTGCTTCGTCTTCGTCAACACCGGTCGTGGCCAGCAGAATATCCCGCTCGGTCTGGCGGTCGGGGTATTCTACATCGATCTGCACAAGAAACCGGTCCAGCTGCGCTTCGGGCAGGGGATAGGTGCCTTCCTGTTCGATCGGGTTTTGCGTGGCCAGAACGTGGAATGGCACACCAAGGGAACGGTCCTCACCGGCTACTGTTACCGTACGTTCCTGCATCGCCTGCAGCAGCGCGGATTGCGTTCGCGGGCTTGCGCGGTTGATTTCATCCGCCATCAGCAGCTGACAGAAGATCGGGCCGGGAATGAAACGGAAATGACGGCTGCCATCATCGGCCGTATCCAACACCTCAGATCCAAGAATATCGGCTGGCATCAGGTCGGGCGTAAACTGAATGCGATTGCCATGCAGCCCCATCACCGTTGACAGGGTTTCAACCAGACGCGTCTTGCCCAAGCCCGGCAGACCGATCAGAAGGGCGTGACCACCGCACAAAAGCGCAGCCAGGGTCAGGTCAACGACCCTTTCCTGCCCGATGAAGCGGCGGGTGATCGAGGCCTTGGCCTCTTGCAGCTTGTTTTCCAGCGCTTCGATCTCGGCTACGAGGTCGGCAGGTTCGTTCATGACTTTCCCTTCCGTGGACGAATATGATTGAAGTGTATCGCGCTGAGAGGAAATGGCAAAAGCAATGAGCGGACAAAAACCTGTGAAACCCTCGCCCGACGGATTGGCCGCATCGGTAAAAGCCGCCAAAACCCGGGGTTTACCGCCCGTTCACCTGTGGAATCCTCCGTTTTGTGGCGATCTGGACATCCGTGTCGCAAAAGATGGTACATGGAGTTATTTAGGCTCGCCCATCAATCGGTTCGAGCTTGTGAAGCTTTTTTCCTCAATTCTTAAGAAAGAAGACGGGAAATACTATCTGGTCACGCCGGTTGAAAAGGTGGGAATCACTGTCGAGGACGCGCCGTTCATCGCCGTGGATTTCGAGCAAACCGGCGAAGGTCGGACGCAAGACCTGACCTTTCGCACACAAGTGGACGACATCGCTGTTGCAGGGCCCGCGCATCCAATCCGGATTGTAATCGATCCTGAAACAGAAGAACCGTCACCCTACATACTGATCCGCACGAACCTCGAAGCGCGCATAGATCGCAAAAGCTTCTATCGCCTTGTCGAGATTGGCGGCCACCATGAGGGCTGGTTTGGTGTCTGGTCAGGTGGGCAATTCTTCCCGCTGATCCCTTCAGCCGATCTTGGCTGACCGTGGAGCGCGATCCTGGGCCAGCACGACGGCCAAGGCGACTACGCCCGCGCCCAGCGCACGGGTCCAGTTCCAGTCTTCCCCCAGCATCAGCATGATCAGCATCACGTAAAACGGGGCGATATTGATGTGAAACGAAGCCAGCGCCACGCCCAGCTTTCCCACGGCCGAGATGAACAACACTTGGCTGAGCCCCAGTGATATCAAGGCATAGATCCCAAGCATCCCCCATTGCTGCCCATCAATGGCGGCGGTTGGCAGCACATCCATGCCCAGCTGGGCCGCCCCAAAACTCAGCACTGCGGCCATGAGCAACCCACCGACGAAAGTAATTGTACAGCGCCCGATCTGACTGAGTTCGGGGAAGTCGCGCGCAGTGGCCATGCTACCCCAGCAAAACAGGCCCGTTGCAAGGATCGCCAGAACCGCGCCCAGCCCCAGCTGTTCGGGCGCGGCGGTGCTGGTTGCAATCAGCCCACCCAGAACCGACACCAGAACACCCAACGCAAAGGTCCACTTCAGCCGTCGGGTTCCTGCCATCAGCTCCAGTACCGTTGCAAGCAAAGGCGCGCAGGATGCAATGATCGCGACTGTCACCGGGTCCGTCATTTTCTGCGCAACGATCAGCAGAAACATGGCAAAGCCAAAACCAAAGCCGCCGACAACCATCGCCCGACCCCATCTTGCGCGTAACACTCTGCTGGGGCCATCCAGCAGGATCCAGACCGGTATCAGAACGGCAATCGCCAGCGCCAGGCGCGCGGTCAGCAATGCAACAGGGGGCCAGGTTTGCAGCAAAACTTCCGCCGCCGGGAACCCCGCTGCCCAGGTAATCATGGAGGCAACCGCCAGCCCATTCCCTGACAACGCAGGGTTTCGGCCACCAGACATAGCGGTAGTTGCCCCGCGTACGGGTTCCGGGCTCATCGCCATTGGATTCGGACCTTTTGTTAAGACGGCACCCGTAATGACGCGCCGTGCTGAGCGGACCCTTGCTGATTCGGTGCAAGCGATCTGGTCGATTTTCGACAATCTGTCGTTTTCGATCCCTTCCCCGAAAATCATCCCTTGGTTATGGTCGGATCAACACAACCACTGACCGCTCATGCCCAGATTTGCTGCCAACCTTTCACTGCTATTTACCGAAATGCCTTACCTGGAGCGATTTCAGGCTGCGTCAGATGCCGGGTTCACAGCGGTCGAGGTCTTGTTTCCTTACGACATCGCCGCGACGGAAACCCGCCGTGCCTTGCTTGCCAACGGGTTGGAGCTTGTGCTGATCAACGCGCCACCGCCCAACTACACCGGCGGTGCGCCGGGTTACGCCGCGATCCCCGACGGTCAATCGCGGTTCCAGTCGGACATTCGCCGTGTCCTGCGATATGCAAGGGTGCTACGCCCCGGCCTGATCCACATCATGTCCGGATACGCTACCGGGCCGGATGCATTGAGTTGTTTTGTGCAAAATCTGCAATGGGCCGCCGATTTCGCCCCACAGCAACAATTCACCATCGAGCCGCTCAACCCGGTTTCACAGCCCGGATATTTTTTGAACGATTACGATCTGGCAGCAGAGGTGCTCAACCAGGTGGATCGCCCGAATGTCGGCCTGCAATATGACAGCTTTCACGCCCATATGATCCATGGCGACGCGCTGGCTGTCTGGGACCGCTTTCATCCGCAGGTGGTCCATGCCCAAGTTGGCGCAGCCCCGGATCGCACGGAACCGGGTCGCGGACCAACGGATTTCAAGGCCTTGTTCTCGGCCATGGACGCGGCAGGTTATAGCGGCTGGATCAGCGCGGAATACACACCCTCAACTCAACGCACCTGCGACACACTCGACTGGATGCGGGACTTGCACTGGTAATTTTCATTCAGATACCGCACATCAAGGGCATTGCGACCATTAGGATGCCTGCCTTGATACCAGCCCGCTATGCCCGTGCCGTTTTCAGCCTGATCATGTCCGGCCTCATGTCCTTGATTGTAACGGGGATCGCGACGGTCAAAGCAATCGGGTTTAACCCCGGCACAGTTGGCGACTGGATGGCGTCCTGGGCATTTTGCTGGCCCATTGCCTTCACCGTAATCCTGCTGTTTGGCCCGTCCGTGCAACGAATGGTGAACCGTATGGTCAGGCCGCAGGGCTGACCCGCTGCAAGGACAGCCCGCCGAGGACTGATGAACAACGCCGCTAGTGCGCCTCAGCCCAGTTTGCACCCTTCCCGGCATCCACGACCAGCTTCACATCCAGTTTGACCGCAGGATCCGAAGCGCCCTCCATCACGTCTCGGGCCACGTCGATCACCTGATCCACTGCATCTTCGGCCACTTCGAACAGCAACTCGTCGTGAACCTGCAACAGCATCCTGGCAGGCAACCCGTTGATCGCATCGGGCATTCGCACCATCGCGCGCCGGATCACATCCGCCGCCGTACCTTGAATTGGCGCATTGATCGCTGCGCGGCGCGAGAACCCGGCATGTGGCCCTTTGGCATTGATCTCGGGCGTGTGAATCTTGCGCCCGAACAGGGTTTGCACATAGCCGTGCTCTTTCGCGAATTCGACTGTGTCGTCCATATAACGGCGAATGCCTGGGAAACGTTCGAAATAACGATCAATAAAGCCCTGCGCCTCGGCCCGCGGAATGCGCAGGTTTCGGGCCAGACCAAAGCCCGAGATGCCGTAGATCACACCGAAATTGATTGCCTTTGCCTGACGGCGGATATCAGGCGTCATCTCATCCAACGGCACATCAAACATCTCGGACGCGGTCATGGCGTGAATATCCAAACCGTCCGAAAATGCCTGTTTCAGAGCCGAAATATCGGCGATATGGGCCAGAATCCGCAACTCGATCTGGCTGTAGTCGAGGCTTACCAACACATTGCCCGGCTCGGCGATGAAAGCCTCACGAATACGCCGCCCTTCTTCTGTCCGCACCGGAATGTTTTGCAGGTTCGGATCGGTCGAGGCCAGACGCCCTGTATTTGCTCCGGTGATCGAATAAGACGTATGCACCCGACCTGTGTCGGGGTTGATATGGGTCTGCAGCGCGTCGGTGTAGGTCGATTTCAGCTTGCTCAGCTGCCGCCAGTCCAGAACACGGCGCGGCAGTTCATGCTCGGTTGCGAGGTCTTCCAGAATATCAGCGCCGGTCGAGTATTTGCCGGTCTTGCCTTTCTTGCCACCTTCCAGACCCATTTTGTCGAACAGGATTTCGCCCAGCTGAGCAGGCGACCCGACATTAAAGCTTCCTCCGGCCAGCTCGTGAATTTCAGCCTCTAACCCGGCCATTTTCTGGGCAAATGCGTTGGACATCCGGCTCAGGACATCACGGTCGACCTTGATGCCATGCATCTCCATCTCGGCCAGCACCGGCACAAGCGGCCGTTCCAGCGTCTCATAGACCGTGGTCACCTGCGCCCGGTGCAATTGCGGCTTGAACAGCTGCCACAAACGCAAGGTGATGTCCGCATCTTCGGCGGCATAAGCCGTGGCCTCGTCAATTGCGACCTTGTCGAAGGTAATTGCCGATTTTCCCGACCCCAGCAGCGGTTTGATCGGGATTGGTGTGTGGCCCAGATAACGCTCGGACAGGGTGTCCATCCCATGCCCATGCTCACCGCCATGCATGGCGTAGGACATCAGCATCGTATCGTCGATGGGTGCCACGTCGATGCCATACCGCCTGAAGATCTTGGCATCATATTTCATGTTCTGCCCGATCTTGAGGACCGACAGGTCCTCGAGCATCGGTTTCAAAAGCCTAAGGGCTTCATCCAATTGCATCTGCCCCTCGGCCAAAGCATCCGAGCCAAACAGATCATCCGCTGATCCATCGCGGTGGGTCAACGGGATGTAACAGGCTTCTCCGGCCTCGACACACAGCGAAATTCCCACCAGACCGGCAATCATCTCGTTCAGGCCCGTGGTCTCTGTGTCTACAGCAACCCAACCACGCTCATAGGCCTGGTCAATCCACTTTTGCAGGGCCGCTGCATCACGCACGCATTCGTATTTCGAGCTGTCAAACGGGATCACCTCGGCCTCGACCTCTGCCACCGCTGGCGCAGGGGCGTCGGCAATCACCGGAGCCTCAACCCCCAGCTTGTCAGCGATACGCTTGGTGAGGGTGCGGAACTCCATCTCAGCCAAAAACGCCAACAGCGTGTCCGCATCGGGGTCCTTCACCTCAAGGTCGTCCAAGGTGAAATCCAGCGGAGTATTCTCGTCCAGTTGAACCAGTTTCTTCGAAAGCTCGATCTGGTCTCGCATTTCGATCAGGGTCTGGCGGCGTTTAGGCTGCTTGATCTCATCTGCCCGGTCCAGCAGGGTCTCCAGATCGCCGAATTCGTTGATCAGCAAAGCCGCCGTCTTGACCCCGATTCCCGGCGCCCCCGGAACATTGTCGACGCTGTCACCGGCCAACGCCTGAACATCGACCACACGTTCCGGTCCGACCCCGAACTTCTCGACCACGCCATCCCGGTCAATGCGTTTGTTCTTCATCGCATCCAGCATTTCGACGCCGTCCCCGACCAGCTGCATCAAGTCCTTGTCGGAACTCACGATGGTCACACGGCCACCTGCATCCCGCGCCTGAACGGCGAGCGTCGCAATGATGTCGTCAGCCTCATAACCCTCCATCTCCTTGCAGGCGATGTTGAACGCTTTTGTCGCCTCGCGGGTCAGCGGCATCTGTGGGCGCAAATCCTCGGGCATCGCCTCGCGGTTGGCCTTGTAGAGGTCATAAAGATTGTTCCGGAAAGTATGGGAACCCTTATCAAAGATCACCGCCACATGGGTCGGCGCATCTGCCCCGGTGTTTCCCTCGACATATTTCTGCAGCATGTTGCAAAAGCCCGAAACAGCCCCAATCGGCAACCCATCCGACTTGCGGGTCAGTGGCGGCAGCGCATGATAGGCCCGGAAAATAAAGGCCGATCCGTCGATCAGATGCAGGTGACACCCTTTTCCGAAATTCGTGGTCATTACGCGCCCTCTCTGATCGTTTGCGAAAACACTAATGCCACGGGTGCAACGATAGAGCCACCCGCACCGCAGCCGCAAACTTCATCTTTTCATAAATACTCAATGCCCACACAGGGCAACACAGGCTCAGGCGTCAGTCTGATGCCCGGCCAGAACATATTTGCAGTCGCAATAGGGGCATTCGACCCAGCCTGCGTCTTCTGGAATTTGCAGCCACACGCGCGGATGGCCCAACGCACCTTCGCCGCCATCACAGGCAACACGGGCGGTTTCGACGATCTTGGTTTCCGGCGCTTCGATGGTCACGGCTGGCGATCCTTCTTCGGTTGTCGGCCACGCGGGCATGTATTAGGTGCGTTTATGAGCGATGATCAAACCGGGGGCAAGTGCCACATGTGCGACGCGGCAATCAGGATCGAAGGGCTGCGCAAAACCTATCGCGGTGGCAAGGGTCAGCCCGAAAAGCATGCGCTGAAAGGCATTGACCTGACCGTCCCGCGCGGCTCGGTTTTTGGTCTGCTGGGTCCGAACGGTGCCGGAAAATCGACCCTGATCAATATCCTGGCTGGTCTGGTGGTGAAATCGGCGGGTCGCGTGGCGATCTGGGGCTTCGATCAGGATCAGAGTCCACGCCAGTCGCGATCGGCCATCGGTGTAATGCCACAAGAGCTCAACCTCGACCCGTTTTTCACCCCGCGCGGCGCGCTTGAGGTTCAGGCCGGTCTCTATGGCGTTCCGAAATCCCAACGGCGCAGTGATCAGATTCTGGAATTGGTCGGTCTCAGCGACAAGGCCGAGGCCTATGCCCGCACTCTTTCGGGCGGTATGCGGCGGCGGTTGCTGCTGGCCAAGGCACTGGTGCATCACCCGAAAATCCTTGTGCTTGATGAACCCACAGCGGGTGTGGATATCGAACTGCGCCAGATGCTCTGGGCCAATGTGCGCAAGCTGAACGAACAGGGCATGACCATCATCCTGACCACCCACTACCTGGAAGAAGCGCAGGAGATGTGCGACGAGATCGCCATTATCAACCACGGTGAAAAGGTCGCGCAGGACAGCACCGCCAACCTGCTGGGCCGCATGGACAGCCGCACCATGGTGATTGTGCCCGACAGCCCGATCACTGATCTGCCTGCGTCAGAAGGCGTCGAGGCAGCTCTCCGCGATGATGGCAGCCTTGTCCTGCAATACCGAAACATCCAGACCAGCGCCGAACAGGTTCTGGAATCGGTGCGCGCCGCGAATATCCGCATCCGCGACGTCCGCACCGAAGAGGCCGATCTTGAGGATGTATTCCTTGCCCTGACCTCGTCCCGTACCGAAGATCATCCGGCGGATGATCAGGATCAGCCACGCCGGGGCATCCACCGCGTCAAGCTTTAAGCCCGGTCTATTCGCGCCTGATAGCAGTTATTCCGCGCAGATCGCACGTGAATATAGGCAACGTCGGATCGGGAAAAGATATCCCTGACTTTTGCGCCGATCTGATCCGTCGGCGTGATCGCCCCGGTGCCATAGACGATCCTGTCATCCGTACCGTAGCCCTTGATCAGATAGTCGGGCGAGGTGGTCAGAATTTCGGGCAGCGCGTCTTCTTCGTACCGATCACATGGTGTTGCGCACAGAAAGATCGGGCCGGTTTCTGCATAGGGATGTGTCTTTGAAAAAGGTCGATGTGCCAATATCAGCATCTCATCGCCCTCGGGGATATGTCGCAGGCAGTGGCGGCACGGGTTACCTGCACCCGTCGAAACAGCACGTTCCGGCGTTGAACCATATGCATCCGCGCCACCTTCCTGAAGGGCGCGTACATCGTTGGTGGGCAAAGCGGTGATTTTGAACATCTCGGATCTCCTTTTTTGCTGACCATGCCCGTGCGGCCGGACCCAATCGACCCGTTTCCTGCGCAAAGGACTCGAAAAAGAACAAAACGTGAATATAATGTGGAATCGCCATGTATGCCGAGCTGTCGATCACGTCGAATTTTACCTTCCTCACCGGGGCGTCGCACCCCGAGGAGTATATGGAGCGTGCCGTCACCCTGGGCCTACCCGCCATTGCGATTGCCGATGACAACTCGGTCGCCGGGATCGTCCGCGCCCATACTCAGGCGCGCGAGATCGCCCGCAAGGTCCGCGAACGGCTGGCGTGGGAGGCACAGAATACCTCAATCGGTCCACCCTGCCCCGATCACATCCCCAGGCCGCCCTCCTATCCCATCCACGCGGTTCCCCGCCTGATCCCGGCGGCGCGGCTGATCTTCACCGATGCGCCCACGGTCACCGCTCTGCCCCTGAACCGGCAGGGCTGGGCCAACCTGTGTCGCATCCTCTCCAAAGGCCGCCTGCGCGCCGAGAAAGGCGACTGCATCCTGCACCTGTCTGACCTGCTCGAATTTTCCGATGGCCTCCACCTGCTGCTGTGGCCACAGGCGGCGGGCTCTCCGGGCGGCACGGGCGCGTGGCGGACACAGGCGCAGCAGCTGACGCGCCGCTTTGCCGGGCGGATGCATCTGTTGATGCACCCCCGGTATGATGGCGCCGATAGCGCATTTTTCTCTTTATTAGAGACTGAAGCAAAACAGCTTGGCATCCTAACGCTCGCCAGCGCGACACCGATGATGCACCACGGCACCCGCCGCAAACTGGGCGATGTGCTGACTGCCATCCGCCTGCGTCGCAAAGTGGATGCATTGGGTCGGGACGCTTTGGCCAATGGTGAACAGCGCCTGCGCTCCGAGGCCGAGATGCTACGCATCTTCAAAGGTCATGAGGGGGCCGTTGCCCGCGCTTATGCGCTCAGCGAACAACTCACGTTCTCGCTGGACGAGCTGCGTTATGAATACCCCAACGAGGGCAGCACACAAGAAACCCCGACCCAGCGCCTGCACCGTCTGGCGCATGAGGGGTTGAAATGGCGTTATCCCGCCGGGGCGCCCGAAAAGGCGAAAAAAATGCTGGCGCATGAGCTGACGCTGATCGGCAAGCTGAAATACGAACCCTACTTCCTGACCGTCCGCGATATCGTCCATTTCGCCCGTTCGCGCAGCATCCTCTGCCAGGGGCGCGGATCGGCTGCCAACTCGGTCGTTTGCTTTTGCCTCGGCATCACCGAGGTCAGCCCCGAGATGGGCACCATGGTGTTTGAACGCTTCGTCTCCGAGGCGCGCGATGAACCGCCAGACATAGACGTCGATTTCGAACATGAACGCCGCGAAGAGGTGATCCAGCACATCTATGACCGCTATGGCCGCGAACGCGCGGGCCTCTGTGCCACGGTGGTCCATTACCGCGGCAAACGCGCCATCCGCGAGGTTGGACGCGCCATGGGTCTGACCGAAGATACGATCTCGGCGCTTTCCTCACAGCTTTGGGGCTTTTTCTCGGCCTCGGGGCTTGAGGCGCAACGGATGCGCGAAATTGGTCTCGACCCCGAAGATCGGCGCCTGAAACAGACTCTAATGCTGGTTTATGAGATCGACGGCTTTCCCCGCCACCTCTCGCAGCATGTGGGAGGATTCATCATCACCGAGGGTCGGCTGGATGAGCTTGTCCCCATCGAAAACGCCACGATGGAGGGCCGCACGGTCATCTGCTGGGACAAGGACGATATCGACAGTCTTGGCATCCTCAAGGTCGATGTCCTCAGCCTCGGGATGCTCACCTGCATCCGCAAGGCGTTTGACCTGATCGGCCAGCACCACCAGACCAGCTATACCCTCGCCACCCTGCCACCCGAGGATCCGGCAGTCTATGACATGCTCTGCAAGGCGGACAGCATCGGCGTGTTTCAGGTGGAATCACGTGCACAGATGAACTTCCTGCCGCGGATGCGGCCGCGTAATTTCTATGATCTGGTGATCGAGGTTGCTATCATCCGCCCCGGCCCCATTCAGGGCGACATGGTCCACCCCTATATCCGCCGCCGGAACGGAGAGGAGGAGGTCAGCTTCCCCTCGGACGCGCTGGGCGAGGTGCTGGGCAAAACGCTGGGCGTGCCGTTGTTTCAGGAACAGGCGATGCAGATCGCCATTGTCGGCGCGGGCTTCACCCCGGAACAGGCCGATCGGCTGCGCCGCTCGCTGGCGACCTTCAAGAAACATGGCAATGTCAGCGAGTTCCGCGCGCTCTTTTTGCGCGGGATGAAGCGCAACGGGTATGAACAGGATTTCGCGGAACGTTGCTTTTCCCAGATCGAAGGCTTCGGCTCGTACGGTTTCCCCGAAAGCCACGCGGCCAGTTTTGCGCTGCTGGTCTATGCCTCGGCCTGGATCAAATGCCACCATCCGGGCATCTTCGCCTGCGCCCTGCTGAATTCGCAGCCGATGGGGTTCTACGCGCCGGCCCAGATTGTGCGGGATGCGCGCGAGCATGGGGTGCAGGTGCGCCCGGTCTGCATCAATGCCAGCTTTTGGGACAATGTGATGGAGCCTGATGGCCATGGCGGGCTGGCGCTGCGGCTGGGCTTTCGCCAGATCAAGGGCCTGAGCGAGGAAGACGCCAGCTGGCTGACCGCCGCGCGCGGCAACGGCTACACCCAGGTCGACGATGTCTGGCGCCGCGCAGGCCTTGGACCATCGGTGATCGAACGGCTGGCCGAGGCTGATGCCTTCGCCGCCTGCGACCTGACCCGGCGCGAGGCGCTGTGGCAGGCCAAGGCAATTGCCACAGCCAAGCCTCTGCCCCTGTTTTCGCAAGATCTGGAGGGCGAGGCGCTGGACGAACCCGAGGCTTATCTGCCGCAAATGACGCTGGGCGAACAGGTGGTCGAAGATTACGTCGCCACCCGCCTCAGCCTGCGGGCGCACCCGGTGGCCCTGCTGCGGCATCTGCTGACGCCGGATGGGCGCGACAAAACCACCTCTGTTCCGTAACCCCGGAACACCCTATCTGCCGAAAACAGAGTCGAAATTCAGGCCGTCATGACCAGACCCATCCTTCCCCCGCGCTTTCCCGCGACGCCCGAGCAAATCAACGCGCAAGTTCGCGCCTTTTATGCCCGTGTCCGGCAAGACGCGGTTCTTGGGCCCGTATTTGCCAACCACGTCACCGACTGGCCCGCGCATGAAGACAAGATCGCCGCCTTCTGGCGCAATGCCATCCTGTATGAGCGCTGCTATGACGGCAATCCGCAACGGGTCCATATCGAACGGCCCGATGTGAAACCGAAATTCTTTGCCCATTGGCTGGATCTGTTCGAGGAGGTCGCCACCCGGACTCTGCCCGCGGAAACGGCCACCCCGTGGGTCGCCTTGGCCCGCCGCATCGGTGTCGGCATGAAGGCAGGTGTCCAATCCGCACGACAGCCCAAAGACGCGCCGCCGATCCTGCGATGATCCCGGATCATGGCGGCCATGCGATGTTAGCGATAAAATAAGGGCTATTCGCGCCCTCGGAATAGGGTTAAGCAGCACTACGGACAGCCGGGAACCCTGCCTGCGCTGCTATGATGTATCGTCACCAAACCAACATAGGCCGAGGCCGGATTGATGAGTGCTCAAAACAACGCCCTGCGGGGGCTTGGCTATGCATTTCTGGGATTTGCCGTCTTTGCCAGCCACGACGCGCTGATCAAGGTGCTGGGCGGCACCTATTCAGTGATGCAGATCATCTTTTTCGCCACGCTGTTTTCGTTCGTTCCAATGGCCGTCACGATCCTGACCGACCGCACGACGGGAAACTTTCTGCCGCATCACCCATGGCTGGTTTTGCTGCGTTCGGGCCTGATGGTTACGGCCATGTCCTGCGCGTTTTACGCGTTTTCGGTTCTGCCACTGGCCGAGGTCTATTCCCTGCTGTTTTCATTCCCGTTGATCGTCACGGTACTGTCGATCCCGATACTGGGTGAAGTGGTCCGCGTTCAGCGCTGGGCTGCGGTTGGTGTCGGCCTGATCGGCGTCCTGATCGTTCTGCGCCCCGGTGCAACGGATATCACACTGGGCCACATGGCCGCCCTGATGGCCGCCTTCTGCAGCGCCTTTGCCTCGGTCCTGGTGCGCAAGATCGGGAAGGAGGAGCGCTCGGCCGTGCTGATCCTCTATCCGATGCTGCTGGCTATCGTCGTGATGAGCCTTGCCCAACCGGCTGTATACCAGCCGCCTTCCCTGCTTCATCTGGCGATGATGGCGCTGGTTGGGGTGTTCTCGGTCATCGCGCAACACCTGATCATTCTGGCCTACCGCGCCGCACCCGCCGGTGTCGTCGCCCCCAGCCAATACAGCCAGATCATCTGGGCAACACTGTTTGGAATGATCTTCTTCGACGAGCGCCCTGACATCTGGGTCGCCGTCGGTGCCAGCATCATCATCGCGTCCGGCGTCTATGTTGTTTGGCGAGAAAGCCGGGCCAACACCACCTCGGTCAACACCCCGGTTCTGCGGGTTCGGTCGCCGCGTTCAGATACCGGGGCGTCACGGCCTGGAAAGTAGGTCCAACAAAAACGGCGCGCCGATCAGCGCGCCTTGGTTGGAAAACTGTGGATTTTCTCTTAGTAGATAACCACCGAACGGATACTTTCGCCCTTATGCATCAGGTCAAAGCCGTGGTTGATGTCGTCTAGACCCATGGTGTGGGTGATCATCGGGTCGATCTCGATTTTGCCTTCCATGTACCAGTCGACGATCTTGGGCACATCCGTGCGCCCACGCGCGCCGCCGAACGCGGTACCGCGCCATGAACGACCGGTAACCAGCTGGAATGGCCGGGTCGAGATTTCGGCCCCTGCAGGTGCCACACCGATGATGATCGACTCACCCCATCCCTTATGCGCTGCTTCAAGTGCTGCGCGCATCACGCCGACATTGCCTGTGGCGTCAAACGTATAATCCGCTCCGCCCTTGGTCAGGTTGACGAGATACGGCACCAGATCGCCTTCAACTTCAGACGGGTTCACGAAGTCTGTCATGCCAAACCTGGTGGCCATTTCCACCTTGGAGGGGTTCAGGTCGACGCCGACGATCTGGTCTGCTCCGGCCAGACGCAGGCCCTGAATGACGTTCAGGCCGATACCGCCCAGACCAAACACGATTGCGCGGCTGCCGATTTCCACCTTGGCGGTGTTGATGACCGCGCCGATACCGGTCGTGACACCACAGCCGATATAGCAGATCTTGTCGAACGGCGCGTCCTCGCGCACCTTGGCCAGGGCGATTTCAGGCAGAACTGTGTGGTTCGAGAAGGTCGAGCAGCCCATGTAGTGCAGGATCGGATCGCCATCCGAGGTCGAGAAACGAGAGGTGCCATCGGGCATCAGGCCCTTGCCCTGGGTTTCCCGGATCGCCTGACACAGGTTGGTCTTGGGGTGCAGACAGTATTCACACTCGCGACATTCCGGCGTGTAAAGCGGGATCACATGATCGCCCGGCTTCAGGCTGGTTACGCCCGGACCCACTTCGACCACCACGCCTGCGCCTTCATGGCCCAGAATGGCCGGGAACAAGCCTTCGGGGTCGGCACCCGACAGGGTGAATTCGTCGGTATGACAGATACCGGTGGCCTTGATCTCGACCAGAACCTCGCCCGCCTTGGGGCCTTCGAGGTTCACATCCATCACTTCCAAAGGTTTGCCTGCCTGAATGGCGACGGCGGCACGGGTACGCATGCTACTTATCTCCCTGTCACTTTTGCCCCGACCCTGCGTCAATTACAGGGTGTTTTCAACCGTGCTTTCATGGCAGGTTGGCTAATTAATTGATATTGCAGAAACGACATTGCCAGAATGAGGAACGCCAATGCACCGATTTTTCCCGATCCTGTTCTTTCTGGCGGCCTGTGCTGAAACCCCGCCCGCGCCCGAAGACGCTTTGCTGCCGCCGGAACCTGCCCCGGTCGATCTGGCCTTTTGTCAGGGAGAAGATTTTTCCGATACCGTTGGCCAGCCGGTTTCGAACATTCAGGCAAACCTGCCCGCACGGTCGCGCGTGCTGGGCCCGGATGGCATCGCCACACAGGATTACCGCATCGACCGGCTGAACGTGTACGTGAATGGCGACGGGATCATCCTGCGGCTGACCTGCGGATAAGGGCGGACTCGACTCAGGCATCGATTCTCACTTAAGAACAAAGTAAGAACATTGTGATGCCTGCAAATGCCCAAACGCCGAATACTTTCGCTATGGTTCCCCCGTCTGGGGGCTGAACGGCTGATCCGCGCTGCGCGGGGGTTGCATACCGGGCCTTTGGCCATCGTGGCCGAACAGTCGAACATGCAGGTTATTACCTCAGTGAATGCCGATGCGCAGGCTGTCGGGCTGCGTATCGGCCAGCCGGTGCGGGATGCTCATGCCATGTGTGCCAACCTGATCACGCGGCACCGTAACGCCCCGGCCGAAGCCGCGTTCCTGGCCGCGTTGCGTCGCTGGGCGGGAAAGTTCAGCCCATGGGTGGCCGAAGAGGCCCCGGACGGGCTGATCGTCGATCTGTCAGGTTGCGCCCATCTGTTTGGCGGAGAGGAGGCGTTGCTGAACGTTCTTGAAACCGATTGCGCGGATATGGGCCTCAGCGTACAGATTGGCATCGCCGACACGCTGGGCGCAGCCTGGGCTTTGGCGCGCTATGCGGGGCAGGCGGCCACATCCGACCGCAATGGCGACGCCATCAGTCAGGAGGCCCGTGCCACCCGCGCCCGGGCGGGTAAACGGCGGCACTGGACCAAAGGCGGCACCGCGCCGCAAGTGAGGGCCCTAGGTGGAGGCGCGCGGATCGCACCGCCGGGTCAATCTTATGGCGCACTCAGCCCCCTGCCTATCGCCGCGCTGCGATTGGAAGATCAGGTTGTCGTGCAGCTGAACCGTCTGGGCCTGCGCCGCATCGGCGATCTGCTGGGTCAACCCCGCGCCAGCCTTGCGCGGAGGTTTGGACGCGGGCTGGTTCTGCGGTTGGATCAGGCCATGGGCAGCGCGCCCGAGCCTGTTTCGCCCGCCCGCCCGCCGCACCATTTCGCGGTGCGGATGACCCTGCCCAACCCGATTGGTCTGGTTGAGGATGTCATGGCTGCGGTTGATCGGGTTCTGCCAACGCTTTGCACCAAGCTGGAAGAAAAGGGGCGCGGTGCCCGCACCCTGCGGCTGGAGGCGCACCGCGCCGATCAGGCAGCTGAGGTTATCGAGGTCGGCCTGGCCCGCCCAACTTACGATAAATACCGCATTCGCCCTTTGTTAGAGATGAAAGTTGACAAGATCGACGCAGGCTACGGCATCGACATGCTGCGGCTTGAGGCGGTTCAGACAGAACCCATCCACGCCCGTACCGTGGCCGGCCATGCCGAAGCCCGCCGTGTGGCCCGCAACCGGCTGGCGGGCAACACCGCCGTGGATGATCTGATCGGCAAGCTGGGCGCGCGGGTGGGGCTTGAGGCGATCACCCGGCGCCATCCCGCGGCCTCGCACATCCCTGAGAAAACGGCGCAAACGCTGGCGGCGGCATGGTCGGAACCTGCCCGCGACTGGCCTGCGCCGCCACGCCCCCGCCCCCTGCTGATGTGGCAGCCTGAGCCGGTGATGGCACCGGAAACCCCTGACGTGCCCAGCGCCTTTCGCTGGCGCGGGCGTAACTGGCAGCTGGCGCAGGCCACCGGCCCGGAACGGATCGCACCGGAATGGTGGCTGGATGACCCGAACTGGCGCAGCGGCGTGCGGGACTACTGGGTTGTGGTGACACAGCAGGGCGAGCGGTTGTGGCTGTTTTACGGCCATGGCGGAACCATGTCTGCAGGCTGGTTCTGTCACGGGCAGTTTGGTTAGGGTCTATTTCCCTCGGTACACCAACAGATCCGGCAGATAGTCAATCAGACGGATAAACCACGAGAATGGTGCAGGAAAATCCGTACGGAAACGGCGCCGCGACATCGCCTTGACCACACGACCCGCCGCATCCTCGGGGCTCATCAGCATGGGCATCCTGAAGCTGTTTTTCTCAGTCAGTCGGGTCTTGATGAAGCCGGGATTAATGATCCGCACGGTCACGCCGGTGCCCGCCAGATCGTGGCGCATCGTTTCCGCCAGAGAAATCAGTGCCGCCTTGCTGGCCCCATATCCGATGGCCGCTGGCAACCCGTGATAGCCCGCGAGCGACCCGATCAGCGTAATATCCCCCCGACCTGCCTTGACAAGGTCCGGAACGGTTTCACCCAACACACGCAAAGCACCCAGATAGTTCACATCACCCATCCTGAGCGACGCTTCTGTATCCCAATCCGCCGAGCGCACGGGGTCATACGCGCCGGCATTGTAAACCAGCCCATCGACCAGACCCGCCTCGGCCACAGCACCGCGAACAGAGTCTAAATCGGTGACATCGCACCGGATCGCACGGGCATTGGGAAGCTCGGAGCAGATGTCAGCCAAACGTTCGGAATTACGCGCCGACAAGATCAAATGCGCGCCCCTGTCGCTTAGCGCATTAGCCAAAGCACGACCCAAACCTTCGCTTGCGCCGATGATCCAATAGGTTTTTCCGTCAAAGCTGCTCATGCGCGGGCCGATTCAGTCATGTTTCATATTCTACGGGCCCGTGACGCAATTGGATCAAATGCGATCGCGCTTCTGACAAAACTTCCAACCGGATTGATCCAGCTGCACCTACCCCGCGTATTTCATTCTAAGAACCACATAACGAGGCTGGAATGTTCGACGAAACCCAGGGTGTACGGAAGAAAATCGCAGTTATTGGTGCAGGTATTTCAGGCCTTTCAGCCGCCTACTACCTTTCAGAAAACCACGACGTGACCCTCTATGAGGCGGAACCGCGTTTAGGTGGCCATGCCCGCACTGTCATGGCCGGGAAGAACGGCGATCAACCGGTGGATACCGGTTTCATCGTCTTCAACTACGCAACCTATCCTTTTCTGACCCGACTTTTTAATGAGCTCAATGTTCCCGTTATCGAAAGCGAAATGAGTTTTGGCGCGACAATCGACAATGGTCGTATCGAATATGGGTTGAACAATCTGCGCACCCTGACCGCGCAGAGACGCAATCTTGCGCGCCCCGCCTATTACAAGATGATTGCCGACATTCTGCGCTTTGGCAAAATGGCTCCGGAGGCTGCAAGAGATGACGACACCACGATTGGTGAGTTGGTGGATCAGCTTCGTCTGGGACACTGGTTCCGCCACAACTATCTGATGCCAATGTGTGGGGCGATCTGGTCAACTCCGGTTGAACTGGTGGATCAGTTCCCTGCACGCTCATTGGTGCAGTTCTTTCGAAATCACGCCCTTCTGGCCAGTGGCCGCGCAAATCAACACCAGTGGTACACAGTTAAAGGTGGCAGTATCGAATATGTCCGCAGGATCGATGCCGCCCTACGGGCACGAGGGGCGGCAATCCGTTTGGCCAGTCCGGTTCAGAACATTTCCCGGAGTGAGACAGGTGTTACGGTCCGCAGTCAGGGTGCGGTGGATCAGTTTGATGAGATCATCCTGGCTACCCACTCTGACCAATCGCTTGCCATTTTGGGCGGGAATGCCACCCCGGCGGAAACCGCTGCACTGGGCGCAATTCGGTTCCAACCCAACACCGCCACCCTGCATTGTGATCCTGGCCAGATGCCAAAGCGGCGTGCATGCTGGTCCAGCTGGACCTATCGATCACAGGCCGGAGACGTAGGCGTTACATATTGGATGAATCGACTACAGAACATACCGGACAACGACCCGCTTTTTGTGACGCTGAACGCCTCGACAGAGATTCCAGCGGATAAAATCTATGATCAGGTCGAATTTGCCCACCCGGTATTCGACAAAGCCGCCCTGAAAGCACAGGGGCATATTCGCGAGATACAAGGACAGAACCGAACCTGGTTCGCCGGTGCGTATAACCGGCACGGATTTCACGAAGACGGGATCGCCAGCGCGATGCATGTTGTTGAGCGGATAAATGGTGCCCCGCAAACAATCGGAGCTGAATATGCCATTCTTGGACAAAATCCGGCCATCTCTGTTGCCGCCGAATAGCGGGATGTTGCGCGCGAGCCTTCTAAGCCTTTCCTTGCTGGCCCCCACTGGGTTGATCGCGTCGCCTGTGACGGAAGAGTTGGATGGTGCACAACTTCGCGGAACTGCAACCTTCCGCTATCTCGGGTTTCCGATTTACGACGCCAAGCTTTACACACCCAAAGGTGCTTCGTTCAGTTGGAGTGAAGATTTCGGGCTTCAGCTGACATACCGTAAAAGCATCAAGAAGAATGCGCTGGTCAACTCGACGCTCGGCGAGATGAAACGCGTCGGCCACCCTGCCCCGGTCGGCGACCAACTGGACGTGTGTTTTAGGGGTGTCACCAAGGGTGACAGTTATCTGGCGGTGTCCGACGGGCCAGACAAGGTCAGTTTCTGGCTGAACGGTCGAAAGACCTGCACAATGGCATATCCGGGCATCAAACGCAGTTTCATGTCGGTTTTCCTCGGCAAAAACACACGGTCAGCGTCCTTCACCCAAATGCTTCAGGGAAAGTGATGCTTTACCCTCGGGTCAGCTTATACGCGCTGATGCTCGCTGCGGCGGGCATCCCGCTATACATTCATCTACCGCGTTTTGCGGCGGTGAATCTGGGCATTGGACTGGGGGTGATTGGCACCGTCTTGCTGATGATCCGATTGGTCGATCTGGTACAGGACCCACTGATCGGTTGGGCGATAGATAGATGGCCCGGTGGCCAGCTTGTCTTTGCGTCCATGGCAGCTCTCGGCCTTGCCATTGGATTTCCGGCGCTGTTCAGCCTGCAACAAGGCGCAGATGTACTGACATTGATTGTTCTTCTGATACTGTTGTTTTCGGCTTATAGCCTGGGGACTATCCTGCTCTACGGGCGTAGTGCGACGCTAGCAAAACGCGCAGACGCGAAGGAGTTGATGACCCTCGCCGCTTATCGGGAAGGCGGACAACTGACAGGCGTTATCATCGCGGCAAGTGCCCCTGCCCTTTTTGTTGCCGCCGGAGCCCACGCGCAAGGCTATCCCGCATTTGGTCTGTTTCTGGGTCTGCTATCGGTCGCAACCCTTTTGTTGACTGTTCCGATCTGGCGGCGGCCCCCAATCACCGGATCCGGTCTGTCTTTCGCAAGCCTGGGCAAGGCCGGGGGTTTGCGCCTTCTGGTGCTGGCTTTGATCAACAGCCTACCCGTGGCCATTACATCGACCCTGTTTCTATTTTTCGTAGAGGACCGTTTGCAACTGCCCGGCAAAGCCGGACCGTTGCTGATCCTGTTTTTCCTCAGCGCGGGCGCAAGTGTGCCGCTTTGGGCAAAGCTCAGTAACCAAATTGGCCCGAAACAGACACTGATGATTGCAATGCCGCTTTCCATCGCGGGGTTTATCGGTGCCGCCACACTGAGCGCTGGGAACCTCACCGGTTTTGCGGTGATCTGCCTCGCCTCGGGTGCCGCTCTGGGCGCGGATATGGTCGTGCTGCCCGCCATGTTTTCGGTCACATTGACCCGAGCCGGTCTTAACGCGTCCACAGCGTTTGGTATCTGGTCCTTTGCTGGCAAGCTGGGCCTGGCCCTGGCAGCCTTTTTTACCCTGCCATTGCTGGAGCGCAGTGGCTTCACCCCCGGTCAAACCAATTCCGCCCAAGCGCTTGATACACTCAATCTCGCCTACGCGGTGCTGCCCTGCATCCTGAAACTTGGGGCCTTTGGAATGGTCCTGACCCTGCCAACCGAGGTCACAAGCAAATGAATGCTTTCGCCATCATCCTGCTGGCTCTGCTGATTGCAATGTTTGTCCGCGCCCGACTGCTGAGCTTTCGTGCGCAGAGCCCGTCAGACTATGCCGGTACCGGGCCCACTTTTTCGCTGAAGAAGCATCTGAACGGTGAAATCCTGTCCGAAGGTCTGATCTATGGCCCCAATGGCAGGATGTCGAACAGCTTTGTGGCCCGCATGGTTGGTGAGTGGAATGGGAACACAGGCACACTTTCCGAGTTTTTCACGTACTCAAATGGCAAAAAGATGAACCGTAAGTGGTATCTGACGCTGGGCACCAGAAATACGTTTACGGCAACGGCAGAGGATATCGTTGGCGAAGGTCACGGCACGATATCCGGCGCAACGATCAAGCTGACCTACAGGATCATTCTGCCCAAGGACGCAGGAGGACACACGCTGGATGTTACAGACTGGATGTATTTGACAGAACAGGGCGTTATCATGAATCGCTCCGAGATGCGTAAGTTTGGCATCAAGGTTGCTGAGCTCGTTGCAACAATGCGCCCAACCCCCAAATCACATCCGATCCACGTAGGTGGCGCAAATGAGTATAGCATCACTTCAGAAAGGCGGCTGGTGCAATGATCACAGGTCGCTCTCTGATTACATGCGTTTCCGTCGCAAGCTTTGCACTTCTGGTTGCCTGCTCTGGCAAACCGAAGGTTCCGACAACCTTTCTGTCTGAACGGCAGCTGAACCTCGAGGAATTCTTCGACGGAAAGACCGTGGCTTACGGGCAGTTTCAGGATGTGTTGGGGAATGTTCCACGCAGATTTGAAGTCGATATCGACGGCACATGGGACGGGAAAACCCTGACACTGGTCGAGGATTTTATCTACGACGACGGCGCAACTGAACAGCGCATCTGGACGTTGACAAAGACTAGTGATGACACGTGGGCTGGTACTGCACCCGGTGTGCTGGGAACCGCCAGCGGGACCGAAAGGGGCGACACCTTCAACTGGAAATACAAAATTGACCTGCCTGTCAAAGATGGCACGATGCGCGTCAGTTTTGACGACTGGATGTGGCTGCTGACCGAGGACCGTCTGTTAAACCGCGCTTACGTCTCACGCTTTGGCGTACGCCTCGGCGAAGTTATCCTGATCTTTGAAAAAGGATAGATCCCGCTGTTCCCAACCAGACGTTGCCCATCAATAAAATATGAACTCGTCCACCGGCACCTGTACCAGTCGCCTTGCTGCGCCAGCCATGTTTGCACTTGGCCCATCCGGCGTTGCAGCATCCTGGCGGGCTCCGACTTCAGTTTTCAAACGGGCACGCTCAATCTCGCCCCACAAGAAAAAAAGACCGTCCCGTTTGCCGACAAGACCGGCAGGTATCGTGGTCCGCAAAACACGAGTTTTTGCCTGTGACATCTGCTCTCTTACTGCCTCCGGTGTTTTCCACCTTTTGCAGAAAACCTACCGGTTATTTCGGGAAAAGCCAATTTTTTATGGGCAGAACCCGATTTTCAACCCCCCGTTGACAGGGGTGTTCGCAGCTCTCGCTGAAGGGTGTTGTCCTGACTGGGTATTTGCAGGCACCGCCGATTGCCACACATTCTGTTTAGGGCGGGTTTCCCCGGCGTGTCGACAGTGGTTCCTTCTTTGACAACCTCTCGGCTATGGATGCCCCGGATCATGCCGCCGACTGCTCTGACACAATCTCTCCGAACCGCGTAAAGAACTTTGCCGACAACTTCTTTGCGGTTCCTGCAATCAACCGACTGCCGAGTTGCGCGATCTTGCCGCCAACATCAACTTTCGCCGTGTATTTCAGTACGGTTTCGTCTCCTTCTTCGGTCAACGACACGTCTGCGCCGCCCTTGGCAAATCCAGCCGCCCCGCCCTTGCCTTCACCCATCAGAGAGAACCCATTTGGTGCATTGGCTGTGTCCAACGTGACCTCACCTGCAAAGCGCGCTTTGACCGGGCCTATTTTCAGAACAACTTTCGCCTCAAGCTCGTTTGGTGATTTCTGCGTCAGTTCCTCACATCCCGGGATGCATTCCATCAAAATGTCGGGATCGTTAAGCGCGCGGTAAACGACGTCGCGTGGCGCTGCGATACGGATTTCATCAGTCAGTTCCATTCAGGTCTTTCCTTTGTTCAACAACATCTTGGAAATAGGCGCATTGCAGCCGTTTCTATCCTTTGAGCCAGCCACGCAGGCCACATGTGGCAAAGGTGTTCAAGCAAGCTTTTCATCATGCGGCACCTTTGCTGCCTTTTCACCGTTCCGCCACATCACAATCTCGGCCAAAATCGACAGGGCGATCTCATGCGGATCTATGGCATGTATGTCCAACCCCGCCGGGGATTTCAGGCGCGCAACTTTCAAAGGGTCCAATCTCTGGGCGATAAGCTTTGCAGTCAGCGTAGCTGCCTTGCGGCGACTGGCCACCATCGACACACGTGCCGCATCGGTTTCCAAGGCCGCCTTCAAAGCGGACGCATCGCTGCGCCCCTGCGCAGCCACCACGACAAAGTCCCGCGGCTCCACGCCCAGCGCATCGACCTGAGCCAAGGCGAACCGCACATGGTTTCCAGCAATATCAAGCCCATCCTCGACAACCGTGCGAAATCCGGCCAGCGATCCATGTGCCGCCAGAGCTTTGGCAATCGACCCCTCGCCGAAAATCACCAGCCGGGGCGCGTGTTGATAGGGCTCGACCAAAAGATCAACAGTGCCACCGGACGGGCACCCACTTTTGAACGTTTGCACACCATCGGGATCGGTCATTTTCACCACCTTTTCCGAAGGTTTGACACGGATAATCTGCGGCACCCCGGACGTCCAAGCCTGTTGCGCCGCGGCCCGGACTGCGCGCTGCACACAAGCCCCGCCAAGATGCCCCAGAATTTCACCCGCCCGGGTAATCGCCGCCTTCCCCCCAGCTTTGGCCGAAGTCGCATCCGCCGTGCGCAAAACCGTCGCCACACAAAATGCCTCTCCGGTTCCGCGCAGCTGATCGATAGTGTCAAAAATGTCGAAATTCGCCAAGGTCAGACTCCTTTCACAGCTTTTGGAACTGCGGCTCAAGCGCCGCCAATGCATCCAGTGTATTGGCCGGCAAATGCGCATCCAGATAGGGTTCAGCCGCCTGCATCGCTGCCGCAATAGGTTGATAGTCCTTCCAGCCCTTCAAGGGGTTCAGCCAGACGATCCGGCGAGCCTTGCGCCTGATACGCGCCAGCATATCCCCCAGAGCCTGCGGATCAGAACTGCAATATCCGTCCGACAGGATCAGGACGACGGTACGCCCGTTCAGTGCCCGCGCGCCGTATCCCGACAGAAATCGCTCCAGACTGCCGGAAATATCGGTACCGCCGCCGAAGCCTTCGGCCATCAGCGACAATCGCCCCGCAGCCCGGAGGGTGTCATGGTCGCGCAACGCATCTGTAACCCGCATCAATCGTGTGTGAAACAAATACGCATCCGCCTTGATCCCGCTGCCGATCAACCCTTTCAGGAAGGCCAGAAACACGCGTGAGTACGCGGTCATCGAACCACTCACGTCGCACAATGCCACAATCCGCATCGGGCGCGGTGGCCGCGCTCGGCGATACAGGTCCAGCGGCTCACCGCCACGCGCCAGACTGGCGCGCTGTATTCGGCGCATATCCAGAACAGCCCCGCGCAACGCCCGTTTCCGGCGGCGCGATCGCCTGTCCCGAAATGCCCGCGCCAAGGTCAGCGCGGCTGTTTCAGCCTGTTTTAGGGCCTCTTCATCCATCAACTCTCGCAAGTCCCGGCGTGACAGGTTGGCCGTTCGCGTGGCGATCAACTTGCCGTCCACCCCTTCGGCTTCCCCTTCACCGCAGTCAGGCGTAGTGGTCACTTGCGCCGACCCGGATCGTGGTTCGTCCTCACCCTGAGTTCTGGTCTGCCAGATCATTGGCTTGGCTGACTGCACCCGCACATGCTTGTTTTTCGCTGTTCCCGAACGCTGTACGCCAGCGTTGAACCAATAAGCATCGAACAGTTCATCAAACCGGCGCCAATCTTCCGCTTCTCCGGTCAATACCGCGCACATGGCTTGTCGGGCCTGATTGGCATCCGTTGCATCCACTTCGGACAGGGCGGCAAGCGCGTCCCCCGCGTCCAACGCCCCCATTTGCATGCCATTCATGCGTAGATGCGCTATGAAACCCGACATGCGGTCGGTAAGGCCCAAAGCCCGGGCAGGAAAGCGGGTAACCTGCATCACGCGACCTTTCCGATCAGGCGATCCATCACCTCGGGCGGTGCCACACTGTAATCTGCGGCAGTTTTCAGCAAACACACCAGCGTCGCCTGGACGTCTTCGCGGGATTTGACCAGATCATTGACACCCAACCCGGATAGGGCCGCTGCCCAATCCAGCATTTCTGCGATGCCCGGTTTCTTCTCAAGATCTTCCTGACGCAGCGCCTGTACAACCCCGATGATCTGACGCGCCAGAATCCCCTCGATTTCAGGCAGTCGCGCCCGCAGGATTGCCTGTTCGGTCTCTCTCGAAGGATAGTCAAGAAAGCTGTACAAACACCTTCTGCGCAGCGCATCCGACAAATCCCGCGTCCCGTTGGCCGTCAGAATGACGACAGGCCGCACATGTGCCTGCACAGTTCCCAACTCGGGTATGGTGATCTGAAAGTCTGACAGGATTTCCAGAAGATAGGCTTCGAATTCCTCATCCGCCCGATCTATCTCGTCAATCAACAGAACCGGCGGTTTCGCCTCCAAAATCGCCTCTAACAAAGGCCTTTTCAGTAAATATTCATCCGAAAACAGCTGCGCCTCCGCGACGCCGCCTTGCGCTTCGCTCGCCCTTATCGCCAATAGCTGTCTTTGATAATTCCATTCATAGATGGCATGACTGGCGTCCAGACCTTCGTAGCATTGCAGACGTATCAATCGTGTATCGCGCCATGCTGCCACCGCTTTGGCCACTTCGGTTTTCCCCACGCCCGCCGGCCCCTCCAGCAACAAAGGGCGCCCAAGTTGCTGCGCCAGATGCAGCGCCATGGCCAACCGATCATCGGCAACATAGCCCTGCGCGGCCAGCCCGTTCTGCACATCTTTAAAGGTCAAAACCAGGATCCTATCTTCATTTGGCCATAAATATCCCGGGGGAGGTTCGGAGGGGGCAGAGCCCCCTCCGTCCGGTCGGACCGGCAACAGCCGGTCCGACCCCATTCACCCATGCATCCCCAGACCATTGGCAATCTTCCAGATCCGCCAGTGGTCGTGCGGCATATGGCTCTGCACCAAGCCAAAATGCCGGAACGCGTCATGCACTGCGTTCGAGAACGCAGGCACACCGCCGACATTCGGGCTTTCCCCCACACCCTTTGCCCCAATCGGATGGTGCGGGGACGGGGTCACCGTATGGTCGGTGGTATAGTTCGGCGTCTCCCACGCGGTTGGCAGGAAGAAGTCCATCAGCGTACCGGTCTTCACATTGCCCATATCATCATAGGCAATCTCTTGCCCCATCGCGATAGCCAGTGCCTCGGTCACACCGCCATGGACCTGACCCTCGATGATCATCGGGTTGATCCGGGTGCCGCAGTCATCCAAAGCGTAGAACTGCCGGACCTCCCATTCACCGGTATCCACGTCAATCTCCATGACACAGATATAGGCCCCGAACGGATAAGTCATATTCGGCGGGTCGTAATAGCTGACGGCCTCCAGACCCGGCTCCAGTCCAGGAATGGCCTGATTATAGGCGGCGAATGCGATTTCCTTCATGGTCTTGAACCGCTCAGGCGCGCCTTTGACAGCAAAGCGATCCACGTCCCATTCGACGTCATTGTCATGCACCTCCAGCAGATAGGCCGCGATCATCTGGGCTTTTGCCCGAATTTTGCGGGCCGCCATCGCCGTGGCCGCACCAGCGACCGGAGTAGACCGGGACCCATAAGTCCCAAGCCCGTAAGGTGCGGTATCCGTGTCACCCTCTTCCAGCGTGATGTCATCGGCGGGCAGGCCGATTTCACTGGCGATGATCTGGGCAAAGGTTGTGGCGTGGCCCTGCCCTTGACTGATCGTCCCCAGCCGCGCAATCGCTGATCCGGTCGGATGAATGCGAATCTCGCAGCTGTCGAACATTCCCAGCCCGAGGATATCGCAGTTCTTCACCGGTCCGGCCCCGACGATTTCCGTGAAATGTGTCAGGCCGATGCCCAGCAGCTTGCGCGTTTTCCCAGCCTTGAAATCTGCGATCCGCTGCGCCTGTTCCGCCCGCAGACCCTCATAGTTCACGGCCTTCAGCGCCTTGTCCCAGGCGGTGTGATAATCGCCCGAGTCATATTCCCAGCCCAGCGCCGACTGATACGGGAACTGATCTTTGCGGATGAAGTTGATCCGGCGCAGCTCGGCCGCGTCCATGTTCAGCTTGATGGCCAGAACCTCGATCATGCGTTCGATGAAATAGGCAGCTTCGGTTACGCGGAAGGAACAGCGATAGGCCACACCGCCCGGCGCCTTGTTGGTATAGACACCATCCACCGCCAGATAGGCAGTCGGGATGTCATAAGACCCGGTGCAGATATTCATGAAGCCGGCAGGGAATTTGGTCGGATCGGCACAAGCGTCGAAACCACCATGATCCGCCGTGGTGTGACACCACAATCCGGTGATCTTGCCATCCTTGGTGGCGGCAATCTTCCCCTGCATCCAGTAGTCGCGGGCAAAGGCAGTGGACATCAGGTTTTCCATCCGGTCCTCGACCCACTTCACCGGCTTGCCGGTAACGATCGAGGCCACCACCGAACACACATAGCCTGCGTAAGCCCCCACCTTGTTGCCAAACCCACCACCGATATCGGGGCTGATCACGCGGATATTATGCTCGGCCAGCCCCGAAATCAGAGACACAACTGTCCGGATTGCATGGGGGGCCTGGAACGTCCCGTACAGAGTCAGCTTGCCAGTCACCTTGTCCATCGACGCCACGCAACCGCAGGTCTCAAGCGGGCACGGATGGGTGCGGTGGTAATAGATCATCTCTTCGGCGACCACGTCCGCCTCGGCCAGCACAGCTTCGGTCGCGTCCTTGTCGCCCTGTTCCCACGTAAAGATGTGGTTGTGATGTTTGCGCGGACCATGTGCGCCTTCGGTCTGACCTTCCAGGTCTTCGCGGAGCACCACGTCCGACTTCAACGATTCGAACGGGTCCGTGATGACAGGAAGCTCTTCGTATTCGACCTCGACCAGTTCAACGGCATCTGCCGCGACATAGCGGTCTTCGGCCACGACATAGGCAACTTCCTGGCCCTGAAACAACACCTTGCCATCGGCCAGCACCATCTGCTTGTCACCGGCCAGTGTCGGCATCCAGTGCAATCCCAAAGGCGACAGGTCTTCGGCGGTCAAAACGGCGATCACGCCGGGCAGTGCCAAGGCCGCCTCTTTGTTCACGCTGATGACGCGGGCATGTGCGTAGGGGGAGCGCACAAAATCGCCAAACAGCATCCCGTCCAACTTGATGTCATCAACGTAATTACCCTTGCCTTGAGTGAAACGCACGTCCTCGACGCGCTTTCGGGCGCAGCCCATACCTTTGAGGTTGGCAGCGCGTTCTTCGGGGGTCAGAGTCTGGTCGGTCATTCCGCGGCCTCCTTCTGTGCATTGAGCAAATCAGCCGAGGCCGAGATCGCTTTGACGATATTCTGGTATCCCGTGCAGCGGCACAGGTTTCCGGCCATGCCGAAACGGATTTCCTCCTCGGTCGGGTTCGGATTCTCCTGCAACAGACGATGCGCCCGGGTGATCATGCCCGGCGTGCAGAACCCACATTGCAGCCCGTGATGTTCGCGAAACATTTCCTGCAACACTCCAAGGCTGCCATCATCATTGGTCAGGCCTTCAACGGTTGTGATCTCAGCACCGTTTACCTGCGCTACAAAGGCGGTGCAGGATTTGACCGACTTGCCGTCGATATCCACGGTGCAGGCACCGCAGTGGCTGGTTTCACACCCGATATGTGGGCCGGTGATTTTCAGGTCTTCCCGCAGGAAGTGGATCAGCAGCGTGCGCGGCTCGGCCAGATCTTCAACCTGCTTGCCGTTTACGGTCAGTTTGACATGCATTTTCGACATTGGTTCCCTCTCCCTCAGCCCGCGCGGCTTTGCGCACGGTCGATGGCGCGGCGCAGCACCACGGCTGCCACGTGTTTCTTGAATTCGACGGGGCCGCGGTTGTCAGCGACCGGATCGATTGCGTCTAGCATTGCGGCAACGCACCCTTCGACATCACCCCCGGCCAGCGCGGTGCTGGACTCATCCGACCAGATGGGCGTGTCGGCCAGATTGGTCATCGCAACCGAGGCCTGACCGTTGCCAACCATCACAGCCGCGGCGGCGGTCGCATAATCTCCTATCTTGCGCTTTTGCTTTTGATAGGCCTGCCCCACGCCTGCACCCGGTACAGGGATCGAAATCCGGGTCAGGATTTCTTCGTCTTCGCGGGCGGTGAAATACGCGGCCTCATAAAAATCACGCGCGGCAACTGTCCGGTTCCCGTCCGGGCCGGACAACTCGAACGCGGCGTTCAAGCATTGCATCAGACCCGGCATGTCATTGCCCGGGTCACCATTGGCTACATTGCCACCGACAGTGCCCATGTACCGCACTTGCGGATCCGCAATCTGAAGCGCCGCCTCGCGGATCAACGGAATGGCTTCGGCCAGACCGCTGTGGGTGATCAGCTCGTGCTGCGTGACCATCGCACCCAAAGTAACGGTGTCAGGCCCGACCTCTATCCCCTTGAGTTCTTCAATGGCCTGAAGATCGACCAGATGACCCATCTCGGCCATGCGAAGCTTCATCATCGGGATCAGGCTATGCCCGCCCGCGATCACGCGCGCCTCGTCGCCATATTCCTGTAGAATGCCGATGGCCGAGGCAATGTCGCCTGGCCGGTGATACTCAAAGCCGGCTGGTATCATGTTTTTCCTCCCTGGGTCCGGGCGATATGCCTTGGGGGACCTGAGGTAAGGAAAGAACGGCGGATTTAACTGATCCAGTTAAGGAAAACGGAGCGCGCGGCTTGTTTCACGAAATGCGAAAGAACTGCACGAGTTGCGCCTAGACCCCCAGTGCCTCGCGAATATCTGTCAGGCGGGACCGGCTGACCGGCACCTTGCTCAGCGCGTCAACACCATCGAAATAACAGGTGCCGTTGTCCTTGTGACGTTCAAATCGCGAGACGTGTTTCGGGTTCACCAGATAACTGCGATGCGCCCGCAGGAACCCTTCGGGCAAAAGCCGCGTTTCCGCATCGGTGATCGACCAGGGGCAGAACAGTTTCTCTGCATCCATATAGAGTACCGTGTAATGCCCTTCGGCCCGAATTGCGGCGATCCGCGCGGGATGCGCAAAAAAAGTCTGGCCTTCGCGCTCATACGGAACACCAGCGCGCATTGGGGTGGGTTCCGACACAGGTCCTGAGGCAGGTGCAGTCACGGGCTTTGGCTCTATGAACGTAATACCGGTCAACAGGAAAGCACCACAGATCAGAAAGACGGATACCGTCACCCCCATTGCCAAAACCTGATTATCCAGCGCTGGACCCGCCCCGCCGAGGCTGTCGCTCGCGACGAAATCAGTCAGGCCCGTGGCAACAAAATGCATGGTGAACACCGCCAGCCCGAAACAAACCGTGCCAAGCAGGATGTTCCGTTGTGTCCGGTTGCCATAAGCCACCCAAATTGCAGCCACCGACAAGATTACTGATGCCAGTGCTGACAGAGCAACATCGAAAATGTCATAGACGGGGCGGCAAAGCTGCATACCAGCCATCCCGACAAAGTGCATCGCGACGATGCCCAGCCCGACAATCACACCAGATCCGATCATCGTCTGAACCGAGCGAGGCCGGAAATGCAGCAGCAGCAACGCCAGCCCGACCATCAGGATCGCGACCAGTGCCGACATCAGAGTGATCAGGGCATCATAGTAGAACAGGATTGGCAGTTGCAGCCCCAGCATCGCTACGAAATGCATCGACCAGATGCCGCCGCCCAGAATGACAGCGGCCAATGCCACCACGAACTTGCGCTGCTGGCTATCCAGCCTTGACGCGCCATGCGTCAGGTACAGACCCGTGAACCCGGCCATGAGCGCCACGGCAAGCGAAGCCACCACCAACCAAGTGTTGTGAGAGTAGTCCAGCATTTGGATTTGAACGCCCTCCCCGACGCGAGGATGACGTTAGCAAACCGAATTGATTGCGACAATTCACAGTTAGCAACAGCAGGGCTCAGACCTGTTTCTGAGCCTCTGCATCGTCCGCGACCTCTACGGCATCCACCGTGGCTTCAACCACGTCATCGTCTTCCGCAGGCTCGACTGTTTCGGGTTCTTCGGTCTGGTTCTCAAGTGCGCCGACGATCAGGGGCAACATGTGAACCCCGGTTGCTGTTGCAATCTCGGGTGTCTGTGGTGTCTGCCAGCTGAGCGTATCGAAGCTGTGGCAGTTCTGACAGACAGGTCCCCATTCGGGTTGAATGTCATGACAGTTGTCGCACACCCATTGCGGGCCGCGCGGCGCGTTCAGCGCCTTGGCAAGCCAACCTTGGACAACGGCATCCGTGGCACCCTCGCCGCGCTCAACAGCAGCCATCAATGTATAGGCGCGCGCATCACCCCGTTTTTCGACAACATCACCCAGGGCACGGCGGGCTTCGGGAAAGTCTTCGGCCACAATGTTCAGCTCGGCCAGGATCAAACGAGTTTCCATGTTTTCAGGATGAATGCGGGTCAGTGCCGTGAATCGTCTGACCCGTTGTTCCGGGGTTTCATCCGGCGCGATCTCGGCAAAGGCATGGGCCAGATCCGGATGTGGGCGAACCTCCCACGCTTTTTTCAGGATCTTTGTCGCCGCCCGCGACTTACCCTTGGCGATATACGCGCGGGCCGCCATGGCGGCGGCAGGCACCAGATCGGGCGACAGGCGATTGGCTTCGATCGCGCGCTCCTGTTGCTCGACAGTTGCGCCTTCATCTAGGATTCCCTTGGCTTCGGACAGCGCCAGAACCGCATCACGGCGTTTGAAGACGTCGCGCGGCAGATACCCTGCTTTCAACTTGGAAGTCAGCGTCGACCGGGCACCGGCCCAATCCTGCGCCTTGGTCTGCAAATTCAGCAGAACATCCTGTGTCTCTTCGTGACGCGGTTTGATGGCCAGTGCCTTTTCGGCCAGCTTGCGGGCGGTTTCATCATCTCCCTCGGCCAGCTTCTGTTTCATGATACCGCGCACCCCGACAAATCGGGTCGCACTGTTTGTCACCAGTTTCTTGTAGGTGTCCGAAGCTTTCTTGGTGTCACCCGTCATCTCGGCAGCCTGCGCCACCAGAAGATCCGTCAGTTCCGGCTTGTTCAACAGCTTTTCGGCTTTACTGGCCTTGGTCATGGCAATGCGCCCCTCGCCCGAGGCCAACGCCATCAACCCATCGGCCAGCGCCTGATAGCCGCGCTGTTCCCGGCTGCGGTCGAAATAACGCGACAGGGCGGTTTCGTCGCCGTTGAGGAATTTGAGCGTCGCAACCAAAAGGCTGAGCAGTTTGAAGAACAGCCAGACCGCAAATACCAGAATACCCAGCGCAATCACCGACTGAAGCGGCCCAAGGGTGAATTCCGTGCCCGCGACGGTGATCTGCACCCCACCGCTGGTTTGCATCAGGAAGTGACCGCCCAGCGCCAGCAGGCCGATAATCGCAACAAAAACGAGGATCTTAAACAATGACCACAGCATGGCAGGTCCTTCAGTTCGAGTTCAGGCTGGAAGCCAGCGTATTCACGGCGTCAACGGCGGCGGCTCGTGTCCCGGCCGCCTGCTCCCAATCGGCCATCGCAGCCTGCGCCACTTCGGGAAGTGATTTCAGTTCATTCAAAGCTTTGGTCAGGTCGCCATCTGCCAGCGCAGCCTGCGCGCGCGACAGAACAGCGTCTGGACCATCACCTTCCTGAGGCGTGACGGAACGGGCGCCCGTTTGACGTTGCAGGAAGGCGACCAAACCCGTTCCTTTTTCAGCCTCGCGCGCCTCGGCCAATGCATTTCGCGCCGCAGGCTCGAACGACGCCCGAAGCGCGGTCAGTGTTTCCACGCCTTTTTCCGACGGGCCGGACAGGGCGTCCGGCACACTCACGCCGCCTGCCTTCAATTCAGCAACCAGTTCCGAAAAAGGCTGGCCGGTATCCAGCTGCCCACGCAGGCGCGCCAGAGTGGCAGCATTCGTTGCGGCTTGTGCTTCTGCCGAGGCTTTCGCTTCAAGGGCCTGAGCGTCCGAAACCATTTTTTCGACTTCAGCCCGTTGCGCTGCCAGCGAATCCTGAAGTTTCTTCAGTTCCGCCTCAAACGCGGCGGTTGCCTCGGGCGAGGCAGTGGAGGCAATCGGGGCTTTTTCCAGCGCAGCGATCCGTTCCGTCAATGGCGCGACCTGACCGGACAGCGCATCAACCGAGGATTTTACCGTGCTCAGGTCGCCTTCAACCGGTGTCAGCTTGTCCGACAACGTTTTGACCTGATCTGCCAGTCCAGACACATCAGGGCTGTTTGCAAGCGCCTGTGACAGTTTGGCGATCTGGTCCGACTGCTCTGTCAGCTTTGCTTCCAGCTCTGCCAGCGCTCCCGAGTTGTCCGGGCTGGTTGGCAGCAGCCCTCCGTTGCCCAGCGCGAAACCTGCAACGGCAGCCAGCGCGCCCCCCAACAGGGCCGGAACGAAACCGCCACGTTTTTCAACTACGCGTTCGACGGTCTTTTCAGTGACCGGGGCTTCGGCTTCGGCTTCGGCTTCGGCTTCGGCTTCGGCTTCGGCTTCGGCTTCGGCTTCGGCTTCGGCTTCGGCTTCGGCTTCGGCTTCGGCTTCGGCTTCGGCTTCGGCTTCGGCTTCGGCTTCGGCTTCGGCTTCGGCTTCGGCTTCGGCTTCGGACAGGTCTTCTTCTACAGGTTCAGCCGGGTCAACAGGCGTATCGTCCTGCCGCAGATCAGTTTCGACTGCATCATCCGCTAGGAGGGGTTCCACCGGCTTTTGATCGGATTTCTTCTTACCAGCCACCGCAATATTCCCCTTATCGAATCCAAATTCAGATTAATAACAGCCCAGGTTAAGTTAATCGGGGACCTCGCCACCCTCAACCCGCAACACATGTTTCACAAGCTTTTTAACAGCTTTACGCATTTTCTTCGGTGTCGGATGTTTTGCAATCTTCAGGTGCTCATAGTCCAAAGAATAAAGGGGGTCAGCCGTAGCCTGGCTGATCGCAACCAGCCAAAGGGGGGCTGATCCGGCCCAAATATCGGCAAAATGTCGCGCCGTGCGCGGCGAGAAAAGCGGAGCAATTATCGGCAGATTTCCTTCGGCGGCCTCGGTGGCCTCGGGTGTTAGCGGCAACAACCGCTGCTGATAGACTGGCTGTTCCCGAACGGTCAGACCAGATTCGGTCAGGCTGCCAGCGACATTGCCCCGTGTATGCTCACCCCGCAGGTGCAAAAGGGGGCTTTTGGGCCGATGCTTGAGCAGATGCCCGACCAATTCTTCTGCCGTGGTTCCAACCATCTTGGCCTGCCACCCATGCCCTTTCGCGGTACCGGTTGTTGCGGGTCCCACGCAATAGGCCGGCAGAGTGCGGTCAACACCTTTCGAGACCGCCGCATTTACCGCATTGGCCGAAGTAAAGATCAACCCCTTTACACCTTTGGTATCCACCGCAACTGGCAGAGGCCGGATTTCCATGATCGGCGAATAGAGGACCTGAACCCGGGATCTGACGCGGGTTGGCAGCTGCTCGACAAACCTTTCCGAGGCGGAGCGGGGGCGGGTCATCAACAAAAACAACGTGTGGCGCCTTGACCCTTCAGGATTGTTTGCATCCGCGCAGGGTGATACCCCGCCGTATATACATGATGCAACGGATCAGGGTGATGGTGCAAACACTTACCGTATTGGGTTTGGAAAGCAGCTGTGACGACACAGCCGCAGCTGTCGTGCGCCAGACCGAAGGTGCCAAAGCCGAGATCCTGTCTTCTGTGGTGCACGGTCAAACCGATCTGCACAGCGCCTTTGGCGGTGTCGTACCCGAGATTGCGGCCCGTGCGCATGCCGAAAAGCTGGATGTCTGTGTCATGCAGGCGCTGGAGGCCGCCGGTCTGTCACTTCGCGACATGGACGCTATTGCCGTCACCTCCGGGCCCGGTCTGATCGGAGGGGTCATGTCCGGTGTCATGTGCGCCAAAGGGCTGAGCGTCGCCACGGGCTTGCCGCTGATTGGCGTCAATCATCTTGCCGGTCACGCCTTGACACCCCGCCTGACGGACGGCATCGCCTTCCCTTACCTCATGCTTCTGGTGTCGGGCGGCCATTGCCAATACCTGATCGCCCATAGTCCCGAGCAGTTTGCCCGCCTGGGCGGTACAATCGACGACGCACCTGGGGAAGCCTTTGACAAGACCGCTCGCCTGCTGGGCCTGTCGCAACCCGGCGGCCCGTCTGTCGAGGCTGAGTCCCGTGATGGTAATCCCCAGCGGTTCCGCTTTCCCAGGCCACTGCTCGACCGGCCCGGCTGTGACCTGTCTTTTTCGGGGCTGAAAACAGCGTTGATGCGGATGCGCGACCAGATCGTGGCCGACAAGGGTGGGTTGACCCGTCAGGACCGTGCTGATCTGTGCGCAGGATTCCAGCAGGCCATAGTGGACACATTGGCCGAGAAAACCCGCCGCGCGATTGATCTGTATCTTGATCACAACCCTGCTGATCCCGTTGTCGCGGTCGCAGGTGGGGTGGCAGCGAATTCGGCCATTCGGACAGCGTTAGAGTCTGTTTGCGCCCAGCAAGGCGCTCGGTTTACTGCACCTCCGCTGGCTTTGTGCACGGACAATGCCGCGATGATTGCCTATGCGGGTCTTGAACGCTTTCGCACCGGCGCGCGCGACGGTCTGGACCTGATTGCCCGCCCCCGCTGGCCGCTGGATCAACGCAGCCCGGCCATGCTGGGCAGCGGTAAGAAAGGGGCCAAGGCATGAACATATCTGTCCTGGGATCCGGCGCGTTTGGTACCGCTTTGGCGATCTCGCTATCAGGCAACGGGCCAGTAACGCTGTGGTCCAGAAACGCCGATCAGGCGCGGCAGATGTACGAGACGCGCGAAAACTCCACCCGGCTGCCTGGGGTTTCCTTACCCACGAACATCGCCGTAACCGCAAATATCGCTGAGGCGTCGAAGGCTGACATTCTGCTTTTGGCCGTTCCCATGCAGCAATTGCGAAGCGCCTTGCAGGATCACGCCCCGGTGCTGCGCGGCAAGACACTGGTCGCTTGCTGTAAGGGGATAGAGTTGGATTCTGGCCTCGGGCCCGTTGCGGTCATCAGGGATGTTGTCCCCGACGCCCCGATCGCTTTGCTGACAGGGCCCAGTTTTGCTGATGACATAGCGCGCGGTTTGCCCACTGCGTTAACGCTGGCTTGCGGTCATACGAATCTTGGCAAAGCATTGCAGACCAAACTGGCCACTGCAAACCTGCGCCTCTATCGGACCACTGACACCATAGGTGCTGAACTTGGTGGGGCGCTGAAGAACATCATGGCCATCGGTTGCGGCGCAGCAATCGGCGCGGGGCTGGGGGACAGCGCCCGGGCCGCGTTGATGACTCGCGGTTTTGCGGAAATGCAGCGCTTTGCCACCCTGCGTGGCGCGCGCTCTGACACCCTGATGGGTTTGTCCGGGCTTGGGGATCTGGTGTTGACCTGCTCCTCAGAACTGTCCCGAAACTACCGTTTTGGCCTTAGTTTGGGTCTGAGCCAACCATTTGACCAACATACTACCGTCGAAGGCGTCGCCACCGCGCGCGCCATGTCAGAGATTGCCGTCAAGGAAGGGCTGGACATGCCCATCAGTACAACTGTGGCGGATCTGAGCCATGGTGCCTACAGTGTGACCGAGGCCATCCAAAACCTGCTCAATCGCCCACTCAAGGAGGAATAACATGCTGATCGCACTCATCGCCCGTGACAAAGCCGGGGCACTGCAGACCCGGTTGGACAATCGCGCGGCCCATCTGGCCTATATCGAAGAAACGGGTGTTGTATCGCAGGCAGGGCCGCTGTTGGATGGCGACGCCATGATCGGTTCGCTGGTTGTGCTCGACGTCGAAGATCTGGCTGCTGCGCAAAACTGGGCAGATAATGACCCCTATGCGAAGGCTGGATTGTTCCAGTCGGTTGAACTGATTCCCTGGAAAAAGGTGATCGGCTGATGGCATATTGGCTTTTCAAGTCCGAACCTTCGACCTGGAGCTGGGAACAGCAAATGGCCAAGGGGGACACGGGCGAGGAATGGGACGGTGTGCGCAACTATCAGGCGCGCAATTTCATGCGTCAGATGGCCATTGGGGATTGGGGATTCTTCTACCACTCTCAAAAGGACAAATCGGTTGTGGGTATTGTCGAGGTATGCGCCGAGGCACATCCCGACAGTTCCACCGATGACGAGCGCTGGGAATGCGTGGATATCAAGGCCGTCCGGTCCTTTTCCAAGCCCGTGACACTGGACCAGATCAAGGCCGACGAACGGCTTGCCGACATGGTGCTGGTGAAAAACTCTCGTTTGTCGGTGCAGCCGGTAACTGACGATCAATGGAAGGCGATCTGCGCCTTGGGTGAAACGCAGCCGGATTGACCTGCCGACCCGTATCAAGTGCAAAACTTCTCAAACGTCCGGCAAGGTGTTATGTTTCCAAGGGTTACGCCGGGTGGGGACCTGAAGGTTATGATTGCTCTGGTCGTAACCGCTTGGTGTTGTTCGGATAAATTCGATATGTTTTGAAAGTTTGAACCCCGTGTCTGACAACGAAAACGGCAACGGGACGCTCGATAACACCGTTGCTGCGAAAAGCACGAAAACCTGGGAAGCGCGCCTGAAAGAAGCGCGGGAAAAACGCGCGTCAGTGCTTGCGAAGGCGCAAGAAGAGACGTCGGAAGAACCTGTTTCGACATCTGTCCAGACAGACGAACCACCCCCGCCGGATGATACAGATACAGAGCAGATCGTTTCCGAGCGGGTCCGCTCGCTAAATCTGGACAAACCGCGCGTCAGAAAAAAACGGAAAACTTGGGTCGCGTTAGTACTGTTTGCCCTTTTGTGTGGGGCCGCCTTGCAATGGGTCATTGCAAATCTTTTAGATGAGTGGCCGCCCGCAGATGCAGAAGACCTGGCCGTTCTGAATGCGCTTTCTGAAACCTTTCTGGTCCCCGAAGAACAGCCTGAGGCTGCAACCACCAGCCTGCCGGACGCAATAGACACTCCTACGCCAGAGGGTCTGTTGGTTTCAGGGGCCCCTGAGCCTGAGCCTCTCTCAATCCCCGCCGACGTCAGCGAACCCCTGGACGAGCCTAATAGCGAGTCCGTCGATCCGGTAATTTTGGATCACTCCGATGTAACCCCTTCCGAGGAGACGGAAAGCGCTGTCATGCCGGAAAGCGAGTTTACAACCGGCCCGAATCCTGAAGCGGCAACGGAGAAGCCGGAGATTTCCTTAACACCGCCCAGGATTTTCATTCCGGCCCAATTGGAGCCCACGTTGGCCGTCGCAACTGCTTCAGACATTCAAGCCGCGATTCCAGCCTGGTATGATCCACGATTTCGCAATCTCAATCCGCTGAACAAGGACGGGTTATCGCAAATGTCGCAGATAGCCCATGATCCCGTTCCGCAAGAGATCGACACACCCGCCAATCGACCCTACACCGAGGTGAAACCGCTTCTTTTGGCGCCAGCCATTGGTCTGGAGGTCTCGCTTTTTGTACCGTCGAGAGTTTCGCAAGAGACCAGCAACCGGGCATTGGAACTGCTTGCCCGAGGTCAGGCAACGGTGGTGGCAACAGCTCGGGTGGGATACCGGGTCCGAGAAACCCAGGTCCGGTTTTACCATCCCGATGACGCCGAAAACGCCGCGATGGCCGCCGATGCACTTGGGGGTATCGCACGGGACTTCACAAGCTCGGGCAGCAAGACGCGCCCGGGGCGGATCGAGGTTTATCTGGAAGGCAGCGGCGGAAATGCGGACGATAATTCAACCGTTCAGCCTGACAGCGCAGAAAACCTTATCGCGCGTATCCTAAAAGAGTTCAGATGAATAATGAGGGAAGGTTCTGACGATACAGAACCTTCCCTACCCCCGCGTGCTCCCTACTCACCACACGCGTATGGAAATGTCTGGTTCTGACCGTCCTGGTCACGGTTTGACCTTAGCCCAACCGCGCCCAGCATTTCAAACGCCAAGTCCTTAAAAAACAACTCAAATACAAAACGCCCGCCGGGAAGGCGACAGGCGTTTCAGGAATGCGCGGAAAGATCAGCCGTAAACGGCTTCTTTTCCGAAATGCCTGGTCAGCATGTAATAGACCACGGCGCGGTATTTGTTGCGCTCGGACATGCCATAGGTTTCCATGGCTTTGTTGATCGCTGCCATCAGCTCGGGACCATCGGACAAGCCCAGTTTCTTGATCAGGAAGTTGTTTTTGACGGTTTCCAACTCGGACTCCTGGCTGGCTGCAACAGTTGCCGCATCTGCGTCATAAATCGCCGGGCCGCAACCGATTGTGACCTTGGTCAGCAGGTCCATATCGGGGTTCATCCCACATTTGTTTTTCAGATCTTCAGCGTATTTGGCGATCAGCTCGTCGCGCTTGCCCATGTCCTAATCTCCTTAATCCGTTAATCCGGCACCAATCACCGATAGCCGAGATTAGACGTGTCACAGGTCTGCCAAAAAGGATAAAAAACTGCGTTTCCTCCCCCTTAACGGGGGCTGGAAGGCACAGAATGCAAGACCTATCTGCAGTACCCCCAGCCAGAACCTTGCAGGTGGAAATGATCCGCGTGCAAGCGATTGAAGTCCGGGCCCAGAACCACACGAAACCAGTCGCACGCGCCCCGCCAGATCTGTCGCAGGAACGCGGGTTCGGCGCCAGAGCCGTGCCAGTCCTTTAACAGGGTCAGCACGCGGCCATCGCTCGTCTCTACACCGATGATATCGATCGAGTCCGCACGGGCATGGCTGCTCCATCCGTTGTTTTCACCCTTCAGGGTGCGCATGCGCCTGCAATTGTAACTTCCGACATGGCGCAATCGGGCAATACCGGTTCCAAGCAGTTCGTGCGCGACCGGCTGCACGACATGGTGTTCCCACATCGCCAGCCGCAATGTCGTGGCGCAACTGGTTTCAACGGCTTCGATATGCGAGGTGGCCAGTCGGGTCAGAAGGCCGCGTGCGGCAATGCCACAGTTCTGGTCAATGACCAGATCCTCCATCGCCTCGAAATGAACCCCCGCTTCGGCCAACGTAGCCCGACACTGGGTTTCGTCCGCCACGGCGCGGTTCAGTTGATACCTGGTGACCGGCGTGACCGGCGCGCTGACTTTCAGGTCGCGCAACGGGTTCCAGTGCGATGGCACCGGTGTCTTTGGATGCGCCAACAGCACCCAGCCGCCGCCGCCCAGCACGATCACCACAACCAGAACCCTGAAAACAAAGAACGCCGCCGAGTAAAGAAACCGGCGGCGACCGTTGTTCTGCGTCATCGTCAGACGACAATCAGTAGCGGTAGTGTTCCGGCTTGTATGGACCTTCCGGTTTGACACCGATGTACGCCGCCTGATCCGCATCCATCTTCGTCAGCTTCACGCCGATGCGATCCAGATGCAGGCGGGCCACTTTTTCGTCCAGATGCTTGGGCAGGATGTAGACCTTGTTCTCGTACTGGTCACCTTTGGTGAACAGTTCGATCTGTGCCAGAACCTGGTTGGTGAACGAAGCCGACATCACGAAAGACGGGTGACCTGTGGCATTGCCAAGGTTCAGCAGACGGCCTTCAGACAGCAGGATCAGACGGTTGCCCGAAGGCATCTCGATCATGTCCACCTGCTCCTTGATGTTGGTCCACTTGTGGTTCTTCAGGCTAGCCACCTGAATCTCGTTGTCGAAGTGACCGATATTGCCAACGATGGCCATGTCCTTCATCTCGCGCATATGCTCGATGCGGATCACGTCCTTGTTGCCGGTGGTGGTGATGAAGATATCCGCGCTGGCAACTTCGTCTTCCAGCAAGGTCACTTCGAACCCATCCATCGCAGCCTGCAGCGCGCAAATCGGGTCAACTTCGGTCACCTTCACGCGCGCACCCGCGCCACGCAAGCTGGCGGCCGAGCCCTTGCCCACGTCGCCATAGCCGCAAACCACGGCAACCTTACCGGCCATCATGGTGTCGGTGGCGCGGCGAATACCGTCAACCAGCGATTCCTTACAGCCGTATTTATTGTCGAATTTCGATTTTGTGACCGAGTCATTCACGTTGATCGCCGGGAACGGCAGATGGCCGTCTTTCACCAGCTGATACAGACGGTTCACGCCGGTGGTGGTTTCCTCGGACACGCCCTGAATCTGGTCGCGCATCTTGGTGAACCAACCGGGACTGGCCGCCATGCGCTTGGCGATCTGCTTCTTGATCACCTCTTCCTCTTCCGAACCCGGAACTGGGATGATGTCTTCGCCCGCTTCGGCACGTGCGCCCAGCAGGATGTACAGGGTCGCGTCGCCGCCATCGTCAAGGATCATGTTCGGACCATCTTCAAACAGGAAGGATTTATCCAGATAATCCCAATGCTCTTCCAGCGTCTGACCCTTGATGGCGAAGACGGGAATGCCCGCCTCGGCGATCGCGGCGGCGGCATGGTCCTGAGTCGAGAAGATGTTGCACGACGCCCAGCGCACATCCGCACCCAGCGCAACCAGCGTTTCAATCAGAACGCCGGTCTGGATGGTCATGTGCAGCGACCCAACGATACGCGCACCTGTCAGAGGCTTGCTGTCCCCATATTCCGCACGCAGAGACATCAGTCCCGGCATCTCGGTTTCGGCAATATCCAATTCCTTGCGGCCGAACCCGGCCAGCGAAATGTCTTTAACGATATAGTCCACGGCCATCAGGCGCTCCATTTTCGGTAAATCACAGTCCCGGCTGCCCCTAGCACTCCTTGGGGCAGGTGGCAACTTTGAAGACTGTTACCGGAAGCCTGCTGGCCGCTTTCAGCTTGGCGTGCCTTCGATTTTTATCTTTGGTATCGCTTCAAAAAAATCTGTGCCAACGGCAACAATACAACTGATTCCGTTCGCATTGGTTACCAAAACGGTATAACTGCCCGTTTCCTTCGAGGCCCAGACCTCCATCACAGATTGCGCGTCGCGCGTCTTTTGCAAACCGCCAAAGGCCAATTCTTCGGCGTAGTTTTCCTGCAATCTGGTGACAATATCGTCGCGATCTGCGCAACTTCGGGCAAAAGCTGGTGGGGCGGTCGCGGCCATTCCAAAGGTCAAGGCAATGGCGAATAAACGCTTGAACATGACAAACTCCTATCGTTTCGCGTTTCACGGTCGAGAGGAGCACACCGGGAGAAGCATGTGCCCCCCTCGGTTTTGATGTCGGGATCATGGCGCGCCGTTTCAAAGCACAAATGCTCAAGAAACTGTTGGCAGCAAGTGATCCAGACAGGTACATCATAACACAAAAATATGGCGCAATCGCGTCCGGTCAGGCGAGGCATAGCAAAATGGCAACACAACCCAGGGCATGGCAGCGCATGTTATCGGGGCGTCGGCTGGACCTGCTGGACCCGACCCCGGTGGATATCGAGATAGAAGATATCGCCCATGGGCTTGCTTTTGTGGCGCGCTGGAACGGGCAGACACGCGGCGATTTCGCCTATTCCGTGGCCGAACACTCCCTGTTGGTTGAGGAACTCTTCGGCAGAATTGCCCCCAAGACACCCGTCAAGTGGCGGTTGGCAGCCCTGTTACATGATGCGCCGGAATACGTGATCGGCGACATGATTTCGCCGGTCAAATCCGCTGTGGGCCCCGGTTACGGCGCCTTGGATGACCGTCTGGCGGCAGCAATTCACATCCGCTTCGGCCTGCCAGCCGCGGTGCCGAAAACGGTGAAGCGGCAGATCAAGAAAGCCGACAAGATCAGCGCCTGGATGGAGGCCACCCAGATCGCGGGCTTTTCCGAGGCTGAGGCGACGAAATTCTTTGGTCGCCCGGATAAAGCGGTGATGGAGGGATTGGAGATTACGTTGAGACCACCGGTCGAAGTAAGGAAAGCCTACACAGATCGGCACACAGTGCTTCTCGCGCTACTTTAGCGACTTGCAACCTGAACAGCTAAAGGAAATGGTGAAATGAGCGCGAAACGGCCGATTGGGAACCGGATCTTGCTTGCAACAAATTTGGTGCTGATCCTGGCGCTAGCAGCCGTGTTGATCAGAACTGGGTATCTGGCGAAGACAGTACGCAAGCTTACCGGAGCGCATACTCCCGTCACAGAAACTAAACACTATCAGACAATGGTGTGGCTGCACAAACGACCGATTTCCCAAGCTCTAGCGTCACCGAATATTCAAATCGCATTTATTGGTGATTCCATCATCGAGGGATGGCTAACCAGCAACATCGTTTCAAACGCATTGAATCTGGGAATCAGTCGGGACACAACCCAAGGCTTAATAGCAAGGGTACACCCGGAGCTCATCACTCATGTTCCGGTCTGGTACTTGGGTGTTGGGGTTAATGACGCCCTGAACGACGCACCTCTGGAGGAGGTTCCGAAATATGTTAAGCAGTTAGCGGATGTGTTCACCTCCGTAGACAGATTGATCTGGCGTGCCGTTCTGCCTGTCGCCAGCGAAACTTGGACTATCGAAAACGAAACGTTTCGAACCGCCTACAACATTGCAGCACAACAAACTTGCTTGGAAATGGGAAACTGCACGTTTCTCAACTCCCCTCCCGGGTATAGTAATAACATCGACAAGTGGACATCGGACGGCCTACACCCCAATCCAATCGGTTATCGTCACCTGACACAGCAGCTTTGCGCTGAAATAAAGTGCTCCCTTCAGTGACGCTGAGTGGGGTTTTTGCGGTGATTAGGTTATAGTCTCAACGCGGACTACGCTTCGCCAGTATCCGCTGCAAGGTCCGGCGGTGCATGTTCAGCCGCCGCGCCGTTTCGCTGACATTGCGGTCACACAGCTCATAAACCCGCTGGATGTGCTCCCAACGCACGCGGTCCGCGCTCATCGGGTTTTCCGGCGGCGGGGGCAATTCGTCACCCTTGGCCAGCAGCGCATTGGTGATGTCGGTGGCGTCGGCGGGTTTCGACAGATAATCGGTTGCGCCGATTTTTACCGCGGCGACTGCGGTCGCAATCGCCCCGTACCCGGTCAGAACCACAACCCGGCTGTCGGGGCGCTTTTCGCGCAGAACCTCAACCACATCCAGACCATTGCCATCCTCCAGTCGCAGGTCAACAACTGCGTAAGCCGGTGGGCGGGCGGTGGAAATTGCACGACCTGCGGCGACGGATCCTGCGGTTTCAACCTCGAACCCACGCTTTTCCATGGCCTTGGCCAAACGTCTCAGGAACGGCTCGTCATCATCCACCAAAAGCAGGGATTTGTCAGGGCCGATATCAAGCTGAGAACTGTCTGCCATATGTTAGGTCTTTCCGCTATTTCATGCCTTTGGCTTAAACATGAGTAATAGCAGCGCAGAAACAAAGGTCAAACAACCTTGTTAATGCGCAGCCTGGTCCAGAAAGCACCCGACCTTGTCAGCCATCTGTTCGGCCGTGTCATCGCGCTTGAAGAATTCAAGGAAACCATGTTCGGGCGTCACCAGATAGGTGAAGGTGGAATGGTCAACAAGATAGAATTCGTCGCTTTTATCCTGTGCCTTGTAAAAGGTCTTGTAAGCCTTGCTCGCCGCCCTGACTTGTTCGGGTGAACCGGTCAAGGCAATCGTTTTGCCGCCCAGATTAAAGGCATAATCATCCACAACCTCGGGCGTGTCCCGTTCGGGATCGATCGAGATGAACAGCGCCGTTGCCGACTGCCCGCGCTGGTTCAGGATATCCACGGCCTCAACATTGCGGGACATGTCAAACGGGCAGACATCGGGGCAGAATGTATAGCCGAAATAGACAAGTGTGGGTTCGGTGATAACATCTTTGTCGGTCACCGTCTCACCTTTGCCATTCACCAGTTCAAACGGCCCGCCGATAGCAGCGGTCCCCCCGGCGATCTGCCCGGACCGGCACTGTGCAAACTGGTCACCAGAACCGCCCCCACGTGTCAAAAGCCACATCGCACCTAGGCCAATAGCCAGAACGAGAGTTGCAAGAATTGCGTATAGGCGGGTCATTTCGGTTTTCCGGTCGCAAGGAGTTGTTGATCGTTTCGGCCGGGACACCTAACAAGATGACCAGCCTTTGCAACAGGACATAAGCGACCAATGGCAGATTCCAATCAGACTTTTTGGCGCGGCCAGGAACGCAGCAGTTGGATCCGCCTGCGCACCCTTATCCTGTTGCGATGGGTTGCCATCTTTGGTCAGATCACCGCCATCACCGTGGCCCAGCAATACTATCATGTGCAGCTGGAACTGGGCCTGTGCTATCTGGCCATCGGGATCTCGGTCATGGGTAACCTGACCGCCATTCTGTTGTTTCCACAGAATAAGCGGATGTCCGAGTTCGAAAACTTCCTGATGGTTCTGTTCGATCTTCTGCAACTGTCGATCTTGCTGTATCTGACAGGCGGGCTGAACAACCCCTTTGCCCTTCTGCTTCTGGGGCCGGTCACGATTTCCGCCAATGTGATGAGCACACGGTCGACCTTGATTGTCGGGGCTGTTGCAATTGTTCTGACCACTCTGCTGGCGGAATTCCACCTGCCGCTGCGGACCAACATCGGGGTGGTTTTGGACATTCCGGAAATCCTGCTGTTTGGCAACTGGGCGGCTATTATTATCGCCATCGTCTTTATCGGTGCCTATTCTCACCGCGTCAGTTCCGAGGTTCAGTCCATGTCCGAAGCGCTGGCTGCCACCCATATGGCGCTGGCGCGCGAGCAAAAACTGACCGATCTGGGCGGCGTGGTCGCCGCCGCCGCGCACGAGCTGGGCACCCCTCTGGCAACAATCAAACTGACGAGTGCGGAACTGATCGAAGAGCTGGACGACCGCCCCGACCTCAAGGAAGACGCGGCCTTGATCCGCGAACAGGCCGATCGGTGCCGCGACATTTTGCGCGATATGGGTCGTGCCGGAAAAGATGACCTGCATTTGCGGCAGGCTCCACTTTCAACAGTGGTGAACGAAGCCGCCGAACCGCATGTTGACCGGGGCAAGGTCGTTCATTTTTCGGAAGGCCCGGCGCAGGACGGAGATGTGCTGCAACCCTCGATTCTGCGAAAGCCCGAGATCATTCACGGACTCCGCAACCTGATCCAGAATGCCGTAGATTTCGCCCGCGCCAATGTCTGGGTCGAAGCCGAATGGACGGACAGCAAAATCACCGTCAGCATCATGGATGACGGGCGCGGCTACCCGTCGCACATGATTGGCCGCATCGGTGATCCCTTCATGCGCCGCAGACGGGCCGAAGCCGACCTGCGAACCCGTCCGGAATACGAAGGCATGGGACTGGGGCTGTTCATCGCAAAAACGTTGCTGGAACGCAGCGGCGCCGAGCTGAAATTCGCTAATGGAACGGATCCGTATCAGCGTCTGACCGATCAAAAAGACAGGACAGGTGCAATCGTCAAGGTCTCGTGGCCGCGCAACCTGATTGACGCGCAAAAAGGTGACACTCCGGTTCCATCCGGTTCCAACAAACGCATTCAAGTATGAGTTAAGGAGCCGTTAACCTATCCTGCCCATAGTCAGCCGGGGTTTGGTTCTACCTTGGGGAAATTAATGGCCGATTGGATCATTCTGGCCGCGATCAGCCTGGTATCGGGATGCTTTGCCGTACAGTGGTTATTGCCACGCCAGACGCGACGCGACGATGTCTTTGGCTTGTTTTCAACAACATCCCTGTTTGATGCGGTATTCCTGTTTGATGGTGATCACCTGATCAGCCACTCCGATATCGCGCTTGCCGGGTTCGAGCATGTTGGAAGCTGGCAGGATTTGCGCCGCCTGCTGAAAAGAGATTTCCCCACCTTCCCCGAAACACCCGAAAAAGTTCGCGACCAAAACGTACTGGTAATCTCGGCCATTGATTGCACAGTCGAACGCGAAGTGGTGTGTGAATGGATCGACGGGATTGTCCGCGTGCGTCTGCACGAACCGGCCCGAATCTCTCCGACCAGGTCAAGCGCGCTGAGTGAACCGAGCCGTCTGGCCATGGAACAGGCCCCCTATCCGGTATGGTTGCTGGATCACAACAGCCAGGTCCAGTGGTGCAATGCAGCTTATGTCACGCTTGTTCGCCGGGCACGTGGTCAGGATGCCGATCTGACTGCCCCTCTGTTTCCGGGCACCTCTGATGCGCCGTCGCTTGGAAAATCAAGGGTTTCGGTAGATGTGACTGGGTCCAACAGCAAGTTGTGGTTCGATCTGACGCAGATCGAACAGGAAGACGGGCGGTTATGTTACGCCACAGACATCAACGCCATTGTCGAAGCGGAAACCGCGCAACGCAAGTTCGTGCAGACCATGACCAAGACGTTTGCTCAACTTTCGATCGGCCTGGCCATTTTCGATCGCAACCGGCAACTGGCGCTGTTCAACCCGGCCCTGATTGATCTGACCACGTTGCCGCCGGATTTCCTCAGTTGCCGCCCGAATATCAGCAGTTTCTTCGACCGGCTAAGGGATCAGCACATGATGCCAGAGCCCAAGAACTACCGTACATGGCGGCGTCAGATGAACGACCTGCTCGAAGCGGCCGAGGGCGGCAATTACCACGAAACATGGTCGCTTCCCTCTGGCTCGGTTTATTCTGTAAGCGGCAGGCCGCACCCCGACGGGGCTGTTGCGTTTCTGTTCGAAGATATTACGGCAGAAATCACGTTGACGCGCCGCTTCCGGTCCGAGATGGATCTGATGCAATCCATATTGGACAAGCTGGCCGATGCAATCGCTGTATTTGCCGATGATGGCACCCTGGCCCTTACCAACTACGCCTACGAAAAACTTTGGGGCGACGCACAGGAAATCGGCTTTCAGAACGACACGGTCACCGATGTCACGCGGCGGTGGCAGGAGCATTGTGTTGCTACGCCGATTCTGGGAGAGATCCGGGATTTCGTCGAAATGCGGGATAACCGGGCGGAGTGGACGGCTGAAATCCGGATGCGGTCGGGCATCACTTTGGACTGCACGGTTTCACCGGTTCATAACGGTGCGACGATCGTGCGGTTTGCACCCGTGGATCTTCTGACAAAAACCGCCCCGTTGGAACAGATCAGCGCCTGAACCGGGGTTGCAGCCGATTGGGCAGAACGTCATTGTGGCGCCATGACGACGCCCCCCCAAACCCTGACCTTCAGATCGCCCGATGAAACCGCAGATTTTGCGACCCGTGTCGGGTATTCGCTCAGTGATGGGGATGTCCTGTTGCTTAGTGGTGCAATCGGCAGCGGCAAGACGCATTTCGCACGCAGCCTCATTCAATCACTTATGCCTGAACCGGAAGATGTGCCGTCACCCACATTCACTTTGGTTCAGACCTATGACACCCCTGCCGGTGAGATCTGGCACTGCGATCTTTATCGGCTGAACGCGTTAGAGGAAGTGGATGAACTGGGTTTGGTCGATGCCTTTGACACAGCAATCTGCCTTGTGGAATGGCCGGAAAAGCTGGGCGCACTAGCCCCTGCCGCTTCGTTAAAGCTGGCCTTCGAAACAAACCCTGACACAGAAGATACCCGCCACGTGTCCTTGTCATGGACCGATCCGAAATGGGTAAAAAAGCTGGAGAGTGCAGGATGACAAACAGGACAGTCCTGGCAGAGGCCCTTATTGCACAAACTCCTTGGGCCGGGGCAACGCGTGCACCACTGGCCGGCGACGCATCGAACCGCCGGTACGAACGTGTTACCGATCCGGTCAGTGGGCGAACGGCTGTCCTGATGGATGCGCCACCAGACAAGGGCGAAAGCGTCGAATCGTTTGTGCGTGTTGCTGAGTATCTGCGTTCGATTGGCCTGAGTGCGCCCGAGATTTACGCAGAAGACGCTGAATATGGATTTCTGCTGCTGGAAGATCTGGGTGATGATCTGTTTGCACGTGTTCTGAAAAAAGACCCGTCCAAAGAACGCCTTTTGTACGAGGCCGCAACAGACGTGTTGCTTCACCTGCATCAGGCCCCATTATTGTCGCTACCGTCCTACGACCCGGCCCTGATGACGGACCTGGCGGCGCTGGCGCTTACGAAATATGCCGCTGGAATTCAGGGCAATGTTGATCAGGACGTTCTGGACCGGTTCGAACTTCGGTTTGCCGATATTCTGCACCGTGAAACCTCTGGGGGCAAAGTTGTCATTCAAAGGGACTATCACGCGGAAAACCTTCTTTGGCTGCCCGAGCGCGACGGCATAAGGCGCGTCGGATTGCTGGATTTCCAATTGGCCATGCTGGGGCACCCCGCCTATGATCTGGTGTCCTTGCTTCAGGACATTCGCCGCGATGTTTCGGTCGGGACAGAAATGCAGATGATCAACCGCTATATTGCAGGGTCAGGTATGGATGATCACGAGTTTCGGACCGCGTACAGCGTATTGGGCGCGCAGCGAAATCTTCGCATCCTTGGCGGTTTTTCGCGGCTGGCAACCGATTACGGCAAGCCGCAATATCTGGACATGATCCCGGCGGTCTGGTCGCACCTCATGCGGGATCTGGAACACCCTGCCCTTGTTTCGGTGGCCTCGCTGTTGCACGACGCTCTGCCCCGACCAACACCTCAGAATTTGGCCAGGCTGTGGCCGCAATGACCGGATCGCCCTTTGCCGTAATGTTGTTTGCCGCCGGGTTTGGCACCCGTATGGGCGCGTTGACCAAGGACCGACCCAAACCGCTGATCGAAGTGTCCGGGTGCCCCCTGATCGACCATGCGCTGGACCTTGTCGACAACCTTGGCCCTGTTCGCACAGTGGCAAACGTGCATTACCACGCCGATCAGCTCGACGCGCATCTCGGGCCTAAAGGCATTCTGATATCGCGGGAGGAGCCGGATATCCTGGAAACCGGCGGCGGGTTGCGCGCAGCCCTGCCATTGCTGGGCACCGACCCTGTGTTCACCCTGAATACCGATGCAATCTGGTCCGGCCCAAATCCATTGAAACTGCTGCAAAACGCATGGGACCCGTCCCGCATGGATGCGCTTTTGATGTGTGTTCCGACTGCGCAGGCCATTGGTCACAACGGGCCGGGTGATTTTACCGCTGATCGGTTGGGGCGGATCACGCGTGGACCCGGATTGGTTTACGGGGGTGCACAGATTCTCAAGACACAAGGGTTGCACGCCTTCTCGCAGCCAGCGTTTTCGTTGAACCTGCTTTGGAACCAGATGCAGGATCAGGGGCGTTTGTTCGGCATCGAGTATCCCGGTCGCTGGTGTGATGTGGGTCACCCCGATGGGATCGCTCTGGCCGAGGATTTGCTGGCAGATGTTTGACCCCGGACCCCTGCCCCGCGTCTTCGCCGTCCCGCCCGGTACGGATTTCCCCAAGGCGTTGGTCGACGGCCTGAGGCGGCGTTGTTCAGGCCCGCCCGAAGCTATGGCGCGGGTGGAACTGGTGTTGAACACGCGGCGTATGGAACGGCGCGTACGTGACCTGTTCAATCAGGGGCCGCCTTGCCTGCTGCCCCGCATCTCTCTGGTTACCGATCTGGGGGACAGTGCTGATCTGGCGCATATTCCACCTGCCATTCCGCCCCTTCGGCGGCGTCTGGAGTTGACACAGCTGGTCGCCAAATTGTTGGAACAACAACCGGATCTGGCCGCGCGGTCGTCGGTTTTTGACCTGTCCGACAGTCTGGCGGCGCTGATTGACGAAATGCAGGGTGAAGGTGTGTCGCCGGACACAATCCGGGGGCTGGATGTCAGCGACATGTCCGGCCATTGGGCGCGGGCTCAGACCTTTATTGGTATCGCAGATCATTTCATTGACACGGGCTCGCAGGTGATGGACGCGCAGGCCCGCCAACGCCGCGTGGTCGAAAACCTGATCGCCCGCTGGCAAACCGATCCCCCCCTGCATCCGGTTATACTGGCCGGGTCGACCGGTTCGCGCGGCACCACGCTGATGCTGATGGACGCCGTCGCGCGCTTGCCGCAAGGGGCGCTGGTACTGCCCGGATACGATTTCGACCAGCCGGATCGCGTTTGGGAAGGGTTGGATGATGCGTTGACTTCGGAAGATCATCCGCAATACCGGTTTCGCAAGCTGATGCACGGGCTGGGCCTGTCACCCGGCCAGATCACCCCCTGGACAGACCTGAACGCCCCCTCGCCTGCCCGTAACCGTCTGGTTTCCCTGGCTTTGCGCCCGGCCCCGATCACCAATGCCTGGATGAGCGAAGGCCCGAAACTGGCTGATCTACTCGGCGCAACCAAAGACCTGACACTGGTCGAGGCGCAATCACCGCGGGACGAGGCTTTGGCCATTGCCCTGCGCCTGCGAAAGGCTGCTGAAACCGGTCAGACCGCCGCCCTGATCACGCCCGATCGCATGTTGACCCGTCAGGTCAGCGCCGCGCTGGATCGGTGGAACATTCTGGCGGATGACAGCGCCGGTTTGCCGCTGCAACTCTCTCCTCCGGGCCGGTTTCTGCGACATGTGGCTGGTCTGTTCACGCGCCGTCTGGAGGGCGAGGCGCTGCTTACCTTGCTAAAACACCCTTTGTGCCATGACGGCAGTGAACGCGGTAACCATTTGCTGCACACGCGTGATCTGGAACTGGACCTGCGCCGCAATGGCCCGCCATTTCCGGATGGCACCAGCCTCACCGCATTTGCAGTACGCAAAGAAGCCCCCGAGGCCTGGGTTCAATGGGTTGTTCACCACTTCTGCGATCAACAGATCGGTGGCGAGTTGGCGCTTTCCGACTGGGTAGATCAGGTCACAACACTGGCCGAGGCGATCTCGGCTGGCAGTGCAGGTGAAACCGGCACGTTGTGGGACAAGAACGCGGGTCAAAAGGCACTGGCAGTGCTGAATTCCCTCAGGGATGAGGCGCAACATGGCGGGCCGATGACAGCCCATGATTTTGCCGATCTTCTGGGCGCGTTGCTTGCAGGGGAAGAGGTCCGCGACCGCGACGCGCCACATCCGCATATCATGATCTGGGGCACACTCGAAGCGCGGGTACAAGGTGCGGACCTGTTGATCCTTGGCGGATTGAACGAAGGCAGTTGGCCAGAAGCTCCGGCTCCTGACCCCTGGCTGAACCGGCAGATGCGTGACAAAGCGGGGTTGTTGCTGCCCGAACGGCGGATTGGCCTGTCGGCGCATGATTTTCAACAGGCCATCAGCGCGCCCGAGGTCTGGCTAACCCGCGCAACCCGCTCGGACGATGCGGAAACGGTGCCGTCCCGTTGGGTGAACCGGCTGACAAACCTGTTGCAAGGCCTGCCTGAGCAGGGTGGCCCCCAAGCGCTGGCCGAAATGCGCGCCCGTGGCCAAAACTGGCTGAATTGGTCCGACGCTCTGGAAGACGCGCCGCGCATTGACCCCGCGCAACGCCCATCCCCGCGCCCGCCAGTTGCCGCGCGTCCACGTCACCTGTCAGTAACGGAAATCAAGCGGCTAATTCGCGATCCTTATGCCATCTATGCCAAGCATGTGCTGCGTTTGAAACCTCTCGACCCGCTTGTCCAGGCACCCGACGCGTTGCTGCGGGGGATCGTAATCCACGAAATCCTCGAACATTTCGTCAAGGATAGCGTGCTCGACAACGCCTTGCTGACGCGTGAGAATTTCCTGAAGCGCGCGCACGCATTGCTGGAGCAGCATGTCGCCTGGCCCACGGCGCGGCACCTGTGGCTTGCGCGACTGGAACGGATCGCAGACGACTTTATCAGCGCCGAACTTTCGCGCCGGGGTGATGGCGGGCCAGTGGCCTTTGAAGCGGCGATGAAGCTGGTGCTGAACCCGCTGGACTTCACCATAACAGGGCGCGCCGACCGGATCGATCACAACAGCCGGGGGGCCTTGCGGATCATCGACTATAAAACCGGCGCGCCTCCGACAGAAAGCCAGCAGTCCAAATTCGACAAGCAATTGCTGATCGAGGCCGCAATGGCCGAGCAGGGCGGTATCGAAGGGCTTGACCCGATGGCGGTGGCAGAGGCGATCTTCATCGGGATGGGTGGTGCCTATAAAGAGGTGCCCGCGCCGCTGCTGAAAGAACCCGCCGACAAGGTTCTAGCCGAGCTGAAAGAGCTGATTTCGGCTTATTTAGAATCTGATCAGGGGTATTCGTCCCGCCGAATGCTACACAAGGATACGGATATCGGTGACTATGATCATCTGGCCAGGTTCGGCGAGTGGGACCGGACAGCCGAAACGCGCCCCGAGGATTTGACATGAGCGCGCGCAACGAAGCAACCGAACGGCAGGTGCAGGCCGCGCGACCAGATGCCTCGACCTGGCTGGCCGCCAATGCGGGGTCTGGAAAGACACGGGTTCTGACCGATCGGGTGGCGCGCCTGCTGCTGGGTGGCGTCCAACCGCAGCACATTCTTTGCCTGACCTATACCAAAGCCGCTGCCAGCGAGATGCAGAACCGGTTGTTTGACCGTCTTGGCAAATGGGCCATGCTGGAAGATGCCAGGCTGCAAAAGGACCTGGCCGAATTGGGCGTGACTGGCACCATCGATTCAGATCGATTGGCCCAAGCGCGCACCCTGTTTGCCCGCGCCATTGAGACGCCGGGTGGCTTGAAGATTCAGACAATTCACTCTTTCTGCGCCTCGTTGCTGCGTCGTTTCCCGCTCGAGGCCGGGGTCAGCCCGCAGTTTTCGGAAATGGAAGACCGTGCGGCAGCTTTGCTAAGGGAAGAAATTGTTGAAGATTTTGCAGAAGGCCCGCAGGCCGGGCTGATCGAAGACGTGGCCCGGTTTGTCACCGATACAGGCTTTGACAAGCTGACTGCGGCGATCACCCAGAAACGCAACCTGTTCGCGCAGCAACTGGATTGGTCTGATCTTCTGCAACGCTTCGAACTGCCCTCGCATTTCGACGATAATGCGTTGTTCCAAAGCGTTTTTCAGGGTGGTGAGGTCCAGCTGATCCAATCAATGCTGCCCGTATTGCTCGAAAGTGGCGGCAATAATGCCAAGGCTGCGGCAAGGCTGGCAGGGTTCACCGACGCACGATTGGCTCACTTGCCCATGCTGGAAGACGTGCTGCTGACCGGAAAAGGCGCAAAAGAACCGTTTACCGCCAAGACCAACGGCTTTCCCACCAAACCCCTTCGCGAAGGTGCGCTGACTGACCGGATGCCTCAACTCGAAGCTCTCATGCTGCGGGTCGAAGCTGCGCGTGAACGCCGACTGGCGCTGGTTGCTGCCCAGAAAACCGCCGTTTTGCACCGCTTTGCCGCTGCATTCCTACCGGAATATGAGCGCTGCAAGCAGTTGCGGGGGTGGCTGGATTTCGACGATCTAATCCTGCGCGCACGTCAGGTTCTGAATGACCCGGCGGTGGCCGAATGGGTGCTGTACCGTCTGGACGGGGGTATCGACCACATTCTTGTCGACGAAGCGCAGGACACCAGCCCCGATCAATGGGATGTGGTGGAAAAACTGGCTCAGGAATTCACCAGCGGGGAAGGGGCCCGATCAGGGGTCGAGCGCACTATCTTTGTTGTCGGCGATAAAAAACAATCGATCTATTCCTTTCAGGGCGCCGACCCGCAAGCCTTTGACCGTATGCAGGAAGAGTTTGACCGGAAACTCTCTGAATCAGGCTCTAAACTGTGGGATTCGACGCTGGAATATTCATTCCGATCCTCCAGCGCGATCTTGTCTCTGGTCGACACGCTTTTTGAAAACCGCGCCGATGCAGGATTTCAGAAGGAAAGTCAGCACCGCGCCTTCAAATCCGATTTGCCCGGTCGGGTTGATCTTTGGCCCATCGTCGAGAAAGTCGAGGACGCGGAAGAAGGGGATTGGACCGATCCGGTGGACCGGCCCGGATCGCGGCATCATACCGTTATTCTGGCCGAACGGGTTGCTGCATCGATCAAGAAAATGATCGATGACGGCGAAACGATCCCTGAAGACGGGGGGACACAGGGCCAGTTTGTTCGACGCAAAGTTCAGCCCGGTGATTTTCTGATCCTGGTGCAACGCCGGTCTGACCTGTTCGCCGAGATCATCCGCGCCTGCAAGGTTGCCGGGCTTCCCATCGCCGGGGCGGACCGGCTGAAAGTGGGTGCCGAACTTGCGGTCAAGGATCTGGCTGCGTTGCTTAGCTTTCTGGCGACGCCCGAAGACAGCCTGTCGCTGGCGACAGTTCTGAAATCCCCTCTGTTCGGATGGTCCGAGCAGCAGCTTTTCGATCTTGCCCATCGGCGGGAGGAGCAATTCCTGTGGGCTGCTTTGCGCAGGCGCGCCGACGATTTCCCCGAAACCCTGGCCGTGCTGAACGATCTGCGCAGTCAAATCGACTTTCTGCGCCCCTATGACCTGATTGAACGCATTCTGACCCGACACGACGGGCGACGAAACCTGTTGGGCCGACTGGGACCCGAGGCTGAGGACGGTATCAATGCCCTGCTATCGCAGGCGTTGGCCTACGAGCGGACGGATATCCCCAGCCTGACTGGATTTCTGGTCTGGATGCAGACCGACGATCTGGAAATCAAACGACAGATAAGCGGGGTCGGAAATATGATCCGGGTGATGACGGTGCACGGCTCGAAGGGGTTGGAGGCTCCGATCGTCATTCTGCCTGATACCGGCAAACGCCAGCCGCCACGCGACGCCGAAATCATGGTGGCAGACGGGACACCCCTGTGGAAGGTTTCGGCAGACCAATCGCCGAACCTGATCACTCGCGCCCGGACAGAGGCGCGCACCCGCGAGGAAAATGAACGGCTTCGCTTACTTTATGTGGCTCTAACAAGGGCTGAAAAGTGGCTGATCGTGTCAGCGGCAGGTGATTTGGGTAAAGATGGCGACAGCTGGTACCAGATGGTCGAAGCGGCGATGGAAAAGGCCGGGGCAACGCAACTGCCTGGTTCAGATAAACGTCGGCTGTCCCATGGCGACTGGGATGGGTTGCCATTGGTCGAGCAGTCACACGCATCGGCCAAACATGCAGAACTGCCCGACATGTTCCTGCACCCCGCACCAGAACCAGTTGTACCGGCGGCCTCTATCAGCCCTTCGGATCTGGGTGGTGCCAAGGCGTTGCCGGGTGACGCTGGTCTGGATGAAGACGCTGCCAAACTGCGCGGAACCCGCGTGCACCTGCTGCTTGAGCATCTGCCCAAAGTCACGCAGAACCACTGGCCAGAGCTTTGTGCCCGCCTGCTGCCCGACATGAGGCACGAGGATCAGAACGCATTGCTGACCGAAGTCACAGGCGTGCTGACATCCGAAAGCCTGCGACACATTTTCACGCCGGACACATTGGCCGAAATACCTGTTACTGCCGACCTGAACGGGCAGCGAATGTATGGGATTGTCGACCGCCTGATCGTGACAGACACCGAAGTCCATGTAATTGATTTCAAATCAAATGCCACCGTTCCGAACCGGGTCGAAGATTGCCCCGAAGGGTTGCTTCGCCAAATGGGCGCGTATGCGCAGGCCCTGTCGCAGATCTATCCAAACCATAAGATACGCACCGCAATCCTTTGGACAAGAACGGCAAATCTTATGTGGCTGCCACACGATCTTGTGACGGATGCCCTGGGCTGCACCCAGATATCTTGACCTTACCTACTGCCGCCCCTACCTTCACAACCCAAGCGCATTTCATTCAGGAGACATAATATGTCGACCGTAGCCGTCACCGACGAAACCTTTGACGCCGAAGTCAAGAACTCGGACGTTCCAGTTGTAGTGGATTTCTGGGCCGAATGGTGCGGACCCTGTAAGCAGATCGGTCCGGCACTGGAAGAGCTGGCCGCCGAATATGGCGGCAAGGTCAAGATCGCTAAGGTGGACGTGGACAACAACCCGAACTCTGCCGCCGCCATGGGCGTGCGCGGCATTCCGGCGCTGTTCATCTTCAAGGACGGTCAGGTTGTATCGAACCGCGCAGGCGCTGCCCCCAAAGCCGCGCTGCAAAGCTGGATCGACGAATCCATCTGATCTGGCGATAACGAATTGTTCGAAAGGCGTCTCAGATCGGGGCGCCTTTTTTGTTGAATCGGCGGGGAAACCAATGGCGAAAACGCGCGTTCTTGTAGAATTCGGGATGGGCACATCCCTGCGCCGAATGGACTATACCGAAGCGTCGCTACGGGCGATCAGGGACGCACTGTGGCACAACTCGGTCAATATGGCCGAACTGTTTGGTTTCCCGAAAGAGGCGATGATCATCGATGCCGAAATCGGCGTGCAGCAGCCGGATCAAGTGGATACCGACGCCCTCAAAGCCGTTTTCCCTTATGGCCAGCCCAACATTACCGTCACAAAGGGTGGGCTGGACATCGAAAAACCGCATGGTGACGGCCACACGGTCATCGCCAACGCTGCACTGATCGTTTCTTTCGACATGGAACCGACGCAATGAGTGAAAAGCGGATCATACTGGAAATGGGCACTGGCAATGACCTTTATGGTCAGGATTATACCAAAGCAGCCCGCCGCGCGGTTCAGGACGCGCTGCATCATTCATCCATCACGCTGTTTTCAAAACTGGGGATCGATCACAACGAAATGCGCGTGCGCGTGACAATCGGCGTTCAGAATCCGGAACAGGTGAATTGCGAGTTGGTTGCTGTCGACTTGCCGCGAGGCCGGGCCGAGGTTCGCGCGGTTAAAGGTGGTATGGATATCGCCGATGAAGAAGCTGGCACTCTGCACGTCATTGCAACTGCCGCGGTCGAGGCCTTTTTACCCGATCTTGCCGGGAAATACGCCCAGGGCTGAGCAACGAAAAAGCCGCTCGGAAATCCGGGCGGCTGGTTCGGTTTGACGATCTGTCGGTTGGATCAGATTTTAGCGATATCCGCGCGGCTCAGACCGATATCGTCCAGCTGCGTGTCGCTGAGTTCCGACAGAAGGTTCCGTGTTTTACGGGCTTCATTCCATGCGACAACATTGTCGAATGCATTGATGAAAACGTCCGCCACGTGCAGGATGGTAGCTGCTCCGAGCGGCGCATGAATATTAGCTGTAGTTGCCATGTGCGCAGTCCTTATTGAAGAAACAGCCGACCCGTCGTCGGTTGTGAGCCTCATCTAGTACCGCTTGGCCGGACTCACAATTGCTGGTCCGGTAACCCCGATTTGCATTTTTTGCATATCTTTTGGGCAGTTTGGCAATGGGTTGCGCCAACAACCGGTCCGGCCCATATATACCGCCAGCAAAAGCGGAGACGATCATGGCAGATAGCGACTTTCCCGGTTGGCACGGCACAACGATTATTGGCGTCAAGAAGGACGGTCATGTCGTCATTGCCGGCGACGGTCAGGTGAGTCTGGGTCAGACGGTGATCAAGGGCACTGCGCGCAAGGTGCGCCGCCTGTCTCCCGGAGGGTTCGAGGTCGTGGCAGGTTTTGCCGGATCGACAGCGGATGCCTTCACATTGCTGGAAAGGCTCGAAGCCAAGCTTGAGGCTACGCCCGGTCAACTGGCCCGCGCCTCGGTTGAACTCGCCAAGGACTGGCGCACCGACAAGTATCTGCAAAAGCTTGAGGCGATGCTGATCGTGACAGACGGCAGGGATCTGCTGGTCATCACCGGGGCAGGGGACGTTCTGGAACCCGAACATAATGTGGCGGCCATCGGTTCGGGAGGCAATTTCGCTCTGGCCGCCGCGCGTGCCATGATGGACAGCGACAAATCCGCAGAAGACATCGCCCGGCAATCCATGGCCATCGCAGCAGATATCTGCGTCTACACCAATGGCAACCTGACGGTTGAGACGATCTCAGGCTAAAAGCGCCTTGATCTCTTTGCCTTTCCATCGGCGGTGCATGCCGACCAGCCCCAGGATCGCTGCAACGATCACGATGTAATAGGGCACGCGGATATCGATGCTCATCAACCCGCCACCGATCAATGACATGATCCCCCCCGCAAGACAGAACACGGCGGTGGCCACGCCCATGGCCCAGCCCTGATCCGCCTCGCTCACGCTTGAGGAGAACAGGCCCAACAGCGTTGGATAGGCGATGCCGAACAGGAAATAGAAGAAAAACACGGGGACATAGCTGAATACACCGCTTGGGCTGAAGGCAAAGGCAAACCCGCAAATGACCATCACCACAAGCGACGTGTAAATGATCGCGTGTTTGCTGAACCTTTCCTGGGCAGGCTTCACCAGGAACGTGCTGGAAAAGGCCAGCGCCACACCGATGACCACCATCGCCACGCTGCCCCCGATGACCCCATACCCGAATGCGCTGGTCAGGAAATTGTCGACAAACACGTAGAATGTGACATTGGCGATCATGAAAAACGAATAAACCGGCAGGATTTTCAGAACCAGTGGGTGTTCGCCAACTGCGATCAGGCTGTCGGTAATATCACGGGGGCGAAACACAAAGGGCTCGCGCCTGGTTCGGGTGTCCTTGAAAAAGAGCAGCACCAGAAATATCGCCACCAGAACCAACACGAACGCGCCATAGAACGGGGTTTTCAACGTGGCAAAGCCGCCGAATAACGCCGAATCCGACAAAACCGCGCCTATGATCGGCCCGCCGACAAGGCCAAAGCTAACACCTGTCACGATGTAGCCCATGTTTCGGTCCCGGTCAGACGCGTCGGTGCTGCCATCGATCATCGCCGCCTGCGCGATGGGCTGATTACCCGCAGTGAACCCGGTAATCGAACGGCCAACGATCAGCAGAAGCAGGTTATTGAGATAAAGCGCCACAATGGTCAACGCATATCCGGCCAGCGCCCCCCCAAGGCAGACCAGCAATGCATTCTTTCGCCCAATCGAGTCAGACACTTTCGAGACATAAACAACGCCCAGAAACCACGACAGGAAAAAGCATCCGATCACCAGACCATAATAAAAATGCCTGCGGCCGACAGGCGTGCTTTCCGGCAGGAAACCGGAGCTCGTTTCCATGATCAGCGAATTGATGATGGGAAAGACCAGACCTTGTCCGATCAGGTCCACGAACACCACGAACAGCAGGGTGATCTTGGCAATTTTCGTCATACACTCGCCCCGTGCTCAAATGCTTTGGGGCGAGTGTAGCAGATATGCGCCGTGTCAGCTAACGACGGATTAGAGGCCGGATGATCCGGCCTCTGTCGTTCAGATTATTTTAGCGACGCAACACCCAGCGGGACGCCAGCGACCTCACACCAGATGTAAACTTCGTTGTAGCCCGAGATGTCCATAGTTGGAGGCACCGCATAAGATTGCTTGCCTTTCAAATTCAGCAGTGCACCCAGCTTAGATGACGGGTCGTATTCGCCATCCTTACCGAATGCCACACGCGGGTCGGGGCCACCGTCCAACGAAAAGTCGTTGCCTAATTCAACGATATAACGATCGCCATCCTTTTTTACTTTGACCGAGCCGCTGGTTTCGTGCTTCGAGCGCCCCTCGAAATGACCCTTTTTCTTGTCACCCCCGGCCAAAGCCGCATTGGTGCCGACCAGAGTCAGAGCCGCGCCAGTGGCAGCCGCGTTCAGAAAAAGTGAACGACGAGTCATCATTTTACGTTCTCCATTAGATAAGTGCGGGCGACTTTGCCCGTTGACGCAGACTATGCGCAGCAAATATCTGTGTGGCGATTAACATCACCTCGAATTTCCGTGTTCGGTTCGTGTGTTGGCGTGAGTTTTTTGTGATCAGCTTGTGTTTTCGCAGCTTATGATTAGGTTCCGGTGCGAAACAAACGGATAGAACACATATGACCGACCTGACCCCGCGCGAGATTGTCTCGGAACTGGATCGTTTCATTATCGGGCAAAAGGATGCCAAGCGCGCCGTGGCCGTTGCACTGCGCAACCGCTGGCGCCGCAAGCAGTTGCCGGACGATATTCGCGAAGAGGTGTATCCAAAGAACATCCTGATGATCGGCCCCACCGGTGTCGGCAAAACCGAGATCAGCCGCCGTCTGGCCAAGCTTGCGCGCGCACCCTTTATCAAGGTCGAAGCCACGAAGTTCACCGAGGTTGGCTATGTCGGTCGCGACGTGGAACAGATCATCCGCGATCTGGCCGATGCCGCCATTCTGCAAACTCGGGAATTCATGCGCGAAGATGTCAAGGCCAAAGCCTATCAGGCCGCCGAAGACCGCGTGATTGACGCCATCGCTGGTACGGATGCCCGTGAAGGCACACGAGAGATGTTCCGCAAAAAGCTCAAGTCGGGTGAGCTGGATGAGACGGTCATTGAACTGGACGTCGCGGACAGTTCAAACCCAATGCCGATGTTCGATATTCCGGGACAGCCTGGCGGTCAGATGGGGATGATGAATCTGGGCGATATCTTCGGTAAGGCGTTTGCCGGGCGCACTGTCAGGAAACGTCTTACTGTCGCCGAAAGCTATGACGTGCTGATTGGGGAAGAGGCCGACAAGCTGCTGGACGATGAGACGGTCACCCGCACCGCATTGGAATCGGTGGAGCAGAATGGCATCGTTTTTCTGGACGAGATTGACAAGGTCTGCGCCCGCACAGAAGCACGTGGTGGTGATGTAAGTCGCGAAGGTGTGCAGCGCGACCTGCTGCCCCTGATCGAAGGCACAACCGTCTCGACAAAACACGGTCCGGTGAAAACCGACCACATCCTGTTCATCGCATCCGGTGCGTTCCATATCGCCAAACCGTCAGACCTCCTGCCCGAGTTGCAGGGCCGTCTGCCCATCCGGGTAGAGCTGCGCGCGCTGACCGAAGAAGATTTCGTGCGCATCCTGACCGAAACCGACAACGCACTGACCCGTCAGTATACGGCCCTTATGGCCACCGAAGAGGTCACTGTTGGGTTTACCGAAGACGGTATTGCCGCCTTGGCACGGATCGCAGCCGAGGTGAACCAGAGCATTGAAAACATTGGTGCGCGGCGACTTTATACCGTCATGGAGCGGGTCTTCGAAGAGCTGTCATTCACTGCACCAGACCAGGCCGGAACAGAAATAACTGTCGACGCACAATTCGTGGACGACAATCTGGGTGAATTGACCAAATCAGCAGACCTGAGCCGGTATGTCTTGTAGCAATTCGGATCCGATACTGCCGCTTTTCCCTTTTGCCAACTGGAAGCGTGGCGGTTTGTCTGAGGCACGCCACGTTGGAGGCACGTGGCGATCGAACCTCAACTGGGAAATTGAGGCCGAAATGCCTGGACAATGCGGTCTCAGGGGGCAGGTGTTTAGCGTTTTTTCGCCAAAACGTACCCAGTGGTAGTGGAACAACCTTGAAATTGCGCCCTTAAGTTGACACTAGGCACTTGCATTTATTGGCAAAGGTTATCTGATCGTGTCCATCACTCCTGTTCTTCTTTGCGGTGGTTCTGGCACCCGTCTTTGGCCGCTGTCCCGGAAATCCTATCCCAAGCAGTTTACAGCGATCACCGGGGACGAGACCCTGTTTCAATCCTCGGCCCGGCGCGTGTCAGGGTCGGACTATGATGCACCAGTAGTGGTGACCGGATCTGATTTCCGGTTTATCGTGACTGAACAATTGCAGGCGGCTGGCATTGATCCAGGCACGATTCTGATTGAACCTGAGGGGCGCAACACCGCGCCGGCGGTTCTGGCGGCAGCCCTCCATGTGGCAAAGTCCGACCCCGAAGCCCTATTGCTGGTTCAGCCCTCCGACCATGTTGTACCTGATGCTGACGCCTTTCGTGCAGCCGTGGCTGCAGGTATTCCAGCAGCCCAAGCCGGGCAGTTGGTAACCTTTGGGATAACACCGGATCGGCCCGAGACCGGCTATGGCTATCTTAAACTGGCTGGAGCACCGGAGGGCACCGCTCCTGTCAAACTCGACAGCTTTGTCGAGAAACCAGATGTTGAAACCGCCTCTGCGATGCTGGCCGACGGCAAGCATCTGTGGAATGGTGGCATTTTTCTTTTCAGGGCCTGTGACGTCATCGCCGCTTTTGAAACCCACGCCCCGACACTGATGGCTCCGGTCCGGGCCGCTTGCGAAGCTGCCAAAACGGATTTGGGTTTTCTACGGCTGGACCCAGAGGCCTGGAAGCAGGCCGAAGATATCTCGATCGACTATGCGGTGATGGAAAAGGCCGACAACCTGAGCGTTGTTCCATTTTCTGCTGGCTGGTCTGACCTGGGTGACTGGGGTTCGGTTTGGCGTGAGGCGGGACCGGATGACAACGGAGTTGTGGCCACAGGTAATGCGACCTCAATAGACTGTAATGACACGCTTTTGCGTTCTGAGGCGGGTAATTTGGAAGTGGTCGGCATCGGCCTGAAGGACATAATCGCTGTGGCTACATCCGACGCGGTTTTGGTGGCGGACAAATCCCGTGCGCAAGACGTGAAGAAGGCTGTCGAGGCGCTCAAAGTCAAGGGCGCAAGCCAGGCCACCATTTTTCCCAAGGATTTCCGCCCGTGGGGTTGGTTTGAAAGCCTGGTGGTTGGCGGACGTTTTCAGGTCAAGCGTATTCATGTACACCCCGGCGCAGCACTATCGCTACAAAGCCATCACCACCGGTCCGAACACTGGATTGTTGTTGAGGGAACCGCGAAGGTGACCGTCGATGACGACGTCAAGCTGGTCACTGAAAACCAGTCCGTATACATTCCGCTTGGCGCTGTGCATCGCATGGAAAACCCAGGCAAGGTTCCAATGGTGCTGATCGAAGTGCAGACCGGAAGCTATCTGGGCGAAGATGACATCATCCGCTATGAGGACGTCTATTCCAGGGTCTAGGACACGGTTGGATAACCGCTTTAGACTGACCGGGTGGCCGAAGGAAAACGGAAATGGAAAACGATCTCAATGCAGCCAAGAAGCGGCAGGTTGTCTATGACCTGACCGAGGTGCTTTTAGCCTCGACCGGTAAGCTGCGTTATTACGGGATCGCCAGGGTCGTTGCCGAGATTGGCGCTGAGCTCAGAAAACAGGACGCGTCCGTCAGATTCGCCGTTTTCTCGCAGGGTCATAATGAACTTCTAGAAGTATTCCCAACCATACGAGCAGATGGTGGCGTTGACCTGAACGTTCCAATCGGTATCCGGCAATTGCGCGTGCGCAGTCACCACTACACCAAGTCAATTATGAGGGATCTGGTGCTGGCGGCCGTCAGACCGCTGGTCGGGCGCAGAAACCGCAAAGCCTGGGAGGCGATAGCCCCAGACATGACGCCCATCGACATGTCTGGAAAGACGTTGGTGAGTTGTGGGCGGCCCAAGTTGATCGTTGAAATCCTGTGCACTCTGGATCGTAAAGGGGTGTCTTGCGATATCATTCCATTGCTGCATGACATGATCCCCATGCACGATTTTGAACACCAGCTGGCAAGTTTCCCGCGCAACTTCATAGGGGATAACCAACTGCTGGTTTCCCGCGCCAAGGCGCTGTTAACAAACTCCGAATTTACGCGACAGGAAGTTCTGGACTTCTCCGAAAAAGGTGTTCTGCCGGAAGCGCCAGAGGTCTACGCAGTCCCCTTGGTTCATGAATGCCCCGAGGGAACCGAGCAATCCGAGCAAGATATTCCGGATAATCCATATATCATGACAGTTGGATCGATGCTGGGCCGCAAGAACCTGGATGTCGTATTCGAAGCATTGCGCATTCTGAAGCGTGACGGGAAAGACGTACCCACTTTGGTTCTGGCAGGGGCGTTGCGTCACAAAACAAGCACCTATCTGCAATCAGACGAATGCACAACGATCCGTGAGCACGTGGTCTTCCGCGAGAACCCCAATCAGACAGACCTTGTAAACCTGTACAAGAATGCTTTGGCACTTGTCATGCCTAGCCGAATGGAGGGCTGGGGTTTACCCGCCGGTGAAGCCTTGTGGTTCGGTACACCAGCGCTTTGCTCTACTGCGGCGGTTCTGAAAGAAGTGTGCGGAGATCTTGGTGTCTATTTCGATCCAGATCGGCCTGATCAACTTGCAAACCATATCACAAGGCTGCTGACAGATCCGGAGTTCGCTCAGAACCTTCGCGCACGCATTGCTGCGCATAAACCGCAGCTTCGCGCTTGGTCGAACGTTGCAGCGGACGTGCGAGCGGTATTGCAAAGACTGGACTAACGGGACCGTTACCCATCCCGGCAATAGAGCCCATAAACTTTGAAAGGACTGTCATGCCTGGCAATTCCCCTCTAAAATGTCACGTGGTTTTGGTCCAATCGACCTCGGCGCTGCGCGCAGGTCTCCGCATTACTCGGCATTCTGTCAGGCAGACGCCACACTCGCCGTCAAGAGTCAGCCCTTCTGTTGTGTGAACCTCAATTTTCCAGAAAAGCGCGATTACTTGCTCATGAAGTCGAGTTAGTCGCAAAAGCCCTTAAAATCAGTACACTTCGGTATTACTGCGAAACAATCCAAGAAGATGAGACCACTTCATCTGGCAGACTGCATGGAGAGTAAGCTATGAACGCCCCTACGTTTAACCAAGATGGCAAAAAAGTATTCTTCGATATCTCAGGACTAATCGACTATATCAAAAAAGTTGATCGCTACTCGGGCATTCAGCGTGTTGTTGTTGAGTTGATCTCAGAGTTTTCTAAACTAAGCGATCCAAAGCTTGTTTACCTTTGTTGGTGCGATGCAAACTCCGGTGTTCAGCGCTGTTTGCTTCTGGAGGAAATGGGTCGAGAAACCCTTACGTCGCCAGCTAAGCTGCGGCAGATTTTCTATCCTTGGAAATCCGCGCGCTCAAATCTTCCAATGTTGGACGGGTACCGGAACCGCCCTGCAAAGTATTTCTTCCACCGCACCAAATTGGATGTGATGAGCTTTCTCAGAAGAGAGTCCGTATTTCGAAAAAAGGACATGTCATCAGAGATGTGGCGCGCGGCCCGGCGGAAGAAAGCACCAGTCGAAACCTCGGGGTCTCGCCGAACCGAGCAACCTTTGTTCGATGTGGCAATAGAAGGTGACCATCTTGTGCTTCTGGACAGCAGTTGGCTGGCGCGCCACACTCAGGCGTTCAAAAAGGCGAAAGCGAGTGGGATGGAAGTACATTCGCTGGTGTACGATCTGATCCCTATCGTGGCACCACAGTTTACAGCTGGAAGCATGCCTTATGTATTTTATGACTGGCTTTTAGACAGTCGGGAGTACACAAGCCGCTACATGACAATCTCTGAGGCGACCCGGCAGGATCTTTTACGCTTTTTTCAAGCACACGATATCCAGAGAAATGCGACCGCTGTTCCCTTGGCGCAGGCGGGGTTGTCCAAGATTGGGCTCGAAGACGAGAATGCCCAGAAACAAGGGCCCGTGTCTTCGCGGATTTCGTTCGACGCTTTCCCCCATCTTGAAGACGCCAGCCAGCTAAGTGTCCACCTGCGGAAAATTATTGGTGAGCCTTATGCGCTTTGTGTTGGTACGGTCGAACCACGCAAGAATATCTGGCGCACCGCGATGGCGTGGAAGTACCTTGTTGATCAGGGCCATGTTGATCTGCCTAAGCTTGTGTTTGCCGGCCGCAAAGGCTGGCTTACAGACGAGTTCGATAACCTATTGGAGGGGACAGGCGATATATACGGCTATGTAAGCATGGTTGACGGACCAACAGATGAGGAGCTTGGCGTCCTTTACAAGAACTGCCAGTTCGTGCTGATGCCGAGTGTTTACGAGGGATGGGGCCTGCCCGTGGGCGAGGCGTTGGCCTACGGAAAAACGGCCGTAGTCGCCCAGAATAGCTCGCTCGTCGAAGTAGGAATGGATCTTGTTGAATATTGTGATGCAATGAGCGTCCAAAGCATCGGCGAGGCCGTCTTAAGGCTCAATAACGCTGCCCACCGTTCAGAACTGGAAGAAAAAATCAAAACCGCGCCACTGCGCAGTTGGTCAGATGTGGCTCGGGATATGGGGCGGGCAATGTACGCACCCAAAAAAACCGATGCATATTGACGTCTTTCACGACTTATCGCAGGCCCAATCTTTCATCAGAAAGTCCGCGCTCTTGGTTCTAAGCTTGGGTTCGCAGGTTTCAATTCCAATACAGAGCTTTGAATTGGCCAGTTTTGTAGCCCTTGCGCGTGAAATAATACTAAAGCGGTCTTGCACACACTACTAAGTTGACAAAAAAGCACTGCTCATGTCGGCCAGGATTTTCCGACAGGCAAAAGACAAAACAGAAAGGGATTAAGAGTGACAAAAACTGCTATCGTCACAGGTATCACAGGACAGGATGGTGCCTATCTCGCTCAGCTGTTGCTGAACAAGGGTTATAACGTCGTGGGGACCTTCCGTCGGGTTGTTTCCACGAATTTCTGGCGCATTGAAGAGCTTGGTATTCGTAACCATCCCAATCTGGATCTGTCGGAACTCGACCTGACTGACATGGGGACAATGATCCGGCTTATTCAGAAGGTGGAACCGGATGAGATCTATAACTTGGCGGCTCAAAGCTTTGTGGGCGTCTCGTTTGAACAACCGCACACAACCGCACAGATCACCGGCGTTGGCGCACTTTATTTGCTGGAAGCTATCAGAATAGTGAACCCCAAAATCCGGTTCTACCAGGCTTCCACTTCCGAAATGTTCGGCAAGGTTCAGGAAGTACCGCAGCGCGAGACGACTCCGTTCTGGCCGCGCAGCCCCTACGGTGTTGCCAAACTATACGCGCATTGGATGACCATCAATTATCGAGAAAGCTACGATATATTCGGCAGCTCAGGTATTCTGTTCAACCACGAAAGCCCTTTGCGAGGGTTGGAGTTCGTAACACGCAAAATCACTGACGCGGTTGCCAAAATCAAACTGGGTCAACTTGATTGCCTTGAGCTGGGCAATCTTGACGCAAAGCGCGATTGGGGGTTTGCCCGGGATTACGTGGATGGCATGTGGCGTATGCTGCAAGCTGATGAACCCGATACATTTGTACTGGCGACCGGTCGCACCGAGACAGTGCGGGATTTTGTCTCCATGGCTTTCAAGAGCGCGGGTATCGAGCTGCGTTTTGAAGGTGAAGGTGAGAAAGAAGTGGCGGTGGACGCCGAAGGCAGCCGTGTTCTTGTGAGGATTAGCCCCAAATTCTATCGCCCTGCTGAAGTGGATTTGCTGATTGGCGACGCGAGCAAGGCAAAACAAGAGCTTGGTTGGGAGGCGACAACATCTTTGGAGGAACTCTGCCAGATGATGGTTGAGGCGGATCTTGCACGTAACGAAAAGGGTGTGTCCTTTTGATGCCGGCACCCCGAGTTCTGATTACCGGACGCTATGGCTTTACCGGACACTATGCCGCAATAGAGCTTGCAGAAGCAGGGTGGGACGTTTGGGGCACCGGAACAAATCCGGCCCCCAAGCCTGATTCCCAATATCTGGAAGCAGATTTGACAGATTCATCGGGTCTAGAGCAGGTCATTACCCATGTCGCTCCGGACGCGGTGCTGCATTTGGCAGGGGTCGCATTTGTGGCACACGGAACCGCCGAGAGCTTTTATCAGGTCAATCTGATGGGGACGCGGTGCTTACTAGAAGCGCTTGCCAACACCGGACATGGCCGCAAAGCCGTCGTTCTGGCCAGTAGCGCGAATATCTATGGTAACGCCGCCGTGCCATCCATAGGGGAATCTACCCCCCCGGCACCTGTTAACGATTACGCGGTTTCAAAACTTGCAATGGAGCACATGGCCCGGCTGTATAACGACCGTCTTCCTGTCGTTATTGCCCGACCATTCAATTATACCGGTCTTGGCCAGGACCCCAAGTTTCTTGTTCCCAAGATCGTTTCTCATTTCCGGCGTAAGCAGCCACAGATAGAATTGGGAAACCTGGATGTCGCGCGGGACTTTTCCGATGTACGCGATGTTGCGCGAGTATACAGGTTGCTTCTGGAAAACGCGCCCGAAGGTGAAACCGTGAATATCTGCTCCGGTAAAGCAACCGCGCTGGCAGAGATTCTGGACATGTGCCGAACCATAACCGGCCATGAGATCGAGGTGGTGTCTAATCCTGCCTTTATGCGTGCACAAGAAATCAAGGTTCTGATGGGCGATCCCACACTTCTGGAAAACCTGATCCCGATCGGCATCCGTCACACTCTGGAAGAGACGCTGAAATGGATGCTGAAGGAGTGACCTGAAGCATCTCGATTGCCGCCGCCAGAGGTTCTTGGCAGAACAATCGGCCGTAGCATCCGGATACCATCGCCAACTGGATTGTATATGAACTGCAGGAAAAGGTGATTGGATCTCTGATTCACATCACCGTTTATGGCCGTCTACTTTCTTATCCAGAACGGCTTGGGGTCAGAGTGATATCAGATTAAGGGTGTTTTGATCCTTCGCCGATCACACCTAAGCTTGCAGATCCTCTGACCTAATACGTAACGCGAAGGAACGCGTGATTTCCGAGCCAGAAACGGGATGACCTCTGTCCTGACTTGTACTAACAATCAGGTAAATATCCGAGAAAAGCGCGATCATCTCGGACAAAACCATGCAAATGTGAAAGTACGGAGTATGACTGACACCTTCTATCGCGATTTCGAGGCACGATTTCGTGGCGATCCTTCTCTTATTCGAGAGCGTTTGCGAGTATACCAACCCTTCCTGTCGCCACTTGCCGCTCAGAAAGGGGACGCACAGGCGCTTGATCTGGGATGCGGTCGAGGTGAATGGCTGGAAATTCTGGAAGAGGCTGGCCTGAGTGCACGTGGCGTCGATATCGACAAAGGGATGCTTGATATCGCTCACCAAAAAGGTCTGGCGGTTGAACAGATGGAGGCTCTGCCGGCGTTGAAAGCGCTGCCAGACAACGCGCTTGCCCTAGTGTCCGCATTTCATTTGATCGAGCATCTGCCTTTTGACGATATTCGCGAACTGGTAACAGAGGCGCACCGTGTTTTGCGCCCTGGTGGGCTTTTGATTTTGGAAACACCCAATCCGGAAAATCCACTTGTTAGCTTGGTCAATTTTCATCTTGACCCTACGCACTTGCGACCGCTGCCTCCGGGGTTAACCAGTTTTCTCACCGAGCATGTCGGGTTCGAGCGCAACGTGATTCTTCGTTTGCAGGGCAGTGAGCCAAGAGAGGAAACAGCTGCTCATTTGATCAGTCTTTTCACAGATGTTTCGCTTGATTATGCAGTGGTAGCACAGGTTGATGGACCAGAGATCGGTGCTCTGGATGAGGCGTTTTCGCTTCGAATTGGGATGGACCTGATCCAAGGTGTCTACCGGTTTGACAGAGCATTATCAGAGATTCACCGGGCGCTGGGCAACGTTCCACCTCTCGCCACGGAAGTGTCGAGCCTTCGCGATGATATCATGCAACTGCAAAGAGCGCACACAATGACCCAAGTTCAACCCAAGCGTGGAGCGCTTGAAAAAATGCTGTTCCGCACAACGAACGGGCGTCCAGTCCGGACATTGCGGAGGCTGCTCTTCCACGCGAGCGGTAAGCCGCGCGGGATATTTCGTAGGTGGGTATTGAATCACGACGGATCTCCTCGGCGCCAATTCCAGCAATGGATGGCAAGCCCGGAATATCTGGCGCTACACTGGCCGACGAGCCAACGCTTGAACGCAGCACCTAAATCCTCAGAAGACGATGGCAACGGGGCAACTTTCCTTTCAGGGGAGGCTGAAATCTCGACAACAAAATGGGCTTCACCCGAACCCTTCGTGCAAAACTCGGAACTCGTCATGTCGCGCGGTGCCGAAGGAGGGCACTGGATAACGCACCGAAATGATTCCGTGATTGGCGGGTCTCTTCGTCAGACTGGCCAGTTCCAGGAGCACGCCATTGATGATGTAATGCAGATTCTTGCCCAAAATGGGCATGAAATCGCGACGTCATGTTTCGTGGATATCGGAGCGAATATCGGCTCCCATTCGATCCATGCGGCACGGCGTGGTTTTGACCGCGTTATCGCTTTTGAACCAGACCCGCAAAACTTTCGACTTTTGCGCGCTAACACATTCCTGCATGAGGTAGATCACAAGGTGTCCTGCCACCAAATGGCAGTATCGGACAGAAACGGCACGATGCAGATGGAGCTCTCGCCTTCCAATTTCGGAGACCATCGCCTTCGCGTCTCAGGCGACATCGCGAATAATCTACATGATGAGGGCGATTGGATCCTTCAGGATGTGCCGGTTCGGACCTTTGACAGTTTAGTCGAGGATGGCCTGCTGCCTGAAGACGGGCCCGATTTGATTTGGATCGATACGCAAGGGCATGAAGGTCACGTGCTGGCCTGTGCAAAAAGAATGGCCACAATGCGTTGCCCGGTTGTGCTTGAGTTTTGGCCCTATGGTCTTGAGCGTTCCGGGGGTTACAAAATGTTACGCGACGCAATCGCATCACGCGACGATATCCGGGTCATTGATCTTGGCACATCTAACCCGAATAGCCTAAACCAGCTATCTCTTGATGCGCTTGATCAGATGTACGAGGCATTGCGGCAAGGCGAGTCCAAGGCCGGTTCTCCGCATACTGATCTTTTGCTGATGCCAAATCTTACAGGCTCTTGATACCATTGTTACAATTCAACTACGGAAACCTATCGTGAAACTGCGTCGGGTCTTATCGCGCTTCTTGCATTCTTCCGAAACGCTGCCTTTGTCTGCGCCGGCCCCGCAGATGACTGCAGCTCATCTCGCTGAAATTGCGGAGCGCCAGGAACGGTTACTGCTGGCCACTGGGCAGGTTGCTGCCCGGCAGGTTCAGGCGATGGAAAGGCTTGAATGTATCGCCGACGCAGAATTCCGCATCCATTCTCAATTCGGGGAAGATGGCATTATCGAATGGTTGGTCTCGCAACTGCCAAGCATACCACGCGTCTTTGTTGAGTTTGGAGTTGAAAACTATACCGAAGCGAATACGCGCTTTTTGGTGCGCCACAGGGGGTGGCGCGGTCTGATCATGGATGGGTCAGCCGCGAATATTGCGTATGTTCGGGCAGATCCAATCCACGTCTTCAATGACATAACGCCCGTTGAAGCCTTTATTACTGCGGAAAATATCGACACTCTGCTGATCGAGCACGATCTGTCGGGCGAAATTGGCATTCTTAGTGTCGATATTGACGGCAACGACTATTGGGTGCTGGATGCGATTAGCTCCGTATCTCCGGCGATACTGATTGTTGAATACAACGCGATCTTTGGTGATTTGCATAATCTGACTGTCCCTTACGATCCGGGCTTCGAACGTTTCTCGGCACATTATTCAGGCCAGTATTATGGTGCATCTCTGGGTGCGTTCAAAATGCTGGCCGCTGCGAAAGGGTATCAATTTGTCGGAACAAACTCGGCCGGCGTGAACGCATTTTTTGTACGTGATGACCTCGCCTCACATATCACATCAAAACTTGATACATTTCGCGCATGGCCATCCCGGCACCGGGACTCGCGGGATGAGAATATGGCAATGTCCTTTTTTCGCGGGCTCGATCGTGCAGAACTTATTTTGGATAAGCCTGTTATCGATCTGTCGTCGGGCAAGACGCTGACCCTCCGAGACCTGGGCCCGCTTTACAGTGATCACTGGATAAGCGAAATGTAGAGACCTTAGCCAACCCTGGAACTGCTGACCTTAATTCAGATAGCTGGATCGCGTTACCTAGAAGTGTATTCCATGACAATTCATTAGGTAGATTTCAGTGTATTTAACTGTCTGGAGTCGGTCTTCGGAATCACGGCTTTCGGCGGTCGCGGTTTTGCTCAGCTCCGAAATGCTGCTAAAGGCGGCACGATGCCCGGAAACTTGTTTACTGGATAAGTTAAATCCTTGTCTTCAAGTGTGTAGGGGCCGGGACGTCCACAGGAGCTCACTCTTGTTTTCGTCGCAGCCCTCTGGCCTTTGGGTGCGCCTGTTTGCGTGTAGCCAGCCTTTGCCTGCATGTTCTGAGAATCGAATCATGTTTCAAAATCCACATACTTTTGTGAAAGCGTGGATATTTGGGTTTTTTTGTTTGAGTATTTGTTGATTTGTAGGATTATTGTGGGATGTGTTGAGATGAGATCGAGGCGAGACCGCCAAATGGTCGTTCCTGATTTGTAACCGCTCCGGGATCGCAATCATCGTTAAACAGGATAGAAACAAATGCTGAATCCAAAGACGTCACAGACCGATGAAAGCACCGACCTGCTGTCTCATGCGGTAAAGATAGCCGACTTGGCCAGCGAAGCAGCGCGGGGGTATTTTCGTGGCGCGCTGGGGGTTGAGTTCAAATCGGATGAAAGCCCGGTGACACAGGCCGACAAGGGTGTTGAAGCGCAGGTTCGCGCCTATCTTGGACAGCATTTTCCCGATCACGGCGTCTTTGGCGAAGAACATGGGTTCGAGGGTCAGGATTGTCGCGAGGTTTGGATCATCGACCCGATCGATGGAACCCGGTCATTCCTGTCCGGGCATCCGCTGTTTGGATTTCTGTTGGGGCATCTGGTTGACGGTAAACCGGATATCGGCGTGATCGGAATGCCGGCGATAAATGAAATTTTCACCGGCGTTGTTGGCCGGGGCGCCACGTTGAATGGCCGTGAGATCACGACTTCGGCCCAAACGCGGCTGGATCAGTCCATTCTTTTTGTAAACGAAGGGGACAAGATCTATCGCGATCATCCGGCGTTATTCGACAGGCTGATGCAGTCTGGACAGACCAGACGGTTCGCCTATGATTGCTACCCCCATGCCCTGCTGGCGGCGGGCCATGTGGATGCTGTGATCGACTATGACCTTCAGCCCTATGACTACCTGCCAGTGATGGCCGTGGTAGAAGCTGCGGGTGGGGTGATGACAGATTGGCAGGGTCGGCCGCTTGACCTGAACTCCGACGGCCGGGTGATTTCCGCGGCAACACCCGAGCTGCACGGGGAAATGCTGGACTTGGTGAACGGGTAGGATCATGGCGATAGTAAGCTTTCTCATCAGCCTGGCCGGAGCCACGATGCTGCTGCTTTACGCAGTGCGGATGGTCCGCACAGGGATCGAGCGCAGCTATGGGGCTTCGTTCCAGCGCCTCATGACGGGCCAAAGCCATTATGCACAGGCTTCAATGGTCGGCATTGTAATGGCGGTGGTTCTGCAAAGCTCGGCAGCGGTTGCCCTTTTGACATCGGGTTTTGCTGCTGGGGGGTTCCTGACCTTTCCCACCGGCCTTGCAATCGTGCTGGGCGCTGATCTCGGTTCGGCGCTGATCATTCAGGTTTTGTCGTTCCAGCTGGGTTGGCTGATACCGTTGCTTCTGGCGGTTGGTGGGTATCTGTTTGTCAAGACCGAGGCCAAGAAGCCCCGGCAATTGGGGCGCATCCTGATGGGGATTGCGTTCATCCTGATCTCATTGCGCTTTTTGCGCGAAGCCATGGACCCGATCCGGGACAGTGCCTTTCTACCTGCCGTCGCCGAGTATCTGGCGCGCGACTATATTACAGCGTTTCTGGTCGGCGGCGCGCTGGCCTTTGTTATGCATTCCTCGGTCGCGGCGATCCTGATGTGTGTGACGCTGGTCCAGATCGGCGCAATCCCATTTGCTGCCGGGCTGTCGCTGGTATTGGGGGCCAATTTCGGTTCAGCTTTCATACCTGTTTGGCTGAGCAGGGGGATGGAAATGCCTGCCAGGCGCATACCCTTTGCCAACCTGGTCTTGCGCGGCAGCTGGGCGATTGTCACCCTTTTCGCAGCGACTGCGGCACTGCGTGCCGGTGTTCTGGGGGATTTGCAGGGCGGTCAGATGCTGGTCAATGCGCATCTGGCGTTCAATGCTTCGTTGCTGTTGCTGGCACTGCCGTTCTGCGGGCGATTGCGCGCGCCGTTCGAGCAGTTTTTTCCGGACCCGAAATCTGCGAATGCGCTGGCCCAGGCAGGTCGCCCGGCCAGCGCGCTGGATGTGCGCACCGCCGGCAGCCCGTCTCAGGCGCTGTCCAGCCTCAAGCGTGAACTGCTGCGGATGAGCGATCTGGTCGAGTCGATGTTCCGCCCGTCACTGGAATTGTACCGCAGCGGCGACAAGGACCAGATACGCGCCGTAAGGGACATGGACGAAGATGTGAACAACTGCCTGTCGGGTATTCGAAAATTCGTGGCTGCCATTCCCGAGGAGACATTCGGAAAGCAGAACGCAAAAGTGGCGCGCGACCTGATGGAATACGCAATCCGCCTGGAAACTGCGGGCGACGTTGTTGCCAAGCGGTTGACTGTTCTGGCGGGCGACATGCGGAAAAAGGGCGCTTCATTTTCAAAAGAGGGCTGGTCGGAACTGGTTGAGATGCACGAAGGCATCCTGGCCAACCTCAAACTGGCCTCAAACGTTCTGATCTCGGACGATCTGGAAAGCGCCCGTCTGCTGAGCCTTGAGAAAACCGAAATCAAACGGGCCGAGCGCGACAGCCGCAAACGCCACCTCAAACGCCTGCAGCACGGCAGTACGGAAAGCTTTGAGACCAGCGATATACACCTGGAAACCCTGCGCGCGTTCCGTGAATTCAACAGCCACATCGCTGCGGTGGCCTATCCGATCCTGTATCGGAACGGGCAATTGCTGGAAACCCGCCTGATCGAAGAAATGCCGCACAAGGAACAGGACGAGGATACGGAGGTCTAGGTCCAACAGCACCGGCAGAGATCGGTTCCGTACGAATACGGTCTGTTACAGATTGTAACCGCTCGGGCCAGTTTCTGCCGCTTTTTCGCGTCGCCGTGCTGGACGCGGGATTAGAATAAGATAGCGTGTCGGCAATTGGTTCCGGGGGCTGTCCGTGCTGCGTTTTTTAATCTTCATTCTGTGTCCGGTCGTGCTGGCGGCATGTGTTGACCGGACTGTATCCGAAACGCTTCCATCTGCATTGGAAATCGGAACTCCCGAAACGGTTTTTGCGGCCACGACGCGTGCGCGCGAGCCCGATGGCACGTATGGATTCCGCCGCGCAGAACGCCTGCAATTTCTGGAAACCACCGTGTCGATACCACCGGGGCGTTCACCGGGAAGCCTTAAATTTTCATACGCAAACCCTGACCCGAGAAAACAGTTCGTGCTGGCAGAGGTAGATCAGCTAAGCGGGCCGCAACAGCTGAAAGACAGGCTGAGTGGGGCCGAGGAAGTTACGATTTTTGTGCACGGCTATAACTCCACTCAGACAGAGACATTGTTCCGGGCCGCTCAGCTGTCGCATGATATCGGCATTCCCGGTCAAATCCTTGTCTATTCATGGCCCAGCCGCGCGACAGGCTATGGTTATGCCTATGATCTGGACAGTATGTTGTTTGCCCGTGATGGGCTGGAAGAAACCATTCGTCTACTCAAGTCCATGGGGGTCAAGCGAGTAGCCCTTGTGGCGCATTCAATGGGCGGCGCGCTGGCAATGGAGATGATACGGCAAACCGAACTGAAACAGCCGGGCTGGGCAAAGCGAAATCTGGAAGGCCTTATTCTGATATCGCCCGATCTGGATGTGGATGTTTTTCGGTCGCAGATGAACAGTATCAAAAATCCTCCTGATCCTTTTGTCCTGATGGTGTCCAAGAAAGACAAGGTCCTGAACGTCTCCGGCCGGTTGAGGGGAACCGCCGATGGTGAAAGGCTTGGCAATATCGGATCGGCCGAGAAGCTGTCCGATTATCCGATTGAAATCCTGGATACGACTGCCTTCAACAGCGATGCGGAATCCTCCCACTTTGTGGCTGCTACTTCTCCGGCCTTATTGACTATCCTCCGCTCTGTGCGCCGGGTCAGCGAAACATTTGGGCGCGATGACCGGCGCGGGATCGACATTCTCGTGCCGCCAAGCCAGCGCAATCCTGCTGGCGCCACAGAAATCGTGCTGACTGAAACCGGCCAGGCCCAGGTAAGTAATCCGTGACGCGGGTTTCCCTGCACCGGTTTCTTGCGGACAACGCGACCTGGCTTGGGGCCGGCGTTCTGCTGACATTTCTGTCCAGTTTCGGGCAGACCTTTTTCATCTCGGTCTTTGCTGGTGAAATCCGCTCGGAATTTGGCCTCAGCCACGGCGCATGGGGTGGGCTGTACACGTTAGGCACGACCCTGTCCGCCGTCGTGATGATCTGGGCCGGAGGGTTGACGGATATCTTCCGCGTACGGGTTTTGGGCCCGGTTGTGCTGGCGGGACTGGCGTTGGCCGCGATTGCAATGGCGCTGAACACTTGGCTGCTGCTGTTGCCGTTGGTGATTTTTTTGTTGCGGTTATTTGGGCAGGGGATGAGCACGCATCTTGCCGTGGTCGCAATGGCCCGCTGGTTCACGGTTACGCGGGGCAAAGCGCTTTCCATAGCGTCCACCGGCTATGCGCTTGGCGAGGCGTTGCTGCCGCTGATCTTTGTTGGCGCCATGGTTTATCTGGATTGGCGTTGGCTGTGGATTGCCGCGGCGGGCATCACGGCGTTGGGTATTCCGATCCTGATGCGGCTGCTGCGAGAAGAGAGAACTCCACAAAGCCTCGCCAACGCGTTTTCAGCATCGGGAATGCAGGGAAAACACTGGACCCGCCGGGACGCTCTGTTCCATCCCCTGTTCTGGTTCATGGTGCCATCAGTGCTTGGGCCATCCGCATTTATCACCGCGTTTTTCTTTCATCAGGTTTATCTGGCTGATGTGAAGGGGTGGCAGCATATCCAGCTGGTGGCGCTATTTCCGATCTTTACCGGAATATCCCTGCTGTCCATGTTTGCATCTGGCTGGGCGCTGGATAAATGGGGAACCGCCCGGATCATGCCCTACTACCAGCTTCCGATCGCACTTGGGTTCGTCATTCTGGGCATGACAAACTCGATCAGCGGCGCAACCCTAGGGCTGGTCTTCCTGGCTTTGACCGTTGGGGCAAACAGCACATTGCCCAGCGCATTCTGGGCCGAATTCTACGGAACCCGACATATCGGTGCGATCAAGGCGATGGCCGCGGCTGTCATGGTTCTTGGATCAGCCATAGGTCCCGGCCTGACTGGCGTCCTGATTGACCTTGGCATTTCGCTGAATACGCAGTTCATCTGGATTGGCGTATTCTTCGTGCTGGTATGCGTTCAGGTCCAAACCGGCATTTCCCGCTCCCGGCGGGATCTTTAGCGCACTCGCCTGAGATAGACGTAATAGGCGCCGTCGCCGCCATGGCTGATATGCGCGGGTGTGATCTGCATCACCGCCTGCGCCAACGGCGGTATGGACAGCCAGTGCGGCACCTGATTGCGCAGAACGCCGCGCGGGGTGGGGATCGGGCCGGGTTCGTCGCGGTCCTTGCCTTTGCCGGTTACCACCAGAACCAGTCGCTTACCTTGTGCCTGTGCGCTCAGGATAAAACGGATCAACGCAGGATGGGCCGTATCAACCCGCATACCGTGAAGATCCAGCTTGCCTTCGGGCTTTAGCTTACCACGCTTCATCCGGCCAAAAGCCTTGATATCCATCTGAACAGGCGCGGCACGCAGCGCATCCGTCACCGATGGCTTCAGATCGTTTGGATTAGGTTTCGGCTGAAGGTTCTGACCAAGCTCAAACACCTCAAACCGGGGTTTTGGTGTTTTTCTGGGTCTGGGCTTCGGCAGGGTGGTCGGATGGACACTCTGCGGACTGTCCGGATGCAGTCGCTCGGCCTGTTTGGTGACCTTGCGCCATAGCTCGATCTCGTCGGTTGTCAGTTTGCGCCGTGTCATCAGAATTCATCCGGCAACAGGGCATAGGCGCGCTGAATAGGCAGCAACAGAACCATCCGACCCGGATCTTTCAGCCTGCCCGCAGCCTGCCCGGCCTCTTCACCGGTTCCGAAAAAGATGTCGGCGCGCTGCGCGCCTTTGATGGCCGCGCCCGTGTCCTGCGCGATCATAAGCCGTCGCAACGGGTTTTCACCGTCCTTTTCCACCCAAACAGGTGCGCCCAACGGCGTATAGGCGGGGTCTGCCGCAATCGAGCGCATTGTCGTGATCGACCGGTTCATTGCCCCCAAAGGTCCAAATTCGGGGGCAACGCGTGAGACTTCGCGAAAGAAAACGTATGACGGGTTGTGAAACAGCAGCTCGGCACCAGCCTCGGGGTTCTTGCGCACCCAGGCACGGATCATCTGGGCGCTGACCTCATGCGCACCCAGAACCCCACGTCGCACCAGCTCAACACCAATCGACCGATAGGGGTGACCATTCGCACCACCATATCCAACCCGCAGCGCACCACCATCCGACAATCGAATGCGCCCCGAGCCCTGAATTTGCAGAAAGAACAGCTCGACAGGGTCGTCGACCCAGGCGATCTCTAGCCCGCGGCCCTGCATCACATCACCGGTGAGGATGTCACGACGGCTCAGCCATGGTCCTTCGGCACGGGCTTCGGGCGGCATCTTGTAGATCGGGTATTTGAAACGGTCTGTCCGGGTGCGCGCGCCGTCAAGCTCGGGTTCAAAATAGCCGGTAAACAGGCCCTCTTTGTCATCCTGGACCAGAACAGGGCGGAAGAATAACTCGAAAAAGGCGCGGGCGGCATCCGGTTCATATGTTCTGGCCACACCACACAAGGCGTGCCAATCCGGATCATCCAGATCACCGCACGTGTTCAGAAATACGGAAAGGGCCGCGCCGTGGTCGTCCTCGGCCCAGCCCTGCAGATCGTCAAACGACAGTATGGATCGCGTTGCCTCGGCTTCGGCAGCGCTGGCGATGGTCATTGCACCCACCAGTAAAAGCGACCGAAGCGTTGCAATCATGCGTCCGTGGCGACAAGCAGCCAGTTTGGATCGTCCTTGCCCATGACGCGGGCAAAGGTCCAGCTGTCCTTCTGGCGCTTCACAGTATTCGGGTTGCCTTCGACAATATCGCCTCCGCGATCGCGCACGACCGAGGTCAGCTCCCCCACGAACTTCATCGTGATTTCGGCCTGGTTCGTATCCTTGTCGAATTTCACATCCGTCAGGGTGGTTTCCCGTACGCCGATGAATTCAGCCTCGATGGTCAGGCCCTGATCTTCGCGCGCTGCCACGACCGAAACGAAAGTCTCGAACACCTCTTCCGAAAGGAAAGGCTGGATTTCATCCAGATTACCCCTTTCAAACCCCATCACGATCATCTCATACGCACCGCGCGCACCCTGAACGAACTCACTGACCGAAAAACCGGGCTCGACCCGTTTCATCGCAGCCAGTGTTTGCGCCTGTTCGCTGTCTTCGGCGACATGGTCAGTAATGTCATGATCCGGGCCGCCATCGATCACCTCGAAACCGCGGCGCGATTTATGGGCTTCGGGCTGTTGCTGCACAGGCGGTTTTTCAAAGCCTTCACGCGTGCCCAATACGCTTTTGAGGCGCAGGATCAGGAAAATGGCAATTCCGGCCAGGACCAGGAGCTGGATCATAGGGTTGTCGCTCATTTCATTCTCTTTTCAACGCCGCGACTTTGTATACACGGCCTCATGCCACTATGTAGGTGACAGTGAGTGGCAAGTCCACAGCCCGGCCTAAGGGAAAGGATAACGCAAATGTATCTGTTCTTGGCATTTTTGTTGGTGCCCATAATCGAAATCGCGCTGTTTATTCAGGTTGGTGGTTTGATTGGGTTGTGGCCGACACTTGCCATCGTAGTGCTGACCGCGGTTCTGGGCACGGTTTTGGTACGGACACAAGGTCGCATGGCGCTTGGACAGCTGCAACATTCCTTTGCCGAATTGGACGATCCGACCGAACCGCTGGCCCATGGGGCAATGATCCTGTTGTCGGGTGCTTTGTTGCTGACACCGGGCTTTTTCACTGATGCCGTTGGTTTTGCGTTGTTAGTTCCCGGTGTCCGCATCGCCGTGTTCCGCTATCTGAAATCCAAGGTTACCGTGACCCAGTTCCAGATGGGGCCGGGCCCCGGACATCAAACCCGGGGGAACCCGTTCGATCAGGGCGATATCATCGATGGGGAATTCACCGAAGTTCGGCCAAAAAAAGACTCCTCGAAGCCTTCGAAATGGGTGGAAGGCCCCCACCAGCATTGAGGTGCCGCGCCCAACTTGCTAAGCAGTGGCGAATTTCACTTTTGGAGTAGATCCATGGCCGAAGAAAACGCTGCAGAAAACACTGCGGCCCAAGCCGCCCCGCAGGTTCAGATGCGTGTTCTGGGGCAGTTCATCCGCGATATGTCCTTTGAAAACGTGATGGCGCAAAAGGGCGTTTCCGGAGACGTACAACCCGAAATCGCCGTTCAGGTGAATCTGGACGCCAAAAAACGCGCGGCGGACCATCAGTTCGAAGTTTCGATCAAGTTGAACCTGACATCCAAAGCCAAAGGCATGGATGACATTCTGTTCCTGTGCGAACTGGACTATTGCGGCATGTTCCATGTGGAAGGTGTGCCAGAAGATCAGCTGCACCCGTTCCTGATGATCGAATGCCCGCGCATGTTGTTCCCGTTCCTGCGCCGCATCGTCAGCGACATCACCCGCGATGGCGGCTTCCCGCCGGTCAACCTGGACAATATCGATTTCGTTGCGCTCTATCGCAATGAATTGATGCGCCGTCAGGCCGAACAGGCCCAAAAAGCCGACGCGTAAGGTTTTAACCCGCGCCTGTCCGGATCAGGCGCGGGTCCACAAGGCGTTCTCGCCCAGTTTTTCCACGAAAGCTTCATGTGCCGCGCGCTCATCCTCGGTGATCCGGGATGGCAATGGTGTGCTGCGCGGTGCAGCTCGCCAATCATCGCTGCCACCGTCCACAGAAGATGCGGATGTCGACAGACCAAAATCCGGCTGCCGTCCACCGATCAATTCCAGGTAAACCTCGGCCAGAATTTCCGAGTCGAGCAACGCGCCGTGCAGCACACGGTTCGAGTTGTCGATATTAAAGCGACGGCACAGCGCATCCAGTGACGCCGGAGAGCCGGGGAACCGTTTGCGGGCAATTGCCAGTGTATCCAACGCCTGCTCCATCGGGATAAGCGGGGCACCCATCCATTTCAGCTCGGCGTTCAGGAACTTCATGTCGAATGAGGCGTTGTGGATCACCAACCGCGCATCGCCAACGAATTCGCGAAACCCGTGGCCAACCTTTGCAAAGACCGGCTTGTCTTTCAGCGTCACTTCGCCCTTTTCTGGCGGGCGCGGGGTTTCCAGCAGATCGGGACCAATACCATGAACGCCAAACGCCTCTTCCGGCATCGAGCGTTCGGGGTTGATATAGACGTGATAGGTTTCACCGGTGGCAACGTGATTCCACAGCTCAACGGCACCGATCTCCACGATCCGATCCCCGCTTTCGGGGTCAAACCCGGTGGTTTCGGTATCCAGTACAATCTCACGCATGTGCCATCCCCGCCCGTATCTGCCTGACCACATCCTGCACCTGCGCGCGGGCGTGGTCCAGAGTATCGGTCACGATCACAAAATCCGACCGTGCGCATTTTTCGTCGTTCGGCATCTGCTTGGCGCGGATCTGCTCGAACTGCGCCTCGGTCATTGTTCCGCGTTCCATTACGCGCCGCTTTTGGTCTTCGGCCGGGACCGAAACGCAGGCCACTGCGTCCATTGCTGCATCAGCGCCCGTTTCAAACAAAAGCGGAATATCGAACACCAGGATGTCGCTTGTAGCGCTTTCGCGAAATTCCGCACGATCAGCAGCGACAAGTGGATGCACAATCGCCTCAATCGCTTTCAACGTGGCCGGGTCACCAGCGATAATTCGTTTCAACGCGTCTCGGCTGACCACCCCATCACGTATCGCATCGGGAAAGGCTGCCCGCATTGGTTCAACCGCTGCTCCACCAATGGCATACAGCCGATGCACCGCCGCATCCGCATCCCACAATGCGCACCCTTCTTCAACGAACATCTGCGCTGTGGTGCTTTTCCCCATGCCGATTGAGCCTGTCAGGCCAAGCGCAATACTCATGCCAAGGCCGCCGCGCGCGTATCCGCGTCTACTTCGGGGCGGACACCAAACCAGCGTTCAAATCCGGGAACGGCCTGATGCAGCAACATCCCAAGACCATCGACTGTGGTGCATCCGGCCTCCTCGGCAGTTTGCAGCAGGCGGGTTTTCAACGGGGTATAGACCAGGTCCGTTACCACGGCACCGGGCTGCAACCCGTCCAACGGCACGCGCAGCTCTGGCTGGCCCTGCATCCCCAGTGAAGTCGTATTGACCACCAGTTCGGCGTTTTCAATGACATTTCCCGCCTGAACCCAATCGACCACGCGAATGCGTTGGCCGAACTCTTCCTTCAGATGATCCGCGCGGGCGCGCGTCCGGTTGGTCAGCAGGATTTCCGGCACCCCGGCATCAGACAAAGCCTGCAAAACGGCACGGGCAGCGCCCCCGGCACCAAACACAACCGCCGGGCCATCTTTCGCATTCCAGTCAGGTGCGCCATTGCGCAGGTTTTCCATAAACCCGTACCCGTCGGTGTTATCTGCGTGGATCGAACCATCAGTTCGGAACACCAGCGTATTTGCGGCACCAATCACTGTTGCACGGTCGGAAACGTGATCTGCGATCTTCAACGCAGCTTCTTTGTGCGGAACGGTCACGTTGGCCCCGACAAAGCCCGCTTTGGGCAGGGTTCGCAGCACAGTCTTCAGATCAGCAGAGGCGACGTCCATCGGGATATAATGCCCGACAAGCCCATAGGTCTTTAACCAATGCCCGTGCAGCTTGGGTGAACGCGAATGCCCGATGGGGTGCCCGATCACTCCGGCTAAAGGAACCCGGTTGTCTGTCATTGCTCGATCACCCCTTTGACAGCCAGAAAGTTGAGAAGCTCTAACAGAGGTATACCCAAAACGTTAAAATAGTCGCCGTCAATGGTGGCGAACAGGCGGACGCCTTCTTCTTCCAGCTTGTAGGCTCCGACGGCATGGCGAATGCTGTCCCAGTTCCGCGCAACATAGTCTTTCAGATAGGCATCGGAACTGGCCCGCATCCGCAAACGCACCTGCCCCACTTGCCGCCAGATCGGCTCACCATCCTGATAGATCACAGCAGCGGACAAAAGCATGTGTCGCTTGCCGCGCATATCTTTCAGTTGGGCCAACGCCTGTTCCGGGGTTTCGGGCTTTGAAAGCAGCTGCCCTTCGAAATCCAGCACCTGATCGCAACCGATCACCATGGCGCCGGGGTTTTTGTCACTGACCTTACGCGCTTTGATCTCAGCCAGCGTATCCGCAATATCGCGTGGTGCGGCATCCTCTGCCAGCAACGCCCGTTTGACCGTCTCTTCATCCACGCGCGCCGTTTGAACCGCAAACGGCACACCTGCGTTCCTTAGCAGTTGCGCGCGAATAACAGATCCCGAAGCCAGAAGAATGGGGACAGACATGTGGAAAACCCCGTGTGCAAATCGATGAGAGTTCTGGGGTGTTTTGTATGGTTTTCCGGTTGACACGCAACCCCGGGAATTTTGCGGCAAAGATCCCCGAGTCGCTCAAATCTCATCCTGTCGGGACAAGGATAACTCCAACTCTTGGGATAACAGATCTATCCAGCGATACCCATCGGGTTATCCACAGATCAGATACGATGATTCAATATTAACTTATTGATTTAGATAACAATTTATTTATATCAACAGAATCACTGGCGATCTCAGATATTCTGTCCCCTTGGGGAAAACGCTAGGGTAAGAAAGTAATCCACGGATTTTTGGCACCCTACAAAACCATCATCCTTTTTCTTTTCTTTTTTTTTTATTAGGGAGAGTTCCGAACAACGTTCGGAGCCGGCATGACAGACCTTCTTTTCACGATTTACCCGTGGGTGAAGTCATTACATATCATGGCCGTGATCTCATGGATGGCCGGCTTGTTCTACTTACCCAGACTGTTTGTTTATCACGTCGAAAAAGCGCAGACCGTAGAGGGCGCGCAAGACATCTTCTTTGAAATGGAAGACAAGCTGCTGCGGGTGATCATGCGCCCCGCGATGGTTGTAACCTGGGTATGCGGGCTGATCATGGTGTTCACACCGGGGATCGTCGGATGGGATTTTGCATGGCCCTGGGTCAAAGGTGCGGGCGTGATCGCGATGACCTGGTTCCACCATTGGCTTATGGCCCGAAGGAAGGATTTCCTGGCTGGCCAGAATAAGCTCACTGGGCGGCAGTATCGCATGATGAACGAGGTTCCTACCATTCTGATGATTGCCATCGTTCTGGCGGTCATTCTGAAGTTCTGAACGCCTGTTTGACTCCGAACGGCGCTGCGCTTATGTAGATCACAACACGCCCGTCCGGGCGGCGTATTTTCCGTACTGAAATTCCACTTCAAGCCGCGTTCTTAGCGGTGAAGGTATATATCATGTCCAATGAATCCCTGAATCTGGCCGACCTGAAAGCCAAAAGCCCCAAAGACCTTCTGGCCATGGCCGAAGAACTGGAGATCGAAAACGCCTCGACCATGCGCAAGGGCGAAATGATGTTCCAGATTCTGCGCGAACGTGCCGATGATGGCTGGACCGTCGGCGGTGATGGCGTACTGGAAGTGCTACAGGACGGGTTCGGCTTTCTGCGCTCACCCGAGGCGAACTATCTGCCGGGTCCTGACGATATCTATGTCTCGCCCGATATGATCCGTCTGCACTCGCTGCGGACCGGGGACACGGTCGAGGGCGAGATCAAGGCGCCGGATGAGAATGAGCGTTATTTCGCGCTAACCAAAGTCACCATGATCAACTTTGAAGATCCCGAAAAGGCCAAGCACAAGATCCTGTTCGACAACCTGACGCCTCTGTACCCGGATGAGCGTCTGAAGATGGAAATCGAAGATCCCACCATAAAAGATAAGTCGGCGCGCGTGATCGATCTGGTTGCGCCGATCGGTAAAGGTCAGCGTTCGCTGATCGTGGCACCGCCGCGGACCGGTAAAACCGTGATCCTGCAGAACATCGCGCATTCGATCGAACAGAACCATCCGGAGTGTTATCTGATCGTCCTGCTGATCGACGAACGCCCGGAAGAAGTGACCGACATGCAGCGCTCGGTTAAGGGTGAGGTTGTGTCGTCAACCTTCGATGAGCCCGCAACGCGTCACGTGGCCGTGTCGGAGATGGTCATTGAAAAGGCCAAGCGCCTGGTCGAACATAAACGAGATGTTGTTATTCTACTCGACTCAATCACAAGACTTGGTAGGGCTTTTAACACCGTTGTACCATCCTCGGGCAAGGTTCTGACCGGTGGTGTGGATGCGAATGCGTTGCAGCGGCCCAAGCGTTTCTTCGGTGCGGCCCGGAATATTGAAGAGGGTGGATCGCTGACCATTATCGCCACCGCGCTGATCGATACCGGCAGCCGGATGGACGAGGTGATCTTTGAAGAATTCAAAGGTACTGGTAACTCGGAAATCGTTCTGGACCGGAAGATTGCAGACAAACGCGTGTTCCCGGCGATCGACATCCTCAAATCCGGTACTCGGAAAGAGGACCTGCTGGTCGAAAAGGGCGATCTGGCCAAAACCTTTGTTCTGCGCCGTATCCTCAATCCGATGGGCACCACCGACGCAATCGAGTTCTTGTTGTCGAAGTTGAAACAGACGAAGACAAACGGTGAGTTCTTCGATTCGATGAACACCTGACACAGGTCTTAGACCCCAGCGAGGCCTTCGAATGGATACGATATTCGCCTTGGCCAGCGCGCAAGGCAAAGCAGGGGTGGCGGTCATTCGCCTCTCTGGCCCCGAAGCGCACTCCGCAGCCGCATATCTGTGCGGCGCGGAACTGCCCAAGCGGGGAATGGTCTTGCGCACCCTGCGGGACCAGGATGGATCACATCTGGATGATGGTTTGGTTCTGACCTTTCAGGCACCGGCAAGTTTCACCGGTGAAGACGTGGCAGAACTTCAGATCCACGGCAGCACGGCCTCGGTCAATGCGGTTCTGCGCTGTTTGTCGAACACCGTTGGTCTACGACTGGCGGACCCGGGTGAGTTCACACGCCGGGCCCTTGAAAATGGCAAGATGGATCTGACACAGGTCGAAGGCCTGGCAGACCTGATTGACGCGGAAACCGAGGCACAGCGTAAGCAGGCCCAAACCATTCTGGCCGGTGAGCTTGGCACGCTGGCCGAGCGCTGGCGGCGCGATTTGATCCGCGCGGCATCGTTGCTGGAAGCGGTCATAGATTTCGCTGATGAAGACGTCCCCACTGACGTCACGCCGGAAGTCCGTAGTTTGACAAGCGGAGTTCTGGCAGATCTTCGTCGAGAAGCTGATGGGGTGAAAATCGCCGAGCGTATTCGTACCGGATTTGAAGTGGCTATAGTCGGTCTTCCCAATGCAGGAAAATCAACACTGCTGAACGCGCTTGCGGGGCGCGAGGCTGCGATTACTTCGGAATACGCAGGCACGACCCGGGACGTGATTGAGGTTCGAATGGATCTGGCTGGTTTGCCTGTGACATTGCTGGATACGGCCGGGTTGCGGGATACCGAAGATCATGTCGAAAATCTTGGGATCGAGCTGGCTCGAAAACGGGCAGATGCGGCGGACCTGCGTGTTTTCCTGGCTGAAGCACCGGAAGATCTGGGTGTGGCCATGCAGGATGGTGATATCCACGTTCTACCCAAAGCGGACTTGCGAGAGGGCGCTGCTGAAGGTGTTTCAGGAAAGACAGGACAGGGGATTGACGCGCTTGTAGACCAGATTTCGTTGGTCCTGAGTGATAGAACCACAACACATGGTATTGCCACGCGTGAGCGCCATCGCGTTGCGATGAACAAGGCGTCGGTTTCACTTGCTGCTGCGATCACGGTTCTGGAATCAGGTCCGGACCTGTATGATATCGCTGCGGAGGAGTTAAGAACCGCCATACGGGCACTTGAATCTCTGGTTGGCAGAATAGATGTCGAAACACTGTTGGATGAAATCTTCTCCAGCTTTTGTTTGGGAAAATAAGGATTGTTTCACGTGAAACATTCAAACTTTGATGTCATCGTGGTTGGGGCTGGTCATGCCGGTACGGAGGCTGCGCACGCCGCTGCCAGGATGGGTGCGAAAACCGCTTTGGTGACATTATCCGCGACCGATATCGGAGTCATGTCCTGCAATCCGGCCATCGGCGGGTTGGGGAAGGGACATCTGGTACGAGAGATTGACGCGCTGGATGGCGTAATGGGCCGTGTCGCCGACCAGGCTGGTATTCAGTTTCGACTGTTAAACCGGCGAAAAGGTCCGGCTGTTCAGGGTCCCAGAACGCAGGCAGATCGCGCCTTGTACCGGGCGGCGATGCAAAACGAAATCAGCAATCAGGAAAACCTGTCCGTTATCGTTGGGGAGGTTGTAGACTTTCTGATGGACGGACACCGTGTCGCCGGTGTCGTCCTCGGAGATGGGTCGGAAGTGTACGCCAAAGCCGTTGTTCTGACCTCCGGAACCTTCCTGCGCGGCGTCATCCATATCGGCGACGTGTCACGGGCTGGTGGGCGAATGGGAGATCGCCCGTCAATAAAACTGGCCGAGAGGTTGGATAGCTATAACCTTCCGCTGGGACGCTTGAAAACCGGCACACCGCCGCGTCTGGATGGGCGCACGATCAACTGGTCGGGTTTGGAAAAACAAGACGGGGATGAGGACCCGACCTTGTTTTCTTTCCTGTCAACATCGGTTGTCGCGCCTCAGATTTCCTGCGGTATTACACACACCAATGCAAAGACGCATGAGATCATCGAAGCAAACCTCTCAAAATCAGCGATGTATGGCGGCCATATCGACGGCATAGGTCCAAGATATTGCCCTTCGATCGAAGACAAGATTGTGCGCTTTGCAGATAAGGACTCGCATCAGGTTTTCCTTGAGCCCGAAGGCGTTAATGACCACACGATTTATCCCAACGGTATTTCAACGTCACTGCCTCAGGACGTGCAGTTGGAATATGTTCGGTCGATCAAAGGGCTTGAAAAGGCGGATATTCTGCAACCCGGCTATGCGATTGAATATGATTATGTGGACCCTCGTATCTTAACTGCGTCCTTGTCGCTACCCGACGTTCCGGGACTATATCTGGCAGGGCAGATCAACGGGACCACAGGATATGAGGAGGCAGCGGCACAAGGGATGGTTGCTGGTCTCAACGCGGCGCTGGACGTACAGGGCCGCGAACCGGTCTTTTTCACAAGATCAGACAGCTATATCGGCGTGATGATAGACGACCTGACGACCCGTGGTGTGGCTGAGCCCTATCGAATGTTTACCTCCAGGGCTGAATTCCGACTGTCTTTGCGGGCAGACAATGCCGATCAACGGTTGACACCGATTGGTTTGGAACTTGGTTGTGTCGGAGAGAAGCGACAGGCACATTTTAAAAAGAAAATGAACCAGCTTGATGCGGCGAAATCCAAGCTGACCGCACGCACATACACACCCAAGGAAGTTCTTTCGGCTGGGATCAACGTCAACCAGGATGGAAACCGCCGAGATGGAATGGAAATTCTGGCATTTCCGGATACATCCTTCGAGGACTTGTTCCCTCTGATACCTGATCTACAAGATGTAGACGTGGCGATCCGGCTTCAAATCGAACGCGACGCGCTTTACGCAAACTATATCGATCGGCAAAAGCGCGATGTTGAGGCCATGAAGCGGGATGAATCCTATGTTATCCCACGTGAGTTTGACTATTTTGGTTTGGACGGGCTGTCTTCTGAGATGAAGCAAAAACTGTCGCAGGCCAAGCCGTCGAACATAGCGCAAGCAAGCCGTGTCGAAGGTGTTACTCCGGCTGCCCTGACCCTTGTTCTGGCGAAATTGCGCCGGGATCAACGAGCACGTCAGGCATGACGGTCGATTATTCCAAGTTTGATGGCTTGAATGTTTCACGTGAAACATTTGAGCGTCTGAAAATCTATGTTGATCTGGTGAACCACTGGAACCCCAGGATAAATCTTGTTTCGCGCAATAGCCTGGAATTCATTTGGGATCGGCATATTCTGGATTCTGTCCAGGTTTTTCGATGCGCTGAAACGTTTGACACCTGGGTGGACCTTGGCAGTGGCGGCGGGTTCCCCGGGATGGTGTGCGCCATTATTGCGGCCGAGGAAGTTCCGGCCGCCAGTTTCTCTCTTGTGGAAAGCGACCAGCGAAAATCGGCATTTCTGCGTAACGTTGCCCGTGAATGTGGCGTGTCGTGTAAAGTGATTTCCAAGCGGATTGAGGTGGTTGAACCCCTCGGCGCAAACATCGTTTCGGCGCGCGCGCTGGCGGATTTGCGTACATTGTTATCATTTTGTGACAGACATTTAGGTGAAAACGGGACCGCGCTGTTGCCCAAAGGTGCAAACTGGAAAAAAGAGCTGGATGAGGCGCGTGAGGAATGGAATTTCGATGCTGAGGCCATTACAAGTTTAACTGAACCTCAGGCCGTTATCCTTAAGATCAAAGGAGTATCACGTGGTTGATCTGTCTCGACCGTCCGGACCCCGGATAATAGCGGTTGCCAATCAGAAGGGCGGAGTAGGGAAAACAACCACAGCGATCAACCTGGCGGCCGGACTGGCCGAAGCTGGTTGCAGGGTATTGGTGGTTGACCTCGATCCACAAGGGAACGCATCCACCGGATTAGGGGTCGAAGATCGGGATTGGACCACTTATGACCTCATTCTGGACGACGCGCCTTTGGAGGCAGTGGTTCAAGAGACGGAGATCGAGAACCTTTTGGTTGTCCCTGCAACGGTTGACCTGAGCTCGGCGGATATCGAGCTGATTTCCAACGAAAAACGCAGCTATCTTTTGCATGATGCGCTGCGTCAGACGGCGGTGGACGCGTTTGAGCTGGATTTCATCCTGATTGATTGCCCGCCGTCACTGAACCTCTTGACGGTAAACGCGATGGTTGCCGCCCATTCTGTCCTAGTGCCGCTGCAAAGTGAGTTCTTTGCGCTGGAGGGTCTTTCGCAATTGATGCTGACAATTCGGGAGGTTCGGCAAACCGCGAATCCAGACCTGAGAATCGAAGGCGTTGTGTTGACCATGTATGACAACCGCAACAACTTGTCCCGCCAGGTCGAAAAGGATGCGCGTGACAATTTGGGCGAGATGGTTTTTAAAACAAAGATACCCAGGAATGTGCGGGTCAGCGAGGCGCCATCCTATGCGCTGCCGGTATTGCAGTATGACTCGGGATCACTTGGTGCGATGGCGTATCGGCATCTGGCCCGTGAGATCATGCATAAGAACAACAAGACCGCAGCATGAGCGGTGGAGAGGAGGCCGACATGAGCACCAGGAAAGCGAAATCCAGAGGGTTGGGCCGCGGATTATCCGCACTCATGGCGGACGTTAATCCAGAGGCGGGCAACCGAGTACCATCTGACGTGCGCAGACCTGATCTGAAGGTTCCGATTGAAAAGCTGAAGGCAAACCCAAATCAGCCGCGACGCACATTTCAGCCCGAACAATTGGATGAGCTTGCCGCGTCGGTTCGGGAAAAAGGTATCATCCAACCCTTGATCGTACGTCCAACAGGGGTTGGAGAATACGAAATCGTCGCTGGTGAACGCCGGTGGCGGGCTGCTCAGATGGCGCAGCTGCACGAGATCCCTGTGATTGTGCGCGAATTCGATGATACCGAGGTACTGGAAGTTGCGATCATCGAAAACATCCAGCGCGCTGATCTGAACGCAGTGGAAGAGGCCGCCGGATACAGGCAGTTGATGGATCGCTTTGGCCACACGCAGGAAAAGCTTGCTGAGGCTTTGGGGAAAAGCCGCAGCCATATTGCGAACCTGTTGCGGCTTTTGTCTCTGCCAATTGACGTGCAAACTCTTGTAATTGAAGAGAAATTATCGGCTGGTCATGCGCGGGCGCTGATTACGGCGGAAAATCCCTCGGAATTGGCAAAACTGATCGTCAAGGATGGTTTGTCTGTGCGCGCGACCGAGGCGCTGGTCAAGAAACAGCAGCAGGGCGACACTGCACGACCTGCTCCCAGATCCAGGAATCTGGATGCCGGAAAAGATGCTGATACACGCGCGCTGGAAAAAGACCTGTCTGCGATTCTGGCAATGAAAGTATCAATCAACCACAAGGCGGGAACGGAATCCGGTCAGGTTGTTCTGACATATGAAAACCTGGATCAGCTTGACGATCTTTGTGCAAAGCTCAGCCGTTAGGGCGCGTCCAGATAAATATCAGGACGCCGCCCAGAACAATGACCTGAAGGATCAGCACGAAGGGCGGAACGGATAAGAGCAAAGACACTCCTAAAACAGCGGCGACCGACAGGGTTGCTGCCTTTTTTGCGGCCGGGCGTATTGCGCCCGAACTCTGCCAATCCAGTATCATTGGCCCGAAAATCCGGTGCGACAGAAGCCAGTTGTGCAACCGTGAAGAGGATCGCGCAAAGAAAAACGCTGCCAGCAACAAAAACGGGACCGTTGGAAGAAGAGGCAGAACAACCCCAATCGCGGCCATCGCAACGCAAAGCAATCCCAGCCCCGCCCAAAGATACTGCATATCTAGCCCATCAATTCCCGGATTACAGCATTCAGCACGGCGCGCCCCGCTGGTGTTGCTCTGAGTCTGTTGTTATCACGTTCAATCATATTAATGCCGACCAGATGGTCCACGGTTTCGTCTGGAAGTGGACGGCCCGACAGGGCCTCCCACCTATCTACATCTAGTCCTTCTGAAATCCTCATGCCCATCATAAGGTATTCGCTCGCCTGATCTTCAAGCGAAAGGACATAGCGTTTCTTTTCTCCGCAACCCTTCGTGGCGGCGTCAAGCCAACGTTGCGGGTTCAGATGGGTCTCGGTCGCGTGTTTTTGACCATCCACAGTAATCCGCCCATGAGCGCCGGGACCAATGCCGACATAATCCCCGTAACGCCAATAGACCAGATTGTGCTGCGACTCTGCACCGGGGCGGGCGTGGTTGGACACCTCATAGGCGGGCAGGCCGTGTTTCTCGCAAATCTCTTGTGTTGCAAGGTACATGTCGGCCGCACTGTCATCTTCGGGCAAGCCGCGCAGTTTTCCGACAGCATAACGATCGCCAAAAGCGGTGCCATCTTCGATTGTCAGTTGATACAGCGACAGGTGATCCACAGCCATGGACAGAGCTTCGTTCAACTCGGACCGCCAGGCATCCAGCGTTTGGTGCTGTCTGGCATAGATCAGGTCAAAGCTGACCCGTTCAAAACAATCACGGGCGATGTCAAAGGCAGCGCGGGCCTCGGCCACAGTGTGAATCCGCCCCAAGCGGCGCAGGTCTTCGTCGTTGAGCGCCTGCACGCCCATCGAGATCCGGTTGACGCCTGCGTCACGATAGGCCGCGAACCGACCGGCCTCGACCGATCCGGGATTAGCCTCCAGCGTGATTTCCATGGTGTTGGAAGGGCGCCAGAGCGCACGGGCCTCACCGATCACGGCGGCAACGGTTTCCGGGTCCATCAGCGACGGGGTTCCACCGCCGAAAAAGATCGTGTTCAGCACCCGATCCGGGGTTTCGACGGCCGAGCGCCGCAATTCGCTCAGATAGGAGTTAAGCCATTGTTTTTGATCGATAGTTTTGGAAACATGGCTGTTGAAGTCGCAATAGGGGCATTTGGCCTCGCAAAAGGGCCAATGCACGTACAGGCCAAAGCCCCCGTTGCGCCAATCATCCGCCAAAGCAGCCTTTCACGAACTTCTCAACCGCGCGTCCGCGATGGCTGATCTTGTTCTTTTCCCAGCGATCCATCTCGGCAAAGGTAATGTCGTATCCTTCGGGAACAAACATCGGGTCATAGCCGAATCCACCTTCGCCGCGGATGGGCCAGACCAAATGACCGGGGGCAATGCCTTCAAACACTTCATCATGCCCATCAGGCCAGGCCAGCACCAGCGTGCTGCGGAATTGCGCTGTGCGGGGATGGGGGGCGTTCTTTGCCTCTAGCTCAGTATGGGCGCGGGTCATCGCCATCAGGAAGTCGCGCCCATTGGCGGTTTCGGCCCAATCCGCGGTATAAACACCCGGCGCGCCGTCCAGCGCGTCGATGGTGATTCCGGAATCGTCTGACAGGGCAGGCAGTCCGGTGGCCTTTGCGGCGGCGTGGGCCTTGATCCGGGCGTTGCCGACAAAGGTGTCCTCGGTCTCTTCCGGTTCGGGCAGGTCCATGTCCGCCGCACCCACAACCGTCACGCCAAAAGGTTCGAGGAGATGCGCCATCTCCTCAAGCTTGCCTTTGTTGTGGGTCGCGACCAGAAGCCTGTCGCTGTCAAACTTACGGGTCATGCGGTGGCGGCTTTCTGGGCTGCGGCCAGCTCGGCAACGCCTTTTTCCGCCAGATCCACCAGCTGATCCATCTGGGCGCGGCTGAAAACAGAACCTTCGGCGCTCATCTGGACCTCGATCAGTTTGCCTGATCCGGTCATGATAAAGTTGCCGTCGACACCGGCCTCGCTGTCTTCCGGATAGTCAAGGTCCAGCACAGGCTGGCCCGCATAGATCCCGCAGGACACGGCGGCGACCGGATCAACCAGCGGATCTGAAATCACGTCACCTGCTTTCATCAGTTTGTTGACGGCCAGTCGCAGCGCAACCCAGCCGCCGGTGATCGAGGCACAGCGGGTGCCGCCATCGGCCTGGATCACATCGCAATCAACGGTGATCTGACGTTCGCCCAGTGCAACCCGGTCGACGCCGGCGCGCAGGGCGCGACCAATCAGGCGCTGGATTTCCACCGTACGCCCGCCTTGCTTGCCCGAGGCCGCTTCACGCCGCATCCGAGTATTGGTGGCGCGGGGCAGCATACCGTATTCGGCGGTGACCCAGCCTAGCCCCGAACCCTTGATGAAAGGGGGTACGCGATCTTCGATCGTAGCGGTACACAGAACATGTGTATCGCCCATTTTGATCAGGCAGGAACCTTCGGCATGTTTGGTGAACCCCGTTTCAATTGAAACGGCGCGCATTTCACTTAAGTCTCTTCCAGAGGGTCGCATGGGAAATCCTTTGTTTGCTGGGTTGGGGATACCGCCCCGCAGCGTTACGATGCAACCCCGATTGACCTTTCATTTGCCTGCTATTTAATGATGAACCAGCAGGGGAAAACGCATGAGTGAAGCGAGCAAAATTCTGGACGAGATGAACGACCGGTCGCGCGAGGTGTTCCGGTTGATCGTTGAAAGTTATCTGGAAAGCGGAGAGCCGGTTGGAAGCCGCACCCTGACGCGTACCCTGTCTGAAAAAGTCAGTGCCGCAACCGTGCGCAACGTGATGCAGGACCTTGAGTTTCTGGGTCTTCTGGACAGCCCGCATATCAGCGCGGGTCGGGTACCGACGCAGCAAGGACTGCGTATGTTCGTGGACGGTTTGCTTGAGGTTGGCGATCTGGGCGTCGACGACAAGCAAAAACTGGAAGAGACTTTAGGCTCTAACACGGGTGATGTTGGCGGAATGCTGGATCGGGTCGGGTCAGCTCTGTCACACGTAACACAAGGTGCGTCGCTGGTTCTGACGCCAAAGCATGAAGCCGAAATCAAACATATCGAGTTTGTCTCGTTAGGGCATGACAGGGCTTTGGTGGTGCTGGTTTTTTCTGACGGCCATGTTGAAAACCGCCTGTTCACACCGCCGCCCGGCCAGACGCCCAGTTCGATGCGCGAGGCTGCGAATTTTCTGAATGCGCTGATCGAGGGGCGCACGCTCAGTGAAGTGCGCCGTCAGATGCAGAAACAGATTCAGGCGCGCAAGCAGGAAATAGATGCGCTGGCGCGCGAGCTGGTGGAAAGTGGGCTGGCGGCCTGGGACGGAGACGGAGCCGACTCGGCCCGTTTGATCGTGCGGGGGCGGGCGAATCTGTTGAACGAACCCGGTCAGGCCGGAGAATTGGAGCGTATTCGCAGCCTGTTTGATGATTTGGAGCGCAAGCGCGACATCGCTGATTTCCTCGAATTGACGGAAGGCGGCGAGGGTGTGCGCATTTTTATTGGGTCTGAGAACAAACTTTTCTCACTTTCGGGTTCCTCTTTGGTGGTGTCTCCATATATGAACGCTGATCGAAAGATAATCGGTGCGGTCGGGGTCATCGGACCCACGCGTCTGAATTATGGACGGATCGTGCCGATCGTGGATTATACGGCGCAACTGGTCGGCAAGCTGATATCCGACCGGAGCTAGAGGGTAAGAGATGGCAGAGCCCAAGAACGAAGATTTTCTGGACGATATCATGGCGGCAGAAGCGGAAGAGCTGGCCGAGGAGTTTACTGAGATCAGTGACGAGGCGTTGGAGCTGGACGAGCTGCGCGCTGAGCGGGATGAGTATAAAGACAAATTCATGCGCGCGCTTGCCGACGCCGAGAACGCGCGCAAACGCGGTGACAAGGCGCGCCGCGATGCCGAGCAGTATGGCGGTTCCAAGCTGGCCCGCGATATGCTGCCTGTTTACGACAACATGAAGCGCGCGCTTGAGGCCGCGACCGACGAGCAGAAAGAGGTTGCCGCCGGACTGCTGGAAGGCGTCGAACTGACCATGCGTGCCCTGAAGGATGTGTTCCAGAAACACGGGATCGAAGTGATTACACCCCAGGTTGGCGACCGGTTTGATCCGAATGTGCACGAAGCAATGTTCGAGGCCCCGGTCCCGGGCACGCGGGCAGGGGACATCATCCAGGTGTCCGCCGAAGGTTTCATGCTGCACGACCGACTGTTGCGTCCGGCTCAGGTCGGGGTCTCTTCAACGCCAGCAAGCTGATTGGCTTTTCAAAGCCAAGCCTTCGGCGAGAGTATTTTTGAAAAGATGAAGGGCGGTCAGGATCTGGCCGCCTCTTTCAATTTGTAGATCAGATCCAGCGCCTCGCGCGGGGTCAGTTCGTCGGGCAGGACACCCTCCAGCATCTCGGTCACTGGCGAGGTTTTCGGTGCGGGCGGGGGTGGCGGCGCGGCTGCCGAGAACAGCGGCAGGTCGTCAATCAGCGCCTTTTGCTTGCCGCCTTCGCGTTCGGTTTTTTCAAGCTGGTCCAGAACCACCCGGGCACGTTCGACGACAGAAGCGGGTAAACCGGCCAGCTGCGCAACCTGCACCCCATAAGACCGATCAGCCGCGCCCTTGTGAACCTCGTGCAGGAAGATGACTTCGCCATCCCACTCTTTGACCGCTACGGTGGCGTTATCGACACCTTCGAGTTTGCCAGCCAAAGCCGTAAGCTCATGATAATGCGTGGCAAACAATGCGCGACATTTGTTGGCCGCGTGCAGGTGTTCCAATGTGGCCCAGGCGATGGACAGGCCATCATAGGTGGCGGTGCCACGACCGATTTCGTCCAGAATGACCAGAGCGCGGTCATCGGCCTGATTCAGGATGGCGGCGGTTTCGACCATTTCGACCATGAAGGTCGACCGCCCCCGCGCCAGATCGTCCGAGGCTCCGACGCGGCTGAACAGCTGACTGACGACGCCAATATGCGCCTCTTCGGCCGGAACATAGCTGCCCATTTGGGCAAGCAGTGCGATCAGGGCGTTCTGGCGCAGAAAGGTTGACTTACCGGCCATGTTCGGACCCGTCAGTAACCATATCGCCGCGCCGTTTTCGACGGTCAGATCGCAATTATTGGAAATGAATGCATCGCCGCTTTGCTGCCGGCGGGCGTGTTCCACAACCGGGTGTCGACCGCCCTGCACATTGAATGAGCGAGAGGCATCAACCCTTGGACGGCACCAGTTTTCACCCCGCGCAAGATCAGCCAGAGCGGTCGTCAGGTCCAGTTCCGCAAGCCCGCGGGCGGCTTGATTCAATCGGGAAGCGAGGTCCAAAATAGCGCCAGAGAGCATTTGATAGAGCCGCTTTTCGATCTCCAGCGCCAGATTTCCGGCGTTCAGGATACGCGTTTCGATCTCTGACAGTTCGACGGTTGTAAACCGCACCTGATTGGCTGTCGTCTGGCGATGGATATAGGTTTCGCTAAAGGGTGTGTTCAGCATCTTTTCGGCATGGGTGGCCGTGGTTTCGATGAAGTAGCCCAGCACGTTGTTGTGCTTGATTTTCAGCGAGGTGATGCCGGTGTGTTCGACGTAATTTCGTTGAAACCCGGCGATGACGGACCGGCCTTCGTCGCGCAAGGTGCGGGCCTCGTCCAGTTCAGCGTCAAAACCTGGCGCGATAAAGCCTCCGTCGCGGGTCAGAAGCGGGGGCTCGGCCACCAACGCCTCGTCCAGCAAGGTCAGCAAGTCATCGAAACCAACAAGGTTCTGAAGCGCGGTTGCCAGCAACACCGGTAAATCCTGACCGGTGCAGATTTCGGCAATCGTGGCCGCCTGGGTCAGGCCATTGCGAATGGCTGTCAGGTCACGAGGCCCGCCGCGTTCTAATGACAAACGCGACAGGGCGCGGTCCAGATCCGGGGTTTTGCGCAAGGCTTCGCGCAGATCAGACGCGATCAGGCTGTCACCAGCGGCGAAACTGACTGCGTCAAGCCGGGCATGGATCACATCCAGATTTCGAGAAGGGCTTGAAAGCCGCTGTTCCAGCAATCGCGCGCCACCGGGGGTAACGGTCCGGTCAACGACAGAAAGAAGCGATCCTGCGCGTCCGCCGGACAGCGAGCGGGTCAGTTCCAGATTGCGGCGCGTTGCAGCGTCGATCTGAACGACCCGATCCTCAGATTCTTTCAGCGGCGTTTGCAGCAGGGGCAGTTTGCCCTTTTGCGTAATCTCCAGATAGTCGATCAGCGCGCCCATCGCGGACACTTCGGCGCGGCCGAAATTGCCGAACGCGTCCAAGGCACCCACGTGAAACAGCCCGCAGATGCGCTTTTCCGCCGCCGTGCTGTCGAAACTGGCGCGCCCGACCGGCGTCAGTGAAATCCCCAGATCAAGCAGCGTTTCGTTCAGCTTTTCCTGCGTTCCATCGGCCACGATCAGTTCGGAGGGCGCAAGCCGGGCAAGCTCGGGGCTGAGCCGGACCGAGGTCAGGGGCATCACGTGAAACGCGCCCGTTGATATATCCGCCCAGGCAAGCGCGGCCTCGTCCCGGACCTCGGCATAGGCAGCCAGAAAGTTGTGTCGGCGCGCCTCAAGCAACGCATCCTCGGTCAGTGTTCCGGGCGTGACGAGTCGCACGACATCACGTTTTACGACCGATTTAGAGCCTCTTTTCTTTGCTTCAGCCGGGCTTTCCAACTGTTCGCAGACCGCAACGCGAAAGCCCTTGCGGATCAGGGTCAGAAGGTACCCTTCGGCTGAATGCACCGGCACGCCGCACATCGGGATGTCTTCGTCATTGTGCTTGCCGCGCTTGGTCAGGGCGATGTCCAACGCCTCGGCAGCGTTGACGGCATCCTCGAAAAACATCTCATAGAAATCACCCATGCGATAAAACAGCAGGGCATCCGGGTGGGCCTCTTTGATTTCGAGGTATTGCGCCATCATTGGCGTGACTGTGGACAAAAGCGGCCCCCTTTTGGCGTATTCCGGGCGCGACCTTACAAATCCCGCATCTTCTGTAAAAGCCGAAAACTCATTCTCGTTGAGGCGGGCGTTCTCCTGCGCTATGAGGCGTCAGCCCTGAAGTCATGGAAACGACATTTAAGATGCCCAAAGCGAAGATCACCAAAGAAGAGGCATTGGCCTTTCACCTGGACCCCACCCCCGGCAAGTGGGAGGTGCAGGCCACCGTCCCCATGACAACGCAGCGAGATCTGTCGCTGGCCTACAGCCCGGGTGTGGCCGTTCCCTGCGAGGCTATCGCGGAAAACCCGGAAACGGCCTATGATTATACCAACAAGGGCAACCTGGTGGCCGTAATCTCGAACGGGACGGCGGTGTTGGGCCTTGGTAACCTCGGCGCGCTGGGCTCGAAACCGGTGATGGAAGGCAAATCGGTCCTGTTCAAACGGTTCGCCGATGTGAACTCGATCGATATCGAGCTGGACACCGAAGACCCGGATGAATTCTGCCGCGCGGTGCGTCTGATGGGGCCAACCTTTGGCGGCATCAATCTGGAAGACATCAAGGCGCCCGAGTGTTTCATCATCGAACAGCGACTGAAGGAAGAGATGGACATCCCCGTCTTTCACGATGACCAGCACGGCACGGCCGTGATCTGTGCGGCGGGCCTGCTGAACGCGCTGCATATCTCGGGCAAGAAGATCGAGGACGTGAAAATCGTTCTGAATGGCGCAGGTGCCGCGGGGATTGCCTGTATCGAACTGCTCAAGGCAATGGGCGCGCGGCATGAAAACTGCATTGTCTGCGATACCAAGGGCGTGATCTATCAGGGCCGGACAGAGGGCATGAACCAGTGGAAATCGGCCCACGCGATCACGACCGACTTGCGCACATTGGAAGACGCGATGAAGGGGGCGGATGTGTTCCTGGGTGTTTCGGTGAAAGGCGCGGTCACGCAGGATATGGTTGCCAGCATGGCCGACAATCCTGTCATCTTTGCGATGGCCAACCCCGACCCCGAGATTACTCCGGAAGAAGCGCACGAGGTTCGCGTGGATGCGATCGTTGCCACCGGGCGCAGCGACTATCCAAACCAGGTGAATAACGTTCTGGGCTTCCCCTACCTGTTCCGCGGTGCGTTGGACATTCACGCCCGCGCCATTAATGATGAGATGAAGATCGCCTGTGCCCACGCACTTGCCAATCTGGCGCGCGAGGATGTGCCGGATGAGGTCGCAATGGCCTATGGCAAGTCGCTGACCTTTGGGCGTGATTATATCATCCCCACCCCGTTCGACCCGCGTTTGATCCACCGTATCCCACCGGCTGTTGCCAGGGCGGGGATGGACACCGGTGCCGCGCGCCGTCCGATCATCGACATGGACGCGTATGAGCTGAGTCTGAAATCCCGGATGGACCCGACCGCCAGCATCCTGCGCGGTCTGAACGCCCGAGCGCGTCAGGCGCAAAGCCGCATGATTTTCGCCGAGGGCGACGATCCCCGGGTATTGCGCGCAGCGGTCATGTATCAGCGGTCTGGTTTCGGCAAGGCACTTGTGGTGGGTCGGCCGGACGATGTGAAGACCAAACTGGAAGCAACGGGCCTGGGCGACGCTGTGCGTGAAATCGAGGTCGTGAATGCGGCCAATACCACGCATCTCGAAACCTATTCGAACTTCCTGTATCAGCGCCTGCAGCGTAAGGGGTTTGACCGTAAAGATATTCACCGTCTGGCCGCACGGGACAGGCACGTGTTTTCCTCGCTGATGCTGGCCCATGGGCATGGTGATGGTCTTGTCACTGGCGCAACCCGCAAGTCCGCGCATGTGCTTGACCGGATCAACCATGTGTTTGATGCCGATGCCGCCAACGGTGCCGCCGGTGTGACAGCTTTGCTGCATAAAGGCCGGATTGTTCTGATTGGCGACACGTTGGTACATGAATGGCCCGACGAAAACGATCTGGCGAATATTGCCGAGCGTTCGGCCGCAGTTGCCCGGCATATGGGGCTGGAGCCGCGCGTGGCTTTTGTCAGCTTCTCGACCTTTGGCTATCCGGTGTCAGAACGTGCTGAAAAGATGCACCGTGCCCCGGCTGTTCTGGATCGGCGCGGCGTCGACTTTGAATACGAGGGTGAAATGACGGTGGACGTCGCCCTGAACATCGAACAGCAAGCGGCCTATCCGTTCTCGCGCCTGACCGGTCCGGCGAATATCCTGATCGTTCCGGCCCGGCATTCGGCATCAATCTCGACCAAGCTGATGCAGGAAATGGGTGGTGCGACCGTGATTGGCCCGATCCTGTCAGGTATCGACAAGCCGATCCAGATCTGTTCGACCGTCTCGACCGCGAACGATATACTGAACATGGCCATTCTGGCCTCTTGCGACATCGGATAAATCATGACGATCTGGAATCTCGGCTCGATCAACGCGGATATGGTCTATGACCTGCCGCATCTGCCTGCGCCGGGGGAAACTCTGGCTGCCCGTAGGCTGGATCGGTTCCTGGGCGGCAAGGGGGCCAACATGTCGGTGGCCGCGGCGCGTGCGGGATCACGCGTCAGCCATATAGGTGCCGTGGGGCCCGATGGGCGCTGGGCCAAGGATCGACTGACAGAATATGGTGTGGATACACGCCATATCTCTGAGGTGGATGTTCCCACAGGCCACGCCATCATTGCGGTGGATGCCGAGGGTGAGAACCTGATTATCCTGTATCCCGGGGCCAATCACGCATTGGAACCCGCCCATCTGGGGCAGGCGCTGGCCTCGGCAAACACCGGTGATCTGCTGATCTTGCAGAATGAAACCAATGCCCAGGTCGAAGCGGCGCAGCTGGGGCGCAAGCTTGGCCTGACCGTCTGTTATGCCGCGGCCCCGTTTCAGGCTCAGGCCGTTCAGGGCGTTCTGCCTTATCTGGATTTCCTGATCCTGAATGAGGTGGAGGCTGAACAGCTGCGCCAGGAAACCGGTCTGAGCATCGCCGATCTGCCCGTTCGGCATGTCATCGTTACCCTCGGCTCAAAAGGTGCGAGGTACTTGCAGCAGGGCAACGATCCGGTCGAGTTTCCCGCGCATAAGGTGCGGGCGGTGGATACCACAGGGGCAGGCGACACCTTCACCGGCTACGTGCTGGCAGGCATGGATCGCGGAATGCCAATGGAACAGGCCATATTGCAGGCAAACCGCGCCGCAGCCCTGATGGTCATGCGGCACGGAACGGCGGATGTCATTCCCGATCTGAAAGAAGTACGTGACGCATCCTTTGACTAGGAGCCTGCAAATGGCGCATCCCCACCCCAAAGCTGCTTGACGCGCGCGTCACGACCACAGGCTTTGCGATACGCCTTGTAGGCGTTGTGCTGGCGCTTTGGTCCAAAACGGGTAAGGACCAGTTTGTTGCCTTTGTAATAATCCTGATGATACGCCTCGGCGGGGTAAAAGGGTCCTGCGCTTAGAACCGGGGTGACAATGGTCTGCCCCAGCGCTTGCTGCGCGTCTGCTTTGGCTTGTTCTGCCAACACCTTTTCGCCTTTGTTAGAGACGAATATTGCAGTTCGATAGCTGTCGCCCCGGTCGCAGAACTGGCCACCTGCGTCTGTCGGGTCAACCGACCGGAAAAACATGTTCAGAAGTGACGCGCGAGAGACGCGCGCCGGATCGAACGTGATCTGAACCGCCTCGTAGTGTCCGGTTCCCCCTTTTGAAACCTGATCATATGTCGGGTCCGCAGATGTGCCGCCGGTGTACCCTGACACCGCCCCGATTACGCCGGGCACGGATTCGAAATCGGATTCCACGCACCAGAAACACCCGCCAGCCACCGTCAGCGTTTCGGTTCCTGCAGCCGGGGCGGGCAGCGCGCGCAACAGTGCAGCCAATGCAATCAGTGTAAACAGAAGGGCTGGTCTGACGGTTTCAAAATAAGCAGTCCGCATCATGTCAGGTCTCCTTTTAAGATGAGATTGACGCGGGTTCGACCCCCTTGCAATTGCCTGTCATGCAATGTCACGCGCTGGTGAGACTAGTTTATCGTCTGCGATCACGCGTAAACGGCCCACTTGAAAGGCGGACGAAACCACCGTTCATTTGCGACGGATCATGCGCGATAGGTATCCCGATGGGGAACGGCGGTACACCGCGGGCGGGACCGCCGGTCTGGCTGGCCTGGGACAAAGGCCAGCTTTGCAGTAAACTCAGCCCAGCAGTTGCCCCAGCTTCATCGCAACACCCATATTGCCCGAGATCTTGAGCTTGCCCAAAGCAACGCCGGTCATCGGGTTCAGCTTTCCGGTCAACAGCTTGGTCAGGTTCTCCTGCGAGATGCGGATTGTGCAATCCGTGTCCCGATCCTGCGTCGTTGCCTGATTGTCCGCCAGAACAATCACACCGTCCGCGCCGCAATCGAATTTGAGCGAACCGTCAAAGCTTTTGCCGTTCAGCCCTTTTTGAATTCCATCGGCGATGTCCTGAAGCATTCGGGGTCCTTTCACGGTTTCCGAATGCGTAATGCGTCAGGTGCCGAACAGGCAAGGCTGACCCAACTGGAACTTCTGATCACGATGCGCCGAGAATCTGAACCGTCCGGTCACAAGGCTTACCGCCATAGAAGGCGTCCAGAACAGCACGAAACTCGGGCGGAGCATCTGCCACAGATGAAAACAATGTCATCGAAGACCGCAGCTTTTTCGCGTCAATTCCGCCCAGAATGTCGCGGGCATCGCGCCCCGTGTGCAGCAGCATCAGCGAGGCCGTCTGCCTAAGCCGGTCGCGCAGTTCCGGGTGGTTCAGATAGCGTGTCGCCTCGTCCAGATCTTCAATGCCGTAGAGCTGTGCCATATGGGATTGGCCTAGCTCGGCCAGTTGCGGAAACACGAACCACATCCAGTGGCTGGTTTTCTGCCCCTGTTCAAGTTCGCGCAGGACATCGGCCCAAACCGTGTCCTGCGCCTCGATGAACATATCGAGCTCGTCGTCGGTATCGTCTTCGTCGATCACTTGGACAGGCGCTTGTTGCGCGCAGCCAGCAGTTTCAGACGCAGCGCATTCAGCTGGATAAAGCCTGCCGCATCTTTCTGATCGTACGCACCTGCATCCTCTTCGAAGGTCACATGTGCCTCAGAATACAGCGAATGATCCGACCAGCGGCCCACGGTCGAGGCCAGACCTTTGTACAGTTTCACACGAACGGTGCCGGTAACATGCTCTTGCGATCTGTCGATGGCGGCTTGCAGCATCTCGCGCTCGGGGCTGTACCAGAAACCGTTATAGATGAGTTCCGCATATTGCGGCATCAGCTGGTCTTTCAGGTGCATCGCGCCGCGGTCCATGGTGATGGATTCAATGCCACGATGCGCTTCCAGCAGGATGGTGCCGCCGGGTGTCTCGTAGATACCGCGCGACTTCATGCCCACGAACCGGCCTTCGACCAGGTCCAGACGGCCAATACCGTGCTTGCCGCCATATTCGTTCAGCTTGGTCAGAATCGTGGCCGGGCTCATCGCCTCACCGTTGATGCTGACCGCGTCGCCTTTTTCAAAGCCGATCTCGATGAACTCAGGCTCATTCGGGGCGTCTTCGGGGTGGACGGTGCGCTGGTAGACATAGTCGGGCGCCATATCGGCGGGGTCTTCCAGAACCTTGCCCTCGGATGAGGTGTGCAGCAGGTTTGCATCAACCGAGAACGGTGCCTCACCGCGTTTGTCCTTGGCAATCGGAATTTGGTTCTGCTCGGCGAATTCCAGCAGCTTGGTGCGGCTGGTCAGATCCCATTCGCGCCACGGTGCAATGACCTTGATGTCTGGGTTGAGCGCGTAAGCCGCCAGTTCGAACCGCACCTGATCGTTGCCCTTGCCGGTTGCGCCGTGGGCAACAGCATCAGCACCAGTGGCCTCGGCAATCTCAACCAGACGTTTCGAGATCAGCGGCCGTGCGATCGAGGTACCCAGCAGGTACAGCCCTTCATATTGCGCATTGGCACGGAACATCGGGAAGACGAAATCGCGGACAAACTCCTCGCGGATATCCTCGATATAGATGTTCTCGGGCTTGATCCCCAGCAATTCGGCCTTTTGGCGTGCGGGCTCCAGTTCCTCGCCCTGACCCAGATCGGCGGTGAAGGTCACGACCTCACAGCCATACTCGGTCTGCAGCCATTTCAGAATGATCGAGGTATCAAGGCCACCGGAATAGGCCAGAACAACTTTCTTGGGCGCGGACATCTGACTTCCCTTTATGCGTAGAACGATTGGCCCCTAGCGGGTTTTGGACGCGGGGGCAAGTTGGTGCGCGTTGACGAAGGCCGGGAAATGAGGTGAAACGGAGGGAAAGAGAACAAGGATTGGTTGAGAGGGCAGTTTTAGGATGCTGGGCTACAAGATTTTTAGGCATGCGGTATTAATGCTTTTGGACAACATATCAGTCGCGTTGAGATTAAGCTTTTTTCCGTTTCTTGTTTTAGGCACCGCATTCTATTTTTTGACTATTTTTCAGACGGAAAGTTTGCCGGAGACCGATAAACTCTCTCCGATGTTGGGCGTGTCTCTAGCTGGCTTTGTACTCGCAGTCCTCTATTTGATCGTACTGGTTTGGGTGGCCGTAGGCTGGCATCGTTACGTACTTCAGAACGTTGAACCACATCTCGCGTGGCCAGTATGGGACGGAGACCGTATGTGGGCCTATGGCGGCGCATTTCTTCGGATTATCCCATTGAGCATTCTACTGAGTCTTGTCGCTGTTTTTATTTTTCTGGTACCTGCAGCCGTTTTTTATGATGGCGGGGTGTCAACTGATGACGGCACCTTTCTTGGTTTTTTGCTTGGTGTCGTCATTTCGTACATTTCGTTTAGGCTTTCGCTCGTGTTACCGGCTGCGGCAGTTGGGGAATTTATGAAAGTTCCAGATTCGTGGCGCAAAACCAAAGAGTTCTCTAAGCCGATTTTTGTTGCCGCACTTTGTGTTGGAGTTCTTACAGCAATACCGAATTTGTTGCTACATACACCTCTGGCCCCAATCATAGGCAGCTTTGTCTATTTCCTAGTTGCGCAATGGTTTCTGCTCATGCTGGGCGTCAGCATCATGACGGCCCTTTACGGTTTTGTCGTCGAGAAGCGCGAACTACGCTGACGCCCGTACACATATGTATTCCTTGCCCTTATCACGCTGATGGGGCAGGGAGGCGGGCATGACCGACTTCATGACCCGCGCCCGCGCCGCCGAAGAGGCGATGCGCTCTGTCTTCCCGGCGACGCCGTTGCAGCGCAATGCCCACCTGTCCGACCGTTATGGGGCGGATATCTGGCTCAAGCGCGAAGACCTGAGCCCGGTGCGCTCCTACAAGATTCGCGGTGCCTTTAACGCCATGCGAAAGCAACAGGGGCAGGACCTGTTCGTCTGTGCCAGCGCGGGCAATCACGCGCAGGGCGTGGCCTATATGTGCCAGCATATGGGGGTCCGGGGCGTGATCTTCATGCCGGTCACGACGCCTCAGCAGAAGATCCAGAAAACGCGTATCTTTGGCGGGGACACCGTCGAGATTCATCTGATCGGTGACTATTTCGATGACACGCTTGCTGCCGCTCAGGCATGGTGCACGCAGCAGGGCGGATATTTCCTGTCACCTTTTGACGATGCCGATGTGATCGAAGGGCAAGCCTCGCTGGCGGTTGAAATCGAAAGGCAGATGGGCGGTGCGCCCGATCACGTTGTGCTTCCCGTGGGTGGAGGCGGCATGTCCGCCGGTGTCGCTACATGGTTCGGGGACCGCACCCATTGCCTGTTCGTCGAACCGGCCGGAGGGGCCTGTCTGCGCGCAGCCCTGGCGGCGGGGCATCCTGTTTCGCTGGATTATGTGGATACCTTTGTCGATGGCGCGGCGGTCGGGCGGATCGGTGAAAAGCCGTTCGAGTTGTTGAAATCACGCCACCTGTCGGACGTTCTGGTCCTGTCCGAGGATCGTATCTGCGCCACCATGATCGAGATGCTGAATGTCGAAGGCATCGTGCTGGAACCTGCGGGGGCGCTGGCGATCGAGGCAGTAGGTGATATCCAAAGCTTTGTGCGCGGAAAGACCGTGGTCTGCCTGACATCCGGCGGCAATTTCGATTTCGAACGCCTTCCCGAGGTCAAGGAACGTGCGCAGCGGTATTCCGGTGTGAAAAAGTACTTCATCCTGCGCCTGCCGCAGCGACCCGGCGCCCTGAAGGAATTCCTGAATATTCTCGGCCCCGAGGATGATATCGCGCGGTTCGAATACATGAAGAAATCGGCGCGCAATTTCGGTTCGGTTCTGATCGGGATCGAAACCCGCAAGCCCGAAAACTTCATGCGCCTGTTTGCCCATCTGGACGATGCCGGGTTCACCTATACCGACATCACCGAGGACGAGACGCTGGCACAGTTCGTGATCTAGTTCAGGTTCTCATTCAGCTCGGCTTCAAACATGGTTTTCGAGCTGTCGAAAGCAGCCAAAAGCGCTGGCAGATCAACCTCGGCCCCTTGCCCTGCTGCGGCCTGCCGTTCCCCATCCTGGCAGAGTTTCGAGAATTGATCGAACCCCAGGCTCAATGCGCTGCCTTTCAGGAAATGCAGGTTCTGCTCCAGTTCGGCCCGGTTGGTGTCGCGGCGCAGGCGGGTGATCACGTCCTGCACTTCTTCCAGAAATATCTCGACCACCTCATCGAATTCCTCGGGGCCGACTTCATCCCGCAATTGTCTGACTCTGGCCCAGTGGATCATGATGTACACCAGCTAATGAATGGTCATGGTTCTGTATAGACGCGCCCGGTAAAAAGCAGGTTAACGCGGCCACGCTTCCGCAATCGTCACTCTTCACCGGATGTTAAATCAGTCGGCGATAGGGTCGCCATCAGTGACGAAACTCATCAGAGCAGAGGGTAAACGGTGCCGGGGGCGAGTCTTGAGGAAACCAGAGCTGATCTGGATTTCGGCGCGATCCGCACGGTGCTGGTGGTGGATGACAGTCGCCTGCAACGGCGCATTCTGGTGGCCTCTCTCAGGAAGTGGGGGTTCGAGGTGATCGAGGCCGATACAGGCCATGCCGCTTTGGCGCTTTGCGTCGATAATCCGCCCGATCTTGTGCTAAGCGACTGGGTCATGCCGGGGATGAGCGGCCTTGAATTTTGCTGTGCGTTTCGGGCATTGGAAACGGATCAATACAGCTATTTCATCCTTCTGACATCCAAAAGCGAAAAGCAGGAGGTCGCGCGCGGTCTGGATGCCGGGGCCGACGATTTTCTGATCAAGCCGCTTGAGGCGGACGAATTGCGCGCCCGGATTTCAGCCGGTGCGCGCATTCTGGACATGCAGCGCGAGCTCTCACAGAAAAACCGCCTGATTGAATCCGCGCTCGAGGAACTCAGGCTGGCGCATGACGCGATCGACAAGGACCTGATGCAGGCGCGAAAAATTCAGGAATCGCTGGTTCCCGAACTGACCCGGTCATTCGGGAAGTCACAAGTCAGTCTGTTGCTGAAACCCTGTGGTCATATCGGTGGTGATCTGGTGGGGATGTTCTCGCCCGGGGTGAACCGGCTTGGGTTCTACAGCATCGACGTATCCGGCCATGGTATCACCTCGGCCATGATGACGGCGCGATTGGGGGGGTATCTGTCCAGCAAGCATTTTGACCAGAACGTCGCGATGGAGCGGAGGTTCGACAAGTTTTATGCACTTCTTCCACCGAAATACGTGGCTGAAACGCTCAATTCCCGCCTGATGGCCGATGAAGGCATCGAAGAGTATTTTACGATGGTTTACGCCATCGTCGACCTGCGCAACGGGCATCTGAAAATGGTACAGGCCGGGCATCCGCACCCCCTGCTGCTGCGGCAGGGTGGCCGCGCCGAGTTTCTTGGTGACGGAGGCTTGCCCATAGGATTGATCGAAGATGCGCGCTTTCAACAAGTCGAGACGCAGATGCAGCCCGGCGACAAGCTGCTGTTGTACTCGGACGGGTTTACCGAATGCCAACTGGCTGGTGGTGGCTTGCTGGAAGAAGACGGTTTGCGTCAGATGGCCCAACAGAGCATGTCGGAAAGGGGCGGGTCAGAGTTTCTGGACGACATGTTCTGGCGTTTGACGCAAGTGATGTCACCCAAAGACGGCATCGGCGATGATGTCTCGGCCGTCTTTTTTGAATATAACGGACCTTAAAGCGACCCGAGATGCAATTCAGCAAAGTGCCGGTCACCGTCATTTCCCAGTAAACCGACGGCGTCAGCAGTTTCCATCCACAGCGCTTCGTGAAACGCCTCGGTCGGCGGGCCTATGCGTCGCACGGGGCGGGCGCGATAGATCAGGCAGACCTTCTCGGCCCACAGGTCATATTCCGGCATATAGGTGAAGCGCCGAAAGGCACCAATCCGCCGGGGCGCCGCAATAAGCCACCCGGTTTCTTCAAAGACTTCGCGATGCAGGGCGGTAACGGGTGATTCGCCCGGATCAATACCTCCGCCGGGCAATTGCAGGTCGGGTCCGGGTTCTGTCTGGCAGGTCAGCAAAAGGTGACTTCTGCGGGGCAAAAGTGCATAAACACCGACCCGTCGCGTGTATTTCCGCCCCGGCTCTGGGGTTTCACCGAACCGCCTGATCATGTATGGCCCCTTACAACCTAATCTGTTCGACCTATATGGTGCCGGTATGCCAACCTGTGGCGCGTAAGGAAACCCCATGTCTCTTGGAACGAAAATCGCGTGGGACGATACCGTCCTGCCCTTTCAACTCGATGTATCGGATATGCGTGGCCGTGTGGCTCGTCTGGATGGTGTGCTGGATGGCATCCTCAAGCAACATGACTACCCCGAACAGGTCGAGGCGCTGGTGGCCGAGATGGCCCTGCTGACCGCATTGATCGGGCAGACGGTTGCGCTGCGTTGGAAACTGTCGTTGCAGGTGCAATCCAAGGGGCCTGTGCGCATGATTGCGACCGACTATTACGCACCCAAGGCCGAAGGCCAGCCGGCGCAGATCCGGGCCTATGCCAGCTTTGACCGTGACCGGCTGACAGATGCGACACCCTTCGATCAGGTGGGTGAAGGGTATTTTGCCATCATGATAGATCAGGGCGAAGGCACACAGCCATATCAGGGCATCACTCCGCTGACCGGAGCCTCTCTCAGCGCCTGTGCCGAGGCCTATTTTGCACAGTCCGAGCAGCTGCCAACCCGGTTCTCGCTGAGCTTTGGCAAATCGACCGAGCCCGGCGTGGATGAACATTGGCGTGCCGGCGGCATCATGTTGCAGCATATGCCCAAAGCTTCGCCATTTGCCGCCTCGGGTGAGGGCAATGGCGAGATCCTGACCGCCAGCGATCTGGTCGACGGCGAAGAGGGCGAGAACTGGGGCCGGGTCAATATCCTGCTGGACACAGTCGAGGATCTTGAGCTGATCGGTCCTTCGATTGCGCCGACTGATTTGTTGGTCCGGTTGTTCCACGAAGAACAGCCACGGGTCTTTGATGCGCAGTCCGTGCAGTTTGGCTGCACCTGTTCCGAAGACCGGGTACGGCAGAGCCTGTCGATCTATTCGGCAAAAGACCTCGAAAAGATGACGACGCCCGAAGGTCAGGTCACCGCCGATTGCCAGTTCTGCGGCGCACACTATGTGCTTGACCCGTCAACGGTTGGCTTTGAAGCCGAAGACCGAAAGGGTGCTTGACCCGATTGAACAGATCCGGACGGCGCTGCGCCGTCCCGGTCACGGGTCCAGCGATTTTGACCTGAACCCGGATACTGTCCTGCCACCCGGCCGCCGCCTGCGCCCGGCGGGGGTTCTGGTTGCAATCTCGCTTGCGGATGACACCCCTCGGGTGATCCTGACGAAACGGTCCTCGGCCCTCAAGCATCATCCGGGTCAGATCGCGTTTCCCGGTGGCAAACAGGACGAAGGGGATGCGGATGTCACGGCAACGGCCCTGCGCGAAGCACAGGAAGAGATCGGCCTTCCCGCGGACCTTCCCGAAATTCTGGGTTACCTGCCGACGCATGAAACTGTCACTTCATTCACGGTCACACCCGTGGTGGCCGTTCTTCGAAAGGGATTTCAACCTGTTCCGGAACCCGGCGAAGTCGACGAAGTTTTTTCGACCCCCCTTGCGCATCTTTTGAATCCCAAGAATTATCTGGTGGAATCGCGCCGTTGGCGCGGACAAAAACGCAGATATTACACAGTTCCGTACGGCCCTTATTACATATGGGGTGCGACGGCCCGCATATTGCGCGGGCTTGCAGCGCGGGTGAATGAATGATGCAGATTGAGGAGCTTTGGGTCAGCGAACCGGCGACCCAAAAGGTATGCGCCGCCCTGACCTCATCCGGGGCGCAGGCGCTTTTTGTGGGTGGGTGCGTGCGCAATGCGCTGCTGGGCGCGCCGGTGTCGGATATCGACATTGCCACTGATGCCCGGCCTGAACAGGTTGTCGAGATGGCGCAGGCTGCGGGCCTCAAGGCCATCCCCACCGGTATCGACCATGGCACGATTACAGTGGTCAGCGCCGGTATCCCGCACGAGATCACCACTTTCCGGCGTGACGTCGAAACCGATGGCCGCCGCGCCGTCATCGCCTTTTCCGATCACGTCGAAGAAGATGCTGCGCGGCGCGATTTTACCATGAATGCACTTTATGCAAGGCCCGATGGCACTGTGTTAGACCCGCTTGGCGGGCTTCCCGACCTTCAGGCCCGGCGGGTGCGGTTCATCGGTGAGGCTGAGGACCGCATTCGCGAAGACTATCTGCGTTCACTGCGCTATTTCCGGTTTCACGCCTGGTATGGGGACCCGGATGCCGGTTTCGACCCGGACGCGCTGGCTGCCATTGGTGCCAATCTTGACGGGCTGACCTCGTTGTCGCGGGAACGCGTCGGGGCGGAACTGCTGAAGCTGCTGGGCGCGCCTGATCCGGCCCCGGCCATTGCGACGATGCGCAGCACGGGCGTATTGGCAAAATTGCTGCCGGGCGCGGATAACCGGTCACTGGCTCCTCTGGTCGCTTTGGAACATGCGGCAGGTGCCGAACCGAACCCCGTGCGCCGTCTGGCGGCCATCGCGACACCCGATGACGCCGCAACCCTGCGCCTGAGCCGTTCGCAACTGCAACGCCTGACCGGAATGCGGAGCGAAGCGCAGTCAACCACCAGCGTGGCTGAACTGGGCTATCGGTATGGTGACGAAGGCGGTTTGAACAAAACCCTTTTGCGGTGCGCTTTTTTTGAACAGCCCTGGTCCGAAAGCTTCAGACAGGACCTGCACGCAGGCGCAGCCGCGCGTTTCCCGATACAAGCCAAAGACCTGATCCCCGGGTTTACCGGACCGGCGCTGGGCCAAAAGCTGGCCGAGCTTGAAAGCCGGTGGATCGCGTCGGGTTTTGCGCTGTCGCGCGAGGACTTGCTTGCAAGTTAATGTTTAGTCTCAAAAGGGGATGACAACTTTGGTCCATTGTGGTTAGGTGCGCCCGTCACATGGATGGAGGAATGCGAATGTATTACGGGATCTGGTTCGGCTAAAGCCGGGACACTTGCCCCGTAAAGGGTGGTGTTCAGGCGCCATCTGTCTTCGCACGTCTTTATCTCTGCTCAATCGGAGCACACTCCATGTTTCGCTATTTCGAAAACCTTGTTGACCCTTTTGTCGCCTATCATGAGGCTGACGCGCCGCCGACCCGGCTGTGGCCGTTTCTGCTGGACTATTCGCGCCCGTTCTATCGGGTGTTTGTCTGGGCTGCGCTGATTTCCATTATCGTCGCCGGTGTCGAGATTGGGTTGATCTATTATATGGGTCGTGTCGTTGACCTGTTGGGCGGCACACCAACCGAGGTGTGGCAGAACCACGGGACCGAGCTGCTGTTGATCGCGGCCTTTGTCCTGTTTCTGCGCCCTTTGTTGCATCTGGTCGACGTACTGATCCTGAACAACACGATTCTGCCGAACTTTGGCACTCTGATCCGCTGGCGCGCCCATAAGCACGTTCTGCGTCAGTCGGTTGGCTGGTTCGAGAATGATTTTGCCGGGCGGATTGCCAACCGGATCATGCAGACACCGCCCGCGGCCGGTGAGGTGATCTTTCAGGTCTTTGACGCGATTTCCTTTTCACTGGCTTACCTGATCGGGGCGGCAATCCTGCTTTATGCGGCGGATGCGCGCCTGCTGATCCCGCTGCTGATCTGGTTTGCGTTCTACGCGATGCTGGTGCGCTGGACTGTTCACCGTGTCGGGCCGGCGTCCAAGGCGGCATCCGATGCGAGGTCAACCGTCACGGGCCGCGTCGTGGACAGCTATACCAACATTCATTCCGTCAAGATGTTCGCCCATGGCCCGCAAGAGCTGGACTATGCCCGTGAAGCGATCGAGGAAACCCGCCGGACATTCCAGATCGAGATGCGGATTTTCACCATCATGGATGCGGTTTTGGTTACCCTGAACGGGGTGCTGATCGTTGGTGTCGTGGGTTGGGCAATTGCCCTGTGGATGCAGGGTTCCGCTTCGGTTGGCGTCGTTGCGGCAGCAACCGCGCTGACCCTGCGCCTGAACGCCATGACCGGATGGATCATGTGGGCGCTGACCAGCTTTTTCCGCCAGCTTGGTATCGTGGCCGAGGGGATGGAGACCATTGCCCAACCCATCGACCTGCTTGACGCGCGCGAAGCCAAACCCCTGCGGTTGACCAGGGGTGAGATCCGGATTCGCGATCTCTCGCACCATTACGGGCGCGAGGCCGGTGGGCTTGACCACATCAACCTGACCATTCAGCCCGGCGAAAAGGTCGGTCTCATTGGGCGGTCGGGTGCCGGGAAATCGACCCTGGTAAAGCTCCTTTTGCGGTTCTATGACGTCGAACGCGGTGCCATTCTGATCGATGATCAGAACATTGCGGGTGTCACACAGGACAGCCTTCGCAGCCATATCGGCATGGTCCAGCAAGACAGTGCGCTGCTGCACCGGTCTGTGCGCGACAACATCCTTTACGGCCGCCCGGACGCGACCGAGGCGCAGATGATTGCCGCAGCCAAACAGGCCGAAGCGCATGCGTTCATCCTTGACCTGCAGGACCCGCAGGGGCGCACCGGGTATGACGCGCATGTGGGTGAGCGGGGCGTAAAGCTGTCTGGTGGTCAGCGGCAGCGGGTAACGCTGGCCCGGGTGATCCTGAAGGACGCACCAATCCTTTTGCTGGACGAGGCGACATCGGCACTGGATTCCGAGGTCGAAGCGTCAATTCAGGAAACGCTCTACGGAATGATGCAAGGTAAGACCGTGATTGCCATCGCCCACCGGCTCAGCACCATTGCGCAAATGGACCGCATTCTGGTGATGGACGGGGGCCGCATTGTCGAAGAGGGCGGGCATTCTGACCTGTTGGCACAGGGTGGCCTTTACGCGCAGTTCTGGGCGCGGCAATCTGGCGGCTTCATGAACCCGGAGGCCGCTGAATGAAGATTGCCGATCTCATCTATCCGTTCAGGACCACTGAAACGCCCCCGCCGCAGACATTGGGGGCGTTTATTCGCTGGAGCCTTTCGGGCGCCTGGCCCATGCTGTTTGTCGCCGCGTTCTTTTCGGCCCTGGCAGGCGCGATGGAGGCTGGAACAGCGTGGATTCTGGGGCGAGTGATTGATGTTGCAACATCCAGCGGGCCCGAGCATTTCATGACCGCCGGGAATATGTGGATGATCTTTGGGGCGGTGGTGTTTTTCATGTTGCTGCGCCCGATCCTGTTTGGGCTGTCTTCGATTTCCAACAACTATATCGTGATGCCCAACATCACGCCTTTGGTGCTGGCCAAGCTGAACCGCTGGACGTTGGGCCAGTCTGTCACCTATTTCGACGATGATTTCGCCGGGCGCATTGCCCAGAAACAGATGCAAACGTCGAACGCCATGGCCTCGGTCGTGTCCGAAACGATCAGTGCGATAGTGTTTGCATTGGCGTCGCTGGTGGGCTCTTTGCTTTTGTTAGGGTCTATTCATCCTTTGGTGATGCTGCCTTTTGCGGCCTGGTTGGTGGTCTATTTCCTGCTTGTGCGCTGGTACCTTCCGCGTATTCGCATGCGCTCGGCCGCACGCGCCGGGGCGCGGGCGATGGTTTCGGGGCAGGTGGTTGACACGATCACCAACATCAAAACCGTCAAGCTTTTTGCACACTCGGATTTCGAAGATCAGGCCGCGCGGCATTCAATGGTCGAGCTGCGGAAAAAATCACTGGCGTTCGGCAAGCTGTCGGCCAGTTTCCGGTTCGTCCTGATGGCGCTTGCCGGCATTCTGCCTGTTCTCCTGCTGGGGGCGACGCTGTGGTTATGGCAGTTCGGAATGGCAACCGCAGGTGACATCGTTGCCGCTGGCGCGGTGTCGGTCCGGATTTCGCAGATGACCGGATGGGTCAGCTTCACGTTGATGGGCCTCTATGCCAATGTGGGCGAGATTGAAAACGGGATGAAGACGCTGGCCAGACGGGACAGGGTCGATGATGCGCGCAGCGCGAAGGATCTTGATGTGACCGAAGGATCCATCTCGTTTGAAGATGTCAGTTTTGCATACGGCCGGGATGTGGGCGGTGTTACGGACCTGACGCTGACTGTGAAACCGGGCGAGAAGCTGGGGATTGTCGGCGCCTCAGGGGCGGGTAAATCAACGCTCGTTTCGCTGCTTCTTCGGCTCTATGACAGGGAAAATGGCGCTATTTGCATCGATGGGCAGGACGTGTCGCAGGTCACGCAGGACAGTTTGCGCCGCCAGATCGGCATGGTCACGCAGGAAACGGCGATGTTCAACCGGTCCGCCCGCGAAAACATCCTCTATGGTCGCCCGGACGCGTCCGAGGCCGAGTTGATCGAAGCAGCAATCAAGGCCGAAGCGCATGACTTCATCCTGAGCCTCAAGGATGGCCATGGCCGCACCGGCTATGACGCTCATCTGGGCGAGCGTGGCGTAAAGCTCAGCGGTGGCCAAAGGCAACGGATCGCCCTTGCACGCGCCATTCTCAAGGATGCGCCAATTCTGGTTCTGGACGAAGCAACCTCAGCCCTTGATTCCGAGGTCGAGGCGTCGATTCAATCGGCGCTTCATCGGGTGATGCAGGGCAAAACCGTTCTGGCCATCGCCCACAGATTGTCGACGCTCAGCGAGATGGACCGGATCATCGTTCTGGATCAGGGGCAAATCGTGGAAACCGGAACGCACGAGGATCTTTTGGATCAGGGCGGGCTTTATGCCCGGTTCTGGCATCGGCAATCTGGTGGTTTCATTCAGGCGGAAGCTGCCGAATAAGGGTTTTGTTGAACCCAAAGCCCGGCTATCAGGCCCCTCATGACGCAGAAATACACAATCACCCGGCTCGGCCATCAGGGCGACGGCATCGCTGATGGGCCCATTTACGCTCCGCGCACCCTTCCGGGTGAGGTTGTCAGCGGCACCCTTGTTGATCAGGTGCTGACCGATATCCGCGTCGAAGTACCGTCTGATGTCCGGGTGAAAGCCCCGTGCCGCCATTACAAAGCCTGCGGCGGCTGTCAGCTGCAACACGCCTCCGACGCGTTTGTCGCCGACTGGAAGCTGAGCATTGTCCGCAACGCCCTGTTCGCGCAGGGGCTTGAGGCGCCGATGCGTCCGACACACACATCTCCCGAACACTCACGCCGACGCGCCACGATTGCCGTCAGGCGGACCAAGAAAGGTACATTGGCCGGGTTCCATGGACGTGCATCGGATACGATCACCGAAATCCCGGATTGCCTATTGCTTGACCCGGCCCTGATCGCCGCAATTCCCGTGGCCGAGGCGCTGGCGGTTCTGGGCGGCAGCCGCAAGGGCGTCTTGGCCGTCACGCTCACCCTGTCCGAAGGCGGGCTGGATGTGGCCGTCAAGGGCGGCAAGCCCCTGGATGGGCCGCTGGAACTGGCACTCGCGCAGGAAACCGAAAAACATGGTCTGGCGCGGCTCAGCTGGGATGGTGAAGTGATCGCCATGCGCCACGCTCCGGTTCAGCGCTTTGGGGCCGCCGCCGTCACGCCACCACCCGGTGCCTTCCTTCAGGCGACCAAGGACGGAGAACAGGCTCTATTACAGGCCGTTTCCGAGGCAACACGGGGTGCGAAACAAATTGTTGACCTGTTTGCGGGCAGCGGCACATTCTCATTGCCTCTGGCAGAAAAAGCCGAGGTTCACGCGGTCGAAGGTGCCACGGACATGGTGCAGGCGCTGGATCAGGGCTGGCGCAGGGCGCAAGGTCTGAAACGCGTGACGACCGAGGCCCGCGACCTGTTCCGTCGTCCATTGATGCCGGATGAACTGAAATCGTTTGACGCAGTCGTTCTGGACCCGCCCCGCGCTGGTGCCGAGGCACAGGTGGCCGAGCTGGTACAGGCCAGACGCCCGGTGATTGCCTATGTCTCGTGCAACCCCGTCACCTTCGCGCGCGATGCAAAAATATTGGTTAACGCAGGCTACACCCTTGAATGGGTGCAGGTCGTTGACCAGTTTCGATGGTCGTCACATACGGAACTTGCTGCGCGGTTTACCCTGAACGCCGCATCTTGATCAAACAGGAGAAAGCGACCCATGGGTTTCAGACAGCGTTTGCTGAACATCATCGAAGCGCCCGCATTCGGGCAATTCATAACGGCTGTCATCATCTTTAACGCAGTGCTTTTGGGGATGGAGACGTCGCCGACCCTGATGGAAGCCGCCGGGCCGCTGATCGTGATGCTGGACAAGCTGTGCCTTGCGATCTTTGTGGCGGAAATCGCCATGAAGCTGACCGCGACCGGACGCAGGTTTTTCACAAACGGCTGGAACAATTTCGATTTCCTGATCGTCGGCATTGCGCTTGTTCCCAGCGCCGGAGGCCTGTCGGTTCTGCGGGCCCTGCGAATCCTGCGGGTATTGCGCGTGATTTCCGTTGCGCCAAGACTGCGCCGGGTGGTTGAAGGGTTCATCTCGGCCCTACCGGGAATGGCCAGTGTTTTCCTGCTGATGGCAATTCTGTTCTATATCGGTGCCGTGATCTCAACCAAGCTGTTCTCGGCAACCTTCCCGGATTGGTTCGGCGATCTTGGCCGGTCAGCCTATACACTGTTTCAGATCATGACGCTGGAAAGCTGGTCTATGGGGATCGTCCGCCCGGTGATGGAGGTTTATCCCTATGCCTGGCTGTTCTTCGTCCCCTTCATCATGGTCACAACCTTTGCCGTGGTTAACCTATTGGTGGGTCTGATCGTGAATTCCATGCAGGATGCGCATCATGCCGAGGATGAGGTCAAAACAGACGCGTATCGTGATGAGGTTCTGGAACGGCTGGAAAGCATCGAACGACATCTGACCGAAAACTTAAACATCAAAAAGTGATTTCAGTTTTCGCATTTTTTGGCATAATAAGCCCCAAAAAACAAAGCAGGCAGTGAAACATGGATCGTCGAGCATTCGGATTGGGGGCGGTAGCAACGCTGGGCCTATCGGCTTGTGCATCAGCCCGTCCAAATTTTTTGACCTATAATGGGCCCGAGGTCACCTCGCTGGTGGTCAACAAGGGCGCGCGCAAACTTTATTTGTTGCACCATGAAGAAATCCTCAAGGAATATGATGTGGATCTGGGGTTTGCGCCAAACGGTACCAAAACCAAACGCGGAGACGGTCGTACGCCCGAAGGAAGTTACCTGATCGATCGGCACAACCCCAACAGCCGGTATCACCTGTCTATCGGGATATCGTATCCCAACTCTCAGGACATCGCCAAGGCTAAGGCTGCGGGAGTTGATCCCGGTGGGGACATCTTCATTCACGGGCAGCCAAATCTACGATCCGAGTTCAAACGCGCCAAGAAAACTCCGGATTGGACCGCGGGATGCATCGCGGTCAAGAATGACGAGATCGAAGAAATCTATGCGATGGTCAACCGAGGGACGCTGATCACCCTGCGCCCTTAGGGGGCACAGGCGCCCACGCTGCAATCCCGAATGTTTCATAGTCGTGCTGGTAGACCTCGGATGCCAGCGCTTCAAGCTGTTCGTCATAGATCTGATCCAGCGTAAACGGAACATCTTGCGCGCACGGGCCGGGAACCGGCGGATTGGGGTGGCCTGTTGAGCGGGCCAGATCCGGCAGAGCCGTGGTCAGCTCTTCTTCCCGCAGAATCAGGTCCGGCATCAAAAAGCTGGCAATACCATCCAGCGTGCGGGACTGGCTGCACCACGTCCCGTCAACGCGGATCGGCGTCTGACCGTTGAGGTTCATGCGCAGGAACCCGAGGAACGCCAGAAACGCATCCCGATGCTGTTCGACCGAGTAATTGGTGTCGCGCACCTGCCCGGGGATCGGCAGGTCAAGGCGGTTGCGCAGGTAATTGCGAACCATCTTGTAACTGCCCGGCCCGGTATCCAGAATGTACTGGCAAAACGCCGAATGCGCCCGTGCCAGCGGGTGGCGCAACACGGTGAACTTCCGGTGTCCGGGGTGGTCTTGCATCCAGGCGCGGATTTTCTTGCGGTTCCGGTTTGTGACCAGATCGTCCGCAGAACAGCCATCCAGCTCGGCCATCCATTGCGCGATAACAGGCTCTATTCCGCCGCGAATGGGCAAATACATCAAATTTGATCTGGCTGCGGCGATATATTGCGGTACCGCCGCCCCTCGGTTTGGCTCGAAACGGGTGGGCTGGTGCAATCCGAACCTGTCCAACCTGGACAGGGCGTCTTGCATCTCATCGGGGTTGGTGACCTTCGATACGGCAGGTGCCGGGTTTTGCGGTTTCAGAGTGTCGTCCAGCTTGCTCAGCCGCGCCTCAACCCCCAGCCATGCGGCTAGACCGTTCAGAACGTCCAACTCGGCCAGGTCGTCATAGGTGATGAAAAAGGCAGTCTGACCGGTTTTCTGTAAATGCCGCTGCAACATGTGTTGGTGGCCGTGGACCTGATCGAGATACTCAGAAAACTCAAGCCCGTCGAACGCAACCTGGGCATTGACGCGGCGCTTCACGTTCTTCAGCAGCCATTGCTGCGTGGCGCGTGCGATTTTCAGGGACAGAAAACTGTCCAGCGGATTGCGTGTGAGAATGATCTTGGCACAGCGTGGATCGTTCAGCACTGGCTTCAGAATGCGTGGGTCATGGTCCTGGAAATATCGAAAACCGTTCAAGTCGCCCGGTGCCGACCTGATTGCCTTCAACAGCCGCATCGGATCTGCGTCGCGGTCTTCCAGCGACAGACCCAGAAGGGTATCGGACTTCAGGTTGCCGGCAAAATGCGGGTTGAAGGCTTCGCCATGGCAGGAAACCCCTTCCAGCGCGTTCAGATTGGCCTCAAGAAGGTTCGACCCTGTGCGCATGGCAGCCAGAACAACGAAGTAGTCAAAATTGGCTGGCATGGGTGATTACTGCACCAGATAGGGTTTGCGATAGGGTTTCGTCTGACGGCCGAACACATCGTCCGAAGGAAAATCGCCCATCAGGTAAGGGTGCATACCCTGGTTCTTGAGGTTTTGCAGGAACTTCCCGAAGCCGGACAGATCGACCATTGTGGGCGCTTCTGTCAGGTGGCTGGACTGATGCGCGCCAATCTCGTCCAGGATTGTCTGCAAGGGCTCCATCGGTGCTTCAATGAAATCGGCCAGAGACCAGCTGCGCATCCGCGCTTTGGTCCAGACCGAGGTCAGTACCTCAAGCTGTTTGGTTTCGATCTGTTGCAGACGCGCGGCCTCGCACCGGATATCCGAAAAATTCAGGTTCGACCGGAATAGCGGAATCGCCCAGGCCCCGGTGATGACCGAGATTTGCGCATTCTTGTCCCGCGCCAGAAACCAATTGATGTCCTGCGTGTCGCGGGGGCTGAACTGGAAACACTGGCGTTCGCCGCGTGTGTTCCAGATCAGATTCGACAGAAAGGCCGTCGGATTGTAATCGCGCAGCAAAGCACAATCGCTAAGCGCACCGTTTGTGATGGTTTCACCCTTTGCAAATTCCGCACGCTCGGGTCCAAACAGATGCCCGTGCACGCGTGTGCCAGTGGCCGCGGCCAGCCAATCTTCGAAATCTTCAAACAGTTCGGAAAAGCCCTGAAATACGGAATAGGGTGACGAGGTAAGGCCGTTTTCACTGCCGTGCCGGGGAAACCGGCTTTGCATGTAAAGCCCGTCACGCCCCCGTGTCCGCCGCTCGACCGCCTTGGAAAACACGCGGTCAATCTTGCCGGGATTGGGTTCTGCCGGTTTCATCGCACTGGCCTGATCGGTCAGAAACGCCTGATACAGCCGTTCCGCACGGGGCCAGATCTTGCGGGCAACAAAACAGTCTGATCGCCGCAGCAATTGCAGATGATCGTCGTAGAAAATGTGCGGGCGGCCCTGATAGTCAAACTTGGACAGGGTCAGGGATCGGCTCTCGATATGTGTGGAATACAGCCGCGCCAATGTCTGGAAATAGCTTTCATCCGGAATCCACACATGGCGGAAGTAGCTGTCATATTGTTTGCGCTTGGGGTCCTGCAGAATGGCAGACAGTGTTTGACGGGTCAGGCACCACCACTGGCTGCCCATATGCGGGACCAGACCGTCGGGGATTTTCCTGCGAAACCCGACCGCGCGCTGAAGCTTTACATATGCGTCGAACAATCCGCGCTGTTTTCGCCAGGAAAACGGGAACCGTAGCGTAAACCTCTCATGATCCAACCCGCCGATTGTCCAGCTGACATCAGACGTTGTCGCGCTTTCGATGAAATCGACACGAGGCCGGTCGGCCAGGTAATCGATCAGCTCCTGAACCGGGCGCAGCGGCAGGCAGGCCCCCGACGACAGGAATATGTGGCGCGTTTCCGGAAACCGCTCCAGCATCAGTTCGGACGCGCTTTGTGAAGCAGCAACGATGCCCCACCCGCCCCAGTCGCATTGATGCCGGTCAGAAAATGCGATCCGGGGGTTGTCGGAACAGGACGCGACGCATCGCGCAAATTCTTCACCGGGCACCTTGCGATCCACATGGATCACAACCGGGCATCCGGCAGCGGTCCAATGGCGCGCGACCTGTTCGGCCCGGTCCAGCGAGGTATGAACCAACATGACGATGCCCAGACCGCTCATGCCCAGTTTCCTTTTGACATCAGGCCCAGAATCTCAAGCTGCCGCCAGTTGATATAGGCCTCAGACCATTCGCACCAGAATACGGGCTTGTCTTCAAGCTGTGCGGCATAGGCCTTGTATTCGCCAGAACCGCTATAGTGCTGGCTGCGCTGCAATTCTTCGCGTGCCTTGTCGCCAAGGGTGTCGATCAGCTTGGCATGAAGCAACGAACCGCTGGCCTTTTCCCCACCCCATTCGTCGTAAACCTGATTCAGTCCGCGCGGCAAAAGCGAGTGGGTCGAGCTGACATAGACATACCGCCGATCCCATTTGACCAGCGGGATCTTGTTCAGTGCCGGGGCTTTGGATGGCTTGTCGCGAAAGAACACCCGCGCCCGCGCGCCCCCCTGAATCCACAGGTTCTTGTAATCGGGGTTCTTGGTGATCGTGTAATTCCCCGGATCGAACCACCGTGCGATTTCAAAGGGATCCTGCCCCTCGCGATAGGTTTCGGCATCGACAGGCCCTTCGGGATACATGTCGATCAGCATGGTGCCAAAGCTGCGCACGGCGCTTCCGTCCAGCCAGTCTGTCAAGGCGCGGATCGGGCGGGTGTCGCAGAAGGGGTAGATAAAAAACTCATCCGGGTCGACGCTCAGAACCCAATGTCCATGCGCGTATTTGCGCAATAGGTAATTCGACCAGTCAAGACCATAGCTTGCACGTTTGTAGCTGCTTGTTGTCCGCCAGACCGATACATCGGCCTGCTCTTTCAGGAATTCGAAACTGCCGTCATCGCTGTCATTGTCGATGAACAGAAAATGGTCGATGCCCAGTTTGCGGTAATATTCCAGAAAGTAGGGCAGGCGAATTTTCTCGTTTCGCACAACGCTCATCAACAGGATATCGTCACGGCGGATGGCAGACGTGTTGGTGCTGGCGGGCTTAAGTTCGCGCCGACGTCTGAGGCAGCGCAGAATACGGCGCTTGCGCCGCAATCTCATCTTGTATGAATCAAACAGGCTCACGCGACTGCCCAACCTTTATTATGACGCGAGCTTTCCCCGAACCTGCCGTGACCGCTGGTGCGACAGGACATTGTGGGTTTATGCCACTTCTACCTCTTCTGAGGCAACTTTTTTAAACCCCGGAAATGGTAAAGGTGCCGTTGATCCCCCTCGATTTGTTTTCAACGCCAGCCGCCGTCACACATCAGCCCCATTTCCAGCAACTGCGACCAGCCGGTATAGCGCACCGATTGCGGGGTCCACATGTCTGGTTGATTGAGTATCTGATCGTAATACGCGCCGAACTGGTTCGGGTCATGAAAATGCTGGCGGCGCAGCTTTTCAGTTTTGGATTTTTCAATAATGTCCGGCAGAAATTTCGTGTGCAGCAGCACGCCGGACGGGGTGTCGCCGCCCGGCCCGTCATACTCTGCGTTCAGGCGGCGGGGCAGGGCGGAATGGCACGAGTTTACATAGGCATAGCGCCGCGACCAGTGCATGAGCGGGATCTTGTTCAGCGTCGGGGATCGCTGCTGCGTCTGGGCAAAAAACACCCGCTCGCGTGCGCCGCCCTGAACCCACAGGTTTCCCATCGGGCTTTGCCGCTGCGCGCGATACGGGCTTGCGTCAAACCAGTTCAGCACCTCGATCGGGTCCGTGTCCGGGTCATAGGTTTGTCCGCCCAACGGCCCTTTTGGATACAGATCCAGCATCAAAGCGCCAAACCCGGCCCGTCCCTGCCGGTCCAGCCATTCTGTGAGCTCATGCAGGGAATGGCGGTCGTGCCGGGCATAAACCAGCAACTCATCCGCATCGACCATCAGGCACCAGTGGCCATGGCCGTAACGCATCTGTAGCCAGCTGAGCCAGTCCAGCCCAAAGCGTGATCCGCGATAGCTGGACCGGGTCTGCCAAAGGGACACATCCGGTTGATCCTGCAGAAATTCAGCCGAGCCGTCATCGCTGCCGTTGTCGACGATCAAAAAATGGTTCACGCCCAGCTGGCGGTAGTGACGGAAGAACGAGGGCAGGCGGGTAATCTCATTGCGCAAAGTGGTAAAGGCCAGCACGTCGCCGCCCCGTATTCTGCTTGTCTGATCTTTCAGGCAGGTCAGTTGATGTCGGCTGCGCATCGAGCGCCAAAGAAGGCGTCGCCGTTTCCAGCGCAACCGGTATCCCTGTCGCCAACCGATATCAGGAAGTGTCTGAACCGTATTGGACGTCACCGGGGCCTCATTTCTCGTAGTGGCCGTTCTGATGCCAGCGCCAGGCATCCGCAATCATCGTCTCTAACGTTGATCTTTTCGGCTTCCACCCCAGTTCGGTTTGGGCGCGGACAGAGCCGGACACCAGCTTGGTGCAATCGCCCGCCCGTCGGGCACCAACCGAATACGGCACCGGGCGGTTGGTGACGGATTTGGAATGCTCGATCACTTCAAGCACGGAAAACCCCGAGCCGGTGCCCAGATTGAAAACACGGCTTTCTTTACCCTGTTCCAACCAGCCCAGCCCCAGAACATGTGCGTCGACCAGATCACAGACATGGACATAATCGCGAATACATGTGCCGTCCGGCGTATCGTAATCGGTGCCAAAAACGGTCAAACCCTCACGCTTGCCATCAATCGCGTCCAGCATCAGGGGGATCAGATGGGTTTCAGGCCGGTGAAACTCGCCCACTTCGCCTTCGGGATCGGCACCAGCAACGTTGAAATACCGGAAAATGACATGGCGCAGCCCATGGGCCGCTTCGAAATCCCTCAGGATGTCCTCGATCGCGCGCTTTGATGCACCATAGGCATTCAGCGGGTGTTGGGCGGTGGCTTCATCCAGAACCACATTGTCATGTTCGCCATATGTGGCGCATGTGGACGAGAACACGAAATCCAGACAGCCTGCCGCAACCGCAGCCTCGACCAGCGTCAGCGATCCGGTCACATTGTTCGACCAGTACAAACCGGGCTGCCGCATCGCGTCGCCCACTTGGCTGAGCGCCGCAAAATGCATCACCGCAACCGGCTTGTGTTTGGCAAATACCTCGTCCAGGCGTGCCCGGTCCAACAGGTCGCCCTGTTCAAACGGCCCGTATTTCACCGCATCCTGCCAGCCGGTGACCAGATTGTCGTAGGTCACGGGAACATAACCCGCCTGCGCAAGCGCCTTGCAGGCATGCGACCCGATATATCCGGCACCACCGGTCACGAGGATTGGTTTCATGAAACGTCCTTTGGAACCAGATTGCCTGTCATCGAGATATGGAAACCGCGGGGCGTCATGGGCAAAAACCGGCTATTCCAGCCCCATCGCGGCCATCATCTCTTCGATCTTGGGCACGTCCTGCGGGTTGTTCAGCTCCCAGAATTGACGGCCCTTGGCGTCAACCTCGACGCACAGAACCTTGCGGCCATTTTCCATGAACCTGAGCTGTTCAAGACCTTCCAGCTTTTCCAGAGGGCCTGTTGGCCAGCCCGGATAGGCCGCCAACGCATCAGGCCTATAGGCATAGACGCCGACATGGTGAAACACCGGCGTGGGTTCATCCCCGCCAAAGGTTTCTGACGTGAAGGGCACGACCTCTTTCGAGAAATACATCGCGCTGTTGTCGCGCCCGAACACGGCGGTTGTTCCGCCAACACGGCCATGTTTTCGGTCGTTCAGCAGGCTGTTCAAAGCGTCCCCGTCGCAACGCAGGACGGGTGTGGCTACGCCAGCGTCGGGTGCCGCGCGCAGCCCTGTGATCAGGTCTTCGACAAACCAATGCGGTGTCAGGGGTGCATCGCCCTGAAGGTTGACCACGATGTCATATCCGCTGCCCAGAACCTTGTGCGCCTCGGCGCAGCGTTCGGTGCCGTTCTGGCAGTTTTCCGAGGTCATCACCACCTCGGCGCCAAAGCCTTCGGACAGCTCGCGGATGCGGTCGTCATCGGTTGCGACCACAACCCGGTCCACACCCGCGACAGAAGTGGCTGCCCGCCAGGACCGTTCGATCAGTGTCATCGAAACGCCGGTCGCGCCGGTCAGCGGCACCAAAGGCTTGCCCGGATAGCGGGTCGAGGCATAGCGGGCGGGGATGGCGATCAGAACTGACATCAGGCCTCCTTCAGCTTAACACCCGGAGCGTACGCGATAAAAAACGGGTTCGCATAGCCCTCTTTGCCATAGAGAAGCGGCGCGTGATCGTCAAATCGCACAACCTGGCCTCCGGCCCCGGCCAGTACCGCGTGCCCTGCCGCCGTGTCCCACTCCATCGTGCGCCCGACCCGCGGATAAAGATCCGCCTCGCCCGTCGCAACCAAACAGAACTTGAGAGACGATCCCGCGCTTTTGCTGTCCTTGACCTGATACTTGTTGATGTAATCCTCGGTGGCCTGATCCCGGTGCGACTTTGATGCCACGACCAAAAGCGCGGAATTGTCCGGGTTAGAGACTGATATTGCGGTCAGGGTGCCGGGCGCATCCTTGTCAAACGCGCCTGTTTCCTCGACCGCCTGACCATCGGCTTGCGTATAGAACATGCGACCCCGCGCCGGGGCATAGACCACGCCCCGTGTCGGCGTTCCGTTCTCGACCAGTGCGATGTTGACGGTGAAATCGCCACGGCGGTTGATGAATTCCTTGGTGCCATCCAGCGGATCGACAATCAGAAAGGTATCCCCTTTTTCGGAATGCGAGGCGGCCTGTTCCTCGGTGATCAGCAGGATATCGGGGAAGGCCTGACGCAGCCCGGCTGAAATCAGCGCATCGGCTGCCTCATCCGCTTCGGTCACAGGGCTGGAGTCTGATTTGACTTTAACGTCGAAATCGTCTGCCTCATAGATTTCCATGATCCTGTCGCCTGCCTCAAGGGCCAGACGCCGGATGACGGGAATAAGCGCGTCGTAGGTCACAAAAATGCTCCGTTCCTGTGGTTTGTTGATCCAAACTCGTGACCGACTTATGATGCGACGGTTACCGAACGGCAAGATATTCATGCCAGGTTAGGGACGACGAGGCAGGAAAGACCCTTTAAGTGTTCTATTACAAGCGCAATCAAACGCTGCTGGGCGGTGCACTGACGACTGCGGAACTGGTGTTTCATGCGGTGGTGCGGAACGTGCGCGCGCAGCATCCGAATGCGGTGATCGCGATTATGCTCAACGTCGTGCAATTGCTGGTGATGATGGTCACCTTCTATCTGCTCATGTCGTTGATGGGCCGGGGCGGGGTTGCCAGGATCAGGGGCGAGTTTCTGCTGTATGTCCTGTCGGGTGTGTTCCCGTTCATGTTGCACATACAATCGATCGGCGCGATTTCCGGGGTTGGATCCTCCAATAACCCGATGATGCTGCATTCGCCGATGAACGTAATGGTCACGATTCTCGCGGCGGCCTTCAGCACTTTCTATAAGTTCCTGCTGGCCATGTTCATCATCCTGTTCGTCTACAGCGTCGCGGTTGCTCCGCTTGAGGTGCAGAACCCTGGCGGCGCCTTCGCAATGCTGGTGCTGGCCTGGTTTACCGGCTGCGCGGTGGGGCTTGTGTTCATGGCGTTGAAACCGTGGGCCCCGACGACCGTTTCGATGCTGACCAATATATATCGCCGTCTGAACATGGTGTTTTCCGGCAAGATGTTCATTGCGAATGCATTGGGTGGCGGGCTGTTGATGATGTTTGCCTGGAACCCGCTGTTTCACATCATCGACCAGACCCGCGGGTTCGTGTTCCGCAACTATTATCCAAGAAACACCAGCTGGGAATACGCGGCCTGGGTTGGAATCGCCCTGTTGATGATCGGTCTTATGGGTGAGTTCTTTACCCGTCAGCACGTGTCGAAAAGCTGGAATGCGCGCCGCTAGCGCGCGACCCGCAGCGTAAGATTTATGCGCCCGCCTTTGGGCAACAGGCGCGAGGATCCAAACCTGATCCGATCCACACCGTGATAGGCAAGCCGCGCCGGACCGCCCATGACGACCACATCCCCCGAGCTCAGCCAGATCGACTCGGTCTTGCCGCCGCGCGTCGTGCTGCCAATCCGAAACAAGGCATCGTCACCCAGCGAAACCGACAGGACGGGCCATGAAAAATCTGCCTCGTCCTTGTCCTGGTGCAGGCCCATTTTTGCGCCTTCCCCGTAGTAGTTGATCAAACAGCAATCGGGCGCTCGCTCGGTACTGACCAGGTTGCGCCAGATATCCAGAATGGCGGCGGGGATTTCCGGCCAGTCACCACCTTTGGGGTGCTGATCCTGATAACGGTACCCCGCCTTGTCGGTCACCCAACCCAGATCGCCTGCCGAGGTCATCCGAACTGACATCTCCTTGCCCGAAGGAGTAACCGGTCGGAACAGGGGCGCGGCTTTCAGAATCGGGCGCAAATCCGCGATCACCCGCGACTGGGCCGCAGGATCAAGATAACCTTTCCTGATATCGAACCCCCGCAAAACCAATCGCGCCATTCCGGAAACCCCAATCCTTTCCAATTCCTTGCCAAAAAAGGCATCAGAATCCCTAAAACCTGCGTTCTACGGTGCTTGCAGGCCTCAGGTCTCGCCCTTATATACGCCGGGACGCGCGATGGTAGTGCTGTCGCGCACATCAGATCGGGGGCGGGATGCCGTAACGGGTCCTGTCGTCGAGACATCGCCTTGAAGAGAAAGGGATTGCAAAAATGGGAAAAGTAATCGGGATTGACCTCGGGACCACAAACTCGTGCGTGGCCATCATGGACGGTTCGCAGCCGAAGGTTATCGAAAACGCCGAAGGGGCGCGGACCACGCCCTCGATCGTCGCCTTCACTGAAGATGAGCGACTGGTCGGTCAGCCTGCAAAGCGTCAGGCGGTCACCAACCCCGACAACACGATCTTTGGCGTCAAGCGCCTGATCGGCCGTCGTGTGGATGATGCCGAAGTCGAAAAAGACAAGAAAATGGTGCCTTATACCATCGTTGATGGTGGCAATGGCGACGCATGGGTTCAGGCCCGCGGTGAAAAATACTCCCCAAGCCAGATCTCGGCCTTCACTCTGGGTAAGATGAAGGAAACCGCGGAAAGCTATCTGGGTGAGGAAGTCACGCAGGCGGTCATCACCGTTCCGGCATACTTCAACGACGCACAGCGTCAGGCCACCAAAGACGCCGGTAAAATCGCCGGTCTGGAAGTGCTGCGGATCATCAACGAACCGACAGCTGCCGCTCTGGCCTATGGTCTGGACAAGCAGGAAACCCAAACCATCGCAGTCTATGACCTTGGTGGCGGTACCTTCGACGTGACCATTCTGGAAATTGACGACGGCCTGTTCGAGGTCAAATCGACCAACGGCGACACCTTCCTGGGTGGTGAAGACTTTGACATGCGCATCGTCAACTACCTGGCGGATGAGTTCAAAAAGGAACACGGTGTCGATCTGTCTGCTGACAAGATGGCCTTGCAGCGTCTGAAAGAAGCCGCCGAAAAAGCCAAGATCGAACTCAGCTCGACCTCGCAGACCGAGATCAACCAGCCGTTCATCTCGATGGGTTCGAACGGTCAGCCGCTGCACATGGTCATGAAACTGACCCGTGCCAAGCTGGAATCCCTGGTCGGTGATCTGATCAAGAAGTCGATGAAGCCGTGCCAGGCTGCTCTGAAAGATGCCGGTCTGTCGGCCGCTGACGTGGACGAAGTTGTTCTGGTCGGTGGTATGACCCGGATGCCGAAAGTGATCGAAGAGGTCACGAAGTTCTTCGGCAAAGAGCCGCACAAAGGCGTGAACCCGGACGAAGTGGTTGCCATGGGTGCCGCCATTCAGGCCGGTGTTCTTCAGGGCGACGTCAAGGACGTGGTTCTGCTGGACGTAACCCCGCTGTCGCTGGGCATCGAGACGCTGGGTGGCGTGTTCACCCGCCTGATCGACCGCAACACCACGATCCCGACGAAAAAGTCTCAGGTCTTCTCGACCGCCGAGGACAACCAGAACGCCGTGACCATCCGCGTGTTCCAGGGCGAGCGTGAAATGGCTGCGGACAACAAAATCCTCGGTCAGTTCAACCTCGAAGACATCCCGCCCGCACCGCGTGGCATGCCCCAGATCGAGGTGACCTTCGACATCGACGCCAACGGCATTGTCTCGGTTTCGGCCAAAGACAAAGGCACCGGCAAGGAACAGAAGATCACTATCCAGGCATCGGGCGGTCTGTCCGACGAAGACATCGAAAAGATGGTCAAGGACGCCGAAGAGAACGCGGAAGCCGACAAGGAACGCCGCGAGCTGGTCGACGCCAAGAACCAGGCGGAAAGCCTCATCCACTCGACCGAAAAGTCGATGGAAGAGCATGCCGACAAGGTCGACCCGACCACGATCGAAGCTATCGAACTGGCGATCGCCGCACTCAAGGACGAGCTGGAAACCGACAATGCCGACAAGATCAAGTCTGGCATCCAGAACGTCACCGAAGCAGCGATGAAGCTGGGTGAGGCCATCTACAAGGCGCAGTCCGAAGAGGCCGAGGACGAGCCTGCCGCGGCAGATGCCGCACATGGTGATGACGATATCGTCGATGCCGAGTTCGAAGATCTGGACGACGACAAGCGTAACTAACGGGTAACCGGGCCAATGTAGGCCGGTCCGGATGCCGGGCCGGCCTATTTACGTTGAGGCAGAAGGAAATACTGATGTCAAAACGCGACTATTACGAAGTGCTCGGCGTGTCCAAGGGCGCTTCGGCGGATGAGATCAAGAAAGGCTTTCGCACGAAAGCCAAAGAGCTGCATCCGGACCGCAACAAGGACAATCCGGATGCCGAGGCGCAGTTCAAGGAAGCCAACGAGGCTTATGACGTGCTGCGCGATGCCGACAAAAAGGCGGCCTATGACCGCTTTGGCCATGCGGCGTTCGAAAACGGCATGGGCGGCGGTGGCCGGCCTGGTGGCGGCTTTGGGCAGGGCGATTTCTCCAGCGCGTTCTCGGATGTGTTCGACGACCTGTTCGGCGATTTCATGGGTGGGCAACGTGGAGGTGGCGGCCGCCGTGCCGCGCGCGGCTCGGACCTGCGCTATAACCTGCGCGTATCGCTGGAAGAGGCGTTCTCGGGCCAGCAGAAAACCATCAATGTACCGACAGCCGTGGCCTGTTCCTCCTGCGAAGGAACCGGAGCAGAGGGCGGGGTCGAGCCGACAACCTGCCCCACCTGTTCCGGCATGGGCAAGGTGCGGGCGCAGCAGGGCTTCTTTACGGTCGAACGAACCTGCCCCACCTGTTCGGGTCTGGGCCAGATCATCAAGAACCCCTGCAAATCCTGTAAGGGTGCAGGTCGCGTCGAAAAAGATCGCGCCTTGTCGGTCAACATTCCCGCTGGTGTCGAAACCGGTACCCGTATTCGTCTGGCAGGTGAAGGCGAGGCCGGAATGCGCGGTGGCCCTCCGGGCGATCTCTACATCTTTGTGGAAGTGTCTGATCACAAATTGTTCGAACGCGACAGCGTAAACCTCTATTGCCGCGTTCCGGTCAGCATGGCCAAGGCTGCCCTGGGCGGATCGATCGAGGTTCCGACAATCGATGGCGGGCGTGGGCGGGTGCAAATCCCGGCAGGCAGCCAGTCGGGCCGGCAAATGCGCCTGCGCGGCAAAGGCATGCCCGCACTGCGCGGCGGCAGTGTTGGCGACATGTTCATCGAACTGGCGGTTGAAACCCCGGTCAACCTGACCAGCCGCCAAAAAGAACTGCTGCGTGAATTTGATGATCTGGGCGAAGACAACCACCCGGAATCAAAAAGCTTTTTCTCATCCGTCAAATCCTTCTGGGACGGCATGAAAAGCTGACAACCAGGGTTACCCCGGGGGCTCTGCCCCCGCCGCCCGTTCCGGGCGCCTCCCCCGGGATATTTCCGGCCAGATGAAGCAGGGATCCTTTATTCATCTGGCTCTAAATATCCCGGAGCGCGAGGCAGAGCCTCGCAAAACACTTCCCAAAGAAACTCAATTGGCCTTATCAGATGACCAAAAGTGGCAATGCATTTGCCAAATTGGGTCTTGATTCCGACCGTCGACCCTGAAATTGTCCGCGACAACCGTTGGGGTGCCCGTATAAGGGCTGAGAGGCGCAACCGCGCTAACCCATCGAACCTGATCCGGGCAATTCCGGCGTAGGGAACGGTCTTATGAACACAGACGTTTTCCCTACCTCGTTGCCCAAAGAAGATGGAGCAACGACATGGCGGCAATTGCCCTGACCATCGCAGGGTCTGACAGCGGCGGAGGCGCCGGGATTCAGGCCGATCTGAAAGCGATGTCGGCGTTGGGTGTATTCGGCGCAAGCGTCATTACCGCCATTACGGCGCAGAACACCCAAGCCGTCACTGCGGTGCATGGGGTTCCGCTGGATGTCATTGCCGCTCAAATCGACGCGGTGCTGAGCGATCTGGACGTGAAGGCCATTAAGATCGGTATGCTTGCGACGCCAGAGATCATTCACACAGTGGCCCAAGGCCTGGAAACGTTCAAAGGGCCCGTTGTTCTTGATCCCGTCATGATCGCAAAATCCGGGGATGCGCTGTTGGCGCAGGAAGCGGTTCGGACGCTGCGCGAAGTGATGGTGCCAGCAGCGACTGTGCTGACGCCCAATCTGCCGGAAGCGGCATGTTTGTTGGATGCGACACCGGCGCAATCACCGGACGAGATGGCCGCACAAGGCCAGGCCCTTTGCGATCTGGGCGCGGGTGCGGTCTTGATGAAGGGCGGGCATGGGTCGGGCGATGTCTGCCACGATCTGTTGGTCGAACCCTCAGGTATCGTGGCCGCATTTCAGGCCCCGCGTCAGAACACAAAAAACACCCACGGAACCGGCTGCACCCTGTCGTCGTCGATCGCTGCCGGTCTGGCCAGGGGCCTGCCGCTGAGAGATGCGGTTGCGCAGGCGCATGATTATCTGCAAGGGGCCATCGCGCGGGCGGATGAGTTGAAGATTGGTGCCGGGCACGGTCCTGTGCACCATTTCCACCGGCTCTGGCCCGCATGACACTCTGGTCGGTCATAGGTGCGGGCGTAGCGGGTCTGGTCGTGGCCAGCGAGCTTGTGTCACGCGGCGCAAGGGTGCAGGTTTTTGATCCGGGCGGCCCGCCCGGCCCGCATGGGTGTTCCTGGTGGGCCGGGGGGATGCTGGCCCCCTGGTGTGAATACGAAAACGCAGAAGAACCGGTGCTGCGGCTGGGGCAGGAAGCAATCGAATGGTGGGCGCAGCGAACGCAGGTAAACAGACGTGGAACCCTTGTTGTTGCCAACGCGCGTGACCTGCCTGACCTGCGCCGGTTTGCGCGCCGAACCGAAGGGTACAGCGAGGTTGATCGGGCGAAAATATGCGAATTAGAGCCTGATCTGAGCAAGTTCGGTAAAGCTCTGTATTTTGAAAACGAAGCTCACCTTGATCCTCGTCAGGCGTTGCGGGATCTGCATCGTCACCTGCAAGGCGCAGGCGTGGAATTCCACCGAAAGCTGGCTCCGGCGCAACTGGACAACGCCATAGACTGCCGGGGCCTGCACGCGCGCGAATATCTGCACGACCTGCGCGGCGTGAAGGGTGAGATGCTGGTTCTTCGTTGCCCCGATGTGACCCTTTCGCGTCCGGTGCGGCTGTTGCATCCGCGGATGCCGCTTTACATCGTACCGCGCGGGGATGGCGTCTACATGCTGGGCGCAACCATGATCGAGTCCGAGGACAGCAGCCGCATCACCGCGCGTTCGATGCTGGAACTGCTCAGCGCGGCCTATGCCGTGAACCCGGCCTTTGGCGAGGCCGAGGTGCTGGAGATCGGCGTCGACCTGCGCCCTGCATTCCCGGACAACCTGCCGCGTATCCGGCGCTTGGGTCGGACAATCTATGCCAATGGGCTGTATCGCCATGGCTATCTGCTGGCCCCTGCATTGGCGCGGGGTGTCGCTGATCTGGCATTGGACAACACACATTCGGAGATGGTCGATGAAGATCGTGCTTAACGGCGAGACGCGGGACGTGCGCGCTGAAACCCTGTCGGATCTGTTGCTGGAATGCGGCTTCTCGGGCTGTGTGGCCACCGCAGTGAACGAAGATTTCGTGCCGTCAAGCCTGCGCATTGCGCACAAACTGACCGATGGCGACCGGATCGAAGTTGTCGCGCCGATGCAGGGGGGCTGAGGATGAGAACGTTCTACGGCATCGAGTTGCCGAACCCGCTGATGCTGGGCACCGCCCAATATCCCAGCCCCGCCATTCTGGAACAGGCCTTTCGTGAAAGCGGTGCGGCGGTTGCCACGGTATCGCTGCGGCGGGAATCCGGCGCAGGGCAGACATTCTGGCAGATGATCCGCGAGCTTGGTGTCCTGATCCTGCCAAATACGGCTGGCTGTCATACGGTGAAAGAGGCGGTGACCACAGCCCATATGGCGCGCGAAGTGTTTGATACCAAATGGATCAAGCTGGAACTGATTGGCCACACCGACAGTTTGCAGCCGGATGTGTTCCAGCTGGTCGAGGCCGCGCGCATCCTGACCGAAGACGGGTTCAAGGTGTTTCCCTACACCACCGATGATCTGATCGTGGGCGAACGCCTGCTCGAAGCGGGGTGCGAAGTGCTGATGCCGTGGGGGGCGCCCATCGGGTCCGGGCGAGGGCTGAACAACGAATACGCCCTGCGGTCGATGCGGGCCGAGTTCCCTGACACGCCGCTGGTGGTGGATGCCGGGATCGGCCTGCCCAGCCACGCGGCCCATGCGATGGAACTGGGCTATGATGCCGTTCTGCTGAACACCGCTGTGGCCCGTGCCGGTGATCCCGTTCTGATGGCCAAGGCGATGGCGCAGGCAATCCATGCCGGACAACTGGCCCATCAGGCAGACCCGATCGAGGCACGCGATATGGCCGAACCTTCGACCCCTGTTGTTGGAAAGGCCTTCCTGTCATGACGCTGGACCGTTTCTATCCGATCTTCGATCACTCGGACTGGCTGCGGCAGATGCTGCCCCTGGGTGTCAAACTGGTGCAGCTGCGTATCAAGGATCAGCCGGTTGAAGTGGTGCGCGATCAGATTGCCGCCTCGCGCGATCTGTGCCGCGACTATGGGGCGGTTCTGGTGATCAACGATTACTGGCAGCAGGCCATCGATCTGGGTTGTGACTGGGTTCATCTGGGGCAAGAAGATCTGGATGATGCCGACCTGAAAACCATCCGAAAAGCGGGTCTAAAGCTGGGTGTTTCCACTCATGACGATGATGAGCTTGAGCGGGTTCTGGCCATAGACCCCGATTACGTGGCGTTGGGCCCGGTCTATCCGACCATTTTGAAAAAGATGAAATGGCATCAGCAGGGCCTGCCCCGCGTGACCGAATGGAAGGCGCGGGTTGGCGACATTCCTCTGGTCGGCATTGGCGGCATGAGCGTCGAGCGCGCAGCGGGGGTGCTGGCTGCCGGGGCCGACATTGTCTCGGCTGTCACGGACATCACGCTGAACGCCGACCCCGAAGCGCGGGTGCGTGCTTGGATCGAGGTCACGAGATGAACCGGTACGCCCGCCAGACGCTGCTGCCCGAGGTTGGGGCTGAAGGACAGGCTCGCCTGACTGCGGCCCGTGTTCTGGTGGTCGGCGCAGGTGGTCTGGCCGCGCCGCTGCTGCCGCTATTGGCCGGGGCCGGTGTGGGGCATATCACAATTGTCGATGGTGACATCGTCGATCTGTCGAACCTGCATCGCCAGACATTGTTTTCAGAAAAAGATTGCGGGCTGTCAAAGGCCGAACGCGCCGCTGACCGATGCCGTGCGTTGAATGCCGAAATCGATGTGATTGCCAAGAAAATGGCTCTAACAGGGGAAAATGCGCCCGATCTGGTGTCGCAGGCAGATATCATTCTGGATTGTGCCGACAGCTATGCGGTCAGTTATTTGCTGTCGGATACCTGTCTGGCACAAGGCAAGCCACTGATCAGCGCCTCGGTACTGGGGCTTTCGGGTTATGTGGGCGGCTTCTGCGGCAGCGCGCCTTCTCTGCGAGCCGTTTTCCCCGATGCGCCGGATAGCGGCGCAAGCTGCGCCACGGCGGGTGTTCTAGGCCCTGTTGTCGGTGTGATCGGGTCCATGCAGGCGCAGATGGCGCTGAACCTGATCTTGCGGCTTGACCCGTCCCCGCTTGGGCAGATGGTGCAATATGATGCGCGAACCCTGCGCAGCACCGGGTTTCGTTTTGATGACGCGCCGGAACCGAACAGCTGTTTCCGCTTTCTCTCTGCCAGTCAGTTGAAGGAGACAGACCAGATTGTCGAACTGCGTGACCCGGACGAAGCGCCGGTTCCAGCTCACCCGAATGCGACGCGCATTTCACCCGAAGAAATTCAAATAATAGACTCTAAAAAAGGGCAACGCCTTGCTCTTTGCTGTGCCACCGGGCTGCGCGCATGGCGCGCTGCCGAGAAAATCCAACCGATTTGGCCGGGCGAGATTGTCCTCGTCGCGGCCTCAACCTCCTGAGAAAAGGAAACGTGAGATATGAAAAAGCTGATGACAGCCTTTGCCCTTCTGGCCGCCGCGCCAGCCTGGGCCGAAGACAAGATGACCGTCCTGCTGGACTGGTTTATCAACCCCGACCATGGGCCCATCATCGTGGCGCAGGAAAACGGCTACTTTGCCGAGCAGGGGTTGCAGGTCGAAGTCGTTGCCCCCGCCGACCCATCCGCACCGCCACGTCTGGTGGCCGCTGGTCAAGCGGATTTGGCAGTATCCTATCAGCCGCAACTGCATTTGCAGATTCACGAAGGGCTGCCGCTGAAACGGGTCGGCACGCTGGTCGCAACGCCCCTGAACTGCCTGCTGGTTCTGAAGGACGGCCCGATCAAATCGCCCGCTGACCTCAAGGGAAAGAAAATCGGCTTTTCCGTCGCCGGTGTGGAAGAGGCCATCCTCAGCACCGTGCTTGGCAAATACGACGTCGCGCTGGATGATGTTGAGATGATCAACGTGAATTTCTCGCTCTCGCCCTCGCTGATGACCGGTCAGGTGGATGCGGTGATCGGCGCCTATCGCAACTTCGAGCTGAACCAGATGGATATCGAAGGCCGCCCCGGCACCTGTTTCTATATCGAGGAAGAGGGCGTGCCGTCTTATGACGAACTGATCTATGTCGCCAACCCTGATACGATGGACAAAGACAAGATCGCCCGTTTCCTGGCCGCGACCGAAAAAGCGACTCAGTACATCGTCAACAACCCGAAAAAAGGCTGGGAGGTCTTCTCGGCCACCTCACCCGAGTTGCAGGACGAGCTGAACGCGCGGGCATGGGTCGACACGCTGCCGCGCTTTGCCCTGCGTCCCGCCGGGTTTGACGCTGGCCGATATGCCCGGTTCGAAGCATTCCTGAACGACAGCGGCATGATCGACACTGTCCTGCCCGTCAGCGACATTGCCATCGACGTCACCGCGCAATGAGCGATTATGGCAAAGCCTTTGCGCTGATGCGCGATGCGGCGCAGGGGCCGTGGCGGGACTACACCCGCCACGCTTTTGTCGAAGCCCTGAAAGACGGCACCCTGCCACGTCCGGCGTTCCTGCACTATTTGCGTCAGGATTACGTGTTCCTGATCCACTTCTCGCGCGCCTGGGCGCTGGCCGTGGTGAAATCGGAAACACATGCTGAAATGCTGGCGGCGTCGCGTACCGTGAACGGCCTGATCAGCGAAGAGATGAAGCTGCATATCGGCATTTGCGAAGCAGAAGGCATTTCGCAGTCCGATCTGTTTGCAACGCCGGAACGGCCCGAGAATCTGGCCTATACCCGCTTTGTTCTCGAGGCGGGCTATAGCGGCGATCTGCTAGATCTTCTGGCAGCACTTGTACCGTGCGTCATGGGATATGGTGAGATTGGCACCCGCCTGTCTGCAGAGGCAACATCCACATCCTATCGTGGCTGGATCGATACTTACGCGGATGAAGGCTATCAAAACGCCTGCGCGGCCGTGGGCGAATTGCTGGATTCGGCTCTAACACGAAGGATTGGGGCGGATTTCCAATCTTCGCCCCGCTGGGATCGTCTGTGCCGGACGTTCCGTACAGCGACGGAATTGGAGGTCAATTTCTGGCAGATGGGTCTGACCCCATGACCCCGGCACCCGATCTGACCATCAGCGGCACAGCCACGATCGACGGCACGACTCTGTTCGCGCCGCTGACCCTGACGCTTGCCGCCAGGGCGTGGACCTGTCTGCTGGGTGGATCGGGTGTCGGAAAAACCACGGTCTTGCGGCTGATAGCGGGGCTGGAAACCGGGGCTGAATTCTCGGGCCGGATCACCGCCAGCGATGGCCAGCCGGTTTCGGACCGGGTTGCCTATATGGCGCAGGACGACCTGTTGCTGCCTTGGGCGAGTGTTGCGCAAAACGTCTCGTTGGGCGCGCGGCTGCGGGGCGAGAAAGTTGACGTTGACCGGCGCGACCGCCTGATCGAACGGATGCGATTGCAGGACCATATGACCAAGAAACCGCCCGAGCTTTCGGGTGGGCAGCGTCAGCGCGTGGCACTGGCTCGCACCCTGATGGAAGACCGGCCGATCGTGTTGCTGGACGAACCCTTTTCCGCCCTCGATGCCCGAACCCGTGCCGATATGCAGGATCTGGCCGCCGAGGCGCTAAAAGGCCGCACTGTCCTTCTGGTGACCCACGATCCGGGCGAGGCCGCGCGTCTGGGGCAATCCATCGTCGTCATGACACAGCACGGGCTAACGCCGTGCGACCCGCCGGTTGCTCCAGCCCCGCGCAGCGTGGATGATCTGCAGACGCTGGAAACACAAGGCGCGCTTTTGCGGCTGCTGCGAGGGGGCGGGGTATGAAGTCCCTCTCTGTTCTGGCAGCAACCCTGTTTGCCCTTGCCATCTGGCAGGGAATCGTGACCCTGACCGGATTGCCAAAATTCATCCTGCCCGGTCCCGCAGTGGTTGCCGAGACCTGGTGGCAGAACCGCTGGCTGATTGCAGAACACACCTGGATCACAGCCATCGAGGTCATTATCGGCCTTGCCTGCGGCACGCTGCTGGGCGTTTTCACCGCATTGCAGCTGGCCAATTCCCGCGCCGCACGGGTTCTGGTACAGCCAATGCTGGTGTTCACTCAGGCCCTGCCGGTCTTTGCACTGGCCCCGTTGCTGACGCTATGGCTGGGTTATGGCCTGTTGTCCAAGGTCGCGATGGCGGTGCTGATCATCTATTTCCCGATCACGTCGTCCTTTTTTGACGGTTTGATGCGGACACCGCAGGGGTATCTGGACCTTGCGCGCACGATGCAGGCGGGCAAGCGCGCTGTGTTGTGGCACATCCGTATCCCTGCGGCGTTGCCGTCTTTGGCCTCGGGGATGCGGCTTGCGGCGGTGTATGCGCCGATCGGTGCCGTGATCGGTGAATGGGTCGGTTCATCGCAAGGTCTGGGATATCTGATGCTGCTGGCCAATGGCCGCGCCAAGACGGACCTGATGTTTGCAGCGATGCTGACTCTGGGCGTATTTTCGATCCTTCTGCACATGATTGTCCGCCGCGCCACCGCGCATATGGCAGGAGAGGTGCGTTAACCTTTCGGAAAGTGATTCTGCGACAGGGTAAACGCATGACACAGGACGCCTTTGCCGAAGCCACCATGCTGTTTGATACGGACGAAGCGCCAGCGCAGCCGCTGCCGAATGGTCGGTTACCCTCCTACATCAAAGACCATCGCAAGCGGCTGCGCGAACGGTTCATGGCGGGCGGATCCGCAGCGATCCCGGATTATGAGTTGCTGGAACTGGTTTTGTTCCGGTCCATCCCTCGGCAGGATGTGAAACCATTGGCGCGGGCATTGATGAATGCCTTTGGCGATTTCAACCGTGTGTTGACAGCACCCGAAGAACGGCTGCGGCAGATCAAGGGCGTTGGTGATACGGTCATCACCGATCTGAAAATCCTCGAAGCCTGCGCGCATCGGATGGCACGGGCGCGGGTGATGCAACGACACGTAATATCCAGCTGGGACGCGCTGCTGGATTATTGCCACACGACAATGGCGCATCGCGAGACCGAGCAATTTCGCGTTTTCTATCTGGATCGCAAGAACGTCCTGATCGCGGATGAGGAACAGGCCAAAGGCACCGTGGATCACGTGCCGGTCTATCCGCGCGAAGTGGCGAAACGGGCGTTGGAACTGAATGCCTCGGCCTTGATATTGGTGCACAACCATCCTTCGGGCGACCCAACGCCGTCACAGTCAGACATCGATATGACCAACCGCATTCAGGATGCCTGTTCCGCCCTGGGGCTGATTCTGCATGACCACCTGATCATCGGCAAATCGACCGAGCTCAGCTTTCGTTCCGAAGGGTATCTCTAGCGGCTACTGCACCCAAATCTCGACCCGGCGGTTGACCTTGCGGCCCCATTCGGTGTCATCGCAGGCCATGGGCATCGCTTCACCAAATCCTTCGGCGGTGACCGTGATACTATCAGGGATCGGGGCTTCAAGCGCGGCGATAACCGCGTTTCGCACGGTTTGCGCGCGCCGCAGGGCGATGCGGGCATTTGAAACGGCACCCCCGTCCCCATCGCTGAAGCCTGCAAACACCACCTTGCGTGCCTGCAACGTACCCGCGTCCAGCATTTGCGCCAGTTGCTGAATATTGGCGCGTGACTGCGCGTCCGGACGGGACGATCCGGGCTCGAACCGGACCGACAGGGACAGGCGCGACAGCGGGCGCAAGGTCTCGATCATGCGCTGCAATTCCTCCAGTCCGACCTCAGTTCCGCCGGTGACGACCGCATTGGCAAGCCGGTCCCCCTGCACGCCAACCGGCAGGGTTTCAGCAGATTGATCCACATATCCTGCGTCACGTATCGCCACCTGTGCCTCGGGGCTTTGGCTATAGGCCAGAAACTGTCGCGCAATCCGGGGCAGGCGGCGTTCCGGCAGATACAGGAACATGGGCATATTCAGCGGGTAATCTTCGGTCTTGATTGACTGGCGGGTCGCGGCCAGAGGATGCCCGCACCCGCCAGTCAAAGGCACAGCGCGGGTGCCATGGGCCGATGCCTTGCTGGCGATACCGATGGAAAACGGATCCTTAGCCACAGCCGCGGTCAGGTCATGTATGCGATTGTGGCGGATCGCCGTATCGGTCAGCACCACACCGGCGGTTTTCAGAACCTGATCCTCGACCGCCTGCGCCAGACCCGACCCGGCCTCTGGCACATGCAGTGCAATAGGGGCATCCGGCCCACCCAGCTGCGCCCAGTTGCTGACCTCGCCGGACAGAATGCGGGCCAGATCCGCCAGCGAAACCTGTCGCATCACGCTGTCGGGGGCCACGACCGGGACCATGGCATCCAGTGCAATGACCCGTGATCGCCGCGAGCGTTTCAGATCACCCAACCCCGCAGCTTCGGCAGCCTCCCGCTCGGCCTCGCGCATCTCGCGCAGGGCCATCACGATATCCGCCCGGTCTGCGATCAGGTCGCTGAACCCGCGATCCGTGGTGCCCACGTCAAAGAATAACCGCGCAAGCGGCGCCGACCGGCCTGCCTGATGCAACTCGTAAACAAAGGTGTCCTCATCCACGCGGGCGGGGGTCGCGGTCAGGTCTTCCTGACGGGCAAAGCCGATGATCAGGGCGGGCAGCACCGTTTCGGCCATCACCGATGATCCGGAAAACTGCACCTCGGCGACGAAATCGATCAGGTTGGGGCAGGCGGGTCCCTCGCATGTGACGCCCGAACCATCCACGGTCAACGTCCCGAATTGCGTATCGACGCGATAAAACTCACCGTCAAAGCTCAGCAGATTGCCTGTCACTTCGACCTTGCCATCATGCGAGGTCAACGTGATGTCCTGCCCAAAAGCACCGGTCGCCACCGTCACGGAAAACAGCGCAGCCACCGCCACACGGAAAAATGTCATAAGAGGTTCAAGCCTGCCTGCGGATTACTTTGCCGCGATTGTCAGGTCTGAGAGCAGATTATTCAACACCAGAAACTCGCCCGAGCGCGAACAATCCGGCAAGGTCACAGACATGTCGCGCGACCGCAGGCGGCGGTCCGACAACAGCTCCAGCGACTGCACGTTCAGCGTGTGGCCGCAATTTGCATCGGTCACTTCGGCCTCGACAGTCAGGTCAATCGTGCCCGACTGATCCGAAGTGCTGGCCGGGAAAGAATACACTTCGATATTCTGAGTAATCCCGGAATCGGATTGACCCAAGCGCATAACCTTACCGGCGCCTTCGGCAGATGCGTCATCCCAGACATGGCCATCCGCGCCATAGCTGGCGCCAAATTCCAGCGCGTGAATCTGCAACTCGGTATCACCCTGCCATTGCAGGACAACACGATCAAAACCGGCGATTTCGGGGACGTGAGTGGTGGCGACGGTGCCTGTTTCATCTTCGAAGGAAAACAGGAAAATCGCATATTCCGAAAGGGCCGGGATCGCCATATCCAGCGCGCCGCTAGCGTCAGTCATCTGGCTAACAGTGAGGCCGCTATGGTGAATTTCAATCTGTTCATTCTTGTGGCACGGCGCTTTCAGCGACAGGTGCGCCAAGGCACCGGGCGCTGCGGTCGCGTGCGCGCTGATCCTGCAACTCGATGTTCTGGGGACAGCGGGCACAGCGCGGGGTGCCGGTGTGACATTGACCGGATCGGCATCTGATACGGTAGCCGACGTCAGCACGATACTGTCCAGCCCCGACAGAATCGAAGACTGATCGGCAACGGAGGCCACATCAACACCGCCCTGCGCGCGGTTCTGCTGCGCAGCCGGTCCGTTTTGCATCAGATAGCCTATGCCCAAGGCACAAGCGACCGTTCCGCACATGGTTACGTAGTTGCGAACTACAAACAAGACACCCTCCCCAGTTGAAGGAGCAGCTTGCACTCTCGCCACCAATCGCGGCCAATTTGTGGCCGCGAGACGGACTCATTGTGATGAAAGGGTGTTAACGTCAGGTCAATCTGCCGTGGCAGTGTTTGAACTTCTTTCCGGATCCGCAGGGGCACAGGTCGTTTCGCGACGGGTTACCCCAGGTTGACGGATCGCTCTCATCAAACCCCGGCAGGGCATCGCCTGACGCCGCCGCTTCGGCCTTGGCCTCGGCCTGGCTTGCAGCCTTATCCACGGCCTGTTGTGCCTGCGCCTGTTGCGCCGCCATCTGCGCCAGCATTTCCCTCTGCTCTTCTTCGGTCAGTGGACGCACGCGCGACAATTGCTGTGTAACGGTTTCCCGCAAACCGTCCAGCATGGATTCGAACAGCTGGAAGCTTTCGTTTTTGTATTCGTTCAGCGGATCGCGCTGGGCATAGCCGCGGAAACCCACGACCGAGCGCAGATGTTCCAGCGTCAGCAGATGCTCGCGCCATTTGCTGTCGATGGTCTGCAACAGCACCTGCTTTTCGATGTTGCGCATGTTTTCGGGACCAAAGGCAACCGCCTTCTGGGCCATCATCTCATCTGCGGCCTTGATCAGGCGCTCGCGCACCTGCTCGTCATCCACGCCTTCTTCGGCAGCCCAGTCCTGAACCGGTGCATCGATGGTCAGCTTGTCCTTGATCGCCGCATGCAGACCGTCGGTATCCCACTGATCCGCATAGGATTTCGGCGGCATGTATTCGTCAATCAGATCGTCGATCACCTGCTCGCGCATATCCGAGACGATCTCGGACAGGTCATTGGCCGACATGATCTCGCGGCGCTGGCTAAAGATCACCTTGCGCTGATCGTTCATCACGTCATCGAATTTCAGAACGTTCTTGCGCATGTCGAAGTTGCGGCCCTCGACCTTGGACTGCGCGCGTTCCAGCGACTTGTTCACCCACGGGTGAATGATCGCCTCGCCTTCTTTCATGCCCAGCGTGGTCAGCACCTTGTCCAGCCGTTCCGAGCCAAAGATGCGCATCAGGTCGTCTTCAAGGCTCAGGTAGAACACGGTACGGCCCGGATCGCCCTGACGGCCCGAACGGCCGCGCAGCTGGTTGTCGATGCGGCGGCTTTCATGGCGTTCGGACGCCATCACATAAAGGCCCCCTGCGGCCAGAACCTTTTCTTTTTCTTCCGCGTGGCGCGCCTCTTCTGCGGCGCGCAGCTCCGACGGATCGGCCTCGGGGTTGTCCGCCATCGCTTGCAGCACCTTCATCTCGACATTGCCGCCCAGCTGAATGTCGGTGCCGCGACCGGCCATGTTGGTGGCGATGGTCACCGCGCCCAGACGGCCGGCATCGGCGACGATCTGCGCCTCCTGCTCGTGCTGGCGGGCGTTCAGAACGTTATGGGCGATGCCTTCCTTGGTCAGCATCTGGCTCAGCAGTTCCGATTTCTCGATCGAGGTCGTCCCCAGCAGAACCGGCTGGCCCTTTTCCTGCGCCAATTTGGTCTCTTCGATCATCGCGCCATATTTTTCCATGGCGGTGCGATAGACCTGATCATCCTCGTCCACACGGGCAATCGGCTTGTTGGTCGGAACCTCAACCACGCCCAGGCCGTAAATCTCGGCAAATTCCTCTGCTTCGGTCAGGGCGGTCCCGGTCATGCCGCCCAGCTTGTCGTAAAGGCGGAAATAGTTCTGGAAGGTCACACTGGCCAGCGTCACGTTCTCAGGCTGAATCTGCACGTTTTCCTTGGCTTCGATGGCCTGATGCAGGCCCTCGGACAAGCGGCGGCCCGGCATCATGCGGCCCGTGAATTCGTCGATCAGAACAACATTGCCGTCGCGCACGATGTAATCCTTGTCGCGCTGGAACAGCTTGTGCGCGCGCAGACCCTGATTCACGTGATGCACCACGGTCGTGCTTTCCGGGTCATACAGCGAATGGCCTTCAGGAATCAGGCCGGCAGCCAACAGCTGCTGCTCCAGAAACTCGTTGCCCTCATCCGTGAAGGTCACGTTGCGGGCCTTTTCGTCCAACGTGTAGTGTTCGTCGGTCAGACTCGGGATCAGCGCATCGATGGCGGTATACAGGTCCGAGCGGTCCTGTGCCGGACCCGAGATGATCAGCGGCGTCCGCGCCTCGTCGATCAGGATCGAATCGACCTCGTCCACAATCGCGAAATTGTGGTGCTTCTGGTAAACCTGCTCCAGATCGGCCTTCATGTTGTCGCGCAGATAGTCAAAACCCAGCTCGTTGTTGGTGGCATAGGTGATGTCGCAGGAATAGGCGGCCAGTTTTTCCGCGTCAGGCTGGCCCGACCAGATCACGCCTGTGGTCATGCCTACGGCAGCAAACACCTTGCCCATCCATTCCGCGTCGCGCTTGGCCAGGTATTCGTTCACCGTGACCACATGCACGCCCTTGCCGGTCAGCGCGTTCAGATAGGCAGGGAGGGTCGCGACCAGTGTCTTGCCCTCACCCGTCTTCATTTCCGAGATGTTACCCTGATGCAGGAAAACACCGCCCATCAGCTGCACGTCAAAGGCGCGCAGCCCCAGCGCGCGGCGGGCGCCTTCGCGCACGTTGGCAAAGGCTTCGGGCAGCAGATCGTCAAGGCTTTCGCCATCCAGCGCGCGTTTGCGCAGGTCTTCTGTCTTGTCGATCAGGCCCTGATCGGACAGTTTCTCGAACTCGGGTTCCAGCGCGTTGATCTTTTCGATCAGGGGGCGGGTCGCCTTGATCTTGCGGTCGTTCGGTGTTCCGAACACCTTTTTGGCGAGCGTTCCGAGTCCCAGCATGTTCACTCCAGCGGATCTGTTCTTGTCTTGGTTTTTGACAGGCTTGCCCACCTTGCGCGCAACCCATAGATACGGGGGGTGAAAGGCGGCCCTGTCCAAGGCTTCAAAGCGATGTAAGCGGCAGGTTCCAGAGTGTCAACGCTGCGCCCTGCCGCGGCAAGGAAATAGGATGATTCAATGCCCAAAGGCCTCACTTTTCTGCCATCGCTGGCTCTGACCGCCATGATGGCCTTGCCGCTGGCCGCCGAAACCCAGCCGGATGCATCCACCGTGGTGGCGCGTGTGAACGGGGATGAGATCACTTTGGGTCACGTGATCGCAACCGTTGCCGCCCTGCCGCCGCAATACCAGCAAGCCGAAGATGATGTATTGTACGACTTCGTGCTGGAACAGCTGATCCAGCAGCAATTGCTGGGGCAACAGCAGGACGGGCTGAACAAACTGAACACGCTGCGGCTGAAAAATGAAGAACGCTCTCTTCTGGCGGTTCAGACCGTCACAGCCCTGACCGATACCGTTGTCACGGACGAGGCCATTCAGGCAGCCTACGACGCGCAGTACAACGATTTCGCGGGTGAAGACGAATTCGATGCCAGCCACATTCTGGTCGAGACCGAAGAACAGGCCAACGACCTCAAGGCGCAGCTTGATGACGGCGCCGATTTCGCCGAGCTCGCGCGCGCGCACTCCACCGGCCCGTCCGGCCCCAATGGCGGTGCTCTGGGCTGGTTCGGCAAGGGCCAGATGGTACCGGAATTCGAAACAGCCGTGGTCGCGCTCGAAAAAGGGCAGGTGTCCGATCCGGTTCAGACGCAGTTCGGCTGGCATGTGGTCAAGCTGAACGACAAGCGCAAAACCGAAGCGCCCGCGCTGGACGCCGTGCGCGAAGAGCTTGCGCAAACTGTTCAGCAGGACGCCATTCAGGCGCGCATCGATGAACTGACACAGCAGGCCCAGATCGACCGCCCCGCTCTGGAAGGTGCCGGACCCGAAGTCCTGCGCCAGCTGGACCTGATTCAGGAGTAATCCCCGTGGCCAAGATCACCAAGGTTTCGCCGCTGGCGCCAGCGTCCTTCCCTGATTTGCCTGCAATTGACGGTGTGCGGTTCGCCACCGTCGCGGCGGGCGTGCGATATCAGGGCCGCACCGATGTCATGCTGGCCGTGCTGGACCCGGGCACATCTGTGGCCGGGGTCTTTACCCGTTCAGCCACGCGTGCCGCCCCGGTTCTGGATTGTCAGGACAAGATCGGCGGGCCCAGCGATGGCCCGGCGGCGATCCTGGTGAACTCGGGCAATGCCAATGCCTTTACCGGGCATTATGGTCAGACCTCGGTGGCCGAGGTGACGCAGGCCGTCTCGAAGGCGACAGGTGTTCCGGTCGAGCGGGTCTTTACCTCCTCAACCGGCGTGATTGGTGAACCGCTGGCGCATGACCGCATCATTGCCAAGCTTGAAACGCTGAAGGCGGGTCTCAGCCGTCACGCGATCGAAGACGCCGCACGCGCGATCATGACCACGGACACCTTCCCGAAAGGGGCCGTGGCGCAGGTCGAAATTGATGGCAAAACAGTCTCTATTGCGGGGATTTCTAAGGGTTCCGGCATGATTGCGCCCGATATGGCGACCATGCTGGTCTATATCTTTACCGACGCCCGGGTCGAACAATCGGCGTTGCAGGCGATGCTGGGTGCGCAGACAGACCGGACGTTCAACTGCATCACCGTGGACAGCGATACATCCACCTCGGACAGCCTGCTGCTGTGCGCCACCGGCGCTTCGGGTGTGGACGCCACCGGCAATGCGGCCTTCGCCGAGGCGCTGGAAGCTGTGATGCTGGATCTGGCCCAGCAAGTGGTGCGCGATGGCGAAGGTGCCACGAAATTCGTCGAGATCCGCGTGACAGGGGCCGCAACAGACGCTGACGCCAAGATCCATGGCCTTGCCATCGCCAACTCTCCGCTGGTCAAAACCGCCATCGCGGGCGAAGATCCGAACTGGGGCCGTATCGTCATGGCCATCGGTAAATCCGGTGCCGCGGCGGATCGCGACCTGCTGAGCATTTCGTTCGGCGACATCCTTGTGGCCGAAAAAGGCTGGGTCAGCCCCGATTACAGCGAAGACGCAGCCGCCGCTTATATGAAAGGTCAGGATCTGGTCATCGCCGTTGATCTGGGTCTGGGCGCGGGCAAATCCACCGTCTGGACCTGCGATCTGACCCACGGATATATCGAGATCAACGCGGATTACCGCTCGTGAAAACCGTGTTGGTTTCAGCTGTCGCCCTGATCGACATCGAGGGCCGGGTGCTGGTGGCCCAACGCCCCGAGGGTAAATCCATGGCCGGTCTTTGGGAGTTTCCCGGCGGCAAGATCGAACCCGGCGAAACCCCCGAGGCCGCCCTGATCCGCGAATTGCACGAGGAGCTGGGCATCGATACCTGGGCCTCGTGCCTCGCCCCCCTGACCTTTGCCAGCCACAGCTATGACGATTTCCACCTGCTCATGCCGCTGTTCGCCTGCCGCAAATGGCAGGGTATCCCGCAGTCGAAAGAGGGGCAGGCGCTGAAATGGGTCCGCGCAAATGACCTGCGCAATTACCCCATGCCCGCAGCGGATGTGCCATTGATTCCTATTCTAAGGGATTGGTTGTAGTGAGGGAAACGTAATATGGGCAGCGGTGCGCTGATTAGAAAATTCGTTTCGTCTTGGTTAAGTTTTTAAAGAAACCCGGCAGGCAGTCAGCGTTGGCTCGAAAGCGAATGGGTTGTTGATGCCCGTATTAGTTGGGCACATGAAAAACCGCATGTTCTTTGGAGCGCAATTTGCGATTTATCAAAGAAGGAGCTGAGCGAATGGGAAATTGGAATGCTTGGTTCCGGGCCTTTAGAGGATCTGTTGAATGAGCACTATACAGAGTTCTCCAGAGTGGTTTTTAAAGAAGCTCTAACCAATAAAACTTTGGTCGCGGCATTGTCATGTGTTTGCCCTCCAGATGATTTCCAGCACGAGTTTGAAATCGCTTGTGAGAAGCTCTAGCTAGAAAGATCTTTAATTATCGAGGACTCCGATGCTGCGAGTATCGGGTCAGGTGGTTCGAATTTTCCGACGCAAGGCGATCTGTACAATTTGTACAAAACGTAACATCACCCCTCTGCACCTGTTACAATTCGTAAGAATTGAGAAAACATCAGGAAAAAGTTGACGCTGATCGTGCGGGTGTCCCAAATCGGGGCACTGGCATCCGGGGGCTTTCCCGGATCCGCCATTTCCGGCTTTGAGGAGGCCGGATGGGGAGGAGAAAAAGATTGGCTCAGACGCAGTCGGGCGCCGAAGGGTTGCACTCCCTTCCGGCGCTTCTACACCGCAACGCGACCCAGTTCGGGGATGCCCCGGCCTATCGGGAAAAAGAATTTGGGATCTGGCAATGCTGGACCTGGGCTGAAGCGGCCAAGGAAATTCGCGCGCTCGCCCTTGGATTTCTTGAAATTGGCGTTGAGCGCGGTGACCACATTGCCGTGATCGGACGCAACCGGCCAGCGCATTACTGGACCATGGTCGCGGCACAGATGGTCGGTGCAGTTCCGGTGCCTCTGTATCAGGACGCAGTCGCCGAAGAGATGACCTATGTGATGGAGCATTGCGGCGCGAAATATGTCGTCTGCGGTGATCAGGAACAGGTCGACAAGGTCATCGAGATTCAGGAAAAAGTGCACCAGATCAAGCACATCCTCTATACCGACAAGCGGGGGATGCGGAAATACGACCACAGCCAGATGAACGCGCTGGAAGACCTCATGGCCGAAGGTCAGGCAGGACATCAGCGGTTTGATGCAGAGCTGGACAAGCGCATCTCTGAGATCACCTATAACGACACCTGCGTCATGCTCTATACCTCGGGCACAACGGGCAAGCCCAAGGGGGTGGTTCTGTCGAACCGCAATGTGATCGAAAGCGCCAAGAATTCAGCGATCTTCGACCATTTGACCCGCGATGAAGATATCCTTTCCTATCTTCCGATGGCATGGGTCGGGGATTTCATCTTTTCCATCGGTCAGGCCTATTGGTGTGGGTTCTGCGTGAACTGCCCGGAAAGCGCCGACACGATGATGACCGATCTGCGCGAAATCGGGCCGACCTATTTCTTCGCCCCACCGCGCGTGTTTGAAAGCCAGCTGACCAATGTAATGATCCGGATGGAGGATGCGAGCAAGCTGAAGCAGCGCATGTTCCATCACTTCATGGCGCATGCCAAAAAGGTGGGTGGCAAGTTGCTGGATGGCAAACCCGTCGGGTTTGGCGACCGGATGAAATACGCGCTGGGTAACCTGCTGGTCTACGGGCCGCTCAAGGATACGCTGGGCTATGGCCGGTTCCGGGTTGGTTATACAGCGGGTGAAGCGATCGGACCGGAAATCTTTGATTTCTATAGATCTTTGGGCATCAACCTGAAACAGCTTTATGGCCAGACCGAAGCAACCGTTTTCATCACGGTGCAGCCGGATGGCGAGGTTCGGGCCGACACGGTTGGCGTGCCCGCGCCGGATGTCGAGATCAGGATCGACGACAAGGGCGAGATCCATTACCGCTCACCCGGCGTGTTTGTCGAATATTACAACAACCCGGATTCCACGGCATCGACCAAAGATGCCGAAGGCTGGGTGGCAACGGGTGATGCCGGGTTCATCGAGGAAAGCAGCGGCCATCTGCGGATCATCGACCGCGCCAAGGACGTGGGCAAAATGGCCGACGGGTCCATGTTTGCGCCGAAATATGTCGAGAACAAGCTGAAATTCTATCCCGATATTCTCGAGGTCGTTCTGTTCGGAAACGGCAAGGACCGCTGCGTGGCCTTTATCAATATCGACCTGACAGCGGTCGGCAACTGGGCGGAACGCAACAACGTGGCCTATGCCTCCTATCAGGAACTGGCAGGCCATCCGCGTGTGTTAGAGACGATCAGGGCGCATGTGGAAGAGGTCAACAAATCGGTAGCAGCTGATGAAATGCTGTCCGGTTGCCAGGTGCATCGCTTTGTCGTTCTGCACAAGGAACTGGACGCTGATGATGGTGAGATGACGCGCACCCGGAAAGTGCGGCGTGGGTTTGTCGAAGAGAAGTTCCACGACATCATTGCGGCGCTTTATGACGGGTCCGAAAGCGTGTCGACCACGACCGAAGTGACCTATGAAGATGGGCGCAAGGGATCGATCAGCGCGACGCTGAAAATCGTGGATGCGCCGGTCGTACCGGTTGCGCAGCACAAGGTGGCAGCGGAATGAGGGCCGCCATTGCACCGCTAGACCTGCGGCCATCGCCACGCCCGCCATCCCGTTTATGCGCAAGTCAGGGAGTGACTGATGCTGGATAACGCAGAAGGATATGTCACCGAAGACGGTCGCAAGATCGGCGGCGTGGTGATGGAAATGAAGAACATCACCCTGCGCTTTGGCGGCGTCGTGGCGATCAAGGACATCTCGTTCGATATTCGCGAAGGCGAAATTCGCGCCATCATCGGGCCGAACGGGGCCGGAAAATCATCCATGCTGAACGTTATCTCGGGGTTCTATGTCCCGCAGGAAGGCGAGGTCTGGTTCCACGGATCAAAACGCCCAGCGATGCGGCCCTTTGAGGTGGCGCAGCAGGGGATCGCGCGGACGTTCCAGAACATCGCCCTGTTCGAAGGGATGAGCGTTTTGGACAACGTCATGACCGGGCGTTTGAATTTCATGCAGACCAACATCTTCCAGCAGGCCTGGTGGAAGGGAAAGGCCGAGGCGGAAGAGGTTGAAAACCGTGAGGCGGTCGAGAAGATCATCGATTTCCTTGAAATCCAGCACATCCGCAAGACGCCCGTTGCGCGCCTGCCTTATGGCCTGAAAAAACGCGTCGAACTGGCCCGCGCACTGGCGGCAGAACCAAAGCTCTTGCTGCTGGATGAACCGATGGCGGGCATGAATGTCGAAGAGAAAGAGGACATGAGCCGCTTTATCCTCGATGTGAATGACGAATTCGGCACCACCATCGCCCTGATCGAACACGATATGGGCGTGGTGATGGACCTGAGCGACCGCGTGGTCGTGATGGATTACGGAAAAAAGATTGGTGACGGTACACCCGACGAGGTGCGCAACAATCAGGAAGTCATCGACGCCTATCTGGGGGTCAGCCATGACTGAGACCAAAGCAGATATCCGGGGAGGCACATATGCCTGAGCAGTTAATCTTTGCCACGGAGGTCATCCTTAACGGTCTGATGGCCGGGGTGCTTTATGCGCTGGTCGCGCTGGGCTTTGTGCTGATCTACAAGGCATCCGGGATTTTCAATTACGCGCAAGGGGTTATGGCCCTGTTTGCGGCGATGACACTGGTCGGGATCATGAACGGGCAGGTGCCTTTCGCGCATTTGATCAACGCGACCTTCGGCACTCATGTCTATAACTTCGGCTGGAACATCCCCGCCCTGCTGGCGATCATCCTGACAATGGGTGTGATGGTTCTGCTGGCCTGGTGTGTGCAGCGCTTTGTCATGCGACATCTGGTTGGGCAGGAGCCGATCATCCTGTTCATGGCCACGATCGGTCTGGCCTATTTCCTTGAAGGTGTGGCCGACCTGATGTGGGGATCCGAGATCAAGACGCTGGATGTGGGTCTGCCGCAGGGCATCAACCTGTGGATCGACGAGGTCACCTTTAACATCTTCGGCTATGGCTTCTTCATCGACAACCTCGACATCGTGGCAACCGTAATTGCGGCGCTTCTGGTGGCGGCGCTGGTGGCCTTCAGCCAGTACACAAAACAGGGCCGGGCCATGCGTGCTGTGGCAGATGACCATCAGGCGGCACTTTCGGTCGGGATCTCGCTCAACTTCATCTGGGTCATGGTCTGGTCGGTGGCCGGGTTCGTGGCGCTGGTCGCGGGGATCATGTGGGGCACCAAATCGGGCGTGCAGTTCTCGCTGTCGCTGATCGCACTCAAGGCGCTGCCGGTGTTGATGCTGGGCGGGTTCACTTCGATCCCCGGTGCCATCGTCGGCGGACTGATCATCGGTGTGGGCGAGAAGCTGTTCGAATTCTCGGTTGGCCCGCTGGTCGGCGGTGCGACCGAGAACTGGTTCGCCTATGTGCTGGCGCTGATCTTCCTGGTGTTTAGACCGCAGGGTCTGTTCGGCGAGAAGATCATCGAGAGGGTGTAACGCATGACCAAGCTGATCGCCATCATCAACGTAATCGCATGGGCGGGGTTCTGGGCCTTTGGCTATATCGCGCTGACCTCGAATGACCTGACTGACAGCCAGTTGACGATTGCCGCGATCCTGGCCTTTGCCGGTCTGATCATGGGTGTTCTGGCCTACCTGAAACTGGTGCGCGCCTCTGAGGCGAGCGGATATGCCAAAGGGTCCAGCCAGCTGGACGCCGCGACCCGAAACCGGGCGCAGGAAGAATGGGGAAAGTAACAGATGTTCTATCGTGAGGCCGGAGATTTCAAAACCTCCTACGTGGATGACAGCCAGACTTTCCCGATCAAGTTCGACCGGTACCGGTACTATGTCGTTCTGGCGGTGGCGTTCGGGATCATTCCGTTCATCATCAACGACTATTGGGCAAACGCCCTGCTGCTGCCCTTTCTGATCTATGCCATCGCGGCGATCGGATTGAACATACTCGTGGGCTATTGCGGGCAGGTCAGCCTTGGTACAGGCGGTTTCATGGCGGTGGGTGCTTATGCCTGCTACAAGTTGATGACCGCATTTCCAGATGTCAGCATGTTCATTCATGTCCTGTTGGCTGGTGGTATCACAGCGATTGTAGGCGTCTTGTTCGGCCTGCCTTCCCTGCGGATCAAGGGGTTCTATCTGGCGGTGGCCACGCTTGCGGCACAGTTCTTTCTGGTCTGGCTCTTCAACCGGGTGCCGTGGTTTTACAACTACTCGGCCTCGGGTCAGATCAACGCGCCCGAGCGTGACGTGTTCGGCATCATCATCTCGGGCCCGAACGCCCCGGCCTGGGCGACCTACCTGTTCTGCCTGATCTTCCTGACCTTCAGCGCGATTATTGCGCGCAACCTGACCCGCGGCACGACCGGGCGGACATGGATGGCGATCCGCGACATGGATATCGCCGCCGAAATCATCGGGGTGAACCCGTTGAAAGCCAAGATAAGCGCTTTCGCTGTCAGCTCGTTCTTTGTGGGCATCGCAGGGGCCTTGTTCTTTGCCGTCTATCTCGGCGCGGTCGAGGTGGGCGAAGCATTCGGCATTCAGAAGTCATTCCTGGTGCTGTTTATGGTGATTATCGGCGGATTAGGCTCGATTTTCGGGTCTTTTGCCGGGGCGGCCTTCCTCGTGCTGCTGCCGGTTCTGCTCAAACTGGTTGGCGTCGATCTTCTGGGTTGGCCGACCGATATCGTTGCCCATCTTCAGCTGGTGATCGTGGGCGCGCTGATCATCATGTTCCTGATCCTGGAACCCCACGGTCTGGCACAGTTGTGGCGCGTTGCGAAAGAGAAACTCAGACTCTGGCCGTTCCCGCACTGAGGGCTGGCCCAATCATAAAGACGGGTGATCAAGCCCGAACTCAATATCGGATCAATCAAGGGAGGAGACACCCGATGAACAAGAAACTGGCAACCGTGGCGCTGAGCGCCCTGATGGCGGCAGGACCTGCGATGGCGGATCTTGTGTTCCCGTCGCTCAGCTATCGAACCGGGCCCTATGCGGCCGGTGGTATTCCATTCGCGGACGGTTACGCCGACTATTTCACTCTTCTGAACGAGCGGGACGGTGGCATTGGCGGTGTACCAGCAAACGTGATCGAATGCGAAACCGGGTATAACACCGAAAAAGGCGTGGAATGCTATGAATCCACCAAAGGTGAAGGCGCGCTGGTGTATCAGCCGCTGTCGACCGGTATCACCTATCAGCTGATCCCCAAAGTGACCGCAGACGGCATTCCTCTGCACACGATGGGGTATGGCCGGACCTCGGCTGCGAACGGCAAAGTGTTCAGCCACGTGTTCAACTATCCGGCCAACTACTGGAACGGTGCGTCCGGTGCGATCAACTATCTGCTGGATGAAAATGGCGGTGACCTGAGCGGCAAGAAGATTGCGCTGGTCTATCACAATTCTGCTTACGGCAAGGAACCGATCCGGACGCTGGAAACTCTGGCTGAAAAGCATGGGTATGAGCTGTCCTTGCTGCCGGTTGATCACCCAGGACAGGAGCAGAAGTCGCAATGGCTGCAAATTCGCCGTGAAAAGCCTGACTATGTCATCATGTGGGGTTGGGGCGTCATGAACCAGGTTGCGGTTCAGGAAGCGGCCAACATCCGTTTCCCGATGGAAAACTTCATTGGTGTCTGGTGGTCTGGCGCGGAATTCGACGTTCAGCCTGCTGGCGAAAAAGCGACCGGTTACAAGGCGCTGACCTTTACCGGCCTTGGCATGGACTATCCGGTCTATGACGACCTGAAAAAGTACGTCGTTGACTCGGGCAAGGCTGCAGGTGCCGGCGATCAGCTGGGTACAGTTCAGTACAACCGTGGTCTTTATGCCGCCATGCTGGCAGCCGAGGCTGTGAAAACGGCGCAGGCGATGCACGGAACCGCTGATATCGACGCGTCGATGATGCGCGACGGCATGGAAGCACTGGAAATGACCAACGCCAAGATGGAAGCGCTTGGCATGTCCGGGTTCGGCCCTGAATTCTCGGTTTCCTGCGAAAACCACGGCGGCCCCGGCCTTGTCGGTGTTGTTCAGTGGGATGCGGCGACTGGTGCCTGGAACCCGGTACAGGACTTCAAACCGACAGATGCCGAAGTTATCGGCGCGTTGATCGAAGAAGATTCCGGTGCCTACGCAACCGAAAACAGCATCTCGCCACGTTGCGAGTAAGGCATGTTGCGCCACGGATGTGATCCGGGGCGTTCAGACAACCGGAGCGGCGGGTCACCTGCCGCTCCTCACGAACAGCCCCGGAACGGGCAGGCATGAGGAAACGCGCTGATGCTGGATGCGGCACAAACCACTGACGTGCAGGCGGAAACCCTGCTTGAGGTCAATAATATCGAGGTGATCTACAACCACGTGATCCTCGTGTTGAAAGGCGTCAGCCTGAGCGTTCCAAAGGGCGGCATCACAGCGTTGCTGGGCGGCAATGGTGCGGGCAAGACAACCACGCTCAAGGCCGTATCGAACCTGCTGCATTCCGAACGCGGAGAAGTCACCAAAGGTTCGATCAAGTATCGCGGCCAGAACGTGCATGAAAGCGATCCGGCCGATCTGGTTGAAAAGGGTGTCATTCAGGTGATGGAAGGCCGCCACTGTTTCGAGCACCTGACCGTCGAAGAAAACTTGCTGACCGGCGCCTACACCCGCAAAGACGGGGCGGCTGCGGTCCAGCGGGATCTTGAGATGGTTTACGCATATTTTCCCCGGCTCAAGGAACGCCGCCGGTCGCAGGCAGGCTATACTTCGGGTGGGGAACAACAGATGGTTGCCATGGGGCGGGCCTTGATGTCGCGGCCCGAGACGATTTTGCTGGACGAACCCTCAATGGGTCTTGCTCCGCAGCTGGTCGAAGAGATTTTCAGTATCGTGAAGGACCTCAACGAAAAAGAGGGCGTGTCCTTTCTGCTGGCAGAGCAGAACACCAACGTCGCCCTGCGCTTTGCACATTACGGTTACATTCTTGAATCCGGGCGTGTCGTGATGGATGGCCCGGCAGCCGACCTGCGCGAAAACCCGGATGTGAAAGAGTTTTACCTGGGCATGTCCGACGAAGGCCGCAAAAGCTTTCGCGATGTGCGGTCCTATCGTCGTCGCAAAAGGTGGCTGTGAGCGGATGGAGGATATGGCTATGACCTATTTCGACGCACTCGAAACACGCTCGGCAGACGAACGCGCCTCGGACCAGGCCAGGGCACTAGTGGAGCAGATCAAACGCGCGATGTCGGCCCCTGGATTTGCGTCGCATCTGTCAGAATCAGACACTAATAAGGTAAAATCAGTTGAAGATTTGCCAACATTGCCGGTTCTGCGGAAATCGGACCTGACCAGAGCACAGGCCAAACGCCCCCCGTTTGGTGGATTTACAGTGAAACCGGCGCGGCATTTCCATCATGTGTTCCAGTCGCCGGGACCGATCTATGAGCCGGGCAGCACTGATCACGACTGGTGGCGCATGGGCCGTTTCCTGAATGCCGCGGGTGTTGGCGCAGGGGACATTGTCCAGAACTGTTTTGGGTATCACCTAACCCCAGCCGGTATGATCTTTGAAAATGGCGCACGGGCTGTCGGCGCGGCTGTTCTGCCCGCAGGAACCGGACAAACCGAGTTGCAGGTGACTGCCGCCCGCGACGTTGGCTGTACGGCCTATGCAGGAACGCCGGATTACCTGAAGGTCATTCTGGACAAAGCCGATGAGATGGGCGTTTCACTGCATTTCTCGAAAGCCGCCGTTGGAGGTGGGGCCTTGTTCCCGTCTCTGCGACAGGAATACGCCGACCGGGGTATCTCGTGCCTGCAATGTTACGCGACAGCGGATCTGGGCAATATTGCTTATGAAAGCGCCGCGATCGACGGGATGATCATCGACGAGCACGTGATTGTCGAGATTGTGACACCTGGAACCGGAACTCCGGTGGCACCGGGTGAGGTGGGTGAGGTCGTGGTGACCTCTCTCAACCCCGATTACCCGCTGATCCGCTTTGCGACAGGCGACCTTTCCGCCGTGATGCCGGGGATTTCCCCCTGCGGTCGCACGAACACCCGGATCAAAGGTTGGATGGGGCGTGCAGATCAGACGACCAAGATCAAAGGTATGTTCGTGCGTCCGGAACAGGTTGCCGCTTTGGTCGACAAGCATGAGGAAATCGTCAAGGCTCGTGTCATCGCCACCCGTCAGGGCGAGATGGATTCGATGACTGTCCAGATCGAAAGCACAGGCGGGGATGATACGGCATATGCCAGATCGGTGGCCGAAGTGCTGAAACTGAAAGGCGCAATCGAAGTCGTCGCCCCCGGCTCGCTGCCCAAAGACGGGTTGGTGATCGAGGATCAGCGCGTCTACGAATAGTGGTGAATAACAGGTCTGCGGCAGTTTGTGCCGCAGATTTGTTGACCGACGCACTGGTGTTTCCGAGCATTTTGGTCGATTAAAGGCGTACCCTAAGCCTTTGCCAATCAAAAGCCGGGATAATGGCCCAGATCGACTATTCAGAAAACGGATCACGCAATCGCGGTGTACGCGGCACACGGCTGTTGGCCGCAGTTGCTTATCTTGTGGCTGCCGCATGCCTGTTGCCCATGGTGGCCGTGGTTCTGGCGGCAGTGACGGGCGGGACAGATACGATCTCGCACCTGGTGGAAACGGTGCTGCCCAGCTATACTGTGACGACCCTGATCCTTGTGGTGCTGGTCGCGGCGGGTACGTTCAGTATCGGCACGGGCGCTGCCTGGCTGGTGACGATGACCCGCTTTCCCGGTGTCAGGATCCTTGAGATCGCGCTGGTCTTGCCCTTGGCTTTTCCGGCATATGTGCTTGCTTATGCGTACACCTTTATTCTGGATCATCCGGGTATCGTTCAAAGCACTTTGCGGGATGTAACGGGTTGGGGGCCGCGCGACTATTGGTTCCCTGAAATCCGTTCGACCGGGGGCGCTGCGGTGATGCTGATTCTGGTGCTGTACCCTTATGTCTACCTGCTGGCGCGGGCTGCGTTCCTGCAACAAAGTGCTTCGGCGTTTCTGGCTGCTCGGGCGCTGGGCAACAATCCATGGCTGGCGTTTCGGCGCGTCTCGCTGCCGATGGCGCGCCCGGCAATTGCCGGTGGTGTTCTTCTGGCCATCATGGAAACCATCGCCGATTTCGGAACCGTGTCTTATTTCGGTGTGCAGACCTTTGCGACCGGGATTTACACCAGCTGGTTTTCAATGGCCGACCGTGCGGCGGCGGCGCAGCTGGCCTGGTGCCTGCTTGTCTTTGCACTGATCATGGCTGTGGCCGAACGCACCCAGCGCGGTAAGGCAAAATACTATCAGGCCGGAAAGAAACATGCTGCCCAACCGGCGGAACACCTGACCGGTCTTCGCGCCGTCGCGGCATTCCTGTTATGTACGATACCCGTTATTTTCGGGTTTCTGTTGCCCGTTATCATACTGGTCGAGATGGGTTTGGAATCGGAACAGAACCTGCTGTCGCGGCGCTATATCGGTTTCATCCAGAACTCGCTGACCCTTGCTGGCACGGCCGCGGTCGTCACTGTCTTTGCGGCGATCTGTGTCGGGTTCTTTCAACGTCTGAGACCCGGGCGCGCGTCGTCGGCGACGGCCTACATGGCGCGGCTGGGATATGCCGTGCCCGGTGGCGTCATCGCAGTCGGTTTGATTGTACCTTTCGCCAGCTTTGACAACGCGCTGGATGCCTGGATGCGGCAGACATTCGATGTGTCCACGGGGTTGTTGGTTACCGGTTCAATCTGGCTGTTGGTCGCCGCCTACATGGTGCGATTCCTTGCCGCCGCGCTCAGCGCATATGAGGGGGGTCAAAGCACGGTTCATGCCAATATGGATGCCGCGGCCCGCTCGTTGGGGCAAACCCCGCTGGGAACATTGCGGCGCGTTCACCTGCCCATTTTAACGCCGTCGCTGCTGACCGCGCTGTTGATCGTCTTTGTGGACGTGATGAAGGAATTGCCTGCCACCCTGATCATGCGCCCGTTCAACTTCGACACACTGGCCGTACAGGCGTACAGGCTTGCCTCGGATGAGAGGCTTGAGGGCGCCGCCGTGCCGTCGCTGGTCATTCTGGCGGTCGGCCTGCTGCCGGTAATCCTGATCTGCCGTCAGGTTGGTCGACGGTAACACTTGTGTTGTAAAAGCCGGGCAACAGCGCATCAGGCTTGATTCAAACATGATTTCCGGCAAGGCTGGCGGTATGAACATGCAGCCTCCCAACCGGTTTTCGGCAAACGCAGCGCAGATGCCCGTGGCCTTTGACCGGCATGAGATGTCGCAAATTCTGTCCGTTTATGGACGGATGGTCGCCGCTGGAGAGTGGCGAGACTATGGTATCTCAAACCTGCGCGATATGGCAGTGTTCTCGATCTTCCGTCGCACCGCTGAGCACCCGATCTACCGCGTCGAAAAGCACCCGCGCCTGAAGTCCCGGCAGGGGATGTACTCAGTCATAGGTATGGATGGCCGCATCCTGAAACGCGGCCATGATCTGCGCGCGGTACTGCGGGTGCTGGAACGCAAGCTCATCCGGGCCGTAAACCCGGATTAGAGCCTTTTTCGCGCTGTAACAGGCCCGTCGCCCTGATCCTGAATGCGCTGAATCGCCCGGTCCATTGGCTCGTACACAACCGCCATATGGCTGGCGTTCGCATGTAAAATCATGTTGTCGTCCGAAACCCAGGCCACGTGCCCTTTCCAGAACAGTAAATCCCCGCGCTGCGCAGGTGATTCAGCTGACAGGACAGCGCCCAAGGCTTGTTCCTGATCGCCGCTGTCGCCGGGGCACGGAATACCACAGGCCAGCAGCGCGGCCTGAACAAGCCCTGAACAATCGATACCGAACCGGCTGTTGCCGCCCCACAGATAGGGCGTGCCCAGGAACAGCTCGGCCACGGCAACCGGATCACGCGGTTTTTCTGCAATTGGGGCCGTGTGAACCTTTGGGACAAAACCCAACTCGGTCTGCACAAACCGATCCGTTTCGGCAGTCGCATGGATTTTACTTCCGAAACTCAGAGACACGAGATCGCAGCTTTTGATATCGCGGGCCGCGTAGGCATGTGTTGCTGGCGCATTGATCCAATGAGTCGCAGGCATATCCTCGGACAGGTGGTCTGTTTCCAGCCAACCAGCATATCCGTCTTTTTCCGCGACGATCCTGCTCCACCCGCCGTGGTTTTCTTTGACATGAACCGTGTCCCCCAGCAGCAATTGCCGGTCACGCGGCCCGTCAGGGACACGCAACAGGTCGACGACCGGTTTGGATATGCGGTGCTTGGTCATAACCCCAATACCTCCGGTAAGGCCGACAGCACTGCGCGTGTTCCCTGACCCAGACCACCTTTTGTGCGGCCGGGTTCATTACTGGGTTGCCACGCGTAGATGTCAAAATGGATATAGCGGGTGGACCCTACGAACCGGCGCAGAAACAGCGCGGCGGTGATAGACCCGGCAAACCCGCCCGAGGGGGCATTGTCCAGATCGGCAATGCCGGGTTCGATCATCGCCTCGTAGGGTGTGTGAAAGGGCATTCTCCAGACCGGATCAGCAGACGTTTTGGCCGCTTGTGCCAAGGCCACGGCGCAGCTTTCGTCGTCGGTGTAAAACGGTGCCAGATCAGGGCCCACGGCCACGCGCGCCGCACCGGTCAGCGTCGCCATCGAGATCACCAGATCGGGACTCCCTTCATCCGCCAAAGTCAGCGCATCAGCCAGAACCAGACGCCCTTCGGCATCGGTGTTGTTGATTTCAACGGTCAGGCCCTTGCGTGAGGTCAGGATATCACCGGGGCGAAAGGCATTGCCTGATACCGCGTTTTCAACGGCCGGGATCAGAACCTGCAGTTGCAGGGGAAGGTTCAGCGCCATGATCATCCGGGCAAGTCCCAGCACATTGGCCGCGCCGCCCATGTCTTTTTTCATCAGGCCCATGGAAGCGCCCGGTTTCAAATTCAGCCCGCCGGTGTCGAAACATACACCTTTGCCCACTAGTGTCAGTCTGGGGCCACTAGTGCCCCAGTTCAGCTCGATCAGCCGGGGGGCCTGCGCCGCGGCCCGCCCTACCGTGTGAATCATGGGAAAATTCTGATCCAGCAGCGCATGGCCGGTGATCACCTTGCAAGACGCGCCGAACTCATTCGCCAGAACCTCGACCGCTTGCTGTAACTGATCCGGTCCCATGTCCGAAGTGGGCGTGTTGACCAGATCGCGCGTCAGAGCCTCGGCATTTGCCATGGCCTCGATACGGGCGGCGTTGATGCCATCAGGCACAATCAATGCCGCTGACCCTCCGGTCTGGGACGCGTATCGATCAAAAGCATAGGCGGTCATCAGCCAGCCAAGACACTCCATCTCCAATAAATCCGCAGGAATGCCCGAAGCAATGCCGTAGGTGCCTTCCGGCAGGGCCATGGCCGCCGCGGCAAGGGGGAACCGTTTGCGCACACGTTTTTCTTCGGTTCCGTAACCGGCCAGCGCGAATTCAATTGCGCCGTTCGTGGCTGGCACAAGCAGGACCTGCCCCAGCGCACCGGAAAACCCGTTTGCTGCGACCCAGGACTGCACGCGCTCGGGCTGATCCAGAAGCCAGCCGTCCAAATCCGGCTGCGCGATCACATGAAGCGGTACGGAAGGGTCAGAGGATGGGGCGAAGGACAGTGTCATGGGCGCCTCGACAGATTGTTTCTGTGCACAGACTAGCCGCGCATATTCTGCCCGCAACCCCTGTCAGACGGAAAGGTCCTGTTGATCCCAGACGGCTGTCAATGATCGCTCACCAACGCGGATCAGACGTCCCAGCGTTGCACCTGCGGCTACCGCGTCACCGGCATCGACGGCCTGCGCCACGTCCCCTGCAACCCTGGCCAGAACCGTCATCCCGACCTGTTCGGAAATCGCGACCAGGGACCTTGCGCATTTGCGCAGTTCGGCCCATTCGCGCTGACGCCAAAAGCGTTCGCAGTTCGACAGGCGCACTGCCAGTTCTTCGATGGTGCGGCACAGCACATCCAGCGCGTTCTTGTCGCCCAGTTGACGGTAAAGGCCACTTAGTTGATCCGAATCCAGACGGACGGATTCCTTGTGTTCAAGCGTGATTATTTTTTCCACCACATTCACCCTAATTCTGACGCCCCCACGGCGCAGGTTTGATACTGGTGACAAATTCCTTTGCAAAACCTTGCAGAGAAATCGGATAATTGCTCGAATTTTCCTAGAATTCGGTTTAGAGGATCGGTCAGCGACAAGAACGGGGACACCGTAATGGAATTTGCCAAACCTTTGCCGAGCTATCTGGTCACGCGGTATCACGGCTGGAAAGCGACCACATATTCGGAAAACCAGGTCTGGTTCAAGCGGCTGGCAGATGAAGGGCAGCGGCCCCGGGCGATGGTGATTTCCTGCTGCGACAGCCGGGTCCATGTGACCTCGATGTTCGGTGCCGATCAGGGCGATTTCTTTATCCACCGCAATATCGCCAATCTGGTGCCACCCTATGCGCCGGACGGCGATCATCACGGTACCAGCGCAGCAATCGAGTACGCCGTCACTTCTCTCAAGGTTGCGCATCTGATGGTTCTTGGCCATTCGCAATGCGGTGGTGTTCAGGGCTGTATCGACATGTGCAAGGGTCAGGCGCCGCAACTGGACGCAAAGGAAAGCTTTGTCGGTCGCTGGATGGACATTCTGAAACCAAAATTCGAACTTGTCGCTGATATCGAAGACAGCCTCGAACAAGCCCGGCAGCTGGAACGCCAGTCGGTTGTTGCGTCTCTTGAAAACCTGATGACGTTCCCGTTCATCTCGTCAGCGGTCGAACAGGGCACCCTGAGCCTGCACGGGTTGTGGACCGATATCGGCGCTGGCGGGTTAGAGAGTTTCGACCCCATACAGAAGAAATTCGTTCCGGTCTGACGACAGTTCATAGCAAATAAATGATGCGGAATACGGCTCTGATTCCGGGCCGTTTTTTCGTATGCTCCACACATGACGTTTGATTTTGGAGCTTGCTATGAAGATACTTAAACGAATTCTCGCAGGGCTGTGCCTTCTTGTTTTTCTGTTCGTCGCCGTCTCATACGTGTTGCCCGGCAAGGCGGAAGTGTCCCGCAGCATCACCATCGACGCCCCGGCTGCAGTGATCTTTCCGTTTGTGAATTCCATGCAAGCGACCGAGAAATGGTCACCCTGGCTGTCACGCGATCCGGAGACGAAACTAAGCTACAGTGGCCCCGAGGAAGGTGTCGGTAACAAGTTGAACTGGAGCTCGGATCACGCACAGGTCGGTACGGGGTCGCAGGAAATCGTCGAAAGCGTGGAAAATCAACTGGTCAAAACAGATCTGGACTTTGGGCAGATGGGCACGGCGTCGGCTTCGTTCACTCTGAAACCCGATGGTGACGCAACCAATGTGACTTGGGGGTTCGAATCCGATCTGGGGCTCAACCCCATGTCCCGCTGGATGGGGGTGATGATGGATAAATGGGTTGGCGGCGATTACGAGCGGGGGTTGAATAATCTGAAAGTGCTGATCGAAAATAACACCTAGACCCTTCTTGGGATCACGACATGCGTTCTGGTATGTCCACCAAGGCGGCGGAGACCTCGCGGATTAGTCCAAGCGAAACCGCGCGAATTTGCCGAAATGGTCGGATCCCATGAAGGGGCGCAGTTCGACTGTTCCGGTTGTTCCCTTCGGGAACAAAAGGTTGTCGATTGGCAACGGTAGGTGCCAGCTGCCAAGATCATGAGTGTTCAGGACGGCCCCAAAACTCTGGTTGTCTGCTGCCGCCGCGATCCGCCGGACGCTTGCACCCCAAGGAACCATGTTGAAATCCCCGGCTATCAGAACCGGGCCATCCAGATCCGCAATGCGTTCCGCAATGATCCGGCTTTGGGTTGATTGGTCATAAGGAAAAGGCCAGTTCAGGTGGATCGATACGATCCAGACCAAAGACCCGTCCGGAGCTTCGACTTGTATTCCGACAAGACCATGACCTTTCAGGCAGAACCCGGACCCTTCGACAATCGGCAAAGTTGTCAGGATGGCAACGTTTTGTTCGGGACGAAACTCACAGATCACCTTTTCGGGGTAATGCTCGAACAGGTTGCTCATGTATTCGCGGTTGTGACTCGAGACTTCCTGCAGCGTCACGATCTGAGCATCGGATTCAATGATGTCGTCGGCCAGCGAATACCGGGGCCACGCCCGGCTCATGAGGTTCTTTTGATACAGGGTCAGACACGGACCGTCGCAGTCCTTGGGCGGGGCGGCGAAACTGGTTGCGATTGATCCCACAGCAACAGCGGCAAAGGCCAGGGTGACCAAAGCAAGGTTTCTGGCGCGCATATACAGCAGGATCGCCGCACACGGCAAAAGCAGAACGCCAGCTTGCGGGCGGAAAAGCGCAAAGGAATCTCCGACCGCCAGGAATTGTCCGGTAAACCCGATGAGGATAAGCCCAACCAGAATGCCTGTACATCCTGTGATCAGGTATCTTCCAATTCTGCGTTTGGCCGAATTTCCCATGCTCTGCCTCTGATGCCCTGTGCAGGGCACCACCTGTTGTCTGCTCTGTCTCATCCGTTGCGTTCAGATCCGTGCTTAGCTGGCAAGCACGCCTGAATTTGTCAACTGGTCGGGGGAATGTTCCGAATTCAGGACCGGTATTTGAACATTTCGTTCGGACTGATGAGCCTAAAGGTTCCACTAGAGAGGAACGGGTGATGAAAGTGGGTCTGTGTAAGTTACCGGAGGTCCGCTTCGAGCCCAGATGCAAGGTTTTGTCGTCCTTGCTTTCTGATTAACGGTTGCCACCCGAGGTGCCGAAAATTCTCGGGTCTATTCAACACAATTTCATTGCGCGTTTCTTAAACTAACGCAGCACTGGCTTTGTAGACTTAGTGATTATCAAGCCTATAGAAGTTGTAACGTACCCCTTCATCAGCAATCGCATGTGCTTGGTGCCAGAGTACTGTCTTGGATCCCCTTTGCGCCTGTCCACGGTTAAATCAAGTGGATCGTCGCCTAAGCGAATATCCAACGGCTCCACTTTGTGTCCTTTGGATTGAAGGCGTTTCACAGCATCTTCAATGTCACGTAGGCGATAGATTGCGGTCTTTCCGCCTTTTGACGTCCGGGTGTTTGATGATAGGTTGAATTCCGTTGTATGCACAGCGACCCCACCGGGACGCAGGCAGTCCATCTGTTTCTCCAAAAAACGAACTCCGAGTTCGAGAGAACCGCAGTGCTCGAAAGAACACGTGGACCAGGTAAAGTCGTACCCTGAGATATCGCTGGGAATATCGTTCATATCAATGGGGCGAAATTTGACGCTCTTCTTAAATAATTCCTTTGAGCAGATCTCAGAGAAAAGTAAATCTTCGACTGATGCGCTCCATTGGCCAGTTGTCTCCCAACCTTCATTACCCTTGTTGTTGTCAGCCAGATCACTCGCTAGAACTTCGCAGCCCTTCGCTGCGAGGTAGGCAGGGATTCTTTCCTTACCAACTGCGAAACCCAAGCCCTTGATTCCGGGCTGGAGTAGGTCGCGTTCGCGCAAAGCTTGTAAAATGAAAGCCAGCTCCCAATACTTGCGATGGTGAGTATGAGGAAGATTGAGTTCTTCAATGCAGGCGGCAAACTCATTCGAGTTTAGGCGTCCTGTTCGAGCGATTTCTGAACCTAACGGGCCTTGGCTCAATGGGCTATTAGATGAGACGTAGCTTACTTTTGGGTCGCGCTCGAAATTTTCGATACGGATTTTGGGAGTTGGACGTAAGATTGCTTCTAGCTTATCGAAAAAGGCTCGAGCCACGGCGGTTCACCATTTAATTAACCGAGATAGTGTTTTAGTAAGTCCAACGCTTTATCGGATCAGAAAAGTTGAATATTGTAGTTTGAATATATTATCAACATTCCAAATGCTTGATGCACAAAGCCAGTCTTGTTCCGCAAGTTTGGCTTTCTAAAAAGAAACCCGCTGATCAAACAGCGGGTTTCTTTTTTAGTTTTTGCAAAGGCTGGATTGTCAGCCCTTTTTCAGGACCTCACGGCCCAGCAGTTCGGCGATCTGAACCGCGTTCAGGGCGGCACCCTTGCGCAGGTTGTCGCTGACGCACCACAGGTTCAGACCGTTTTCGATGGTCGAATCCTGGCGGATGCGGCTGATGAATGTGGCAAAGTCGCCTGCGCACTCGATGGGCGAGACGTAGCCACCGGCTTCGCGCTTGTCGATCACCATGATGCCCGGCGCTTCGCGCAGGATATCGCGGGCTTCGTCTTCGTCCAGAAATTCCTCGAACTCGATATTCACGGCCTCGGAATGGCCGACGAAGACCGGAACGCGGACGCAGGTTGCGGTGACCTTGATCGACGGATCGACGATCTTCTTGGTCTCGACAACCATCTTCCACTCTTCCTTGGTCGAGCCGTCTTCCATGAAGACGTCGATCTGCGGAATGACGTTGAAGGCGATCTGTTTCTGGAACTTCTTCGGAGCGACTTCGGTGGTTGGGTTGTAGACGGCCTTGGTTTGATCCCAAAGCTCATCCATGCCCTCTTTGCCGGCACCCGAAACTGACTGATAGGTCGACACAACAACGCGCTTGATCTTGGCGCGGTCATGCAGCGGCTTCAGTGCGACAACCATCTGCGCTGTCGAGCAGTTGGGGTTGGCGATGATGTTCTTGTTCTTGTAGTCGTGGATCGCCTGCGGGTTACATTCCGGCACGATCAGCGGAATCTCCGGGTCATAGCGATAGAGCGACGAGTTATCGATCACCACGCAACCCGCGGCCGCCGCCTTTGGAGCGTAGACTTTGGTCGCCTCGGAACCCACGGCAAACAGCGCCATGTCCCAGCCGGTGAAATCGAACGTGTCCAGATCTTTGGTCGTAAGGGTCTTGTCGCCAAAGCTTACTTCGGTACCCAGCGAGCGACGGCTTGCCAGGGCGGCAAGTTCATCAACCGGGAACTGGCGTTCAGCCAGAATGTTCAGCATTTCGCGGCCCACGTTGCCCGTGGCGCCGACGACTACGACGCGATAGCCCATTTCATGTCTCCAAAGTTAAGGACGCGCGTTCATAGCCGCGTTGCGGCGAAGAAAAAAGGGCTATCAGCGGGGTTTTCAACGACTGATGCTGAATTCAAGCGGTTCAATCGTTCAAAAGTCGTTCATATAGCGCAACCAGCGTCTTTGCTTCGCCCTGAATGTCAAAATTCTGCTCGACATGGGTGCGGGATGCCTGACCCGCTTGTGACAGGGAATCATTGCATTTCAACATCTGGGCAATCGCCTCGACCAAGGCGGGAACATCATCGGGGGCCACCACCTTTCCAAAGGATGGATCAGTTATGATCTCGGAGAACGCACCGACATCTGTGGCTACAACCGGAACAGCGCAGGCCATTGCTTCAAGAGGGGTCAAACCAAACCCCTCCCACCTTTGTGGCGCAACAAACAGGTCCAGAACCTGATACCATTCAGCAACCTGATCTACGGTCACCTCGGGCTTGAAAAGGATGCGATCCGACAAGCCAGCCTTCGCGACCTTATCCTTCAGTTCGGCCAGAAATGCGGTGTGTTTCTCGGTTGCCCGGCCCATGACGATGCCTGACACTGTGTCGAACCGCCCGCACACGTCAATCATGGCGTCGACAAAGGCATCCGTGCCTTTTTGGTGTCGAATACGGCCGTAACACCCTAACAGTACCCCATCCGGCAGCCCCAGCCGAGCACGGACGGCGGCCTTGTCTGAAGGCGGAACGAAGTCTTCTACGTTGATGCCATGCATCACCACCTGCGAGTCTCGCTCAAGATACCCTGCGGTTTTGCGCGAGGTTGCAACGACCGCATCCATCTTTCCGATCAGCCATTTGGTATAGCCTGTGTGCGGCCTTTGGGACGCGCTTGTGAACAGCATTTTGAGCTTTAACCGGAACACATCGCGCAGGATGAGCCCCAGCAACATCTCGGTGTTGCGGCGTGCGTGCCAGACCCGCCTTTTACGACGCGACAGGAAGGGCAGTCGACCCAGCGGGATGTGCGGCGTGTCGGCGGGCAGACCCGGTCCAGTGGCGGCGATTTCGATCCATTGCGCCTGCAGAGGAACCAGCCTTGCGATGGTTGCTGTTACGCCCGAAAGTCTGCGTTTCAGATTTGGGGCTATGACAACGGGGTCTTTCAACGGACTCTCCTGATGGCTGCGTCAATCCACACTATCCCGGCTGAATAGATAGATCACGCAACCAATGGCAAGGGTGACCGCAAAAAACCCGAATATTGCGGTGTAGGGTGCCGTTGATCCGTCTTGCACGGTGGCTGCGTGAATACGTCCGGTGACGAATTGAGCAATGCCAACGCCGCCGATGCCGAAAAGATTCAGCAATGTCACACCACGCCCCACCAGATGCGGAGGCACGAAGGCCCGACCATGGGCCATGATGACCGGAAAGCTGGCACCGGTAAAGCCGATTACGGCCATCAGCAGGACAGACAGCCATGTTGCATCCTCGATCCACAAGCAGAGCAAGCCCAACGCAGCTGCGCCCAGTGCGTTGCCAGCGAAAACCACCCATTTCCGGGTACCAAAAACGCGGTCCAGCGGTCCGTAGACAAAAGTGCCCGCAATCATAGCCGCACCCATGATCAGCGTTGCAGTGCCGATCTGAGTGGCACTTAAGCCAAAGACATCGTTCAGGTAAGGCCCGGCCCAAAGCCCTCGCAGCGCAGCAGAGGGGGCGTAAGCAACCAGCATCAAGGGCAGGATCAGCCACAGGGCAGGCTCCTTCAGCAGATCCAGCAGGGATCCCTTGTGTTCTGTTTCGACCTTCGCCGGGTCGTGAACAGTCAGCCACAGGCCCAATGCGATTGCGGCGGACACTGTGGCCAGCCCGACCATCGTTGCGCGCCACCCCATCCATTCCACGGCAAGCGCGGTTGGATAAGAAGCCACCAGATTTCCAACGGACCCTGCGCCCAACATCACGGCGGCCAATGTGGCAAACCGCGCCGGGGGGTATTCACGCGCAAAGATATAGTAGGAGGCCATTAGGACCGGAGAGCACCCGACACCGATCAGGCCCATGGCTATGCTGATGTGCAGGGGCGTTGTTGCGGCTGCAAAAACCGCCGCTCCACCTGCCCCGCCCACCAGAAGCAGCGCGGCGGACGTGAGGCGGGGACCAATCCTGTCCAGCGCCCATCCGACCGGGATCTGCATGACGGCGAATACAATAAACCAAAGACCGGAAGCAAAGGCCAAATCTTCGGGCATGGCACTTATGTCACGTTCCAGATCCAGGCTGAGAACCGCAAGGAAAGCGCGGAAAAATTGGCTGAGCACATAGCCCAGGCATAAAACCACCAAACCTGCCTGCATCTTCAGCCCTTTCCTGCTCGTCCGAGGAAAATGCTTGGCACGCCGTGATGCAACGCACAAGCCTGTGTATTATGTTTCAAAGTCAGGACATGGCTCGCCTTCCGGCTATCTTTGTCAAAACATTGATTCCGAGGGGGAGCATGAAAGACCTCCAGTTCACATTTTACGAAAACCTTCCCTTGCAGCGCGATTTTACCCGCCTGGCAGACCCCGCACAGTTTTCAAAACTGCCCGATGATTGGGTTCTGGGTGTTGCTGACATTGTCGATTCAACAGGCGAAATCGCGCGGGGCCGGTACAAGACCGTCAATACTGTGGGCGCTGCGGTAATTTCGGCCATGATCAATGCAATGGACGGCGCGCTGTTTCCATACGTCTTTGGCGGCGATGGGGCTGGGTTTGCTGTTCCACCCGGAAAAGCTGAAACCGCCCGGACTACGCTGGCGGATTTGCGGCGCTGGGCGGATGAAGAGTTCTCCATGCCATTACGGGCGGCGCTGGTGTCGGTGGCTGATATTCGCAAAGCGGGTAAGGATCTGCGTGTTGCGCGCTATGCACCCTCTGCCGGAGTGGATTACGCCATGTTTTCCGGCGGCGGTCTGGCCTGGGCCGAGGCCGGGATGAAAGCCGGGCAAAATATGGTCACACCCGCAGGGCCAGGTGCGCAGCCGGATCTGACAGGCCTTTCTTGCAGGTGGTCCAACAGCCCGGCCCGTCACGGTCAGATCGTTTCACTGGTCGTACAGCCCACACCGTCAGCAACCGAACGGGACTTTGCCGATCTTGCGCAATCCGTCTTGTCCGCGTCGGAAGCGCTTGAGCGTGCTGGCCATCCGGTGTCGGAAAAGGGTCCGCCCATGACATGGCCTCCACCCGGCCTTGACATCGACGCACATGTGTCGCGCAACGGGCGTCATGTGATTTTGCACAAGCTCGTTCTGCTGGTTCAAAACCTGTTGATCGCGGTATTGTTCAAAACTGGCCTGCGGATGGGACGCTTTGAGCCGGACCATTACAGACATATGGTCAGTAGTAATGCCGATTACCGAAAGTTTGATGACGGGCTGAAAATGACGCTCGACTGCGATCCGGACACATTGCGCCAAATCGAACACCTGCTTGAAGAGGCGCGTCGCCGTGGGAAAATCAGATACGGTTTGCACGCACAGGACGAGGCGATGATGACATGTATCGTCCCCTCGGCCACACGGGATGACCATGTGCATTTTGTTGATGGTGCCTCGGGCGGCTATGCGCAGGCCGCTACGGCCATGCGCACTTGAATGTCTAGGAAGGTTTCCATTGCGCGGCCAGCGCGCGTGCCGCCTGTGCCAGCAGCATCACATCAATGCCGACCGCCAGAAATTGGGCGCCCATGTCCAGATAGGCCTGACGCGCTTCGTCATTGGTGGCAAGGATGCCCGGCGCTTTGCCTGCGGCCTTGATCCGGGCCAGGGCGTCCGCGATGACCGCACGCACCTCGGGTGCGGTGCTGTTGCCCTTGTACCCCATGTCGGTTGACAGATCAGCGGGGCCAATGAAAACGCCATCCACACCTTCGACTTGAAGAATGTCATCCAACGCGGCCACTCCGGCGCGGGTTTCTACCTGCAACAACAGGCAGATTTCCTGATCTGCGGTCTGGATATAGTCGCTTGTCGACCCATACATCGTGGCGCGCGATGCCGCTGCGCCAACACCCCGCACCCCGTCCGGTGGATAGCGGCAGGCACGGACCAGATCCTGCGCCTGCGCGGCGCTTTCGACAATCGGAACCAGTACTGTTTGGGCACCAGCATCCAGAACCATCTTGATCAGCCAGGTCTCTCCAACAGGGACCCGAACAACGGGATGAGATGCGCTACCGGCCAAAGCTGTCAGTTGATCCCGGATCGAGCGGATCTCATTTGGCGCATGTTCACCATCGATCACCAGCCAATCGAAACCCGCGGTTCCCATGATCTCGGCGGTGACGGATTCAGCAAAGCTCATCCAGCAACCAATCTGCTGTTCGCCCTTTATTAGAGCCTGTTTGAACATATTCTTTGGGGCTGACATGCTGAAACCTCATATTTGAGCCGGAGCAGGTGAGAAGGACATGAAATGGACCTCGGTCGCATCATCAACGGTCGTTCCTAATTGTCCAGCCTGAAATCGGCCCGCATAACGTGCGTATACGGGAGTGGGCGCTGCTGCTGCGTGTCGGGTTGCTTGCTTATATCCCGGATTTCGGTGATAATTTTCTTATGACCGACGATCTCCCTCTGACGTCGCGATCTTTGCCCATTGCGCTTTTGCGGGCGCGGGAAAAGGTTATGGGACCCATTCGAGCAATGCTGGCTGACGCTGGTGTCACGGAACAGCAGTGGCGGGTGTTGCGGGTGTTGAATGAAGAAGGCCCGCAAGAGCCGACCCACATCGCCGATCGCGCCTGCCTGTTGCTGCCAAGCCTGACGCGCATTCTGCAAAAGCTGGAGAACCGCGGACTGATCACGCGGCGCAGCCATCCGGCAGACCGACGACGTCAGGTTGTTGAGATCAGCACAAAAGGGGTTCAGATCATTCGTGCCAATCTGGCTGCAAGCACGGCCCAGGCGGAACGTATTCGATCTCAGCTTGGACCGGACAAGCATGAGTTACTGCTGGATCTGCTGAACGAGTTGAAGGACCTCGAATCCTGATCATTGGCACTGCATGAGATGTCTTCGGCAGTGACCCCGCCGGAAACTGTAGGGGGAGTCTCCGACGGGGCGGCCAGACCCGGACTGGTCGTTGGTGCCTGGCCCAAGACCGGTTACGTCAAACCTGACGGTCCGGCCTGTGCTTCGGAGTATATGAAAAGCCTGTGATGTGGCTCTGAACAGGGTCTTTCGGCCCTTGGGGGAGGGGCCTTGCACCTATATTCTCCGAAACTGATTTAGGCTTAGCCGACCGGTAAATGGGTCAGCCTATGGTTTGCCGACGTCACTTTGGTGGAATGCTTTACCAAAGCTGCTGTTCTGAATTATGACACCGCACCGAAATCGGAGCGGTCCTGACCACCTGAGGATTTTGCCCGGCTTTTGACTGAGCCAAGAGTTGTTTCGACCTGTTTGTGTACTGGTGAGACCATAAAAACTGATGAAACCAATTTTTGACACGGCGTCAGTCAATCAGGTCAGAATTGAGCCGTTTCACGCTGAAACACCACTTCGAGATTGGCGAAATACAGCGTGTTTTCCGGGCTTGCTGGAGGGTCTGGCAGACGTAATATGGCAGCTACGCAACCTTCAGGGATTATCATGCCAAACAGCCTTTTTTCGCTTCCGGACCCGATCACCATCCCCGTTGTCGGCGCGGCAGCCGGATATCCCATTGGACGGATCTTCTGCGTCGGTCGAAATTATGCCGCCCATGCCGCAGAAATGGGGAATGAGGTGGATCGCGAGGCACCTTTCTACTTCACCAAATCCGCCCCGAACGCCGTACTCTCGGGTGCGACGGTTCCTTATCCTGCCGGGACCCAGAATTACCATCATGAGATGGAATTGGCATTGGCCATTGGAAAGCCCGTGTTTCGCGCAACCAGTGCGCAGGCGTGGGAAGCCGTTTATGCCTATGGCTGCGCCCTGGATATGACGCGTCGTGATCTGCAAATCCGCGAGCGCAACAAGCAGCGGCCCTGGGATCTGGGAAAGGACGTCGAAAACGGAGCGGTCTTTGCCCCGTTGACACCAGCTGCCGATTGGACCCCGGAGGATGACAAACGCATTCAGCTAAGCGTAAACGGAGAGTTGCGCCAGAACGCGACCCTGGAGGAGCTGATCTGGAAGATCGACGAGATTGTCATGCACCTGTCCGGCTTTTACCACCTGCGCCCCGGTGACCTGATCCTGACCGGTACACCGGCTGGTGTTGGTCCGGTTGTTGCGGGGGATGTTCTGACAGGTAAGATTGATAGGCTGGAGCCGGTCAAGTTGACCCTGTCAGACGCAGAATAGACCCTAAACAGGTTCTTTCAGCCAGTCCTTGGCGAAAGTCACATGTTCCACACCGGCCAGTCGCCGCACCCGGTCCAGCTCGGCGTTCAGGCGTCGGGTACGGGCATCTGACCAGCGGACCCGGCGCTCGGGCCAGAGCGCTTTGACGTGAAGCAGGTCACGATCGCGGTGGGCTTTCATATCGATACGGCCAATCATACGGTCGCACTCAAGCAGCGGAAAAACGTAGTATCCATAGGTTCGTTTGGCCTCGGGGACGAAAACCTCGATGCGGTAGTGAAAGCCGAACAGCCGCTCGGCCCGGTTGCGGTCGCGCAGCATGGGATCAAACGGGCTGAGCACGCGAATGCGGCCTGGTGGCTGCGGTACTTCGGTCGTCAGATCTGGTCGGGCGTATGTCTTGCGCAAGCGCCCATCGGCACAGGTAACCTCGATTTCTTCAATATCGCCACTTTCCAGCGCCGCGGCGCACCAGTCTTTTGCCTCAGCCGCGCTGACGGTGTCCCAGAAAGCCGCCAACTCTCCGGATGTTGCAAATCCCAGCCGGTCCAGTGCGGCGTTGCACAGCCAATCCACGGTCCCCTCGGCATCACAGGGCGTGCTGCCGGGGCAGAGATGTGTTTCAATCACGCGCTCTGTCAGATCATAGCGTTTCTGGAAGCCATCCCGACCAACGACGGTCAGGGCACCCGAGCGCCACAGATACTCCAACGCGGTTTTAGATGGGTGCCAGTCCCACCACCCGCCCGAGCCCTTCTTTTCATCCTTGCCAACATCCGATGACGACACCGCCCCATGGTCGCGGATGTGTTGCAGCACTGTGTCAAACTGCTGTTCGAACCCATCCCGCCGCCAGTTCTTCCACCGCGCCTTCAACATATCCGCATCCCGCTGAAAGCGCAGATGCCAATGCTGATAGAACTCCATCGGAATGACCGCCGCATCGTGCGTCCAATGCTCGAATAGCGCATTGTCCCTTTCATAGAGCCTTTTCAGGTTGGCGCTGCGATAGGCGGGCCTGCGCGAGAACAGGATCATGTCATGTGCTCGGGCAACGGTGTTGATGCTGTCAAGCTGAACAAACCCAAGCCGTTGGATCAGATCCAGAAGCGCGACACCTTTGCCTGAACCCGAGGGTTGTTCGCCCAAAGCGTGGCGGTCCATGAAGATCGCCCGTGCCGTCCGGTTGTCGAGCCTTTTCAGGGGTGTGTTCATCGCCGTTTCAGCGTGTCACCATAGCTGATCGTGGGGGTCAGAGTAACGCGTGTCTCGATCTCGGTATCAGGATTTTCCAGACGTTCGGCGATGATCTGGGCAGCTTGACGGCCGATTTCCAGACGACAGGCATCCATCGTCGCGAGTTTTCGGGGCAGGCCCTGCAAAAGCTCGACATTGTTAAAGCCTGCCAGGCCGATCTGTCCCGGAATATCGATACCCTGTTCCAACAGGTACAGCAGACCACCGGCCCCGATCATATCGTTCGAGTAATACAGAAAATCCAGCTCGGGCGAGCGTTCCAGCATAGCCTGGGTCATTTCGCGCCCCTTGGCCAGGGCCGATCCACCGGAGTAGAACTCGCGATCCTCGATCTCGATCCCGTGTTTGCCAAGAACTTCGGTAAAGCCTTCGAACCGCTTCCGTGCGCGGTGATCCAGTGGCATCTTGGTGCCCATGAAACCGATATGCTGATATCCGGCCTTCAGGATTGCCTGCGCCATTTCGCGCCCCGCGCGGCGGTGTGAGATCCCCACCATCGCATCCACCGGCTTGCCATCCGTGTCCATGATCTCGACCACTGGAATACCCGCCGAATCCAGCATGGCGCGCGCAGCTTCGGTATGTTCAAGCCCCGCAATGATCACGCCAGAGGGCCGCCACGAGAGCATCTCGTACAGCACTTTTTCCTCTTTCTCGGGCAGATAATCGGTTACCCCGACCACGGGTTGCAATTCGGTGTCTTCCAACACCTGGTTGATGCCCGTCATCACCTCGGGGAAGACCATGTTCGAAAGCGAAGGGATGATCACCGCGATCAGATTAACCCGACTGGACGCCAATGCGCCCGCGATCTTGTTGGGGACATAGCCAAGCTCTTTGGCGGCGGCCAGAACGCGGGTGCGGGTGGCGTCAGACACATCCCCCCGGTTACGCAGAACCCGGCTTACCGTCATCTCGGATACTCCGGAAGCCTCGGACACATCACGAAGGGTAAGCGGGCGTTTGGTTTCACTGTTCACGGGAGGCACCTGCGTTGTTGTTTTGTCCGATGGTAGCGTGAACAGGTCAGTGTGTACAACAATTGTGCAAAGGCGATGACAACCCGGAAAATCCCGGTTACAGAGAGCCTGGCACGGCCCCGTGGCTCAACTGGATAGAGCAGCCCCCTCCTAAGGGGCAGGTTGCAGGTTCGAATCCTGCCGGGGTCACCAAATTCTTATTTAAAATCAAATGACTGCCGGATTAACCTTGGAGCTTCATGCAGCAGTTTGCATGATTTTCCGGTCCATTTCGGACGGAATCCGGGCTTCGTCTGTACAAAACCTGTACAGATATCCGCTCTTCACGCTGCTGCGGCCAGGTGCAGCCCAAATGAAAACCCCGGCTCGGCGGTAACCGAAACCGGGGTCAAAGTGCATGTGAAAGTATCCGACTTTCCCGACGCTTATAGCATCACCAGAGAGATGCCGTCCAGAAAAGAGGTGCTGTCATGACGCAGCATCTTACGCATGGTGGCCTCCCGGAGGGCATGACGCGCTGGCAGTTCTTTGGATTGATCGAGAGAGCCCGGCGGCAGCTCGGACTCAGCAAGGGCGCAATCGCCTATCTGAAGGTCGCGATCTCCAACATAATGGATGAAGATTACGTTGCTGGCCGGATTTGCGGTTTCTGGATTTCGATAACGAAAACCGCATCGCAGGCCGGGCTTGACCGGCGGCAGGTCGCACGGATCGAGGCTAGTTTAATTGAGCGGGGCTTTCTGGCGAAATCAGCTTCCGATCACAGTCGCCGCGTAGGCTCCCGAAGAGATGGCAGGATCGGCCACGAATTCGGGATCAACCTCGCGCCCCTGATTGCGCGTGCCGCCGAGATTCAGGCGGCGGCTCGAATGGCGACCTTTGAAGAGGAGGAGGCCGAACGGCTGCGCGCCCGGATCAAAAAGCTGTTCGGAGACATTCGCAGGCTGTGCTTCGAGGGTGCAATAAAGGCCGCTGAAGAAATCCTGCCGAACCGCCGCCCGTCTACCATTCAGAGCTTCGAGCGCCTGAAGCAGGTGGCCGAAGCCTTGGAAGAGGTCTGGGAAGATTTTTCTGCGGAAGTCCGTAGGGGTGAAAAGCCCCACCAGTGCGACATTTCACCCCCACCCAATACAAGTAAAGAAAATATCAATAAAACCTGTAGGGCTGAGAAGCAGTGCGAAGCGCGGCCGGTGCGCGTCAGCCCCGCGCTTGCTTTGCGACTGGCTGGCCTGGAGTTTCGTGAGCTTATTGAGTTTTACGCGATGGGTGAGCCAGGGGGATCAGCAACATGGCGAAGCCTTAAGCTGGCGGCGCGGGAGCGCGGCTGTCAGATCGGTATCGCGCAGGGTATCTGGCAGCGCCAGTGCGAGATTTTGGGCGGATCGAGGGCAGCTCTGTGCCTTTTGGTGGCCGATCACAATGCTGGGCGCTCTGATAAATGCCGGGTGAGGGATACTGCTGCGGCGTTCATCAGCATGGTGCGGAGCGAAGCACGCCAAAGTGCCGTTCTTGACCGGCTGCTGGGTGAACTGATCGCTTTCGCCAAAGGTGGGTGCCATGACTGACGTGCCGCCAGTAACGGGAAAATCTATCTTCGCCCATAAGCAAACCTACAGCCAGAAAGGTAATTCCAAGAGCAGGTCCGTTCGCTCGATCATCGAAGAGCTTGAGCGGCTGGAGGGTGCTTGTCCGTATGTTCCATGCCCTCAGCCTCCCGGCATCCTAGAAGGGATGCAGCCGCGCGACCTGATTGGCATGATCGAGGCACGCGTGGCCGAGCAGAACCGGGTCTTAAGAAAATTGCGCAAGCAATGCCCCGACCAGAAGGCCGAACTGCGCGGGATCCGTGTCGATACGCACGTTCTGGTGGCATCGGTGTTCAGCTATCCCGATACCGTCGAAGACGCGGATAATGAAGAATATCAGGCGTGGCGCGAAGCCGTGATTGCCTTCGCCAAGCGCGATGCAGAGGCGAACAGCCTCGAAGTCATGACGATCGTCGAACACCGCGATGAGTCTCATCCGCACCTGCATATTCTCGCCTTGCCCCTGATCTCAGACGCCAACCCGCGCATGAATTCAAAGCTGTGCCATGAAGGGCACGTTGCCCAGGACGAGCACATAAGGAATCGCTGGTCAGGATCGCCATCGCGATCTTATCGGAGGGTGATGAGCACTTGGCAGGATCGCTATCACAGCGAGGTCGGATCAAAACACGGGCAGGCCCGCACCGGGCCAAAGCGCCGCCGCCTAGACAGGACAACCTGGAAGGCTGAGCAGAACCGTATCGCACTCCTGAAGGATGCGGAAAAAGCAGAACGACGCGCGACGTCAGCCAACGATCGGGCCGAGCAGGCCGAAGCACGCGAGCTGGCCGCTTCACAGCGCTCGGCTGCGCAGTGGCTGCAAGAAGCTGAACTTGGGCAGAGGTTGGCAGCGGAAGGTTTGATCAGCGCACTTGCTGTCGCAGAAACAGATGAACGTCTGCTGGCGCGTCTGGATCGCCGGACAGACCCGCGTGGCTATCCGGCCCGAAACGCCGATGAAAACGCGGCACTTCATGCCTGCGTCGATCCGATCATTCTTGAGGGGCTCGATGCGTTGAGCGCAGACTCTCCGGGTGTCAGCCTTTCGGAGAGGTTTCGCGACATGCTGGCAATGGTGACGGACTGGACCAGCCGGTTGGCCGCCGCGATACCCCGCTGGTTCCGGTGGGAAGAACTGGCAGACCGGATCGCCCGCACGGCGCAGCGGATGTTCGGCTGGCCCTCACGGCCTGACACTCTGGCGGGGACAATTGAAGCAACCCCAGCGTGGCGCGACATCGAAGCCTCAGCGCGGCGAGATCTCGACCGTGCGCTTGGTGTTGCCGCGCTAGTCCCCCAGAATGCGGTGTCTGACCCGCCACAATCCAAGGCTGTGTTTCGTTTCACGTCAGACTGATATCGGGGTCGGGAAAATGACCTAAGTTGATCCATCATGATCCAACTTCGTGGTTCTCGCTAAGTATTGGTGACCGAATATTATTTTGCGGGGCCCGGCTGCTGACGCACCCACCCGCAAAATGTCGATCAGGCGCTGCGCCCCTGAACCCAGCCTGTCAGCGAGGCGCCAGCCCATTGGCACACAACCCGCCCACACAAGCGATGAATGATCCGTAGAACAGTTCTCGCCGCCTTTCGTACCTGCCCGTCACCGGCTCGCAATTTCATGAACGACCAATTGAGGACATTGGCCTTGCCAACCGATGCGGCATTGCAGCGTCTTTAGAGCCGACCTTGGTTTGGGATTCTACGATGGATCAGTCAGTTCCAACCGAACTCTTCGATAATGCGAGCTCGGTATGAAGTCGAAATCTGGTTTGGAGCTCTGCGAACGTACTCTTCGGCCCGAACCGCAGAGTTTCCCTTGAGACCGCGAAGATGCGAGATGACATCCTCAATTGACGGATGGTCGTCGTTCTGATCCGTGACTGGTGATTTTGGGGGAAGACCAGTCCATACGACGCCCGCGAAGCCACGTTTATTCGCCCAAGCCCCAACAAGCTCCGCACCATGGTGACCAGATGAGCCAGAACCAGTCCAAAATGCTGCATTCTTAGTACTTGGAAGGCCTTCGCGCTCGGCAAGTGCCTCGCGCGCTTCATCTAGCGATGTAGATGACAAAGTGTTCCAAAGTGTCGAACACAGAGTACCCTGCTTACACACAATAAGTGTCATGCGGCCATCCTTTGATTTTCGCGCGAATTCAAGCGGCAGGTCTGGTCCGTCTCCGTGCCATTCGTGCGAAATGGGCAGGCCTCCAGGCTCCCAGATCAATGACCCCCAACCAAGGCAAGCAAACGTGGGCCAATTCTCATTGCTGTTCATTTTGGTGCCATGCGCGGATTGCTCTTGTCAGGTTTGATAACGTGAACCCACGGCTGGTCCGGACATCGAGCATCGCAAAATCCTCAGAGAATTTCACCGCACTTGCCCCGTTCAAGATGAACTCAAAGCGCCCACTCGAATATTCGTCTTTGGAGTCGTAATCTACGACTCGCCAGCTTCCGAGAACTTCACCGTCGCGAGTGACGACGTCGCCATGCGCCAGTTTGGGTTCGTATCCACTGTCTATCCACTCATCGTGGCCGACGAAATTTATTGGGTATATTAGGTCCATACACCGAAGATGGGTACAAACCATAGAAAGCGCAAGAAGCACGATGGGTGCAATGAGGTGTCCCTAGATTTGTAGACGCTTTGCTTGGCAATTCTGAATCCTGTTAGCCCAAAGCGGTCACTACAGAACTGGTTCAGCGTTGCACTGAAGCTTCCTGATAGGTTCCGTCGGCCGCAGCCATCACGACCTCGTCCTCGGCCGTCCATCCGTTGGAGCTCAGGAACGTGCGGATCGTGTCGGGGGCCTCGGAATAGAGCACAAGCGCGAGGCTCTCTTCAGCACGGGTGCAAGTGACATAGAGCAAGCGGCGTGTGCGCTCGATCGTGGATTCCTCACCGTTGTCTGCTTTCTTCTGCGCGGTTGACCCAAGGGGCTTCACCTCGAACAGTGTCTCGTAGGAAGCAAGCCCCTTGAAGCGCGTGTGGGCGTCATCGGCGATCACCATGACCCGGGCAAATTCGAGCCCCTTGACCCCTTGGTGGGTGCCATAGGGGCTGCGGTCTTCAACATAGGCGAGGTAGCGCGCCACCTGGGAAAACGGGGCACCAAGCGCCAGCGTCCAAGCCTTGGTGATAGTGGTGTCGGTGGCTGGTGTGGCCTTGGACGCGGTCTGGTCCAGCTCGTCAAAGAAGGAACCAAGCTCGGCAAGGATGTCGGCCATGTCCTGAGCCACGGGACTGCCGTCCGGCAAACAGGGCCGAAGCTGGTCGGGAATCGGGAACAGCCGGTGCTCGGCCACGACCGCTAACACTTCGGCACAACTCGGATCCCGTTCGCCCTCAAACAGCGCCTTCAGCGCCGCGACGCCTGCCCGTGCCACGTCGAGGCCAGTGGCTTGGCCCGCGCGCCCTGCCCGGATATCTCGCTTGTCGACCAGCGGTGAGCCGTCGCGCAGCACTGCCATCGCGGCAAAGGCATCCCCATTCCGTTGTGCCGTCACCAAAGGCAAGACCCGGTGGGTGAAAAGCCGCATCGCGGGCAAGGTACCGTCGCGAAACCCGTCCTTGAGCTTGTCGGGTTTGCTCAGGGGCTCAAACAGCTCACTGAAACCAAGACGCGCGGCGGCCATGTGACGCTCAATCGTGAGGGTCTTGATCGCCTCCGCGTTCTGCCACGCGGAATCTCCGGTGATGCGGGCCATTTCCGCTCGGGCGGAGGCTTCGAAGGCTGCGCGATCCGTGCCCTCGTTTGGCGCAAGAAAGACACGCACGGTGCCCCCCGGCTTGTCTGCGCGCGCCCGCTGCTGGCGGCCATCATCGTCGCGCCGGATCGCATTCGCCAGGTCCACGATCCGCGCGCGACTGCGGTGGTTCATCTGTTTGGCCGGTTGCGCGAAATCCCCCACCCGTTTGTCGAGATCGCGCAAACCATCGGTGTAAATGCGCTGCATCGTGTCCCCGAGCAACCCCAAGACGATGCGGCCGCGATGGCGCGCTTCGAAGGTCAAAAGCGCCTCCATCAACGGTTTCATCGTGTCCTGACTCTCGTCGATCAGGATGAACGGGTAGCGCGCCAGAACGATGTTCTGAAACGTCTCGCTTTCGGTCAGGAAATGCGCGGCGAGCGCAATTACCTCGGTATGTTGAAGCGCATCGCGGCCGAAATTGTCCCCTTCTGGCGCGTAGGTGAAGGTGCGGATCTCGGCCAGGCGCTCCAGCCGCTTTGTCTTGGAGGCCATCTTCCTGACGCGTTCGTCATGGGCGTTGCCCGCCCGGCCCTTCGCATGGGCTGCCTGGATCTTGGCAATTTCTGTCCGCAGGTTGCTTTCTAGCCAGCCCCGAATATCAGCTGTGCGCCCCTCGATCAGCGACCAGGCGAAACTGTGGATAGTCTGCACCTGAAACACCGGATCGGCCTTGACGCGGCGTGTGATCTCATCTGCGGCGGCGTTAGTATAGGTGATGACGGCAATCTTGCGGCTGTGTTTGCGTAAGGTGGTCAGGGTCTGTGCGTCCAATCCCTCAAGTGCCTCCTTGAGAGATCGCGTCTTTCCAGATCCCGCCCCGGCAAAGAGAAAGAAGCTGCGTGGCTTATCGAGGGACAGGCACGCGCGGATCGTCGCGTCAGCGTCAGCATCGCGGTTGTCGTCGGTCACGTCTGTCACGCCGCGCCCTCCCCGCCCGTCAGTGTGTCGGCGAGCCAGATCAAGCCCTTCTCGATATAGGGGGGCGCGCGCAACACTTTGATGTCTTCGATGTATAGAAGATCCAGGGCAAAGGCGGCCTTCTCCGGATATTTTGCCAATCGATCAAAGAGCGCCGTGGCAAGGTCCTCAGGCGTGGGCTCTGCGGTGATGGATTTCGCAAAAGCACGAGTCATGCGGCAAGCGAACCCTGCCTTTGCTGCGTCCGTCACGGTCTCCGCATTGGCCAGAACAAGAGCATCCTCAAACGTGATGGGCGTGATGGCTTGGGTCTGCGCACCCTGCGTCACCTCTTGCGGGGTCTGGTAGGCGACGGCGATTGGGCGGGTGGCATCGGTATGACAGAGCGTATTCGGCGGCGCGGCCATTAGCGTATCGATCTCCACGATTCCGGGGAGCCAGGTTTTCAGCACGTGGTTCACGGTGATTTGAGCCGCTCCCGAGCGTGGTCGGGCCGATTGCGAGACAGTCTTTCCGTCTTTGTCGACCTTCGCCACGGCATCGAGATCGGTGATGATCAGCGTCGGCACCTCCAGTGCCTCGATCAAGGGACGCATGCGGTGCGCGTGGCTGCCCCCCAGCTCTAGGAAGGATAGATAGGCCGCAGCCAGGTCAGGGTAGTGATGCTGGATCAGATGCGGCAGCAGAATCCGCTCCGCGGCGCCCTCGATCACGATGATGGCGTCGGCGAAGAACAGGTCAAAATGTGTGCTCAGCAGATAGCGCGTCACGAAGCGACGGGTTTGTGTGTCCGCGCCAAAGAGCCCCGTCATATTCGCCACACTGGCCGTAGGCACAACTCCGTTACCGGGTAGCTCGCGCTTGAAATAGCGCAACTCATCAAACGCAGCGGCGTGCGCAATGTGGCCCGAATGGGTGCTCACCACCAGTTGCGTGGTAAAAGCCGAGTCCTCCCTCTCCAGATCCTCATGGTTGCGCAGCACCTTATGTGCCCTAGCCATGAAGACCTGCTGCACCTGAACATGCAGATGCGCCTCCGGCTCCTCAATCAGCACCAGTTGCAGGGGTTCGATGCCCCTGTCGTCCGGGGTCACCACCTGTGATTTGAACTTGCCCACCTGCATCCAGTCATCCCGGAAACGCATGAGCTGAAAAACCATGGAGATCAGGTTCTGGAAGCCCAAGCCGTTGTAGCTTTCAGGCAGTTTCACCCCAGATGCGTTGCCAGAGATATCGTATTGCACGGCCGCCGGGTGATCGAGTCCGTCAACGGGTTTGATCTGCGTGGCAATGGAGAGTTTCGGATTGTTAAGTCCGCCGGGGTAGCCAAGATTTTCCAGTTCCTTGATGGCATCGGCGAAACCATCCTTGAGACGGGCATTGAAGGTGGTTTCGGCATCATGGATGGCTTTGAGCGCTTTGATGTCGTTCGGCGTGGGGTCTGTTTCGGGGTCGATATGTTTGCGAAAATAAGGCTGTATCTGGCTGGCGATCTTCCGGCTGGTTGCGTTCCTCGGCTCATCGTCGTCGCCCTTACTGTCTCCTGCATCTGCGAAACCGCGTTGCGCGTTGATCTCACGAATGTGGATGAGGCCAGCAAATGGGTTCGCACCGATCCCCTCCGACAAGGGCGGCAGGGGATTTGGCTCCACCGGCCCTGTCGTGGTGAAGCTCGCAGGGTCCAAAATATGGGCGTTGAGCTCGAACAGGTCCTTCAGGCGCTTGTCCAGAAATTCCCGAAAGTCGCGTGGCCAAAGCGCGAAGCCGTCGGCCGTTGCGCCGCCGGGTCGTAGCGTCTGAGCGGCCTCTCGCGCAGCCAGGTACTGCGCCTTGATGTCCGCCCCCTTCTTTGGCTCCATGCGCAGGCGCACGCCCAGCAGACCGCCAGTCCAGGTAAGTGTTGGGATCAAATGCGCGACATGGTGCAACTCTGACGTGTCAGCATGGAGCCAGACGTCGAGGAACGGAAGCTGAGCCAGGAGCGGGCTGAGATCCGCCTCAGCCTCCTGTGTCCAGGCGCTAGCGGTTTGTTCGATCGCGGCCCAGTTGGAGGCTGTAACATCACGCGAGTCGATACCGCCGCAATCCTTGAGGAATTTGCGCAGCGCCTTCATGGCCGATGTCTTGCCGCTGTTGTTGGCCCCGACGAGCAGCGTCTGCTTGTCCGAAAGGTCCAGACGGGCGCGCCGCAACTTGCGAAAATTGAAGATTTCAATGCGTGTAAGTTTCATTATATCGGTTTCTCCCGCGCAGGAATTGCTGCGCTGGTGTCTGTATATATGCTTGTCATGCGGGTGGGTAGCCGCGCTCAACCGCCAAGGGCCCTGTCAGTCTTCACATGTCTGACTATTCGCTTTATGAATTCACAGTGGGCGTTGGAAATTAAATAGTGGGTGGTGGGCCGTTCACTTGCCTTGAGATGCAACCTCGGAGGCCTTGGTGCCTAGTTTTGATCCTGGCCCGTCCTCCAGAGTGCCGTGCCCTTGGATGCCTACCGGCTCTCATGCGTTTGCAGCGATTGACGTCTTCCCGCCCTTCATGCCTAAACAACCGGCCATCGCACTACGCCCAAACCGCCAAGTTCGGCTGCACCACTTCATCGCAGAACCGCCGGAAGGTCAGCACATTCGCGTGCCCGGCATATTCGGTTTCTTTGGCGTCCATCAGGCTCTCGGGGATTACGAGCTGGACGCCGATGCCCGCCATGTCCTGAATGGCGTTGCCCGCGATATTCTCATCGACCGTGGTGAGATACAGCCTGCGTTCACCCTTCTCACGCTCGACCTGTTTCCAGCGTTCGCGCAGGGTGGTTTTGGCGCTCAGTATCAGGCCTGTCGCGGCGAGGACTTCACCGCTGCTGATGAAGGCCAGCGAGGGAAGAATGAAGTCGGGGCGCTTCTTCGCTTCGATGACCACCTGCTTTTCGAAGGGGATCTTCCCGCCGCTCAGCATCGCCTCGATATGGTGTTCATAGGAATAGCCCGCCCGTGATTTCCGCTGCTGGCTGGCAGACAGCATCAGCGCGTCAATCCGGGGCAGTTCATTGATCAGCTGCCGGATGATCTCTGCGACGGTCATGTCGCGTGGCTTGTCACCCAAGACGATGCGCACCAGCTCGACAGCCCGCTCGCGGCGCTGGAAGTCGCGGAACATATCCCACTCGATGCTGCGGCTGATTTCACGGAGCGCATCACCGGGGCGCTCGATGGCAAAAGGATCTAGGCAGTCCAGACCGTGGATTTCCAGGTAACGGGCGCGCGCCAGCCCGGCCAGTTCCAGGGGTTTAGGCATGGCCGCACGAGAGCGGCCGAATTCGACGATCGTACCGGCCTTCCAGGCCGCGATCAGCTCTTCCGCGAAGTCCAGAACGCGGTCTTGTTCCCGTGCCCGGATCACGGCGGGCTCAAACTCACCGATCAGAAAATCCGGCGTGATATCGAGATGCATCAGTAGCAGGTCGGCTTCATCGCTGGCGGAATCGATGGTCAGGCATTCATAGACGGTGTTTTCACCCTGCCGATACCGCCCCATCACGAGGAAAGAGGCTGGCGAAAGCTGCTCAAAGCACTCTTTCGGCAGGCGCGTCATATGCGTCTCAGGGCCCTTGCTCGTGTAATGCACAATCCGGGTGCGTTTGGCCTGCGCATCGCCCGAAGCCTGCGGCCAGAGCGTTTCGAACCAGGCCTCCCGGATCGGGGCCGCATCCGGGTCTTTGCGCGCCTTGACCTCCAGCGGCGGAAAGAACCCGCCCTCGCGCTGTTCCGCCGGGATATAGACCCCAGCCTGGTGCTTGTTGGCATAGCGCGCCCAGTCCCGGTCATTGTTCGAAAGCTTCTTGACCAGAACCCGTTCGGCCCGGCTCAGAAGGTCCGTCAGAAGCCCAGCCTGCCCGCCGCCTTCACCCTCAAAATCGAAAATACCTTGCTCGCTCAACTCAAATCGCCTGTTTTCGTGTTCAGGCCTTCAAGAGTCAGCCTTTGGTCACCAGAACATATCCATCGGGCCAGGGAGTCAATCACCACCTCCGGCGACAACCTGCCACGTCCCTTCAGCGCACATTCCCAGACAATCGCGATACGCCAGCCTGACGCGATCAGCATGTCGATATTCCGGGCGTCCCGCTCGATGTTGCCGGTGATCTTCGTGCGCCAGAACTCCTTCCGCGTTGCGGGCCATCGAAAGAGCGGGCAGTCGTGGCCATGCCAGAAGCAGCCATTCACAAAGATCAGGGCACGGTGCTTTGGCAGCACGATGTCCGGCTTACCCGGCAGTTTTCGATCATGGAGCCGATAACGAAAACCACGGGCATAAAGCCCGCGCCTAATCAGCATTTCAGGCTTGGTATCAGCGCCACGGATCGCCGCCATATTCCGGCTGCGGGTCTTGTTGTCGTGAACGTCAGCCAACTTTTTTGAGCGGTTCAGCTCTCGTCAGCGCGAGGATGTGCGGAGCCATCACCTTTGCCACCTCGGCAAAGACAGGCACCGCGACCGAGTTGCCGAACTGTTTGTAGGCCTGCGTATCCGAGACCGGGATCCGGAAGTCATCCGGGTAGCCCATCAGGCGCGCACATTCGCGTGGCGTCAGGCGGCGCGGGTTGTTGCCTTCACCCCGGCTGACCAAAATTTCAGAGCCGTCCTTGTAATAGCGGGCCGAAAGCGTACGCGAGATGCTGTCCCCGTCCACCATGCCAAAGCCGAAACCGTTTCCCTTGGCCTTATGCTTTGCGGCATAGCCTTGCAGATAGGCCCAGAGCTTGTCGGTCAGGGTGTATTTGTCGCTGACCACCGCATCCGACCCAACGGTGAAATGGCCCTCTGGCTGTTCCGTGCCATTCTCGGGATGCAGAATATGGCGCATCCGTTTGGTGCCGTAAGTCGGAAGTTGCACGTCATCAAAGCTGAACCCGGTCGCTTCACGGAAGCCGACCATCACAATCCGCTCGCGGTGCTGCGGCACGAAATGCCCGGCATCAATGATCCGGGTCTCCAGCGTGTAACCCAGCTCCTCAGTCAGCTTGCGGCGGATCACCTCGAAGGTCCGGCCCTTGTCGTGGCTTTTCAGGTTCTTGACGTTTTCCAGCATGAAACCCGCAGGGCGGTGATGCATCAGGATGCGCAGCACATCGAAGAAGAGCGTTCCCTGGGTTTCATCCTCAAAGCCATGCGCGCGGCCGAGGGCATTCTTTTTGGACACACCGGCGATCGAGAAGGGCTGGCAGGGAAAGCCCGCAACCAGAACGTCATGCCGGGGGATGTCTTCGGCGTCGACTTCCCGGATATCGCCCACCGGAAGCCGGTTGTCGGGAAAGTTCGCCATATAGGTCTGCTGGGCGTACTTGTCCCATTCAGAGGTGAAGATGCAGCGCCCGCCCGCACTCTCCATAGCCCGCCGCAGCCCGCCGATCCCGGCGAAGAGATCAATGAAGGTAAAGGTCTTTTCCGCATCGCCCGTATCGCGCCGCCGCTCGATCTCCATGTTCAGCAGGCGGATCACGCTTTCACGGGGGATTTCCTCACCGCGCTTCCAGCGATAGATGTGGCCTTCAGAATAGCCAAGCACGCGCGCGGCCTCTGGCACAGTGTATCCGGCCTGCGCCAGTAGAGTCGAAAAGTCAGCCTGCATGTGTCATCGCCCCTCTGGGAATTTTTCTGACACAATGTCTACATGAGTCACCTTAATCAAGAACAAACGACGAAATCAGGTGGCTTTGTTTGCGGACAGGCGAACTTGAGTGCTCCGCTTAAGCCCATACCCCTACGGGGCGGCAGTCGCTATCCCTGCCATGTGGGGGGCGATGTCAGGCAGGGCCGGTGTGTGCAACGGGAGCCGGAAAATCTACATGAGCGAGACGCCAAGGATCGAGCGATTGTGGGGTTTCTGGCGGGCGTCAGCGCTTGTCCCCAAAAGCATCATAGTGGCAGTTCAGTTGGCGGAAGCGCAGCTTCAAAGATCAGCCCAGCTAGAAGTGTTAGACGGCAGAAATGCAGACAAAGCCTCGTTTCTCTGCGATCGCACCAATGGCGGCTCAGGGTTGGCAGGGCAGAAACGTATGTTTTTTGACCAAGCTTCTCGGTGATTTAAGGCAGCTCGGCCCAAACCTTGTAGTCGAACAGGGCGCCGTCTTCTTTGGCAAACTGAACAGTTTCGCGAACATATGCGGCGGAACGTTGGGGATCGAAATGATTGAGCCAGTGTTCGGGGTCGTCGCCGATTGGGGCAGGCAAGATGCCGTAGCCGAAATTTCGCTTGACGGTCCCACCGGCTGCCTGTGCGACCTCCATTCTTGAAATGCCAAAGCCGCGCGTGGCAAGATATTCGTTGAAGTCCAGAAGCTCGGCTTCGGAAATCCATTCAGTGCCTGCCCCTGTTTGTGCCTGCTCTATCAGGTCTTCAAACCGTGTATTCATTGCTCCTCCAGAGGACGGATGATGTCGTCCGGTTGGTTCTCTTTGTGCCCAAGCGGCAGATTACGATTGCTTACAGCGAAGACGTTACCATCGGGGTCAAGAAGAACCCAATGGCCATCCTGGCCTGTCAACAGGGTCATATCCTGCCCTTTGTATCTGCCGCGCCCTTCAACGATACCACTCAGATCTGGACGAGGATTGGCGATGATCTCGTCAATTTGCTCAACATCGTGGCCTTTGAGGCCAATATATTCTCGCCCGCCCCCTTTGCCACCGTGGGGCAGAATTCTGTTGCCGCCAGGTGTCGTTGTGGCCCCAGGTCGGGCTTCGACAATATTCGGCCCCGCCCCTTCCGGGATCGGCGTTGAGACAATGTTGTCGGTCGGATCATCAGGAATTGGCGATCCGGTGTGGTTCGGCAGGCCAAGCTCTTCAATCGGATAGGTTTCAAGCCATTGCTCGACCCGTTCCGGAGTGAAGCCCGGCAGTTGCCCCAAGCGGCGTTCATCCTCCGCAAGCTCAGGAAAGACTTCGACCCAGCCTTGCGCCAGTTCCCCATCCTGAAGCCGCAGTTCACCGCGCGCGAACGCTGCCCCGGCGGCTGCGATGAAATCCTGCAAAGCGCGCTGTTTCGCGGGATCACCGCCAACGCCCGTATCAAGAATGGTGCCGGGATTTAGCAACTCATAAAGCGCTGCCGCTTCGGCCCCTATTCGTGCGAATTCGGGGGTCTTGGGCAGGACCGGATACTCGCCGGTGCTAATCCCTTCCTGCACGAGGGCATAGGCTGTCGCCGCCAGGCGACCTTCTACAGTTGTTACATCGACCCCCAGTCGCGCGCCAGCATCGTCCACGCGCCTATCACGCATGGCTTGCGTCCAGTTTTGCAGCGCATCAGACGCAAGAAGCGCCGCGCCGACGCCCGTCAGAGCGCGCAAGCCACGCATCGCCTCCGTCAGATCGAGAGCGGGGACACCATTTGCCGTGGGTGCAAAGTCAGCGAGTACCACATTGCTCTGAACGCCCGGCAACACTGGCTCGGCATAGCACCTGCAATTGTGTGCCTCGCCGGGATGCCCGCCCTCCGGTGGATTGTTCCAGCGGAAAACGCGGTCGTCATAGGCCGCATGGCTGTCGCGCACCTTGGCATCATCTCGCGAGCGCCAGATGTATTGCTGAATCCCCAAGCTTTCCTGCCGAAGCCGATTTATTACTCCCGCAAAAGCCCGAACGAGACGTTCTTCCATGTCTGTGCGCAGTGGCCGCAACCGTTGCGGATGGTTTTGGTATTCGCCGAATATTCTCTCAAGGCGCGCGTCCCAGGCGTCGAGCGCTTCTGACTTTGCATCTGACACATCCCGCAATTCAGCTTCGGAGACAATTGGCACTGTGTCAGGCGGGGTCAGCGCGTTCAGAAGCATCCGAGTGTTTTCGGAGATCACCTGGTCGAGGCGTTCGCTGAAATCGGCCCGTAGAGCTGTGTAGTTAGGAAATGTCGACTTGAGCGATAATCCTACGCGGCGGCCAATCAGATGACCGTGTCGCTGCGCGATCTCGTACTTGCCGTCACCGCCGTGCCTTAAGAAGTGGCTGAAACTGTGTTGCATGGAATCTCCGAAAGCGTGCCGGAAATGTTCTATTCACAATTGGTAAAGAAAGCCCAAGACTACCGTTTGCAACTTTTTTGCGGAGAGCAACGCATCCTGCTTGAATTGGAGCCAGACATTCATGCACGACGCAGCATCCGACAAAATAGGCTCGAAGCGATCATGCGGCAGCGGGATAGCGCTATCGCCCTATCCTGACACTCTCAGACCTCCAGCACAAAGGCCGGATCGAACGACACCTCCTCACCTGGATATCCCCGCTGGTTCGTGACAAAGCGGATCGGTCCGTGGTCGCTTTCGAATGTCCGGCTCTCTCCCTCGTGGCTGTGCCCCCAAATCCATGTGTCGATGTCGAAGCCCCGGATCTCGTCCCAGAGGTCGCAGGCAAACCCGTTGTTCATCGCGCGCTTCACGTGGCCGCCGATGATGCGCACAGGGCGATCAGTTCGCGCAGCGGCAGGTGGTGGGTCATAACTACGGTCGGGCCATCATATGGGGCACGCAGGGCGGCGGGGATCGCAGCTTTGTCCTGCGCATGACGTTCCAGCATGTCGTCGATGGTAAAGCGGGTATCGGGCGCGGTGTGAATGGCATGGTAGTCCTGCATGTAGGCCGAGACCATGATCCGCGCGAGGTCGTCGAACTCTGGATAGAGTTGCAGATTCGTCCAGAGCGTCGCGCCGATGATACGGACGCCCGCGATTTCGGTCTCGGCCCCATGCAGAACGCGGACGTCGAGGCCTTCGGCGCGCAGTTCGGTAAGCTGGCGCTCCTCCTCGGTCAACAGTTCCGCCCAGACCGAGCCATAGGGTTCATGATTGCCCCAGATCACCACGACCGGGCAGCTATATTTGTGCGCGGCATACGCCGGAATCTCCAGATGCCGCCCTCGCGTGTGCGTATCGCCCGCTATCAGAATCCCGTCCAGCGGAGCGGACAGATCGGGCAGGTCGAAGCCGCCCCAGAATTCGTCAAGCAGGTCGCTCCAGACCAGAAACCGCGCCATACCGCGCCCTCATTTGATCGTGTGATAGTGCTATCGCCCTATATCTCCATCGCACGCCTATTGCAGATACACCCTGATTGCATCCAGCGCCTTAGCCGATCCGGCAAGGCTGAACCTGTGCGCCAGCCCGCCAAAGCCGACTTCGGCCCATTCCGCCGCGCGGATGTTTTCGACGAACAGCGCGGTCGCGCCCATGCCTGCGGCGGAATAGTTGTCGAACAGAATCTCGCCGCCGCGCGCCTCGAAGTCCAGCATCTCGCCGTTCGAGAAGGTGAGCTGCACCCGTTCCCGCGCTTCTGGAACTTGCCCGCCTGGCAGCACCTTCACGGCGCAGTTGTCAAAGGTGCAGGCCCCGTCCGGCCCCAGCTCGCTCACCTCGTCCGAGCGTATGAGCCAGATTTCATCCCCCGTCTGGCGGCGCGGGCTGACATCGCCCGTCGCATTGGTGAAGGTCCAGAATTCGGCCCCGCCTTCCAGTGATGCCTCGAAATATCAGCCCCCGGCCATGACAGGGCTGGCGAGCGCGATCAGCGCGGCGGTGAACAGCGTTTTCATTTCTTCAAATCCTCTGCCGGAATATCGACCCCCGCATCGGCCAGCGCGCGGGCGATGAGTTGGCTCATCGACAGGCCGCGTTTGATCACCTCCAGCCGCAGAGCCTTGTGGCCCTCGGCGCTGATGTAGAAAGAGGTGTGCTTCTGCTCGCTCATGCGGTGGCCTCGCGGTGCAGGGCAGCGAAGCTGCGCAGTGCCATGGTCAGGGCCTCAAAGCTTATTGCGTTATCGGTGAACACAGCGTTGCCCGCCGTGACGCGCAGACCATAGCCGCCGCGCGCACCCACGCGGATATCGAATTGCGCCCCCGTTTCCGGCGCGTGCAAACAGCGCGGGCTGTGCCAGAATTGCTCTTGATCGGCAGGAACCAGATCGGCCTCCAGCCCGAGCTGCGCATCGAGCAGGATATCCAGAACGAGGTCCAGCCCCCCTGCGGCGCGTTCCTGATCCTCAATCGTGGCGTTGGTCTGGGTCTGCGTAACCCAATGCGGCACGGTGAACTGGACAAGAAAGGCCTGCAAGCGGCGCTGCACGCCGTCCGGATCGTGAAGGTTCAGCGATACCATTTTTCGCGCCCCTCCGATGCGACAAAGATTCCGGCAGCGATGGCGAAAGGTATGGCGGCAAGCCCACCCAGCAGCATGAAGCCAATGACGTCGCCTGTGACAAGAAAGCCAAGCCCGACGAGGAGCGGCAGCAGGCCAATCGCCGCCACGATACCAGCCCGAACCTTCAGGTAGCGCCCAGTGAACCCCGCGCCCAGAACGCCCTTCTTTGCGCCGCAGGACGGGCAAACCCGTGCCTCTTCGTGGATCTCGGTCATACAGTGGGGCATTGGGGCATGGGTACTCTCCAACTCGTCGAATGTATGTTAAAACAGGTAGATTTAAAAGCGTCAAAGCACAATAGCATTGTGCATGAAAACGACGCCCAAGAGCCCCCTGCGAGACATCGTCGCGCGCAATATGCGCAAGCTGCGCGCCGAGCGTGGCTGGTCGCAGGAGTATCTGGCGAACGAGGCCGGGCTGAACCGAACCTATCTCAGCGCGGTCGAGCGCTCGGAACAGAACATCTCGATCGACAACCTGTATCGGGTGGCCGAGGGGTTCGGCGTTGAGGCTTGGACGCTGCTGAAGCCTTAGGTGTCGTCTCCAAGATCTTGATCAACAATGGCCTGCCAGGCAGCCATGTCCCGTTCATAACCGTGCGGTCGATCATCATCGCCGTAGTCGTCAGGATTAGGTGGTTGGGGGAGATTTTCCGGATGAAATTTGTACCTGGTAAGGACTTTAACTGATCCACGGATCATCTCGGGATCCACGCGGGGCCAGTCACCTGTATCAGCCATGACGGCATGTCGAGCAACTTTCATCCGGGTCTTCCAATCCATGGTTGGATACTCGCGATCCAGAAACTCAAGGATTTTCATGAGGTCGTCGATTGCACTCTCAATGATCTGTGGTGTCGGCTTGAGAGAACGTCCCATTAGGAGCATATCCAGATCGACGTCGATCATGGTTGCGAGCCTAGCAAGTGAGTCTGAAGGAACAGGCCGCGCGCCACTTTCATAGGTATAATATGTGCGCGGCGTGATCCCCATCAGATCAGCCATATCCTGTTTCTTTAGCTGTCGGTTGATTCGAAGGGTTCGCAAGTTTTCATGCAGAGGCGACACAGGGGAATGATATGCCCGCCTGTAATCGAGCAAATCTTGCTTCATTCGCTCGCGTTTGGCCTGCTCTTCTTCTTCAGGTGTAGGCGGTTTCTGCGGAACAAACGGCATGGCACTCCTGATTTCGGAACATATGTTCCGAAAATGTAGAATATTTGTACTGTCGCGTGACTTCTTACCTATGGCCTGCAACTTCTTGCAAGAGTTTACGAAGATTGCAGGTGGAGAAATGTCGGAGCTTCTAACGCAGAGTCAGACACCAGAGGCGTGGAGCGTGAGCTTGCGCGAACACGGCGTGCATGTTTCGCCCCGGCTTATCCGGGAAAAGGCGCACAGGACCGGGAACTTCTACAATATCGGTCGTTTGATGTAGCTGACACCCGAGCACCTCGAAGCGCTGATCAAGTCGTCACAGAAAGCGATGGGCCAATAAAGATGAATGGTGCGCCCGGCTCCTCTTTCGGTTCGGAAATTCTGGCAACGGGCAAGACACCGGACCAGTGGGTCGAGGTGTTGGTCAGCCGTGGGATCCGGATTACCGAACGAACGGTTCGAGAGAAGGCAAATCGGCTGGGTGCACGATTCAAGATTGGAAATGCGATGATTATCACCCCATCGCAACTCGACAGAATTTTGATGTAGAGCCAAGGATGCCGCTCGAACCCTACCAACGCGGATCGGTCTACTGGGTCAAGGGCTGGATCGAATACAACGGTCGACCGATCGCCGGTCCATATCGCAAAAGCACGCGAGCGACTACTGAGGCTGCGCAAGGGACTGGATAAGGGATGAAACGGAACTTCAGATCCGTAAGCATGTCATCGGCGAAGAACACACCTTGCGATTTGCTGACGCCGTTGAGATTTATCTCCCGTCGCCCCAAACGGCGAAGCAGCTCCTGCCGATACTGGAAGAAATCGGGGACTTGCCTCTCGGTGCGATCACGGGGGCGCTACTCAAGAGCCTTGGACCCAAACTGAAACCGAAGGCTTGCACAGATACTTGGTGGCGCGAGATCGTGACTCCGGCGCGCGCGGTCATCAACAACGCGCACGAATTCAAGGGGACGCCACTCCTGCGGGTTAAACGGTATGACAAGTTCGAGCGGATTGCCCAAGATCAGCGCAGGCAGAAAACCAGCCGAGTTGAGCGCATCCCGGCAACGCGCGAATGGATCGAGGCGTTTTGCGCGGCGGCCGATCCCTACAATGCCGCGATGGCGCGCTTCATGTTTGAGACGGCAGCGCGCATTGACCAGGCGATTTCAATTGAGCCGGACGATCTGAGACCCGAAACCTGCGAGGTTCGTATCAAGGCTCAGAAAGGCCATGCCGAAAGCTGGATTGCAGTTTCTCCCGAAATGATGGCTGAGCTTGAGGCCTTGCAGCCGAAGCGGCCCAAGAACCTGAAAACCGGACAGCTCCTGTCTCCCCGTGTTTTTGGTTACGGCAGCTCGACCGGCTCTAACAACCGCTGGAAGACGATCTGCAAGCGTGCGGGCATTCCATACCTTTCGGCGCACCCCGCCGGGAGGCATGGGTTTTTCACAGAACTGGTGGTCCGGCAGGGCGTTGACCCAGTGACAGCAGCCAGGGCAGGGCGGTGGTAAGATCCCAATCTGCCGATGCGTATCTATGCCCATGCAGAGACCGACGAAGCCGCCATCAGGGCGCGTTTTCGTACGAAGCCTGTACAAGCGGCAAAGCCAAAATCACTTAAGAAACGGAAAACAAAGAAGGAAATCAAAGATGAATAACTCCCTCCTAAGGGGCAGGTTGCAGGTACGAATCCTGCCGGGGTCACCAAAAATACAGGATAATATGTCGGATACCGGGATTCAGCGGCCAGCGGAGTCGTCATGGTTTACTGAACATTGCGAAGGCATATGCCGAAACATGTAAAATTCGCGCCATTCGATTTTCTATAACCTTGCGCAGCCCCGCCGATCAGATCGCTACCAATCATGGCGAGGGCGATTCAGTCAATGAGGTTTCGTTCAAAAACGGTCACGTCAGTGCGTCGGAGGTTTGGTCTGTCAGTTTGCATGAAGTCAGCGCAGCAAGGGCCAACATCACGGACGCGGTGCCGAGGACCATTGGCAATCCTCCGATCTGATAGGTCAGGCCGGACAGAACCGTGCCGATCAGCCGGCCTGTTGCATTTGCCATGTAATAAAATCCGACGTCCATTGTCACGCGTTCGGACCGGGTGAAGGCCAGGATCAGATAGGAATGCAGCGATGAATTCACCGCAAATATCGCTCCGAAGATCAGCAACCCAACCACAAGCGTTGTGGTCAGCCAGGTTTCAGGCCCATTTGACAGCGATACGGCGAATGTTAGAGCCGCAGGAACGCAGAAAAGGACAATCGCCCAATTACGTGCCGCGCGGATCAAATCGCCTTCGGTTCGATCCGCCGCACGAAGGATCTTTGGCGCGTAGGCCTGCACTGCGCCATAGAGGATGACCCACAGCGCCATGAATGTTCCGATCATGAAGAACGCGGAACGGTTGCCGTCGTCGGTGCCGTCCGACAGGGCGGCATAGAAATAGATCGGGATGCCGACCACGAACCAGACATCGCGGGCACCGAACAGAAAGACCCGCGCTGCGGATAGCCAGTTCACATTGGCGGATTTTGACAATATTTCCGAGAATTTCGCCCCTTTTCGCCCCTTCGGCAGGCCCGCTGGCATGAACAGAATAACTGCGAACAGGATCAGTGCCAGAACCGCCGCCATGGCCAGAATTGCCGTCATGAATCCCAACGTGGCCAGCATGGCCGCGCCCAACAGGAAACCCAGCCCTTTGACGGCGTTTTTTGATCCGGTCAGCACCGCGACCCACCGAAACAGCCCTCCGCCCTCGGCCGGGGCCAGTAATTTGACTGATGATTTCGACGACATCTTGGCCAGATCCTTGGCCACTCCGCTTGCCCCCTGCACCATCATCGCAAAGCTGACCGAGGCGGTAACGGTCCAGTGCGGATCAAGCTGCGTCATGGCAAGCAACGCCACCACCTGCAGCCCCAATCCTGCATAAAGGGTGGACGTCAACCCGAACCGGGCGGCAATCCAGCCTGCGGCCAGGTTGGTGACGATCCCAGCAATCTCGTAAAGCACAAACAGATAGGCCAGCTGAACCGGTGAGAATCCCATGGTGTGAAAGTGCAGCAGCACCAACATCCTGAGCGCCCCGTCAGTCAGCATGAAGGCCCAATAAGCCGCCGTGACCGCGACATAAGCCGACAGTCCTTCGGGCCGCTGGGTCACAGCGAGGACCCGACCATCAGCGCCACATCCACCAAGCGGTGCGCATAGCCCATCTCATTGTCGTACCACGCATAGATTTTCACCTGTGTCCCGTTTATCACCATGGTCGAGGGCGCATCGACGATCGAGGAGCGTTTGTCATTGGTGTAATCGGTGGATACCAGTGGGCGGGTCTCATAACCCAGAATACCCTTCAGATCACCCTCAGCCGCCGCTTTGAAGAGGGCGTTGACCTCGTCAACCGTGGTGGCCCGCTCAACTTCGAATACGCAATCGGTCAGCGAGGCGTTCAAAAGCGGCACCCTGACGGCGTGACCATTCAGACGCCCCTTGAGTTCGGGATAGATCAGCGTGATGGCGGTGGCCGAACCGGTGGTCGTCGGGATCAGTGAGTTGAGGGCCGACCGTGCGCGCCGCAAGTCTTTTGCGGGCCGATCAACAATCGTTTGCGTGTTGGTCACGTCATGGATCGTGGTCATCGACCCGTGGCGGATTCCCAGATTCTCGTGGATCACCTTGACCACCGGCGCCAGGCAATTCGTTGTGCACGAGGCCGCTGTCACAATTTTATGAGTCGCGGGGTCGTATGTGCCGTCATTCACACCGACAACGATATTGGCCGTCGGGCCGTCTTTGACCGGGGCCGAGACGACGACCTTCTTCACCCCGGCATCAAAATACGGGGCCAGCTTGGCCTCGGTCTTGAACACGCCCGTACAGTCGATCACGACGTCGACGCCATCCAGCGGTAGGGTGTTCAGGTCTTTCGTGCCGATGAACGGCAGGCGGGTTCCATTCACAGTGATGCTGTCGGCATCAAAGCTGAATTCTGCTTCCCATCGCCCATGCACGGTGTCGAACTCCAACAGATGCGCGTGCATCTGGGGGTCGCCGACGGCATCGTTGATCCAGGCAATCTTTGCCCCCTGTTCCAAGAGTGGCTTCAGGGCCAGTTTCCCCATTCGGCCAAGGCCGTTCAAAGCGTAAGTCGTCATGGTGCATCCTCAAGTGGCGACCGCGCGATTTCATCAACGGCGGATTGCAGTGCGATCCGGTCCAGGCTTTCAATCGGCAGCGATGTAAAGGCTTGAATCCGACGCATCAGCGCGCCGTACGCGTTTTGAAAGGCCAGGCTTTTCTCGGCATCGGTGCCTTCTGCCTTGACTGGATCCGCCATGCCCCAGTGACCGCTGATCGGCTGGCCTTCCCAGGCGGGGCATTCTTCGTTCGCAGCCTGATTGCAGACCGTAAAGACGAAATCCATTTCAGGCGCGCCCGGTCGCGAGAACTCGGATACATTCTTGGAGCGGAGCGCCGATGTATCATGCCCCTTGTCTTGCAGAACCCGAATTGCAAACGGGTTGAGTTCGGAAAACGGTCGTATGCCGGCCGAATACACATTGAACCGATCCCCGCCGATATCCCGCAAAAGGGATTCGGCAAAGATCGACCGGGCAGAATTACCCACGCAAATGAACAACACATTGAACTTTCGGTCAGCCATGGTTTCGCGCCCTTTGGCCAAGGGCATGCAAAGATCGGGTCGGCCACGGCAGCAATCCACGAGCAGGAAATCGAACATGTGCTGCACGTTCTTCATCTCAATCGAATAGAGCAGTGACGTCCCGGATCGTTCCTGCTTGACCAGCCCGGATCGCTGCAACGCGTTGAGATAGTTCGACAAGGTGCTGGACTTGATCCCCAGTTCCGACGCCAGTTCCCCCGCTGGAACAGTGTCAGGATACCGTCGCATCAACATGCGAAATACGGTGATACGTTGTGGGTGGCCAAGGATGGCCAGCTGGTCGGTTATCTCTTCTATCATATTTCATGAAATATAGAATAATAAGTTTAGAGTCAAAACTACTCATGCGTCGTTACAAAAATTTCACAAACTGGAAGCTCGCCCCATTGGATTGATCATTGGCCCAATACGTCGACGACAACCACTGGTGAAAAGGGGGAAAGGCCCGAACGGACATAACTGGTCTTGCAGGCTTTAGGCTGACGGTTTAAATGGGCCATCTCATCCGGTCGAGGCCAGTTCCGGATGACTCAAGGCGCCGCTGTAGCTCAGCTGGTAGAGCACGTCATTCGTAATGATCAAACTGTAGCAACATTTATACATTTTAGATCGGTAAAACCCAATAAAATCAATCGGCAACACTTGGTTGTGTTTGGTACGCGTTGGATCGTAACGCCGGCCTTGTAAAAATTCGCCATTACAAGGATCGTCACATGCCTCAGATCAAGTTCACGGACACGGCTATTCAGACGCTCGCAGTTGAGAAAACGGCGTGGTTTTGCCCACGCTCATACCTGCGTGACCGAAAACGTCGCTGTGTGACGCGCTTTTCGACTCCGTGGCGAAACGACATACAGGCGACCCGTTGGTTGCCCGTCGCATACTCCCTGTTTAGAATTTGTGAAAACCGAACCTGACCCTATCATAGTGAACAGCAAGCTTTTTGTAGTACGTGTGATACGAGTTCTTTTTGTCAAAAATCTTCTCAAAATTGTCGGACAGGAACTTTTGAACGACCGCTAAATCAAACGATTTTTCGTCTAAGAACGGTAAGTACGCCGCAGCCCTATCTTCCGGGAAGTTTTCGACAATCTCCTCCGCTGACATTCCCTTTGCATGCTGGATGAATGGCCGGGTGAAAGAGCCGCTTCTAAAGTTGTTACTCGAGTACTTGTTGAAGAACGGCAGTGCGCTTTCAAATTCTGAATTTTTCAATTCCGCTATCGAAGTGATGCCGACACCGTGTAGATATTTATAGCCTGGAAAAAATGTGCCGTGCTTAGCTGGCATATCAGGAAAGACTTCCGACAATACTCTCTTCGGATCATAGTCGTGATTGTCCAAGACAATATCTTCGAACAGGTTCCGTGGTGAAATGCCTTTATAGCCTTGCTGCGCTAGATCACTTTCCTCTTGCTCGGCTTGTGCCACGCCAACACCTACAACGAACTCAATATCGGCTCCATCTTCAAGGTCGTCTAGATTGGCAACTGCGAGCTTTGTCTCAGGAGAAGTGGACTTCACAAGCTCGTACATCTGTTCCTTACACGCCCTCAAGACTCTGGCTGGAATCTTGCGCCTTACCGTCTCAATCCCTGCATAGACTTCTGAGAAATCGGAGGTTTCGATCACCTGCAAAGTCAGTGCGTATTCGCCAAACTGCATGGTCGATGGGTAGATTTTAGCGGGTGCGGCTTCGCCCGCTCGTTTCACAAAAAACAAGTTTTCTGAAAAGACTTTTAGTTGTTGCTCAGTCAAGCAACCAACGATGCTTCCGAGCATTTCTTGGATGTTTTTGTCATTTAGACTGTACCCAATGAAAAACACTGGGTGTTCAATAAAAATCGTAATCAGCTTCGCTACCAGATAAGAGTACTTCTTTTCAAACGCGTCATAGTCATCTGATGTCAGAACCAAGCTTTCAGGCTTCGTGCAACACCCATGAATTTTGTATATTTCCGCGATAGACTGCGGATTGGAGAAGATGAGTTCTTCTTGCCCAACAAACACTTTATAGAGAGGAAAGACTGCCTCAGCCAAAGTGTCCCAATTGGTGGTGATTACGCCATCAATATCCAATTTGGATAGCAACGCTAGTTCGCTACGCAGGTGTTCACTGGCTGGTACGGTTTTTGACTTCTGCCTGAGGTACTTTGAAATTTCTAATTTCAGGGGAGATGCTTTTTTCCCCATCTTGCTACCCTGCGATTGGCGGGTTTGCTCGAACTGTTCATCTTGCCACCAGTATTCAAAGTAGTCTTCTGCCAAAAGTTTGGCGGCATGTGGCAAACTCTCATTTGCTGAGCCGGAATAGTAGTCAAATGGTCTCACGCCACTTGAGAAGGTAGACAAAAGATCACCCCAAGTCTCCAGACCAATGTACCGCCTAGAAAAACCTGATCCCAGAAAAAGGAACGGTGCCGCTGGTTTTTCGGCCAAAATGGTAGCTATCTCAGAGCTAATTCCGTTCAAATTCGACACGCCGATTTTTCCTTATTTTGAAAGCCGCTCAAACCGTAGCAAAGCGCACACTCAGCAGTACGGGCCCCAGAAAACCCTCATAAGGCGAACTCTGTGCATTCGCAATGAACTGCACATCCGCAGGTCGCCACAAGCGTTGAGCGGCTGTTCTCAGCCGCCGCGACAAGCTGCATATGTTTGCTTTAGGCAAAGGTAAGCTACTAACGCGAAACGCGTTGCACTGCTGCCCTGAACCAAACTGGCTGCATTCTTTTCCAAGGCGAAAGTCAGCCTGCGATCGAGTTGTAACAACTAAAATGTAGGCGCTGAGAAGTGGTTTTATCCGAGAAAAACAGGTTTCGGTAAGCGTCGAAGTGGATCATTCATCGCTGATTTGCACGGGCACCGTCACTGGTTCGATAGTGTCTGGTCGGGAAAATAGCGTCTGCAACCGATGCCAAACCCTATCTATTGGGCTTTGTGTTTTGAGGCCGGGTTCTGAAGCTGCCAATTGCATCGCGAGTCCTTCCACCATGAGTTCCTGAATTTGGCCATAAAGCAGCCAGTCGACTTCTGCGTCCGAAAGTCGATGTATCTCTTCTGCACGGCTAATTTGAGTGTGCAAAATATCGGCAAGTTTTTTTGCAAAAAAGAATTTTTCTGAACCCATCGCCCAATCCGCTTCAATCGCATAGAGCGTTTTTAGGTGATCCGACAGCCCCAAAACCACGACCCAATCGTCACGCGATTTTTCGTAAACTATACCCTCCGGACCGGCTGTTCTAATACGGGCGAATACTTTGTTTAGGTTTCGTGAAAGCTCGAAGGCAGTATCTTGCCTTTCTGCGTCAAGCCTATTTACCGCTGATTGCGGCGAAGCTACTCGATCTATTGCGTTCCCAAGCGCATTTATCGCGCCCAGAAACTCCGCCAATGCGACTATAATAACGCCGACAACAACGATGCGCGCGATGAAACGCCTTTCTGTTATTGATCCCAAAATTCTTTCCACTCGGGTCGGTTCTTTTTCCATGCGCCGGAATCCAAAATTTATCTCGAACTGATGGCAGCTTGCAGCCAAGGATGGCATAAATCCATAGGATCATTGATGTAGCGAGACTTCGAAAGGTATTAAACAAGTCATAGGAAGCGGCCGGTCGGCCATCTTTAGTGAACTGGTGTGTCGTTGCCCGAAGCTGGAGTTACGCAGTTCGGTTTTGGCGGTTTGCTTCGGGCTGAATGTGAACTCGCTTCCTAAGCGGAATTCACAACCCATGTTATGCAGGGCGCAATCAGTCCGTCAGGGCACTGGACAACGAAGAAAGGCGCGTTTAAACGACGTGTCGCTGCCGCATTAGCTCAGCTGGTAGAGCAATCGCTTCGTAAGTAGCGGGTCCATCCGCAATTGACGTTCGCGGCCAGTAGGTTAGAGAAGGCGCACAGTAACTAGTAGGGCCATAGTAGGGCTGCGGAAAAAGAAGGATGCCGCTGTAGCTCAGCTGGTAGAGCACGTCATTCGTAATGATGGGGTCGTAGGTTCGAGTCCTATCAGCGGCACCACCCTTCTCCGAATGCACTCCGATTTTAACACTGGAATCAACACCTTCGGCAAGTTCGTAAGGTGACGTTTGCGCTTTCGATTTTCAGACATACGGGCTAGGCTGCGTTCAGGATTGGCAGATAGAGCCAGTCTCGGGGCGTAGTAACCCCTCCCGTAGCGGTCGGTGCAGACCGTAATGCACCTCCTCGAACCTTATGGTCGGGGAGGCACTGGCGTATGTCCAGGGCTTCGGCCTAAAGGCCAGCGCGGTTGTCTACGGGCGGCTTACTAACTCCCCGGCTGCCAGAGGAAACTCTGGTGGCCGATTTCGTTAGTAGAGGAACCACTATGAGCAGTAAAAAATTGAAGAATTTGGGAATTTCATCTGTAAAGTCATTCGTCCGTTTTCTGATTGTTATGTTGGAACTCGTCTTCTTTATCTTGGCGATGTTCGTGTTACAGAAGGTGAGCTTTGGCGCACTATTAGTCGTTGCTGCACTGCTGTTCTTTGTCTTTGCCTTCACCGTAGTCACTGGCAAGGGCTTTCCGCATTTCCAACATCGCGGCAAAGCGCTGCTCTTTTTGTTCGCTGTGATCATTTGTGTGCAAGGCGCACAGGTGTCCAATCAACAGCAAGAAGAGCGGTTGGCAGCCCTACGTCTGACCGACCCAGATAGTTACTTGTCCGAACTGGCAGAGGTCGATGAGAAACGCTGGCTTGCGGAGCTAGAGGAGCTAAGGCCAGAGGAATTTAAGGCGGAAATCACAAGGCGAGAGCACGAATCTCAAAAGACTGCTTCAGCGGCCAGCAATTCGACACCGACAAAACCAGATGGCGAACAAGCCGCTTTGCAGGTGAGCATTTCAGCAAGCGGAGAAATACCGGATCCTTGCGGCAACGGCGGTCTCGTGCTTAACGATGTTGTCGCTGTCTCGGGCAATCATGAAATCCGCGTCGAACCAACAACGACGGCGTCCAAGGTCAAGAATCGAAAAGCATCTCGGGCAATCGGCGAGGACGTTTTCCATCGCATCGACAGTTCGACGACCGTGAGGCGATTGTGCGCGCAAGCAGATTGGACGAAAGTACAGATCGTCAGCCCAGACTGGCTGACGCATGTGCGAGGTTGGGTTCCCAGCGATAATTTGCGCGAGATTGAGCGCACAGCAAGCAGCGGACGCGTCTATGTAGAAGGTGATTTCTACTGGGACGATGATACCTCGAAGTTCAAGCCGCAGATCATCGCCGTGGTGAACAAGATCGCTAGTGAAAACCGGAACTGCAGGAAACTCGATCCTTCGTCTGTCGCGAAGTCGTCCTCAAAGAGCAAGGCAGGAGATCCCGTATTTTTTGTCACCTGCGGCTCGCTGGAAAGCGCTTTCAATGTTTGGTTCCGGCCCACAGATGCCGAAACAGGACAGCAATTTAGGGCAACGGAACCACTGGCAAAGAGTGTAGCCGTAAACAGTTGTGAGGCCGTAGCAAAACAAGCCGCAGTGCATCCTTCGACAGTTGAGTTCTCTCGACTTTGGGACTTGGCGTATATGCCGCACGTTTCAGGGCGGGCTCGTGTCATTTCCTCATTCACAGCGAAGAACGCGCTAAATTTGGAACTGAAATACCGGATCGAATGCTTGTTCGATGGCTCTACGTTAATTGAGACTAACATCACTGAGAGTATCGGGTGAGAAGCAAATAAGATAGTTTTGCAATGCTGGCCACCTGCGGCGCAGAGGTGCCCAGCGCGTCCTCTGCCGCCCGCCAAGGCGGGTTTGTTCAGGGCGGTGGCTGGCAACCGCCTATAAACCCACAGCGTGGCTGTGGCGTCCGCTAAGGTCGCTTAGCCATTTACCACAGGTAGGCGTCTGTTTAGGCCCTTTAAGGCCCGTGGCGGAGGTTGCCCAGCCCAACACTCAGCATGCGCTCAGCGCAGCGCCATAGCATTGGCAACGATGTAACCGGTAACTGTAACTTTGGTCGAACTAGGGCAAAAAAAATGGGGGGTAGTAGACCCCCCAGTTGTCCGCCATCAGCACCCATGGAACAGACTAGGTTGATTGCGTAGCGGAGGATTTCAGGCTCATCGTAACCATCAGAGAGTGGAGATGAGAATGAAATCCGGGAAACAGAAAGCGTCAGCAGAGAGAGTTGTCAAAGACATCCGCAGGAAGACACGGCGCCAGCATTCGGCAGAGGAGAAGATCCGTATTGTGTTGGATGGGCTTCGTGGTGAAGACAGCATAGCGGAGCTGTGTCGCCGTGAAGGAATAGCTACGAGCCTGTATTACAGCTGGTCGAAAGAGTTCCTTGAGGCCGGTAAGAAGCGGTTGGCTGGCGATACCGCACGCCAGGCTACCAGCTCTGAGGTGAAGGATTTGAGAGCGGAATCGTCGGCGCTGAAAGAGGTAGTCGCCGACCTGACCCTTGAGAACCGGCTGCTCAAAAAAAGCATGTTCGAGGATGGGGGAGACGACGAATGAGATATCCCGCATCCGAAAAGCTTGAGATCATCCGGCTGGTTGACGGTTCGCACCTGCCGATCAAACGCACACTGGAAAAGCTCGGCATTCCCAGAACGACCTTCTACCGCTGGTACGACAGGTATCTGTCTTTCGGCGAGGCCGGGCTTGAGGATCGCCATTCCCGGCCAGGTAGGGTTTGGAACCGCATCCCCGACAAGGTGCGCAAGCAGATCGTGGAACTGGCTCTGGAAGAACCCGAGTTATCGCCCCGCGAGCTTGCGGTGCGGTTCACCGACACCAGGCGCTACTTCGTTTCTGAGGCCAGTGTTTACAGGCTTCTGAAGGCACAAGATCTGATCACTAGCCCAGCCTGCATCACCATCAAAGCGGCGGATGAATTCCATGAGAAGACTGTGCGGCCGAACCAGCTTTGGCAGACCGACTTCACCTATCTCAAAGTCATCGGTTGGGGCTGGTTCTACCTGTCTACGATCCTGGATGATTACAGCCGTTACGTTGTCTCTTGGCGCCTTTGCACCACGATGAAAGCTGACGATGTCACAGGAACGCTGGAAGACGCTTTGGCTGCATCAGGTTGTGACAGTGTCACCGTTGCCCACAAGCCCCGGCTGCTCAGCGACAACGGCAGCAGTTACATCTCTGGCGAGTTGGCGAAATGGCTGGATGAGCAGGGTATGGATCATGTTCGGGAGCGCCCAACCATCCGCAGACCAGTGGCAAGATTGAGCGATGGCATCAGACGATGAAGAACCGTGTCCTGCTGGAAAACTACTATCTGCCAGGAGCGCTCGAACAGGCCATCGGCGACTTCATCAATCACTACAACCACAACCGATACCACGAGAGCATCAGCAATCTGACACCCGCCGATGTCTATTTCGGTCGAGCCGAAACAATCCTCAGACGCAGAAAGGAAATCAAACACCAGACAATCCAGAAACGCCGCTTGCTGCATCATCAGAACGCGGCGTAGATTGAAACTGCGGCGAGCCTGATCCTCCTAAGCCAATCAAACGCTCGTGTTCCAAATCATTCGATGACGGACACCGGAACAAGTATCCACCTCTGGGCCTGATGAAAATTGCACAATATCATGGCCCTCAGGGTAAAAAGGACCATGTTCGTTTTGTGAAGGGTGAAGACCCTTCCGCTTACGAGTGCGCTTGGGACCGCGTGTACATTACAACTCTTTTTTCATTTGAATGGGAGCGGACAGCGCGGAGTATAGACTACGCTCTTGATTTGGTGGGCGGTCAAGCTCATCGAGTGTTTGTCGGTGGCATTGCCGCTTCACTCATGCATGGCAAGTACATATCGGAACCCAAGTGGCGAGGCGTTCGATTCATCAAAGGACTGCTTGGTGACGCCCCTGCCATTTCCCTGGAACTCGACCCATTTGACGACGAGCTTTACGCGGATGATGTGAACGGAAAGCCCATCGAAGACCTTGTTCCAGATTATAGCATCCTTAAGCAAATCGAATACGAGTACCCCGTCTTCGATGCGTATTTTACGTATGCATCGCGTGGCTGCGTTAGAAAATGCGCCTTTTGTGGAGTACCAACGCTTGAAGGCATGCAGCGCGATACAAACTCTCTAACCTCGGTGGTTGAAGGAGTGAGTACGCTCTATGGTGAAAAGCGCGACTTGATCCTGATGGACAATAATGTCGTCGCTTCGGCAAACTTCAAAGAGATCATAGCGGAGATTATTGATCTGGGATTTGAGCGTGGAGCGAAATTGAAACGCGGGCGTTATGAGCTGCAGAGGCGCGTTGATTTCAATCAGGGTGTGGATGCCCGTATCCTTTGTAAGGATCCAATGTATTTGCAGCAGTTGTCTCGAATTGCGCTTAAGCCTTTGCGCATCGCGTTTGATCACTTGGGCGTAAGAAAACCGTACTCTCAAGCGATCCGTTATTCGGCAGATGCGGGAATTACTGAACTGTCAAATTACATGCTTTATAATTTCAAGGACAGCCCGCAAGACCTGTTTGAACGGATGCGCCTAAACGTTGATCTGAATGAAGAACTCGACATCCGCATCTTTTCGTTTCCGATGCGCTATCAGCCTGTGAACCGTCAAGACAGAGGGCACGTTGGAGAAAAATGGAATACGTATTATTTGCGTTCGATGCAGGTCATTCTGCAGGCAACGCATGGCATTGTAAGTGGTGCCCCCGATTTCTTTCGGAAGGCCTTCGGCGATACCTATGAAGAATTCGAAGGAATCTTACTGCGTCCACATCACTTCATCTTCAACCGTTATTGGTATGAGCAGTTTGATGGCCGCGACGAGTTTGATGCCTTCCAATCAACGATGGGTTCCCTGTCGGCGGATGAGCGCACCGAGCTTCTCGAATATCTCTGCAGCCGCGAAAAGAACGACTACGAACATGACTTAAACGAACTTGCTGCCGGACATTTGCGCGATGCGGCGCGGTTCTTTGTGCCAATGTCAAAGGTAGACGAAGCGCGAATTTGGGCGGCCCAAAAGCGCAGGCGTGTAGAAGATATCAACAGCTATCTTGTGCCAGAAGATGAGCGCGTGGAAGATGCGGCGTTGACTGATGATGATGTGCAGCCCGGCGCAAGGACAAAAGAACAGATAAAAAAGATTACGCAGGTTTATGCGTAAGGCACGTAAGAGCACGAGGCCATGATGGAAGCAGAACGTATTGATTATGTGGGTTCAAACGAGCCGGAAGTTTTTGTCGGGAAGGACATATTGGAGCTGCTAAGTAGCTCTATGTATGTTAACCCGCTATCGATCTTTCGGGAATATGTGCAGAACGCGACCGACGCTATCGACGAGGCGGTCATTCTTGGTGTTATTCCATCCATTGACGCTGGGCTAGTTGAGATCAACCTAGATCACATCGACCGCCGCGTTATCATTCGAGATAATGGTGTCGGTATTGCGAACAGCGACTTTGCTAAACGCATGCTCTCTTTTGGCGCAAGTGAGAAACGCGGCACTGATGCTCGTGGCTTCCGGGGTGTTGGACGACTATCAGCGCTTGGGTACGTGCAACAGCTAATTTTCCGCTCACGCTCCAAAGGAGACACCAAGGTGGTCGAGGCGACATGGGATGGTCGAGCTATCAAGCGCATGCTCGCGTCAACCGACACCGAAACTGAACTCCGTACGATTGTGAAAGAAGCGGTCTCGCTGAAACTACTTGACCCTGAAAGCTATCCTGAACACTTTTTTGAAGTGGAGCTAGTGAAACCGCGTCGGATTGCAAACGATCGGCTTTTGAACGAGATTGAAATCGGCGCCTTTGTTGGCCAAGTCTGCCCTTGTCCATTCTCACCGGAGTTTGCATTTGGCGAAGAAATCGCCGGGCTTCTCGCTCCATATGGTAGGGCTGGGAAATACTATAACATCCATATCAACGGTTCTGAAACACCTGTATATCGTCCCTATCGAAATGAAGTGGCTTACTCCGATACCAAATCGGCAGCGCTACGCAATCTAAAGTCATTTAAAATCGAGGGTATTGAGGGAGAGACTGCGGCAGTAGGCTGGCTCATCCACCATGACTATCAAGGGGCAATCCCAGTTTCGCAGGGTGTTCGCGGGCTGCGAGCGCGGGTTGGTAACATACAGGTTGGGCACGATCGGCTGTTTCTAGAAGTCTTTCCAGAAGATCGTTTTTGCTCATGGTCAATTGGTGAGGTTCATGTTCTGGATGCACGGGTTGTACCAAACGGACGGCGAGATGAGTTTGAAAGCAATGCTCATTTAGACAATATCATAGCTCACCTTCGCCCTATCGGCGCCGAAGTGGCCCGAGAATGCCGTGTTTCTTCCCAAAAACGCAATCGGCTAAAGGTGTTCGAGTTTGGTGCTGGCAAGGTGTACGAGAAGCTGGATGTTCTCAAGCAGGGCGCAGTCTCCGAGCGTCTTGCAAAATCACTAAAGGCAGAGATTGGTATGTTGCTTTCGGATATGAGGAAAGCGATTGAATTTGATCTCTTCGAGGATGAAGACCGGAAGGCGCTACGCGGACGACAGCTTCAAATTGAGGAAGCGGTTAACGTACAAGCGGCCAAAGTCGAAGGTGAGATACTTGAAAGCATCCCAGAAGAGAAAAGGGAAATCTACAAGGAAGTTTTTAGTCTGATATACGAATGCTCGGCAAACCAAATTGCAGCAAAGAGTCTTACCGATCGTATGCTAGACCGCCTGTCGCGTTCGTAACTGCCAATTCCACCGCCTGTTGTAACAGGTTTTCCATAGTGGCAGGTGGAGCTTGCCGAGGGGAGGGCTGCCTAGTCCAACTGTAAGTAGCCAGCACGGGCTGTAGTGGAAGCTCCAGCCCTTCAATATATCATTTGGTAGAAGTGCAAGTTTGGCAAAGCAACCTTTGATCTGAATCCCTAAAACTCCTCCAAATTTGTGTAGAATCCCCTAAACTGAAGGGCCGTCAAACAAAGATGAGATTTGCAGACAGCCTAGAGTGGAACAAAAGGGGCCCCAGCTGGGCGTCAACACTGCGCCTGGTGAGATGGCTACGCTCTTGCATATCTTTAAAGCAAGACAAGCTCTTTACAACCTGGAGCAGATACTGTGAAGTGCAAAAAAACCGAAAACACTTAAGATTCAATGCTGTAGAGAGGCGAGACTTTGGCGGAATCCGGACCCTTTCAGCTGCAATCGGCTCGTTTCGTGATGGACGATGGCCTTCCACAAGAAATATCGTTTCTGGGTCCAGGAGCTGACCCAGAAAAGACGCACATCACTCTAATAGCTGGGGCCAATGGGACTAGTAAGAGTCGAATTCTAGCGTGTCTTGTTGATCGTATTTGCGAGATTAACGATGGGATTTCAGATCAAAGAAGCGCTAAACGGGTTGGGGCAGGCGGGAACCATGGGCTCGTCTGTGATCAAATTAGCATTCGTGGGCAAACAGATCGCAACCAGAATCAAGGTGACAAACTGGTTCAACTTCCATCTAAGGTTCTAGTTCTTTCAAACCTTGTGATGGATCGGTTTCGTTTTGTTCAAAGTTCGCCTAGTGAGGACCAGTTCTATCAGTACTTGGGAGTTAGGCAGGCAAGTAACCTAACCACAACTGGTTCGATGCAACGGTCGGTTTCCGAAGCTGTAATGAACCTATATCAGGATAACGCCAAACATCAGTTGTTTCAAAAGTGGTTAGAGTTGGTATTTGGTGGGAGTCGAGAGGTTGCACTTGTTTTCGATCGCGTTTCCCGTTTCGAACTTGAAAAATATATTTCCGATCCTGAGCGAGAAGAGCGCATTGTTGAGCGCGTAATACGAAGACGGGGCAGAGCTCGCGTAAACGACCCAAAATACCTTCAAAGCATTCGCGAAGCTGTGCCTAATTTGATACATCTTTTTGAATTTTTGCTTGGCAGAGCGGAAGATATCGAATTCACCTCTGAGAGAAAAACAGGCCGAAGAAGCCTAGTCTTGCGCCTTGATGCGCTGCCTAAACGCGCTTTGAAAGAACTTGCCGAGTTTAGTTCTGTATTCACAGAGGCAGTACGGTTTGGCTTGTTTTCTTGGCCAACTGTTTCAATAGAAGGCAATGCAGAATCGGGATGGACGGACTTCGGGCAACTAAGCTCCGGGGAACAGAATATATTGTCTACCGGTGCCAAACTGGTATCTCATGCTGAACCTAGCTGCTTAATTGCAATTGATGAACCAGAAGTGAGTCTTAATACATCCTGGCAACAGCATTACACAGACCTTGTTGCACAATCTCTTTCCGAAGCACCGGGAAGCCATGTTCTGATCGCGACTCATTCTCCTCATCTTATTGCGAGCCTCCCTTCCGGTGAAGCGAGTGTCATTCTAATCGAGAAACAAAGCGAAGGTCTAAAAACATCAACCGTCGATGCTGAGTTTGAAGGCTGGGGTGCAGAAGCAGTCCTTTACCAAGTTCTCGATATTCCGTCTGCTTCGAGTTTCAAGTTTCAAAGGGAGCTCGCCTCAATTCTCTTGCACATTCAAGGCGATGGGCAGAGTAAGAAGCTTCTTGATGACTTCTTAGAAAAGTCAGACCGGTTAAACTTTGAAGGCCTCGATGCTTTGAAAGAGGTGGTGGAATCCATCAGACAGTATCGGGAAAAACTCGGATGAAGAGACTGAATATTCCGGCTTTCGACTGGGCTGTTGTGAGAGAGTTACGCACTAAAGTCGACGATATTGAAACCGCGCAGAAGCACTGGAAGCGTGGCTACGGCAAATATAAAGCGTTCAAAGAACAAGTTACGGATGCGATGAAGGCCGAGCAATCTGATCGGTGCGCATATTGCGGCACAAGGCTTCATGAAAAGCGGCCTCACAGGGATCACATAGCGCCCAAAAGCCCACACTTTCAGTGGACCTTTTGGCCCATTAATCTTGTGCTGGCCTGTTACTGCTGCAACGTTGATTGCAAAGGCGAAATTGACACCGTTGCTGTAATTTCAAAGAGCTATCGCAGAACAGTCTTCACTATCGTGCACCCATTCTTGGATGATCCAGCAGAGCATTTGGATTTCGAAATCGCTGAAAAATCTATATTGGTTAAGCCGAGGCATGGTTCTGCTAAGGGGGCCAATACCATATCTCTATTTAATCTAATGGACCCAGAACGGGCCAAAGAGAGAGCAAAGGACCTTTTGCTAGACGACGACATTGAACACCTTCAAGGGGTTAATCGTGAAATGATGCTTGCTGCTATGAAGGATCTAGGTGGTACTCGTATAGTAATGAAGCCAAACCAGTAGTTGCAAAAAAGGTCGAATTTCTGAGCACTCCGCGCTTCGTTTTTGGAGCTCAACAAAATGGACCTTACTTGCCTCGCAAAAATTGCCCGAAACTCCTTAGTCTCGGGCGCCCAAGCTCTTCTCACAAGACGTCACTACGGTTTGTAATAGATAGCGTCGAGCATTGCAGCGCGGCAGTCCCAAAGTTCTGCAAGTGTCCCTGTTGGGCGAGGCGAGGTATACCATACGGATGTTCGTAGCGGCTCAACCACCCTATCCCAATAATTCTCGAGACCGAGTGTCGATTTTGGAAATGCTAGCGCGTCGGAGAGGCCGTCACGATTTGGGTTGCTTATGCATACAAATGTGTCGGGCCTCTTCATCGCCAATAGTCTGGTCGCGGTTGGTACACCGCCGACTCGAGTGCTGTGCTCAAACGCTTTTATGAATTTACTACAGAAGTCTTCATATTGGTTTCGAGTGACATCGCCGTAGCGTGGGATGCTATCCACAGCTTGAGTGAGGAAGATGTCCTTTGCTGCGATGCGATTGGCAAAATCTCCCATTCCGCCCATCGCACCGAACCATTTCCAATCGTGCTTGTCTAAACCTTGTTCACGTTTCTGTTTAGATCCAATTACACCGGCAATAGCCTTCCATTCTGCACTTGAGAGCGTGCCAAACGAGTTCACTCTTGCGAACATAGTTTGAAACTCGCGAAGTAAACTCAAACGGGCATCATAGTTGTGATATGGGCTGGATTTTACCGCTTTGACATATTCCCTCCAGTTCATGCGAACGAGCGGTGAGTTCAATTGGTCGGCTGACAATCCATCACCAGGGAGAATTGGATTTTTGGGTTTTCGTAGTGGTTTGGCTGCGTTGTACTGAAGTCTGTAGCTTATCGCGATCTGCTTTGTAATTGGCTTTCGCAATTCGGCATAGTCTTCCAGACATTTTCGAACTTGTGTGAATACGCCTGCAGATTTTGGCCCTTTAATGTGGGCATTTGCTTCCCAATTTCGGTCGAGCCCACCCGCCGTAAAGTTCGAACTACCAATTATGGCTTCTGCGGTGTCGCCAGACTGAAAATAGTAAAGCTTCGGATGAAACGTGTTGGCTCCACCGTCAGCGACATATGCATTTTTTGTATCAACCAACGCATCGATAAGGTCGGGGTCTGTTTGGCAAAAAGCCAATCCAAAAGTGACTGATCGGAACTTATGCTTGTTCATTAGTATGCGTTTCGAAATCGGCCCGTTTGAGCCCCAAGCAACAGCAAGAAAAATCTCGTCATGTTGATCAATCAGTTTTTTCAGCTTCTTTGCAGTGCCGCCTGCATCTAAAAGTTTAACGCTCATGTAGCAATCTCTAAATGGTTGTTTATCTTGCGTATGTAACTGAATAATATGCAGGATTCTGTTCCGCAATATGACCACTCGCTGAGGAGCACCTAAAATCCTAGTCACAAGAACGCTCAGCGGGTTGAAGCTTTTTGTAGGCCTTCTTCTTTCCGCTTAGGCCCAATTGAATTGCCTAAGTCGATTTTCGGCCTCCCTGTGCTTCGAGAAACTCATTTTGACTGGCTGAACCTCAAGCTGCCCTCAAAGATGTCGTAATCCCCGCAATGCTCTCCAATTCCATCAGACCGGGATTGCCCAGAAGGTGTCTCGTAGGAGGACCGTCGATGGGGTGGGGTCAATTAGTAGGGCCCTACTAGTTAGGTTAGTAGGGCATTAGTAGGGCGCGTTCGTCAAAAGTTCTGAAACGCCGTGCGATTACGTCCAAAGGTGAAGTCGGAATTAGTCATGCAATTGTAAGGTCTTATGAGGTTGTCTGCGGTTCTGTCTGGTGCAGTGCAAAATCTCGACGTCAAAATTCGTAATGATGGGGTCGGGGGTTCGAGTCCCTTCAGCGGCACCACAAGTTTCAGTATCCACGCTTTGACGCAAACCCTTCGACTTCCGGTCGGGCCGGTTCAGTGCGGAGAATCGTGTTATGATATTGGCAAGCACTGCGTTTTCTATCACCGTACCATATCGTCTGGTCGACCAAGTATCGCTATAAGGTGCTGACCGATGCGGTGTGACTGCGGGTGCGCGCCATCGTCCGTCAGGTCTGCCACGAGAACGAGGTCGACATCTTGCGCGGGGTGTTGTCGAGCGATCCCGTACATTTGTGCGTGTCGGTGCAGCAGAATATTGCCATCTCGGGTCTGGTGCGCAAGATGAAGGGCCGTTCGTCTCACAAGGTGCAACGGGAGTTTCCCGCGCTGCGCAGCCGCTACTGTGGACGCCGGTTCTGGGGCTGGGGGTATTTCTCAACCACCGACGGCGCCATCACCGAGAACATCGTGCTGCAATACCTCGAAAACCATATCGCCGATCCTGCCGACGCCAATCTGTAGTCGTTTAGTCCCGGCATCATATGAATTGAGGATAAGTGTTTGATATTGTGCCTTGGCTTAGACAATCACCTCGATCGCCTCCTGAGCGCCAACGCCAAACACCCGCTTATAGCGTTCGATCTGGTCCTTCGGGCCCATCGCCTTTTCCGGGTTGTCCGACAGCTTTACCGTCGGGCGTCCATTGGCGGATACGGCTTTGCAGACCAATGAGAACGGTGCCAGCGAGTCATTTGGAACCAGACCGCGGAAATCGTTGGTCAGCAAGGTACCCCAGCCAAAGGATACTTTGGTGCGGTCAGCAAACTGCGCATGCAATTCCTGGATTTTGTCCACATCCAACCCGTCCGAGAAAATGATCCGTTTCTGGGTCGGGTCTTCACCGCGCGCTTTCCACCAGTCGATGGCCACCTCGGCGGCGGTGGCCGGATCACCGCTGTCGATGCGAATACCGGTCCAGCCCGCCAGCCAGTCGGGTGCGTTGTCCAGAAAGCCCTTGGTGCCGTAGGTATCGGGCAGAATGATGCGCAGATTGCCGTCATGTTCGTCATGCCAATCGCTGAGAACGTCATAAGGGGCCTGTGCCAGTTCGGCATCGGTGTCGGCCAGCGCGGAATAGACCATCGGCAGCTCATGCGCGTTGGTGCCGATGGCCTCAACCTCACGCCGCATCGCGATCAGGCAGTTTGAGGTTCCGGTAAACGCGGGGCCAAGCCCTTCGATCATCGCCTGCACGCACCAATCCTGCCACAGGAAGGAATGCCGTCGCCGCGTGCCGAAATCGGCAATCCCCAGACCGTTGATCGTGCTCAGCTTTTCGATCTTTTCCCATACGCGGGTCATCGCGCGGGCATATAGCACCTGTAGCGCAAACCGGCGCATGTCGTTCAACACCGCGCGCGAGCGCAGTTCCATCAGCACCGCCAGCGCCGGAATTTCCCACAACATGACCTCGTGCCATTTGCCTTCGAAGGTCAGTTCATACTGATCGCCTTTGCGTTCAAGGTGGTAGGGCGGCAGGCGCATATTCTCGAACCATTCCATGAAATCGGAACGGAACATCTGGCGTTTTCCATAGAACATGTTGCCCCGCAGCCAGGTGCTTTCCCCCCGGCTGAGACTAAGCGAGCGGATATGATCCAGCTGTTCCCGCAGCTCACCTTCGTCGATCAAACGGGCCAAAGGCACGTGATTCGACCGGTTGATCAGGGAAAACACCACATTTGTTTGGGGCTTGTTTCGAAACACTGACTGGCACATCAGCAGTTTGTAGAAGTCTGTGTCGATTAAAGACCGGACAATCGGGTCAATCTTCCATTTATGATTGTAGACGCGGGTCGCGATGTCGACCATGGGGAACTCCTGCGATTTCCGTAGTTAGATCAATCGACAACGGGAATGGCAAGAGTCGCTGATTTGGTTACAATGCCAGCATGACGTCACAATACGGGCATATTGTGCATTGTTTTCGCCGGTTAGTGAGAGAAGGGGATGGAAAGACGAAACTGAGTTTGTGAATGGGTCTCGAGTACGATTTTGATATTGTTAATGTAGCACTGAACGAAATTGACCCGGAGAAGCTGGGGTCAGACTCTGATGTGGAACGCCAGGTGTGTGCGGTGTTTCGCGACATCAGAACAGCGGATGCGCTACGGGGAACATCGCCGAAAATCCGCAAGATTTTCCTGGATGCCGGGTTCAGCCTCGAGTCGCGGAACAGCGGCATCGTGCCCGGCGTATTTCCGGCCGAAGATCAGGTGGACCGGGTCAGGATTCTGCGTTCTCTGTTTGAGAACATAAAATCGCGCGGCGTTCAGGGGGAATATTGCGGCGAGTTCAACCTGTGGGATTTTCTGAATTACATTCGGATGGCGCAGCCCATGGCCGGGATCGTGCGCACGCGTCAGGTGCGCAAACCACCGCCACAGCCACAGCAGCCTGTTTCGGACCGTCGGCGTTCTATTTCGGGGCGTATCGGGCTGGCGTTTGGGCTGGCCGTTGTTTTGTTTGTGACGATCAAACTGCTGGCGGCTGCCGGGGCGACCCCTTAGGTCAGCGTAACACCGGCGTCGCGCATGGCCTGCTCGGCGGCAGCCAGTGATCCGTCCATGTCAATCGCGCGGCAGGCATCCATCCGGACTGTGACATCGAATCCCAACCGGGCAGCGTCTACAGCCGAATAGTGAACGCAGAAATCGGTCGCCAATCCAACCAGTGTCAAACGGGTGATGCCTCGGGTCTCAAGATAGCCTTTCAGGCCTGTTGGCGTCTGATGGTCATTTTCGAAGAACGCGGAGTAGCTGTCGATGCCACTGCGGAACCCCTTGCGCAGGATCAAATCACCATCAGTGCGCAGTTCAGGGTGAAACGCAGCACCGTTTGAGCCCTGAACGCAATGGTCCGGCCACAGCACCTGCGGGCCATAAGGCATGTCGATCAACTCGAACGGGCTTTTGCCTTTGTGCGAGCTGGCAAAGGAAGAATGCCGCGCCGGATGCCAGTCCTGCGTCAGGATCACGGCGTCGAACTCATCCATCATGGCATTGATCGGCGCGACGATTTCGTCTCCTCCGGCCACTGCCAAGGCACCGCCCGGACAGAAATCGTTCTGGACATCGATGACAAGCAGGGCATGGGTCATGGCGGCCTCCGTATAACTGCCTTATCGGTAGGGGGCCGGGGCCGGGGCGTCAATGCAATCCCTTGCGACTCCGGGTTTGCGGGGGTAGATCGCGCATATGTACACGATCGCTGCCCTCTATCACTTTACCCGATTCCCAGACCCCGTCACACTGCGCGAACCGTTGCTTGACCTGTGCCGCGCGCAGTCTGTCACCGGGACGTTGTTGCTGGCGCAGGAAGGTATCAACGGCACCATCGCAGGTCCACGCGCCGGAATCGATGCGGTATTGGCACATATCCGAGCCTTGCCCGGTTGCTCGGATCTGGAGTGGAAAGAGGCGACCTCGGACCATCCGCCTTTCGGCAAGATGAAGGTGCGGCTGAAGAAAGAAATCGTGACCATGGGTCAGTCGGATGTCGATCCGCGCGCCCGTGTCGGCAACTATGTCGACCCGCAGGACTGGAACGATCTGATCCGTTCGGACGATGTCGTGGTGATCGACACCCGCAATGACTACGAGGTGGCGATCGGCACGTTTGAAGGCGCAATAGACCCTGAAACAGCCAGTTTCCGCGAATTTCCGGCCTGGTGGGAGGCGAACAAAGATCGCTTTCACAACAAGCGCGTTGCCATGTTCTGCACCGGCGGTATCCGGTGCGAGAAATCCACCAATTACCTGCTGGGGCAGGGGGTCGAGGATGTCTATCACCTCAAAGGTGGCATCCTGCGCTATCTTGAAGAGATGCCATCCGAAGACAGTTCGTGGCAGGGTGAATGCTTTGTGTTCGACAACCGTGTCTCGGTTGGCCACGGCCTTGTAGAAGGGCCGCACAAGCTGTGCCATGGCTGCCGTCGTCCGATCCTGCCCGAGGATATGAAACGCCCCGAATACGAACATGGCGTGTCCTGTCACCAATGCATCGACGAGACCTCCGAGGCCGACAAGATGCGCTTTCGTGAACGGCAAAAACAGATAGTGCTTGCGCGCAAGCGGGGCGAGCCGCATTTGCGGCAGGACTGAAAGCGGGTTGCAGGCCCTTGCTTTAGATCGGATGATCACCCTCAGACTAGGCTGAGAGGGCGTTCATGCACCGCAAACCCACAACTCTGGAAGAATGGAAATCGACCCTGATTGCCGCATTGGGGCTGGTTCTGACAAGTTTTCTTGCCTGGTTCGGGTTATCGCGTCTTAACGAAACCGCTGCGGGTGACATGATCGGAACAATCGCGTCGATTGGCCTGCTGATCTGGCTGGTGTCGCAATCCTGGTACTACATGACGCAGGTGAAATCGCCGCGACGGCTTTTGTTTCTGATGGGCGTGTCATTCATCCAGGTCGTCCCGTTCCTGTTTGCCGCCGTTTACGGAGCTTTTGGGTACAGCGATAATTGTGTGGTCGGGGCGCAGGGTCCAGGGGATGTCCTGTATTTTTCATATGTCACCTTCACCACGGTCGGCTATGGCGACATGTCCCCGACCGGCCTGTGCCGCGGGCTTGCCGTGTCCGAGGCTGTGACCGGTTACATTCTGCTGGGTATGTTTGTTGCGGCTGCGGTTGCGCTTTATACCCGCAATCACGCACCAGAAGACCCTAAATAAGGGTTATCTGTTGTGATCGATCCAGCGGGACATCATTTTCTTGTCCCGAAAACACTCGGACGGGATCGGGCGGCGCTTGCTGCGTGAGATCCGTTCGGCGAACGCCACCTGCTTGCCCGTCGGGTAATTGTCGAACTGCGAGGTGTCGCGCGGTTTGTGGGCGGAAATCCAGTCGGACAACAACCGCCTGTCGCGCTGCGCCTCGACCGGAATCTCAAGCGCTGATTTCTCGGCAATGGCGCGCGCATATCGCATCTGCCGGTCTGTTACCGGAAGCAGGTGGTAGTCATTGTTTGGCCCGTTCAGGGCGGCGTGGCGCATGTGCTGGGTCATCGGTTTGTCCTCTGACTATGTGGAACATATATAGAACATTAACCAAAGAATTTCAAGACTTGTGCGCGGTGGCAGGCGTGACCTTGCCGCTTGGATGATTTTATTGACTGGCCAGTCAATAACCATTAGGGCCGATTCAAAATGACCAAATGCCCCGCCCGGACGGGGTCGAGCGAAAAGGACACGGTATGAAGTTTCAGCCCAAGGCCAGCCATTTCATCGACGGCGCCTATGTCGAGGATACCGATGGCGCGGCCATTGACGTGATCTACCCCGCTACCGGCGAGGTGATTGCCCGTCTGCATTCGGCGACACCGGCGATTGTGGAAAAGGCTTTGAACAGCGCGAAAACGGCTCAGGCAGCCTGGGCCGCACTGACTGGAACGGAACGCGGCCGCATTCTGCGCCGCGCGGCCGACATCATGCGCGACCACAATTATGACCTGTCGGTTCTGGAAACCCATGACACCGGCAAACCGATTCAGGAAACTACGGTGGCAGACGCCACATCGGGTGCGGACGCGCTGGAGTATTTCGGCGGGTTGGCCGCCTCTCTGACCGGCGAGCATATTCCGCTGGGCGGTGGCGATTTCGTCTACACCATCCGTCAGGCGCTGGGCGTTTGCGTCGGCATCGGGGCGTGGAACTATCCCACGCAGATTGCCTGCTGGAAAGGTGCCCCGGCGCTGGCCTGCGGCAACACGATGGTCTTCAAGCCCTCGGAAACGACGCCTCTTTCGGCGTTGAAAGTGGCCGAGATTCTGGTCGAGGCCGGCGCACCCAAAGGTGTCTACAACGTGATTCAGGGCTATGGCGACGTGGGGGCCGCGCTGGTCACCGATCCGCGTGTGGCCAAGGTCTCGCTGACCGGATCGGTGCCGACAGGCCGCAAGGTTTATGCCGCGGCGGCTGACGGTATGAAGCACGTGACCATGGAACTGGGCGGCAAATCTCCGATGATCGTCTTTGACGATGCCGACATCGAAAACGCGGTGTCCGGCGCGATCCTTGGCAACTTCTATTCATCGGGCCAGGTCTGTTCCAACGGCACCCGCGTCTTTGTGCAAAAAGGGATCAAGGATGCCTTCCTGAAACGCCTGTCCGAACGTCTGGCCAACGCCAAAATCGGCGATCCGATGGACGAGAACGTCAGCTTTGGTCCGATGGTCAGCGAAAACCAGTTGAACATCGCGCTGAGCTACGTCGACAAAGCCAGGGCCGAGGGCGCAAGGCTGGTCTTTGGCGGCAACCGGATCGAAGGCGGCGGTTTCTACATGCAGCCGACCGTTTTTGCTGATGTGACCGATGACATGACCATCGCGCGCGAGGAAATCTTTGGCCCCGTCATGTCGGTGCTGGATTTCGACACGGAATCCGAGGTCATGGCCCGTGCCAATGACACCGAATTTGGTCTGGCCGCAGGCGTCTTCACCAATGACCTGACCCGCGCGCACCGTGTTGTGGCCGGGTTCGAGGCGGGAACCTGTTATATCAACACCTATAACCTTGCCCCGGTCGAAGCCCCGTTTGGGGGATCGAAGATGTCGGGTGTCGGACGTGAGAACTCGAAGCTGGCGATCAACCATTTTTCGGAAATGAAAACAGTCTACGTTTCCATGAATGACGTCGAAGCCCCTTACTAGGGTCTTTTCTTCGTTCGTTTTCCTCTGTTCCCGACATTTGGCGTCGGGAACAGAGTACAAGCCCGCCCTTACCTGTGGCTGACTTTCCTGTACCGGCCCCGCCCGACAGGAGAGCTCTCATGACGCATAACCCGCAGACAAATACATTTTCCAGGGTTGCCGATTTCACGCTGACCCGCGCGGCCTCGGACATGCCTGAAAGCGCACTAGAGGCTGCGGCGCTGATGATGCTCGACACGATGGGGATCCTGATCGCATCCGGCCCGATGCAGGCAGGCGTGATCGCGCGGGACACGGCGGCATTGCTTTATGCCAGTACCGATCCTGCATATGGCGCACGGATGTTGTTCGATGGCCGCACCGTCAGCATGGCGGGTGCTGCCTATGCTGCCGCCACGCAAACCGACAATCTGGACGGTCACGACGGATATAACCCCACCAAGGGCCATATCGGGGTGGTCGTGTTGCCAGCGCTGGCCGCACTGGCCGAACATTGCCCGAATCTGACCGGACCCGAGGCTTTGGCGGCGGTCGTTGCCGGGTACGAGGTGGCCGGGCGCGCGGGCCTGTCGCTGCACGCAAGTGTCAGCGATTACCACACATCCGGTGCCTGGAACGCGCTTGGCGTGGTTGCGATGGCGGCGCGCCTGCGCGGATTTTCTGTCGACCAGATGCGGCAGGCGATGGGAATTGCCGAATATCACGGTCCACGCAGCCAGATGATGCGCGAGATTGCCAACCCCACAATGCTGCATGACGGGTCGGGTTGGGGCGCGATGGTGGGGCTGTCCGCCGCTGTTCTGGCCGAACGCGGCTTTACCGGCGCGCCCGCCATCACAATCGAGGCGGAAGAGGTCACACCCTACTGGGAGGATCTGGGAACCTTTTGGCAGGTCGAACATCAATACGTGAAACCCTATCCGATCTGTCGCTGGGCCCATGCCGCGATTGATGGCGTGCGCGCTGTCATGATCGCGCATGACCTGACCAGCACGCAGATCGAAACTTTGCATATCAGCAGCTTTCATCAGGCGGCCTGCCTTTTTGCGGGACTGCCCGAAACAACTTCGCAAGCGCAGTATTCCCTGCCATTTGCCGTGGCAGTTCAGGCCGTTTACGGGCGCATCGGCGTTGAACAAATCTCAGGGTCTGGCCTGTCTGATCCTGCGGTCGCCAATCTGATGTCCCGCATCACGGTCGCGGAAAGCGAACACCACAGCGTCCGGTTTCCCGAAGGGCGCTGGGCAGACGTCACGATCACGGCAACGGATGGCCGTGTTCTGAAATCCGGGGATATTCATGCCCGCGGCGGCCCCGAGGCCCCCATGTCACGGGACGATGTCATCGCCAAGTATACGCAGTTTGCGGCCCCCGTGCTTGGACAAGATCGTGCCGACCGCATCCGTCAAGTGATACTTAGTTGGCCGGACAAAAGCGCGCGGTATGCAGACCTGACACCGCTGATTTTTGATCCACCAGAACCGTGAACCGCGCCCCGTCCCGCCTGCAACGATCCGGGCAACTGGACCGGTTGGCTGGGAAACCTCACTCCACCCTGACCGTGTTCAGCATTTCGACGATCCTCTGCCGCGTTGCCAGACTGTCCTCCAGCAGGCTTCCCGCATCCGCCAACGGCTTGCCTGACACGCGAACCGGCGTGGCCAAAAGGGCCTCGGAGGTTTGGTTGAGGCTTGCGTACTTTCCGTCAGAGGGCCCAATCCTTTCCTCCGGTAACCCGGCCAGCCATAGGTATCGGTTTGCTTCTTCCTGTTGCCCGCGGTTCTGCATGAGTTCGGCCACCGCCGCATAGTCCTGCACCTTGTCCAACGCCTGCGCCTGCAGGACGAGCGCCTCGTCCGAGGTATCATTGGCCAGCTCAAGCATGGCCTGTTGCGGGCGGTCCGACAACAACGCCGCACGGGCGCGCAGACGGGCACGCTCTGACCGCCGGGCCTGATCTTCAGGCCTGTTTGCCAGCGCAACGGCCTGATCGGCAAAGCCAAGCACGGCCAGGCGTTCGGCCAGTGTAATCACGGTATCCGTGGATAGCGCCGCCGCCCGACCCGACTGCTGCACCAATGAGACCTGACGCAAAAAGGTAAGGTCGTCTGAGCGTTCTGCCAGCAGTTGCAGGTGACGGTTGAAAGCGCTGTTGCTGTCCGAACCGTCTGGCAAAGACTGGATCACATCGAATGCGCTGTCGAAATCCTGGCTCAGACCCAGGGCAATCGCATGGGTGCGGTTCATCATCGGGCCCAGTTCAGATCGCCGGAACTCGATCGCGTAAGACGCGGCCAGTTCAAGTTCCCTTGAAGACACAGTCTTGCGGTCGGACCACCGCTTTTCCACCAGCCGCGCCAAAGCCAAAGGCGCTTCGCTCTTGGCCCCGGCCGAGGTCGCGACTTCGGTCAACAGCGCCTCTTCAAGGGCGCTGTCGCCTTCGGCTTCGGCGACGCCAGCACGGGCCAGCGTGGTGTTCGGGGACGGCTTCTGTTCAACCCGGTCGACCGAACGCATGATTCTTCGCGCGGCCTCCAGTTCCTGCGCGTCTGTCAGGATATCCGAAAGTCGCGCGCCAAGGTGGCGGCGAAGATGCTCTGGCAGCTTTGCAAAGCTGTGTTCGATGGCTTCAAGATGTGCATCAGGTGCCAGCTTTCCCTCAGATAGCACGGCCCAAAGTGCGACGTCGCTGTTGCACCGTTGCTGGCCCCTGAATGGATTTGAAACCTGTGCTGGCCGCTCATCCACCAGCCGTGCAATCCCTTCAACACGTCCAGCCTCATCAGGTGGGGGGGGCAATAACTGCAAAACCTTCAGCGCCTCGGCCCCAAAGCCGTTATAGGCATAGAGCTTTGCCAGCTTCAGCGCGCTTTCCGCGTCAAGACGGTCGAACTCTTTGTATAGGGCGGTGCGCAAGGCGGACACCTGCTCTGGAAACGGGCGCGTCCCGGACCATGTCGTGAACCCGAGTTCAGCCGTTGAGATACAAACCGGGTTGTTATCGATCTGCTGCAAACCAGAGTTCAGAATGTCCTGCAGATCATCCAGAACCGAGGTCACGCGGATGTTCGATGTCAATCCGGGTAACAGCGTCACGGACTCGGACGAGGCAGAACGGCGCGGTCCGACAGGTGCCAAATTCAGGTCCAGCAGCTCACGATCCGCCCCTTGCACCAGACGGGTCGACAACTGATCCCTGATCCCGTGCGTCTTCCCGGTCAGAAGCGGCAGGTCCAGCTGGGAAAGAAGCTTGTGTTCCGCGGGAGAAGCTTTCGGCGCTGCCGGTTTTTTTCGGGTCGGCGGAGGGATTTCCGCAAGCAAGGGCGGCAGAGCTATTGCTGGTGCAATGTCCAAAACGATCATCGAGTTTCGAAACAGGAACGCCGACGCCGTGCAGTCGCACCCGAATTCCAGCTCAAGCGCACTACCGGGTTGCGCCTGCGACAGCGCGGCCAGCCGATCTGATGTCAACCGCCCGAACACCGAACCCGCCCGAAATGTGACATCCTTCAGGTCAATTGCCAGCTTGGCGCCGTTCTTGCGTTGGCTCAGAACCCAGCCCGTATCCGGTGGAACGGTGAAAACCAGCCGGGTGTAGCCGTCATGTTCACCGGACCGCACAGTCACCTCTTCAGAGGTTGCGGCCGTTGCAAGTGTGATCAATGCTGCAACCAGTATCGCGGTTTGCCTCATGCCGCGGCCCGTTTGAGCTCTTTCAACGCATCCTCAAGCTCAGAGAAATCAGGGCGGTTATGCGTTGGTGTGTTCTGGCGTCCGACCTCAATGCACATAGCAGCATTGTGGTTGTGCAAGTTTGCAACCAAAACTTCCTTGATCAACTGATAGAAGTGGTTGTCTTCCTCGACAACGGATTTCAGCTTGGCCGCAAAGGGACCAACCAGACCGTAGGCCAGAAAGACACCCAGAAACGTACCCACAAGGGCGCCGCCGATCAGTTTTCCCAGAACTTCCGGTGGCTGATCAATGGACCCCATTGTCTTGATTACCCCCAGAACGGCGGCGACAATTCCAAGCGCGGGCAGGCCGTCGGCCACGGTTTGCAAGGCGTGGCTCGAATGCAGGGCATGGTGGAAATTCGCTTCCATCCGTTTCTCAAGAACCTCTTCGACCTGATGCGGATCGTCGTAATTCATCGCCGCGGACCGCATCGTGTCGCAAATCAGATCAACCGCTTCCTTGTCGGCCTGAATTCTGGGGTAGGACGAAAACAGGTCCGAGCTGCCGGGGTCTTCGATATGCTGTTCCACCTCTACCGGATTGGCGCGGGCAATGCGGATGAGGGAAAACAGCAGGCACAACAGGTCGCGGTAATCCTCGGGCTTCCATTTCGGGCCTTTAAAGACCTTCCCCATGTCCTTGATCGTGTGTTTCACGCCGCCGATGTCGTTGCTGATCAAAAAGGCACCAACCGCGGCACCACCGATCATCATCATCTCAAACGGAAGCGACTTTAGAATGATGGTCATCTTGCCGCCAGCGGCCAGATAGCCGCCGAAGACCATCACGAAAATGACGACAATTCCAACTATTCCAATCATCTGAGATCTCCGGCTATGTGTGTTGCAACTGCGGGGAACACGGGCGACTATTCCTGAGGGGCCGAGGCGTTTCGGCCCGCCATGACAACGCTGATCGTATAGGCCGCTTCGGGGCTGAGCCCCGCCAGAACCCCGGCTGCCGCATCCGGTGACATGCGTGACAGAAACCCGGCGGCAAAGGTCGGGTCCATGGTTTCGAACAGCGCAGCCGCGTCTTTCGGCTTCATGTTCTGATAGACATCGGTCAGGCGCGTCAGGTCGTTTTCCGCCGCCCTGTCCGCCAGCGCCAGAGTGGTGCGCAACGACTCCTCGGCCTCCTCAAGCGCGGCCATGCGCATCTCGATAGCCTGACCCGCGATTTCCAGAGCGTTTTCCCGCTCGCGCAGCATGTCTTCCTTTTGTTTGACACGCTCTTCCCGGCGCAAAAGCTCTGTCAGCAAAACCTGCATGTCACGGGTGTCGGACGGGACGGGTTCATCGTGTTCCGCCTCAGGTTTGGCTGGTTTGGCAAAGGCGGGTCCGGCTTCCAGCCCGATGCGGATAGCGGCCGAGCCGATCATCAGCAATGAGATCACGGCAAGCACCCCTCCGCGGGGCCGCGCGTTGGGAGTGTTGATCCGCGGGCGGCTCATGCCTGCGCCTCGCCTTGCTTGCGGTCATGCCGGAAGAACATCAGCCCCTCAGGTGCGCGTGCCTGTTCTTGGGGCGCAGCGGCTTCGCTGGCCTGCGGCTCGGGTTTGCCTTCGTGCTTCACGCTCTCCGGAACTTCGGTGATGGTGCTTGTCGCTGAAATCTCTGCCTCGGGTTGGGGATCAGCGTCTTTTTCGGGCACGACGTCGTGCATTGACGCCATCATGAGTTCCAGCCGCTGTGCCACCGTTTCGGCGCGCCCCGTCAGCGCCTTAAGCTGGTCGCCTGACTGATCAGAGGCGTTTCGCGCATCATCCAGTGATTTCCGCAGCTCTTCCGCTTGGGTTGACAACACCGCTACCGCGCCGCCGACGCCCTTTTCAAGATCGGCAAAACGCTTGAGACGGCGCGACAGCACAAAACAATACAGACCCGCACCCATGGCGCCGGCGACCAGCAAAATATCCGCAATCAGCTCCAATTTCGCCTCCTAGTTCAGAACAAATTCCATCACCAGCACGTCGCGCACGCGACCTTCGCCAACGACAATCTCGATGCGGCGTAGCAGGTGGCCCCGGATGCGCATCAACGCCAGTGAATCCTCAAGATCCATTAATTCGACGGCCCGCAGATACCCGTTCAGGACATCCATGATTCGCGGTCGCATTTTTTCCACGTCAGTCATGTACGGGGCGTTAACCTCAAGCTGTGCGTGAAACTTCAGATGCCGCGCGCCGCCGGAATTCACCGAAACGATCACCGGCGGCAAATCGAGAAAGGCAACACCCGCCAATGCCTTGGCCGGTTCTTCCTTTTCCAAGTCATGGCTTTCCGCCTTCTCGGCCTTGTTCCCCAGCGGCAGCAGCCCGGACGAGGTCAGGAAATACCCACCGGCGGCACCGGCGATGGCCAGAATCACCCCGACGATCATTCCTTTTTTCCCCTTCTTTTCCGGGGTTTCCGCCTGTTCAGCCGTTGCGTCGGTCATGACGTCCTCATTCCTGTGATCTGTCCTGTCATAACCTCGCAGGGACTAACCGATTGTTAAGGGCAATCGTCCAAACAGAGGATGCGCCGGGCAGAATGTCGGCGAGTCGGAGGTGAGCGTGCAGCAGATCGGAACTGTCTGGGCAAGTTTGGACAGGCGTAAACAAATCGTCGTTGCCGGTGCGGTTGTGCTGGTGTTTCTCGGGATCCTCGGAATGTCGCGCCTTGCGACAGCGCCGTCGATGACCCTGCTTTACGCGGGTCTGGAAAGCGGGGCCGCCGGGGATATCGTGCGCGCGCTGGACCAGCGTGGCGTGGCCTACGAGATTCGGGGCGGATCAATTTACGTCTCGGGCGCACAGCGGGACGAGCTGCGGATGACTTTGGCCAGTGAAGGTCTGCCGGCCAACGGCAACAAGGGCTATGAACTGCTGGATTCGCTAAACGGCTTCGGCACCACATCCCAAATGTTCGATGCTGCCTACTGGCGCGCGAAAGAGGGGGAACTGGCGCGCACAATCGTGGGCAGCCCGCATGTCAGCCAGGCCCGCGTTCATATTGCCAACGGCTCTGCCAATCCGTTTCAGCGCAGCGTCGCACCGACGGCTTCGGTTTATCTGGTGCCCTCGGGGGGCGATATCACTAGCGATCAGGCCAAGGCCATCCGGTTTCTTGTCGCCTCTGCCGTTAGTGGTCTGTCGCCTGAAAGCGTGACAGTGATCGATTCGAACGGGTCCGTGATTGGTGGGCAGGACACCGCCGTGGCCGCCGACACGGCAGATGACAAGGCGCGGCAGCTGCGGGAACGGGTTCTGCGTCTGGTCGAAGCGCGAGTTGGCACGGGAAATACCGTGGTCGAGGTCAGCGTCGATACTGAAACCAGGACAGAATCCCTGCGTGAGCGGCGCTTTGACCCCAAAGGCAGGGTGGCGATCAGCACGGATGTCGAGGAACGCTCCGACAGCGCGCGCAACCAGTCAGCCGATGTCACGGTGGCCTCAAACCTGCCCGACGGCGATGGTGCGGGGGGGGACGAATCGAATTCGACCGCGACCCAGACACGTGAGCGGGTGAATTACGAGGTTTCCGAAACCGAGCTGGAAGTGCACACCGCCCCCGGTGCGATCAAACGCCTGACGGTTGCCGTTCTGGTCAACGGGACGCGGGCGCTGGATGCTTCGGGCGCTGAATCCTTCACGCCGCTGCCGCAAACAGAACTTGACGCACTTGAGGAGCTGGTGGCCTCGGCTGTGGGATTTGACGCCGCGCGCGGGGACGTCATCACGCTGAAATCATTGGATTTACCAGTGGTCACGCCGCAAGGCACGCTGGTTTCCTCGTCGCTTTGGCAAAACATCCATCTGGACGCCATGTCACTGATCCAGATGGCCGCGCTGGCGCTGGTGTCGCTGGTGCTGGCGTTGTTCGTGATCCGTCCGATCCTGATGAAACCTGCGATGGTCCCGGCGCTGTTGCCAGCTGCGGAGGGACGGGCACCGGCCCCGTCGGTCCTGACCGGTGAAATTGCAGCCGACGGAACGGCAGAGTTCACGCCGCTGCCCCAACAAGGGACCGTTCCCGCGCTTGGGGTCAGTGCCACCGGGGATCCGGTTGATCGGTTGCGCGCAATGATTGGCGACAAGCAGGAAGAAACGGTCGAGATCCTGCGCAGTTGGCTTGAAGAAGGTGAGGAGCGCGTGTGATGTCCATCGCACATCTGCTTGAGGATTTCACCACCCGGACCAGCGCCGGAGCCGTTCTGTATCTGGACGAGGAAACGCTTGAGGAACAACGCCTTGCCGCGTTCGAAAGCGGGTACGGCGCCGGTTGGGAGGATGCCGCGCAGGCGCAGGAACAGAACCGCGGCCGCGTTTCGGATGAACTGGCGGGTTCGCTCGAGGATATGTCCTTCACCTATCACGAGGCGCTTAACCGGATGACATTGTCTCTGGAACCGATGTTCGAAAGCCTGGTTCAGACCGTATTGCCTGACATGGTCGAACGCGGGCTGGCCGCCCGGATCGTCGAACAGCTTTGCGAGATGGCGCGCATGGAAATCGAACAACCGATGCAGATCATGGTGCCGGAAGGGTGCGCGCAAGCCGTTCAATCCCTGCTGCCGCAGACCTTGCACTCCGCACCGCGCGTCATCGAAGACCCTGGCCTGGCCCCCGGACAGGCGCGATTGCAGGTCGGCACAAGCCGGCGCGAGATTGATTGCGCGGCCCTGCTGTCCACCATTGCACAGGCATTTGACGCATACGTCTTTGAGGCAAGAAAGGCTTTGTCCAATGAATGACACCCAGTTCCCGAAAACCGAAAAACCCAATCCTTTCGAAACGGTTCCGATTGAAGTGACCGTTTCGGTTGGCCGCGCCCGCCCGTTGATCCGGGACTTGCTGAACATGGGTGAGAACGCGGTGCTGACCCTGGACAAGCGGATCGAGGACCCGGTCGACCTTTATGTCGGGGATCAGCTGGTGGCACGCGGGGTGCTTGAGGAGATGGAGGGCGATCAGGCTGGGCAACTGGCCGTGCGCCTGACCGAGATTGCGGATCTGCAAAACGGAATCGTCTGATGCGCTATGTGATCTGGCTGGGTCTGGCTGTAGTGGTGTCCCTGCCGTCGATGGCGGCGGCTCAGGATGTAACCCTGTCGCTGGGCGAAGGCGGTTCGATCTCGGCCCGCACCATCCAGCTGATCCTGTTGATCACGGTGCTCAGCGTTGCTCCGGGTCTGGCGATCATGATCACCTGTTTCCCGTTTCTCATCACCGTTCTGTCGATCCTGCGGCAGGGTGTCGGCCTGCAGCAATCGCCGCCGAATATGCTTTTGGTCAGTCTTGCGCTGTTTCTGACCTATTTCATCATGGACCCGGTGTTCACCGAGGCCTGGACCGCGGGAATACGCCCGATGATGGAAGAAACCATGGCGGTCGAGCCCGCGCTGGAACGCGCGTTAGAGCCGTTTCGCACCTTCATGGCGAACCGGCTGGATTCAGATACGTTTTATGCAATGGCGGCCCTGCGCCCCGGCGGTGACGCGGTCGAGCTGTCTGCCCAGGCCCCGTTATCGGTGTTGATGCCCTCTTTCATGCTGTCCGAGATCGCGCGTGCCTTTCAGATCGGGTTCCTGATCTTCCTGCCCTTTCTGATCATCGATCTTGTGGTTGCGGCGGTGCTTATGTCGATGGGCATGATGATGGTGCCACCTGCCATCGTGTCTTTGCCGTTCAAGCTGGCGTTTTTCGTAATCGCCGACGGGTGGGCTTTGATCGCAGGCGCGTTGGTTCGCAGCTACATGCCGTAAATCTGTCAGGCACGCGCATCATGAGAAAGGGTCAGGCAGACCCGACCCTCTTGAACTTCCAAAAACACGAGCTGTCCGGCACACTTTTGTGCCGGAAACGGCTTAACCCGTCTTTTTCAGATCCGTGATCAGTTGGTTCAGGTTGCCTTTGCGGGCATCCAGCATTGCGCCAATCTCGGTGCGTTCGGTCAGCAACAGATTCACGCCTTCGATGAACATGTTGTAGAACTTGTCGCGGCCGGATTTGTCGGAAACAAGGAACGTCACATCGAACGGGGCTGATCCGCGCAGCTTGACCATCGTGCGAACCTCGAACCCGGCCTTGATCCTGCGGGCATTGCGAACATCGACCTCACCGCCGATGAACTCGCGGAAACGGCGGCCGTATTTGCGCGAGATATAACCCTGAAATGCAGCGGTGAACTGTTTCAGCTGGGTCGGGCTGGCTGAGCGGGCATCCGCACCCAGCGCATAGCGCGCCATGATCGGCACGTCGGCATATTGAGCGAAGATCTTTTCGAAATCGCGCAGCATCGCTTTTTCGGACTTGCCCGACTCGATCACCCGGTTGATGTCGGTAACCACGCTGGTCACAAGCGCCTTGGCGGCGGCCTCGGTCTGGGAAAAGGCAGGTACGGGTAGCACTGCCAGCGCCAGCCCGGCTGCGATAAAATGACGGCGGTTCAACGCGTTATTCGGCATAGGGGTCCTCGTAGGGGTCAAGATAGGGGTCCCTGACCGGGTCCGTTCCGGTTTCGGCATAGGGGTCAGAATACAAGTCCAGATAGGCGTCTTCGTCATCTCTTGCCAGTTCGAAGCGGCGGTTTTGCAAATAGATCAGGCGGGCCTGCGCATAGCTGTCAGCACTTTCGTAAAGAATGGAATCGACAGTGTCCGAGAACCGGCCCCGATCTCCCATGCGCCGTACGATCTCGGCGTAGACGCCAAGGTTGTCGGTGGGGCGGGTCGGGCTGAAATTGATCGGGTTCGAGAACAGGTTGACCACAACCCCAATCGCATCCCTTTGGGTCGACGGGCCATAGAATGGCAGCTCGATATAAGCGCCTTCACCCACTCCCCAGACATGCAGGGTCTCACCGAAATCCGTGTCCACCGGTGGCAGGTTCAGCTCATCAGCGGGCGAAGACAGGCCAAAGCCACCAACGGTCATGTTGATCACAAAGCGCAGCAGGGCGTTGCCCATCTGTTTCGGGTTGCCCTGAAGCAGGTAGTCAACAGCCTGACCGGGCAGCGAGATGTTTTCGGCAAAAGTGCTGAAACTGGTGACCATCGGGTCAGGAACGATTTTGACATAGCCTTTCGAGGCCGGCCGGAACAGAAACCGGTCAACACCCAGATTGAACTTGTGAATTCCCCGGTTCGCATTTTCATACGGGTCAAACACGTCACTGCGCGAGGCACCCTCGGGCGGCGTGGTTGCACAGGCGGACACAACGGCCATGAGCGACAGTAAAACAAGGTGTTTCAGGCGAAATCTGCTCGACACGATCTTTGTCTCTCCTAAATGGCCCGGCATATGCGCCTGCCGGACATTCAATCAATAATCCACCAAAATCCACGTGCCGGAGCGGCACAAGTTGCAGTCACATAGTCGTTTCAGGTCTTAAATGAAACACCTTGCGTGTAACCTGTTCATCACGGTGGGGTAAAGTGACCGTCGATCAACAGTGAATTTTCAGTAAAGATACGCTCAGATCGCAGGAAGGCCGAAATTTACCGGTTTCCGTCTTTCCCAATCCGTGCTTCCCGGTTAGCGTCCCGCAGAGTTGAATTTAGGGAAGGACCCTCGCAATGAGCATCGCTGCCAAACTGGAAAGCCTCGGTGTAACGCTGGAAGACGCGCCCGCGCCTGCGGCCAACTATGTGCCTTTCGTGCGTGTCGGCAACATCCTTTATGTATCTGGCCAGATCTCGAAGACTGATAAGCTGATCACCGGAAAACTGGGCGATGACTTGGATGTCGAAGCCGGGGCTGCGGCGGCGCGTGTCTGCGCGATCAACCTGCTGGCACAGGTCAAGGCGGCTTGCGGCGGCGATATCGAAAAGCTGGTCCGCGTGATCAAGCTGACCGGATTCGTGAACTCGACCGCTGAATTCACGGCACAGCCGCAGGTGATCAACGGCGCGTCCGATTTTCTGGTCGAGGTGCTGGGCGATGCCGGTCGCCATTCGCGTTCCGCCGTCAGCGCGGCGTCGCTTCCGCTGGGTGTCGCGGTCGAGATCGAAGGCATTTTCGAAATCGAATGACGCCGCCCCTACCAGATGTGTTTTTGCAGGCCCCGTTTGCGCATCGGGCGCTGCACGACATTACCAAGAACCGCCCGGAAAACAGCCGGGCGGCCATTCGTGCCGCGATTGAAGCTGGCTACGGGATCGAGATCGATCTTCAACTGACATCGGATGACCAGGCAATGGTCTTTCACGATTATGACATGACCCGCCTGACCGGGCGGTCGGGGCCCATTCAGCAGGTCACGGCACTGGCCGCCTCTGGTACGCCGCTTCTGCATGGGGATGATGGCATTCCGACACTGGATGATGTGCTGGAAATTGTCGCGGGCCGGGTGCCGTTGCTGATCGAATTAAAGGATCAGGACGGGGCGATGGGCACGAAAGTGGGCGCGCTTGAACGCGACACCGTACGCGCGTTGCAGGGCTACAAAGGCCCGGTGGCCCTGATGTCCTTCAATCCCAACTCGGTCGCTGAACTGGCGCGGCTGGCCCCGCATCTGCCGCGCGGGATCACGACCTGCGCGTATGAGCCCAGTGTCGAGCTTTTGCCGCAAAGCGTCTGCGATCACTTGCGCGATATCCCGGATTTCGACCGTGTCGGCGCCAGTTTCATCAGCCACGAAGCCGCAGACCTGTCGCGCCCCCGCGTCGCGGAACTCAAGGCGCGGGGCGTGCCGATCCTGTGCTGGACGATCCGGTCGCCCGAACAAGAGGCAGAAGCCCGCAAGGTTGCCGACAATGTGACCTTCGAAAGCTATTTGGCTGCGCATTCGACTTGAACCCCCTTCGTGCGGTCACAGATAAAAGACAGGCGCGGAGGACATATGGATCAGGCACAGATCGAGGTTCAGGTACTGGGCGCTCTGTCGCAGATTGCAGCGGCAGAGTGGGATGCCTGCGCCTGCCCCGAAGCTGCCGATGGCGGGCGGCCGCTTGATCCCTTTACCACACATCGCTTTTTGCTGGCGCTGGAAGACAGCGGCTCGGTAGGGCGTGGCACCGGCTGGCAGCCGCAATACCTGACGGCCTATCATGACGGGATGCTGATCGCGGCGGCCCCGATGTATGCCAAGTCGCACAGCCAGGGCGAATACATCTTCGATCACAGCTGGGCCCATGCCTATGAAAGCGCGGGCGGGCGGTATTACCCCAAACTGCAAATCGCGGTGCCGTTCACCCCGGCAACCGGGCGGCGGTTTCTGGTGCGTCCGGGCTATGAACGGATCGGTATGTCGGCGCTGGTTCAGGGGGCGGTGCAGCTTGCGGCTGACAACCGGGTTTCGTCCCTTCACGCGACCTTCTGTACCGAGGATGAAGCATTGGCTGGCGAACAGATGGGTCTGATGCTGCGCCGATCGCAGCAGTTTCACTGGCTGAACGATAACTATTCGGATTTCGACGGCTTTCTGAGCGCGCTGTCGTCGCGCAAGCGCAAGACTATCCGGAAAGAACGTGCGCAGGCCTGTGGTTTTGGTGGTGAGATCCGCACTCTGACCGGTGACCAGCTGCGCCCCGAACATTGGGACGCGTTCTGGCGGTTCTACCAGGACACCGGATCGCGCAAATGGGGCTCACCCTACCTGACGCGGCGGTTCTTTGATATTGCACAGGATACGATGGCAGATGACATGGCCCTTGTGCTGGCCGAACGGAATGGATTTCCCATTGCGGGTGCGTTGAACTATATCGGCCGTGAAACCCTTTTTGGGCGTTATTGGGGTTGCATCGAACATCATGCCTGCCTGCATTTCGAACTGTGCTATTATAGGGCAATCGACTTTGCCATTGCCCAAGGTCTGGCCCGGGTCGAGGCAGGCGCACAGGGTGAACACAAGCTGGCGCGAGGGTACCTGCCAACACGCACGCATAGCTTGCATTGGGTAGGCGATCCGGGTTTTGCCGATGCGGTCAAGAAATATCTGGACGCCGAAGGCCACGCAGTGGAAGAAGAGATCGAGATTCTGACGGATTACGGCCCGTTCAGGAAATCGAACCCGGAGGAACAGCAATGACCGAACTCTTGTCGACCGAAACCCGTGGCCCGCTGCTGGATCCGCTGTTCAAAAACGGTTGGACCATGGTTGAAGGCCGCGATGCGATCACCAAGACCTTCATTTTCGACAATTTTGTCCATGCCTTCGGCTGGATGACACAGGTGGCAATCTGGGCCGAGAAGTGGAACCATCACCCCGAATGGTTCAATGTCTACCGCACGGTCGAGGTTGTCTTGTCCACCCATGACGTGGGCGGCCTGTCGTCGCTGGATGCCAAGCTGGCCCGCAAGATGGACAGTCTGTGCTAGCGATCGTTGCGGCCTGACCCTTCACCGCCTGCCAGCGATGCGGCAGTGCCCATCTGCCGGAACTCGGCAGGCGTGACAGTGCCGTCGCTGACGTCAATCGCCCTTGGAATGCCCGTGGTCTTGTTTCCGATCTGACGCACGCTGCGCGCGGCCGGGTTGATATCCAGACACTTGTTTTCATAGCAGGTCAGGCCAGACAGGTTTATCTGAATGCGGGCCTGCCCGTCTGGGCCTGCCACCAACGGGGCCTGCGGCACGTCACAGGCCGCAACCAGCGCCAGCGCTGTCACCCCAAGCCATTTGTTCATCCCATGCTCCTGTCGTTAGTCAAGCCGACCATTCCCGTCCTGATCCGCAGACTGGAAATCCGCGCCCATCTGGGTGTCAAATTCAGGTCTTGAGATTACGTTGTCGCCGTTTCGGTCAGCGTTGCGGAACAGTTTGATGTCCATGAACGGTTTGGCCTCGGCCTGACCCAAAGTGCCGTTCCTGTCTTCGTCTATTGCCTGAAAGGCATAATCCGAGAAAGCATCGAACTCGTCTTTGGACAGGAACCCGTCATTGTTGGCGTCGATGGCCTTCAACTCGTTTTCGTGCAGTTCAGCCACGCTTTCGGCGTGACCCGAACCGGCCAAAGCCACCATGAATACCACCAGGCTTAACTGTTTCATATCGACCTCCTCAGCACGCGAATCTCTGACCTTCGATGCCGCCAGCGGCAGCGCCCGCTGCGGTCAGGATCGTCTTGCCCGATCCGCCACCGAACTGGTTGCCGATCGCGCCCCCGATAAGCGCCCCGCCCAACGTTCCGCCCAGACAGGCAATTTCGTGCTGGCGTGCAGCTTGCTGTTGCGGGGTTGGGGCCGGTCCACAGGCCGCCAAAAGGGCTGCGCCGGACAGTAATAGGTAGAACGCGTTAAGTTTCATGAAAAAACTCCCCGTATGAATAGGCCAAGTATTCGCGCTCTGGGGCGGTGCTTCAAGTTAAATTGGCGGCGAAAGGCCCCGGTCGGACCAGGGCCGATCAAAATCAGATCACATCCAACAGGCCTTCACCGGCGGAAATCTCGCAGGCGCCGGGGTTTTCTTCCATATTCAGCACCGTGACCGTGCCATCCTCGACCAGCATTGCGTACCGCTTGGACCGCGCGAAAAGCCCCACGGGCGGCGCGTCGAAATCCATGCCGATGGCCTTGGTGAACTCTGCCGCTGCGTCCGACACCATGGTCAGCCCCGCCTCGGTCGCGCCCGTGGATTGCCCCCACGCCTGCATCACAAACGGATCATTGACCGAAAGGCACAGGATCTCGTCCACGCCCTTGGCGTCAAACTGTTTCTTCGTGCGGATGAAACTGGGCACATGGGCGGTCGTGCAGGTGCCGGTATAAGCCCCCGGCACGGCAAAGATCACCACCTTGCGGCCTTTGGTCTTGTCTGAAATCCGCACCTCTTCCGGCCCGTTCGCGCCCATCTGAATCAGCGTTGCTTCGGGCAGGGTATCTCCTGTTGAAATCATTATTCAGCTCCTGTCGTTTGGATTTGCAGAAATGTGCTTAGCCGCAATATAGGTGGTCTGAACACGGTGACCACTTGAAAACTACGGGGTAGGCAAAGCATGAACCATATTGTCGTGATCGGCGCGGGGCAGGCAGGCGCCTCTTTGGTGGCTCGTCTGCGCAAGGACGGGTTTGCGGGTGAGATCACTCTGATCGGGGCCGAGCCGCATCTGCCCTATCAACGCCCACCCCTGTCCAAAGCCTATCTGCTGGGCGAGATGGAGCTTGAGCGTCTGTTCCTGCGGCCCGAAAGTTTTTACACGGAAAACAACATCACCCTGCGTTTGGGTCAGCGCGTCACCGGTATCGACCCCAAGGCCAAAACGGTCACCCTGGGGGATGAGGTTATCTCTTACGACGAACTGGCGCTGACCACCGGATCGGACCCGCGCCGCCTGCCTGCCGCGATTGGTGGCGATCTGGACGGTGTGCATGTGGTGCGCGATCTGGCCCATATCGACGAGATGGAGCCCAAAGTGACCGAAGGCGCCCGCGCGCTGATCGTGGGCGGCGGGTATATCGGGCTCGAAGCTGCCGCTGTCTGCGCCAAGCGCGGCGTCAAGGTCACTCTGATTGAAATGGCCGACCGTATCCTGCAACGGGTCGCAGCGCCCGAGACCAGCGATTATTTCCGCGCGTTGCACAGTGCATACGGCGCTGACATCCGCGAGGGTGTCGGGCTGGATCGTCTGATCGGCGAAAACGGCAAGGTCACCGGCGCGGTTCTGACCGACGGCACAAAGTTGGACGTTGATTTTGTAGTGGTTGGCGTCGGCATTGCACCCGCGACCCAGCTGGCCGAGATGGCCGGGCTGGAATTGGATAACGGCATCAGGACCGACGCCCATGGCCGCACGTCCGACCCGTCGATCTGGGCGGCTGGCGATTGCGCCTCCTTTCCCCATGGCGAAGGCCGCATCCGTCTGGAAAGCGTCCCCAACGCCATTGATCAGGCCGAGATCGTGGCCCAGAACATGCTGGGCGCGGCCAAGGACTATGTGGCAACCCCGTGGTTCTGGTCGGATCAATATGACGTCAAGCTTCAGATCGCGGGCCTGAACACCGGCTATGACCGCGTGGTGACGCGGCAGGGCGAAGGGCAGACCGTATCCTTCTGGTATTACAACGGCGACAAGCTGATTGCGGTCGACGCGATGAACGATCCGCGCGCCTATATGGTTGGCAAGCGCCTGATCGAGATGGGAAAAACGGCAGACCCGGCCGTCGTGGCTGACCCGGATGCAGACCTTAAACCGCTGCTCAAGGCATGAGGATCATCGCCGGAGAGTTCCGCGGTCGCGCCCTGACCCCCATCGGCAAGGGCGATGCGGGCGCACATCTGCGCCCGACCACCGACCGGGTGCGCGAAAGCCTGTTCAACGTGCTGGTCCATCAGATCGATTTCGACGGCCTGCGCGTGTTGGACCTGTTTGCTGGCACCGGGGCGCTCGGGCTCGAAGCACTGTCACGCGGCGCGGCGCATGTCACCTTCGTCGATGACGGGCGCGTGGCGCAGGGTTTGATCCGCAAGAATATCGACCTGACCCGCAGTGCCGGGCGCACCGACCTGATCCGCCGCGATGCAACCCGGTTGGGCGAAAATCCGGGCGCACCCTACGATCTGATCTTTCTGGACCCGCCCTATGGCAAGGCCATGGGTCAGAAAGCCATTGCCGCGCTGTCCAATGGCTGGATCGCGGATGATGCGCTGCTGGTTTGGGAAGAAAACTCACGGATGCAGGCTCCGGCCGGGTTCACGTTGCACGACAGCCGCAAATATGGCGACACGTATATTTCATTGATGCGGAACGGTGATCAAAGTGCATGATCTGGTCATTTTCGATTGCGATGGCGTTCTGGTCGACAGCGAGGTGATCTCGAACCAGGTGCTGGCGGACAATCTGGCGGGCTATGGCCTGCACCTGACCTTGCCCGAATGCATGTCCCTGTTTGTGGGCGGAACCATGGTCGGGGTGCGCGACAAGGCGCGTGCGATGGGCGCTGATCTTCCCGAAGACTGGATTGATCAGGTCTATGCCGAAACCTACGACCGCCTGCGCGCCGGTGTGCCTTTGGTGCCGGGTGTCGAGGACCTGCTTGCGGCGCTGGATCAGCGGGGCATCCCCTGTTGCGTGGCCTCAAACGGCAGCCCGGACAAGATGCAGATCACGCTGGGCCAGAATGGGCTTTGGGACCGGTTCAAAGATGTGATGTTCTCGGCCCATGTGCTTGGCACCGGCAAGCCTGATCCAAAGATGTTCCAACTGGCGGCCGAGAATTTTGGCGCACAGGCCCCTGTGGTCATCGAAGACAGCCACAATGGCGTTACGGCCGCAATCCGGGCCAATATGCGCTGTCTGGCCTACGCGCCGCATGGCGGTGGTGACAGGCTGGCCGATCTTGGGGCCGAGGTGATCACGGATATGTCACAGGCGCACCCGCTGTTGGGACTCTGACTCCCAACTGTGCTAGGGTGCAGCCATGGATCATGCTCTGACACCCTTTGTCTGGACAGTCTCCCGCGACGCCGAGGTCATGGCGAAACCTGACCCCAAGCCCCTGCGCGCGCCGGTGTTCATCCACGATGCGGTTACCCCTTGGGGGGCTGAGACGATGCTGCTGAAACTCCTGCGCGAACAGGCCGCCGATCAGGACGAATAGGTCGGGTGAAACTTGCCGCCTGGCGACAGGGTAAAGATATCGACCCCATCCGCCGTTACGCCCACCGAATGCTCGAACTGTGCCGACAGCGACTTGTCGCGGGTCACGGCGGTCCAGTCATCGGCCAGTGTCTTGGTTTCGGGACGGCCCAGATTGACCATCGGCTCGATGGTAAAGAACATGCCTTCCTCAAGAACCGCGCCTGTGCCGGGGCGGCCATAATGCAGCACATTCGGCGGCGCGTGGAACACGCGGCCCAGACCGTGCCCGCAAAAGTCGCGAACAACACTCATCCGGTGCGCTTCGACATAGGCCTGAATGGCATGGCCGATATCGCCGAACGTGTTGCCCGGCTTGACCATCTCGATGCCCTTGAACAGTGCGTCATGGGTTACCTGGATCAGACGCTCGGCCTTGCGCGGCAGTTTGCCCGCCACATACATGCGCGAGGTGTCACCGAACCAGCCATCCACGATGACGGTCACATCGATGTTCAGGATATCGCCATCCTTCAGCTTCTTGTCACTGGGAATACCGTGGCAAACCACATGGTTCACACTGATGCAGCTGGCGTGCTCATATCCTTTATAGCCGATCGTGGCCGAGGTCGCGCCCGCATCCTCGACCATCTGCGTGATCAGCCCGTCAAGCGCACCCGTGGTCTGACCGGGAAAGACATGCGCGGCGATATCATCCAATATCCGCGCCGCCAGAGCGCCCGCCGCGTGCATCCCGGCAAAATCACCCTGTTCATAGATGCGGATACCGTCCTTGGTCAGGCGGCCACGATGCTCTTTCATCGACGCAAAGCTCCAAATGTTACGCGCGGCACTTCTTTTACGCTGCTTGTGCAGAAAGTACCAGAGGGCGCAGTGTATCAGGCGGCACATGGGGCAGAACCACGAGAGTTCAAGAACTTGAACTGAAGTTAGGTTTCAAATCCGGTTTGACCCATCGACCATTGCGTTGACGCATAACGGATTGGCGTTTGTTCAGTTTACACAGCAAATTTCACAGACAGCCTCTGCCCTGTTATTGTTGCGATGAACTCCAACAACTAAAGGAGCGCACTGAAGTGCCACGACAGCTCCCGTACGAGACAGACAAAAAGTATTTGGTTTTTGCCGGAACTGGCACGGATCTGATCTTTAACCACGGCATAGATTTGCCGGGATTTGCCTCATTTCCATTGCTAGAGAACCCAGAAACCCGTTCTGTCCTGGCAGGTCAGATGCACGCGCTTGTTCAGTTGGCGGGCGAGATGGAAGTGGGTTGTATACTTGATGCACCGACTTGGATGGCCAATGCTGATCGGGCTGCTCCTCTGGGTTACGATGCCGAACAACTGGATGAAATAAACCGGGATGCTGTCGCGTTAATGGAAGACGTGCGTCAGAGCGCTGGTCGAGATGACGTTTTGGTTTCTGCCTGCGTCGGCCCACGCCACGATCCCTATGCGGACGTTCCGGCCATGTCGATCGATGATGCCCGTCAGTATCACAGTGCGCAGCTTGCCGTTTTGAAACAAACCAGCGTCGACTTGGTGACAGCTTATACGTTCAACAGACCTAGCGAAGCAGCGGGCTGCATTCTGGCTGCGCAGGATTTGGGACTACCGATAGTGATGTCATTGGTAGTTGAAACCGACGGGTGTCTGGCTGATGGAACAAAGCTTGTAGACGCGCTGGATCAAATCGATGTCGCCACGGATGCGGCTGCGCAGTTCTTCATGGTCAATTGTGCCCATCCGACCCACTTTTCCGATGCGCTAAATCGCCATCCAAGACTAAGAGGCGTTGTCGCAAACGCATCAAGTTGCTCTCATGCGGAACTGGATGAGGCCGAGGAATTAGACGAAGGTGACCCCCATGTGCTTGGGCAAGAGATTGCGGACGTCGTGCATAACAACCCGTCAATTTCAGTGATAGGAGGGTGCTGCGGTACAGATATGAGGCATTTGAAACTCATGGCACAAGCGGTTGCTGCGTCTTAGACGCGCGCCAAACAGTCTCAATCAGTGCTCCTTAGTCAATCGCGCGCATTTTGGGCTACGTCAGCAGGCCAGGGTCATGCTGGTTGATTACTGGAAAGGTACTGACGTCAACCCAAACCCCATCCGGCGCAATCCGCGTCCCGCAAATCATCCGCTCTACCCCTTGCGCCTGCGCGACCTCAAACGTCGCCGCATAGGCCGGGTCGATATCCGCGGCCAGCGCGAACCGGTCGCAATCGGTGCGTTGCACCAGGTACAGCATGATCGCCCGGTGCCCCTGCGCCGCCATCTGTGCCAGCTCGCCCAGATGTTTGGTGCCGCGCGCGGTGACGCTGTCGGGGAACTCGGCCAGACCGGGCTGGCGGGACAGCGTCACGCTTTTGACCTCGATATAGGCATCTGGCAGGCCGGGGCCGCTCAGCAGGAAATCGATACGGCTGTTTTGCCCGTATTTCACCTCGGGCCGGACAGTGTCATAAGCGGCCAACTCGGGGATCTCGCGCGCCGCAAGCGCCGCCCGCAGCGCCCGGTTCGGAACCGAGGTATCGACGCCGGTAAAATGCCCGTTTTCATGATCCACCAGCCGCCATCCGAATTTCAACTTTTTCTTCGGGTCGTCATTGGGCTCAAGCCAGATCAACTGGCCCGGTTCGGCCAGCCCCATCATGGATCCCGGATTGGCGCAATGGGCGGTCACTTCGCGCCCATCTTCCAAACGGCAATCGGCCAGAAAGCGTTTGTAGCGACGGATCAGGCGGGCGGGGACAAGAGGGGTTCCAAAACGCATGCCTCAGGGCCTATACCTGCCCCTGAAGACGATCAAGAGGAGTCCGCGCCATGGCCAATCCAACCGCAGCAATGCTGGTGATCGGGGATGAAATCCTGTCGGGCCGCACCCGCGATGCAAACATGCATTATCTGGCGCAGGAGCTGGCAAAACACGGCATCGATTTGAAAGAGGTCCGCATCGTCAGCGATGACGCCCCCGCCATCGAAGCGGCGGTCAAAGCGCTGTCTGACAGCCACGACACCGTCTTTACCAGCGGTGGCATCGGCCCGACCCACGACGATATCACCGCCGATTGTATTGCGCGCGCCTTTGACACCCCGATTGACATTCGCGACGACGCGCGCGCGCTGTTGCAGGCGCATTACGACAAATCCGGGCTGGAACTGAACGCCGCCCGCCTGCGCATGGCGCGTATCCCGGATGGTGCGACATTGATCGACAATCCGGTCTCGACAGCGCCGGGTTTCACCCTGAAGAACGTGCATGTGATGGCCGGGGTGCCGCTGGTGTTTCAGGCCATGGTCGCCAGCGTCCTGCCCACACTGACCGGTGGCAGCCCCTTGTTGTCGCAAACCCTGCGCGTGGACCGGGGCGAAGGCGATATCGCCGCAAACCTGTCCGCGCTGGCCGAGGATTTCAGCGATCTGTCCATCGGTTGCTATCCGTTTCAGATCAACGGGGCCTTCGGGGCCAACGTGGTGGTGCGCGGCACCGATGGCAGTCGGATTGACGCGGCCATGACCCGTCTGGCGAAAGAGCTTGCGCTTTGAGCGGCGACTGGGCGGACATCGTCGACGGCACATGGCCTGCCGCGCGGTATCGCAGGCTGGGGCCGTTTCAGCTGCGCGAAGGGCAGGGCGGCGGCTCGCGTGTTTCTGCAGCCAATGCGCTGGCCCCGGCCAGTGATGCCGATATCGACGCGGCCGAGGCCGCGATGCAGGCCATGGGGCAGAAATCCATCTTCTGCCTGCGTCCGGGGGATGAGGCGCTGGATGCAAAGCTGGCGCAACGGGGATATGACATCCTTGATCCGGTCAACATCTATACGTGCCCCGTCTCTCACCTCACCGATCAGCCGATCCCTCCGGTCATGGTGTTTTCGGTCTGGGAGCCGCTTGAAATCATGCGCGAAATCTGGGCGGCTGGTGGGATCGGGCCCGAACGTCTGGCGGTGATGGAGCGCGCGAAGGGTCCCAAAACCGGTCTGCTGCTGCGCCACAACGACCAACCCAGCGGGGCAGCCTTCGTGGCGATGCATGGCGATGTCGCGATGCTGCATGCGCTTGAAATCCTGCCCGCGCACCGCCGTCAGGGGCTGGGTCAGTGGACCATGCGCGCCGCGGCGATTTGGGCAGGTGACAACGGTGCTCAAACCTTCAGTGTGATCTGCACCAAGGCCAATGAAGGTGCCAACGGTCTCTATTGCGCCCTCGGGATGGAGATCGCCAGTGAATACCATTACCGTCACCTTGTCTGAACAAAAGGGGTCGCCATGACACAGAAAGACATGCCCACCGCGCTGAACCTGCCCATGGTCGATCCACTGCCGCCGGAAACGCAGAAATATTTCGATATCTGTGTCGAAAAGCTGGGCATGGTGCCAAATGTGCTAAAGGCAAACGCCTTCGATATCGACAAGCTGAACACGTTCACGGCGATGTATAATGATCTGATGCTGGCCAACAGCGGCCTGTCCAAGCTGGAGCGCGAGATGATTGCCGTGGTCGTATCGTCGATCAACAAGTGCTTCTACTGTCTGGTCGCACACGGCGCGGCGGTCCGGCAGCTTTCGGGCAACCCGCAACTGGGCGAGATGCTGGTGATGAACTACCGTGTTGCCCCGATCGAGCCCCGGCAGCGCGCAATGCTGGACTTTGCCGCCAAAATGACAACCGCCAGCGCCGAGATCGAAGAGCCCGACCGCCAGCGTCTGCGCGACGCAGGCTTTTCCGACCGCGACATCTGGGACATCGCCAATGTTGCCGGGTTCTTCAACATGTCCAACCGGGTGGCCAGTGCCACGGCAATGGTACCCAACCCCGAGTATCACGCGCAGTTTCGATGATCCGATCAGCCGCCCTCATTGCCACGCTGCTGGCGGGGCCGGTTCTGGCGCAGGACCTGACCTTGCCAGCCAGCGCCCGCCAGATCAGCGACCGTACCTCGCCACTGGACAGCTATGACCTGCCAACGGGGCCTTATGCGAATGGCGCGGTGCCTGCTGACACCCTCGAAGGCCGGGTTGAACGCTACACGTGGCGGCTTCAGGCGGGCTCAAGCACAACCCTTCAGCTTCTGACCCCGCTGCGCGACCAGATCGAGGCACAGGGCTACAAGATTCTGTTCGAATGTGATGCCCGCGCCTGTGGCGGCTTCGATTTCCGCTTTGGCACCGAGGTCGTTCCGACCCCGGACATGTATGTCGCCATTCAGGATTACCGTTTCCTGTCGGCCACCAAGGGGCCTGTTGCCCTCAGCCTGCTGGTCAGCCGCAACCCCCCGGACGGGTATGTCCAGATGATCCGTGTGACACCCCAGAATGCACCAGACCCTGTTCCGGTCGTGATCGAACAGGCTGTCGAGGGGTCGGGCGGACTGCTTGAGGCGCTGGCAACATCGGGTCACGTGATACTGGACGATCTGCATTTTCCAACCGGTGAGGTTGCGCTGGACGAGGGGACATACGCCTCTCTGACCCTGCTAGCAGGGTATCTGGCCGAAAATCCCAAGATGCGACTGGCGCTGGTGGGGCATACCGATGACACCGGCGCGTTGCAGGCCAATATCGCGGTCAGCAAAGGTCGGGCCGAGTCGGTCCGCACCCGTCTGATTGATGCGCATGGCGTGGCCGCTGACCGGATCGAGGCGCAGGGCGTCGGCTATCTGTCCCCGCTTACCTCGAACGCAACCCCCGAAGGGCGCGAGCTGAACCGCCGGGTCGAGGCGGTCTTGCTCGTCAATTGACCCACCACAGGTACAGCGGCAATCCGACCGTGATGTTGAACGGAAACGACACACCCAGCGACAGGGTCAGATAAATCCCGGCCTCGGCCTTTGGCAGTGCAATTTTCATGGCGGCCGGAACCGCGATATAAGACGCCGAGGCCGACAGCACCATGAATAGGAACAGGCTGCCTTGCGGCAATCCGATCACCGCACCGACGGCCCAGGCCATCAGCGCGCCGATCAGGGGCATCAATACGCCAAATGCGAACAGGCCAACCGACAGTTTGTCGCGATTGCTGATCAGGCTGCGCCCCGCCGAAAGCCCCATATCCAGCAGGAACAGGCACAGGATGCCAGTGAAGGGCGTGACGATGAAAGGCGCGATCATCTGCATGCCTTCACCCCCGGTAATGGCCCCGATCAGGAACGCCCCGGTCAGCAGCACGATTGACCCATTGGCCAGTAGATCACGCCACAGCTTGTCATCCTTGACGCCATTGCCGCCGGTCTTGTGCGCCAGCCACAGCGCCGACAGAATGGCCGGCACCTCCATCGCTGCCGCAACCGCCACCATGTACCCGTCATGGGTCAATCCCACCAGATCCAGCAGGCTGGTGGCGGTGACAAAGGTGACAATCGAAATCGAGCCGTAATGCCCCGCGACCGCCGCTGCATTCAACGCATCCAGCCGTGTCATAACCCTCAGCAGGGCAAAGGCCACGAAGGGGATGGTAAAGGACAGGGCCACGCCGCCCAGCAGGGTCAGGAACAGTTGCAGGTGGATGCCATGCGCGGCAAGGCTGGCACCGCCTTTGAACCCGATGGCCAGCAGCAGGTAAAGCGACATGAACTTGGCCGCGCCCCCCGGGATAGACAAATCGCTGCGCACAAAAGCGGCCAGAAGCCCTAGGGCAAAAAACAATATGGTGGGCACCAGCAGGTTGCTGGACAGCGTCTCGATCACTCCGGGCATACTTGTCTCCTGATCCCTCGTTTCAGGGCTAGGTGCCTTGCAAAATTGATTTCGCCAAATACTATCTTTATAAGTTTAATATAGTTTCAGGCTATGAAATGCGTCCAACCCTGCGCCAATTGGAATACATCGTCACGGTCAGCCGCCTCGGGCGGTTCAGTTTGGCCGCCGAGGTGCTGAATGTCAGTCAACCCAGCCTGTCGGCGCAAATTGCAACCGTAGAACAAGAGCTTGGCGTTCGGATCTTTGACCGCAACCGTGGTGGAATTCAGGTGACCACAAAGGGGGAAGAGTTCATCTCGCGCGCGCAAAAGATCCTTGCCGAGGTCAAGGATCTGCGCCACGCCATGACCAACGATATGCCTGTCGGAGGAAGGTTGCGACTGGGCGTTTTGCCTTCGATCGGGCCGTACCTGCTGCCGCAAGCCATCAAAGAGGTGCACCGCCTGCGCCCGGGGTTGCGCATTGTCGTGCGCGAGGAAAACACCCGCGATCTGGAACAGGGTCTGAAATCCGGTCGGTTTGATCTGATCCTGTCAACGCCCGAAGATCACCCCAATACCGTGCAGCACCGTTTGTTCAACGAACCCCTCTGGGTCGCGGTGGCCGTTGACGACGTTCTGGCACAAGACCCACAGGGCGTCAGAGCGGCCGACTTGCAGAACCGGCTGTTCCTGACCCTTGACCAAAGCCACCGCCTGTCGCGTATCGTCTATGCGCTGGCAGCCGAGTGCGGTGGCGTGGTTTCGGACGAATATGAAGGCACAACGCTTGATTCCATTGTCTTGATGGCGGCCTCGGGGGTTGGGGTTGCGGTACTGCCGGATCTGTTTGCCCGCAGACAGGGCATTTACCGCGACGAAGTACGGCTGCGCCCGCTGTCCATTCCCAATGCCAATCGCGATATCGCATTGCTGGCGCGCAATGCCGAAACGCCGCCGCCGGGCCAGAACGTATTGATGGAAAGCCTACGCTCTTCCGCGCGATCCATCGGACTGACGGTGATCGGTTCATAAAAAAAGGCCCGCACTTTGACATGCGGGCCAGAGGTTGGTCTTCAGGGAGAAACTACCAATCCATCGGGCTTTTGTCTTCGAATGCATCGACCAGAAAATCGATGAAGGCCCGTACTTTGGGTTGTGTGAAGCGGCCGGGCGGATAAACGGCGTAAATGCCCTGTACCTCGTCCGGCAGGGACGGCATGGCATCGACAACCCGCCCCGATTTCAACGCTTCGGCATAAAGGTAGCTGGGCAGATACGCGATCCCCAGCCCCGAGATGGCCGCGTTCAGCAGCGACTGGCCGTCATTCACGCTCAGCCAACCCGCGGTGCGCACCTGACGCTTCTCGCCAGACGGTGCGGTCAGTTTCCAGACATTGCCTGACGACTGGCTGGAATAGTGCAGCAACTTGTGTTCGTTCAGATCGTCGATCTTCTGCGGGCGCCCGAACCGTTCGATATAGCTGGGCGCGGCGACCATGCGTTTGACCGTTTCGGTCAGCTTGCGGGCGCGCAACGTGCTGTCTTCCAGCTCACCGATGCGCACGGCCACATCAAATCCTTCGGAAATCAGTTCGACATAGCGGTTGTTCAGAACCATGTTCACGGTGATGTCGGGGTAGACGGCCAGGAAATCGGACAGGACAGGCGACAGGTGATTGACGCCGAAATCCGTGGCAACACTGATGCGCAGCAGTCCGGACGGGGCCGATTGCATCGATGTGACCAGCGAATCCGCTTCACCCGCATCATTCAGAACGCGACGCGCGCGGTCATAATAGGCCAGGCCGATTTCTGTCGGCGACACCCGGCGCGTGGTGCGGTTCAGCAGCCGGGCTCCCAGACGCGCTTCGAGGCTCGAGACGTGTTTGGACACGGCCGATTTGGAGATGCCCATCTTCTTGGCCGCATCGGTGAAGCCACCCTGGTCCACCACGTTGGCGAAGGCTTCCATTTCGGTCAGTCGGTCCATTCTCGTTCCCCAGATCTTGATTTCCAACCCGACTATCGCTCTGAATCTGGGCGGAATCGGGGCATACATGGGATAATATCAGGGATTTGAATCGGATCGTTTGCGTATGAGAAACGCAGAAACAGTGGTTTCCAAACCGGCCCCGAACCCTGCGATACTGCATTTTCCGCGCAATCCTTCGTTTCTGTTCATCTTAGAATGGCATTTTTGTGACGACAGAGGGGGTCAGGAAATCCGTTTTCTCCGTCTCCGTCCTTGTCGGTCTTTTGGCCGGGGGCACGGTACCCCGAAAACCCTTTTCAAAGCCAAGTTTCACCACCACGCCCAGCGGCGACACCGGGCCGCAACCCCTGTTCCCGGACCGATCGCTATTTACATCTTCGCGGATGTTCGCGACCCTGCGCGCATTTGCAGGGGGTTTGAATGTCACTGGAATTCTTCATCACATCCATGATCGTCGTGCTGCTGCCAGGCACCGGTGTCATCTACACACTGGCCGTTGGCCTTGGCCGCGGTTTCCGGGCCAGCGTTGCCGCCGCGGTCGGATGCACAGTGGGAATCGTTCCCGCTGCCGTGGCCAGTATCGTCGGGCTTGCCGCATTGCTGCACACCAGTGCCGTGGCGTTTCAGCTCGTGAAATACCTTGGTGTCATTTACCTTTTCTACATGGCGTGGGGCATCCTCAGGAGTGGCGGCGCCTTGGATGTCACCGCCGACAAGACCGCGAAAAGCAGTTTCAAGATTGCCATCACGGGAACGCTCATCAACGTGCTGAACCCTAAGCTGTCGCTGTTCTTTCTGGCGTTTCTGCCGCAGTTCCTGCCAGCCGACACGGCGAACGCAGGGGGTGCGCTGATCCAGCTGGCCCTGGCCTTTATGGCCATGACCTTTGTTGTCTTCGTCGGATACGGGGGCTGCGCAGCACTGGCCCGCGACTATGTGATCCGCCGTCCAACGGTGATGAAGTGGATCAGGCGGAGTTTTGCAACGGCCTTTGGCGCACTGGGTGCAAAACTCGCGCTGTCCGACTAGGAAACGCTAAACCGGGGCGATCAGAACTTCGCCGCCAGCCGCGTGCCCTGATTGATCGCGCGCTTGGCGTCCAGCTCGGCGGCGACATCCGCACCCCCGATCACATGGGGGGTGATGCCCCGCTCGATCAGCGCGTCCGCCAGTGACCGTTCGGACACCTGACCGGCACATAACACAATGGTATCGGCCGCGATCACCGTCGGGTCTGCGCGCTCTTCGCCAAAGCTGACATGCAGGCCGTCATCGTCGATGCGTTCATAATTCACGCTACCCACGAAATTGACGTTCTTCATCTTCAGCGTTGCCCGGTGAATCCAGCCAGTGGTTTTGCCCAAACCCTTGCCATGCGCCTGTTTCTTGCGCTGCAACAGGGTGACCTGACGTGCGGGGGCGCTGGGTTGCGGCCCCTCGGGCGCCAACCCTGCACGGTGCTCAGCCGGGTCCGTCACGCCCCATTCCTTCATCCACATTGGCAGGTCGGTCGTGGCGCTGTGGCCCTCTTCCAGCAGGAACTCGGACACATCAAAGCCGATGCCACCGGCCCCGATCACGGCAGCAGACTTGCCAACCTCGGCCTTGCCGCGCAGCACGTCGATGTAACTTAGCACGTTGTCCCGATCCTGCCCCGGTATCTGCGGATCACGCGGGCTGACACCGGTGGCGATGACCACCTCGTCAAAGCCGGTCAGGTCATCTGCGCCTACCTCGCGGTTCAGTTCGACAGTCACGCCCAGATCATCCATCATGGTACGGTACCAGTCGACAAGACCCCAGAATTCTTCTTTCCCCGGCACCTGCTTGGCCATGTTCAGCTGCCCGCCGACCTCATCAGCGCGGTCGAACAGGGTAACATCGTGACCGCGCTGGGCCGCGATCATTGCGGTCGACAGACCGGCAGGGCCTGCACCCACAATGGCAATGGATTTGCGCGTTTTTGCCGGTTCAATCACCAGCTCCGTCTCATGACAGGCGCGCGGGTTCACGAGGCATGAGGTCAGCTTGCCACTGAACGTGTGATCCAGACAGGCCTGATTGCAGGCAATGCAAGGCGCGATCTTTGCCGCCTGATCTGCCATCGCCTTGTTGACGAAATCTGCATCCGCCAGCATCGGGCGGGCCAGCGAGACCATGTCGGCGCAGCCGGTCGAAAGAACCTCTTCGGCCACCTCGGGCGTGTTGATCCGGTTCGATGTGATCACCGGTATCCCCACCTTGCCCATCAGCTTCTTGGTCACCCAGGCAAAGGCCGCGCGCGGCACGCTGGTGGCGATGGTAGGGATCCGCGCCTCGTGCCAGCCAATGCCGGTATTGATGATCGTGGCCCCGGCCTTTTCGATCTCCTGCGCCAGTTGCACCACCTCGTCATGGGTCGAGCCGTTGGGGACCAGATCGATCATCGACAGCCGGTAGATGATGATGAAGTCGGTGCCCACCGCCTCGCGCGTGCGGCGTACAACTTCGATCGGCAGACGCATCCGGTTCTCATAAGACCCGCCCCAGCGGTCGGTGCGCTTGTTGGTATGGGTCACAAGGAACTGGTTCAGGAAGTACCCTTCCGACCCCATAATCTCGACCCCGTCATAACCCGCCTTTTGCGCCAGTACGGCGGCGTTGACGATATCGCTGATCTGCTTCTCGATGCCCTCTTCATCCAGCTCAGTGGGCGGGAACGGAGAGATCGGCGATTTCACCGGGCTGGGGGCCACGCATTTCGGCCCATAGGCATAGCGCCCCGCATGCAGGATCTGCATTGCGATCTTGCCGCCCGCTTCATGGACGCGCTGCGTCACGATGGAATGGTGCGCCACATCCTTGTCGCTCACCATCATCGAAGCCCCCGGCAGGACCGAGCCTTCAAGGTTCGGACCAATCCCGCCCGTCACCATCAGGGCCACGCCGCCCCGCGCCCGGTCGGCATAGAACTCGGCCACCCGGTTCCAGTCTCCGGTCTCCTCAAGCCCCGTATGCATCGAGCCCATCAGCACGCGGTTTTTCAACGTGGTAAAGCCCAGATCCAGCGGGGCCAGCATATTCGGGTACGCAGTCATGGCGGAACTCTCCCTCCTGAATTTGCCCGCTAGATTGACGTTCGCGTCAACTTTGTCACGCGAAACCCCACGTCACCCTCTTTGCTGTAGCGCCGGTGATTGCTAGAGGTGGGCGGAACAACCCGATGAGGCCGCGCATGACCCCCGAAGAAATCGCCAAACTGCCCTATCGCCCCTGCGTCGGGCTGATGCTGATGAATACCGAGGGGAGGGTTTTTGTGGGCATGCGAAACGACGGCCCACAAGACGCCTGGCAAATGCCGCAGGGCGGTGTGGACAAGGGCGAAGATCCCCGCGACGCAGCCCTGCGCGAGCTATGGGAAGAAACCGGGGTCACGGCTGATCTGGTCGAAATCATCGCCGAGACCGCGGGCTGGCTGCCCTATGACCTGCCCCATGACATCGTGCCCCACATCTGGAAAGGCCGCTATCGCGGGCAGGAGCAGAAATGGTTCCTGCTGCGCTTCACCGGCGCCGATGATCAGATCAACATCGAAACCGATCACCCGGAATTTACCCGCTGGAAATGGCAGAAGCCCGACCGGCTGATCGCCGAAATCGTGCCCTTCAAGCGCGATGTGTATGAGCGCGTGGTCGAGGCTTTTTCCGACTATCTAAACGAACTCTGATCGCTAGGGATGCTTTTCAGGTTGTTCCGCTAAGCGAGACGAAGCCAGCAGTTCGGCCTTCGCTTACCCATGACTTGTGTTTGCAGCTCGCGACTGGGATGTTTGCGAATATTCGAAAGGGATTGAACGACGCGAACAGCTAGGGCAACCTTAAAGGCATAGCTTGTACCACAGCGGAATTCTGGATGGAGCGGCGCCTAGCAGCCATTCTTGTTGCCGACCTGGTCGATTTTTCGCGCCTCATGCACGAGGACGAGGCTGGCATTCTTGCCCGGCTCGAGGCGCTCGACACAGGTATCATCACGCCATTGGTCGAACGCCACGGGGGACGGATCGTCAAGCGGATGGGCGACGGCTATCTGATCGAGTTTGCCAGCGTCGTAGATGCGGTGAACTGCGCTTTGGACTGGCAGGACCGGATAAGGCCTCGCGCGGACGAGCCGGACGCCCTGCAATTTCGGATCGGGATAAACCTGGGTGATATCGTTGTCAGGGACGACGATATTTTCGGAGATGGCATCAACGTAGCCGCGCGGCTGGAATCCATCGCTGAGCCGGGTTCGGTGCTGGTATCGCGCACGGTCGTCGATCATGCCAGCGGCAAGCTTGAGGCGGCGTTCGGCGATCTGGGCGACAAGACGTTGAAAAACATCCCCGAGCCTGTCCGTGTTTATCGTGCCACAAGACGCACCGAACCAACCGTCGTTCGGCCATCCCGCGGGCGCTACGGTAAAGCAAGCGCGGTCATAGCCGCGCTTTTTGGCCTTCTGGCCATCAGTGCTGGAGCGGCGTACTGGCTTCAATCCCGTCCGGTGAAGGTCGAAGCGGCCTCGATCGAAGCGATGGCATTGCCGTTACCCGACAAGGCCTCGGTTGCGGTTCTGCCGTTTGACAATCTCAGCGGCGAGTCCGAACAGGAACCTCTGGCCGACGGGATAACCGAGGATCTGATCACCGACCTGTCGAAAGTTTCGGGCTTGTTCGTCATCGCGCGCAATTCGACCTTCATTTACAAGCGCAAGTCGGTGAGCATCAAAGACGTCGCCGAAACCCTGGGCGTGCAATACGTGCTCGAAGGCAGCGTGCGGCGCTCGGGCACCACATTGCGCGTCAACGCTCAGTTGATTGACGCCACCACCGGCAACCACGTCTGGGCTGACCGCTTCGACGGCGACGCCTCGGATGTTTTTGCGGCACAGGACGCGTTTGTACTGAAGATCATCAACGCGCTGAAGGTTGAACTGACCGACGACGAACTCGAGGAGGTGAACCGGGCCGATACTAAAGTCGTCGCCGCCCGCGAGGCATTTCAACGTGGCTGGGAGTTGATGTCGAACTTCAACGAACGCGACAATGCCCGAGCTGTGGATCATTTCGAAAGGGCGATTGAAATTGATCCCGACTATGGCCGTGCCCATGCCGCACTGGCGCTGGCCTTTCAACGAGATGGCGTGTTCCGGTGGAACCAGAAAATTCGCGGTAACTCCCGCGCCCACCTCTATACCGTTCTGATCCCCGATCATCTTGAAAAAGCCGGCGACAGAGGCGGGTCGATGGTGCACATTATTCGCGCCATGCGGCAGCTTAACTTCCGTGACCAGAACACTGGCGAAACTGGCGCCGCGCGCTCGGCAAAGGCCATCGAAGAAGCGGCCAGGGCGATCGAGCTTGGCCCAAATGACCCCGAGGCGCATGTCACTATGGCCTGGGCGCTAATCGCTTCGGGCAATCCCGAGCAGGGTCTAGACGAGATTGCGATTGCCAAGCGGCTTGACCCCAGTGTGCCCGCCAATGTCGTTATTGTCGAGGCAGCTGCGTATTATGCGTTAGGGCAGTTGCACAGGGCAGCCGAAATTCTGGACGAGGCGACTGCCAGAACGAAAAAGTCGCTGAACCTGATCATCACCGCGGCGTCGATTCACGCGCAGTTGGGCGACCGCCGGAAAGCCGACGACCTGATGTATGCCTGGGCGCGCGACAAGGATCGGCTGGCGCTTGCCTAAAACTATCTGCTGCCGATGCAGTGGGACGGTGATCACGAGGAACTAAACCGCAAGATGGCCGACGGGTTGAAACTCGCAGCGCTCAGGCCAACCACTACCGTGACATCCCTACTGGAAGACCTCAAGACGCAGGAAGGACCAGCGCAAATCGAAACGCTGCGGATGTTGGGCTGGTTCGGTCCCCAGGCGGCCAGCGCGGTCTCTGATCTGCTCGGTGTTCTTGAAACTGGCGGTAAGCGCGCGCGCCGCGAGGTCGTAATCACGCTCGGAAAGATCGGCGCGCCAGCCAGTGCAGCTTTGCCAGCGCTGGAGGCCGTCATTGAGGAGCCCATAATAGGGCTTCGTGCCAAGAGGGCGATCACGCGCATCTCAGGCGAGTAGAAAGCTGACTCCTAGCCCTGCTGGGAAAGGCGCGCACGGTCAGATTCAGGCCGGCTATCCGCCCGGGGATGACCTCGCGGGCGCAGACGTTGCCGATCCTGGCACAGGTCTCGTAATCGCGCCCTGTGGCCATTCCATACAGGAACCCCGCGGCGAATTGGTCTCCGGCACCGGTTGCGTCTACGGGGACGATCCTCTTGACCGGCACGTCGATGCGCGCGCCTCCGTTCAGGACGGTCACGCCGTCACCCGAGCGCGCGCAAGGTTTTTCATTCCAGAAGGCTATCAGGGGCAAGTTCCCCGGAAACGTGATTGAAAAGACCATAGGATCATCAAGATATGGATCACCCAATGCTCGGCTTCAAATCCTTTGCATCCGCAACGCTGGATGGCATTCAAGTCGCGCAGATGATCAGGATGGGCGAGTAGGGAGTCGGAATATGCCCATTCAACCAGTTTTCGAAGTTCGGCGACCAAGCACTGAACCTGCCACTCCCCTTCATTTTTCAAAGAAGTTTGAGACAAATTCCCCCGACATTAGCCGGGTTCAAGGCAAACGATGACGGACAATTTGGTGTTGTCGGTGAAAGCGGCTCAGGGAAGTCAACGGTCGCGCGGTTAATCAGCGGACTTTACGCGTTAGATGGCGGAGAAGTTGAGTTCGCCGGTACAGTCGTGAGCAATCCGTTGGACAAGACTGCACAAGCGAATTTTCGTCGCGACATTCAGATGATTTTTCAAGACCCTTACTCATCTCTTAATCCGCGTATGAAAGTGTTGGATCTCATTGCTGAACCCATCCGTCACCACAAAATTCTGGGAGGCGATGAGTTGACGAAACGTGTGCATGAACTCTTGGATCAAGTTGGACTTGGCGCCGCAGCGGCCGGAAAATTCCCTCACGAGTTTTCAGGGGGACAACGCCAGCGGATTTCGATAGCGCGGGCACTGGCGACACAGCCACGCTTTTTGATCTGCGACGAACCTACTTCTGCGCTGGATGTTTCTATTCAAGCACAGATCCTCAATATCCTGAAAGATCTGCAGCAGCACCTTGGCCTGACAATGCTGTTTATCAGCCACGACCTTCCTGTTGTGCGCCAGATGTGTGACCGCGTCGCAGTTATGCAATCTGGCCGTATTCTTGAAGTACAGGAAACCGCAGAGTTGTTTACCAATCCCCAGACCTCATACACAGAGGAACTGCTTTTTCTGATGCCTCATCTTGAAGGGTTGTCGGAAGAAGGTCTCGAATTCTGATGATTAAATTCTATGGATACAACACTGTAAATGCTCTGAAGGTTCTGATGATGCTATTGGAAACAAAGCTCGAATACGAGTTTGTTCCAATCGATATCAGAAAAGGAGAACAGCACCGGCCTGAGTTCCTGAGGTTGAACCCGGCCGGTAGAACGCCGGTCATAGATGACGGTGGATTTGTACTCACTGAATCCAACGCCATTCTTTTGTATCTCGCTCGAAAAACCGGATGGGGACTTGTCGAAACGCCGACGGGTTTGGACGAGATTAATTCTTGGTTGTTCTACCAGTCTTCGTCTCAAGGGCCCTACTTTGGTCAGGTTGAGTATTGGTCTGGTCTTGCAGAAAACCCCAACCCAGAGGCGCTTGCGTTGTATAACTCAATTGCTAATCGTTCTATCGCGTATCTGGACAGCATATTGGATGACCAGCAGAACCTTTGCGGCAATTCTTACAGTGTTGCAGATATTGCCTTGTTCCCTTGGATTAATGACCACAACCATCTCTGCCTTTCACTTGAGAATGCACCGAATGTTACACGTTGGACGGAGCATATTAAGGCAAAGCATGCGACGGCAATGGCGTGCGAATTCTTCGGGTGCGACGCGTTATTTCAATCCAAAAGGAAAACGTGACAAAACAGCAGGATTTTAGGAATGGAATTGGTCCGCCGCCGAATATCACGGCAACTTCGCACGTATACTCTGCCTCCGACACTCCCTCGTTCTTGCAGGTGTGATTTTCGTATTCTTCGGCCGCGGGTTGAACAGACGCGCCGGGTGGTAATCTCACCGAAAATTTGGGGCGTTTAGAAGTAGGTTTTTACGGATGAATGAGGTGACTCTGATGAAGAAATCAAAGCACGGCGACGCTCAGCTCCCCGCGTGTAGCCGCTGATTAATCTTTCACTACGATAGCCCCCTTCATATGCGGGTGAAACACGCAGAAATAGGCATAAACCCCGGGTTTGTCGAATACCACGGCTGCCTTTTCGTTCCGCTCTAGCGGCCCGGTGTCCCAATCTTGCATCTCTTGTTCCGTTGCGGTGTGAGGCGCGATGTCCAGATTGGTCCAGATCACCTCATCACCGACCGAAACTTCGAGTTTCTCAGGCGCGAACTTGAATTTGCGAATAGAAATCTGATGGCTGGTTGCCCCGGCGGACGCACCCAATGCGCCAGCCAGAAGAGTAAGCGGTGCCGCACCCAGTACGGCACCAAACTTTCTGCGTGACAGTACAGCCATCAGCCGCAATCCAGCCCAGACACCATCTGTTCGGCGTGGCCTTCATGCTGTTTGAATGTGGCAAGAGCATCCTGCAGCAGGTTGGTGAGCGGCTCAACGGTGGTGTTGGGGATGAACTCGTCCTCAACCGTTTTGTTCACGATCTGATGATAAGCGAGCTCATTCTGAGCGTAGGCGCAATCAAAGGCTTTACCGCGCAGCCCGCTCAGCTCATCGCGTTTCTCGACCGAACCTTTAACCAGGGCCTGGCTGAGGGCGTTGTCCTGGGGCGTTACATTCAGTTGTTGGATCAACGCCCCTGCAGCTTGGTTCACGGCCGCATGATCACGGATCATTGTGTTCGCAAAATCCCGAACGTCGTTATTGTCGGACACAGCAAGAGCAAGATGCGCATAGCGGATGTCGATTTCACCGGCAGTATACGCTGTATGCGCGATTTCAAGATCGTTCATCTTGTTCTCATCTGCAACAGCAGCATAGCCGACGACGACAAGAGCAGCAGAAAGGAAAACGGTTTTCATCTGGAATCTCCAAAGTTGATTGAAGCCCTGATATGCGTACAGTTTGCCTTGTCTTTGAATTACCTGCCGTCCAGAAGACATGCCCTATCGTTCGAACATGTAGACAGATATCGAACTCTTGGTAATATCAGCAACCATGCTTGATCTGCTAAGTGATATTCTGACCCGCCTGTCGCTCAAGGGGACACTGTATTTCCGCACCAGCCTTAGCGAACAGCCCTGGGGGATCCAGGTGCCGGCGTTTCAGAACGTGGCCCGGTTCCACTATGTACATCGCGGTGAGTGCGTAGTGCGCGTCGCAGGAGAAGATCGGGCGCTACGCCTTACCAAAGGCGATCTTATCCTGGTTCCACACGGGGCGGCACATACGTTGAATTGTCGTGTTTCGGGCCCGGAAGACGCCTTGCCGCTGGATGACGTGCTGGAAAGGTCCGGCTATGATGGTAAGGGTGTTCTGGTGTATGGCGGCAACGACCCCAACATGGAGAACCAGCTGATTTGTGGTCATTTTTCACTAGCCGAAGGATCAAGGCATCTGTTGCTTGACCGATTGCCGCCAAGCATTGTCATCCGGGATTATGGCGCCGAGGCCAGCGATTGGCTGGAAGCGACGTTGCGCGTGATAGGGTCCGAGGCAGGGTTCGGCCGTTTTGGAGGTGATTTGATAGCGCTGAAGATGTCAGAGGCGATTTTTGCGCAGGCTATCCGGTGCCATATCGAAGATACCGCCAGAACAGGGGGAAAACTCGCAGGTTTCGCCGATGTTCATCTTACCCGCGCATTGACGGCGTTCCACAATGACCCGACTGCGCAGTGGAGTGTCGATTCTTTGGCCAACAGGGCGGCATTGTCTCGGACAAGTTTCGCAATGCGGTTTTCCGAGAAGCTTGGGATCACACCGATGCAATATGTGACTGCATGGCGTATGCAGATTGCCCGCAGCGCGTTGGTAGAGAAAGGTGTCAGTGTTGCCGAGGCCGCGGATCTGAGTGGGTATTCCTCGGAAGCAGCGTTCAGTCGCGCGTTCAAGAAAGAGATCGGGCAACCGCCTGCCAGATTTCGAACCTCTGCGTTACCCACTCAGGTCTGAACGATCTGCAATGTTGCCGGGTATGCATTCATTCCAACGACAGTGCTCAAAAGTACCTGTTGCTGAGGAGCACACTTTTCCGTCGCAAAACAACGGAGAAGAAAGTTTCCGCTTTTTGCCGCCAAAGATATATCCGCCCTTATCGATAATCCCGCCGCCATCGCCATGATGGTGCCTCCTTTTGTTCTCGGACTGGGCGTTTTCAACCTCTGTCTGACGTCAGACAGACTATTCGAGCGCGACCATTTCCTGCCTGCTTTCTGGGTCTTTTCCCATCAACCTGAAATACTCTTTCGGCCCTTCTGACACTTTTCCAGAACCCATCTTGTTCGGTGACTTTTCTCTGAGCCAGAACAGTCGCTTCCTTGGGGTCTTTCGTTTGGAGAGAAAATCGAGTTCGTTTCGATTGCTTAGCTTGGGGTAGTGCTTTCGAACGTCTTGGGGAACACGCCTACGAAATTACCAAACACCATTGGAGTTCTTTTGTTCAATGTATCTAGCCATGATCAGAATCGCTTCTGCTGCAAAGATGATTAGAGGCATTGCGTCACCTCTTGTGTCACCTTTACAGGTTTGAACTTTCCGCTAAGCTCTTGTGATTTATATATTTTTGAGGAAAAGATGGTGCCCAGGAGAGGACTCGAACCTCCACGTCCATACGGACACTAGCACCTGAAGCTAGCGCGTCTACCAATTCCGCCACCTGGGCAGGTGTCGTGGAGCGGCGTTTAAGCTGACTGGCGGGGGGCGTCAACCGGATTCTGAATGAATTTTGAAAGTTTTTTGAATTCGGTTTTCGAACTGAGATTTTGGCCTGAGTATTTCATGACCGGCGCGGCGAATTAGTGCCTTGTTTGGCTGGCCTGCGAGCGTTAGTTCTAGAGCGCAATTTCTCAGCAGGAGCCCTCTCATGTCGAAACTGGTGACGATTTATGGCGGATCGGGATTTGTCGGTCGCTACATCGCGCGACGCATGGCGAGTGAGGGGTGGCGTGTGCGGGTGGCTGTACGACGCCCGAACGAAGCCATGTTCGTGAAACCCTACGGCGCCGTCGGACAGGTTGAGCCTGTGCTGTGCAATATCCGCGATGACGCCTCGGTCGCGCTGGCGATGCAGAGCGCCGATGTCGTGGTGAACTGTGTGGGTGTGCTGAATGAACTGGGCAAGAACGCGTTTGATGCCGTTCAAGCCGAAGGAGCCGAACGTATCGCGCGGCTTGCAGCCGAGCAGGGTATCGAACGGATGGTTCACATCTCGGCGATTGGTGTAGATGCAGGTTCAGCCAGCGAGTACTCTCAAACCAAAGCGCAAGGCGAAGCAGGTGTTTTGAAGCATATGCCCAATGCCATGATCCTGCGCCCCTCGGTTATCTTCGGAACCGAGGATCAGTTCTTCAACCGTTTCGCCGGGATGACCCGCATGGGTCCGTTCCTGCCAGTGGTTGGTGCCGAGACCAAATTCCAGCCCGTTTACGTGGATGACGTGGCCCAGGCAGCGGTCAAAGGCATTCTGGGGCAGGCTGAGCCGGGCGTGTACGAGCTTGGCGGGCCGGAGGTGAAAACCTTCCGCGCCCTGATGCAGCAGATGCTTGAAGTGATCCACCGTCGGCGCATCGTTGTCGGTCTGCCGTTCTTTGCTGCCCGGATTATGGCGGGCGTGCTGGATATTGCGAAATTCGTCAGCTTCCAACTGTTCCCGAACAACATTCTGACCCGCGATCAGGTCAGGAATCTGCACCATGACAATGTGGTATCTGACGGGGCCAAGTCCTTTGCGGATCTTGGCATTGCGCCGACCACTCTGGAATCGGTCCTGCCGGAATACCTGTGGAAATTCCGCCCCTCGGGTCAGTATGACGACATTCAGAACTCGGCCAAAAACCTGCGTATCTGATTAGCTGTAGGCCATGATCAAAAGGATCACGCCAAGAATGACGCGGTAGATGACGTAGGGCGTGAAACTGACGCTGCGCAGAAGCCGCATCATCAGGCTGAGCGCCAGCAGCGCCGAAAGAAAGGCAAACAGCGCCGCAATAGCCCCATCCCGGGCCAGTTGCATATCGGCGTCGCGCACGGCATCCAATGCCAGCAGTGTGCCCGACGCTAGGATTGTCGGGATCGACATCAACATCGCGATCCGAGCGCCGTCTGCTCGGGTATAACCCAGTTGACGGGCCCCTGTAATGGTGATCCCGGACCGCGATGTTCCGGGGATCAGCGCAAGAACCTGCCACAGTCCCATGACGAAAGCATCGCGAATACCCCAGTCGTTCGCCTCTTTCGTCTGGGGACCTTTCTGGTCGATCCAATAAAGCAGCAGGCCAAAGCCCAGCATTGTCCACCCGATTACAGTGATCGAACGCATGGCCTCGCTTAACCCGGTCAGATGCAGGATCAGACCTGCAATCACGGTTGGAAGTGTCGCAATGATCAGACCAAGAGCCAAACGGGCCTGCGGTGTATCTGTCCGGCCGGTCAGGGCGCGCGGCACCCCGGCAAGAGCCTGCTTCACATCCGCCCAGAAATACAGAACGACCGCACCAAGAGTTCCCACGTGCACCGCGATGTCTATGGCCTGACCCTGATCCTGAAGGCCCGACAAGTTCGGCAGCAGGATCAGGTGACCCGAAGACGAAATGGGCAAAAACTCAGTTATTCCCTGAATGATTGCCACGAGAATCAGGTGGAAAAGACTCATCTGCCCTGCCGTGCTGCCGCCACGTTTTTTATGTGGTGTATGGCTATAAGGGTGGTGGGGAAAAGGAAAGTCTTCATATAGGTCCGAATCGTACCTAAAATTCCTTTAAGAATTCACAGATTTCGAGTGGGTGGGTGGAAAATTCTCACAATAGGTCAGCATATATGACTTTTCATCCGTTTGCGCATCGCATAAAGAAATCCAACCAAGCCAATTCATGGAGTCTGACCCGTGGCCAAGCAACCGATGCTGAAATTTGTGCAGATCGACCGCGTCATGCCGGAAAAGCGTGCCGCCAATGACCGCAGAGAAGACTTTAACGAAATTTATGCCGAGTTCGCTGCCGAGAAAGCAGCAGAACAGGCCAGCCGTTGCAGTCAATGCGGTGTGCCCTACTGTCAATCGCACTGCCCGCTGCATAACAACATTCCCGACTGGTTGCGGCTGACTGCAACCGGACGGCTGGAAGAGGCTTACGAAACCAGCCAGGCGACAAACACCTTCCCCGAGATTTGCGGCCGCATCTGCCCGCAAGACCGTTTGTGCGAAGGAAATTGCGTGATCGAACAATCCGGCCACGGAACGGTCACCATCGGCACGATCGAAAAGTACATTACCGACACGGCGTGGGACAAAGGCTGGGTCAAACCAGTGGTCCCTGCGACAGAGCGCCGTGAAAGCGTCGGCATTATCGGTGGCGGGCCGGGTGGTCTTGCCGCGGCGGACATGCTGCGTCGGGCCGGTGTTCAGGTCACGGTCTATGACCGCTACGACCGTGCGGGTGGTCTGCTGATGTATGGCATTCCGGGCTTCAAGCTGGAAAAAGAAATCGTCCAGCGGCGTAACGACCTGTTGGCGGACGGCGGTGTCGAGTTCGTATTGAACTGCGACGTGGACGCCGCAAAATTCGCTGAAATTCACGCAAAGCATGACGCCATCATCATCGCAACGGGCGTTTACAAGTCGAGGGATCTGTCCATGCCGGGCAGTGGTCTTGCCGGGATCGAGAAGGCAATCGATTTCCTGACCGCATCAAACCGTAAAAGCTTTGGTGACACTGTTGAGGATTTCGACAACGGACGGCTGAATGCCGAGGGCAAAAAGGTTGTCGTGATCGGTGGTGGTGACACCGCGATGGATTGTGTGCGTACGTCGATCCGTCAGGGCGCGACATCGGTCAAATGCCTGTACCGTCGTGACCGGACAAACATGCCGGGTTCGCAGCGCGAGACACAGAACGCCGAGGAAGAAGGCGTGGTATTCGAATGGCTCAGTGCACCGAAGGGATTCACGGGCGACGACAAGGTTTCCGGCGTGATGGTGCAGAAGATGCGTCTGGGTCAGCCCGATGCATCTGGTCGCCAGGCCCCCGAAGTGATCGAAGGCGCGGATTATGTCGAGGACGCCGATCTGGTGATCAAGGCATTGGGTTTTGAACCTGAAGACCTGCCCACCTTGTTCGGGCAGCCCGACTTGCCTGTCACCCGATGGGGAACGGTCAGGGCAGCATTCCAGACCGGGGAAACCGAAATGGAAGGTGTGTACGCGATCGGGGACATCGTGCGCGGTGCCTCACTGGTCGTATGGGCGATCCGTGACGGGCGCGACTGCGCTGACGCGATCATCGACCGGTTCAACGCCAAAACTGCCGTGGCGGCGGAATAACCCCAGTTTTCAGGAGGGTTCGAAATGTCGGAACTTCAAGGCCAATGCATGTGTGGTGCGGTCACAGTCACCGCCACCCCTGTACGGGATGCTCTGGGGGCGTGTCACTGTGATCAATGCCGTCGGTGGACCAGTTCGATGCTGGTGACCTTTCAGGCGAAAGAAGGCTATGCCGCGCTGGGCCCGGTCAAGACATTTACCTCGTCCGACTGGGCAGAACGTGCTTTTTGCGGCGATTGCGGATCCTCGCTCTGGTATCGGATCACGCTGCCGGGTGAGATGCACGGACAGACACAAATGGCGGCTGGCCTGTTTGAAAATGCGACAGGTAACCCGCTGAAACTTGAACTTTATATCGACAAAAAGCCCGAGGGATACGCGTTCGCAGGTGAACGTCGGCAAATGACCAAAGCCGAGGTCGAAGCCATGTATTCCTCCTCTGACGAAGGAGACAGCCAATGACCAAATATGATGCCGATTGGGTGCGGGCAGAAGAAGCAAAACGCAAGTGGATGGCCGAAAATGGTCTCTATTCCGAGGCAGAGGAGCATTCTTCGTGCGGTGTGGGCCTTGTTGTGTCCGTGGATGGCAAACGGTCGCGCAAGGTGGTGGATGCCGGGATCGATGCCTTGAAAGCGATCTGGCATCGTGGAGCCGTGGACGCGGATGGCAAGACCGGCGATGGCGCAGGCATCCATGTGCAGATTCCGGTTCCCTTCTTCTATGATCAGGTCCGCCGCACGGGTCATGAACCCAAGCTGAATGAACTGATTGCTGTTGGTCAGGTTTTCCTGCCCCGCACCGATTTCGGCGCGCAGGAGCGGTGCCGGACCATCGTCGAAAGCGAAGTTCTGCGTATGGGTTACTACATCTATGGCTGGCGACACGTGCCGGTCGATGTGACTTGCCTTGGGGAAAAGGCCAACGCAACCCGCCCCGAGATTGAGCAGATCCTGATCTCGAACTCCAAGGGTGTGGACGAAGAAACTTTCGAGCGCGAGCTCTATGTCATCCGTCGCCGCATCGAAAAAGCGGCTTTGGTGTCGGGTATCTCTGGTCTTTATCTTGCGTCGCTGTCCTGCCGGTCGATCATCTACAAGGGTATGATGCTGGCCGAACAGGTCGCTGTATTCTATCCCGATCTGATGGACGAACGCTTTGAATCGGCATTCGCGATTTACCACCAGCGATATTCGACCAACACGTTTCCGCAATGGTGGCTGGCGCAGCCGTTCCGCATGCTGGCCCACAACGGCGAGATCAACACCCTCAAGGGCAACATCAACTGGATGAAAAGCCATGAAATCCGGATGGCCAGCGGCACTTTTGGTGACTATGCCGAAGATATCAAGCCGATCATCGCGGGTGGTTCGTCAGATTCTGCTGCATTAGACTCGGTTTTCGAGGTGCTGGTGCGCGCAGGGCGGTCGGCCCCGATGGCGAAAACCATGCTGGTTCCGGAAAGCTGGTCCAAGCAGGCGGTCGAGCTGCCGCAAGCGTGGCGCGACATGTATTCCTACTGCAACTCGGTGATGGAGCCATGGGATGGCCCGGCCGCGCTGGCGATGACCGATGGACGCTGGGTTTGCGCCGGCCTGGACCGGAACGGACTGCGCCCCATGCGGTACGTTGTGACTGGCGATGGCCTTGTCATCGCAGGATCCGAGGCCGGAATGGTGCCGATCAACGAAGCCACAGTGACCGAAAAAGGCGCGTTGGGGCCGGGTCAGATGCTGGCGGTCGATATGAAAAAGGGCAAGCTGTACCGCGATACCCAAATCAAGAACAAACTGGCCCGCGCGCTGCCATTTGGCGAATGGGTTGGCAAGATAAACGATCTGGACGAAACGCTTGCGGGTGTGGCCGAAGCGCCGATCTTTGCGGGTGGCGAGTTGCGCAAGCGCCAGATTGCTGCGGGATACTCGGTGGAAGAGCTGGAACAAATCCTTGCTCCGATGGCGGAAGACGGCAAGGAAGCCTTGGCATCGATGGGTGATGATACGCCCTCGGCTGTTTTGTCAAAACAATACCGCCCGCTCAGCCATTTCTTCCGTCAGAACTTCAGCCAGGTGACCAACCCGCCGATCGACAGCCTGCGTGAATACCGCGTGATGTCGCTGAAAACCCGGTTTGCCAACCTCAAGAACGTGTTGGATGAAGACAGCAGCCAGACCGAGATCGTGGTTCTGGAAAGCCCCTTTGTCGGTAACGCGCAATGGGACAAGCTGGTTGAGAACTTCGATGCGCCGCTGGCGGAAATCGACTGTAGCTTCGAGGCTGGTCAAGGCGCATTAAGCGCGGCTTTGACCCGTATCAGAGCCGAATCCGAAGAGGCGGTGCGATCCGGTGCCGGGCATATCGTCTTGTCTGATATGCGGTCGGGCGAGGATCGGATTGCGATACCAATGATCCTCGCGACCAGCGCTGTGCATTCCCATTTGACGCGTCAGGGTTTGCGGACCTTCTGTTCGTTGAACGTCCGTTCGGCTGAATGTGTAGACCCGCATTACTTTGCCGTTCTGATCGGCTGTGGCGCGACTGTGGTGAACGCCTATCTGGCCGAGGATTCTTTGGCTGACCGTATCGACCGCGGTTTGCTGGACGGAAGCCTGACCGAAAACGTCGCGCGCTATCGCGAGGCGATCGATCAGGGCTTGCTGAAGATCATGGCCAAGATGGGTATCTCGGTCATTTCATCCTATCGCGGTGGTCTGAACTTTGAGGCCGTTGGCCTCAGCCGTGCCATGGTGGCTGAGTATTTCCCCGGTATGACCAGCCGTATCTCGGGCATAGGTATCAAAGGTATTCAGGCCAAGGCCGAGGAAATTCATGCCAAGGGCTGGAACAGCGGTCTGGATGTGCTGCCCATCGGTGGTTTCTATAAGGCGCGTAAGTCAGGTGAGACACACGCGTGGGAAGCGACCTCGATGCATATGATGCAGATGGCCTGCAACAAGGCTTCGTATGAGCTGTGGAAGCAGTATTCGGCCAAGATGCAGTCGAACCCGCCAATTCATCTGCGCGATCTGATGGATTTCAAACCGCTGGGCAAGCCGGTGCCGATCGAAGAGGTGGAATCGATCACCTCGATCCGCAAACGCTTTGTCACGCCAGGTATGTCGCTGGGTGCATTGTCGCCAGAAGCGCATAAAACACTGAACGTGGCGATGAACCGGATCGGTGCGAAGTCCGACAGTGGCGAAGGTGGCGAAGACCCGGCACATTTCGTGCCTGAACCCAACGGCGACAACCCTTCGGCCAAGATCAAACAGGTGGCTTCGGGCCGGTTTGGTGTGACTGCGGAATACCTCAACCAGTGTGAGGAGCTTGAGATCAAGGTCGCTCAGGGTGCAAAACCCGGCGAAGGTGGTCAGTTGCCGGGTATGAAGGTTACCGACCTGATCGCGCGCCTGCGCCATTCGACCAAGGGAGTGACACTGATCTCGCCGCCGCCGCACCACGATATCTATTCGATCGAGGATCTGGCGCAGCTGATCTACGACCTGAAGCAGATCAACCCGCGCTGCAAGGTGACGGTCAAGCTGGTTGCGTCCTCGGGCGTTGGCACAATTGCTGCCGGTGTGGCCAAGGCGAAAGCGGATATTATCCTTATTTCGGGTCACAATGGCGGTACAGGCGCGTCGCCTGCGACCTCGATCAAATATGCCGGCCTGCCGTGGGAGATGGGCCTGACCGAGGCGCATCAGGTTCTGGCAATGAACAACCTGCGGGATCGCGTCACCCTGCGGACCGATGGTGGCCTGCGCACCGGGCGCGACATTGTCATGGCCGCGATGATGGGGGCCGAGGAATACGGCATCGGTACCGCCGCGCTGATCGCAATGGGCTGTATCATGGTGCGTCAGTGTCAGTCGAACACTTGCCCGGTGGGCGTGTGTACGCAGGATGAATCCCTGCGCGCCAAATTCACCGGCAATGCGGATAAGGTCGTCAATCTGATCACCTTCTACGCGCAGGAAGTGCGCGAGCTGCTGGCCAGCCTCGGCGCGCGTTCGATTGATGAAATCATCGGTCGGGCCGATCTGCTGGCTCAGGTCAGCCGTGGGTCCGCTCATCTGGATGATCTCGATCTGAACCCGCTGCTGATCACTGTCGATGGGGCACATAACATCATCTACAACCGCGACAAAGAGCGCAACGCGGTGCCGGATACGCTGGACGCCGAAATCGTTCGCGATGCTGCCCGGTTCCTGAAGGATGGTGAAAAGATGCAACTGTCTTATGCGGTGCAGAACACACACCGGACCGTTGGAACCCGTGTGTCCAGTCATATTGTGCAGAATTTCGGGATGCGGAACACCTTTCAGGACGACCATCTGCATGTGAAGCTGCAAGGCTCGGCCGGGCAATCTCTGGGAGCTTTTGCGGCCCCGGGTCTGAAGTTGGAAGTGTCGGGCGATGCCAATGACTATGTTGGTAAGGGCCTGTCCGGCGGCATGATCGTCGTACGCCCACCACAGGTCAGCCCGCTGAAAGCAGATGACAATACGATCATTGGCAATACGGTTCTTTATGGGGCCACCGACGGGTACCTGTTCGCGGCCGGTCGCGCCGGTGAACGGTTCGCGGTCCGGAACTCTGGCGCCAAGGTTGTTGTCGAGGGGTGCGGTTCCAACGGGTGTGAATACATGACCGGCGGTGTCGCCGTTATCCTTGGAGCGATCGGAGCCAACTTTGGTGCAGGCATGACAGGCGGAATGGCCTATCTGTATGATCCCGAAGGCAAGGCCGAGGCGCTGATGAACAGGGAAACGCTGGTCACTTGCCCGGTCACTGTGGACCACTGGGAAGAGCAATTGAAAACGCTCATCATGCGCCATGCTGCTGAATCGCAAAGCCGCAAGGCTGCTGATATTCTTCAGCATTGGGATGTGGAAAAAGGCAACTTCCTGCAGGTTTGCCCAAAGGAGATGCTGAACAAACTCAGTCACCCGCTGAGTGTTGAAGCCAAAGCAGTTCCGGCGGAGTAAGCCGAAACCTTTTGTCTCTCAAGGCCCCGCGTGTCATTTGCACCACGCGGGGTTCGTATGTTAACGACGTTTCAGTGCAGGTCTTGCCCGTTTATCCGAAAATCGCCAATCTTTCTTCACACTCAGGCGACAATCATGGGCCGAACTAGGCACCAGATGATAAGCAGACAGGGGCAACCGGATGCCAACACCGTATCAGGATCAGTTTTATACTTTCGATCCAGCAAACCCGCCGCCTGCGGGAACGGCAGTCGCTGTTAGCAGTTTCACTTTAGTCGATGCTGATGATGACAACGAAATCGATGCGCCAAGTGGTGACACCGTCAACGGTCAGGACGTCACGAATTCCTGGCCAGGGGACACTGTTACCATCAACGTGGCGGGCGTCGGGAACGTAACCTATACAGGCACCACGTTTTATCTGGCTGACGGATCTCGGGTATTCACACCGACAGACGGTCAGGTCCTGCAGCCGGGAACATTTGTTTCAGCCACCTTCGTCAACACACAGGGGCCGCTGAATGTCGGCAATCTGGGTCCGCCCTGTTTCACGCCGGGCACCATGATAGCGACCCCGGAAGGCGAACGTGCGGTTGAAGATCTTGAAGTCGGCGATCTGGTCACGACCGTGGATCATGGCCCCCAGCCTTTGATCTGGGTTGGGCGTACAGTGGTGGCGGCCGAAGGAAAGCTGGCCCCGATCCGGTTTGAGGCCGGAGTGTTTGACCTGGATCGTCCGCTGCTTGTTTCGCCTCAGCATCGGATGCTGGTTGAAGACTGGCGGGCCTCGTACTTGTCTGGGCACGCTGAAGCGCTGATTCCGGCACATGCTCTGGTCAATGGAAAAACGGTGACCCGGGTGGAAGGCGGCGAGGTGGAGTATTTCCACCTTTTGTTCAAGCAGCACGAGATCGTCATCGCCAATGGCGCCAAAAGCGAAAGCTATTATCCGGGGCACGCGTTGTCGGCCTCGGACCGCGAAACGCAGAGCGAGGTCCTGCACTTGTTCCCTGAACTGGCAGGTCATGATCCGATGTCGGTAGAAACCGCACGACCGGTTGTTCACCCGCGCGAAGCGCGCGCTTTCGCGATTTAGGCCGTTTCAAACCCGGACCGCGCGTCGTATAGCTGAGGCATGGCGAAGAAAGCAGCCCGCAAATCAAGCGGTAAGAAAAACAAGGCATCCAGCAGAAAAACACCTACGGTGCGTCAGATTCGCCGTTGGCTGACTCGTGCGGTTGCGGCAATTGCCGGAGCTTTGCTTGCGATAATCCTGTTGTATTCGGTTGTGAACCCACCCGTAACCCATACGATCTGGTCGGAATGGCGCCGTTTGGGAAAGGTTGAGCGCGAATGGGTGCCGATCGAGGACATGGCTCCGATCATGGCGCGTTCGGTCGTGGCAGCAGAGGATGCAAATTTCTGCCTGCACTGGGGATTTGACGTAGAGGCCATTCGCGATGCGCTTGAGGATGGCGGGAATCGCGGCGCCTCGACGATTACACAGCAAGTTGTGAAGAACGTATTTCTTTGGCAAGGGCGCAGTTGGATACGCAAGGTGTTGGAAACTTCGATCACACCTGTGGTCGAGATTTTCTGGAGCAAGCAGCGAATTCTCGAGGTCTATCTGAACGTTGCCGAAACCGGGAATGGTGTTTTTGGGGTCGAGGCTGCCGCGCAACGGTATTTCAACACCAGCGCCTCAAAACTGACCCCAGTTCAGGCGGCGCGGATTGCCGCCATTCTGCCGTCACCGCGCAACAGATCGGTCACTGACCCGACGGCGCAAACGCGCAGGCGGGCGGCATCTATTCTGGATGGGGCGGCCACCATCCGCGCAGATGGTCGCGCAGATTGTTTCGAGGATTGAAACCCGTCGCCTGCCAAGGCTAAATCTGTCGGGTACTCACTGGTTCGATTGGAAGCCCATGGCGCGTCTGTTTCATGTTCCCCTCTCTCCATATTGCCGCAAGGTTCGGCTGTCTCTGGCGGAAAAGAAGATCGAGGTTGAGCTTGTCGAAGAGCGATACTGGGAACAGGACCCCGACTTTTTGCGCCGTAACCCCGCGGGTAAAGTACCAGTATTGCGTCTGGACGGACAAATGATGTCGGAAAGCGCAGCGATCTGCGAATACATCGAAGAAACCCGTCCCGAACCGCCATTGATGCCAAAAAGCCCCGAAGCCCGATACGAAGTGCGGCGCCTTGTTGGTTGGTTTGACGACAAATTCCACCATGAGGTGACGTCGAAGCTGCTGTACGAACGGGTAAACAAAAAAGTGACGGGTCAGGGCTATCCGGACAGCAAGAACGTCAAACAGGGTGCCAAGGCCATCAAGTACCACCTGGATTATATGGCATGGCTGCTGGATCACCGCCGGTGGTTGGCCGGTGACCAGATGACATTGGCTGATTTCGCAGCAGCGGCGCATCTGTCTTCGCTGGACTATATCTCGGACGTGGATTGGAACCGCAGTCAGGTGGTCAAGGATTGGTATGCGAAAATCAAATCACGCCCTGCGTTTCGCTCTATTCTGGCGGATCAGGTGCCGGGTTTCCGGCCGCCGCCCCATTACGCTGATCTGGATTTCTGATAGGGTGCGCCAGGGGGGCTGTCTGCCCCCCATCGCGCAGATGCGCGATTCCCCCCGAGGATATTTTTGGCCAGATGAAGATCGGATCTGATTTGAAGGAAAAGCTGGTACAACAGGCCCTTGAAGAAGGGTTTGTTGCGTGCCGTGTCTGCCGCCCGTGGGATGTTCCAGAAGTTCCCGAGCGTTTGGCCGCGTACCTGGGTGCCGGGTATCATGGGCAGATGGGATGGATGGCCGAACGAACGCATTGGCGCGGTGATCCTGCAGCCCTTTGGCCCGAGGCGCGATCAGTGATCATGCTGGCCGAGAGTTACACGCCGGAACATGACCCGACAGACGTCTTGAAGCAACGCGGCCACGGGGCGATTTCTGTCTATGCGCAGAACAAAGACTATCATGATCTGGTCAAAAAGCGACTGAAGCGTCTGGCGCGGTGGCTGATTGCCGAGGCGGGCGGCGAGGTTAAGGTGTTTGTTGACACTGCACCCGTGCCAGAGAAAGCCTTGGGGCAGGCCGCCGGGTTGGGCTGGCAGGGGAAACACACAAATCTTGTCAGTCGGGAATGGGGTAATTGGGCCTTTATAGGGTCTGTTTTTTCAACATTGGATATACCCGCTGATTCTGCTGAGATTGATCGCTGCGGGTCTTGTCGGGCCTGTTTGGACAGCTGCCCCACGGACGCCTTTCCAGGCCCGTATCAATTGGATGCACGGCGGTGCATCTCCTATCTGACCATCGAACATAAAGGCCCTGTAGAGCCTGAACTTCGCGGAAAGCTGGGCAATCGAATCTACGGCTGTGATGATTGCCTGGCAGCTTGCCCGTGGAACAAGTTTGCGGTTGCCGCAAGTGACATACGCTATGCCGCGCGTGAAGATCTGGCAGCGCCTGCGCTGGAAGAGCTGGTGGCGCTTGATGATACTTCGTTCCGAGCGAAGTTCTCTGGCTCACCCATCAAACGGATTGGGCGCGACCGGTTTGTGCGCAACGTGCTTTATGCCATTGGAAACTCGGGGCGCCCGAGTTTGAAGGCTGCGGCCCAGAGATTGACAGATGACCCGGATGAAACCGTGGCCGACGCAGCGCGTTGGGCGGTGGAACAACTTTCATAATTGCCGCAAACAGGCTGGACGTGTCGGCCCCAATCGCTACACCAATCTGCAGCGAACAGTAAGGAGAACCCGATGGCGCTGGCTTTGGGGGTGGATACGGGTGGAACCTATACCGATGCGGTACTGATCCGGGATGAAAAAGAGGTCATAGCCTCGGCCAAGTCCCTGACCACACGCGCGGATTTGGCAATTGGTGTGGGCAAGGCGATTTCTGCCGTTCTGGAGCAGGCGAAAGTTGCGCCGGATCAGATTTCAATGGCGTCTTTGTCCACAACATTGGCGACTAATGCCTTGGTCGAAGGGCAGGGCGGGCGCGTTGCGTTGATCTATATCGGATTCAAAGACAGCGACCTTGAAAAGCACGGTTTGAAGGACGCGTTAAAAGGGGACCCGTCCCTGGTTATGTCTGGTGGGCATTCTCATTCTGGCAGCGAAGCTGCGCCATTGGACGTTGCCGCGCTGGAGCAGTTTTTAGACTCTCATAAAGGGATTTCTGGCTTTGCCATAGCCGCTCAGTTTGCCACCCGTAATCCCGCGCATGAACTGGAAGCCGCACGGATCGTTACGGAAAGAACCGGGGCTCCGGTAACATGTTCGCATCACTTGTCGGCAAAGCTGAATGGGCCGAAACGCGCCGTGACGGCCGTGTTGAATGCGCGGCTGATCGGGATGATCGATCGTTTGATCGGGCGTGCGCAGGACCAGCTGCGCGAGTTGGGGATAATGGCCCCGATGATGGTCGTGCGCGGTGATGGGGCGTTGATGAGTGCTGAACAGGCGCGTGAACGCCCCATTGAAACGATCCTGAGCGGACCAGCCGCGTCAATTGTAGGCGCGCGCTGGTTGACCGGCGCAGAGAATGCGTTGGTGTCGGATATTGGCGGCACGACAACTGACGTGGCGTTGATCCGTGACGGTAAGCCCGCGATAGACTCGGCCGGGGCACAGGTGGGCGGGTTCCGCACAATGGTCGAGGCAGTTGCGATGCGCACCCATGGCCTTGGAGGTGACAGTCAGGTGCATGTCGTGACCGAGGGGTTGCAGGGCGGTGTTTTTCTGGGGCCGCGCCGCGTTCTTCCGGTGTCCCTGATCGCCTCGGAAGCGCCCGAGATCGTCCATGCCGTTCTGGACGAGCAATTGCGGGCCACGACGGTGGGTGAGCACGATACGCGCTTTGCCCGTCGCGTTCCGGGAATACGTGACGACGGTATAGATGCGCGAGAAGAAGCCCTGTTGGAGCGGTTGGGAGATCAGGTTCTGCCGATCGGTTCCTTGCTTCGGTCCCGAATGGAGAGCGGCGCATTGACCCGGTTGGTGGACCGCGGGATCATTCAGATCTCGGGCGTGACGCCGTCGGATGCCAGCCATGTACTGGGGCGGGTGGATGCCTGGGATGCGGACGCCGCCCGTAAGGCACTTGAACTGGTCGCGCGCAAACGGGTCGGGTCCGGAGATATGTTGGCAAATTCCGCCGAAGCGCTGGCGCAGATGATCGTGGACCAGTTGACAGAACAGACCAGTTTGACCTTGTTAGAGGCTGCTTTTGATGAGGAGCCAGACAGTTTCGGGCATTCGCCGCAGGAGCTGGCGCGGCATATCCTGACACAGCGCGGATTGGCGCAGCATCGCGGTTTGTTGTCGCTGACCGCAGCCCTGAACGTTGATGTTGTGGGACTTGGGGCATCTGCCCCCAGCTATTACCCGGCGGTTGGTGAACGGCTTCGCTGCCGGATGATACTGCCGGAACATGCGGGCGTAGCCAATGCGATTGGCGCTGTCGTGGGGCGGTTGACCTTACGGCGAACAGGCACGGTGACAAGTCCTGCCGAAGGGCGGTATCGTGTACATCTCGAGGACGGGCCCAAGGATTTTTCCGCATCAGAAGATGCGCTGGCTTTGCTGGAAAATGTTCTGAGGTCGGAAGCGGAAGGCGCGGTGCGCGAAGCCGGTGCAGAAGATATCCGGGTGATCGTGGATCGCGATATCAAAACCGCGCGGGTCGAGGCCAATGATGTGTTTGTCGAAGCAATGATTACGGTCGAGGCTAGCGGGCGACCGCGGGTTGCGGCGGGCTAGCCCCTCTGACTCGTTCAGAGGGGCCGGGCAGGTGGTGCATTATTCTGCGGCGCTGGCACGTTTGGGAAGAACCCAGTCCTGGCGCGGGAAGTGGCAGGTATATCCGTTCGGGATACGCTCAAGATAATCCTGATGCTCGGGTTCGGCCTCCCAAAAATCGCCGACGGGTTCGACTTCGGTTACGACTTTTCCCGGCCACAAGCCGCTGGCATTCACGTCTGCGATTGTATCCAGGGCGGTTGCTCTTTGGGCTTCATCGACGTGGTAAATCGCGGAACGATAGCTCATGCCTCGGTCGTTGCCTTGTCGATTCACCGTGGTCGGGTCGTGAATCTGGAAGAAGAATTCCAGCAGGTCGCGGTAACTGATCTGCGATGGGTCAAACCAGATCTCGATCCCTTCGGCGTGGGTGCCGTGGTTGCGATAGGTGGCGTTGGGCACATCGCCTCCGGTGTAGCCCACCCGGGTACGCAAGACGCCAGGCAGCTTGCGGATCAGGTCCTGCATACCCCAAAAGCAGCCTCCGGCCAGTACAGCACGGTGTTCAGTCATTGGATTTCCTCCACGTGGATCAGGAATTCGGCGTAACCTTCAGCCTCCATCTCATCCCGATGGATGAACCTGAGCGAGGCCGAGTTGATGCAATATCGCAGGCCGCCATGTTCTCGCGGGCCGTCGGGGAAGACATGCCCCAGATGGCTGTCGCCGTGTTTCGAGCGAACCTCGGTCCGGATCATACCATGTGTCGTGTCGCGAAACTCTTCCACATGCTCATGGATGATCGGCTTGGTAAAGCTGGGCCAGCCACATCCGGATTCGTATTTGTGGGTCGAAGCAAACAGCGGTTCGCCTGACACAATGTCCACGTAGATACCCGGTTCCTTGTTCCCCAAATACTTGCCTGTCCCCGGCCGTTCGGTGCCGTTGCGTTGGGTGACGTGAAATTCTTCGGGCGAAAGCGCCGCAATAACCGTGGGGTCTTTGGTGTAGCGTGTCATGGATCCTCCGGCTGATTTGACGTTTGTGCCATTATCTGGGGGCTGCCGTACAGAAAGCAAAGCGATATTTCAAAGCGCTCTCACAGTCGTGCGGTCGGTCTGACGCAAACAGATAGGCCCTTGTGTTAGGCCGAAGTCGTTTTGCCGGCAGGTTGGCGTGACAGTTGAACAGCAAGAATACCCAGTGTCGTGACTGTAACGCCAATTGCATCCATCGCGCCCAGTTTCTCGCCCAGCAATATGGCCGCTATCGTGACACCGAATACCGGGTTCAAAAAGTGGAACGTGGCTGCGCGGATCGCGCCGATGCGATCCAGAAGAAGGAACCAGATCAGCGTGGCCAGCAGCCCAGGAAACAGGGTTGTGTAGGTGAACGCCAATGCCAGTGGCAGCGTCGGGTGGATGTAAATGGTCTCAAAGATCGGCGCGGCCACGAACAACGTCGCTGAGCCTACAAGCATCTGCAGACCCACGACCATCATGAAGTTACCGCCCGAAGTCGCGCCGCGAACCGCGAGGGTGGCAAAGGTCAGCGCCAAAGCTCCGATGCCGCATAGTGCGACGCCGAACATGTCGACACCAGCACTGATCCGGCTGCTCATGATCAGGGCGACGCCGGTGAATCCAGCAAACAACCCCAAAACTCCGAGAGGGCGCAGTTTCTCGCCAAAAATAAGCCACCCTGCCAGCGCCACCAGCAAGGGCATTGTGGACGCGATAATCGCCGCAACCGAAGCCTCGACCGTTTGCATCGCGTAAAAATTCAGACCCAAATACAGGGCATTTTGGCAGATACCGAAAAGAATTGTCGCCCGCCACTGGTTCCGGGTCAGGTGCCAGCTTTGCCCCATCGCCCGGGCAATCAGAACCCCCAAAACCCCTGAGATCAAAAACCGCAGGGCTAGCGAAAACAAAGGAGAGGCGTCTGCCACGATGATCCGCGCCGAGGTAAAGGCAGACGACCAGATCAGGGCAAATGTCAGCCCCATGGCTATGGCGCGCAGATCCATGGAGACCCCCTGTCACTTTGCGCGGACTGTCCCCGATTTTGTGATGGGTCGCAAGCGCTGCGCGTTAAAAAAGACACATCCGTGATGCAACGAAAGTCACGAGGATGTTTTTATTGATTGACTGAACAATTAAAGTTATCGGCTCCGGGATCTGACATATCAAGGGAGGGTTGTCGGTGCTTCTGGAGTACATTCTATCTTTTGGCGTCCTGCTGGCATTGGGCTTGGTCGCGTTCTTCGTCGTGAAATGGTGGAACCTGCGATGCGTTGGCGTGACACCTGTTCACCTTTTCACGTTCATCGCGATCCTGTTTACGTCTGGTCTGGATGTTGGCCTGATCATGTTCCCGCTGACAGAATTTGGTGGGTATGCCGAAGATCCGGCCTATGCCTTTGCCAACCCGCTGGCGATCGAATTTGGATTCTGGGGGTTTCTGATCTGGGCGTTTTACTTCCTGACAGCCTTCTATTTCTGCGTGATCGAACCGCGCGTGAACTTCTTTGAGATTCCGCTGGTCAAGCTGATCAACAACGTCGTCATCATCGGCACCTGCGCCTTTACCGCCAGCCTGTTCCTGATCTACCTGCCTGGCTACCTGCCAGAGGTCGGAGATGGAGAATCTGTCGTTACCACCTTCTACGTCATCGTGTTTGTGGTCATTCTGGCGGCAGCATACTCGTCGACCGATTTGAAATATGTGCGCATCCTGTCGGTCGGTTCGACCTTTCTGTTCCTTGCACTGATTCTGGGTATGTGGGCGGCCGCTGGCATGGGAATGACCGGGTTTATCGAAACCGGCAGTAACATTGGTGCCTATTTCACCAATGTGCACAAATTTGTCCTGCCGCTGACCGATTATCATGCCTTCTACTTGTTCTGGTGGTTTGCGTGGTCAATCATGATTGGCCAGTTTACTTCGCGCTTTGTGGGCGGTTTGAAAACCTGGCAGCTGCTGGCGGCGTTGTTGATCTTCCCGTCGATCCCGCTGGGGATCTGGTTCACCGTTCTCTACTACTATCACCTGAACGGCATCAGCACCGCAGGCATCACCAATATCGCGATGGTAATCGTGGGCGTGACCTTTGTGATCAACTCGCTGGACTCGCTGATTAGGCTCTATACAGACAACCTGAACATGACCGCCGAGCGGTTTGGCAAGGCGACCTATGTCGCTGGTAACGTCGCGCTGCTGTTTGTGCTAACGCTGCTGTTCCAGAGTCAGTGGTTGCAAATCCAGTGGATCGGAGCCGTCGTAGTCGGTCTTTACCTGGCTTGCGTGGTCTATATCCTGGTCACCAAGCGCAAAGAGGTGATGAGTATCGATGCCATGCCGGAAGATCGCGATCTGGACTTCCACAAGGTTGAGACGATTCACTGATTGTTTCGAACCTACCAAACCAAAAGCGGGCCTCGACATTGGGGCCCGCAGCCGTTTTTGGGCACTGCCCGATCCGGCCCTCATTCCTTGTCGTTCACTTCAGTTCGTGTCGAGACGATATTTGAGGAAACTGTGGCCAGCGTAGTCTACTTGCCCAACAAAATAAGCGCCGAGTTTGGTCATTGCGCGTAGTTTCGTGCGTGAAGGCGGCAGCAAGAATGTCACGAACGGAATACGATTGTCCTGCTTTGCGAATGCGATGGCCTGACGTGCTATCTTTGCACCCAGTCCAAATGCACCGGGCTTCAAGACCAACCCGAAATCCCACTCTTCACCTTCTTTTTGAAATCCGCCCCATCCCACATAATGTCCGCGGTGCAGAATTGCCCAATGACCTAGGCCGTCCCGCGCCCAACACGACTCTTTCGCGTGAATGAAACCGGCGACTGTTTCCTCATCCCAATCCTGCGTCAGGAGAGGCATGTGTTCGGCAAGAATTGGATTTCTCATATGCGCCAGTATCTCAGGTGCTGAGACGAGGGGCAGTCGCGTGAAGGTTATATCCTGTTCCATAGAACTGGGATTTAGCGGGCCAAGCAGGAAATCAAAGGGTTGTCCGTAAAAAACGTGCCAAGGACAACCGGTGTTGGATTGTAGCCCATATTTACAGTCTGAATAAGAACTCTGATGCCTTAGGACACATGTGCGCAGGCTTTAAAATGTGAAGCTCAGGCACAAAAAAGGGGCCGCGTAACCGCCACCCCTTTTCATGGTTCCAAGCGCTTGAGATCAGCCGTTCACGCTGTCTTTCAGTGCTTTCGCGATGGTCATTTTCACAACCTTGTCGGCTTCTTTGGTGAAGGTTTCACCGGTTGCCGGGTTGCGGACCTGACGCTCGGGGCGCTCGCGGCAGTAGATTTTGCCGACGCCAGGCAGGGTCACTGCACCACCTGCGGAAACTTCGCGTGTGATCAGGCCGGTTATGGCCTCAAGCGCAGAGTTCGCGGATTTCTTATCGGTTCCCATTTCCTCAGCGAGAGCAGCAACCAGCTGAGTCTTTGTCATAGGTTTTGCCATTTCTTGGTCTCCTTAACGTGCCCGATCTATAGGGCCTCACCGCGTAACTGTAACGGGATATTGTGGCCAAACACAACGAATAGTAGCGCAGAAACCCCTAAAAATATGGGGAAAACGTTGCTTTTTTGCGTCAGAGGAAGGCAGTTTCGTCGAAGGAACGCAATTTCCGGCTGTGCAGACGCTCCAACGGCATGCCGCGCAGGTGCTCCATAGCGCGTATCCCGATCATCAAATGACGCCCGACCTGAGTGGTATAAAAGGAAGACGCCATGCCCGGTAGTTTCAGTTCGCCGTGCAGGGGCTTGTCCGACACGCACAGCAAAGTGCCGTAAGGAACGCGAAAGCGATAGCCGTTCGCGGCGATGGTGGCGCTTTCCATATCCAGCGCGATGGCCCGCGACTGGCTGAGGCGCTGAACCGGTCCGGATTGATCGCGCAGTTCCCAGTTGCGATTGTCGACCGATGCAACTGTTCCCGTCCGCATGATCCGTTTCAGTTCATACCCTTCCAGCTCGGTCACTTCGGCCACGGCGCGTTCCAGCGCGACCTGAACCTCGGCCAGGGGCGGGATGGGCACCCAGACCGGCAGGTCATCATCCAGAACCTTGTCATCCCGTAGATATGCATGGGCCAGAACGAAATCACCCAATGCCTGCGTGTTGCGCAACCCGGCGCAATGGCCAACCATCAGCCACGCGTGCGGGCGCAGAACCGCGATATGGTCGGTCGCTGTTTTCGCATTCGACGGGCCGACACCGATGTTCACCAAAGTAAGACCCGAACCATCTTCACGCTTCAGATGATAGGTTGGCATTTGCGGCAGTTTCAGCGGTTGCTCGATTTCTGCGTCCGGCTGCGTGATCTCGACATTCCCGGTCGAGATAAAACAGGTATACCCGCTGCTGGGATCAGCCAACTGTTCGCGGGCGTAGTTTTCGAATTCCGAAACATAGAACTGATAGTTCGTGAACAGAACGTGATTCTGAAAATGCCGGGCATCCGTCGCTGTGTAATGTGCCAGCCGCGCAAGTGAATAATCGACCCGCTGGGCAGTAAACAATGACAAAGGCCCGACGGCGTCTTCATTTTCATGGACACCGTTGACGATGTCGTCATTCGTGGTGGTCAGATCCGGCACGTCAAACACGTCACGCAGGGTGAAAGCAGCCGCACCCTGATGCGGCACAACCAGATCCGACGTATTTGCCACGGCAAAGTGCACCGGAATCGGTGTATCCGACGCTGCAATCGTCACCGGTTGGTCGTGATTCTTGATCAAAAGGGCAATCTGCTGGGTCAGGTAGGATCGGAACAAATCCGGGCGCGTCACGGTTGTAGCGTGAACGCCGGGCTCTGACACATGCCCAAAACTCAGGCGGCTGTCGACTTGTGCATAGGTCGATGTCTTTATGCGAATCTCTGGGTAATAGGCTCTGTATCTGGCAGTTGGCGCACCATCTTGCAGTACCTTCGAGAAGCTGTCGCACAGAAATTCCGTTGCTTGAGTGTAAAGCTCCTCCAGTCGCGCAACTGCGGCTGCGGGATCGGTGAACTGTTCTGGTGAAAGGGCTTCAGGTGTCAGGAGTGTCGTCATGCCAAGGGTTCCAGAAGATCAATTTTTTCGAATGTGCGCACGTCAACCAGCCCGAGATCAGAGATCCTGAGTTCCGGTATGACGACCAACGCCAGTAGCGAATGTTGCATATACGCGTTGTTCAGATTGCAGCCACATTCCTGCATAGCCTGAACCATCCTGTCCGCCTTGGCCGCAACTTCAGCGGCCGGGCTGTCGGACATCAGACCGGCAATGGGAAGTTCGACCATCGCCAGTTCCTGGCCGTCCCTAAAGATCGTGATGCCGCCACCTACTTCGGCCAGTCGATTCGCGGCCAGCGCCATCTGTTCACGGTCGGTGCCGACGACGATCATGTGGTGACTGTCATGCGCCACGGTCGAGGCCATGGCCATTTTTCCCTGATATCCAAACCCCGAGACAAAGGCGTTGGTGACGCCCCCTGTCGCCCGGTGTCGTTCGACCAGTGATATCTGGCATACGTCACCCTCACCTTCAACAAGCCCGCCGATTATCGGCAATTCGGCTTTCAGGGCTTTAGTGGGGGCCTGGTTTTCTACCACGCCAATGACGTTGGCCCTTACCTTGTTTGCACCCTTCGGCGCCGCGATCTCAAAATCGGACGCGGCCAGTTCCTGCTTCAGATGAACGGTGCGACGTGCCTTGTCGGGCCAGTTCAGATGGGGGCAATCAACCTTGATCACCCCATTTTCCGCAACAACCTTCCCGCGCGCTATGACCAGTTCGACCGGCAATTCGGTCAGGTCAGAGCTGAGGATGATGTCCGCCCGTCGTCCCGGCGTGACCGATCCGATCTCGCGTTCTAGACCGAAATGCGTGGCGGTGTTGATCGTCGCCATCTGCAGGGCCACAAGCGGGTCACAACCACAGTCAATCGCGTGGCGCACGACGCGGTTCATATGCCCATCGTTGACCAGCGTGGCAGAGTGGCAGTCATCCGTGCACAGGATGAAATTGCGCGCATCCAGACCTTTTTCGGTGACTGCGGTAATCTGGCTTTCAATGTCATACCAGGCCGAGCCCAACCGCATCATCGACCGCATTCCCTGACGGACCCGTGCGATGGCATCCGCTTCGCAGGTGCCTTCGTGGTCATCGGCAGGTCCACCAGCCACATAAGCCGCGAAATCAGGCCCTAAATCAGGGGATGCGTAATGTCCGCCGACGACCTTGCCTGCCCGCTGCGTGGCCGCAATCTCGGCCAGCATTTTGGGGTCTCCGTGAATCACGCCGGGGAAGTTCATCATTTCCCCCAAGCCGATGATCCCGGGCCAATTCATCGCCTCGGCCACGTCTTCGGGGGTGATTTCATAGCCTGTCGTCTCTAACCCCGGTGCAGAGGGCGCGCAGGACGGCATCTGAGTGAAGATGTTGACCGGCTGCATCATTGCTTCGTCATGCATCATGCGCACACCGTCCAGCCCCAACACATTGGCGATCTCGTGCGGGTCGGTGAACATACTGGTTGTGCCATGGGGGATAACTGCGCGGGCAAACTCGGCAGGGGTCAGCATCCCCGATTCGATGTGCATATGCGCGTCGCATAAGCCGGGCAGGATAAAGCGGCCTTGCGCGTCGATAACCTGTGTCTCTGGTCCGATACAATGCGAGGCGTCGGGACCGACAAATGCAATACGGCCTGCAGCGATTGCAACTGAATGGTTCGGCAGCAGTTCGCGGCTGTGCACATTTACCCAAGTCCCACCCTTTATTACCGTATCTGCTGCCTCACGTCCGGCAGCAACTGCGATCAATCGGGGGGCGACATCGGGCCAAGTTGGGAAGGGTGTGTTTTCCATGGCTCAACTTTCACGAATGCGCGCGCGGGTGCAACCCCGGTTCTTTACTACTGCCGACGGATCACAATTCTGCAAATCTGCCCGACCCGGTCATCGAAAGCTGACATAGGCGCCGATAGCGCGCAGGAACCCGTCCGAGTTTACGTTTCGGACCCGAATTCTCGTCGTATCCAGTTCGCAAAGGTAACCGCTCCGGGCGTGTCCTCGGCCTGAGGGGAGAGCAGCAGATAATACGCCTCAGGCATCGGGGCGCGATGCTCAAATGGTGCGACTAGTCGTCCCTGATCGATCAAATGACCTGCGATGGTGTCATGGGCCAGGCACAGGCCACCTCCGGCCATCGCAGCTGACAAACAAACCAGATAGGTTGTCGCGTAGGTAATAGGCGGATTCTGCCAATTCAGAGCCTGATCTTCAACCCACGTCGTCCAGTTGGTCAACAGGTTGGAACAGTCGAACAGAGGTTTTTCCTGAAGGTCTTGCAGGCACACCTGATATCCCGGCGCGCAGACGGGATAGTAATATTCAGAGCGCAGCACCTCTGTCCGGGTTGTATCTGAGGGTCGAAGGGAATACCGGATCTCGACTGCTGCGCCTTCGGCCATCTCGCGGGGTTCCCACAGCTCGGTGAAGATGTTCAGCTGAACATCCGGGTGTTCAGCCTGAAATAATGGCAGACGCGGGGCCAGCCAGTTCACGGCGAAACTGATGTTGCACTGCACCTGGACCGCATTCTGTTGCGCGCCAGTTACCGCCTGAGTGCCCCGTATCAGTGTCCGAAACGCCTCGCGCACCACCGGCAAATAGGTGATTCCGGCCTCTGTCAGCTCAAGCGCCTTCGGGCGTCGCAGGAACAGTGGCTGACCCAGGTGACCTTCCAGCGATTTGATCTGCTGACTGACCGCACTTTGCGTCATGTTCAGATCCCGCGCCGCACCGGTGAATGACAGATGGCGGGCTGCGGCTTCGAATGTGCGCAGCCAGCCAAGCGGGGGAAGCCTGTTTTGCATCGACATAACTCCGGCATAAGTTTAGCTAATGGGATAGTTGCGTTTTTTTCGTTGGTCAAATTGCCGGACCAAATGCAGGCTTTGGTCATTCGCAGATACCAAAGGACGCGTCACATGAGTCTCACCAACCTTCGTCCCAATATCGATCATTGGTCAGAACGTGTGGACATGGCCGCAACCTTTCGCTGGACGGCCCGGCTGAACATGCACGAAGCCGTCGCCAACCACTTCAGCCTTGCTGTGAACGAAGACGGGACGCAGTTCCTGATGAACCCCAATCAGGCGCATTTCTCGCGTATTCGCGCGTCTGATCTGTTGCTGTTGAACGCCAACGATCCGGATGTGATGTCACAGCCCGGCGCACCTGATCCCACGGCCTGGGGCCTGCACGGCTCGATCCATCGCCACTGCCCGCACGCGCGTTGCGTCATGCATGTGCATTCGATTTTCGCAACTGTTCTGGCGTCACTGGCCGACAGTACACTTCCGCCAATCGACCAGAACACCGCGACCTTCTACAACCGCTACGTTGTTGACGAAGAATTTGGCGGATTGGCTTTTGAAAGCGAAGGCGAGCGGTGCGCCGGGATGTTGGCTGATCCGAAGAAGAAAGTCATGATCATGGGCAACCACGGGGTTCTGATCACCGGCAGCGACCCTGCAGATACCTTTAACAGGCTCTACTATTTCGAGCGCGCTGCCGAAACATACATCCGGGCACTGCAAACAGGCCTGCCCCTGCGGGTGCTGTCGGATGAAATTGCCGAGAAAACAGCACAGGAACTGGACGACTACCCCGGTCAAGCCGAAGCGCATCTGCGAGAGATCAAGGCAATACTCGATGCAGAAGGCTCGGATTACGCAACCTGAATGCAAGACAGAGTGACCGACATGCGAGAGTCCACGCAGGACCCCGAAGCTGCCCGCTGGCATTACCACCCCGACGGGCCAGTGGGTCTCAACCCGCTGTTCAGTTGGCCACCACGTCCGGCGGCCGTGCTGAAATGGTACAGCGGAGCGTGGTTGCAAATCACCGCCCTGACCCTGTGCATGACCTTGGCCGTCATCGCCTATGCGTTCTTTTTTCCTGCGTTAGAGACGATGAAAAGCTTTGCGCCCGGATGGATGTTTCGGATCTGGTTGCTGAACATGGTACCGCAAACTCTGGTGGCAGGAAGCCTGCACTGGTGGCTGTACATGCGCAAAGGGCAGGGGATGTACAAAAAGTTTGATCGCAGGGACCTGACACGGGACAACGGAACATTCACATTCCGCAATCAGGTCTGGGATAACATCTGGTGGACGCTGGGCAGCGCCATGACGGTGGCGACCATTTACCAGTGGGTCATCTTCTGGGCGATGGCAAATGGCTGGGTTCCGACGATTACCTGGGCCAGCTCGCCGGTGTGGTTCGTGGTTTGGATGTTGTTTATTCCCATGTGGTCCGGTCTGCATTTTTACTGGGTGCACCGGCTGGAACATCATCCCAGGCTTTATAAACATGTGCACGCGGTCCATCACCGCAATGTCAATACCGGGCCATGGTCAGGGATTTCGAATCACTGGTATGAAAACATGCTGTATTTCACGACGTATTTCATCCACCTGATCGTGCCTTCCCATCCGCTGCATGTGTTGTTTCACAGCTCGTTCCAGCAGGTCAGCCCGATACTGTCCCATTCTGGGTTCGAGAAGCTAAAGGCCGGTGAGACCGAAGCCGCGCGGGCGGGCGACTTTTTTCATCAGCTCCACCACAGGTATTTCGAGTGCAACTACGGCACATCCGAAATTCCGTTCGACAAGTGGTTTGGCACCTATCACGATGGCTCAGCCGAGGCGACGACACGCACGAGGGCCTACAAAAAGCAGATGTATACCTGACGCGGCTGGTTCTGTCCGGGGACTAAACCCGTTCGAACAATGCAATGAAGGCCGTGTCATCCTTATTGGGTCCTGCAGCAAGATCGCCATAGATGCGAACCTCGGGCAGGGTCAGGTTGTGGATCTGGTCCTGTTCCAGTTCGTGCAGCTTGCCCTTGAAGCCCATCTTTTCGAAATGGCGGGCGTTTATTGACAGGGCGAACGTAGCGCCTGATCGTGCGACGCGAAGCAGCGCAGGCAACACTTCGGGACCCAGATGGCCATGCGTGAACGTGCCAGATGACACGATGCCGGAATAGCTGTCTGGCGGAACCGGGATGCCATGGGTCAGGTCAGCCTCGATCGCGTCCCGGTAGATATCCTTGCGCATAGCCTGTTCCAGCATCTCTGAACTGATATCCGTGGCATCAATCGGGCCAACACCAAGCCCAGACAACACCGCGCCGCACAGGCCCGTTCCCGCTCCGACATCCAGAACCGGCCCCTGACCGCCCGCGCCCACAAACGCCCGCGCGGTATGGGTATGAAGCTGATAATCCTCACGCGCGGCAAAGCTGTCGTCATAGTCCCCGGCCCATTCCGCATAAAGGCGTTTGTTATCGTCCGGAGAGCTCAGCGCGTAGGCAGAATGCAGGTCTGGTTTCTTTTTGCTCATATCCACAGAAAGGCGCATCAGAAGATTCGATTCAAGTGCGTCCATGCGGCGCTTGCATCCCGATGCGCTGAAGCCCATCAACGGTGCATGACCAAGACACTCTTCTCATTTGGCCACGGCTATTCTGCGCAGGCCCTTTCCCGAATTCTTGCCCCGAAAGGCTGGCAGATTTTTGGCACCACACGAGATGGCGAAGGCACAGATGCGATACGTGCCTCTGGCGCGGACCCGCTGATCTGGCCCGGTGAGGTTCCAAATCTGGATCGGGTGACGCATTTGCTGATCTCAACGGCACCGGGCGAGGCGGGCGATCCGGTACTGGCGGCGCTGGGCGACGAGATCCGAAAACGAGCAAGTCAGTTCACTTGGGTGGGTTATTTATCGACAACGGCTGTTTATGGCGATCACCAGGGCGCCTGGGTTGACGAAGACACCCCGCCAACACCGACCGCCAAGCGTGGAAAGTGGCGCATGCTGGCTGAAGAGCAATGGGCGGCTGTGCCGGGCCTGCCTGTTCACATCTTCCGTCTGGCAGGGATTTACGGCCCGGGCCGTGGGCCGTTCTCTAAGCTCACACGCGGTGGGCTGCGGCGTATCATCAAGCCGGGGCAAGTGTTTTCGCGTATCCACGTGGATGACATTGCGCAGGTTCTGCAAGCCTCGATGACAAGGCCGAATCCGGGCAGTGTTTACAATGTCTGCGACGATGAGCCTGTCCCGCCACAGGATGTCATCGGGTATGCCGCCGAGTTGCAGGGGCTTCCTCTGCCGCCGGCGGTTTCATTTGACGAGGCCGATCTGACACCGATGGCGCGCAGTTTTTATAACGAGAACAAACGCGTCCGAAACGACCGGATCAAGGATGAGTTGGGTGTCGAATTGATCTACCCGAACTACCGGGTGGGGTTGGAGGCGCTGATGAAGGACCGGTAGGTTCTTTACTGCGCGGCTGCCTTAATCATGTCCGAGGCTTTTTCCGCGATCATTATTGTTGGCGCGTTTGTGTTTCCCGACACCAGCGTTGGCATCACCGACGCATCAACTACACGCAGCCCCTCAATCCCCCGCACCCGAAGTTCGGGATCCACAACCGCCAGATCGTCGGTACCCATCTTGCAGGTGCCGACCGGGTGATAGATCGTATCGGCGCGGGCGCGGATATGCCCCTCCCAATCGGCGTCAGATTTGGCCGTATCGGTTCCGAACATCTCTTTATGCCGATATTTGGCCAAAGCTGGCGCTTGCAGGATGTCTCGCGTCATTCGCGCGCCTTTGATCATGGTGTCCAGATCGCGTGCATCTGCAAGAAATCCCGGGTCGATGACAGGCATTGCCATTGGGTCGGCGCTGCTCAGGCCAACGGTTCCCCGGCTTTCCGGGCGAAGCTTGCAGATATGACAGCTGTACCCGTAACCGTAATGCAGTTTGCGGGCGTGATCATCGACCATTGCGATGGTGAAATGCAGCTGGATATCCGGGCGCTCCAGCTCGGGTGAGGTTTTCAGAAACGCCGCGCCTTCGGCAAACGGAGTGGCCGCCATTGACACACCGGTCTTGCGCCACTGATGGATGTGCTTCAGCAGTCGCACTGCCGCTGTTGCGCCGATCCCAAAGTTGTTCGTGTCTTTGGTCCGGTAGGTCAGAGTAAAGTCGAGGTGGTCCTGCAGGTTCCGCCCTACACCCGGTAGTTCGTTGAGAACAGCGATCCCGTGCGGTTCTAGATCAGCGCTTGCTCCAATCCCAGAGATTTGCAGCAGCTGCGGTGTTTTTAATGCTCCCGCGCACAGCAGAACTTCGCGAGTGGCGGTAACGGTGGTGTCTGCCTCTTTGCCTTTGACCCTGAAAACAACGCCAGTTGCGCGCTTACCCTGAAATACCAGCCCTTTCGCATGGGCATGTGTAATGATCGTCAGGTTCGGACGGTTGGCAATCGGGAACAGGTAACCCGCAGCCGCCGAGCACCGCTCTCCATTCTTTGTCGGGTCATGAAACTGCGTTACCTGATACAGCCCGACACCTTCGTTATCGCCTCGGTTGAAATCATCAGTATGACGGTGTTGGAGTTGCCGCGCGGCTTCAATGAACGCGCGGGTGATCGGGCGAGGTTCCTTTTGCTGTGACACCTGTAACGGGCCCTTGTCACCATGCCAGCTGTCTGCGCCAAGCTCATTGTTCTCGGACCGTTTGAAATACGGCAATACGCTGTCCCAATCCCAACCGTCGCAGCCCTGATCGGCCCACCCATCGTAATCCTGCCGCTGACCCCGGACATAAAGCATCGCGTTGATCGCGCTCGAACCACCCAGTGCTTTGCCGCGGGGTTGATACCCCCGGCGTCCGTTCAACCCGCGTTGCGGTATGGTTTCAAAAGCCCAGTTGTTTATTTTGGGTCGTCCCGGAAGGGCTGCCACGACAGCTGCCGGCACCCTGACAGTCAGACCGTTTCCGTTCCCACCAGCTTCGAGCAGGCAAACGCGTGAAGCCGGGTTCTCGGTAAGGCGGTTTGCAAGAACGGATCCTGCCGACCCGCCGCCCACGATGATATAGTCGAACTGCATGCTGGCTTTCCTACTATCAGAACCATTTTGCGCCGGTCCGCTGTTCGCCATCCGAGCCAGGCTTTCCTGAGACTGCGTCAATTGAGTGAAAAAACAATTGTGACCTGAAGTCAGTTTTCATGTGATCTTCGACATTCAGCGAAAGGGTGCGCCCGCGCCGATCGAAAGACTCAAGATAGATATCGATGTCGTCGTTTGCTGTCGGGGTCGACGATTCCAGCCAAAGTGCAGATTTCACCCTCTTCTTCTGATGAGCCCTCACCTGAAATGGCCGACGAAAATCGCGAAACAACCACTAAGTAACTGATTTATTTTATTTAATTAAATTCGTTGTGAGAAATGTGAAGTTTTTTCAAAATGGGGGTTGCAGGTCGGAAGCCTAATCCGTAAATACCCCTTCACCGGCGCAACTGAGGTTGGCCTGACGGACTGGAAAGACGGTTGAGACGCGCCGGAGAGACGGTGGGCATCTGAGGTTGAGGTTTAGGCGGTTGCGCTAAGGGATTGGCGTTACGGTCTGGTTTTTGGCTCTGGGTGTTTTGTTCTTTGACATTGATGGATAACTGAAGAGATATGTGGGCGGTTTGGTTCGTTTCGACGGATTGGATGTCTGTATATCGCGCTCTTAGGTATTTTTCGGAATGCCGATGATGGAGTGTCAGCTTCACTGTTTGTACGGCTTTCGGTTTCTTAGGAGACCTGAAGCACAACAAACAGATGACTTTTGGTTGTACTCTCGGCTAGCCGGCTGAGGGTGTCGCTTATACGTGCTCAAGTAGCCGAATAGGCGGTAGCGCAATCAAAGATGTGCAGAGGTTCGAACGTCAAGGATAAGCAGGTAACTGCTTTTCAACTTGAGAGTTTGATCCTGGCTCAGAACGAACGCTGGCGGCAGGCCTAACACATGCAAGTCGAGCGCGCCTTCGGGGTGAGCGGCGGACGGGTTAGTAACGCGTGGAATATGCCCTTTGGTACGGAATAGCCTCTGGAAACGGAGAGTAATACCGTATGAGCCCTTCGGGGGAAAGATTTATCGCCAAAGGATTAGCCCGCGTTAGATTAGGTAGTTGGTGGGGTAATGGCCTACCAAGCCTACGATCTATAGCTGGTTTTAGAGGATGATCAGCAACACTGGGACTGAGACACGGCCCAGACTCTACGGGAGGCAGCAGTGGGAATCTTGGACAATGGGGCAACCCTGATCCAGCCATGCCGCGTGAGTGATGAAGGCCTTAGGGTCGTAAAGCTCTTTCGCCTGTGAAGATAATGACGGTAGCAGGTAAAGAAACCCCGGCTAACTCCGTGCCAGCAGCCGCGGTAATACGGAGGGGGTTAGCGTTGTTCGGAATTACTGGGCGTAAAGCGCACGTAGGCGGATCGGAAAGTTGGGGGTGAAATCCCGGGGCTCAACCCCGGAACGGCCTCCAAAACTATCGGTCTAGAGTTCGAGAGAGGTGAGTGGAATTCCGAGTGTAGAGGTGAAATTCGTAGATATTCGGAGGAACACCAGTGGCGAAGGCGGCTCACTGGCTCGATACTGACGCTGAGGTGCGAAAGTGTGGGGAGCAAACAGGATTAGATACCCTGGTAGTCCACACCGTAAACGATGAATGCCAGTCGTCGGATAGTATACTATTCGGTGACACACCTAACGGATTAAGCATTCCGCCTGGGGAGTACGGTCGCAAGATTAAAACTCAAAGGAATTGACGGGGGCCCGCACAAGCGGTGGAGCATGTGGTTTAATTCGAAGCAACGCGCAGAACCTTACCAACCCTTGACATCCCAGGACCGGCCCAGAGATGGGTCTTTCACTTCGGTGACCTGGTGACAGGTGCTGCATGGCTGTCGTCAGCTCGTGTCGTGAGATGTTCGGTTAAGTCCGGCAACGAGCGCAACCCACATCCCTAGTTGCCAGCAGTTCGGCTGGGCACTCTATGGAAACTGCCCGTGATAAGCGGGAGGAAGGTGTGGATGACGTCAAGTCCTCATGGCCCTTACGGGTTGGGCTACACACGTGCTACAATGGTAGTGACAATGGGTTAATCCCAAAAAGCTATCTCAGTTCGGATTGGGGTCTGCAACTCGACCCCATGAAGTCGGAATCGCTAGTAATCGCGTAACAGCATGACGCGGTGAATACGTTCCCGGGCCTTGTACACACCGCCCGTCACACCATGGGAGTTGGTTCTACCCGACGGCCGTGCGCTAACCTTTTGGAGGCAGCGGACCACGGTAGGATCAGCGACTGGGGTGAAGTCGTAACAAGGTAGCCGTAGGGGAACCTGCGGCTGGATCACCTCCTTTCTAAGGATGTATCTGGTTAGATTTGCCTGATCTTAATTGATCTCAAATCTCGTGATACACTTAGCAGAAGATCAACAAACAAAGTTGGTCAAACTCAGCAGGCGCTCAAGTAGCCGCAAGGCGGTAGCGCACTGTAATGGACCGAGCCGTCCTCATATCTCTTCAGGAAATCAGGATCTTGCGGATAGGCGCGAGGTCCGGCAAGGGGCCTTAGCTCAGCTGGGAGAGCGCCTGATTTGCATTCAGGAGGTCAGGAGTTCGATCCTCCTAGGCTCCACCAAGCCTTTGCAAAGCAAAGGGCGTTGTCGCGGCAGTTGCTTTTGGTGACAAAAGCAATGAGAGCGACCTGCAGTCGGCCCCGAACAAAGTGGGTCGGTAGCTCAGGTGGTTAGAGCGCACGCCTGATAAGCGTGAGGTCGGAGGTTCAAGTCCTCCTCGACCCACCACTTTCCTTTCGATCAGATCGTTAAGCACCTTCGGGTTCTTAACCGTCCGATTGGACGGCAGAACAGCGTGAGCTGTTCGTCTTTACATCGTATGAGAGAAATCAATCAACACTGTTTGATCGCGCCGAGTGTGGCGCTGATCTCGGTCGTTTCCATCATCTGATGGACGGCACGGTTTGGGTCTAGCCGGCCCTGTCTCGTGTATCGCGACTGAAAGAACAGAGTTGTCCAAGTCAAATATACTAACCCGAGCGACCTGCGTTGATCAGCTGCACGGCTGGGAGACCATATGGGGTTGCTCAATTGTCCTCGTCCAAGTGGCGGGGGCGGGAAATGTATGTTTTTGGTTCAGAAGAACGATCGCCTTTAGTTACCAGCTGGGTGATCACGATCGACATAGTCGAAGCCTGCAGGCCGAAAGGCCGAAAGGCTTCACGCGCTCAAGTAGCCGAACAGGCGGTAGCGCAACATGTTATGTCTTTCTTTTTCTGGATCAAATCAAGCGCGAGAAGGGCGTTTGGTGAATGCCTTGGCAGCAAGAGGCGATGAAAGACGTGATACTCTGCGATAAGCCATGGGGAGCTGAGAATAAGCTTTGATCCATGGATTTCTGAATGGGGCAACCCACCTGAATGTTTGTTATTGTTGGCACAGCTGATCAATAATGAGCATGACCAGGTACTTAAGACCTGAATACATAGGGTTTTAAGAGCAAACCCGGGGAACTGAAACATCTAAGTACCCGGAGGAAAGGAAATCAATTGATACTCCCCTAGTAGTGGCGAGCGAACGGGGACCAGCCGAGCCGTGAGTGTGAATAGAACCTGTTGGGAAGCAGGACCATAGAGGGTGACAGTCCCGTATATGAAGCATGATCGGACGTATTAAGTAGGGCGGAACACGTGAAATTCTGTCTGAAGATCGGAGGACCACCTTCGAAGGCTAAGTACTCCTTGCTGACCGATAGCGAACCAGTACCGTGAGGAAAGGTGAAAAGCACCCCGACGAGGGGAGTGAAACAGTACCTGAAACCGAACGCCTACAATCAGTCGGAGCCTCCTTGCGGGGTGACGGCGTACCTTTTGTATAATGGGTCATCGACTTGGTCTCACGAGCAAGCTTAAGCCGTTAGGTGTAGGCGTAGCGAAAGCGAGTCTTAATAGGGCGAATGAGTTCGTGGGATCAGACCCGAAACCGAGTGATCTAGGCATGGCCAGGTTGAAGGTAAGGTAACACTTACTGGAGGACCGAACCCACATCCGTTGAAAAGGATCGGGATGAGCTGTGCCTAGGGGTGAAAGGCCAATCAAACTCGGAGATAGCTGGTTCTCTGCGAAATCTATTTAGGTAGAGCGTCATCCGAATACCCCGGGGTAGAGCACTGGATGGGTAATGGGGCCCCACAGGCTTACTGATCCTAACCAAACTCCGAATACCCGGGAGTACTAGATGGCAGACACACTGCGGATGCTAACGTCCGTAGTGGAGAGGGAAACAACCCTGACCTACAGCTAAGGCCCCCAATTCATGGCTAAGTGGGAAAGCAGGTGGGACGACCAAAACAACCGGAGGTTGGCTTAGAAGCAGCCATCCTTTAAAGATAGCGTAACAGCTCACTGGTCTAAATAAGTTGTCCTGCGGCGAAGATGTAACGGGGCTCAAGCCATGAGCCGAAGCTTAGGATGCCGTAAGGCATGGTAGCAGAGCGTAGTGTGACATAGAACTCATCCGTATTTGCATCTGTGTTGTGTAACAGCAGCGGGATGTAATGACGGATCGAGTTCTTTCGATGAAGCCGGCCTGTGAGGGATCCGGTGGAGAGATCACTAGTGAGAATGATGACATGAGTAGCGACAAAGAGTGTGAGACACACTCGCCGAAAGTCCAAGGGTTCCTGCTTAAAGCTAATCTGAGCAGGGTAAGCCGGCCCCTAAGCCGAGGCCGAAAGGCGTAGGCGATGGGAACTAGGTTAATATTCCTAGGCCAGGAGGATGTGACGGATCACAGGTGTAGTTCAATCTTATCGGATTGATTGGGCTGCTGAGTGGTTCCCGAAATAGCCCTCCATCAGACCGTACCCTAAACCGACACAGGTGGACTGGTAGAGCATACCAAGGCGCTTGAGAGAACGATGTTGAAGGAACTCGGCAAAATACCTCCGTAAGTTCGCGAGAAGGAGGCCCGGTTCCTAGGCAACTAGGGGCTGGGGGCACAAACCAGGGGGGTGGCGACTGTTTATTAAAAACACAGGGCTCTGCGAAGTCGCAAGACGACGTATAGGGTCTGACGCCTGCCCGGTGCCTGAAGGTTAAAAGGAGAGGTGAGAGCCTTGAATTGAAGCCCAGGTAAACGGCGGCCGTAACTATAACGGTCCTAAGGTAGCGAAATTCCTTGTCGGGTAAGTTCCGACCTGCACGAATGGCGTAACGACTTCCCCGCTGTCTCCAACATCGACTCAGCGAAATTGAATTGCCTGTCAAGATGCAGGCTTCCCGCGGTTAGACGGAAAGACCCCGTGCACCTTTACTACAGCTTCGCACTGGCATCAGGATTGTGATGTGCAGGATAGGTGGTAGGCTTTGAAGCGGAAACGCAAGTATCCGTGGAGCCTCCCTTGAGATACCACCCTTCGCACTCTTGATGTCTAACCGCGGTCCGTTATCCGGATCCGGGACCCTGCGTGGCGGGTAGTTTGACTGGGGCGGTCGCCTCCTAAAGCGTAACGGAGGCGCGCGAAGGTTGGCTCAGAGCGGTCGGAAATCGCTCGTTGAGTGCAATGGCAGAAGCCAGCCTGACTGCAAGACTGACAAGTCGAGCAGAGTCGAAAGACGGCCATAGTGATCCGGTGGTCCCGAGTGGAAGGGCCATCGCTCAACGGATAAAAGGTACGCCGGGGATAACAGGCTGATACTGCCCAAGAGTCCATATCGACGGCAGTGTTTGGCACCTCGATGTCGGCTCATCTCATCCTGGGGCTGGAGCAGGTCCCAAGGGTACGGCTGTTCGCCGTTTAAAGAGGTACGTGAGCTGGGTTTAGAACGTCGTGAGACAGTTCGGTCCCTATCTGCCGTGGGTGTAGGAGACTTGAGAGGAGTTGCCCCTAGTACGAGAGGACCGGGGTGAACGATCCACTGGTGGACCAGTTGTCGTGCCAACGGCAGTGCTGGGTAGCTATGATCGGACAGGATAACCGCTGAAGGCATCTAAGCGGGAAGCCCCCCTCAAAACAAGGTCTCCCTGAGGGCCGTGGAAGACCACCACGTCAATAGGCCGGAGATGTAAGCGCAGTAATGCGTTCAGTTGACCGGTACTAATCGCCCGATAGGCTTGATTTGATCCAGTAATGGAAAGACAAATCAAAGACATACACACCCTGAGTTGGACAACGTTGATCTGATTAACACAACCGTGCAGGACCGCGCATCCGCTTCGCGAATACGCTGCCTCCTGCCCGTCGCTTTTTTGCTCCGCAAAAACAGCGACGTGGGGATTTTCCTCGGTTTGGTGGTCATAGCGCAAGTGAAACACCCGGTCCCATCCCGAACCCGGAAGTTAAGCACTGCCGCGCCAATGGTACTTGGGCTTAAGCCCCGGGAGAGTAGGTCACCGCCAAACCTAGCAAAATCCCCAAATCTCTCTAAAACGATGAAAACAAATCTGACTCTGACGCGGGATGGAGCAGCCCGGTAGCTCGTCAGGCTCATAACCTGAAGGTCGCAGGTTCAAATCCTGCTCCCGCAACCAATACTTCAAGTCAGATATCAAACACTTAGCGCCCCAAGGGGCGCTTTCTGCGTTCAGGGCCACTGCACAACTCAAAGCACTCTGGAAGCAACAGGGGACGCAATTCACCCTGTGATGAATGCGCAACAGAGGCTGAACGAGCACCTGGGGCGGCACGAAAACAGGACACGTCCATTCCGACAGACAGGATATGTTGTTCCCCCAAGCATGCTTTGGAAACGCTTGATCCATCGCAAAGTCCCCAATCCTGCCAGGCACTAGACTGACCGTCGCATTCAACGATCTGGCAAAAGCTATGAAGAAGAGTTCGCCCATCTTTTTTGCTCTGGTAGTCATCGTGGTTGCTGGCGCGGTTGTTTACTCCGTCATCTCCCAAGACGGCGATCAATTGCCGAGTGGCTTCGTACAGGGTAATGGAAGGATTGAGGCAGAGCAGGTTGAAATTGCGCCAACGATCGCCGGGCGTGTTGCCAAAGTTCTGGCACCTGAAGGCGGCATGGTCGCCGCCGGTGATGTACTTGCCAGGATGGATATAGACGAATTGTCTGCAGCGCTGGACCGGGCAAAAGCCGAGGTCGCCTTGGCGCGCCAGACAAAAGCAGAAGCTGAAGCCTTGGTTCTGCAACGCCAAAGTGAGCAACGTCGGGCGGCGCAGGAACTTGAACGTGCTACAGCGCTACTGACCGGGAACAATATCTCTAAGACAGTTTTTGAGGAACGTGAAACCATCCACCAAGTTGCGTCTGCTGTGTTGGGTGCCGCCAAAGCCCGAGTTGCAACCGCAGAAAGCCGGATTGCCGCTGCAGAAGCCGAGGTGCGCAGGATTGAGGCGCAAATCGAAGACAGTTCCTTGCTGGCACCAATGCCGGGTCGCGTTCTTTATCGATTGGCCGAGCCGGGCGAGGTCGTCGGAGCGGGTGAACCGATCCTGACCCTTCTCAGTCTCGAGAACGTGTATATGGAAGTTTTCCTTCCTGCGCGGGAAGCCGGGCTGTTGCCGATTGGAGCCGAAGCTCGCATCGTGCTTGATGCTTTACCCGAATACGCCACACCTGCATATGTCAGCTTTGTTTCTCCCGAGGCGCAATTCACGCCCAAACAAGTCGAGACTCTGGATGAACGCGAGCAACTGGTCTTTCGTGTCCGCGTTCGTATCCCCCAGGACCTGGTTGAAAGCCGGATTGAACACGTAAAAACGGGCCTGCGCGGCATTGCCGTGATACGGATCGATCCCACCAGCGCATGGCCCGAGGCGCTTGAACAGCCCATCCCGCAAGAGCTGTTCGAATGAATGCCACAGTCGCCTCGTCAGAGTTTCGAATTGCCGGTGTTACACACAGGTATCGAAAACACATCGCGTTGAACTCTGTAACCTTGGACCTTCCAACCGGACAGCTTGTCGGCTTCATTGGCCCAGACGGGGTGGGCAAGTCCACATTGCTTGGGTTGATCACCGGTGCAAAAAAGCTTCAATCCGGATCAATCGACGTTCTGGGCGGAGCGATTGATGAGCCCACTCATCGTAGACGAATATGCCCTGCGATCGCATTCATGCCGCAAGGTTTGGGTCGGAATCTCTATTCAGAACTGTCGGTACGCGAAAATTTGGAGTTCTTCTCGGGCCTTTTCGGACAGGGACACGACGAGCGTGACGCCCGGATCACCGCATTGCTGACAGCGACCGCGCTTGCACCATTTGAGGATCGCCTGATGGGCAGGCTTTCTGGTGGAATGAAACAGAAGCTTGGCCTGTGCTGTGCGTTGATTCATGACCCCAAACTCCTGGTTCTGGATGAGCCAACAACCGGGGTTGATCCGTTGTCGCGTCGACAGTTTTGGGCATTGATCGACGCTATCCGAACGGAAAACCCCAAGCTCTCTGTCCTTGTGTCTACAGCCTATATGGAGGAGGCCGAAGGCTTTGACTGGATCGTCGCGATGGACGCAGGTCGCGTCATCTTTCAGGGTAAACCCGCCGAATTGAAGCGTGCCGATAAGGACTTCGAAACTGCGTACCGACGCTTGCGGGCAGACGAGGCATCTGGTTCAGCGCCGGGTCAATCAATCGTTCGACAGATCAAATCGGATCCCGTGATTACTGCACGCGGGCTGACACGGCGCTTTGGCGATTTCATCGCCGTGAACAACGTTGATTTCTCGATCAATCGCGGAGAGATTTTCGGGTTTCTGGGATCAAACGGATGCGGAAAATCCACGACGATGAAAATGCTGACCGGTTTGCTGCCTGCAAGCTCAGGCGAGGCATTGTTATTCGGCAAACCCGTTGACGCCAGGGATCGAAAGGTGCGCCGCGAGATTGGGTACATGAGTCAGGCGTTTTCATTGTACGGTGAATTGTCAGTGTATCAGAACCTTCAGTTGCACGCCCGGATTTTCGCAATCCCTGACCGCGACGCGCGCATTTCGGAACTGACGGAACGATTCGGACTCGGCACGCATCGTGATACCCTTGCGGCCGCCCTGCCCCTTGGGATCAAACAGCGCCTGTCGCTGGCGGTTGCGATCATCCATCGCCCGCGTGTGCTGATATTGGATGAGCCGACATCCGGAGTGGACCCAGAGGCGCGAGATACGTTTTGGGCCTTGCTCGTCGAGTTGTCCCGACAAGACGCGGTAACGATCTTTGTCTCCACCCATTTCATGGCAGAAGCAGAACGATGTGACCGTGTTTCGTTTATGCACGCAGGCCAGGTCTTGGCAGAAGGCACACCAGCCGAATTGATCGCCGCTGAAAGCGCCGACAGCCTTGAGGCTGCGTTCATCTCAATTCTGGAGGCGGCAGAAAGACCGGCGCCGGTTGAAGCACCGAGAGTTGATTTGGCCACCAATTCCAAACACATCGGTGGCAGTGTCGGGCGCGCACTGGCCTATACGCGACGCGAGGCCGTCGAGGTGGCGCGCGATCCTGTGCGCCTTGCCTTTGCGTTTCTTGGGTCAGCCATTTTGATGTTGGTTTTCTGCTTTGGCATCACGCTTGACATTGATGAACTGGACTTTGCCGTTCTAGACCTTTCTCAGGGTCCTGAGAGCCGTGCCTATGCAACTGAGTTCGCGGGGTCGTCCTATTTCAAACCCACGCCGCCATTGGAAAGCGCTATGGAAGGCCACAACCGGCTCCAGGCAGGAGACGTTTCACTGGTCTTAGAGTTGCCACCGAACTTCGGTCGTAAGCTGCGCACAGGCGAGCCAACACAGGTCCTCGCGACAGTCGATGGTGCCATTCCGTTCAAAGGCGAGACCGTTGAAGGATATGTCGCGGGACTGCATCAGTCCTTTCTGGACGAACACGCCCGAAAGACGGGGCAACGGGACTTCGAGATTGCCCGGATAGAACCGCGATTTCGCTACAATCAGAGTTTTGAAAGCATTGCAGCAATGGCCCCGGCCATGCCGGCGATTTTGCTTATCATGTTGCCGGCCGTCTTGACGGCGGTCAGTGTCGCGCGTGAGCGTGAGCTGGGATCTGTGGTGAATTTCTACGTAACACCGACAACCCGGCTCGAATTCCTGATTGGTAAGCAAATTCCCTATATTGCAATTGCTTTTGCAAACTTTCTGTTGCTGGCAGCGATGACCATTTTCGTCTTCGGTGTGCCGCTCAAAGGCGATCCCATTCCGCTAGCGGTTGGTGCGTTTTTGTATATCTGGGCAACGACGTCCTATGGATTGCTGATTGCCACAATGACATCCAGCCAGGTGGCAGCGACATTTGCGACAGCCATCGCCTCGGTTGTGCCGACCATCCAGTTCTCGGGCCTGTTGCAGCCCGTCTCCACTTTGGAAGGGGGGGCTCAGTTCATCGGCTCGCTTTGGCCATCTTCCTATTTTCTGCACCTGAACGTCGGCGCGTTCACCAAGGGCTTAGGGTGGGAATCACTTGCCCCGGACATTCTTGCGCTTGCCTGTTTCGGTCCAGTGCTGACACTCGCCGCCGCCCTTTGCCTGCGCGCGCAGGAGAAGTGAATGCAGCGCCTTTTTTGCATATTCTGGCTGGGATTGAAGGAAATGATGAGCCTGCGCCGCGATTGGGTGATGATGGCCTTGCTGGTCTGGTCATTCACGCTGGCTCCGATCATGGAAGCAACAGGCGTTGCAAGCTCGGTGAATAACGCCTCAATCGCATTTGCAGATGAGGATAACTCTCCACTATCGCGCACCCTTGCCACTGCGTTTTTCCCACCGGAGTTTCAACCGGTCGTGCAAATTGAACCGGGGACCGGTCCAGCGCACATGGATGCCGGGCGGTTTATCTTCATCGTTGCCATTCCTCCAGGTTTTGAAAAAGACCTGCGCGCCAGAAGCACACCAGAGATACAGGTTCTGATAGACGCCACGGCTATGGAGCAGGCAGGTATCGGCGCCAATTACATCACCAGTATATTGAGCGCTGAAATCCATCGCTTTGCAGTTGGTGTTGACCTCGTAGATCCTCCCGCAATCAATGTCATTCTGAGAAGTGCCTTCAACCCAAACAGAGATACGGTGCGTTTTGCGGGCATCGTTGCGCTGATCGGTCAGATCATGTGGCTCACGACCATCCTGACCGGCGCTGCCATGATCCGGGAGAGAGAGCATGGAACAATTGAGCATCTGCTCGCCATGCCTCTAACTCCGCTCGACATTGCGATGGCAAAAATCTGGGCCAATGCGGCCGTTGTTCTGATCGCTGCGGGGTTATCGCTGACTTTTGTCATGCAGGGTTCGTTGGACATTCGCATTGCCGGATCAAAGACACTGTTCCTATTTGGAACCGCACTTTTTCTGTTTACAGCTACGGCGCTTGGGGTATTTCTGGCGACGATCGCGCGCTCAATGGCGCAATTTGCGCTTCTGGTCATGCTGATTGTCCTGCCAATGCTGATGCTGTCCGGAGGGGAAACACCAGTCGAAGGGCAACCAGGCTGGTTGCAAGCCGGAACGCTGTTTCTGCCATCGCGCCACTATATGTCAGCCAGCCAAGCAATTGTTTTCAAAGGTGCTGGAATCGAAACGGTCTGGCCGGAATTCGTTTGGATGGCTGTGTTGGGTCTGGCCCTGTTGATGACAAGTCTGGTTATGTTCAGACGGTCAGTCGCCCAGATGAGTTGATATCAACCGACCGTGTATGTTGTGGACGGGCGTATTGTGAAACGACGGCGCGAATTACCCAGTGAATTTGATCTCGGTTAATGTGAGTGCACCTCTGGGTGTGGTAAAATTAATCACCGTCTTCTTTTCCAGGGAGAGTTCAAATGCCCACAAAATCAGCCGAAATCGAGACACAGGAAGCCCTTACCGACGTGTTGAAATCCATGCAGGGCATGATGTCCATGAACTCCGCGGTGACGCCGCAGATCGAGCAGTTTTGGAAAGCGCAGGACCACCTGCTGAGCGAGGCGGAGGAATACTCCCGCCTCTGGTTCAAGCGCCGCCATGAGGCTGCACGCACCGCGCTGCAAACTGCCCGGGAAGCTACGTTTGGCGACAGCCCAGATCCAAGCAAAACGATGCAAGCCGTCGCCGAATGGCAACGCCATTCCATGGAACGAATGGTGGAAGACGCACGTGAATGGTTCGAAATGGTGTCGCGCTGTGCAAAATACGTAAGCGAAACAGAAGCAGACATCATCGGCGAAAACATGGAAGCTGCCTCCAAGGTCGCAGGCAAAGCCAAAAGCTGAGACCGACTAAACCCGTTTGACGCAGCCTTTCTTCGACGGGCGCGGTGCACTGTAACCCTCCACGTGTCGCTGGCCAAACCGAGCGGCCACGATTGCGGAAGCGCTCTGACAGTTTTTCGTGTGTACCCAAACATGATTGAACATGCAAAGTTGGGACCAAGCGTTCGAGTTTGACGAAGATAAGTGCCCGGTGTTTTGGGCAATCTTTCGCCCTCCTTTCAGTTCCCATCTATCCCGCGCTGAGGTCTGGGACAATTTGGGTCAACGGGACAAACATGCGATAATCTGGTCCGTTTCCGGTCTCCTGCGGGTTCGTTGTGGCATTTGGATAACCAGAGATCGGTCGGTGCGGAACAATTTGGTGTGCGCAGCTGTCAGCTCGCCTGTGGCCAAGGCGTCTTCGATCAGGCACAGGTGTCCCATCAGTATTCCTGCGCCCGCCTTCGCTTCCTCTACGGCCAGACTGTAGAGGGAGAATTGAGCACCGCCCTTGGCACTATGCAGGTCATAGCCAGAGTGTTGGGCCCATTTGGTCCAATCTTCGTTCCACACCAGATCGTGCAGCAACGGTACGCCCAGAAAACCGTTTGCGCGGCAAACTTGGTCCTTAAGCGCCGGGGCGCAAACCGGCACGATCTCGTCCGGGCAAACGACCACCTGATTGGCCGTGTCGTCCGGTGGAGCGAAGAAGATTGACAGGTCGAACAGTTCGCGCCCCAGGCTCGGCGGCGCTTCCAGCGCAGTGACTGAAAAACTGATGTCAGGAAATTGAGATCGGATCTGGCGCAGCCTTTTGGGAAGCCAGAGCTGAGCAATGGCCGGTAAAGCAGCGATATGAAAATCTGCATTGGGTTTAAGGTTGCGCAGCGCACGGGCCGCGTCGGCCAATTGGTCAAAAGCCCTGGTAAATTCAGCGACAAGCGACTGCCCCTCGGGCGTGAGTTCTACGCCTTGCGCGTTGCGCCGGAAAAGTGCTGCACCGGCCCAGCCTTCCAGCGTTTTGACGTGTTGCGAGATTGCACCCGGTGTGACGTTCAACTCTTCAGCCGCGGCGACAAAGCTGATGTGGCGCGCCGCTGCCTCAAAAGCGCGCATTGCGTTCAGTGGGGGCCCTTTGGGACGCTTTGGGGAAACGCTCATCACCTTAGCCTTAGTTTTTCTACGCCAAGAAATAACAAATCTGCTTTGCGAAGTCACGCAGCAGCAGTCACAGTGCACGAAACAGGAGGATGTCAGATGACACTTGCACATAGAGACTGGGTGCCCACCGCAAGCGAAACATTGGTTCAGAATATCGCGACAAAGACAGCATCGGCATCGTCTGGCGACCTATTGGACCGGATCGTGCATCTGGCAGAGGAAAACCGCCGTATTCACGAGGAAGAGTGTTTCAACCTCAACCCCGCGACCAATGTCATGAACCCCAAGGCCGAGGCGCTTTTGTCGTCGGGCATCGGGTCGCGGCCTTCGCTGGGCTATCCCGGTGACAAATATGAAATGGGGCTGGAAGCAATCGAAGAAATCGAAGTCATCGCGGCCGAGCTTTGTGCAGAGGTCTTTGATGCCCGATTTGCAGAGGTTCGTGTGCCGTCGGGCGCAATTGCAAATCTTTATGGCTTCATGGCGACCTGTAAGCCGGGTGATACAATCATTGCGCCACCCGCAATGATCGGCGGCCATGTGACCCATCATACTGCGGGCTGTGCAGGGCTGTTCGGGCTGCGCACGATCGAGGCACCGGTTAACACAAATGGCTACACAGTCGATCTGGACCAACTGCGCGACCTGGCGCGGGCTGAGCGCCCCAAGCTGATCACGATCGGCGGAAGTCTGAACCTTTTTGAACACCCTGTTGCCGAGGTGCGGGCCATTGCGGACGAAGTTGACGCGAAAGTCATGTTCGACGCCGCGCATCAGTGCGGGATAATCGCGGGGCGTGCCTGGTCGAACCCGTTGAACGAGGGCGCGCATTTCATGACCATGAGCACCTATAAAAGCCTTGGTGGACCAGCAGGTGGATTGATCGTGTCGAATGATGTCGACATTGCCAAATCATTGGATGCTATTGCTTTTCCCGGGATGACAGCCAATTTCGATGCCGCCAAAACGGCCGCTCTTGCGGTTACCATGCTGGATTGGAAAGACTTTGGTCAGGCGTACGCGAACGAGATGATCGCACTGTCAAAAGCACTGGCCGCAGCGTTGGATGCGCAGGGTGTTCGCGTCTTTGAGGGTGCGGAAGGCTTCACCAATTCGCATCAGTTCGCGGTTCTGGCAGAGCCCTATGGCGGAGGGCAGGCGGCATCGAAGAAGCTTCGCGAAAGCGGGTTTCTTGCATGCGGCATCGGATTACCTGTCAAGCCGGTTGAAGGGGACTTGAATGGGTTGCGGATTGGCACTCCTGAATTGGTTCGCTGGGGCATGACCTCTCGAGATGCTGATCGCCTCGCCGATTTGATCACGCGAGGACTGGACGACGCGCCTGTCGCTTCGGAAGTCTCTGCCTGGCGCAGTGAATTCGACACGCTGCATTTCGTGAACTAGGCGCAAGCGGCCACCACATCCGCCCGGTCTGGTGGCTGCTCTTAACTGTTTTCCTGAATTATCGCGTCAATCCTGGCCAATGTAGCAGTGTTGACGGCGACACCTTTTTGACCTGCGGCAAGGCGACATGCACGGCGCCCATCTCCGGGCAGGTGCGCGCCGTCCTGATCTCTGATCGACACGACCAGATCCGATATTGCGGTTGAAAACAGTCCATTTGACGAAACCGCAGGGTCAATAGCGATGAAGAACTGCCCGGTTTTCGGTGGACCCCCGACCGTTCCCGAGAACGGAGAGGCATGCAGCCCAAGAGTAGATCCTGTCAAAGCGGCCGCCATGATTTCAGTCAGCAAAGCGATACCCACACCTTTGTACCCGCCGGATGGGGCCATGCTTCCTTTCAGACCGACATTCGGGTCTGTTGTCGGGTTTCCGTCCGGGTCCAGTGCCCAGCCGACCGGGATGGCCTTGCCTTCTCTGGCGTGTTTCATCACTTCGCTTTTGGCGATGGTGCTGGCGCTCTGGTCAATCAGCAACGCGGGTTGCCCGTCTGGACCCGGTACCGCAACAGAGAACGGGTTGGTGCCGACAACGGGCTTCGATCCACCCGAAGGTGCAATGGATGCTGGTGCATTGGTGAATCCAAGACCAACCAGACCCGCCTGCGCCAGTCGATACGTGTGATAACCCAACACACCGCAATTGTAGCTGTTGGTGATCGCAAGGGCCGCGATGCCCTGTTCACGAGCCGCCGGGATCAATGCATCAAAGCCCATTTCAATGGCTGCATGTGCGAACCCGGTCGCAGCGTCTACGCGGATAAGGCCGGGGCGCGGCGTTTCCAGCGTCGGTACTGCCTGACCGTCAACCTTCCCGCATTGTACGTGTTCACAGTAGATCGGGATATAAGCCAGACCATGACTGGCCACCCCATCCGCTTCGGTTGCCGCAGTGGCCACGGCCAGAGGGCGCGCGCTTTCTTCACTTGTGCCAGCGGCAACCAACGCGGTGAAGGACAGCTTTTCGATTTCGGCAAGCGACAGGGTTTGGGTCTCGGTCATCTGATGATCCTTCAGTCATTGTCCGACAGGCCGGAACCAGCGCCAAGCAGTCGGGATTCTTCAGTTGCAGGGGCATATGTACGGTGCGCCATGGAGTTGAGGATCTGCCACGCCTCTGCATTTGGGGCGGCACGGCTTAGCAGGGGGCGACCGTATTGAATGTGGTCGCCCTCGGTTATCTCAACATGATCAGCGCGGTCCAAATTGCTGTCTGCACAGCTTAGATGAACACCATCAGTTGTCGCAGAATACCCGTCGAAGGTGACTTTTACTGTCTTTCCCAGCTTTTTGGCCCCCGCAGCGACAAAGGGCAGCAACAGCAGCGGTGCTGCGAGGTTTGAAATCGCAATGGTGCCTTGGGACAGGACGGTCGGGGAATCCGATATCACAGCTCCGGTCATCAGGGGGCACAGGTCTTGTTCGCCAACCCATACTCCGTTCGGAAGCACAGGAATGTGGCGTTCCAGACAGGGCGCATATTCACGTTTGAGCAGTTGGGCCAGAATAGCGGGCCCGTCGAACCCTTGGGCGCTTAGCCAACGGGTGGCCTTTGCAGCCTCTTCCGCCACGCCCCAGGCATATCCGGCCCCGCGGGTTGCACGTTTGGCGGTTGCTTCGACTTCGTTCAATGAAAAAGTCATTGTGCAACCTCCGGATAAACCCACAAATCTGAGTTTGCGGTATTTAGCTCATCAGGGTAGGGGGCGCCGGCATACATGCAGATGCGGACCCAGCGATCTGAACGAGGGTCGAAATGCGTCGCGCCAAAGAAGGACAGCTTTGCGCGCAACATATCGATGGGCATCACTTTCGCGCCGATTGTGTTGTCATGAATCTCACCATATGGCGCGATACGGCTGATTTGGGCGCGGCGCACGGTGTGGCGGTGCTCGGGGTGGCGCAAAAGAAATTCTGCTATCGGCGCATCATCCGGCCAGTCTTGCAGAGCCCTGAAAGCCATCGCCGCATCACGCGCGGGCGCGAGCGGTTGTTCATAGTCCGCAATTGGTTCTTCAAACCGTTCACCCAGTCGGGGTTCAAGTTTCTCTTCGGAAACGTACCAGGCGCGCGCGCAGTTTTTCGGATCACTCCAATCAAGATCCAGCGCCCAGTCAAAACTGTTCCGGATCAAGGTACGCACCCCTGACACCGGCATTGTTCCATCAATAACCTGTGCAGCCGTGTTTGTGTCCGCCATGCAGCTGGACAGCCCATCCACGACATCTCCGTAAGGCTCAAGGATCAGCGAGGCCAGCAACTCCTGGCCTTCTTCGCTGAGCGCGGTTTCCGACCATCGGATCATGCGATCCCACGGATGGTCTCGTGTCAGGTCGTCTGTAGCCAGAAATACGTCGATCGAATTCAGGTCGTCCTTCAGTGCCGCCAGTTTTTCCACCTGTATCGGATGTTCGGATTGCCACCACGCGATTGACTGTTTGCTGCGCGCGAATACGTCGCGAAAGACGCACGCGTCTTTTTCGGTCGCTGTCTTAATTGACCGCACGCGCGAGATGGCCTCTTCCCGCGCCATGATCCAGTTGTTGAACAGAACGGGATGGTTCACGATGAACGGCGCCATTCCCAGTCCTGTGGAATTTCCGATGCCCAGCCAGCGTGCGATTTCAGGATCAAGCTCGGCGGTTTGATCCCCACCTTTGACCTGCGCCATATATTGCACCAGATCGCGTACAAAAATCCGGGTCAGGTACACCGACAGCATTTCGATCTGGAAGGGACCGCTGACCTCATCCCGGTCCGCCGTTTTCTCACGATCCGCAGCGCCGAATTTGCCCGACCCGTAAACAGCCGTGGTCCTCATCAGATAGCCGACCTGATAAATCTGTTCCAGGTCCGGTTGTTGGCCCGCAGCCAGACGATCCACCACATGAGCCCAGAGTCGCACGGAACGGTTGGCGCGTGACAGTGACAATTCGGTTTCGCTGACACGCCCTGCCTCTTGCAGCGGTACGTTCCGCGACAGCCGATCAATGTCTTCTAGCGTCGGGATACCGTCGAACAGCGCAAAGGTGGCGTCCCAGGCTTCGGCAATAACCCGGTCTGACCGTTGATCGGCAGGCAGGTCATGGGCAAATGCTACCAGCGAATAGGCGCGATCGGGGCCTTGCGCGGTATAGACCGCATGGCCGACACCTTTGTCGTCAATTTCGAATGCAGGTCGCGAGAAGCTCCAGTTTTCATCGGCCATGCGGCGTGTCAGTTGCCGCATAAAGCTGAGCCGGCATTGATGCAATGATCCCAGCCGTGACAGCCGCATGACCGTAGCGGTGTCACGTCTGGCGATCTCTGTCTGCGCGTGTGGTTCCATTTGGCTACCTTTGTGGGACGAAGTTCTCGGCAAAGAACCGATACCAGTTCCTGCCCATGATCCCGGCCACTTCGTCATCGTTCAGGCCGGTCGCGCGTAACCCTTGTTCGATGTTTCCAAAGTCTCGGTTGTCCTGAAACCAGCCCGGCATTGGTGGAAACCCCGGAGCAGAGGCCGAGCCTTCGCCATAGTCGATTTCTTTTGTCCACCGCCCCACACGCATCCATTCAACGATACTGTCAGGCTGATCCTGGCACAGGTCAGTGCCGATCCCCAGATGACTGGCCCCGTATTTGTCCGCAGTGCGGGCGATCATCTCGCAAAAGCTTTCCAGCGTGCAGTCAGACTTGTCCTTCAGGTGGTGAGGGTAGACCGAAAAACCCAGCATCCCACCGTTTTCAGTCACGGCGCGGATGACATCATCTCGCTTGTTGCGCAGGGCCGGGGACCAATCGTGCGGATTGGCATGCGTGATTGCGATGGGCCTGTCTGAGAGTTCAGCCGCCTCGATTGTGGACCGGTCAGCCGAATGGCTCATGTCCACCACAAGGCCCACGCGGTTCATCTCTTTGATCACCTGCTTGCCCATTCGGGTGATGCCGGTGTCTTCGGCCTCATAACAACCGGTCGCCAGCAGGGATTGGTTGTTATAGGTCAGTTGCATGAACCGCGCGCCCAAATCGTGCAGGATTTCAACCAGCCCGATGTCGTCTTCGATGGGCGATGGGTTCTGAAACCCGAAAAACACGGCGGTCCGGCCTGTTTCACGGGCCGTGTCGATATCGCCGGCCCACCGCCCTTTCATGATCAGATCCGGATATTGCTCGAACCAACGGTTCCATTTCTCGAAATTCAGAACCGTTTCTCGGAAATTCTCATGATAGGAGATGGTGACGTGGATCGCGTCCACGCGCCCTTCGCGCAATTGGCGAAATATCTTCTCCGACCAATTGGCATATTGCAGGCCGTCGATCCGCATCAGACCGGGCCTGCGCTGATATAGGCGGTTTTGACCGTTGTATAGAATTCAGCCGCTGCCTTACCCTGTTCGCGCGGCCCGTACGAGCTGTCGCCCCGGCCACCGAAAGGCACGTGGTAATCGGTGCCAGCGGTGGGCAGGTTAACCGTCACAACACCGGTGCGCGCGTTGCGGCGGAAATGGGTGGCGCGAGCCAGCGATTTGGTCACGATGCCCGAGGTCAGGCCGAAATTGGTGTCGTTGACCACACTCAGCGCCTCGTCATAGCTGCTGACCTTGATGACGGATGTCAGGGGCGCAAACATTTCTTCGCGGTTGATGCGCATGTCGTTGATGGTGTTCAGGAACACGCCCGGCGACATGTAGAACCCGTCATGAGGCATCTCCAGGCGCTGACCGCCACAGGCCAGCTCGGCCCCTTCGGATTTGCCCAGATCGACATAGGCGAGGTTTTCATTCAACTGCTGCTGGCTGACGACGGGGCCCATCTGCACGCCTGCTTCCAGCGCGTGACCCACTTTCATTGCCTGCGCACCGGCAACCAGTTTCTCGACAAAGGCATCGTGGATGCCCGCATGAACCACCAGCCGCGACGAGGCGGTGCATTTCTGACCGGTCCCGCCAAAGGCCCCGCCCAGTGCCAGTGTCACCGCCAGATCCAGATCGGCGTCGTCCATCACGGCCAGCGCGTTTTTGGACCCCATTTCCATCTGCACCTTGGTCAGGTTCTGGATTGCTGCGGCGGCGATGCCTTTGCCCACGGGTACAGACCCGGTGAAGGAAATCGCATTGACCTTGGGGCTTTCCACAAGGCGCTGACCGACCGAACGGCCCGAGCCCATCACAAGGCTGAACAGACCTTTCGGAATATCCTGCCGTTCGATGATTTCAGTCAGGGCCACAGCCGAGGCGGGTGTGATGTTGGCGGGTTTCCACACCACCGCGTTGCCATAGCACAGCGCCGGGGCAATCTTCCACGAGGCGGTTGCAGTGGGGAAGTTCCACGGACTGATGATCGCAACTACGCCAACAGCTTCGCGGCGCACATCCACTTCGATATCGGGGCGCACGGAATCGGCGTTTTCACCGATCTGGCGCAGACACTCGGCGGCGTAATACGTGAAGAACTGACCGGCGCGGTAAACCTCGCCCTTGCCTTCGGCCAGCGGCTTGCCTTCTTCGCGGCTGAGCAGAGTGCCGAGTTCCTCGGCGCGGGCCATCAACTCGTTGCCGATGGCGTTCAGGACGGCCTGTTTTCGCTCCAGCCCGTAGGCGGCCCATTCGGCCTGCGCGACGCGCGCCTGATCCAGAGTCGCCTCAAGCTGATCGGCGCTGGCTTGTGTGAACATGCCAACCAGATCGCTTAAATCCGAAGGATTGCGGTTTTCAATTTCGCTTTCGCCGGCCAGCCATTCGCCGGCAATCAGGTTCAGTTTGGTCACGTCATGCCCCAAATTCGCAAATTTCGATTTGGGTCAGGATGGAACTTTCGATCAACATCAGTCAAACTCAAATAACTTTAGAAAACTTCAGAAAGTTTGAAGTATGGCGATGAAAGTCGAGATGCTGCGGTGTTTTTGTACCGTGGCCCAAACCGGAAACCTTGCCGAGGCTGCCAGCCGTCTGGGTCGGACGCAATCCGCCGTCTCAATGATGCTGAAGCAGTTTGAAGATCATCTGGGTAAGAAACTGTTTGAAGGTGAACGAAAAAACCACCTGTCGCCACTGGGTCAGCAAGTTCTGGACCTTGCTCTCAAACAAGTGCGCGATTTTGATCAGACTGTTCAGAACATAGAAATGGCGGCGCAGGCGGAACAAGGGTTGATCCGCATCGTATCCGTGCCGTCGGTGGGGGCCTTGGTCTTTCCCGCCTTGCTGGGACATATGACATCACGCTTTCCCGGGTTGAAGATCGAGTTGCGAGACGGGGATTCGCAACAGGTTCTGGACGCCGTTGCCGGGGATAAGGCGGACATCGGCATTGCATCCGGTCATCATCCCCTGAACGGGGTCAGTGCCGAGCCGCTGTTTCAGGATCGGTTCGGACTGGTCGCAGCTTCTGATCATCCGCTTATGACACGGGCCAAACCGCCTGAAATCTGTGACCTGATGGCGGCGCCCTTCGTGCGAAACGCCTTGTGCGACTTTATCGAGTCCGCGCCTTTCCGAGAGATCCTGGACAGGGCCGAGGTTACCATTCACAACACGCATTCCCTGATCACGACTGTCAGGGCAGGCCAGTGGATCACGGTCCTGCCGCAGACCGTCGCACAGTTCATCCCGGATGCGGTCGCCTTTCGCCCGATTTCAGATTTGCCAGACAAGCGAGAGGTATATATTTACCGTCGGGAAAGAGCCCGCTTCCGCGAGATCACCCAGGCCTGCTGTTCGTATATCCTGTCGAGCGGTTTTGGAAACGCTGGCTTGGTGCAGGAGCCAGTTTTGGATTAACCCTGCTCAAAAGCATAAATTAAATAGGTTCTAGCAGACTCGAAGCGGCGCACATGCTAGGTTCCTGAATGAAGTGGGGGACTTCAGAGGGGCAACATGTCTCAGGACCTGAGGGGCTGGCTGAGCGCAATTGGATTAAACGAGTACGCGCAGGCCTTCGCAGACAACAAAATCGATTTCTCCATCCTGCCTGATTTGACGGCCGAGGATTTGATCGAAATTGGGGTGACGGCCGTCGGTGATCGGCGGCGGCTGCTGCGCGCCATCGAACAGATTGATGCCAGCCAAACCTCAGCAGAACCTGAATCTCCTGCACAGCTCGAGCCCGCGCGGCGACAGGTTACTGTGATGTTTGCCGATCTGACCGCATTCACGAAACTATCCAGCGAGCTGGATGCTGAAGATCTGCATGCGCTGCTGAATCAATTCTTTAGCAAAGTGGACAATGTCGTCGAAAAATACGGTGGTCGTATAGACAAGCATATCGGCGATGCGGTCATGGCCGTCTTCGGAGCGCCGATTTCACACACCAATGATACCGAAAGGGCCGCGCGTGCTGCTGCCGAGATACATGCAGCTCTGCCGACCTTGTCACCGCCGCTTTCCTGCCACATCGGTATTTCCTCGGGTCAAGTCATTGCCAGTACGACCGGAAGTCAGTCGCATACGGAATACACCGTTACAGGAGACGGGGTGAATCTGGCGTCCCGCCTGACGGATATTTCCGCGGGGGGTGAGACTCTGGTTTCACACGACATTCAGCGCGCGTTGGGGCCGCTATTCGTGGGCGAATCCATTGGTGTGAAGGCCATCAAAGGGCTGAATGATCCCGTTGAAGTCTGGCGTCTGGATCGATTGGCCCGGAACATTCGCACACGGCGTCACAAATTCATCGGGCGCGAGCGGGAATTGTCGGTGTTCTCTGCCACATTTGACCGATGCAAGCGTCACGGCAAGGGCGAAGTCCATGTGATCCTGGGTGAGCCCGGGATCGGGAAAACCCATTTGTCCGAGCAGGTTGCTGAGCTGGCATCCGGCCAGTCCTACACGATCCACAACGGTGTCGTGATGGATTTCGGCGCGCGCGAAGGGCATTCGGCCATTCAGATGGTCGCCCGCAGTATCTTGGGTCTTGACCCGGCAGATGGCGCGGAAACAGGTGCCGCAGCGGCTAGGGACGCAATCGCCAGGGGCTGGGTCAGCCCCCCGAATGCCGCACACCTCAATGCGCTGCTCGAGCTGGAGCAGGATTCGGGTCTGGCTGAGGTGTTTGCGGTGATGGACAATAAAACCCGCCTGCGCGGACGGCGGCAGGTCATTGAAGAGTTGCTGTCGGCCAGCAGCCAGGAAGCCCCCTTGCTGATCCAGATCGAGGACATCCACTGGGCCTCGCCCGAGATCCTGATGACCTGCTCTCATATAGCGGCGGCGACGCGGAATATCCCTTGCGTGTTGATGATGACAAGCCGGGCCGAAGGCGATCCGATTGACCGGGATTGGCAAATGGCAACCGATGGCGCGCTGGTGTCCAAGATGGAACTGGCGCCGATGGGGGAGGAACAGGCCAGACTGTTGGTCGAAGAATTCACGGCCATCGACCCCGAGTTGCTGGACACCTGTGTCAAACGCGCCGGGGGCAATCCGCTGTTTCTTGAACAGTTGTTGCGCAATACGGATGTACTTACCCAGCAAGGCGTGCCCGGCAGTATTCAGGGGATCGTTCAGTCCCGACTGGATGCACTGGATCGAACCAGCCGCGCCGCCATTCAGGCCGCATCGGTATTGGGACAGCGGTTCTCGCCAGAAGTTCTGAACTTCATTCTGGGTGAAGGGCATCTGGATACGACCAGCCTGATCCGATCCGCGCTGGTCCGAGAGGCAGGGCCTGACCTTATGTTCGCCCACGCGCTGATCCGGGATGGATCCTATGCGACGTTGGTCAAATCCGAGCGCGCGCGCCTGCACAGGCAGGCCGCCAAGTGGTTCGAGGATCGCGATGCGACCCTGTGCGCACAGCATCTGGACCGGGCCGGAGCGAATAACGCCGCGCAGGCGTATCTGGAGGCGGCGGACAAACTGATCCAGGCCTTCAGATTCGACGATGCCAGCCCATTGATCGAACGCGCCCTGGAACTGCCGTCCCCTGCAGGTGTCCGGTTCGACCTGCTGTGCGCTCGTGCTGAGACGCACAGGCTTCAGGGTCTGTCCGGCGACGCACTGCGTGAATTTCGGGAAGCTGCCCGGGTTGCCGAAACCGATGAGCAAATCAGCCGCGCGCATATCGGGCTGGCGCAGGCCGCACGGCAAGCCAGCTTGTATCAGGATGCCCTGGAGGCACTCGATATGGCTGAATCCGCCGCCGAGCGTTGCGGGTCAGAGCGGGATGTGGCTCAGATCAGCTACGTGCGCGGTAATGTTTATTTCCCTCTGGGCCGGGACAAGGAAGCGCTGAGCGCCAATGAACGCGCCCTGACGCTTGCCCGCAAACTTGGCTCTGCCCGCCTTGAGGTAGGGGCGCTAAGCGGATTTGGTGATGCAAACTTCATGAAAGCCACCATGAAGACAGCGACAGGCTTTTATACGCAGGCTGTTGAGCGGGCGCGCGAAAAAGGGCTGGTCCGCGATCTGGCCGCCAATCTGCACAATCTCAGCGTCGCGCGCAGTTACACCGGGGACGTAGCACAGGGCAAGGCGGACGCCATTGAGGCCATCGAAGTCTCGCAAACGTATTTTGCCTTTGTTCCGGAATGCGTTGCACAGACCTGCCTTGGCGTGGCCGAGACCTTTTTGGGCAACCTTGATCAGGCACTGGAAGCGTTCAGTGTTTCAGCTGAAATTGCGGAACGCGTCGGTGCAAAACGCCTTGAGGCGCAGGCCCTTGAACATCTGGCGCGAACGCAGGTTTATGCCGGAAAGTTGGACCACGGTCGGGAAACAGGTCGTCGCGCGGTTGAAATCGCGCTTGAACATGGGCGGAACTTTGTAGGGCCCAAGGCCTTGTCGGCTCTGGCAATGGCCGAGACCAACCCTGATGAGCAAACGCGCTTGTTGAACCTGGGGTCTGAAATCATTGCCGAGGGATGTGTGGGGCACAGTCACCTGCACTTTTACTCGGATGCCAGCGCCGTCATGCTGGCGCGCGGCGATTGGGACGCAGCAATTGAATATGCAGATGGGCTTGCAGCCTTCACCACCACCGAGCCTTTGCCGATGGTCGATCTGTCCATTCGCCAAACACGACTGCTGGCTGAAAGCGGACAGCAGAACACTCTGCCCAAACAGCACGCGGAATATGCTGACCTGAAAACGCAATTTGCAACGATGGGCGTCACGCAATCCCTTGTGGGTTCAGTGGGGTTTCTGGCTGATTAGGCGACACCGCAGGAGGCTGAATGAGTGTAGAAAGAAAGGTGTGGCTGATTTCTGGCTTGCTGACCCTTGGGCTCGCCGGTCTGTTGCTCAGGCTTTGGATCGACTTGAACCATTTTGAGGGGGATCCAACGCAGCTTCCGGATCAGGCATCGGTGGATGCCTTTCTGGATGAGCTGGACTCAGCACCAGATTACCGCGTCAAAACGGGGATATTCATCAAATCGTTCAGCTTTCTTGGTGCCAGCGACGTTCAGGTCACCGGCTACATCTGGCAGCATTACGTCGAAGGTGAACATGACAAGATCCGTCCAGCCGAGGGCGAGATCGGTTTCCTTCTGCCCGAAGCGGTCGATACAGCAAATGGCCTGATCGAAGAGGCCTATCGGCTACCGCAACAGGATGGCCTACTGATCGGGTGGTACTTTGAACAAACCCTTCGTCAGAGCTTTGACTACACCCGTTACCCCTTTGATCACAAAACGGTCTGGGTGCGCGTTTGGCCCGCATCTTTTGACGTCAATATTGCGCTGGTTCCCGACTTTGAGGCTTATACCGCGACCGGGCCGGATGATATTTTCGGCATCGACAGTCAGATCGTGATGGGCACGTGGGAACGCGAGAACACCTATTTCGACTATAAGCTGTCAAACCTGGATACGACGTTGGGCATCGCTCAGAACACCTATCAAACCAACATGCCCGAACTGCATTATAACTTTGTCATCAAACGCAATTTCGCAAACGCGTTTATCGTGCACATGGTCCCGCTGCTTGTCGTGACAATGCTGCTGTTCGGGGCGCTGATGACCGTCACGCGCCGCGAGGGGCTGGCCGATCGGCACGATTTCAGCACCTCCAGCGTGATCGGAACATGCTCGGTTCTGTTTTTCGTGATCCTGCTGGCCCATGTGCAGTTGCGCGAAGGGTTCGCGGGCTCTCCCGTGATCTACATGGAGTCGTTCTTTTTCCTTATGTACTTCATGCTGCTGGCAGTTTCGGTCAATACATACCTGTTTGCGTCCGACGTTGAGACATCGTTGCGGATCATCCACTATCGGGACAACCTTATTCCCAAGGCCGGGTTCTGGCCGTTCGTGCTGCTGTGTATGGTGGTGATCACGGCTTATAATCTCAGTTCCAAGGAAAGCCCGAAACCGCCACCAGTCAGCACAGCGGAAAACTAGATAGCCGGCTCGAATCCGGGCTTGGGTTCACCCTGCGCCATATCCAGCGTGTAGTCGCTGATAACATCTGATTTTCCGTCACGCCAGTTTTGCATGTACTTTTCAGGATCGGCGATCACATAGGCGTAGGCGGGTTTCATCACCCCATCCACGATCACGTTGATCTTTTTGCGGATATAGACGTTCTTGGGTGAGCCCGGACCATGATAACCTTCCAGTTTGTCCAGTTCGTGCAGGCCCGATTCCGTCACCCGGTAAACCTCTCCGCTTACTTGTTTGCCCATGCCCTGCTGATCGACAAGGGTCGCCATTCGGTGCAGGAAGCCACAGTTCGGATTGTCGCAGAAAGGTTCGTTTGGAACGATCAGTGGCATTGGTTGCCGCGTGCGGGCAGGCCCGACAAAGTCATTCAAGACCCGGCTGAGAGCCTCATGGTTCGGGAACCCCTGTTTCAGGGAGCCGTATGTGAAATACAGATAGGTGGGTTCCTGAACGGCAACAAAGGTTTCGTCACGGCCCTGTTCTGCGTCTTTTATCTTAAGGTTGTGGTCTCGCGCCCAAGCATCCAGCATGGTCTGGATTTCGGGTGTGATATCCATGCCCTGAACAAATTTAATGCACGAGGTTGCATCCATGCCTTTGGCGCGCAACAGGATGTCGACCATCCTTGGGGCTTTGTTCATCACAGCCACATGCAATGCCGTGAAACCGTGGTCGTTGACGATATTGACGTCGATATCGCGGTCAATCAAATCCTGTGCCGCTTCATAATCTGGCTTGCCCAGATCGTGACCACCTTCGTTCAATTCTCCTTCGCCACCGGCCGCATAATGTAGCAATGAATCGCCGTGGGCTTCGTCCACAATATTGATGCCCACGACACCTTCATCGATGGCGCGGAACACACGTTTCCATTCATTGATATCATCAGCGGCGGCAGCCTCTCGGGCCCATTTGCACACGCGGTATTTTTGGTCGTCCAGTTCTTCGAACGCTTCGCCCAATGCTTCCATGATCTGGTCAGGTGTGGCCATCATGCCAATCCCCATCCGACCGTTTGACAGCCGGCCTTCCCGGGGACCTATGAAATCAATGCCCAGCGTCTTCAGTCTTGCGACATTGTTCTGGGTGGTGATGTTGTTCCACATATTCGTGTTACAGGCCGGGCACAGGATCACGGGCTTCTTCTGGTACTGCCACGCCACAAAGACCGAGGTCAGAAGGTTATCGGCGATCCCGTTTGCCACTTTGCCCATGGTGTTGCAGGTGATAGGAGCGACGATCACGCAATCGGCCCAGTCGCATAGCGCCAGATGAGACGCTCGCACCGGCATGTCGAATTCCATGTAACGGAAGTTCCATTCATCATCGTCGCGGTAGTAGTCGTTATGGGTGATCTTGGCGTCGATCCGTTCAGCGCCGAAGTCCCGAAAGAACTTCTCGGCCGAAGTGGAAGGGATCAGTTTGACATTGTGTCCGGCGTCGACGATGCGCTCAACCAGTTCGGGGATCTTGTCTGCCGCTGATGATCCGCAGGCACAAAGCAGCACGTTGCGTTTGCCGCTGCTTACCTGGTTCATCACACCTTTGGGATAGCCGAACATGTTCTTGTTCAGGCTGGGCGTCTCTTCAAGCTTGGAAACGGGAAGACCCGCTTCGATCATGCGGTCCTGAAGGTGACCCGCCTTGATCATGTCCACAATGTCTTCCAGCTTTTCGCCTTTGCTGATGCATTGGCCTTGGAAAAACAGGTAGGGAACTTTGGGTTTTTCACCTAAAGATATCAGCTGACGTCGCATCTTTATCGCGTTGGGGTCGCGACCGCCCACATCTACCTGCTTTACGCTGGTCGCACCGATGTTCGAAAGAACACTTCTGAGCATGTAGGACCATGGGTCTTCATCTTCATAAAACAGAACCATGGGGTTGTTCCGGATAATGCTGGTGACATCTCCGGGGTCTTCGGGCGGCTCAACCGTTTCGATCACCAGCAACGCCGGGTTTTCCAGATCGCGCAGCCCGCGGAAGATGTTGCCGCGAGGGGCTTGCCAGACCTGTGACGTTGCGGGGCTCATGTCGACGATCGTCACAAGGTCGGTTGCTTCATCATATGCGATACAGAGGCACCAGAATTCTTCGAGCAACGCGGTTTCCCGGTAAACGTTTACTGGTGGGCGGATGGCTTCGATCCCGGTGACCCGATTAAAGTCGATATTGATCATCAGGTGACGGTCCGCAATGGCGTCCAGGCCCTGAAGTTGCATCTTGAACCAGTCTTCGGGGGTATCGATCGATGTGTCCTCGCGCGTTCCGAAACTGCGAAGTGAACTGCTCAGGTGCACGTTTTCGGACCCGTTCAGGTATTTCTGGGCCATGTCGTGCATGTCCGCGGCCGTGGCCACCCGTGAGACAACATCCGTGAAAGAGGCTTCGGTGGCCCGCAGCAGCTCGTCTTCGTCCACCTTGTCATCGCCGTGAATGGCCAGGCTTTCCACCAACACCCCCAAGGAGTTCATGTTCGGAGTGGCGCGGCGGAACAGGTTGCGCCGTTTCTTGGGGTCTTTTGCCAGATAGAGCGTGCTGTCGACATAGTTGCATCGTTGCTTGAATGTCTTCAGATGCGTCTTGACCGCGGCACGCGCCGAGAAGCGCAAAATGCCACGCGACCGCATCGAGGTTCCGTCACGGTCCGACATCGCCTTCCAAAGCCGGTCTGCGGTTGTAACCCAAAGCTTGCCGTATTTCTCAGGATGTACGTCCATCATGTGCACCAGCCCAGTGCTTGGGTTGCACTTGGCGATTACGGCAAAATGCCCGCCCGGCATATTCGCTTTGCCATGGGCGACGCCGACCTGAAAATTCGCCACCAGAATATCGTTGTCACCACCCAGCCGGTTGGATTCGTCAATCGCATCCAGCAACAGCTGCACGTTTGTCGTGTCCTCGTCCATGAAATAGGCCTGAACCTGAACCCTGTCCCGCAGGCCCTGCGAATGAATGTAGGTACACGCGACGTCAAACAGCTCACCCAGTGAGATACCGTCATTGACGACGAAAGACGAAGGCAGCGCGCATTCACGGAAAATGTCGTTCACTTCGCAACTGAAGCCCAACGCGGACATGCTGAGGGCGGCAGCCGTCACGCTGCAACAATTGATCGGCTGCTGGAAGTTCTGCAATTGAACACTGACCAGATCGCCGAACATCGTGGCGAAGCAGGGTTGCCGGATTTCCTCTGGTATCTGACGCCAGTTCTCGCTGGACAGAAAAGCCACCCGCGATCCGTCCAGCGCGAGCGCTTCGAGGCTGACGGGAATGTCTGATATCTGAAGGTGCTCTTCATAGAAATAGTCACCGACATCCGCGCTGGCCAAAGGATTACCGTTCTGCCGCAGCTGAACCACACCGCGCAGAACAACATACATGCCGCTTGCTGGCAGAACCGTGTTGTCGGTCACCTCGATACATTCGAAATGACGGTTGATGACTGACGGGTCGGCAATCTTGGCCTCGCCCGGCAGAACCTTGTATATCAGGTTCCAGTCTGCGTCATTTGGGATATATGATCTGGATGTTTCAATTTGATCTATAAGCACAACTGTTCCCCCCGGAGTTGCGTTTCAAATGTCTAATTGCGGCCAGCAGGGGCTTTCGGGTTTTCGATGCGCAGATACCCGTCATTCAGAATTAAGGACGCGTCTGTTTTTGCCTTTCACTGGCCAGGGCCGGCCTGCCAAAGAGAAAAAGTATAAGCAAATTGGCCCAATTGGCTGCACAGTATCCGATTTTTGAATAAAAATCACGATGGCAGTGATGTTGGGTTTTAGGCTGTCCTTTCCGACAGGCAAATATGCGGTGCACCCAATGCAGCAAAGGGGGCCGAAAAGCTGTCGGATGTCAGGCTGACTTTCCGTTTAGTCGGCGAACAGGTAGTCCAGCCGCATCACCGCGTCGGCCTTTTCTTTGTCCACCCCAAGAAATTCGGATATGACAGCTATGTTTTCGGCGCGCTGGGCGGTTTCCCGCAGTCGCAGGTAATTGTCCAAACCGGCGGCGCGGATTTGTTGGGACTCGTAACTCAGGTCGTTGCGAAGTGTCGGCAGCAGATGGGAAACAGTCTCAACCGGGCTGTTGTCACCCGCCAATCCGACGCGCCGCGCGTGGCCAATCAGGTATTCGTCCGAGTATTCGCATTCGACCTCAAGCACATGGGTTTTGGCCTGATCACCGCTGAAATCCTGAACAACGTCCAGATTGGCCGGGTCGAGGCACAGAACCAACTGGTCTGATCCGAAACTTTCGAAAAGCATTCGTACAACAGCCCGCCGATGGCGCGAGCGCTTGGTCAGCGTCGTTTCAATACCACCCAGATCAGGCAGTTGAGTTTCCTCTTCGTTAAACAGGTATTCGACGCAGGGGATATCTGTTTCAGACGCGATCTGATCGACCAGCCTTTTGGCGACATGCCACTTCTTGCACACGATCACAAACAGCTCTCGGTCGGGGCCCAGAACACTTCCGGCCTCCCAGAAACGTTGCCCGAACCGGCGCCCGATGCGCCCCCGGCCGGCCAGAAACGCATACAGACTGCGCCCCTCGTTCGAGATGGAAAAGTCGATGCCCTCACTCGCGTAAAGTGAGCCGAGACGCTCTTTCAGCTCATGCGCCTCTGGGCTGATCTTGCGGGCAAACAAATAGTCCTGACCCAGAAGCATGTCATAGTGATCGTTGTAGAACGTGACGGGCATTCCATAATCCGAAAACATCAGAAATGTCGGAGTACGGTTTTCGATCTCACCCTTCGGGATCAGATGGCGTACCAGCGTTTGAAAGAAGGTTTCATCGGGTATCCAGGTGGTCGCAAAAAACCGGATCACGTCCCTGCGCTGTCGCAGGAAGTCCAGAATCATTTCGACCGTTCGGCGGCGCAGACACCACCATTGGCTGCCGATCATCACTTGAACGTCTTCGGGAATTCGCCGCGTCAGCCCGAAACGCTTCTGCGTTTCATAGGCAGCGTAGAACAGTTTCGGCTGGGTGCGTTCATTGAAATAATGGCGATAGATCAGCCGGTCTTCTTTCATGCCGGTCTTGATCCAGTCGCTTTCGAAAAAGTCGTGGCTTTCGATGAAATCCTTGTCGTGATCATCCAGAAATCGATGGGTGTATTCTGCCGTTTTGATCGCCATGCAATCACCGGACAGCATGTAAAAATGCGTGGCGCGGGGGAAGGTTTCGACGGCGGCCTGCAAGGCGTTCAGCGTGGCCTGCACCAGCGACCACTCTCCCCAGCCGCATTTGATGCGCCTTTTTGCAAAGGTCACGTTCGGATTTTGAGCCAGCGCGGAACGGATGCGCCCGTAAGCTTCGGGGCTGGCGCTGGCGTCAAAGTGGATCGCCATGCAATCGCCCGCAGCAGTCAGCTGTTCAGCCTGTGCAATGATTGCATCAGGGTCCTTATGGCACAACAATATATAGGCAATCTTCGCCATCGAGGTTAGGTAATTTCCGTTTCTGCCCGGTTTCAACCGTGATACTGAGGATGAGCGATTGAATAAACAGAATAATTTTGGTTCCTTGTTATCAAAAGCTGGCATATCGGTTTGAGACCAGACCAGCGTAGGAGGCACAGCAGATGGGTTTTCCCGGTACCTGGATGACCGAGAGCGAAAGCATGGTGTACCGCGTCGTGCCCAAATGCGCCTGCTCGACCATTGGGCAGATCATGTATTATTCGGATCACGGCCAGTTCTTTGACGGTGACATCCATGACGCCGAGGATGGTATGCACAAATGGGCCTTTGATCAGAGCCAGGATCTGATTTCCAAAAATGTGCGCGATCATGCCTCGTATTCCTTTACCTGTGTGCGCAACCCATACACGCGTATTCTGAGCTCGTTTTTCGACAAGATCTGCGGGATCCAGCGCAACGGCAAACGGTATCGTGGCAATCTGGTGCCAACGCTGATCTACAATTACGGGATCGAGGTGGGCGGTGACGATGGCAAGGGAGAGTTTGACCAAATCGCCAGCTTTCGCCGGTTCCTGCTGTTTGCGCGGGATACCATCCGCTGGCGACGCCCGATGGACCCGGACATTCACTGGTCGGCCATGTCTGGTCACGTGTCGACCTTCATCGTGAACGGTGGCCGTTATGATCGGATCTTCTGGACCGAAGCGTTCAACGACGGGATGCAGGGTGTCTTGGACAATACCAAGCTGAAGCATTCAGTTTCGCTGTCCGAAATACCCCGGTTCAACGAATCCGAAGGCCATGGCCCCAAGCGCGCACATCCGGTCGAGGATTATTTCGACGACCTGTCGATGCATCTGGTCTATGAGATCTACAAGCAGGATTTCGAGTTGTTCAAATACGATTTCGAAAACCCGGCCAACAAGATGCCGATCGGCGAAATCGATCTGGACGAAATTCACGCCAAGCTGGGCGATTGATCTTAAGGCTGGATGCCTCGTCCTCTGTCAACGTTTCTTGCGAAACATCTGCTCTGGTTGGCCCGAGAGCGCCTGTGCATGATCGGCTTACCGGTCTGCCGCGTCAGCAGACCGGTAATGTGTCAGTTTAGACTTGGCGTACGGCACCTTTTGCCGCGCTGGTGGTCAGCTTGGCATAGGCCTTCAGCGCGGTAGACACCTTGCGTTTGCGCGGCGCAGCAGGCACCCAGCCTTTTACGTCCTGTGCTTCGCGCCGGGCGGCAAGCTCTTCATCTGACACGGCCAGATGGATCGAGCGGTTGGGGATGTCGATTTCAATCGTGTCGCCATTCTGGACCAGGCCAATCTCTCCGCCTTCAGCCGCCTCGGGCGAGACATGGCCGATCGACAGACCGGATGTTCCGCCCGAAAACCGCCCGTCGGTTAGCAGGGCGCAGGCTTTGCCCAGACCCTTCGATTTCAGATAGGATGTCGGGTACAGCATTTCCTGCATCCCCGGACCGCCACGCGGGCCTTCATAGCGGATCACCACCACGTCGCCCTCTTTCACCTTGCCAGTGAGAATATCGCTGACTGCCTGATCCTGGCTTTCGCACACGTAAGCCGAGCCAGTGAATTGCAGGATATTGGCATCCACACCAGCGGTTTTCACGATGCAGCCGTCGCGGGCGATGTTACCGAACAGAACCGCCAGACCACCGTCCTGACTGAACGCGTGTTCCTTGGACCGGATCACGCCGCCCTTGCGATCAGTGTCCAGTTCCTTGAACCGGTTCGACTGGCTGAACGCCTGTGTGGTGCGCACACCGCCGGGGGCGGCCTTGAACAGTTCCTGTGCCTTGGGGTTGTTGGCGATGGTGATGTCCCAGTTGGCAATCGCCTCTCCCATCGTGGCCGAATGCACGGTGCTGCATTCGTTGTGCAGCAGGCCCGCACGGCTGAGCTCACCCAGGATCGAGAAGATACCACCGGCACGGTGGACGTCTTCCATATGCACATTTTCGGTGTTGGGCGCGACTTTGCAGAGGCAGGGAACACGACGGCTGAGGCGGTCCATATCGGCCATGGTGAAGTCAACTTCACCCTCATGCGCGATGGCCAGCAGGTGCAGCACCGTGTTGGTCGATCCACCCATGGCGATATCAAGGCTCATGGCATTTTCGAACGCATCAAAGGTGGCAATCTCACGGGGCAGAAAGCCTTTTTCATCCAGATCGTAATGGCGCTTGGTAATCTCGACGATCCTGCGGCCGGCTTCAAGGAACAGTTCTTTGCGGTCTGCGTGCGTCGCCAGAGTCGAGCCGTTACCCGGCAGGGCCAGACCCAGCGCCTCAGCCAGACAATTCATCGAATTCGCGGTGAACATGCCCGAACATGAACCACATGTGGGGCAGGCGTTTTCTTCGATGTGCTGAACCTGTTCGTCGGTGAACTTGTCGTTCGCAGCGGCCACCATAGCGTCCACAAGGTCAATCTTCTTGGCTTCCAGATCGGCGATGTCGATCTTGCCCGCTTCCATCGGACCGCCTGAGACGAAAATGGCCGGGATGTTCAGACGCATGGCGGCCATCAGCATGCCGGGAGTGATCTTGTCGCAGTTCGAAATGCAGACCATAGCGTCCGCACAATGGGCGTTGACCATATATTCGACCGAATCCGCGATCACTTCGCGTGAGGGCAGCGAATACAGCATCCCGTCATGGCCCATGGCGATACCGTCATCCACGGCGATCGTGTTGAACTCTTTCGCCACGCCACCTGCGGCTTCGACCTCGCGCGCGACCATCTGGCCCAGGTCCTTCAGATGCACGTGACCCGGCACAAACTGGGTGAATGAGTTGACGATGGCGATGATCGGTTTGCCGAAATCGTCGTCACCCATACCTGTGGCCCGCCAAAGGCCACGTGCGCCAGCCATGTTGCGGCCATGGGTAGAGGTTCTGGATCGGTACATTGGCATGATGCTGTTTTCCCTGTTGCCTCGGGTTGCATAATTCGGGGTTCGTACGTTATAGCGCACGTAGCACATGTGCGTTATAACGTACAAGGTAAATCGCAGGGCGCGGGTATGGCTATGGACGACATTACGCTGAAATTACGGGATGTGCGGACAGCTTCGGGGTTGAGCCTGTCCAAAGTCGCCGAGATGACCGGGGTCAGCAAAGCCATGCTTGGCCAGATTGAGCGCGGCGAATCGAGCCCAACGATCGCCACGCTTTGGAAAATCGCCAAAGGCTTTCAGATACCGCTCAGCGGGTTGATCGACACAACGCTGGGCGATCCATCGGTCTTTCAGACTGTAACCTTTCCCGGCAGTATCGAGGTCAAGATCGTCTTTCCCTTCGATCCCGCACTGGGAGCCGAGACTTTTCACGTGAACCTTGCCGCGAACCAAAGCCACGAATCCCCGGCTCATGCCGCCGGGGTGACCGAGGAAGTATTTGTCCTCAGCGGTACTTTGGAAATTCTGCGTGGCGAGGAATGGGTGCCCTTACAGGCCGGGCAGGGGTTGCGCTTTGCTGCGGACCTGCCGCACGGGTATCGCGCCGGTTCGCAAGGAGCCGCGTTTCTAAACATGCATCACTATGCGCAACACACTGAATCTCCTGAAAATGGCACGGCCCAGATATGACGGCTATCTTTGACACACTTACCATCGTGGATGCCATCGGCTCATTCGGGGCGCTGATCGTGGTGGCGGCGTATTTCGCGACGCAGATGCGGATGATGAATTCCGATGACCTGGCCTTTCCGGTGATCAACCTGCTGGGGTCTGTCCTGATCGTCTTTTCGCTGCTTGAGAATTTCAATCTGGCCTCGATGCTGATCGAAGGGTTTTGGATTGTGATCAGTGTCATCGGCATCATCCAGCATTTCCGCCTGCGCAAGGCGCGATAATTCCTGAGGTCAACAAGCGCTAGCGCTATCCAGCCTTGAACGCCCATGCCACGGGGTATAGGGAAACCCCAAGCTCGCTTAGGGGAGGCTTTGATGCAGGACGATCCAAAAACCCTCGTATCCACCGAATGGCTGGCCGCGCATATGAAAGACCCGGATCTGCGGATTCTGGACGGGTCGTGGTATTTGCCCGCGCAAAACCGTGATGCCAAGGCCGAATATGATGCCGGGCATATCCCCGGAGCACGGTTCTTCGATATTGATGAGATATCAGATCACCGTTCCGACCTGCCTCATATGGCACCACCGGTCGAAAAATTCATGTCACGCCTGCGGGCCATGGGTGTCGGTGATGGTCATCAGGTTGTGGTTTATGATGGTGCCGGGCTGATGTCCGCAGCGCGCGTTTGGTGGCTGTTCCGTCTTATGGGGCAGGAAAACATCGCGGTTCTGGATGGGGGGTTGCCAAAATGGCAGGCCGAGGGGCGCGAGATCGAGGATCTGCCTCCGGTCATTCGCGACCGCCACATGACTGTTCGCGTGCAAAACCAGCTTGTCCGGGACGTCACGCAAGTTTCCGCCGCCGCCAAGCTGGCAGATCACGAGATCATCGATGCCCGCTCGGCCGACCGGTTTGCCGGAACCGCACCCGAGCCGCGCGAAGGGCTGCGTTCGGGCCATATTCCCGGCTCGCGGAATGTGCCCTTTGGGCAGTTGTTGAACGCCAACGGAACAATGAAGTCGCCCGAGGACTGCCGCGCCATATTCGAGGCTGCAGGTGTCGATCTGTCGAAACCGGTGATCACCTCTTGCGGGTCTGGCGTCACGGCCGCGATTCTCAGCCTTGCGTTGGAACGCATGGGCAAGAAAGACCACTCGCTTTATGACGGCTCCTGGGCTGAATGGGGTGCCTTCCCGACCCTGCCCGTCGCAACCGGAGAGAACTGATGTTCGAGAACCTGAAACCGCAGCCCGCCGACAAGATTCTGGCGCTGATGCAGATGTACCGCGAAGACCCGCGCGATCAGAAGATCGATCTGGGTGTTGGTGTCTACAAGAATGCCGAAGGCGTGACGCCGGTAATGCGCGCGGTGAAAGCCGCCGAACAGCGCATCTGGAAAGAACAGGAAACCAAGGCCTATACCGGTCTGGCCGGTGATCCGGCCTATGCGGATGTGATGATCGGTTTGATTTTGGGTACTTCTGTGCCACGCGGCAACATCGCCGCAGTGGCGACACCGGGAGGCACCGGTGCCTGCCGTCAGGCGTTCGAGTTGATCCGGATGGCGAACCCTTCGGCACGTGTGTTTGTGTCGAACCCGACCTGGCCCAACCATCTGTCGATCCTGAATTACCTTGGGATGGAAACGGTTCAGTATCGTTACTTCGATGAAGAGACCCGGGGCGTCGATTTCGATGGGATGATCGCAGACCTGAAAACCGCCAAAGCGGGTGACGTGGTTTTGCTGCATGGCTGCTGCCACAATCCGACCGGTGCCAATCTGAACATGGTGCAATGGCAGGAGGTCGTGAACCTGATCAATGCGCTGGGCCTCGTTGCGATGATCGACATTGCCTATCAGGGCTTTGGTGACGGTCTGGAAGAGGATGCGCAAGGCGTGCGACTGGTGGCGTCATCGGTAAAGGAATGTCTGATTGCGGCGTCATGTTCGAAAAACTTCGGCGTCTATCGTGAGCGCACCGGGTTGCTGATGGCCGTCAGTGACAACGCGGCTGAAACGGCGTTGAATCAGGCCACGCTGGCGTTTTTGAATCGCCAGAACTACTCCTTCCCGCCGGATCACGGCGCGCGCGTGGTGACGACCATTCTTATGGATGAGGCGTTGCGGGCAGACTGGGCAACTGAGCTGGAAGAGGTTCGCCTGTCCATGCTGGGCCTGCGCCAGCAATTGGCTGACGAGTTGCAGCGTCTGGCCGGATCCGACCGGTTTGGGTTCATCGCCCAGCACCGCGGCATGTTCTCGCGCTTGGGTGCGGCCCCGGAACTGGTCGAGAAACTGCGCGTTGAACACGGTATCTACATGGTCGGCGACAGTCGCCTGAACATTGCCGGGCTGAACGCAGCGACTGTGCCGATTTTGGCCAAAGCAATAGTGGATGTCGGGGTGTAGACGCAGACGCGACATTTGAAACGAAAACCCGGGCGCGAACGCCCGGGTTTTTTGTCAGGTGAAGGCAAGGCTTAGCCTTTCGAGAATTCGGGGTATGCTTCCATTCCCAGTTCAGCCATGTCGAGGCCGTTGATCTCATCCTCTTCGCTGACACGGATGCCGACGGTGGATTTCAGGATCGCCCACAGGATCAGTGCGCCGACAAAGGTGAAAACGCCGTATGCGACGATGCCCAGAAGCTGCGAGCCCAGGCTCGCGTCACCGTAGAAAATGACGGCGATGGTGCCCCAGATGCCACAGAACAGGTGAACCGGGATGGCACCGACAACATCATCGATCTTGAGCTTGTCCAGCATCGGGACCGCGAAGACCACGATGATACCACCCACGGCGCCGATCCACAGGGCACCGAACAGGGTCGGGGCCAGCGGCTCGGCCGTGATCGAGACCAGACCGGCCAGTGCGCCGTTCAGCACCATCGTCAGGTCAGGCTTCCTGTACAGAACCTGGGTCAGGATCAGCGCTGCAACCGAGCCCGAAGCCGCGGCCATGTTGGTGTTGGCAAAGATGCGTGACACGTCCGATACATCGCCCACGGTTCCCATCGCCAGCTGCGAGCCGCCGTTGAATCCGAACCAACCCAGCCACAGGATGAACGTTCCCAGGGTCGCCAGTGCCAGGTTAGAGCCGGGCATCGGGTGAACTTTGCCATCTTTGTACTTGCCGATCCGCGGGCCTAGGATAAGGGCCCCTGCCAGCGCAGCCCAGCCACCGACCGAGTGTACGATGGTCGAACCGGCAAAGTCTGAGAAGCCCTTGGCATCCAGCCAGCCGCCGCCCCATTTCCATGAACCGGAAATCGGGTACATGATGCCTGTCAGCACGATGACGAAGATCAGGAAAGGCCAAAGCTTGATCCGTTCCGCCACGGCGCCGGAAACGATGGATGCGGTCGCGGCCACGAACACAAGCTGGAAGAAGAAGTCTGAACCGACCGAAGCATAGTCCAGTGCCGCATCCGCCGGCGCAACACCAACCGCATCAAGCGTTGTGGTCGAAAAGAACGGGCCAAGCCAGCCCGTGATGGACCAGCCGTCGCCTGGATACATCAGGTTGAATCCGATCAGCCAATACATGATTGCGGCAAATGAAAACAATGCCACGTTCTTGATCATCTGCATGGCAACGTTCTTGGATCGCACCAGACCGCCTTCCAGCATGGCAAAACCTGCAGCCATGAAGAAAACAAGAAAGCCCGCCATCAGAAACAGAAGCGTGGTAAAGATATACTGGGTGTGCTGTGCCGCTTCGCCGGTTGCGGCGGCCTCTTGCGCAAGACCCATCTGCGGCAGCGCAACAATGGCGGCGGCAGGGATGAGAGATTTCATCAGGTTCATTGTCAGTCCTCGAATGATTGTGAGTGGGCGCACTTACAGCGCGTCCTCGTTGGTTTCCCCGGTACGCACACGCATCGCCTGTTCGACATCGAGGACAAAAATCTTGCCGTCACCGATCTTGCCGGTTTTGGCGGTTTTGGTGATGGTCTCGACGATCTGGTCGGCCATTGTCGCAGGCACCACGATCTCAAGCTTGATCTTGGGCACGAAGTTCACCGCATATTCGGCACCACGATAGATTTCGGTGTGACCGGACTGTGAGCCGAAGCCCTTGATCTCGGTTACCATCATGCCGCGCACGCCAGCCTCGGTCAGTGCTTCGCGCACCTCCTCCAGCTTGAACGGCTTGATTGTCGCAATGATCAGTTTCACGTCTTTCCCCTCTGATTGTCCGGTGGGACCGGCTTGTTTGCACCTGCAGAAAAAAAGCGCGCCGCGGCGCAGTAAGAAACGCTTTCGGGGCCAAAACCTGTCGGAAAATAATGCGAAGTTGCACAATTTTTGCACAACACAGCCGTTGCGACTAATAATTGAGCACTATAGAGAGGGGAAATTCCGGAAATTCGGACCTCTACATACTGCGGTTGTCGAGGTATGGTGACCAAAAAGTATAACCGGGCAGAGTTTGAGCATGACTGAGTCCAAGCGCCGCAAGCCGACATTGGTCGCGGATAGACGGTACCCTTCAAAGGGCCGAAAACCGGCGGCGACCAAATGCGCGGCGGGCAAGAAATCGACGGCGCGCAAAACGGCCACGCGCAAAACCACACGCAGGAAAACCCGCAAGTCATCAGGGGGCAAAGGCGGTGGTATCTTTCGCCGTTTGTTCCGGTGGATCTGGCGGCTGATCTGGGGCCTGACCTGGCGTGTCGGTGCGATTTCGGCCATGCTGCTCGCGCTGGCGGTGGGTATCGTCTACGCCACGTTGCCGGATGTGGATGCCTTGCTGGATGGGCGTGCGCGGGGGTCCGTGACCTTGCTGGATCGTGACGGCAAGGTCTTTGCCTGGCGTGGTGATCAGTTTGGTGGCGTGATCACGGCCGATACCGTGTCTCCGCATCTGAAAAACGCGGTTGTCGCAACCGAAGACAAACGATTTTACCGGCATTTCGGGGTCAGCCCGCGTGGTGTCGCCAGCGCGGTCAGCATCAACCTGAAAGAAGGCCGCGGGCCTTTGTCCGGGCATGGCGGATCGACGATCACGCAACAGACCGCGAAACTGCTGTGTCTGGGTGTTCCCTATGATCCCAGCGATTGGGATTCCGAGGCCGCGTATGAGGCCGACTGCCGTCAGGGTTCCTTGTGGCGCAAGGCCAAGGAGGCTGTCTATGCGCTGGCAATGGAGGTGAAATACTCCAAGGACGAGGTCCTGACGATCTACCTGAACCGCGCCTTTCTTGGCGCAGGCGCGCGTGGGTTCGAAGCCGCAAGCCAGCGCTACTTTGGAAAATCTGCCGCCGAGGTTTCGCCCGCAGAGGCCGCGATGCTGGCTGGTCTGCTGGTTGCGCCTACACGCTATGCGCCGACCAACAACCTGCAACGGTCTCAGGATCGGGCGCGGCTGGTTATCGGTCTGATGGAGGATCAGGGATATCTGACCGCCGCACAAGCCAGCGAAGCGCGTACGCGCCCGGCGCAACTGTCTGAAGCGGCTGCTGCCCGAGCGGGCGGCTATTTCGCAGATTGGGTTGTTTCGGAACTTCCCAGTTATTTTGGCGACAACACAACCGAAGATGTTGTGATTCAGACGACTTTGGATCAGCGGATTCAGCGATCGGCGGAAGAGGCTTTGCAATTCATCTTTCAGGAAAAGGTGCGCGAAGGCTCCAAGGCGCAGGCGGCCATCGTGGTTATGTCCGCGGACGGAGCGGTAAGAGCCATGGTCGGCGGCCGAGAAACACGGGTTGCCGGGGTGTTCAACCGGGCCACCATCGCCAAGCGCCAAACCGGTTCGTCCTTCAAACCTTTTGTCTACGCCACCGCGCTGGAACTCGGCTATTCGCCGCTGGATACGGTGATGGATGAACCTTACTGCGTGGACATTCCCGGGTCCGGTCAATGGTGCCCCAAGAACTATACCAACAAGTACTACGGGCGCGTGTCACTGGCGGATGCGTTGAAGAACTCGCTGAATATTCCGGCGGTGAAAGTTGCCGAGATTTCGGGTTTGGATAACGTCCGCACCGTGGCCAGTGGTTTTGGCATTGCCAGCGATCTGGCGCAAGGTCCGGCCTTGGCGCTGGGCGCGTCGGAAAGCACGCTGATTGAGATGACGGGGGCTTATGCAGGTATTCTGAACGGCGGCTCTGCCGTTGAACCTTATGGCCTGACCGAGTTGAAGCTACTGGGTGATGAAGCACCTGTCATGGTTACGACAACCGGTATCGGTGAACGGGTGATTAACGACGCGGCTGCCAAACAGCTGACATGGATGATGGAACGTGTGGTGTCCGAGGGCACAGGTGGACGGGCCAAGTTGCCCGGCTGGCAGGTGGCGGGCAAAACGGGCACAACCCAGGCGGCGCGGGATGCATGGTTCATCGGGTTTACTGCGGATTACGTAACCGGCGTTTGGATGGGCTACGACGACAACACGCCCCTATCTGGTGTGACCGGTGGAGGTTTGCCCGCGGAAATCTGGAGAGAAACCATGCTGCGAGTCACCGAAGGGATGACACCGACACCCTTGCCGATGATGGCACCAGCGCCGCCGGTTCAGGTCGCACAGCCACAACCGCGCCGAAAGCGCGGAGGCTTTGCCGATGATATCAACAATCTTCTGAAGAATATTTTCGGTGGAAACTAGAGCCTTCTCTGAGGGAAAAAACGAAAAAGGCGGTGCATCGGGCACCGCCTTTTGTCATTTCGCTGTTTCGTGTTTCAGACGCTGGCATCCAAGGCCGCAAGGATCGCGTCGCCCATTTCAGTGGTTGATACGGGCTGAACGCCCTCATCTGCAAGCAGGTCGCCGGTGCGTACACCATCGGCCAGTACTTTCTCGATCGCGGCCTCCAGACGATCCGCTTCTTCGCCCTGATCAAAGCTGTAGCGCAGGGCCATAGCAAAGCTGAGGATACAGGCGATCGGGTTGGCTTTGCCCTGACCGGCGATATCCGGGGCCGAGCCATGGACGGGTTCATACATTGCCTTGGGCCGACCATTAGCCATCGGCGCGCCCAGAGAGGCCGAAGGCAACATGCCCAGCGACCCGGTCAGCATCGCGGCGCAGTCGGACAGGATGTCACCGAACAGGTTGTCGGTCAGGATCACATCAAACTGTTTCGGTGCGCGCACAAGCTGCATCGCGCCGTTGTCAGCGTACATATGGCTCAGCTCAACTTCGGGGTAGTCCGCTGCGACGCGGGTGACGACTTCGCGCCACAGGATGCCCGATTCCATGACGTTGGCTTTTTCCATCGAGCACAGCTTTTTGTTGCGGCGCATTGCCAGTTCAAAAGCCGAGCGCGCGGCGCGTTCGATCTCGGATTCGGTGTAACGCTGGGTGTTGATGCCGACGCGTTCGTTGCCTTCCTCGAAGATGCCGCGCGGCTCACCGAAATAGACGCCCGACGTCAGTTCGCGCACGATCATGATATCCAGACCGGCAACGATGTCTTTCTTCAGCGAAGAGAAATCGGCAAGCGCGTCAAAACACTGCGCGGGGCGCAGGTTCGAATACAGGTCCATTTCCTTACGCAGGCGCAGCAGGCCACGTTCGGGTTTCAGGCTGAAATCCAGATCGTCGTATTTCGGACCGCCGACGGCGCCCAGCAGAACCGCGTCAACCTCTTGCGCCTTTGCCATGGTCTCATCGGACAGAGGCTTGCCGTGGGCGTCATAGGCGGCACCACCCACCAGGTCCTCGCTCACGTCAAATTGAAGACCACGATTGGCACCGAACCAATCGATGATTCTGCGCACTTCGGCCATAACTTCTGGGCCAATTCCGTCTCCGGGCAGGATGAGGAGCGAGGGGTTGGGCATGAAGGGTCTCCTTGCGTTTTGTTGCACAGGCCCTAGCGTCTGCGCAGCATCGGGTCAATGAGACAGACCTGTCAAAACACAAGGAAAACACATGCTGACACCCGGAAATCTGGTTCCTGCGCTGAAAATTGAAACTGTCGCCCATGGCAGTTTCGACCTCGAGACCAACAAGGGCGAAAACGGAACGCTGGTGATTCAATATCGCGGATTGCATTGCCCGATCTGCATCAGGCAGATGACCGAGGCCGAGGCGGCGCTGGACGATTTCGCGGCGCTGGGTGTCGAGGTTATCATGATCACCACCGATACCGCCGAACGTGCCGCTGAAACCGCAGCAAAAGCCAATGTTTCCCGCCTGCGTGTAGGCCACAGCCTGCCCCTGTCTGAGGCACGGGAGGGTTGGGGGCTGAACATCTCGACCAGGCGCGAAGGCAGTGCCGAACCAGACCTGTTTGCGGAACCCGGACATTTTTACATCGCACTTGACCGGACGCTTTATTTTGGGTGGCAGCAGACCACGCCTTTTGGACGTCCGTCGATGTCGGATATCGCGGGTGGTCTGAAGTTCACTTTGGGCAATAACTACCCGGCGTGCGGAACGTATACGGGCCCACTTTGATCCTCAGAGGCTGGCCTTGAGCCCTTCTGCCAGCAAATCCCAGACCCTGCGGATACGTGGGGTCTGGCGCATGGCCTGCGGCGCAGCCAACCACACGGGCAGAACCGGGATTTCAACATCCAGCGGCAAGATTTCGACATCCGGGTCGGCTTCTGCCATCTGGACCTGACTGAAGCCAATGCCGCATCCCGCGCGGATCAGTTCCCAATAGGCGCTTTGCAGGTCGCAGCGGGTCGCAAAACTGTTGCGGCTTGCGGGCCATCCTTTTTCGCGCATGGCCTTGATGATTTCCTGATTGGCGTCAAACCCCACAAGGTCGTGGGAAAAAAGTTCCTCGGGTGTCTTGGGGCGTCCCTTACGGTCGAGATAGGACCTGGCCGCGCAGAAGCATAACGGCACCTCACCCAGATAACGCGAAATGATATCCATTTGCGCGGGGCGATACATGCGAACGGCAATATCTGCCTCGCGGTACAACAGGTTTTCCGTGGTATCGGTGGCGACCAGCTCAAGTTGAATGGCGGGTTCCTGCCTTCGGATATTCGCCAGAATCGGTGGCAGCAAGTGATGCGACGCGAAGACCGAAGCGGTGATGCGGACCGAGCCTTCAAGCTGCTGCGACTGCCCTGCGGCGGCAAGGCTGAAGGCAGTCATGGCGCTGTGCATTTGCTGCGCCATTGGCAAGAGTTGGGAACCTGCCACGCTCAGTTTTAGGCCACGCGCGTGCCGGTCGAACAAGGATACGCCCAGTTCGGTCTCAAGGCTTTGTACTTGCCGCCCCAATGTGGGTTGGCTGCGATCAAGGTGCCGAGCAGCGGCAGACAGGGATCCTGTTTCGGCCACGGCCAGAAAGCTTTGGATCAGAGACCAATCCGCATGTGTCAGTGCTTTATCCATTCATAATTGAATACACATTCTACATTTCCCGGCAATTCCATACGTGCATTGAATGGATAGATTGGTCTGAAACAGGAGGCATCAATGACACAAACTGCTCTGATACTCGGCGCGTCGGGCCGGTTTGGGCGCAATGCTGCAAAGGCGTTTCGGAATGCGGGTTGGACCGTGCAGACATTCCGTCGCGGGTCCGGTTCTCTTTCCCAGGCGGCAAAAGGGGTGGATGTCATCGTAAATGGGTGGAACCCGCTCTATCCTGATTGGTCGCGTGAAATGCCCGACCTGACCAGACGCGTGATAGACGCCGCGTCCGAGACCGGAGCCACCGTATTGGTTCCCGGCAACGTCTATGTGTTTGGAGTGGACACGCAAGGCCCATGGTCCGGCCTTACACCGCACTTGGCCACCAATCCGCTTGGCCGTATCCGGATTGAAATGGAGGAGGCGTATCGCGCTTCAACCGTCAGAACGATCCTTCTGCGAGCAGGCGATTTCATTGACACTGAGGCATCTGGAAACTGGTTCGATCAGGTCATGATCAAGCATCTGTCGCGCAATCAATTCGTGTATCCCGGAGATCCGGAGGCCCCGCACGCCTGGGCCTATCTGCCTGATCTGGCCCAAGCTGCCGTCGCGCTATGTGAAATCCGAAAGGATCTGCCGCGGTTCTGCGATGTTCCTTTTGCTGGCTACACCCTGACCGGAGCTGAGATCGCGCAGTCTCTGACGAGAGTGACCGGGCGGGACATATCCGTGAAGCCTATGCAATGGTGGCCATTGCAGCTGGCGCGACCATTCTGGCGCATGTCCTCACACCTGATTGAAATGCGGTACCTGTGGCAGGTGCCACATCAGTTGGACGGATCGTACCTGACCGAGTTGCTGGGTTCCGTGCATCAGACAGATCTGGATGATGCATTGCGTTCTGCGATCTCACCCAGCCTTGTGTCTTTGCCCTATGCGAACGGAGAGTCGGTCACGCCTTAGGGCAGGGTGACGTCAATCCAGACCAATCGGTGCCTGCTGGCGCGCAGGGCGGATTCGTATAGCTTGGTGCCTTCTTCCGGCCACGTTACACCGGCATCCGAAATGCGCAGGTCGGCCGACGGCAACACATAATCCACGCGCATTTCACCCGTGGCCTTCCACGCGACCGTTGAGGTCGAACCTGACGGGTCTTTCGGCAGCGGGTCTTGCAAACGCGGATGGGCCAGAAGGGACTGAATGGCCTGTTTACGGCCCTTTCCACGCGTTGGGTCAAGGTTGGCATCGCCGGCGATTACGAAGGGACCTTTGGGAACTGGCCTCAGTTCACCGTTCAGTAAAACGGACCAGAGCCTGATCTCATCCTGGTTGCGCAATCCGTTTCGATCCTCGGGCCCATCGAAAACGGGTGGCGCGGCATGAAAGGTCATGAGATTGAGCCGCCCATAAGGGGTTTCGATCGGTACAACCCAATGTGCGGTCGAAGACAGGCGTTGTATCTGATGTGCCGCGTCAGACGGGAAGGGGTGCCCGTTTGCTCTAGGCAGGATGGCGCCCGGTAAACTCCGCCACAACAGCTCGGAATAATCCTGAACCTCAGCGGTGATGATTTCGTATCGCGACAACACCGCCAGCCCACCTTGACCTGTGAACTGCCCCCAGCCTTGGGCGTCGCCGGGGCCTTGGGTCTTGCCATCACCGTCCAGATCAAGCGAGGTTTCCAGCCCGGCATTGGGTTGTGCGGCAAGGTAATATCCGTAATCAAGCCCCGCGTTGCGCAGCTTCCCGGTCAGGGCGATTACAGCAGTATTGTTCAGGTCCCAATCGATACCCTGAAGGGCGATTATGTCAGGGCGTGCCGATGCAATAACGTCAACAACGGCCAGAACCTGCGCGTCATCGCGTTGAATGTCGCGAAGCAGTAGGCCAGGACCTTTTTCGCTGAGCTCGGTATTATAGGTGGCGATACGCACGACCTCTGCCTGTGCCGCAAAGGGCAGCAATAGCAGACATAGGGTGCGGATCATGCGGCCTGTGTTGACTCGCTGGTCGAATAAGCGCGGCGTTTTTCCATGATCAAGCCCGCGATCCTAAGGGTCGCCATGCCGCGCATGATCATGCTGGCGGGCAGGAAGGCCCATGCGCTCATGGTCCAGATCAAGGTCTGTGGGTTCCCGAGAGAGATCGGGGCGATCACACTGCTCATCAACTTGATTATCGCCGGAATGAGGAATGGCAGCAGAATGCCGATACAGATGTTCAGGCGGCCATCCCGTTGAAGGCGCGTAACGACATCGCCCCCTTTGGTCGGGTCAAACAGCGGCAGGTTTGTCCAAACATTGAAGGCGCCATTTCCGGTTGGCCATCCCCGAACCCTGACCGCATAGGCAAAGCTGACAATCGTGACCAATGCCGCGACATAAGCCACGCTGGCCGTGATGCGGACCAGTTCAATCAAGGCGTGGCTGGCATCCGGGGGCAACATCAACACGATGAGGCGCACCGGAGAATAGGGGAAGTCCACCACATTTGCGACAGCCAAACCAACCGAATAAGAGAATGTGGTCAACTGCGTTGGTTCAAAGGCGTTTTTGCAGATCAGCGTCAGAAAGGTGACCATCGACATCAGGCCGACAAACCGAAGGCGATTGACCGGGGGCGCGTCGCGGAATTCGATGAAGCTGGGAAAGGCGGAATTGTATTCGGCAAAGGTCAGGATAAACGCGAGGATCGCGAGAAAGACCAGTATCTCGGTCCCGTTCGTAGATGAGACAGGCAGGTACAACGCAGGTGTCAGCACCATAAGTGCAACAAGTATACCGCGTATCGCCGCCCCTGTTGTGCGCGCAATCACTATCCGAACCCTTTTTCAAACCGGATCAGCCGATCTTTGTCGACTTGTTTCCAACTTGTGCCCGTCGCTTCGTCTGACGTTGACGGATGCCTCTTCAGCGTCAACATGAACGATAAGCGGCATTTTGCTCAAGCCGAGGTGCAGAAAACACGGGATTTCGGGCAAAAAGATGGCGCAACTGGTGCGGTATTGCATCATTTTCGACGCAAATCCGACGTGTATCTCAAATTGATATCCACATGTTGTGGTTTTCGAAAAATCAACCCCAAGAATGCGAGCGGGGCCGCCTTGGCGACCCCGTCAGGTTGAGTATCCACAGATTCGTCCCCAGAATCACACCCAGGGGCGGGCCTGACTGGCGTGATCCTCGAACTTGTCGATGTGATGATCTTTTTCCATCGTCAGCCCGATATCATCCAGACCATTCAGCAGGCAGTGCTTGCGGTGAGGATCGATTTCGAAATCGATCACGACGCCGTCCGATGTGGTGATCTGCTGGTCTTCCAGATGTACGGTCATGCGGGCGTTTTCGCCTTTATGCGCATCATCCATCAGGATCGCGTGGTGTTCTGCCCCGACAACAATCGGCAGAATGCCGTTCTTGAAACAGTTGTTGAAGAAGATGTCGGCAAAACTGGTCGAGATCACGACCTTGATGCCGAAATCCTTGATCGCCCAGGGCGCGTGTTCGCGTGAGGACCCACAGCCGAAGTTGTCGCCAGCAACCAGAATCTCGGCCTCGCGATAGGCGGGCTTGTTCAGGACGAATTCTTCATTCTCCTGACCGTCATCGTGATAACGCATCTCGTCGAACAGAACGACACCCAGGCCCGACCGTTTGATGGTTTTCAGGTGCACTTTAGGGATGATCATATCGGTGTCGATATTGATCAGCGGCATTGGGGCGGCCACCCCGTGGACTTTTTCAAACTTATCCATGTTCACACTCCTGCGGGAGAGGGCCGCGCCCAGACCCCGCGTTAAGCTTGTTTCGTTTCTTTTGGTGCGTCCTTGACGAAGAACGCCATGAAGACAAGGCCGAGCCCGTTAAAGATCATCTCGATCCCCAGCAGGATGCCCAGCAATTGCAGCAGCACTGAAGGGTCCATTGCAGCAAAGCGCCAGATCAGGATTGCAAGAACAATCGACATGATGCCCGAGACCAGCGTCGCCCAGAAATACTGTGTTCCACGCATCTGGAACGACAGGATCACGCGGGCAATGCCGCCAGCCATGAACAGGATCAGGCAGACGGTTGCCAGTGTCAGCGTTCCTTGCAGTGGGTGATCCAGAAAGGACCAGCCCAGAAACAGCATCACGACACCCATGATAAGTGACAGTATCTTGTTGCCGGTCCCTTCGACTGTGAAGCCGCCAACAACCTGCAATGCGCCCGAAATCAACAGCAATACACCTGTGAACACCGTCACGGTAATTGATGCCACGACCGGTGCGCCCAGCACAAAGATGCCGAACACGATGGACAGAAGTCCAAGCAATAGCCATTTTGTCCAGTCACTCATGTCTTCAATCCCTCAAATATCCAGTTATGAGGGTAGCTTACATCATTTCACGAACGTCTGTCAGCCGTCCTGTGATTGCCGCTGCGGCGGCCATTGCCGGGCTCAGCAGGTGGGTACGCCCGCCCCGGCCCTGACGGCCTTCGAAGTTGCGGTTTGAAGTCGCGGCGCAGCGTTCACCCGGTTGCAACTGGTCGGGATTCATCGCCAGACACATCGAACATCCTGCCAGACGCCACTCGAAACCGGCTTCTTTGAAGATATCCGCCAGACCTTCTTCTTCGGCCTGCGCGCGGACGAGGCCCGAGCCCGGAACGACCATGGCGCGCATGCCGTCCTTGATCTTTTTGCCTTTCAGAATCTCGGCGGCGGCTCGCAGGTCCTCGATCCTGCCGTTGGTGCACGAGCCGATAAAGACGGTGTCGATCTCAACTTCGCTCAGCTTCTGGCCGACTTTCAGTCCCATATACTCTATGGAGCGGCGGGCTGCATCGACTTTGCCGCCTTCGAAATCCTCGGGGTTCGGGACGGTTGCGGTGATCGGCAGAACGTCCTCGGGGCTGGTGCCCCAGGTCACGACCGGCGCGATGTCTTCGCCGCGCAGAGTGATGACCTTGTCGAAATGCGCGTCTTCGTCGGTGTAAAGCGTTTTCCACCATGTCAGAGCCGCTTCCCACTGCGCCCCTTTCGGCGCGTGCGGGCGGCCTTTGACATAGTCGAACGTTGTTTCATCCGGCGCGATCAGGCCGGCACGAGCCCCGCCTTCAATCGCCATGTTGCAGACGGTCATGCGACCTTCCATCGACAGATCACGGATCGCTTCGCCGCAATACTCGATGACATAGCCGGTACCGCCAGCAGTGCCGGTCTCACCGATCACAGCCAGAGTGATGTCCTTGGCGGTCACGCCCGGTTGCAACTTGCCGGTGATTTCCACCTTCATGTTTTTGGACTTCTTCTGGATCAGCGTTTGCGTGGCCAGAACATGCTCAACCTCGGACGTACCGATGCCGTGGGCCAGCGCGCCGAATGCACCGTGGGTCGCTGTGTGGCTGTCGCCGCAGACAACGGTCATACCCGGCAGGGTCCAACCCTGTTCCGGTCCAACGATGTGGACAATGCCCTGGCGCACGTCATTCACCGGGTAGTAGTGAATGCCGAAATCCTTGGCGTTCTTGTCCAGCGCCTCGACCTGAATGCGTGATTCCGGGTTTTCGATCCCATTCACGCGGTCCGGTGTGGTCGGCACGTTGTGGTCCGGTACAGCGATGGTTTTTTCCGGCGCGCGCACTTTACGGCCTGCCATGCGCAGCCCTTCAAATGCCTGCGGGCTGGTGACTTCGTGCACCAAATGGCGGTCGATATAAAGCAGGCAGGTTCCATCATCGGCTTCGTGCGCGACATGGGCATCCCAGATCTTGTCATAGAGTGTCTTGGGGGACATCGGTCCTCTCCCGTATGTAATGAGAAATAGCTGGCGAGTTGGCTCAGGCGACGGATAGGCGCGCCAGAACCGTGCGGGCAGCGCCAAAGAACCGTTCACGCAAGCGCGCGCGATCTTCCAGATTCTGAAGTTGGGCCACATTGAGTCTCATGCGGTTCAGATATACCGCGCCCTTCCGGCAATCAAGGTTCAAAACCAGTGTCAGGCTTGCATCGCCCTGCATTGCTGTTCAAGCTGACCCCGCAGGAGACGTGCATGAACCAAGACCTGATCCCAAGTACGCTGACCGACCTCTATAACAACATGGTTGCGGCTTTTTCCGCGCAATTCGAGAGGCTGCTTGATCTGATCGTCACGCCGGGCTGGCGACAATATCAACTGCTCATCATCCTGTTGCTGTGGGCGCTGGCTTTGCTGCTGAAATTCCTGACCCAGTCTAGATGGGATGCCTGGGCTCGTTCGCGCACGGGATGGCCGAAATGGCGGCTGCGGGTTCTGGTGCAGCTGATGCGACGGTTGGCGCTGGTCTACTTCATCCTGCTTTCGTGGGCATTGTATCTGACCATGCAGCAACTCACTTGGCCGTCGCGAAGCTATATCATAGGGGTGATAGCTACGTTGGCGGCGGCGTGGCTGGCGATAGCACTGGTCGCGAGACTGGTCCAAAACCGCACACTTCGCCGGATTTTCAAGTGGGCAATGTGGATCTACGCAACGCTTGTCGCGCTGAATCTGACGGATGATGTCGCGGGTTTTCTTGACGGTGTCGCGATTTCCATTGGGGACCTGCATATTTCGGCTCTTGGGATTCTCAAGGCAACTTTGCTGATTGGCATCCTGCTGACACTGGCCCGTATCGGCACGCGCGCAGCCGAACGCGCATTGCAAAGCAATGACGACATAACTCCGTCCATGCAGGTGCTGCTGTCAAAAGGCATACAGGTTCTGCTTTACGGGGCAGTCTTTATGGCTGCGATCCGAACGTTGGGGTTCGATCTGACCGGCATCGCGCTTTTGTCTGGCGCCATCGGCGTGGGTATCGGGTTCGGTTTGCAAAAAGTAGTGTCGAACCTGATATCGGGGATCATCATCCTGATGGACCGCTCGATCAAGCCGGGCGATGTGATCTCGTTGGGGGATACGTTCGGTTGGATCAATGCACTTGGCGCGCGATATGTGTCGGTCGTAACACGGGACGGGCGCGAGTACCTGATCCCAAACGAAGATCTGATTACCAACCAGGTGGTGAACTGGTCTCATTCCGACCGGTTCGTGAGATTGGATCTGGATTTTGGTACCAGCTATGACGACGATCCGCATAAAGTGCGCGCAACCGCAATCAGGGCGGTAAAGGCGGTTGCCCGGGTCCTGAGCGGCGGCAAACATGAACCGGTTTGCCACATCACCGGTTTTGGTGACAGCAGCGTGGATTATGTGCTGAGGTTCTGGATCAGCGACCCGACAAAGGGGCTGACCAATATCCGGGGCAATGTCTATCTGGCGCTCTGGGACGCATTCAAGGAAGAAGGCATCTCGATCCCCTTCCCACAGCGCGAAATCCGACTGTTACCGGACGGCGCAACTGCGCAACAGATCATCACAGAGTAAGCGTCTGTGGACGCCCTGCAGCGTGCATTCATTGAAATGTTGCATTCCCCTTGCTACCTTATTAGTACCCCGGCGCCGGGGTTTCGCGGCGCGCAGCAAAGGAGGACTATGTCCTGTCTCTACATACACAGGCGGGTTTGCCCGCCGATGATGGGGTCAACATAATGGCCCACTCTCAGTCAATCAGCGACAAGCTGCTTGAACGAATCCTTTCCTCACTTTCCGATGACAAGGCCGAAGACGTCGTGCAGATCAACCTGCAGGGCAAATCATCGGTTGCGGATCACATGGTGATTGCCTCGGGTCGGTCGACCCGTCAGGTTTCGGCCATGGCGGAAAAGCTGACGGATCGCATCAAGCAGGAATTCGGTTTCACCTCGAAGGTCGAAGGCAAGGACACCGGCGACTGGGTGCTGATCGATACGGGCGACGTGATCGTCCATATCTTCCGCCCCGAAGTGCGTGAATTCTATCAGCTGGAAAAGATGTGGCTGCCTCAGAGCGGCAGCGCCTCGGCGAACTGAGGCGCTATCCCGGCCTGCATTAACAGGCCGGAGGCGAGAGAGACATGCGTATCAGCATAGTTGCGGTCGGGCGATTGCGCGCCGGACCCGAGAAGACACTGCTTGACGATTACCTGACCCGATTTGACCGGACCGGCCGTGCGCTGGGCCTTGGGCCTGCGCAGGTGATCGAGGTTGAAGACAAAAAAAACGCAGGCATGGCAGCCGAGGCCACGGTGCTGCGCAGGGCCCTGCCCAAAGGGGCGGTGTTGTGCACGCTGGATGAACGGGGGCGGGTCATGTCCTCGCCCGATTTCGCGAAAAAGCTGGGTGATTGGCGCGACGCGGGTCGGCAGGACCTGGCGTTTGTGATCGGTGGTGCGGACGGAATTGACCCAGTTCTGCGGACCGAGGCGGATTTTTCCATTTCATTCGGGTCGATGGTCTGGCCCCATATGCTGGTCCGTGTGATGCTGGCCGAGCAACTTTACCGGGCCGCGACCATTCTGTCAGGTGGCCCCTACCACCGGGTCTGACATGGCGCAGCTTCTGATCGTTTATCACTCCCGCACAGGCGGTGCCCGGCAGATGGCCGAAGCCGCGGCCGAAGCTGCGCGAGGTGAGGCTGACACAAAGCTTATGCCTGCCGATCAAGCCGGGCCGGAAGATCTATTGGCTGCCGATGGCTACATCTTTTGCGCGCCAGAAAATCTGGCGGCAATCTCGGGTCTGATGAAGGAATTCTTCGACCGTTGCTACTACCCGGTGCTGGGAAAGCTAGAAGGCCGACCCTATGCGCAGATGATTTGCGCAGGATCGGATGGCGAGAATGCCGCCCGTCAGATCGCACGGATAGCCACCGGTTGGCGATTGAAAGCTGTTCAGCCTCCGCTGATCATCTGCACTCATGTACAAACGCCCGAGGCCATCTTGGCCGAAAAGACAATCCCGCAAGACCAGCTGGATCAATGCCGCGAGACAGGAGCCGCTTTGGGTGCGGGTCTGGCCATGGGTATTTTCTGAGGATCAATCCAGTTTGACCACTGTGGTGCCTTCATTCCATCCATCGACGATGCACCGTGCCTGAATTTGCACCTGAGTCATGCCTTCGGGAATGACCACCCCGCCCAGAGAGCGGGTAAAGGGTTGTTCGGTTTCGTGTGGATGGAGCAGGACGCGCATTCCCAACTCGTTTCCATCCATATCCAGAACACGCCAGCCGTCGGCGTAATGATCCCAACCCGTATCGGGATGCCGGATCGTCACATCGAACCGCCATGTATCACCGTTTGCACTGGTGAGGACCTGTTCGATTGTTGGCGGGTCGGCAAGGGCAGGGCTCGCCAACATGGCGCAGAGAATCAAGTATCGCATCGCACCAGTGTAACCAGTGTGGCGGTGTGTCGGTATCACGTATCCGTGCTGGCCGCTCGGGCCATCAGTATTTCCCGCGAGTGTGAGGTGAACTCGCGCCGATACAAGACGCCAAACGTGACCGCTGTACCCAAAATGAGCGCGACAGGTCCAAGAAACCATGCCAACGACGCCAGTGCAAAATAAGTGGCGCGCAGACCACGGTTGAAGCTGCGCGCGGCGGTGACACAGATCTCAGCCGCCTGACCGGCGCGGGGATAGGTTTGCGGGTCTTCGGGGTCATTGGGAACTGCAGCCATCAACACGGCGCAGTATCCGAAAAGGCGGTGCGCCCAGACATATTTCAGAAATGCGTTGGCCAGTAGCAATACGACGAAAAGGATTTTGATCTCCCAGACCATTGCCGGGACACTGCCGATGGCGAGGTCGATTGCGACGCCTGCCAGCCTTTCGGTGTTGCCCAGCAAGGCCAGCCCGCCCCCGATGGCAATCATCGTGGTCGACGCGAAGAATGTACTGCCCTGCCGCATGGCCGCCACGACCTGTGCGTCAAACATGCGCGGTTGGCGGGTCACCATCTCGCGCATCCAGTCGCGCCGGTAATCGTCCATCATAAGGGCTACGGATTGCCTCTGCGGTGACGGATGTTCAATTTTCCACCCAATCCACAGCCAAGCAACCAGCAGTAGAAGCAGCGATGCATAGTCCAGAGGGGCAAAAAGAGCGGCACGTTCGATCCAGGTCATGACCGCGACAGTAAGGCCGGGCATGGGAACTTGCCAGCGCGATAAATTGGTAATATTATTTTACCAAAAAGAGGAACGCCATGGAGATGCCAAAGCCAAGCCCGGATGTTCTGAGCCGGAAATCTGCGCTTGTTGCGCGGCTGTCGCGGGTTCTGCCCGAAGAGGCGATCATCCACGACCCCGCCGAAACCCGCGCTTACGAGTGTGACGCCTTGACGGCTTATAGATGCCCGCCAATGCTGGCCGTGCTGCCGTCAAGCACACAGCAGGTTTCGGATGTTCTGCGCATTTGTCATGACGAAAACGTGCCTGTGGTGCCGCGCGGCGCGGGCACTTCACTGGCCGGTGGAGCCTTGCCCACGGCGGATTGCGTCATTCTGGGCGTCGCACGGATGAATGAGGTGTTGGAAATCGACTACGACAACCGCTTCATCAGAGTACAGACGGGTCGCACCAATCTGAGCGTTACCGGCGCGGTCGAGGAGGAGGATTTCTTCTACGCCCCCGATCCGTCTTCGCAGCTGGCCTGTGCCATTGCTGGCAATATTGCGATGAACTCGGGCGGAGCGCATTGCCTCAAATATGGGGTAACAACAAACAACCTGTTGGGCGTGACCATGGTCATGATGGACGGCAGCGTTGTCGAAATCGGTGGTGCGCATCTGGATGCACCAGGTCTGGATCTGTTGGGCGTCATCTGTGGGTCCGAAGGTCAACTGGGTGTGGTGACCGAGGCCACGCTGCGTATTCTTCGCAAGCCCGAGGGCGCACGACCGGTCCTGATGGGTTTTAATGACAATGAGGTTGCGGGGCAGTGTGTCTCGGACATCATCCAATCGGGCATATTGCCGGTCGCGATCGAGTTCATGGATACATTGTGCATCAGGGCCTGCGAAAACTTTGCCCATGCCGGGTATCCCGATTGCAACGCGCTGCTGATCGTCGAAGTGGAGGGGTCTGACGCTGAAATAGATTTTCAGCTTTCGAAAATCATCGAGATAGCAAAACGCCATGACCCGGTTGAATTGCGCGAAAGCCAGTCGGCTGAGGAAAGCGCTAAGATCTGGTTGGGTCGGAAATCTGCATTCGGTGCCATGGGACAATTGAACGATTATATGTGTCTGGATGGCACGATCCCGGTGTCAGCCCTACCAACCGTTCTGCGTCGTATCGGAGAATTGAGTGAGGAGTTTGGGTTGCTGGTCGGAAATGTGTTCCACGCGGGCGACGGAAATATGCATCCGCTGATCTTGTTCGATGCCAACAAACCCGGCGATCTGGAAAAATGCGAAGCTTTTGGGGCAGAGATTCTGAAGCTGTGTGTTGACGAGGGTGGCTGTCTGACTGGGGAACATGGTGTGGGGATCGAAAAGCGGGATCTGATGTCTCATCAATATTCACCTGCCGACCTTGAGGCGCAGATGGCGGTTAAGGACGTTTTCGATCCTAAATGGCTGCTGAACGCGGCCAAAGTGTTTCCGCTCGACGTGTCGGAGCCGCGGCGTATGGCTGCAGAATAAGGGGGCGCTGCCCCCTTGCCCCCGGAGTATTTTGGAAAAGATGAAGCCAATGAGACCTGAGACTGAGGCCGATCTGGCAAAGCTGGTGGCCGGGTTGGAAAACCCTGTACGCATTGTCGGAGGCGGGACGCGTGGAATTGCCGGCCCGCACGCGGAAATCGAAACCGGAGCTTTGCGCGGTATCACGCTTTATGAACCCGGGGCGCTGACCCTTGTTGCACGGGCAGGGACGCCCTTGGCCGAGATCACGGCAGTGCTGGAAGCAGAGGGCCAGCACCTCGCATTTGAGCCGATGGATCATCGCGGATTGCTGGGGACTCAGGGTGAACCGACCATTGGCGGCGTCGTCGCGGCCAATATTTCGGGCCCGCGACGGACTCAGGCCGGGGCCTGCCGGGATTTTCTGCTTGGGGTACGCTATGTCGATGGGTGCGGGCAGGTGATCAAGAACGGTGGCCGCGTGATGAAGAACGTCACCGGGTACGATCTGGTCAAATTGATGGGTGGGTCCTGGGGTACTTTAGGAGTTTTGACCGAAGTTTCGCTGAAGGTGCTTCCAAAACCAGAACGGGTGGCAACATTATCTGTTGGGGTCCGGGATGCTGGTACTGCGGTTCGGGTTCTGTCCGCCGCGCTGAGATCTCCGTTCGAGGTAACGGGGGCTGCGTATGATCCTGACGCCGGGAAAGCCCTGCTTAGGCTCGAAGGTTTCACGGACGCGGTTGCATATCGCACAGGCAGATTGACGGCTGAACTGTCCCGGTTTGGTGAGATTTCAGAAGAAGCAGGTGCAGACACGCTTTGGGCTGGTATCCGCGATGCTCATCCGTTTCAGAGGCAGGACGGGGATGTCTGGCGGCTTTCCGTAAAACCCGGAGATGCGGCCGAAGTTTCTGCGCGTGCTGAAGCGGATCAGTTACTGTTTGACTGGGGCGGCGGACTTGTCTGGCTGCGCGTCCCTAAGGGCACGGATCTGCGCGCGCGCCTAGGTGTGTTTTCTGGCCACGCGACACTTGTACGAGCGGATGCAGAAACAGTCGCGCGACTGGGGCGCTTTCAACCGGAGACCGCGGCCGTCTCGACCCTGACAAAGGGATTGCGCGCGAAGTTTGACCCACGTGGTTTGTTCAATCCAGGGCTGATGGGATAGGTTTATGCAGACATCATTCACTGAACGGCAGCTGCAAGACCCGGCAACCAAGCGCGCAAACGAAATTCTGCGAAATTGCGTCCATTGCGGATTCTGCACGGCGACTTGCCCGACTTATCAGGTTCTTGGCGACGAGTTGGACAGTCCGCGCGGGCGCATCTATCTGATCAAGGATATGCTCGAAAACGAGCGGCAGCCCGACGAAAAGACGGTCAAACATATCGACCGGTGCCTGTCCTGTCTGGCTTGCATGACCACTTGCCCGTCAGGTGTGCACTATATGCATCTGGTCGATCACGCGCGGGAATATATCGAGGCGAATTACAAACGCCCTTTGACGGATCGCATTTTGCGTTGGATTCTTGCGCAGATCCTGCCCTATCCGATGCGCTTTCGCTGGGCCCTGATCGGGGCGAAACTGGGTCGCCCGTTTCGGTTTCTCATGCCAGATGCCCGGTTGCGTGCCATGCTGGACATGGCGCCCAAGAACATTCCGTCGGTCAGCCGTAATGATGATCCACAAAGCTTTGCGCCCGAAGGCGAGCGGAAAAAGCGGGTGACCCTGATGACGGGCTGCGCGCAGAAAGCGCTGAATACCGACATAAATGACGCCACGATCCGTCTGCTGACCCGGCTGGGATGTGAGGTTGTGGTGGCTGAGGGTGCTGGATGTTGTGGAGCACTGACCCATCACATGGGAAAGGTGAAAGACAGCCATGCAGCCGCAATCGCTAATATCAGAGCCTGGGTTCGCGAGATGGACGGCGACGGATTGGACGCCATCGTGATCAACACCTCGGGTTGTGGGACGACGGTCAAGGATTACGGGCATATGTTCCGGAACGACACGCTATCGGATGATGCTGCACGGGTCTCGGGTATCGCGATGGATATCAGTGAGCTGGTTATGCAACTGAATTTGCCCGAAGGGCGTGATCAGGACCTCACAGTTGCGTATCACGCAGCGTGTTCGCTGCAGCATGGGCAGAAGATCAAGACCTATCCCAAAGACCTGCTGAAACGTGCCGGGTTCCAAGTGGTCGAGCCCGCCGACAGCCATTTGTGTTGCGGCAGCGCGGGGACTTACAACCTGATGCAGCCGGAAATCTCGGGTCAGTTGAAGCAGCGCAAAATCAAAACACTTGAGGCGAAGAAGCCCGATATCATCGCCGCAGGCAATATCGGTTGCATGATGCAAATCGGGTCCGGCACCCAAGTGCCAGTCGTTCATACGGTCGAGTTGCTGGATTGGGCAACAGGGGGGCCGAAACCACCCGCGTTGCAACGGGCAGGAGATTCTGTTCCAATTTTGCGATAAGCCACTCTGATGCCGCCCCGCATCATTTCCTCAGGAAATTCACCTGAACACCGATCGCCCTATTTTTGCCCAACGTGACACGTAGGACAAAAGCTTCAGAGTGAGTCCCCGGAGACCCGAGTGCGCAAATGGATTAAGGCGATTGTTCTTTGTGCTTTGCCGATGGCGGCTACAGCACAGGACACCAGGCTGGAAAGCCTGGAGACCTCGGATTCCGGGCGCGAATGGATGGCTGTCGGTCGTCTGGATATTGCCGGAAAAGGGTTCTGCACCGGAACGCTTGTGTCGCCGACCCTTGTGCTGACAGCGGCGCACTGCCTGTTCGACAAGGTGTCCGGGCAGCGGGTGAACCCGTCCGATATCGAATTTCTGGCCGGGTGGCGGCTGGGCCGCGCTTTGGCTTATCGAACGGCAAGACAAGCTGTAATTCACCCGGATTATCAATTCAGTGCTGAGTCGTCGACGGACCGTGTCGGCGCAGATGTCGCCCTGATCGAGCTTTGGCAGCCGATCCGCAACACATCGGTCATTCCGTTTGAATCAGGAGATCAGCCGCGCCGGGGTGCGGAAGTAGGCGTGGTGTCATATGCACATGACCGGTCAGAAGCGCCTTCGTTGCAACAGGTTTGTTCGGTCATGAACCGGCAGGCAGGCGTTATGATCATGTCTTGCGACGTCGACTTCGGGTCTTCAGGAGCACCGGTTTTTTCTTTTACAGGCGCGCGCCCTCAGATCGTGTCGGTTGTGGCGGCAAAGGCCAGCATGGATGGCCAGAGCGTTGCGATCGGAACTGCGGTTGAACATTCGCTGCAATTGCTGCGAGACGAGCTGTCTGCCGGGCACGGATTTGGATTGTCGACCTCCGGTTCGGGGACGGGCAAGAACGTCGGTGCAAGGTTTATCCGGCCATGACCAAGGTCTTTCTAAGTCTGCTTTTGGGCCTGAGTGTTCTGGCGACCGCATCCCATGCGCAAGCCAACAAACGCAAGCTGACAGACCGGGACGACCTTTACGGTTGGGAAGCAATCGGGCGGCTGGATGTGCGCGAAGAGTCCTATTGCACAGGTACTCTGATCGCGCAGGACATGGTGCTGACCGCTGCCCATTGTGCTGTCGACCGCCGTACCGGGGAAACATACGCGCCCGAAGACATCACGTTTCGTGCGGGTCTGAGCAACGGCAGCGCGTTGGCCGAGCGTCAGATTACGCAAATTGCCGTTCTGCCCGGCTACGCTTCAAATAACCCGCTTTCGCACGAAGGCGTTCGGATGGATGTCGCCCTGATGCGGCTGAATGAGCCCATCCCGTATTCGATTGCCGATCCTTTCGTGTTGCACAGCGGGCGAGTTTCGGGAAACGAGATCAGCATAGCCTCGTATGGGCGCGGACGATCCGAGGCGATCACGCGGGAAAGGTCGTGCCGCGTATTGGATCGCAGGCAGGGCCTGATCACTTTTGATTGCGACGTCACCTTCGGGTCTTCCGGATCCGCCATTCTGGCAAAAAACGGCTCGCGCTGGCAGGTTTTGTCCGTGGTTTCAGCGGTAGGCACGAACGGTCGCAGAAAGGTGGGGTTCGGCATGGAGCTTGACGAGATAGTGGCCGAACTCAAGTCTATCATGCGGCGCGATGCGCCAAAACCAACGGCTACGATCCGCCGGTTACAGGCTGGGTCCGGCACGTCCGGGTCTGGTGCGAAATTCATCAGCTCCGGCGGGGGTTGAACTCGGTCAAATCGCTTCCCATGTCACTGATATCGGATCGCCACAACGGGGTCCGTCATTAACATTGGTCCGTCCAGCCGGAGGGCCAGATCGTGAATCGCTCAAGACTGAGGATATGACACATGCGTACATTTGATTTTGCACCGCTGCACCGCGCCACCATTGGCTTTGACCAGATCGCCGACATGATGGATCGCGTTCTGACCAATGATGTGGCACAGCCAAGCTATCCGCCCTACAACATCGAAAAAACCGATGTCGACACGTACCGTATCTCGGTGGCCGTCGCTGGTTTTTCGGAAAGCGACCTGTCCGTTGAAGTGAAAGAAAACTCGCTGGTTGTTGCCGGTAAGAAGGCATCCGAGGACAAGAGCCGCAGCTATCTGCATCGCGGCATCGCAACCCGCGCGTTCGAGCGTCGCTTTGCTCTGGCCGATCATGTCCGTGTCACCGGCGCAAGCCATGAAAACGGAATGCTGAACATCGACCTGAAGCGAGAAGTGCCCGAGGCCCTGAAACCGCGCCGGATCGAAATTACCTCGGCTAAAGCCATCGAAAAAGACGTGGTTGACGCCAAGGCCGTGAACTGAGGCTTTGAAAGCCTGGCGGCAGTCTCCTCCTCCCGGACTGCCGCAACACCCGCGCCCCGCGTTCCTCCAGACGCGGGGCGTTGTTTTTTGATGTCAGCGCCTATGCTCATCAATGCGTCGGCCCGGTAAACTCGGCTACACTCATCGCGAACCTGTGCTAGAACTTGCAGATGTCGACGACATCCACGCAGACCAGACCGGCTATTCCGCAACCGCTTGCGGTTGTTGGCGTTCTTTTTGCTTCAATCTGTTTCGGGCTTGTTCCCTATTTCAGCAGGGGGCTGACTGAGCAGGGCGTTGCACCTTTCGCGGTCGCATTCTATCGCTACATCGTTCCAGCGGTTTTGTTACTGCCAGTGCTCATCGTACACCGAAAAGCCTGGCGCGAGATTTGTTGGGGTCTTGCGGTCGGAGTGGTGATGGGGCTTGGCTGGATTGGATATGTCACAGCCTTAAAGACACTGCCCGCATCGACGGTGGGCGTGCTCTATATGACATATCCGGTTTTCACGTTGATCATTGCGTGGGCTTTGTTCGCAGACACTCCCACAAGGCGCGCGTTTCTTGCGTCTGGCCTCATCATTCTGGCTGCCATCATAGCAGGCTCGCCAGCATCCGTTCCGTTCGAGCACATTCCTACGCTTTTAATCTCGCTGGCTGCGCCATTTGGTTTTGGCTTCGGGATTTCTGTTTTGGTCCACAGGTTGTCCCGAATTGCGCCACTTGCACGTATCGCCTCGGTGTCGCTGGGATCGGTTCTTGGGCTTTTGCCTTTGATGCTGAGTGCAGACGTTTCCACGCTGCTTCCTGACGGTCAGTCCGATTGGGTTCTGATCATTGGAATTGGATTGGTCACGGCGCTTGTGCCGCAGCTTGTCTACACGATCTGTTCGCCGCTGATCGGCGCTTCTCAAACTGCAGTTGTCGGAAGCATTGAATTGCCCACGATGTTTGCAGTCGGGTTCTTTGCGTTTGGAGAAGCAATCACTACTGCGCAAGCCATAGCCTGTGCTTTGGTTTTAGGAGCGATTGCAATCACCAGAAGTCGGGTGACGCGCACCGTAACGACCGTGATAGCCAAAGAGGAGAAGACGTAAGTTTGGGATCGGATCGGGCCTATAGAAAAGTCCCCACGAAGCTTGCCCGCAGGGAATTCATGCTTGGTGAAATAAGGTCATTGCCCAGCCGTCACCGGCCCGTTTGACCGGAACAACGCTTCGCCTGTGGGCAGAATGGCCACCGCCCCAAGGCGATGGCCGCCAGATCAGACCGACATGCAGACGTATTTCATCTCAAGATAGTCTTCCATGCCGTGGTGGCTGCCTTCGCGACCCAGACCGGATTGCTTGACGCCGCCGAACGGGCCCAACTCGGTCGAGATGATGCCGGTGTTCACGCCGACAATGCCATATTCCAGCGCTTCGGCCACTTTGTAGACGCGGCTCAGATCTTTTGCATAGAAATACGAGGCCAGGCCAAAGATTGTGTCATTCGCCATTGCGATCACGTCATCTTCATCCTCGAACTTGAACAGCGGGGCCAGCGGGCCAAAGGTTTCGTCCTGCGCCACCATCATGTCCTGAGTCACTCCGGTCACGATGGTCGGCTGAAAGAACGTACCGCCCAGATCGTGAGGCAAGCCGCCGGTCAGAACGGCGCCGCCCTTGTCCGTAACATCCTTGATATGCTCTTCCACCTTGGCGACCGCATCGGCATTGATCAGCGGACCGGTTGTGGTGCCCTCGGCCAGACCGTCGCCGATTTTCAGGGCTTCGACCGCCGCTTTCAGTTTGGCAGCGAACGCGTCGTAAACACCGGCCTGTACATAGATGCGGTTGGCACAGACACAGGTCTGGCCGTTATTGCGGAATTTGCACAGCATCGCGCCTTCGACCGCAGCATCCAGATCCGCGTCATCAAACACGATAAAGGGTGCATTGCCGCCCAGTTCCATCGAACATTTCATGACCTGATCAGCAGCTTGCCGCAGCAGGATGCGCCCCACCTCGGTCGAGCCGGTAAAGGTCAGCTTGCGTACACCGGGGTTTTCGCAGAACTCCTTGCCGATCTCGCTGGCCTGGGAAGAAGGCACTACGTTGAACACGCCAGCTGGCACGCCGGCTTGTTCCGCCAGACGCGCCAGAACCAGCGCGGAAAGTGGCGTTTCTGCCGCCGGGCGGGCAACAAAAGCACACCCCGCCGCCAGCGCAGGTCCTGCTTTGCGAGTGATCATGGCGTTGGGAAAGTTCCAGGGTGTGATCGAGGCCGCTACACCAATGGGCTGTTTCAGCACCATGATCCGTTTGTCGCGCTGATGCCCCGGGATGGTCTCGCCATACACGCGCTTGGCCTCTTCCCCGAAAAATTCGATGAAGGAGGCACCATAGCCGACTTCGCCGATGGCCTCAGCCAGTGGTTTGCCCTGCTCCGCGGTCAGGATCTTGCCCAGATCTTCGGCGTTCTCCATCATCAGGTCGAACCAGCGCCGCAGGATCACCGCTCGTTCCTTGCCGGTCAACTTGGCCCATTCCTTTTGCGCGGCTTCGGCCTGTGCAATTGCTCCGGCGACTTGCGCTCGGCTGACATCGGCCACTTTGGCCACCACATCGCCCCGGGCCGGGTTGGTCACGTCGAAAGTTCCGTTGTCACCGTCCACCCACTGACCACCGATATAGGCTTTGGTTACAAGCAAGTCAGGATTCTTCAGAATTGATTTCAGATCGGTCGTTGCGTCCAGCATGTCATTCTCCGCGCAGAAGTTGAGTTGCCGCACCCAATCAGGTGTTGAGGGCTTTGTCTATGTCCACCGATGCGGGTCGATCAGCCCAGATTTGATCAAATTATTTTCAGGCCCAATCGTTGCAGCATAGTCGCAGCGTTGAGTTCTACGTCAGGTTGCGATCACGTGGCTTTCCTTTCCACCCCAAGTTTGCCAGAGTTTGCGTGATTTTTGGACTCAAGGGGATGTAAATGACCGTAACATTCCCTATCTTATTGGGTAATTAAAGAAAAAAAGGACAGTAGAGATGTCGAACCAGCAATTCGAAGCGCTTATCAAAGAAACGCAAGCGAAAGTGCGCGAAAGCCAGTCGCAGATTGAGGGGCTGACCTCGCGGATCGAAGCGGCGCGGGCCAAGATTGGAACGGCCGAGGCCGATATCGACATCGAAAATGCCACGCTTGAGGATGTTCACGCCCACACCGAGGTGATGAACGCCAACATCGCCGAGCTGATCATGGGTCTGGACGATGTTACCAACGCGTTTTCCAAGGATTTCGACGAGATGCGCTCGAAAACCGGGTGGGAGTCGTTTGTCGGCATCTTTTCCAAGGGAAAATCCGAGTCGCTCCGGCAAGAGCGGATGCGAACGGCCAATATCGACGACAAATTGCAGGACCTGATCGCCAAATCCGATGTGATCGTGAAGCTGTTGCAAGGGCAGCTGACTGTGCTGGAAGAGCAACGCGTAAAGGTCGAGGATAACCTGACAGGCACGCTGGACGATCGCGAGGCAACCGTGGCCGAACTGGAAGCACTGCGGGCCGAGATCCAGGGCATGGACCCGGCGATTATCACGCTGGAAAACAAGATCAGTGTCGAACAGGACGCCGCCGCGCGCACCCAGCTGGAAACTCAGCTGGCCGAGCTGAACAAGCAATACAACGCCAAGGTTCAGGAAGAGCAGGTCAAGTTGGCCAAGTCTCAGACGCTGGAGCGTTATATCGAAAAGGGTAAGACTTGGGTCGATTCACTCCAGAACCAGGCGGCGACGCAGATGGTGCTGATCAACAAGCTGCAGACGGACACGCAGCAGCGCGTGGTGCTGTATGACGCCCTGACCAAATCGCTGAAAACCGCGCAGCAGCAGGACGTGGCCCACCGCATCAACGAGATCGGTGTGCAGACGGATCAAGAGGCGCAGACGGCGATGGCCGCCATCGGCACCGCGACCAACCAGAAAATGGCCGACATGCTTGAGGCGCACGAGGACCACATGGTGTTTGCCCGCGACGTGCTTGAGAAAAAGGCCAAGGCGGATGAACGCTTTGCCCGCCGGTTTGCCTCGATTGTCGAGAAGCATGATAAGAATTTGTATGGGGGTTGAGCTTGGGCCGATTGAAAAAAAGCCGGTCAGAGCAGTTTGGTTGGTCGCCCCTTCGTTGGGTTAATGGTATCTTCGGTGCAGTGCTTGCGATGGCATATATCGGGGGGTGGTACTTTCTCTTTGCGCTACCTTTGATGGTGGCATTTGCCATTAGCTTTGCGGTTACGTTTTGGATTACCGGTGGCAACGAAACTGCCATGGGAATTTCACTAATATTGCTGTCGCCAATTTCTTTGGCGTTTCTCGTTTGGCAAGTAGCGAGGTTTGTGGGCCCTGCTTATGTTGGCATAATTCAGAAATGTGGAATTATCTGGCAGCGCGCTCACCATTTCTCTCCAGCGGATTTGCTTGGTTCTGTTCGCAAACAGCGCCAGGTAGCGTCTGCGGACTTTCTTAGACTGTGGGAGAAAGCAATTGGTAGCTGACCCCAACAAAGACCATGTTGGCCTGACCGACACGTTCGCCTCGCGCCGCTATTTCCGCAAATTCGAGGTGATCACTGTCCACCTGCTGCGCGTGGCCGCGACGATGGAGGCCGAAGGTGCGATCAGCAAGCAAGAGGTGCGGATCGTGTCGCGCTACCTCTCTGGGCTGCTCTACACCTTTCGCGCGCTTAGCATGAAGTACCTTCTGGTTGGGCGCGATACGGGGCGGTTCTTTGGCAGCCTCGCCATGGACAAGCGCGACAGCGGGTTTCCGGTGGCTGCCGAGTTGCTGACCATGGCCAATGACGCGCAGCAGGCGCAGGTGCATCTGGCGAATATGCCCTCGGAAGATGACCTGAAAACCGACATGGTCCGCACGATCATTGGCGACCGGGAAATTCCAACCAAGCTGCAGTTTGCGCTGTCGCAAAGGCTCTATTACGAAGAGTTGCTTAAGGGTCAGTTGTTCTGGGCGCGCAACGATCCCGAATGTCACTGGATCGGGAATGAGGGCGAGCGGCGCAAGTTCATGATCCACTGGGCGGTCTATGACAGTCAGGTCAACCTGCCCGTCATCTATCTGATGCAGCTGGAGGACACAGGCAAAACCGCCCTGCCCAAGGACCAACGCCGCTGGCCCGAAGTGCAGGCCCATCTGATGGCGCAATCCTTGGGCGGGCTGAAACTGGTGACGATCGCCAAGGGCTTTGATCAGGATTTCGACGACCTGCACCCCAAACACCTGCGTCGCATCCATGTGGGGCCGATGTATTCCTCGGCCTATACCGAACAATCCGGCCCTTTGCGGCAGGTGTTGGAGGATGCGCAATCTCCGCAAGGGCAGGATTGGGCGCTGGCCTGGACCACCGAAGAGCTGCACAGCGAAGAGGTCATCGAGGAGCGCGCGGGCTGGTTTTCAACTGTCGAGCGCGAGGTCTTTGCGCTGGATCCTTTCGGCGGGCAGGGGGCCGAAACCGGCGCCACCCGCACCCAACGCTCGATCATCCTGCCACAGCGCCCGTTTCAGGTGCTGGCTGAACGCAACCCGCCGGGGTTTGCAGATGTGCGCAAGTTCGTCGTCAGCAATGCGGGGCAGGTTTTGAGGTACTAATTTTCGCCTTCGGCGAGAGTATTTTAGAAAAGATGAAGCAAGGGCGGTTTTTGAGATGAGTTTGACGTCAGATCAGATGGAATTGCGCGAAGACGACATTCGCAAGCATTATCCGGCAGCAACCGCTTTGCTGAACGGGTTCGAACACGCGCCGCGGATTGCCAAAGCCGTGGAAACCACCGTTGAACGCTCACCAGGCGTATCGACTGGTCGGCGGTTTCGCTCGACGACACCGGGGTTGGTGACACGCCGGACCGTGCGCGCAGACGGGGTGCATCTGGTTGAGAGGATCGAAGCCTCGGACGATGGTGACGCCTTGGTTTCGCCGCCGCAGGCAACTGCACAACAGGCGATCCGCCGCGCCATCGCAATCGCTTTGGCCGTGGCCGATACTTATGCGGAACAGACCCCGCTTGCCGATCTGAAACGCGCGAACCTTGCCGGGGATCTGCCTACCGCGCGGAAGACCGAGTTTTCAGAGGTTCTGACAGCCGAAGCGCTGATCACGATGCACACGTTCGGCAATGCGCTGGCCTATCTGTTGTCCTCGCATCTGGGTGAGACCACGGTTGATATTGGTGAGATCGAAGAGGTCCTGACAGACAACGGCCAACTTGCCCTGCACGGCGCGTTGTGGGAACTGGACCAGACGCTGGCCAAATACGCCTCGGACGATGCCCACCTGATCGCCGCCACCAGTGCCTATGCCGAGCAACTGATGGAGAAGTCAGCCCTGCGCGCAGGGTCCGCAGGTTACCTGGCCCCGTTCCAGAACGCAGCCTGGCATATCGAGGCCGACGATCTGACGATCCGGGGGTTCGAGCCGGCCTCCAAGGCCAAATCCACCACCTTGACCATGACGTTCAAGAAGCCGAACGAAGTGGTCGGCAACCATATCGCCAAATATCAGGCGATGAAGCTGGCCAAGATGGTGATGGCCTATGATTTCGACCGCCGCCTGAACCCGTTTGCGGAACTTGGCGGGTTCATCTTTACCTTCATGGGTGACGGAAAGCCGGGCACCGGTAAGACCACGCTGATCCAGATGATGGCCGGGCTGATCAACGAGTATTGCCAGAACGCAGGCTATCCGTTCCGCTATCAGAACCTGAGCACCGACAATATCGACAGTTATCAGGGCAAATCCGGCCAGAACGCCAAGGCCTTTATCAACACGATCATCGACCCCTCGGTCATCGGGTTCGGCACCATCGACGATATCGACCAGCTCGCGGGCAAGCGCGGCGACCGGCAGTCGTCAGCCGGGCAGCTGGAGATTACCGCCGTGCTAATGGAGAGCTTTGCCGGTGCCAATACCGTCGTGCGCGGCAACTGTACCTTTGGCATGTTCTCGAACTACCCCGAGAATGTGGACGACGCCCTGCGCCAGCGGGCGGGCGCCCGGTTTCTGGTGGACGGGCCGCAGACGCGCGAGGATTACATCGACATCCTGCACCTGCTGATGGGTCGCAACCACGACATCCCGCTGGGCGAACACGAGGCTTACGCCGCGCAGGAAATCAAAAAGGCCGTCGCCGCCAGTTTCGAAAGCCATTCCCGCCCGCATGAGGATGCTTTGTTGCAGGTCTATGACCGGGTCTCGGGCGTGATCGGTCAGATGGACACAATCGCCAAGCTGGGCACCTACCTCAAGGCGATCCAGCAGGCGGATGAGCGCTTTACCGGTCGCGCGATCAAGAACATCACCGACGCAGTCAAGGTGCGCGCGATGGATTTCGAACTGCCCGACGAATGGATGGAAAACCCCGACCTGTTCCTGTTCCGCGACTACGACACCAAGAAGGCGATGATCGAAGATCTACGCCAGCCTATCACGGTGGAAATGGTGATACAGGAGATCAATCGCTACGCCGACAGCGAGTTCCGCTATGCCGACAAGAGCGACGAGGTCGCCATCGACTACGCGGTGCGTGAGATGGGCCGGATGGAAGAGGCCAAGCGGCGGTATCTGGAGGGGAAGGGGTGACTTTTTGGACCGTCTTCCAACCTTATTTTTTCGCCTTAGTACTTCTCTCGCTTTTGAGTTTCGCTTTTGCGGCGCTTTTTTGGTTCAAGTCACTCGAAAAAGTGCACATTGTTTTGGCGGTAGTAACCGACGTTGTGCTCACAACTTTGGTCATGACAATATTGACATTCTTCGCTTACGTCTATGCAACCGTGTTCGCTAGAGGGCCTTGCGGCGATCCATTTACGAGTGGATTGCCTTGCCCAGTTTTCGATGAGTACGAACAGTTTGGTTGGGCGATAGTTCTATGGCTTCCTGTGTTTTTCATCGCCTTGACAATTAGGCTAAGAAGAGCTTTCCGCGATAATAGGAGTGCCTCGTAATGGGTCATTGCAAGTCGGAAACCGCACGCCTTAAGAACAACAGTAAGCTCACGCCATGATCCGCCTCATCAAAAAAGGCCTGATGTTTGGCAACCTCATCCACATCTCCAGCCCGGCCTTAGTCGAGCGGTATAACCGCGCGCTGCAGCATCTGGCGGGCAAGACCACTCAGCTTTCGGATTTTCATGTCGATATCTCGGGCTATTCGCCGGAGGTGGGGATTGAGTTGGAGGATGAGCTCTACCTCAACCCCAACGGGGTCAACCGGCAGTTCATCCTGCTGACGACCGAGCAGAAACGCGCGCCTTTGCTGAACGTCAAATTCTCGACCTCGCGCGATATCCTGCGCGAATTCATCGAGATGAATGAGGCGCAGTTGTTTGCCCTGACCGCCACTGATGCGGTGGCCGGAGAGCTGGTGAACTCGGTCTTCAAGCTCAGCAGTCCCCGTGATTTGTTTAATCTGCGCAAGATCGAGATTGAGGCCGACACCGCAGGCGGCACCTTGCGCAAGGCGCAGCAATTGGCGGGTATGGTCGAACGCTTCAAAACCGCCGAGGACGCCTGGTTCGACGATGTGCTGATCGCCAGGATGATCGAGACCGCCAAGGAGACCGGCGACGTCACGCGCAACCCCGTCCATCTGCGCCACACGGATTTTGAGCAACGCAACTTCTGGACGGCGCATTTCGGCGGGCTGTACTTGTTCCCGGACCTGGATCACCCGGCGGCGATCTGCATGGGTGAAAAACCTGGCGATTTGCCGATCAAATACGTTTTTGACCCGTTGCAGCGGAACCAGATTGCCAAGTTTCTGGATTACAATGATCTGGTCGAACCCATCGTCAAGGCGCGCGGTGTAGACGCCGCCGCAATCCTGCAGCAGAAGATGGATTTCCTGACTGTCGATGCGGCGGCGGATGCGGATGTCGACCTGACCGGGCTGGACCGAAGCGATATGCGGCGGTTGGCGCGCACTCACTCGGATGGCTTGCCCGAAGCCTATCACGGCCTTGCGCAACTGTTGCGCTGGGCAAGCGACGGGGGGCCGTGGCCGCGTATCACGTCGGATCATCCGGCTTATTTCTACACTTTGCGCGCCGCTGACACGCCGAACCGTGATCTGGTGAACATGCTGCTGGCCGAACTGGCCCCGCTGGACCCGCGCCAGATGTTCATTTGCCACAAAGAGCTGTTCTATAGCACCTATTCCAGATGGCCCGAGAGCAAGAAAGCCTATGTTGCCGACTTCCTCGCGCGCGAGTATCAGGTGGACAAGCAAGGGGCCCGTGCCGCGCTGTTCGGCCATGAGCCGGATATGAGCGGAGAAGACCGGGTCAGCGATGACATAATCGCGCGTGTTGGTCCGTGGGGTTCGGTAAGGAAAGGCTGAAATGTTCGGGTTATTGCGCCTTTTGCTGATCTTGTTGGTGATCCAGTCGATCGCCTATGTCGCGCTGTCTTTCTACTCGCGCGGGATACGCCGTCGCAAACTGGAAAGCTGGTGGGATGAGAAGGGCAAGACAGGCAACAAGGACGCTTTTGTCGAACGCGGATTGCATGTGTATGACAATTCGTTCCGGCGCAAACTGATCCTGGGTGTCTATATTGTGCCATGGGTGGCGATTGGCGCACTGATCTACATCGTGAATTACATGTGAGGGTTTAGGCATGGCCTATGTGAAATGGGCGTTCATCATCATCTTCTGGGGAACGATCGCCGTGATCCTGCAATACTCGCTGCCGCAACATGATGTTGTGCGTATCGTAAACACCTACGAAGAGCGGCAGGATCTGAACGACTGGACACGGATTTTCTGGTCCGAACCCGAAGACCAATCCACCAGCCTGTCCAACCGGGATGTGCAATTCATTCAGGCTGTGCGCGAAAATGGCAAGCCGATCGTGTACCGAAACGAAGACACCGGGTGGGGGTGGCCACCCTACTTCAAGTTCGACACGGCGAACCTTTACACCGAAGCCAATGATGCGAAATCGACCAAGGAAAACCCGAAATGGGTGGTCGTGACCCATTACGGGTGGCGCAACGAGTTCATGTCGATCTTTCCCAACGCCATTTTCATCAAACATGTGGACGGGCCGGATGTGCAGGTTATTCCCTGGTTCAACATCATTTTCCTGACAATTTTCGCCGCGCTGGTCTGGGCGGTTTGGGTGCGCTGGCGCAGGTTCCGAAAGGCCCGAATTGATCCGATGATCGAGAATGTGGAAGACGGCTTTTATGCGGCCGGTGACGCGATTGAAGAACGCCGAAACAGATTTCAGCGCTGGCTGGACAGCTGGAAATCGAAATAGGCCTTAACGTCACGGGCGTGTTTGTGGCACACCCGTTGGACCAAAGATATCGGCTACCTGACAACAAATTCTGCGTGCAAGGCGCCCGCCGCTTTGATGGTTTTCAAGATATCGATCATATCCTGGGGCGATACCCCCAGCGCATTTAGACCTGCGACAACCTCGGACAGGGTCGTAGCTTCGGGGATTTCGGCAAGGCCGGTTCCTTCTTCCTCTTCGATCCCTGCAATAGTGCGCGGAACGACCACTGTTTCGCCCCTGGCAAACGGATTGGGTTGCACGGCAATCGGTGCTTCCTGAACTGTCAGGGTCAGATTACCCTGAGAGACAGCCACACGCGATATCCGGACTTCCTGCCCCATTACGATGGTGCCAGAGCGCTGATCGACCACCACACGCGCCTTTGCTTCCGGCTCGACCAGAATATTCTCGATACGCCCAATGGCATGGGCCGTCGACACTGCCTGAGTTGCAGCAATGTTGAGTTCAACCGTGCCTGAATCGCGCATGATTGCTACAGCTCTGTTGAACTCGGTGTTTATGGCGAATTCGATACGCGCGGCCGTGGTGAAATCGGGTTCTCTCAACGCAAGGCGCATTTGGGTTAAAGTTGACAAGTCGAACTCAATTTCACGCTCAACACGCGCGCCGGACGGGATTACACCCGAGGTTGGCACCCCACGCACGACCGACGCAGCCTCTCCTTCAGCGGAAACGCCACCTGCAAGGATTGTGCCTTGTGCAACCGCATAGATTTGCCCGTCTGCTGCGTTTAGTGGGGTCATAACCAGTGTCCCACCCAACAGACTGTTTGAATCGCCTATCGCCGAAACCGTTACATCAATTTGGCCGCCGACTCTGGCGAAAGGCGGCAGACTGGCTGTCACCAAAACCGCTGCCACATTCTTGGGCCGGAAATCCTCGCCCGTTACGTTGACACCCAAACGCTCCAAGATGTTGGACATGATCTCTTCGGTGAAAGGAGAGTTGCGCAATCCGTCGCCGGTTCCGTTCAAACCGACAACCAGGCCATAACCCACAAGATCATTACCCCGTACACCGTCGAAATCGACAAGGTCCTTGAGGCGGATTGCCCCCGCCCAGGCTATACCGGGAACAAGGATCAGGAGAAGTATCAGCGCCCTCATCTCAGGAAATTCACCAGCGAAAGGTTCGCATTGCGAACGGTTACCGAATAGAGGCTTTCCAACTGAAACTGCACCGTTTGCAATTTCGCCGCTGTTTCATAAGGATCTGCTGCGATCAGCTCGTTCCGGCTGAATTCCAGACTGGTTCGGGCCATCGAATTTCGCGTGGCGGCCTGTTCGATGCGGCCCTCGGCGCTGCCGACCTGGGCCCGCAAGTTTACTGTGGCATCCTGTGCGTTGGCCAGATCGACGCCCAGCTGGGTGAACAGGGCGGTGCGCTGGTCGGAAGAAAGAGCCAACGTATTGTCGGTGGCTAATGCCGCTGTTGCAACATCCCTTAGGGCCGCCTTGAATGCCGGGTCGGTTGCCGTGAGTGGCAGCGTAACGCTTTCATTTTCCGAGATCTGCATAGGAGAGAGTGTGGTGCTCGCACCCTGATAAATCATGGCGTCAAACCCGGCAGGGCTATTGAACCATGTGTCGGCAGCCAAGCGTATGTCGGCGACGGTCACAGCCCCCGTCAGTTGTGTCTTCAACGCAGCCAACAGCGTGTCAGTCGAGGGCAGTGGCGAGACATCCGTGGCTGTACCCGAAAACAGACTGCGCCCACCAACTCGCGTGTTGAGCGCCGATACCATCGTGTCGAGCTCATTCCTGGCATGATCTGACGCCTGCGCATGATTTACCGGCTGATTGGCCGTTCCGTAGGCCAACAGAGACGCGGTTATTTCGCCAACCGAATCTCCAAATGTCTTCAGGCTCAACTGCATGGCATCCGTGAACAGGGCCGCTTCGGCTGTGGCGATGCCAAAGGCGTCGAGTCTGGCAAGCGAACGGTCCAGGTCCAGGATCTGAGAGTAATCTCCGCCAAGTCGGCCGGATATGTCCTGCACTTTGCCGGTGGACATCTCGTAAGAGAGAGTTTCAATCTGTGTTTTGATTTCAGTGGCGCGGGTGCGAAGGGTCATACCGCGCGCCAGATCGCCGATAGCAGTCAAGTTCATGCTCATAACCTCAGAAGCGTTTCCATAAGCTCATCGACGACCGAAATGACACGCGCGTTTGCTGCGTATGTCTGTTCGATCTGCATGAGGCGCTGTAATTCCTGATCCGTATCGACGCCTTGTTCGGCCTCAATCTGTGACATTTGTTGTTGGCTGTTGCTGGCAAAAACCTTCCGCTGCTCTGCAGCGTGGGATTGCGCCCCGGCTTTCGACATAAGCGCCTCGGTCAACTCGGCGGCGCGCATGTTTCCAGTGCCAAACAGCCCGCCAGGTACGGTGCGCGCATCATTCAGAATGGCACCGAAAGCACGCAGTTGCGACGCTTGTCCGGGATCGCCCGGCGTTGCGGCACCCAGCCCGGCGCGGAGCTTCCAGCTGTTCCCGCCGTTGTCGGGGTCCGCAACCGAATTCATCGAAATGCGCGATGACAGCCCGACAAAGGTTGTCGGGTCGAACCGATTTCCGTTGTCTGTGAACAGACCGGGATCTGTCGCAAGTGCCGTGGGATCCAAGCCCGGCGTTTCAAATCGTTCGATAAGATCGCGGGCAACGGTATCAAGCTGCAGCTGCGCCTCAACCGCCAATTCATCGCGAATTGAAAACTGGGCCATCAACGCGCCGCCACGGATTTGCGCAGTGTCCCCGCTGGTGCGTACCGGGTTGCCGTTCATAGCCAATCCGGACAGGAGACCATTTGCAACCGTCATGTGGGGTTTCGTCTCACCGGTCGTGGAAAAGGTGAACTCGGACGCCTTACCTTCAAGAAGTATCAACCCGCCGTCTGAATAGAGCGATACCTGATCGTTGGCACGTGGCACAACGTTGACCGGGATCAAAGTATTGACCTGATCGATCAGGACTTGCCGTTGATCCAGCAAGGCCCCGATATCGCCGCCGGAATTTTGAATGGCCGGAATCTTTGCGTTCAGAACTTCGATGTCTTTCAGAACCAGGTTCAGGCTTTCGATCTGATCGCCTATCTTGCGGTCCGCGTCCGAGCGTGCCTGTCGCACACCCTCAGAAGCCGCGTTAAGCTCTGCCGTAAGGTCGCGCGCCGCGCGCGCCACTTGATCAAGTCTTTCGATCGAGTCGGGTAGACTGGCTGCGGTGATGAAGCTGTTTTCCAAGGCAGACATACGGCTGGCAAGGGATGGCGTGCTGTCTGCTGTTCCTACAAGGTTTTCGAACCGTGAGCGGAAATCCGAAATGGAGGATTGAAAGGCAAGCTCGGCGTCTGACGACCGTCTGTTGGCCGTCAGAACCGGGTCCTGATGCCGGATTACCCCAACCGCACGCACGCCATTGCCAGATATGGGACTTGTCGCCAGTTCAAGGGACCTGCGCGCATAGCCCGGTGTCAGGGCATTCGCGATATTCCCCGAGACCACAGCCGCCCCGCGACTGGCCGCTGTCAGCCCACCCAATGCGTTATTGAGTGCCGTCGACATATTCATGAGGCCGCTCCTTTCCTTTGGTCAGCGCCTGGATCAGCGCTTCAAGTTGGTCGTTTCCTGAAGCATCTCGTCCACCGTCTGGATCACCGTGGCACTGGATGAATAGGCGCGTTGTGTCTGGATCAGAGATGTCAGCTCGGTTGCCACATCCGTGGTGGATTCTTCGCGTGCGAAGGAAACGATATCACCGGTTGGGCCTTCGCCCGCGTTCCACAGAAAGAACGTGCCGCTTTCGCGGGAAGGCGCGTAGGTTTGACTGTCCAGCGCTGTCAGGCCGTTGGGATTGGGAACATCGGCCAGCGGGATCTGGAACATTCGGCGGCTGACACCGGTATCGTAGAATGCATAGACATAGCCACTTTCATCGACCTGAACGCTGGTCATCGTACCAACGGCAGATCCATCGCGCGTGATTGAAACCGGAGCAAATGTATCGGATAGCTGAGTAATGCCATCGGAATCGCCGATCAGTCCGATATTGACCTCCATCGGGCCGCCAGCGACATTGACCATGACACTGCCGGTTACTGGATCGTAAGCGCCACCGGATACAGGAGTGACGCTGGCCAGCGTACCACCAGCCGTTCGATTATCGGTAAAGGTCAAAGTGTACTCCCCGATAATCGCGCCACCGGATGCTGAATCGCGCAGAACCATGGTCCATTCATTGCTGCTGCCAGTTGCGGGAACGGTCGGGATCAGCTGAATATCAATACTTTCGGATTTCCCGAGATTGTCGAAATACTCGACCGATAAAGGCTGTGTGTCGCCCGGCGCACCCGCATCTGTTGCCGTTGCGGGAAGGTTCATACGCAGGTTCATCTTTGTTGTCGGGGCACCGGACAACTGGTTGACGCTCAACTGAATTGGTTCAAGCGCGGCGGGCGTGTCGCGTGGAACGGGCGGGATGGACCCGTCTGCCGCAGCACGCCATCCCAAAAGAACAAGGCCGGATTCGGTCACCAGATATCCTTCGTCGTTAGTCCGGAAGGAACCTGTGGTCGTCAGCAACATCTCGTTCGAATTTGCGCCGACCTGCGAGCTGGATCGTACCGGCAACATGCCGCGTCCGCGCACTGCAAGATCGGTAGAGTTGCTGGTGGTCACCAGTGATCCGCGCTGATCAATCATGCGCTGGCTGGTCGTGCGCACGCCCCCTGCCGAGTAACTGCCACCCTGGCCAGACGTGACCATCGAATGAAAGTCAGTTTCCACTCGTTTGTATCCGTAGGTCGAAGAGTTTGCGATGTTGTCGGAAATCGTTGCCAACCTGTTGGCGTTGGCCTTCAACGCCGCCACACCGGCATTCAGCGAAGAGGAAATTGTCATTGGCGCGCCCTTCTGTTGCGTCAAGCTTCGATGCAACAGGTAACGCGCTGCCCCTTAACAGCGCGCTAACAGGTAAAATGCGTTCTATCCTTTAGGGTCGCCGCAGAAATATCACTTCGATTCTGTTGTTCCGAACCGCCATCGGATTGTCGGTGAAGAGTTTTCGGTCAGCATGACCTGTGACGCGATCCATCCGGCTTGCCGCTACGCCTTTGTCCTGTAACAGCTGGCGGACTGATTGCGCCCGGGCAGTGGACAGTTCCCAGGCGGTATTGCGAACCTGCACAACAGGAGATGCGCTGACATGGCCTGTGACAGCAATCGGGTTGGTCACGAGATCCGAAGAACGCGCTATGATCAAAGCAAGCGCCCGCAAGATCCCGGTTGGTTTCCCTGAACCGGGGTCGAACAGTGGCTGGGTGTCCGTATCGAATAGCTCAACAACGAATCCTTCGTCGGTGACACGTGTCACGATATGCCTGAGAAGCTTGTCCGACACCTCGCTTTCACCGGTTCGCCCCAAAAGCTGAGCTTCAAGCGTCGAGAAGTCTTCGGTGTCACCTTTGCCACCACCGATGGCATCCAAACCGGTTGACCCGCGTGCCTGACGGGATTCAGTTGCGTGTTTGGTGCTGGCCCCGGCACCATCCCGCAGCAATGTCTTTTCCGACAACATGCTGTCGCCGCCAAAAGCACCGTCTCCGCCGCCGGATTCGGGGCTCAGGGGGATTGTCGGGGCGAAGTAATCCGCCAACCCTTTGCGTTGCTGTTCAGTTGTCGCGTTCAGCAGCCACATCAACATGAAGAAGGCCATCATGGCCGTGACAAAGTCGGCATATGCAACTTTCCACGCACCGCCGTGGTGACCATCACCACCCGACACACGCTTCTTCTTGATGATGATTGGCGCCGCATTGGTCTGCGCACCCATCTCCACCACCTATATTATCACCCGACTTTTTGCCTAGCAGCGCAGGTCTTAAGGTGGCCTTAATACTTAAAACTGTTTGGAATTCTGCCTAGCGTGGCAAGCTGATCGATGCACGACGCAGTATCAATGACAAGCGGTTAAAGCTGTTTTCGATTCCCTCAGCTTCCGGTTTGGCAAAAAAGGCGTCCAATTCCTCGTGAACGCGAACGGCCTGATCCAGCAGCGGATCAGACCCTTCGGCGTATAGCCCGGCCTTGATCATCACTTCGGACTGCTCGTAACAGCCCACGAGTTTTCGGGTTTCTGTGATCATCTGGTTCTCGGCCTCGGATGCGGCTCCCGGCAGGCACCGCGACACAGATCTGCTGACGTCAATGGCCGGGAAACGCCCCCGTTCGGCGATGTCGCGGCTGAGTACAATGTGCCCGTCCAAAACGCCGCGCAGAATGTCAGCGATGGGTTCATCCATGTCCGAGCCGGCCACCAAAACGCTGAATACCGCGGTAATATCCCCCTGTTCCTGCGTTCCGGGACCTGCGCGTTCGCAAAGACTGGCGATCAGGGGGGTGACAGAGGGTGGATATCCCCGCAAAGACGGGGATTCCCCCATAGAAACAGCGATTTCACGATGCGCCTCGGCGAAGCGGGTCACGGAATCAGCCAGAAAAAGAACGTTCAAACCCAGATCCCGCAGATACTCGGCTGTCGACATGGCCGACCAGGCACACCGCCTGCGCGCCAATGCCGACTGGTCAGAGGTGGCGGCCACCACGATTGTGCGTTTCATGGCTTCGGGGCCAATGGCCTGCGCGACAAATTCATTCACCTCGCGTCCGCGCTCGCCAATCAGAGCGACTACGACGACATCGGCCTGCATGGACCGGGCCAGTGTGGAAAGCAGGGTCGACTTACCGACACCCGACCCGGCAAACAACCCCACCCGCTGCCCGCGTACGACGGGCAACACAGTGTTGAGAACCGACAAGCCGGTGGCCATCCTCTGCCCCAAAGGTTTGCGTGCCACGGCTGGTGGAGGGGCCTGCATGATATCGCGCGTCTGCGATCCGCTCAGCAACGGTTTTCCATCCAAGGGTCTGCCAAAGGGGTCGATTACCCGTCCAAGCCAGTGCAATCCTGGTGCAAAATCTGGTGATGGGTCAAGGTAGACGCGATCCCCCAGGCTCACGCCGTCGGGCGCCGCATTGGGAAGCATTTTGATATGGCCAGCACTGACATGAAGCACCTCGCCCGCAAGATCGGACCCGACGCGCCGCCGCAATGTCAGCAAATCCCCGACCCGGGCATGCGTGTTCAAACCACCGATTTCGATCAGACCCTGTGCGACGCCGGTAACCAGCCCCACGTGACGGACTGCGGTCATCCTGTCGAGTTCGTGTTTCAGAAGTACCGGGTCGAGATCAGACATCGTGGAGTCTCCAACTGAGTTCTGAAAACGGTTTCTAAAGGAATCAGGGTTAAGCCTTGATTGAAATTGATCGAGGGAGAAGCCCCGATGTTCTATGACCTGAACGTCTTTAAGACAGCGTACGCAATGGCAACCCATGCCGGGCAACGGCAAGCGGTCATTGCACGCAACATGGCCAATGCGGATACGCCGGGCTATCAGCCGCGCGATATCGAGGCCTTTCAGAAAGCTTTCGAAACCACCGGGCATGACGTGACCATGGACGCCACGCGGCCGGGCCATCTGCATGGCAGTATCGGTGCGCAAACCTGGGCTGAGGTTGAAGCTGTCCCATCAGGTGATCCCAATGGCAATGGTGTGTCGCTTGAGGAAGAGATGCTTAAATCGGTCGAGGTCAAACGACAGCACGACCGAGCGCTGGCGATCTACAAATCCTCAATGGACATTCTGCGCACCAGTTTGGGTCGCGGATAAGGGGCGGCAGGTATGAGCGATTTTTCCCATTCCCTTGTTGCGTCAGCCAGTGCTTTGCGCGCGCAATCCGCGCGGTTGCGGCATGTGTCCGAAAACATCTCGAACGCGGACACGCCCGGCTATCGACGCAAAACCGTACCGTTTGAAACCGTGCAGAAAAACGGTGGGGACATGGTGCAGGCTGGCCGAGTGACGCTTGACCAGCGTTCGCTGAGCCGCATCTACGACCCCGGTCATCCGTTGGCAGATGAAAGTGGTCACTACCAGGGCTCAAACGTCGATTTGATGATTGAAATCGCGGACGCCCGGGAAGCCCAGCGCAGTTATGAGGCCAACCTAAAGATGTTTGATCAGACGCGGCAGATGTCGTCGTCGCTGATGGAATTGCTCAGAAAATAAGGACTGCCAGAATGGATATCCGATCACTCAACGCCGCGCAGAATTATGCCGGCGCACGCTCTGCCACACAGGCCGATCCCGATCATGGCGGGGCGGCACAAGGATTGAGGGCGACCTTTCAGGACTTTGCAGCCACGCTCAGACACAGCGAACAGATGTCTCAGTCTGCGATGGTCGGTCAGGCTGATCCCCATGCACTGGTTCAGGCGCTGGCCCAGACCGAACTGGCGGTAGAAACCGCAGTGATCGTCCGCAACAAAGTGGTCGAAGCCTATCAGGAAATCCTGAGAATGCCGGTCTGACCCGATGCTCAGCGAAGGGCTTTTTTATGACATCGTTCGTCAGGCGTTGTGGGTTGCGGTCATTACATCCGTCCCGATCCTTGCCGTGGCTCTGGTTTCTGGCCTGATTGTCGGTCTGTTCCAGGCGCTGACCTCGATACAAGAGATGACCCTGACCTTCATTCCCAAATTGATCGCCATTGTCATCGTGTTCTGGATTTCGATGGGGTTCATGACTCAGACCCTTGTTACGTTTTTTACCGGAACGCTTGTTCCCTTGATTGCAGGAGGCCGCTGATGGACACGGCTTACGTCACCCTGTCCCGCCAGTCCGGGCTAATGAATGAAATGCGACTGGTGGCGAATAACATCGCAAATGCCAACACGACCGGATATCGCCAGCAGGGGCTGGTGTTTTCGGAATACGTGCGGGACATTCCGAACAATCCGTCCCTCTCCATGAGCCGGGCCGAGGCGCGCAACACATCGTTGCAACAAGGTGTGCTTACGAAAACCGGAGGGCAGTTTGATTTCGCCATCGAAGGGGACGGGTTTTTCATGGTTGAAACCCCGGATGGCAACCGGCTGACGCGTGCGGGCAGTTTCTCGCCAAATGCCGAAGGCGATCTGGTTGCGATGGATGGTGCGCGTGTTCTGGATGCCAACGGTGCCCCGGTCTTTATCCCGCCCGATGCAGCTTCGATTGATGTCGGCAGTGATGGGACGTTGAGTGTCAACGGCCAGTTTCTGGGCCAGTTGGGCGTTTTCAATGTCGCTGATCCGCAGGAGCTGGTCCGCGAAGGAAATACGCGGTTTCGTGCCAATGGTGCGATAGACCCGGTTGATGAACCCGTTGTTTTGCATCGCTTTCTCGAAGGTTCGAACGTCAACGCTATGCAGCAGGTGACCCGCTTGGTGGAAATCCAGCGCGCCTATGAGCTGGGACAAAGCTTTCTTGACAGCGAAGACGAACGCGTGCGCGGGGCGCTCAAGGCGCTGATGCGCTGAACGGTAAAAGGAGAGTTTGACATGAGAGCCCTGAAAATTGCCGCCACCGGAATGACCGCGCAACAGATGCGGGTCGAAACGATTTCGAACAACCTGGCAAACATGAACACCACCGGCTACAACGCCCGCCGGGCCGAATTTGCCGATTTGCATTATCAACAGATGGCGCGCGCCGGAACCGTAAACGCCTCGGACGGAACAGTATTGCCGACGGGTATTCAACTTGGTCTGGGCGTGCGGCCCGCAGCTGTTACCGTGCAACTGGAACAAGGTGCTTTGTCAGCCACCGGCAGTGATCTGGACGTGGCGATCGAGGGGCGCGGATATCTGGAAGTCACGCTGCCCAGCGGTCAGTCGGCGTATACGCGTGACGGCAGCCTCAAGCGGTCGGCAGAGGGTCTGATTGTAACCTCCGATGGTTATGCGGTTTCGCCGGAACTCACCGTTCCCGACGACGCACGGTCAATTTCGATCAATGCCGCGGGTGAGGTCTATGCTTATTTCGACGACTCTCCCGAGGGGCAGTTGCTGGGTGAGTTTGTCCTTGCCAGCTTTTCGAACGCCAAGGGGCTGGAAGCCATTGGCAGCAATCTGTTCAAGGAGACCGAGGCGTCGGGTGCCCCGGTGCTGGGAACTCCGGGAAGTGATGGGCTGGGCACATTGCGGCAGGGTTATCTGGAAGACAGCTCGGTCGATGCAGTGCGCGAGGTAACCGAACTTATCGAGGCGCAGCGCGGCTATGAGATGAATGCCAAAGTCATCTCGGCTGTGGATCAAATGATGAGCGCGACAACGCAGGTGCGATGATGCGAGGGATCGGCATATGTTTGGCACTACTGGCTCCAATAACAGCACAGGCTGACATTGTGGTTCCAACCCGCACGATCCGGGCCAAGGAAATCATTTCTGCAACTGACTTGAAAACAAGCCCGACGGATGTCTTAGGCGCGGTGACTGACCCTGATTTTCTGATCGGGCAAGAGGCGCGGGTGGCACTGTATCCCGGCAGGCCGGTCCGAGAAGTTGATGTAGGCCCCCCCGCCATCGTTGACCGCAACGATCTGGTCGTCCTGATATTCGACCGCCAAGCCTTGTCGATAACCGCGGAAGGCCGCGCCTTGGGGCGTGGCGCTGCTGGGGATCGCATCCGGGTCATGAACCTGTCGTCCAGAACAACTGTAACCGGCCAAATCCGCGCGGATGGCCAAGTCGAGGTTAAGTAATGACCGGACTGTCGAAAACTCTCCTTCTTATAGCTTTGTCCTTGGCCGCGTGTGGTCGTCTGGATCATCTTGGCAAGCCCCCGAGTTTTACACCAAACGAAGAATCTCCCGAGCAGGTTGCCATGCTGTGGCCGGGTCTGCCCTTGCACACGCAACCACAACGCACCGTTGACCGCTCATCTCTTTGGAGCGGAGGGCAGCAATCCTTGCTGGGCGACCAGCGGGCGATCAAGAAAGGTGACATACTAACAGTTGTCATCGAGCTGGATGAAAAAGCTGAGATATCAAACAACACCAGACGGTCCAGATCAGGCTCGGAAAACCTTGAGGTTCCTGGCCTCTTTGGTTTGCCCCAGCGCGTGCAAAAACACTTACCTGACGGGGCATCGCTGGATGAAGCCGTGTCCATCGAAGCGGATTCCACAAGTTCCGGGCGGGGATCTGTGAGGCGAAACGAGAAACTAACCCTGCGTGTCGCCGCGACGGTTCTGGATGTTCTGCCGAACGGGGTTCTTTCGATTTCCGGCTCGCAGGAGTTGCGGGTCAACTTTGAGCTGCGCGAGCTTTTGGTGGCCGGGTATGTCCGCCCTCAGGATATCTCGCGACAAAACGAAGTCACCTACGACAAGATCGCCTCGGCGCGGGTGTCTTATGGTGGAAGAGGTCAGATTACAGATGTCCAGCAACCCCGATACGGCCAGCAAGTTCTTGATTCACTCTTGCCATTCTGAGGTGCGACCGTGATTGCAAAACTGGTTCCAGTCGTTCTCCTGATTGTCGGCCTGGGTGCGGGTGTCGGTGCCGGGCTGTTTCTGTCACCTTCGGGCAAGCCCGACAAAACAGCCGCCGAAAAAGAAGTGGCAAAAGAAGAGAAGGCCGGTCACGAGAAGTCTGAAAAGTCCAAGGAAAAAAAGCCAGCCTATGGGTATCTAAAGTTGACCAAGCATTTTGTCGTTCCGGTGGTTGGGGATGACGAAATCGAAGCGATGGTCACTTTGTCCCTCAGCCTTGAGGCGAACACAGCAATTGAAGAAACTTTTTATTCCATTGAGCCCAAGTTGCGGGATGGCTTTCTTCAGGTTCTGTTTGATCACGCAAACACCGGGGGATTTGATGGGACGTTCACAGAATCCCGGAATCTGGATGTCTTGCGTAAGTCCTTGTTGGAAGTGGCGAAAAAAGAGCTGGGTGAAGATGTTTCAAAAGTGCTGATCATGAGCGTGAACCGTCAAGATACCTGACGAAGGTCGCTTCACGGTACGGATCCGGTCAGCATTAACGGGTTTGCTTTCGGGCAACGGCCTGCCGATGGCTTTTCAGCTGCTGCTCCCGCAGGGTTGCGACGGCTTGTTTGCGGCCAAATGCAATTCTGAGCGCCTCCAGACCGGCCAGTTTCTGAGCGCGCGTTTGGGCAAGTCGCATGTTCAACGCGCGGCGCGTGGCAGATTCCCAGCCATTCCAAAGAATGTCGGCCCCCGATATCTGATATCCTTCTGTCCAACCGCTGGCTTTGCGCACCTGGTCAAGCTGATGATCCAGTTTCGCCAATTGGTTCTGAATTCTGGCCTCGGCCTCGAGGATTGGGCGGAGTGTCTGAAATTGCTTCTGGAAAGCGACGTCGGCTATTTTGTCCAGCCCGCTTAACTGAGTGTCCTTCATCGGATCTGCTCCTTTGCACGTTTCCGCATCGCTTCGGCGAACCTGATTGCAGCGGCAACGGGGCGAAAATGTTCTTCGGAGATCTCCTGCCCGATGTCGACAGTTGCGTGAAGCGCACGCGCCGTCGGAGGATCCGAGCGGATCGGAACGCCGGCCTGAGCCGCAGCAGAACGGATGGAAGCGGCTACTGCATCCACACCTTTGGCAACACAAACAGGTGCGCTGCCAGTAGCCCTGGTCCATTTCAGTGCAACAGCAAAATGGGTGGGGTTTACGATAACAACATCCGCGCCCGGAACATCTGCCATCATCTGGCTCGAGGCGATCTCCTGTGCACGTTGACGGCGGTGTTGCTTTACATACGGGTCGCCTTCGGCGTCCTTAGTTTCATCCTGGATCTCTTTGCGCGACATGCGGTTCTTGCGCATGTGCTCGGCGTATTGCCACAGAAAGTCGATAACGCCGATGCCGAGTGCGATGGCAACCACAATGAACAGGAAGCGAAACAACAGGTTCATCATCAGCAGTATGGATGACTTTGCCGGGGCCGCGCTGGCAGACAGAATTTCGGCCAGATTCGACTTGATGAAAAGTGCGAGGCACAGGCTGTAAATCGCCAGTTTGGTTGCACTCTTGGCGAACTCGAACAAGCCACCGCGCCCGAACTTGTTTTTGGCATTCGAAACAAAGGAAATCCGCGAAAGCTTTGGTTTCAGTTTGCTGGGGGCGAACACCAGCGTGCGTTGGGCAATCAGGTTTAGCAGAACGGCCACCGCGGGCAGGCAGAAAAGCACGGCAATGGGTGGTAACGCGCCACTCAGAATTCCGGCAACCGTCGCTGTCGCAGGTCCCATGTTCAGAAGGTTCGCGATCTGGTCGGATTGGTCGATCAGGACCATGAACAGAGTTCCCAATTGCGCGACCGCGTACTGCCCTGCCGCCAACAATGCGATCAGCAGTCCGGTATATGCCGCAACAACCGACAAGTCGTTGGACTTGGGAACTTCACCCTTTTCACGGGCTTTTTGGAGCTTTTGCGGCGTCGGCTCGTATGACTTGTCGCTGTCGTCATCGGCACCGCTCATCGCTGGCCTCCGATCGGGTTCATGAAGAAGGCAATCAGCGCGTCAGACCAAACAGAGAGGATCAATGGTGCGCCCGTAAACAGCAGAAACAGCCCGGCAAACGTTATTGCTGGCGCGCCCACGAAGGCGACCATCAATTGCGGCATGGCCCGGTTGATAACCCCAAGTGCAAGATTGTAGATCAACGAGGCGATGACGAATGGCGTTGCCAGCGAGAAGGCCAACCCAAAGCTGCGTGAGATTTGTCGCACTCCCCAATGGGACAAATCTGCCGAGCTTGGCACCAACCCCATGGGGAATAGGGCATAACTCTGGATCAGGAATTGCGCGGCCCGTACGTGCAAGCCCATGATGACGGCAAGCGTTAGCCCCGCGATCGTTAGCAGGTATCCCATTGCCGGAACAGGATCAGTGGCCGCCGCACCCAGCAATTGCGACAATGACGTGGATTGCGCGGCAATGGATCCGGCGGTTTGCAGCGCCAAAACAAACAGCCGCAGCCCGGTTCCAAGCGCCAGCCCAATCAGGATTTCTGTCCCAACCAACCGCCCCAGCGTCCACAGGTTGAGAGACAGGTCCAAAGGTTGGGTTGCCGGAAAAATGATCAGGGTAAAGGCGACGGATATCCCCAGTTTCATCCGTGTTGGAATGCTGCGCTCGCCGAAAGCAGGCAGCAGCGAAACCAAAGCAGAGACGCGCAGAAAAACCGCGAAGGCCTGCCAGAGCGGTTCGACCAGCTGCGTCAACAATTCTGGCGGCAGAGCGATCACGCGGGAACAGTTCCTACCAGCGCGGGTTTGGCTTCCAACCCGATTTCCTCAAAAGAAAGGACCGGGTTTGGAACACCGCGCGCATGCATGATCGTACGCAACAACCGGCGTCGCCGGGTCGAGGTCACGACAGCAGGAAACAAACCGTTATCAGCAGATCTGGCGATACAGCTGACCATGCCGTCGGCCAGCTTGTTAAACAGGTTCGGCGGTAGCGCGACATCCAGTCCGGCGCTGGGCGCGTCGACCTGATAGGTGGTGAACGTTTCCTCCCACTCGGGGGCCAGTTGGATCAGCGGGATCGAGCCATCCTCACGCTTCATATCGGCGACCAGTTGAAATCCGAGACGCTGGCGTACCAATTCGCAGATGCCTTCAGGCTGGGTGGTTGTCAGCCGTGCTTCGGCAACGCTTTCAAGGATCAGGGCCATGTTCCGGATCGAAACCCGTTCCTCCAGAAGCAGTCGCAGAACGGCGTGCAATGTGTCCATTGGCACTTTGTCGGGGATCAATTCATCCAGCAACTTGCGGTTTGCCTCAGCCCGAACTGGGTCGCTCAGGCGGGTCATTTCGGTCAGCAGGCGGCGCAGGGATTTCAACGTCAGCAAGCGCGAGAAGTTCTGCTTGATAATCTCTAGCAGATGCGTGGCCAGGATCTCGGGCGGTGAGACGATAGTGGCCCCGTTCAGCGCTGCGTCCTCCTGATGTTTGGGCAGGATCCAGCGGGCAGGCGCGCCGTAAACCGGCTCGGTCACGTCATTGCCTTCGGGCAACAGATCGAACCCGTCCTGAACCAGAGCCAGAACCAGATCGGGGTTCAGAACGCCGCGCGCCTGTTCGACCCCCTGAACCTTGATCACATAGGTTCCGGTTGGCAGGTCGGCTCGATCAGTCAGGCGAATTTCGGGCAGGATCAATCCGAAGGTAGACGCCACGTAGTTGCGCATATTGGCGATGCGGGCATCCAACCCGGTTCCGGGATTCAAAACCAAGCTTACCAGATCGGGTGCGAATTCAAGGTGCACGTCATCCAAGTCCAGAATATCACCAATAGCCTGCGAGACCGACACCTCGGTTTCGGTCGCCTGCGAATGCAATGACGGGTCTGTTTCTTTCTGCTTTTTCCGAACTCTGTAGGCCGCATAACCAAGTACAGCTGCACCGAGGATGAACGGCAGGAAAGGCAGGCCGGGCACCAGCGCAAACAGAACCATAAGAACCGCCACGGTAGACAGCGCAGCCGGATGCCGCCCGAGTTGGGAGAAAATGGCATTGTCGGTGGCACCCTGTGTTCCGCCGCGCGCCAGCAGCAATGCAGAGGCAATCGAGATGATAACCGCAGGGATTTGCGAGACCAGACCATCACCGACGGTCAGGATTGCATAAGTCTCGAACGCGAAAGCCACCGGCATTCCGTGCACGATCACCCCCATGACCAAACCCATAACAAGGTTCAAAAGAGTGATCAGAAGGCCGGCAACGGCATCACCTTTGACAAATTTCGACGCACCGTCGAGCGAGCCGAAGAATGTCGTTTCCTGCTGTTCGCGTTCTCGCCGTTCCTTGGCTTGCTGATGGTCGATGGCCCCGGCTGACATGTCGCTGTCGATGGCAAGCTGCTTGCCCGGCATCCCGTCCAAGGCAAAGCGCGCGCCGACCTCGGCCATACGGGCGGCCCCTTTGGTGATGACCATGAAATTCACGATCAGCAGTACGCCGAAAACCACAAGACCCAGAAAGATGCTGCCGCCCATGACGAAATTGGCGAACCCTTCAATCACGTCACCAGCTGCGTTGGGTCCAGTATGCCCCTGACCGATGATCAGTTTGGTCGACGAGACGTTCAGCGACAGGCGCAGCATCAGCGATGCCAGCAGGATCGTTGGGAAGGACGAGAAATCCAGCGGACGTTCGATGAACAGCGTCAGAGTGAAAATCAGGATGGCCAGCGCGAAAGAGGCGGCTAGCCCCACATCCAGCACCCAGGCAGGCATGGGCAGGATCATCATGACGATGACGGTCATCAGCGCCAGCGCCAGCAGGACAGTGGGTGAAAACAGGGACCGGATGTCAAACTGGGGCACGAAGGTTTCCTAATTGAAAGGGATGAAGGCAGTAACTGTGTCGTTGGTCGGCACCAGAGAGCCCAGGGCAGTGGTGGCGGGTGCGGCCACTAGCATCGGAATCAAGGGCGTTCCGGCCCTTGTGAACGGATCGGGTGACTTGCCAGAAAACCCGTGCGAGGGCGGGTTGTCCAATTGAGCCATCACTGTCTGGAACCGACCACGATAAGCTTCGGCCAGAGCATTCGTTCGGGAATGATACGCCCCGGCCGCAGCCGGCCACGAACCAAGCTCGAAATAAAGGTCTTTCAGGAAGCGGGCGGCGTAGGTTGCGTTCGCATCCGGATCAAACATCGCATCGATCGAGCGGAAGGCCTTGCCATGCCAGCGATAATTGACCTGGAAACACCCGACGTCAAAGCTGCGAGAGCCTGCTTTGAAAATTTTGAAAACATAGGCCTTGGCCTCGGCCTCGGACTTGAACCAATACCCCTGACCTTCGGCATTTATGGCCCAAGGCCAGGGCTGCAACTGCCCGTCTATCTGTCGGCCGGTTTCGACGCGAGTTATGGCGCGCAGCACGTCCAGCGGAACATCTTCGGACAGTGCCGCACGGTGCGCGGCCTGATCACAAAGCCCGCCTGTCGGTGCTGCGTGCGTAGCAGAACCCGCCTGCGCCAACAGCACAAGCAGTATCATGAAAGCAATCGGTATTCTGCGAATTGGCATTCTGCCGGTCCGGGATTCTGGTGTTCCCGGCCAAGCTAGCCGCCGATCGGTTTACAGAGGGTTATCGCAGCCTCAGTTTCGGTCGATCCTGCGCCCGAAAACAACGCTTGTATTGGTGCGCAGGACGCCGGGGATCTTCGCCAGATCGTCCACCAGAATGTCCAGATCCTCCAGCCTCGGGGCATCTGCGGTCAGCATCAGATCGAATTCGCCGTTGATCGACAGGCACAGTTTGACCTCGGGATAGGCCTCGAGCCGTTTAAGGATCCGGTTGGTTTCCTTCTGCTGCACTTCCAGCATGACGATGACCTGCACTTTGGGCGTGTCTTCTGTGGACCCAAGGCGCACGGTGTATCCCGTGATTACGCCGCGATGCTCCAGCCGACTGATCCGTTCATGCACAGTTGTGCGGGCCACACCCAGCGAGGCCGCGATCTGCGTGGTCGAGGCACGCGCATTGGCTTGCAGGGCGGCGATGATACGGCGGTCTAGCTGGTCCATTGGGGCTCCGGTTTGCGGTAAGTCCGGGTTTAGATCAGATTGACGCCCTTTCTCAAGGCTCACGCGGTATGCGTGGGTGCAGGTCGTCGATTATGATCGGGTGCGCGTGCGGGCCCGCCCCGGCCAGATGCGGATGATCGGCTGGCAGATCGGGGTGAGTGTGAACAACCGGTTCCTGATCGTCACGCGGCCAAAGGCTGACTGCCACAATCACGCCTGCCACGGACAGAATGGACATACTGCCGAGCGCAACAGTCGGCCCATAGACGGTCATTATCCATCCAGCCAGCGGATACAGCACCAACCAGCAACCGTGTGACAGAGTAAACTGTGCGGCAAAGACAGCTGGGCGGTCTTCGGGATGGGCCGAACGGGTCAACAAACGACCCGAAGGCGTAAGGGTTGTAGAATACCCAAAGCCAGTAAAAGCCCAAAAAACGGCAAGGACACCCAGCGTAAGCGGGATCGTCGCGGTCAGAACCGAGGCGACGGCCATAGCGCCCGACGCAAGAATGGCTCCGGACAGCATAACCTTGCGATCCTCGATCCGATCCAGCAGTCGGGGCAGAGTAAACGCCGCCAGCATCGACCCGCCGCCAAATCCGGCCAGTGCAATGGCCACGGCGCTTTCTGACAGGCCAAGGGTGGCCCGCACGATGACCACTGTGTTGACGATTACCATCGAACTCAGCGCTGCGGCGCTCCAATTAAGCGCAAGCAGCCCCCTCAGCCGGGGCGTTTTCAGGTAGATGCGAATTCCGCGTGTCGTGCGGTCATAAATCCCGCGTGGTTTGCTGGGCTTGGGCGAGGGCAGGACGACCGAGACCACCAGCAATGCCGAGGCAACAAACCCCAGCGCTGTGCCCCAGAACAGGCTGTTGAAGCTGACCAGCAACAGAAGTGCCGCGGCAAACATCGGGCTCAGCAGGCTTTCCATGTCGTAGGCAAGACGTGACAGTGACAAAGCGCGGGTATACTCGTTTTCGTTCGGCAAGACGTCCGGGATCGTTGCCTGAAAAGCAGGCGTAAAGCCTGCCGAAGCGGATTGTAGCACGAAGATCAGCACATAGATTTGCCAGACCTCGGTCACGAAAGGCAGGCATACAGCGACTGCGGCGCGGATCAGGTCCAGAAGAACCAGCATTTTCCGACGGTCCAGCCGCTCGGCAAATGCAGCGGCCAGGGGGGCCACGGTGACATAGGCCACCATCTTGATCGTTAGCGCGGTGCCCAGCACAAGGCCAGCAGCGTCTCCGGCCAGATCAAAGGCCAGCAGCCCAAGCGCGACTGTGGCCAGCCCGGTTCCGGTCAGGGCGACGATCTGGGCAGCAAACAGGTGGCGGTAGGTCCGGTTTTTTAGAATGCTCAGCATGGTTCAGAGGTATTTCGTAATGGCTTTGAAATCCTCGATCCCGCCGCTATCGCCATCGGAAGACAGGCAATGGTCGATGTGATCATGGATCAAGGCGCGCTTGGCGTTGGTGACCGCTTTTTCAACGGCAAACAGCTGTTGGGCGATGTCAGAACAGGGCGCCTGACCTTCAAGCATGGCAATGACCTTTGCCAGATGCCCGTGGGCCCGTTTCAGCCTTGCCGTGATATGCGGATGCGACTCGCGGGGTAAATTTGTCATGACGTATCCCTATCCCCCCCATGAGGATATTGTCAATCTTGTTGCGGGGATTTGCCCGTGACTTTTGGACGGCGTTGAGTTTATGGACCAAACCGCCTATCTCGGAGGCGATACCGCACAAAGGAATAGTCGGGTGGCGAACCATTTGTACAAAAACGACCTGCCGGACGGGCTGGATCTGGGCCCTGTTGTGGCCATTGACTGTGAAACCATGGGTCTGAACCCACATCGGGACCGCTTGTGCGTGGTTCAGATGTCGGGTGGTGACGGCAACAGCCATATCGTGCAGGTGGAAAAAGGCCAGACTGAGGCGCCGAACCTATGTGCCTTGCTGGAAAACCCTGACATTCTGAAGCTGTTCCATTTCGGGCGCTTCGACATCGCCGCCATGTACCATACATTTGGTGCTCTGGCCGCGCCGGTCTATTGCACCAAGATCGCCAGCCGCCTGGTGCGGACCTATACGGACCGGCATGGGCTCAAGAACCTGTGCCAGGAACTCATCAGTGTCGATATTTCCAAACAGCAACAAATGAGCGACTGGGGCGCAGTCTCACTTACGGACGCTCAATTGGATTATGCTGCGTCTGACGTTCTTTATCTGCATCAGCTGCGCGATGCGCTAAACATTCGGCTGGCTCGCGAGGACCGGACTGAAATGGCGCAGGCCTGTTTTGACTTCCTGCCGATGCGTGCGAAACTGGACCTCGCCGGTTGGCCCGAAACGGATATCTTTGCGCACTCATGACCGATACCGAAGCATTCCTGAAAACCGCCCGTCAGGTGGTGACTGACGAAGCCCGCGCGCTGGACGTACTTGCCGACAGTCTGGACGCGCATTTTGCTGAAGCCGTGCAGCTGATCCTTCAGGCCACCGGGCGCATCATAATCAGCGGCATCGGCAAGTCAGGCCACATAGGTCACAAGATTGCGGCCACGCTGGCCAGCACCGGAACGCCTGCCTATTTCGTGCATCCGGCCGAGGCCAGCCATGGTGATCTTGGCATGGTCTCCAAGGGTGATGTGGTTCTGGCGATTTCGAATTCGGGCGAGGCACCGGAACTTGCCAATCTGCTGGCCTTTACGCGCCGCTTTGGCATTCGGCTGATTGGATTGTCCAGCAAACCTGACAGCACATTGATGAAACAGGCCGACGTACATCTTCTGATCCCGTCGATGGGCGAGGCCTGCGGTTTTGGTATGGTGCCGTCGATCTCCACAACGCTGACCCTTGCCATGGGGGATGCACTGGCGATTGCCCTCATGAAATACCGCGATTTCCGGCCCGAGGATTTCCGTGCCTTCCATCCCGGTGGCAAACTGGGCGCTCGGCTGAGCACAGTACAGGATCTGATGCATGTCGGAGAGGCCCTGCCTCTGGTTGCGGCACATACTCCGATGAGCGATGCGCTGATCGAAATCAGCCAGAAGGGGTTTGGTGTTGCTGGCGTAACAGACCCGCAGGGTCAATTGGCAGGGATCATTACAGACGGTGACTTGCGGCGCCACATGGATGGGCTGCTGAACAAAACGACCGAGCAGGTCATGACCCCCAACCCCACAACCATATCCCCGGGTGCGTTGGCGGAAGAAGCGGTAGCAATCATGAATGACCGTAAGATCACCTCGCTCTTCGTGGTTGACGAGGCGACATCAGGTCAGGCTTTGGGGCTGCTTCACATCCACGATTGCCTGCGCGTCGGTCTGGGCTGAGGGAGGCTGAAGTGGACAGATATTCCCGCATGGTGCAGTTCCTGAAGGTGCTGTTGCCGCTTGCGGCTATTGTGATGTTGTCCACGGTATTCCTGCTGTCCCGCAGCATCGAAACAAACGTTTCCGTGCCTTTCGCGCAGAAAGACATTGATGAGAGACTGGCACAACAGGTGGTAACGCGGCCGGATTACCGCGGAACGACCCGCAAGGGAGAGACCGTGCATATCGAGGCGGTGCAAGCGACGCAGGGCACCGAGGCGTCGGTTCCGACCGCGTCCGAGTTTCGCGGCCGATTTGGGCTGCTCAATGGCGGCACAATTACGCTGGATTCGAATTCCGGCCTGATCCGTCCGGATAGTGGAACAGCTACCTTTGTTGGTGACGTGGTCATCACCACGGCGGATGGGCTCAAGGTTACGACGGATCTGCTCAATACCTCGTTGGACGAAGTCCGGGGCGATACGCCGGGGCAGGTGAACGGAACCGGTCCGATCGGTAACTTTTCCGCGGGGCGTATGACCTTTGGCACTGAAAAAACGGACGGGCCGGTCCATATTGTTTTTACAGATGGTGTGAAGCTGGTATACGAGCCTGAAAAAGCAGAAAGATAACTTGTGTTCGATTTTCGATTTGTTCCTTTGTGCCTCGCCTTGATCGCGGGCGCCGCGCCCGTGACTGCGCAAGAGGCGCAGGTGGCTTTTGGGTCCGCGAATGCCGATCCGAGCCTGCCGGTCGAGGTGACATCGGAAACCCTGAACGTCAATCAAGAGGACGGATCGGCCGAGTTCATCGGGAATGTCATCGTCGTACAGGGTGAAATGCGCCTGACAGCCGAACGCGTGCTGGTTATCTACAATCAGGAACGCTCGGCGATCGAGCGAATGGAGGCGACCGAGAATGTGGTTCTGGTCAGCCCGCCGGATGCAGCGGAAGGCGACTGGGCTGAATACAAGATCGGCTCGGGTGAGATTGTCATGAAGGGCAATGTCCTGCTGACACAGGGCCCCAGCATCATCAGTGGCGATCAGATGAACGCCAACCTGACATCGGGCACTGCGACAATGACCGGGCGGGTCAAAACGATCTTGCAGCAGGGAAACAACTGATGGCGCGTCCCGACCTGAAACTGACCGAGGGCAGTTCCGGGCTGCGCATCGAGAAGCTGCGGAAGTCCTACAAAAAAAAGACGGTGATCCGCGATGTTTCGATGACGTTGGGCCGGTCCGAAGTGGTGGCGCTGCTGGGGCCGAACGGGTCTGGTAAAACCACAACGTTCTATTCAGTTGCGGGCCTTGTGTTCCCAGAGGCGGGAAAAGTCACGATAGACGGCCAGAATGTGACTACGTTGCCGATGTACCGGCGGGCACGGATGGGGATCGGCTATTTGCCGCAGGAGATGTCGATCTTTCGCGGCATGAGCGTCGAGGACAACATTGCTGCCGTTCTGGATATCACGGTCTCTCATGCGCATAAGCGCAAAGAGCGTTTGGAAGAGCTGTTGTCTGACTTCTCGATCGAACACTTGCGCCGGGCCCCGGCTCTGGCGTTGTCAGGCGGCGAGCGCCGCCGTGTTGAGATCGCGCGCTGTTTGGCCGCAGACCCCAAATACCTGCTGCTGGATGAACCGTTTGCAGGCGTTGACCCGATCAGTGTTGGGGATATTCGCCATCTGGTCGCGGATTTGAAAAAACGCGGTATTGGTGTGCTGATCACCGATCACAACGTCCGGGAAACGCTGGAAATTGTCGACCGGGCCTATATCCTGCATGACGGTCAGGTTTTGATGTCCGGCACACCTGATGAGGTTGTCGAAAACGAGAATGTGCGCCGCGTCTATCTGGGCGAGAATTTCCGCATTTCATAACCTTACGCGGAGTTGTGCCAATTGCATGGCGGAAATCGCGTATATACACATCTGTTTTGATTGACTCTTCCCTCGTCTCTTGCCTCAATTGGCTTATGGCATTTACCCGGTTCCAGTCTGGATCTCGATGTCCCTTCTTCGAAGGGCTGGAAACAAGGCAACCGCGGAAAATGTCTCTACCCCCCACCCGATAAAAACAAGCTCGCCGCGTTTCGCGGCGTCAGAATGGGTGTGAATTGTGAAGGAGATCACATGCGTTACCAAATCAGCGGAAAACAGATCGACATCGGTGCGGCGTTGCAGACACACGTGCAGACCGAACTGAATGAGGTCGTGGGCAAGTATGCGCAGCGGCCTACGGATGCCAACGTCGTCTTTTCCCGTTCGGCGCATGAATATGTATGCGAAACAACGGTGCACCTGTCCACTGGCCTGACGGCGCAGGCCAAGGCCCATGCAACCGAGATCTACGCGGCATTTGAGGCATGCTGTGATAAAATGGAAAAACAGTTGCGTCGTTACAAGCGCCGCCTGAAGGACCACCACAAGGATCGGGCCGAACCGGTTGAACTCTTTGGGGCGTCCTCTTATATCCTCGCTTCTAATGAATCGGAGTCGGTCGAAGAACCCGAATCGCTTCAGCCAATGATTGTGGCTGAGATGGAAACAAAAATCCCATCTTTGAGCGTTGGAGAGGCCGTTATGCAAATGGAACTTGCCGGTGCGCCAGTACTGGTGTTCAGAAATGAAAACAAGGACGGATTGAATGTCGTTTATCGTCGCGAAGACGGTAATATCGGCTGGATTGATCCGTAACAGGCAAGGATACGGGGCTGCACCCGCTGATGCGGGTGCGTGCCATGGAGCGTGATCATGGAGCTTTCGAGCATACTGAAGCCTGAAGCGGTGCGTGTATTGTCCGCGGCTTCCAGCAAGAAGCGGCTGTTTCAGGAAATCGGTGACGTCGCCGCGGCGACGCTGGGCATCGATCCTCAGGAAGCAGTTGATTTCCTGCTGGAGCGGGAAAGCCTTGGACCGACCGGTGTCGGCCATGGTGTGGCGCTGCCGCATGCGCGCCTGCCCGATCTTGATTCGGTTTCAGGTGTTTTTGTCATGCTTGAGAAGCCCATCGATTTCGGTTCAGTTGATCGCCAGCCTGTGGACATCGCCTTCGCGCTGTTTGCACCGGAAGAGGCGGGTGTTGATCACCTCAAAGCTCTGGCGCTGGTGTCTCGCACATTGCGGGATACTTCGGTTTGCACCAAGCTCCGGGCGAACCCTGATCCGGTAAAGCTCTATGCGATCCTGACTGAGGCGCAGTCTATGCAAGCCGCCTGATTAACAAAAAAAGCCCCCGAAAACCGGGGGCTTTTTTCTTTTCATTTGACCGGATCAACCACCGGTTCCCATTTCCAGCGTCCACCAGATTTTACCACCGCCTTCCTGATGCCAGGCGAATCCCATTTGGGTGGCTTTGGCGTCCATGATGACAGACCTTGGTCCAGGTTCCTGCATCCATGCGGCAAGTGTTTCCGTCTCGGTCTCGTAGGTTTCGGAAATGGCTTCCCCAAGGAACGTTCCGAAATAGCCGACACGCGCTGCCCGGTCGATTGGTGATGAACCGTCTGACCCAAAATGCCAGGGCCGGTTCTGCCGCGACATATCCTTCGAATGTGTCGCTGCCGCTGCGTTCAGCTGCGCGTTCAGCTGTACGGGCTGCAACCCCTGAGCCTGACGCAAAGCATTGACCGAATCAAGCATGCGGAACTGCAGCTTTTCCGGATTGCCGCGGATCTTGTACACGGTCGGCAATGGGCGACCATCAGATCCCAGAGTGGTTGAGCCAGTGTTGGTACATGCCGCAAGTGCGACAAAGCAAATCAACAGTAAAGAAACGATGCGCGTCATGTTCGACCTGATTATTGTATCTCAACAGGGCATAGCGCGCCTGCTTGTTCTGAGCAAACGCGCAATGGCCACAACTTGCGTGATTCTGCCGGTTTGGTTTGCGACTGAAGCATTCTGGCAATAGAATGCCTCTGATTTCAGACCTCACCTAAACACAGGACCCGTCGTCATGGTCAAGAAGCGCATTCATTCGCCCACCCGCAGGGGGTTTCTGGCAGGGGCTACCGCCACTCTGGCTACACCGGCACTGGCGCAATATATCCCGGGCGACCCGCTGCGCCCTGCACCCGAAACCGAACCGGCGGTTCGCCGCAACGTATCCGGGTTCCGGGCATTGGATTGGCAACCGTATTTCTCGAACACCAGAAATGGCGCCATATTGGTCGACACCGTCTCAAGAGCGCTGCATTACTGGTCGGATGACCAAACAGTCTATAAATTGTACCCGTCGTCGGTTCCGCTGACCGAAGAACTCACCCGGCGCGGGCGCACCAGTGTGATCCGCAAGGTCGAAGGCCCAAGCTGGTCTCCGACGCCGTCGATGAAGAAGAGAAATCCGGAATGGCCGGACTACATTCCTCCGGGTCCTGATAACCCATTGGGAACACACGCTTTATACCTGAGCTGGAAGTATTATCGCATTCACGGGACGCACGATACACGCAAAATCGGCCGCAGATCTTCGAACGGCTGCATCGGCCTTTTCAACGAAGACATCGCCGAGCTGTTTTCGATGGCGAAGGTTGGCACGCAAGTGTTGCTAATTTGACGACATTTTCGTGTACGAACCCGCTCACCGGTCAAGTTGCAATTGCATTCCCGCTCTAATGCTGATTAGAAAAAACTACGAGGTAAGTCTTAGATGTGCGGCTCTGGATATTGGAGCCGTGCAAATTCTGGAGGTTAATATGAAGAAACTCGTTCTCGCCGCAGCTCTGACTGCAGCAGCTTCGACTGCATATGCTGGCAACCTGGAAGAGCCGGTTGTTGAAGCACCAGTTGTTGTTGAAGAAACTCAGGGTTCGTCGCAGGGCATTCTGCTGCCGCTGATCCTGCTGGTCGTTGTTGCTGCTGCTGTTGCTGCAAGCTAATCCGACACGGAATTCATGAAAAAGGCGGTGGAGCAATCCACCGCCTTTTTTAATTCCAACAGGTCTTCAAGCCTGTTGCGCGCCGGGGGGATACTGACAGGCCAGTATCAAGCCGAGCTTGACGTTCTCATAGGAAATGCGGGTTGCGTTCTAGAAACGCTTTACGCCAGCCACCCGCACAAATTATCTTCGATCACCTTTCCAAGTGCCGCGATATGGGCGTCGTCATCGTTAAGGCATGGAATATAGGTAAACGTCTCCCCGCCTGCTTCTTCGAAGCTTTCTTTTATTTCTTCGTTAATCTCTTCAAGCGTTTCGATGCAGTCCGCAGAAAACGCCGGGGCAATAACTGCAATGTTCTTTTTGCCTTGCTTCGCCAGGTCGGCCACGTGATCCACCGTGTAAGGTTTCAACCATTCTTCGGGGCCGAAGCGCGACTGGAAGGTCGATACCATTTGATCATCTGTCCAGCCCAGCCGCTCCTTTAACAGCCTCGTCGTTTTAGCGCATTGGCAGTGATAGGGATCGCCCTGCTGAAGATACCGCTCGGGCATCCCGTGATATGAGCAGACAAGAATGTCGGGCTTTGTCTCCATAGCCTCGTATGCGCGTTCAACAGACTGTGCCAGCGCATCGATATAGACGGGTTCATCGAAATAGGCCGGAACGGTTCGCGTCGCGGGCTGCCAGGCTTCGTCCATCAGTGCGCGAAAGAACTGGTCGTTGGCGGTGGCCGTCGTTGCGCCAGCGTATTGAGGGTAAAGCGGAAAAAACAAGATGCGATCGCACCCTGCGGCTACCATCGCGCGCACTTTGGATTTGGTCGACGGGTTGCCGTAACGCATACAGAAATCGACCATGACCTGATCACCGTATCGTGCGTGCATCGTCTGGCTTAGCTTGGCGGTCTGGTCCTTGGTGATGGTCATCAGCGGGCTTTCGCCCTTTTCCTGGTTCCAGATCGATTTGTAAGCCTCGCCGGAACTGAAAGGTCGCTTGGTCAGGATGATCGCCTGTAGAATCGGTTGCCATTTCCACTTTGGATAATCGATGACACGCTGGTCCGACAAAAACTCATTCAGATATCGGCGCATCGGCCAATATGTGTAGTCGTCCGGCGTGCCCAGATTGGCCAGCAATATGCCGACGCGCCCCATCCTGATCTTGGGGTGATCCGTAGGAGCGTGAGCGGGTCGCGTGGCATCAAACATATGAGGCTTCCTGAATTTCTTGCGTTAGGGCCTGAAATAAGGGGATTTGGTCGCGCGTCAATCGGGCAGTTTGCCCTCGTCCGTGCGCAAGGCGTCAGCCAAACGTGCTTGCGCCGACCCAGGACGCAGTGGTTTGGGTTGACTGTCGTGGGGGGACCATCCGGTCAGGCAGATCAGTTCGAACGTGGCTGCCAGACGTCCCGATACTGTGGTGAAATGAGACGCGTAGATGTTTTGCGCGGCCTCAAATACTGCGCGTTTGGTCGGGTGTTTCAGTCGCCCGGATAACGCATTGGCCTCACCCATATGCCGCAGATCGTGCATCAGGTGCCAGATGTCACGGTACTCAGCCGTGAGCGGCACCGAGTCTGCGACTGGCAAGGCCAGACCTGCCCGCTGCAACAAACCGCCCATGTCCCGCAGCTCGGCCATTGGAGCGATGCGGGGGCTGAGGCCACCGGTAACGTCAATCTCGGCCTGACCCAACGCCGCGCGCAATTCGTGCAGCGTTTCGCCGCCCAGACAAACAACCAGCAACAACCCGTCGGGTTTCAGCGCGCGGTGGCATTGGATCAACTGGCCCACCGGATCGTTTGCGCAGTGCAGTGTCATGGCGTGGATAACAAGGTCATGTACGCCGGGTTGCAGTGCCAGCACGTCGTCATCCGCAATGATCGAGGCTTCGGGAAACGCGTCCGTCCAAAGCTGCGGGTATGCGGTCACGATCGCTGCCGCCGTAAAGGTTTTGTTAACCATGGAGAGCCGATCCTGAACCTCGTCCATCGCGGCGCGGTGCAGAAAAAGGGCGTCATCCTGCACGCGGCTGCGATGACGCAGAATGGCGGCACGGTCAAAAAGTGAGGGTGCAGTGGGTTCGGGCAGTTTCATAGCTGGCAAGTATCGCATCGCGCAACGGATTCAAACCGCACTTGCGCTGATTTATCCACCACGTTGCATGGGGTGCGGCGACCTGACCGAGTCCGATTTTGGCCTGTGTGGCCCATGCTGGCGGGAAACGCCATTCATTGGCGGCACGGTCTGTGAAAGTTGCGGTCTGCCCCTGATCGGGGGGCAGGACGAGTTTCGGACCGAGTGCGATGATTGCCTGAAGACCGCGCGCCCCTGGAGGGCAGGCCGCGCAGCGCTTTTGTATGACGGCAAGGCGCGGTCACTGATCCTGGCGTTGAAACATGGTGATCGGCCCGAACTGGCCCGCCCTGCCGCGCAGTGGATGGTGCAGGCAGGGCGCCCATTGCTGCGAGCGGGTATGGTGATTGCTCCGGTTCCTCTGCATTGGTCACGCTTGCTCAAAAGGCGATACAACCAGTCAGCTCTCTTGGCGCAGAACCTGGCGCGTGAGACAGGATTGAAATGCGTGCCCGATTTGTTGATTCGCAAAAAAAAGACGCCGGTGCTGGACGGCAAAACAGCAGCCGAGCGGGCACAGATTTTGGGCGACGCGATATGCCTTCACCCCCGAAAAGCCCGCCATCTTACTGGCCGGGACATTTTGCTGGTGGACGATGTGATGACGTCCGGGGCAACACTGGCCGCATGCACTCGTGCCTGTCAGGCGGCGGGGGCAAATCATATTTTCGTGTTGGCTCTGGCGCGCGTTGCCAAGGATGCCTAATTCGCCCAAGATTGCGCGAAATCCGAAGGGAACGGAAAATGAAGTCGGTAGAGATCTATACATCGCCACTGTGCGGGTATTGTCATGCAGCCAAACGCCTGCTGAAGCAGAAAGGTGTCGAGTTCAAGGAAATCGACGTGCTGATGCACCCCAAACGCAAACCTGAAATGATTCAACGTGCCGGAGGCAAACGCACGGTCCCCCAGATTTTCATCGGCGCCACGCATGTCGGCGGTTGCGATGATTTGTACGAGTTGGAGCGTCAGGGCAAGCTTGACCGTCTGCTTGCGGCCTGATGAAAACCGCGCTGCTGCAAATCACCTCGTCGGACGATCCGGTAGAAAACCTCGGGATGGTCCGAGGTATGATGGCCGAAGCGGCAGAACAGGGCGCCCGCTTTGTTCTGACGCCAGAGGTTACGAATTGCGTTTCAACAAGCACCACACGGCAGCGCGCGGTTTTACAACATGAAGAAGATGACATCACCTTGGCGGGCCTGCGCGAACAGGCTGCTGATCTGGGTGTATGGCTTCTGATCGGCTCGTTGGGGCTCAAGACTCATGACAATGACGGTCGTTTTGCCAACCGCTGCTTTATGATCGGACCGCAAGGTCAGATCGTGGCGCGGTATGACAAGATCCATATGTTCGATGTGCAGGTCACCGAGACCGAGACGTTCCGCGAATCAAAAAACTACCGCCCTGGCGAAAAAGCGGTCATCGCCGAAACGGATTTCGGCAAGGTTGGTCTGACAATCTGTTACGATATCCGCTTTCCATACTTGCACGCGGCGCTGGCGCAGGCGGGCGCGCGCATTCTGACCGTCCCGGCTGCGTTCTCACCGGTCACGGGCGCCGCGCATTGGGAAGCCTTGCTGCGCGCACGCGCAATCGAAACCGGGTGTTGGGTGCTGGCCCCGGCCCAGACGGGGGAACACCCGAAAACCAGCGGCAAGACCCGTTATACCCACGGTCACAGCATGGTCGTCGACCCGTGGGGAAAGGTGCTGATCGACGCAGGGACCGATCCAGGCATTCACATTTTCGATTTGGATGATAGTTCTGTGACTGAGGCACGCCGACGTGTCCCTTCACTGCACCACCGCCGTTCCTTCGACGGACCCTGACAGAACGGAACAATGACAGACGACACCAATGCCCTTGCGGTCACGCTGTTCAGCGAGATCCTGACCGCCGATCAGCTATTGCGGAACCGGCTTAGCCGTGTGCTGCCCAAGGGCATGGAAATCTCGCATTTCTCGGTTCTTAACCACTTGGCTTTTGTCGCGGATGAGCGCAGCCCGGCACAGCTGGCCAACACGTTCCACGTCACCCGCGGCGCGATGACCAACACCTTGGCCAAGCTGGAGTGGGCCGGATACATCCACATCCGACCCGATTGGGACGATGCCCGCCGCAAGATGGTGGCGATCAGCCCCGCAGGGCGCCGCGCACGCGATCAGGCGATTTCTTCGATTGCCCCGTTGATCAACCGCGTGGTCGGAGAGTTGGGGGATGACCGTGTTCGTTCAACATTGCCAGTGTTGCGCGATCTGAGAAAGCAGTTGGAAGGGGAATAACCCTCAGCCCGGCTTCACACTCGCCGTCACGTAATTCACGCTCAAGTCCCGATCCGAGATCGACCAGTTCCACAGGATCGGGTTGAAGACAAACCCCTTGCGGTCCACCGGGTCCAGCCCGGCCTGACGCAGCAGGTCAAACAGCTCCTCCGGCGTGATGAACTTGTTCCATTCATGCGTGCCGCGCGGCAGCCAGCGCATCACCACTTCAGCCCCGAAAATGGCCATCGCATAAGATTTCGGGTTGCGATTGATGGTTGAGCAGATCAGCAGCCCGCCGGGCCTGAGCAACTGCTGCGAGGCGGTCAGGAAACCCGCCGGGTCGGCCACATGCTCGACCACTTCCATGTTCAGCACCACGTCGAACTGCTCACCTGCAGCGGCCATGTCTTCGGCTGTGGTGAGGCGATAGTCGATCTGCAAACCGGACTGTTCGGCATGGATGCGCGCAACAGGCAGGTTGCCTCCGGCGGCATCGGCCCCAACGACCTCGGCCCCCAGACGCGCCATGGGTTCGCTCAGCAGACCACCGCCACAACCGATATCCAGCAGGCGCAGGCCTTCGAACGGCATAGGCGACTTTAGGTCGCGATCGAATTCTCCGGCGATCTGCTGTGTGATATAATCCAAACGGCAAGGATTCAGCATGTGCAAGGGTTTGAATTTCCCATGAGGATCCCACCATTCTGCCGCCATCGCTTCGAATTTTGCGATCTCGGACGGATCCACCGTGTTCAGATGCGCTTGCATTCCTGTCTCCGTATGCTCTTTTACGCTTAAGGACTATATAGGGCCATAATGGACAAGTACCCGGACCAAAAGCGCGCAGTTCAATATCTGTACCCGCCGATCGATCCGTTCGACCAGCGTATGGTCGATATGGGCGACGGGCACCGTATCTATGTGGAACAATGCGGTAATCCCGAAGGCATACCCGTCGTGATCCTGCATGGCGGTCCGGGTGGCGGCTGCAGCCCTGCAATGCGTCGCTACTTTGATCCGCATGCGTACAGGGTGATTCTATTTGATCAGCGTGGGTGTGGCCGGTCTCGCCCCACGGCTTCGGTTGAGAACAACACGACTTGGCATTTGGTGGCCGACATTGAACGGTTGCGCGACCTGTTCGAGATTGATGAATGGATAGCTTTTGGCGGCAGCTGGGGCGCGACGCTGGCGCTGATCTACGCGCAGTCGCATCCCGACAGGGTCAGCCGTTTGGTGCTGCGGGGTGTGTTTCTGGCAACTCAGGCTGAACTTGACTGGTTTTATGGCGGCGGAGTGGGGCGTTTCTGGCCGGAGCAGTGGCAGAAGTTCACCGCGCTTTTGCCCGAGGCCGAGCTGAAGGACACCATCACCGCCTATAACAAACGCCTGTTCTCGGGGGACCGCGCGACCGAGACCCTGTATGCGCGGGCATGGTCGCACTGGGAAAATGCGCTGGCATCGATCCACACGAACGGATCAGTGGGCGAAAGCCCCGGTGAATACGCACGTACATTTGCCCGGCTCGAGAATCATTATTTCTACAATAAGGTTTTTCTGGAAAAGGATGGGCAGATCCTAGATCAAATGGACCGGATCGCTCATATCCCGGGACACATCGTGCAGGGGCGATACGACATGATTTGCCCGCCGCAGGCCGCCTGGTCGCTGAGCGAACGCTGGCCGAATGCCGAGATTAAGATGGTACGTCAGGCCGGTCATGCGCTTTCTGAACCCGGGATCAGCGCAGAACTGATCCGGATCATGGATCGCGTGGCGGAGGGTTTGGCATGACACGCATCGACCGCCGTGCCTTGTTTGCTTCGGGTGCCGCGGCCGCGCTGCTTGCTGCGACAGGCGCGTCCCTGGCGGACAGACCCGAGAAAGGCGGCACGCTGCGATTGGCCGTGCCGCGCGACGACAGTCTTGAGCAGGTGGCACGCGGTGCGGTTTTCGACACGCTGACCGAGATCGCCCCGGATGGCACTTTGCGGGGCGAGCTTGCGACCGGCTGGCAAACCGACGCCGATGCGAAGGTCTGGAGCTTTGATCTGCGCAATGATGCGGTGTTCCACGACGGCGCGCCTTTGGACATCTCAGACGTTGCGACCGTATTGGCCGAAGTCGGGTATACCGAGGCATTGACCGCCAACCGTTTGCGGCTGGAACTGGCCGAGGCAAATCCGGGCCTTCCATTCCTTTTGGCGGAAAGTCGTTTTGTCATTGCCCGCTATGGCGAAGGAGTCACGCCGCTACACAGGGCCAACGGTACGGGTTGCTACCGTGTCGAGCGCGCCGAAGACGGGCGACATTTCCTGGGTCGCCGTGTTTCGGGACATTACAAGGACGGTCAGGCCGGTTGGGTCGATGCATTCGAAGTGATCGTTATTCCCGATGCCCGTGTCCGCGCCGAGGCATTGCGCGATGGCTACGTCGATATTGCGGCTTTCCCAGATCCGTCCGAGATCCGCAGTACGCGCGGTTTTCGCTTCCATCCTTCCGAGACCGATATGGCACTGGCCGTTTCAGGGGCAGTGGGATTGCCGCGGCAGATTGCCGGACGCACGGTTCTGGACGACGGTCGTATCGCTGAACGGTGGTGGATCGCGTAATTCCGGGTGATACTTCTGTCGGGGGTTGCAGACTCGGATCATCCTGCGTATATGCAGTTTCAACAGCGGCGCGTTGGACTTCCGGTCCAAGGCTCCACCGGAAAATTCGACGGGCCGCGCGCCCGTTTTTTTGTGCCCGATTGACAGGGTAGAGAACCTGATGACAAACGACCTGATAGCCAAAGCTGCCATCGACCGGCGACTTGCCGAGATCATCACCCCGGTGATCGAAGACCTGGGGTATGAGCTGGTCCGTGTCCGGCTGATGAGTGGCAAGCAGACCACGCTGCAAATCATGGCTGACAAACCCGAAGGCGGCATCGAAGTGGATGACTGCGCCGAGATTTCGAATGCGGTCAGCGCCACCCTGGATGTGGAGGACCCGATCCTCGACGCCTATACGCTTGAGGTGTCCAGCCCCGGTATCGACCGCCCCCTGACGCGCCTCAAGGATTTTGAGACTTTTGAGGGGTATGAGGCCAAGATCGAAACCTCTGAACTGATCGATGGCCGCCGCCGGTTCAAAGGGGAACTGGCCGGGATCGAAGGAGAAGAGGTTCTGATCAATATTCCCGAAGGGTCCGAGACGATCACAATCGGCCTGCAATTCGACTGGCTGAGTGATGCCAAGCTGGTCCTGACCGATGATCTGATCAAAGAAATGCTGCGCCAGCGCAAAGATGCGGGCGCCCTGAACGAAAAAGCTTTCGACGAGATTGAGACCGAAGGGTCCGAAGAGGAGACGAACTGATGGCAATTACCTCAGCCAACCAGCTGGAGCTGCTGCAGACTGCCGAGGCCGTGGCCCGCGAAAAGATGATCGACCCCGGTCTGGTTGTCGAAGCGATGGAGGAATCGCTCGCCCGCGCTGCCAAGAGCCGCTACGGCGCCGAGATGGACATTCGCGTGTCGATCGACCGCAAGACCGGCAAGGCGACATTCACCCGTGTGCGCACCGTGGTCGAGGATGACGAGCTTGAGAACTATCAGGCCGAATTCACCGTCGAACAAGCCAAGCAGTACATGGAAGACCCGCAGGTCGGTGACGTTTTTGTTGAAGAAGTGCCGCCGGTCGAAATGGGCCGGATTGCGGCGCAGTCCGCCAAGCAAGTGATCCTGCAAAAGGTCCGCGAAGCCGAGCGTGATCGTCAGTATGAGGAATTCAAGGATCGTGCGGGCACCATCATCAACGGTGCCGTCAAGCGCGAAGAATTCGGCAATGTCATCGTCGATCTCGGCGGTGCCGAGGCTGTTCTGCGCCGCAATGACAAGATCGGTCGCGAAAGCTATCGCCCGAATGATCGTGTGCGCGCGTATATCAAGGAAGTCCGCCGCGAAGTGCGTGGCCACCAGATCTTCCTGTCGCGTACCGCGCCAGAGTTCATGGCCGAGCTGTTCAAGATGGAAGTGCCGGAAATCTATGACGGTATCATCGAGGTCAAGGCCGTGGCCCGTGACCCCGGTTCTCGCGCCAAAATCGCCGTGATCTCGTATGACGGCTCGATCGACCCTGTTGGCGCCTGCGTTGGTATGCGCGGCAGCCGCGTGCAGGCCGTTGTGAACGAACTGCAGGGTGAGAAGATTGACATCATCCCGTGGAACGAAGACCAACCGACCTTCCTGGTGAACGCGCTGCAACCTGCCGAGGTTTCGAAGGTTGTTCTGGACGAAGAAGCAGGCAAGATCGAGGTTGTCGTTCCGGAAGAGCAGTTGTCTCTTGCAATCGGTCGTCGCGGTCAGAACGTGCGTCTGGCAAGCCAACTGACCGGGCTGGATATCGACATCATGACCGAAGCTGAAGAATCGGCGCGTCGTCAGAAGGAATTCGAATCTCGTACCAAACTGTTCATGGACAGTCTGGATCTGGACGAGTTCTTTGCGCAACTGCTGGTTTCCGAAGGCTTCACCAACCTCGAAGAAGTTGCCTATGTCGAGATTGATGAACTTCTGGTCATTGACGGCGTCGACGAAGGCACTGCGCAGGAACTTCAGACCCGGGCGCGCGAGTTCCTGGAAGCCCAGGCCAAAGCCGCTCTGGATGCGGCGCGCGCACTGGGTGCCGAGGACAGCCTCATTGAATTCGAAGGCCTGACCCCCCAGATGGTAGAGGCGCTGGCCAAGGACGATGTGAAGACGCTGGAAGATTTCGCAACCTGTGCAGACTGGGAACTGGCCGGTGGCTGGACCACGGTCGACGGTGAACGCGTCAAGGATGATGGCGTGCTGGAGCCCTTTGGCGTCACGCTCGAAGAAGCACAAGACATGGTCATGACTGCGCGTATCCTGTTGGGTTGGGTTGATCCGGCCGAGTTGGAGCAGGCGGAAGAAGACATCGACGGCGACGCAGCAGACGAGGAGGTCGAGGCCTGATCTCAGGTCTCGGGTGGCGCGTATGGGTCGCGGTGGCGTCCATAAGGATCGGTCTGACGGACCCGAACGCAAGTGCATCGCCACAGGCGAGGTTCAGCCTAGATATGGCTTGATCCGCTTTGTGACGGGCCCGGACGGTCAGGTCTTTCCGGATGTCGCGGCAAAGTTGCCGGGACGGGGCGTTTATGTGGCGGCGGATCGTGCTGCGCTGGACAAGGCCATTGGTAAGAAACTGTTTGCGCGGGGGTTCAAGGCACAGGTGACTGTGCCTCAGAACCTCGCGACAGAAGTTGAAAAGCAGATCGCGCGCCGTGTGATTGAGTTGCTCAGTCTGGCGCGCAAGTCCGGCGACGCGGTTGCCGGGTATGAAAAGGTCAAGTCGTGGCTGGACCGGGAAGAGGCTCAGGTGCTGATTCAGGCCACTGATGGATCGGGGCGCGGCAAGTCGAAGCTCAGTACGCCGCACTTCGGAAAATACATCGGTTGGCTGACGGCAGACGAATTAGGGCAGGCATTTGGGCGCCAAACGGTGATTCATGCGGCCTTGGCCTCTGGCGGACTCGCCAAACGTGTTGTAGAGGAAGCGCAGCGCCTGCGTGGCTTGCGCGAAACGGATGACGGCGGCAAGGGCCGCGCGGAAGGGTAAGAAGCTTTATGAGCGATAGTGACGGCAAAAAGACATTGGGTCTTCGTGGCGGGGCACGCCCCGGAAATGTGAAACAGAGTTTCAGCCACGGACGCACCAAGAATGTCGTGGTGGAAACCAAACGCAAGCGCGTGGTGGTCCCCAAGCCGGGCGCGGCAAAGCCGGGTGGCGGTGCCGCCCCTTCGGGTGATCCGTCGCGTCGTCCCGCAGGTATTTCGGACGCGGAAATGGCGCGCCGTATGAAGGCTTTGCAGGCTGCCAAGGCCCGCGAGGTCGAAGAGGCCGCTGAACGCGAAGCCGCTGAAAAGGCACGCGAAGAAGAGCGCGTGCGCCGCCGCGCGGAACAGGAAGCGAAAGAACGCGAGCAGCGTGAAGCGGAAGAGCGCGCGCGTCAGAAAGCCGAAGATGAAGAGCGCAAGCGCGTGGAGGCTGAAGAAGAAGCCAAGCGTGCCGCTGTTGCTGCTGCCGCTTCGCCGGCCCCTGAAGAAGCCAAAGCTGCACGCAGCCCGGCCAGCAAACCTGCGCCTGTTGCCGCACCTCGCAAGCAGGATCGCGAACGCGAACAGCGCGGTCGTGGCAAGGGTCGTGAAGACAACCGTCGTTCGGGCAAACTGACACTGGGTCAGGCCACCGGTGACGAAGGCAGCCGCCAGCGGTCGATGGCAGCGATGAAGCGCAAGCAGGAACGCGCCCGTCAGAAAGCCATGGGCGGTTCGGTCGAGCGGGAAAAGGTGATCCGCGACGTACAACTGCCTGAGGCGATCATGGTCTCGGAACTGGCCAACCGTATGGCCGAGCGCGTGGCTGACGTGGTCAAATCACTTATGCAGATGGGCATGATGGTCACGCAGAACCAGACCATCGACGCTGATACTGCCGAGCTGATTATCGAAGAGTTTGGCCATAAGGTCACCCGCGTCTCTGATTCGGATGTTGAGGACGTCATCAAAGAGGTCGAAGACAGCGAAGCCGATCTGAAGCCTCGTCCGCCCGTCATCACCATCATGGGTCACGTCGACCACGGGAAAACATCGCTGCTGGATGCAATCCGCGATGCGCGTGTTGTGGCTGGTGAGGCCGGTGGCATCACCCAGCATATCGGCGCCTATCAGGTGAAAACCGATGGCGGCTCGACGCTGACCTTCCTGGATACACCCGGACACGCGGCCTTCACCTCGATGCGCTCGCGTGGTGCCCAGGTGACCGACATCGTGGTTCTGGTCGTCGCTGCCGATGACGCGGTCATGCCGCAGACAATTGAGGCGATCAATCACGCGAAGGCAGCCAAGGTGCCGATGATCGTGGCGATCAACAAGATCGACAAACATGATGCAAATCCGGACAAGGTGCGCACCGATCTGCTGCAACACGAAGTGATCGTCGAGAAAATGTCGGGTGAGGTTCAGGACGTAGAAGTGTCTGCCATCACCGGTCAAGGTCTGGACGAGTTGCTGGAAGCCATCGCATTGCAGGCCGAGATTCTGGAACTGAAAGCCAACCCTGATCGCGCTGCCCAAGGTGCCGTGATCGAGGCACAGCTGGACGTGGGCCGCGGCCCGGTCGCTACGGTTCTGGTTCAGAACGGTACATTGCGTCAGGGCGATATCTTTGTCGTGGGTGAGCAGTATGGTAAGGTCCGTGCTCTGATCAACGACAAGGGTGAGCGCGTCAAGGAAGCTGGACCGTCGGTTCCCGTTGAGGTTCTTGGTCTGAACGGTACGCCTGAAGCAGGCGATGTTCTGAACGTGACCGAGACCGAAGCACAAGCCCGTGAAATCGCCGCCTACCGTGAACAGGCTGCCAAGGACAAACGCGCTGCCGCTGGTGCCGCAACGACCCTTGAACAGTTGATGCAGAAGGCCAAGGAAGACGAAAACGTCACCGAGTTGCCCATTCTGATGAAAGCAGACGTTCAGGGTTCGGCGGAAGCCATCGTTCAGGCAATGGAGAAGATCGGCAACGAAGAAGTACGCGTGCGCGTTCTGCATTCGGGTGTTGGTGCCATTACTGAAACGGATGTCGGTCTGGCCGAAGCGTCGGGCGCTCCAATCTTTGGCTTCAACGTGCGGGCCAATGCCTCAGCGCGGAATACCGCAAACCAGAAGGGCGTCGAGATTCGCTATTACTCGGTGATCTATGACCTCGTAGACGACGTGAAAGCAGCCGCATCCGGCCTGTTGAGCGCCGAAATTCGCGAGAAGTTCATTGGCTACGCCGAGATTCGCGAAGTCTTCAAGGTTACCGGCGTTGGCAAGGTTGCTGGCTGTCTGGTCACCGAAGGCGTGGCGCGTCGTTCCGCCGGTGTCCGCTTGCTGCGCGACAACGTGGTGATTCACGAAGGAACGCTAAAGACGCTGAAGCGTTTCAAGGATGAAGTGGCCGAGGTTCAGTCGGGTCAGGAATGTGGTATGGCATTCGAGAACTACGATGACATTCGCGCAGGCGACGTGATCGAAATCTTCGAGCGCGAAGAAGTCACCCGCACGCTGGACTAACCCGGCAAAAGATGAAAACGAAAAACAGCGGCCCCCTCAGGCCGCTGTTTTCTTTTGACGAAGCTCTTATTTTGTCCGACGCAGAAATGTAGCTGAATGCATGATTATATCGAAATGATGCATTCCTTGCGCGAGCGTAAAACTAACCGGGTGTCCGGCCTTTCGCAGCCTTTCGGCATAGTCGCGGCTTTGGCGAATGAACTCACCCGTATCACGTTCGGCTACCGAAACATGATATCGAGGACCGGGCCGGGGCAGATTGCGGATGGGTGACAGATCGTTGACCTCGACCGGCGTCAATTGCAGTGGATCGTTCACCGACATCAGGCTGATCGGTTCCAGGTCGTATATTCCGCTGATCAGAATCACATCCCGCACCCGGAGCCCCGCTTTGGCAAGGGCATCTGATGAGGTTGCCATCACCATCGCCGCCAGATGCGCGCCTGCACTGTGACCTGACAGGGTGATCCGCGACGGATCGAACCCCAACTCCCCCGCCTTGGCCGCCAGCCACAACAACGCGTCACGGCATTCGTCGATCATGTCGCCAACCCGGGCATCGGGTGCCAGCGTGTAGTTTACAGTCGCAAAAGCTTGCCCGTGTTCTACCAGACCTGGTGCCATCAGAGACGATTCATTCTGGCTGAGCGCCTGCCAGTACCCGCCGTGAATGAAGACGTGCAGGGGTGCCTTGTCATCGCGAGCGGGAAAGAAATCAAGGACTTGTACGGGGCTGTCACCATAAGCCAGGTTTTCCCGTACCGGATAGTCGGCCCGCGCCTGAGCGCTTAGCGCCTTATAGCTGGCAAGATACGGGCTTAGGTCGCCGCCGATCATTGTGCTGGGGGAGTACTCCCGCTCCAGCTCGGATTGCGAAAATCCTCGATACAACATGTCTTAGGTCTGCCCGCTGTACATCAATTCGGTGCGCACGTCGTAAAGGTCGTGGAAAAACCGCAGCTCTAGCGCCTTTCGCAAAAAGGCCACGCCGCTTGAGCCACCAGTGCCGGGTTGCATCCCGATCACGCGCTCAACTGCGGTGGCATGATCAAAGCGCCAGCGTTGAAACAGGCTTTCCACATCCATCAGTTTTTCGGCCAAAGCATAAAGATCCCAGTATTTTTCAGTGTTGCGGAATACCTCGACCCAGATTTGTACCACGCGCGAATCGCCGCAATAGGGTTGGGCGTAATCGCGTTCGATCAGATCCTTGGGCACGTCGAACCCTTGACGGGCCAGCATGTGCAACACTTCGTCATAAAGCGACGGTTTGGTCAGAGCGGCATTCAGCATCTCCATCACCTCTGGGTCATGCGCATGGACCTTCAGTGTTGACGCATCCTTGTTGCCAAGAATGAACTCAATCTGCCGATACCCGTAGCTCTGAAACCCTGACGAGCTGCCCAGTGCCTGCCGAAACGTTAAATAGTCGGCAGGCGTCATGGTCAGAAGGGTTTCCCAGGCCGCAATCAGCTGCCGCTGAATGGCCTTGATGCGATCGAGGTTTTTCATCGCTGGGCCAAATTCATCCTGTTGCAAAAAACGGCGCACCTCGACCAGTTGGTGATGCATCAGTTTCAGCCACAGTTCGCTAACCTGATGGATGATAATGAACAGCATCTCGTCCGGCTGCGCGGGGTCCTGAAAGGTCTTTTGCAGGTTCAGCAGTGTTTTGAGTTGCAGAAAATCTCCATAGCTTTTGCGATGTGTCTCGGCGAAATCAGTGACCAGAGTGTCTTCGACACCTCTTTGCAACAGACGATCGTCTTTGTTCGCGCCCATCTCATGCCTCCCTTGTGCGATCCTTGCACCTGTCTAGGCGTTGAGTTCGTAACTTTCCAGCGGGTTAGGTCCAGTCAAGGACAACCTTGCCAGAGAGGCCGGATTTCATCGCGGCGAAACCATCCGAGAAATCATCAACCGCAAAGCGATGCGTGATCACGCGGGACACATCCAAACCGTTTTGCAGCATGGCGATCATCTTGTACCAGGTCTCGAACATCTCGCGACCATAGACGCCCTTGATTGTGATCGCCTTGAAAACGATGCGCGACCAGTCGACCGGAGATTTCCCCGGCGGTATCCCCAGCAAGGCGATTTTCCCACCCATCACAAGCGCTTCGACCATCTGGTCCAGCGCGGCTTGTGAGCCGGACATTTCAAGCCCCACATCAAAGCCTTCTTTCATTCCAAGCTGTGCGATGATGTCGTGCAAATCTTGTTTGGAAACATCAACGGTCCGCACCGACGGCACCACATGTTCAGCCAGTTTCAATCGTTCAGCGTTAATGTCCGTAATCACAACATTGCGGGCACCTGCATGGCGGGCAACGGCGGCCGCCATGATGCCGATGGGTCCTGCGCCGGTGATCAGGACGTCCTCGCCCAGAAGGTCAAAGCTTAGCGCGGTGTGTACAGCATTGCCCAGCGGATCAAGGATTGCCCCGATCTCATCCGGGATATCGTCCGGCAGGGGAACAACGTTGAAAGCAGGCAGTTTCAGGTATTGCGCAAACGCGCCCTGTTCGTTCACCCCGATCCCGCGCGTGCCGGGGTCGAGGTGAAACTTGCCGGCTCGGCTTTGACGGCTTTCAGTGCCGATCAGATGCCCTTCGCCGGAACAGCGCTGCCCAACATCCAGACCGGTGACGTTGCGCCCAATCTCGACGATTTCCCCGGCGAACTCATGACCAGTGATCATCGGAACCGGAACGGTGTGAGAGGCCCACTCATCCCAGTTCCAGATGTGAATGTCGGTACCGCAAATTCCGGTCTTGTTGATCTTGATCAGTACCTCATCAGGCCCGATTTCAGGGACCGGGGCCTGTACCATCCACAACCCTTCTTCAGGTTTCGACTTTTCCAGCGCTTTCATCGTGTTGGGTCGCATCAGATCACCCCCAGTTCCTTGCCAACCTTGCCAAAGGCCGCCAGCGCGCGGTCCAGTTCGTCTCGTGTCAGGGCGGCGTTCATCTGCGTTCTGATCCGCGCCTGTCCGCGGGGAACAACAGGAAAGAAGAAGCCCGAGACATACACGCCCTCGTCAAACAGCTTGGCGGCCATCTCTTGTGCCAGCGTTGCATCGCCCAGCATGACAGGGATAATCGGATGTTCACCGGGCAAAAGGTCAAAGCCAAGCTTTTCCAGACCGGCACGCCAGTACTTTGCGTTTCCGAATAACTGCGCGCGTAGAATGTCGCCTTCTTCGACCAGGCGGATTGCCTCAAGTCCTGCGGCGACGATGGATGGCGGCAGCGAGTTCGAGAACAGATAGGGCCGCGCCCGCTGCCGCAGCAGGTCGATCACTGGCTGCGGCCCGGCGATGTAGCCGCCGATTGCCCCCCCAAGTGCCTTGCCCAAAGTTCCTGTCAGAATGTCGACATCAACACCAAAGTGATCCGGTGTTCCGGCGCCGCGCGGGCCCATGAAGCCGGTTGCATGGCAATCATCGACCATGACGATGGCATCGTATTTATCAGCCAGTTCGCGAATTTTCGGCAAGTTGGCCAAATAGCCATCCATCGAGAACACGCCATCGGTTGCGATCATGATATGACGCGCGCCATCCTCGCGCGCCTGCTTCAGCCACGCTTCCAGGTCGTTCATGTCATTGTTCAGATAGCGATAGCGCTTGGCCTTGCACAGCCGCACCCCGTCAATGATAGAGGCGTGGTTCAGACTGTCCGAAATGATGGCATCTTCAGGCCCCAGCAACGGTTCGAACAACCCGCCATTGGCATCAAAACAGGCCGCGAACAGGATCGCATCATCCTTGTTCAGGAATATCGCCAACCGCTGTTCCAGTTCACGGTGAATATCCTGCGTTCCGCAAATGAACCGGACCGAGGCCATGCCGAATCCTTTCGGACCCATCGCATTTGTTGCGGCCTCGATCAGCGCGGGGTGATCCGCAAGACCCAGATAGTTGTTGGCGCACAGGTTGATCACCCGTTTGCCGCCCACCGTAATCTCACCGCCCTGAGGCGAGGTGATCATTCGTTCGCGTTTATACAGCCCCTCGGATTCGATCTGTGCGAGTGTGTCCGTGATGTGGGACAGGAATGCATCTGCCATGGCGACCTCCGTTCAACTGAGTCGCACATCTAACATAGCGGATGAATTTCCCAAATAGGGGAATTTCAATATACAGGAAAATTTTCCGTGAAGGCGGAAATTTGCTGACGTCAGGCGTTCTTTACGATCAAAAACACCCGCGCTGGTTCTTTGGCTGAGATGGAATGCACGATATCCGCGGCATAGCGGGCGGTGTCCCCTTGGCTCAGATCCGACGCGGCACTGCCCGATTTAACTTTGACGGCGCCTTCCAGCACGGTCAGCTGCTCACGCGCGCCGCGCGCATGCGGCTGGCTGTTCAAGGCCCCGCCTTTGTCGAACTCGATATCATAAACCTCATGACCACCGGCCTCTTCCGGTGGGGACAGGATGCGAATGCGGCAGTTCTGCCCCATATTGTCGATGCTGGGCACTTCGGACGCGCGCAGCACCTCGATCTGATCACTGGCTTTTGATCCTTCCAGAAGACCGGCAAAATCCACCTGTAATGCACGGGTCAGGTTCCAGAGGGTCGAGATCGTCGGGCTGCTTTCACCGCGTTCGATCTGGCTTACCATGGACCTGGATACGCCGCTCAGGTTTGCGACTGCTTCCAGCGACAGTCCTTTGGCCCGGCGTGCTTCTTTCAGGCGAGCAGGCAAAAGGTTCAGGATATCGTCTGTGTTCTCCGTCATGACGGAATCCATGCGTGTTGGGACCCGGCTTGTCAATTCCATCCGTGACGGCACGTCCTATAGGACAGGATCATGCTGCATGTGCATACTGACGACGATTCCAAGAGGAGAAAGACATGACAGACATCGTATTGCTGGATGGTGCGCGCACCGCGATTGGAACTTTCGGTGGCGCGCTTGCGTCAACCGCCCCCATTGATCTGGCGACGGTGGTCACCGAAGCGGCCTTGGAACGGTCAGGGGTAGAAGGTGCGCAAATCGGGCATGTTGTGTTTGGCCACGTCATCAATACCGAGCCTCGGGACATGTACCTGTCGCGTGTTGCCGCGATGCAGGCCGGGATTCCGAACAGCACCCCTGCGATGAATGTAAACCGTCTGTGTGGCTCGGGCGCACAGGCGATCGTGTCGGCGATGCAGTCCTTGATGCTTGGCGATGCCGATTTCGCTGTGGCAGGTGGCGCAGAAAGCATGTCGCGCAGCCCTTACATTGTTCCACAGGCGCGCTGGGGCGCGAAAATGGGTGATGTCACTTCGCTGGACATGATGCTGGGTGCGTTGAACTGCCCCTTTGGCACAGGGCACATGGGTGTGACGGCCGAGAACGTTGCCGATGAACACCAGATCAGCCGTGAACAGATGGATGACTTCGCCCTGACCAGCCAGACCCGCGCGGCAGCCGCAATTGAAGCCGGATATTTCGAAAGCCAGATCGTGCCCGTTCAGGTGAAGGTTAAGCGCGACATGGTGGATTTCAAAGTTGATGAGCATCCCAAAGCGACAACCGCAGATGCGCTGGCCGGGTTGCGACCAGTGTTCAAGAAAGATGGGCGTGTGACGGCGGGCAATGCCTCGGGCATCAACGATGGCGCGGCGGCGATGGTGCTGGCAACGGCGGAAGCGGCGGAAAAGGCCGGGTTGAAGCCAAAAGCGCGCGTGATCGGATATGCACATGCTGGCGTGCGCCCCGAAGTCATGGGTATTGGCCCGGTACCGGCCGTGCAAAACCTGCTCAGGAAGACGGGTTTGTCGGCGGAAGACTTTGATGTGATCGAAAGCAACGAAGCATTTGCCGCGCAGGCGCTGGCAGTCAACCAGGAGCTTGGGTTGAATGCAGCGAAGGTGAACCCGAATGGAGGTGCGATTGCGCTGGGGCATCCTGTCGGTGCGACGGGCGCCATCATTACCATGAAGACGCTTTATGAGTTGGAGCGCACAGGCGGATCAAAAGGGTTGATCACCATGTGTATTGGTGGCGGTCAGGGGATCGCCATTGCCATCGAGCGGCTCTGATCCGGGTCTGGGCAAAGGGGGGCTGTCTGCCCCCCATCGCGCAAGGCGCGATTCCCCCCGAGGATATTTTTAGCCAGATGAACCTGCGGATCACAATCAGCCGAGTGTAGTGATCAACAGAACTATGGCTGCGCCGGCAACCGCACCGAGAGCGGCGGGTAGGATTTTTGGCAACAGACCCGAGTTTTCCGGTTCTTCTTTGTGCGTCTGTGCAATCAACGCGTTTTCGACCAATGTCGGCAGGCGCGGACCAAAGCGTGCCAGAACCATAGCGGTTTTGGCAAAGTCACGAAGCGCGGCGCGCGGGCCGATGGATTGTTTGATGTAATCTTCGACCACGGGGCGGGCAACTTCCCAGATATTGATGTGGTCGTCCAGTGACCGGGCAACGCCTTCAACCACGACCATCGTGCGCTGTAGAAGGATCAGCTCGGTTCGGGTTTCCATGCCAAAACGCTCTGTCACTTCGAACAGATAGCTTAGCAAACGGCCCATCGAAATATGCGAGGCATCCATACCGAAGATGGGCTCACCAACCGCACGCAGGGCGCGGGCGAATTCATCGACGTCCTGGTGTGCAGGAACGTAACCGGCTTCGAAATGCACTTCGGCTACGCGCTTGTAGTCGCGGCGGATGAAACCGAACAGAATCTCGGCGTAGACCCGGCGCGTGTATTCGTCGATATGGCCCATGATACCGTAATCATAAGCGATGATATCACCGTTGGCGGCGACCTTGAGGTTGCCCTGATGCATATCGGCGTGGAAATAGCCGTCGCGCAGGGCGTGAAGAAGGAACAGGCGCAGCACACGTTCAGCCAGATCGCGGCGATCGTGGCCAGCGGCGTCCAGTGCGTCATTTTCACCCAATGGAACACCGTCGGCCCAGCTGAGTGTCATCACGCGCCGTGCCGACAGTGACCACAATATAGGCGGCAGCCAGAACCCTTTGTCGTCTTTTGTGTTGGCCGCATATTCCGAGGCAGCAGCGCTTTCCAGACGCAGATCCAGTTCACCCCGTACAACGCCATCGAAATGTTCAATGACCTCCATCGGACGCAATCGGCGAGCACCGGGCGCAAACAAATCGACTATGCGAGCGGCGAAATAAAACGCGTCCACGTCCTTGCGAAATGCGCGCTCAATCCCTGGGCGCAGAACTTTGACGGCGACATCCTCGCCCGTGCTAACAAGTTTGGCTTTGTGGACCTGAGCAATGGACGCGGCTGCAATGGGTTCACTGAAATCGCAGAATATCTCGGCAACAGGCTGCCCCAGTTCCTTTTCCACTTCGGCCAAAGCCACGGCTTTCGAGAACGGCGGCAGCTTGTCCTGCAAAACACGAAGTTGCACAGCCAGTTCATCGCCTACTACATCCGGGCGTGTCGAAAGCACCTGACCAAACTTGATGTAGGCCGGGCCCAAAGCGGTGAGTGCACGTGTTGCAGGCGGCATTTCCGGGTCGCCCTTGTACCCCAGCCACCAAAACGGTTTGCCTAGAGCGTGGGCAAGAAACCGGATAGCCCTTGGCGCCTCGAACGCGTCGAGGACCACGTTCATGGCACCGGTGCGCTCAAGCGTTGCGCCTGTACGGATCAGGCGGATGAAGTTGTGGGGACCACGCATGCGTCAGATCTTCCAGCCGGAATGCAGCGCGGCGATACCCATGCTGAGATTGCGGTATTTGGCGTTTTCGAAGCCAGCAGTTCGGACCATGTTCAGGAAGGTTTCCTGATCGGGGAACTTGCGGATCGACTCCACCAGATACTGATAGCTGTCGTAATCATTCGCGATCAGCTTTCCCATGCGTGGAATGACATTGAAGCTGTAGAGGTCATAGAGCTTCTGCAGCCCGTCATTGGGAAGCTGACTGAACTCCAGTACCATCAGGCGGCCACCGGGTTTCAGCACGCGAAAGGCTTCGTTCAGGGCCTCTTGCGGGCGGGTCACGTTCCGGATGCCGAAAGAAATCGTGTAGACGTCAAAGGTGTTGTCCTCGAATGGCAGGGCCATGGCATCGCCCACCACCCAGTTCAGGCTATCGGCCATCTGGTCGGCTTCGGCGCGTTGCCGGCCTTCGACCAGCATAGGTTCTGTCAGATCAAGAACCGTGGCATGGCCATAGCCTGCACGTTTCAGAAAGCGAAAGGAAATGTCACCGGTTCCGCCTGCAACATCCAGCAAACGCTGACCGGGACGTGGTGCCAGCCAGTCCATCATCGCGTCTTTCCAGACCCGGTGGATACCCATCGACATGACGTCGTTCATCACGTCATATTTCGAGGCGACCGAGTTGAACACGCCCTGCACGCGCCCGGCCTTGTCAGCCTCGCGTACGGTTTCGAACCCGAAATGAGTGGTGTTGTCGCTGTTGTCGGACATAAGCCTTGCCGTTTGTCGAATTTCGCTTCTGTTATAGGGCTCTGGAAGCGGGGCACAATGCGGCCCTTTGGAATAGGAGCCCTGTAATGCCAGAATTGCCCGAGGTCGAGACAGTAAGACGGGGTCTTGCTCCCGCGATGGAGGGCATGGTGATAGAACGCGCCGATGTGAACCGCCCCGATCTGCGCTGGCCATTCCCCGAACGCATGGCAGAACGGCTGACCGGGCAGCGGGTGGATCGGTTAAGGCGGCGATCGAAATACATCCTGGCCGATCTCAGCAGTGGCGAGACCTTGTTGATACATCTGGGGATGTCGGGGCGAATGACGGTGTCAGGGGACCCACTGAGTCATTTCCTGCGCGAACATCCTGCCGCTGAGAAACATGACCATGTTGTTATTCACATGGCCAACGGGGCGCGTATCACCTTTAACGACCCACGCCGGTTCGGGGCGATGGACCTACTGCCCACAGCCACGGCCGAAGATCACAAGCTTCTGGCGGTTCTGGGACCAGAGCCCTTGGGTAATGATTTCCATGAGCAACACCTGATTGAAGCATTCAAAGGCAGGAATACCCCTGTCAAATCAGCTCTGCTGGATCAGGGAATCGTTGCCGGATTGGGGAATATCTATGTTTGCGAGGCACTTTATCGCGGCAAGGTGTCGCCACGTCGCAAAGCAGGGCAAATATCTGCGGCACGTGTCGCATCGCTGGTTCCCATCATTCGGAGGGTGTTGCAGGACGCGATCGAAGCAGGCGGATCATCCCTGCGGGATTTCCGCCAAGCTGATGGAGAACTTGGATATTTTCAGCACAGCTTTGATGTCTACGGTCGCGAAGGAAAGCCCTGCCGCACCGAAGGTTGCACTGGTCTGATCCAGAGAATCACCCAGTCCGGTCGCTCATCCTTCTACTGTGCGCAATGCCAAAGATAGCTTGATCCAGAGAATTCGCGTGGTAAGGACTCGTAACTGAACGGAACAACCGGAAGCTTTTTTCTCATGGCTTTTGAGACGATCATCGTCGAAATCGAAGACCACGTCGCCTTAATCAAACTCGACAGACCGGATGCGTTGAATGCGCTGAACTCCCAGTTGCTGGGTGAGTTGTGTACCGCGCTGGAAGAGGCGGACAGCAACGACAAGGTGCGTTGCATCGTCATCACCGGATCGGACAAGGCCTTTGCCGCAGGCGCGGACATCAGGGAAATGTCCGAGATGAGCTTTGTCGATGTCTACACCACCAACCTTTTTGCTGATGCAAACAACCGGGTTTTGGCGATTCGCAAACCGATCATCGCCGCGGTTGCGGGCTATGCTCTGGGTGGGGGATGCGAGTTGGCAATGCTTTGCGATTTCATCATTGCGGCGGACACTGCAAAATTCGGCCAGCCTGAAATCAACCTTGGCGTCATAGCCGGGTTGGGCGGCACCCAGCGTTTGACGCGCTTTGTCGGCAAGTCCAAGGCGATGGACATGAACCTGACTGGTCGGTTTATGGACGCGGACGAAGCCGAGCGCGCTGGTTTGGTCAGCCGGGTCGTACCGGCCAAGAAGCTGATCGAGGAAGCCGTCGGTGCGGCGCAAAAAATAGCCGAGAAATCGGCACTGACGGCAGCGGCGGCAAAAGAAGCGGTCAATCGCAGTTACGAGCTTCCGCTGAGTGAAGGAATGCTGTTTGAGCGTCGCGTCTTCCATTCCATGTTTGCCACCGAGGACCAGAAAGAGGGCATGGCGGCGTTTCTTGAAAAGCGGGCTGCGCAGTTTCGCGACAAGTAAAACGCAAGAGACTAATGAAAGGCGGGCTATGCCCGCCTTTTCTTTACCCGATTTGTGAGCCCCAAGAATCGGCTTGGCAATCCTTGAAATGTTCGGTATTGAGCGCCGCAATACATGCGCGTGCGGCCCGCTTGGCCCGACTCACACTCGTGATTTCTGATCCGGTGCGGATATATCCGTGGCGCGCAACCCTTGATAACCGTACCGAACGAAGGTCAGAGACACATGGCAAATTCGCCCCAGGCAAAGAAACGCGCCCGTCAGAACGAAAAGCGTTTCGCTGTTAACAAAGCGCGTCGTTCGCGCATCCGCACCTATCTGCGTAAAGTCGAAGAAGCGATTGCATCCGGTGACAAAGATGCGGCAACCGCAGCACTGCGCGCCGCCCAGCCTGAGCTGATGCGCGGCGTCACCAAAGGCGTGTTCCACAAGAACACTGCCGCGCGTAAAATGTCGCGCCTGTCGGCCCGGGTCAAAGCTCTGGGCTAAAGCCTGAGGGTTACCTTAGGTCAAGTCAGCAAGGCTGAACTAATGTCAAAGGCGCTGCGCATTGCGGCGCCTTTTTTCGTGTTGCCGGAATACCGCGCCTTCACGAAACCGAGAGATTCTTTCGACCAAAGACCCGAGTCAATATCAGAGTTTCGTTGCCGCGCCCCATTTCAAGTTGCTACCACTGATGTCAGCGATTCACTCGCTTGGGGGGACAGGCTGTTTACTCGATCGGACTGACGGGCATCAGATCGATCAGGAAACATTCGTCGACGACTGGCGCAAGCTGGGCTGCCGATTTGCCGCGAAGTCCGGGTTATCCGGGATTCTCGGCCCTGTCTGAAAATTGAGATTGTGACGTGCAGCCCGAGTTTCGGGACGCTCATTTATTGTTGAGCGTCGAAAATCCGGGTGCACCGAACTTTCAGGGGCAATCCCGCCAAACCATTGGGTTTGGCGATAGGTTCCCTTTGGGCGTGTGAATACAAGACCGGGCAACCGGCTTCGTATGATAAGGCCGACAGGCCAATAAGAATGGGATGCGTGAGGCGCTGAATGACACAAGAGAAATGGGGACTACTGCGTAACAAATTGCTGAAGGCTGTCGGTCGGAATAATTTCACCACATGGATCGAGCCTCTGGAATTTAAAGAGCTGCAGGATGGTGTGGCGGTTTTTTCCGTGCCAACGAACTTTATGGGGAACTACGTCAGCCAGAATTTTGCGGACCTCATCTTGTACGAGCTGAATACGGCTGGGGAAACCGTTCAGCGTCTGGACTTCCGTGTTGCTGCCAACTCGCCCGCGCGTCCCAAGCCCGCAGCCAAGGTGGTCACCGAAACTCAGCCAGAGCCGGTACCCTTAGCGGCGACGGATAGTGCGCAGAACGCTTTGGAGTCGTTGCAGGCCGCACCGCTGGATTCGCGTTTCACCTTTGATAGTTTTGTGGTGGGTAAACCCAACGAGCTGGCCCATGCTGCCGCGCGCCGTGTGTCCGAAGGCGGCCCGGTAACATTCAACCCGCTTGTTCTGTATGGTGGAGTGGGTCTGGGTAAGACCCACCTGATGCACGCAATTGCCTGGGAGCTGAAAACCAAGCATCCGGAACTGAATGTCCTGTACCTGTCAGCCGAACAGTTCATGTATCGCTTCGTGCAGGCTCTGCGGGAACGCCGGATGATGGATTTCAAACATTTGTTCCGTTCGGTCGATGTGCTGATGGTCGATGACGTACAGTTCATTGCCGGAAAGGATTCTACTCAGGAAGAGTTTTTTCATACGTTCAATGCGCTGGTGGATCAGAACAAGCAGATCATCATCTCGGCCGACCGCGCCCCGGGCGAAATCAAGGATCTGGAAGATCGTGTAAAGTCCCGCCTTCAATGTGGTCTGGTCGTTGACCTGCATCCGACCGACTATGAATTGCGTCTGGGCATTCTTCAGAACAAGGTCCAGCAATATAGCAGTTCCTATCCCGACCTGACGATTGCAGATGGCGTCCTTGAATTTTTGGCTCATCGTATCTCGACCAATGTCCGCGTGCTGGAAGGTGCTCTGACACGTCTGTTTGCCTTTGCCTCGTTGGTTGGACGCGAGATCGACATGGAGTTGACGCAGGATTGTCTGGCAGATGTCCTGCGCGCATCCGAGCGTAAGATCACGGTTGAGGAGATTCAGCGGAAAGTATCCGAATACTACAACATCCGCATGTCCGATATCATCGGTCCCAAGCGCCTGCGATCCTACGCGCGCCCCCGTCAGGTGGCGATGTATCTGTGCAAGCAGCTGACCAGCCGGTCGCTGCCAGAGATCGGTCGTCGGTTCGGCGGGCGCGACCACACCACGGTCATGCATGGCGTCAAGCGCATTGAAGAGCTGAAACTGACCGATGGTCAGATCGCTGAAGACGTGGAAATGCTGCGCCGTTCTCTCGAAGCCTGAACCGGGCCAGTAGTGCTAAGGAACGCTCCGGACTTCTGTGCCGGGGCGTTTTTTGTGCGTAAGAATCCACGGTTGCACCAGAACTGAGGCGTGTGGGGCACGCCGCACTTGACGGTTGGTGCATTCCAACCCAGAAATCCGTAAAAAATCCTTGTGCCTCGGGGTGGAACCGCTAACGTGCCAGTCCCGCCCATGTCGGTACGCAAGTCAGAGGAATTGAGGGTATGAAGATCAGCATTGAACGCGGCACCCTTCTTAAAGCCGTTTCGCAGGCCCAGTCCGTTGTAGAACGTCGCAATACCATTCCTATACTTGCCAATGTCCTGATCGAGGCCGAAGGCGATCAGGTCCAGTTCCGTGCCACCGATCTGGATATCGAAGTGGTCGATAAGGCACCCGCACAGGTCGAAAAGGCGGGCGCGACGACCGTCGCGGCAACAACCCTGCATGAGATTGTGCGCAAACTGCCGGACGGTGCGCTGGTGACATTGACTGCTGACAGCGCCGCAGGACGGCTGACAGTTGAAGCGGGTCGGTCGAATTTTTCGCTGGCGACACTGCCAAAAGAAGATTTTCCGGTGATGGCGTCCTCGGAATATCAATCGAATTTCAGCGCGTCGGCAGCATTGCTGCGCCGGTTGTTCGACAAGTCCAAATTCGCCATCTCGACCGAAGAGACCCGGTACTATCTGAACGGTGTGTACATGCATGTGGCGGATGGGTCCGAGGGTGGAAAAGTGTTGCGTTGTGTGGCCACCGATGGCCACCGGCTAGCGAGAATTGACGCAGATTTGCCGGATGGCGCGGCGGATATGCCGGGCGTGATCGTGCCTCGCAAAACAGTGGGCGAGTTGCGCAAGCTGTTGGATGACGACGAGATGGATATCGCCGTTTCGGTCAGTGAAACCAAGGTACGCTTTGCCACGCCGGATATCACGCTGACGTCGAAGGTTATTGACGGCACCTTCCCCGACTACACACGTGTTATCCCACAAGGAAATACCCGCAAGCTTGAAGTGGATGCTGCTGAATTCGCGCAGGCCGTAGATCGCGTGGCGACTGTTTCGTCGGAACGGTCGCGGGCAGTGAAGTTGCAATTGGAAGGCGACAAGCTGATCTTGTCGGTGAATGCTCCTGACAGCGGCGCGGCCGAGGAGGAATTGGCCGTCGCTTACGGGGATGAGCGGTTGGAGATCGGTTTCAACGCCAAATACCTGTTGGAGATTGCGTCTCAGGTGGATCGTGAGAATGCAGTTTTCCTGTTCAACTCGGCTGGTGACCCGACATTGATGCGTGAAGGCAACGACCTGAGCGCTGTATACGTCGTCATGCCGATGCGCGTCTGATCGCGCGGACGCGCGATGCCTCCGGCGGGAGTATTTTTGAAAAGATGAAGGGAGGGGTCATGGGATTGGCCCTGACCGAGCTAACGGTCTCGCATTTTCGATCTCATAAGCTGGCGCGGTTGACTCTGGACGGCCGGCCGGTTGCCATTCACGGGCCGAACGGGGCCGGGAAGACCAATATTCTTGAAGCGGTGTCGTTGTTTTCGCCCGGTCGCGGGATGCGGCGGGCGAGCGCGGCCGTGATGACCCGTCGGCCCGAGGCGTTGGGTTGGAAACTGTCCGGGTTGCTGGACGCTCAGGGGCAGCGGTTTGAAATTGAAACCTGGTCCGAGGGCGGCGCAGCGCGACAGGTGAGAATTGATGGCAAGTCGGCGACCCAGATCGATCTGGGGAAACTTGCGCGGGTTGTCTGGCTGACCCCGTCCATGGACCGACTGTGGATTGAAGGGGCTGAGGGACGCCGTCGGTTTCTGGACCGTATCGCGCTGAGTTTTGACCCGGCCCACGCCGAAACATCGCTGATTTATGAAAAAGCGATGCGCGAACGTAACCGTCTGCTGAAAGAGCAGATCAGGGACGCGCATTGGTACGCCGCGCTTGAAGGGCAGTTGGCCGAGACGGGGCACCGCATCCATACCGCGCGGTTGAGGTCGCTGGATCTTCTACGGGCGGCGCAGGACCGGGCGGAAACGGTCTTTCCTTCGGCCGAACTGGAGTTGGTGCAAACCGAAGGCGCAATGCCCGAGACAGCGGAAGATTTGCGAGACGCGTTGAGCGAGAGCCGGTTCAGGGATCTGGCAGCGGGCCGAACCCTGGTGGGGCCGCATCGGTCCGACCTGTACGGTGTGTTCGCGGCCAAGGGCGTGCCGGCACGGGAGTGTTCCACTGGTGAGCAGAAAGCGCTCTTGGTGTCGCTGATCCTGTCCAATGCGCGGGCGCTGGCGGCGATGCTGGGCGCACCTCCGATCGTTCTGCTGGATGAGGTGGCCGCGCATCTGGATGCTGGGCGGCGTGCAGCGCTTTATGACGAGATTTGCGCGCTGGGCGCTCAGGCCTGGATGACGGGTACCGGGCCTGAGCTGTTTGCGGAAATGGGCGACCGGGCCCAGACGCTGATCGTTACCGACAGCGATCAGGGCTCGGTCGTGACCGCTTAGGCCGGTTCGCTGACTTAGCGTTCCCACAGAAAGCCGCGCATAACCTCGTCCACCGGGGTTTTGGCCATGTGGTTGACGTAGTTCGACATGGTTTTCTGGGCCAGACCCAGCACGACATCCAGAACCGCGCGGTGTGAATAGCCCGCGTCAAAGAACGCCTGAAGCTGGTCTTCGGTCGGGTTGCCGCGGGTTTCCATCACTTGCAGGGTGAAGGTGCGCAGTGCTTCGAGTTTGGCTGAAGGCAACGGAGTTTCGTTACGCAGGGCGTCCGATATCTCGTCCGAGATCTTCATCATCTTGGCGATCCCGGTGTGGGCGGGCACGCAGTAGTGGCATTCGTTTTCCACATTGATGGTCTGCCAGACGACGGTTTTCTCATCATTGTCGAAATCAGTTTGCAGGAACAGGCCGTGCAGAACCTGATAGCCTTCCAGATGCTGAGGGCTTTCGGCCATGACCTTATGCAGGCCGGGCAAGCGACCAAAAGCGGCCTGAGACTTTTGCAGCAGCGGTTTGGACGCTTCAGGCGCGGTTTCGAGGTCGTGAGACGGGAAATTGGCCATGTCGGAACTCCTGTTTCTGGCGCGATGGGTCGTATTTAGGGTTTCTTGAGTGAACGCTCAAGTATATACTTGAGTGAACGTTCAAAAATTGGTAATGCTGATGCCCCGCAAACCCGCATACGATCGTGACGTGTTGATCGCGAAGGCGAAGGATATCTTCTGGCGTCAGGGCTGGGCTGGTACATCGCTGAAGGATCTGGAGCGGGAACTGAAGCTGAAGCCTGGCAGTTTTTATGCGGCGTTCGGGTCGAAAAATGCGCTCTATGCGCTGACGCTGGAGAGTTATACGCAAGAAGGTGTGGCGCGCTTAAAGGCCCTGGCAGAGAGACTGGGTCCGAAGGAGGCGCTGAAAGCGCAGCCCCGATTGGTGATCGAAGCGGTCGAGACCCCGGCAAAGGCCTGCATGTTGGCAAAGACATATGCCGAGTTGAAGGCGAAGGATCATGACCTTGCGGATCAGGCGGCGCATCACATGGCGGAAATGAAAGGCTGTTTCGCTGATCTGTTTCGCAGGGCTCAGGATGCCGGTGAAATCGGGGCGGGACATGATCCGGATCGTTTGGCGGCCAGGTATCAGTCAGACATTCTGGGGCTGCGCTTGTCCGCTGAACGCACAGACGTTGATGCGGCGCAAATTGCAGCGGATATCGCGTCTGATATCGATCGTTTGTGAGCCCCTCTCGGGGCGGCAAAAAACGATCCGGAAAACCACAAAATATTGGGGGATGGCGTGACAATCCCTACCAGAAAACGTATAAGTTACCAAAATAATATAGGTACTGACTGAATGTCCGAAGACGCACAGGCCCCTCAAGAATACGGCGCAGATTCTATCAAGGTTCTCAAAGGCTTGGAGGCAGTTCGCAAACGCCCCGGCATGTATATCGGGGACACGGATGATGGCTCGGGTCTGCACCATATGGTGTATGAGGTTGTCGACAACGGGATTGACGAGGCTCTGGCGGGTCATGCTGACCATGTGACGGTGAAAATTCACGCCGATTCCAGTGTTTCGGTCAGCGACAATGGGCGTGGTATTCCGGTGGACATCCACCCGGAAGAAGGCGTGTCGGCGGCCGAGGTCATCATGACCCAACTGCATGCCGGCGGAAAATTCGACAGCAACTCGTACAAGGTGTCAGGCGGCCTGCACGGTGTGGGTGTTTCCGTGGTGAACGCGCTTTCGGATTGGTTGGAACTGCGTGTCTGGCGCAATGGCAAAGAGCATGTCGCGCGGTTTGAAGGTGGCGAAACCGCTGAGCACCTGAAGGTTGTCGGTGAATGCGGAGACCGGACAGGAACAGAAGTGCGGTTTCTGGCTTCGACCGATACATTCTCGAACCTCGAATACTCATTCGAGACATTGGAAAAACGCCTGCGCGAACTGGCTTTCCTGAATTCGGGCGTGCGGATCATCCTGATTGACGAGCGTCCGGCGGAGCGGCTGGAAACCGAGTTGTTCTATGAAGGTGGGGTCAAGGAATTCGTCAAGTACCTCGACCGGTCCAAAACCCCCGCCATGTCCGAGCCGATCTATATCAAGGGCGAGCGCGACGATATCGGCGTGGAAATCGCAATGTGGTGGAATGACAGCTATCACGAATCTGTCCTGCCCTTTACCAACAATATACCTCAGCGCGATGGCGGTACCCATGTGGCGGGTTTCCGAGGTGCCCTGACCCGGACGATCAACAACTACGCGCAGTCCAGCGGGATCGCGAAAAAGGAAAAGGTCAGCTTTACCGGTGATGACGCGCGCGAAGGTCTGACCTGTGTGCTGTCAGTCAAAGTGCCTGATCCGAAATTCTCGTCACAGACGAAAGACAAGCTGGTCAGTTCCGAGGTTCGTCCGGCGGTCGAAGGTCTGATGAACGAAAAACTTGCCGAGTGGTTTGAAGAAAACCCGACCGAGGCCAAGGCGATCGTCGGCAAGATCATCGAGGCCGCGCTGGCACGCGAGGCCGCGCGAAAGGCGCGTGAACTGACCCGCCGCAAAACGGCGATGGATGTGAACTATCTGGCGGGCAAGCTGAAGGATTGTTCCGAAAAAGACCCCTCCAAAACCGAAGTCTTCCTTGTTGAGGGGGATTCAGCCGGAGGGTCGGCGCAAACGGGCCGTGACCGGCTGACTCAGGCGGTTCTGCCGCTGCGCGGTAAGATTCTGAACGTGGAACGCGCGCGGTTTGACCGGATGTTGTCCTCGCAAGAGATTGGCAATCTTGTCATGGCGCTGGGCACGGGTATTGGCCGCGATGAGTTCAACATCGAAAAGCTGCGTTACCACAAGATTGTCATCATGACTGACGCGGATGTGGACGGTGCGCACATCCGGACCCTGTTGCTGACGTTCTTCTACCGGCAAATGCCTGAACTGATCGAAGGTGGGTATCTCTATATTGCGCAACCGCCGCTTTATAAGGTTTCGCGCGGTAAATCAGAGGTTTATCTGAAAGATCAGGCGGCACTGGACGATTATCTCGTCAATCAGGGGATCGAGGGCGCCGTGCTGAAACTGGGTTCGGGTGAAGAGATCACCGGGCAGGACCTGGCCCGAGTGGTGGACGAAGCGCGCCAGTTGAAACGCGTTCTGGACGCCTTCCCGACGCACTACCCGCGCCACATTCTGGAACAGGCAGCCGTTGCCGGTGCCTTTGTGCCGGGTGCGGTGGACGCCGACCTGCAAGGGGTGGCTGACAAGGTTGCCGCCCGTCTTGATCTGATCGCGTTGGAGTATGAGCGTGGCTGGCAGGGCCGGATCACGCAGGATCACGGAATTCGCCTGGCCCGCATTCTGCGTGGTGTCGAAGAGGTTCGCACCTTGGACGGCCCGATGCTGCGGTCGGGGGAGGCCCGCAAAACAGGCAGCTTCACGCAAAGCCTGCAAGAGGTCTACAACACATCGGCCACGTTGATCCGCCGTGATCGTAGCCAATTGATCCACGGTCCGCTGGACCTGTTGCGCGCCATTCTGGAAGAAGGGGAAAAGGGCCTGTCCCTGCAGCGCTACAAAGGTCTGGGAGAGATGAACCCCGACCAGCTTTGGGAAACAACTTTGGACCCGGATGCACGCACGCTGCTTCAGGTGCGCGTAGACGATATGGTGGAAGCCGACGATCTGTTCACCAAGCTAATGGGTGATGTTGTCGAACCTCGTCGGGAATTTATCCAGAAAAACGCTTTGAGCGTCGAGAATCTGGATTTCTGACGGTGTAAAGACCAACGTGCTACCTGTTTGGGGCTGAAGTCGATCTGTGCAATTGCTGATCGAGCGATGTGCATCTTGGATGGCACTGGCCATGCTTCAGCGTGCGGGCTCTGACCTATCAGTCGACGTAACGAAACTGTGGTAAAGCCTGCTCGGTTGCTTCTAACCTTTGCCGGGCGAGGTAGCGGCAGGAATGGTTGCGGCGGATGTTCAGCAAAGTACTAAAAATGACCGGCAGTGCGGTGGTTCTGGGCGGGGTAGCTTTGATTGGCTACCTTTGGTTCGCACCCCCGGATCTTTTGAAGGTGGGAACCAACTACTCTGCCAAGATTGTCTGTTCGAACGTTTTCATTGCTGGACGGGATCCTGACGAAGTTCTGGCTGTGGACGTGCAAGCACCCGGCCACCCTCTGCTGGGGCAAATCTCAATAGAGGTGGATCGGGAAGCGCAGACTGTGAAAGCGCGGATCTTCCGGTTTTTTGCACCCGCGAGATCGCAGTTTCGTCAGGGGCTTGGCTGCACAAATGTTCATGAGGCTGATCTGAGCAACCAGACACTTTCCGCGCCTGATCCGCTGCCAGCAGGACTATGGCCAAACGGGAATGACGTTGCCTTGTCCCAAGACCCGAAGCTTCAGATTGTACTGTCGAATGACAGTTTGGTGGGCGAAGGATTTCGCGCAGTTGTGGTGGTTCGAAACGGGCGCATCATTGCTGAACGGTACGCAGCTGGGTTTGATGCGGATACCCCGTTACTGGGCTGGTCCATGACCAAGACAGTTACGGCCGGATTGATCGGCACCTTGATTGAAGCGGGTCAAATGAGATTGTCAGATACGTTTGTCGACAGCTTTCCCGATTGGGCCGACGACGCAAGGCGCAACATTACCGTGGCTGATATGCTGGCGATGACAAGCGGGCTGCAATGGGATGAAGAATACGGCGACGTTTCAGACGTAACACGCATGCTGTATCTTCGTGACGGTATGGCCGAATTTGCTGCCGGGCGCGTTGCTGAATCCAGTATTGGAACGGACTTCAACTATTCCTCGGGCACGTCCACGATGCTGTCTCGGGTTTGGCAGGACAAGTTGGGCGACGGTGGGCTGAGCTATCCGCACAACGCGCTATTTGCGCCGATTGGCATGACATCGGCGGTTATCGAGACGGATGTCAGCGATACCTTCATCGGGTCCAGTTATATGTATGCGACGGCGCGTGACTGGGCCCGGTACGGGCAGCTTTTGCTGCAAAAAGGGGTTTGGAAGGGCTCTCGGATATTACCAGAAGGTTATGTGAACTGGATGTTCGAGCCGGTTGATGCTTCGGATGGCAAATACGCCAAGGGCCACCTTTGGCTGGAAGCACCCGGAGATTTGCCACCTTTTGAAGATGCCGTCTGGTTGCAGGGGCATGATGGTCAGTCCATCGGTATTTTCCCCTCTCATGATATGGTGATTGTGCGATTGGGATTGACGCCGTCCCGGCTGGGTTACTCATCCTTGCCGCTGGCCAAGGAACTGATTTCCGCATCTGGAAGCTAGCGTGCCAGGGTGCAAAAACCTGTTGGCCGCGACAGACAGATCACGCCTGACTGGCAAGTATTTCGACAAATACATCCTCGATCAGGACACAGGGTCGCAGGAGAGTGTCTTGCAAGTTGTAGGCATTTAGTATACCGCGGCATACAAAATTAAGGCGCTGGTTTGTTACCCGCCAGCGCACCAGCTAAATGGTCGGAACCGTCATGAGCCTATATACAGAATACCTGAACGAGATTGAGACGCGCAAAGAGCAAGGTTTGCACCCCAAACCCATTGAAGACGGTGTGCTGCTTCAGGAAATCATCGAGCAAATCAAGGATGTTGAAAACGTTCACCGCGCCGAGTCTTTGACCTATTTCATCTATAACACGCTGCCGGGGACAACCAGCGCAGCTGGTGAAAAGGCACAGTTCCTGAAAGAGATCATATTGGGTGAAGCCTCGGTCGAAGAAATCTCGCAGGCCTTCGCGTTCGAGCTGCTGTCACATATGAAAGGCGGCCCCTCGGTCGAGGTTCTGCTGGATCTGGCGCTGGGCGATGATGCGTCGATCGCAAATCAGGCGGCAGAGGTGCTGAAAACGCAGGTGTTCCTGTACGATGCGGATACCCAGCGCCTCAAGTCTGCTTTTGAGGCCGGAAACGCGATCGCAAAGGACATTCTGGAAAGCTATGCCAAGGCCGAGTTCTTTACCCGGCTGCCTGACATTGAAGAGGAAATCAAGGTTGTGACCTATGTCGCGGCCGAAGGAGACATTTCCACCGACCTTCTGTCGCCCGGTAATCAGGCGCATTCTCGTGCGGATCGGGAACTGCATGGCAAATGCATGATCACACCGGCGGCACAGGCCGAGATTCAGGATTTGCAGAAACAACACCCGGACAAACGTGTCATGCTGGTCGCCGAAAAAGGGACCATGGGCGTCGGGTCGTCGCGCATGTCCGGCGTCAACAACGTCGCCTTGTGGACCGGAACGCAAGCCAGCCCTTATGTTCCCTTTGTGAACATCGCACCAGTTGTCGCGGGAACAAACGGAATCTCACCGATCTTTCTGACCACCGTTGGCGTGACCGGAGGTATCGGCATTGACCTGAAGAACTGGGTCAAAAAGCTGGATGACGACGGCAACCCGATTCTGAACAACGACGAAAGTCCTGTCCTTGAACAGAAATACTCGGTCGAAACCGGAACCGTTCTGACCATCAACACAAAGGACAAGAAGCTTTACAACGAAGCAGGCGATAAAGAGCTTGTCGATGTATCGTCGTCCTTCACGCCGCAAAAGGTCGAATTCATCAAGGCTGGCGGCTCTTACGCGATTGTCTTTGGGAAGAAGCTGCAGACATTTGCGGCAGAAACCCTTGGCGTTGCGCTGGAATCTGCATTTGCTCCGTCCAAGGAAATCTCGCACGAGGGTCAGGGCCTGACAGCTGTCGAGAAGATCTTCAACAAAAACGCGGTTGGCGTGGCTGACGGAAAGGTTCTGCACGCGGGTTCGGATGCTCGGGTTAAGGTCAATATCGTTGGGTCGCAAGACACCACTGGCCTGATGACCGCGCAGGAGCTGGAAGCTATGGCGGCGACCGTGATCTCGCCCATCGTTGATGGCGCATATCAGTCCGGGTGCCACACAGCGTCGGTTTGGGACGCAAAGGCGCAGGCGAACATTCCTAAACTGATGAAATTCATGAACAACTTTGGCCTGATCACTGCGCGTGATCCCAAGGGTGTTTACCATTCGATGACAGACGTAATCCACAAGGTGCTGAACGACATCACCGTGGACGACTGGGCCATCATCATTGGCGGCGACTCGCACACCCGCATGTCCAAGGGCGTAGCGTTTGGCGCGGATTCGGGCACCGTTGCGCTGGCGCTGGCCACCGGTGAAGCCACGATGCCGATCCCTGAATCGGTTAAGGTGACCTTCAAAGGCCAGATGGCAGGCCATATGGATTTCCGCGATGTGGTTCACGCCACCCAGTCGCAGATGTTAAAGACATTCGGTGACAATGTCTTCCAGGGCCGGATCATCGAAGTTCATATCGGCACCTTGCTGGCGGATCAGGCGTTTACCTTTACCGACTGGACGGCCGAGATGAAGGCCAAGGCGTCGATCTGTATTTCCGAAGATGACACGCTGATTGAATCTCTGGAAATCGCCAAAGGCCGCATCCAGATCATGATCGACAAGGGTATGGAAAACGAAGCCCAGACGCTGCAAGGTCTGATCGACAAGGCGAATGCGCGGATAGCGGAGATCAGGTCGGGTGAAAAGCCGGCCCTGAAACCCGATGAAAACGCCAAGTATTTTGCCGAGCTCGTCGTTGATCTGGATGAGATCGACGAACCGATGATAGCCGACCCGGATGTGAACAACGCTGACGTATCAAAGCGTTACACCCACGACACTATCCGCCCGGTTTCCTACTACAAGGGTGAAAAGAAGGTCGATCTGGGCTTTGTCGGGTCGTGCATGGTGCACAAAGGCGATCTGATTATCGTCTCGCAGATGCTTAAGAACCTTGAAGAGGAACAGGGCACTGTCGAATTCAAGGCCCCGCTGGTTGTCGCAGCACCGACCTACAACATCATCGATGAGCTGAAAGAAGAAGGCGAGTGGAGCATTCTTCAGAAATACTCGGGCTTTGAATTCGACGATCTGTTTCCGAAAAACAAGGCACGCACGGAATACGAAAATATCCTGTACCTTGAGCGGCCCGGCTGTAACCTTTGCATGGGGAACCAAGAAAAGGCTGCAAAAGGCGATACCGTTCTGGCGACATCCACGCGCCTGTTCCAGGGTCGTGTTGTTGAAGACTCGGATGAGAAAAAGGGTGAGTCCCTGCTTGCGTCGACACCGGTTGTCGTACTCTCGGCCATATTGGGCCGGACCCCAACCGCCGAGGAATACAAGTCGGCGGTAAAGGGGATCGACTTGACCAAGTTCGCGCCGCCGATGGAAAAGCCCGCGACCGCGAAATCGGCTCACTTCTGAAGACGTTTTGTAACTTGTAGGCCCGGTCGCCAATAAGCGGTGGCCGGGCTTTTCCAATTGAACGACACTCCCAGCCTTTCGACACCTCGTCTTAGCAAGGATGGGTTATGCACCTGACACATCCGCTCAGGTTCCGTTTCGTCGGACCCTGTCAAAGAATGGGTAAAGGGCCGCGGGTCTTGGTCTGGCGAAGCACAAAGTTGCTGCGGGTGTCGCGGACCAGCCCTGATTTCAACAGGCGCTGCATGATAAAGACTTCAAGATCCTCGGGGGTTTTGGCGTAAACCTTCAGGATAAAGTCGTGATCCCCGGTGATCGAGGCGCACTCGACGATTTGCGGCTCGGTCTCGACCAGACGAAGAAACGCCGAGATGCTGTTCTCCTGATGGTCCTTCAGCGCGACGTGGACATAGGCAATGGCATTCAGGCCAACAGCCTTGGCAGAAACCTGCGCGCGATACCCTGAAACCACCCCGGACGATTCAAGGTCACGGACGCGGCGCCAACATTGCGAGGTCGACAACCCGGTCCGGTCGGCCAGTTCCTGCATAGACAGGCGTCCACTGGCCTGAAGCTCTCGCAAAATATCAATGTCGGCAGGGTGAAGCATTTGACCCGCAAATGGCAATATCTCGGAATGTTTCGTTCATAATACGGGCGATACTCAGAATATCAAAACAAATTCTCCATGTGAGTTGAGGTATCCTGATCTCATGCAGGAGGATGCTGATGCCCAAATCGACGAAGTATGTCGCCAAACTGGCGGATGAACATGGCCACATTACCTACACAGACGAAGAGAATGCGGTCTGGGCTGATCTTTACGCGGCACAGGAAGAAAATGTTCGGCGCTATATGGCACCGGAATACCTAAGCGGTTTGGTGCGGCTGGACCTGCCGAAGACCAAAGTGCCATCTTGTGCGGAAATTTCGAAACGGTTGCTGGACCTGACCGGCTGGCGGGTGCAGCCGGTTCCGGCGCTGATCGGGTTCAAGACATTTTTCGGGATGCTTGCGGATCGGGTTTTTCCGGCCGCCTCTTTCATCCGCTCCCGGGAAGATTTCGACTATATCGAAGAGCCGGATATCTTTCATGAGATATTCGGACATACACCGTTGTTAAGTGATCCACGTTTTGCCGCGTTCAGCCACGCCATCGGGCTAGCCGGAAAGCAGGCAGATGACGCGGATTATGCCTGGTTGATCAGGCTCTACTGGTTTTCGATCGAGTTTGGCCTGCGCCGCCAGAACGGTCAGATCAAGGCGTTGGGTTCAGGGTTGGCGTCGTCGCCGACAGAACTGGTCTATGCCGTGACCAGCGACATACCCGATCGTGACCCGTTTGACGTTCTGACGATTCTACGAACACCCTACCGGATCGATATGCATCAGATGGGGTATTTTGTTCTGGATGACCCTGAAGAGTTGTTTGAGGCCGCCGAACGGAACCTGCTGGCAGATGTTCGTTGTGCGCGCCGCCTTGGGCTGTTGCCGAACAAGTTTCCCGAAAAGGTAACCGCCGCCGAGTAGCAGGGGCCGCGTCTTTTCAAGCGTCAAGGTTTTTGTACATATAGGTTGTGGACTCGAATTTTGGTTCAAATGGGTTCCGGCAGTAATTCGGTATTTCCCCCGCGATTTGAAACCCGAGGCTTTGATAAAGCAGCCGCGAGGGATCGGTGCTGCGCGTATCAAGTACGAGCATCGTGCGCCCCACCTCTCGCGCCCGAAGAACAAGCGCATTCATCAGGGATCGGCCTAATCCCCGCCGTCTGGCGTTGAGGTGGACCAGAAGTTTCGCCACGTCGGCGCGGTGGGGTTGGTTGGGCATTGCGGCCGGGATTAGTTGAACGGTGCCTGCAATGCGGGGACCGTCATACGAAACGAACAAGTCCAGCTTACCAGACCTGAGACTGGGCTGTACGTTTTGTTGCCAGTACGCACGCGCATCGTTCAGGGTAAACGGAAGTATGAAACCTATGCTGGCCCCATCATGAACACAGGCATGCAGGATTTCAGCCAGGTCATCCAGCGCGGCGTCAAAATCGTTCTCGGTCAGGCGCGTGATCATATAAGCACCAGCAGGTAACGTGCGCCACGCGACGCCCCTGTTTCAAACCGGGTCGGTCCCGACAGATGGTAGCGCAGGCAATCCCCGGCGTTCAGCGCGTGGGGAGTTCCATCAACCGTCAGAGTAAGCGCGCCGTCCATTAAGATCAGATGATGCTCTTGCCCCGATTTAGGTGGCACTTCGTAGGTAATGACCGTGTCCCGGGGCAGGTGGCATTCCAGAACCTCGGCGTTCAATCCATTTGCAAGTGGTGAAACAGCACGGCGGGTGAAGCCGGTTTCGGGGTCGCGCCACTCGGTCTGGCGTTCGAATGGAACCTTGGGGTCAAAGCTGTCTTCAACCATCATCAGCAGGCGTGAGATCGGCAGATCGTATACAGCGCACAGACGGCCTAGATTGTCGGCTGTTGGGCTGACATCCCCTTTTTCCATACGGGACAAGGTGGCGCGGCTGATCCTGCTGTGTTCGGCAAGGTAATCCAAAGACCAACCACGCCCGCGGCGCAGTTCGCTCAGGCGATTGGCGAGGCGGTTTGACAGGGTGTCAGGCATTACATCATATTGAAAAATTTTCTCATATACGAGAAAATATACAAATAAACATCACATATCAACGAAAAAGGATGCGGACAATCCGCATCCTATTCAAGAAGTCAGAGCCAAGAAGGATTACTTCCAGCCAACTTCGTTAAAGATCTTCTGCGCTTCGGGGATGTTCTTTGCAACGTCTGAAAGGTTCACGTCGTCTGCCTTGAATTCACCCAGCGCCTTGACCGACTCGGCCAGTTCGACATTTGGAACTGCCGGGAACTCGTCATTTCCCGCCGAGAAGTATTTCTGCGCCTGATCGCTGGCCAGATATTCAAGGAACAGGATCGCGTTTTCCTTGTTGGGTGCATGCGCGGCGACCCCACCACCGGATAGATTCATATGCGCGCCATAGCTGTCCTGGTTCGGGAAGACCCAGCCGATCATATCGCGGTCTGCGGACAAGCCTTTGACGTCTGTGCGAATGGAGCGCGCGAAATAGTAGGTGTTCGAAACCGCGATGTCACACTCGCCCGAAACGATGCCGCGCAACTGGTCGGTGTCACCGCCCTGCGGGTCACGCGCCATGTTGGCGACAACACCCTCGGCCCAGGACTTGGCGGCCTCAGTGCCTTCATGTGTGATGATCGATGCCAGCAGGGTCTGGTTGTAGGTGTTGGTCGAAGACCGGATACAGACCATTCCCTTGTATTCCGGTTTTGCCAGATCAGCGTAGGTGGCCGGCGGGTTGGTCACGTTTTCCTTGTCGAAAAAGATGATCCGACCGCGTTGCGAGAAACCAAACCACTGATTGTCGCTGTCCTGCAGATTGGCTGGAATGCGCTCTTCCAGTGTAGCGCTGTCGATTGATTGCAGGACACCTGCATTCTTGGCCCGCGCCAGACGCGACGTGTCCACGGTCAGCATCACGTCGGCAGGTGAGTTCGCGCCTTCCGCTTCCATCCGGGCAATCAGTTCATCCGCTTTGCCTTCGATCCTGTTGATCTTGATGCCGGTTGCGTCTTCAAAGTCGGTATACAGCCGTTCGTCGGTGTCATAGTGGCGCGACGAATAGAGGTTCAGTTCGCCCTCGGCGGCGGCAGAGGTTGCGATCAGAGCCGACAGTGCGGCGGCCAGGCAGGTCGTGGATTTCAGCATTGTGTGCCTCAACAATTGAATTTCGGGTCGGTCATTAATCCGACTGATTTTCTCAATTATACGATTCTGGGCGGGATGCAAGTAAATCCGACTGATTTACTTGGTCAAAAGGTCGCTGTGACGTTCAATATGCGATGCTCTGAAGGCATACGAGGGGGGAAGGTTGGTGGTAACGTGGTCGAGGGACTTGGTCCAAGCGCTTCTAGCGGATATTTTGGCAAGACAGATTGTCCGAGAAAAAGAACATGCCGTCTTATTCACTTAAAGGAAGAACGTGAGATATGCCCGAAACACTGGCTGAAAAATTGGAGAAATCTAACCTTGGCCATTGGATGTCGCGCTTTGAAGGGTTCATGGTTTTTGTTGGCGTGGTTGGTCCTTTTGCCACACTGCCACAGCTCGTGAAGCTGTATTTGACGCATTCGCACCATGCCTCGGGACAATCCTTGTTGTCTTGGTCGCTATATACCGCCTTGTCCCTGCTTTGGTTTGCTTACGGCTTGGTTGTTGGAAAGCTTCCAATCTATGTCGGCAACGGGATTTCGATGGTTCTGAACTTTCTTATGGTCGTTGGCATTCTGATCCATGCAGGGATTACATTTTAGGCGCGGGTGGAACAAAAAAAACCGCACTCGAAGGTGCGGTTTCTTTAAGCAGTGATGTGCCGTTCTTAGCCCTGACGAGCTTTGAACTTGCGCTGCGTCTTGTTGATCACGTAGACGCGGCCTTTGCGACGCACAATCCGGCAGTCGCGGTGCCGGTTCTTGAGCGAGCGGAGCGAGTTCTTGACCTTCATGGTCTGTCTCCAATCTGCGGCGCCTTCATCAAGGACGTGGCCAGCGCCTGGGTTACTCGGGTGCCCCGGAAAACCGGAACAGTGAAACGATGGTGGGCGGTACAAGGATCGAACTTGTGACCCCTTCGATGTCAACGAAGTGCTCTACCGCTGAGCTAACCGCCCACTTTCCCTTTGCGTGCCTTGCCCCATAACGAAATGGGGCGCGGATCCCCGCGCCGGTAGCGGGGTCTATAAAAGGAGTCGCAAAAGGGTTCAAGGGGTTTGGAAGAACAATTTTTCCGGTCTATGTTGATTACGAACACGGAGGGATCATGCAAAGCGCAGCCTATGTATTGGATATGCCCGAAAACCGCACCTCGTGCGTGGTTTTTTCATCGCCACACAGCGGGCGGGAGTATCCTGAGGCATTTCTGAACCGGTCCGTGTTGAACCGGAGCGTGATTCGATCCTCAGAAGACGCCTTTGTTGATCAGTTGTTCGCGCCGGCTGCGGAAAACGGTGCCCCTTTGATCAAGGCGGCCATGCCACGCGCCTATCTGGATTTGAACCGCAGTCTGGATGAGCTTGACCCGGCCTTGATCAGCGGTGCCCGCAGGCACGGGCATAATCCAAGGGTCGCGTCAGGGCTGGGGGTGATTCCCCGCGTAGTTGCCAACGGTCGGGCAATCTATCGCGGCAAACTTACCATGGACGAAGCGCGGCTGCGCATCGACACCTATTGGCGCCCTTATCATGCGCGGTTGAAATCCCTGCTGGCCGAATCACACGAGATGTTCGGACAGGCAATTCTGGTGGACTGCCACTCGATGCCGCACGAGGCGGTGGCCATGGCGGGCACTGCGCGCGGAAGGCGGCCCGAGATCGTGCTGGGCGACCGGTTTGGCGCGTCCGCGTCGTCAGAGGTCGTCGATATCATTGAAGCCGCTTTCGCGGCAGCGGGTCTCAACGTGGCACGCAATGCGCCTTTTGCCGGAGCATATGTGACGCAAACCTATGGTCGTCCCGGTCGCCAGCAGCACGCTGTACAGATCGAGATCGATCGCGCTTTGTACATGGACGAAGAAAAAATCGCGCCCAATGCCAATTTCATGGCGTTCTCGAAGCTGCTCAGGCAGGTGGTTCGCGAGATTTCCAGCCTGGGTGCGAGCCCAGAGCGTCTGGCGGCGGAGTAGCTTCAGCGCAGCGCACGGCCCTTCATGATTGCTTCGGCCCCGAACCGCTGGCGAATCTCGTCCGTGGCCCGTTCGGCCTTGGATCTGCGGGCAGCATCCGGATCCAGCAAGTCGCCGGAAATATCCGCCTGATCAGCCGGGCAAAGGTCGGACAAACCACAGCCCAACAATCGATATGGCCCCTGATCGCCAACCTGATCGAACAGGCCCCGGGCCGTGCGGTAAATCCGGTCGGCAATCTGTGTCGCATCCCGCAAGGCTACGCGCCGCGTCAGGATCTTGTGATTGGCTTTCTTCAGTTTCAACGTGACAACCCGACCAGCCAGATCCTTTGCCTTGGCGCGGTCCGACACTTTCAAGGCCATCCGCCACAAATGACCGTCCAGAATATCAAGGCTCGACGTATCTTCGAAAAATGTCGTCTCGTTGCTGATGGATTTCATCGGCTCATGCGCCGATACGCGTCGCTTGTCCTGACCCCGAGCCAAGTGCCACAGGCGATATCCCATTGAGCCGAACCGCGCGGTCAGCGCTTCCTGATCCCAACGCAGCAAATCACTGAAAGTTCTGATCCCTGCCTTGTCCAGCGCTTCTTGCGCAGCCGGGCCAATGCCCCAGATCAACCGTACGGGTTTGTCATTCAGAAACTCTGCCGTTTCCGCCTTGCCAATCACTGAAAATCCGCGCGGTTTGTCGAGATCCGAAGCGACCTTGGCCAAAAATTTGTTGTGACTTAATCCGATAGAGCCGGTGACACCGATTTCATCCTTCATGCGCTTGACCAGACGCGCCAGCATGACGGCCGGCGGCGCGCCATGCAGACGTTCGGTTCCCGACAGGTCCATGAAGGCTTCGTCCAGCGACAGGGGTTCGACCACGGGTGTCAATTCATCCATCATCGCGCGGATGTCGCGCGACACCTCAGCGTAGACGGACATGCGGGGCTTGATCACGACGGCTTCGGGGCAGAGTTGCAGGGCCTTGAACATGGGCATAGCCGACCGGACGCCGCGAATACGGGCAACGTAGCAGGCAGTTGAAACAACGCCGCGCTTGCCGCCGCCAATGATAACCGGTTTGTCCGCCAGTTCCGGGTTGTCACGTTTTTCAACCGAGGCATAGAAGGCGTCACAATCCATATGGGCAATCGACAAGTCAAACAGTTCCGGGTGTGTCTTTACCCGCGGACTGCCACAGGCAGTACAGCGTTGTTCGTTTGACAATGTGGTCAGGCAATCTCGGCAAAGACCGGGCATCTGCGTCCTCATGCGTTCCGCAGTTGGCTTGGACGTTCTTTATATCACCTGTGATCCTGGATCAAAGGCCCTGCTGACATGGGGTGATTTGGAAAGAAGACCCCCCGCACATCGCGGGGGGAAGTAACGAACCTCAGGAAGAAGCGGTTCGTTGGGGAGTATTTCCCCTTCAGAATCTCTGAAAATCCTTGGTTTCGATAGGATGAAGGTTGTGCCGAGAAAACTCGGGTTTTGAATGTGTGTTTTCTGGCACAGAGACGATTTGGCGCGGTTTTGTCAAAAAGTGACCTAAGGTCAACTTGTTGCGCGGAAAACCCAACGCAAAACCCACCTGAAAAGGCCAAGTGGTCTTAGCACACCTTGAGAGAATTTAGTTCGGAAAGAACGGTCTCAGCAGCGGCTTTTGGGTCTATTGCCTGATAAATCGGGCGGCCGACAACGATATGATCAGCGCCATCCTGAATAGCGCTTGCAGGGGATGCTACACGTTTCTGGTCACCAAGCGCTGCGCCAGCCGGGCGCACACCAGGGGTTACGATCAGACGCCCTTCAGCCTGTGGCAGAGCCCGGATCAGGGCGGCCTCTTGCGGGCTGGCGATAACGCCATCAGCCCCGGCTTCAAAGGCCTTGGCCGCGCGTTCGACAACCAAATCCTGCACATCACCAGGTTTCAAAAGACTTGCGTCCAGATCGTCGCGGTTCAGCGAGGTCAGGATGGTTACGGCGAGGATCTTCAGGTCTTTACCCGCAGCACCTTCTTTGGCGGCGCGCACCACATGAGGGTCACCATGCACGGTCAGAAAATCCAGATCGAATTGCGCCAATCCCCGCACGGCATTCTCAACTGTATTGCCAATGTCGAACAACTTCATGTCCAGGAAGATGCGCTTGCCGTGATCTTGTTTCAGTTCGTTGGCCAATGCCAGCCCGCCACCGGTCAGCATACCCAGCCCGATCTTATAGAAAGAAACACTGTCCCCCAAACGTTCTGCCATGGCCAACCCTTGCAGAGCGTTGGGAACATCAAGGGCTACGATCAGGCGGTCATCAGACATGGGGGGCGCTCCTTTTTGGCAAACGTCTGCGTCCTAGCGGCTTCGGGCCGCTCTGTCCATCTGCTAAGCCGCGCAGGCAGCTTCAAATCGTGTTATCGTGCTCTGTATTGAAAACTCGAATTCAAAATAAGGGGCGACAAATGAAAAAGCTGGTTTTGTTGGGCGCGTTGATTGCACTGGCCGCATGTAATGAAACGCCGCCCGAGGAGACGGATACAGGGGCTGCACCTGTGCCGACCAATGACGATTTGCGTTTGGTTGGTGGTTACAGGTCCGAGGATGATTGGTGTCAACTTACTGGTGAAACGGCGTTTACCGGCAATTTCCTGGACCATACGGCAGATCTGGTTTCTTGCCCGACGGGAAGTGCGGCAGCCCAATCTTTGGTGAATGATCTGGGTGCCGTTCAGGTCGCCGAGACCGGTGGTTATTCAGTCTATACCATCCAGCGCGAATAGGTCGATTTCTGTGTTTTAGCCTCTTGAACCACCGAAGATATTTCCCAGATTGAATGTGAGGCTTCGACCGACATGTGCTGCCAGGCGGGCATGTCAAAACGGGGCGCTTGGAAAAGGAGAATATCATGGACTTGAACAAGTTCACCGAGCGGGCACGGGGATTCGTGCAGGCAGCGCAAACCATTGCGCTGCGCGAGGGGCACCAGAGGCTGGAGCCTACGCATATACTCAAAGCACTGATGGATGACGATCAGGGGTTGGCCAGCAACCTGATCACGCGCGCGGGTGGGGCCCCGAACCGCGTGGTTGAAGCGCTGGACACCGCGATGGGGAAAATCCCCAAGGTCAGCGGCGACGCGAGCCAGATCTACATGGACGGCCAGACCGCCAAAGTACTGGACGAGGCTGCAAAGTTGGCATCAAAGGCGGGCGACAGTTTCGTGCCGGTCGAACGCGTGTTGATGGCGCTGTGCATGGTGAAGTCCAAGGCCAAGGATGCATTGGACGCCGGAGCCGTATCAGCGCAAAAGCTGAATGAGGCGATCAACGACATTCGCAAGGGTCGCACCGCTGACAGCGCGTCGGCGGAAGAAGGTTATGACGCGCTCAAGAAATACGCACGTGACCTGACCGAGGCTGCGGCCGAAGGCAAAATTGATCCGATCATCGGTCGGGATGAAGAAATCCGCCGCTCGATGCAGGTTCTGTCGCGTCGCACCAAGAACAACCCGGTTCTGATCGGTGAACCCGGCGTCGGTAAGACCGCGATTGCCGAGGGCATGGCCCTGCGCATCGTTAACGGCGATGTGCCGGAATCGCTGAAGGACAAGAAGCTGCTGGCGCTCGACATGGGCGCGTTGATTGCTGGTGCGAAATACCGTGGTGAGTTCGAAGAACGCCTCAAGGCCGTTCTGACCGAAGTGACTGAAGCTGCGGGTGAAATCATCCTGTTCATCGACGAGATGCACACGTTGGTCGGTGCCGGGAAGTCTGATGGTGCAATGGATGCGGCCAACCTGATCAAGCCTGCGCTTGCCCGGGGCGAGTTGCATTGTATTGGTGCGACCACGCTGGACGAGTACCGCAAATACGTGGAAAAAGACGCTGCCCTTGCGCGCCGGTTCCAGCCTGTAATGGTACAGGAGCCGACGGTCGAAGATACGATCAGCATCCTGCGCGGCATCAAGGAAAAGTACGAACTGCACCACGGTGTGCGTATCTCGGATTCAGCGCTTGTTTCAGCGGCGACCCTATCGCACCGCTATATCACTGACCGCTTTCTGCCCGACAAAGCCATCGACCTTGTCGACGAGGCGGCATCGCGTCTGCGGATGGAGGTCGACAGCAAGCCCGAGGAACTCGATCAACTCGACCGGAACATCCTGCAGATGCAGATCGAGGAAGAGGCGCTGAAGCTTGAAGATGACGCGGCCTCGAAGGACCGTCTGGAAACCTTGCAAAAGGACCTGGCCGATTTGCAGGAACGATCCGCCGAGATGACCGCTCAGTGGCAGGCCGAACGCGATAAACTGGCGGGTGCCCGTGACCTGAAGGAACAGCTCGACAAAGCGCGGGCTGATCTGGAGATCGCCAAGCGTGAAGGCAATCTGGCGAAGGCAGGTGAGCTGTCTTACGGCGTCATCCCCGAACTTGAGAAAAAGCTGACCGAGGCCGAAAACGCCGAAAGCAACGCCATGATGGCTGAGGAAACGGTGCGCCCGGAACAGATCGCTTCGGTGGTCGAGCGTTGGACCGGTATCCCGACCTCGAAAATGCTGGAAGGTGAGCGCGAGAAGCTGCTGCGGATGGAAGACGCTCTGCATTCCCGCGTGATCGGTCAGGATGCAGCGGTGACTGCTGTCGCCAACGCCGTGCGCCGTGCACGTGCGGGTCTGAATGACGAAGGCCGTCCGCTGGGATCGTTCCTGTTCCTTGGACCAACCGGCGTGGGTAAGACCGAGCTGACCAAGGCCGTGGCGAATTTCCTGTTCGACGACGATAACGCCATGGTGCGTATCGATATGTCTGAGTTCATGGAGAAACACGCTGTTGCTCGTTTGATCGGGGCTCCTCCGGGCTATGTCGGTTACGACGAAGGTGGTGTGCTGACCGAAGCCGTGCGGCGCAGGCCTTATCAGGTCGTGCTGTTTGACGAGGTTGAAAAGGCACACCCGGACGTGTTCAACGTGCTGTTGCAGGTTCTGGATGACGGTGTGCTGACCGATGGTCAGGGCCGCACCGTGGACTTCAAGCAGACGCTGATCATTCTGACGTCGAACCTAGGCTCTCAGGCGCTCAGCCAATTGCCCGAAGGCGCGGACAGCGGGCAGGCCCGCCGTGACGTGATGGATGCGGTGCGGGCACATTTCCGGCCCGAGTTCCTGAACCGTCTGGACGAAACGATCATCTTTGACCGCCTCAAGCGGGCCGATATGGATGGCATCGTCGATATCCAGATGGCGCGTCTGCAAAAACGCCTGGCGGCCCGCAAAATCGAACTGGCCCTGGACGATGGCGCCAAGGAATGGCTGGCCAATGAAGGCTATGACCCTGTCTTCGGTGCCCGCCCGCTGAAACGCGTGATTCAACGCGCCCTGCAGAACCCGCTGGCCGAAGCGCTGCTGGCCGGTGAGATCAAGGATGGTGAGGTCGTTCCGGTCACTGCCGGAACTGATGGTCTGATCATCGGTGACCGGTTGGGGACGTCGGAACGGCCCCGCCCCGATGATGCAGTGGTGCATTGATTTAGGAACGAACGGAAGACCCGCCGCATTGGCGGGTCTTCTTCGTCTGAATCTACGCTCTTCGACGCGCTAAAATTCCCTGGCTTGTCCGGGACGGTGGGCCTGCGGGAAATGAGTGCTCGCCTTCACATTCGAATCCAGCTTTGTCCAGTAGTCCCAGAATCTCTTCTCTGGCGAATGTGCGATGTCGCCATTGCAGCCAGATAATCGCATTGCACCAATGCGGCTTGGACACCACCAGATACAATCGACCATCAGGGTGCATCAAATCGTGAATCTGCTCAAGTGCGCGCAACGGATCGGGGCAGTGTTCGATGACATGCGCAGCCAGTGCCACATCAGCGGGTTCCAGAACGACAGAGCCTAACATGCCCTGCACAAGTCTTGGCTCGATACCCCGCGCCTGTAACGCGCTTTGACCGTGTTTCAACATGGCTTGACTAGGTTCGAGAAGGGTTACTTCGGCAGATGATCCATGAGTAGCAACCCAGGCTTCTGCAAACGAGGCCGTCCCGGCACCGATATCAACAACCCGACTGTTTTGCTCTGTCGCGCGCTGACTTGCTGACAGAAAACCAAGATACGCATCGTAATAACCAAGGGCACGCATCTTATCCCGCCATTTTGGTGCAGCGGTATCATAGCGCCGTGTGGTGTCAGACTTGGTCTTGCCCATTGGCTTGCTCTCAGTGCCTACCCTCATGGAATGGGCAGATGGAAACTGACCCACTGAAGAAAGCGGGCCAGTTTCGCCGTACGTCAGTTAAGTCAGATCAGCGCAAATATCCGCGCCGGACCTCCGGTGCCGCCTGCGTGTTTCGGTGCGCCAATAACAAGTGTTGCGCCTGACGCGGGTACCTGATCCAGATTGGCCAGGCATTCGATCCCGAACCGGCCGGATGGCAACCAGGCATAATGGGTGGCGAAATCCGCAGACATGCCGTGATCCAGTGACAAGGTGTCAACGGCAATAGACCGGGCTCCGGTTTCCTCCATCAGCATCTGCGCAGCTTCAACGTGAAAGCCCGGGTAATGCTGCGCTTCACCGTCGAAATTGCGGAACGCGTCCGTTGCCGTTTTGCCAGCCCACCCAGAGTGCATGGCGACACAAGCGCCGTCTGGTATATCGCCATTGGTGGCTATCCAGGCTTTCAGGTCATCAGGGGTTAAACGCGTATCGGCGTCTTCTGCTGCGCGGGCAGCGATATCGACCACGCAAAGTGGTGCGACCAGATCTGAAACCGGGATTTCATCGACCGAAGCCCCATCCGCAGAAAAGTGCAGCGGGGCATCTATATGCGTGCCCGTATGCTCATTGATTGACAAATTGAACAGATTGAATCCGTGCTCCGCGAAATTGAATGCCTGTTCGGCCGAGATACCCGGCTCTCCGCCCCAGGTCGGGAACTCCGGGCTGAGCGTGTGGGTCATGTCTTGGACACCGCCATGCCCCGCGGCCAGTGCGGCCGGTGCCATAGCCCCGGTTGCGGCAGCCGCAACACCCGATGCCGCCGCGGCTTTGAAGAACCCGCGCCGGGACAGCATCCTGTCTTTTACGGCGTTCATTACACAGATATCACACATTTTTCGTCCTCCCATTGCGGCCACGCGGCTGCAAAAACAGGCCCGCCACACTGTTGATCGCGTATGGTGCCTGTCTGACAGAGTGCAGTTTTGGACCCGCAGTTGTAAAGACTGCAGGCAGACAACCCGGCTGTTGCCCTCCGTTCAGAGCCAGCTCTGAGTGAATCGTATATCCCCAACGAAATGTTCGAGCACTGAGAGTTGGCTCAGGTCGTGACAACCGCTGAAAGCGGGCAGAGCGCGGCACAATCCGCCTGTCTGGGCCTGTCGCCACTCGGAACGTTACAATCACGTCGCTCAAACGTGACGCCTGTTTCCATGGGTCTGTGCTATCAGCACCCTAAGTCTGTAATGACAAACAAATACGACGGAGACCTAGATGGCGCATCGCTGGACCAATACATTAACACATGCCGACGTCACCCCACGGGCGTCCTTCCTGAACCGTCGGCAGGTCATGGCCGGGATGGCGGGTGTTGGTGTGGCGGCAATGGGCCAACCAGCTGCGGCGCAGGATGCGCTGGAGCCGAACACCTGGGATGAGATCACGAGTTACAACAATTATTATGAGTTCGGGACCGGAAAAGATGACCCGGCGAAACATGCGCATACGCTGGTGACCGAACCCTGGAGCGTAAAGATTGACGGTCTGGTCGATCGTCCTGGTGAGTATGATTTCAAGGACATCCTGTCCGAGATGACGATCGAAGAACGCATCTATCGCTTCCGTTGCGTTGAAGCCTGGTCGATGGTCGTACCATGGAACGGGTTCGAACTGGCCGATCTTCTGAAAATGGCGGGGGTGAAAGACGGCGCGAAATACGTAGCGTTCGAAACGGCCCACCGCCCGGATGAGATGCCGGGAACGCGCTATCCCATTCTGGAATGGCCCTATCGCGAGGGTTTGCGCCTGGACGAGGCGATGCATCCGCTGACGATCATGGCCACTGGTATCTATGACAAGCCGATTCCAAATCAGAACGGCGCGCCTTTGCGTCTGGTCGTACCGTGGAAATACGGGTTCAAATCGATCAAGTCGATTGTCCGGATCACGCTTACTGAAGAAGAGCCGCCCACCAGTTGGAATATGGCCAATTCGCGAGAATACGGGTTTTATAGTAATGTAAACCCGAACGTGGATCATCCGCGCTGGTCGCAAGCCTCCGAACGTGAAATCGGCGGCGGCCTGTTTGCCTCGCGCAAACCGACGCTGATGTTCAACGGTTATGAAGAAGAGGTCGCCAGCCTTTATGAAGGTATGGATCTGGCCAGGAATTACTAGAATCATGCAGGCCATCAATCAGACACTCCGGCGTATTCCGGTATGGGCCGTTTATCTGATGGGCGCGCTGCCCGCGCCCTGGCTGTTCTATCTTGGCCTGACTGGCGGTTTGGGAATCGAACCGATTGAGGCGCTGGAACACCGCTATGGCGAACTGGCTTTACAGTTGCTGATTGCCGGGCTGGCCATCACATCCTTGCGCCGATTTGTGGGCTTGAACCTGATGAAGTTCCGTCGGGCCATTGGGGTGCTGACTTTTGTATATGTCAGCCTGCATCTCCTTGTCTGGCTGGTTCTGGACGTTCAGCTTCCCAGCCAGATTTGGGCGGATATCCTCAAGCGTCCTTATATTACCGTTGGAATGGGGGCGTTTCTTTTGCTGTTGCCTCTGACGGCAACATCCAACAACTGGTCGGTGCGCCGACTGGGGCCGCGTTGGCGCAGGCTGCATTGGCTGGTGTACCCGGCCGCTTTGCTGGGCGGCCTGCATTATGTGATGCTGGCAAAAGGGTTTCAGATCGAGCCGCTGATCTATTTGGCAGCTATCGTCATTCTTCTTGCCCTTAGGTTGCCGATTCCAAGCCCGTCACTCCAGTCCAACACAGCAGATTCTGCCTGACTCGGAAGCGAGTCTGTGAGTAACATTGTAAACAAGGCGATAAAGTGCGGAACCCCATCTGTGTTTCCGACGATTCCGGCGCGCTTCCGCCTGATCGTGAATAGTTAACGCGTTGAAAATAAATAATTATTTTTGAAATCGGCATTTTCTTTTGTTTTCGTGCATTTTCCGCTTGCGGGTTTTGAGAGTAATACTTAGAACCCCCTTCACCGGCGCAACTGAGGTTGGCCTGACGGACTGGAAAGACGGTTGAGACGCGCCGGAGAGACGGTGGGCATCTGAGGTTGAGGTTTAGGCGGTTGCGCTAAGGGATTGGCGTTACGGTCTGGTTTTTGGCTCTGGGTGTTTTGTTCTTTGACATTGATGGATAACTGAAGAGATATGTGGGCGGTTTGGTTCGTTTCGACGGATTGGATGTCTGTATATCGCGCTCTTAGGTATTTTTCGGAATGCCGATGATGGAGTGTCAGCTTCACTGTTTGTACGGCTTTCGGTTTCTTAGGAGACCTGAAGCACAACAAACAGATGACTTTTGGTTGTACTCTCGGCTAGCCGGCTGAGGGTGTCGCTTATACGTGCTCAAGTAGCCGAATAGGCGGTAGCACAACCAAAGATGTGCAGAGGTTCGAACGTCAAGGATAAGCAGGTAACTGCTTTTCAACTTGAGAGTTTGATCCTGGCTCAGAACGAACGCTGGCGGCAGGCCTAACACATGCAAGTCGAGCGCGCCTTTCGGGGTGAGCGGCGGACGGGTTAGTAACGCGTGGGAATATGCCCTTTGGTACGGAATAGCCTCTGGAAACGGAGAGTAATACCGTATGAGCCCTTCGGGGGAAAGATTTATCGCCAAAGGATTAGCCCGCGTTAGATTAGGTAGTTGGTGGGGTAATGGCCTACCAAGCCTACGATCTATAGCTGGTTTTAGAGGATGATCAGCAACACTGGGACTGAGACACGGCCCAGACTCCTACGGGAGGCAGCAGTGGGGAATCTTGGACAATGGGGGCAACCCTGATCCAGCCATGCCGCGTGAGTGATGAAGGCCTTAGGGTCGTAAAGCTCTTTCGCCTGTGAAGATAATGACGGTAGCAGGTAAAGAAACCCCGGCTAACTCCGTGCCAGCAGCCGCGGTAATACGGAGGGGGTTAGCGTTGTTCGGAATTACTGGGCGTAAAGCGCACGTAGGCGGATCGGAAAGTTGGGGGTGAAATCCCGGGGCTCAACCCCGGAACGGCCTCCAAAACTATCGGTCTAGAGTTCGAGAGAGGTGAGTGGAATTCCGAGTGTAGAGGTGAAATTCGTAGATATTCGGAGGAACACCAGTGGCGAAGGCGGCTCACTGGCTCGATACTGACGCTGAGGTGCGAAAGTGTGGGGAGCAAACAGGATTAGATACCCTGGTAGTCCACACCGTAAACGATGAATGCCAGTCGTCGGATAGTATACTATTCGGTGACACACCTAACGGATTAAGCATTCCGCCTGGGGAGTACGGTCGCAAGATTAAAACTCAAAGGAATTGACGGGGGCCCGCACAAGCGGTGGAGCATGTGGTTTAATTCGAAGCAACGCGCAGAACCTTACCAACCCTTGACATCCAGGACCGGCCCAGAGATGGGTCTTTCACTTCGGTGACCTGGTGACAGGTGCTGCATGGCTGTCGTCAGCTCGTGTCGTGAGATGTTCGGTTAAGTCCGGCAACGAGCGCAACCCACATCCCTAGTTGCCAGCAGTTCGGCTGGGCACTCTATGGAAACTGCCCGTGATAAGCGGGAGGAAGGTGTGGATGACGTCAAGTCCTCATGGCCCTTACGGGTTGGGCTACACGTGCTACAATGGTAGTGACAATGGGTTAATCCCAAAAGCTATCTCAGTTCGGATTGGGGTCTGCAACTCGACCCCATGAAGTCGGAATCGCTAGTAATCGCGTAACAGCATGACGCGGTGAATACGTTCCCGGCCTTGTACACACCGCCCGTCACACCATGGGAGTTGGTTCTACCCGACGGCCGTGCGCTAACCTTTTGGAGGCAGCGGACCACGGTAGGATCAGCGACTGGGGTGAAGTCGTAACAAGGTAGCCGTAGGGGAACCTGCGGCTGGATCACCTCCTTTCTAAGGATGTATCTGGTTAGATTTGCCTGATCTTAATTGATCTCAAATCTCGTGATACACTTAGCAGAAGATCAACAAACAAAGTTGGTCAAACTCAGCAGGCGCTCAAGTAGCCGCAAGGCGGTAGCGCACTGTAATGGACCGAGCCGTCCTCATATCTCTTCAGGAAATCAGGATCTTGCGGATAGGCGCGAGGTCCGGCAAGGGGCCTTAGCTCAGCTGGGAGAGCGCCTGATTTGCATTCAGGAGGTCAGGAGTTCGATCCTCCTAGGCTCCACCAAGCCTTTGCAAAGCAAAGGGCGTTGTCGCGGCAGTTGCTTTTGGTGACAAAAGCAATGAGAGCGACCTGCAGTCGGCCCCGAACAAAGTGGGTCGGTAGCTCAGGTGGTTAGAGCGCACGCCTGATAAGCGTGAGGTCGGAGGTTCAAGTCCTCCTCGACCCACCACTTTCCTTTCGATCAGATCGTTAAGCACCTTCGGGTTCTTAACCGTCCGATTGGACGGCAGAACAGCGTGAGCTGTTCGTCTTTACATCGTATAGAGAAATCAATCAACACTGTTTGATCGCGCCGAGTGTGGCGCTGATCTCGGTCGTTTCCATCATCTGATGGACGGCACGGTTTGGTCTAGCCGGCCCTGTCTCGTGTATCGCGACTGAAAGAACAGAGTTGTCCAAGTCAAATATACTAACCCGAGCGACCTGCGTTGATCAGCTGCACGGCTGGGAGACCATATGGGGTTGCTCAATTGTCCTCGTCCAAGTGGCGGGGCGGGAAATGTATGTTTTGGTTCAGAAGAACGATCGCCTTTAGTTACCAGCTGGGTGATCACGATCGACATAGTCGAAGCCTGCAGGCCGAAAGGCCGAAAGGCTTCACGCGCTCAAGTAGCCGAACAGGCGGTAGCGCAACATGTTATGTCTTTCTTTTTTCTGGATCAAATCAAGCGCGAGAAGGGCGTTTGGTGAATGCCTTGGCAGCAAGAGGCGATGAAAGACGTGATACTCTGCGATAAGCCATGGGGAGCTGAGAATAAGCTTTGATCCATGGATTTCTGAATGGGGCAACCCACCTGAATGTTTGTTATTGTTGGCACAGCTGATCAATAATGAGCATGACCAGGTACTTAAGACCTGAATACATAGGGTTTTAAGAGCAAACCCGGGGAACTGAAACATCTAAGTACCCGGAGGAAAGGAAATCAATTGATACTCCCCTAGTAGTGGCGAGCGAACGGGGACCAGCCGAGCCGTGAGTGTGAATAGAACCTGTTGGGAAGCAGGACCATAGAGGGTGACAGTCCCGTATATGAAGCATGATCGGACGTATTAAGTAGGGCGGAACACGTGAAATTCTGTCTGAAGATCGGAGGACCACCTTCGAAGGCTAAGTACTCCTTGCTGACCGATAGCGAACCAGTACCGTGAGGGAAAGGTGAAAAGCACCCCGACGAGGGGAGTGAAACAGTACCTGAAACCGAACGCCTACAATCAGTCGGAGCCTCCTTGCGGGGTGACGGCGTACCTTTTGTATAATGGGTCATCGACTTGGTCTCACGAGCAAGCTTAAGCCGTTAGGTGTAGGCGTAGCGAAAGCGAGTCTTAATAGGGCGAATGAGTTCGTGGGATCAGACCCGAAACCGAGTGATCTAGGCATGGCCAGGTTGAAGGTAAGGTAACACTTACTGGAGGACCGAACCCACATCCGTTGAAAAGGATCGGGATGAGCTGTGCCTAGGGGTGAAAGGCCAATCAAACTCGGAGATAGCTGGTTCTCTGCGAAATCTATTTAGGTAGAGCGTCATCCGAATACCCCGGGGTAGAGCACTGGATGGGTAATGGGGCCCCACAGGCTTACTGATCCTAACCAAACTCCGAATACCCGGGAGTACTAGATGGCAGACACACTGCGGATGCTAACGTCCGTAGTGGAGAGGGAAACAACCCTGACCTACAGCTAAGGCCCCCAATTCATGGCTAAGTGGGAAAGCAGGTGGGACGACCAAAACAACCAGGAGGTTGGCTTAGAAGCAGCCATCCTTTAAAGATAGCGTAACAGCTCACTGGTCTAAATAAGTTGTCCTGCGGCGAAGATGTAACGGGGCTCAAGCCATGAGCCGAAGCTTAGGATGCCGTAAGGCATGGTAGCAGAGCGTAGTGTGACATAGAACTCATCCGTATTTGCATCTGTGTTGTGTAACAGCAGCGGGATGTAATGACGGATCGAGTTCTTTCGATGAAGCCGGCCTGTGAGGGATCCGGTGGAGAGATCACTAGTGAGAATGATGACATGAGTAGCGACAAAGAGTGTGAGAGACACTCTCGCCGAAAGTCCAAGGGTTCCTGCTTAAAGCTAATCTGAGCAGGGTAAGCCGGCCCCTAAGCCGAGGCCGAAAGGCGTAGGCGATGGGAACTAGGTTAATATTCCTAGGCCAGGAGGATGTGACGGATCACAGGTGTAGTTCAATCTTATCGGATTGATTGGGCTGCTGAGTGGTTCCTGGAAATAGCCCTCCATCAGACCGTACCCTAAACCGACACAGGTGGACTGGTAGAGCATACCAAGGCGCTTGAGAGAACGATGTTGAAGGAACTCGGCAAAATACCTCCGTAAGTTCGCGAGAAGGAGGCCCGGTTCCTAGGCAACTAGGGGCTGGGGGCACAAACCAGGGGGTGGCGACTGTTTATTAAAAACACAGGGCTCTGCGAAGTCGCAAGACGACGTATAGGGTCTGACGCCTGCCCGGTGCCTGAAGGTTAAAAGGAGAGGTGAGAGCCTTGAATTGAAGCCCAGGTAAACGGCGGCCGTAACTATAACGGTCCTAAGGTAGCGAAATTCCTTGTCGGGTAAGTTCCGACCTGCACGAATGGCGTAACGACTTCCCCGCTGTCTCCAACATCGACTCAGCGAAATTGAATTGCCTGTCAAGATGCAGGCTTCCCGCGGTTAGACGGAAAGACCCCGTGCACCTTTACTACAGCTTCGCACTGGCATCAGGATTGTGATGTGCAGGATAGGTGGTAGGCTTTGAAGCGGAAACGCAAGTATCCGTGGAGCCTCCCTTGAGATACCACCCTTCGCACTCTTGATGTCTAACCGCGGTCCGTTATCCGGATCCGGGACCCTGCGTGGCGGGTAGTTTGACTGGGGCGGTCGCCTCCTAAAGCGTAACGGAGGCGCGCGAAGGTTGGCTCAGAGCGGTCGGAAATCGCTCGTTGAGTGCAATGGCAGAAGCCAGCCTGACTGCAAGACTGACAAGTCGAGCAGAGTCGAAAGACGGCCATAGTGATCCGGTGGTCCCGAGTGGAAGGGCCATCGCTCAACGGATAAAAGGTACGCCGGGGATAACAGGCTGATACTGCCCAAGAGTCCATATCGACGGCAGTGTTTGGCACCTCGATGTCGGCTCATCTCATCCTGGGGCTGGAGCAGGTCCCAAGGGTACGGCTGTTCGCCGTTTAAAGAGGTACGTGAGCTGGGTTTAGAACGTCGTGAGACAGTTCGGTCCCTATCTGCCGTGGGTGTAGGAGACTTGAGAGGAGTTGCCCCTAGTACGAGAGGACCGGGGTGAACGATCCACTGGTGGACCAGTTGTCGTGCCAACGGCAGTGCTGGGTAGCTATGATCGGACAGGATAACCGCTGAAGGCATCTAAGCGGGAAGCCCCCCTCAAAACAAGGTCTCCCTGAGGGCCGTGGAAGACCACCACGTCAATAGGCCGGAGATGTAAGCGCAGTAATGCGTTCAGTTGACCGGTACTAATCGCCCGATAGGCTTGATTTGATCCAGTAATGGAAAGACAAATCAAAGACATACACACCCTGAGTTGGACAACGTTGATCTGATTAACACAACCGTGCAGGACCGCGCATCCGCTTCGCGAATACGCTGCCTCCTGCCCGTCGCTTTTTTGCTCCGCAAAAACAGCGACGTGGGGATTTTCCTCGGTTTGGTGGTCATAGCGCAAGTGAAACACCCGGTCCCATCCCGAACCCGGAAGTTAAGCACTGCCGCGCCAATGGTACTTGGGCTTAAGCCCCGGGAGAGTAGGTCACCGCCAAACCTAGCAAAATCCCCAAATCTCTCTAAAACGATGAAAACAAATCTGACTCTGACGCGGGATGGAGCAGCCCGGTAGCTCGTCAGGCTCATAACCTGAAGGTCGTAGGTTCAAATCCTACTCCCGCAACCACTTCGGTCGAACAGAGTCTCGAACAAGCCGCCTCAGGGCGGCTTTGTTCATTCTGGGCCAACCCAATCATCGCTGCCAGGACACCCTCCAGTTCGATCTGGACGCCATCCCGTTCATGTTTGATCGTAACACGTTCAATCAGGCCCCGGATAATCTCCAAGGCCCCGGTGCGGATCGACGGATCCGATAGCGCCTGTGCCAGATCTGCGACCTTGGAGCGATAAAGTTCCGACAGATTTGGGTGCAGTCGCACCGGTGAAGGCTTTGGTCCGGAGAGCTTGGCATCCAGATTGGCGATCTGCGCTTCGAGTTCTTCGAGCCGCGTTTGAAGGCCGGGGGTACGAATGCCCTCCGCGATTGCATCATAGAACCCATTCAATTTGCGTACGGTTTTGTCCCGCTCGGATTGTAGACGGGTCCGGGCTTCCTCTACTGTGCCTGCTTCTGCGTTGGCGGCCTCGCTGAAGGATTTGATAAAAGCGGCAACTGCGTCGGGCTGCATCAGGCGACGACGAAGCAAATCCAGAACGGCGTCTTCCAGAACGTTGCGGCGAATGGATTGCTTATGGGAACAAGTACCGAGTTTGCGAGCGGCAGAGCAGGCGAGGTAGTCGCGCCCGACAGTGGCGAGTGGCCCTCCGCAGGTGCCGCAGAATGCAAGACCTGTCAGAAGGTGCTTCTTGCGACGCTTCTCCCAAAACTTGGTTTCCTTGATGGCTTTGACACGGGGATCAGCCTCGATCTCGCCTTGCCGCTGCTTGACCGCCTCCCAAAGTTCATCCCCGACGATCCGCAACTCAGGGACCTTCGCGATGATCCATTTGGACGGATCGTTGAGACGGGAAACACGTCTGCCGGTCTTTGGGTCCTTGATGTAGCGCAGCCGGTTCCAAACCAGGCGGCCGATATAAAGCTCATTGTTGAGAAGGCCCGTCCCACGCACTCGGTGCCCTCGAATGGCGGTGTCACGCCATAACTTGCCACGGGGACCGGGGACACCCTCGGCGTTCAAGCGGCGCGCAATGGCTTTTGGGGAGAGTCCTTCGGTGAAGTCATGTAATACCCGCCGGATAATCTCAGCTTCCGCCGCGTTGATCATTCGTTCTCCCGTGACGGGTTGGCCATCGGACCCAAGACGCCGGACGACGTCATAGCCGTAGCTGTTTCCGCCGCCGGAGCGCCCAAGCTCGACCCTTCCGCGCAGGCCACGCCGCGTTTTGTCGGCCAGGTCTTTTAGGAACAGTTGGTTCATGGTGCCCTTGAGACCTACGCGCAGTTCGCTGATCTCACCTTCGGCCAGTGTCACGATGCCAACACCTGCAAAGTTCAGACGTTTGAAATTCGCGGCGATGTCTGCCTGATCCCGGTTCAACCGGTCCAGCGCTTCCGCCAAAATCAGATCAACCCGTCCTTCCTGAGTGGCATGGAACAGCTCTTGTAGACCGGGGCGCAACATGGAGGCGCCGGAGACCGCACGATCAGAATGTCCGCCATCAGCACCCATGGAACAGACTAGGTTGATTGCGTAGCGGAGGATTTCAGGCTCATCGTAACCATCAGAGAGTGGAGATGAGAATGAAATCCGGGAAACAGAAAGCGTCAGCAGAGAGAGTTGTCAAAGACATCCGCAGGAAGACACGGCGCCAGCATTCGGCAGAGGAGAAGATCCGTATTGTGTTGGATGGGCTTCGTGGTGAAGACAGCATAGCGGAGCTGTGTCGCCGTGAAGGAATAGCTACGAGCCTGTATTACAGCTGGTCGAAAGAGTTCCTTGAGGCCGGTAAGAAGCGGTTGGCTGGCGATACCGCACGCCAGGCTACCAGCTCTGAGGTGAAGGATTTGAGAGCGGAATCGTCGGCGCTGAAAGAGGTAGTCGCCGACCTGACCCTTGAGAACCGGCTGCTCAAAAAGCATGTTCGAGGATGGGGAGACGACGAATGAGATATCTGTCACCCAACAGTCGCTGCTTGCAGCGATGAGAGGGCAACATCCGAAAAGCTTGAGATCATCCGGCTGGTTGACGGTTCGCACCTGCCGATCAAACGCACACTGGAAAAGCTCGGCATTCCCAGAACGACCTTCTACCGCTGGTACGACAGGTATCTGTCTTTCGGCGAGGCCGGGCTTGAGGATCGCCATTCCCGGCCAGGTAGGGTTTGGAACCGCATCCCCGACAAGGTGCGCAAGCAGATCGTGGAACTGGCTCTGGAAGAACCCGAGTTATCGCCCCGCGAGCTTGCGGTGCGGTTCACCGACACCAGGCGCTACTTCGTTTCTGAGGCCAGTGTTTACAGGCTTCTGAAGGCACAAGATCTGATCACTAGCCCAGCCTGCATCACCATCAAAGCGGCGGATGAATTCCATGAGAAGACTGTGCGGCCGAACCAGCTTTGGCAGACCGACTTCACCTATCTCAAAGTCATCGGTTGGGGCTGGTTCTACCTGTCTACGATCCTGGATGATTACAGCCGTTACGTTGTCTCTTGGCGCCTTTGCACCACGATGAAAGCTGACGATGTCACAGGAACGCTGGAAGACGCTTTGGCTGCATCAGGTTGTGACAGTGTCACCGTTGCCCACAAGCCCCGGCTGCTCAGCGACAACGGCAGCAGTTACATCTCTGGCGAGTTGGCGAAATGGCTGGATGAGCAGGGTATGGATCATGTTCGGGAGCGCCCAACCATCCGCAGACCCAGGGCAAGATTGAGCGATGGCATCAGACGATGAAGAACCGTGTCCTGCTGGAAAACTACTATCTGCCAGGAGCGCTCGAACAGGCCATCGGCGACTTCATCAATCACTACAACCACAACCGATACCACGAGAGCATCAGCAATCTGACACCCGCCGATGTCTATTTCGGTCGAGCCGAAACAATCCTCAGACGCAGAAAGGAAATCAAACACCAGACAATCCAGAAACGCCGCTTGCTGCATCATCAGAACGCGGCGTAGATTGAAACTGCGGCGAGCCTGATCCTCCTAAGCCAATCAAACGCTCGTGTTCCAAATCATTCGATGACGGACAATCTTCACGGCAGCCTGGATAAAGTTTACGAGCGGGCCTTGCCGTTGTCCTCCGGGGCGACCGTCTGAATATGTCGTGTAGGTCAGGGGGCGACCGGCATCTTTCCAGAAATAGCAGCAACTCTCGACGATGTACTGACGGCGTTTGTCGCGCGAGAACCGCTTGTCTCGTGGCGACATCTCTGCAACCGCGCCGGGTGTCTCGATGATGCGTCGAATGTCATCCACCACGTCCTGAGAAAGCGTTTTTGCGGTCTCAAGCTTTTGGAGGAATTGCGGCTAAAGTTCTGCGTCTTCCGGGAGCGACGCGAAATAGGTCGAAAGCGTGCCCAATGCGTTCCGGAGTTCTTGGGGACCAATGGCGTCCCGCTTGGCTTCCCGCAATAGCTTTTTGAGGTATTTTTGACCTCGTTCAATCGCCTGTGAACGACTGACCTCGGTCAGATTGATCGCGATGTCGTCATCGTTGTTGAGGCAGTCACCGAGAATTACGGATAGGTCGCGCACGAGCGTTGTCGGGAGGTCAAACTGTTCGCTCAAGCTCTCGATCATGTCCTCGGAAAGCGCGCCGCGTTCCCCATAGCTTCCGAGTTTCCAGGACATCGAGCATTTGATTCCATCCATATGCGGATAGACCGAATAGTCACCTTCAATATCTGCAACGTCTTGGTTGCCCTTCAGATCGCTGTCCGCGTTAGCGCTCATGTTGTTCTCCGTTTGCCACATTCTAGGGTCTGGCCGCAGGTCCAAAAGCTTACGTGCATCAAGGCAGTACCGATTGCTGAGGAAGCTTGCCGGTTGAAGCAAGTCGACCCCTCCAAAAGTTGCACATAAACAATAGAACAGGAAGGGAACAGCTTGTGCTCCAGCTAATGCTTGATCGTCCAAGGCGGTTTTAACGCTATTTCGGTAGCAGACTGCACACCGCACTGTAGTGGATACATGGCCTGCCGAGTGACCGGTCGCTTTGCAGTTAGAATGGTTCTCAGCCATCAGCGACGTTTCATTTTGCATTCGCCTCCCACGGTGGGAAATCCGGCCCTTTGCGGCCCTTCTCCCCGCTTGCAGTCTCCGCAGTGCGGCGTCGCCGGACCTGCCATTCGCTGCGGCCGCACATTCTCAAGAACGGCAAATGCCGGCAGAGCGGACGAAGCGCAGGTCTGGGGAATTCAAAATTTTTTGGCAGACTTCAGGACGCCTTGGGTTTCCAGAAAATCCATCGTGTATATGCGAATGTGATCAGCGGCAACGACTCAAGTGTTTGTGTTTCGGTTTCCCCGGAAGCTCTTTGGTGAAGAGCCGGTCCACTCCCTGAACGCACGGCGAAAGCTTCTCGGCTCTTTGTATCCCAGCATTTCGGCGATCCGTTCGACCGGAATGTCCGATTTCTGAAGCATTTCGCGCGCCTGCTCCTCGATGAGCATGGAGCGGATTGTCCTGTATGCCGTCCCTTCCGCCCTAAGGGCCCTCTGAAGTGACCTGGGGCCGATCGCAAGATGGGCCGCAACTTTGCTCTCGGAAAGCACACTTGTCGGAAGATGAGCGCGCATGATTTGCAAAACCGCGCCTTCAATGGACTGAACCGGCTCAACCCCCATGAGCGCACCCAGGTCCCCCAATGTAATAGTCTTCCGAGACTGCAAGGGGTGCGGGTTTCGCGTGTCAAGGTCGCAAAGCCGAAGCGCGACGGACGGTGACTGGGCTCCCGTCCTAACAGGTGCGCCGAACAGATCTGCAAGCTTTGACTTGTCGTCACCATTGCCATCGGGAAGTTCAAACCAATCGGGCTGCCAGTCCGTGCCGAGGAAATGCCTGACCACCTTGGAAATAACGAACAGCGCCCCTTCGTCGAGGTGTCGGTGGCCGACGACCGAGAAGCCTTTCGAGTCTCGTCCGACGACAACGTGCGTGTCAGTCTGTCGGATCACGATTTCAGAGCCAGGATGCGTCAGCGACAGCGCGCGTCGCCCGCGGTCAAGCGCAGATCGCAGATCCGGTGCGCCCAGCACGTAGTTCGCATAAGCTCCGTAAGCCAAGTAGTCGAAGGCCCAGCCAACCCTGGCACCCAGATGGCGATCGCTTATCATGCGGGCGACGGACTCCAGAATGACGGCCTCAGCAGCGTAGGAAACAAACCCGGTTCCTTCTGACAGCATCTTACGGTCGAGACCAGCCGTTCGGAGCGCACTCTCGACGACGTGTTTCGGGACGAAGCTGTCAAGAATGTCCACGACGTGCGCCAGTTCGATGATGTTGACCAACTTCTGTCTCATAGCGTCTCTTTGTCACAAAATGACCGGTCGCACTATGATAAAACGCCAGGAAAGCGAAGACTTGAGGGGCGACTCATGAAAGGTAAACAGTTGGCAAACCGCATATTTTTGTTTCTTGCATTCCTGGCCGCGATCGTCTCTGGTCCCGCTCATGCCCAAAACTTCGACACCACAGTGGACCAACTTGCCGACAGCAGGGAAATCCCAGTCACGGTAGACAACTTTATCCGTGCCGCGACAGATATCGAGTTCGGCAAATATGTTGCCCTCGCTGGAGGGGTAAACAAGTTCTACCACTTCCGCGAAATGATGCCCGTCCATGCTCAGACCACCATCAGCGCGAACCGGGACACTCTCTATAGCGCCGCGATCATCAATATCAGCAAGGGCGCGACGGTCACCCTTCCGGATGTCGGCGACCGCTACATGTCGGCGATGGTCATCAACCAGGACCACTACCTGAACAAGGTCTTGCACGGTGGCGGCGCCTATACACTCGATATGGACACGTTTGACACGCCATATGTCGCCGTCTATCTGCGCGTCCTGCTGGATGCGACCGATTCCGCGGACCTGGCCGCCGTGCACGCAATCCAGGACCAGATGTCGATCGACGCTGCCTCGTCCAAACCTTTCATCGTCCCGCCCTATGATGAAGAGGGCTATTTAGGGCTCGTAAGGGCCGCCGTCGGTGTCGGCGCCTACCTTCCGGACAGTTTCCACATGTTCGGCAAGAAGGAGGATGTCGATCCAGTGCGGCATTTCATTGGGACGGCCGGTGGCTGGGGTGGGTTGCCCGAGGATGAGGCACTTTATCTCGGAATCTCGCCGAACCTGCCGGTCGGGAAATACAAGATCGAAGTGCCGGCCGACGTGCCCGTCAAGGATTTCTGGTCGGTCAGCCTCTATGATGCAAACCGTTATTTCGCGCCGAACGCGATGGACGCCTATGTCATCAACTCCGTCAGCGGGACGTACAATGAGGACGGCTCGATGACCGTGCATCTGGGCGGCTGCGAGGACGGGCGCGTGAATTGCCTGCCGCTTGTCGAGGGGTGGCAATACACCGTGCGGCTCTATCGTGCAGCGCCGGAAGTGCTGGATGGAAGCTGGGTCTTCCCGGGTGTCGAGCCCGCGAACTGACAGAAAGGACAGAAAATGAAACACCTTCTCCTTGCCGCTGCCCTCTACGCACCCGCACCAGTTCTCGCCGAAGATATCACGATCCGGAACCTCATGCGCGCCGAGAGCGATACGATGTTCCGGCTCACTATGAAGAACAACGGAACAGGTGTCGGCGAGATCGCCCATGAGCGCGAGGTAACCTCCGCCGACAAGCCGCAGCCGGTCATCCGGCCCAACCAGGACACCTTGTATTCGTCCGCCCTCATCGATCTGTCCCAGCCGGTGACGGTGACGCTGCCGGAGGGCGACGGACGGTTCCAGTCGGTGCTGGTGATCAGCCAGGACCACTACAACTTTGCCTATGCCGAACCCGGTGCATACGAGCTGACCGAGGACGAGGTCGGGACCCGCTTCGCGATGCTCCTGTTCCGCACCTTCATCGACGCGGGCGATCCCGACGATACGGCGCGCGCCCATGCGGTGCAGGACGGAATTCGCCTCGAAGGCGGCGGAACCGGCCCCTTCGAGGCTCCGAACTGGGATCTTGACACCCTTGCCGCTGCGCGGAAGGCGGTCAGTGACCTCGCCGCTGCCGTCGGCCTTGATGCCAGCATCGCCTTTGGCCGCCGCGACGAGGTGGACCCGCTGGGCCATCTGATCGGAATGGCGGGCTGGGCGGGGCAGCCGGCCACGACGGCCAGCGCCTTTGTCGACGCCGTCGATAGGAATGACGGCGCGACCCCCCATGCCGTGACGCTGCAAGACGTGCCGGTGGACGCGTTCTGGTCGATCACCGTCTACGACGCTGACGGCTTCCTCGCGCCAAACGATTTGGGGCGGAACAGCTATAACAACACCTCGGCCACCCCGAATAAGGATGGTTCCTTCACCATCCATTTCGGTGGCTGCGAGGATGGCCGGATCAACTGCATCCCTCTTACGCCGGGCTGGAACTACACGGTCCGGCTATACCAGCCACGCGCCGAAATCCTCGATGGCAGCTGGACCTTCCCGGATGTCCTGCCCCTAAACTGATGACGCGACGGCCCGCGCACCGCGTGGGCCGATCGACGAGAGGAAGGAGCCTTCGATGTTGAAAAAGCCACCTGTCCAAACGGCCAGTTGCGCCGTCTTCCTGGCGTTTTCCTTGGCGAACGGTGCATTAGCCGAGGATAAGCCGCGCCTCATCCTCCAGATCACTGTGGATCAGCTGCGGGGCGACCTGCCTTTCCGCCACTACGACCAATTTGGCTCGGGCGGATTCCGCTATCTGATGGATCAGGGCGTCTACTACGACAACGCCCACCACGCCCACGCCAATACTGAAACTGTCGTCGGCCATACCACGCTGGCCACCGGCGCGCATCCGTCGGCCCATGGCATGGTAGGCAACCTCTGGTACGACCGCGCCACGGGGCGCACTATCTACAATGTCGAGGACGCCGACTATCCACTCCTCACTCGGGGCGCGGACGTGAACCCCGACACCGAGGTCGACCCCACCCAGCTTGCCGCCAGTTCCGATGGCCGTTCGCCCCGCGCCATCCTGACCACCACCTTTTCCGACGAGCTGTCCATCGCCACCCAGGGCCGCGCCAAGGTCTTTGGCGTCTCGGTCAAGGATCGTGGTGCCGTCTCGATGGCGGGCCACACCGGCAAGGCGTTCTGGTTCTCCAAATCCGCCGGGGAATTCGTCACCTCCAGCTATTATTACGACAGCTACCCGGATTGGGTGACCGATTGGAACGCTAAGGATTTCCTGCAAAACTATCTCGGCACCTCGTGGCAGCTGACCCATCCCATCGATAGCTATCTTTTTGGCGATCGCGACGATCAGGATTGGGAAACCGATCTTGCCGGGTTCGGGCGCACCTTCCCGCACCCCTATTCGACCGTCGATCCGCTTTCGTGGAAGAACGATCCCTATTTCCCCACGCTGCTCACCTTCAGCCCTGCCGGGGACGAGATCACCGCCGATTTCGCCAAGACCCTGATCACAGCCGAGGGCCTGGGGCAGGATGATGTCACCGATTACCTCTCCGTCAGCTTCTCGGCGACCGATTACATTGGCCACGGCTTCGGCCCCTCCAGCCTCGAGGCCGAGGAAAACCTGCTCCGGCTCGACCGCACCCTGACCGATCTCTTCGCCTTTATCGACGCCGAGATCGGGCTCGAGAACACCCTGATCGCGCTGTCCGCCGATCACGGTACGCCCGAGGCGCCGGGATACCTGGCCGAGCTGGGAGAGATGGGCGGCTACGTCAACCCCGAGCACTGGGCGACCCAGCCCGCCGCCGATCGCATCCGCGCGCGCTTTGGCCTTAGCGATCCGCTGATAGCCGGCTATGACCACCCCTACCTCACCCTCTCGGAAGAGGTGCACAGTCGCGACGACATCGACCTTGTCGCGCTGGAAACCGCCATCGCCGAAGAACTGTCGACCTTCGAAGGTATCGCCTTCGCTGTGCCTTCGTCCCGCATTCGTACGGGCGCCCTGCCCGACAATGCGCTGATGCGCGCCGTGGCCAACAACTACAACCCCGACCGCTCGGGCGACATCTATCTGGTGGCCAGCCCCGGCTGGTTCATCAACGATTTCGACGGTCTCTCGGTCACAGTCACCCACGGCTCGCCCTGGCGTTATGACACCCACGTGCCCATAGCTTTTGCCGGTTTCAGCCTCGCGCCACAGCGGGTCTCGCGTCGAGTGCATACAGTCGATCTGGCGCTGACGCTTGCCGCGGTCGCAGATACGCGCCCACCCGACGGCGGCGCAGGAGAAGTGTTGGGGGAAGTCGTCGGGTACTAGGCGCCTCGCGGTAATGCAAAGCGGAGACAGTAACTGGGTCGGATTGAACGGCATCTGTGGGTGGCTCCTGCATTGCAAGAGTTTTTTAGCGATTTTCGCGGTCGTTTCGTCAGTACTGTCGTCTGTCCGGCCTGTTTGTGTTTTGGCATTGCCTCCACTGGCCCTGATGAATTCCGCGAGCGAGGTTCCAATCGGCTTATCGACCTCAGAGGGCCGCTGCCATTCCCGGAGTGTCCTTGCTCTTGGTTGACTTACTTCCGCATCATCACTTTAACGTCTTGCATCTCGTGGGCAGTCTGCGCGGTCAGAACGCTGGCTGCCGGTATTCCTGTTTCTTTGTCAGCATTGCCCAGATTGAACGCGCTGCCTTGTTTGCCATCGCGATTGTTGCCAGCCGAAACGGTTTGTCGGCAATGATCTTGGCTGTCCAGAGATCGACTTTCTCTGGCGACCGTTTTGCCATGACCGCGCGCGATGTCATACCCACAACCAGCAGCTTTCGAATGTAGCGATCCCCTTGCTTGGTGATCTTGCCCAGTTTCTCTTTGCCGCCGCTCGACTTGTTGAGCGGGGTGAGGCCCAGCCAGGCGGCCAGATCTCGTCCTGTTCGGAACTGATGCGCATCGCCGATAGTGGCGACAATCGCTGAAGCCGTGATCGGCCCGATCCCCGGCATGCGCATCAACCTGCGCGCATCTGCGTTCAACAGGGCATGTTGCTCGATCATCTTGGAGTATCCGTCGATGCGCTCGTTCAGGCCGATGAACTGATAGCACTGAATGCCGAGCATGCCGGTCGCGATCTCCGGCATGTCCGGGTGATCCCCAGCCAAGTGACGCTTCGCAAAAGCCGTCACCGCTTCGATCCCAATGGGCAGAATATGGCCGAACTCGCGCAGCAGGCTGCGGATCATATTGGCCAGCTGGGTGCGGCTGCCGGACGGCCAGGTCGCGCGTGCGATGGATCGAGAGGATAGCTTGCTGGTCCTCCGTCTTGATCTCGACGAAGCGCATGGTCGGGCGTCGAACTGCCTCGCATATTGCTTCCGCATCAACCGCGTCGTTCTTGCCTCGCTTCACATACGGTTTGACGTAACCAGCGGGCATGAGCTTCACATCATGGCCGAGCGTGCGCAGCTGACGGCCCCAATGATGGGATGAACCGCAGGCTTCCATGCCTACGACGCAGGGCGGAAGCGTCTCAAAAAAGGCCAGTAGCTTCGCGCGCTTGATCGGCTTGTTGAAAATAACCCGGCCGCTCTCAGAAATGCCGTGCACTTGAAAAACGTCCTTGGCCAAATCGAGGCCGACGGTCTTTACTGTCATTGGGTGGCTCCTTTCCTAGCAGTCGTTGATAACTGCACTTTGGCACATTCGATGCCGGTGGAGCAGGAGCCACCCACCTCATCCGCTTCCAGCTTTTCGCGCTGACAGGTTCGCGGTAGCAGAGATGGACCGCTTTCCGGTTTTAAAGCGGGCAAAGGCGATGCTATGCTGTGTGAAGCAAGGCATTTGGGTTTGTCGGTGGTGTGGGGATGACCTGCCCGACTATCGCAGGACTGATGCGCGGTATTGCTCTGAGGGGTGTAGAAAACGGTCAGCGAGGGCACGCAGGAAAGTCAGGAAAAGAACTCAGGAAGTGTAAAGATCCACTGGATATCTGGCTTGGTTTCGGCACTAGCCACACTAAGATTACCTAAGGTTTCTACTCATTCCCCATGAAGCCCAACGCGCCTTCGTTGTTCAAAACCTCAATTGCTGTATCAAGGGCCGCTTGGTCCGAATTGAACTTGTCGTCCCAGACATAACTGGCGTCTTCATGGTCCACCACTTCCAACGTCCATTTGTCCTGGTTGTCCAAGCGGTAGATTTCGATTTCAAACCGATACCCGTCTAAAAGCACAGCCTTGCACCTGTCTGACATCACCAGCTTCGGTTCATCTACATTCATGTCCGTGCCATCCTGACTATAAGCTCTGTGGTTTGGCGGACTTGCGACAGCCTGTGGGTTTCCGTCCGTTTCCAGAATATGCTGTAACACCGCATGCCCGACAATTCCAAGCGCACAGAGTTTCCTTGTCCTGCGCGGTTTCTCTCTTCCAGCGGCACGAGACTTTCTCTTTGTTTGCCCCGAATACGCGGAGCATCAATCGCAAGGTCAAATACAGTAGGATGACGCCCAGAAGTATTCCGGCGATGAGCCAAAAATCCGGGCCGCTACTCTGCACTGAAATAGATTTCAAACCGCCTCCAATAGGACCCTAACAACCAGCCAGATTTTCCCATGACTTGGCCGGTATCGATAATGCGTCACCCCCAAACTCGTACCCCTTTAGTGAATGGAAACAACCTTACATTTACTCAGTCCGAAGCGGCGTGTGAGCTTCGCTGCCTTCAGCGCTTTTACCAAGCGGGCGCTAAAAAACAGGCTCCAGTACAAGCGCGGATCAACCCACAAATCGGGTCCCTCCAAGGCTATACCTGAAACAACAATGTCGAAGTCTTTGGGTTTCATGCCCCGCTTCATCCAAGTATCTGGTTTATTCCCCATAGGTTTGACCATATTCGACCGATCCGGAACAAACGCCGTTTTTTGTTCACCAAGGGCGAGTGTAAAATACTCGCCTTCAACTGGTGTCACACGGTCGTGTTGGCAAACGTTCAAAGGATAGATTTTCGTTTTTCCCAGTTCTGCTTCGCGAAGTACATTCGCTACCGCGCGAGATACGACTGGACCATATGGCCCATTGAAAATTTCGGGCAGCGCCTGAAGCTTTTTGTTCGGATACATTCCAAAAACTAATTTAGGATAGGCTTCACGGGATTGAACGATCCAGCCCTGTTTTTGTTGTCTACTGCACCAGCAGTCGGCAAGTTGCTTAAAGCCTGCTCGGAGGTAATGGGCTTCATCAACGTTGTGTCATACATGACCTGGCTAAACCAGACGCCTTCATTCTCTTCCACTAATCACCCATTCACAAAAATCGCAAACCGGATCAAAAGATAGTATTTAAACAAATCAAAGGACAACGAGTATGTCCGGCGGTGGTGGTACGACGCGCCGAACTCGTACCCCCTCATTGAAATCATAATCCCCATCAAGACGCGCCGCTCCGCACTGATATTTGCGGAGAGTGTTCAAATTGCGTTCATGAGATGAAAAGTGCGTTGGCGCTCCGGCACTCGGAAAGTGCAGTTCAATACTCTGGCGGTTCGATGAAGTACTCGTGGGGCGGCGCGCCGAACTCAACAACCCCCCAAATCCAGATGGAAAAACTGGAACGCTCTAAAATCAACACGCGCCATCCACGGATAGAGGATCGCATTGTGGCGAAATTGTGTCCACATCTCGTTTTGAAACTCACTGTTCGCCTTTAGGAAACAAACTTTTTCGGTGAAGTTTGCAATGTTACGGGAATCCCCCAATTTCGGGCTTTGCTTGAGTTGGATAGATTGGGATCAGAATAACCACTTACCCCCTCGTGACGAAGATAGGGGCTGGCCTCGACCCCCTCAGCCAGCCCTTATTCCTTTTCTGGCCACCCCGGCAGATTTTTTGGAGCAGGAACGTCATTCCGAACCAGCCAGTCACGCATCTCCGCCCAGTGGTCCTGTGACCCAGCTGTGTATCGCCGTGAATGTAAATCGGCTAACTGCTGTTCAAGGGAAGGCCACAAGTGCAGCTTGACCCAAGCGGCGATCCGCGCCTGGGCCAAAGCACTTGAGTCGGTCGTCATGATGCCGTCAGTGCCGAGAGCGGAGATTGATACATGCTGAAAGGAACTTGCCACTGCGGCGAAGTTGGCTGGACTCTCGATGCTGTGCCAAAGTCGGTCACGGCCTGCAATTGCACAATCTGTCGGCGTTACGGTGCCCTTTGGGCCTACGGGCACATTGGCTATGACATTCAAACTACCGGGAAAACAAGTACATATCTGCGTCGCGATAGCGGGGATATCCATTTCCACTTCTGCGCCAATTGCGGGTGTGTGACGCACTACGTTGCGTATTTCTCGGACGAAAACGGCCGCAAACTGTCCGCGGTTAATGTTCGAATGTCTGATCCTTCACCAATCAGTGAGATTCCAATCCGTCACTTCGAGGGGCACGACAGCTTTCGAGAACTTCCTCGTGACAGCCGAACTGTAAAGGACATGTGGTTTTGACGTGCTTCCAGGCAGCGGACTTTGGAGCGACTGCTGCGAAGGCCCTTTTCGTCGTCGTCCCGCAGGGCGGATGATATGCAAATCGTTCGCCGCGGCGAGAGTGAGAAGTCAGTTCCGTTGACCTGAATGCTCCACCCTTTGGGCTTTTCATTCATCCGTGCCGACATCAGAGGCAACGCAGTATTAGCTGTCGCACGGCGAGATGATACATCGGGGACGACCCATTGCTGACCTTCACCATTCCTAACAGATGCTGCAGTGCGCCCACCAAAGCGGATGAGGTGGGTGGCTCCTGCTCCACCGGCATCGAATGTGCCAAAGTGCAGTTATCAACGACTGCTAGGAAAGGAGCCACCCAATGACAGTAAAGACCGTCGGCCTCGATTTGGCCAAGGACGTTTTTCAAGTGCACGGCATTTCTGAGAGCGGCCGGGTTATTTTCAACAAGCCGATCAAGCGCGCGAAGCTACTGGCCTTTTTTGAGACGCTTCCGCCCTGCGTCGTAGGCATGGATGCCTGCGGTTCATCCGACCGTGTTGCACGGATCGTTTCATCGGCGTAGCCAGTTGCTTGATTTGATGACGGGATGGCGGGATGCCTTTCAAGCACAACGCGACGCGGCGGGACAAGTTTGAGAAGGCCAAGTACCGGGTCACGAACTGGCCTGAGTACAACGAGGCGCTTCGCCAGCGTGGTGATGTTACGGTCTGGTTCAGCGAGGATGCGGTATCCGGGTGGTGCGCCCCAAGGTCGGGGAAACGTGGTGGTCAGCGGCAGTATTCTGACCTGGCGATTGAGACCTGCCTGACCCTGCGCGCCGTCTTCGGCCTGCCGCTTCGGCAAACGCAAGGGTTTGTACGAAGCCTACTACGGCTCATGCAGATCGACGTTCCCGTTTCGGATTTTTCCACGCTCTGCCGGCGCGCACAATTGCTTCGGATCACACCGAACACCCGGCCCACGAACGGCCCAGTGACGCTGATCGTAGACAGCACAGGGCTTCGCGTTCACAGCGGTCGAGACTGGATGCAGAAGAAACACGGGTTACCGAAGGCCCGTAAAACATGGTGCAAACTGCACATCGGCTTCGTTCCCGAGAGCGCGGAGCTTTTGGCCTCCTGCCTGACAACCGAGCACATCGGAGACGCCGGCGCACTGCCCGAATTGCTGGCTGATGTGGCAGGTCCTGTTCATCGTATCATCGGCGACGGCGCCTATGATGGTGCGCCGACCACAGCGACGATCCGGCAGGCGTTGGGATCGGATGTCGAACTGATCGTACCGCCGCCGAAGAATGCCGTCCCAGGTGATTGCAAAACACGCAACGCCCATATCGACATGATCGCCAAGGGAGGTCGTATGGCCTGGAAGAAGGCCACTGGCTATGGCCAAAGATCACGCGGCGAGGCCCAGATCGGGCGCTACAAACAGGTCATCGGACCGGAGCTGCGCAGTCGCAAAATGGAGAGTCAGACAACCGAAACCAAGATCGCTGTCAAAGCTCTCAACCGCATGACCCATCTCGGTCGTGCGACCTATGAACGTGTCGCATAACGAACCGGGGAAAGGGGCAAATGCGGCCCAGCCGCTATTCGTGCAACACAGTCTTAAAAGCCAAAGCCCATGACAAATGCCACGGCAATCGCAAGAAGGAAGAGGGTTTCGACGACAAGAATAAGGCCATAGCTGGGCTTGACGCGCAGAATGGTGGCAAGGCTGGTTTTCACCCCAAGGGCAGAAATCGCGATGACCAGACACCAGCCGGACAGGGTGGCGATTGCATCGGTGATCACCTGCGGCACCAGCCCGGTATTTGTCAAAATCGCCAGCGCGACAAACATGACAAGGAACCACGGCAGGATGATCTTCTGGGATTGTGCGCCGCGAAAGCTCGCCATGACCACAATCATCACCACCGGCAACAAGGCCACGCGCACCATCTTGACGAAGGTCGCAATCACCCCCGCCTCGTCACTGATCGAATATCCGGCACCAACAACCTGGGCCACATCGTGAATGGTCGCCCCGATCAGAAATCCGCTTTCCAGATCGCTCATCCCCAGGGCCGCAAACAAGACCGGATAGGCAATCATTGCGATGGTCGACAGGGCGGTGACGCCGATCACAACAAACAGCGTATCCTGTTCGCGGTCATCTTTCGCGGGCAGAACCGAAGTGATGGCAAGGGCGGCCGAGGCCCCGCAGATCGCCACAGACCCGCCCGCCAACAGGCCAAAGGCCAGTTTGCGACCGAAGAGAAAGGACAGGATTGCCCCGCAGGCCAGTGTTGCCATGACAAAGCCGACAACCGCGCCCACCGCGCCCAGCCCGACACTTTCCACATCCCCAATGCTTAGATGCAGGCCCAACAGGCCGACCCCGAATCGCAACAGCGTTTTGGCGGAAAACTCCAGCCCCGGGGTGAATTTCTGATCGTCATAAAGAAAGTGGAACGCCATGCCGATCAGCAGTGCAAACAGCATCGCAGGCGCGCCGTAATGTTCGGACAGAAAGGTCGCGGCGGCGGCAATCACGCACACCAGAAGAATGCCACCAAAGTGGGTGTCCCAGCGGGACCTGATCAGCGACACCATGGTTCGCTCCTGACTGCGGGAATGTGAAATTGGCGCGCGCAGCCTGTGTCAGGCCGCACACACCTGGTACTGTCTGGCGTCAGCCGACCCAGCGATTGCTGTGATCAAAGGCCGCGTCGTAACCAAAGAGCGCGACCGACCCGCCAGTGTGCAGGAAGACGACACGTTCGCCTTTCTTGAAGTGACCTTTGCGGATCAGATCAATGAAACCCGCGGCCCCCTTGGCGGAATAGACCGGGTCGAGAAGGATCGATTCCAGCTCGGCAAACATCTGGATCGCCTCGATGCCGCTGTCGGTCGGGATGCCATAACCTTCGCCGACGTAATCGGTGTTGGCGACCACATCTTCGCGCTGCACGACACCGGCACAGCCCAGCTTTTCGGCGGTGGCACAGGCGAGGTTATAGACGTTTTCTTCCTGTTTCGGTTTGGGCGCACGTACGCCGATGCCCAGAAGAGGAATCTGTGCGTTCATTGCTTTCAAACCCACAATCAGACCGGCCTGCGTGCCTGCGCTGCCGGTGGCGTGAACGATGTGGTCGAGCTTCAACCCGCGATCATTGGCTTGCGCCAGCATCTCAAACGCGCAGTTCACATAGCCCAGCGCACCGGTCGGGTTCGACCCGCCCCCGGGGATGGTGTACACTTTTTTGCCATCTGCGCGCAGCTTGTCGGCAGCCGCTTCCATCTCGGCATTCATGTCCAGACCACCGGGGCGCTTTTCGGTGGTGGCGCCATGCAGATGGTCCAGCAGAACATTGCCGTTGTAATTGTAGTTGTGGTTGGTGGAGCCGGTGCGATCCTCCAAAAGGATGTGGCACTCCATGCCCAGTTTCGCCGCAAAAGCAGCCGTTTGGCGCGCGTGGTTTGATTGGGTTGCCCCCTGGGTCATCACCATCTCTGCGCCCTGCAACTCGGCCTCGGCCATCAGGAATTCCAGCTTGCGGGTCTTGTTGCCGCCGGTGGACAGGCCGGTGCAATCGTCACGTTTGATCCAGATTTCCGGGCCGCCGAGCTCTGCGGTCAGACGGTCCAGGCGCTCAAGCGGGGTGGGCAGGTGGGCGATGAAGCGGCGTGGGTAACGGGAGAGATGCATCGGAAAACTCCTAAATTGGTTTTCTCGCATTTTATGGAGGTCATTCCCACTATTCTAATTCGAAATATGCGCTATAAAATGCACATCTTGCATAATATCAGTGTGCCGCTATGGTGACATCATGCAGTTGGATTGGATTGATGACATCCTGGCGGTGATCGACACGGGGTCCCTGACACGGGCGGCAGAGCGGCGGTTTCTGACCCAATCGGCGTTCACGCGGCGCGTGCGATTGATCGAAGAGCGCATCGGTGCACCCCTGTTTGACCGGTCCTGCAAGCCGGTCACCATCCTGCCCGGCGTGCAGGCGACGGAACCAGAACTGCGAGAGCTTGGCGCGCGGCTGCGTCGCCTGCAACACGACTTGAAAGCGGCCGCAGAGGGCGCAAAGCGGGATGTGACTTTTGTGTGCCAGCACGCCATCACCACCACAATCTCGCCGTGGGTGGTGCGGCAACTGACCCAATCGCAGGACATTTCCGTGCGGGTGCGATCCGGAAATCGGGACAATTGCCTGATGCTGCTTTTGTCCGGCGAGGCCGATTTCGCAATGACATATGAACGCCCGGAGGCCCCCGGCCCTGCGGTGCCACAGGCGTTTGAAATGCGTCGGCTGGGCGGCGATACATTGGTGCCGGTGGCGTCACCCGATCTTGCGCTCCACGTTGATGACCCCGAGATCCCGTTCATCTCATATCCCCCAGATGTTTTCCTGGGGCGCCTGTTCAGCCAAAGCATTCTGCCCCTGTTGCCCGAAGGCGTGATGCTGTCCCCAAAGGCGGAAACTGCACTGACGCTTGCCGCCTGTGAATACGCGCTGGATGGCATTGGGGTGGCGTGGTTGCCGCTGACCCTGGTCAAGCGGCATTTAACCGAAGGGCGGCTGCGGCGGTTACATGACCTGCCGCATCAGGATCTGGGCATCATGCTGATCCGCCTCTCTGATCAACAGGGCGAGGGGACCGCGCAAATCTGGTCTGATCTGACAAATATTCCCGAACCGTCCGTGGGACTATAGTGCGTTCCAGACCTGCTCGCCGGTTTTGTCCAGACGCTCAAGCGAGCAGAACAAGGACAGGGTCAGCGTGGCCGGCCAATTTTCCCCGCCAACCTGTGTCATTACCGGGGATCAACTTAATTGAATTTACGCGTTGGGATAAGGGCGGAGGGTGACGGCATTAACCAGGCGACGTCCTGAGCAGAAAACGACCGCCCTTTTCGGGGCGGCCGCAGTGATGTGCTTTGTCACTTACGCCCGCGAAACGTCGGGTGATTTTAGCACATGGGGCGTATCGTAGGCATCCAGATCCAGTTGATCTTCGGATTTCGCAATAATGACGGTGCAGGCAGCGTCGCCGGTAACGTTGAGCGATGTACGTGCCATGTCGAGAATGCGGTCGATGCCTGCGATGATGGCTACACCTTCCAAAGGCAGGCCGACCGAGCTCAGAACAAGCGACAGCATCACCAGCCCGGCACCCGGCACACCAGCGGTGCCGATGGAGGCAAGTGTCGACGTCAGAATAATTGTGACATATTCCGACATGCCCAGCTCTATCCCAAAGGCCTGTGCCACGAAAAGAGCCGCAACGCCTTGGTACATGGCGGTTCCGTCCATGTTGATTGTCGCGCCAAGCGGCAGCGTAAAGCTTGCAACCGACCGGTTCACGCCAAGGTTCTGCTGAACCGCCGTCATCGTGACCGGCAGTGTCCCCGAAGAGGACGTGCTGGTGAAGGCCACGATCTGCGGCTCGATGATGCCTTGGAAGAAGCGGATTGGGTTCAAGCGCGCAAAGATCGAAACAAGCCCGCCATAAACAATGACGGCATGCAGAACGCAACCAATATAGAGCGCAGCAATCACGGTTCCCAAAGGCAACAGGAGATCCAGACCATAGGCTCCAGCGACCCAGGCCATTAGTGCAAACACACCGTATGGTGCAAAACTGATCACAATCTCAGTCAGCTTCAAGATGACGGAATTTAGGGCTTCAAAGAAATCCCTGACCGGCTTTCCAGCGCCACCCACCAGGTTGATGGCCAGACCGAACATAATCGCAAAGAAAATGATCTGAAGCACGTTGCCATCCGCGGCCGCGGCGATTGGGTTTTTGGGAACGATCCCGATAAGTTGCTGGATGAAAGGCGGAGACGCTTTGGGTTCCATTGCGGCTGCGGTGCTCAGATCAATTCCTGCGCCGGGTTGCAACAGCAGGCCCAAAGCGAGTCCTATCGTGATCGCGAATGCAGTTGTGCCCAGATAGAATACAATCGACATCAGGCCAATTCGCCCCATGCGGGCCATGTCGCTGACCGATGTCATACCGCAAACGAGCGATACGAAGATCAACGGGACAATCAGCATTTTGATAAGCGACAGGAACAGGGTTCCAATGTTCTTGATCATGCCCGCAATTGCTGCGTTTCCGGTTGCGTTCAGCAACACGCCCGCAACCACACCAAGAACTAGCGCGATCACGATTTGCTTCCAAAGAAGCATGTTCCTCCAAGGTGCCATAAACCCTGTTTTGCGACTGGTATTCATCAATAGGTCCTCCCTTTCCATGGCAGTCAGTTGGAATGAGCTGCCAGCAGTCGCCGCAAGGTAACACTGTCGTGCTGGTCATGGTCGCGCAAATAGAGAAACGGCGTTGCAATATTTGCAATGCCGTTTCTTTTGTCGGATAAAGTGCCGGTGACGCCTAGAATTTTGCGAGCTGTACACATTTGCGGGCGAGCACATCGGTCGGGTCGACAGGAAGCGCCCCCAATGCGTCTGCGCTTTCGGTCACGATGAGCGGCAATTCCGTACAGCCGAGAATGATTGCCTCGGCTCCGCGCGCAACCAGATGGGAAAAGGCCCGGCTAATCTGTTCTTTGCAGAGGCCGTCGGTACATCCAGCTTTGACGCCAAACGGGCCATAAATTGAATCCATGACCAGGTTTTGATGATCGCCATCGGGAATGATGTGGGCAAGGCCTGCCTCATCAAGTGCTGTCTGATACAAGCCACTTTGTATTGTTCCATCCGTGCCGAGAATCCCGACCACACGCGTCTCTGGGGTGGTTTCTTTAATGTGTTCAGTGGTCGCGGCAAGGATACTGATGATCGGAATATCAAGGTGGCGCTGAATCCGATCGACATACGCGTGGGCGGTGTTGCAAGGGATGACCAGCATGTCAGCACCACCGCGTTCCAGTTTTTTGCAGGTAGAATAGAGGGCGACAGTTGGATCGGTGCCTGCGCGGACCAGATTTTCGGTGCGGTCAGGAATTTGCGGGTTCTGTTCAACCAAGACTTTTATGTGATCCTGATCGCGGGTCGCCTCGGTCCCTTTGACCAGTTTGGCAAGGAAATCTACGGTTGCGGCAGGTCCGACACCGCCGACCACTCCAACTTTGAACCGGTGACGGCGGCCTGACTGGGTCTCTTGCAGGGCGTAATCCGCGTAAACCGCCGCCGTGTTTATGGCCGTCATGTTGTCTGGCAGGTCAAGCTGGTTGAGCAACAAGGGCAGTTCAGAAAGACCGGGCACAAACACGGTCGCGCCTTGTTCGAATAGGTTGATCAGGGCGGCATTTATGGGTCTCAGAACGTCTTCATTGCAGTGTCCCGCTTTGAACCCGATGCGTCCATATACGGCCTCCATGACGGCACTTTCCAGATCTTCCCGGGGATGGAGGATCTGTATTTCCCTGCCAAACAGGTTCTCGAACAAACCAGTTTTTCTGACAAAAGGCGTCGTGATGACACCAATCTTTGTCGGCTCGGGACGCAGTCTGTTAACGGCGGCGGCGATCGCCTCTGTCATGCTGATCAGCTTAAGTTCAAGCTCGTCCTGCAGTTCATGCAGAAAGCTATGGGTGACAAAACATGGAAGCAGCGCCACGTCACATCCATCCCGTTCCATGCGGGACAGTGTGTCAAAAACATAGAGTTTTCGGTGTGTTGGGCTGTAGCTCAGCTCTTTGGGGGAGGCTGGTTCGCGCAGCGGTTTCTGGTGAAATATCAATTCCCTGTGGTCTTCTTCCGACCTGACCGGTGTCCTTTGAACAATTCTGTTCAGCAGGTCGGCTCCGGCAAGGGCGCCCAGGCCGCCAACGATTCCTATGCGTAAAGATTGGTTTTTGTTCATTGGGCAATCTCCGGAGCCCTGCCGTGCATGTGCTGCAATGCAGTCTCGGCAAGTTCTCCTGGCAAAGCGGGTTTTGCGGCCTCTTGCAGGTTCAAGCCATGCGCCTGTGCATATTTTGCAAGTTTGGTGGCAGCCTCATATCCGATCACCGGGGCCAGTGCGGTGACATGTACAAGGCTGTTGCTCAGCAACATCTCGCATCTTTTCTCATCCGCAACGATACCGTCCACGCAGCGGGTGCGCAGCACATTCATTGCATTGGTCAGAGACCCCATGGTTTCCAACACTTTATGGATGATGACCGGCTCCATCGCGTTGAGCTGGAACTGGCCGGCCTCGGCGGCCATTGTGACGGTTAGGTCATTTCCGATTGCCTGATAGCAAACCTGATTTACAACTTCGGGAATAACCGGGTTTATCTTGCCGGGCATAATGGACGATCCTGCCTGAACCGCGGGCAGAATGATTTCTCCAAGCCCAGCCCGCGGCCCAGAGGACATTAGGCGTAAATCATTACAGATCTTAGACAGTTTGATGCCAACCCGCTTGAGCGTGCTTGAGAACATCACAAAGGCACCCAGATCAGATGAAGCCTCAATCAGGTCCGGGGCCAGTTTAAGTGGCTCGCCGGTAATGTCGCGCAAATGCGCCAAAGCGACTTCGCCAAACCTTTCGGGGGCATTGATGCCGGTGCCAATGGCCGTGCCTCCAAGGTTCACTTCTGTCAGAAGGCGCGACAGGTCCCTCAACCGGTCGGCATCCTCGTTGATTGTTGTGGCAAACCCCCGGAACTCCGCACCAAGTGGCATGGGTACAGCGTCCTGAAGTTGGGTACGCCCGACCTTCATAATATGCTGAAACTCACATGCCTTTTGGTCGAAGGATTTGGTTAGAAGATGCATTGCTTCAATCATAGGCGCGATCCTGGACAGAACAGCCAGACGGATTGCTGTGGGGTAAACGTCATTTGTGGATTGTGACCGGTTCACATCATCATTCGGATGAAGCTGGCTGTAATCGCCATGATCTGCCCCAAGCTTTTCCAGCCCAAGATTTGCAATGACTTCATTGGCATTCATGTTGGTCGATGTGCCAGCACCACCCTGCATGACATCAACAACAAACTGATCGTGATGGCCCCCGGCAATGATCTTGTCACAGACATCCGTAATGGCCGACGCTTTCCGGTGGGGCAGGACGCCCAGGTCCTTGTTGGCCATAGCACAGGCCTTTTTGACCGACGCCAGTCCGACAATCAATTCCGGATAGTGGCTGATCGCCACCCCCGTAATCGGGAAATTTTCCAGTGCCCGCTGGGTCTGGCTGCCCCAGGTCGCTGCCAGCGGGATCTTTACCGGGCCAAGGCTGTCGGATTCTGTTCTGTGTTGTTTCATGATCTGAGACCTTTTTGTGGTCTTGCGGCCTGCATCAAACGCGAGGGGCCGAGACTCTGTGAGTGTGTTGGTCTGACCGTACCGCCATCAAGTCCGTCCACCCATGACAACTTTCGCAAAGGTGTTGCGAATTTTGCAACATGCTTCTACCGTGTGAAGTTTCTGCAATTGGAGAATTTTGATGGAGATCGATTGGCTGGAAGACTTCTTGGCACTTTCAACTGCTGGGGTATTTGCCCGCGCGGCGGATGCGCGAAACATAAGCCAGTCGGCTTTCACGCGGCGGATCAAAAACTTGGAAAACTGGACCGGTACCCCATTGTTTGACAGGAGCGTACACCCGGTTGAGCTTACGTCAGCAGGTCATGCATTCAAGCAAACCGCAATCGACACGGTTGCCGCATTAAAACAATCCAAAAGCGATATCCGTGGCTTATCTCGCCAGGAAGCATCGGTGCTTGATTTCGTCGCGCTTCATTCTTTGGCAATTTCCTTCTTCCCGAACTGGCTGACACGAATGTCCAGCCATCTTGGTCCCACCAAAACCAGGCTGGTTGCGGAAAACTTCTCCGGCTGCGCCGAGGCAATTTTATCCGGAAGCGCAGACTTTATGTTGTGCTATTCCCATCCGACAGTGCCCACTATTTCAGATGAAAACCGATACCCGTCTTCGACCATTGCAAAAGACCGGATCATAGCCGTCAGCGTTGTCAATGCTGATGGGCGTGCCAAATACAGCCTCGAAGGGAAAAACCCGGTTCCGTTCCTGTCATACACTCCTGACAGTTTTCTGGGCCGCGTGTCCCAGGTTTGTCTGGATCGCGGAGGTCTGAGTCACATTGTGAGCCCCATCTATGAAAACTCCGTTGCCGAGGCGCTTAAGTCCGCTTGTCTTGCGGGAATTGGCGTTGCATTCCTTCCCGAAAGCGCGGCGGATCGAGAGTTGAAAGACGGGAGTTTGCAGAAGATCAGCCAACCAGAATTCGAGCTTTCAATCGACATCAAACTCTACCGTTCGATCGAGAGGTCCCGAGCAGAGTTGGAACGCTTTTGGATGATGGCTCAAAACCTGTAAGGCACATCGCAAGTCTGTAATGGAGAAGGGTGATGCTTACGGCGGGTTTCCTGGCCCTTACTCTGTTTCGGCGACCATCTTTCTGAAGTTCGTACCGCGCGGGTTGGAAACGTGGGTGTATAGAACAATATCCAGCGGCAGGCGGCCGTATTCCGGAGAGAGGATGACAGCATCGCCAGTAATTATGTGATTCTGGATAAGCGAGTGAGGAACCCAGGCAGCGCCGCTTCCTTCCAAAACCATCTGGGAGATCCCCACCGAAAACGCGCTTTCCACAGCCGATCTTCCCGTCCAGGCACGGTCCGCTTTAGCTTGATGCAGTAACACAATCTGCCCAAAAAAGCTGTCTGCGGGGAAATCAATGCAGGGGGCTTCCGGTGGTAGGATCTGACCTTCCAGCAGCTCATATTTTAGTGCGCCTCCGACGACCGGAAGCAAAGTGTCCCGCCGCCAAATGTAACGATCAACGGTGTCATCGAAAGGCACCTGGGGCAGCTCACGGAATTCATAGCTCACCAGAATGTCGCATTCATGGCGCAGGAATGTGGACATTGCTGTCACCTGGTTCTGCGTGCGCAATCGGATTTGCGGCAATCCGCTGCGTGCGCGGAGTTTGCGAAGAATCTCTGGAACGACGGACACCGAAAGCGAGTGCTGCGTCGCCATCACCAGCGGTTCTCCGATGCCTTCCGGGTTATTAAGATGCCCATGCAATTGCCGCAAATGCGCGAGCAGCGACCGGATTTGAGGTTCGCTTTGTAGTAGCGTCGGAGACAGCTCTACCCGGTTGGCCTCACGGACCAGCAAGCTTTTTCCGATCCAATGTTCCAGTGATCTAATGCGCCGTGAAAAGGCGGGTTGTGTTACATTCCTACGCGCGGCAGCGGCGGTCAAGCTGCGCTCTTCCAACAGGATCAGAGCGTCTTCTAGAAGGCGTGTATCCATGCTTACCCATACCTTATGTACGGGTACACTGCAATATTGGCATTATCCAACACGATTTTTTGCGTTTAGCCTTACTTAGAATACGTAAAGGGAATGTACACAATGCAAACCGCAGCGGCAGAAAGTGCTATGGCAGTGGGCGGCAACCTCGCGCTTGTAAGGCGCGCGCTTGAGAACTTTCCACGTGTGCGTTTTGGTCATTTTCCGACCCCGTTGGAGCCGCTGGAAAGGTTGAGTGACGAGCTGGGCGGGCCGCGCATCTGGGTCAAGCGCGATGACTGCACGGGCCTTTCGTCGGGCGGCAACAAGACTCGCAAACTGGAATTTCTGATGGCCGACGCCATGAAGCTGGGTGCTGACACAGTGATCACGCAAGGCGCCACCCAGTCCAATCATGCACGACAGACAGCAGCCGCAGCAGCCCGGTTGGGGCTGAACTGCCATATCCTGCTTGAGGATCGCACCGGGTCGAATGACGAGACTTATAACTTCAACGGTAATGTTCTGCTGGATCAGCTACATGGCGCAACCGTTTCCAAACGAGCAGGTGGTGCCGACATGAACGCTGAAATGGAAGCCTTGGCCAGCACGCTGCAAGATCAGGGCCGCAAGATCTACATCATCCCGGGCGGCGGCTCCAATCGCGTTGGGGCGTTGGGTTATGTGAATTGTGCCGCCGAGTTGGAAGAGCAAGCCGGAAACATCGGTCTCAAGATTGACGCCTTGGTCCATGCCACCGGCAGTGCGGGAACCCAAGCAGGGCTGGTGGCGGGACTTGCTGCCCTTGGCAGCAACATTCACTTGCTTGGGATCGGTGTTCGGGCACCTCAGGGGAAACAGGAAGGCATGGTCTATGACCTGGCCTGCAAGACCATGGATTACCTTGGAATGGGGGCCGTGATTGAACGTACCTCGGTGCGCGCGAACTGTGATTATGTTGGCCCAGGCTACGGCCTGCCGACCGACGGCATGCGTGCGGCGCTTCTGAAACTGGCTCAACTCGAAGGGCTTTTGTTTGACCCGGTCTATTCGGGCAAAGGGCTCGATGGCCTGATTGATCAAGTTCGCAAAGGCTACTTCGAAGGAATGGATAATGTTGTGTTTCTGCACACCGGTGGAAGTGCAGCGTTATTTGGATATTCCGGCATTTTCGATCTGCCGGGCTATCAGGACTAACAAAAGCAACAGAAACTAAGGGAGAAAACCATGAAATATATGAAACCAGCGGCCGTATTGGCTTTTGCCTTGGCCTTTTCTGCTCCGGCTGTGGCTGAGGATCGCACGGGAACTTTGGCCAAGATTGACGCCTCGGGCGAAATTGTCATTGGACACCGGGAAAGCTCTGTTCCGTTTGCCTATCTGGACGAGAACCAAAATCCGGTTGGGTATTCGATCGACCTTTGCATGAAGGTGGTCGAAGCGGTTTCCGCCGAGCTGGGTAAGGAACTGACGATCAAATATGTGCCGGTGAACCCCAAGACCCGGATTGCACTGATGGCCAATGGCACGATTGACCTTGAATGCGGCTCGACCACGAACAACCTGACCCGTCAGGAGCAGGTCGAATATCTGCCCACGACCTTCATCACCGGTACCAAACTGATGGTCCGTAAAGACTCCGGCATCAATTCGGTTGCAGATCTGGGCGGCAAGGCCGTTGCGTTGGCGCAGGGCACCACCAACGAGCGTGCCGTCAAGGCGGCAATTGAAGAGCTGGGGCTGGACGTGAAGGTTCTTCCGGTGCGGGATCATGCCGAGGGCATGTTGTCTTTGGAAACTGATCGTGTGGATGTCTATGCCACGGATCACATCCTTCTGTTCGGGCTCATTGCAAAATCCAAGACCCCCGAAGATTTCGCGGTGGTCGGTGATTTCCTGTCTTTCGATCCCTATGCGTTGATGGTGCGCCGCGACGACAGCGCCTTTGAACTGATCGGCAAGAAGGCTATGGCAGATGTGTTCCGCTCGGGTGAGATCAACGACATCTATGCCAAGTGGTTCGATCCGCTGGGTGTCGGTCAGACAGACCTGCTGAAGGCTGCGTTCCAGCTTAATGCGCTGCCGGAATAACCTCCTCCTGTAGCAACACTGTCGGGCCTGCACCGTGCGCGGGAGGCCCGGCACCATTCTTATCAGGGTAGAAAGCATGAACTACAACTGGAACTGGGGTGTCCTCTTTGAAGAGGAATACCTTGGCTGGCTGATATCGGGGCTGGGGTGGACCTTTGCGGTCGCGCTTGTGGCCTGGGTTCTTGCGCTGGCCGTCGGTGTTCTAATTGGCGTCGGGCGCACACTGCCATCGCGGCCTGTTGCCTTACTTTGCACCACCTACGTTGAACTTTTTCGTAATGTGCCGCTTCTTGTACAACTGTTCCTGTGGTACTTCGTCATGCCTGAGATCGTTCCGGACGATCTGGGTCGTTGGATGAAGCGGGACATGCCAAATCCCGAGTATGTTACGGCTGTTATCGGTCTAGGACTTTACACCGCAAGCCGCGTTGCCGAACAGGTTCGTGCCGGGATCAATGCCGTCGGTCACGGGTTGACCAGCGCAGCCTATGCCAATGGCTTCTCGACTGCGCAGACATATCGCTACGTGTTGTTGCCGATTTCCTTCCGGTTGATCGTGCCGCCGATGACCTCTGAATTCCTGACTATCTTCAAGAATTCCTCACTGGCGCTGACCATCGGCCTTCTTGAACTGACGGCGCAAAGCCAGCAGATCGCGGAATACACTTTTCAGGGATTTGAGGCCTTTACCGCAGCGACGGTCATCTACGTCGTCATCGCTCTTGGTGCGACAGTCATCGCGCAGACTCTTGAAAAATACACCCGCATCCCGGGTTTTGTCGGAAAAGGCTGAATTATGGGTGATTTTGATCTTTCCGTCATCTGGAACAATCTTCCATTTCTGTGGCAGGGCTTGCAGCTCTCGCTATGGCTTACCTTTCTTGCTGTGATCGGCGGTATCATTTTGGGGACCGGCCTTGCCTTGATGCGGCTATCTGGTATCGCGCCATTGGCTCTCCTCGCCGCAGGTTATGTGAACCTGATCCGCTCGGTGCCGCTGATCTTGGTGATCTTCTGGTTCTACTTCCTGGTGCCTCTTGCTTTGGGTCGGCCGATTGGCGGCTTCTATTCGGCGCTGATCGCCTTTGTCATGTTCGAGGCGGCCTACTATTCAGAAATTATCCGGGCAGGCATTCAGTCAGTCCGCAAAGGACAGGTGCATGCCGGACAGGCCACTGGCCTCAGCTACTGGCAGATCCAGCGCTATGTGGTCCTGCCACAGGCGTTCCGGAACATGATCCCGATCCTTGTGACGCAGGGCATCATTCTGTTCCAGGATACCAGCCTTGTCTTTGTTGTCAGCTTGCGCGACTTCATGACCGCCTCATCTATTGTCGCCCGAACCGAGGGCCGGCTTGCTGAGATGTATATCTTCGCCGCCCTTGTCTACTTCAGCATTTGCTTCGCCGGTTCACTTGTTGTCCGGCACCTTCAGAAGGCCAAAACAGCATGATCAGCATTGAAAACATCTCTAAATGGTACGGCAACTTTCAGGTGCTGACCGATTGCACCACCAACGTCAAAAAAGGCGAGGTTGTAGTGGTCTGCGGTCCGTCCGGATCAGGAAAGTCCACCCTTATCAAATGCGTTAACGGGTTGGAGCCGGTGCAGCAGGGCCGCATTCAGGTTGAAGACGTGGATGTCACCGCAAAAGGCACCAATCTTACCAAGCTGCGCTCGCGCATTGGTATGGTGTTCCAGCACTTTGAGCTTTACCCACATATGAGCGTGCGCGAGAACCTTTGTCTGGGTCAGCAGAAAGTCCTGGGCCGGTCACGTGACGAGGCCAACGCCAAAGCTGAAGCTCTGATCAATCGGGTTGGGCTCCTGCCACATATCGAAAAATTTCCCGGGCAGCTTTCAGGTGGACAGCAGCAGAGGGTCGCCATCAGCCGGGCGCTGGCTATGGACCCGATTGCGATGCTGTTTGATGAACCGACTTCGGCCCTTGATCCGGAAATGATCAATGAGGTTCTGGATGTGATGGTCGAACTGGCAAAGGACGGTATGACAATGATGGTTGTCACGCACGAGATGGGCTTTGCACGCAAGGTGGCGGATCGGGTGGTGTTCATGGATGCCGGTCTGGTAATTGAAGACCGTCCCACCGAGCAGTTTTTTGGCAACCCGGAAAGTGATCGAGCGCAGGATTTTCTGAGCAAGATTCTGAACCACTAGGCCTGCGATGCCGGGCAAGCGTTTGAAACTGGTTTCAGATTATAGGAGACACACAGCGTGTTGATGAGTAAACTTTTCCCCTGCTCTCGCTGGAAAAGAGGTTGAAAATGACAAGGGGTACGGCCAGCCAATCAGATATGCGGGACGCGCTGGCAGCACGACTAAACCACCTCGCCAAACAGGTTGGGTCAGTGAAATTCTTGACTGATGTTGCAGGTGTGAACCGTACGCAAATGAGCCGATACTTGGCCGGAACTTCGGTGCCCAGGGCCGAGCTTTTAGCTCATGTTTGGAAAGCGCCTAGCAATCCCCTTGGATTGGTTTTTTGAAACTGGAGAGCCGGGTAGAGACCTTGCAGAGCTCAAATTTGGGATGTCTTTCCGGAACGCAGTTGTCGATAGGAAATTTGGTTGTGTCGCGAATTTTGACCGAGGTTGACGAAATCGCGTGCCCTGGTGCTTGTTGCTTTCAAATCAATCGCGAGCAGGTTTCAGAATGGTTTCTTTGAAAAGCTGCCACTTCCCGAAGGATGTGGTTTTGTACGCTGTGTTTTTCTATTTGCGCCACACTGTTTCCTATCGCGACCTTGAAGAAATTATGGCTGAACGGGGCGTTTCCGTCGATCACGCCACGTTGAATAGATGGGTTGTAAAATATTTGCCGATGATCGCTGCGCGGGCGCAATCGAAAAAGCGTCCAACACAGAAATCTTGGAGAATGGACGAAACCTACCTCCGTGTGCGCGGTAAGTGGGTGTATCTCTATCGGGCCGTCGACAAAGCAGGGAACACCCTTGATTTTATGCTGTCTGAGCGAAGAAACGGTCCCGCAGCAACCAGGTTCTTTACCAAAGCGCTGTCATCAAACGGAATCCCAGACAAAGTCGTCATCGATAAGAGCGGAGCCAACGCAGCCGGCATTCGAGAAGTGAACAGGATTCTGAAGCGGTTTGGTTGCCAAGCCAAGGTGCAGACAATCAGGTCCAAATTTTTGAACAATATGATCGAGCAGGATCATCGGTTCATAAAACGGCGTGTTCGACATATGTGTGGGTTCAAATCATTCGCATCCGCGTCCGCTACGTTGGATGGCATCAAAGTCGTCAACATGATCCGGAAACAGCAATTCTTCAGCGCAGCCACCTCTGGCTTTCGGGTGTTTGCTGAGATCGTAGGATAAGTGTGCCTGGTAAGACGCTTACTTTGATCGTTCCAAAAATTTGCAACACAACCGTTCCAGGTTCTGTCGCAAACTTCGCCCCTACCTGTCAGTTCGAGCGCATTTCTGCTAGCGCTCAAACGAACATATCTTCGGCAACCTGGCTGAAGCCCGAAAGATCATCAAAAACTGGAGGATTGACTACGATACACAGCGACCGCACATTTCTCTCGGCGGACTGGCACCAGCCGTTTACGCTAATCTTAACCGTACCGCCCGGCCTGCTTCGCTTGAGCTGCGCAACGGTTCCGCTCAGCAGGCCTTGACCGCAACCTAATCACGAGAAAGAAACGGGAACGGATTCTACATCCGATCGGCCCGGATCAAGGGGCCGAGTCATTGAATATCACTCTCAGGGCACCTCGAGATCATAGAAGTGTTCTGCGGTTTCTCTGAACACAGCCGATTGGGCCTCAGCCGGAACCAGATCACGGTAAGCCTGTACCAGCGATGTGTAATTGCCATAGAGTTTGTCGACCGGGAAATTCGAGCCAAACATGACCCTCTTTGGTCCGAATTGTTCAAGGCAAATCTCCACGATCGGGCGAATACTCTCAGGCGCCCAGTTGTGATCGAACATGCCCAGACCTGAGAGCTTGCATGAGACGTGCGGCAGATCGGACAGAGCGCGCAATCTTTGAGCCCAGCTTTTCAGGCCCGCCGGAGTGCGGTCATATGGTGATCCGGCATGGCATAGAGCGACTCGTGTATTCGAGGCTTGCGCGAGAACTCGGGTGGTTTTTCCGATCAAATCAGGAATGAGCTGCAGATCAAAGCTGAGGTCACGCCGTCCAGCCTCCTTCAGTCCGTCCAGAAACCGCGGATCGTCCAACAGGAAATTGGTTCCCGTCTGCGCGTCCTCTCCGGGTGCGCGCCCGACGATCTGGCGCACACCGCGTACAGTTGGAAGAGCCTGAAACGTATCAAGCTGGGCGTGTAGGTCAGCCGAGGTCAGGTCACAGAACACAACCTGCGCCATTGGCCAGTCTGGATTGGTTTCGGCGACAGCTTGAACCCACCGGGCTTCGTCCAGACCGTTTTTGGCTCCCACCTGGATATGGATCGAGGCACCGACTCCGCAGGGCGCGGCTTCGGACCGGAACTCGCGCAGTAGATAATTCCGTTGAATCGGCGTCGGGTCGCCAAAGAACCTTTCCACCCCGCGCGCCATCAGCCAGGGGTAGTTTACAGCTTCAAGGTCCCAAAGGTGGTGATGGGCATCGATCCAGCCGGTCATGTTCGCGGTACTTTCGACATGCGCCCCAAAATATCGACACCCTGTTGTTTCCAGAAGTGCAGCAGGTCAATGAAAACCCAGTTCTCGGCCAGCTTGTCACCCGCGCGACGATAGATGTCGATCACACGGAATTCACCGGCCTTGTCTGTGGCGGGCATACCCATGAACCCGCCGGTGGGCCGCGCCGTGAAATTCGGCCAGCCGAAAAAGCCGCCATAGTGACCCTCAGCCAAGCGGCAAATGTGCTTGGTCTTCGAGCGGTCCGTTAAGGATGCGCGGAACGGGCCTGAGTGCTGCTTTGCATAACGCTCAATCGTATAGGTCGCACCGATCCCGGCGGGCCCCCACCAAATCATGTCTTCGCTCCATGTCTGGCGCAATTCTTCCTCAAGGCTCAAGCCGCTGTTCCATTGGCCGAGATCGGAAATCATGGCATTGATCGTGTCGAGAGTTTTCTCGCCTTCTTCGGCAGGCTGCGGGCTGAACATCAACCCGTCATGCGTCATCGGTCCGGGTTGAACCAGATGGGCTGCAGTTTGAGGCGGGAAGGGCTGCAACCCGACCTGCATCATGAAATGCGGGATGTCGAAATACATCGCCGTTTCGGCGATCTTGCCATTCTCGATCTTGTTGAACTCACAATAGCGCAAAAACGCCATCTTGCCCGTGGGGGCGATGCCCAGCCACGCATTGTCGAACAGGCCCATCAGATGCCCCATTGAAACAACCCAGACCGAGGTGAATCCGTCCATCTCGTTTTTTCCGGCCATGAACACGTCCATCCGGCGCTGCATTTTCCTTAGACTTTGCTTCAGGGGACGCCAGAATGCCTGTGCTACGTCATGGGTGCCCCGAAGCTCATCAAACGGGTGGAAACCGCGCCACAGGTAGTCTTCTGTGCAGAACTCAGACAACGTGTTGGCGATATCCGATTCTTTTACGCTGCTGAGCGCCGTGTAGTAATCCAAGATGATCGATTTTTGGATTTCATAGGACATTATTATTTTCTTTCAGTTCTTTAGTCGCTGCCAAGGGGCGAATTGCGAGGAAGATGAAGTCGGCTTTTGCACACGCATGCAAAAAAAGCTTGCCAGATGTTTCTTTTGTTGTCTATGGTTTTGCAAGCGTATGCACTACGAGTGCAACAGGGAGGGCAGAATGGCCGAAATTCAACTTCGCAATGTTGGAAAGCGTTGGGGATCGTTTGTCGGAGTTGACAATTTTGACCTGACAATAGCCGACAAGGAATTTCTGGTACTTCTTGGGCCGTCAGGTTGCGGAAAGACCACGACAATGCGCATGATTGCTGGCCTCGAGGACGCATCTGAGGGCGATATTCTGATCGATGGTGCCCGAGTAAATGACATGGAGCCCAAAGACCGCGATGTTGCGATGGTGTTCCAGTCATACGCGCTCTATCCGAATATGAATGTATATGAGAACATTCGCTTCCCGCTAAAAGTTCGCGGTATTGACCCTGCTACCCATGACGAAAAAGTGCGGCGCGCTTCGGCCATGGTTGAGTTGGATGACTTCCTGCACCGCAAGCCAGCGGAATTGTCTGGTGGTCAGCGTCAGAGGGTTGCCTTGGCTCGTGCCATAGTGCGCGAGCCGAACGTGTTCCTTATGGACGAGCCACTATCCAACCTTGACGCAAAACTGCGCGTTTCCACCCGCGCACAGATCAAGAACCTCAGCCACGAATTGGCGGTCACCACGATCTATGTCACCCACGACCAGATCGAGGCTATGACACTGGCTGATCGGGTGGTGATCATGAAACAGGGTGTCGTGCAACAGGTCGGTACTCCGGTCGATATATATGACACCCCCGCCAACACCTTTGTCGCCAGCTTTATCGGCAACCCGGCAATGAACCTTGTCGATGGCGAGGTTCAGGGTGGCGTGTTTCGCGCCAAAAGCACTGAGGTACACGGGTTGAACGCGCCCGACGGTCCTATCACGCTGGGGTTTCGCGCCGAGGACGCCAATGTTGTGGAAAGCGGCGGCGAGATCAATGCACCGATCTATACACAAGAGCTGTTGGGCGACAGCACCATGGTCTCGGTTCGGATCGGTGGTGCGCTGGTCTCGGTCAAGGCCGACAAAACCTATCGGGCCGAAATCGACGATCAGGTCTCGATTCATATCCATACCGACCACTGCCATCTGTTTGATGCGCAAACTGGGGCTCGCCTGGAAGGCTGAGAACCGCAAACGACACCCGTTGGGACGTGGTAACCAGGGTGCAGACTTCGAAGATGCACCATCCATCTAGGGAGGAATATTGATGTTTCTGAAGAAAATTGCATTGGCCGGCTCGGTAGCCGCCTTTGCCGCAAGCGCAGGATATGCCTGCGAAATCGGCGCACGTGTCAACATAGTCGGTAATGAATTTGCGGCCATCCAGGCCGTCGCAGCCGGAGCAAAGGAATGCACCGGGGCGTCGGTAGAATCCAACCTGACATCCGAGCACCAGACCATCAACGTGGCTGGCCTGTCGGGCAATCCGTCGGAATACACGACCGCAATCATCGCCAATAGTTCGGTTGTGGCACTGATGAACGAAGACGTTATTCGTCCGCTCAATGATCTGGTGGAAAAGTATGGTCAGGACCTGCAGCCTGGGCAGCTGATCAAGATTGGCGACAACATCATGGCTATCGCCTTCATGGCGAACGCGCAGCATCTGATGTACCGCAAGGATATCCTTGAGCAAGCCGGTGTGGAAGTCCCGACTACCTATGAGGAAATGCTCGAGGTGGCCGAGGCCATTCGTGCGCAGGGTATTATGCAAAACCCGGTTGGTGGAGCCTATGCATCGGGTTGGAACCTGGCGCAGGAATTCAACAATATGTTCCTTGGTTATGGCGGCAGCCATTTTAAACCCGGTACGGCCGAACCCAACGTGAATTCTGAGGCCGGTGTCAACGCCCTGAATATGATGAAGGCTTTGTCGGAATACATGAACCCCGACTTCCTGACTCATGACTCCAACGCCACCAATGCCGAATACCGTGCTGGCAACGTTGCAATCATGAATATGTGGGGTTCGCGCGCATCGCAGCAAACCACCACCGAAGGTGTGTTGCAGGAGGTAATCGACGGCCATGCGATTGGCGCGCCGCTGACAGTTGGTGGCGGAGATATCCCTGCAACGACCCTGTGGTGGGACGGTTGGACTGTCGGAAAGAACATCTCAGATGAAGAGGCCGAGGCCACATTCATTGCAATGAAACATGGCATCCGTCCTGACATGCTGAACGATGAAACCACGCCGTTGGCGGTCTGGCTGATTGAAGGCTACCAGCCGGGAAAAGATGCCGAGGGTGTGTTTGCTGCGGCCAAAATGGGCACACCACCCTATCCGATGCTACCGTACATGGGGCTCATGCACAGCGCACTTGGCAACGAACTTGCTGATTTCATGCAGGGCAAGGAAAGCGCGGAACAAGCGTTGGCTGATGTAGAAGCCGCCTATCGTGCCGCCGCCATCGAGCAAGGCTATCTGCAATAAGAAGCCTATTGCGCGGGTGCCTTTGATAACCGCCCGCGCAATCCCACTGACACGAGGATTGCAACATGCGCCATAAGACATTCCTTTGGTTCTTCCTGCCCACAGGACTCGCGATGCTTCTGTTCATTGCAATGCCAATTGTCTCGGTGGTGACTCAATCGATCTTCGCACCCCATCCGGCTGTTCTGTTAGAGGTCGAAAACTGCACCCCGCTTATCGGATGCACAACTGAGACCACTGTTGATCAAGAGGCCACCGCGGCGCTTCGCGCCGAGCAACCTCTGGGCCGGTTTGTGGGATTGGACATTTACTTTAACCGAGGCCATCTGGCGATACAGGAAATTGGTCAAATCTGGGCCGCGAATGAAACATGGGGCGGCTTTTTCTCGGAACTCGGCAATTTGCCCTTTTACCGGGCGATGGCATTCACGCTGACCTTCGTTGCTGTCGTGACACCGCTCACAATTATTTTGGGGCTGGTGATTGCGCTGGCAGTAAACTCCCTGCACAGGCAACTCAAAGGTCTGATGATCTTTTTCTCTCTTCTGCCCATGATCGTGACCCCGCTGATCGGCTCGCTCATCCTGTTTTGGATGATTGACAGTCGCGGGGTGATCGGCAACGCCCTCGTATATCTTGCTGGAGATCCGGATTTCAGCCTGAAAGCATCAACAGGGCTGATGTGGGTAGCGCTGATGGTCTATGGTGTTTGGCACGCTGCGCCTTTTGCCTTTGTCGTGTTCTATGCTGGCCTGCAAACCTTGCCCCAAGACCAGATTGAGGCCGCCCAGATAGACGGGGCGACGCGCTGGCAGCAGGTCAAATTCGTGGTTGTTCCCCATCTCATGCCCCTGGTCACATTTGTAGCACTGATCCAGTTGATGGACAATTTCAAGGTGTTTGAACCTATCATCGGCTTCAGTGCACAAGCGCATGCGCAATCACTCAGCACCTTCATCTTCTACGATCTCGGTGGCGAGACTCGGCAACTGTCTTCCGCTGCTGCTACCTCTGTGATGACGATTTTCGGGGTCGCAATTCTTCTGTCGCCCGTGCTTGTCCGCACCTGGCGCGATTTCAAAGGAGCAAGATAATATGGCCAGCCGCGCGCAAAGAATGCCTACAAGCCTTCGGATCGCCTCATCCCTGTTTGTGCTCCTATGGTTTATCCTGGCCGCCTTTCCGTTCCTCTGGACGGTTTGGGGCTCGTTCAAGGTCGAACTGGATTTCTTCTCGATCGCTGACTGGACCAACGCCCTGACTGGTGCCCGAACCGAAGCGGTTTATGGCTCGCCGTTCACCACCACCGGATATGAGGGTGCTTGGATTCAGGAAGAGTTCTGGCGAAATGTTCTGAACACCGGGATCGTCTGTTTCTTTGTTGTTACCATCTCACTGACTATCGGGACTTTAGGGGGCTATGCCCTTTCGCGGTCTACTTACAACTACACATTCTGGCTTTTGATCACAGCGTTGATTTTCCGTGCAATGCCGCCAATCACTCTGGTCTCAGGTTATCTGTTACCCTTCTTTGAATGGAATGTTTGGGGAATTCTTCCAACCACCATTATCGTGCTTGTGGCGATCAACCAGCCGTTCACTCTTTGGATGTTGCATTCCTTCTTCAAGAACATCCCGAGCGAGTTGGATGAAAGTGCCAAGGTCGACGGATGCAACCAGTTTCAGGCTTTCCGACGTGTGATCATTCCGGTGATGTGGCCAGGCGTCATCACGACCGGGCTGTTCTCGTTCCTTCTGGCCTATAACGACTTTGCCGTGGGGGCGATGCTGCTGTCTGAAAGCAACCGTACTATGGTGCCTGCCATTGCCGCGTTTCTCGGTACAACGCAAACCGAGGGCAACGTGATGTTCGCTGTTGCAGCCGTGGTTTCTGCCACTGTTCCACTGTTCATCCTGGTGATGTTCTTCCAGCGTCAGATCGTGGGCGGCCTGACCGCCGGGGCTGTGAAAGGCTGACATAAATGGGGCGCACTCATCCTCAGTCCGTATCTGCCCATGCGCACGCAGCCAGCCTGAACTTGGCTGCGCGCCGGGCCCGACGGCCGGGACGAATTCCATTTGCCTTGATGCGCGCGGGTCCTCGTGCCTGCACACCGCCACCGCGAATAGGAAAACGTCCTAAAAAGGAAAGCGCCATGAACAAGCGCGCAAATCGCCCAGCGATGGGTATTGCTACCGGAACCACGTTTGAAAACAAACAGCTTTATCGTCAGTTTCTCGAAAGCTTTGATAAGGGCCTCTGCGAAACCATGGAGACGGCCGCTAGCGAGATCTTCGCCGCAACGGCCACTACCGAAGCGAGCCATCCGATCAATGCAGCCCCTGATGGCAACGGCTACGTCAGCTCTGTCATCTTGCCGATTTCAGAGGCGTTCGAGGGGCTCACCCGTCAGAACTATGTGGTCACAGGTGGCGAATACCTGGGAAGCGAGTGGGTCACCTCAACCGGGTATTTCCACGGTCATTTCAAGCGACCGCTTTGTGGTATTCCACCCAGCGGCAAACTGGCATTTCTGCGCTTTGGTGAATTCCACCGAATGGAAGATGGCAAGATCGTCGAATCCTATGTCTTTCTCGGCTTTGCCGAGTTGATCATCGCGCTTGGCCTCTGGCCGCTGGAACTGCAGGGCTATGAAGGTGTCGTGCCGGGTCCGGCAACTCATGACGGCATCGTCATTGGGCCATCAGACCCAGCGCAGTCACGCGCCACAGCAGATCTGGTCGAGGACATGCTAGTACAGCTGACGACCGAGGACCAAAGCTGGCGGCCTTATTGGGATGACCGAATGGTGTGGTACGGTCCCGGCGGGCTGGGATCCTATGCCACGGTCGATGCCTTCGCCGATTTCCAATCCCCCTTCGAGGACACGTTCGAAGGCTGGGGTGACGGCAGGGACGCAGGCGTCACCGGGGTCGGCTCGAATTGCAAGGCCGGGGATGGCGACTATGCATTCCTGTGCGGCTGGCCGCAGATCACCGGCGTCCACGTCAAATCCTTCCTGGGCCTGGAGCCAACGGGAAAGCGCGTTTTTATGCGTGACTGCGACTGGTGGCGCTGCGCAGACGGCAAGATCATCGAGAACTGGTGCATGCTCGATATTCCACATCTGCTGTTGCAACTGGGTTACGACCTTTTTGCCCAAATTTCTGAACAGACCCGATGAGCTGTTCCGCCAGACATAACGCCATTGCGCGCCACCCGGCGCTCAACCGGATGCCAAGGGATTTTCTGACGGCCGACCAACTGTCCCCGTCCAGACAGAAAACCCCTTGGTATCCATAAAAGGAAAAGACACATGAAGGGCTCCCGCCCCGAACAGGCCGTGCTGACACGTGACACGGACATGAGAAAAACCGACGAGACCCGCGCCGTGATCGAGGGGATGGTCGATGGTTTGAACGATCACCGCATCGACGATATCGGCGAATTCTTCGCAGAAGGGTTCCGCTGGATCGGCAACCGGGGCTGCGGCACCAAAACTGGGCTCAAGGAGTTTCAGGAAAACTGGCAACGCCCGTTTCAGGCGGCGTTCTCGGACAAGACCTGCATTGATGAGGCCCGGCTTTATATGGGCGAATGGGCTGCGGCCTTTGGCCGCCAGGAGGCAACCCACTCGGGCGAGTTTCTGGGCATCGCGCCCACCGGCAAGCGGGTCGAGATCCGATACATGGATTTCTGGAAAGTCGTCGATGGCAAGATCGTTGACAACTGGGTGAACGTCGATTTCGCCCACGTCGCCGCGCAGCTTGGCGTTGATCTGTTCAACGGCGAAGGCTGGGAAGCATTTGACCGGGGAGAAAAAACTCCACCCCGGCCCGAAAACTGAGGATAGAGACAATGGCTATTGAATACCTGAAACGCGGCAAACCTGAAGCTGACCGGGCGGAAGACGATGCCAAAACCCGAGCTGTTGTCGAAGAAACGCTGGCGGATATCGAAACCCGCGGCGATACCGCAGTGCGCGAGCTGTCTGAGAAGTTCGACAATTACTCGCCGGAAAGCTTCCGCTTGAGCCAGGATCAGATCGACGAGTTGATCGCTTCGCTGTCCGAGCGCGAATTGGCCGATATCAAGTTTGCTCAGAAACAGGTGATGAACTTTGCGCAGGCACAACGCGACTCGATGCTGGATATCGAGGTTGAAACTCTGCCAGGAGTGATCCTTGGTCACAAGAACATCCCTGTTCAGTCAGTGGGATGCTATGTCCCCGGTGGCAAATTCCCGATGGTGGCTTCGGCGCATATGTCAGTGGCAACTGCCAAGGTCGCCGGTGTTCCGCGCATCATAGCGTGTACCCCGCCCTTCCAGGGCAAACCCAATGCGGCCGTGATCGCAGCGATGCATCTAGGAGGCGCGCATGAGATCTATGTCATGGGCGGGATCCAGGCCGTCGGTGCCATGGCGATAGGGACTGAGACCATTGATCCGGTTCACATGCTGGTTGGCCCCGGCAACGCCTTTGTGGCCGAAGCCAAGCGCCAACTGTTTGGCCGGGTGGGCATCGACCTGTTCGCGGGTCCGACCGAGACGATGGTCATCGCCGATGAAACTGCTGCGGACGCCGAGCTTTGTGCGACCGATTTGCTGGGACAGGCCGAGCATGGATATAACAGCCCCTGCGTTCTGGTCACCAACTCGCGCAAACTGGCCGAAGAGACACTGAGCGAGATCGACCGTATCCTCGGGATCCTACCCACCGCCGGCACTGCCAAGGTCAGTTGGGAGGAATACGGCGAGGTCATCGTCTGCGACACCTATGACGAGATGCTTCAAGTGGCCGATGACATCGCGTCCGAGCACGTTCAGGTCATGACAGATCGCGACGACTGGTTCCTGGAAAACATGACTTGTTACGGTGCGCTGTTCCTTGGTCCACGCACCAACGTGGCCAACGGCGACAAGGTGATCGGTACCAACCATACACTGCCGACCAAAAAGGCCGGGCGCTATACCGGCGGGCTCTGGGTCGGCAAATTCATGAAAACCCACAGCTATCAGAAGGTCGTCACTGATGAGGCCGCAGCGATGATCGGCGAATACGGCTCACGTCTGTGTATGCTGGAAGGCTTTGTCGGCCATGCCGAACAATGCAACATCCGTGTCCGGCGTTATGGGGGCATCAACGTGCCCTATGGTGAAGGCGCACCATACCGCGAGACGGCCGATGCGACTTCGTAAGTGTGACGAATCTTGCGCAGGGATTCGACCGGGGCCCTACAGAATTTTTTGGATAAGAAGTTAAAATAATGCGAGATTTCGCAATGGATACTCACTCTACCCACAAGGTCCTGATCGCGCCCCTGCGCGAGGCAATGTATAAATTCGACGAAGCCGGAGTACGAGCGGCGCTGGAGGCGGTGATCGCGCCCGATGCTGCCATCCACATGTTGTATCCATTCGGAGATCTGACCGGCCCGCAGGAACTCTATGACACCTGTTACGCGCCACTTCTGAAATCCATGCCCGATCTTGAGCGTCGCGATTGGATCGTCATGGGTGGTCGGACAGAACAGGGCAACGACTGGGTTGGCTGCGGCGGCCACTACTTCGGCACCTTCGTCGCCCCCTGGCTGGACATCCCGCCGACCGGGCATCTGACCCACATGCGGTTCCACGAATTCTACCGCTTTGAAAATGGCAAGGTTGTCGAGATTCAGGCACTCTGGGACGTTCCCGAAGTCATGATGCAGGCGAATGCCTGGCCAATGGCCCCGTCTCTGGGGCTGGAGTTCTGCATTCCCGGCCCGGCGACTCTGGATGGCGTTGTGTCCGGACCGTGGGATGAGGTGAAATCTCTGGCCTCGTGCAATCATATCGTCGACATGCTGAAACATCTTGAGAAACACCCCAGCCAGGGTGGGCCCGAAGTGATGGAGATGGAGCGGTTCTGGCATCCGCGCATGAACTGGTACGGTCCCGCAGGGATCGGGACAGCGCGCGGTATCGCGGGATTCCGCAACTGGCACCAGATTCCCTTCCTCAACGGAATGCCCGATCGTGGTCAGTATGCCGACGAGATCACCTTTCACTTTTTTGGTGATGGCGACTACGCCGCTGTGACCGGCTGGCCGAACATGATCCAGACCGTCACCCATGACGGCTGGATGGGGATTGCGCCTTCGGGCAAACGGATCACTTTGAAGTCACTTGATTTCTGGCGTCTGGAAGGTGGGCTGATCCGCGAGAATTGGGTGTTGGTCGATCTGCTGGATGTGTATCGGCAATTGGGCGTAGATGTTTTTGCCCGACTGCGTGAGTTCAATAAGGCACGTGTACCCGGCACCATCCCATTCCCGGTCGGCGAGGTCTGATATGCCACATTTTCCCAGCACCCCCAGTTTCGACCTGAGCGGCAAGCGAGCTTTGGTCGCCGGAGCCTCGTCGGGCATAGGCATGGCCTGCGCTGTGGCGCTGGCGGAACATGGTGCTGAGGTCACTTTGGCGGCGCGCCGTGCTGGTGCGCTTCAGGATATTGCAAAAGATATGTCGGCGCAGGGATGGTCTGCCAGAGTTCTGGAACTGGATGTTTCGGACGTGGCGGCAACCGCTGAAGCCGTAGCGCAAAATGGGCCGTTCGATATTCTGCTGAACTCAGCCGGGCTTGCCCGACACAGCAAGGCCGTGGAAACACAGCCGGAAGATTTCGATGCGGTGATAGGCGTCAATGTCAAAGGTGCTTATTTCCTGACCCAGGCTGTTGCCAAAGGCCTGCTCGACGCTGGCCGCCCCGGTTCGCTGATCAATATCTCTAGCCAGATGGGCCATGTTGGTGGTCGCGAACGCGCGGTTTATTGTGCGTCGAAATTCGCGGTCGAAGGCTTCACCAAGGCGATGGCGCTTGAGTTCGGACCGGCAAAGATCCGGGTTAACACGATTTGCCCCACCTTCATTCTGACGGATCTGACAAAGTCGACTTTTGACGATCCGGACAAGCGGGCCTGGATTCTGGACAAGATAAAACTGGGTCGCCCCGGAGAGGTTGAAGACATCATGGGGGCGGTGGTTTATCTGGCATCGGATGCGTCGGCGCTGGTGACGGGCACGGCATTGATGGTTGACGGAGGTTGGACGGCAGACTGATGGCGACACAAAAAGTTACATCACTGGAAGTTGCCCGTCTCGCCGGGGTCAGCCAATCTGCGGTCAGCCGTGTGTTCACCCCCGGCGCGTCTGCGTCGAAAAAAACCGTTGAAAAGGTGCGCAAGGCGGCCAAGGAACTGGGCTATCGCCCGAACGTTCTGGCCCGCGCTGTAGTGTCCGGGAAAAGCCGGATCATCGGGCTTGTCGTGGCCTATCTGAACAACCAGTTCTATCCCGAGGCGCTGGAGAAGCTGACAAACACGTTACAGGAACGTGGATACCACGTGCTGATATTCATGGCCTCGCATGAATCAGGAAACATCGACAATGTGGTCGAGGAAATACTCGACTTTCAGGTCGAAGGGATTATCGCCGCTTCGGTGGCTTTGTCCTCAGATTTGTCAGACCGCTGCCGAACGGCCGGTATACCGATGGTGTTGTTCAATCGGGCACAAGACGACACGGCAATGTCGTCAGTTACATCTGACAACGTTGCCGGTGGTCGAAAGGCTGCCGAGTTCCTGTTGGCAGCTGGGCACCAAAAGATCGGATATATCGCCGGGTGGGAAGGAGCTTCGACCCAGCGTGACCGCGAAACAGGGTTTGTTGCGACCTTGCAGAAAGCCGGGGTTACGCTGCACGCCCGCGAAGTAGGAAACTTTTCGACGGAAGAAGCCCGGCAAGCCACGCTGCGGATGTTCGAAGCCGATCCGCCTGATGCGGTGTTTGTCGCCAACGATCACATGGCCGTTTCCGTGATGGACACGCTGCGGTTCGAATTGGGGCTGAATGTTCCGGGGGACGTTTCGGTCATCGGGTATGACGATGTCACTGTCGCCTCATGGCCAGCCTACAACCTGACCACCATTCGACAGCCCGCCAATCGCATGGTCACCGAAACTGTCGATATTCTGCTCGGCAAGATCGAGGACCCCGATGCCGGCCCGCGTCGGGTCGAGATTGACGGGCCGCTGATTGTTCGAGGCTCCGCCCGCATACCTGAAGGATGGAAGACATGAAGGGATTTAATCCCAAATTCAAAGACTTTCCCGATTACATAATAGGAATCACCAAAGAAATCTGGGAAGATCGCGGCATTGCGACGCTGCACGACTATTATGCCCCGGACATCGTCGTGCGTTCGCCTGGGTCGGTGGTTGTCGGAAATCAGAATGTCATTGCTGCCACTATGGCGACCCTTGCAGAGTTCCCTGATCGTACACTGTTGGGCGAGGATGTGATCTGGTCGGGAACGCCAGAAGAGGGCATGCTGTCGTCGCATCGCCTTTTATCCACCGCGAGCCATCTCGGTGACGGTGTTTATGGCAAGGCGACTGGCAAGAAACTGATCTACCGCATTCTTGCCGACTGCCACGCAATAAACAACCAGATCAACGATGAGTGGCTCATCCGCGACCAGAGCGCGATCGTGCAGCAGATGGGCTGGGATCCCAAGGAATACGCCCGCGATCTGATCGCGCGCGAGGGTGGGCCAGACGCCTGCGTGCAGCCCCTCACGCCCGCGAACGATAGGCCCGGCCCCTATAAAGGCCGTGGCAATGACAGTGAATGGGGCCAGAAATACGCGGATATCCTGACCCGGATCATGAATGCCGATATGAGGGTGATCGAGGCTGAATACGACCGCGCTGTTCTGTCAGAATATCCCGGCGGCACGACCGGCCACAGTTGGGGGCCGGTTGATAGGTTCTGGATGGGTCTGCGCGCAGCGTTCCCACGTGCCGAATTCAAGATCCACCATCAGATCGGCCGTGACGACCCGATGATGCCGCCGCGCGCCGCGATCCGCTGGTCTTTGCACGGCAAGCATGACGGCTGGGGCGTGTTCGGCGTGCCCACAGGGGCCGAGGTCTTTGTGCTGGGCATCAGCCACGCCGAGTTCGGTCCGTGGGGTCTGCGCAAAGAATACACCTTGTTTGACGAAACCTCGATCTGGAAACAGATTCTGCTGAAGACCGGTGATCTCTAGAATGTCGCACCGTATCTCAAATCTGGATTCCGGGCAGGCGTTGCGGCGGTACCACGCCCATCGCGCCAGCCTGCGCGCCCGGCGGCTGAACAATCGCCCGCCGGGTGGTTTGGATTGATTTCATCAAACCCAAATCAAAAGGAGAAAAGATATGAGTACCATCGAAAGCCGCATCGTCCGTTATGGCGAACTGAAGCCTTGTAAAACCGCGTTCATCGACGCCCACACGCCAGGTTCAGACCAGAAAGAGAACTTTACAATCATTGGCGGCGGCGTCAGCGAAAGCCCGGATCAGCACGTCCACATCACCGACAAGATCGGGTTCAACATCGGCGCAGCGGGGCAACCGCCGAAATGCCGCAACTCGCTGCACAGCCACACCACCGCCGAGGTGTTCTTTGTTGCTAAAGGTCGATGGCGGTTCTTCTGGGGTCGTTATGGCACGGCTGGCGAGTTCATCGCCGAAGAAGGCGACATCTTCAACATCCCGACCGGGATCTTCCGCGGCTTCGAGAATGTCGGCCAGGACTATGGGATGATCATGTCGATGCTTGGTGGCGACGATGCCGGTGGCGGCGTGACCTGGGCTCCGCAAGTCATTCAGGATGCGCAGGCCCATGGCCTGATGTTGGGCAATAACGGCGTCCTTTACGATAGCAAAAAGGGTGAGGAACTGCCACACAATGTGCAGCCGATGCCGCTACTGACCGAGGAAGAACTGAAAGCCTACCCTGAGGTTCCCGTTGATGCGGTGATCGGCAAATACGTCGCTCGCTACTGGGACCTGATGGCGCTGGCAGCGGACAAACCTGCGGTTGTGATCGGTGAAAATGGCCTGATCAAAGACAAGCCCGGTTTCGAGGTTGATTTTTTGACGCGCGGTTCGGCTGTGGCTGAACTGGTCAAGGCGGACAAACCCGTGGTTCTGATGCCGGCGAGTGGCCATTGGCACATCAAGATCAATGAGGTCGAGGTTACCCTGTCCAACGGTGATACCGCTCTGGTTCTGCCCGGTGAAAGCTACAGCGCTGAACCGTCTATGACCGGGCAAGCGGGTCTGTACCGGATCACCGCAACCGACGACCCTGCTGGGGCGACCTGGACAGGAGAATAACGCCGAAATTACACGTCCCGGTTTCAATCGGGGCGCGCGCAGCACATCCATCGCCGGCTTTCCGGCCCGGCGATGGACCTAGATTTGAATGGAGATCCTAACATGACCCGCGTTTCAACCACCCATGTGGGAAGTCTGCCACGAAATCAGGAGGTCGTTGACTTCATCTTTGCACGCGAGCGAGAGGAACCGTTCGATCAGGCTGCATTTGACGCCTGCATGACAGCGGCCGTGTCCGAGACCGTGCGGAAACAAGTCAAGGCTGGGGTTGATATCGTCTCGGACGGTGAGACCTCAAAGATCTCTTACGCCACTTACGTCAAGGACCGCTATACCGGCTTTGCAGGTGACAGCGCGCGCAATGCGCCGGCTGACCTCAAGATGTTTCCGGGCTTTCTGCAACGATTGGCCGATGACGGTGGAACGCCCCAGTATGCTCGACCCATGTGTGTGGGCGAGGTGCGCTCAAAAGGGCAGGGTGAGCTGCAGAAGGACATCGACAATCTCAAAGCCGCGATGGCCGAGCACGGGGTCGAGCGCGGTTTTATGAACGCCGCCAGCCCCGGAGTTATTTCCCTGTTTCTGCAAAATGATTTCTATCCGACGCGCGAGGCCTATCTGGCCGCGCTGGCCGATGCGATGAAGGAAGAATATGAGACCATCGTTGGTGCGGGTCTGGATCTGCAATTGGACTGCCCCGATCTGGCCCTGTCGCGCCATATGCTGTTCACCGATCTGTCCGACGACGAGTTCGTGAAAATCGCCAACATGCATGTTGAGGCATTGAACCACGCATTGCAGAATGTCCCATCTGACAAAGTGCGTGTCCATATCTGCTGGGGCAACTACGAGGGGCCGCATTGCTGCGACATCGGCATGGGCAAGGTGTTTTCGACGCTGATGTCGACCAAATCGCGCTATGTGCTGTTCGAAACCTCTAACCCGCGACACGCGCATGAATGGACGGTGTTCCGTGACCGCAAGGGTGAAATTCCGGGTGACAAGGTTCTTGTGCCCGGTGTGGTGGACACCACGACGAATTTTGTCGAACACCCGGAACTGATTGCTCAGCGTACCGAGCGGTTTACGAACATAGTTGGAAATGAGCGTGTAATCGCCGGATCAGATTGCGGCTTTGGCACCTTTGCGGGCTTTGGTGCGGTAGATCCGGATATCGCCTACGCCAAGCTGGGCGCACTTGCCGAAGGGGCTGCCCTGGTCAAATGACGCCGCTTATCCTCCTGCCCGGAATGATGTGCGATGCGCGGTTGTTCACCCCGCAGATCGACGCTTTGTCAGGCAAGTACCCGATCCTGTGCGCACCAATCGGAGGCCATGAAACGATGCGGGCGCTGGCCTCCGATGTGTTAGCCTATGCGCCCGAACGCTTTGCTCTGGCAGGACTCTCGATGGGTGGCATTGTGGGGATGGAAATCCTGCGTCAGGCACCGGACCGTGTGGCTGGTTTGGCGTTGATGGACACGAACCCGCTTGCTGAATTGGACGAGGTCAAAGCCAGGCGCGGCCCTCAGATCGATGCGGTCGGACGTGGCAACCTGCGCAAGGTCATGGCCGAAGAGATGAAACCGAACTACCTGACTGAAGGTCCGCGCCGCGCCGCCATTCTGGACCTGTGCATGGATATGGCCATGGATCTTGGCCCGGACGTTTTTGTCAATCAATCTAAAGCTCTGCGTGATCGCCCTGACCAGAGCAACACTCTGCGCAACTTCACCGACGCAGCACTCATTCTCTGCGGGCGCGACGATGCCCTGTGCCCTGTTTCAAGGCATGAATTGATGCACGATCTGATGCCACAGAGCCGGTTGGAAATCATAGAAAACGCCGGCCACCTGCCGACACTGGAACAACCGCGACAAACAACGGCGGCTTTGATCCGCTGGCTGGAGTTGATATGAACCAATCCTTGCTGGACCTGCTGAAAAAGATCGACACGCCGACTGTTTGTAACGCAATCGAAGTGGCGCAGGGCAAGCGCGGATTCAGTGAATTCACCCGGGGCACGATGTTATGTTCTGATCCCGATGCGGGCGCGATGGTTGGATATGCCCGTACCGCGAAGATTGCCGCCGTGAACCCGCCGTCAGAACCGCCTGAGGAGATCCGCCAACGTCGGATGGATTATTACAGGCATATGGCAACTGGGAGCGGCCCGGCTGTCACCGTGGTTGAGGATTTGGATTATCCAGATTGCATCGGCGCCTTTTGGGGTGAGATCAATACGACGATCCACAAGGGCTTCGGCATCAGTGGTGCGCTGACCAACGGGGTAATGCGCGACCTGGGCGATCTACCCGGTAACTTCCCGGTTGTTGCCGGGTCAATCGGGCCCAGTCACGGGTTCGTACATGTGCGCAAAATCGGCACCTCGGTTTCTATCTTTGGTCTGAAGATCCAGAACGGCGATCTTGTGCACGCGGACCGTCATGGTGCGCTGGTTATCCCGCCCGAAGTCGTGGGCAAGCTTGAACGGGCGATCATCAAATTGCTTGAAACCGAAAAACTGATTCTGGATCCCGCCCGCGCAACCGGGTTCGATTTCGATGCCTTCGAAAAAGCATGGGCGGCGTTTGAAGCCTCTCGGACTTAAACTTGCGATCTGTATTCCCCGGTTCTGAAGGTGTAGACCCCGCTGGGATCTGTTGCAAATTTTCGACTTCAATATTCCGATATCCATTCACTCGAAGCACTTGTGAGCGTCAACAGTCAAAGGTTTGCAACAGATCCCCGCCCCTGCGCATGGGACGCACTGCTAGCTTCTGTTCCTAAATCGTACCAACGCCGCGAATTGCAGCTTTGGCAACCTGTTCAAACATCGATCGATCGTTTGACGCTGATGCGACGATCATGCCCCCTTCAAGGGCGGCGACGATGAGGTTTGCCTTGTCAGCGGCATCCTTGACCCCATGCTTGACGAGCAGATTTTGGAGCCATGCCTTGTTCATCTCGAAGAAGGCTTTTGTGCGTTGGTTGATGTTTTCCGGCAGTCCAATGGCCTCGGCGCCCATGACGGCGCAAAGGCATATCGATTCGTTCAGCACAAGCGCTTTGGAGTAGAGCGAAACGAAGCAGTCCAGAGCGGTTTGCAGATCGTTCAGGTCAATCTTGTCCAGTTCTGCCTTGAATTGCTCGGCGTAGCGGGTGACGAGAGCCTCCCCGAGATCCGGTTTGGTGGGGAAATGGTAGTGTACGCTGGCACTTTTGATTCCCACATCGTTCGCCAGGTCACGGAAACTCATCTCCGAAAAGCCCGCGCTGCGCACGCGTTTCTCGGCGGCGATAAGAATTTTTTCTTTCATTGTCAGTGGCATGACTACCTCCAATCTACCGATTGATAGATAAACGTTGACAGCCCAGGAATCAACTTCTAACTGTTATCTACCTAGTGATAGATAGATATTGATGAAAGGATCACGCTGATGGCTACTGGAAACAAACAAAAACGCGTCTTGCTGGTCATGTCGTCCGTTGACGAAATGGGCATCTCGGGCAAGCAAACCGGCACCTGGTTCGAAGAGGTCGCAACCCCGTATTACGTCCTGACGGAAGCGGGCTATGAGGTTGTCTTTGCCTCGCCCAAAGGCGGCAACGCGCCGATTGACCTGCTGTCGATGAAGGCTCCGTTCACTACCGAAAACACTGACCGCTTCTTCAACGATCCGGTGGCCATGTTCGCGGTACAGAATACCCGCAAACTGCGCGAGATCGACTATTCGACCTTCGATGCGCTTTTCGTACCCGGCGGTTATGGATTGATCTGGGATCTGGCGTCGGACAGCCATGCTATCAAGATGATCCGGGAGTTCTACGAATCCGAACGGCCTGTCGCGATGGTCTGCCACGCGCCGGCCATACTGCGGGATATCAAGAAGTCAGACGGCAGCTACCTGGTTGAGGGCCTCAGCCTGACCGGTTTCAAGAACGACGAAGACAGTGAGATCGAGCTTCTGCATCACCTTCTGTTCTCTCTCGAAGATGAACTGAAACGCCGTGGCGCCACCTACGTCAGCAAGGCCAACTGGGAGGCCAACGTGGTCGAAGATGGCGCCCTGATGACCGGCCAAAGCCCGGCGTCGGCACCACCACTCGCGGAAGCGCTCAAGCAGCGCCTGGCTGCCTGACGCCTTACGTCGGGGCGGGCACCTGTCCGCCCCGGCAATTCGAAATGGAGAAGTCCCATGTCCGCCGATCTGCTACCCATCGACAGTGTCGAGATTCTCGTTCTCATCGACAACCGGACGGACAGCCTGTCCAGCGTGCCCGAGGGGTTCACCCATGAGTGGATCAACCTCCACAACGTCGGGATGAAGCAAATCTCGGGCGCCGGTCAGTGTTGTGCCAATCACGGCTTGGCGTTGATCATCACAGCCCGGCGCGGTGTGACGGAACATACATTGCTCTTTGACGCCGGGCCGGTGGATTTTGCCGTCGAGTTCAACGCATCACGCCTTGGCAAATCCTTTGCAGCCATCGAGGCGATCGCCCTGTCGCATGGGCATTGGGACCATGCAGGCGGCATTCCAGCGGCAATCGACCTGATCCGCAAGGATGGCCAGACCGGCGAGTTACCGGTTTATCTGCATCCCGGGATGTTCCGCAAACGCGCCTTTCCGCTTTCATCGGGGGAACTGATCGAAATTCGCGAAATCGCCACGCCCGAAGCCCTGGCTGCGCAGGGGGCTACACCCGTTGTTACGGATCAACCGGTCAGCGTGCTGGACGATATGTTCTATATTTCGGGCGAAATTCCCCGTGTCACGGATTACGAGGTCGGATTTCCGGGTCATGTCCGCCGCACCGAAGACGGCGCGGGTTGGGAAGACGACCCGTTGCTCATGGACGAACGCTATGTGGCGGTGAACATCGCGGGCAAAGGGCTGGTGGTGTTTTCGGCCTGTAGCCATGCGGGTATCGTCAATGTCCTTCATGCCGCTCAAAGGGATATCCCCGGAGTGCCGATCCATGGCCTAACCGGCGGCTTTCACCTTGCCGGTGGCAACGAAAAGATCATCGACCGGACCGTCGCCGACTTTGCGCAGTTCGACATCGACCTGATCATGCCCGGCCACTGCACAGGTTGGCGTGCGACAAACGCGCTGGAACGCCAATACGGCGAACGGGTTGTGCCGATTGCCGTCGGCATGAAGATCAACCTTTGAGAAAGGGAATGAGCCATGGAAATCAATGCAAACTTTGATGAACGCGCTGTCGTCCACTCGGAGAACGAGCCCTGGGTCCCCTCGCCAATGAAGGGTGTCGACCGTCGCATGCTCGACCGGATCGGCGACGAGGTTGCACGGGCAACAACGATTGTCCGCTATGCACCAGGCAGCGCCTTTTCGGCCCATACCCATACCGGTGGCGAAGAGTTTCTGGTGCTTGACGGCGTCTTTCAGGACGAGCACGGGGATTTTCCCGTCGGCACCTATGTGCGCAACCCGCCGACCACGTCGCATACGCCAAGCGCGGCGGACGGGGCAACGATCCTGGTCAAGCTTTGGCAGTTCGACCCGGAGGACCGCACACAGCTGACAATCGACACAAACGCGCAGGACCCGCGCCCGGTTGCAGATGGCATATCCGAAATCCCGCTTTTCGAGGATTCCCGTGAACGGGTCCGGATCGAGCTTTGGGATGCATCGGCCAATGTGACCGTGACCGACCACAAGGGGTTCGAGGCACTGGTGATCGAAGGCAGCTTCTCTGAGCACGGAGAGATCTTCGAGAAGAATTCATGGCTGCGTCTGCCGCCGGGTATGGCGCTCGATGCCACGGCCGGGCCCAAAGGCGCGCGCCTGTGGGTCAAAACCGACCACCTGGCAGAACCGCCGGTCATCCCGGGCAAAGGATAGGATCATGGGCAAACCCCTTGCAATTGTCGCTGGTGCTGGTCCGGGGCTTGGGCAGACGCTGGTTTCGGCATTTGGTCAGAATGGCTATACGGCATTTGGTCTCAACCGGACGATCCCGTCGGGTGCCGACCAAATTCTGCAAGTCGACCTGGCGGATCCGAAACACACAAAGGCCAAGCTGCGCAACATCATCTGCACCCATGGCGCGCCGAAGCTTGTTGTTCAGAACACCGCGAAACTCGTGATCGCGCCGTTCGAGGAAACAAGCATCGAGGATTTCGAAGCGACCTGGCGGGCCATGGTCCTGTCAACGGTCAACCTGGCACACCGAATTTTGCCCGCAATGGTTGATACCGGGGGCGGCACCTTTATCGTCTCTGGTGCCACAGCCAGCCTGCGCGGTGGCAGGAACTTTGCAGCCTTCGCTTCGGCCAAGGCGGGTCTGCGGGCATTGACCCAATCCCTGGCCCGCGAATACGGGCCGCAAGGCGTGCATGTGGTGCATGTGATTCTGGACGGGATCGTCGACACCAGGGCCAGCCGGGATCTGCACAAGATGGATCCGGCGCGGATGATGAAACCTGTGGACATCGCTCAGACCTATCTGGCGCTGGCCAACCAACCGCAATCCACCTGGACCCACGAATTGGATCTCAGACCCAAAGGGGAGGCATTCTGATGCAAACCGATACTCTGATTGTTGGCGGAGGTCTCTCCGGCCTTGCCCTTGCCGATCAGCTGACACGAAACGGCACGGATTTCCTTCTGATCGAAGCGCAGGACCGCCTGGGCGGGCGCATCCTGACCAAAGACCTGTCGGGCGGAAAGTTCGACCTTGGCCCGGCCTGGTTCTGGCCCGGCCAGCCGCGAATGGCCGCCTTGGCCCGGCGTTTCCGAATCCCGGTGTTCGAACAGTTTGCCACCGGCGATCAGATGTATCAGGACCAGTCCGGCGCCGTCCAACGTGCCCGCGGCTATGCCTCGATGCAGGGCTCCTACCGGCTTGCCGGGGGCATGGGCGCCATGATCGACGCGCTTGCCGGATCTCTGGATGCCGGTCACGTCTTGACACAGGCGAGCCTCAAATCGGTCAATCATTCTCCGGGCATGATCACTGCATCTCTCGACCATGACGGCACGGCCCTTTCCGTTGAAGCCCGGCAAATCATGCTGGCGATCCCGCCGCGGGTGATTGCGGAAACCGTCAAATTCGAGCCGGCGCTGGATGCAGCACAGATCCAGGCCTTGAAAAACGTCCCGACCTGGATGGCGGGGCAGGCCAAGATCCTCGCGGTTTACGATGAGCCCCACTGGCGCAATGCCGGGCTTTCGGGTGACGCCATGAGCCATCGCGGCCCTATGGTCGAAATCCACGACGCCTCTCCCATGAAGGGCGGTCCCTACGCGCTGTTCGGTTTCGTCGGCTATCCCGCCGACACGCGCGAGGCACACAAGGACGCCATGATGGACGATGCCCTGGCGCAACTTACGGCGATGTTTGGCCCCAAGATGGCGCAGCCCCTCGATCTGGAACTGCAGGACTGGGCCACAATCCCGGAAATCTCCCGCACGCAGGATCGCGTTCCGGTGCGCTTCCACCCAAGCTACGGCTTGCCTTCAATCCTCGGCAGCTTGGCGGAACGGGGTGTGCATTTCTGCTCGACCGAAACCGCACGCGGGTTTGGCGGATTTCTTGAAGGCGCGCTGGAGGCTGCTGAGAGAGTTGCAGCATTCGCAGATGAAACCATCATAGCTGAGGCCTGACCGAGCTTTCACTGTCGCCCTTTGTCTTGAATGATCGCTCACGTATGGAAGATGGTTCGATGGCGGGATATCACGGCGCTGCTACAAAGACCGCTCACAACCGCAGTTGGAGGTGGTTAAACATCAGATCGAATGCCTACTATATTTCGGCCCTCGTGGACGGCCCAATCCTGCCGTTCGACCTTAGTCCTGAATTCTGCGGTTGCAGCCCGCTTTCCGGACATTCGCCGCAAGCGCGAACTCCGGGCCTCGTCGAACTCACAGATTGCGGACAAAACCGCCGTTTGGATCGCCGATATGCAAGTCAGCTTCACCGCAGTTTGCAGGCTTTCGAGGCGAATTGCTCGCAAGGTGCACGTTGGGAATGCTCAACTTATTGATAATGTTGACAGATTGATCCACTCCTCCACGGCGTAGGCTTAAAGTTTCTCGGGCTTCCAATCTCTGAAGCGGGCGCGACCGAGATCGGACGTCCACCACGGCCAAAAAAAACTGACGGAAGAGCCAACTGGGGACAGCAAGTTGCCGTTGAACTCATACGCTTCAGCGGCTGATTAGAGACTTTACTTGGCGCCGCTGTCTCAGGGTTCGCTGCCAACATCCAAGCCCATCATATTAATCAGCTTAGTGCCGATGTCGCTGGCAATGGCACTGGGCCGCTCAATCAGGCCCACTATCGTGGGCGTTTGCGGTAAACACGAACTCAAAAGGACTCATTGAAGGGGACATGAATAGCATGTCGCCACGGTGAGGGGGCGAGAATAAAACTCCCTCAAGATGGTTAAGCGCCATTTCGCGGATTTGCGAACCCGAAACCAAAGCCACGCGAAGAACCGGGCAAGCGCCTCTTGCTGTCAGCGCAAACAAACTGTTCTTGGTCCAGCCAAAGCTGTCCGCATAAGGTCGAATCCACCCTTTACGCGCGATCTTTAGCCGTCGGCTCAGCGGATACGGTTAAACCGCCGATGCGAATGGCTACCTCGGTCCTCTCAATCCGGCTCTGCCCAATCGCAAACTGTCCGCCATCAGCACCCATGGAACAGACTAGGTTGATTGCGTAGCGGAGGATTTCAGGCTCATCGTAACCATCAGAGAGTGGAGATGAGAATGAAATCCGGGAAACAGAAAGCGTCAGCAGAGAGAGTTGTCAAAGACATCCGCAGGAAGACACGGCGCCAGCATTCGGCAGAGGAGAAGATCCGTATTGTGTTGGATGGGCTTCGTGGTGAAGACAGCATAGCGGAGCTGTGTCGCCGTGAAGGAATAGCTACGAGCCTGTATTACAGCTGGTCGAAAGAGTTCCTTGAGGCCGGTAAGAAGCGGTTGGCTGGCGATACCGCACGCCAGGCTACCAGCTCTGAGGTGAAGGATTTGAGAGCGGAATCGTCGGCGCTGAAAGAGGTAGTCGCCGACCTGACCCTTGAGAACCGGCTGCTCAAAAAAAGCATGTTCGAGGATGGGGGAGACGACGAATGAGATATCCCGCATCCGAAAAGCTTGAGATCATCCGGCTGGTTGACGGTTCGCACCTGCCGATCAAACGCACACTGGAAAAGCTCGGCATTCCCAGAACGACCTTCTACCGCTGGTACGACAGGTATCTGTCTTTCGGCGAGGCCGGGCTTGAGGATCGCCATTCCCGGCCAGGTAGGGTTTGGAACCGCATCCCCGACAAGGTGCGCAAGCAGATCGTGGAACTGGCTCTGGAAGAACCCGAGTTATCGCCCCGCGAGCTTGCGGTGCGGTTCACCGACACCAGGCGCTACTTCGTTTCTGAGGCCAGTGTTTACAGGCTTCTGAAGGCACAAGATCTGATCACTAGCCCAGCCTGCATCACCATCAAAGCGGCGGATGAATTCCATGAGAAGACTGTGCGGCCGAACCAGCTTTGGCAGACCGACTTCACCTATCTCAAAGTCATCGGTTGGGGCTGGTTCTACCTGTCTACGATCCTGGATGATTACAGCCGTTACGTTGTCTCTTGGCGCCTTTGCACCACGATGAAAGCTGACGATGTCACAGGAACGCTGGAAGACGCTTTGGCTGCATCAGGTTGTGACAGTGTCACCGTTGCCCACAAGCCCCGGCTGCTCAGCGACAACGGCAGCAGTTACATCTCTGGCGAGTTGGCGAAATGGCTGGATGAGCAGGGTATGGATCATGTTCGGGGAGCGCCCAACCATCCGCAGACCCAGGGCAAGATTGAGCGATGGCATCAGACGATGAAGAACCGTGTCCTGCTGGAAAACTACTATCTGCCAGGAGCGCTCGAACAGGCCAACGGCGACTTCATCAATCACTACAACCACAACCGATACCACGAGAGCATCAGCAATCTGACACCCGCCGATGTCTATTTCGGTCGAGCCGAAACAATCCTCAGACGCAGAAAGGAAATCAAACACCAGACAATCCAGAAACGCCGCTTGCTGCATCATCAGAACGCGGCGTAGATTGAAACTGCGGCGAGCCTGATCCTCCTAAGCCAATCAAACGCTCGTGTTCCAAATCATTCGATGACGGACAAGAAGGAGGGTCGCGCCAATTGATCTAATCAGGTTCATATCTCTCTCCATTGCTTTGTCGGACTTACGTCTTGATGTTCTTTGCTCCGAGCCGGCCGAGGGGGTCTGACATTTGTCGGCTCAAAACCCGAACCTTGCGCCAATGAACGGTCCCTGAAAAGTCAGATCAGACAGCACCTGGGAGTTACCGAGATCCCAGGTCAGATACCGGTAACCAAACACCAAGTCCCAATTGTTGATCCGGTAATTGACGGCGGCACTGAGTTGCGCAGTCAGATCACTTTCGCCTGCCCCGATGTCCGCGTAGTAAGAAAGACCCCACCGATCTGCGATCCGGGTCGTCCCACGGACGCCGACTATTGCGTCCCAGTTGTTGATCCCGCCTGAGATTCGCTGTGATCCTAAGCCAATGGAGATACTGGCACTGGTGTCGAGATCCATGCCCCGAAACCCGCCCAGAACAGCGACCCGCGTGTCGGCGTTGTCGACAAGATCATAGCCCACGGAGCCGGAAAATACCGTACCGCGCACGTCGGCATCCGCGCTGGCTGGAATGCCTGGGCCCACGGCGGCGTCCTGGTCATCACTCAGATCCAGGTACAAGGCGTCCGCAAAAATCGAGAACCTGCCACGCCGCGCCTCAACCGCGCCCATCAATGCAAAATCGAGATTGTCGAGAATGTCGCTGAAGCTGATGTCGATGCTGCCACCGGTTGTTGTTTCTCCGCTCAGCGCCGGGCCCCAGAGATACAGATAGCCGGTGAAATCCCAACTCGCATCTTGCGCATTTCCATTCGTTGCCCAGCCCAAAGACAAAGCAACGCTTAGAGTGGCCAGGAGTTGCCTTTGAGCTGACGTGGTTTTTTTAAACATGACATTGACCTGTTGATGGGCTGGCTATTCAGTGCGACGCACTTTCTTCAACTTCGAGGTGGGCGCGCAGACAGGCTCTGCGCGCCATTGGGCTTTTATTCTTGCCAGCTCATGAAGACCTGCCGCGCTTCTTCGCTTTCGGGACGCAGGTTTTCTATGCCGCCATACGGAACGTCCTTGCCGATCTCAGAGTTCGGATACTTGGCGATCATCTTCTGATGGCGCTTGACCATGTCCTGGAAGGAGGCACCGGACCACAGCGCGTTTCCGATCAGAGCGTTCTCTTCCCGCGGGTCGCGGTAGATGTTGAAGACGGGTGCTGCCGCTCCGGGCTGACCTGGCGCAGGCAGGTGCATTTTGAACTCTTGCTTGACGACTGAACGCAGAACCGGTCCCTCATAGACATACACGTAGTCGCGGCGGCCGTTGCCCTCACCTTCAAGCAGCAGGGCGGTCTGATCGATCCCGTCGATCACCCGATCACGCGGAATGAAATCCGTTGCGCCAGCGATGCGTGCCATCGTGGTGTAGATGTCCGAGACGTGAAAGATGTCACCAGCGGCGCTGTCTGCTTCGATCACTCCGGGCCAGCGGATGAAGGCATCCGTACGTACGCCACCTTCGAGGTGTTGGGTTTTGCCGCCGCGATAGATCAGTTGGTTCAGCCCCGACGTCCCCTCGTATTGGTGCATCAACCCGTTATCCGCCATGATCATGACGATGGTATTGTCTGCCTCACCGGTTTCTTCCAACTTTGCCAGCAAGTCTCCGATCCACCTGTCCAAAAGCTGCAACTTGTCCGCATGGAACCCGCCGTTTCGCGAAAGCGCCTGATCGGGATAGACAAAGTTCAGCGGGTAGAGCGGCCAATACTGAAGAAAGAAGGGCTCATCCATAGCCGCGACGCGTTCTAGCTGTTCAATCGCCTGCGCTTGATAGCGTTCATTCATCTCTTCATACTTGGCCTGCGTCCATTCTTCGCCCGCAACCATTTCGACCTCGCGGGCGGGCCCACCTGCCTCACCTTCGACACCGGTCACCAAACCATAGGGCTTGAACCGCTCATCCAGCAGGAACTCATTATTCTGGCCTGATGCATGGTATCCTAGCATATTGTTGGCCTGCATGGCTTCGCGGGTCATCAGGCTCAGCTGAACCTGTTGATGCAGCGGGAAAGCCGCCCAATCGAAGCCCTGATTGTGTGGATACGCTTCCTCTATGTCGCCCTGATGCCATTTGCCAACATGGGAGGTATTGTACCCCGCATGTTTCAGGATCTCAGGCAACGTCACTTCACTCGCCGGCAGACCTTCACCCACCAAAGCAACCTTTACTTCCTCTACCCCGGCCCGGATCGGATGGCGTCCGGTCAGCATAGCCGTTCGCGTCGGCGTGCATGAGGGCTCAGTGTACATCCGCATCAACGACATGCCCTCGCTGGCAAAGTCATTGATGTTCGGGGTTTCAATGCCCATCACGTAGTTCATCTTTCGCTCGCCCATCTGGCCGAAGCTGATGTCATCGATAAGGATGTATAGAAAATTCGGTGGCTTACCGCCGTTGGCGCCCCGGATTTCTGCCAACCTCGCTTCAATCTCAACATCCTGCGCATCCCATTGCTCTCCGAACTGAGCGCGCAAAAATTCAAACTCACCGTCGTACACAATCGCGTCTTGTTGTGCGACCGCTGGCATGGCGCACAACACTGCAAACATACAGGCCGCGACACCAGTCTTCTTTGTAACACTAGTCACTCTTTGATCCTCCTTGAGTACTCGCAGATTCCATGGCCTGAACAATCAGTTCGTGGCACGTGGCCGAGAGCGATTGTTTTGATCTCTGCGCCAATGCCAAAAGGCGTTCGTGCTCAGGTGGCGTAAGAAACGTCACAACCCGTTCTGACCGCGCATCGGCTTCAGGAAGCCGCGGGCGACCCATAGTTGTATCGTTTGAGGACCCCCCAGTCACTTGACACCCCGCCTATCGAATTAGCTAGATTACCGGTAAACTGTCAGGCTCTGGGAATGGACCACATCAAAAATTCGCCAAATTTGCAGAATGCTTCTCCTCCCGGATCGGACGGAGTGGCACCCGCAATCGCGCTGAATTTTGACCATCCCAACATGATTGGTGACTTTACACCCTGGGAGATCGACTTTCGGCAGCTCGATGCGGGGCGTTTGTCTACGAGAATAACAGTGCGCTCAGGACACGCGGTGTCCGCTCTGAACATCGCGATGAACCAACGCGTTCACCAGCGCGGTGTTTCACCGAAGGGATGGATGACCTTTGGCATCCCATCAAAGGGCGCAGTCGACAAATGGCAAGCAAAGGACGTAACCGATGGTGCATTTCTGTCTTTTGGAGACAGCGATGGATTTGACGGAGTTTCGACGGCCGGATTTACAGGTAACGTCATATCCTTTGAAACCCAACGACTGGAGAAGCTGGCTGACGCCTGTGGGTTTCATCTGAATGGCCACAGACCGGATGCCCGCAAATTTAGTTCCAAAGCAGGGTTGGTCTGCCTGGCGCAATTGGAGCGCCACGTATCCCAACTGCTTAGCAACTCTGATGCGCTATGGTCTCAAGAGGCAGAGGAAACTCTGATGCTTGAGGCCCTGAGCATCCTGACTGACAACGAAGCACATTTTGACAGAAGTCAGGCGCATACCAGACGACGTGCCCTCCACCGAGCAATCGACCGTATGCTCGCCAATCTTGAAGAACCAATTTCGATAGAAGAGATTTGCAAAGAAAGCGGGGCGTCCTGGCGAACCCTGGATCGCGCGTTCAAGGAGCAGTTCGGACAAGGCCCCAAGTCATACTATATGCGACTTCGGCTGAACCGCGTTCGAGAGGACCTTCTTGCAGGGACTTTCGATGGTAAAATAGCTGACGCTGCCAACCGGTGCGGATTTTGGCACATGGGTCAGTTCGCGAGGGACTACAGACTGTTTTTTGGCGTACTGCCATCCCAGACGTGGGGTGGTCCAAACTAGAAATTCGGTATCCGGATTCGAGCAACAATTGCCACCGGCATTCAGAAATACAAACTTACTTCGCTGTAAGTCAGCCTACTCTCCTCGGTGCCTTGGAGTTGGAGTTCCCCCGGCTTGATGGACACTTTTTCACTGATGAAGGATAGTGTTTTTCATGCCGAGAACGAGGAACCCGTATCTTCGTTGAACTGGTTCGGTCAGGTGCTGCTTTTGATGAACACTTCGTTCGTCAGGGAGTACAGCGTCCTGGCGCAAAGCTGGTTTTTTGCTGAGTCTGATGCACAGGCGATTGGTGTGGCAGCTTCAAAGATACCTTCGGACCAATATCGTTCCGGTCTTGAAAGCGGCGTCAAGGCAGGGCACTCGCTATCGCACGAAGACTATCCGTATGAGTTGGGTTATGTTTCTGTCTCACCTGATCATGGGAAGCGCGGCATAGGGCGAAAACTTGTCGACATCGTGTTGGAACCTGCAGAGGGAAAAGGTGTTTTTGCCACTACAAGCAACCCTGCGATGAAGGACGGAGTTCTACAACAAAAAGGAGTTTTCCAGACTGGAAACGTTTGGAAAAACGACAAAAACGAAACGCTTCAACTCTTACTTCGAAGCGCACAGAAAAGTGATCGTGTCCCTGTTTCGGCCCGTTCCTGCCGTTGGCCATTTGATGCGAATGCTGCGGTGCGGTTCGTCAGAGCCGCCATTCGCTGCAAGTGCAAAATCTCCAAGTATCGGAACTCACAGTCCGCGGACAAAGGGAACTTTCACCGGGCAGGTGCCAAGGTCTGCTTCCGGATTTCTTTAAGATTTTCGAGCGTTTCTTCTTTGGCTGAATAAGGAGGCGATTGCGGCTTCAAAAAAACACTAATGTCGGCGATCTCGCTTATGCCAGCGTCGATACAGGCGTCCTTTGAAACATCTACTTGCCACGCCACAGCAACCAATACGTGACACCAAACGCCAGACCGAGTCCAGAATACCCAACGAAATAAAGCGGCTCCAGGTCCGTCGTATCGAGTGTAATGACCTTTCTGGCAACGGCCATCAGGGCAGTTGCAACTACCAGCTTCACATGTATGACATCGGCCGTCAGGTAGAGCGTGACATTCGTGTAAATCTCGATAGCGATCAGCACAACAAGCGCGGCCGCAAAAACCTCCAACAGAACACTGACGTCAAGAATCAGGGCCGGTGGACTTACAAGCTTGATGTAGAACGAGTAACCGGCGTCGATGACGGCAAATCCGATCACAACGACCATGAACAAAGACATCACCCGAACGGCGTGTCGAATGAGCCGATTGCAGCTTCTGACAATCAGATCCTAATGGTCAGGGTCAAGCTCGACATGCGCTTGCGCATTGCGTTGCATCTGATCGGCCATCAAGACCTCCCTATTTTCGACGTTTCATAAAAAGTTCTTCAGCCAAACGTCAGCGCCCTCTGGGCAAGACGACCTGAGCCTGCAAACGCAAGCGAACGCCTTCGGCACCCACTTCGGGCGCTTCGAGCCAATAGCCCGCCCCCGCTTGCAGATTGACCGGCAGCGCCCCCCATTGGACCAGCTTGGAGACCGAAGCGTTTATAGGCACAGCCCAGGCATCAGTTTCCCAGTCATAGGCGCTTTCGCTTTGCAGCGAATAGGTCCACGCGCCTTCGGTGGAATAAGCAAGAAAGGGCTGGACAAAACTCACATTCGTGGGGGTGTCGGGGTTGCTTTCTAGATCCCACAGATGATTGGCCAGCGCACCATAGGTCCACGGACCGGTCTGTCGCAGTGCAATGCCGGTGATCCCAGCAGCCCATGTATCACTCGATACGTCGCTAAAGGTTGGAAAGCGCACAACGGGACCCACGCCCCACGTTATGTCCCCGGTTCCGATTGGCGAGAACCACGCAGAGAAAAGGATATCTCCGAACCCCTCCTGGCGTGTGCCCGGCACAACGTCTTCCTGCCAGATGTAAGGAATGATAGTTCGGGTGATCAGGTTAAGGTCATCGTTCAGTTGAAAGGGCACGACTGGTTGAAAGTTCAGCGTGGTGCGCGAGCCCTGATCAGAGACGCCCAGATTTTCATCTTGGTTCAATTGAAACGGAACCGAGACGATTGCCGCAAGCGGGTTGGCCAGTTCCTGGGCCAGATCGGATGCCTCGTCTGCAACGGTTGTGGTTCCGGCACTGGCTGCAAAAAGCAGCCCCATAAGAGTATGGGATCGACGCATAGCCGTGTACTCCTTTTGAAATGCAGGTTGGGCGAGTGGCCTAGTTGATCGGCTCCAACTTCGGGAAGGTCCAATTGCCGTTCAGGATTGCATCCTCCGGCTCATAAAGGCGGATCGCATAGTTCCAGCCCGAAGTGATCGGCAGACAGTTCACGCGGCCATCGTCGCACCCACCGAAATGCAACGTGACCGAGCCGTCTTCTGCTGCTTCGGCTGTGTAACCGTTGTAGCTGTTTACGCCCAGATCATTGGCTTCCAGAAAGCCGTCACCGTTATAGACAGTCACCGACCAGAACGCCCGAACCGGCACATCCTTGACGGTTACCGCATGCGGTGTTTCGCCGTCATTCTGATCGACCGCGTCCAACAGATAGATCGCGGCCTCAGGCGGAAGACCGCCCCAACCCGAGAACGCACCGACCAGAAACTGAACCGGATCAATCTCGTCCTTTGTTCTGCCAAAGGCGCGGGCTGAATCGGTGCCCAGCAAGGATAAATCGTTTATCGCCTGACGCGCAGTGGCAAGTTGTTCGGTGTTCCAGTTGGGCGCGTCAAACGGGCCCGTTCCACCGCCGCTGACGACAATTCCATCCTGTGCCGCTTGCGCGGCGGCAATATCATCCGGGTCAGTCACATCGACGAATGTGCGAAACGCGATGAAACCAAAGCGCGTACCAAGGTCTTCCTGTGTGATTTGATACGTGCCGGGCTCTGCCTCGGCATACATGAAGTGGTCCTGATTGATGACATGCATCGAGATATAGCGGCCATCCGCTTTAGGCAGTGTCACTTCGACGGGTTCGCTCAAATCCAGCAGAACGCCGGAGTAGAGCGTGTCCTGGTTCATGCGGATGACGGGCTGGTTATCCGGTGTGGTGGCTTCGCGCATATGCCCCAATTCGCCAACAGCGAGGCCGAGATTGGCCATGTTGGTCCGAAACATGTGATCTGTCTCGGCGCGCACAAGGGTGTCGACGGTCACATCGACCATGTCTTCGGCCCAAACGCCTGTCGGGAGTGTAAGCGCGACTGTCAGAAGAAGCTTTTTCATCGTAAGCATCCTGTTGTTCAGTTTGCGGGTTCTACGGAGGGGAAGACCCAGCTTCCGTCGATGACCTCTGGGCCCGGCTGATAAAGGCGCACGGCATAGTTCCAGCCATCCATGATCGGGAGACAGTTCACACGTCCGTCGTTGCAACCGCCGAAGTGCACGGTCACACTGCCATCGTCATTCTTGGTGCCTGAGACCGAGTTGACCACATACGTGTCGAGGGAATTGAGTTCAAAAAACCCGTCTGCATTATAAAGGCTCACGGACCAGAATGCGTTCACTGGCACATCCGCCGGGACCTGGATTTTGTATTCCCCAAGCGGCAGGCCGGGCTCGATATTAAGATAAAAGGCCTCGTCTTCTGGCAGCCCACCAAAGCCGACTGCTGTGCCAAGGAAATGGCGTAATGGGTCTACATGATCTGCCTTACCAAAAGTCCGGACGCTGTCTGTGGCGAACCTGCCCAGCTCAATTGCGGCTTGGCGCAGCGCCTCAAAGCTCTCCGCGTCGTAATTGGGCATTTCGAAGGGCGTTGCGGAGGCAGCATCAATGGTGAACCCGTCCTGAATTGCATTGACCGCCGCAACATCCTTGGGGCTCTCGGCATCCACCAGTATTCTCATGAAAACAAGTACGTAGGGGGTATGGAATGTACCCATGTCAAGCTGGAACACACCGCCACCGTCGAACACTTCATTGATGAAATGATCCTGATTGACCACCATCGTCGTCATGTATCGGTCGCCCACATCGGGCAGAGTCAAGGTTACGCCTTGGCTGATATCAATAACCGCAACGCTGTAGAGTGTGTCGCGATTCATCCGAATGGTGGGCTGATTGTCGATGGGGGTGGGTTCTTTGAAGTGAAAGAACTGATTTACGCCTCCGGCCAGGCCATTGTACGTCTTCAGTTCATTGTCTGTAGCAGCCCGAACAAAGTTGTTTATGGTAATGGGCACTTCGTATGTCTCAGCAAGTGCATCGACCGTGGTATCAAAGCTCTGAGCGGTCGCTGTGCTTCCAATCAAGACAGCTAAAGCAGCAAGTTTCCAGCGTTTGTGCGTGAGATTCATAGTTTGCCCGCTCCACTAGCCAATTACAGAAATGCATTGCTTGATGGTCCCGGCACCTGATCAAAAGCGCATTCTCACGCCTCTCATTTTGTTGTTTTTTAAAATGCTACAATTGGAGCCTTGGCCATCTCTCTCCAACAAACCACAAAGTTCGAATGTATGCCCTGACAGATTGGAGCGACCGCTTCCGAAAACTGGTTAAAAATGACAGGTAGCGATAGCGTTTCGGCCAACAACTAGAAACTCTCTTTGCATATTGACCCGACGGCGGTCCTATTATGCGTGTGGTGATGTCAATCTCTTAGAGCGCACTTTCTGCGGGTAGCGTGGTTCAATTCGATTGAGCCCCTACCAGCAGGCACCTGACTTTTTTACCTCAAAAAGTGACTTCCGCTTTGACGCAGGTCAGGGACACAGAGCCGCGCTGGTCTATGCTTGACGTGCCCGACCTTTCAATTGCGGGGTCTTAAGGAGCTATGATGACAGGGCATGACGCACATGCTCAACACAGAACACCGCCGCTTACACGCGGGCGGGTTATCGTGCCGCTTTTGCTTGCGTTTCAAGAATCCGGTCAATCTGTAGAAAGTCTCCTAGCGGAATTCGATCTATCCTTCTCGGAATTGAACGCTCCGAGTTGTTTCATTCCGCACGACACTGTCTATGCCGTGTTTGAAGCCGTCGCACAAAAGACATCCCCAGACTTTCCAGCACTTGTTGGTCAAACTTCAGATCCGACCGTTGCATCCCCATTCGGACAGGCCTTTCGCGTAGCAAAGTCGCTGGCCGATTTCATTGCCAGGTTTTGCGTTCATGCGGGAAACAACACAAACGCGGTCACCATGACACTCGATGTCTCTGGAGAGTTCGCCGTGCTGTCCGCCAAACGCAGGTTCACGCCATGCTGTTCGCCCGCCTATATGGATGCGTTTCAGATCAGCCGATGGGCTACGTTGCTGCATGAAACCGCAGGTCAGCGTTGGGAAGCAAATAAGGTTCTTGTGCGTGTGAACCGTCCTGATCTGCTCCCGTCTTACTTCTACGGTATCCGGGCGGTAGGTGCGGGCTCAGACGGGTATTCCATCCGCTTCCCAAGTGCCTGGCTTTTGTTTGAACTGGTTAACCGAACCGCGACCGAGTACGTGTTGACCACTCAGGACGAAAAAAACCCTGTACCTACAGACTTGTTGAGTTCGATCCAAAGCGTTGCCAACTCAAGGGTCAGGCGCACGGACTTGTCGGCTACGGCGCTCGCCAAGGCATGCGGTTTTCGAGGCGCGGTTCTCAACCGACGGCTTGCTGTCTATGGGACATCACTGTCGCGCATCGTCATCGAAGCCAAATGTGACCAGGCGAAACATCTGCTTTCCAAGTCTGAATTGTCGGTGGGCGATATCGCTGATCATTTGGGATACTCTGACGCGACGGCCATGACACGGGCCTTCAAGAAATGGACGGGTCAAACACCGTCAGAGTTTCGCGCCCGTGAAATGAATAGCGTTAAGGCATCTGTTCCGATACTCGACCCGGTCGAATGCGATTGTGAAACGTAACAGGACAACGGCGCGGCCCATCTTTTGCCGCGCCTCGAACTCGGGATAGGCAAAGGGGGGAGCGGGCCATGGCGTGCTTAAAAATACGGTGTATCGCAAGCAGTTTTCTGGTTGCGGCGACGATGCTGCCCGGCGGATCAACAGCAGTGGCACAGGACTCCGACTGGAGTTTTTCCGGCAGCTTCTACATCTACGCGGCGGACACCAAGACAACCATTGGATCGCTGGAGTCGGAACTCAGCTTCAGTGAAGCGGTTGAAAACCTTGATCTGGCATTCATGGGTACACTTGAAGCGCGAAGTGGCCGGTGGTCGCTGATCGCGGACTACATGCGCACAGACCTGTCCTTTGACAATGACACTCCCGGCCCGGTGTTCAGTGGCGCTGAAACCAGTCTGAAGACGCAGTTTTTAAGTGGATATGCCGCTTACACGGCCTATCAAGACCAAAACCTGGCCGTCGATCTCGGTGGCGGGTTTCGCTGGTTTGAGACGAGCAGCACGATCACTCTGGTCGGCGGCCCCACCCCGGCACCAAGTTCCAGTGCCAGCGACGATTGGATAGACCCTCTGATTGCGGCCCGTATCCGGTATCAGATCAATGACCGATGGTCGGCCGTTGCCTTGGCCGACTATGGTGGATTTCGCTCAGATCGCGAAACCGCACAGTTTTTGGCAACGGTAGGTTATGCGATCGCTCCAAAGTGGAATTTGCGCGCAGGTTATCGCTACATCATGGTCGACAAAGGTGAAGTTGACAGCAGGTTCAAGCTCTCACAATTCGGACCCGTGTTGGGTGTGACCTACAGCTTCTGAGTAAGGGCATTATGCGAAAGGCGGCCATGCCGAACACAAACAGGTCTGTAGTATCGAAGTTGCGCCAAGGCGCGAGCAGCGGTGCCGACATGCTTGGGACCGACAATTGCAGCCGGATGCGAACAGTCGGACAAAGGCAATTCAGAAAAGGAACGACGAGGCGACTGATTGCCAGAGCTTTGCCTGCGGCAACCGTGTGTTCGTTCTGTGTCCTCGCTGCCTGCGGGCCAAACATCTATGACGAAATTGAACTGATGCCCTCCCCAACGGTCTATGCCGAGGCTGCTTTTGACCCTTACAAGGACATCACGGAAGACAATTTCGTGCAGCGTTCGCAGCTATTCTACGCTACAGATCGGCTGCCCGCGGTTCCCGGCGACCCACAAGCCTATTACAACAATGAGCGCGGTCACATTCTGCGTACCGGCATTGCCGAAGTGCAAAGCAACCCCCCATTGGCGACGTTGAAAAAGCTTCGCCACGTTACCATGACGCGCGACCGCGCTAAGGACTACACGCTCAGCTTGTCTGACGTACAAGAGATTGGTGTCATGCCGTTCAGTGTCACGCGCTACATGAACGATCCACCTTCGCAAAAGGAGATGAAGGCAGCCGGACTTCGGTTTGCCCAATGGATTGACGATCACCTTGCAGCCTCTCGCAACAAAGACATTTTCATCTATGTCCATGGCTACAATGTCGATTTTGATTACTCGACCCTTGTCTCCAAAGAGTTGCAACACTTTCTGGGCTATCAGGGCGCCTTCATCAGCTACAACTGGCCCGCTACACCCAATCGCTTGGCGTATTTTCGGGATCAGGAATCTGCATTGGCGACGCGCCGCAATTTGCGTTCTCTTGTCGAATACTTGTCGGCAAACACCAACGCCCGGCGCATTCACCTTATAGGATACAGCGCAGGCTCAAGGCTCGCATTTGAAGCCGCCTATCAGATTGCTTTGCGGCCTGGGCCAAAGCCGCGGCTGGGGCAGTTGATCCTGATCAGCAGCGATCTTGATCGAAGCTATTTCTTGCAATCAATTGAAGACGGCCTTCTGGATGCCGTTATGGGTGTGACACTCTATCAATCGCAGACCGATTCAGCGCTGGCGATGTCACGGTTGGTCTTCGGCCGCGACCGTCTGGGTCAGGTTTCCGATGAAGCAATAAATGGGTCTCTGTTCCAGCGCCGACTGTCTGAGATGAAAACCCTACATATCATCGATGTGACCGAGGCCGAAGCAGCCGATACAGGAAACGGGCATTGGTACTTTCGGTCTTCGCCCTGGGCCAGCAGTGACCTGTTCATTTCTCTGCTTACAGACCGAGATCCTCAAGCGCGCGGGCTTGTGCGTGCTCCGGGCGAAGCTGTCTGGAGTTTTCCATCGAATTATCCGCAGACACTGCAACGCTTTCGAAATGGCAGCTAGTACTGGGACTCCAGTGGGTCAGAACCATTAGAACCAGTTTCTGGATTTAATCTATGAGCCTGACAACGCACCTAGAATGCTCAACGCAAAGCTGACGTTCGAGCAACGCGCAGCATCGGTAGAAGTGGGCTCCAGTGCAGACCTCGGAGGCAGCGCAGCATCCAACCGACAGATCCTTTCCGCCTCGGCAAGGACGGCCCAAACCAGACCTGCGTTGTACCTTCGGAACGCTGCAGCGCAGCCCGCATTGCCGACATTCGCTGCACCGCCAAAGTTTGGGTTGTCATAAACTAATAGTCTACGGGTTAACCAATCATTTATCCCTGTGGAACGAGCAACCGCTTCTTGACCAAAAAATTCCCAAAAGGATGACAGGATACGGATATCTTTTTCGACGGCGATCAATGGTTTCCCCCATCGGAGGCTTGTAAATAAGCGATATTCACGCCGCCTTTACATAGGGCTACGTTACATAGGTGCGCACCGGAGCATATCATACATAACGTTTCGATCCTCTTACACACGCGCATAAAGGGCAGATTCTTCAATCTGCCCTTCTCTATTGCACCAATTAATAAGAAACGGCGCAATTCTGTTCTCTTGTTCCGAATTAGGCTGCTAAGGCTTTCTTTGCAGCGGCGGATTCTTTGGTGATGTCTCTGCCGGCGGTCATCAGCAACTCGACAGTGTCTATCTGGGCTTTCTTGGCGATCTCGGCAAAAGCAAACATCATTTCAGTGGCGTCTTCGGTAGCGCCCGACAAAAAATCTGTGGCAGCTTTTGCGTACTCAGTTGGCTCCGCCTTGGCTTTTGACACTTCGGTCAGCTTGACAATGGTATCTTTGGTCCACACGCTGGAAATATCCGTTGATTTTTCAGCCGCTTCTAATGAAATGCGCGACAGTTTTTCGCTCAGCGATGTGGAAGTTCTGAACGCATTTTCGAAGACTGCGGCTTTGAGGGGAAATTCGCCCATCGCATCTTTCCAAATCGCTGTGAAGTTCTGGATTTTTTCCATTGTCTTAAGTCCTAGTGTCTTGCGGGCCCACCCCGCATTATCTCCAATTGAGATTTTATCCTTTCTGCGACACAGCAATGCAAGGAGATAAGTTTACGCCAGGGAAAGCAGTGGAACGGAAGCGTTTTCAAAAACTTGCTTGCAAGCAACTTAGTCTCCGACGCCGGCGTCAACGGCATGGAACCCGAATCGCTAGTATCACTGGCCGCGGGTGCTTGACCGGTGCTGTCAGACAAAGGTGCTGTCAGACAAATTCGAACCTGTCTCCGTTAGGCCAAAAGAACTGTCCTTTATACAGCACCAATATACAGCACCAAGTTTGCGCAACTCGGCAAGAGCGGCGGACCGTGTCAGCTTGAGGGTGTCTCGGCTGGTGAGCGATCTTTCCTGGTTGAAATGGTTTTAGACGGAGGAGTGGACGGAGGCGAATTTCAGCAAACTTCGCATACGCTTGAAACGTTGCATGGTGCGTTCTCTTCGTCGGAACGGCAGGGGCATTGCTAACTTGATTGCACGCGGCTGATGGCTGTCTGGCCCGCGTCCGTCAAGCGGTCATTTCGAGAGCGTACGTTCACCCCCGTCGGCCAGCATCCATCTGCCTTCCGGCCAGAAGGCGTGGAATGCAAAGGCGAACATGACATCATGGGCGATATCCTGTCCCGATGCGTTACGCACCCGGACTGAGCCTACATCGCGCCCCTTGGCGATGCGCCCGGTGTCGAGGGCCGAGGCCTGCCCCGCGCGCCAGGAGAGCGTTATCCCGGCCTCAGAGATCTCGCCCTCTGCTCTCAGCCTCTCCAGAGTCCAGGCTTTGTCGCCGACGCGGATCACGCGCGCCAGTGGGTTGATGCCATGGGGCGGGTTTTCACCGGAATAGAGAAAGGGCCGCGACAGGGTGTCATAGCCGCGATAAGGGTTGCGCCCATAGTCGCGAATATAGGCCGGTTCGTTCATCACCAGCCCATCCGGGTTACGGCTGCTGAACTCCTCCCAGCTTTCCATCCAAGTGGGCAGGGTCTTCAATTCGGTGCCTGTCAGATCGCCGACGATGGCCCGGCCGATGGCCTGCTGCCACCAGCTTTCAGTTTCGCGGTCATACATCAACATGTCGGAATGGCGCAGCTTACCTGAGACGCCGAATGTGAGCGTGCCCGCAGCGGTGCGCCGATCGAAGCTCATGCCGGAATTGCACAATGGGCAAAAGGTGACGGCCACCGGGATACCGCCGACGCTGTCATTCACGATCTCGTGCCATACCAGATAGCGTATCGGATAGGCTCGAGGCTCGGCCCCGTCGATCTCAAGCGTGATTACTGGCTCGCGTTTACCCAGTCTCGTTTCGTCAGAAACGCGCAGGAAATTGGGATCGCTGATCGCAGGGATTCCGTCCTTGGGCGGACCGCCGGACTGAATCTCGGACCAATCCGTGACCGCACTGCGGCTGAAATTGGTCTGCGGCCACTCAAGTTCCCAGCGGTCGGGGCTGGCGAGCGCTGTACCGGCGACGAAGAGAAAGACGAACAGGACAGGACGGCGCATTGGAATCTCCGGTCGGGGGATGCGCAATCCTGACGGCTGGACACCTGTCTGCAAAGGGCTGGCACAGGAATGTGAAGAGAATTCATGCCTCCGGTATCAGGTTGCCCCCTCGGGGCGTCGGCAAACCAGGGTGGAGGCAAGGGCCGAGATTCCGGCTAGGGCCTGCCCCGCATGGTTCACTGCACCCCGAAACCGGCAAAGCGCCAGCACCGCAAAGCCCGACCGGGTCGTAAAAACTACGTTGCCCGTCCGTACCATGGGCCACGTTTGGAACTACCACCGCCGCCTCGTAATAGCGGATTGTATCGATTTTGGGCCCTGACCGGGAAGCGGCTTCCGAAATACGCACAAAGGATGCCCTCCAACCTCCAAAGCGGTACCGGCCTCAAGTAACTCAACGTCGAAAGGAAACTTGGAGAACGGCCCATAAGAGACATTCATCGCAGTCACTGGTGCCGCAGTGCGGCTTCACCAGACCGGCCATTCGCTACGGACATAAATATCCTGAAACTGCCGAACTCACAGATTGCAGACAATGCAGCCGTTTGATCTACCGCTATTGGGCGGCTCGAAACATCGGAAACAGGGGTGGGGCTTGGTCGGCTTTGATTAGACCCATCTCTTGGAAACCATAGCGCTTATACAGCGATAGATTTGTAGGGTTTGTCGACTCTAAGTAAGCAGGTCTTCCATCTTCATCACAACGTTTGAGGCAGCATTCAAGCAACGCGGACCCCAATCCTTTTCCTTGGCGAATTGGATCGACCGCAATAAATGCTAAATGCCAGCAATCCTCATCGGGATGATAATTGTCCATCTGCCCGAAGGTTTCGAACAACGCATCATGCTTTTCTGGTGAGACCGTCTGCTCAAAACAGGCGACAAGCCGTTCTTCGTCAGGGTGAATGCTTGGCGGAAGCCAAAGTGCGCCAGCAGTGAAATCATCGTTCCGAAACGCGCTACCCTGTTCAAATGCACGCCCGCCAAAGAAATCCATTACTCGCGGGAAGTGGGTAAGGAAATCGGCAGGTTCAGGATACAGCCAACGCATGAACGGGTCCGCAGAAAATCCAAGAGCAAGTCCGCTTAACAAACTTTCTGCTTCACTTCGGGTTGATGATCTAAACATGAAATTACCTTTGGTCGTTACACCTCGATTTTCACGTTTCAGCATGTGGGCCGCAAATACTTGTTGTCAAATGCGCAATTTATTGTCCTGCTCAAGCAACGATGGATGGCTACGTCGAGCTCCCAGCAGGCCTCTGAGGCGACGCAGCATCCTGTAATATTGTTTCTCGTCAATGTCGGGTTGTCGTTGTGGGAGGGCATGGCGGATCGGAGGATCAGTCATGGAAACCCAAACATACCTGCCGTTCGCGCGCTTCGCCCAACCTGGAACAAAGGACGTATCGTCGGTCAGAAGCGGCCGCCAAAACCCAAGCATGTCTGGGCGACCCGAGTTCGACTTGAACTGGCCGAAAACCACCGCGATTTCGCGTTGTTCAACATGGCATGTCTTACGGGCGAGGGCATCGATGACGATTGACGGCCTGCACATCATCGAAAGCTTTTTCAGTTACTTTTAGATTGTCTCTCCCATAAAGTTCGTTGAAATCAGAGTTGGCGGTGATCGAATGAATGGCGCAGAATCGTTAGTCAAAACCTTTCTTCACAATGGTGTGGATACGGTTTTCGCCAATCCAGGCACGTCTGAAATGCACTTTGTTGCGGCTCTTGATAGACATCCCGAGATGAACTGTGTTCTGTGCCTGTTCGAAGGTGGAACGACGGGCGCCGCTGATGGCTATTACCGCATGAAACGGGACGTCGCCGGCACTCTGCTGCATCTTGCACCGGGGCTAGGCAACGCATTTGCCAATCTACACAACGCCCGAAAATCAGGGTCCGGGATCGTGAATGTGGTGGGAGATCACGCAACACATCACCTGCGCTATGAAAGCCCACTCAGAGGCGACATTATTGGCGTAAGTCAGGCCATAAGCCATTGGACACGAGTTTCTGATCAGGCCACAAGCGTCGCATCGGACGGGGCCGCAGCCATCCAGGCCGCCCGATCTCAAAACGGCCAGATCGCCACTCTTGTTCTTCCCGCCGATACTGCTTGGGATGCAGCGACTGGCCCTGCGACGAATAGCATTCTGGCCCAACCACTTCATCGCCCGTCCTTGGAAGGCATCGAGGCCGCAGCCATGCGTCTGAAGACTGCAAACGCGGCTTTGATGATAGGTGGTTCCGCGCTTTTTGGTCCACTTCGTGTACTGGCTGGAAAAATTTCCGTCAAAACCGGATGCCGCCTGTTGGCGGATACTCTAATCCCTCGAATTTCGAAGGGGGCCGGGGCTGCCAAATTGGATCAACTTGTGTATCCAATTGCACCCAAGATCGCTCAGCTTGAACAGACATCGTCAATCACTTTGATCGGCGCCGACCAACCCGTTGCCTTCTTTGCATACCCGGGCAAACCGAGCACACCCGAGCCCGCCGGTTGCACGGTTTCAAGCCTGTGTGCTCCGACGGATGATATTGCCTGGACTCTTCAAACACTGGCAGATGCGGTTGGTGTTTCGAGCAAGACACAGCTGAACACATACGCTCTCGACCTGCCTCCAATCCCAACCGGAGATCTCACCCTAGCGAAAGTCGGCCAAGCGTTAGCGGCCCTCATTCCCGAGAATGCTATCGTTTGCAATGAATCCGTGACGTCCGGGTTTCACGTCATTCCTCCGACTGCAACCGCGCGACCACATGACTTGCTTGGGGGAACCGGTGGTGCGATAGGGCTTTGCCTACCGTGCGCAACCGGCGCAGCAAATGCATGTCCAGATAGAAAAGTAATTGCTCTAACAGGCGATGGATCAGCCATGTATACGTTGCAATCTTTGTGGACGATGGCACGCGAAAGCCTGGACGTTACGGTGATTGTTTTTGCAAACCGCGGCTATCAAATCCTTCGAGATGAGCTGGCAAATGTCGGTGTTGAGAGTTTTGGCAAGAATGCGGAGGCAATGTTTGATGTGGAAAACCCAACGCTTGATTGGGTTGCGCTCGCTAAAGGGCATGGGGTTCCCGGAATACGAATTGAAGACACCGATAGCTTTGCAAAAGCCCTTTCCGCGGGGCTATCACGTGACGGCCCTTCCTTGATCGAAGTCATGTGCCCGCCAGCATCTTGAACACAAATTCTTTTTGAAACGGGCGGCCCAAAGCCGCCTTTCGTTACCCAAAGCGAAGCTACATTTTGGCACTGAAAGCAGACTGTCACGAGCGCTCAAACAACATGCAAAAAAATGTCATTGGCGTGCCAGAAGAGAACTCATGACAATGTCCTCCACACAGCCAATTTTCGCGATGACCATAATTGCGAAATGATAGTTGGTCGCACCTTAAACGTCACCGATAATCCGGCAGGACGGAAACCGGCTTCACTTCACTACGCCGAAACACGCCAGGTGCGCCTGGCTCGCTCCATCGAAATAAAGTTATGTGCCAAAGACCCGGACGCCTTCGCGAAGGGTCAATCAACCCGATATGCCGATCTGTTCTGAGCCGATCAGCAGCGAGCCATGAAGACGGCTCTCCGCCCGCAGCTAAGAGTTTGCGCCAGGGCTGACTGGCGAGTGCATAGATATCCGCGGCTTCGGGGCTGCGCAGATCGAATAACGCACATCGTTCCACCTCGAAGGTCAGCACAACCCGCGGGCGATCATCCTTCCTAACGTCCTGACCAATAGCGACTTTTGCGCTTTCGACATCAGGGCTCAGATACAAAGCGTCCTGCCCCCGGCGATTGAACCGGGCGGGTGGGCGATCCGGTGCGCCGCGCATGAGGTGAACGTCTGGGTCATCGGCCCAAACAATCTTTACGAATTCTCCGGAAACTTCTGTCAGCATAACGGGTGGCACTGATCGTTTGCGCGTCGCGTTATAGGAAAGACGCAAGGCGGCAGTGGTTTTCCTAGAACAGAGAAGACGCATGATATCTTGATTGAAATCACTTACTCATGTTTCCTCGCACTGTGTTGCATTTCCAAAGGCCTCTCGCATGACGGCTCCAAAGATCGCCCTCCTTGGCGCAATTCTCGAGTCAAATCGCTTTGCACCCCCGGCTGATTTGTCAGACTTTAAGTCTCTGACATGGCTTACAAGCGATGCTTTGATATCTGAAGCCAGATCCGCGACACCAAAGCTGGCAATAGAATTTGCGGCCTTTGTCCGGGCGATGGATGCTACGGGCGACTGGACGCCGGTACCCTGTATCTTGGCAGCCAGCCATCCCGCAGGTCCAGTACGAAAAACCGTGATCGAAGAGATCATGGTGACTTCGGAAGACATGCTTCGCTCAGCTGGCCCTGTCGACGCAGTCTACATCTGCAATCACGGCGCGATGGTTGCCGAGCACGACCACGACCCCGACGGTTTGTTGATGTCACGCATTCGGAGAGTTGTCGGACCGGACGTACCTGTCATCGCGACACTCGATTTGCATGCAAATATCTCACAACGGATGGTCGATGCCTGTGACCTGATCGTCGGCTATCGGACCAATCCTCACGTCGATCAAATAGAACGTGGCGAGGAAGCCGCCTTTTCGTTGCGCCGGGTTTTGGCGTCGGGCGTCCGGCCCCAAACCGCGCATGTTAAACTGCCTCTTGTTCCGGCATCCGTGACCCTGCTAAGTGCCGAGCACCCGTATGGCGCGCTGATCGACCATGGTCAGCGACGACAAGCCGAAGGTCGAGGTGAGATTCTAAACGTATCGATCTTCGGTAATTTTCTTTTCTCCGACACGCCCGACAACGGTCTGAGCATCGTTGTCACCGCGCGTGAGGACCAGAAGGCGGCCAATGCACTGGCGGAAGAATTGGCAGACATGGCCTGGTCATTGAGGAAGGATTTCGTTCGGAAACTGACATCCGTGACGGAAGCGATCTCAATTTCCGCTGACCAAGCGCGCACGCCTGTGATTTTCTCCGATGCCGGTGACAATCCTGGTGGCGGCGGCAGTGGCAGGACGACGGAACTGTTAGCCGCTCTTCATGCGGCAAAAGTCGAAGAATGCCTATTCGGTTCCTTTTGTGATCCGGAACTTGCGAACGAAGCCCATGGCATCGGTGTCGGCGGCAAATTCAGGGCACGATTCAACCGGTCTTCCGATTCCAGCGCTTTCTGGGCGCAATGGGATGTGCCTTTTGAGGTGGATGCAGAGGTCTTGGGTCTCCATAATGGAGATGTGGTAGGTGAACTGGGCATGACGGCTGGTCGGAGATTGGCCCTAGGGCCATCCGCTGCGCTTCGTATTGGTGGTATCACCGTGGTGGTGATCACCGATCGCACACAGACTGCCGACCCCGTGTTCTTTCATATGTTCGGGCTGGATATTGCGTCTGCCCGGACTGTTGTTGTGAAATCCCGAGGCCACTTTCGGGCCGGGTTTTCCAACTGGTTTGGGCCAAACCAGGTATTTGAGGTCGACACGGGCGGGCTTACGTCGCCAGTTCACGACCGCTGGCCGTTTGCGAATTTGCCACGACCGAACTTTCCGATGGACGTCGACACCTCGTGGTCGGCTAAGATGCTGCGCTAGACGGGCTCTGAGTATTTGTCCTGCGGCGTCGTCAACTTGACAAATTGCATGAACTGGCGGGCAAGCTGAGAAGGTGGCCTGCCTGATGGAAGTACAAAGCTCGTGTCATAAAAAATGGCGGCGTCAAATGGCCTGACGACGACACCTTCCATCCCTGACGACAACAACGGGAAGGGATTGATCAGCGTCACGCCCAAACCCTCGCGGACGAGCTCCAGTGCGGCCATGTTCGTTGCCGTTTCTGCGACTTGTTTCGGCCGAATTCCAGCGCGCGCAAAGATCTTTTCGGTGATCGCTCGCGTCCCCAGCCTTCGCAGAAACTCGATCAGCGCGACGCCTTCAAGGTCGTGCGGCGTCACCACTCGTTTTTCCGATAGCGGATGGTTGCTCGGCATGGCGCAGACCACCTGACTGCGGCGCCAAGGCATGAGATGAACACCCGTTCGTTGGATCATCGCACTCGTCAAACCAAGATCATAGCGGAGGTCGAGAATGCCGGCGACCAGCACGTCCGTGGCCTGAATATCCAATTGAAGCTGCTTTCCTTCATTCTTCTTGAGAAAACTGGCCACCCTGGAGATGACAAAGTGATGTGCCAGAGTCGGCGGCACGATCAGGCGTAACGGCTCGTTATCCGGAGTAGCCCATTCTGCGCCCTCAATGTCCGCCAGCGTCTCGAAAATTGGGTCCAGTTTTTCGTTGAGACGCAAGGCTTCGTCTGTTGGGTCGATACGTCCCGATCGCCGGAGAAAGAGCGATCGCCCAACACGGGCCTCGAGTTGTGACAAGGACCGGCTCACGGCAGACTGCGAAATCCCGAGACGCCGCGCGGCGCCGATGGTTGTCCCAGTCGTGATCACGGCTCTTAGCGACTCGAACTCGCGCAGTCTGTGTCTGTGTTCCGTCATGCTACATTACTCCCCCGGTACGAGCGGCTGAACATCCAAACTCTTGGATTGGTCTATGCAAAGTCGCATAGCAATAAGTATTGGCAATGATTTTTGCGGTAGCTAGTTTTTTTTATAGGGCGCGGGATCGGCCAAAGATTCGCCCATTCACAAGCGCCAAACAAACAGGGAGTCTTTTTGATGAGGAAACTCACATCTGCGACAGCCGTCGCTGTCAGCATTTTGGCTTTCGGCGCCGGTGCTGTTTCGGCCGAAAAACTAACGATCGGCCTCGCTTCGGAGCCGACGTCACTCGATCCGCATTTTCACAACCTGGGTCCGAACAACGCGATGTCCGTGCACATCTTTGACCGGCTGATCGCGCAGGATGAGAAGCAGCGCCTATCGCCGGGTCTTGCCGTGTCATGGGAGCCGATTGATGAATTGACTTGGGAGTTCAAGCTGCGTGAGGGCGTAAAGTTTCACGACGGAAGTGACTTTACGGCGGACGATGTAGTCTGCACCATGGCGCGCGCGCCGGACGTACCGAACTCTCCATCGGGATACGGCACCTATCTTAAGGGTAAGGAAGTCGTCAAGATCGATGACTACACGGTGCACTTCAAAACGGCCGCACCTTATCCGTTGATGGGCAACGACATTTCCACGATCCCTGTGATCTCAGAAGTGGGCTGCGAAGCAACGACGGAAGACTTCAACGCGGGTACGGCCGCCATCGGCACAGGGCCGTTCAAGTTCCAAAGTTACACGCCGGGTGAAAGCATCGTGCTGGTACGGAACGACGAATACTGGGGTGATGCACCGATCTGGTCCGAGGTGGAATTCCGCCCAATCACGTCCGGTCCGAGCCGTGTTGCATCGCTTCTTGCCGGTGACGTCGACATGATATCGGGCGTTCCGACGACCGATATCACAACACTTAAGGGCAACGATGGTATCCAGCTGAGCCAGGGCGTGTCCAACCGAGTGATCTATCTTCACATGGACCAATTCCGTGAGGATTCACCCTTTGTGAAGGCCAACGGTGGTGGCGATATAAAGAACCCGCTCATGGACGTCCGAGTCCGGAAGGCGATCAGCATGGCGATCAATCGCGACGCGATCGTTGAGCGTGTCATGGAGGGGGTTGCGCTGCCCGCTGGCCAGCTTCTGCCCGAGGGATTCTTTGGCGTGTCCGACAATCTGGACGTCGTGGCTTATGACCCGGACGGTGCTAAAGCACTTCTGGCTGAAGCCGGTTATCCCGATGGATTTGAAATGACAATCCATGGGCCAAATGACCGCTACATCAACGACGCCAAAATTGCCGAGGCAATTGCGCAAATGTTGACCCGTGTGGGCATCAAGACAGCAGTCGAAACAATGCCGCGTTCGGTATACTTTGGACGCGCGTCCAAAGGCAGCCCGGAGGGTCTGCCGGAGTTCAGCTTTATCCTCGTCGGATGGGGCGCGGGGTCCGGCGAAGCGTCCTCGCCTCTCAAATCGCTGATCCACACCCATGACAAGGATGCGGGCTTTGGATCATCGAACCGTGGCCGGCACTCGGATGCTGAAACCGACGCGTTGATCGAAGAAGCCCTGCGAACAGTCGATGACGCAAAGCGGCAGGAACTACTCGCCGCGGCGACAGAGCGCGCGATCGAGAACGTGGCGATCATTCCGACGCACTTCCAGGTCAACACCTGGGCGGCCAAAAAAGGTCTGAGCTACATCCCTCGGACCGACGAATACACTCTCGCGACAGGCGTCGTGAAAGAGTAATCGCAATGCATCCGGGCCGCCTTCGCAGCGGCCCGGAGCCTTTGCCCAGGGAATGTCCTCATGACCGTTTTTGTCATTCGCCGATTGCAGCAAGCAATGCTTGTTGTCTTCCTGATGTCGGTGATTGTCTTTTTCGGCGTCAATATCGTTGGTGACCCGGTCTACATGCTGGTCAGCCCCGACGCGGATCAGGCTGACATCGAAGCTGCAATTCGACGGCTTGGATTGGATCGGCCTATTTGGGAACAGTACTGGTTGTTCCTCAAAGGTGCTGCACAGGGTGACCTCGGCGACAGTTTCGTCTTCGGTGAGCCCGCGCTCAAACTGATCCTGCACCATATGCCTGCCACGATGGAACTGGCCTTCAGTGCACTCTTTCTTGCTATCGTGATCGGTATTCCATTGGGTCTTTATGCCGGGCTCTATCCCGACAGCCCGCTGTCCAAGGGCATTATGGCTGGCTCAATCCTTGGGTTTTCGCTGCCGACCTTCTGGGTCGGGCTTATGCTCATCATGCTGTTTGCCGTAGAACTTAGATGGCTCCCAGCGACAGGGCGCGGCGATATCGGCTCGTTTCTTGGGATTCACAGCAGCCTTTTTACGCTCGATGGGTTGAGCCACATCTTCCTGCCTGCTCTCAACCTAGCGCTTCTTAAGATTTCACTGGCAATCCGCCTTACCCGAGCGGGTGTCCGGGAAGCGATGGGACAGGATTACGTGAAGTATGCCCGGGCCAAAGGGCTTTCGACCCGACGCATCATTCTGGTGCATGTAATGAAAAACATCATGATCCCGGTAGTGACCGTCATGGGCCTCGAATTCGGTAGTTTGATCGGGTTCTCGGTGGTGACTGAATCAATCTTCGCGTGGCCGGGAATGGGCAAACTGCTGATCGACGCAATACTGCAATTGGATCGGCCTGTCGTCGTCGCCTATCTGATGATCATCGTACTGTTCTTCGTGCTGATCAATCTGATCGTCGACATACTCTACTCGATCCTCGATCCGAGGGTTCGTTTGCAGGATCAGGGCGCATGACCGACACCGTCACAGATCATTCTCTGACCCCCGCCAAGTCCCCTAAAGTCGAGACGCCGTTCCAGCGATTTCGGGCCGAGTTCTTCGAAAGCAGGATCGCAACAGCGGCGCTCGGCATATTCCTGATCATCGTTCTGCTGGCCATCCTGGCACCCTGGATCACGCCGCAGAACCCCTACGATCTTGGCCAGGTCAGCGTCATGGATGGGCGCTTGCCTCCAGGTTCCGAAGCATTCGACGGATACACGATGTGGCTCGGTTCGGACGGGTCTGGACGCGATCTCTACTCGGCAATTCTCTATGGCTTGCGTATTTCTCTGACCGTTGGGCTTGCATCTGGGGTGATTGCCCTTCTGATCGGTATGGCGATCGGTCTGGTCGCGGCCTACGCCGGAGGCCGGACCGAAGCGTTCATCATGCGCATCGTGGATCTTCAACTGTCGTTCCCGGCATCGCTTGTTGCGCTGATGATGGTTGCGGCACTTGGTAAGGGTGTCGACAAGATCATCCTCGCCCTCGTGATCGCGCAATGGGCTTATTACGCCCGCACGGTTCGCGCGACCGCGCTTGTCGAGCGTGGCAAGGAATATGTCGAAGCCGCGCAATGCCTTGGAATATCGCGACCCCGGATCGTCTTTCGCCATATCCTTCCGAATTGCATGGCGCCTCTGATCGTCGTTGGCACGGTGCAAACCGCCAGCGCAATCTCATTGGAAGCGACGCTTTCGTTTCTTGGCGTAGGCCTTCCACAGACTGAACCGTCGATTGGGGTGCTGATCGCAAATGGCTTCGAGTACATGCTGTCCGGGCGCTACTGGATATCCGTTTTCCCCGGCATCGCGCTCTTGCTGACGGTCGTGTCCATCAACCTTGTGGGCGACCATTTGCGCGATGTTTTGAACCCGAGGTTGAAGAAATGACGGCAGTACTCGAAGTCAGCGGGCTAAAGACCCACTTCTTCACGCACGCGGGTGTGGTCAAGGCCGTAGATGGTGTGGATTTCACCGTCTCCAAGGGCGAGGTAATGGGTCTGGTGGGTGAGTCCGGGTCGGGCAAGTCGATCACCGGGTTTTCCATCCTTGGGCTGATCGATCCTCCCGGGCGCATCGTCGATGGGTCAATCCGTTTTAATGGTGACGAGATCGCGAACGCACCGGAAGAGCGACTCAAGACCTTGCGTGGCAACCGAATCTCGATGATCTTTCAGGATCCGATGATGACTCTCAACCCGGTCCTGCGCGTCGATACGCAGATGATCGAGGCCATTCTCGCCCATGAAAACGTAAGCCGCCAAACCGCCTGGGAAAGAAGCCGTGATGCGCTTGGTTTGGTTGGCATCCCATCGCCGGAAGAGCGATTGCAAGCCTATCCGCATCAGCTTTCCGGTGGGATGCGGCAGCGCGTGGCGATTGCGACAGCCTTCTTGAACCAGCCGGACCTCATTATTGCCGACGAGCCGACGACAGCGCTCGACGTGACAATTCAGGCGCAGATCATCCACGAGGCACAGAAGCTGACGAAACGCACGGGAACCGCGATGATCTGGATCACGCATGACCTTGCCGTTGTGGCAGGGCTCGCGGACCGGATTTCGGTGATGTACGCAGGACGGATCGTTGAGCAAGGCAGTATCGACGATGTTATCGACCGTCCGTTGCATCCCTATACGGTCGGGCTTCTCGGATCGGTTCCGACGGCGAACCGGCGCGGGCAGCGTTTGTTCCAGATCGAAGGGATGACGCCAAACATGCTCGCCCTGCCTGAAGGATGCGCCTTTGGACCGCGTTGTCAGGCCCGAACGGCAGCGTGTTCCAAGCGCCCCCCGATTAAGGACGTGGATGGCCGCAGCCTTCGCTGTTTCAATCCGCAACGCACCAAGGAGACGACGCTTTGAGTGAGCCGCTCGTTGAAATCCGAGGCGTTTCGAAGCGCTTCACCAAACGTTTGGACGTCGCGGGGAAAATCGCACAGCGACTTGGCGCAAACATCCGGGAAGAAACGGTCCATGCTGTCGATAACGTGAACCTGTCGATTCAAAAGGGTGAGGTTCTGGGATTGGTCGGCGAATCCGGCTGCGGCAAGTCCACTTTGGGACGTGTTGTTGCCGGCATTCACCCTGCAAGTGACGGACAGATGTTCTACGGAGGCAAAGATGTTGCGACGTTGAACGGCACCGACAAACGCGCGGCGACCCTCGCAATTCAGATGATCTTCCAGGACCCCTTTGCCAGCCTAAATCCGCGAATGCGCGTCGAAGATATCATCGGCGAAGCACCGCGTATGCATGGGATCGTCCGCAAGGCAGAGAGTGCGGAATACGTGGACGACGTGATGCGCAAGGTCGGCCTCGACCCGTCGCTCAAGCGGCGTTACGCGCATCAGTTTTCCGGCGGTCAAAGGCAACGGATTGGAATTGCACGTGCGCTCGCCGTGAAGCCGAAGTTCCTTGTCTGCGACGAAGCCATCGCTGCGCTGGACGTGTCGATCCAGGCGCAGGTTATCAACTTGTTCATGGATCTGCGCGAAGAGCTGGGCCTGACCTATCTGTTCATCAGCCATGACCTGAGCGTCGTCGAACACATCGCCGACCGCGTGGCGATCATGTATCTGGGCCGCATTGTCGAGAGCGCATCGACTGAGGAAATTTTTTCGAACCCACGCCATCCCTACACGAAAGCGCTGCTTGCAGAGGCTCCGCGCCTTGATCAGCGCCGGCGTGAGTTTGCCCCGATTGAGGGGGAAATTCCGTCGCCGCTCGATCCGCCATCTGGATGTACCTTCCACCCGCGTTGCCCGGTGGCGACCGCTGAGTGCCGCACCACTGTTCCTGAACTGAAAGCGGGGCGCGGCGGGCGCGAAACGGCTTGCCTGCTGGAACACGCCGAAACCGTTTGAACGAGAAGCTGGAGAGCCCCTTGAAAAACGCCGATCCGATCTGGGACCACGTCGACCGCCATCGTGATGATTTTATCGCCTTGTCAGATCGAGTCTTTGACACGCCCGAGACGCTTTATGCCGAGTACAAGTCCGTCGCCGAACATGTGCAGATGTTACGCGCTCAGGGCTTCAAGATAACAGAGAACGCAGCTGGCATTCCTACGGCCGTGATTGGCGAAGCAGGAGACGAGGGTCCGGTGATTGCCATCCTCGGCGAGTTCGATGCGCTGCCATATCTGAGCCAGGCGCCAGGTGTGGCTGAACATCAGCCGCTTGAAGAGGGCGGCAACGGGCATGGGTGTGGTCACAATCTTTTAGGGGCCGCCGCACTCTTGGCCGCGACGGCGGTGAAAGACTGGCTGGCCGAAAACGGCATCAAGGGCCGTGTGCGATACTATGGCTGCCCCGCTGAAGAAGGGGGCGCGGCCAAGACATACATGGTGCGCGAAGGACTGTTCGATGATGTCGACGCAGCCATCTCGTGGCATCCAGCGACCTTCACAGGCGTGAATGAGGCCAGATCGCTCGCGAACACCCGGATCGATTTCACTTTTCATGGAAAAGCTGCCCATGCGGCGGGTGCACCGGAATTGGGTAGGTCGGCGCTTGATGCGGTTGAACTGATGAACATCGGTGTAAATTACCTGCGCGAGCACATGCCCGACAGCGCCCGGGTTCACTACGCCTATCTCGATGCAGGTGGTGTTGCGCCGAACGTGGTGCAGGCCAAGGCCACAGTGCGCCAACTCGTCCGCGCCAGCTCGCTACCGGACCTCGCCGATTTGGTTACGCGCGTCCGAAAGATTGCGGACGGCGCGGCGCTGATGACAGGAACGCAAGTTACCAGCCAGGTCTTTTCCGGCGTTTCAAACCTGCTTGGCAACCGTCCTTTGGAAGAAACCATGCAGCACGAGCTAGAGAAACTTGGACCCGTCGCCTTTGACGAGGCAGATCTCAGTTTTGCCCGCGACATTCAGACCACATTAACCGCCGCTGACATCAATACGACCTTCAAGCGGATCGGTGCTAAGCCCAAAAAAAATCTCGCACTCTGCGACTTCATCGCACCTCTTGATCGCCACAGCGATGGCGGCGAAGGCTCGACAGATGTTGGCGACGTGAGTTGGGCAGTCCCAACCGTTCAGGCACGAGTTGCCACCTGTGCTATAGGAACGCCGTTTCATACGTGGCAAACAGTGGCACAAGGCAAGGCGCCCGCGGCTCACAAAGGCATGGTCTACGCGGCAAAAGCAATGGCCGCGACAGCTTGTCGACTGGTTGAGGATCCCTCGCGCATCGAAGCTGCATGCGCGACGCATCAAGACCATCTGGGCCAAACACCTTACACATGTCCGATCCCGGACGACGTGCGTCCACCTGTCTGAGGCAAAACAACCGTGACCCGCGCCTCTGCAATAGACAACGCCGCCCAGTTTTTCGACACCGGTCAATTTGCAACAGAACTTAGCGAACTGGTTGCCCATGAGACGGAGAGCCAGACACAAGAAAAAGCCGCGGAGCTTCCGCGCTATCTTGAGGAAGCCCTCGTTCCGCGCCTGAGCAGACTCGGGTTCTCCTGTGAAATCTACCCGAACCCTGTGCACGATGCCGGACCGATCTTGGTTGCAGAGCGCATCGAGGACGACACGCGTCCGACAATCCTGTCCTACGGGCATGGCGACGTGATCCGCGCGCAAACGGATCAATGGCGCGACGGGCTTCACCCATTTCGACTGGTTGATGAGTGCGACCGCCTCTATGGACGCGGAACAGCCGACAATAAGGGGCAGCATCTCATCAATTTGGCGGCGCTGAGCGCTGTCATTGAGGCCCGTGGAGCGCTCGGCTTCAACATGCGCATTCTCATTGAAATGGGCGAAGAAATGGGATCACCGGGGTTGTCGGAGTTTTGCGCCAAGCACAAGGACAACCTAGCCGCAGACGTCCTGATCGCATCGGACGGGCCGCGCCTTCAGTCCGACACGCCCACGTTGTTCATGGGGGCAAGGGGCGGCAATTCGTTCGACCTCATCGTTGATCTAAGAGACGGCGCGCACCATTCGGGTAACTGGGGCGGTTTGCTTGCCGACCCCGCGATGATCCTTGCACAAGCCCTCTCGACGATCACCGATGTGCGGGGCCAAATCCAAATACCAGAATGGCGGCCGACCAGCCTGACTGAAGACATCCGGGACACCCTGCGCAACTTGCCGGTTGGCGGGGATGGTGGTCCGAAGATTGACGAGAATTGGGGAGAGGAAGGCCTGACACCGGCCGAACGCGTCTTCGGCTGGAACAGTTTTGCGGTCCTCGCAATGAAAAGCGGTGTCCCCGAGGCACCGGTCAACGCGATCTCGGGATTTGCCATAGCCGCCTGCCAGCTCCGCTTCGTTGTTGGCACTAACCAATCCGATATCCTGCCCGCCCTTCGACGCCACCTTGATGCGAGAGGTTTTGAGATCGTTCAGATCAAGCCTCATGACCGCAGCTTCTTTGATGCAACGCGAACGTCGCCCAACCATCCGTGGGTGTCTTTTGTCGCGCGTTCGCTTGAAAAAACGTGTGGGAAGCCACCCCATGTCCTGCCAAATCTCGCCGGTTCCTTGCCCAACGAGGTCTTTTCCGATTTGCTCGGTCTCCCAACGGTTTGGGTGCCGCACTCCTATCGCGGCTGTTCGCAGCACGCGCCAAACGAGCACGTGTTAAAGTCAGTTTCGCGTGATGCATTGCGCGCAATGGCCGGGCTTTTTTGGGATATTGGCGACCTTGCCAGGTCGCTCTGATCCCGCGCCACAAAGGACTTCATCCGTACCTGGATCGGGCGTGTATCGCATATCTGACTGTAAATGACCGCTTTCACAGATTGGTAGAGTTGCTCTCGCATATGCAGCGAAAGTCAGCTTCCCGCCCAGACTTCAATTTAGGCATGTCTGCTTCTGGCTGTCTGCAGCCTTCCGGCACAAGCGTGCCAATTGCGGGAAAATCCGCAAGACATCTTCAGCGCTTTTCAACTCTGGGTCTGCCATCCCTCCCAACGCGGTCATTAATTTAAGCAGCTAGGGCATGTGTAAAATTGGCCTACTAGATTCTTAGTTCCACAGACGTTCGGCAAAGGCCAAATCCTGCTCCCGCAACCAATACTTCCTAGTTAGATATCAAACACTTAGCGCCCCAAGGGGCGCTTTCTGCGTTCAGGGCCACTGCACAACTGGAAGCTCTCTGGAAGCATTAGGGACTAAAAAATACGCTGCTGGTCCCCAACGGTATTTTGCGTCACCCTGGTACAAGGTCTTCAAGTTCCGGCATCAGAACAACGCTTTCCTGTTCGTTCGGGTCCGTGCGTGCGATAACTGCAACTGCGGGTTCATTCCCATCGTTGAACGGAAGGTGCGGAGTGTTTGATGGTATATAGATCAGGTCTCCTGCTTGCGTTTCCATAACGTGTTCTAGCCTGTCGCCCCAATACATCTTAGCAGACCCGGAAATCACATAAATCGCGGTTTCATGTGTCTCATGTTTATGCGCCCTGGCGCGCCCTCCGGGCGGGACCGTGAGCAGATGCATGCAGATAGCTTGGCTTCCTACCGTCTGTCTGGCGATGCCTTCGAAGTAATCGAACCCCTGTTTCCCGGAATAGGTTTCGCCGGGGTGCAGTTTCGCACAATCCGCCATCTAGGTATTCCTTCCTAAGATTTGAGCGAGAGAATGATACGCCAGCTTCGCCTGGAAACGTAGGGAAATCAGAAGCGGGTTTTGGGCGGAGATTCTAACGAGCCTTATGAACGAACCGCATACCGGGTGATACGGCCTGAGATACATAAGGACGAAGAAACCCACGTTTGCGGACGTTACTCATACCAAACTGTGCACGTAGCCATGACAGGTCCGTACCTCGACCCTCCTCCAAAATCTTCCCTGTTGGGCGGTCACATGGCGTATTGCCATTGAAGACCTTTGGAAAGATTTCATTACCTCGGGTCAGAGAAAGGGTCCGGAGGGGTATTCAATCGCAGATGCCGCATGAATGCCCGTGCGATCCTTGGAACCGGTTTTTGATCAGAGACCACAAAATGGCCCCGGTACCGCATAAGAGATTCAAATCGGACAAATGCCAGGTCGGGAGATCGGTAATGGTAGACGGGAAAGGGATTGATAACAGACAGCCCCAATCCTTCGCGCGCCATGTCGGCAGCGGCAAATGAGGTTGAAACTTCGGCAACGATCCTCGGTTTGGCCCGCACCTGTTGAAGCAACCGGTCCAGCTGCCCGCGCCGCCCGTGTCGATATGTCAGTGCGATCAACTCTTGCTCATGCAGGTCTGAAGGCGTCAGAACGGTGCGTTCAGACAGAGGATGTTCAGGGCGCATGACGCAAACGGCAGGTGACTCGCGAAATGGAATAAGTTTGATGCCAGCGCGGCTTTGTTCAATCCCGGTCACGGCAAGATCAAATCGATTCTCAAGCACGCCTAGCGTGACCATATCTGATGTTGTCACCTCAAGGTTTACGAAAAAACCGGGATTCCCGCGAATGAAACTGGCGATGAGGGAAACGATGTATCGATGAGCGTAGCTGGGTGGTGCAACGAGACGCAGTGTTTCTTGCACTGTTTCGCCCGGGCCATCGATCCTGTCCAAAGCCTCGAACAAAGGATCCAATCGCATATTCAGCCTTACGGCTTCTTGCGTCGGTCGCAATCTGCCTGCATCCCGTTCGAACAGTGTTCTACCCAACCGATCCTCTAGGCTGCTGACCGAGCGACTGACCGCAGACTGAGACAAGCCGAGCTGTCGTGCGGCGGCTGCTGTTGTTCCAGACTGCATGAGCGCACGGAGCGCCTGGTATTCCGGCAAAGAATGCCAGTTGCGAGGTTTCTTCATTGCTGGGCACCCGCATGATTCCGACTAGCTCTATGAGTAAAACTCATCAAGATTTTTTACAATTATGATGATTACGTCTGTTAGCGTGTGTCGAAATGACACTAACCTGGGTAAAGTGAGTTTGAGCACCTCCCCTCTTATCATTGATGGGCACAATGATGTTCTGTCAAAACTGGCCTCGTCAGGTGGTCTGCCCGAAGCGGGCCGTTTCCTGACCGGGCTCGAAGGTGCGATTGACTCTGTTAAATCCAAGGCCGGTGGATTTGGCGGAGGCTTCTTTGCCGTTTGGGTGCCTTCGCCTATCGATGCCGATGCAAAAATGGAAGAAATGGTCCAGCCCAGCTATGATCTGCCGCTTCCCAATCATATTGACGCTGAAGATGCTCTGCCCTCAGCGCTGGGGCAGATTGCGATCCTGCTGGAACTGGAACGTTTGGGGGCGTTGAAAGTGGTTCGATCGGTTTCGGATATCCGGAACAGCTTGGCACAAGGCCAGATGGCGGCCATTTTTCACATTGAGGGCGCCGAGGCGATTGATGCCGATCTGCATTCGCTTGACGTGTTTCATGCAGCGGGGTTGCGATCGCTTGGGCCAGTGTGGAGCCGACCCAACATTTTCGGCCATGGTGTGCCGTTTAGATATCCATCGGGGCCGGATACTGGCCCTGGATTGACAGATCATGGACTGCGGCTTGTGCAGCGTTGCAACGCGCTGGGGATCATGCTGGATTTGTCGCATCTCAATGAAAATGGTTTCTGGGATGTAGCGCGGTATTCGGATGCGCCTTTGGTCGCCACGCATTCGAATGCCCATGCCATCTGTCCGCACGCGCGGAATCTGACCGATGACCAGCTTCGCACCATCGCGGAAAGCGACGGGATGGTCGGGTTGAATTTTGCCACTGCGTTTCTGCGCGAGGATGGTCGGATGCTTTCCGATGTGCCGTTGACGCAGGTTCTGAAGCACCTTGACCACCTGATCGGGATAATGGGTGAAGACCGGGTCGGGCTTGGGTCCGATTATGACGGGGCAGTCGTGCCGGACGACGTGAAGGACGTCTCGATGCTGCCTCGATTGAGGGATGCCATGGTGACCCATGGATACGGCGAAGAGCTCATCAAGAAGCTCTGCCACGAAAACTGGTTGCGTGTTCTTGAGAAGACCTGGGGATCGTAACCGTTAGTGAAGACTTGATGACAGAGAGGACAAAATGAACGCATTTAACAGATTGCTTACCGGTGCGGCGCTGGGATTAGCGCTGGCCGTGACCTCGACTTCGGCAATGGCCGAAACGCCGCCGAACATGCTGGTTATTGCGCATCGTATCGACGATATCACGACGCTGGATCCGGCCGAAAGCTTTGAGTTTGCGGGTTCGGATGTCAGCCGGAATGTCTATCAGAAGCTGGTGAACTTCGACCCGCTCAATCTGGATGCCGGCTATCAGCCCGACATCGCTGAAAGTTGGGATGTGTCTGAAGACGGCAAATCGATTACCTTCAATATCAGGGAAGGACTGACCTTTCATTCCGGGAATCCGGTGACGGCCGAAGATGTTGAATTTTCACTGCGTCGTGCGATCATTCTAAACAAGACCCCGGCATTTATCCTGACCCAGTTTGGGTTCACGCCGGAAAATGTCGAACAAACGATTGTCGCGGATGGCAACACTCTGACAATCACAACGGACAAACCCTATGCGACATCCTTCGTTCTGAACTGTCTGACCGCTACCATCGGCGGCATTGTTGATAAGAAGACGGTGATGGAACACGACAAGGATGGCGATCTGGGCAACGAATGGCTCAAGACCAATACTGCTGGATCTGGGGCTTATAGCCTGGTCAGTTGGAAGCCCAATGAAAGCGTAACACTGAAGTCGAACCCCGATTTCTATTTGGGTGCTCCGGCCATGGAGCGCGTGGTTGTCCGTCACGTTCAGGAAAGCGCCAGCCAGCGCCTGTTGCTGGAACGTGGTGATATCGATGTCGCGCGCAACCTGAATCCAGAAGATGTTGCCGGCGCTTCATCTGTTGCCGGCGTAAAGATTGCAGACGAGCTTAAGGGCCGCCTGATGTATGTTTCGCTGAGCCAGAAACACCCTGAGCTGAGCAAGCCTCAGGTTCGGCAGGCGTTCAAGTATCTGGTTGACTATGAAGGGATGCGCGACAGCTTCCTGAAAGGGCAATACACGATCCACCAGAATTTCCTGCCCCAAACCTATCTCGGTGCCTCTGACGAGACGCCGTTTAGCTTTGATGTGGAAAAGGCCAAGGCCCTGCTGGATGAAGCAGGTGTAAGCGGGCTTGAGATCGAAGTTGGTGTGCGTGAAGCGCAGGAACGGATCGAAATCGCCCAGTCGCTACAGAATGCGCTGAGTCAGGTTGGCATCACGATGAACATCACCGTGGGGACCGCCAAACAAATTTTGGCGCGGTATCGTGCGCGGGAACTGGATGTTTACCTTGGCGCATGGGGGCCGGACTATCCCGACCCGCAGACGAACGCAGGTACCTTTGCCTATAACCCGGATAATTCGGACGAAGCCAATGCCACAGGATTGCTGGCTTGGCGGAATTCTTGGGATACCGGCGGGTTGACCGACAAAACGGACGCGGCTGTTGTCGAGAACGACACCGCGAAACGGGCTGACATGTACAAGGAAATCCAGGCCGAGTTCCGCGAGACTTCGCCGTTTGTCATCATGTTCCAGCAGATTGAGCAATCGGCCCTGCGTGAAAACGTGACGAATTTCTCAACCGGTCAGGCGATCACTTCGGCGTCGTATTGGCAGGTGACCAAGTAAATGGCACTGGCCGAAAGACCAACTGAGGGGCGCCGCTCGGCGCCTCTTATCCATTGGATCAAGAGTGTCCTGAAAACTCTTGGCACTATCGCAATTACGATGCTGGGTCTGCTTTTCGTGACCTTCATCATCGGTCGCGTGATGCCGATCGACCCGGTGCTGGCGATCGTAGGCGAACGCGCATCGCAATCGACTTATGATGCGGTCTATCAACAGCTTGGCCTTGATAAACCGCTGTTGGTTCAGTTTGGATATTATATTTGGGATGTTCTGCACGGCGATTTTGGCGATTCACTTCTGAATGCCCGCCCGGTTTCTCAGGATATTGCCCGCGTCTTCCCAGCCACGCTGGAATTGGCGACTTTGGGCGTTCTGATTGGAATCTTTCTGGGTGTTCCGCTTGGTGTGATCGCCGCAGTCAAGCGCGGATCGTGGATCGATCAGATCGCCCGTGTGGTCGCGCTTGTCGGGTATTCAATGCCAATCTTCTGGCTGGGGCTCATGGGGCTTCTGGTCTTCTACGGGATACTCGGCTGGGTCGGTGGCCCGGGCCGCCTGGATATCTTCTACGAGGACATAGTGCCCTCACGCACTGGGCTGATTTTGGTAGACAGTGCCTTGGCCCAGGATTGGGATGTCTTCCGCAATGCGTTGTCCCATATCATCCTGCCCGCGGCATTGCTGGGGTACTACTCGCTTGCCTATATCAGCCGGATGACCCGATCCTTCATGCTGGAACAGTTGTCAGCCGAGTATGTCATCACCGCCCGCGTCAAAGGGCTGTCTGAAAGACAAGTTATCTGGCGCCACGCCTTCAAGAATATCCGGGTGCAGCTGATCACAGTGATCGCACTAAGCTATGCCAACTTGTTGGAAGGGTCAGTTCTGACCGAGATCATCTTTAGCTGGCCGGGGATCGGCAGCTATATCACGACGGCTTTGCTGAGCGCCGATATGAATGCCGTTCTTGGAGGAACCGTTGTGGTCGGGCTGATCTTTATCTGCCTGAACATATTCTCGGATCTTCTTTACCGTTTCTTTGATCCGAGGTCGAAATGAGCGACATGACCTTGCGCCAGTGGCTGCTGACCGACGAGCCGACTTCGCGCCGCCATGCCAGATTGGCCAGCTTCTACAAAGGCTGGCTGACTTTGCGATCAAACTCGATGGCAATGGTCGGGTTTGCGATCCTTGTCATCCTTGTTCTGACAGCGGTCTTTGCGCCTTTTCTCGCGCCGCATGATCCCTTTGTTCAGAGCCTGTCCAGCCGTCTTCTTCCCATCGGGGCTGAAGGCCACTTGCTGGGAACCGACAGCCTGGGGCGGGATATTCTGTCACGCCTGATCTATGGGGCCCGAATTACACTGTACATCGTGGCGCTGGTGGCGCTCATCGCACCGATTGCGGGGCTTCTGGTCGGGACGGTTGCGGGATATGTGGGGGGATGGACGGATGTGATCCTCATGCGCATCACGGATATTTTCCTCGCTTTTCCACGACTTGTTCTGGCGCTGGCATTTGTCGCAGCGCTTGGGGCAGGGATTGAAAACGCGGTTCTGGCAATCTCACTCACGGCGTGGCCGCCCTATGCACGTATGGCGCGTGCAGAAACCCTGACCATCCGGTCAACCGACTATATCAACGCGATACGCCTTCAGGGTGCCGGGCCGCTGCGCATCATCACCCGGCATATCTGGCCGCTTTGCATTTCATCTTTGATCGTGCGTGTCACGCTGGATATGGCCGGGATCATTTTGGCTGCCGCCGGCCTTGGTTTTCTGGGGTTGGGGGCACAACCTCCAAGCCCGGAATGGGGTGCCATGATATCCGAGGGTCGAAGGTTCATCCTTGACCACTGGTGGGTGGCCACGGTGCCGGGGCTCGCAATTTTCACGGTTTCGCTGGCCTTCAACCTGTTGGGTGACGGGCTGCGGGACGCGCTTGATCCAAAGGACGGTGGGCAATGAACTTACTCGACATCGAAGATCTGTGGGTTCGTTTCCCAACCCGTCAGGGCGTGTTTGACGCCGTGCGGGGCGTGTCGTTTTCGCTGGGGCGCGAGCGTCTGGGGATCGTCGGCGAAAGCGGCTCGGGCAAGTCGATGACGGGACGGGCCATTCTGCGCCTGATCCGAAATCCGGGTATCGTGGAGGCCAAACACATCAATTTGGAAGGCCGAGACCTGATGAAGCTCAGCGAGCGCGAGATGCGTGAGGTGCGAGGCAAGCAGATCTCCATGGTGATGCAGGACCCCAAGTTTTCTCTGAACCCGGTGGTCACCGTTGGCGAGCAACTCATGGAAGCATACCTTCAACACAATTCCGGCTCTAAGGCCCATGCGAAAAAGATGGCTATTGAGATGTTGGACAATGTCTCAATCCGTGATCCTGAGCGGGTGATGCGGGCATACCCGCATGAGGTGTCCGGAGGCATGGGGCAGCGGATTATGATTGCGATGATGTTGATTCCCAACCCCAAGATACTGATTGCCGACGAACCAACTTCGGCACTTGATGTCAGCGTTCAGCGGCAGGTGCTGAATATCATGGACGGATTGGTCAAGGAACGGGGGATGGGCCTGATATTCATCAGCCACGACCTGAATCTGGTGTCTGAATTCTGCGACCGTGTTCTCATCATGTATTCGGGTCGCATCGTCGAGGTTTGCGAGGCTGACAAGCTGCATCAGGCCCAACATCCCTATACCCAGGGCTTGCTGAACTCGCTGCCGCGCCTTGACGAAAAATGCACTCACCTGAGTGTTCTCACACGCGATCCGTCGTGGTCCGAAGCCCCGAGCGTGAGGGGCTGAAATGAAGGCACTGGAAATCAACCATCTGAATGTCTGGTTTGGTCATGCACACGACCGGGTCGATGCGGTGAAAGACGCAAACCTTGAAGTCGCTCAAGGCGAGAGTTTTGGCCTTGTGGGCGAAAGCGGGTCCGGCAAGTCGACAATTCTGAGGGCAATAACCGGACTTGCACCGCAATGGTCGGGCACAATCCGCGTAGAAGGCCACGCGATATCCGGGTCCCGGCGGGATCGATCATTCTTTCGAACCGTCCAAATGGTGTTTCAAGACCCCTACGCCTCTTTGCATCCGCGGCACACTGTTGATCAGGTCCTCAGTGAAACTATTCATCTGCATGGGTTTGGGGATATCGATAAACGCGTGAGCGATTTGCTCAACGACGTCGGACTTGGGCAAAGATTCCGGTTCCGGTATCCACACCAGCTTTCCGGTGGTCAACGACAACGCGTGGCAATCGCAAGGGCCTTGGCAGGTGAGCCGGATATCTTGCTTTTAGACGAACCCACGTCAGCTTTGGATGTCAGCGTTCAGGCCGAGGTTCTCAACCTGTTGACTGACCTGCGCAAACAGCGCGGATTGACCTATCTGATGGTGTCTCACGATCTTCCGGTTATCGCACATATGTGCGAGCAGTTGGCGGTTATGAGGAATGGTGAAATTGTTGAGGTCATGTCCTCGGAAACTTTGCGTTTGGGGAACCCAAGCCACGAGTATTCCAAGCAATTGTTGACCGCGTCTGTTGCTCCGAACCAATAACGAATGTTCATTCAATCTGGGGTTTGTCCTTCACACGATTAATTCGGGGGTCAGACAATAGGATCCTTTGGCATTTCTGGTGTGGATTCATCCCTATTTCGATAGGGAACGCGACAACACTACAGCGATCGAGATATTGGAAACGTTTACAAATTGTGTAACCGTGAAGCATGCAGGAAATGCAATATAAATTTTAGCAACGAGGTCACTGATGAAAAGCAAGGTGCAAAACTTGGCGATTGCGGTTGCGTTACTGATCGCGCCACCTGTTTCAGCCCAGCAATCTGATTGGTCTTTTTCGGGCACAGCTTATCTGTTCATGGCTGAAACGGATATTTCCCTTGCAACACCAAGTGGAACAATCGACGGCACGTTGAGTTTTTCAGACGCTCTCGAAAACCTGGATTTTGCGTTTATGGGCAGTATTTCCGCGTCTAACGGGCGCTGGTTGTTGCTTGCGGATTACAACTACACCGATTTGGCGTTTAGTAACTCAACTCCCGGCCCGGCGTTTTCGAGTTTGGATACCTCTGCCACCACGCAGTTTCTCAGCGGCTATGTCGGTTACCATGTTTATGAGACACCCGCGATCAGCGTGGCCTTAGCAGGCGGGTTCAGGTGGTTCAGCACGGAAACCACGTTCCGATTGCAACCTGGGGTCGCTGCTGGGCGAAGTGTGACGACCGACGACAACTGGACTGATCCGGTCGTCGCTGCCCGTGCAAGAGTTCGGATATCTGACAAATGGTCAGGGAGCGGGTTCGTGGATTATGGCGGGTTTCGGAGCGGTAGCGAAACCTGGCAAGTTTTGCTGACTGCAGATTATGAAATCAATGACAGATGGCTGATCCGCGGCGGCTACCGGTATATTTCCTTCGATCATGAGATCAACGGCAATGATTTCAGGTTTGACCAGTCCGGCCCGCTGCTGGGCGCAACGTACAGGTTCTGAAGACAACGTCAGGCGCATCCCTGATACTAACCTATGTTGCAACAGCGGCTGAACGCGGTTGTTTCTAAGGGCTGTCGTCGCTCGATAGTCCAGAAACGCACTGTCTGATTTCAAATAAGCTTTTGCTTTTTATGATTATTTTTTACTTTGGTAAATGGCGGAGACGAAGGGATTCGAACCCTCGAGACCCTTCCGGGCCTACTCCCTTAGCAGGGGAGCGCCTTCGACCACTCGGCCACGTCTCCGCCGACGGGTATATCCGTGCAAGCAACGGAAATACAAGGTCAATTCCGCAAAGTTTGGTTTTTTTTGCAGATCTGTCCGAACTCTTTGAAATAGAACGGAATCGCACCGGTTTGCATACACCATTTGTAAGTACGGGTTCACTTTCTTCAGGCCCGATGCAGTTCGTAATATCCTTAGAATCGCGGGCCTTGCCTGTGGCATCTGGCCTGATGTACGAGAATTTGAACGTGGCAAGTCTACAGCGGAGTTCAAGTGCTCGGTTGGCTTTGCAACGTGGAACCGGGTCACGAGTTTTTGCGTGATTGCGTTCCGTGCGCCAGTGCGAACCCAACAACTTATTGAAAAAGCATAGAAAACACATTCTCTTTTTGGAAGTCACGATCCGGTAACGCCGTGATGCGAATCGTTCTTTCGTCGTTGAGGAGAACATCATGTCGCAACATACCGTTCCGTCTGAACCATGGCAGAACCCTGACGAAGCCAATCAAAAGGTAGGCCGGGGTCGACGCCGTTTGAGTGTGTTGGCGCGTTCCACTCAGGAGGTTTTCAAGGATCACAACGGTGAATCGGACCTTTTTGAAGGGACATGGCCCACGAATTTCTCGAAGGGTTTGCGTCATGACGTGAACGGAATTGTCGACGCGCAGGTCTATACCGAGTTTCTGGAAGAAGTGGCGGATCCGACCTGCACCGACAATCATGGCAATCGGTTGGCGTTGTTCGACACGCCAGCCTATTCCGGGCCCTTCCGCACCGCGCCATCAGAGGGTGGTGAATTTAGGTGGCGTGCGTGGGAAGGGCCAATCCTGGGCCATCGGCTTGGTCTCAACGGATGTGACGCGGGGGGGGTGGGAATTGCACCCGCGCCCCGGCTTGGATCGGATGAGTTGGCGGCGGAGATGGCCGAGATTTACGCGATGGCCTATCTGCGGGATGTGCCGTTCGAATCCATCAGGGATGGTGCCGGTGATGCGGCCAACGTGGCGGGTGCCCTTTGTCAGATGGAATGGTTCCGTCGCGATGGCAGCCCTCGGGACGCTGATGGCGCAGAGATTGGAAAGGTTTCGGCGGCGCGGCGGGTTCGGGACGGTGGCGGCCTGACCCCTCAAACCCTGTTTCGCGGTTGCTCACAGGGCTGTGCACAGGGACCGTATCTGTCGCAGTTCCTGGTACAAGGCCACGATCCACTGACAGCAGATCAAGCGCGCCGACAAAAGCAAAAGCTGACGCAGGCAATGGCCGTCGGGGCTGTTCCCTTCGGCGCTTTGAGGATCGACCAGAAAATCCAGCCGCAGGCGGCGGGCGTGGACTATCTGCGGGATTGGGCTGAGTGGCTGGACGTTCAAAACGGGGCGGACACGACGGCTGAACAAGCCTTTGAGAGCGAGGGAACGAAATTCATTGAAACACCGCGCGACCTTGCCTCTTACGTGCATTTTGACAGAATTTATCAGGCTTTTTTCAATGCCTGCCTGCTGATGCTGGGACAGGGCACGCCGACAGATGAAGGTTTGCCCGAGGATGGATATGCCGGTGTGCGTGATCCAGGCTCTGCCTGGGGCGGCGCGCACGTACTGTCCCTGTTGACGGAAGCCGGGGCACGGGCCCTGAGGGCCGCGAAACGCCAGACGTTTCAGGTGCACAATCGTGCCCGGCCTGAAAAGCTGGGCAGTGTTACGAGTTTGATGGCGAACGGTCACGGCGCAACCCTTGGCGCGGCCGAGCCTTTTGCCGCGACCCATCTGGGAAAACTCGAAGCGGCGACAAGCGAAGGTTTCAGCCTTATGGATGCAATCGCCGCTTCGCCTTCGGTGAAGCGGTTTGCGCATAACGCCATTTCCCATAAGGGCTTGCCGCGAAATGACCGTAACTTGCTGCTTCCGGTTGCTTACCCCGAAGGGTCGCCAATGCACCCGTCTTATGGGGCGGCTCATGGTGCCGTTGCCGGGGCATGCGTCACAGTGCTCAAGGCTTTCTTCAGAACGCACGCTTTGGATGGATTACGGGTTTCTTTGGCTGCGGCTGGTCTGCCTCGGGTCCTTGTGCCAGCTGCGGGGGGTAAGACCCTGATCGACTCGACCCGACCGGAAGACAGTGCAGACTGCCTGACGCTGAATGGCGAGCTGAACAAGCTGGCTGCGAATATTGCACTTGGGCGCAATCTGGCAGGGGTTCATTTCTATAGCGATTATTTCGACAGTATCCGGATGGGTGAGCGTATCGCGGTCGGAATACTGGCAGAGCATATGGCAAAATCACCGACGTCATCGAAAGTGTCGCTGGAGACTTTTGACGGCGATCATCTCAGCATCTCGGGAAAACGGTCTTCTGGCAGTGAAATCCACGTAGCCAATAGTTCGCCTGAATTGTGGTGGACCCGCCACCTGCCAGAGCAGGCAGGTTGGGGCGGATGAGGTTTCAGATTTTTTCGGAGGGAGATTTTTCATGATGCTTACGTACCCGTCAACGATGATGATCTCTCGAACCAGGCTGGAACTGCCGTGGCAAGTATTGATGGCAGATCAGCCCTGCGTTTCAGATACAGATCGGTGTTCGGTGATGGCTGTTTTTCAATCTCCAGGTTGCGCCGATAGGGGGGTGAGTGAAGCCGCCCTGTCGGACTGGAACTCGAGAATTGAAGGGTTCTTTGATGGCAATGGAGTGAGCCCGTTCCTGGTCATGGACCCAGACGACATCGTCGATGGTCAGATATCGACGGGGTTCAAATGGTCTGCCAACCCGCGCGAGCCCCGGGATTGTCTGGGCGAGGATCTGGCCGCCAGTCTTTCGGATCAGGGTTGGGCAAGCAGGGCTGAGCTGCACAATGAATTTCTGGAATATGCGCTGATTTTACGGCCCGGTTCCGACGGCAAAATGCGGCCGAAGCGCTTTGTCGCTACGACCGAACTGATGGAGTGGTGGAGAACCATGGCAGTGTTCGATCTGGATCACTTCCTTTCGGTCGTTGAAACCGTATCCAGATGTTCATATTCCTGCGAAGAGTTGTTCGGGGTTTCGCGAGCAGACTGGTGCGCATTGGATGTGCCTCAACGCATTGCTCGTTTTCACAAAAGACTGGTGGGAACAGATTTTGCCCACCCACCAGAGCATCCGTTGAATATCGAACATGCTTTGTTCATGATCAGAGAAACGAACAGCCTGAGCGACCTGATCGCTACAATGCATCTTTCCTCATTCCCATATGTTGTCGGCAATGGTGAAAACAGAAGGCCCGCGCGGCTTGATGAAGTGTTACATTTTGCCGACCGGAAGGATTTGTATTGTCGCCATGCGGGATCTGGGTTGGCGGGTGAAGCCCTTGATCTGGCCTTCTCCAGGGGCACAGCGACACCGACAGGGCGCGCGATGGCGTTCGCGAATCCTCTGGGGCTTTATATTCGGGCGTTTCACATGTCCGAACTCTTCGTGGATGCGGTGAATGTGCCGACAGATTGGGTGCGTTATCCGCGCGGTGAAGCGGGAATGCCCATGCGCCTTGAGTTCGGGCCGGGCGACGATGATCCGCGGTTTCTGGACGATATCACCATGGGAACAGGGTCGACCGCACGGCCTGCGTCGGGTTATGCGCTTGCCGGCCTGATCGAGGTTGGCCCTTTGATAACAGTGGCGGCCAATCCACGCGCGATCACAAGGGTCGAATTTGTTGAAGTCCCGCCAGTTGATCCAAGCGACATCGTTTGTGGACTGCCGGAAACCCAACGATGCAAACAGATTTCTGAATTTGCGGACCGGACTGAAACCGAGGTCTCTGGCAAACTGGCGCTAACTCGCCAATTCAGTCACTGACAAAGGTTTCAAACCGGCACGGCTTTGACAACGGGCAAAGGTATTTCCGGCGCGGTCATATCGAATATGGCAATCGGGCGACCGGCAGCGTTGGCCGCCGCTGTCAATACAGTCATCAGCGTCGGGTCGGGACTCTGCCAGGCGTCCACATCGAAAAAGGATGCCGGAGTTGTCGGGCGATCGGTTCGCGCGCCGCGATACAGTCGGAACAAGCGCGCCTGTTCCTCATTCATCGCGTCATCTGTCACGCCGGTGTGGTCAAGGGTCACCATGTTGCGCCAGGACACAACCGCTTCGCATGCCGCGTGCCAGACACCTGTCGTCAGATCGGCGGAAAAAGCCGTTCCATAGGTTGGTCGCCCGCCATCCGCATCGGCGCAGACCGCACGCAATAGCAGGCCGACGCCCGAAACCATCCGAACGTGAACGCTCAGATGACGCAGGTAGGTGTTCAGCCAGCTGGTCACGTCGCGCGGCAACGCTGTTTCGGGCAACACCTGGTCGAACCCGTGTGGTCCAAGCGCGTGTTCCAGACATTCAAGCACCGCCCACAGCGCAGCGGCCTCATGCGTTGGTCCCGCTGCGGCCCCCTTCGACGTGATCTGTCCGTTGCTGCCCTGCGCACCCAGAGCAAGGGCATCATTTGGCAGAACATGCGTGGCACCATCCGATGAAATCAGGCTTTCGCGGGTTTCAGGCGAATCCGCGCTGTATTGCAGCGCATAACGTTCGATCGCCTCGAATCCCGAAAGCCGCGCGGCTTCGTTCCGGTTACGCGCTGTGCCAAAGGACACGCGATGTTTCATTGCGCCAGCGGGTGGCACTGTTCCGTTTCGCAAATTGATCATGCGAAAGGCGGTGTGGATCGGAGCACTTTTGGGAAATTCAGCAAAAGAAGGTCCGGAAATAATCCCTGCGTTTTCGGCCAGTTCAATCAGCGCGTCGGTCATTTTTGTTTCCGGATAGGTATGTAACGGGTTATACAAATGGTTGTGGTTGTTAAGAAAGGACTTTTAGTATGGCTCGTTTGACTATTAATCCGAAATACACACTTAAGGATCTTGGGTGTGAAGTTCTGAACGCCGCCCGGAGCAACGCGCTGGGATCACAAGAGGGTCGCGACGCGGCTGAGCGACAGATTCATGAAATCCTTGCTGATGTCGGTAATCCTGCAGTGGAGTTTGTTTATGATTCCAAGAACAAGGTTCATATCGTAATCCCTGATCTGAGCGATAAAGAGCCAGACCCAAATCCCGATCACGAGTCATGGTGCTGCAAGCTGGCCTATGAAGCGATGGGTGGCATTGTCGTTTATGGCTGTGGTTCCTGATCGCAGTATCTGAACTTGCCTGAGGAGTTTATTTGAGTAAGGCAAAAACCAAGATATTCCTGACCGGTCCGTTTCAGGTGATTTGCAACGACGGCCAGGATGCAACACCACGCGGCACCAAGGCGAAAGCGCTTCTCGCCTTGGTGTTGTTGTCTAAGAATGCTGTTCGCAGCAGGGCCTGGCTGCAAGACAAGCTTTGGAGCAAAAGCTCACCTGCACAGGGTGCGGCCTCGTTGCGCAAGGAACTTAGTGTCCTGACCAAGCATCTGGCCGGGTTCGGTCTGGGGTTTTTGGACATCGGGCGCGAGAATGTCTCCATCGACCTGAAAGCGCTTGAAATTGATTTGTTTGATGAACCGCTTCAACCGGATCGCGCCGAGCTTCTGGAAGGGTTGGATGTTGCAGACCCGGAATTTGAAGACTGGTTGGCAGTTGAACGGCAAGCGTATTGGGACGTTGGTTTTGATGAAAATGCGCCTGTCCCGGTTGGCGCGCGCTTTCCATCCCATTGGGGGCATCAGAGACCTGCAATTGTAGTCGAGCCGTTTGAAGTAATTGGTGACGATAACAATATCAACGTTGCGGCGGCGTCGATACGGGACGAATTGCTTTTCCTCTTGGGTACGTTGTCGGATGTCATCGAATTGCGTGATGCGCGCAGGCAAGAAGGGCCTGTCGACGGCTATATGCTAAGCGGCAGCGTGGTAGCGGCCGAAGGACTGCGGGTGGCGGCACAATTAACATCAACCGTGGATCAGGTGTGCCTATGGACCGAACGTTTCCGGTTTCGGGAAAAGGATACGTTTGACGCCGTTGAAGAAATCGCAATGAAAGTTGTCGAAGCGCTTCAACTACGGCTGCGGGATGGTCACTGGTCCGACATCTGGTCAGCACGCGCCACATCCACCGAAGTTTGGACGGCATTTCAGAATGGTCGCATTCAGGAGAGCCTTACGACCAAGGACGGCCTGTTTCGTGCCATCCGCCAGTATGAGGTCTGTTTGCAGCGCGATCCGGACTATCTGCCTGCGCGGATCGCTGTCGGATTCTGCCGCCTGGATCTGATCCGGTTGGGCATGGAAGATTCGCCGGAAAAAACGCTGGCTCTGGTCGAGGCCGACTGCGCCGTCATGCGTGAAAAACACCCGGCGGATCCTTATTGCGCCGCACTCGAAGCGTTTACCCACAGTGTTGCTGGCCATACTGCCGAGGCTTGCCAGCTGATGCGCAAGGTACTTGAGAGGTTCCACAGCAGCCCCGAATTGCTGGGCTATTATGGTGTCTTGTTGATGTATGATGACCGGCTTGAGGACGGAATAGCCACGTATCGGCAGGCCCTCGCGTTAACGCCGCACCCGCCGATCTGGATCGAGGCGAACCTGTCCATGACCCTTGCCCTCTCCGGAGACAAGGCAGCATGGCAGCACGCGCATAATGTCTTGCGAGTGGACCCCGGCAGCGTGCGGGCGCGGGTTGTGTTATGCATGTTGTCCGCCGCCGCTGGCAACCAGTCACTGGCACGCCGGCACGCCCGTCGCATCCTGGAATTGCAGCCCGGTTTCACGGCAGAGCGCTGGGCCTGGCCGGGCTGTTTCAAAAACAGAAAATACTATGACGAAGGTGCACGACTGTTGGCCGAAGCAGGTCTGTGATGGCGTCTAATTGTCGTCCAGCACTTTGCGGGCGACGCGGAAACACTCCAACGCCTGCGGAACGCCGCAATAAATCCCGACCACGTGGATGATGGCGCGTATTTCTTCTTTGGTCACCCCGTTGGTGATGGCACCCCGGCAGTGGATTTCCCATTCATGCATCTTTCCCAGTGCTCCGATCATGGACAGGTTCATCATCGACCGCGTTTTTGCGTCGATCACGTCATCCCCCCAGCCAAAACCCCAGCACCAGGCGGTCATGGCTTCCTGAAACGGGCGGGTGAAATCATCTGCTGCTGCAAGGTTCTTTTCCACATAGTCCGCGCCCAGTGTATTCTTCCGTTGTTCCAACCCTTTCAGGAACAGGTCTTCGTCAAATAAGTCGGCCATTGTGGGTCTCCGGTTTGTCAGCGTGTCAGGCGGTGTTTGTATGCAGGATCGTAGTGCGAAATTATCAACTGGTGCATCTGTTTTAACCGGTGTGGCTGGTCCACTATGTCGTTATACCTGCGTGGCTTTAGGCCAGGGCCGGTCGATTTCGCAAGGGTGCCATTCCTTGAGCATCAGCGTGGTTGATCTATCCGCTCAAGGGCAGGGCAAACAGGTTATGTCTGCCAAGGGCGGGTTTCATTCCACGGCCTCGCGCATCCATTGTTGCAACTTGGCGATTGAGTGTTCGGACATCACACCGCAACCCGGATCCAGCACCAGCGGGCCGGGGCGGTAACCGCGAGATCTGAGGCCGCGATGGACGGATTCCACAAGCCGGATGTCTTCTTCGACCGTTGTTTCCCTGTCCTGAACGGCCAGTTGCCGGATCACCGCGCTTTCCGAACCACCTTCAGTGTACCAACCGCGCCAGACGGTGCAGTGATCCGTGTCACTTGCGTGCCAGTGATATGTGTTCAGCACATTGCCCGGGTAGCACTGGAACGAAAACATAGGCCACAGGAACCAAGACTGGTAATCGCCCGCATGAGGCACCGACAGGTCGATTGGGTAAGTCATCTTGTCGAGGCTCTGACATTCGGTCGTGTGGCGCAGCACGAAACCGCCGCCTGCATCGGGTTGGATGTCGTAGGTTTCGGGCTTGACGACACCTTCAGCGAAAGTCGGGTGGTTGCTCGGACAGTGATAGCATTCCGAATAATTCTCGACGCTGACCTTCCAGTTGCAGTGTTCCGGAATCTCGACCCACTCCAGCGGCTCGAGTTCGTCGATATGCGGGACGAATGCACGGATTTCCTGCCGTACTCCGGGATACCAGTCATCCATCGGCGCTGCCTTGTCGTCGAGATTGACGAAGATAAACCCATTGAAGATTTCGGTCCGGACCGCCGTCAGGCAGATCGCACTGCGGTCAAATCCGGGGACGGATTTGATATTTGGACCCGCGCGCAACTGACCTGACAATTCATAGGTCCACGCGTGATAGGGACAGACGACAACGCGGGTGTTTCCTGCGCCCGAGACCATTTCATGCGCACGGTGCTGGCAGACGTTATAGAAAGTGCGAATTTCGCCATCGCGCCCGCGAATGCAAAACAGGCTTTGCCCGGCAATCTCGAAGGCAAAGTAATCTCCTGTTTCCCGAACCTGCGCGACATGGCCTGCGAACTGCCATGTTCGGGCCAAAAGCCCCTGCATCTCCTTCTCGAAAATGGCGGGGTCGGTATAATATCGCGCGTCCAGTGAGTGGGTCAGCGGTGCGTTCATTCGGGTTCCTCCGCATAGATGCCAAGCTGATGGCGACGACGATGGAAACGTTCGACCCGTTCGACGATCTCGTCGCTGGATACCGCGATCACGAAAGACAGCAGCGTTTCCAGCAGCGCGATGGTCGAAACGGATGACGGGAAAAACTGTGGGGTATCTGCTGCGACGACAAACCCGTGATTGGCGTTCCGGATTACAGGGCTGGCCGGACTGTCCGAGATACCTATGACAGTCAGGCCCTGCTGACGTGCCTGTTTGACCGCCTCGATCACTTCGGTGCGGTAGGGATGACAGGTGATCGCAATCAGCACGTCCTGCTCATCGGCCCAGGCCAGATCGTCCATTGGGGTTGAACCGGGGCGGGGGATTGCATGAAACTGCTTCATCCCGGTCGAAGCCAGATAGGTAAAGTTGCGTGCGTTGGAGTTGTTGACGCCTACGCCGAGTGTGAAAATCTGGCGAGAATTCCAGATGGCTTCGGCAGCAGATTTCAGGCGGTTCGCGTCGATCCCTGCAAATGTTTCCTCGATATTCCGGATCGCGGCGCCGATCATATCGGCATACAGCCCGCCCAATTCACCGGACTTGCCGATGTCCTGAAGCCATCTGGCGCGGTCTGGAAACGACACGCGCCCTTTTCGGATCGCGTCGCGAAAGGGTTCGCGAAAATCTTCGTACCCTTCAAACCCCACTTGCCGTGCCATGCGCACGAATGTGTTGGGTTTGACCTTTGCCGCCTCGGCAATTTCGCGCACGGTTGAGACCCCTACATCCGTAGGGTTCTCCAGAACGTAACGCGCGGCTTTCTGCGCCTCAGGGGTCAGGGCGTCCCACTCTTCGGTCAGGCGGTCCAGAACAGTTGATGATACATTTGTGTCATTCATGATTGACGATGGTACAAATGTGGAATTAGCCTGTCGAGCAGAAAAGCGACTCGGGAAGAGGAAAAATCATGTCCGGGAATGAACTGCCGTCACACGCACGCGTGGTCATCGTCGGAGGCGGCGTCATGGGCGTTGGTCTGGCCTACCATCTGGCCCATGAAGGCTGGGGCGAAGAGACTGTTCTGCTGGAAAAGGCCGAGCTGACCAGCGGCAGTACATGGCATGCGGCAGGGCAGATTACGCATTCAACCTCAAGCTTTGGTCTGGGCAAATGCGTCGATTACAACATCAGTTTGTATTCCGGCCTGCTTGAGGCCGAGACAGGTCAGCCTGTCACATGGCATGGCTGCGGCTCGTTCCGTCTCGCATATACCGAGGATGAGATGGATTGGCTGCGCCATACCCTGTCGGTGGGCCGGTCGCTGGGTTTCAATATCGAACTTGTCGGTCCCGAGAAGGTGGCTGAACTGCATCCGTTTTATAACCTCGAAGGTGTTCTGGGCGCGCTGCATACACCGGATGACGGGCATGTGGACCCGACCAATGTGACCATGGCGATGGCCGCCGGGGCACGCCAGAAGGGCGTGCGCATCTTCCGCAGCTGCCGGGCGACGAACATCACGCAGGGCGCAAACGGCGAATGGATTGTTGAGACCGAACAGGGCACCATCATCTGTGAGCATGTGGTGAACGCGGGCGGCACCTACGCGCGCCAGATGGGCGAATGGTCCGGGCTGCAACTGCCCATGACGTCAATGACGCACCATTATTTCGTGACTGAGCCAGTGCCCGAATTCCAGAACTTGGACAAGGAACTGCCGGTGATCCGCGATGACCGCAAAGTCTCGGGCTATATCCGGATGGAGCAGCAGCGCGGCCTGATCGGAATATACGAGAAAGAGAATCCGAACTCGGTCTGGCATGATCACTGCCCTTGGGAGTATGAGAACTGGTTGTTCGACGCGGATTATGACCGGGTAATGCCATGGCTTGAGGAAAGCCTGAACCGGATGCCGATCTTTGCGGAACTGGGTATTCAACGCGATGTGCATGGGGCGATTTCGCACCCGCCGGACGGCAACCCCCTGATCGGTCCTGCGCCGGGTGTGCGGAATTACTGGTGCTGTTGCGGGACGCAGATCGGGATCGGCTGGGGCCCGGGTCTGACCCGAGAACTGGCGCGCTGGATGGTGCATGGGGCTGCCGATATCTCGATGCGGGATTTCGATCCGCGCCGCTTTGGCAGCTATGCCACCAAAGACTGGCAAGTGATCAAGGCGGAAGAAGATTACTGCTTGCGGCACGAAATCCCGTTTCCACACTTCAATCGGCTTGCAGGGCGTCCGATCAAGCCGTCGCCACTGTACGAATTGCTGAAATCCAAGGGCGCGGTACATGAAGAGGTCTATGGCTTCGAACGCCCCCGCTGGTTCGCCCGGGACGGCGTGGAACAACGCGATCACTATTCCTTCCGCCGCACCCCTGCCGACGACATGGTTGCGGCCGAGGTCAAGGCAGTGCGCGAACGTGTCGGCATCATGGATGTCACCGCCTTCACCAAAGTCGAAGTATCGGGGCCCGATGCTTATACTCTGCTGGATCGGTTGACTGCTAACAGGATGCCGCAAAAGGTTGGCTCGATCACGCTGACCCATATGTTGAACCGCCGTGGCCGGATCGAGTTGGAGACAACGATTGTCCGCATGGCCGAAGACCGCTTCTATCTGGTCTGTGCAGCGTTCTTCGAACAGCGCTTGCTTGATCATCTGGCGCATCATCGCAAGGGTGAAGATGTGCAGATCAACGCGCTGTCGTCAGAATGGTCGGCCTTGTCGCTGAACGGCCCCAGATCACGCGAAGTTCTGGCGCGCTGTACGGATACCGATCTGAGCAATGCCGGGTTCCGCTGGCTGTCGGCGCAAGAGGTCACCATTGCCGGTCATAAACTCTGGGCGTTTCGCATATCTTATGCGGGCGAACTGGGTTGGGAACTGCATATGCCTAACGCTGCCTGCCTTGATGTCTACAATGCGCTATGGGCTGCGGGCGAGGTGTATGGCATCGCGGACTATGGCAGTTTCGCCATGAACGTGATGCGGATGGAGAAGGGCTTCAAAGGGGCAGGCGAGCTGACAAACGAAGTCACGCTGGCAGAAGCTGATGTGCTGCGCTTTGCCCGTACGGACAAGGGCTACCTGGGCAAGGACAAGACGTTGAACACCGATCTGCCATGGGTATGTGCCTATCTGCAAGTCGAGCCGGATGGCGAAATTGATGGCCATGGAGGCGAGGCGGTGACGCTGGACGGGCGTGTCATAGGCTCGACAGCTTCGGTCGTATTCGGCCACACGGTAGGTAAGATATTGGCCTTTGCATACATCAAATCCGAAGCAGCAAAAGCGGGAACCGAGTTGGAGGTCGTGATTCACGGCAAGCCGCGTTCGGCCCGAGTACTGGATAAGCCCGCCTACGATCCAGACAGCCTGCTGCCCCGCACAGACGCATTAGTGGAGACCGCCTGATGAGCCTGCCCGCCACAATGAAAGCCATGGTCACGATGGGCCATGGAGGGTTAGAGCAGATAGTTCGGCACGATAACTGGCCGCGCCCTGAACCTGCGAAGGGCGAAGTGCTGATCAAGGTTGCGGCATGTGGGCTGAACAATACAGACGTCAATACGCGGTCGGGTTGGTACTCCAAGACGGTCACGGCCGCGACGACCGGTGGCGCGTTTGAACAGGTTGGTGAAGATGATCCCACCTGGGGCGGTAATCCGATCACCTTCCCGCGAATTCAAGGGGCCGATATCTGCGGATATATCGTTGCCGTCGGCGAAGGTGTTGATCGTGGGCGTATCGGCGAGCGTGTCATCACGGATGGCTGGTTGCGCGATCCGGTGGAACCCGACAATATGGACAAGACTGGCTATTTCGGCTCGGAACGGGATGGCGGTTTTGCCGAATACGCGACAACTCTGGCGGTGAATGCTGTGGCAATCACCTCGGACCTGACGGATGCTGAACTGGCAACTTTTTCCTGCTCTTACTCCACCGCCGAAGGCATGTTGACCCGTGCCAATGTGACCGGCGAGGATACGGTTTTGGTTCCAGGTGCTTCCGGCGGTGTGGGCGGCGCGCTTGTGCAACTGGCCAAACGGCGCGGCGCACGGGTGATCGCGATGGCATCCGAATCCAAACACGCGGACGTGGCCAGACTTGGCCCTAACGTCATTCTGCCACGCGCTCCTGCGAACCTGCGCGAGGCGCTGGGCGTGGAAAAGATCAGTGTGGTCGCAGATGTCGTGGGCGGACCATACTGGCCGAACCTGATCGACATATTGGAACGGGGTGGCCGCTATACCTGTTCGGGCGCAATTGCAGGCCCGATCGTCGAACTTGATCTGCGCACATTCTACCTGCGCGACCTGACCTTCACCGGTTCGACCGTCATTGACCCTCAGGTCATGAAGAACCTCGTAACATACATCGAGGCTGGTGAGATCAAGCCAGCGCTTGCCGCGACATACGCGCTGGAGGATCTCCGAGAAGCACAAGCCGCGTTCATCGCGAAAGAGCACACCGGCAACATCGTGGTGATGCCATGACGCTTGACGATGTTCTCGAAGCTGCCCGGCAAATGCACCATGCGCATCCGGGCCTTGCTGCGTTCGCGCCTTGGCCGGGTGATCTGACCCCGACGGGGTTGGATGCCGCACCCATTCCCGCAACGAGGCTGGTGGCAGCCTTCGATCTTGTTGAAGACACGCCAACCCGTGACTTGATCGCGGCGGTCAAAGCGACGGCGCATCTGGCACATTGGAAACATACCTACACCGAAGACGAAGTTGGTGCGGATTTCCTGAATCGATACGGCTATTATGAGCTGTTCGGTCCTACCGGACATTTTCACTCGACCCTGCTGCGTGGCTACATCGCATATTGGGGGGCTGGCCTGAATTACGATTGGCACAGCCATCAGGCCGAAGAACTCTACCTCGTTCTTGGCGGAGGTGCGTTGTTCAAGGTCGATGGGGACGAAACATATCTTGGAGCCAATCAAACACGCTTGCACGCAAGCTGGCAAAGTCATGCCATGGTCACCACAGATCAGCAGATCCTGACTTATGTTCTGTGGCGCGGTGAAGGCATGGGTGATCTGCCCCGGATGGATATCGCATGAAGATCAAATCTATCACAGTATTTCACGTCGACCTCCCACTGGAGCATCCATATTGGTTGTCGGGCGGGCGGCTGAAATTCGAAACGCTTGACGCGACAGTCGTGAAAATCGAAACCGATGCGGGGTTTGTTGGCTGGGGTGAAGGGACCCCATGGGGCCATACCTATGTGCCCGCGCATGGTCCGGGTATCCGCGCCGGAATTGAAACGATAGCGCCGTTCATTCTGGGCCTGGATCCGCGGCGGGTTCTGGATGTGGAACGGGTGATGGATCTTGCCTTGCCCGGGCACCTTTATGCCAAAAGCCCAATTGATATGGCCTGCTGGGATATCGCGGGTCAGGCGGCGGGTGTGCCGATTGCCGATCTGATGGGGGGTGGATCGCGGACACCGCGCCCGATAGCGTCCTCGGTCGGGGCGAAATCCGTCGACGAAACGCGCGCGGTCATAGAGCGGTACCGCCAGCGGGGCTACATCGCCCATTCCGTGAAGATCGGTGGTGACGTTGAACGGGACATCGCGCGTGTTCGCGATGTCGAGAGTATTCGGCGACCCGGCGAGATCGTTCTTTATGATGTCAATCGTGGCTGGACGCGTCAGCAAGCGTTGCGTGTGATGAGCACCTGCGCGGACCTGAATGTCATGTTCGAACAACCTTGTGAGACGCTGGATGACATTGCTGCAATCTCGGGGCTTCACCCGTCACCCGTTTCAGTGGACGAAAGCCTCGTGACTTTGCAGGATGCGGCCCGTATTGCCCGCGATGGTCTGGCTCAGATTTTCGGGATCAAGTTGAACCGCGTCGGCGGGCTGACCAAGGCTGCACGCATGCGGGATATCGCGCTGGCCCATAGGATAGACATGTTTGTAATGGCCACAGGCGGTACGGTTCTGGCCGATACCGAAGCATTGCATCTGGCCGCGACCATCCCGGATGACAACTGCCTTGCCGTATGGGCCTGTCAGGACATGATCACGGTCGATATTGCCGGGGGGCGTGGGCCCCGGAATGTTGATGGTCACCTGCATTTACCCGAAATGCCGGGGCTTGGAGTGCACCCAGATGAAAGCGCGCTGGGCGATCCGGTGGGGGTATATGAATGAAAATCAACAAGATAACGCTCTGGTCTGTTGATCTGACAAGTCACGAAACGTACCATATGGCTGAAGGTAAGACCTGCGCCACTGTGAAATCCCATGTCCTGAGCCTTGAAACGGACACCGGTCACAGGGGGTGGGGTGAGGTTTGCCCGATCCCGCATTACCTGCCGGCCTATGCGGATGGGGTGCCGGGTGCCATTGCTGAGATGGCGCCTGAAATCCTCGGGATTACCCCATTTGGTGCAGACGCCCCCATGCGCAAGCTGGACGGGTTTCTGCAAGGGCATCAATACGCGAAATCGATCGTCGATATCGCGCTTTGGGACCTGTTCGGTCAGGCGGCAGGGATGCCGGTTTATGCGGTGTTGGGTGGGCGAGCGCAGGCGGATATGCCGCTCTATCATTCAATCACTTGCATTGCGCCGGACGAGATGGCGCGCATTGCTAAATCCGCTTTTCAAACTGGTATCCGCCAGTTTCAGGTTAAGCTGGGCGTCGAGGGCGATTGGCAGGCGGATGCCGAACGGTTGATCAAAGTGCGCGAAGCCGTGGGAACCGGGCCATTGGTTTACGGTGACTGGAATTGTGGAGCATCGCGATTGCAGGCGACCCGTACCGGGCGTGCGGTGGCACATCTGGACGTGATGTTGGAACAGCCCTGCAAAACGCTGGAGGACTGTGCCGCTGTCCGTCAGGCTACCGGTCTTCCGATGAAAATCGACGAGAGTGCCTTTGATCTTGCCTCGCTGATGCGTGCGCATGACCTCGGGTGCATGGATGCGGTGGCGCTTAAACTTTCAAAATTCGGCGGATTGTCGGCAATGCGTCGTGCGCGGGACCTGACCGTGCATCTGGGCGCCGAGATTTGCGCGGAATGCACATGGGGGTCTGATATTATTACCGCGGCTTCACTCCACTTTGCGGCGTCGACGCCGAAGAGCTCCCTGATGAACACGTGTGACTTGTCGTCGTACGTGGCCCCGCGTCTGTGTCCTGATGCACCAAACCGTGAAAACGGCCGGATTGCTCCGCCCGAAGGTCCGGGATTAGGTGTGACCCCTGACCTCGAAATTCTTGGCACCCCGATTTTGGAGATTGATTGAGATGCTGAAGATCCAGACACAGTCCGAGTGGATAGCACGCGCAAAAGAGGTTCTTCCAGCTGGCGGTTTCGGCAACTTCGATCCGGGCATCATCATCGCCCGTGGTGAAGGCAGCCGTGTCTGGGACGAGGACGGCAACGAATATGTCGATTACCTGATAGGGTCGGGTCCGATGCTGCTGGGCCATGGCCACCCCGAGGTGATGGAAGCCGTATTGGAACAGTTGCCAAAAGGGATGACGTTTTTTGCAAACAACAGCAAGGGCATCGAATTGGCCGAGGCCATCATCGACGCCGTTCCCTGCTGCGAGCAGGTGCGCTTTGTCGCGTCGGGAGGCGAAGCCGACATGTATGCGATTCGCCTGGCGCGGGCTTATACCGGGCGCAGCAAGATCCTGAAGTTTGAAGGCGGTTACCACGGTATGAGCGCCGAGGCGCAGATGAGCCTTGCCCCAAGCCGCAGAGTTAATTTCCCGCAGGCTGTTCCCGACAGCGCCGGTATCCCCGACAGCGTGGCCGAGCAGATGCTGATCGCGCCCTTTAACGATCTGGAAGCCGTCGCTGCTTTGCTGGAGGAAAATGACGATGTTGCCGCGATTATGGTCGAGCCTTTGCAACGGATCATTCCGCCAATGCCGGGATATTTGCAGGGCCTTCGAACCCTGTGTGATCAACGTGGTGTGTTGCTGATCTTTGATGAGATCGTCACCGGATTTCGGCTGGCTTATGGCGGGGCGCAGGAACGATACGGGGTCACACCGGATATCTGCACTCTGGGTAAGATCACGGGCGGTGGCTTCCCTCTGGCTGCGCTCGGTGCCAGCGTCGAGATCATGAAGCATTTCGATAAATCGAAGGTCGGGGAAGAAGGTTGGCTGATGCAGTTGGGGACCCTATCAGGGAATCCGGTCGCCTCGGCCGCTGGGCTGAAGACGATGGAGATTCTGCGGCGTGATAGCGCGTACGAGCGTTTGCGCGCAATTGGAAAACACTTGCAGCAGATTCAGACGGACGCCTTGAATGAAGCGGGTATTGCGCATCGGATATGCGGTGACGAGACTTTGTTTGACATCTATTTCACCAACGCCGAATGTCGTGACTATCGCAGCGCAAACCATGATGATCCACAGCGTAACGCCACTTATAATGCGGTGCTGCGCGCCCATGGAATCTTCAAGTCTCCGGGCAAGCTTTATCCGTCGCTGGCGATCACCGATGCGGATCTGGAACAGACACGCATCGCCGTCCGTCACGCGGTTGATGCCATTTCCTGAAGGTTGGATGTATACAACGTAAACGGGTCGCTGTTGAGTTCAACAGCGACCCGCTACCTTTGGAAGTCGGGGGTCAGCCTCGCCCCCTCGAATACTGATTAAATCACCGGCAATCTGAAAACTTTTCGATACTTTCGAGACTGACCCGACTTCCTCATCGGTATGTCACTTTAATGCCCGAGAATCTCGGCGGTCACAGTGATCAAGTTCACACTGCCTTAAATTAATTTGAATTTTTCCAATCAAAAAAACCTGGACCCGCCTGTTCCAACAGTTCCGCTGCCATCGTGCGGGCCATTTCTGGCCCGTCTTTGACAGAACCGGTCACTTCTCTGTTCACGGTGTCCGACCCATCTGGGCGCAGGACTTCGCCGCGCAGCCTTAAGTTGTCTCCGTCCAGTTCCGCCAGGCCAGCGATCGGAGTTTCGCAAGACCCGTCCAGCGCGGCCAGCAAGGTGCGTTCGGCGGCCAGCCGCCATCCTGTTTCCGCGTGATGAATCGCTTCAAGCATTTCAGCCGCGCGTATATCGTTGCTACGCCGTTCGATGCCAATGGTACCCTGTGCAATCGCGGGCAGCATGTCATCCGGAGAAATGGCGCTGGCTGGAATCTCGTCCATGCCCAGACGGCGAATGCCAGCCATGGCCAGAAAAGTGCAATCCGCGACCCTGGCTTCCAGCTTTTTCAGCCGCGTCTGCACGTTCCCGCGAAACTCGACCACTTTCAGATCCGGCCGCCGGTTCAGCAGCTGTGCCCGGCGCCGCAAAGACGAGGTGCCCACGACGGCCCCTTCAGGCAGATCGTGGATCGAGTTAAGGCGCGGCGAGATGAAAGCGTCACGCACATCCTCGCGCGGAAGGAATGTGTCCAGAACCAGCCCTTCGGGCTGCTCAACAGGCATGTCTTTCGTTGAATGCACGGCGATATCGATTTCGGCGCGCAACATCGCCTCTTCGATTTCCTTGGTGAACAGGCCCTTGTTGCCGATTTCCTTCAGGGGACGATCTGCATCGATCATAGCGCGATTGTCGCCAGTTGTCTTGATCACGACGATTTCAAAGGCCGCTTCGGGTAGATCGAAGGCATCGCTCAGACGTTGGCGCGTTTCATAGGCCTGAGCCAGAGCCAGCGGCGAACCACGAGTGCCGATTCTGAGGGGCGATGCGGGGGTGGGCAGGGTCAAAGTCATGTGCACAGCTTTAGTCGCGTCACATTGCCCTGACAATGGGGGCTGAGCTTGACAAATTGCCGCCGAAGGACGACCCGTTGCCAAAACCGGAAGACTGGGGGCGAATATGGCCGAGACAAAGAAACTGCTGAGGGCGCTGGCGGGCGAAGTACAGGATGTGCCGCCAATCTGGATGATGCGCCAGGCGGGTCGGTATCTGCCGGAATACCGGGCTACCCGTGCCCAGGCTGGGGATTTTCTGTCATTATGCTATAACCCGGAACTGGCCGCCGAAGTCACATTGCAGCCAATCCGGCGCTATGGGTTTGATGCTGCGATCCTGTTTGCCGATATCCTGCTGGTACCGCAGGCGCTGGGTGCGGATTTATGGTTCGTGACCGGTGAAGGCCCACGTTTATCGACCATCACGCGGCAAGCGGAGTTTGATGCGCTGAAACCGGTTGACGCGATTCATGAGACATTGTCGCCCGTTTATGAAACGGTTCGGATCCTGTCGCGAGAATTGCCGTCTGAGACCGCGTTGATCGGGTTTGCCGGCGCGCCCTGGACAGTCGCGACCTACATGATCGCCGGGCGTGGAACACCCGATCAGGGACCAGCTCACGCTCTGCGAGAAAGCGATACTGTTTTATTCGAGGCGCTGCTGGATCGCATCACGGCCGCAACAATCGAGTATCTGTCGGCTCAGATCGACGCCGGGGCTGAGGTGGTCAAGATTTTCGACAGCTGGGCGGGTTCCCTGAAAGGTGAGGCGTTTCGCAGATACGCTGTGGAACCATGCCGTGTGATTACGCAGGCCATCAAGGAGCGTCATCCCGGCATTCCGGTGATTGGTTTCCCGCGCGAGGCGGGGGAGGGGTATATTGGATTTGCCAAGACGACTGGCGTGGATTGCGTCGCGCTGGACAACTCGGTGTCGCCCGATTGGGCCGCCAGACATGTACAGATTGATGGTTGTGTACAGGGAAACCTGGCCTCGTCGCATATGGTGACCGGTGGACAGGCTCTGGTGGAAGAGACGCGGCGGATTGTCGAGGCGTTCTCGAACGGGCCACACATCTTCAACCTGGGTCATGGGATCACGCCGGATGCCGATCCTGAGAATGTTCAGTTGATGATCGATACGGTGCGCGGGCGGTAGTCAGATTAAAGGGGGCCAGCCCCCTTCTTGGCCTGCGGCCAATTCATCCCCCGGGATATTTTGCGCCAGATGAAGTGCGGATCAGCTCAGGCTGTCGAGCTCTGCGAGGATGTCCTTGGTATGCTCGCCGCGTATGGGACTGGGTTTCGGGGTCCAGTCATGACCTGAAAACCGTGGGGCGGCGGCGGCCTGAAATGCGCCGTCAAAATCCTGCCAGCAGTTGCGATGGGTGTTCATCGGGTGTGAGCGGGCTTCGTCCGGGCTGAGAACAGGAGCAACGCAGGCATCTGTTCCGCGAAACAGGGCCTCCCAATGGTCGCGCGGTTGACTGGCGAAGATGTCGGTTAGACGGCGTGAAAGCGAAGGCCACAGATCTCGGTCGTATTGCCGCTGAAACTCGGTATCGTTTGTGAGGCCCAGTAAGTTCAGAAATTGCATGTAGAATTTTGGTTCGAGGCATTGAACGGAAATAAAACCACCGCAGGCGCAGGCGTAGGTGCTGCTCCAGTGGGGACCGTCCAACAGGCTTTGACCCCGGGTTTCAGACAGGTTGCCGGTTTGGCGCATTGTCATCAATAGGTTCATCATATGGGCCGAGCCGTCATAGATTGCCGCGTCAACGACGGTACCTACACCGGTGCGTTGCGCATTGATGAGCCCTGCCAGAACGCCTGCCACAAGATACATGGCCCCACCGCCGATATCACCCACCAAAGTTGGCGGGGTCTGCGGTTCTTGGCCGGGACGTGATGCATACCAGAGCGCCCCGGACAGGGCGATGTAATTCAGGTCATGCCCAGCCGTGTCGGCCAGCGGGCTATCCTGCCCCCAGCCCGTCATGCGCCCATAGACCAGTTTTGGATTGCGGGTCAGGCAGGTATCCGGGCCGAGCCCCAGTTTTTCCATCACACCGGGGCGGAATCCTTCGATCAGCGCATCGGCTGTGTCGATCAGGCGAAGCGCGGTATCCAGATCATTGGCGGTCTTCAGATCAAGTGCGATGGATCTTTTGCCCCGGTCCAACAGGGAACGTTCCGGCATACCCGGTGTTGCGGCGCCCCCTTTGCGGTGGATTGTAATCACGTCAGCGCCCAGATCTGCCAGTAACATGGCACTAAACGGGCCGGGGCCCAGACCTTCGAGTTCGACAACACGTATTCCGTTCAGCATCAGGGCCCTCCGTTTCCGGCAGAGTTTGCTGGCTGGTGTCGGGATTGCAAGCCGGATGATTGCTGGCGCGGGCGGTCTTCCTTTTGGCAGTTGTTCATCACATGGTGCGGAATGGGCCTGTTATCCCTGTGTTCGGGGCGATAGGGTCTGGGCCAGAACGGGGAGCGGATATGACGACCATTTTATCCATCAGAAATCTGCGCAAATCCTACGCCGATGGGTTCGAGGCGCTGAAAGGTGTGTCTCTGGACATTGAAGAAGGCGAAATTCTTGCGCTTCTGGGGCCGAATGGGGCGGGAAAAACCACTCTGATCTCGACGATCTGCGGTATAACCACGCCAACATCCGGCACGGTTTCAGTCGGCGGGCACGACATTCAATCGGACTATCGCGCAGCGCGCAGAATGATCGGGCTTGTCCCGCAAGAAATCGCGCTGGAACCGTTTGAAAAGGTCTGGAACACAGTTCGGCTGTCACGCGGATTGTTTGGTCTGGGCAAAGACAACGCCCGGATCGAGGACATTCTGCGCAAGCTTTCGCTGTGGGAAAAGCGCAAGAACGCAATCAAGGAGTTGTCGGGTGGCATGAAACGCCGCGTGCTGATCGCCAAGGCCTTGGCGCATGAACCACGTGTTTTGTTTCTGGATGAACCGACGGCGGGTGTGGATGTCGAGCTGCGCAAGGATATGTGGGAAATCGTGGCCGAGCTAAAACGGGACGGTGTCACCATCATTCTGACCACCCACTATATCGAAGAGGCCGAAGCCATCGCGGATCGCGTCGGCGTTATTGACAAGGGTGAGTTGCTTTTGGTGCAGGATAAAGACACGCTTATGGCGCAGATGGGCAAAAAGCAGATTGTCGTCATGCTGACTGAGCCAATCGCCAGGATTCCCGATGATTTGGCCAGCCACAATCTGACCCTCAACGGCGCGGGGGATAGCCTGATCTATACCTACGATACCCATGCGGATCGCACGGGGATAACGACCCTGTTGAATGACGTGTCGCAGGCCGGGCTGGTGTTGCGCGATGTGCAGACACGGCAATCGAGCCTGGAAGAGATATTTGTAAACCTGGTATCCGGAGAGGCGGCATGAACTGGACCGCAATCGCTGCAATCTACCGGTTCGAAATGGCCCGCTTCTTTCGCACCCTGGCGCAAAGCTTCCTGTCACCGGTTCTTTCCACTTCGCTGTATTTCGTGGTATTTGGCACCGCCATCGGCAGTCGAATTCAGGAGGTCGAGGGTGTATCCTACGGCGCGTTCATCGTCCCGGGCTTGATCATGCTGTCTGTGGTGATGCTTTCGATCTCGAACGCGTCATTCGGAATTTATTTCCCAAAGTTTCTGGGCACCATCTACGAGCTGTTGTCGGCGCCGGTGAATTTTATCGAAATCGTGATTGGGTATGTCGGTGCGGCGGCCACCAAAGCGCTGTTCGTGGGGTTGGTCATTCTGGCCACGTCGACCTTTTTCGTCGACATACGGATCGAACATCCCTTTGCCATGGCGGCGTTCTTGATCCTGTCATGTCTCAGCTTCTCGTTGCTGGGTTTTATCATCGGGATATGGGCCAGTAATTTTGAACAGATGTCATTGGTGCCGCAGCTTGTGGTCACGCCGCTTATCTTCCTTGGCGGTACGTTTTATTCAATCTCGATGCTGCCGCCTCTGTGGCAGACGATCACGTTGTTCAATCCGGTCGTCTATCTGATTTCGGGGTTTCGCTGGTCGTTTTTCGGGCTTGCGGATGTGCCCATCGCCATGAGTTTGCTGGCCATCATAGCCTTTACTGGGGTGTGTCTGGCGGTCATTGGCTGGATCTTCAAAACTGGCTGGCGCATTCGCAGCTAACCCACGCCGGTGCGTTGCATTTTTGCCCATCGAGTGTGTGAATCTGGTTCACGTCGCGTTCAAGGTTCGAAGAGTCCCTTGTTTACGGGTTGGTGGCACTCTACATCGGCACCCATGAAGCTCAGCCTGCCGTTCGTCAAAAAACACCCCTGTGTGGCCGTTGTCCGCCTGTCCGGCGCCATTGGAATGGCCGGGCGCGGGTCCTTGAACGACGCCACGCTTGCGCCGGTTCTCGAGAAAGCCTTTCGCAAGGGAAAACCTGCGGCCGTGGCGCTTGAGATCAATTCACCGGGCGGATCCCCTGTCCAAAGTTCAATGATCGGTGCGCGCATTCGGCGTTTGTCCGAAGAACTGGACGTGCCGGTCATCGCTTTTGTCGAAGACGTCGCTGCATCCGGTGGGTATTGGCTGGCCGCCGCAGCGGATGAGATCTGGGCCGATGACAGTTCCGTACTGGGATCGATCGGTGTGATCTCGGCTGGATTTGGCGCGCATGTCTTTCTGGCGCGGCAGGGATTTGAGCGGCGGGTCCATACCGCCGGGAAATCGAAGTCCATGCTCGACCCGTTTTCACCGGAAAAGAAAGAGGATGTAGCCCGCCTGCAAGGGTTATTGGGCGATATCCACGAGAATTTCATTGCGCACGTCAAAGATCGGCGCGGGGACAAGCTGAATCAGGAAGCTGACCTGTTCACGGGCGAGGTCTGGCTGGCGCGTCGCGCGCAGGAACTGGGGCTTATCGACGGCATCGCCCATCTGAAGCCAAAGGTGCAGGACCGTTTCGGTGACAAGGTCAAATTTCGCCGCTATGGCGTGAAAAAACCGATCTGGACCCGGTTTGGTGCCAGCCTGGCGCAGGATGCTATCGCAGGGTTAGAGGAGCGGGCAGCCTACGCGCGTTTCGGTTTGTGACGTGATCGTAAAGGCTGTCACTCTATTTCTGATCGCAATGGGCGTATTGGCAATGTTCGGCAAGCTGCGGTTTCCTGGGCAAAAGAAGCTAAGTTCGGCGAAATGTCCGCGATGCGGTCGCTATCGCATCGGAAAAGGCCCCTGTGCCTGTGGAAAAGGAGGCCGGGCTTGATCACCACGTGGCTGCTGTCTGGTCTTGGCCTGTTGATCCTGTTGCTGGCAGGCGATGCCTTGGTGCGTGGCGCAGTGAACCTGAGCCTGCGTTTAGGTGTTCCGGCCTTGATCGTCAGCCTTACGATTGTGGCCTTCGGCACGTCCGCGCCCGAGTTGCTGATTGCTATCAGTGCCGTCAAGGAACACGCACCGGGTATTGCGCTGGGCAATGTTGTCGGATCAAACACGGCCAACATCCTGTTGGTTCTTGGTCTTCCTGCGATGCTGGCAACGATCCATACCAGCGAATGCGACAGCCGTAGGAACTATGCATTCATGCTGATGGCGACGGCCCTGTTCATAGGGTTGGCGTTTTGTGGAACATTCACCGTCGTCAGCGGCCTGATCCTGCTGGCGGCTTTGGGCCTGGTTCTGATGAATGCGTTTCGTGAAGCAAAGGCGCACCGCAAGGCCTGTGGGGAAGCCTGTGCCGATGACGACGACCTTGAAGGTCTGGAAGAAGCTGATCCTGACATGCCTTACTGGAAGGTATCGGTTTACCTGATCCTCGGCCTTGTGGGCCTTCCTATGGGGGCGCACCTGCTGGTGGAAAATGCGACGGTCATCGCCCGGACATATGGTGTCAGTGAAACGGTTATCGGTCTGACCCTAATTGCGGTTGGAACGTCTTTACCCGAACTGGCGACAACCGTGATGGCCGCTTTGCGCCGACAGGCCGATGTGGCCCTTGGCAACGTGATTGGCTCGAACATGTTCAATCTTCTGGCCATTATCGGGATTGCAACCTGGTTCGGGCGTATCCCGGTCGATCCCGGTTTCCTGCATTTTGACCTTTGGGTCATGCTGGGCGCATCGCTGCTTCTGGTTCCCTTTGTTGTTTTCAAGCAGGATATCTCTCGCGGTTGGGGGCTGGTGCTGACCTTCCTTTATGCGCTTTATGTCACTGTATTGCTGGTGTGATCTGACAAAACGAGGTGAAGCATGACCCGAGCTTTAGTGACCGGTGCCGGTATTCGTCTGGGTCGGGCCATGGCGCTTTATCTGGCGGGTCGTGGATATGATGTCGCCGTTCATTATGCGTCCTCAGAACGCCCCGCGCACGAGACTGTGGCGGAGGTACAGGCTATGGGCCGACGGTCAGTGGCATTGCAGGCTGATCTGCTGGATGAGGCAGAGGTGCAGGATCTGCTGCCCAAAGCAGCCGAGGCTCTGGGCGGGCCGATCACCTGTCTGGTGAACAACGCCTCGATCTTTGAGTATGACAGCGTTCACACCGCGACCCGCCAAAGCTGGGACCGCCATCTCGACAGCAATCTGCGGGCACCGTTCGTTTTGACCCAAGCCATGGCCGGGCAGGGGCTGGCCCCGAACACGGACGAAAATGGCGAACCAGTTGCGACCGGTCTGATCATCAACATGGTGGACATGCGTGTACGCAAGCTGACACCCGAGTTCATGTCTTACACCATCGCCAAAATGGGGCTATGGACGCTGACCCGTACCTCGGCACAGGCGCTGTCCCCTGCAATCCGGGTCAATGCCATCGGACCCGGACCGACGGTACAGGGGCATCGTCAAAGCGCTGAGCATTTCCAGGCGCAACGAACGAATACTGTTCTGGAACGTGGGTCAAATCCGTCGGATATCACCGCCGCCTTGGGATATTTTCTGGATGCACACGCAGTAACGGGGCAACTGATATGCGTGGATGGCGGCCAACACCTGGGGTGGAAAACACCGGACGTTCTGGGAGTTGAATAAGCAATATCGCTGCAAGTTTTGCACCGCGCACGTTTGTGTTACCTGCGTGTTACAAAAATGTCTTTTTTTTCATACACTTGCTAAATGTGTGAAAAAATATCGTTAAAAATCAGCATCTTGATAATGTGCCTATTTTTTGTGCATGTTAATGAAGTGGTAATGAAACAAGGGAAATTCTAAGGCTGTGAAAACTTATCTTCACACTTATCCACAGGAATCGTGGATTTGTTTTCTCTTGATCTGAAGCCCGCAAGATTGCAGCCAGTATAAGAGAATCATATCGGAATCCCATGACTACCCACAGTGAATCGTCCCTGACCGGTTATGCCTGCATTCAGCGCTACGCAAAGACGCTGGACAGCTCACCCGGGGTGTACCGGATGCTGGATGCCGACAGTCGGGTTTTATACGTGGGCAAGGCGCGAAACCTGAAGGCGCGGGTGTCGAACTATACAAGGCCGGGTCACTCGGGCCGGATCGAGAAGATGATTTCCTCGACCGCTTCGATGATGTTTCTAACCACAAGAACGGAAACCGAAGCGCTGCTGCTGGAGCAGAACCTGATCAAGCAGCTTAAACCGAAATACAATGTGCTGCTGCGGGACGACAAAAGCTTTCCGAACATCCTGGTCGCCAAGGATCATGACTTTCCGCAGATCAAAAAACACCGTGGGGCGAAGAAGGAAAAAGGCGCCTATTTCGGACCATTTGCCAGCGCGGGTGCTGTAAACCGCACATTGAACCAGCTGCAAAAGGCATTCCTGCTGCGTAACTGTTCGGATTCCATGTTCGACAGCCGCACGCGGCCCTGTCTGCTTTATCAGATCAAACGGTGTTCCGGGCCGTGTGTCGGTTTGATTTCGGCGCAAGATTACAGTGAAAGCGTCAAGGATGCAGAACGTTTCCTGTCGGGGCGCTCGACCAAGGTGCAGGAGGAACTGGCTGAACAGATGATGGCGGCGTCCGAGGCTATGGAGTTCGAACGCGCCGCCGGTCTGCGCGACCGCATCCGGGCGCTGACGCAGGTACAGACCGCGCAAGGCATCAACCCTCGTGGCGTGACCGAGGCGGATGTGATCGGCCTTTATATGGACAGCGGGCAAGCCTGTGTTCAGGTATTCTTCATCCGGGCCAACCAGAACTGGGGCAACAAGGACTTTTATCCGCGTGTTGGCCCGGATGTATCACATGCCGAAGTGATGGAGGCTTTCCTTGGCCAGTTCTACGACAACAAGGAACCACCACGGCAGTTGATCTTGTCGGACGGGATCGAAAACGCCGATTTAATGCAGGAGGCTTTGTCCGAGAAAGCCGGGCGCAAAGTCGAAATCCTTGTCCCGCTGCGTGGTGAGAAACAGGAACTGGTTGCAGGTGCCTTGCGCAATGCGCGAGAGTCTCTGGCCAGGCGCATGTCGGAAAGCGCCACGCAGGCCAAGTTGCTGCGCGGGGTGGCAGAGGCGTTTGATCTGGATAGTCCACCGGGACGGATTGAGGTCTACGATAACTCTCATATCCAAGGCACTAACGCGGTGGGTGGTATGATCGTGGCAGGGCCCGACGGGTTCATGAAAAACGCCTATCGCAAGTTCAACATTCGCGGCGACGACCTGACGCCGGGTGATGATTTCGGCATGATGAAAGAGGTTCTGAACCGTCGCTTCACCCGCCTGCAAAAAGAAGACCCGGATCGGGATAAAGGGCTTTGGCCCGACCTGCTGTTGATCGATGGCGGTGCCGGACAGGTCAGCGCCGTGCACGAGATCATGCAGGCCCACGGGGTCGAAGACATTCCGATGGTCGGTGTTGCCAAAGGGGTCGACCGTGACCACGGCAAGGAAGAGTTTCACCGGATCGGCCAGCGCCCCTTTGCCCTAAAACGCAACAATCCGGTCTTGTACTTTATTCAACGGTTAAGGGACGAGGCGCACCGTTTTGCCATTGGCACCCATCGCGCGAAACGCGCCAAGGCCGTTGGTGCCACGCCGCTGGATGAAATTCCGGGCGTCGGGGCTGCACGCAAGCGCGCATTGCTGACTCACTTCGGCAGCGCCAAAGCGGTAAGCCGGGCCAATCTGGCAGACCTGAAAGCGGTCGAGGGAATCTCGGCCGGGTTGGCTCAGAAAGTCTATGATTTCTTCCACGACAAGGGTTAGACCTGTCGCCCCCGCCACAGGATATAGAGGCCCGAGGCCACAATAAGCGCGCTGCCGACCCACATAGTACGGTCCAGGCTTTCGCCGAACAGGGCGATACCCAACCCGATACCGAACAGCAGTCGCGTATAGCGGAACGGGGTCACGGCTGACACTTCACCCGTGCGCATTGCGTTCATGAGCGCGGCATAGGCCATGACGCCCATCAGAACCGCGCCCGTCAGATGCAGGCTGGTGTGCGTGCTAACCGGTGTCATGGGTGCGCCTTCCCACACCCGATAGGCAAGGCCCGCGACGATAATGCTGAGGAAACCATAAAACCCCAGTACTTCGGTTCCAAGGGTCGCAGGGGCCGCGCGGCTGGCCAGATCACGCCCTGCGAACCCTAACATACCCAGCACGGCCAGCATCGACAGCAGTGAAAAACTGTCCCCGGTCGGTTGCAGAATAATGACGACTCCGATCATACCGACAAAAATCGCGCTCCATCGCCGCCAACCAACCGCTTCACCAAAGAATAATGCCGCGCCTGCGACCACAACCAAAGGCGTTGCTTGCAAGATCACGGTGGCCGAGGACAAGGGCGTCAACGCAATGGCGAGCACATAGAATAGCCGACCAAAGACTTCGAACAGCACCCGAACTTTCATCGGGCGGGAAAGAACGTCCGGGTGTGTCAGGCGTTTCCCACGAGCTGACGCCAGCGCGGCAAATATTATGGACCCGCCGGTCCCGAACAGCACCAGTACCTGCCAGATCGGAAGCGCGGTCGATGCTGCTTTCAGCAACGCATCCTCCAGCGCAAAGCCCGCCATTGCGGCCACCATCCACAGGCTGCCGATCATGTTCGACCGGGCGTCGGTTTGAATATGCGCTGTCATCCTGTACGTTCCGCTTTGCAGTCGACGGGCAATCTGACTGCAAAGACGTGAAACGCCAAGTGCACGAGGTCCAAAGGGTCGGACCTGCGGCGCTTTGACCAAGCTGTTGTGAGTGATGTAGTTTTTTACCGGTTTGTCTTTTCTGTCTTGAACCGGCGATATAGGGTCCAAGCCATGAAGTGGAATTTGCCCAATATCCTGACGGTTCTACGCCTGCTGGCTGCGCCCGGTCTGGCCGTTATGTTTTTGTACTTCACCCGGCCCTATGCGGACTGGTTCGCTTTGATCCTGTTCCTGTCGGCGGCGATCACCGATTGGTTTGATGGCTATCTGGCCCGTGCGTGGAAACAGGAAACCAAGATGGGCGCGATGCTGGATCCGATTGCCGACAAGGCAATGGTGGTGATCGCGCTGATGATTCTGGTTGGCTATTCGACCGAACACTGGACGCCATGGCTGGTGCTACCCGCCACCGTGATCCTGTTCCGCGAGGTTTTTGTCTCGGGCCTGCGCGAATATCTGGGCGATGTGGCGGGGACGCTGAAGGTTACAAAGCTTGCCAAGTGGAAAACTACAGCGCAGATGATCGCCATCGCCGTGCTGTTCTCGCAGGGCATCTTTGAACACTATGCCGTGATGGCGAGTTTCGGCATGGACGCCGCGCTGGTAGAACAGATTATCGCGGGCCAGGTTGAAGATGTGAATCACCTGCGCTGGAACATCCATGGTATGTTCTGGGCAGGCCAGATCGGGCTGTGGTTGCTGTGGATTGCGGCGACACTGACGTTGATCACCGGCTATGATTACCTACGTAAAGCCATGCCACATCTGAAGGAGATCTAAGGGATGGATGTGCTGTATTTTGCATGGGTACGCGAACGTATCGGTTTGCCAAAGGAAAAGGTCGAAACGCAGGCAGTCACTGTCAATGATCTGGTGGCCGAGTTGAGCGCGCGGGAAGAACGCTATGCCGCGGCATTTGCCGATTTGTCCGCCCTGCGCGTTGCACTGGATCAGGAATTGTCGGATTTTGACGCCTCGCTGTCGGGCGTTCGGGAAGTGGCGTTTTTTCCACCAATGACGGGCGGCTGAGTGATGCGGATCACTGTTCAGCAGGAAGCATTCGATCTGGGCGCCGAGGCCAATGCTTTTGCCGCCGGGGATGATGCCAACGGAGCCATTGTCACCTTCACTGGCGTTGTGCGCGACCTGGCAAGCGGTGATCTGGATGTGATGGAGATTGAACACTATCCGGGTATGACGGAACGGGCGCTGAGCAAGATTGCCCAGGAAGCCAAGGAGCGGTGGTCATTGGGTGACGTCCTGGTGATCCATCGTCATGGCCGCCTGTCCCCGGGAGACAGGATCATGATGGTGGCGACCGCTGCACCGCATCGTAAAGATGCGTTTGAGGCAGCGGAATATCTGATGGATTATCTGAAGTCTCGCGCACCCTTCTGGAAGAAGGAAATCACCCACTCTGGTGCGGAATGGGTCGCAGCTAAAGACGAAGACGAAGACGCGCTGACCCGGTGGTAGTGATTTAGCGACCGTTTATTCTTGCAAACTTGGGCGGCGGCGCAAGGTCGTATGCTTAATCCGCGTTGTTGATCCGTCCGCGCAGTTCTTCGGCCTCCTGACGCGCGGCCCGCAGGCCATCCATAGCAGCTGCCAGCTCGGCCTCTGTCTGGGTTAGCTGGTTTGTCAATTCGGCCTCACGTTGCTGCAAATAGGTGATGGCCTGATCGCGGGTTTCCTCGGCCTCGTGCAACTCCTGACTCATCCGATCCAGATCGGCAACGTCGCTTTGACTTACTCGGGACAGGCGGTGCGCCAACCAGTTGGCAAACCAGCCCATGCAGAAGGCGGCGAACAGGATAATGGCAGTTACAATGACGAATTCTGTTCTGTTCAACTTACTGGTCCCCTGCATCCGCATCTGGTGCGGTCGTGTCGGTTTGGTCCTCTGCGGAAGTCGCAGCCTCGGCCTCAAGCGCTTCAAGGCCTGTTTCTCTACCCTCAACAGGCTCAGGGCGGATCAGACGGAACTCGATCCGGCGGTTTTCTTCCCGACCCTCTTCGGTGTCGTTGTCAGCGATGGGTTGCGTTTCCCCATACCCCACGGCGGTGTAGCTGCTGGTAGGAATGCGCCGCCCGCGCAGCTCGTTCAGAATGGATTGCGCCCGCGCCTGGCTGAGTTGTTGGTTCATCTCTTCACGGCCCTGACTGTCTGTGTGGCCCTGAATCTCCATACGGATCGGACCGCAGTCGCGCAGGATATCCGCAATCTGGTTCACCACATCGCGCGAGTCTGATGCAATCGTGGCCGATCCGGGCTCAAAGGCGATTTTGCTGGTGGCCTGAATTTCAGCAATTTGGGCCTCGCAGACTTCCGGGTCGGGCAGGGCGTCCTCGGGTTCCGGTGGGGGCTGATAGGTGATGGTCAGGGTGTATTCCTGCCCCTCGCCCAACTTGTCGGACAATTGACCTGCGATGCGGGCCTTGGCGTCTTCTTCGTGGCTGAGGCCGATCAGTTCGACCGTATCGGGTGTTACGGTCAATACGCCGTTGTGGAGCTGACCCAAAGCCTCCAGACCGGCCAGAACACGTACAGGCCAGTCCGTCGGGAGATCCGAAACGATGCGGGTGGCAGTATATACCTGATCGGATCCAAAGGCCGCGCGCGCGTAGCTGTCGACCATGTCGCGCAGAGTTTCATCACCCAGCCGTCCGCGCAATTGCACCAGCCCTTCAGGGCTGCGGGTGGCCGAGAACTCGACCGGGCCATTTGGGTTCGTTGTCTCAGGCTCGGGCAATACGGCGTGCAAGGCGAAGACCGCAGGCAGCTCGGTTTCAAGCTCGCCCACAACCCGGTCGAACAACGCAGGATCGGTTCCCTCCGCTGCGATCAGGGTAATGTCCGCGTCTGACATGGTGACCGAACCCTGGCCTATCCGGAACAGCGCCTGAATGCTTTTCTCGGCTGCTTCTGGCCAGCGTGGCGATGGTTCGCCCAAGGCGATGGTGCAGGAATAAGGCCCCGTTAACCCGGCGTTTTTCGCGGCGGCCACGATTCGGTCACGTGCCTTCTCATCCTGCGCCGAGCAGGCGTCAAAATGCCCGCCTTCTTCGTCGATCAGGTAACGCAAAGTAAATGGAGTGACGACCGGGCGAGGTGCTGAAATTGCCAGCCCAACCCGCAGGCTGGGCGGTGCCGTACGCGTCAGGTCGCGTTCCAGTTTTTGTTTTTCTTGCTGACTGTTGGCAATTGCCGTGATCCTGACCAGATCCGGGCTGGCGGAAATTTTGGCGCGGGGCAGGTGGGTCAGGGCCTCCAACGCGTAAGATATTGCGGCATCCCACCCTTTGGGCTTTGGGTAATCTGCTGTTTCCATCAGGTCCGAAATGGCAACAGATCTGTCCAGATTGCCAAGCCGTTGGATCAGCTTGTCCCTGTTCTCACTGGCCGGGATCAGACCTATCACCGAAATTCCACTGTCATTTCGCAGGATTTCTACCGAAAAGCGCGGTGCTGCGAGGGCGGAAGTTGCGATAACCTCCATTTCGTCGATTACGCGGGATGTATCAACTTCGGTTCCCGCAGCGGTCAGCGCGTTAAAGCGGGTCGCTTCATCTGGCGCTGTACCGGTCAGGACCACCCGCAAACCATCGGCTTCGACCTCGGCCCAATCGTGTCCTTTCAGGTCCAGCGAGCGCCGTACAGCGAGTTCCGATGATTCTTCGATCTCGGTAACAGCATAGCTGGCCGCCAGAAGTGACAGGCCAGCTGATACAAGAAAGATCAGGGAAACAGCGATAAAATACGGCAGACGCATGTTTGGGTTTGGCACTCCTCAGGCGTTTGCGCCGATCTTTACAGGCCCCGTTCAGCGGGTGCAATCAGAGCAACAAGGCGACGCAAAGGAAGATCAGCGGAATAAAGCCGGTATCGCGGTTGGCACGAAACAGCAGCAGCAGCTTGGCGTTGTCTTCGGTATCAAGCCCGCGCAATTGCCACATCATGTGCCAGCCCATGGCCCAGGGGCCGCAAAGCGCGACCCCCAACGCCAGAATTGACGCGTCAGGCACCCCGGCATCAATAATGGCCAGCCCCATCAGCGATACCGTTGCAACCAGAAAATACTTCAGCCATTTCGCCGTGTCGGTGCCAAACAGGCGCGCGGTGGATTTGATGCCGACCAGTTCATCGTCCTCGGTATCCTGATGTGCATAGATCGTGTCATAGAACAGGGTCCAGGCGATGCCGGACAGGTACAGCGTGCCAGCAGGCCAGCCGAGCGACCCGCTATGCGCCGTCCAGGCCAGTAATGCGCCCCAGTTGAAGGCCAGCCCCAGAAAAACCTGAGGCCACCAGGTAAACCGCTTGGCAAACGGATAAACGGTCACCGGCAGTAAAGATAACACACCCATGGCAATCGCCGCCTGATTGAAGCTGAGAAGAACGCCGAGCGCCAGAAGGCTTTGCAGTATCATCCAGGCCGCAGCTTGCCGGACACTGACTTGCCCCGACGGTATCGGGCGCGAGCGTGTGCGTTCAACCTGTGCGTCGAATTCCCGGTCTGTAATGTCATTCCACGTGCAACCGGCACCTCGCATCAAAAAAGCTCCGAATGCGCAGCCTAGGGCAATCCACAGATCTTCCCAACGCGGTTGACCGTCATGCAGGATGGCCAGCGCCAGCCCCCACCAACATGGAAGCAGCAACAGCCATGTGCCGATGGGCCGGTCCGCGCGGCTGAGGCGCAGATACGGTCGGGCAAAGGCTGGGGCATATGTGTCGACCCAGTTGCCGGTGACGGCATCGGCGACTTGACCATCTGGTGTTGGGGCATTGCCTTGCATATGTAGGTCTCATGAGTGCGAAAATCAGACTGTATGTAGAGCAGCCCTTGGGTCAGGGGCAATCGGTTCCTTTGACGCGCGATCAGGCGCACTATCTGTTTGGCGTCATGCGACTGCCGGTTGGCGGAGCAGTGGCGCTGTTTAACGGCAAAGATGGAGAGTGGCTGGCCGAGGTGGCCGAGTCCGGAAAACGCGGTGGCGCTCTGACCTGTGTCAGGCAGACCAAACCTTTGCATCTGCCCCCCGATCTGTGGTTCCTGTTTGCGCCGATCAAAAAGGCGCGCACCGACTTCATTGTAGAAAAAGCCGCTGAAATGGGCGCGGCTCGCATCCTGCCAGTTCAGACCGAATTCACCAACGCAGACCGTATCCGGCAAGACCGGCTTCAGGCTCATGCAATCGAAGCCGCTGAACAATGCGGTGGAACCTACGTGCCCGAAGTGGCAGACCTTCAGCGGCTGGACCGCGTGCTGAAGACCTGGCCTGAAGGTCGGCAGTTGATGTTCTGCAACGAGGCCGAGGTCGGCTCGGCCCTGCGGCTGGCAGCGAATGAAAAAGGGCGCCCCTGGGCCATTCTCATCGGCCCGGAAGGCGGGTTTTCCAACGCTGAGCGTGCGCGGCTGTCGGCTTTACCCTATGCGCATGTGGTCAGTCTTGGCCCGCGTATTCTGCGGGCGGATACAGCGGCGGTGGCCGCATTGACCATGTGGCAGCAGGCATTGGGGGATTGGTCGTGATTCGCGAGGCGGTTCAATCGGATGCCCCGGCGCTTGAGAGGTTTCTGTCCCGCTACCCTGACAGTTCAATGTTTTTGCGCAGCAATTTGGCGGCCCACGGGGTGGGGTTGAATGCGAATGAATATTCCAGCCGCTACTTCATCTGGGGTGAGGATCAGGTCCGGGGTGTCTTCGGGCTCGGCAAGAAGGGCTATCTGATGGTTCAATTGCCCAACGCCGAAACCGAAGCTGTCGAGTGTTTCGCGCGGATGATCGAAGGCGAAACCGTTTTGGGTATGACGGGAGATGCACCTCAGGTCGAGCTGACGTTGGGCGCTCTGGGATTGGGGAAGGCGAAGTACCGGTTGAATCACGATGAACCGCTTTATCGACGTGACCTGCGAGGTCTGACTGAGGCACCTGTTCCTTATCGCGATTTGCGCGCCGAGGATCGGTCAAGACTGCACACTTGGTTCGCGGATTACATCGAGGATACCGGACAGGCCGCAGGCGAAGAGGCGCGTGAGCTTGCCGCAGAGCGCGTCGAGGCGGAAATGACCGCAGGCAGGGCGATTGTCCTGATGGAAGGCGACGCGCCGGTTGCCATGGCATCCGTGAATGCCAGGGTTCACGACCAAGTTCAGGTCGGTGGTGTTTTTGTTCCACGTAAAAACAGAAATCGTGGCCTGGGTCGACGGGTTACGACCGCATTGATGCAGAAAGCAAAATCCGAGGGTGCGGCGGCCGCGATCCTATTTGCGAACAACGCACCTGCCGCCCGTGCCTATGAGGCGATTGGGTTCCAACAGGTGGGTTGGTACAAGGTCGCTTTGCTGCAGGAACCGCAAAGGGTGCTCTCATGAGTTTCATCCGACCCGAGGCAAAACTGGCGCTTTGGCGTTGGCGCGAGGTTCTGGTTGCGGCTTTTGTCCTGATCCTTGGTCTGAGCTGGATCAGCGGGCCGGGTGGGCTGCTGGCTTGGGTAGGCTGGTTTCTGATTGTCATGTCAGCGGCTTTGACTGTGATCGGCATACAGCGCGCGCGCTTCAGAACAGGTGTGGGGGGGCAAGGTGTCGTGACGATTGATGAAGGTCAGATCACTTATCTGGGCCCCTTGGATGGCGGCATCGTCGCGTCCCGCGAAATTGAGCGTCTGGCCCTTGACCCGACCTCCGACCCTGCACATTGGGTTCTGGATCAGCCGGGCCAGCCAGCGCTTCACATTCCTGTGAATGCAGAAGGAGCCGAGGCATTGTTCGACGTATTCTCAAACCTGCCGGGCCTCAAAACCGAGCAAATGCTATCGGAACTCAACGGCAAATCGCAGCATCCGGTCGTTATCTGGGAACGTACACCGTCGCGCCCGGCGCATCTGCCGTTGCATTGACACTGGCGCCATTTACGACCACCACTTGACCTTCAAAACAGACACAGCAGGATCGGAGCACGGTTCATGTCCATCCCTCAGTCCGGCGGCGGTCCGATCGAACGCCATGAACAACTGGCCGAATATCTGGAATCGGGTTGCAAACCCAAGCAAGATTGGCGCATCGGCACCGAGCATGAGAAATTCGGCTATTGCAAGGACACGCTGAAACCTCTGCCTTTTGAAGGAAAGCGATCCATTGTCGCCGTGTTGGAGGGGTTGCGGGATCGCCACGGCTGGGGAGAGGTCCGTGAATCCGGTCATCTGATCGGTCTTGAAAAGGACGGCGCAAATGTCAGCCTTGAACCGGGTGGCGCGCTGGAGCTGTCGGGTGCCCCTCTGGAGACGATCCATGAAACCTGCGATGAGGTGAACACTCACCTGCGCGAGGTGAAGGATATCGCCGATGAGATCGGTGTGGGATTCATCGGTCTGGGCGCGGCGCCGATCTGGACGCATGACCAGATGCCGCTGATGCCCAAGGGGCGGTATCGGCTGATGAACGATTATATGGAAAAAGTCGGCACCATGGGCCGCGCCATGATGCGGCGGACGTGTACCGTTCAGGTTAATATCGACTTCGGGTCCGAAGCCGACATGGTACAGAAACTGCGCGTGGCGCTGGCATTGCAGCCGGTAGCGACGGCGCTGTTTGCCAATTCTCCGTTCTTCGAAGGTAAAGTGAACGGTCAGAAAAGCTGGCGCAGCCATATCTGGCGACATCTGGACGATGCGCGCACGGGCATGTTGCCCTTCGTGTTCGAGGATGGCTTTGGATTCGAACGCTATGTCCAATACGCGCTCGATGTGCCGATGTATTTCGTCTACCGCGACGGGCAGTACATTAATGCGCTGGGCATGTCGTTCCGAGATTTCCTCAAGGGTGAGTTGCCTGCATTGCCGGGTGAAACGCCGACCCTGTCGGATTGGGCCGATCACCTGACAACGGCCTTTCCCGAAGCGCGGATCAAGAAGTTCATGGAGATGCGCGGCGCGGATGGTGGCCCTTGGCGACGGCTTTGCGCCTTGCCCGCCTTCTGGGTCGGGCTGACCTATGACCAAACCGCGCTGGATGCGGCGTGGGATCTGGTCAAAGGCTGGGATGCTGAAACGCGCGAGGCGCTGCGTGTTGCGGCGGCCAAAGACGGGCTTCAAGCGCAGGTTGGCAACGTCAACATGCATGATCTGGCGCGTGAAGTTGTGGCAATCTCCGAGGCGGGCCTGAAAGCCCGTGCGCGCCCTGGTGCTGGTGGTTTGGTCCCGGATGAGACGCATTTCCTGAACGCGTTGAAGGAAAGCATCGACACCGGCAAGGTTCCGGCAGATGAGTTGCTGGAACACTACAATGGCGACTGGAATGGCGACCTGACCCGGATTTATCCCGAATACAGCTATTGATGCGCACCGTCCCGCTTGCATTCGCGGGGCGGGGCCGATAGCAGGTTCTCGACCAAATTCAGAGGGCCGTCATGGACGATCTTAAGGCAAAGTATCTGGGCCAAATCGCCGAAGCAGGCGACGAAAACGCGCTTGAGGCGATCCGCGTCGCGGCTGTTGGCAAAAAAGGCGAGGTCGCGCTGAAGATGCGCGAGCTGGGCAAGATGACGCCCGAGGAACGTCAGGTCGCAGGCCCGGCGCTGAATGCCCTGAAGGATGAGATTAACTCGGCGCTGTCCGCCAAGAAAGCCGCGCTGGCCGATGTTGCACTGGATGAGCGCCTGCGGACCGAATGGCTGGACGTCACCCTGCCGACCCGCCCGCGCCGTCAGGGGTCAATCCACCCGATCAGCCAGGCGACCGAGGAACTGACCGCGATCTTTGCTGAACTGGGCTTCTCGGTGGCCGAAGGGCCGCGTGTTGAAGACGACTGGTACAATTTCGACGCGCTGAACATCCCCGGTCACCACCCCGCACGGGCCGAGATGGACACGTTCTATATGCACCGCGCCGAGGGTGATGACCGCCCGCCGCATGTGCTGCGCACCCATACCTCGCCTGTCCAGATTCGCTCGATGGAGAAACAGGGTGCACCGATCCGCGTAATCTGTCCGGGCGGCGTGTACCGCGCCGATTACGACCAGACCCACACGCCGATGTTCCATCAGGTCGAGGGGCTGGCCATCGACAAGGACATCTCGATGGCGAACCTGAAATGGGTTCTGGAAGAGTTCGTGAAAGCATTCTTCGAGGTCGATGATGTCGAACTGCGCTTCCGCGCCTCGCACTTCCCCTTCACCGAGCCGTCGGCCGAGGTCGATATCCGCTGTTCGTGGGATAACGGCCAGCTGAAGATCGGCGAGGGCGACGACTGGATGGAGATTCTGGGTTCCGGCATGGTTCACCCCAAGGTGATCGCCGCTGGAGGGATCGACCCCGAGGTCTATCAGGGTTTTGCGTTCGGGATTGGCATCGACCGTCTGGCGATGCTGAAATACGGCATTCCGGATTTGCGGGCGTTCTTTGATAGCGACCTGCGCTGGCTGCGCCACTACGGGTTTGCAGCGCTGGATATGCCAAACCTGCATGGTGGTTTGTCGCGGTAGAGAGCACATCGGACGACTGGCTGACCGCATATAAGGATTGGTGGAAGCAAAAGGCTTCTAGGCATCCACTGCTTTGGTGTTTGTGTTTGTTCCTCGCGATGTTTGTGACGCCAACTTTTGTGCTGTGGGTTTGGAAAAGCCAGCCGGTTGCAGTTCTGATTGCTTTTGTTGCATCGGCACTTCTGTTCTTGCCCGGAATTCTAATTGCTGGTTTCGAGTTTTTGCGGCCTGCTGTGTTTCAGATGCGCGATAGAATTCAGAGAGAAAAAACTCAGGACCTCATTTACAAACGCAATTGCGGGTTTTGGAAGTGGTGGTGAGCAGTTGGTTTGGCTGCTAAGCGCGGCTTGATGCTTTGACCTGACGTAGGGCGGGCTTCAGCCCGCCATGTGCGATGGGTGGGTGCCGAGCTGAAGCCCGGCCTACGTTCGGACCACACCGATATGTTAAGTGACAGGGCGGAATGCCTCGTTAGGGTCGGGCGCATGATCTGTCGATTGCTCTGCCTTCTTCTGCTGATGACCGGGCCCGCCTTTGCCATGGGGCCCTGGAAAACCGAATGCCACGGCGATATTGTCTGTGATCTCGGTGACCGCTCGTATCACGTTTTAGAACCTGATGGCTGGGATGGTGAAACACCTCTGCCGGTGCTGCTGCATTTCCATGGCTGGTCCCGGCAGGGGACCGTGGTGGTGAACCACGAACGGATTGCCGGGGCCACGAAACGTCGGGGTGTGCTGCTGGTGGCCCCGAACGGTCTGGGCAAAAGCTGGGATTTCTGGTCCGCAAGCTCGGATGATGTGCCTTTTGCCGACCGGGTGCTTGAGGATGTCGCCCGGCGCTATCCGATCGACGCGACCCGCATCTATGTATCAGGCTATTCCTTTGGAAGTGCGATGGCGTGGCGCTTTGTCTGCGAAACCGGCGATGATATCGCAGCACTGCTGGGTGTGGCCGGAACACTCCGCCAGACCGAGACCTGCCCGCAAGCCCCGCAAGAGGTGCGGCATGTCCATGGGACAGATGACACGGTGATGGATTTCCCGTTTGGTCCGGGTGGCGATACAACGTATCCGGTGGCGCTGTGGCGTGAGAAATACGGCTGCGATGCAGCCACCCCGCGGGGTGATTGGAGTGTGGAACCGTTCCTGACCCTTAGCCGAGTGGAATGGACCGATTGCACGCAGGGGCAGGTGATGCTGGACACGCATCCCGGTGGACATTTCATCCCCCATGGCTGGATCGGATGGCAGCTGGATGAGCTTTTGGGCCGCACCCCCACGTATCCGTGACGCGCAGAGCTTGCACCCCGGCGCATTCTTTGCCATTGCCTGTGCCGACTGGATGTTTGCCAAAAAAGGCCCCGTGCAATGAAATTCACTCTGTCCTGGCTGAAAGACCACCTCGACACTGATGCTTCGGTTGATGAAATCGCCGAGGCGCTGACCGATCTCGGGCTTGAGGTCGAAGAGATCGTGAACCCGGCCGAACGGCTGGCAGGTTTTACACTGGGCTATGTGAAACACGCCGAAAAACACCCCGACGCAGACAAGCTGCGCGTTTGCAAGGTCGATACGGACGAGGGCGAGCTACAGATCATCTGCGGTGCGCCCAATGCGCGTGAAGGGATCACCGTCGTGGTCTGCAAACCGGGCATGTACATCCCTGGCCTGGACCTGACCATCAGCGTCGGCAAGATCCGCGGTATCGAGAGCTTTGGCATGATGGCGTCCGAGCGTGAGCTGGAGCTGTCGGATGAACATGACGGCATCATCGAACTGCCCTCGGGCGAAGTGGGTGATACATTCGTGGACTGGCTTGCAGAAAACGACCCATCCAAAGTCGACCCGATGATCGAAATCGCGATCACTCCGAACCGTCCGGATGCGCTGGGGGTTGAAGGGATTGCGCGCGATCTGGCCGCGCGTGGAATTGGCACGTTGAAGCAGCGTGATTATACGCCTGTTCCGGGTGATTTCGAGTGTCCGATCAAGGTGTCAATCGAAGAAGACACGCTGGACGGAGCGCCGCATTTCACCGGTCGTCTGATCCGTGGCGTGAAGAATGGCCCCAGCCCGCAATGGCTGCAGGATCAGTTGAAGGCCATAGGTCTGCGTCCGATCTCGGCGCTGGTGGATATCACCAATTACATGACCTACGATCACAACCGCCCGTTGCACGTGTTCGACGCCGACAAGGTGCAGGGCAACCTGCGGGTGCACCGCGCCAAAGGCGGAGAGACGCTGGTCGCGCTGGATGAAAAAGAATACACGCTGCAACCCGGAATGTTGGTGATTTCGGATGACAAAGGCCCGGAATCGATTGCGGGCATCATGGGCGGTGAGGAAACCGGATGTACCGAGGAAACGGTAAACGTTTTCCTCGAAAGCGCGTTCTGGGATCATGTGCAAATCGCGCTCACAGGCCGTGCGCTCAAGATCAATTCCGACGCGCGCTATCGGTTCGAGCGCGGTGTTGACCCGGAATACACCCGCGAGGGGCTGGAACACGCGACCCAGATGATTCTGGATATCTGCGGCGGAGAAGCCTCCAACGTGGTTGAGGCTGGCAAAGCGCCGAACCATGCGCGCGCCTACAAGCTGAATGCGGAAAGGGTGCAGTCTCTGGTCGGGATGGATATTCCCGAAAGCGAACAGCGACAGACCCTGACCCGTCTGGGCTTTCGTCTGGAAGGCGAGATGGCCCATGTCCCCAGCTGGCGCCCGGATATCCTGGGCGAGGCTGATCTGGTGGAAGAGGTCGCGCGGATTGCTTCCTTGACCAAGCTGCAAGGCCGGCCGTTGCCGCGCGTGACCGAGGGGATACCGAAACCGGTGATGACCCCGGCGCAGCGCCGTCAGTCCATGGCGCGCCGTACCTGCGCGGCGCTGGGTTATAACGAATGCGTCAGTTATACGTTCATTGATCAGGCTTCGGCGGCTTTGTTCGGTGGTGGCGATACTACGACCATGCTGGAAAACCCGATCTCATCCGAGATGAGCCATATGCGCCCCGATCTGCTGCCCGGCCTGTTGCAGGCTGCCGCCCGCAATCAGGCGCGCGGATTCGCGGACGTCGCCCTGTTCGAGGTCGGTCCGGTCTTTCACAATGGCGAGCCGGGTGATCAGAAAACCCAGATCACCGGCCTGCTGGTAGGACGTTCTGGCCCCAAGGATGTGCACGGTGCTGCGCGCCCAGTGGACGTGTTCGACGCCAAGGCAGACGTCGAGGCTGTTCTGGCCGCCATTGGCGCGCCCGAAAAGGTTCAGATTCTGCGCGACGGCGATCCATGGTGGCATCCGGGTCGTCATGGCAAAATCTGTCTGGGCCCGAAAAAAGTACTGGGTGTCTTCGGAGAGCTGCACCCACGCATTTTGCAGGCCATGGACATAAAAGGTCCGGCAATGGCATTCACCATCTGGCCGGACGAAGTGCCTTTGCCCCGCAAATCCGGTGCCACCCGCGCTGCGCTGGAACTGCGCGACTTGCAGGCGGTCGAGCGTGATTTTGCTTTTGTCGTCGATGCCGATGTCGAAGCGCTGACGCTGGTAAACGCAGCCGCAGGCGCTGACAAGGCACTGATTGAGGGCGTGCGTGTCTTTGACGAATTCATCGGCGGCAGCCTTGGCGAAGGCAAAAAGTCCCTTGCCATTACAGTGCGCCTGCAACCGACCGAGGCGACTCTGAAGGAAAAAGACATCGAAGCTGTGGCCGAGAAGATCATTGCCAAGGTTGCCAAGGCGACGGGTGGGGTCCTTCGCGGTTAGAGCTCTGAGGCTCCAATGGAAAGCGCGCCTTCGGGCGCGTTTTTTATTTGGACAGGAACTTGGTCAGTAAGTCATAGACCAGCCGGATGCGGCGGCTGGTGTGCAACTCGCGATGCGTGGTCAACCAGATCGGAAATGTGATAGCCTCCATCCCGGGGCACACACGCTCCATACCTGGTGCCGCATCACCGACGGTCTGCGACATGGGCGCTATGCCAAAGCCTTGTTTGGCGTATTCCCAAGCCACTATTCCGTTCTGAGACCCAAGCCGGAAATTCTCGTTGGTCAGGTGAATGCCAAGCGGCTTCAGATAGGCGATCATCTGATTGTTGTCGCCAAAGCTGATGAACTCATGCCGTGAAAGGTCCTGCTTTGATTTCGGGCGTCCCGCACGGTTGAGATACTCTGTGGTTGCATAGAAATGCCCCGACGCCTCCTGTACCAGCTTCGCGATTAGGTCGGGTTGATCAGGACGGACATGGCGGATCGCGATATCTGCCTCGCGCCGCATAAGATCCTGAATATCGTTTGAGGCAATCACGTCAATCCGCAGGCGCGGGGCTTGCGCCCGGATTTCGCGCAGCAGGTCGGGCAAGACATAGGCCGACATCACGTCACTGGCGGTGATGCGAACCCGGCCTTCAATGGATTGTGCCTGTCCGGACGCCGTCAGCGCGATGCGGTTGGCGGCGTCCCCCATTTTGCGAGTATGATCCAGCAGCTCCAATCCGGCCTGAGTGATCTCAAGAGTTCTGCCAGCCCGTTCAAACAGCATCACGCCCAAGTCCTGTTCAAGCGCCGCTATCTGACGACTCAGCGTAGGCTGGGTTTGCCGTAGCTGCCGTGCCGCTGCGGAAAATGACCCGGTTTCAGCCGTCGCCAGAAAGGACCGGATGTGGTTCCAATCAAAATCGCCAAACTCATTCATACAAAAATGTATAGTAAACCTGCAAATTTCGGCAATTTATATTCGGTCTGCGCATGAATAAATTCTCGCCGAAAGGAGACTCCTCAATGACCACCACTGCGAAATTCTGGGATGGAGTGGCCGAGAAATATGCCCGCTCGCCCATCAAAGACATGGCTTCGTACGAGCACACGCTGGAACGGACAGCGTCTTACCTGAAGAAATCCGATGATGTTCTGGAACTTGGGTGCGGCACAGGCATGACTGCTCTGAAGCTGTCCGGATATGTAGGATCTATCACTGCAACCGACGTGTCCCCCGGTATGTTGGCCGTTGGACGTCGAAACGCCGCTTCGCAAAGCATCGAAAACGTCACCTTTGCCGAGGCTGATGCAAATCGACCGCCTGAGGGTTCATTTGATGCGGCGCTGGCATTCAACCTTTTGCATCTGGTCGAAGATCTGGATCTGACTTTGAGCCAAATACATTCGGTCCTTAAACCCGGCGGACTGTTTATTTCGAAAACTTTTTGCCGGCCGTCCAGCGCGGCGAGCCTGAAGTATTACGCTATTCGTCTCGCGCTTCCGATCATGCAGTTCTTTGGTAAGGCTCCGTTTGTGCAATTCCTGTCTGAGGCGGATCTTGATGCGGCCCTTGAACGCGCCGGGTTCAGCATCATCGAGAGCGACAGTTTCCCAATACGTGACGCCCGCCGATTCCTAGTGGCTCGTAAAATGTAAGGTTTTTCCGAAATCCGCGTTGGGCTTTGGGTGTGGAACCCTTAAATTGGGCGGGAACAACATCGGAGTTTGCCATGGGCCTGAACGTTTATCTTTCCGGAGAAATCCACACCGACTGGCGTGAACAGATCATCGATGGAGCGCAAGGGTTGGACGTGACCTTCAACAGCCCCGTTACCGATCACACGGCCAGTGATGATTGTGGTGTGGCCATTCTGGGGGCCGAGCCGAACAAGTATTGGCACGACCACAAGGGAGCGATGGTCAATGCGATCCGAACACGCAAGGGGATTGCGGATGCGGATGTTGTCGTCGTCAGGTTTGGTGACAAGTACAAACAGTGGAACGCTGCCTTTGACGCGGGTTACGCTGCAGCACTGGGCAAGTCTATCATCGTTCTGCACGGCCCGGATCACCAGCACGCGCTGAAAGAAGTTGATGCCGCCGCACTGGCCGTGGCGGAAGAACCCGCTCAGGTGGTCGAAATTCTGCGTTACGTGCTGACAGGCGCTCTGCCCGGCTGATCGATAAAAGGGGCGCCGGTTTGGCGCCCCCTTTCTTTCAACTGTTATCAGTCTCGTGCCGGTATGGCTTTGCCGCGCTGAACCGCTGGGCGTTGGAAGAAACGATCAACGTAAGCGACGACATTGGAATAGCCGTCCCAATCAACCACATCCTTCGCGCCATAGAAATCCAGTGCATTCAGCCACGGGGCAAGCGCGATATCCGCGATGGAATATTCGCCCGCGATCCAGTCTTGTCCTTCCAGTTGCGTATTCACCACGTTCAGCAGGCGCTTGGCTTCGTTGATGTAACGCTCGCGCGGGCGCGGATCTTCTATCGCGCTGCCAGCGAATTTGTAGAAAAACCCGAGCTGGCCAAACATTGGCCCGATGCCGCCCATCTGAAACATCAGCCATTGGGTGATCCGGTGCTTGTCTGCTGCGGTTTGGCCAAGGAACTTGCCCGTTTTCTCGGCCAGATACAGCAGGATTGCACCGCTTTCGAACAGGGCCAGCGGTGCACCGTCGGGTCCGTTGGGGTCGATTATCGCCGGGATCTTGTTGTTCGGGTTCAGCGACAGGAACTCGGGACTTTTGACATCCGAGTCTGCCAGGGTCACCAGATGCGCCTCATAGGGCAGGCCGGTTTCCTCAAGCATGATCGAGGCTTTGACGCCGTTTGGCGTTGGATAGGAGTAGAGTTGAAGGACCTTGGGATCTTTTGCAGGCCATCTGTCGGTTACGAAAAAAGGCGCAAGTTGAGACATGGTAACTCCTGAGAAATGCCATTTGGGGAAAAATAGGGTGGCTTTCCCCTAAAAAACATACCCTTATTCATGCGTTTAACGCACAATTCCTATGCGCTCATGCGTGAACAGAAGCGTGGTCTTAGAAAACAAGAGGGATGCTATGCTGGAAGAATTCAAGACATTCATTGCCAAGGGCAATGTCATGGACATGGCGGTTGGTATCATTATCGGTGCCGCGTTTACCGCAATTGTTACCTCGTTGGTGGGCGATCTGATCAATCCGCTTATTGGATTGTTCACAGGGGGTATCGACTTTACGAACAATTACGCCGTTCTTGCAGGCGACGTGGCCGAAGGTGCCAGCCTTGAAGCGGCACGTGAAGCAGGCGCATCCGTCTTTGCCTATGGTGCCTTTATTATGGCGATCATCAATTTCCTGATCATCGCCTGGGTCGTCTTCATGTTGGTAAAAATGGTGAACAAGGTCAAAGACGCTGCCGAAGCAGAGGAAGAAGCGGTTGAAGAGGCACCCGCAGGTCCCAGCGAACTGGACATCCTGATGGAAATCCGGGACGCTTTGAAGAAGTAGATCTGTCGTTTCGTTGCGACATCGGGCTCCGCACCAATCGCGGAGCCTGTTTTATTAGAATTGACGAACAGAAAACACGAGGAAATTCGAGATGGAACAAACCGCCGACTTGGCTGAGCAGGCGATTGGTATGGCCAATCAATACTTGCCCATTGCCTTGAATGCAGCGAAGGCTCTGATCGTTCTTGTTCTGGGTTGGATCGCCGCCCGAATGATCGCGGGTGTTGTACGCCGCCGGATCAACAGAACGCCGCAGATCGACCCGACACTCGGAAATTTTGCCGCCAGTGTGATCAAGTGGGCAATTCTGGCCATAGTTCTGGTCGCAGTTCTGGGGATCTTCGGGATAGAAGCCACCAGTATCGTCGCCATTCTGGGCGCTGCGTCACTGGCTGTTGGGTTGGCACTTCAGGGTACACTGAGTGATCTTGCGGCCGGTGTGATGTTGGTGGTTTTCCGACCCTACAAGCTTGGACAGTATGTGGATATCGGTGGCACGGCAGGAACCGTTATGGATCTGAGCCTGTTCACGACCGAGCTTGTGACTCCCGACAACGTGCAGATCATTGTTCCAAACGGTCAGGCATGGGGGTCGATCATAACCAATTATTCAGCCCACGACACACGTCGTGTCGATCTGGTGTTTGGAATTGATTACGGGGACAGCGCAGATACCGCCATGCAGATCATTCTGGATGTGGCCAAGGCCGACCAGCGCATTCACAGCGATCCTGAACCCTGGGTGCGGGTCACGAATCTGGGCGACAGCTCAGTCGATCTGACTGCGCGGCTATGGTGTGCGGCAGCCGATTACTGGGACGTCAAGTTCGAGCTTACGAAGGCGGTTAAAGAGGCGTTTGACGCCAAAGGTGTTTCGATTCCGTATCCGCATTCGGTCGAAATTCAAAAACAGGGGTGACAGCTGGCGCTCATTGTGTGGGCGAGCATTCATCCCTTCCGCGTGTTGAAAAGGGCACCGCGCAGAAACGCGGTGCCCTTTTTTGTGAAAGCCGTCGGTTCGATACCGACCGCGCCATCTTGAAAATTGCCATCAACAGGCAACTTCAGGAGTGGAGGTACTTACGATTTGACCACCACATTTGGCGAAACAACATCGATGCCAAGGGCCTTGCCAACGGCATAGTATGTCAGTTTGCCAGCATGAACGTTCAGACCTTCCATCAGGTGCGGATCGTCCTGACATGCCTGTTTCCATCCTTTGTCGGCCAACGACAACATGAACGGCATTGTGGCATTGCCCAGTGCGATGGTCGAAGTGCGCGCGACAGCACCCGGCATGTTGGCAACGCAGTAATGCATGATGCCATCGACATCGTAGATGGGGTCGGCATGGGTGGTGGCTTTTGACGTCTCAAAGCAACCGCCTTGGTCGATGGCGACATCCACCAGTACTGCGCCGGGTTTCATCGTCGACAGCTGAGCACGCGACACCAGTTTTGGTGCGGCTGCGCCGGGGATCAGAACAGCACCGATGACCATATCGGCGTCCTGGATCAGTTCAGCGGTCGCACCTGCTGTCGAATACTGGTTCTTGAAAGTTCCGCCAAAGACATCGTCCAAGTAGCGCAGACGCGGCAGCGACCGATCCAGAACGGTGACATCAGCCCCCATTCCGGCGGCAATCTTGGCCGCGTGTGTCCCTACGACACCGCCGCCAATCACAACCACTTTGGCCGGGCCGACGCCGGGAACGCCACCCATCAGAACCCCACGGCCGCCATTGGCCTTCTGCAGGGTCCAGGATCCGACCTGAGGGGCCAGACGACCCGCGACCTCGGACATAGGTGCCAGCAGCGGCAGACCGCCGTTGGCATCCGTTACGGTCTCATAGGCGATTGCGGTACAGCCCGACTCCAGCAGGTCATGCGTCTGATCCGGGTCCGGAGCCAGGTGCAGATAGGTGAACAGCAACTGTCCTTCACGCAGCATCTTGCGTTCCACAGCCTGCGGTTCCTTGACCTTGACGATCATGTCAGCGGTGGCAAACACCTCTTCCGCGGTGTCAATAATTTGCGCACCAGCGGCGACATAGGCGTCGTTGTCGAAACCTGCGCCGATGCCTGCACCGGATTCGATCAGGACTTGGTGTCCGCGTGCGACCGCTTCCTGAGCGGCATTGGGCGTCATCCCGACGCGAAATTCCTGAGGTTTGATTTCCTTGGGGCAACCGATTTTCATTGGGCTCTCCGTTCACAAGCTGCTTAAATTATGTGCATTTTGCCGCGCAATTTCTGTGAAAGAAAACGTGCCAACGGACTTTTCTTTGGAAGAATTTCCCGTACTATCCGGAAAACTCGCAAAGGAATTGCAGGAATGAGCCTAGACACGACTGATCGAAAGATTCTGGCCGCACTTCAGAAGAATGGCCGGATGTCGAATTCGGAACTGTCTGAACAGGTCAACCTGTCTCCGTCTGCGTGCCACCGCCGCGTTCAACGGTTGGAGGTTGACGGCTATATCCGCAACTACGTGGCTCTGCTGGATGCGCGGAAAATGAACGTGCCTACCACCGTCTTTGTCGAGATCACGCTACAAGGCCAGGCCGAAGAGGTTCTGGATGTGTTCGAAAAGGCGGTGGCCCGAATACCAGATGTGCTGGAGTGCCATCTGATGGCCGGAACCGCAGACTACATTCTGAAGGTCGTGGCGGAAAACACAGAAGATTTCGCGCGTATCCACCGGCAATACTTGTCGCGCTTGCCTGGGGTGGCGCAGATGCAAAGTTCATTTGCGCTGCGTACCGTGTTCAAGACCACGGCCTTGCCGGTCTGACCGTCATAACGGGCCGGGATAGGTGAACAGCAGCAGGTGGGTCAGATTGAACCCGAAATGCATCGCAACAGGCACCCAAAGCCGACCGGTTGCAAAATATCCCAACCCGCACCCCAGCCCGAGAAGGGATGCGAATACCACAAGCGCGGGTCCTCCGCCGATATGCGCCAATCCAAAGAGCAGGCTGGCAGCGACCAGACCGCCTGTTGCCCCAAGGCGCAAGGTAATGGCCGACTGCAAGTAGCCGCGAAAGAACGCCTCTTCCGTAAGACAAGTCAGAAACAGGTTGGACAGGCAAAAAACCAACCACCAATAAGGGGCTGAGAGGTCCACGCGCACCGCGCCCAGCGATAGACCCAGCAGAAACAGGCCGGGTAAAATCAGCAAACCCGTTAGCAAAGGTCTTATTCTGGTCTGGATTGCGCTGTTCAGCATTCCGGGCCAAGCCAGAAGAACGGCAAAGAAGACCATGGGTTTGTCCAAGTTCAGATGCAGTGTGAAGCTTGCGCTGGAGACACTTGCCTGCACCTGATCCAGCAGTTTCAAATTGTTGAATCCTGGCAACAGATGTGCCCCCAATGCCAGGCACCACAGGATCAACAGCGTATGCCCCGCAATAGCCAGCAGACCTGTCTGGCGTGGGAGGAAGAAGGCCACGATCAGACCAAGCGCCACCGCCACGATTGCTGTCGGTGACATCAGCCCGGTAACCGAGGCGACACTGACGAACAGAATCAGCAGGGCAAACGCAAGTCCGGATCGTCGCCCCATCGCCGCGACTTGCGCTGTGATCAAGATCAGCCAGGGCCATGTGACCGGCAATGTCGAAAAGAAATACGTCACGGCGTTCTCGTCTGAATTGTGGACCCAGTCATGCCGCACAAAAACAAGGCAATGCAAGCAACCTGAAAGCGCGCGATTGGCGCCTTGTGTCAATTCTTGTGCTTGTATCCTTTGGGCCAGACGTACACATTCGGGTAAAAGACCATATACCCGTCCAGACCCTGATTTCCGATAGAGACTGCTGCAACGGATCGGCTTCGATTTATCTGATGACATCAGGCGGTTACACAGGCCCGATATGGTTCGAACCCGATGACTGAGAAGGAGCTGATCTTGGCTTACGAGAACGATGGGGGCACCAAGAACTGGCTTGAGGCCGAATTGGAAGACACGCTGGATGAAGATTTCGAAATCGAGTTCAGCGAGCCTATGCTGTCGATGGAAGTCCGCAAAATCTATCGGGACCAGCACCCTGAAATGCTGGATCGCAAAGTCTATTTCCGAAACCTGCTGCGGTTGCAGGCCGAGTTGATCAAGGTGCAGGATTGGGTTCAGCACACTGGCGCCAAGGTTTGTATCCTGTTTGAAGGCCGTGATAGTGCGGGCAAGGGGGGCGTGATCAAACGGATCACGCAGCGCCTGAACCCCCGTGTCGCCCGTGTGGTCGCTCTGCCTGCCCCCAGTCGCCGCGAGCAGAGCCAATGGTACTTTCAACGCTACGTGCCGCATCTGCCTGCGGCTGGTGAAATCGTGTTGTTCGACCGCTCGTGGTACAACAGGGCGGGGGTTGAACGGGTGATGGGCTTTGCGTCCGAGGATCAGGTCGAACAGTTCTTTCAGGACGTTCCCGAATTTGAACGGATGCTGGTGCGGTCAGGGATCATTCTGCTGAAATACTGGTTTTCGATCACGGATGAAGAGCAGCAACTGCGGTTCCTCATGCGTATTCACGACCCGATGAAACAGTGGAAACTGTCACCGATGGATCTTGAATCCCGTATTCGCTGGGAGGCGTATACGAAGGCCAAGGAAGACATGTTGTTCCGAACCAACATACCCGAAGCGCCGTGGTATATCGTTGAGGGCAATGACAAGAAACGCGAACGTCTGAATTGTATTGAGCATCTGTTGACCAGAATCCCCTACGAAGACGTGCCACAGGAAAAGGTCAATTTGCCGGACCGTCGGTACAATCCTGAATACGAGCGGCGGGTTTTGCCAGACGAGCTTTACGTCCCAAAGATTTACTGAGTAACGCATGCGAGGCCGGCAGGGCCGACCTCGCACAATTTCAAGTGATCAGGCTGCATCCATCATGCAGTCATGGGTGAAGATATTGATCATGAAGACATCGCAGCCATCGTCTTCGGCTGTTTCGGTGTCGACAGGCTCAATCTCGGTCTCCGGGGTGGTATCTAGGGTCGGCATGATATCGACGTCGTCGACATCTGCCACATCAGTGCCGTCATTCATGTCGTCGGCCCAATCAAACTCGTCTAACTGCGCTTGCAGGTTTTCAAGGAAGCTGGCGATTTCATCCAGAAAGGCCTGAATGTCAAAGCAGAAGGCTTCCGGCTCACCGCCATCCACGACTTCGGTATCGGGTGTTTCAGGTTGCGGTTCCCCGGTTTCGGTTACGTCAGTATCGGGCGCTTCAGGTTCCGGTTCTTCAGCTTCGGTTACGTCAGTGTCCGGTGTTTCGGGTGTTGGTTCCTCGGTACCGGGGGTTTCAGGTTCCGGTTCTTCGGTCTCAGTGACGTCGGTATCAGGCGTTTCGGGGTCCGGTTCTTCCGTCTCTGTGACGTCGGTGTCCGGTGTCTCGGGTGTCGGCTCCTCGGTTTCGGGGGTCTCAGTCCCAGGCTCCTCGGTCTCGGTGACGTCAGTATCTGGGGTTTCGGTTTCCGGTTCCTCGGGCTCTGCAACTTCATCCGGTGTTGTCGGGGGAACGGGCGGCGCGTTTGTATTGCCGTTGTCCAGCATGACAGCCGCGTCGGTTGCGGCAAAGTTTTGCGTAACCATCACCGCATCGAAGCCCTGCATGTCACCGGCTTCGATCCCGATCCCGATATATTTGAAATCCGGGTTTAGGATATTGGCGCGGTGACCCGGACTGTTCATCAGGTTTTGATGCAACTGGGCGACATCGTCGCTGATACCCGGCGCGCCGCGTTCGGACTGCCATGCGATGTTTTCCCCGGTGCGCCAGCTTCCTTCAAGATCGAACCCCGCGTTTTGCATCCGCTGGGTTGCGCTGGAACCGCCTGAACCGGTGTGGCTGAAGGTGTCTGTATTCAGCATCCAGGTGCTGTGATCTTCGGACGAGTCGTTCAGCTGCGTTTCAAGTTGCAGCGGGTTGAGACCGCGGGACGTGCGCTCCTGGTTTATCAGCGCCAGCATCTCGCGTTCGTTTGTACTTGCAGTCGACATATTTGCCTCCGTTTGTGTTTGTGTCCTTGCGGACGGGCTCACTTAGAGGCGGGGACGTCGCGGGTGATAGAGGGCGGCGCAATTCAGGCGAGTTTTGGCGGCCCGATGCTACCGAGACGAGATTCGCTGCGCTGCAAAGCGCCGGGCAAAACACTGCCTGTACGGAAATGGCAGCTTGCCGCACAACCTGAACCACGAGTCGGCGGATTGTATCCGAGCCCTGAAACGACAAACCCCCGGGCCATGCCTCGGGGGTCGTCAAATAGTGTCATCCAAAGCTGGACGAAATCAAAGATCTCAGAGCAGACCTTCGCGCTGGGCTTTCTTGCGCGCCAGTTTACGGGCACGGCGAATCGCTTCAGCTTTCTCGCGCGCTTTCTTCTCGGACGGTTTCTCGAAATGTTGCTTGAGCTTCATTTCACGGAACACGCCTTCGCGCTGCAGCTTTTTCTTCAGGGCACGAAGCGCCTGATCGACGTTATTGTCGCGAACACTAACCTGCATGTGGTTGTCACCACCTTTCTAGATAGAGTTGCAAGGAAATTGCAGGAGTTGGCCGTATAGCAAAGCCGCCCTAACTTGTCTAGTACTGGACCTGACAACCGGAGAACCGTCATGACCACAACATATGAAGATGCAAAACGGCAGCTTTTGGACGCGATGCTGAATCATGTTCCTTTCGACGGCTGGTCGGAAACCAGCTTTCGCGCCTCGGTTTCCGATTGTGGTCTGGATGACGGTTTGGCACGTGCAATTTGCCCGCGCGGGGCGGTTGATCTGGCACTGGCCTTTCATGCGCGCGGCGATCAGGTGATGCTGGACCGCCTCAGGTCCGAGGACATGAGCGGTCTAAAATTCCGCGATAAGATTGCCGCTGCGGTCAGGTTCCGGTTGCAGGCTGTTGAAGACAAAGAGCTGGTGCGCCGGGGCATGACGCTGTTTTCCCTGCCAGCATATGCGGCCGATGGGGCCAAGGCGTTATGGCAGACCTGCGATCTGATCTGGGACACGCTGGGCGATACGTCAGAAGATGTGAACTGGTACACCAAACGGGCAACCTTGTCGGGGGTCTATTCCTCGACCTTGCTGTTCTGGCTGGGCGATGACAGCCCGAACCATCAGCGCACGTGGGAGTTTCTGGATCGCCGGATCGCAAATGTCATGGAGTTCGAAAAGCTCAAGGCTCAGGTGCGTGACAACCCGGTGTTGAAACCCTTTCTTGCAGTTCCGAACTGGCTGGCGGGTCAGGTGAGGGCACCGTCCAAGATGCGGGGTGATCTGCCAGGCATGTTGAACCCCAGAAAGTAACGCGTCTTGGTGCTGGGCCTTGCCTCTGATGCCTGTTAGGCATTGGGCAAAGGAGGTGCCTATGACCCAAATGATGCGTGCTGTTGAGATCACTCAACCGGGTGGTCCCGATGTTTTGCAGCTGACCGAACGCCATATCCCTAAGCCGGGGGCCGGACAGGTTGTATTGAAAGTGGCCTATGCCGGGGTGAACCGCCCCGACGCTTTGCAACGCGCGGGCGCTTACGATCCTCCGCCGGGTGCCAGCGACCTGCCGGGGCTTGAGGCTTCGGGCGAAGTGGTTTCAGTTGGTGCGGGGGTTGAAGGACTGTCTGTCGGCGATCGGGTCTGCGCACTGCTGCCGGGCGGAGGATATGCGGAATACGTTTCGACCCCAGCGGCCCATTGTTTGCCAGTGCCTGCAGGTATGGGAATGAAAGAGGCAGCGTGTCTGCCCGAGACATTCTTTACAGTCTGGTCCAACGTGTTCATGCGTGGCGGGTTGAAGGCAGGTGAACGCTTTTTGGTTCACGGTGGGTCCAGTGGGATTGGTACGACGGCAATCCAACTGGCCAATGCCTTTGGCGCGCGCGTTTTTGCCACGGCTGGGTCGGATGAGAAATGTGAGGCTTGCGTCAAGCTGGGCGCGGAAAAGGCGATCAACTATCGAAACGAGGATTTCGTAGCAGCCATGCGCGCCGAAGGTGGGGCAAACCTGATCCTTGATATGGTTGGCGGTGATTACATCCCCCGCAACGTCAAGGCTCTGGCCGAAGATGGGCGGCTGGTGCAAATCGCGTTTCTGCAAGGCCCGGTGGTCGAGCTGAACTTTGCCCTGATGATGGTCAAGCGCCTGACCCTGACCGGCAGCACCTTGCGCCCACAAAGTGATCTGGCCAAGGCGCAAATCGCGCAGGACCTGCGCGAAGCTGTCTGGCCTCTGTTGGATGCCGGAAAAGTTGCGCCCGTGATGGACAGCGAGTTTGATCTGACCGAGGCCGCCGCAGCCCACGCGCGCATGGAAAGCTCGGGCCATATTGGCAAGATTGTTCTGAAGATTGCGGGTTGAGTTTAGAATGCGCGGGCGTGTCCCGCGCGTTCACGCAACGGCGCGGCGATACAGATGCCACGTGGCATGACCCAGAACGGGCATCACCACGATAAGACCTAGCAGCAGTGGCAAAGCCCCCAGAAACAAAAGCACCGCTACAATTAACCCCCAGGTTAGAGTGACTCCGGGGTTGTGACGCAGCACCCTGAATGATGTCACAACGGCAACCGGCAGGCCCACTTTGCGGTCCAGCAGCAAGGGAAAACTGACGACGCTAATCGCCAAAGCGCAAAGGGCAAAAACAAACCCAACTGCGGTTCCGACAATGACCATCGTCCAGCCCGCAGAGGTCGTAAACACCTGCGTGGCAAATACGCTGAGCGACGCAGGAACCTCGGGGCCCATCGTGTAGGTGTGAATGCTTTGCGCGACCATCAGCCAAAGCAGCAGCAGCATCACAAGGTAAAACCCCAAAACCAGAATTGCTCCAAATGACGGCGAGCGGAATACACCAAATGCGTCCAGCCAGTGAACCTCGCTGCCCTGTTCACGCTTACGGCTGATCTCATAGAGGCCCACGGCCGCAACAGGCCCGATCAGCGCGAAGCCTGCGACCAGAGGGGCCAGAAGCGGAACCAGATTGGCATTCAGGGCAAAGCCGAACATCAAAAGCCCGGCGATCGGATAAACCAGGACAATGAATACGACATCCGCCCGGGTTTCGAGAAAATCCTGATACCCCGCCCTCAGGCAGGCCCGTAGGTCTTGCAGGGTCAAGGTCTGCACCATTGGCACTTGCGTTGGATCTGCACTGCCAAGTTGCGAGACGCTTTCGGTGACGTGGTCACTTGTGGCGCCCAGTGCCTGGGCTGCCCAGCTGATCGGATTTCCGATTGTCTTAGCCATTTCTTCACCCTTCCCTGGCGAGACTTGCGCCGCGGAACGGATCCGGCATTCAGTTGCCCGTGGCCGGTCCAACCGGCAACGCCATACCTCAGTATAACATAAATTTACGAAATCTGGATCAATACTCCGGCATCGGACGGATTGCCCTGTGTCACAGTCATGTTAGCTTGATGGCAGGCAAGAGGAGGTCAGGATGCAGCAAACAGCGAAAACGGTTGTGATTCATGAATTTGGTGGGCCTGAGGTTCTGCGGATCGAAGACAGGCCAGTGGGCGACCCCGGTCCGGGTGAGATACGTATTCGGCATCAGGCCTGCGGGTTGAACTTCATCGATGTATATCAACGCACCGGCCTGTATCCCCTTGATCTTCCACATGCTTTAGGCATGGAAGCGGCGGGTACCGTTGAAGCGGTTGGGGAAGGGGTAACGCATCTTCAGCCGGGGCAGCGGGCCGCTTACGCCGCAGCCCCGCCCGGTGCATATTGCGAGGCGCGTGTGATGCCCGCAGCGCAGGTTTGCCCGCTACCGGATGGCATCACATTCGAAGCCGGCGCAGCGATGATGCTGAAAGGTCTGACAGTTGAATACCTGTTTCACCGGACCACACCATTGAAGCGGGGCGATACGGTTCTGTTCCATGCGGCAGCTGGCGGGGTCGGGTTGATTGCATGCCAATGGGCTAAATCCGAAGGCATCACCTTGATCGGAACGGCGGGGAGTGACGAAAAATGCAGCCTTGCCCGGTTTAACGGGGCCGCGCATTGCATCAATTACAGGTCCGAGAATTTCGCCGAACGTGTGGCTGAGATTACAAAGGGTCAGGGCGTAGACGTGGTGATGGATTCGGTTGGGGCGGACACGTTCGAAGGATCACTGGATTGCCTGAAACCGCTGGGCATGATGATTTCCTTCGGCAACGCCTCGGGCCCGGTTCCACCGTTCAACCTTGGGATTCTGGGCCAGAAAGGTTCGCTCAAGATCACCCGGCCCACGTTGTTTACACATATCGCGGACCATGCGGTGTGTCAGGCAATGTCGCGTCGCCTGTTTGGCAAAGTCGAGGGGGGTGAGGTCAAAATCCATGTCGATCAGCGCTTTGCCTTGGATCAGGTTGCTGATGCGCATCGCGCGCTTGAGGCGCGGCAAACGACCGGCAGCACAATTCTGGACCTGTAACGCAGTACCGAAACGCCATTGCCCTTAGAATTGGGATACTTGATGCGCCGGATGGGAAGGACAAGAGGTCTTCAATGACATACGGCGGCGGAAAAACCGCCGCCGCTGTGCCTGAAAAAAATCAGGTTTTACTGCGATTGCAGCTCTGCGGGAGATTTTTCAGCAATCGTTTCCCAGTTTGCGCTCGCGCTTTCGATGAAACCCGGGATGTCGCCTTCCCAGCGCTCCTGAATGTCTTTGGACAGGTTCAGGTACAGTTTGTTGTCGACGATCTTCCAGTGGTTCGGGTCGCCGTCGAATTTAAAGCCCATGGCCGCGCCGAAGGCACAATAGCCACCATATGCGGGCAGGTATGCTTCGGGGTTGGCTTCAAAGGCTACTTTGTTTTCTTCCGACGAGAACCGGTACAGTGCCTCATCGTGCAACGCAGTGATGCGGTAGTCGCCTTTGGTTGCCTCGCCAGCGGTGAAGTACGCCACCGGGTCATAACCCTGCATGGCCAGACCGGTCGAGCTTGCGTTGATTTCAACGCCAGCCGCCAGCGCGGAGGTTGCCAATGTGACAGACAGTGCCACGCCACTGATCAGAGATCTAAACTTGTTCATTGCTTCACCTTTCGTGAAAAGAGCCCGTTCGACACCGCGAAAATTGCCGCCGTAAGGCCCAGATTGTTGTCCTGTGCGGCCCGTAATTGACCGTCACGATAGCGATTTGGGAAGCGGGCTGATCACGTTCAAAACAATGATTTGTGATTGTGCGCAGGTGATAGAGCCACTGTTCTTTTTTGCCGATCTCGCCTCAGGCATCCGGCCTTAGGTTCAGGACAAATGCGATGACTTTGCATGCGGACATTTCACAGGGTCTTAGCAACGCGCCGCTGCCCATGGTCTGATACAGGTTCAGGCTGATATAGTCGGCTCCGCCCAGTTCGTGCGCAACCAGCTTGTGGGATTTACCACCCGCCATTCGTTGACGCACAACAACATAGCGCCGACCGCCGGAGGTTCCGGTGAAACTGCCCAAGGGCAGTGCAAAAAGGGCATACAGAAACCCGTCTGGCGCGATCACGGCTTTCCGATTCTGGGTTCCGTTCCGGCCTTGATCCGCGCGACGTTCGAGCTGTGCCGCCAGTAGACAAGAAGTGTCAGAATTATCCCAAGGATAAATGTAGTCCCGTTTGACAGCAACAACACCCAAGTCGTTGACAGCGCGGCCGCAGCCAATGCGCCAACCGAGGATATCCGCCAGATTGCCGCCGCGACCAGCCAGGTCAGGCAGCAGGCAACACCGATGCGCCAGTCCAGTGCCAGCCAAAGCCCCAGAAAGGTTGCCACGCCCTTGCCACCCTTGAAGCTCAGCCAAACCGGAAAGCAATGGCCTAGAAACGCCATAAGAGCGGCAACCTGGGCTGCATCTTCACCCGCATATGCGCGTGCGATCAGAACGGCCGCCGCCCCCTTGCCTGCGTCAAACAGCAAGGTCAGTGCCGCAGCGGCCTTGTTGCCGGTGCGCAGGACATTTGTCGCCCCGATATTCCCGGACCCGATCTCGCGCAGATTTCCCAGCCCCATGATCTTGGCAAGCAACAAGCCGAAGGGAATGGAGCCCATCAGGTATCCAACGACCGCCCATTGGAGCAGTTCGCTAGTCGAGTTGTCGATTGGGGGCATCAGGGTCTCCGGAACACTTCATTACCTGCCACATAAGTCGAAATGACCTTACCTTGCATCCGCTGGCCGTCAAATGGAGTGTTCTGAGATTTTGATTTTAGTGCAAACCGATCAAGCACAAAAGGCACATCCGGGTCGAACAGAACCAGATCCGCTGGTGCGCCTTGCGACAGGCGACCGGTGTCCAGGCCAAGCCGTTTGGCCGGGTTGAGGGCCATGGCCCGAAACAGCGTCGGCAGATCCAGCTGGCCTGCGTGGTACAGGCGCAAGGCCGCGGGCAGAAGCGTTTCCAGCGCGACTGCACCCGAGGCCGCTTCTTCAAACGGCAGGCGTTTGCTTTCTTCGTCCTGAGGGGTGTGCATCGAGCTGATGATATCGATCAGCCCGGTGCGAACGGCTTCGATAACCGCCTGCCTGTCATCTTCTGATCGCAGCGGCGGCTTGACCTTAAAGAAGGTGCGATAGTCGGCCACGTCAAGCTCGTTCAACGTCAGGTGGTGGATCGACGTCCCTGCGGTTATATCCAGCCCATTGCGCTTGGCGCGTTCCAATGCAGGCAGCGCGCGGGCCGTCGTGATCTGGTCGGCGTGATAGGTGGCGCCGGTCATCTCCAGCAGGGCAATGTCGCGGTCCAGCCCCATCCGCTCTGCCGTCGGTGATACTGCGGGCAGGCCGCGCAATGCCGCAAACTTGCCGCTGGTCGCTGCGGCCCCGGCGCTCAGCCCTGGTTCTTGCGGGTGGGCTATCACAAGCGCGCCACAGGACTTCGCATAGGTCAGGGCGCGGGAAAACACCTTGGTATTGGTGATGACGTGATCGCAATCGGTGAAGGCGATCGCGCCCGCGTCCATCAGAAACCCGATCTCGGTCATCTCGCGCCCTTCGCGTCCTTTGGTCAGGGCAGCCATCGGCAGAACATTGACCGGCGCATCGGCCTGCGCCCGGCGTGTCGCGAATTCCAGCGTTTCCGGTGTGTCGACTGCTGGCAGAGTATCCGGTCGGGTGACAATCGTCGTGACACCACCAGCCGCGGCAGCAAGTCCTGCTGACCGATAGCTTTCCTTATGACGTTCACCGGGTTCACAGACTTTGACGCCAATATCGATGATGCCAGGGGCGAGGCACTTGCCGTTGCAATCTACGATATGCCCCTCAGTACTCGGCGCGCTTCCTTCGCCTCGGGCGCTAATCCGGCCATCGTTCACCTGCAACCAGCCAGTAGACTCTGTTCCGGCTTCGGGATCGATCAGGCGTGCGTTGGTGAAAAGAACAGAAGTCATTGTGCGGTCTTTCGGGCTTGCTTCAGCGCCATCAATGCGGCATCCGGGTCAGATAGATGATCGAACGAAAAAAACGGGTGGCGGTCAAAAGTCACTCGTCGTCGGTGGCAAGAGAAGTTCAGAAATCGGTCGATTTTCAGATATTTCGACTTCAGGTCTTTGTTTATCTCCCACGCTTTTTGCGAGGTCACAACATAGACACGTTGTGCGCGAATGAATCGATCAGCCCAAACGAAGAAGACAAATCCAACCGAACAGACAAAAATCTTCAAAAAATCTCCAGCCGTCTCAATCATCCAAGGGCTTGCCAGCCAAATCAATGCAATCAGACCGGCTGCTATCTTGTAGAACCAACCATATCGCAAAGGGAAAAACCCTTGCTCCGGGCGCTGATACCATAATACCTCCTCACCCTCTGGTATTTTTTCCCGCCACCACTCACCAGTCATCCAACGGCCCTTTCGATGGCGGCCTTCGTGGCGGCGGGATCGGCCTGATACTTGATCAGGTGTTTATCGCCACCCTTGGTAACGACTTGTACGAAACTGCCCATGGTTTTAACCGCCTCGACCTGATTCAACGGTACTTTGCGTGGGCCGGGACCGGTCAACAAAGTTTCGGTCATCTCCCAGTTAGCGGCCAGTTCTTCCGATGCCAGATACCACGCGCGGATGCCAATTGCGGCGAGGCCGGCAGGTGCTCCGGTCCAGACATAAGAGTTGCCGGTCAACCACAACACAGCCATTGCACCGGCCATGGCAGCCGCCGCAAGCCATGCATTGGTGCGGATATACGCGCCCTTGTCCGGGGCAAAGACTACAGGATCAGCCATAGAATCCCTCCGGTGATCAAAAGTACTACCAATGCCATAACAGCCGAGCCTATGCGGAGCGGTTTGTTGTCAACCGGCGCGGTTTGCGGGGCCGAGAAAGGCTTGGCGCTTTCGGTCTCAATCGTTCCGCCGGTCCAATTGGTCGCCTCTTCCGTGAAAAGACCGATCATGTGAAGCCGGGGATCGGGTTCAAGGGTCGTGGCCCGGTTCTTGAACGCCGCGCTGCGCAGAACCATGACCCATCCGCCGATCTGCGCCAGCGCGGCACGGTCCAACTGATCTTCTGACACGCCGCACCCTTCGTTCAGATAGCCGTAAAGCCCAAGTTCTTCGAGGTCGGATACCGGAAAGATGTCGATGTGCTCGGGGTCCAGCCCGTCGACGCCAAGCACCTGTTCGGCAGCCCCCGGTTCGCGCAGGAACTTCGCCTCTTCCGGGCGCATGTCCAGCGTCAACAGGCGCAGGACGCCGCGTTCATGAGGGGCGACGGTCAGATTGCTCATGCAACCTCGCGCAGGTTTCGGGCCAGAAGGTCCATGGCGGCCATGCGGACAGCGACCCCCATCTCCACCTGCTCCTGTATGACGGATCGATTGATGTCATCAGCCAGGGTTCCGTCGATCTCAACCCCCCGGTTCATCGGGCCGGGGTGCATGACGATGGCATCGGGCTTGGCCAGCGCCAGCTTTTCCACATTCAGGCCATAACGGTGGTAGTATTCGCGTTCTGACGGGATGAAGCCCCCATCCATTCGTTCTTTCTGAAGGCGCAGCATCATGACCACATCGACGTCTTTGAGGCCTTCGTTCATGTCGTCATATACCTCGGCCCCAAACTCGGCGAATTGCGACGGCACGAGTGTGGGCGGGCCGATCAGACGAATGCGGTTTTCCATCTTGCCCAGCAGGATCAAATTGGATCGAGCAACACGAGAGTGCGCGACATCGCCGCAAATGGCGATGTTCAGACGGTGCAGGCGACCTTTGGCGCGGCGGATCGTCAGCGCGTCCAGCAAAGCTTGTGTCGGATGTTCATGCCGCCCGTCGCCTGCGTTCAGAACAGCGCAGTTGACCTTTTGCGCCAGCAGGTCGACCGCGCCCGAATGCGGGTGACGCACCACCAAAAGGTCGGGATGCATCGCGTTCAGGGTCAGCGCAGTGTCGATCAGCGTCTCGCCCTTTTTGATCGAACTGGCCTGCATCGCCATGTTCATCACATCTGCACCCAGACGCTTGCCAGCCAGTTCGAAGCTTGCTTGCGTTCGGGTCGAGTTTTCAAAGAACATGTTGATCTGGGTGAGCCCCGACAACACATCCGAATGCTTGGTCGACTGGCGGTTCATGTCGACATAGGTTTCGGCCAGATCGAGAATTTCGGTGATATCGGATTGCGACAGATGCTCGATGCCAAGAAGGTGACGATGGGCGAAACGCATGGGCGGGCTCCTGTCTGACAATCGGGCCGCTTATAGAAAGCCACGCGGTGCAAAGCAACCTAAGGATCAGAACCCTCTGACAGTTTTTCGCAGCCGCCTTCGGGCAGACATTGTTCACCTGGTTTGCACCATTTGCCGTATCCGCAGTCGATGGCTTTGATCGGCACGCAACCCTGATGGTCCGAGCATTTGAATCCCGGACGGCACTGCGAGTCTGTTTCTTCGCACAGGAACCATCCCGGACGGGAACACCCCCCACCCGGCAGACAGGACGAGCCGCGCGCACAAGTGCGGCCATCCTCGCATATCGTAGGAGGGGCTGTACCCGGATCTGGTGTGATCCGTTCACATTCGCCGCGCCCATTGCAAAAACTGTCACCGGGGCAATCCAGACGCGATGTGCATTTGTTCACGCCTGCGGGTGCACAACGCGCTCCTCCCGCTACGCAGCGTTCAAACGGGCCGCAGCTGCGCCCGCCACCGCAATAGGTACCGCCCAGCGGTATGCAGTGCCCATCAAAGCTGCATCTTTGACCGCCGGAACAGCAGGTGGTGCCGCATTTGAACTGGCCCGCACGGCACTGACCCTGTGCGTTGTGGAACGTCGCCAATGCCGGATTGCCGGTAAGCACCAGCCCAAGCCCGATCAGGAGGATTCGCAAGGTTCTGAGCATCGTGCCCTGATGGTCGGCGCGACAGAGCGACCGATCAAGCCCAATTCGCTTTCCATCAGCCCTCAGGCGGGTAAATTATCCATATGGAATCGGGCTTGGACTATTATTCTGCGCGGGCCCTGCTGGAATGGCAGGTCGAACTGGGCGTGACTGAGGCAATCGGGGATACTCCGGTTGATCGATATTCGGTGCCGGACACTTCACCAAAACCCAAGAAGGCAGAGGTTGCGGCAGCCATCCCGTCAAAGCCCGGACAGACCGACCCGGTAACGGTTGCGCAAGCAGCGGCCAAGGGGGCGGGGTCACTGGATCAGCTGCGCGATGCGATGGAAGCTTTTGATCACTGCGAGCTGAAGCGCGGGGCGCGGCAGTTGGTTTTTGCTGATGGAACGCCCGGTGCGCGGGTGATGATCATCGGTGAGGCGCCGGGCCGCGACGAAGACCGCGAGGGCAAGCCCTTTGTCGGGCGCGCGGGCCAGTTGCTGGATCGCATGTTGGCCGCGATTGATCTGGATCGCAGGCAGAACGTCTATATCACAAACGTGCTGCCATGGCGGCCCCCACAGAACCGTGACCCAAAGCCCGAAGAAATCGGGATGATGAAGCCCTTCCTGGAACGTCACGTGGCGTTGGCCCGGCCCGAGGTTCTGGTGGTGATGGGCAATATCAGCTGTCAGGCCGTTCTGGGCAAGCGCGGGATTACCCGATTGCGCGGCCAATGGGATCAGGCGATGGACCTGCCTGTGATCCCAATGTTTCATCCAGCTTATTTGCTGCGCCAGCCGCAAATGAAGCGACAGGCCTGGGCTGATCTGCTGGAGTTACAAGCCCGGCTGCGAGGTGAGTCATGAAGATCTTGGCGTTTTCCGATCTTCATATGGCGCGCAACCGCGCTGCTGATCTGGTGGCGGCCAGCGCTGATGCCGACCTGGTTATCGGCGCAGGGGATTATTGCAATATGCGGCAGGGTCTGGACGAGGCGATGCAAATGCTTTCGGGCGTTTCAGCGCCGCTGGTCCTGATACCCGGGAATGCAGAAAGCGCAGAGGATCTGGGCAAAGCTGTGCCCGAGGGTGTGCATGTTCTGCATGGAACGGGAATGACGGTGGATGGATTGCGCCTGTTCGGGCTTGGCTACGGTGTTCCACCCACACCGTTTGGTGATTGGTCCTGTGATCTGACCGAGGGTGAGGCCGCCGAACTGCTGGCGCGCTGCAGCGGAGCAGATATCTTGATTTCGCACTCACCGCCCAAGGGCCATGGGGATGTGACCTCGCAAGGCATGGCTGTGGGCTCGATCGCTGTTCGGGACGCGATCGAGCGGATACAGCCCCGTTTCACGTTTTGCGGCCATATTCACGACAGCTGGGGATATCGCGGCTCGATCGGCCGCACCCGGATCGCCAACCTTGGTCCCAAGGTAAACTGGTTCGAGGTCGCTGTATGATTGAGTTGGTAACGCTGCTTGCCTTCATTCCCGCCGCGCTGGCGCTGAACCTGACACCGGGCGCGGATATGATGTTCTGTTTCGGTCAGGGCCTGCGATCAGGTCCGCGCGCCGCAATTGCCGCAAGTGCCGGGATATCCGCGGGTGGAATGATACAGGTCCTTCTGGCTGGGCTGGGCCTCGGCGCGGCGGTTGCGGCCTTGCCATGGCTGTTCGATGTCATTCGCTGGGTTGGTGTTGCATACCTGTTGTATCTTGCCTGGGGTGCTGTTCGAAATGGCGCAGTGTCGGCCGAGACCCCCGTCAAACCGGCCCGGTTGTCCTTTCGGGATGGGATGCTTGTCAATCTGACGAACCCCAAGGTTATTCTGTTCGTTCTGGCCTTTATCCCGCAATTTGTGGACCCGTCGCAGGGGTCGGTCCTGATGCAGTTTTTGATCTTCGGCACAATCATCGGCATCGGTGGGTTCGTCGTGAACGGGCTGGTTGGTGTTTTCGCCGGAAGCGCGGGGCGCCATCTGGTCTCGAATCCGCGCGCCTCACGTATTCTGGGCTGGATTACAGGGGGCATTTTTGCGGCCCTTGCGGTCCGGCTTGCCATTCTGGAAAGGGCCTGACACCACATGTCGCGCATTGACGAAACCATGGAGTTCATCCCGGTTAAGATCGCCGTACTGACTGTTTCGGATACCAGATCGATGGAAGAGGACCGCTCGGGTCAGACATTGGTGGACCGGATTGAAAAGGCTGGCCATGTCGTCGCGGATCGGAGAATAATTCGGGACGAGCGCAAACAGATCGCAGAGCAGTTACGCGCGTGGGTGGCGGACAAACAGATCGACGTCGTGATTTCGACCGGCGGCACGGGTCTGACTGGGCGCGATGTCACCGTCGAGGCGCATCGCGATGTCTATGAAAAAGAGATCGAAGCCTTTGGCACTGTCTTCACGATCATCTCGATGGAGAAGATCGGAACTTCGGCGGTGCAGTCGCGGGCGACGGGGGGCGTTGCGGGGGGGACATACCTGTTCGCCTTGCCCGGCAGCCCGGGGGCCTGCAAGGACGCGTGGGACGGTATTTTGGAAAAACAGTTCGATTATCGCCATCGCCCGTGCAATTTTGTGGAAATAATGCCCAGATTGGACGAACATCTGCGACGGAAGTAGACTGGTCATACGTTCCATTCCGTATAACCGCCTTGTGGCTTGGCATATTTCCTGATCCAGCTACATGTTGTGGACGGCAGCGTGGTGCAACCGGGGTAACTGATTGATGCGATTTCTGCGGCATAGTCTTGTCGGTATTTTTCTGGCGTTTCTGGCGCTGGCTTTGTTGTTCGTTGCTGCACAGATGATCGTTGGGGCCGTTCAGGAGGCTTTGACGCACGATAACGCGACACCTCCCGCTCGAGAAAGGATCTTTGCTGTTTCGGTTCAGCCTGCCGAGGCGGAAACCGTCACTCCATATCTTGAAGCTTTCGGAGAGGTTCAAAGCCGCCGCAGACTGGAGTTGCGCGCGGCGCTTGGTGGTCGCGTTGTCGCGCTGGCAGAAGATTTTGAAGATGGTGGAATTGTTGAGGCAGGCGAAGTGCTGGTTGAACTGGATCCGGCAGATGCACAATCCGCGCTGGATCGGGCCAAGTCTGATCTCTTGGACGCTCAGTTTGAAGAGCGCGATGCAGAACGCTCATTGCTGCTGGCGCAGGACGAGCTGAAATCGGCCGAGGCTCAGGCGGAACTGCGGCAAAGGGCGTTGCAACGCCAACGGGATCTGGAATCACGGGGCGTAGGGGCCGCCGCCAGCGTGGAAGAGGCCGAACTGGCTGCCGCAGCGGCGCAACAGGCCGTACTGGCGCGGCGTATTGCGCTGGCACAGGCTGAATCCCGTGTGGATCAGGCATCAACCCTGTTGGCCCGCGCCATGATAGCACTGGAAGCTGCGGAACGTGATCTGGGCGACATGACAATCCGGGCAGGCTTTGGCGGTACTTTAACGGATGTGACGCTTGTGGAAGGGCGGCTGGTATCGGCAAATGAAAAGCTGGCGGAACTGGTTGATCCCAACGACCTTGAGGTGGCATTTCGGGTGTCAACTGCGCAATATGTGCGGCTTCTGGATGGCGGTGATCGTCTGATCAACGCGCCGGTCACCATATCGCTCGAAGTGACAGGGACCGATCTGACCGCAATTGGCCAGATTAGTCGCGACAGCGGGTCTGCCGGTGAAGGCCAGACCGGGCGGTTGATCTATGCCCGTCTGCAAGAGGCATCGGGGTTTAAACCCGGGGATTTCGTTACGGTTTCAGTTCAGGAACAACCGCTTGTCGGAGTTTACCGGTTGCCGTCCTCGGCCCTTGATGCATCCGGAACAGTTCTGGTGCTTGGCCCTGATGACCGTTTGGAAAGCCTGCCGGTTCAACTCATCCGCCGCCAGGGGGACGAGGTTCTGCTGCGGGGCGACGGTTTGGAAGGGCGAGAGGTCGTCGTCGGGCGAACCCCCCTGCTTGGGTCGGGCGTGCGGGTGCGGCCCCTGCGGTTTGAGGCGGGTGCAGACCCCGGAATGGTCGAGCTGACGGACGAGAAGCGCGCCGAACTTGTGGCGCAAGTCGAGGCGAACAGTGCGATGCCTCCGAAGGAAAAGACGCAGGTTCTAACCCGGCTGCGCGAAGCTCGTGTGCCGACGTCTTTGGTGCGCAGTATTGAAACCAGGGCTGGGGGATAAACGCCATGATGCGCGAGATACCTGGCGCGGCGGGCGGCATTCTCAGTTACTTCACGCGGCATCGGACAGTTGCCAACCTGCTGTTGCTTGTCATGCTGGTTCTTGGCGCGGCGGCAATCCCGAACATGCGGGCGCAGTTCTTTCCGGACGTCATTCTGGAACGCGTCGATGTATCCGTGACCTGGGAAGGCGCCGGGCCCGAGGACATGGACGCCGGAATCGTGCAGTTGCTGGAACCTGCGCTGCTGGCCGTCGAAGGGGTGATCAGCACCGAGGCTTCCTCGCATCATGAATGGACCCGGATCAGGCTGGAATTCGAACCCAACTGGGATGTGTCCCGCGCTGTCGAGGATGTTAGGACCGCCGTAGACGCTGTCACAGATCTGCCGGAAGACGCTGAGGAGCCCAAGATTCAACGCGGGGCGTGGCGTGATCGGGTGACGGATGTAGTGATCACGGGGCCGACCGATACTGCTCAACTGGCGAAGCTGACGGATGAGCTTATCAATCGTTTATTCGCATCTGGTGTGACCCGCACGACAATCCGAGGTATTGCCGCACCGCGCATTGTTGTCGAAGTCACCACAGCGCAATTGATTGCCAATGATATCTCAATGGCGGAAATCGCGGCGGCGATCGGGGCTGAAGTCACCACGGATCCTGCGGGTGATGTGGAAGGCGCTGGGGCTCGTATCCGGGCAGGGACTGAGAAACGCACGCCCGAACAGATCGAAGGCATCGCGCTGCGGGTGAACGAAGATGGGTCGAAGCTGAAGGTTGGTGACATAGCAACACTTCGGATCGAAGACGTCACCCGGCACCGCAGCTATTATGTGGGCGACAATCCCGCCATGTCCATCAGAGTGGACCGGTCGAACCTGGGCGATGCGATAGGCATTCAGCACACGGTCGAGGACGTAGCCCGCGAGATGCAGGCCAGCCTGCCTGAAGGTGTGAGAATTGATCTGATCCGTACCCGGGCGCAAGCGATTACCGACCGGCTGAACATCCTCGTGGATAACGGGCTGATGGGGCTGGGGCTGGTTGTCATCCTGTTGTTCCTGTTTCTGAATGCGCGCATTGCGTTTTGGGTCGCGGCGGGTATCCCGGTGGCGATGTCGGCGGCGATCGCGCTGATGTATCTGGGCGGTCTGTCGCTGAACATGGTTTCCCTGTTCGGTCTGATCATCACCTTGGGGATCGTCGTAGATGACGCCATTGTCGTGGGTGAGCACGCCGATTTTCGTGCCCGTCGATTGGGTGAGACACCTGTGGAAGCCGCTGAGCGTGCCGCCCGTCGAATGGCAATGCCGGTTCTGGCCGCCACGGTAACGACCGTGATTGCGTTTTTCGGCCTGACGTTGGTTGGAGGACGTTTCGGAGAACTGATCCGCGATATCCCCTTCACGGTGATCGCAGTTCTGGTTGCATCGCTGGTGGAATGCTTCCTGATCCTGCCCAATCACATGGCGCACGCAATTGCGCATTCGGCCAAGGAACACTGGTACGATCTGCCGAACCGTGTCGTCAATCGTGGTTTTCGTTGGGTTCGGGATCACTTGTTCCGCCCGTTGATCGCCTGGGTGATCTGGGCGCGTTATGTGGTCGCCGCGCTGATGATCGCCATCCTGGCCAGTCAGGTCGCATTGTTCATTCGTGGCGACGTGAACTGGCGGTTCTTCAACGCACCTGAACGCAGTTCAGTCAGCGGCGGGTTTATTATGCGCGAGGGGTCGACCCGGTCAGATACGCTTGAAATGATGCGCATTCTACAGGACGCAACCAACGAACTGGGCCGGATCTACGAAGAGCGTCATGGCCGAAATCCAATTGACTATGTCCTGGCCGAAGTTGGGGGCAATGCCGGGCGTGCGCTTGCTGCGGCTGACGGCAAGGACGGCAGTGTGCTGGGTGGTATTTCGATTGAATTGATCGACGCCGATCTGCGCCCCTATTCGAGTTTTGAGTTTGTGGGCGAGCTACAGGATTTCGTACCGCGCCACCCCAAGGTCGAAGTGATCAGCTTCCGCGGTTGGCGGTCCGGCCCCGGCGGCGACGCCATCGACGTGCAATTCTATGGCTCGGACGTAAATGTCCTGAAAGCCGCATCAGAAGATTTGCATACCGCGCTGTCGAGGTTTCCTGAAGTCTCGGCGCTTGAGGACACTTTGGCATATGACAAGGAAGAGTTTCTTCTTGATCTGACGGCACAGGGTCAGGCGCTGGGCTTTCGGATCGAAACGCTGGGGCGGGCTTTGCGCAACCGTTTAAACGGGATTGAGGCCGCAACCTTCCCCGACGGGCCGCGCAGTGCCGAGATCCGTGTCGAACTGCCCGAAGGTGAACTGACGGCAGATTTTCTGGAACGAACTCTGATGCGTTCTCCTGACGGGGTCTATGTACCGCTGGCTGATATCGTTTCGGTCGAACGCAAGTCCGGGTTTTCGACGGTTCGGCGTGAAAACGGCCTGAGGGTGGTTTCGGTAACAGGTGACATCTCGGAGGACGATCCGGCACGGGCCGCCGAAATTGAACGCGTGATGCAGGACGAGATCCTGCCCAATATCGCGGCCGAAAGGCAGGTTGAGTGGCGCATGTCGGGTCTGAGCGAACAGGAAAACGAGTTCCTGTCCGAGGCCCGCAATGGTCTGATCCTGTGCCTGACTGGTATTTACCTTGTACTGGCCTGGGTTTTTGCCAGCTGGACACGGCCCCTTGTGGTTATGGCGATTATTCCCTTTGGCCTGGTAGGGGCAATCTGGGGCCATTACATCTGGGAGGTGCCGCTTAGCATGTTCACGGTGGTCGGGTTGCTGGGCATGACAGGCATCATCATCAACGACTCGATCGTTTTGGTGACCACGATTGACGCATACCAGCAGGATCGCGGATTGATTCCGTCTATTCTGGATGGCACGGCGGACAGGTTGCGACCTGTCATGCTGACCACGCTGACCACGGTTCTTGGCCTTGCGCCCTTACTATATGAAGGCTCTCAACAGGCGCAGTTCCTGAAACCGACAGTAATCACACTGGTCTACGGGCTTGGTTTCGGAATGTTGCTGGTGTTGGTACTTGTGCCTGCCTTGCTGGGAGTTCTCAATGACGTGGCACGTCCGATGACAGCCATGCGCCGCGCGGCGCGGGCCCCTGACAAGGTTGTTCGTGGCGCGTTGGCCGGAACCGGCGCGATGCTTGGGGTCTGGTTTGCCTTGACGATGATCTGGCCTGCCATCAACGGTGCACCGCTTGCCATATTACAAGGTCTTTATCCCGGTGATGATGGCATTGCCGCATTGAAAATGGGGCTGGGCGCGTTTGTTGCCGGAGCTGTGCCGATTGTGATTCTGAGCATTGCTGCCTCAGGCATGCTTTATGGTCGCCTCACGAAATCGGCAGATGCTTAAACCGTACGCAAGGCATATTCCATAAGCTCAATGACCCGCGCGCTCATGGGCAGGTTGCCCTGGCGTATCTGATCGACGGGAAACCACCGGGCATCCAATGCGTCGTCACCGGCCTTTGGCGTGCCCGAGCGATACTGGCAGGCGACCCCGACCAGCAGGTAATGGGACACGATCAGCCCATCTGGGGTTCGGCGCACAAGGTCCAGATTTTTCAGATAATGTGACGACTGCGCGATCACCGAGGTTTCTTCCAGCAATTCGCGTTGTGCCGCTTCCAATACGGTTTCACCCCATTCGACATGGCCACCGGGAAACCCCCACAGCCCGGCGTCGGGCTGCTTGCTGCGCTGAACCAGAAGAACCTGATCCTGATGCAGAACAACGGCCAGGGCACCGATTTTTGGTGATTGGGTCATGAATTCAGCCTGCGCTGCAGCCCTGAATATCAACTGCGTGATTGGCGCCCAGAACTGTAATCCGGATTTCAGACCGATCCAGTGCAAAGGGTGTGCCCGATGCATTGATAATCTCGGCCTCGGCCACCAACGTATCACCTTGCCGTTGCGCAACCGGCTGCGACGCCCAGAGGGAGGGATTGCCGGGTTCGATCACAGCCACTTCATGACCACCTGCCGATGGCATGGTCACTCGTGCTTCGATACGCATACCATCTTTAGTCGGCGTCAGACGACAGGTGGCACTGGACACGCGAGCTTCTTGCGCGGAATAAGGGCGTTGCGCCAGTGCGGCGGCAATCGCGGGATGGCGCCCGGCATTGGCGTCGAGTGTGTGGTCAAAGCCCAGACGTTCCGGAATACAAACGTCTTTGCAAACGCCCAGATCCATTTCGCCCTGCAATCGGACCGGCTTGGCAGGGTTGCGCGGCGTAATCTCAATCGGAAGGACCAGTTGGTTCTTGTAACCGATCGACTGCAACCCGTTCTGATCGAAGACATCGGGGGCAGGCCATGTGATTTCAACACGCCCGACATTGCTTGAGCGTTTCCAGTTGATTTCCGGCGGGATGCCAGCATCTCCAGGCGCGCGCCAGTAGGTTTTCCAACCATCCTCAAGCGTCAGCTTCAAGGCGGTAAGATAAGTGCCGTTTGCAGTCCGTCCGCCATCCAGAACATCCAGCTGAACCACGCCGTCCAGACCCTGAGCGGCAACCGGGGCGGATAGATGCAGGCAAACGAGTGCGGCGACAGCAGTGTGTTTCATCGACATCTTCATCCCTCTTAAATGCGCGGCGTTGACCCGGATTCCAAGTCACGTTCTGTTCACTGGGATGAAATCCGCTAAAATACCTGTTGTTCTCTTGCCAATAGACATGCTGCGGGGCCATTGTTGAGGTGTTCTGAGAAAGAGATGGCGGCCCATGGACCTGACCGGAAAACTGTTGATTGCGATGCCCGGTATGGGAGATCCGCGATTCGACCATTCGGTGGTGTATGTGTGCAGTCATGGTGACGACGGTGCCATGGGTTTGATTGTGAACAAGCCCTCGGACCTGCGGATCAAGACTTTGCTGGGTCAACTGAACATCGCCTGCCGTGTTCCGATTGTCGGCGAACGCCTTGTGCATTTCGGTGGGCCGGTCGAGATGTCACGCGGCTTTGTCCTTCACAGCGCCGATTACGAGGCCAACCTGCATTCAATGCAGATTTCCGAGGATTTCAGCATGACGGCGACACTTGATGTGCTCGAGGATTTGGCGTCAGGCACTGGGCCGCTGAACTCGATGCTGGCGCTGGGTTATTCCGGCTGGGGGCCCGGTCAGCTTGAGGATGAAATTGCCATGAACGGCTGGCTAACCACCGAAGCAACGTCGAAACTTGTTTTCGATGTGCCCGATGATGCGAAATGGGAGGCAGCGTTGGCTTCTTTGGGCGTGGACCCGCTGACCCTTTCTGCCAGCGCGGGGCGGGCGTGATCAGCTGTCACGGGGTGCCGCCGCGCGCCGCAGCCGGTCATTGATTGCCGCCCCCAAACCCGTGTCAGGGATCGGAGAAACGGCAATCGGTCGCCCGGTTTCGTTCAGCTGATGCAGAAACGCAAACAGATTTGCCGCCGCTTCGGTCAAGTTGCCAGTGGCGGACAAGTTCAGGTCGCACTCTACCTGCCCAAATCCCAGAAACACCTCGTCACCCTGACGGGTTTTGGCATTCAAACGGACCGGAGCGTCCGGCGCATAGTGTGATTGCAACTGGCCGGGGGCGGTCAGAAGATCACCGGATTGATGCAAATGCAGTCGCGTTTTCAGCGTCTCTTCGACCTGCTCCAGCGCGATGCCACCTGGACGCAAAAGTGCAGGTTCCCCAGCCAGGCCGATGATGGTGGACTCAAGCCCGACATCGCACGGCCCGTCATCCAGAACAGCCGCAATCTTGCCGCCAAGACCCGACCAGACATGATTTGCCGTGGTCGGACTGATCTGACCCGACGGGTTTGCCGAAGGCGCTGCAACCGGGCCATCAAATTCGGCCAGCAGCGCGCGCGCTGTCGGATGTGCCGGAACGCGCACGGCCAACGTATCCAAACCTGCCGTCACCAGCGATGAAATCCCGTGCCCTTCGCGCAAGGGCAAAACCAAGGTAAGCGGACCGGGCCAAAAGGCCTGCGCCAGATGCTCGGCCTGATCTGACCATTGCACATACCGTTGCGCCGCGGCGACCGAAGCGACATGTGCGATCAGCGGATTGAAGCTGGGCCGCCCCTTGGCCTCGTAGATCGATGCCACCGCCTGCCCGTTGCGGGCATCGCCGCCCAGGCCATAGACCGTCTCGGTCGGGAAAGCGACCAGAAGGCCCTGTCGCAACATATCTGCAGCCCGCGCGATACCGCCGGGATCCGCCGTCAATTCCTGAGTGCCGGTTGAGATCATAACTGGTGACGCCGCGTTTTGGTTGCTTGAAACATAAGGGACAGTAGGTAATTGATCCAAGCTCATACGCTTACCGGCGCTTGCCCACAATTCCAAGCCTGCCGATATGTTCTGAATTGTTAGCCTTCGAGAGTGATCATGCCCTACCGCACCCCAATTTCAGATTACCAGTTCCTGCTGGACCAAGTGGTCGGGTTCGACCAGGTCGCTGCGACGGATAAATTTGCTGATGCCAGCGGGGATGTGGTCAATGCGATCCTGACCGAAGCTGGAAAGATGTGCGAAGAGGTGATGGCCCCTCTGCAGCGCCCCGGTGATCTGGAACCTGCACGGCTTGAAAATGGAGTGCTGCGAACTTCTCCGGGATATGCAGACGGCTGGAAGGCAATTGCCGAAGGTGGCTGGATCGGGATCAGTGGTAATCCTGAATACGGGGGGATGGGGCTGCCTATGACCATCACCACGGCGGTCAACGAGATGATGAGTGCCGCCTGCCTGTCGCTGCAACTTGCGCCGCTTATGTCTCAGGGCCAGATCGAGGCGTTGGAGCATCACGCCAGCGACGAATTGAAAGCGCTGTATCTGCCTAAGATGATGACGGGGGAATGGTCGGGCACCATGAACCTGACCGAAGCTCAGGCTGGATCGGATGTTGGCGCGCTGTCTGCGAAGGCTGAGCCGAACGGTGACGGGACATATTCGATCACCGGTCAAAAGATCTTCATCTCGTGGGGCGATACCGATTTCACCGAGAATGTCTGCCATCTGGTACTGGCCCGCCTTCCCGATGGGGTGCCCGGCACCAAAGGGATCTCGTTATTCCTTGTCCCCAAATTCTTGCCTGATGAAAATGGTGATCCTGGCGCGGCCAATGATCTGAAAGTGGTTTCGCTGGAACACAAGATGGGCTTGCACGGGTCGCCCACCTGCGTGATGCAATATGACAAAGCCAAAGGCTGGCTGGTGGGTGCCGAACATGGCGGTATGGCGGCCATGTTTACCATGATGAACAATGCGCGCCTCGGCGTGGGCGGACAGGGCGTGGGCGTGGCCGAAGGTGCATATCAGCACGCGGTGGCCTATGCGCTGGAACGGAAACAAGGCAAAACGCCGTCCGGGACGATCATCGATCATGCGGATGTGCGCCGTATGCTTTTGGATATGCGTGCTGATGTTTATGCAGCACGCGCGATCCTGTTGGCCAATGCGGTTGCGATCGATATGGCAGAGGCCACTGGTGACGCCGATTGGGCTGCGCGGGCCGCGCTGTTGACGCCGATCAGCAAGGCGTTTGGTACTCAGACCGGGATGCGTGTGGCTGAAACCGGGGTCCAGGTGCATGGTGGCATGGGATATATTGAGGAAACCGGCGCAGCTCAGTTCTATCGCGATGCGCGTGTCACTGCGATCTACGAGGGCACCAACGGCATTCAGGCGATGGACCTTGTTGCGCGGAAGATGATGGACGGGGGCGAGGCTGCTTCGAACCTGCTGGATGAGATTGAAGACCAGGCTGAACGCGCCCGTGCAACACTGCCTGATCTGGCGGGTCCTGTTTGGGAAGCCACCGAAACGCTGCGCGAGGCGACAGAATGGCTGGTGGCACAGGACGATATGAATAACCGCTTTGCAGGCGCAGTTGCTTATCTGCAGGCTTTTGCCCGAGTGCTGGGCGGACACTATCACCTGACCGCAGCCCTTGCCGACCCAGAGGGGCCGCGGGCGAAACTGGCGCGGTATTATATCAACGCCCTGTTGCCCGAACATACGGGCCTTTTGGCACGGGCACAGAACGGGGCGGATGACCTTTTCGCGCTGAGCACGGACGAGTTTGCAGTTTGATGGACGGGGATCACGTATTGGGGATCAGATATCCGTGGTCTGAACCGCCCGCGCAGGGCGAAGCCACCGAGATTGCCCAAGGTGTTCTCTGGATGCGCCTGCCCCTGCCTATGGCGCTGGACCATGTAAATATCTATGCACTGGACGATGGCGACAGCTGGACCGTGATCGATACAGGGCTGTCCTCGAACAAGACGCGGCGCATCTGGGAAGCGTTGATGGCCGGACCTCTTGCAGGCAAGCCGATCAGGCGGGTGGTGGTGACTCACCACCATCCCGACCATGTTGGCAATGCCGGATGGTTTCAGACGGAACACGGCGCCGAGCTGGTGACAAGCCGCACCTCGTGGCTGTTTGCGCGGATGCTGACGCTGGATGTGCAGGAAACCTGGCCGCAAGAAACGCTGGGTTTCTATCGCAGCGCGGGCATGGCATCCGAAGTTTTGAACAAACGGATGGCGGACCGGCCCTTTAATTTTGCCGACACGGTCTATCCCATGCCGCTGGGTTTTACCGGGATCAAGCAGGGTGACGTGATCCGTATGGGTGGACGTGACTGGGACGTTCATATGGGCAATGGCCATGCGCCGGAACACGCCACCTTCTGGAGCCGCGATGACAATCTGGTACTCAGCGGTGATCAGATCCTCAGTTCAATCAGTCCCAATCTGGGTGTCTATGCGACCGAACCCATGGCAGATCCGGTGTCAGGATGGATGGAGGCCTGTGAGAGGCTTCAGGTACTCGCCCGTCCCGATCATCTGGTTTTAGGCGGGCACAAATTGCCCTTCACCGGTCTGCCGTTGCGCATGAAGCAGTTGATTGACAACCACCATGGCGCGCTGGAACGGTTGCTGGATCATCTGGATCAGCCCAAATCTGCCGCTGACTGCTTTATGCCGCTGTTCAAACGTACAATCCAAGAGGGTGAGTATGGCCTTGCGCTGGTTGAGGCGGTTGCACATGTAAATCACCTCTACCACATTGGTGCAGTAACCCGGACGCAACGCGCGGATGGGGCATGGTTATATCAGCGCAAAGGGTAGACGAATGCAGGACCAGATCGAAACCTCGGCCGAGGCCGCAGAAGCTGCAGCGTTGCCAAGGTGTTACGAGGTGCACGCCGATCCAAAAGCCGAATCCGGAAGCAAAAAACTGCCCGAGACGCTGAAAAAACCGGTGGCCAGCAAAAGCCCTGCACAATGGGCCTACGAGCGGTTAATCCTGTATATCCAGAATTTCGAACAGACGCTGGACGGTGATCATGAGGTCGCCATGGGGTTCACCGGCGGCGATGCAGGCGTGATGCGGATCGAGGGGATGGGTTATTTCGACCCTGACATGATAACCTTTTACGGGTCAGATGGGACCGGAGCCCGCACGCAACTGGTGCAACATGTCAGCCAGTTGAACGTGATGTTGCGTGCGCTTCCCAAATCGGTTGAGGACAAGCCAGCCAACCGCATCGGGTTCCGCCTGGCTGCGGACCTGAAAGACAGCTGACTTGCAATTCACGTTTGCGCGCCTTTGAATGACTGTATCAGTTCGGAGGCGACCGCGTGAGCAGATATTTCCATGCCGTAACACATGCCTACGCGGGGGCTTGGGCCCGGCGTCGGGTTTTTGTGCCAATCTATTTCGCTGTGCGATTGCTGCTTGTTGCGCTGATCGCGCCAGGGGTGGCGCTGGCGGTCAATCTGGCAGTTTCCCTGTCTGACCAGACGGCCTTGACCGATCAGGACATTGCCATGTTCCTGCTGTCTCCGGTCGGATTTATCTCGTCAGTTGTAGTTTTGAGCCTGTTTCTACTGGCCGAGGTCTTTGTGTTCTCGGTTATGGCCGGGTCGCTGCGTATGGGCGAACAAGATCCCTGGCGTGCTGGCAGTGCGGCGCTCGCATTGATCCTGTCCCGTTTCCCTGCGTTGTTCGGATTTGCCGTGCGTTTCATCCTGCGTGTCCTGTTGCTTGCCCTGCCATTCGTGGCTGTCGCTGGCTTGATCGCTTGGTGGACGCTGACTGAATACGACATCAACTATTACCTGACCTTCCGCCCCCCCGCCTTCAAGGTGGCGGTTCTTCTGATCGGAGTGGTTGTTCTTGTACTGGCGTGGCTTTTGATCCGTCGCCTGTCCGCCTGGGCGCTGGCCCTGCATTTGGTCCTTTTCGAACGAACTGCGCCCCGAACGGCGTTTGCCCAAAGTGCGCAGAAGATCGAAGGCAGGCGCGGGCGGTTGAAGATCGAACTTGCCCTTTGGCTGGGGATGCGCCTTGTCATCGCCGCTTTGATTGCCGCAGTGGCCAGCCTTTTGTTTACTTTCGTACCCGTGCAGGACGGCAGCAACCTCAAGCTGGCCCTGACCTTCAGTTTTGTCGTCGCAGGGCTGTGGTCATTGGCGGGGCTGGTTCTGGCGGCAACGGCGCTGGGCGCGTTGGCCGTCTTGTTGGACGGGTTTTTCGATATTGACGCAAAAAAGATCGCCCACCCAGAACCCCGGAAAATTCGGGCGCCTGTATTTGTGACAGTGGGCGCATCCCTTGCCGCGTTGGTTATTGGCCTTTGGTCAGGTCAAAGTCTGCTGGAACGTGTGCAGGCCCCGGATCATGCCGAGGTCATTGGCCACCGGGGTGCAGCGGCCTTGCGGCCGGAAAACACGATGGCCTCGGTTCTGAAAGCCATCGAGGACGGCGCGGATTGGGTTGAAATCGACGTTCAGGAATCTGCGGATGATGTGATCATCGTGGCCCATGACAGCGATTTCATGAAGCTGGCGGGTGTTAACCTGAAGGTCTGGGATGCAACGATGGCGGATGTGGCAGATATCGACATCGGCAGCTGGTTTGATCCGGAATACGCCTCGGAACGAACGCCAACTCTGCGTGATGTGCTGGAGGCGGCCAAAGGCAAGTCCAGGGTTCTTATCGAACTGAAATACTATGGCCATGATATTGATCTGGAAAACCGGGTGATCAATCTGGTGGAAGAGTTGGAGATGCAGGACGAGGTCGCCACCATGTCGTTGAAATATCCGGCCGTCCAAAAGATGAAGAAACTGCGCCCGGACTGGCGTTCGGGTGTATTGGCGGCCACAGCCATTGGTGATCTGTCGGGGTTGGAGGGCGAGTTTGTCGCAATCAATGCAGGGATGGCAACTCCGGGCCTGATCCGAAAGGTTCACGATGCCGGTAAGGATATCTATGTCTGGACAGTGAACGATCCGCTGCAAATGTCCAAAATGGCGTCTATGGGCGTTGATGGTCTGATCACCGACCGCCCGGCCATGGCCAATGAGGTTCTGCGCGTGCGTGCCGAAATGGGACCAGCAGAGCGGCTGATGTTGTGGTTGGCCACGACTTTCGGATTGCAGGTCGACACCAAGGCGATGCGCGATGAAAGCCCTTAATCTTTCGCTGCTGTTGCTCGTTATTCCGCACGCCGCCTTGGCACAGGACTTGATGCGCCGGTTCGAAATGCCTGCCCATCGCGCCTTGATGGACCAGAGCGAAAGCGCCGAGCTGCAACCATTCGAAACAGACGGGTGTTCGGGTGGGTTGTCCGCAAGCTGGCGCTGGGTGGCAAAGCAGTTCCCGCAGGTTGGCGAGCTTTTTGAAGAACATCCGCCTTGGGAAAACTGTTGTGTGATCCACGACCGGGCATATCACAATGCCGGCGGCGCGGATTCGGCCGAGGAAAGCTATGACGCGCGTTTGGCGGCGGATGATGCCCTGCATGCCTGTGTTAAGGCGCATGGAGATCTGTATGCCGACGAATACGCGGATCGCTATGATATGGAACCTGACCAGATCCGCACCATTCACGCGATCACCGCGGATGCCATGTATGGGGCGGTTCGTTTCGGTGGCGGGCCGTGCAGCGGCCTGCCCTGGCGATGGGGGTTCGGTTATCCCGGATGCTCGGTCCTCAAGTAAGCGCGCCCTGCGCGCGAATGACGTGGTGACAGGCGTTTTGTTTTCCATTATCCAACAAATCAAACACGCGAATTGGGATTCTGAGACTCATGGCTGAATACAAGCACGGCGAAATGAACATCGACGTTCAAACCAAAACTTTCAACGGTTTCATCAAAGCCACCACCTGGTGTGTGGTCGCGATCGCCTTGTTGTGCCTGTTCCTGGCAGTTTTCGCCTCGTAAGCAATTCGGGGGCGGCTTTGCTCAGGATATTGACTGCGTGCCTTGTGGCCGCAACGCTGGCTGGTTGCGCTGCATCACAGCGCCCGCAAGCGGATCAGACTGAAATAACGTCCCGTTCCTATCGCGATCCGGGGCCATCGACCCTGACCTTGTACACGATGATCAGCACCCGGACCGGTTCGGGCGCGCATACGTCGTTGATGATCAGCGGCAGTGAGCGGGTTATTTTCGACCCGGCAGGGTCGTTCCGGGCGGATGTTGTACCGATCAGGAACGATGTGCTGTACGGTATTACCCCGAATGTCGAACGTGCGTATCGCAGCAGCCACGCCCGCGAAACACATTATGCGCGCATCCAGACGATCGAGGTCACTCCGCAACAGGCCGAAATTGCATTGCAACTGGCCAAGCAGATGGGCCCAGTGGCTGGTGCATTCTGTGCGAACTCTACCTCGCAGCTGTTGCAGCAGGTTCCGGGGTTCGAACAGATCACGACCACATTCTATCCGGTCAAACTGTCGGATCAGTTTGGAGCGCTGCAAGGCGTTCAAACGGCGGAGTACCGTGAAAACGACGACGCGGACCTGCAAAAGGGACTGGCGTTCAACAATGCGCGCCTGAACCAGCTGGACGCGGCTTCATCCAACTAAATACAGCAATATGTAAAGTGTTGCCGCCCCGGTAAAGATGGCGGCCAGCACATTCTTGGTTAGAATGCCCACAGACAGTGCAACCGCTGCGGCCGACATACGGGGTATATCCGGTTGTCCTTCGGTGGCTGCAGGCCAAACCACCAGCGGCGCGATCAGTGCGGGCAGGATGGCCACGGCTGTATATCGAAGGTGACGTAACAACCAGGGCGGCATCGGGCGATCACCGACGAGACCGATGAAGGTAAAGCGCAAAGCATAGCTGCCCACCGCAAGACCCGCGATGATGATCCATATTGTTGTCTGATCGATCTGGTTCATAGCGTGTTCCGCTTTAGCATCAATTCCGCCTGCGCACCGGCCATCATCCCTGCTGCGCCCGCGATCAGCAGGCCCAGATTGAACGGCACACTCACGGTCAGCAGGGCAACAACAATGGCGACCAGGGCGGCGATGACATGGGCCAGCGTACGCATCATTGGCCCAATCATCGCCAGAAAGGTGATCGGCAGGGCAAAGTCCAGCGCCCAACTTTCCGGTATTTGAGCACCCAGCACGGCACCCAGACAGGTTCCCAAAACCCACAGCGGTGTGATCGGAGTGACCGAACCCAGGAAATAGGCCATTCGCTGGGGGATCGTCAGATCAGGCTCTTTTTCGAACTGCGCGATTGAACAGGCGTAAGACTGATCAACGATCAGGTAAGCCGCACATGCTCTCTGCCACAAGGGCGCGGCACCCAGAAACGGCGTCAGTGATGCGGAATACATCGCAACCCGCAGGTTCACTGCCAGGGCTGAGATCAAAACGATGATTGTCGGCGTTTCATCCTGCAGAAGTTGCAGAGCTGTAAACTGCGCAGCGCCTGCAAAAACGGTGATGGAAAAGGCGATGGTCTGCACGATATTCAACCCGGCTTCTGTCGAGAAGACACCGAACAACAGACCAAAAGGCACAGCCACGAAGACAAACGGTGTGCCGTCGCGAAAACCTTTCCAGAAGTATGACTTGGATGTGGCAGAGGCCATGGCTAAATCCTATGGTGACGCCAGCAGCAGTATCGGTCTTGTGGAGGGGTTGCAATTGGTCACCGAAACCGACGTGTCAGACTATGTAATCGCTCCTGATCCGGGCGCGGCCCGCCTGACCCGTGCGGTCGAGGGGGTGGACCAGAATGGCGAGGTCAGTCAGATTTCAGTGGTTGAAGAGCGCCCACTGACGATCTTCCTCAACGCGCAGGAAATTGTGACGGCGATGACCATTGGCGACTATCCCGAATATCTGGCGCTGGGTTTTCTGCGAAATCAGGGCATGCTGCTGGCTAGTGATGAGATTACCCGTGTCGATTACGATGATGATCTTGAAACCGTAGTTGTCCGCACCGCACGCGCGACTTCGTACGAAGACAAGTTGAAGAAAAAGACACGCACCAGTGGCTGCGCTGTCGGAACGGTGTTTGGGGACATGATGGAGGGCCTTGAGGGCGTTCAGCTGCCGCAAGTGCAGGTGCGGACCTCGTGGCTTTACGAACTGGTGGCCAAGATCAACCGCACCCCGTCGCTGTATCTTGAAGCCGGGGCAATTCATGGGACTGTCTTGTGCCGGGAAAACCGCCCGCTGGTTTATATGGAAGACGTGGGTCGCCATAACGCTGTCGACAAGATCGCAGGCTGGATGCTGTCCGAGGGGGCGACGGCAGAGGACAAAATCCTTTATACCACCGGTCGCCTGACATCCGAGATGGTGATCAAAACGGCGATGATGGGCATTCCCGTATTGGCGTCCCGTTCCGGCTTCACCGCCTGGGGTGTTGAGATCGCGCGTGAGGTAGGCCTTACGCTGATCGGTCGGATGCGAGGACAGCGCTTTGTTTGTCTTTCTGGTGAGGAACGGTTGGTTCGTGATGTGGACCCGTCGACGGTTGTGGCCGAAGACAGGAAACACCGGCGGAAGAGCAGCCAATGAGTGATGAAAACAGGAAACCCCTCGGCGTCATCCTCGCAGGCGGGCAGGCCACCCGGATGGGCGGCGGTGACAAAGGTCTATTGCAGATTGGTGGGCAGAGCTTGCTGTCCCATGTCGTTGACCGGCTGTCTCCGCAAGTCGATGGTTTGGCCCTGAACGCAAATGGCGACCCCGAGCGTTTCAGCGATCTGACGCTACCCGTTCTGCCTGACTCGATCGAAGGCTTCGCTGGCCCTTTGGCCGGTGTTCTGGCGGGGCTCGATTGGGCGGCAGACCAGGGGGCCGACAGCATCGTAACGGCTGCCGCAGATACACCGTTCTTCCCACGTGATCTGGTGGCGCGCCTGCAAGAGGCGGCAGCGGGGCAGGTGCATCCTCTGGTCTTGGCCACTACTCCGCGAACGGGCGACGAGGCGCTGAAATCCGGTGGGGGCAGGCGGGTCAACCGGCACCCGACCTTTGGGCTCTGGCCTGTGGCGTTGCGCGATGATCTGCGGGCGGCTCTGACGGACGGGTTGCGCAAGGTCGTGCTGTGGACTGATAAACATGACGGGCGCGAGGCTTTGTTTCAGGCTGACCCGTTTGATCCGTTCTTCAATGTAAATACGCCTGACGATCTGGACCGCGCCCGGACATTGTTGGAGCAGGTATGAGAGTCTACGGCGTCACTGGCTGGAAAAACGCAGGCAAAACAGGGCTGATGGAACGGCTGGTGGCCGAGATCATGGGGCGGGGCTTTACCGTCTCAACCGTCAAACACGCGCATCACGGCGTCGATGTGGACCAGCCGGGCACGGACAGTCATCGTCACCGCGTTGCTGGCGCGAGCGAGGTGTTGCTTGCGTCGGGGCAGCGCATCGCTTTGATGCAGGAGCTGCGCGGCGCACCCGAGCCGCCATTGGGCGAACTGCTGGCGCGGCTTTCTCCGGTTGATCTGGTGCTGGTTGAAGGCTTCAAACGGGAAGGCCACCCAAAGATCGAGGCGTTTCGCGCCGAGGCAGGAAACCCTCTGATCGCGATTGAAAACGATACCGTTCGAGCCGTTGCCAGCGACACGGCGCTGGAACTGGATCGCCCGGTTTTCGACCTGAACGACACAGTCAGGATCGCGGACTTCATATTAGATGAGGTCGGTTTGTGACCCTGTTCCAGACCTTTGCCATGGTGGACTGGTCTGGTGGAAATGACACAGGACCAACGCCGCGCAAAGACGCGATCTGGGTCTGTATTGTGCGTGAAGGGCAGGCACAGGAACCCGAATACCTGCGCAACCGGGCGCTTGCCGAAGCGTGGCTGGATGCCCTGATCTGCACCGAACTGAAGGCAGGTCGCCGCCTGTTTCTGGGGTTTGATTTCCCTTTTGGATACCCGAAGGGTTTTGCCCGCGCGATGACCGGTACGGATGACCCCTTGACCTTGTGGGACTGGTTCAAACAGCATGTCGAGGACAGTTCGAAAACGAACAATCGTTTCGACTTGGCAGGCCGGATCAATCGACAATTCGGAGGAAGAGGCCCATTTTGGATGAATGGCCTCGGGCGTGACATTGATGGTTTGCCGAGAACCAAAACGGGCTATTCCAATCCGTTTTCCGACCGACGTGCGGTTGAAGCCTTGGCAAAAGGCAGTTTCACCTGCTGGCAGATGGCGGGTGCCGGCGTGGTCGGTGGGCAGGTGATGATGGGGCTTCCAGTTCTGAGCAGGCTCCGCCATCGCTTTGCCGGACAAGTCGCGGTCTGGCCGTTCGAGCCGTTGGATAAACCCGTCGCCTTTGTGGAAATCTGGCCGTCGCTCACCTTGGGTGCGCCACCGGACGGGCGGATCAAGGATGCCTGGCAGGTCGAACAGGTCGCCTTGACTCTGTCGCGTTTGACAGAGCAGGAGTTGAATGCGCAATTAGATGTTTCAGCGGCAGAGGAAGGCTGGATTTTGGGTGTTACACAGAACAAGCCGAACATAGCCCCGCCACCGTTGCGCAACGACTGTTTTGCGCTGCCAGCGGGTGTGGAGTGGACGCCGGTTGATGACGCCTTGGCCTGTTTGCGCGACAGGTTGCATCCGATTACCTCGGTCGAGGTGGTCGCGCTGAACAAGGCGAGTGGGCGCATTCTGGCAGAGGATGTGATAGCCCAACGTTCCAACCCGCCGCAGCCGAATACAGCCGTGGATGGGTTCGGGTTCGCTGGTCCGGTTTCAGATGGGCCACAGGTCCTGCCGCTGGTCGATGGGCGTGCTGCAGCCGGTATCCCGTTCGACGGTGATGTTCCCGAGGGTCAGGCAGTGCGCGTTCTGACGGGTGCCGCGCTGCCTGACGGAGTGGATACGGTTATTCTGGAAGAGGATGTCACAGTAAAAGACGGGCATATCGCATTCCATGGTCCGCTGAAACAGGGGGCGAATACCAGGCAAGTGGGCGAGGATGTGGCCGCGGGCGATCTGGCCCTGCCTACAGGGCGCCGATTGACACCGGCTGATCTTGCGCTGCTCACCGCTTTGGGCATTGCCGAGGTGAAGGTGCGCAAACCGCTGCGTGTCGCCGTGGTATCGACCGGTGATGAACTGGTCGACGCCGGAGAGTGCGCCGGACCGGGTCAGATATTCGACGCCAACCGCCCGATGCTTCTGTCTCTGGTCGAGAGATTGGGGTTTGTACCTGTGGATATGGGGCGTGTGTCAGATGATCGGGATGCCCTGCGGGAACGGCTGGACCAGGCTGCGGAACAGGCAGATGTGATACTGACGAGTGGTGGCGCATCTGCTGGTGACGAAGACCACGTATCTGCCTTGCTGCGCCAGGCGGGGGCGATGCAACATTGGCGGATCGCCTTGAAACCCGGTCGCCCTCTGGCTTTGGGGTTGTGGTCCGGAACTCCGGTCTTTGGACTGCCCGGCAATCCCGTTGCCGCCTTGGTCTGCACCTTGATCTTTGCGCGACCGGCGCTGGGCCTGATGTCTGGCGAAGGCTGGATCAAGCCGCAAGGGTTCGAAGTGCCCGCTGCCTTTGAAAAGCGCAAGAAACCGGGCCGCCGCGAATACCTGCGCGCGCGCATACGGGAAGGCCGGGTTGTAGTCTTCAAGTCAGAAGGATCAGGCCGGATCAGCGGGCTCAGCTGGGCCGAAGGGCTGGTCGAAATAGAAGATGGTGCCCGGCATATCCAACCCGGGGATATGGTTCGGTTTATCCCGTATGGCAGTTTTGGGTTGTGAAAATCACGGTCTCACGCGGTTTTTCTGATGCGGAACGCCCACTGGTGGCGACCCTGTTCTGGCAGGCATTTTCGGCGAAACTGAACAAAGTCATGGGTCCGGATGAAAAGGGGCTGGCTTTCTTCGAAACTTCGTTGAACCCGGATTTCGCGCTTGTTGCACGGGACAAGGAAGACCGGATTTTGGGGCTTGCAGGTTTCAAGACACGCGATGGTGCATTGGCCGGAGGCAGAATGTCAGACCTAGCAAAGGTCTATGGCTGGTTTGGGGCCATTTGGCGGGCCCTCATCCTCAGCATTTTGGAACGCGAACTGAAACCCGGTGTGTTTCAGATGGATGGCATATTTGTGGCCGCGGGCTCGCGTGGAAAAGGCGTTGGTACGGCCTTGCTGGATGCCGTTAAGCGTGAGGCGCGGAAACAAAACATGTCAGTGGTTCAGCTTGACGTTATCGACACAAATCCCCGCGCCCGCGCTTTATACAAGCGCGAAGGATTTCGGCCTGTGGGTGAAGAAAAAACCGGGCCTTTAAGTTACTTGTTTGGTTTCAGCAGCGCGACCAAGATGTCTTGGATCGTTTTGCCTGATTAATCAAACGTCCCGGCCACGCGCCCCAGCAACATGAACGCCCGCGCGGTGCGGGTCTCACCCAAAGCGCTCAGTTCTGCATCGCTTGCGGTGGGCTCGAACTCGGCCATCATCTTGTCGAAGCGGCGAAGAAAATGGTGGGCGGCGTCGCGGAAAATGGGATCCTGTTTCATCCGCGCAGCTGTCAGCGCCAGCGAAGACCTGTCGCGTACACCCCCCAGCGCGGCAACGGCGCGACCCCGCGTGCCCTGCGCGAACTGACGCCAGATTTCGGGCCGGGCCATGTCAGGGCGCAGGTCGTCCATATAGATGCCTTCCTGGCTGAGCAGTGTAAGAACATCCTGCGAGGCTTGCACGATCTGCGCCGTCTTGCGGTCTTTCAGCGCCACGCGCAGGGCGTTGAACCCTTCGGTGTCATTCTGAGTTTCCGGGAAGTTCAAGGCGCGGATAAAGATATCGGTGCTCAGCGGAGGCGCAATTTCTTCCGCAGACGTGCCCAGTTCAAGCGAGGTTTGAGCACCCGCAACGAGTGGTTTTGCAGGGGCATAAGGGGGCGTTGTGCGCTTGGTCGAAAATGTTGCCAGCGCGCTTTCGGTTTTTCGCGTCGCGGCTGCGATCTCATCCAGTTTCTTTGCTACCGCAGGTTCGTAGGTGCTGGATGCGCGCTGCTGCTGCGCCACATAAGCCTGGCGGATCGCATCAATCGCAGTTTGCAGCCGCGCGCTTTCCTCGCGCATCACGCGGCTGGCACGCATGGCAGTGGCCGCGACCCAGATCATCGCCACAGGCATGAAAACGGCCAGAAAGGTGACAACAAAACCACCGCTCTGCGCCTTATCTGGCAACACCAGAAAAACAACCGACACCACCAGCCAAATCAGGCTGAGCACCAGTGCGGCAATCTCAATCTCGGTGACAGACGGCGCCTTTGGGCGGTCATAGATGCCCAGCGAAGTCGGTCTTTCAGTTTCCGGGTCAGGTTTGGGCCCCGACATTACATGCGCTCCGGTCAGGCGTACTTGATACTCAGAATTTCATAAGAGCGCACGCCGCCAGGGGTGCGCACCTCGACACTGTCACCTTCGTCCTTGCCGATCAGGGCGCGGGCGATGGGGGATTTGATATTCAAAAGGCCAGCTTCGATATTGGCTTCATATTCACCGACGATCTGCCACGTCTTTTCTTCGTCGGTATCCTCGTCAACCAATGTAACCTTTGCGCCAAACTTGATCGCGCCAGACAGTTTTGCAGGGTCAATTACATCCGCCAGTGACAGGATACCTTCCAGTTCCTTGATGCGACCTTCGATAAACCCCTGCTTTTCGCGGGCTGAATGATATTCGGCGTTTTCTTTCAGGTCGCCAAGTTCTCGCGCCGATGCGATGGCTTCGATGATCGCAGGGCGTTCGACGGATTTGAGGTTCTTCAGCTCAGCTGCGAGTGCGGCATTGCCCGCAGGCGTCATCGGGATCTTTTCCATACTCTCTACGTCCACGCATAAACTGACTCGCCCCGCCGCACAGAAGCGTCGGGGCGAGTCCTAGGTTGACGATTACCTGACCCAAATACCACGTGAATTGCAAGGGGTGTCAGCAGGTGCAGCGATCAATTTGCAACATTGCGCCGGCGGGATTGTTTCGGGTGTGGCCTATGGCGATGGTCCGGTTGCCCACCCTTGCACCATCGCTTTGAAGGCGTGCAGAGCCACAGCATCTCAATCATATTGAACCACTTCAAACTCGATGCCGTTGTCATCCCTGAAATAGAACCGACGACCCGGTTCGTAATCGGCATGATTATGGGGTTCGAACCCGGCCTTGCGCACCTTGGCCTCGGTTGCATCGATATCTTCGACCAGAACACCAACATGATTCAGCCCGCCGACGATATCGTAGCTGCTTTCGACCAATGGTTTCGGCGCATCTGGTTTGTAAAGCGCAAGATAGGTGTGGGCCGATCCGACATGCACCGTGTATCCGCCTGATATTGCGGGTCCTTCCCACCGTGTTTTCCAGCCAAAGACCTGCTGCATCCAGGCGGCCGAGGCCTGTGGGTCGCTGACAGTGAAATTGGTATGTTCAAGCGTTGCCATCATGGGATCTCCTTTTTTGGCTTGTTTCGACTCACCGTAATTTCTAAACCTAACTTTAGGTCAAGGTATTTCTTCGAGGGCGACATGGCTGTTTCAGAAGGGTTGGCAATCGGGGCATTGGCCCGACGTACGGGGTTGGCCGTTTCGGCGATCCGGTATTACGAAGCACAGGGTTTGATCGCGCCCTGGCGCAATGCAGGTGGGCAGCGACGTTACCAGCGGGCAGATATCCGGCGGCTGAGCTTTGTCATGATCGCACAGCAGTTCGGCCTGACCTTGCCTGAAATTCGCGAGGTCTTGTCGGGCTTGCCGGGAAAGCGAACACCGACACCACAGGATTGGAAAGCCATAAGCGTGCGGTTGCGCACTCATCTGGATCAGCGAATCGATACCCTGATGCGATTGCGCGACAATCTGGACGGCTGCATCGGGTGTGGGTGCCTCAGCTTGCCGAAATGCAAGCTTTATAACCCCGATGACAGGGCAAAATCCCATGGTAGCGGTCCCAGATACCTGATGGGTGATGCACCAGAGGACTGATGTGTCGAATAGCGCCCTTGTTACGCCGTGTTTCGATTGACCAAAGTCTTACTGACCATGTAATCAGCCGTGAAACAAAATTGCGCAGATCCTGCAGTGACAGCGCCAATTCGGAAAGTAAGCTAGGGAGCCCGCGATGGCCGAGATTGAACGCGAAGCAATGGAATATGACGTGGTGATCGTAGGCGCAGGTCCTGCGGGCCTGTCGGCGGCCATTCGTCTGAAACAGCTGGATGCGGATCTGAACGTTGTCGTTCTGGAAAAGGGCTCGGAAGTGGGCGCTCATATCCTGTCTGGCGCAGTTCTCGATCCCTGCGGGCTGGATGCTTTGATCCCGGATTGGAAGGCTAAGGGTGCTCCGCTGAACGTGCCGGTGCATGAAGACAATTTCTACATGCTGGGCGAGGCAGGCAAGATCCGCATCCCCAACTTCCCGATGCCGCCGCTGATGAACAACCATGGCAACTACATCGTTTCGATGGGCAATGTTTGCCGCTGGATGGCCGAGCAGGCCGAGGAACTGGGCGTGGAAATCTTCCCCGGCATGGCCTGTTCCGAACTGGTTTACGGCGATAACGGTGAAGTCAAAGGCGTAGTGGCCGGTGTCTTTGGTCTGGAAGCGGACGGCTCTTATGGCCCCAACACCGAGCCGGGTATGGAATTGCACGGCAAATACGTCTTCCTGTCGGAAGGTGTGCGCGGCTCACTGTCCAAGGAAGTCATCGCCAAATACGACTTGTCTGCCGGCAAAGAGCCGCAGAAATACGGCGTCGGCATGAAAGAGATCTGGGAGATCGATCCGGCAAAGCACAAGGAAGGTACGGTCACGCACACAATGGGCTGGCCTCTGGGCGGCAACGCAGGCGGCGGGTCGTTCATCTATCATCTTGAAAACAATCAGGTCTATGTCGGCTTTGTGGTTCACCTGAACTACAAAAACCCGCACCTGTACCCCTACATGGAATTCCAGCGCTTCAAGCATCACCCGATGGTGGCCGAGCTGCTGAAAGGCGGCAAGCGCGTGGCTTACGGTGCCCGTGCGATCACCGAAGGCGGCCTTCAATCGATGCCCAAGCTGGTGGCACCGGGCGTGGCGCTGCTGGGCTGTTCTGCGGGCATGGTCAACGTGCCGCGCATCAAGGGCAACCACAACGCGATGCTGTCGGGCAAGGCCGCGGCTGAGGCTGCTTATGACGCGATCAAGGCTGACCGTTCAGGCGATGAGCTGACCGCTTACGAGGCCGATGTCCGCAATGGCGCAATTGGCAAGGACCTGAAGAAGGTGCGCAACGTCAAGCCGATGTGGTCCAAGTGGGGCATGATCCCTTCGCTGGTGCTGGGTGGTCTGGACATGTGGACCAACACATTGGGCTTTTCGCTCTTTGGTACGCTGGGACATGGCAAGAACGATGCCCAGTCGACCGAGGAAGCCAGCAAGCACAAGCCGATCAATTATCCCAAGCCCGATGGCACGCTGTCCTTTGACCGTCTGACCAACGTGTCCTTTGCGGCAACCAATCACGAGGAAAGCCAGCCCTGCCACCTGCGCCTGACGGACCCGGATATCCCGGTCAAGGTCAACCTGCCCAAGTTCGACGAACCGGCGCAGCGCTATTGCCCGGCAGGCGTGTACGAAATGGTCGAGGATGACAACGGTCCGCGATTCGTCATCAACTTCCAGAACTGCGTTCACTGCAAAACCTGCGACATCAAGGATCCAAGCCAGAATATCACTTGGACCACACCGCAGGGGGGCGACGGACCAAACTATCCGAACATGTAAGCAAAAAACCGGCAATGGCAGGGTCGTGAAGGCTCTGCCATTGCCTCTTGCCGACCGAAGCCCTAGCTTAACCGTCAGTCAACGATAGTAAGGCAGGATTTCGGTGGTTTCCCTGGTTCGTCGCGCGGCATTGTCCGTGCTGCTCATGTCGTCGGTCGCAGTTCCGGCCTATTCGGATTCGGGTGCCGGTTCATATCTGGCCGGGCGTCAGGCGATCTACGAAAGCGACTATTCTGCGGCGGAAAGATACTACGCCCAGGCTCTCAGGTTTGATCCGGAAAACGCGCTGCTCTTGGAAAGCGTTGTCGTCGCCCGCCTTGCGCTGGGGGAAATTGCCCGTGCTTTGCCTGTTGCAAAGCAGATCGAGGAAGCCAACCTTCCCAGTCAGGCCGCGCGTATGGCGATTTCGGCTAATTTGATTGCAGACGGCAAGTTTGACGAACTTTTGGCGCGTGACCCTGAAACGCAGGGGATCGGTCCTTTGGTTGATGGGCTGATGATTGCATGGGCCCACCTGGGGCAAGGTGAAATGACAAAGGCCATGGAGCAGTTCGATGCCGTGGCCACGCAGGAAGGCCTCAGGGAGTTTGCGCTGTATCACAAAGCCATGGCACTGGCCTCTATCGGCGATTTCGAAGGTGCCGAGGTGATATTTGCGGATAACAACGGCGCGGTTGCGCGGTTCTCGCGCCGGGCCGCGCTGGCCCGTACAGAGGTGCTGTCACAGCTGGATCGCAACGAAGACGCCATACAGTTTCTGGACGATGTGTTTGTTTCCGGTAGCGATCCGACCATTGAAGCCTACACCGGCCAATTGACCGCGGGCGAGACGCTTCCGTTCACCCACGCGGGCTCTGCGCTGGATGGAATGGCGGAAATTTTCTTTACCGTTGGTGCCGCATTGAACAGCGAGGCTTCGGCTGACTACGTCCTGCTTTACGCACGACTGGCGAGCTTTCTGCGCCCTGACCACGTGGACGCCATTCTGCTGAGCGCGGAATTGCTGGACAAGCTGCAACAGTATGATCTGGCCGTTGCCGCCTATCGCATGGTCCCGGCAAGCAGCAATGACCACCATGCCGCAGAACTTGGGCGGGCCGAAATCCTGGACAAATCCGGAAAAACCGATGCAGCCATTGAAGTTCTTCAAAATCTGGCGTTGCAAAATCCTGATTTGCCCAGCGTGCATGTTTCTCTGGCAGATCTTCAGCGTCGTCAGGAAAACTATGCAGCTGCGGTTGCCTCTTATGACACTGCGATTGCTCTGACGGACAGTCAGGCAGGTGGGAATTGGTTCCTGCACTACGCGCGCGGCATAAGCCACGAGCGGCTGAAGCAGTGGGATCAGGCTGAAACCGATTTCCGCCGGGCGCTGGAGTTGAATCCGGATCAGCCGCAGGTGCTGAACTACTTGGGCTATTCTTTGGTAGAACGGAAAGAAAAGCTGGATGAAGCGCTGGACATGATCCAACGCGCGGTCGAAGCCCGCCCGGATAGCGGCTACATCGTGGATAGTCTGGGTTGGGTTCTGTTCCGTCTGGGTCGTTACGAAGAAGCGGTCGAGCATATGGAGCGCGCGGTCGAGTTGATGCCTGTTGATCCGGTCGTCAATGATCATCTGGGGGATGTCTATTGGGCTGTTGGACGTGCGCGCGAGGCCGAGTTCCAATGGAAGCGGGCGCTGTCCTTTGTTGACCCCGAAGACACAGATGGCGAGGCTGACCCAGATCGCATTCGACGCAAGATCGAGGTCGGACTAAGTGCCGTTCTGGCCGAAGAAGGTGCGGAACCTTTGAAAGTCGCAAATGGAAATTAAGGCGTTTGCGCCCGCCAAGATCAACCTGACCCTGCATGTGACCGGACGTCGTAAGGACGGTTATCACCTGTTGGATTCGTTAGTGGTTTTTGCTGATCTCGGCGATCAGTTGACATTCACACCCGGCCCCGAGCTGACTATGGACGTGAGTGGGGAGTTTGCTGAAGGCGTGCCCACGGACAGCCGTAACCTGGTCTGGAAAGCGGCCGAAGGTGTCGGTTGGACCGGGCATATCGACCTGACCAAATCTCTGCCCCACGGCGCAGGTATTGGGGGTGGGTCATCGGATGCGGCCGCCACGCTGAATATGCTGGGCGGTCTGGGCCGTGACATCCCGCCTGACCTGCCGTTGTCACTGGGGGCAGATGTGCCCGTTTGTCTGGAAAGCCGGGCGATCAGAATGCAAGGCATTGGCGATCGTTTGGCGGCGGTGAACTTTCCGAACCTACCCGCCCTGTTGGTCAACCCGAATGTGCCGGTGCCGACAGGAGCCGTTTTCAACGCGCTGGCGTCCCGAGACAATCCGCCGATGCCTGAGCTGGTTCCAGATTTTGAAGACGCTGAAGCCTGTGCCCTGTGGTTGCGTGATCAACGCAATGATTTGCAGGTACCTGCCATGGGCGTTGCACGTGAGATCGAACAGGTTTTGGACGAGTTGAACATGACCAGTAGTGCCCTTGTGACGCGCATGTCGGGGTCAGGATCAACCTGTTTTGCCCTATATCCCACAATGAAAGACGCGCATTTCGCGGCCTATGAGATCGGTGCGGCGCATCCTGACTGGTGGTGCCGCGCGACGCAGCTTAACTAAGGCGCGAGACCACGTAATCGGCCAGTTCGCGCAGCAGGCTGCGAATTTCATGATCGGGCAGAACATCCAAAGATGCCTTTGCCTTGTTCGCCCAGCCCAAAGCGTCCTGCCGGGTTTTTTCCAGCGTTGCGTATTTGTCCATCAAACCCAGCGCATGATCCAGATCGCCATCCTGTTGGCGGCCTTTTTCGATCGTACGCTCCCAGAAAGCGCGTTCTTCGGGCGTGGCCTGTGCAACAGCCTTGATGACGGGCAGGGTCAGCTTTCGTTCACGGAAATCATCGCCCACATTTTTGCCGGTTGTCTTGCTGTCCCCTTGATAGTCCAGCAGATCGTCTGCAATCTGGAATGCGATCCCCAATGCGTCACCATAATCGAACAGGGCCTTGATCTGTTCTTCCGATGCACCGGCGATCACGCCGCCCACCTCGGTCGCAGCTGAAAACAAAGCTGCCGTCTTGCCGCGCACGACCTGTAGGTAAACGCTTTCATCTGTCCGCAGGTCGGTTGCTGCGGTCATTTGCAGCACCTCGCCTTCGGCGATGGTTGCTGAGGCATTGGCCAAGATATCCAGAACCCGCAGCGAACCCGTTTCGACCATCAATTGGAAGCTGCGAGAAAACAGGTAATCACCGACCAGCACACTGGATTTATTGTCCCAAAGTAGATTTGCGGTCGGGCGTCCGCGCCGCTGCGCGCTCTCATCCACAACGTCGTCGTGCAGAAGGGTAGCGGTATGGATGAACTCGACCGTGGCAGCAAGGCGTACATGGTGCTCGCCCGAATAGCCAAACAGCCGCGCGGCTGCCAATGTCAGCATCGGCCGCAGGCGCTTTCCGCCCGCCTCGACCAGATGCTGGGTCACTTCGGGGATACGTGGGGCATGGTCCGACGCCATCCGGGTGCGGATCAACGTATTCACAGCCTCCATTTCACCCGCCAATATATCAGCGAGGCGCTCATGCGGTTTTGAGATCATGCCGACGGTCATCATTCTCCTGATACAAGGCTCGACTTCCGCCCCGCCTTGCCCTTACATCCATCCCCATGAAAGAACTATTGCGCAGTACCGATCCGACGATCCTGGCCTTTGCATCCGCTCTCCTTGAAGGCGAGGATATAGACTGCTTTCAGATGGACGTAAATATGAGCATCCTCGAAGGTGGGATCGGAATCTTTCCCCGCCGACTGATGGTTCGCGCCGAAGACCTGACCCGTGCCGAACGTGTGATGCGCGACAATGAAATTCCGCTGGGCCGATGACCCGGTTTTCCGATAGTGAACTCAGCTGCAATGATTTCTTGGGGGGCAGGGTTCGATTGCTGCAACCTCAGTCGGGTTATCGTGCCGGGGTCGACCCGGTATTGCTTGCCGCATCCGTTCCGGCCAGCGCAGGTCAGTCCGTGTTGGAGCTGGGGTGCGGCGCAGGGGCTGCCATTCTTTGCTTGTCCTCCCGGGTGCCCGGTCTGCACCTGACAGGTATCGAGCTACAGCCTGCCTATGCGGAATTGGCCCGCAGAAATGCGGAAATCAACCGGATAGAGATGGAAGTTGTCCAAGCTGATCTGACCGCTTTGCCCGAGGCGTTTCGGCAGCGCCAGTTCGATCACGTAATTGCGAATCCGCCCTATTATCGGGCGGGGGCGCATAGCCCTGCAAAGGATGCTGGACGAAGTGTGGCCCTGAGCGAAGACACCCAGTTGGCCGACTGGATTGCAGTGGCTGCCAAACGCCTTGCGCCAAAAGGGTACCTGCACATGATCCAGAAAGCCGATCGACTGCCCGACATGCTGGCAGCGTGCCAGGGGTTGCTGGGATCGGTAGAGTTGTTGCCGCTAAGCCCACGGACAGGGCGAGAGGCTGAGCTGATCATTCTGCGCGCCCGCAAAGGAGGGCGTGCGGCATTTCGCCTCCACCCACCTTTGATTGTGCACGCGGGTGAACGTCACGAAAAAGACGGCGAAAGCTATACGGATGCAGTTTCGGCCGTGCTCCGGAAGGCCGCTGCCCTGCCCGGGTTTTGACGACGACCGGCAATGTCCAGCCGATTTTGTCGGATTTGTTTCAGATTCTGTGCGTCTGCAGCGTGACAGGGTGGAAACGATGTGATCAACTTCTTACGTGACATTCAGACACGTATAAAAGGAGGATCGCAATGAGCGTGAGCGCACATCTGACAGAACTGAAGAAAAAGCACGAATCTCTCGGTCTAGAAGTAGAACAAGCCCAACGCTCGCCAGGCATCGATGATCTCCACATAGCCCAGCTGAAGAAACAGAAGCTCAAGCTGAAGGAAGAGATCGAGCGACTGTCTGCTTAAGATTTCAAACTGGAACGGGCCGCGATCAAGGCCCCGCCGGTAATCAGAAAGGCCGCGATCGCCAGCCCCCAGGATGGGGCAGCGATCCCGGCCATCACCAAAGCAAGTGTCGACAAAAGCGGGGCCGCATAAGATGAGGTCCCGAGCATTTGAATATCACCCTGCTTTACCCCGATATCCCATACATAAAAGGCCAGTCCAACGGGCCCGAGGCCAAGTGCCAATACCGATAACCACCCCAGTGTCGTGTCGGGCAGCACGGTGTCTTCTATGGCCAGATGCAGCAGACCCGAAGCCATCGCAGCCATCAGACAAAAGACCGCAACCGAACTGGTCGGTGTACCCCCCAATTTGCGCGACAAAACCGAATAGCCTGACCATGTCAGGGCGCAAAGCAGGGCCAATGCATATCCCGGCAGGTGTTGTGCCTGAAAACCGGCGCTCCCGCCTCCGGTGATGATCAAAGCAGCCCCAACAAAGCCAAGGCATGCCCCGATCAAGTGACCAGTGCGAAGCTGCTCGCCCGGCAGCAGGCCGGAAAACAGAACGATAAGAAGGGGCCAGAGATAGGCAATCAACCCGGCCTCGGCCGCGGGGGCCATACGCAGGGCTGAAAAATACAATGCGTGATACCCGAACAGACCCAATGAACCGAACAGGTAGGTCGTCCAGGGGACCTGTTTCAACCCGCTAAACCCACCGGTTGCGGCTGTCCAAATCAACCCAAGTGCCCCACCAATCGAAAAGCAGATCGTGTTCAACAGCAATGGCGGTGTGGGTGCAGAGCCGACGGTCAAAAGCGCCAGCAAAGCCCATAATAGTACGGCCCCAAAGCCGATGGCTGTTGCGCGCGTTTTGGTCATGATCCGGAAACCTCTTCGATCGGAATAATGTCGAATTCATCCGAAATATGCGCGGTCTTTTCAATCTCGGTCAGGAACCAATCCCGAAATGCTGAGATCTGAGGACGTTTTTCGGCCCCCGGAAGGCACAGGAACCGGAACCGGCCCTGCGTTTCCAGCGCGACCTTGAAGGGGGCAACCAGCCGACCCTCGGTCAAGTCCTTGAGGATCATGGCGCGCCGTCCAAGGGCGACACCAACGCCGGCGACAGCGGCGTCAATCGCGTGATCTGCGTTGGAAAAATGCGCCCCATGAGTGGGGATAAAATCGATACCCACAGCGCGGAACCAGGCAGGCCAGTCGCAGGGCGGGGTCAGAAAATTGATCGAATCGTCGTGGATCAACGGTGCGTCGCGCAGGCTGTCTGGCGTGGTGAATTGCTCCGCTAGCTCCGGGGTCATGACCGGGGTCAGCCACTCTTTTCTTACAGGTACGGAATACAGCCCCTCATCGGCGGAATTGCCAAACCGGATGGCAACATCCACATCATCTCGCTCCAGATCCATGTTGCGCAATGTGGCCGAGAATTTCAGGTCGATTTCCGGATGTGCACGGGCGAATTCGTAAAGGCGAGGTGCGAGCCACTTTGCAGTCAGTGCCGGACCTGCGGTGACGGTCAATCCGGTGTCATCCTCCTGCCTGCGTACAGCACGCCACGCGCTTTGCAATGTGGCAAAGCCCTCTGCCGCGCCGGGGGCCAGGGCGCGGCCCGCATCAGTCAGTTCCACAGCACGGTTCAGACGGCGGAACAGAGGGCGACCCAGATGCTCCTCAAGCGATTTGATCTGAAAGGACAGGGCCGCTGGCGTCACGTGCAGCTCTTCCGCCGCTTTCGCGAACGACATGTGCCGGGCCGCGGCATCAAAAGCCCGAAGCGCGGTAAGTGGGGGCAGATAATCACTCATGGTCAAGAAATTCTTAACTGAAGGTTCAGGAAACTTCGTTTGTCATGATCCTAGGTGACCTTCATATTCACATCAGGTCAAGCAAAACTGAATTGAAAGGCGGCTGCCATGATCGAGATGACAATAAATCCCGCCGCCCAAGTGGCGATCCTGCGCGCGCATGAAGAGCGTGGCAAGGTGGTCCGGCAGTTGTGGAATTGGGTATTGGGTTCCCGCTGATCGCAGCGCGCGCGATCTTACGGGATAAGGATGGGCCGGCCCTGATGGACCGGCCCGTTTTCACAATTCTGATTGCAGATCAGACGAAGAACTGGGCACCATTGGCCGAGATGGTCGAGCCGTTGATGAACTGAGATTCGTCCGAGGCCAGGAAGGTCACACAGCGTGCAATCTCTTCGGGCTCGCCCAGACGACCGGCGGGGATCTGTCCAATAATCGATTCGCGTACCTTTTCGGGCACCGCCATCACCATCTCGGTTGCAATATAACCGGGGCAGATCGCGTTGGCCGTGATGCCTGCCCGCGCGCCTTCCTGCGCCAGAGATTTCACGATGCCCAGATCGCCCGCCTTGGTCGCAGCATAGTTCACCTGAGCGAACTGACCTTTCTGGCCGTTGATCGAGCTGATGACGATGACACGGCCAAATTTGCGCTCGCGCATGCCGGGCCAGACAGGGTGCACAGTGTTGAACACGCCGGTCAGGTTGGTGTCGATCACGTCTTTCCACTGATCGGGTGTCATTTTGTGGAAAGGTGCATCACGGGTGATGCCTGCGTTGGCGACAACGATGTCGATGGGGCCAACCTCGGCCTCGACCTTTTCGATGCCCGCTTTGGATTCGTCATAATCGGCGACGTTCCACTTGTAGGTCTTGATGCCGGTTTCTTCGGTGAATTTCGCGGCGGCTTCGTCATTCCCTGCATAGGTGGCCGCAACGTTGTATCCTTCGGCTTTGAGCGCCTTGGAAATTGCTGCGCCAATGCCGCGGGAACCGCCGGTAACGAGTGCTGTACGTGCCATTTAGGACTCCTCCAATTTTAGTCGCCTTGGTAATGCTGTTACTTTGAGAGATGTTTGTGCGCAATATTGTTTCGTCTTTAAGGTGTTTATTTCGGATGGCAATATCGTCGCATCTAAGGGGTACGACCCCAGTGTAACAAAAAAGGGCGTCCCATGGACGCCCTTTTCTATTTGGTTATTGGCGCACTTAGTCGCGCTCCACACACAGGGCGACACCCATGCCGCCGCCGATGCACAAGGTGGCCAGACCTTTCTTTGCGTCGCGGCGCTTCATTTCGAACAGCAGCGTGTTCAGAACGCGGCAACCTGATGCGCCGATTGGGTGGCCGATGGCAATTGCGCCGCCGTTCACGTTCACAATCGACGGATCCCAGCCCATATCTTTGTTCACTGCGCAGGCCTGCGCGGCAAAGGCTTCGTTGGCTTCAACAAGGTCCAGATCGTCGACGGACCAACCCGCCTTTTCCAATGCCTTGCGCGAAGCGTAGATCGGGCCAACGCCCATGATCGACGGGTCCAGCCCGGCAGTTGCGTAGGACGCGATGCGCGCCAAAGGTTCGATTCCGCGCTTCTCTGCGTTTTGAGCTGACATCAGCAGGGTTGCGGCCGCGCCGTCGTTCAGGCCCGAAGCGTTTGCAGCTGTGACCGATCCGTCCTTGGTGAAGGCGGGGCGCAGCTTTGCCATGGCTTCCATTGTAGCGCCGTGGCGGATGTATTCGTCCTTGTCCATCACGATGTCACCCTTGCGGGTCTTGATGGTGAAGGGCACGATTTCGTCGACAAACTTGCCAGCTTTTTGCGCCGCCTCAGCCTTGTTCTGCGAGGCGACAGCGAATTCATCCTGCATGTCGCGGCTGATCTGCCATTTTTCGGCAACATTTTCCGCCGTTTGGCCCATGTGATAGCCGTTGAAGGCATCCCACAGACCATCGCGGATCATGGTGTCGATATATTTCATATCACCCATCTTGTGACCGGCGCGCAGGGCAGCTGCGTGGGGCGACAGGGTCATGTTCTCTTGGCCACCAGCGGCGACGATGTCGGCATCGCCGAGTTGGATGTGCTGAGCGCCCAATGCGACCGCACGCAGGCCCGAGCCGCAAACCTGGTTGATTCCCCAGGCGGCACTTTCCTGCGGCAAACCGGCGTTGATATGCGCCTGCCGAGCCGGGTTCTGGCCCTGAGCCGCAGTCAGCACCTGACCCAAGATGGTTTCGCTGACTTCGCCTTTTTCAATCCCGGCGCGCTCAACAACTGCTTCCAGGACGGCCGCGCCCAGATCATGTGCGGGGGTGTTCGCAAACGAACCACTAAAGCTGCCGACACCTGTTCGTGCGGCGGATGCGATTACTACGTTGGTCATATGATCAGTCCTTTACCGTCATTGTCTGGCGGAATGTCTGACGGCGCAGGCCGAGAGTTTCCCTCTCGAAACAAGAGCGCCCCGTTATCCCCCGCTCAAGTACTTCTGCAATAGCGTAATGCTGCACTTGCAGCAACGGGCAGCTTGTCTCAGCTTGGGAAATGGCGGAAAAATGTCGATCACCCACGGGTCAACTTGCTGTTTTTGAAATTTTTTCCTGTTTCCACGGGGGCGAAACACTGGGCGCGCCAAACAAAAAGCCCTGCATGCAATCCACGCCACTTTCAAGCAAAAATGCCGCATCCTTCTGAGTTTCGACCGATTCGGCAGTGACCAGAATTTCAAACTCACGCGCTACGGCAATCAGGGCCCGCACCAAAGCCTGGTTGTCGGGGCTGTTGCTGATGCCCCTGATAAACTGACCATCGATCTTGGCGGCGTCGAACAGAAACTCGCGAAAGTGGCGGAAACTGAAGTTGCTGGCACCATAGTCGTCCAGCGCAAACGCGATGCCGCGATCCTGTAGGCGGTCCATGAAGTCGACCACCAATTCCGGCACCTGCATGGCAGAACTTTCGGAGATTTCTAGGATCAGACGTTCGCCCAGCTGCGGATCCCGTTTCAGAAACCGGTCCAGTACACCGGACCAGTTGGAGTAACCGATTGAGCGGGCGGACATGTTGATCGACAGGCGGATCTGGGGGTTCTTCACCAACGTGCGCAGACCAAGTTCCAATGCGACGCAGTCGAGATCACGTCCGATCGGAGTGTTTTCAACCTGTGGCATGAACTCGCGCGCGGGGATAACGCGCCCTGTTTCATCCAATACACGAATGAAGCCTTCGTAAAACGCGATGTCATGCGGCGGGTGCGCCTGAACAACCGGCTGAAAGGCCAACCGACATTGCTTGTGCTTCACAGCATCGGTTGCCATCTGAACCACCGAACGATCCCGTGTTGACACTGCTGCATTCAAAGGGGTGTCCAACCCTTCGGGAAGATTGGTGAGCTTTTTGTTTCCCATAGGCGCAGATTCCCGTGTGTCCGGAACAGGTGTTTTGACACAGTTTCGGGGCAAACAGATGAATCTGCGGTTAAAGCGTCAGATGAAGTTGCTTATTGCGGTTTTCAGCGCGCGGAATCCCCGGCACGGGCCAGTGATGCCGCGGCTCCAAGAAGGGCTCCTGTCGCACCCAGAAACATCAGGACAAAACCCAGTGCGATCAGAGTGCCAACAAAGCTGCCGAGCGCGGCAAGCATGGCCAGCAACAGGCCAAACAACCCCACGAAGGTTGAAATGGTTGCCAAACGTTTCATGCCGCCCCTCGCTCAACTATGCGCCACATTCAATGACCGATATGGCGTGCAAAGACCGGAGTTCAAGTTTAGCGGGGCCTGACGGCTGTATCAGGCCTGTTCTGCCTGTCCTTTGGGCAGGATCTTGTCGACCTGCTCAAAACCGGGCGTTCCCCGGTCCTCGGGGTGGCGAGCCAAGTGCTTGGCTTTTATCTGTTCCGAGTTGTCGCGGCTGCCGTCGTGGCTGTACCCAGGAGGTGCAAAACAATAGGCCAGACGTTGCCGCAGTGTCAGGCCTGGCTGCGTGGTATCGTGCCAAATGCCGACCCATTCGTGAAACGCAACGCGCAACGGGTTGAAGGTGCCGATATTGTGAACCAGCCCGTAGTCGACACGGTCGTTTTCCAGTTCAGGCACAAAGGTCCCAAACAGCTTGTCCCAGATGATGAAAACTCCGGCGTAATTACAATCCAGGTACCGCGCGTTCCTGCCGTGATGCGCGCGATGATGGCTGGGGGTATTCATGACCGCTTCGAACCATCGGGGCATTTTGCCGATGGCCTCGGTGTGAATCCAGAACTGATAGATCAGGTTCAATCCACCGACGAACAGAACCATGGCGGGATGGAAACCCAGCAGGATCAGCGGCGCGCGAACGACCATCATGAACGTAAAGGTATAGGTCCAAGTCTGCCGCAGAGCTGTGGTCAGATTGTAGTGCTGTGAACTGTGGTGGTTGACATGGCTGGCCCAGACCCAGCGAATACGATGCCCAAAACGGTGTACCCAGTAATAGCGAAGGTCATCCAGAACAAAGCACAGAATGATAACGGGAATTGACGTGCCAAGGTCCAAAGGAGTGATCTGCCACAGCCACATGAAAAACGCATAGGCAATAAAGCCCAGCAAAAAGCCCGACGCGATGTTCCCGGCCCCCATGATCAGCGAGGTCACAGCGTCGCGCGTTTCATACCGCCCGCCTTTGCCCTTGACTGCGATCCACAGGAATTCTGCCAGAATAGCAGCGATGAAAAACGGGACGGCCCATTGCACCGCATCGGGAAAGCTTACCTGGTCTGTCATGCGGGCCTCATCAAGTGTTGCCAGTGCTGGCGTTCGGTCTGGTCAAGGTGAACGGTCGCGCGCGGGGTGCTGAAGTCGTGAAACCGAACTTCGATGCCATTGGCGGTCTCAAACCAGTCGAAATCCTGAAGACGCCGCGCTACTGTGTCGGCGCCGAAGGACCAGATCAACCCAGCCCCGTTCTGGGTTCTTACCAGCGCCGCGTGACCGTCATGGGCGATTGTCACGTCGATCACCGTGTCATCAGGGAAATGCCGCAGCCACTGACGTGGCGCCGTGTCTGGCGTCAGCACGTGCAACCGCGACTTGCCCGTCAGATGCAACAATACCGTAATCCCGGCTATGCCCCCAACGACCAACACCAATAGAATTTCCAGCGGCATTCCATCCTCCTGAGCGCAGAGTGCAAAGGAGGATGGAAACTGTCAAAGGTGGCGTGACGTCAGCTTTTGCAGAACAGAACGTGCCGCTCATTTCCCGGATCGGTACCCAAAGCAGTCGCGCCCGATGGGCGAGCCTAATTAGCGATCGTGTAAACGATTGCGTCACCTTTGCCTTTGCTACGCACGAACTCGACCTGATTGCCTTCCATTTTGACCTTCTGGCAATCCTCGGGGAATTTCTTTCCTCCGGCGACAACATTTCTGCACCAGAACTGTTTGTTCCAAACCCATGCACCGGTGATCTTGGCGTTGTTGCGACCCACGCCCTCGATTTTTCCATCCGGAGTGATGATCAACCAGGTGTCACCGGAGACAAGTTTCTTGCCGGCGACACCTGCGACGAACTGGGCTTCTTTCTTAATGTCTTTGGCCTCGGAAACAACGGCAGAACCCAGAACCAGGCAGGCCGCGGCGGTGAATGCAACAAAACTCTTCATAAATACTCTCCTTATCAAAGCATCAAAAGAGTATCATGATTCTGGGGCTTAATGGGCCAGTTCCCTCAGCTTTCTGCGCCAACAAGCGTTGAGATAATCGCCTTCGCGCTGTCCGAGTTCCATTCGGCGTCGCCGATCAACCGCGCGATTTCCTGACCTTCGGGGTTCAGAATAACCGTGATGGGCAATGCGATGATACCGAATTCGCGCGCAGCAGCCGAGCTGAGGTCCTGGTGACGCGGCAGGTTGGATATGCCATTTTCTTCGAAGAACTTCTTGATTCCTGCTGGCGAATTGCGGCCTGTGGCAAGGGTCAGAACCTGAAACTTGTCCCCCCCGAACTCGTCCTGCAACTCGGCGATCTGAGGCATTTCTTTGCGGCAGGGGGCGCACCAGGTGGCCCAGAAGTTCAGCAGAACATACTTGCCCTCATAATCGGCCAGCGTGCCGACACCCCCGTCATCTTCCAGCTGAAACTCGATCACTTTTGCCGGTTTGGGTTCTTCATGCAGGATAAGGCGCTTCAGACTGCCTTCCCGTAAGGGGCCCAGTGTCGCGGCATCGGTTGCCAAAGCGGCATTTGCACCTAGCGCAAGGGCCATATAAAGGGGGATCAAACGAAATAGGCGCATATCAACTCCGGGTTTTCTTACATGACCGATCATTCCTCGAACCAGATGTGGGGCGGCCGCTTTGCCGCCGGTCCAGACGCGATCATGGAGGCGATCAACGCCTCGATCGGGTTCGATCAGCGGATGGCAGCCCAGGACATCGAAGGCTCGCGCGCCCATGCGGCCATGTTGGCTGCTACAGGCGTCATAAGTGATAGTGACGCTGAAGCCATTCGGGAAGGGCTGCTCACCGTTTTGTCAGAAATCCAGAGCGGCACGTTTCAGTTCTCAACTGCGTTGGAAGACATACACATGAATGTCGAGGCGCGGCTAAAAGAGATCATCGGCGAGCCTGCTGGCCGTTTGCACACAGGGCGTTCTCGCAACGATCAGGTGGCGACGGATTTCAAACTGTGGGTCCGGGATCAGCTAGACGCGGCCGAAACTGGTCTGCTGGCTCTGATTCGTGCGCTTTTGGCACAGGCCGAAGCAGGCGCCGATTGGGTCATGCCCGGCTTCACCCACCTGCAAACTGCGCAACCCGTAACATGGGGCCACCACATGATGGCCTATGTCGAGATGTTTGGCCGCGACCTGAGCCGAGTCCGCGACGCGCGTGCCCGAATGAACGAATCCCCGTTGGGGGCCGCCGCACTGGCGGGTACATCTTTCCCCATTGATCGCCATATGACGGCGCAGGCGTTGGGCTTTGATCGCCCCGCCGCCAACTCGCTGGATGCCGTCAGTGACCGCGATTTCGCGCTGGAGTTCCTGTCGACCGCCTCGATCTGCGCTGTGCACCTGTCGCGCTTTGCCGAAGAACTGGTGATTTGGTCGTCGGCCCAGTTCCGTTTCGTGTCCCTGTCCGACCGGTTTTCGACCGGCTCGTCGATCATGCCGCAGAAAAAGAACCCGGATGCAGCCGAACTGATCCGCGCCAAGGTTGGGCGTATCTATGGGGCCAATACCGCGCTGATGATGGTGATGAAGGGCCTGCCGCTGACCTATTCAAAGGACATGCAGGAAGACAAGGAACAGGTCTTTGACGCCGCCGACAACTGGATGCTGGCACTGGCGGCGATGGAAGGGATGGTCAAGGACATGACCGCCAACCGCGACAGCCTTGCCGCCGCCGCCGGGTCGGGTTTCTCGACCGCTACGGATCTGGCCGACTGGCTGGTGCGGGTGCTGGGCCTGCCGTTCCGGGATGCGCATCACGTCACCGGATCACTGGTGGCCATGGCCGAAGGCAAGGATTGTGACCTGCCCGACCTGACGCTGGATGATATGCAATCGGTCCATGGTGATATCTCGGATGATGTCTACTCTGTCCTTGGCGTCGTCAATTCGGTAAACTCGCGGCAGTCCTACGGTGGTACCGCCCCCGATCAGGTGCGGGCCCAGATCGAACGATGGAAGGCAATGGTATGACGACCGCGCTACGTGCGATCCTGATAACGGTTTCCGGCTTGGTGCTGGCCGGGTGCGGGGCTGATGGCGAGCCTGATCAACCAACTGCCCCTCAACCCACGGTCAATGCCACCATTGGGGTTGGATCAAGCGGCGCGTATGTTGGCGGGGGTGTCGGCCTAAGCCGCGGACCGCTGGGCATTTATCTTGGATTCTGATCCTTTTGAATGTTGCGCCCATGGTCCCGGCACCTCATGTTGGGTCCACGTATCGATTACCTGTCACACAAAGAAATGGTATTGAAATGAGAATTCTGGGATTGGTTTGTGCACTTGCTGTTTTGGCGGCTTGCGAGCCTTCGTCAGCGCGACGTCCGGAACCTGCGGCCGAACCAAAACAATCGGGCACCGGCATTTCAATCTCGGGCTATGGCCGAGTTGGTGTTTCAACGCAAAACTAAACCGGGACTAAGGATACAGAATCCATTGATCCGAAGTCCTCTTATGGTCTAAGCGCGCAGGCATGGATCACTTTTTGTACCGCGACGGCGCGCTTTTCGCCGAGGACGTCCCAGTCTCCGAAATCGCAGCCGCGGTCGGAACACCGTTCTACGTCTATTCCACGGCAACGTTGCAGCGGCATTTCAAACTGTTCGATGACGCGTTGGACGGTACCGATCATCTGGTCTGCTACGCGATGAAAGCGGCCAGCAATCAGGCGATCCTTAAGACATTGGCCCAAGCAGGTGCGGGGATGGACGTGGTCTCGGGCGGAGAATATCTTCGGGCGAAGGCGGCTGGTGTTCCCGGTGACAAGATCGTGTTCTCAGGCGTTGGGAAAACAGCGGACGAGATACGCATGGCGCTGAGCGGTGGCATTCGCCAGTTCAATGTCGAATCCGAGCCCGAAATGGAAGTGATCAACGCCATCGCGCTTGAGCTTGACGTGATTGCGCCGATCACCGTCAGGGTAAACCCGGATGTTGATGCCCGGACGCACGCCAAGATTGCCACGGGCAAGTCCGAGAACAAGTTTGGCATTCCGATTGCCCGTGCCTCGGAAGTTTACGCCCACGCCGCCAGCCTTCCGGGGTTGGAGGTGATCGGTATCGACGTTCATATTGGCTCGCAACTGACCGAACTTGAACCGTATGAGCTAGCCTACACAAAAGTGGCCGAGTTGACCGAGCGTCTCCGCTCGGAGGGTCACAACATTAGGCGCCTCGACCTGGGTGGCGGTTTAGGCATTCCTTACACCCGGTCGAACAACGCACCCCCCTTGCCGATTGAATATGGTGCGCTGGTCAAGAGAACATTGGGCCATCTGGGCTGTGAGATCGAAATTGAGCCGGGCCGCCTGATCGCGGGCAACGCCGGGATCATGGTCAGCAAGGTCATCTATGTGAAATCAGGCGAAGGTCGTGACTTTTTGATCCTTGATGGGGCGATGAATGACCTGATCCGCCCCGCAATGTACGAAGCTTACCACGATATCGTCGCGGTGCGGGAACCTGTCGCCGGTGTGGAACAGCGCCCTTATGACATTGTCGGTCCGGTCTGCGAATCCGGGGATACCTTTGCCAAGCAGCGCAATATGCCACCGTTGAAATCGGGTGATCTGGTCGCATTTCGCAGCGCGGGTGCATACGGTGCGGTGATGTCCAGCGAATACAATACCCGTCCGTTGATCCCTGAAGTTCTGGTGAATGGTGATCAATTTGCAGTCATTCGTAAACGGCCAAGCTTTGACGAAATCATAAACCGCGATACCATACCATCGTGGCTTTGACGCGATAACCGCGCGGGCCTGTCCCGGAGGCCCGTCTTGACCAACAGTACGAACCTGCCCATTCCGCGCCTGTCCCTGTGGCTAACCCATCTTGGCATGGTGGCTGAACAGGTGCTGCGCGCGTTCTGGCCTGCGTTCTCGATTGTTCTGGCTTTGCTCGCCGCTCTGATGCTGGGGCTGCAGGATCATCTGCCCGTTGAAATCGTCTGGGGTGCTGGTGCGCTCTCGTTGATCTCTTTTGGTGTAGCATCCGTCCGCGGTGTCACGAAATTCAAACTGCCGTCCCGCGCTGATGCGCTGGCGCGGCTGGATGAGGCTCTGCCCGGTCGACCTATTCAGGCTTTGCTGGATGATCAGGCAATCGGTACCAACGATGGGGACTCGGTTGCCTTGTGGCAGGCGCACAAAGCCCGCATGGCACAGCGTGCGGCCACTGCTGAGGCTGTGAAACCAGATCTTCGGCTTGCGTCGCGTGATCCGTATGCGCTGCGCTATGCCGCTCTGCTGGCATTTGTCGTGGCGCTGATCTTTGGTTCGTTGTGGCGCGTGGGTTCAGTGGCGGACATGGCGCCGGGTACAGCCGTCGCTGGACAGGGCCCAACTTGGGAAGGATGGGTGGAACCCCCCAGATACACAGGTTTGCCGACCTTATATCTTGCTGATCAGACGGGGGCGGCGCTTTCTGTTCCCAAGGGCAGTCGCATCACCTTGCGACTTTACGGTGAGGTCGGTGCACATAGTCTGACCGAAAGCAGTTCTGCCAGCGGAACCGAGGCGGCAACAGACCCGGAACAGGAGTTTGTCGCCGAACGCTCGGGTCAGTTGCGCATTGATGGTCCGGTGGGGCGGGACTGGTCGGTGCAGGTCATTGACGACGCGGCTCCGCAGATTGCAGTTTCCGGTACCGCCGAGTCTGAAGCGGGCGGGCAGATGAAGCTGCCATTTTCCGCCAGCGACGATTACGGAGTGGTTTCGGGCTTGGCCCGGATCGAGCTGGATTTGGCGGCGATTGACCGTCGGTACGGACTGGCGGCCGAGCCAGAGCCGCGCGAGGTGATCGAAATTGAATTACCCATGCCGATCACCGGTGATCGGGCAGATTTCACCGAAGACCTGATCGAGGACTTCTCGCAGCATCCGTGGGCGCATTTGCCGGTCAGGATTACCTTGATGGCAACGGATGCAGCGGAGCAGCAAACGTCTTCGGATTCCTATGAGACGGCTTTGCCAGCACGGCGCTTCTTTGATCCGCTGGCGGCAGCCGTGATTGAGCAAAGGCGCGATCTGCTTTGGTCGCGATCCAATGCGCCTCGTGTCTCGCAATTGCTGAGGGCTGTGTCGCACCGCCCTGAGGATCTGTTTCGTTCTGACACAGCCTATCTGCGTCTGCGGGTTGTTCTGAGGCGATTGGAAACTTTTCATCGATACGGGTTGAAACCCAAACAACAGGAAGAGATTGCACAAGCCCTGTGGGACCTTGCCGTGGTGATCGAGGACGGGACGCTGGCGGATGCATTGGAACGGATGCGCCGCGCGCAGGAACGTCTGACCGAGGCGATGAAGAACGGGGCCAGCGATGAAGAAATAGCGGAGTTGATGCAGGAATTGCGCGAGGCGACGCAGGATTACCTTCAGCAACTACAACGTCTGGCACAGCAAGATGGAGAAGACGGCGAACGTCAGCCCGGCCAGAATAGTGAATCTTTGCAAATGACGCAGGATGACCTGCAGCGCATGATGGACCGTATTCAGGAACTGATGGAACAAGGTCGCATGGCCGAAGCCCAGCAGGCGCTGGAAGAATTCCAGCAGATGATGGAGAACATGCGTGTAACTCAGGGTCAGGGCCAAGGGCAGCAATCCGAAGGCCAGCAGGCCATGGAAGGTCTTGCCGAAACCCTGCGCGAACAGCAGGGTCTTAGCGATCAGGCCTTTCGTGATTTGCAGGAACAATTCAACCCCGGCGCGCAATCAGGTGAAAGCCAAGGGAACGAAGGCCGCAACGGCGGGCAAGGTCGGGGGCAAAGCCACGAAGGTCAGGGCGGACAAGGTGAAGGTTCGGATCAGGCTGGAGACGGTGAGCAGGGGCAAGGCTCGCTCGCCGACCGACAGCAAGCGTTGAGAGACGAGTTGGGTCGTCAGCAACAAGGTCTCCCCGGTGTCGGCACACCCGAAGGTGACGCCGCGCGCGAGGCGCTGGATCGGGCCGGGCGCGCCATGGACGAGGCCGAGCAGGCCCTGCGTGGCGATGATCTCGCCGAAGCTATCGACCGTCAATCCGAAGCGATGGAAGCGTTGCGCGAAGGGATGCGGTCGCTGGGTGAAGCCATGGCGCAGGAACAGCAGAACCAACCGGGGCAGGGAACGCAGGACGGCGACATGCAGGCCAACAACCGCGATCCGCTGGGCCGAAACCCAGGCGCTGCCGGTTCGATTTCAACCGATGAAAACCTGTTGCAGGGCGAAGATGTCTATCGCCGGGCGCGAGAGTTGCTGGATGAAATCCGCCGCCGGACCGGTGAAACAGATCGTCCCCAGATCGAGCTGGAATACCTCAAGCGTTTGCTGGAGCGGTTCTAGCCCTTAGTTCTGCGCACCGGATCCTGCCTGAGTTTCGAGCCAGATGCGCGCCTGATCCACCAGCGACACATATGAGCTGAGCAACGGATCGGCCTGCGGTACAGCCTCGCTGATCTGGCGGGCATTCCCGTAGATCAGGTACAGAACCACGCCGATGATCAGCATCAGCGCAAAACCGCGCAAGAACCCACCGGACTTGCGAGGCGCCTGCGCCTCATCTTCTGCCGGGTCCGACCGCATGCTCGAGTTGATGGCATCGACATCCGGCAGCGCATTCTTTTGCCCGGCATCAACGGCGGTTTCCGAAGTTGCAGGGCGTTTGGGCCTGACCTTTGGCTCTGGTGGGGCTTCCAGGCCCAGATCGGGCTGGCTTTCCAGACCACCGCCATCCTGCGCACGCAACTCCGCTTCTCGTGCGGCTTCTTCTTTCAGGATGCTGGCAACTGATGGGGCGACATTTCCTGTGGATGCCGCAGGTTTTTCAACCTCTGGCGCTGTTTTTTCTGCGGGCTCGGCGTCCTTCTGGGCCTCGACCTCGGTGTCCGATGTATCTACCTCAACAGGCTTGTCCTCGGGCGCGTTCGGTTCATCCGTCTGCTCGGATGGATGCTTGGCCTGAAACCAGGTTTGATCGCAGTTCGAACACTGCACGTCGCGGCCTTCCTCGGGGATGACCTCGTCAGGAACTTCGTACTGCGCAGTGCAATTCGGACATGTAAGACGCATACTGCCTCCTCGGCCGGATGAAGGGCCGATAATAGTTTTTTCAGGGATGATATTCCGTTAAGACCCAACAGCAAAGGGCGTTTTCGGTTTCATAGGTCAAGTGTCACCAATTGGACTCGGTAGAGCCATTGAAACCGTCGCCCTGCTCGGGCAAGAAGAGCGGCAAAATATTGGGGGCACGTGTGATCGAGCTGGAAAATGTCAGCTATACCTACGGTGGCGGCGAGTTGCTGAGCGATGTCTCGGTTCAACTACAGCCGGGGTCGTTCCACTTTCTGACCGGTCCGTCAGGAGCGGGAAAGACGACATTGCTCAAGCTGTGTTACGGGGCACTGTTACCAACCTCTGGACGTCTTAGCGTGTTTGATCAGGATATCTCGGCCCTTGATCGGGATCAGCTGGCCGTGCTCCGCCGACGCGTCGGCGTTGTTCATCAGGATTGCCAGTTCCTTGACCATATGACGCTTGCCGAGAATGTCGCCTTGCCACTGATGGTCTCCGGGCGCGGGGAGTCGTCTGGGCAAGACAATTTGACCGAACTGCTCAGCTGGGTGGGGCTTGGTGCACGTCTCGAAGCGCGGCCACCGGAATTGTCCGGCGGTGAACGTCAACGGGCGGCTCTGGCGCGCGCCGTCATCCTGTCGCCCGATGTCATATTGGCTGATGAGCCCACGGGCAATGTCGATTGGGAGATGTCGCAACGTTTGTTGCACCTGCTGGTCGAGCTGAACCGTATGGGAAAGACCGTTCTGATTGCCACCCATGACCTGAGCCTGATCCGCGCGGCAAAAAGTCATGTTCAGGCACGTGTTTTGCGGATTTCGCAGCGAAAGCTGCATCTGGCGGGGGCAGATCTGTGACTGGGGCTGATATCCAAAACCTGCTGCGCGGCGATACCCGTGCTGACCGCGTTGTTCCACCAACCGGCTACACCGCGCATCTGACGCTGTTTGTCGCTGGTGCTATGGCATTTCTTGCTGTTTTTGCTTTGGCTTTGTCCCTCGCCTCTGGCCGCATCGCGGATCGGTGGGCCTCGGAACTGGCGGGCGCTGCAACCTTACGCATCAACGCACCGGCCGAGCAGCTTGCTGCCCAGACAGAAGCGGCATTGACCGTCCTCAGCCAGACACCCGGTGTCGCGTCTGCCCGTGCGCTTAGCGCAGATGAACAAGCCGCGTTGCTGGCACCATGGTTCGGGCCGGACCTGCCGTTGGATACTTTGCCAATCCCGCAGCTGATTGAGATCATCGAGGGCGAACCGGGACTGGATGCGCTCGGGCTGCGATTGCGATTGGGGGCCGAGGTACCCGGCGCGGTTCTGGATGATCATACGCGATGGCGCGAACCGCTGGTCGATGCAGCGATGTCCCTGCGTCGTCTGGGATGGATATCAATCCTGCTGATCGGTGGCGCGACCGCTGCGATGATTACTCTTGCGGCCAACGCATCGCTTGCGGCCAATGCGCAGATTATCGAGGTCCTGCGATTGGTTGGCGCACAGGATGGTTTCATCGCCGGTGCTTTTGTACGGCGGTTTACCTATCGCGCGTTTTTCGGCGCCTCGGTTGGGACCCTGCTGGGAATGACAGGTGTCTTGCTTTTGCCCGAAGCTTCGGACGCGGGCGGGTTTCTGACCGGAGTTGGATTTCAGGGCAAAGACTGGGTATTGCCGGTTCTTATCCCCGTCCTTGGGGCAGCCGTTGCCTTTGTTGCCACATGGGCCGCGGCCCGACGCAAGTTGAAGGAGCTTTCCTGATGTTGATGGCAATTCAGTGGGTTCGTTCCCTCATCTTCATGATTGTGATCTATGCTTGGATGCTGATCCTTGGCATCGCGTTTCTACCTTATGCGCTGTTTTCCAAAAACGGTGCCCTGAAAGCGTGCAAAACCTACGCCAAAAGCACCATGTGGCTGGCCCGGTGGATGGTTGGTATTCGCTGTGAGGTGCGGGGCAATGCCCCAACGAATGAAGTGGTCATCGGGGCCAAACATCAGTCGTTCCTTGATATCATCATGATTTTCGACGCCATTCCGCACGGCAAGTTTATCATGAAGCGCGAGCTGTTGTTCACACCCGTCATTGGCATGTATGCACGACGCCTTGGCTGTATCCCGGTCAATCGCGGCAAGCGCGGTGCGGCTGTGGCAAAAATGGTCAAGGACGTCTCAAAAGAGTTTTCCGAACCCGGTCAGCTGGTGATCTATCCGCAGGGCACGCGTGTGGCACCGGGAGTAAAGAAACCCTACAAGGTTGGTACAGCGGTCCTGTATGAAGGCCTTGGTTTTCCATGCGTTCCGGTTGCGACGAATGCTGGCGTGTTCTGGCCCCGTACAGGCGTGATGCGTAAACCCGGCCTTGCCATTGTAGATTTTCTGGAGCCGATCAAACCAGGTGTTGCCCGCGATGAGTTCCTCGCGCGGTTGGAGGAAGTCATCGAAACACGCTCGAACGAATTGATGCGCGAAGTGGGGTTTGATCCTGATGGAATTCATTGAAAAAGTAGAAGATCTCGAGGCGTTGTACGGAACGCCGGGTGCTGCTTCGTTGCGAAAGGTCGTTCGACACTTAACTCCGCTCTATCGCAAGTGGATTGAAGCCGCGCGCCTTTGTGTTCTCAGTACAGTTGGTCCCGAGGGTGTGGACGGAAGCCCACGTGGGGACGACGGTGCTGTTGTGCGTGAGTTAAACCCAAAAACGCTGGCGTTGCCTGACTGGCGGGGAAATAACCGCCTGGACAGCTTGCGCAACATTGTTCGGGACCCGCGCGTTTCGCTGATGTTCTTTGTGCCGGGTTCTGACAATGTCGTTCGGGTAAACGGAACAGCCCGATTGACCGCAGACGCGGCATTGCGCAACCAGTTCGAAAAGGCTGGCAAGGTTCCGGCGACGGTTATCGTCGTGCAGATTGACGAGATTTACAGTCAGTGCGCGCGTGCACTGATGCGCGCCCGCACTTGGACTTGTGGCGACGAAAGCAAGGACCTTCCGACGATTGGGCAGCTTCTGTCCGAGGCGTCAGAAGGTGAAGAGGGCGGCGCGCAATATGACAAAGACTGGGCTGCACGCGCCGCCAAAACAATGTGGTAGGTAGCGGACGGTTGTTCAGTCAAGCTGCGGCGGCTCCGATTCTGGACACCTTTTTGATCCAGCGATCGACGCTGCCCGGTTTGGGATAGCTTGCGCCTGCAAAGTAAGTGAATCGCGTTGGTTTGAAGCCAACAAACCCGAGGATCTGGCCCCGAACCTGTCGAATAAGCGCTTGCCTGTACATCAGGCGCATGAACCAGCCCGGCGTATCTGAGGTCAGGATAACGCGTGCCGTGCGTCCGGTCAGCATCGGGGCTGGCAGGCCAGCCATCGTGGTGTTGCGGGTGTCGAATGTCCGCCCCGGTATGAACATCCGGTCAATCAATCCCTTGAGTTTTGCAGGCAGCCCGCCCCACCACATAGGTGTGGTCAGGACCAGATGGTCGCTCCATTCGAAGTCCTGCAACACGTGTTCCAGAACTGGTTCAAGCGGCTTGAAGTCGTGATAGTTGCCCTGACCGAAATCAAAATCGAATTGCAGGTCGCTCAGGTGGACTATTCGGACATCATGTCCGTTTTTGCGGGCTGCCTCGCCATAGGTTTCTGCGAATGTGCGTGACAAGCTGCTTTCTGCCGGATGTCCATCGAGGATGAGGATTTTCTTGGGGTGCATCGGGGTTCTCCTAAAAATGACCACGGTCAGTTTATAGAATCAAAAAATGACCACGGTCAATATTAAATTTGACCACGGTCAAAAAATGTGCGATTGGGCGTTATGCAAAAAACGATCCAGAAACGTACCATCAAGACCCGCGCCAAGCTTCTGTCAGCTGCGGAAGAGGTTATCCGACATGGCGGATATGAAGCCTTGCGGGTGGATGAAGTTGTAAAGGCCGCGGGTGTTGCCAAGGGGACCTTCTTTGCACACTTCCGCGACAAGGATGCGCTGATGGAAATCTTGATAGCGGACAAGCTGAATGCTTGCCTGGATCAGGCCCAATCCGGTACCCCACCCAAAACGGTACCAGAGATTATCGCTTCGCTGGAACCGGTCCACGAATTCATGACGTCCGAACGGTACGTGTTCGATCTGTTGATCAGATACTCGGGGGCAACGGCAATCGCAGATATTGGGCCGATTGCCTATTGTTTTGAACGGTATTTCCGGGTCGTGATGATGTGGCTTGAAACCGCAGAGGTACGCAAGGATGTACCATCCGAGCTGTTGGCAGAAGGCGTGCAGGCCTTTGCCATTCAGGCCATGTCCTTACAGTATTGCGCGCTGCATTCAGCGACAACGTTCACAGACAGACTGGAAACATATCTGGATGCATGGCTGACCCCGGCAAGCTGATCGCCGCAGGGGTCAGGGGTGTTAGCTGTGGATCGGGCCGTCTCCGCAGGCCAGGGCAGCCTCGCGAACCGCTTCGGAATACGTCGGATGCGCGTGGCAGGTGAGCGCCAGATCCTCGGCAGAAGCACCGAATTCCATCGCCACACAAACCTCGTGGATCAGATCACCTGCGCCCGGGCCGATGATATGGGCACCCAGGATGCGATCGGTTTCCTTGTCGGCCAGAATCTTGACGAACCCGTCAGCCGCAAAATTCGCCTTGGCGCGCCCATTGCCCATGAACATGAACTTACCGACCTTATAGGCACGACCCTGTTCCTTGAGCGTCGCTTCGGTTTCACCAACATTCGCGACTTCTGGCCAAGTGTAGATCACGCCCGGAATCACGCCATAGTTCACATGACCGTGCTTGCCTGCAACCTGTTCGGCAGCGGCTATTCCTTCGTCTTCGGCCTTGTGTGCCAGCATCGGGCCTTCGGTCACGTCGCCAATTGCATAGATGCCCGGCACGTTGGTCTGCCAGTCGGCACCAACCTTGATCTGACCACGTTGGGTCATCTCGACGCCCAAAGCGTCCAGCCCCAGACCATCCGAATAGGGTTTGCGGCCTGTGGCAACCAGCACAGTGTCGGCGTCGATCACATGTTCACTGTCGTCTTTGAGCAGCTTGTAGGTAACTTTGGCCTTGGTCTTGGTCGCTTCGGTTTTCTGCACCGCTGCACCCATGATAAAGGTCAGGCCCTGTTTCTTGAGAATGCGCTGGAAGGTTTTTTGCACCTCAGGGTCCATGCCCGGCGTGATCTCCTTGAGGAACTCGATCACCGTCACCTCGGCGCCCAGGCGGCTGTAAACCGATCCCAGTTCCAGCCCGATCACACCCGCGCCGATCACAACCATTTTCTTCGGGACCTTGTTCAGCGACAAAGCACCGGTCGAAGTCACGACGACCTTCTCATCAACTTCAACACCGGGCAGGGAAGATGGTTCCGATCCAGAGGCGATGATAATGTTCTTGGTCTCGTGGACCTCATCACCCACCTTGACCTGACCTGCGGCTGGGATTGATCCCCAGCCTTTCAGCCAGTCAATCTTGTTCTTCTTGAACAGAAATTCGATGCCCTTGGTGTTGCCGTCGATGACCTCGTCCTTGTAGGCTTGCATCTGCTTCCAATCGACTGAAGGCGCTTTGCCCTTCAGGCCCATCTTGGCAAAGTTATGCTCGGCCTCGTGCAGCTGATGGCTGGCATGCAGCAGCGCCTTGGAGGGAATGCAGCCCACGTTCAGGCAAGTACCGCCCAGTGTTTCGCGCCCTTCGACCACGGCTGTTTTCAAACCCAGTTGAGCGCAGCGGATCGCGCAGACATAGCCGCCGGGTCCGGCGCCGATTACGATGACGTCATAATTTGCCATTACATTCTCCTAAATCGACCGGACGTACCGGCGCTTCCCCGACCCGATTTGGCGGGTCGGAAATAGTCATTGTCAAACAGGTTCCAGCAGCTTGATCGAGATATGGGCAATTCCGCCCCGCTCGTGATGCATCGCCAATTCTTCAGAACCAAAGAAGGCTTTGGCCTTGTCCAGGTTTGTAACCTCGAACATCGCGATGGCGTGGTCTTTTTGGTCGGGGTCGCGCCAGACGTGCAGGTCGCGGATACCCGCGGCCTTGCGCATCGGTTTGTCCTCGCGGAACACTTTCAGCCAGGCGTTGAAATCGGCCACGTCGGCTTGCCAAAGTACATGCGTTGCCATGCTTACAGGTCCATCAGCAGGCGGCGCGGGTCTTCCAGCGCCTCTTTCACACGAACGAGGAAGGTAACGGCACCTTTGCCATCGACGATCCGGTGGTCATACGACAGGGCCAGATACATCATCGGGCGGATCTTGATCTCACCATTGATGACCATCGGGCGGTCCTGGATCTTGTGCATGCCCAGAATACCCGACTGAGGGGGGTTCAGGATCGGCGAGGACATCAGCGAACCATAGACACCACCATTCGAGATGGTGAAGGTGCCACCCTGCATCTCAGCCATGCTCAGCTTGCCGTCACGGGCGCGCTTGCCCTTTTCGGCGATGGCTTTTTCGATCGCGGCAAAGGACATGCTGTCGGCATCACGGATCACGGGAACGACCAGACCCTGCGGCGTACCGGCGGCGACGCCCATATGCACGAAGTTCTTGTAGACGATGTCGGTTCCATCAATCTCGGCATTGACCTCGGGCACTTCTTTCAGCGCGTGGCAGCATGCCTTGGTGAAGAAGGACATAAAGCCCAAACGCACGCCATGCTTCTTCTCGAACTGGTCTTTGTACTGATTGCGCAGGGCCATGACCTCGGTCATGTCCACCTCGTTGTAGGTGGTCAGGATCGCAGCGGTGTTTTGTGCGTCCTTGAGACGTTTGGCAATGGTTTGGCGCAGGCGGGTCATCCGCACGCGTTCTTCGCGGGCCTCGTCCTCGGCAGCCACAGGGGCGCGAGGGGCTTGGGCCACAGGGGCGGGCGCAGTCGCCGCAGGTGCCGGGGCTGAAACTGCTGCAACGGCTTTGGCTACGTCTTCCTTCATGATGCGACCGTCGCGGCCTGTTCCGGTGACCTGATCAGCCGACAGTCCGGCTTCGGCCATTGCTTTCTGGGCGGACGGTGCGTTTGCGACGTCTTTTCCGGTGCTTGTTGCTGCGGGCGCCGCCGCCGCTGCCTGGGCCGGCGCGGCTGCTGCACCAGCGGCAGCTCCGGAGATGACGGCCAGCTTGGCAGCCGCATCCACGGTCGATCCTTCTGGAGCAACGATTTCCGCAAGAACACCCGAAGTCGGTGCGGGAACTTCAACCGAGACTTTATCGGTTTCCAATTCGCACAGCATCTCGTCCTGCGCGACGTTGTCGCCGACCTGTTTGAACCAGGTCGAAACGGTTGCCTCCGTCACAGACTCACCAAGTGTCGGCACCATCACGTCAACCGACCTACCTGATGCGGCAGGTGCCGCTGCCGGGGCTGCGGCTGGCGCCGGGGCTGCGCCTTCGCCCGCCGCAATCGTTGCCAGCAAGGCGTCAACACCGACGGTTTCGCCTTCGGCTGCCACGATTTCACCCATTACACCCGCTGCGGGAGAAGGAACCTCGACGGTGACCTTGTCTGTCTCCAGCTCACACAGCATCTCATCCATGGCGACCGCATCACCGGGCTTTTTGAACCAGGTTGCAACTGTGGCTTCGGTGACCGATTCGCCAAGCGTGGGAACACGAACTTCAATCGTCATCGCTTACTTTCCTTCAATGCTCAGCGCTTCGTTAACCAGCGCTTCTTGTTGGGCTTTGTGTTGGCTGGCCAGCCCCGTTGCGGGCGAGGCCGATGTGGCGCGACCGGCATAGGTCGGGCGAGTGTGTTTTGCATCGATACGGGACAGGACCCATTCGATGTTGGGTTCGATAAAGGTCCACGCACCCTGGTTCTTGGGCTCTTCCTGACACCAGACCATCTCGGCATTCTTGAACCGTTCGAGTTCGTTGATCAGTGAATGTGCCGGGAACGGATAGAATTGTTCGATCCGCATCAGGTAGATGTCATCGATGCCACGCGCGTCGCGTTCCTCCAGCAGGTCGAAATAGACCTTGCCGGAACACATGACGACGCGCTTGATCTTGTCATCGGCCACCAGCTTGGTGTCAGAGTTGCCCTTCTGCGCGTCATCCCACAGCACCCGGTGGAAGCTGGAGCCTGTGGTGAAGTCGTCCGCCGTGCTGACGGCCAGCTTGTGACGCAGCAGCGACTTCGGTGTCACCAGGATCAGCGGTTTCCGGAAAGTACGGTGCAACTGACGGCGCAGGATGTGGAAATAGTTCGCGGGTGTCGTACAGTTCGCCACGATCCAGTTGTCCTGACCGCACATTTGCAGGAACCGTTCCAGACGCGCTGACGAGTGTTCCGGGCCTTGCCCTTCAAAGCCATGCGGCAGCAATGTGACAAGACCGGACATCCGCAGCCACTTGCTTTCGCCCGAGCTGATAAACTGGTCGAACATGATCTGCGCACCGTTGGCAAAGTCGCCGAACTGCGCCTCCCACAGAACCAGAGCGTTCGGTTCTGCTAGCGAATAGCCGTATTCGAAACCCAGCACCGCGTATTCCGACAGCATCGAGTCGATGACATCGTATTGGGATTGCCCGGCACGGATGTTGTTAAGCGGGTAATACCGTTCTTCGGTTTCCTGATGAACAAACCCAGAGTGACGCTGGCTGAAGGTGCCCCGTGTTGCGTCCTGTCCGGCCAGACGCACGGGATATCCTTCGGTCAGCAACGAGCCAAACGCCAGTGCCTCGCCCGTGGCCCAGTCGAAGCCTGCACCAGTCTCGAACATCTGTTTCTTATGTTCCAGCAACCGCTCAACGGTTTTGTGCATTGCGAAATCGCCAGGAGCCTTGGTCAGCGCGGCTCCGATTTCTGCCAGTGTCTCTGCCGAGATCGCTGTTTCACCCCGGACATAGTCATCCTTGTTCTTGTCAAGATGCGACCAGCGCCCATCCAGCCAGTCGGCCTTGTTGGGTTTATAGTCTTTCCCGGCCTCGAATTCGTCGTTCAGGTGGGCCTGAAAAGCGGCCTTCATATCTTCGATCTCACCCTCGGGGATCAGCCCGTCCTTGACCAGCCGCTCGGTATACAAGGAAAGCGTTGTCTTATGGGTTTTGATCTTCTTGTACATGATCGGGTTGGTGAACATGGGCTCATCGCCCTCGTTATGGCCAAACCGGCGATAGCAGAAGATGTCCAGAACCACGTCTTTATGGAACTTCTGGCGGAACTCGGTCGCCACCTTCGCGGCGTGAACTACCGCCTCGGGGTCGTCGCCGTTCACATGGAAGATCGGGGCCTCGACCATCAGCGCGATATCGGTGGGATAGGGGCTCGAGCGGCTGAAATGCGGCGCGGTAGTGAACCCGATCTGGTTGTTGACCACGATGTGCATGGTGCCGCCGGTTCTGTGCCCTTTCAGGCCGGATAGGCCAAAGCCCTCGGCCACAACACCTTGACCGGCAAAGGCCGCGTCACCGTGCAGCAATATCGCCATGACCCTGGTACGGTCCGTGTCGCCCAGTTGGTCTTGCTTGGCGCGAACCTTACCCAGAACTACCGGGTTTACCGCCTCAAGGTGAGAGGGGTTGGCGGTCAATGACAGGTGCACACTGTTGCCATCGAATTCGCGATCGCTTGAGGCGCCGAGGTGATATTTCACATCGCCAGAGCCGTCCACGTCCTCTGGCTTGAAGCTACCGCCCTGGAATTCGTTGAAAATCGCGCGATAAGGCTTGCCCATCACGTTGGCCAGAATGTTCAGGCGACCCCGGTGCGGCATCCCGATGACGATGTCACTGAGGCCAAGCGCGCCACCACGCTTGATGATCTGTTCCATCGCCGGGATTAGCGCCTCGCCACCGTCCAGACCGAACCGCTTGGTGCCCATGTACTTGACGTGCAGGAACTTCTCAAAGCCCTCGGCCTCGACCATCTTGTTCAGGATCGCCTTGCGGCCTTCCTTGGTGAACGCGATTTCCTTGCCATAGCCCTCGATCCGCTCCTTCAGCCACGCGGCCTCTTCCGGGTTCGAGATATGCATGTACTGCAGCGCAAAGGTGCCGCAATATGTGCGTTTCACGATCTCAACGATCTGCCGCATGGAAGCGACCTGTAATCCCAGCACGTTGTCGATAAAGATCGGGCGATCCATGTCGGCATCGGTGAAACCGTAAGTCTTCGGGTCCAGCTCAGGATGGGTGCTGGCAGCGCGCATACCCAGCGGGTCCAGATCCGCGGCCAGATGGCCCCGGATGCGGTAGGCCCGGATCAGCATCAGTGCTCGCAAACTGTCCAGCACGGCGCGTTTGATCTGATCGTCGCTGACCTCAGCCCCTTTTTCAGCCGCCTTGTCCTTGATCTTCTTGCCCGCCGCTTTGGCGTCAATCTCGGCCCATTCACCAGTCAGCGCACCAGTCAGGTCGTCTGCTGGCATCGGCGGCCAGTCGGTGCGCGCCCAGGACGGACCTTCGGCTTCGCGTTGAACATCGGGGGCATCATCGCCCATGGCATCAAAGAACGCGCCCCATGCGGCATCCACCGCACCGGGGTTCTTTGTGTATTGCGCATAAAGCTGCTCCAGATATTCGGCATTATGCCCCTGCATGAAGCTTGAGGCATGAAAGGCGGAATTGGGCGAATGTTCGGTCATAGGGCTACCTCTGTTGGGTTGGGACCGTATTGATTGGTGCCTGGCTGGCTGGGGCGTGTCAGCCACCATAGAACCAGGAGGGGCGACACGACCAGTACCAGTAGTGTCGGAAGAACGATGAGCAACGTGGCGCGGGTAAACAGGATATCCAGCCTGCCACCATGCTGGAAATGAGAGGCCAGGCCGATACCGAAAACGAGCACGGCTCCGGCGCCAAGGATCAACAGGATCGGCAGCAGAGCATACAGCCCGCTGCGACCGGTATCATGCATCCGCCGGAAAGCAACTGCCAGATGGGGAAAGAAGACGATCAGGCTGACGATGCCCTGCACCGGTTGCGAGGACGTGGTCGACACGGATTTCGAGGTTTCGGTTTCCGTCACCGCGACCTGCGTGAAGAACTGCCAGTCGATGATCCCGGCAATGATGTTCCAGATCACGATGAACAGGAAAAAGAACCAGTATTCGGGCCGCGAAGCACGGCCCGAGAAAGTGAAGAACTTGGAGAAGCAGGTGCGTATGGCGTCGGAGAAGGTCATTCTTAGTTCTCTGACTGTTTCGTGACATAAGTTGAGAAAACAGAGGACACATCAATGTCAATGCCCGACACGGCGGAAATGCGCTCGGTGTTCAGGACCGCACCGTTCAGAACCCGTTTTAGGCCGTTTCTTTCATATGATTGCGATCGAAGACGATGCACTGGAGGCAAGGTCGCAGGATCACGTCCTGTGTCCCCAAGCAAACGCTCAAATGTCACTGGCGATTCTTCATTTTTGAGCGCAATCACGCAACTTAGATGGCCGTAGGTGTCATGCACATAACTGTCGATGCGCAAAACGCTTCCGGTTTGAAGTTTAACAAACCAACGATCTTTTTGTTGTGTGCTTTCGACAATCTTTAGATTACGAGTCCCGGCGGCATTCTTGAGTGCAAGTTCCCATGTTCTTGTTATGCGCGGATTGGCAACGTCACCATAGCCAAACTGTTCTGCAAGTAACGTTGCGGCAAAAGACTTTATTGCGCGTTCGTCAAGTTCCGCTGGGACCACCGGAGACCAGCCAATCTCGATTAGGGTATCGGTCACTGTCGCTAGATCAATTGCGGACTGGCAAGCCGCAACGGTATCAGAAGCGAAGCTCGAGCTGTCGGCAACAGCAGGGGCAGTAGTGGCTGCCGAGATGGCAGCCACAAGGCCAAAAAGGATTTTTGTGCCCCAGTTCACAATTTACCCAATCGCTTCCAGCACGGCCTCACCCAGCTGCGCCGGGCTTTCGGCCACGACGATACCGGCCGAGCGCATGGCTTCGATCTTGTCCTCGGCACCGCCTTTGCCACCGGCGACAATCGCGCCCGCGTGGCCCATGCGGCGGCCCGGAGGTGCCGTGCGGCCTGCGATGAAGCCTGCAACCGGCTTCTTGCGGCCTTTCTTGGCCTCATCGGCCAGGAACTGCGCGGCTTCTTCCTCGGCCGAGCCGCCGATCTCGCCAATCATGATGATCGACGTGGTCTCGTCATCTGCCAGGAACCATTCCAGCACGTCGATATGTTCAGTCCCTTTGATCGGGTCGCCGCCAATGCCCACACAGGTGGACTGGCCCAGTCCTACGTCCGTTGTCTGTTTCACGGCTTCATAAGTAAGCGTACCCGAGCGGGAAACGACACCCACGCTCCCGCGTTTGTGAATATGGCCGGGCATGATACCGATCTTGCAGGCGTCAGGCGTGATGACACCGGGGCAGTTCGGGCCAATCAGGCGCGACTTGCTGCCTTCCAGCGCGCGTTTCACCTTCATCATGTCCAGAACCGGGATACCTTCGGTGATGCAGACAATCACTTCCATCTCGGCATCAATCGCTTCGAGGATCGAATCCGCCGCGAATGGGGGCGGTACGTAGATCACCGATGCGTTGGCTTCGGTCACGTGCTTGGCCTCGTGGACCGAGTTGAACACGGGCAGGCCCAAATGCTCCATCCCGCCTTTGCCGGGGGTTACGCCGCCAACCATCTTGGTGCCATAGGCAATGGCCTGTTCGCTGTGGAATGTACCTTGCGAGCCGGTAAAGCCCTGACAGATCACTTTAGTGTTTTCGTCGATGAGGACTGCCATTTTGTCCCTTTCTCTAGGCGGTGTTGGATTGATGGGGTTCTGCCGCTGGAAGAACCTGCGGCGCATAGGTAATTTTCTGAAGCGTGGCGCGACCAAGGACCAGGTTGGCCATCGTGCGCAGGCCGCTGCTGATTTCGGCGATACCGCGCCTGATATTTTGTCGGACCAGCGGCCAGCCCGTAGGGCGTGCGCGGGGGAAACCCATCTGGATTTCGCCCGGCGCTTCGTTGCCTTGCTCGACCATCGCAGGAACCACCTGATAGACATTGACCCGACGCGCCGCAGCCGAGGCTGACGGGTTGAACAACAGGCCATCCAGCGTGATGTCATAGGGCCTTTGCGCCAGAAAGTGTTCTGCCGCTTGCCGGGTCAACGCATATGCGGCACCGCCGGGGTGGCGTGAGTGCATCAGGCGCAGTTCCCGACCCAGATGGGATGAGCTTTTGCGCTCAAGTGCGAGGAAAAGCTTTGTGCTGCGCCAGCGTTCGAACCGCACGATATCGGCATCCTCTGGCCACCAGGATGCATCGTTCAACCAATCCGCCAGTTCTGGCGACAGGAAAACATCATCCTCAAGTATCAAAGCCTGCTCCGCGCCGGAGGCGACAACGGCCTCCCACGCTTTGGCGTGACTGAGGGTGCAGGCCATGTCCTTGGTATGGAAATAACCCCAGGGTCCCTCAGACCGGCATTCACGCAGGAATTCCTCACGGGTGGCGGCGTCGCAATCAACAGCGTTGATGCGCGTTGCCGACAGGCCTGCCTTTTGCAGCTCCTGCGCCATCAAACGCGCCCGCCCGGTGGCGCGTTCTAGGCCTATGAGGAAGATGGGGATGGTCATGGGGTTACATTTCCAGTCAGATCAGGCAGTCTGTACCAACAGCGATTTGGTCCGCGAGCCGGTAGAGCCCTGACAGATCACTTTGGTATTTTCGTCGATGAGGACTGCCATTTTAGTGGCTCCTTCGCTTGCTATCTTATCTGTTGAAGTTCGATGGACGAGTATTGCTGTCCAGCGGGTTGTTTCGGAGGTTGCCCGGAGACGATGTAGACATTTCGCCCTGCAATGGGTTTGTCGGCTCTCAGCGTAGTTCTCGAAGAGCTTCTGGTCGTCTGATAAGTAGATGAACCATCGATGTGCTTTGCAGCCATCCGCTTTTGTATTTCTTCTACGTCAGTGGAAGTTAGGTTTTTCGACGCTATATAGCAGTAGTCATACTCGACCCTGCCCCTGGTTCCAAAATCAGAAGTTCTGGTTCCGGTGACTGCATAGATCCAATTCGGCTCACTGAAGAACCGAGTTCCTCCCTCGGACGTGTTAGAAATACGTTCAAGGTCTGAGTTCTCCAGCGTTTGAGTTGCTTGAGAAGGATTACCCAAGCTGGCCATGCAGACCGTTTCAAACAGCACACTCGCTTCTTCAATTGCACTGCTTCGTGTTACCGGCGCGTTCGTGCAACCAGCTAAAAGAATTGCGGTTGCCAAGGAGATCTTCTGGAAATTCATTCAATCGGCCTTTGAAAGTGATACTCATCCCGAGGACAGAGGAAGGTTTGCATTTCTGCAAATCTTCCTCCCACTCTGCTCAACCCTTAACCGCCTTCACGATCTTCTCGGCACCGTCTTTCAGGTTGTCCGCCGCGATCACGTCCAGACCCGAATTGTTGATGATCTCTTTGCCTTTCTCGACATTGGTGCCTTCCAGACGCACGACCAGCGGAACTTGCAGCCCGACCTCTTTCACCGCAGCCACCACGCCCTCTGCGATAACATCACAGCGCATGATGCCGCCGAAGATATTGACCAGAATGCCTTTGACCTGCGGGTCCGAGGTGATGATCTTGAACGCCTCGGTCACCTTCTCTTTGGTCGCACCGCCGCCCACGTCGAGGAAGTTGGCAGGCTCGGCCCCATAAAGCTTGATGATGTCCATCGTGGCCATCGCCAGACCGGCACCGTTCACCATGCAACCAATCTCACCGTCCAGTGCGATGTAGTTCAGGTCGTATTTGCTGGCTTCCAGTTCCTTGGGGTCTTCCTCGGTCGTGTCGCGCAGTTCAGCGATATCCGGGTGGCGGTAGACCGCGTTGCCATCAAAGCCAACTTTGGCATCCAGCACTTTCAGGTCGCCGCTGTCGGATACGATCAGCGGGTTGATCTCCAGCATCTCCATGTCCTTCTCGACGAAGGCTTTGTAGAGGATGCCCATAAGCCTGACACATTGCTTGACCTGCGCGCCCTCCAGACCCAGCGAAAACGCGATGCGGCGACCATGGTAGGGTTGGTAGCCGGTGGCCGGGTCAACCGAGAAGGACAGGATTTTCTCGGGCGTCGCGGCGGCGACTTCTTCGATGTCCATACCGCCTTCGGTCGAGCAGACAAACGAGATACGGCTGGTCTGACGATCTACCAGCAGGGCCAGGTACAACTCACGCTCGATGCCGGAACCGGCTTCGATATAGATGCGGTTGACCTGCTTGCCTGCCGGACCCGTCTGATGGGTGACCAGAGTGCGACCCAGCATCTTCTTGGCTTCTTCGGCCGCTTCCTCGACCGATTTCGTCAGACGGACACCGCCTTTTTCACCAGCGTCGGCTTCTTTGAAGGATCCTTTGCCACGGCCACCCGCGTGTATCTGCGCCTTGACGACCCAAAGCGGTCCATCCAGTTCGCCGGCTGCGGTTTTGGCTTCCTCGGCGCGCAGCACGGCGCGACCATCGGAGACCGGAGCGCCGTAGCTGCGAAGAAGAGCCTTGGCCTGATATTCGTGAATGTTCATCGAAATTGTCCCGTCTGACTGCGTTTAACCGTTATAGGCGTGTCTAGCGGGTAAATTTAAAGGGTTTTTTGATCTGTGACGGGAAATTGCCGAAGATTTTCAACATTTGTGATCACGGGTTTTTAGGGTGTGATCACAAAAGCTCGAGTGTCATCAATTGATTCGATAATCCTGCACAGTTTTTTGAAATCACATTCGAAAAAAGGGATTTGCGACGTTTGCGCCAACATATGCGGCCGGGTTCCGCGGTGGCAAATGAAAACCGGCCCACAATTGGGCCGGCCTCAAATTCAAATTGTCTGGCAGTTTTACGCCAGTGAACTGTCGATGCCTTTACATGCCTCGATCAGGCCTTTCACGGCGTTGACCGAATTGTCGAAACCGGCTTGCTCGTCTTCGTTCAGCTTGATGTTTACGATGCGCTCGACGCCACCAGCGCCGATGACAGTCGGCACCCCGACATAAAGGCCGTTAACACCCAACTCACCGCTGCAGTACGCCGCACAAGGCAGAACACGCTTCTGGTCTTTCAGATAGGCTTCGGCCATTTCGATCGCCGAAGTGGCGGGCGCGTAATAAGCCGACCCGGTTTTCAGCAGGCCTACGATTTCCGCGCCACCATCACGGGTGCGCTGTACGATGGCATCCAGCTTTTCTTGCGAGGTCCAGCCCATTTCAACCAGATCAGGCAGCGGGATACCGGCAACGGTCGAATAACGAACCGACGGCACCATGGTGTCGCCATGTCCGCCTAATACGAACGCGGTTACATCGCGCATCGAGACGTTGAACTCTTCCGACAGGAAATGCGCGAAACGTGCTGAGTCCAGCACGCCAGCCATGCCGCAGACTTTGTTGTGCGGCAGGCCCGAGAATTCGCGCAGCGCCCAGACCATGGCGTCCAGAGGGTTGGTGATGCAGATCACGAACGCATCGGGCGCATGCGCTGCGATACCTTCGCCGACCGACTTCATGACTTTCAGGTTGATGCCCAGCAGGTCATCGCGGCTCATGCCCGGTTTGCGGGCTACGCCTGCGGTCACGATGCAGACATCCGCGCCGGCGATATCGGCATAATCGCTAGTGCCTTTCATCGAGGCGTCAAAGCCTTCGGACGGGCCGGATTCGGCGATGTCGAGCGCCTTGCCCTGTGGCAACCCGTCAGCGATGTCAAACAGGACAACGTCACCCAGTTCTTTGACAGCTGCAAGATGCGCAAGCGTGCCGCCGATGTTCCCCGCGCCGATCAGCGCAATCTTGGGTCTGGCCATTTGGAATATCTCCGGTCGGTTTTGAAATCGCGGCTGTGCTAGTCGTTAAAACGGCATTAGGCAAGAGTTCTGCGACGTGGCATACAACCGCATACCGTTTGCGAGACCCTATGTGGTTGCGCTAAAGGGCCTTTGAGACAAGCCAAAACCGGGACCGGTGCATGTTTGAATTGAACCTGATGTTTTTTGCAGTGGCGATCCCGGCGGTGATTTTTGCGGGTATCTCGAAGGGTGGTTTCGGCTCGGGCGTGGCCTTTGCGTCATCATCGATTCTGGCCTTGATCCTAACGCCCGGGCAGGCCCTGGCCCTGATGCTGCCGATTCTGATGGTGATCGATGTGGCCACTTTGGGCCCTTATTGGAAGCGGTGGAACTGGGGGGATGCGCGCCTGCTGATCCTGGGTGCTGTACCCGGTGTGGCAATGGGGGCATGGCTCTACCGTTCAACGGATGATGACCTGCTGCGCCTGTTGATAGGCGGCATCTCGGTCGGGTTCGTGATCTGGCACATCGCACAGTCAAAAGGCTGGGTGCGCGGGTTTGCCAGACGGTTGCCACCCTCCGCTGGCCTGTTTGCAGGGCTGGTCGCGGGATTCACCAGCTTTGTCAGCCATGCCGGAGGCCCTCCGGCTGCCGTTTACTTGTTGTCCCAACGGCTGACCAAGACCGAGTTTCAAGCCAGTACAGTATTGGTCTTCTGGGTGATTAATATCGCGAAGTTTGTACCCTACGCTTATCTGGGCATGTTCACGTGGCAGACGGCATGGGCCGATATGCTGTTAACACCGTTTGCTGTTCTCGGTGCCTGGCTGGGCGTCCGTGCACATTTCATGTTGTCCGAACGCCTGTTCTTTGGAATTGCCTATGTGCTGCTGACCCTCACAGGCAGTAAGCTGATCTGGGACGCACTTACCTGATCAGGCGTTCGGGGGCAGCGCTTCGGCTACAGCCTCAAAAGCTTGCCCCGAAGCGACGAGGCAGGTGACCCCGTTGGGCAAGGTCACCGTGATGGTCCAGCTGCCGCGTTGAGTTGAGGCGAAAAGTTCCATGACCGCGCCTTGCTGGGCCAGACCAAAGCCCCTGCGCGTTTCGCCATAAGTGTCGGTCAACCTTTCCAGCACATCCGCTCGCGGTGCGCAGTTTTGCCCCTGGGCCTGTACCTGTTGTGCCGCAAGTACCATGATCCCAAGTCCCATCGTCATCTTGAACATTGTCTTTCGCATCCCGAATCCTTTCGGTTCCCTCTGCCGGTCAGGGTGCCGCGCAGGGGCCGAAATTCAGTTAAGGCAAAGCACGTTGCGTCGTGTTTGCTGCGGTGCGGCAATTTTGGGCTTGAACTTTCCGGTAAAAAATGCCCCATTCCGCGCAACTTTATTTCAATGGGAGTGGTCCATGGATCCTCGTCAGCGCCCCTATCGTTCGGTTCTCTATATCCCCGGGTCCCGGGACCGGGCTTTGGAAAAGGCCCGCACTCTGCCGGTAGATGCAATCATATTTGATCTGGAAGATGCGGTCGCAGCCGACGAAAAGGACAATGCGCGCGAAACGCTCAAGGCGGCTTTGGCTGCCGGAGGGTACGGGGGGCGGGTCAAAATCGTACGGATCAACGGGTTGGACACTGAATGGGGCCGTGCGGATGCCGAGGCTGTGCGTAACATGGACGCCGACGTGGTCCTGTTGCCTAAGGTGAATTCGGCGGCTGACGTGGATGCGCTGGCTGCGATCACCGGAGATTTGCCGATCTGGGCCATGATGGAAACCCCGCGTGGAATGCTGAACGCGGCAGAAATAGCCGGGCATCCGCTGATGGCTGGATTCGTAATGGGAACAAATGATCTGGCGAAAGAGCTGCAAACCCGCTTCCGCCCAGATCGCCTTCCGATGATGACCTCGTTAGGGCTGTGCTTGCTGGCCGCCAAGGCCGAAGGGCTGATCATCATCGACGGCGTTTACAACGCTTTCAAGGATGTCGAAGGTCTGGCTTTCGAATGTGCGCAAGGCCGCGATATGGGCTTTGATGGTAAAACGCTGATCCACCCGGCCCAGGTCGAAGTGGCAAATACCGCCTTCGCGCCATCGGAGGATGAGATCGACCTGGCTCGCCGCCAGATCTCGGCTTTTGAAGAGACCGAAGCCCTTGGCCAAGGGGTCGCCGTTGTTGATGGCAAGATTGTTGAAAATCTGCACGTTGTAACTGCCCGCGAAATTCTGGCAAAAGCAGAGGCGATATTAGCTTTGCAAGCGGGGTAGGCCAGCATGGGCTTTGTTCTTCTGATCTTGGGTGTGGCGCTGTGGTGGGGGGCGCATCTGTTCAAACGTGTGGCACCTGAACGCCGCGCCGCAATGGGTGACGCGGGTAAAGGCGCTGTTGCCCTGGCTTTGGTCGCGTCGATCCTACTGATGATCTTCGGGTATCGCATGACCGACTTCATCCATGTTTGGGCGCCGCCAACCTTTCTGGTTCACGTCAACAACCTGTTGGTTTTGATCGCGATTTATATGATGAGCCCTGCGGGCACAAAAGGCCGGCTGCTGAACAAGCTGCGCCACCCGATGCTGGGCGGGTTCAAGCTGTGGGCTTTTGCGCACCTGTTGGTGAACGGCGATCTGGCCTCGATCATTCTGTTTGGTGGCCTTCTGGCCTGGGCGGTGGTCGAAGTCATTGTAATCAACAAGTCTGAACCCGAGTGGACCCCGGCAGAGCCTGGCACTTACGGCAAGGATGCGATGTTCTTCGTGGCTTCGATCGTTCTGATGGGAATTATCGGATACATCCACGGGCTGGTTGGCCCATCTCCGTTCGGCTCATAAGGATTTGATTTGATGTCGAAACTTTATCGCTTGCTGACCGAAGAAGACACTTCGGCCTTCTGTCACAAGGTGTCCGACGCCCTGTCAAAGGGATGGGAGCTGTATGGCGACCCGGCTTACGTCTTTGATGCCAACGGCAACGTAATGCGTTGTGCGCAGGCCGTGACCAAAGAGGTCGAGGCCGACTATTCCCCCGACATGAAACTGGGACAGCAGTAATGGCGAAAACAAATCCGGGCCGATTTTTCGAGGACTATTCTGTAGGGCAGGTGTTGCAGCATGCAGTACCTCGCACCGTGACCGAGGGAGAGCGCGGCTTGTATCACGCGCTTTATCCCGCACGTCATGCGCTTTACTCTTCGGATGAGTTTGCCCGGGACTGTGGGTTGCCGGAAAGCCCGATTGATGATCTGGCCGCGTTCCACATCGTGTTCGGCAAAACCGTGCCTGACATTTCCTTGAACGCGGTTGCCAATCTTGGCTATGCCGAAGGCCGTTGGCTGAAGCCCGTTTATGCTGGCGATACGCTGCGATCCGTATCAGAGGTTATCGGCCTGAAGCAGAATTCCAACGGAAAAACCGGTGTTGTCTGGGTTCGCACCCGCGGGTTGAACCAATTGGACGAGGTGGTTCTTGAATATGTGCGCTGGGTCATGGTGCGCAAGGCAAACATGGATGCACCCGCGCCCGAGACGGTTGTTCCTGATTTGAAGGCTGTACTTGATCCGCAGGACCTGACCGTGCCGGAAGGGCTCGATTTTGCAAACTATGATTTTGCCCTCGCGGGCGAGGCGCATCGCTGGGGCGATTATAAGATCGGTGAAACCATCGATCATGTGGATGGTGTCACCGTCGAAGAGGCCGAACATATGCTGGCCACACGTCTGTGGCAGAACACCGCCAAGGTGCATTACGACCTGACGTTCCGTCCGGAAGGCAGGCTCATTTATGGTGGGCATGTAATCTCGATGGCGCGGACATTGTCCTTCAATGGCCTTGCAAATGCGCAGATGATTGTCGGCTTGAATGGTGGTGCCCATGCTAACCCGTGTTTTGCGGGTGATACGATCAAGGCGTGGTCCGAAGTTCTGGACAAAGCGGAAACCGGGGTTGCCGGCATAGGCGCTGTGCGATTGCGTCTGGTCGCGACCAAGGGCGGTGATCCGTTCAAGCTGAAAAACGAAGAAGGGCGTTACCTGCCAGACGTTCTGCTGGATCTCGATTATTGGGCTTTGATGCCCAAATAGGTGATCTGACGGATATGTGACGCCACGGCTTGCAAGGCGTGATAGGTTTGCACAATGAACCTGCTACGCGCAATATTGGCCAGCGTCACTCTGGCACCGGCGGCTCAGGCCTGCGATCTGGCCTTGGCTTTAGCCGTGGATGTTTCTGGTTCAGTCGATAGCAGCGAATATCGCATTCAGATGGATGGGTTGGCCGCAGGTTTGCGCGACCCGATCGTGTCCGAGGCGCTGGTGCGGGGGCAGGCGCGGCTGATGCTGGTGCAGTGGACCGGCTCATCGCGCCAGCGGATCACTATTCCTTGGACCCGTATCGATAGCTTTGCCACGCTGGATCAGTTTTCAGACCAGGTCGCCGCCGATCCGCGCATCTGGCGGAATTTTTCGACGGCAATCGGCGAGGCGCTTCAAATGACCCTGAGTTCATTCGATTCGGTTTCAGACTGCCGACGGCACCTGATAGACCTGTCAGGGGACGGTGTGTCCAATGAAGGGATTGAGCCGACGCGGGTACATGCGGCCCTGCGCGCCGAGGGGATCGTTGTCAACGCGCTGGCTATTGAGGAAAGCGAACCGGATCTGACGGCGTATTTCTTTGAGAATGTCATCGTGGGCGAAGGTGCTTTTGTCGTTTCCGCCACCGGGTTCGCGGATTACCCGGAACGAATTCGCCGAAAACTGCTGCGCGAAGTGACGCAGCAAACAGCAGACCTGAAATGACGGCTTGAGAGATTCGTGATCACATCTCTTTGGCCTTGAAAACGCTAACATTGACAGCGCGGAATGTGATATGTGATCACGAGATTATTTTGTGTGATCACATATTCGAATTATCCGTGTAATTGAGCGCAATTTGATGGTTTTTGCACTCGCAGCACGTGACAGTGTCGCAAAAACCAGTAAAACGTTCGGTAGCCAACCGAAAAGGAGCCGCCATGGCCGATGTAAATCGGGGCAATCGCCCACTTTCGCCGCATCTGTCGATTTATCGCCCGCAGTTGACGTCGATCACGTCCATCCTGACGCGCATCACCGGCAACGCCCTTCTGCTCGCAGCTCTGTTGATCGTCTGGTGGTTTCTGGCCGCAGCAACTTCGCCCGAGGCGTTTGCGGTAGCGAATGGGGTAATAACCTCGATGCTTGGAGACCTTGTGATGGCGCTATCCGTTTGGGGGCTTTGGTATCACACGTTGGCCGGTGTGCGGCACCTGATCTGGGACAACGCGGTTGGTCTGGACCTCCCGACGGCGACCAAGCTGGGTTGGGCCGTTGTCATCGGATCGGTCGTCTTGACCCTTCTGACCCTTGTCCTCGTCGCGTGATTGGAGGCCTGACATGCGTTATCTGACCGACCGCAAACGCGCCGCTGGACTTGGCTCGGCGAAATCCGGCACTGCCCATTTCTGGGCGATGAAAGTCAGCTCGGTTGCTTTGCTGATCCTTGTGCCGTTGTTTGTATTTACATTTGGTCCGATCCTGGGCCAGCCATTCGAGGTCGTTCTTGACTACTACTCGCGACCTTTTCCTGCCATCGTGGCAGCACTGACGCTGGCGGTTGGCTTCAAACACTTCGCGGACGGTGCGCAGGTGATGCTGGAAGATTATGTTCACGGCACGCTTGAAAAGGTCCTGATCATTCTGTTGACCTGCCTGTCCTACGGCGCAGCAGCGGCTGGTATCTTCGCTATCGCGCGCATTGCCCTTTAATTCCCGGAGCTGAAAGAAATGGCTGCATACGAATACGAAACGCATGAATATGACGTGGTCGTTGTCGGCGCCGGTGGGGCCGGTCTGCGGGCGACGCTGGGTATGGCGGAACAGGGTCTGCGCACGGCTTGCGTAACCAAGGTTTTCCCAACCCGTTCGCACACCGTGGCGGCTCAGGGCGGTATCGCCGCGTCGTTGTCAAACATGGGCCCCGACCATTGGCAGTGGCATATGTACGACACTGTGAAAGGCTCGGATTGGCTGGGCGACACCGATGCGATGGAATACCTCGCGCGGGAAGCGCCCAAGGCAGTTTACGAACTGGAGCACTATGGCGTTCCGTTCAGCCGAACCGAAGAGGGTAAGATCTATCAACGCCCGTTTGGTGGTCACACCACTGAATTCGGCGAAGGCCCGGCAGTACAGCGCACCTGTGCCGCTGCGGACAGGACCGGCCACGCGATCCTTCATACGCTCTATGGCCAGTCGCTGAAGAACAATGCTGAGTTTTATATCGAGTACTTCGCTATCGATCTGATCATGTCCGACGACGGTCAGTGTCAGGGTGTTGTCTGCTGGAAGCTGGACGATGGCACGATGCATGTCTTCAATGCCAAGATGGTTGTGCTGGCGACCGGCGGGTATGGCCGCGCCTATTTCAGCGCGACCTCGGCCCATACCTGCACCGGTGACGGTGGCGGCATGGTGGCCCGTGCCGGCCTGGCCTTGCAGGATATGGAATTCGTTCAGTTCCACCCCACCGGCATCTACGGTTCGGGCTGTCTGATCACTGAAGGAGCGCGTGGCGAGGGTGGTTACCTGACCAACTCGGAAGGTGAACGGTTCATGGAGCGTTATGCGCCCCAGTACAAGGACCTTGCACCGCGCGATTACGTCTCGCGTTCGATGACCTTGGAAATCCGCGAAGGTCGTGGTGTCGGAGCGGAAGGGGATCATATTCACCTGAACCTCAGTCACCTGCCAGCCGAGGCTTTGGCAGAACGTCTGCCCGGCATCTCGGAAAGCGCCAAGATCTTTGCCGGTGTGGATGTCACCAAGGAACCGATCCCGGTTCTGCCAACCGTGCACTATAACATGGGCGGTATCCCCACAAACTATTGGGGTGAAGTTCTGAACCCAACGGCCGAGAACCCGACAGCTGTGGTGTCGGGCCTGATGGCAGTGGGCGAGGCAGGTTGCGCCTCGGTTCACGGCGCGAACCGGTTGGGCTCGAACTCGCTGATTGACCTTGTGGTCTTTGGCCGCGCGGCAGCGATCCGGGCTGGCAAAGTCGTAGATGCAGAAGCTGCGAACCCGGTTCTGAACCAGGCATCGATCGATAAGGCCTTTGACCGGTTCGACGCGGTGCGCAACGCCAGCGGTTCCATCCCGACCGCAGAATTACGGCTTGAAATGCAGAAAACCATGCAGGCGGATGCTGCCGTGTTCCGTACCGCCAAGACCATGGCCGAAGGCGTCGAGAAGATGACGGCAATCGCTGCCAAGATGGACGATCTGAAAGTCACCGACCGGTCGCTGGTCTGGAACAGTGACCTGATGGAAACGCTGGAGCTGACCAACCTGATGCCCAACGCGCTGGCCACGATCGTCGGCGCAGAGGCGCGCAAGGAATCCCGTGGTGCCCACGCGCACGAGGATTTCTCTGCACGTGATGACGAAAATTGGCGCGTCCATACGGTTAGCCGGGTCGAAGGCAACCAGGTCGAGCTTAGCTATCGTCCCGTGATCGTCGATCCGCTGACGACCGAAGACGAAGGTGGCATCAGCCTGAAGAAAATCGCGCCCAAGGCACGTACGTTCTAAAAGGCTCGGACAGCAGGCAATGGTGAGCAAGCGCCAAATACCCACGAAGACCGCAACGGCCATTGGCCAAGGGTCGGTCCGTGTCCGGTGTTTGTCATGACGGTCGAGGTCCTGCAATCCGGTTCAGGCGATCCCAAGATCATCCTGATCGGGCTGAACCGCTGTGCGACGACCTCGTTTCACAGGCTGTTTCAGAAAAGCGGGATACCGTCGGTTCATTGGGAAGATGACCAGGGTCGAAATCTTGCGCACCGCATGCTGACCAACATTGCCATGGGGCGACGACCACTGGACGGGTTCGGAGCGGTGCGGGCCTTCACTGACATCGCTTTTGTCAGTTCGCGCTTCATGTTGGACGGGGCGCGTTTCTTCCGTGAATTGCATGCAGCTTACCCGAATGCCTATTTCTTGCTGAACACGAGGGACAGGGATGACTGGATAGCTTCGCGCGCCAACCATTCCGGTGGCGGGTATCTGGATCGGTGCTGCAAAGCCAATGGGCAGAGTGCGGATGAAGTGAAACACGGCTGGGCGCATATGTATGATGTGCACCATGCCGAGGTAGAGACCTATTTCGACGGCAACTCGCGATTCCTGCGCTTTGATATCGACTGTGATGATCCGCAGTGCGTTGCGGACTGGCTCGCGCCGGATTTTGACGTGAACATCGCCCATTGGGGGCATTATAACCGAGGGGCGTCCCAGCGCGCCCGGACAGGCTGAAAGGCGGCCTTGTGCTGAATGGAGAATTGACATGGTTCAACTGACCCTGCCCAAAAATTCCCGGATTACGACCGGCAAGACCTGGCCCAAGCCGGATGGCGCGACCAATGTGCGCAAGTTCCAGATCTATCGCTGGAACCCGGATGATGGTCAGAACCCCCGTGTCGATACCTACTTTGTCGATATGGACACGTGCGGGCCGATGGTTTTGGACGCGCTGATCAAGATCAAGAACGAAATCGACCCGACCCTGACATTTCGCCGATCATGCCGTGAAGGCATCTGCGGCTCGTGCGCGATGAATATCGACGGGATCAACACACTGGCCTGTATCTATGGCATGGATGAGATCAAGGGCGACGTGAAAATCTATCCGCTGCCGCATATGCCTGTGGTCAAAGATCTGATCCCTGATCTGACCCATTTTTATGCCCAGCATGCGTCGATCATGCCGTGGCTGGAAACCAAGACCAACCGCCCTGCAAAGGAGTGGAAGCAGTCGATCGAAGACCGGAAAAAGCTGGATGGTCTCTATGAGTGTGTGATGTGCGCCAGCTGCTCGACCTCGTGCCCGAGCTATTGGTGGAATGGCGATCGGTATCTTGGCCCCGCTGCTCTGTTGCACGCATACCGCTGGATCATCGACAGCCGGGATGAGGCCACGGGTGAGCGCCTGGACGAGTTGGAAGATCCGTTCAAGCTTTATCGCTGCCACACCATCATGAATTGCGCCAAGACCTGTCCCAAAGGTCTGAACCCGGCCAAGGCGATTGCCGAGATTAAAAAGATGATGGTCGAACGCGCGGTATAATCACCTGCACCGAATTGCGGCAAACGCATGTCGATCTTGCAAAATAAGGCGATGTAGCCCCGGCTGCATTGCCTTATTTTTCGCTCAGGGAGGAGTGATGAGTTTAAGTCAGGATCACTCCAATGAATGCAAACACATCCAAACAAAAAATCGACACTAAAGAAGCGCTGAAACTGCTGGAGCAGGCATGGGCCTACTACACGCCGGAACCGGTTAAAGCCGACAAAGAGCCCGAGCTGTTCGAATACGCAAACGCGGCCTGATCCAATACGACAGCCCTTGAAAAACTTCGGTCAATCGGCAAAGCAGAGGAATGCCTGTTCTTCTGCTTTTGTTGGCCGCCGGAGTGTTCGCCTATTTTTTCTGGCGGTCGCGCCATTCCACGCTGACACGGGATTGTCGTTGGCGACAGGACAGACGCCATGGCATCTGGCGGTGTAGCTTTTGTGGAGCGGCAGTCGCTGCGCCGGACCAACCTATGCGCTGTCTTAAGGCAAGTGATGGTTGAGAATAGGGCTTTTCGCGAGCCATAGAATCCGCCACTCTGCACGCCATGACCGGTTCTGAGAATACTGCCCGCCCCCCAGAAGATGCCGAAGCCCGTCGTTCGGTCGCCCCTGTCATTTGTTATCCGAACGATGCCTTGCCGCGACCAGATTTGCCCTGGATCAGATCTGTACGCCAACGGGCAGTCCAAACCGGCGAAGTCCTGGTTCCTCCGCGTGAGGCGCGCTGTTTTGATGTACCTGCCGGGCATTTCTTTCGTATCACATCGGTTGAAGGACCGCAGGTTGGCGATTTGAACCTGTGGAACCGCAATGATTTGTCCGAGCGCTTTTATTCCGGAAAAACGCGGGCTCTGCATGGCACGCACCTGACCACCGGAGAGCGGATGTGGTCCAGTTTCCCACATCTGCGGCCGATGGCCACGATCATAGCGGATACACTGGAATGGTACGGGATCGATACCCATGGGGGGTCGGTTCATGACGTGATTGGCACGCGTTGTGATCCATATACGGGCAATTTGCTGTCCGGCACGCAGTATCATCATTGCTGCCATTCCAACCTGACCCGCGCGTTGGCGGATCATCTGAATATCCCGATGGATGAGGCCGAACCCGCGGTGCACGACGTTCTGAACGTCTTCATGTGTACTGGTTTCACTCGGGATACTGGTCAGTATTTCATGAAAGCATCGCCCGTTCGCCCCGGCGACTATCTGGAATTCTTTGCCGAAATCGATCTGCTTGGCAATCTCAGCGCCTGTCCGGGTGGGGATTGCTCGTCCGAGCATTCCTCGGACACCGCCGCGTGTTATCCCTTGTTGGTCGAAACATTTGCCGCGACGGTCACAGACCTGGATGGCTGGGAAAGCCCGGCGCGCAATGGCTATGATCGCACGCACGGGCGTTAGGATCGGCGGGCACCCACCTTACTGCTAGTTGCCCGGGAATGCGGCCTGTAGCGCGATTTCCACCATGTCTCCAAAGCTGCTTTCACGTTCCGAGGATGGCAGAGCCTCTCCCGTCAGAAGGTGATCGGAAACGGTGAGAACTGCCAGAGCACGACATTTGTGGCGCGCTGCCAGGATATAGAGCTCGGCCGCCTCCATTTCGACGCCGAGAATCCCGTGACGCACCATCTGTTCGTTCAGGTCCGGGCGCTCATCATAGAAAACGTCCGAAGAATAAATCCCACCGACATGGGTAGGGGTTCCTTTGGCAGCCGCCACCTTCGCGGCCGCCTGCAACAAGTTCCAATCGGCGCAGGGCGCAAAATTCAGTTCTTTCATGATACCGCGTGACGGCGTACTCAGCGTCGTCGAAGTCATTGCCAGAATGACGTCTCGAATTTTGACACTGTCCTGCATTCCGCCACACGACCCAATTCGGATCAGGGTTTTTGCACCGTAATCGCGAATTAACTCGTTTACGTAAATGGAGAGCGAGGGCATTCCCATGCCGCTACCCTGTATCGTTACAGGATTTCCCTTCCAATTTCCGGTAAACCCAAGCATTCCCCGGACGTTATTGACCTGTTTCACATCGTCCAAAAACGTCTCGGCTGCCCATTTCGCCCGATAAGGATCTCCGGGTAATAGGACAGTGTCTGCAATTTCGCCTTTTTCAGCGCCGATATGAATTGTCATTGTTTTGATCCGCCCTGATCAGATTTCAAGATCGGAGATATCGGTACCCGCCTGCAACGCATCGTGCACCCATTTCGGCTTGCGGCCGCGACCTGTCCAGGTTTGTTCCGGATTGCCAGGATTGCGGTATTTTTCTTTTGTTTTCTTTTGCTTGGATGCGCGGGGTGCATCGCCTGAAAGTTCGGACAGCGAATACCCGAATTCTGCGGCAGCTTTTTCTGCGGCTTTCAAAGCCTCACGGCGCTCGCGTTTTTCCGCTCCTACCAAGGCTTTTTCGACATCGTCGCGCAATGCCAAAAGGTCTTTGCGCGACATCTGTTCAAGATTGAACCCCATCATTCATCTCCAAAGGATATATTTTACGGTACACTTGAGCGCGCACCGTAATTCTAGCGAATGGTTTATTCCATCCCAAATATCCAAAGCGAAGAAACGGGGAATTAAGGTTCTAAAACCTCAGTTACTCGGCTGCGAGGTTTTTGGGGTCAACCAGCGTTACAATATCGCTCATGATCGCATTAAGTTCAAAGTTTTTGGGGGTGTAAACCTTGGCTACACCCATGGCTTTCAATTTTGCGGCATCTTCATCCGGAATAATTCCGCCGACAACCACGGGAATGTGAGACAGGCCAGCCTTTTGCAGCCGATCCATTACATCTTCGACCAAAGGCAGATGGCTACCGGACAGGATCGACAACCCGATGACATGTGCGTCATCATCGCGGGCTGAGGTGACAATTTCTTCCGGGGTCAGCCGGATACCCTCATAGCTGATATCCATGCCGCAGTCGCGGGCACGGAACGCGATTTGTTCGGCGCCGTTGGAATGGCCGTCCAACCCCGGTTTTCCAACCAGGAATTTCAGGCGCCGTCCCAGTTTGTCGCTGACGGCATCAACCGCCGCGCGCAGGTCCTCCAACCCTTCGGTCTTGTTCGAGACCGAACCGGAAACGCCGGTCGGGCCACGATAAGTGCCGAAAACCTTGCGCATCTCTTCGGCCCACTCCCCGGTTGTCACACCCGCCTTGGCAGCGGCAATGGACGGCTCCATGACGTTCGCTCCTGTCTGAGCCGCCTGGCGCAACGCGGACAAGGTCGCTGTAACAGCCGCTTCGTCGCGCTCAGCCCGCCACGCGTTCAGGCGGTCGATCTGTTCCTGTTCTACCGCAGGATCAACGACCATGATGCCGCCATCTTCGGTCTGAAGGGGCGAAGCCTCGCCTTCCATCCATTTGTTCACGCCGACGACCACAGTTTCGTTGCGTTCGATCCGGTTCAGACGTTCAGCGTTGGAATCCACAAGGCGGGATTTCATATACTCGATTGATGCAACCGCACCGCCCATCGCATCCAGATTCGCAAGCTCTGCCCGCGCGCCTGCTTTCAATTCTTCGACCTTGCCATCAACGGCAGGGTTGCCATCGAACAGGTCATCGAATTCCAACAGGTCAGTTTCATAGGCCAGAATCTGCTGCATCCGCATGGACCATTGCTGGTCCCAGGGGCGTGGCAGGCCAAGCGCCTCGTTCCAGGCAGGCAACTGCACCGCACGGGCGCGTGCATTCTTCGACAGGGTTACGGCCAGCATCTCGATCAGGATGCGGTAGACATTGTTCTCAGGTTGTTGCTCGGTCAGCCCCAGAGAGTTCACCTGCACACCATAGCGGAAGCGGCGGAACTTTGGGTTCTCGACACCATATCGCTGTTGCAGGATTTCGTCCCAAAGATCGACAAATGCGCGCATTTTGCACATTTCAGTGACAAAGCGGATACCAGCATTCACAAAAAAGGAAATCCGGCCGCAAAGCGCGGGGAAATCCTCGGCAGGTACTCGTGGGCGCAATTCGTCCAGCACGGCGATGGCTGTTGCCAGCGCATAAGCAAGTTCTTGTTCCGGTGTCGCGCCAGCCTCTTGCAAATGATAGGAACACACATTCATCGGGTTCCACTTGGGGACATTGGAATAGCAATACTCGGCCACGTCCGCGATCATCTTCAGCGACGGTTTTGGCGGACAGACATAAGTGCCCCGGCTCAGATACTCCTTGATCAGGTCGTTCTGGACTGTGCCCTGCAACTTGGAAATGTCAGCGCCTTGTTCCTCGGCTGCGGCGATGTAAAGGGCAAGCAACCAAGGGGCGGTCGCGTTGATCGTCATTGACGTGTTCATCTGTTCCAGCGGAATCTGATCGAACAAAACCCGCATATCGCCCAGATGGCAGACGGGCACCCCGACCTTGCCAACTTCGCCACGTGCCAACGTGTGGTCACTGTCATATCCGGTCTGGGTGGGCAGATCGAAGGCTACCGAAAGACCGGTTTGCCCTTTGGCGAGGTTGCCACGATATAGCGCGTTCGAGGCCTTGGCGGTAGAATGACCGGCATAGGTCCGGATGAGCCAGGGGCGATCTTTCTGCATCTGCGTCATGAAGGGGCCTCGCGTTTCGGTGGGCAATAAAATTACGTCTATGGGTTCTAAAGCGCAATTTTCGGGACAAGTCAATTCGCTGCGTTGCGGCATCCTGCAATTGTTCAGATTGTGAGCAGCTGCGATTGGTGGCAAGGTGCGGCCATGACGCAAACCGTGGAACTTCCGCTTTGGCTTTTTGTGCTGATCGTGGTCTTTGCCATGGTTACTTTCGCTTCGCATTTCCTGTTCCCGTCAGTCCGATGGTTCTTCCGCCGCCGGTTGGAACGTGCCGTGGCGCGTTTGAACCAGCGCTTGCAACGTCCAATCCAACCGTTCAAGCTGGCTCGTCGGCACGACATGATTCAACGGCTGATTTATGATCCACAGGTCGGTAAAGCGGTCCAGCATCACGCCCTTGAAACCGGAATACCCGAAGCCGTCGCGTCCGAGCAGGCACGCCGCTATGCCCGCGAAATCGTGCCGTCCTTTTCCGCCTTCGCCTATTTCAGTTTTGCGATCCGTTTGGCCCGGCTGCTAAGCAACACGTTCTACGAGGTGCGGCTTAGCTACGAAGACGAAGACGCGGTCAGGACCATCGACCCTGATGCAACCGTTGTTTTTGTGATGAACCACAGAAGCAACATGGACTATGTGTTGGTTACATATCTGGCGGCCCCGCACTCTGCTTTATCCTACGCGGTAGGAGAATGGGCTCGGGTTTGGCCGCTCAGCCGGTTGATCCGTGCAATGGGGGCCTACTTTATCCGGCGCAAGTCAGGCAGCGAGCTCTACCGGCAGGTTTTGTCCACCTATGTGCGCCATGCGACCGAAGCCGGTGTGACGCAAGCCATGTTTCCAGAAGGTGGTTTAAGCCTGACAGGAGCGCTCGCCCGCCCAAAGCTTGGATTGCTCAAGTACATAATGGATGGGACGACGTCGCAGGGGCGTGATGTTGTATTCGTTCCCGTCGCTTTGAATTATGACCGTGTGCTTGAAGACACTATTCTTACCCGTGCGGCACTGGGAAAAGAGCGTCGTTTTCGGGCCCGGATCGGTGTCATCGCGCGATGGATTTTCAAGCAGTTCTGGCGGCGAGTGATCGGGCGCTACAAGCGGTTTGGGCTGGCATCGGTCCGGTACGGAATGCCGATTTCCCTGAAAGAGTTCCGGGCCGAAGGCAGTGACGACATGATGACCGATCTGGCGCGCACATTGATGCAGCGTATCCAGAACGCGATCCCGTTGGTTCCGGCCCCTGCGGCCTGTTTGCTGATACGTGACAATGGGCCGATGGCGGAACAGGATCTGCGGTCCTCTATTCAGACGATGATGGAACGCGACGGTAAGCAGACCCAAGACAATGCGCCGGCCATATCAAGCGCTTTGGACCAGTTGATTGAACGACGGATTCTCAAGCGGCAGGGAGATATTCTTTCTGCATCTGGGCAACGCGGTGATCTGCTGGAGTATTATGCAGCATCTGTACCGGTTTCCGCGCGCCCCTCAAATTCTGCGTCTGCAAAATAATTTCTGCAACTGCTGGGTCATAAAATTACAATATTGCATCAAAAACGGTTGCAATATTTCGCGATGGCCAATATTTCATCTGATAAAGCGCGCGATTCTGCGGCGCGGCAAAAGTATTGAAAAAGGAGGCCAGCATGGCTTTGGACACCGAAACCGGTATCGCGTCGTATGAGGCACCCGAAAAAGACCTCTATGAAATGGGTGAGATCCCTCCAATGGGATATGTCCCGAAACAAATGTACGCCTGGGCCATCCGAAAGGAACGCCATGGCGAGCCAAGCACAGCGATGCAGCAGGAAGTGGTCGATGTACCCACGCTGGACAGCAATGAGGTGCTTGTTCTGGTGATGGCTGCAGGCGTTAATTACAACGGTGTCTGGGCTGCACTGGGCCAGCCGATCAGCCCCTTTGATGGCCACAAGGCACCGTACCATGTCGCGGGCTCTGATGCATCGGGTATCGTCTGGGCCGTTGGTGACAAGGTCAAGCGGTGGAAGGTTGGCGACGAAGTTGTCATCCACTGCAATCAGGACGATGGCGACGACGAGGAATGCAACGGCGGTGACCCGATGTATTCGACCAGTCAGCGGATCTGGGGCTATGAAACACCTGACGGCTCATTCAGCCAGTTCACACGCGTGCAGGCTCAGCAGTTGATGCCGCGCCCCAAGCACCTGACTTGGGAAGAAGCGGCCTGCTACACGCTGACACTCGCGACAGCTTATCGTATGCTGTTTGGTCACGAACCGCATGACCTGAAACCGGGTCAGAACGTTCTGGTCTGGGGTGCCTCGGGCGGTCTGGGATCTTATGCAATCCAGTTGATCAACACAGCCGGGGCAAACGCGATCGGGGTGATCTCGGACGAAAGCAAGCGTGATTTCGTCATGGGTCTGGGCGCAAAGGGGGTTCTGAACCGCCGCGACTTTAATTGCTGGGGTCAACTGCCCACGGTCAATACGCCCGAATACGCCGAGTGGTTCAAAGAGGCCCGCAAATTCGGCAAGGCAATCTGGGACATCACCGGCAAGGGCAACAATGTCGACATGGTGTTCGAGCATCCGGGCGAGAGCACCTTCCCGGTCTCGACTTTCGTGGTGAAAAAAGGCGGCATGGTTGTGATTTGTGCGGGGACGTCCGGGTTCAACTGCACATTCGATGTGCGTTACATGTGGATGCACCAGAAACGCCTGCAGGGTTCGCATTTTGCCCATCTGAAACAGGCGGCGGCGGCGAACAAGCTGATGGTCGAGCGCCGCCTGGATCCCTGTATGTCCGAGGTGTTTGCCTGGAACGACCTACCGGAAGCACATATGAAAATGCTGCGGAATGAACACAAGCCGGGCAACATGTCTGTGCTTGTTCAGGCGCCGCGTACCGGGCTGCGCACTCTCGAAGAAGTTTTGGACGCAGGCTGATAAAGTTAAGGACGTTAGACAAAAACCACCCGCGAATCGCACTGCCGGTTCGCGGGTGGTTTGCTGTTTGCAGACCTTTTTCATGGTTTCAAATGCTTGCGATTCTTACTCCCGCTATTTTTGGGGAGTAGAAACCGGTGAATAGGTCGAAAAAGATCATACATGTTATGGTTGTGTTAACGCTTCGTTAACTGTTTCAGAGAGACCCTGATGGCGCAAAATGAGTGGATATTGGACGTACTATCGGACCTCAATGCGTTCGCCGTTGCGAATGGGTTGAGCGCGCTTGCAGAACAGCTTGATGATACAAGACTGATTGCCGCGGCCGAGATTGCGTCCCTGAAGAACGAGGCACGGGCGCCCGCGGATGGGAACGAAAACCGATTTGGGGCAAATCCTACAGGATTTGGAAAACACCAGCACGCTTGAAGAGCTCAGCATCGTTGCCGAGTGTCTGCGAGACACTTTGAAGGTCGCACATCTGACATATCATTGGGTTGACGGCGCGGGGGACCAATACGGCTATACGACCTACTCAGACGCCTGGGACGAACGATACAGGGAAAAAAACTATCATCGTATCGACCCTGTAATTCTGGGGTGTTTCCAGCGATTTCACCCAGTTGACTGGAAGTCTCTGGACTGGTCCAGCAAGGTGGCCAAATCATTCCTTCAGGATGCCCACGACCATGGGGTCGGCAATCAGGGATACTCGATCCCGATCCGAGGGCCAAACGGTCAGTTCGCTCTTTTTACCGTTAACCACAGCTGCGACGATCAAACCTGGCAGACCTTCATCTCGACCTACGGGCGTGAGTTGATTCTTGTTGCGCACTACATCAACCGCAAAGCGCTGGAGTTTGAAAAGGACAGGCAACCGGATGCCACGCGCGGCCTGTCGCCCCGTGAAATCGACGCCATTACCCTTTTGGCACTGGGTTACAGCCGTGCTCAGGTGGCGCATTCCCTGTCGATTTCGGAACACACGCTACGCGTTTACATTGAAAGCGCCCGGTCGAAACTCGGAGCCCTTAACACGACCCACGCAATCGCAACGGCACTCAGCCGGGGATTAATAGTCGTTTAAGGCCAGAGCGTCCTCAAAACGCAATATTAACCACGACTCTGTACCCCCTTCGTTCCTGCACAGGACGACAAGGGGAAAAGTCATGTTGCGTTATCTATATGCCGATGAGTTACACAGATTTCCGACTCTGGCTGAGGGGATGTTCAAGGATCGCGCAGATCAGTTCAAAACCCGGTTGGGGTGGGATGTCCATGTCAACAAAAAAGGAGAAGAGCGGGATGAGTACGACGACTTCAACCCGCTTTATGTCATCTGGGAAGAACCGGATGGCAGCCATGGCGGGTCGATGCGGGTATTGCCGACAACAGGTCGGGTAATGATCAATGAGGTGTTTGGGCATCTCAACGGCGGCAAGCCGATTTGCAGCCCGCTGATCTGGGAGGTGACCCGGTTCTGCCTGTCCCGCACAGCCAGCCCGCACACTGCCGGGGCCATCATGCTAAGCGGGGGCGAGATGATGGAAGGCTTTGGCCTGACGCATATTGCCGGTGTTTTTGATGCCCGTATGATCCGGATCTATCGTCTGATCGGGTCGTCCCCCAAGGTTCTTGGAACCCAAGGCAAAGGGCGTGACCAGATCTCGGTTGGGTTGTGGCCCTATTCAGCGGATGATTGCAACCGCGTGGCTGAACGGGCAGGGATCCCGCGTGAGCTTTCGCGCATGTGGTTCAAGGCGGCTTTCGGGCGATCCAAACTGCACCGATTTGCCTTGTCTGCCTAAGGACCGGAAAACGCAATTCCGCATCTGGTGATGGTTGGCGCGGCCCTGTAGGGTCGCGCCATGTCTTTGCCCAACGTGACCTTCTCAGATGATCAGGCCGCCGCGTATGACAGCATCGCCGAGATGCTGCGCTCAGCCGGTGTCGACCTGGAGGACGATGCCCTTCTCAAACTGCCGGGGGCAGGGAAGTCTGGCGTGATGGCTGTCATCGGCAAGGCCGGGTCCGGCAAAACGTTGCTACTGGCCGAACTTTACAAAGCGCTGGCGGAGACCGGCGTTCAGGTCGTGTCCGGCGATTACGAAAGCCGGAAATCCAGAGACAAGCGCAGCCTTGCCATTCTGGCCCCCACGAACAAAGCCGCAAGTGTTTTGCGCCTTCGCGGTGTTCCGGCAACTACTATTCACCGCATCCTTTATACGCCGGTCTATGACCCGGAATACGAGCGTATCGCCGAGTGGCTGGCCGGAAATGATGAACGCCCCGAGATCGAAGGTCTGACAGACGAAGCTTTGGACCGTGCTGCTACGTTTTATCGTAACAACAAATCGATCCCCGGAGCGCTGGCCGCAGCCGGATTGCGCGGATCGGATTTCATCACTGGTTGGAAACGACGTGAGGAACCGCTGGATATCGGGTTTGTCGATGAGGCGTCGATGCTGGATGATCGTCAGTTCGAGGACCTGAAAGAGATATTCCCGACCCTTCTACTGTTCGGTGATCCCGCACAGCTGGCTCCGGTCAATCAGTCCGGCAGCATGGTGTTTGAAGCCTTGCCCGAACCGCGAAAGCTGACGCTTCAGCGTGTGCATCGGCAGGATGCAGATAACCCGATCCTGGATCTGGCGCACGCTCTTGCCGATCCGTCGATGGGATTTGAAGAATTTGAACGTCTGGTCGAAGACACTGCCCGGCGGGATGACAGGGTCGTTTGGGGGCAGCGGGTCGAAGTTGATCTGATGGCGCGCAGCCCGGTTCTGGTCTGGCGTAACGCCACGCGCATTCGTTTGATACAGGCGTTCAGGCAAGTTCACGGCGCACTGGATACGGAGCTTTTGGAAGGCGAGCCGCTGATCTGCGACGGGATCGAGTTGCCGTTGAAGCACCGCAAAAAGCGGTTGGATCTTGAGGCGCGCGGCCTGATCAAGGGGGCACAGGTTGTCTATCTTGGCCCCGGTCGCAAGCCGGGGTTTTCTCGCTTGCATGTGATGGGGGCCGAAGACCCACAGGTCAGCGCCGCGTCGATTGTCCAGATCGAAAAACCGGATGAGGAAGAGCCCTTCATTCCTTTTGCCGCCCGTATGGGAGCGACGTTTTTGCACGGGGCTGCGGTGACGATACACAAGGCACAAGGATCACAGTGGGACACGGTTCAGGTGTTTGCCCCTGACATTTACGCCGCCGCCCGTATGGGCCGTACTGAGGCCGGGCAGCCTTTGTGGAAGCGTTTGGCTTATGTCGCGATTACCCGCGCACAAGAGCGTTTGATCTGGGTGGTCCGTAACCGGCTGTCGAAACCCACCCACCCGTTGCAGATTGATGATTTGCGCGCGGTCCCCGCAGTTTCACTCACACTGGAGACAGAAGAGACATGGGTTCCATCATCGTAACTGGTGCAAGCTCTGGCATAGGTCGGGCCACCGCCGAGCTTTTTCTGGTGCAGGGCTGGACGGTCGGGCTGCTGGCGCGCAGCGCGGACAAGCTGAATGCCCTCGCGCAGGAATACCCGGCGGCCATAGCATTACCCGCAGATGTGACCGACCCGGACGCCGTCAAACAGGCGTTCCACGCCTTCATGGATCGGACAGGGCGACTTGATGTTCTGTTTAACAACGCTGGTATTTTTGCCCGCGGCGGCACAGTCGACGAAATCGCGCTGGACGATTGGTATCAAACCGTCAACGTCAACCTGAACGGTATGTTTCTATGCGCGCGCGAGGCCTTTGGGATCATGCGTCTTCAAAGCCCGCAGGGCGGGCGGATCATCAATAACGGCTCGATTGCTGCGCATGTTCCGCGCCCGAATTCTGTACATTATTCGGCGACCAAACATGCCATTACCGGGCTGACGCGCAGCCTTTCACTGGATGGGCGATCCTTTGGAATTGCATGTGGTCAGATCGATATCGGCAATGCACGCACGCAGATGGTTCAGGATCTGGTGGATGCGGCGCAGGCGGCAGGCCAGACGCCGGACCCAACCATGGCGGTTGAAGATGCCGCGCGTTCCGTTCTGCATATGGCCACCCTGCCGCCCGAGGCGAATGTGCAGTTCATGACGGTCATGGCCACGACCATGCCCTATATCGGCAGGGGGTGAGTGTCAGTTTTCCCGCAACAGTCGGAACGCTGTCGACGCGCCCCAACCCGCGGCAATTGCGATAACCAATGACATCAGCCCGTACCAAACGGGTTGCTGACGGGACATATTGTACAGAAACCGCTCCAACCCGACTTTGCGGACGTCGATTTTGGTTTCGTATTGCGATACAACCTCTCCTCCGCGGGTCAGGAAGATCCGAGCTGAGTAATCCCCTTCGGTCAGGTCCGCAGGCATGTCAATTGACGTCCGGAACAAGGTTTGTTCGTCCACGGCCACAGTGTTCTCGCGGATGGAATACAGCTGTTCAGATTCACGGATACGGATCACGGCATCTGCAAAATCCTGAGCACCACGGATGTGCATCGCCGCTCCGACCGACCGGATCGCGCGTTCGATCGAAATGCGGTGACGCAGGTCTTCGGTATCGGTCAGAATTTGATCCAACGGTTCGCTGGTGGCAACTGCGTAGAAACTTGGTGCCAGGTCGACCAGAACGCTATCGGTGTTTACCCAAATCCCAAGCTTTCGCTCTTTGCGGCGAACCGTTACGGGCTCGGACGGGCCTGCAACCGCTACAATAACCGCGACTGGTGGGCCTGGCGGAATGGGTGATTCCCGTTTGATGGCCCCGAAAATGAGGATCTCAGACCCGTCAAAGTCGGCAGTGATCGCAACACGATCCTGGCTGAGGCCCAGGACGACCTGCTCTTCATCGGCTGCGGCGGGCAGGCAGAACAGGCACAAAGCGGCAAAGACATAGCGCAGCATTCTTAATGCCCCCCGCTGTTGCCAAGCGAATAAAGCTCGGATGGTTCAAGAAGCAAATCAAGGGCCAGCTTGCCGCAGACGACCAGAACCAGCGCCGCCAACAGAACGCGTAGTTGTTCTGCCGGCATGCGCGAACCGATTACGGTTCCGATCTGGGCGCCAATGACGCCCCCGACCAGCAGCAAAACCGCCAGGACAATGTCCACTGTATAGTTGGTGGTCGCGTGCAGCATCGTGGTAAATGCGGTTACGAAGATGATCTGAAACAACGATGTGCCGACAACGACTTTCGTGGGCATTCCCAACAGGTAAATCATCGCCGGGACCATGATGAAGCCGCCACCGACCCCCATAATCGCGGACAAGACCCCGACGCTTAGACCAACTACAACCGGTGGAATGACCGAGATATAAAGACCTGATGTGCGAAAGCGCATCTTGAAGGGCATCGAATGAACCCAGCCACGTTGGCGGCGCTTGGCTGGAGCTGCCCCGCCTTTCTTGGCTTTGCGCAGCGCCCTCAGGCTTTCGATGAACATCAGGCTGCCAATGATACCAAGGAAGACCACGTAACAAAGGGTTACCAGAAGGTCGACCTGGCCCAGGCTTTTTAGATAGTTAAAGACAACAACGCCCAATGCAGCCCCGACTAGACCGCCTGTCAACAAAACCGTACCCATCTTGAGGTCAACGGTCTTTCGTCGAAAATGGGCCAGCACCCCGGAAAAGGACGATGCAACAATCTGATTGGCCTCTGTCGCAACCGCAACAGCCGGTGGTATGCCAATGAAAAACAGCAGCGGCGTCATGAGAAACCCGCCGCCGACCCCGAACATCCCCGACAGAATTCCAACCATTCCACCCAGACCAAGGAGTAGAAATGCATTTACCGAGACTTCGGCTATGGGCAGGTAAATATGCATGATACCGTCACTTTGCTCTGGGTCTTGGCTTGCCTTCTATCAAACTCGAATTCAAGAGCGGTTATTGTCGCGTGGTACGGGGAAAACAACATCATACCCCTCCAGGCTCTGCCAGAGAAAAGATCTCCAACGGCGGCAATAGAAGGTCAAATCCGATCTTTCCGGCAACGCCCATGACCAGCAACGCCAACAAAATGCGCAGCTGTTCGGCTTTCAGACGTGCACCGATCTGCGTCCCCAATTGCGCGCCCAGAACGCCGCCAAGCAACAAGAACAGGGCAAGCACTATGTCGACGCTGAAATTTGTCGACGCATGTATCATGGTTGTGAAACCGGCGACGAAAATGATCTGGAACAGGGATGTCCCGATAACCACTTTGGTCGGAATGCCAAGAACATAGATCATCGCGGGTACCATGATGAACCCGCCGCCGACACCCATGATCGCCGACAGGATGCCAACACCAAACCCGACCAGTGCAGGTGGTATGACCGAGATGTACAGGCTTGATGCCCGAAACCGCATCTTGAAGGGCAGTGCGTGAACCCATGTACGCTGGCGTCGCTTGGGGGCAGGTTGATACCCGGACTTTCTGGCTTTTCGGATGGCGGCAAGGCTTTCAATGAACATCAGGGTTCCGATGGCCCCCAGAAACACGACATAACAAATCTGTACAGCCAGATCGACCTGTCCGAGATGCTTGAGAAAATTGAAAACCACCATACCCAGGGCCGCGCCAAACAACCCTCCGGTCAGCAGAACGCTTCCCATTTTCAGGTCCACGGTCTTGCGCCTGAGATGGGCCAACAATCCCGAAATGGAGGAAGCGACAACCTGATTGGCTGATGTCGCAACGGCAACCGCCGGGGGAATGCCGATAAAAAACAGCAGCGGAGTGATCAAAAATCCTCCGCCGACACCGAACATGCCAGATAAAACACCGACGACCCCACCGATCCCCAACAGCAGGAATGGGCTGACAGAAACTTCGGCTATGGGAAGGTATACGTGCATACCCTCTTAGAACGGTTGCGGCATGCAAAATCAACTCTGCATGCCGCCTTGCAGCGAACAGGACTGAAACTCCATTCGGAACTGGCCTTATCAGCGCTCTTTGATGTAGGGCTCTCCGCCTGCCCGTGGTGGCACGGCCTTGCCGACAAAACCGGCCAGAATAACAACTGTCAGGATATAGGGCAGGGCGTCCATCACCTGGACCGGAATCACTACGCCACCAAGATCGATGTTTTGGAACCGAAGTGCTACCGCCTGAAGCAGGCCAAACAGCAAACAGGCCCACATGGCGTGCCACGGACGCCATTTGGCAAAGATCAAGGCGGCCAGCGCAATAAAGCCACGACCAGCGGTCATTTCCTTGACGAACCCCGCCTGCAAAGCCGTCGCCAGATAAGCGCCCGCGATACCACAAAGTACGCCACAGATCGCGACGGCTGCGAAGCGCAGGCCAACCACGGATACACCTGCCGTGTCGACGGCTGCCGGGTTTTCACCCACAGCCCGCAGGCGCAGGCCGAACCGTGTGCGGAAAAGCACCCACCACGTTGCTGGAACCATCAGGAATGCCACATAAACAAGGATCGAATGGCCCGAGAGCAGTTCGGAATAGATCGGGCCGACAATCGGAACCCCTCCAAGCGCATCGGCAAATGGAAAGTTGATAGGCTCGAACCGGCCGCCACCAAAGAGCGAGGGCGTTCGACCGCCCTGTTGGAACCAGCTTTGGGCGACAAGCACTGTCAGGCCCGAGGCGAGAAAGTTTATTGCGACACCCGAAATCAGCTGGTTGCCCCGGAAGGTTATCGATGCCAACCCGTGCAGCCCTGACAGCGCCAATGAGGATCCGATGCCTGCCAGCAAGCCCAGCCAGACTGAACCCGTAACCGCCGCGACAGCCGCAGAAAAGAACGCGGCCACCAGCATTTTGCCTTCCAGCCCGATGTCGAAAATGCCAGCCCGTTCCGAATACAGACCGGCCAAACAGGCCAGCAAAAGAGGCGTAGATAGGCGGATGGTCGAATCCAGAACCTGGATGAGGGTTACAAAGAAGTCCATTACTCTGCCCTCTTCCGCATACCAAGGAACAGTTTCTCAAGCGGCATCCGTACCATGTTGTCCAGCGCACCGGTGAACAGGATCACCAGCGCCTGAATGACCACGATCAGTTCACGCGGGATCGATGCCCACAGCGCCAGTTCCGCACCGCCCTGATACAGGAACCCGAACAAAAGCGCGGCCAGCAATACCCCGAACGGGTGTGAGCGCCCCATAAGGGCCACGGCAATCCCGATGAACCCAGCGCCTTCTGTCGAGTTCAGGACAAGGCGCTCCGCCTCGCCCATAACGTTGTTGATGGCCATCAGACCTGCCAGCGCACCCGAGATCAGCATCGCAACAATGGTAATGCGAACCGGCGAGATGCCGGCATAGACCGCGCCGGTTTCTGAGTGGCCGTAAGCACGGATTTCATAGCCCAGCCGGGTCCGCCAGATCAGCGCCCAGACGACGACACAGGCCAGCAAAGCGATGAAGAACGTAATGTTTACCGGAGCCCCCCGGAACACCACGTTCTCTGCGGTTGAGAACATTGACTGGAATGTTGGCAGATGGACGGATTCGGGGAACCGTGCGGTTGCCGGGTCCTGCGACCCTTGCGGGCGCATGACATTGACCAGCATGTAGTTCAGAAAGGCAGCGGCAATAAAATTGAACATGATCGTGGTGATCACGATATGGCTGCCGCGCTTGGCCTGAAGATAGGCCGGGATAGCGGCCCAAAACGCGCCGAACAGCATTGATGCGGCGCAGGCCGCAAGCAATGCAATGCTCCAATGCGGCCAGTCGACGTAAAGGCAAACCATGGCCACCCCAAGACCGCCCAGCATCGCCTGACCTTCGCCACCGATGTTGAACAAGCGGGCGTGGAATGCGACGGCGACCGCAAGACCGGTAAACATGAAATTCGTCGCGTAATAGAGCGTATAGCCCCAGCCATAGGTTGACCCCAACGCGCCCGAAACCATCAGCTTAACAGCTTCGACGGGGTTTTCTCCGATGGCGAGGATGACCAGCGCCGACAGGATAGCGGCCAGCATCAGACTGATCAGCGGGATCAGAACGACATCGGCCCATTTAGGCATTTTTTCCATCCTACGCGGCCTCTCCTGCAACACCGGCCATCAGCAGGCCAAGTTCTTTTTCATCTGTTTCATTGGGCAGCCGTTCACCCATGATATGCCCGTCGAACATCACTGCGATCCGGTCGGACAGCGAGAATATCTCTTCCAACTCAACCGAAACCAGCAGGATCGCCTTGCCTTGATCGCGCAGGGCTACGATCTGCTTGTGAATGAATTCGATCGCGCCGATGTCAACGCCGCGCGTCGGCTGGCCGACCAGCAGCAGGTCAGGGTTTCGCTCGATTTCGCGGGCAACGACGATTTTCTGCTGGTTTCCACCCGAAAAGCTCTTGGCTGCAAGCCAAGGATCCGGTGGCCGGACATCGAATTTCTCGATCTTGGCTTCGGTATCAGCACGCAACGCGGCATTGTCCATGAACAGGCCCCACTGATAAGCGGGGTCCCGGTGATAGCCAAAGGCCACGTTTTCCCACGCGTGGAAATCCATAATCAGGCCTTCACGCTGCCGATCTTCCGGCACATGCGCTATATGCTGTGCACGACGCGCCTGACCGTCAGATCCGGCTCCGCTTAGGGCCAGCGGTTCGCCGTTCAGCTTGATCGAGCCTTGTCCCGGACGCATCCCGCCCAGAACCTCCAGCAGTTCCGACTGCCCATTGCCCGCCACACCGGCAATACCGACGATCTCACCGGCACGCACGGTCAGGTCGATACCTTTTACCCGTTCAACTCCGGCGGAATCAAAAACACTCAGCTTTTCGATCTCAAGAATGGGTTTGCCCGGTGTCGCAGGCACCTTGTCGACTTGCAGCAAAACCTTGCGGCCTACCATCAGCTCGGCCAGTTCTTCCGGGCTGGTGTCCGAAGTTTTCACCGTAGCTGTCATCTGCCCACGGCGCATGACCGAAACGGTATCGGTGTTTTCCATGATTTCGCGCAGCTTGTGGGTGATCACAATGATCGTTTTCCCTTCGGCCCGCAGACGATCCAGGATACGGAACAGCTGGTCAGCTTCAGCCGGGGTCAGAACACCAGTCGGTTCATCCAGAATCAGAATCTCGGCCTTGCGATACAAAGCCTTCAAAATCTCGACGCGCTGCTGCATCCCCACACCGATCTCATCAATGCGTTTGTCGGGGTCAACGAACAGTTCGTATTCTTCTTCCAATTCTTTCAGTTCTTTACGCGCCTTGGCCAGAGACGGAGCCAGAAGGCCGCCATCTTCAGCACCCAGAACGATGTTTTCCAGAACCGTGAAATTCTCCACCAGCTTGAAATGCTGAAACACCATCCCGATGCCCGAGGCGATAGCCGCCTGGCTGTCAGGGATTTCGGTCTTTGTCCCGTTGATCCAAATTTCACCTTTGTCGGCTTTGTAAAAGCCGTAGAGGATGCTCATCAGCGTGGATTTGCCCGCACCGTTTTCACCGATAATCCCATGGATCGTACCGGGGGCGACGCTGATTGAGATGTCTTTGTTGGCCTGAACCGGCCCAAAGGATTTGGAAATCCCTTTGAGCTCAATGGCGGGGACGGTCATGTCTTACCCTCAACTGCCGAAAAGCCCATCCGGCAGGTGGCACGGATGGCAGAGTGGATGGCAGGGCGGAAGGGTTCCTTCCGCCCCGCGCGGTATCAGAACTGCAGTGCGGGGCAGCTGTCGTTCTCGTAATAGCTGACAACGGTGATATCGCCGTTGATGATGGCTTTGCGGGCTTCTTCCACCGCATCGTTCATTTGGGCCGAAACAAGTTCTTTGTTGTTATCGTCCATGGCGACGCCAACACCTTCCTCGGCCAGACCCATTGTGAACACGCCGGTTTCTACGGCGTCACCTGCTTTCATCGCGTCATACACCGCGACGTCCACACGCTTCAGCATCGACGTCAGGACCTTGCCCGGATGCAGGTGGTTCTGGTTGCTGTCCACGCCGATCGACAGGATGCCTTCGTCAGCTGCCGTTTGCAGAACGCCTACACCTGTACCACCAGCTGCGGCATAGATCACGTCAGCACCCTGGCTGATCTGTGCTTTTGTAAGTTCCGAACCTTTTACAGGGTCGTTCCACGCCGCAGGGGTGGTGCCGGTCATGTTGGCGACAACATTGATGTCCGGGTTCACGGCTTTGGCGCCTTGTGCGTATCCGCAGCCAAAGTGGCGGATCAGCGGAATGTCCATACCGCCGATAAAGCCAACGGTGCCCGATTTCGATGCCATCGCTGCCATCATGCCAACCAGGTACGATCCTTCATGCTCGGCAAAGCCGATCTGGCGGATGTTGGGGATGTCCAGCCAGTTCACGTCGACGGCCACGAATTTGGTTTCAGGATAATCACCTGCAACGGCCGACAATGGATCAGCCATACCAAAGCCCATGGTGATGATCGGGTTGGCACCTGATTCTGCGAAACGGCGCAGAGCCTGTTCGCGCTGTGCTTCCGACTGGATCTCGATCTCGCGGTATTCGCCGCCGGTCTCATCGGCCCAACGCTGCGCGCCATTATATGCGGCTTCGTTGAAAGATTTGTCGAACTTGCCGCCCAGGTCAAAGATCAGCGCCGGTTCAGCGAAAGCTGCACCTGCGGTCAGAGCGACAGCAGCGGCAGCACCCATCAAGGATTTCATCAGGGTCATTTAAGTCTCCCATTTTTTTGTTGGCACGAGGTCAGATTAGCCCCGTTTACCCACTTTTAGCGAGCATAAGTGTTGTGATGGCGGGAATTAAGGACGTTTGCAACCGTCATGGTCAATTGATTTCTGACCAAATGGTCTAAAAAATCTTTGGTTGCCGTTAGGGCAGTGCGCGTTCCATCACAAGAGCATCGATATTTGGGCCTGTTTTTCTAGAATAATAACCTTTGCGCCGACCGCACTGGCGATACCCGCATCGTCCGTACAGCGCGATTGCTGCAACATTGTCGGCAGCCACGTCCAGAAATGCGCGGTTTGCCTGCAAAGTGACTGCCCGGCCGTGCCAGTTGCGCATGGTCTGAAACCCGAGACCTTGTCTTTTAAACGCGGGGTGAGTCGCAATCGTCAGTAACTCTGCCTCACCCGCGATTACCTGAAAAAGGGCAAAGCAACGGGCATCCCCAACGCAGTCAGTGAACCGGTTCTCCAAAAGGCTGGCGAATTCATCGGCAGTCCAGGGGCGTGACTGGGTGAATGCCGCTGCATGTGTCGCTGCCATCTCGTAAGGCGTCATTGGTCCAGTAACACAGGCGGCACATCTCGGGACGGGGCTGCGTCCGCAGGTCTGACATATAGCGGGGCCGGAGGTGCACTGACCTTGCGCCATCGTCTTGCGGCATGTCTGGCAACGGCTTGTACCTGCAATGCGGGATCGGAGCAGACATACAAAGGCCCATGCTGTTCGGCCTCGTCCCTGGGCAAAAGGCAAGGGCCGGTTCCGGGAAGTTGTACATACACCTGTTCGCGCGGCGCAGGGATGGCTGGTAGCTGTCCCTCTTCTGCCAGTTCAATCAGAGCATCGAATCCAGAAACGCCCACCGCCGGGACGCCAAGGCCCAAGGCAAGGCCCCGGGCGGCAGAGACCGAGATGCGTATACCCGTGAAATTGCCGGGCCCAATCCCAACACCGATAGCGTCCAGATCGGCCCATACGCAACCGGCCTCGGTCAGCACTTCTTGCAGCAAGGGCATCAATCGTTCGGCTTGACCCCGCGACATGCCTTCGACACGGGATACTGCGATCACACCGCCACGCAACAAAGCGGCCGCGCAATGCGCGGCCGATGTATCAAATGCCAGGATCGTCGGGTCAGACGGCAACTGGGCGAACCTCAGTCACTTCGGGGATGTAATGGCGTAGCAGGTTTTCGATACCCATCTTCAGTGTCAGGGTTGATGACGGGCACCCCGCGCAGGCACCTTGCATGTGCAGGTAGACGATGCCGCGATCAAAACCATGAAAGGTGATGTCGCCACCATCCTGTGCTACGGCCGGGCGCACGCGGCTGTCCAGCAGGTCTTTGATCTGATTGACGATCTCTGCATCTTCTCCGGTATGTTCGGCATGACCCGAGGCCGCTGCCGCGTCGGCACCCATGACGGGCTGGCCGGATTGATAATGCTCCATCACTGCGCCAAGAATTGCAGGTTTGATGTGATCCCACTGAACATTGTCGGATTTGGTCACAGTGACAAAATCGTTTCCAAAGAACACACCGGTCACGCCGTTTACGGCAAAGATTCGTTTGGCCAATGGGGACTTGTCACCAGCCTCGGCTGTCGGGAAATCCGCGGTTCCAGCCTCAAGAACCGTTTGGCCGGGCAGAAATTTCAACGTGGCCGGGTTTGGGGTGGATTCGGTCTGGATGAACATGAGGCAGCTCCGTCTGAGGTGTTTCTGATATGCGCTCAGGGGTCGGAGAAGTCAATATTTGGAACGATTCTAAATCGTGACCGCGTAACGAATCGCGTCATCCAGCCGGTCATCTCCCCAAAACAGCTCTGTCCCCGCCACAAAACTCGGCGCACCAAACAGGCCAAGTGCTTTTGCGCGCGCAGATTGCTCGAACAGAGCAGCCTTGATGCTCGGATCTTTTGCACGATTCATCACTGCCGCAGGCAGACCCGCCATCTTCAGGCAATCCTCAAGCACGTCTTCGTCAGAAATGTCCCTCCCGCCCCCAAATTCAGCGCTGAAGACAGCCTTTGCGAAGGAAGCCCGTTCTTCGCGATGCGCAAGGGCCAGAGCCAGGCGCGCTGCGGTGAGGGAGTTTTGCGGGAACGGGTCAGGCCGAACCAACGGCAGCCCTCGTGCGCCGCAAAGACGTTCCATGTCGCGCCACATATAGCGCCCTTTGGCCGGATACAGGTTGAACGGTGACGTGCGCCATCCCTGATCCGCGAAAATCGGACCCAACAGAAAAGGCTGCCAGTCGACCGGGACGCCTTTGTCCTGCGCAGCCTGTTCGATCCGCATCGCGCTGAGATAGGAATAGGTCGAGGCGAAGTCGAACCAGAACTGCAACGTCTTCGCCATGTTCGATCCTCAGGTGATTTCTTCCAACTTTTCCTTGCTCAGGTCACCTGGAACAATCGTGATCGGGATCGGTAGGCTGCCAGAGTTTTTTGTGAGCTGGGTTACCAGCGGACCGGGGCCTTTCTTGTCAGTCCCCGCCCCAAGAACAAGAACGCCGATCTCAGGGTCAGACTGAACGTGTTCGATGATCTGCGGCACCGGATCACCTTCGCGAATGGCCAGTTCAGGTTCTACGTTCTGTTTGTCGCGCATCCATTTGGCGAAGACTTCGAAATGGGCATGGATACGTTCCCGGGCTTCTTCGCGCATGGTTTCGGCAACACCGATCCAGTGATTGAACTCGTCCGGCGGAATAACCGACAAGATCGTCACTCCGCCACCTGTATGCGCGGCACGCATCGCGGCGAACCGCATTGCGTTCAGGCATTCACGGCTGTCATCCAGAACAACTAAGAACTTACGCATGGGTGTCCTCTTCAATTTTAAGAGATCATGCCCGAGCGTTTGCGTGCTGGCAACTCGGACACGTTCATGTCGATTACTAGCGTTCGCTTGCAGCCCAGTCCCAGTAAAGTGCGCGGGCACGGCGGGCAATTGGACCAACCTGAAACTGTGTGTCTTCTAGCGCAGTCACAGGTGTGATCTTGCTCATATTGCCGGACATGAAAACCTCGTCCGCCTGGTGAAAATCCTCGAAACCCAAGACCGTTTCATGAACTGTAACACCATCCTCGCGCAGATTCTTGATATGTCGCGCCCGCGTGATCCCTGCCAAAAATGTGCCGTTGGGGATCGGGGTAAAGACCTCGCCATCCTTGACCATGAAGATGTTGGCTGTTGCCGTTTCGGCCACATTGCCCATCGCGTCAGCGACCAGTGCGTTCGAGAATCCCTTGGAGCGCGCCTCTTGCAACATGCGCGCATTGTTGGGGTAAAGGCACCCGGCCTTGGCGTTGACCACTGCTGATTCCAGTACCGGGCGACGGAACCGCGTGGTCGACAGCGTGGCTGAAGCCGTTTCCGGTGCCATCGGGATTTCTTCCAGACAGATGGCAAACCCTGTGCTGTTTTCCTGCGGAACGATTGCCGTGCTGTCGCCATCAATGCCCCAATACATCGGGCGGATATAAACAGCTGTGTCAGGGCTGTAGGCTTGCAACCCTTCATGCACCAATTCGACCATCTGTTCGGTTGTCATGGTGGGTGTCAGCATCAGGGCTTCGGCGGACCGGTTCACCCGGGCGCAATGGGCGTGCAGATCAGGGGCCAGCCCGTCGAAATAGCGGGCACCATCGAATACGGATGATCCAAGCCAGGCCCCATGATCCGCTGCGCGCATGATGGGTGTATCCCCGTCATGCCATTGGCCCTGAAAGTAGGTCCGGATGTTTTTGCCGGTTGCCATGACGCCCTCCTCTGGTTCAGGCAGACCCTAGGTGGGCGTCAGGCGAAGGTCCAGTGCATTCAGCGTGATGCCGATCCGACCATACCGACGATTTCATAGGTCTTTTGCAGGATCGGAGCAGCGATCTGGCGGGCGCGTTCGGCCCCGTGAGCCAGAATCCGGTCAATCTCGGCCTGTTCTCCCATAAGGCGCGACATCTCAGTCGAGATTGGGGCCAGCTTGGCGACCGCCAGATCAGCCAGCATCGGTTTGAAATCACCGAACTGCTTGCCGCCAACTTCGGCCAGAACCTGCGCTATGCTCTGTTCGCTGAGTGCTGCGTAGATATTGACCAGATTACGCGCTTCGGGGCGGCCCTCCAGACCTTCGACATCCGACGGCAAAGCGTCAGGGTCGGTCTTGGCCTTGCGGATTTTCTTTGCGATCGCATCTGCATCGTCGGTCAGGTTGATCCGACTCATGTCCGAGGGGTCGGAGGACGACATTTTGCGCGAACCGTCCCGCAGGTTCATCACGCGCGGGGCAGGGCCTCCAATCACGGGCTCAGTCACGGGAAAGAAGTCGACGCCGTAGTCGTGGTTGAACTTGATCGCGATATCGCGGGTCAATTCCAGGTGCTGCTTCTGGTCTTCACCCACAGGAACATGTGTCGCGTGGTAGACAAGAATATCGGCTGCCATCAGGGCAGGGTACGCAAACAGGCCAAGCGAGGCATTTTGCGCATTTTTGCCCGCCTTGTCCTTGAACTGCGTCATCCGTTGCATCCAGCCCATTCGGGCGACGCAGTTGAAAATCCAGGCCAGCTGAGTGTGTTCGGGCACCTGGCTTTGGTTGAACAGGATTGATTTTTCTGGATCAAGACCCGCCGCGATAAAGCCCGCGCAAACCTCGCGTGTTTTTTCGCGCAGACGATCTGGGTCCTGCCATACGGTGATGGCGTGCAAATCGACCATGCAATAGACGGTTTCGAATTCGGGACCCTGCATATCGACAAAACGCTTGAGTGCACCAAGGTAGTTCCCAAGGTGCAGGTTTCCCGAAGGCTGGATGCCGGAAAACACGCGTGGCGTGAATTGGGACTCAGTCATCAAAGGGAACTCCTGTCTGGAAAAATCAGCCCCCGTCGCTTACCCATGAGGCAAAGGGACGTCAACAGCCGCGAAAGGCCAGCCCAATGAGCAGTGGACATTACACACCGCCTGTGAACCCTCTGCCACCTGCTGTGGTGGCGTTGGTTCTGTTCATAATCGGGATAGAAATTGCCTTCACGCTGGGATCACGCGGGCTGGTCGGAGGGCCAACAGCGGTGGGCTGGCGGCTGGATGCGATACAGCATTACGCGTTCTCGGCGGATATTTTCGACTGGATGGTTCTGAACGGGCGCTGGCCATTCGAACATGTCATCCGCTTCGTGACCTACCCCTTTGTATCCGCCAATTTCACCCAGGCGATTTTCGTCTGTGTTTTCGTGCTGGCGATGGGCAAAATGGTTGGCGAAGTGTTCGGCAGTTTCCCAATGCTGCTGATTTTTGTCGTGTCGGGCATTGGCGGCGCATTGGCCTACGCCGTGTTACTGGACCCGCGCTATCCGCTGATCGGAGGGTTCCCGCCGGTGTACGGTCTGATAGGCGCATTTACGTGGTTGTTGTGGCGCAAACTGTCACTTGTAGGTGCAAACCAAGCACGGGCATTTCAATTGATTGCCGTCCTTATGGGCATACAATTTCTTTTCGGCCTGATCTTTGGTGGCAACTGGGAATGGGTTGCTGATCTGGGTGGGTTTGCCACCGGTTTTGGCATGTCTTTTCTTGTTGCACCGGGCGCGTGGTCCCGGATCGTCGGCCGCATTCGCCGGGATTGATCAGGACCGGCGCAGGGCGTGCTTGAACTCCGACAGTTTGAAAGCGCCGAAGATATGGCCCAGAAGGAAATATGAGACGGCCGCGACCATGATCAGGACCAGCAGTGCCAGATAGCGCCAGCCGGGAACATCCAATGCCCACCCGAACAGGTAGAGCGCTGCGTATAATATCGCGCCCATCCCAAGCGAAGCGGCCACAATCCGGCCCGCGCGCTTTTTGAACCGGACATCAAAGCGCGCCTCTTCACCCATACGTCGTGCGCCGAAAGCCAGTAGCACCACCATCGCCCACCCCGCAGTCGATGCGGCAATTGCTGGCGCGATCCAGCCCACCAGTGGAAACAGACCAAACGCAAGAGCAGCGTTCACGATCATCGCAACAACCGCGTAGTGAAACGGGGAACGTGTATCCTCGCGCGCAAAAAACAGCGGTTGCAGCAATTTTTGCAACATGAAAGCCGGAAGCCCTACCCCGTAGATGGCAACCGCAAGGGCCGTGGCGGCCGTATCCTCGGGGCCGAACTGGCCGCGTTCGAACAGCACGGATACGAGGGAGGTTGGCATAACCACGAGGGCGACAGTCGAAGGCAGCGTCAGCAGCAGTGTGAACTCACCGGCCCGGGAAAAGGCATTGCGTGCGCCCTCTTTGTCATCCGCGCGCAAGCGGCGGGACAGGTCCGGCAACAAGACTATGCCGACAGCAATGCCTACCACACCCAAAGGCAACTGGTAGAGCCTGTCTGCGGCAAACAACCAGCTGACGGCCTTTTCGGTTTTCGACGCAACCAATTGCCCGACAACCAGATTGACCTGCGTGACCCCCATCGCCAGCGCGGCCGGGACTGCGATACGTACCATCCGTCGCATTTCAGGCGTCAGGCGCGGCAGGCTGGGGCGGATGCGGATGTCGGCGCGTTCGGTAGCAACCCAGACCAACGCCAGCTGCGCGACACCGGCCACTGGAATGACAGGGATCAACCACCGGATCACCTCGCCGCCGGACATGGCACCGGCGATCAGGGCGGTGCAGGCGAAAATGTTCAGCAGAACAGGTGCGGCTGCCGCCGCCGCGAACCGCCCGGTTGCGTTCAGAACACCTGAAAACAAGGCAGCCAGAGACATGAACAGGATGTATGGAAACACAACATATCCATAGTCCACCGCCAGATCGAACCGTTCATCGCCGTAAAACCCTTCGGCGGTCAGCCACACCAGACCGGGCATGAAAACCATGGCCAGCCCGACCAGCGCAAGAACAGCCACGGCCAGAAGATTGAACGCGTCCTGCGCAAAACCCTGAGGGTCTTCTTCTGCTTCCAGCCGTTTGGAAAACATCGGCACAAAGGCCGCGTTAAATGCCCCCTCGGCGAAAAAGCGGCGGAACATGTTGGGCAGGCGAAAGGCTGCAACAAAGGCATCCATCACTGGGCCCGGTCCGATATAGGCCGTCAGCAGTATTTCCCGTAGAAACCCTAAAATTCGGCTGGCGAGCGTCCAGAAGCCGACCGTGAACAGGCCCGAGAACAAGCGTATTTGCTTCATGAGGCCGCACGCTCGGCGCCTTCGGTGATTGCCGTGCGCAGCTTCGCCTCAAGTCCGCGCTGCTTGCTTTCCGAGTAATACTTCAAGCCGAACATGTCCTTGACGTAGAACGTATCGACCACCTGCTCGCCATAGGTCGCAATCACGGCATTGGCGATATACACGTTCGCCGCGGCCAAGGTCCGTGTCAGGTCAAACAGCAGGCCGGGGCGGTCGCGTGTGTCTACTTCGATGATCGTGTAGATTTCAGAGCCCTCATTGTCGAACGTGATATGTGTTGGCACGTTGAAAGCGCGTTCGCGTTTCTTGATCTTGTCACGTGACTTCAGTGCTTCCTTGGCGACGACTTCACCGCGCAGGGTCTTGTGAATCATCTGCGTCAAGCGAGGAAGGCGCGATGCCTCGAACGGGTGCCCCTCGGCGTCCTGTATCCAGAACGCGTCCGTTACATAGCCGTCTTTGGTGGTATAGCTGCGGGCATCGACGACATTCGCGCCAACCAAGGCCAGTGCCCCGGCGATGCGGGCAAAAATACCGGGGTGATCGCCCATCGCGAAACAGGCCCGCGTCGCATCACGGTCTTCATCAGGTTGCAGGCGAATTTCCATCGCGCCTGGATCGCCGCTTTGTTCCAGCGCGTGCAGCATCTCGGCAAATTCGATATGCGTCGCAAGATTCAGGCCCTGCCAATACGGGGCGTAGTGGCGCCCGGTCTCGACCTTGAGGTCAGATTTGGACCAGTTGTCCAAAGCACGGCGCAGCGCTGTTTTGGCTTCGGCCCCCCGATTTGCCCGGTTCAGATCTTCCATACCGGTTTCCAGTGCACGCTTTGTTTCAGCATGCAGGGCGCGCAGCAGAGTGGCTTTCCAGTTGTTCCAGGTGGTCGGGCCAACGCCGCGAATGTCGCAAACCGTCAGAACCGTCAGCAGATCCAGCCGTTTGGTTGTCTGAACGGCCTTGGCAAAATCGCGCACTGTCCGAGGGTCGGAGATATCGCGTTTTTGGGCCATATCGGACATAAGCAAGTGATAGCGCACCAGCCATTCAACGGTTTCGGAATCCGATTTGTTCAGGCCGAGCCGAGGCGCCACCTTGCGCGCGATCTGCGCCCCGAGAATCGAGTGGTCTTCGGGGCGACCTTTCGCAATGTCGTGCAAAAGAAGCGCGACATACAGCACCTTGCGATTGACCCCGCCTTTCAGAATCGAAGAGGCCAGAGGCAGAGATTCGACCAGCTCTCCGCGTTCGATCTGGGCAAGATTGACGATGCACTGGATTGTATGCTCGTCCACCGTATAGCTGTGATACATATTGAACTGCATCATTGCCACGATGTGCTCGAACTCGGGCAGGAAAGCGGACAGCACGCCCAACTCGTTCATCCGTCGCAATGCGCGTTCCGGGTTGCCGTGTTTCAACATCAGATCCAGGAAAATGCGCTGAGCTTCCTTGTCGCCGCGCATTTCGTCATCGATCAGATGCAGGTTCGCGCTCACCAGCCGCATGGCATCAGGATGGATCAGCATACCTGTCCGCAAACCTTCTTCGAACAGGCGCAGCAGGTTCATTTTGTCGGAGAGAAATTTCTCAGGTTCCACCAGATCCAGACGACCGTGAACCACCTTGTACCCTGCCTTGACCCGTCGACGCCTGCGGAAAATGCGTTCCAGCAGGGGCGCACCTTTCATGTGCAGCGCTTCGAGTTTGGTCAGGAAGATGCGCGTCAACTCACCTACGCGTGTGGCTTCGCGGAAATACCGCTGCATGAACACTTCGACCGCGCGACGCCCGGCGCGGTCCTCGTACCCCATGCGTGCGGCGACCTCGACCTGCATGTCAAAGGTAAGCTGCTCGGTCGCGCGACCGGTGACTAGATGCAGGTGCGAGCGTACAGCCCAAAGGAACTCTTCGGCCTGAACGAAGGTCTTGAACTCTTCGGGGGTGAACAAGCCTAAAGGCACCAGTTCGGCCACGTCCTGAACGCCATAGATATATTTCGCGATCCAGTAGAGGGATTGCAGGTCACGCAGGCCGCCTTTGCCTTCCTTCACGTTGGGTTCGACCATGTAACGCTCGCCTTGTTTGTGGTGGCGTTCGTCACGTTCGTGCAACTTGGCTTCGATGAACTCGCGTTCGGTTCCCTTGAACAGTTCGTCTTTCAGCCTTCGGTCCAACCCGTCCGCCAGTGCCTTGTCACCGGCCAGATAGCGTTGCTCCAACATCGCTGTGCGGATCGTGAAATCCTCGGCACCCAACCGCAGACAATCTTTGATCGTGCGTGACGAATGCCCGACCTTAAGCCGCAAATCCCACAGGATATAAAGCATCGACTCGATGACGCTCTCGGCCCATGCGGTGATCTTGTAGGGGGTGAGGAACAACAGGTCGACATCTGAAAACGGCGCCATTTCCCCACGCCCGTAACCGCCAACAGCCAGAACGGCGATCTTTTCACCTTGGGTGGGTGTTGCAAGCGGATGCAGGCGTGTGCTTGAGACCAGCATCGCCGTCCCAACCAGTTGATCCGTCAGGTATGTATATGAGCGCGTGAGTGCGCGCGCGTCGAAAGGACGTTCGCCAAATGCCTCTGCAATGGCCGCGCGGCCAGACTTTTGAGCCTCGCGCAGAATGCGCACCGTCTCGGACCGCATTTTGGTGTTGTCCGGGCAGACCTCAAAGGCCTGAGCCAGTGCATCATTGACGGCAGTGCTGTCGAAGATGTCTCCGGCGGGGCAGATCAACGCGCTTTCGGGCACGTTGATCGCGCCCGTCAGATCAGAAACCGGCACCAGAGAAGCTTTGTGGGGCAGGGTCAATCACAACCACCTGTTTGTTCTGGATCGTGGCAACGGCCAGACCGCGTTCGTTGGTGCCGTCCGGGCGTAGGCGGAAGATGCCGCCAACACCCTGGAAACCGGCGTTCTGCGTCAGGGCCGAAGCGGTCAGGGCGTCTGATTTGCCCTGGCTGACCAAGGCACCAATTGCGGCGATGCCGTCATAGGCCAAGCCGCTGATCGGGTGCGGTGCTTCGCCGTAGGTTGCGTTGTAACGCTGACGGTAGGCTTGTGCCTTGGACGGGTCAGGCAACGCAAACCACCCCCCCTGAACCCCCGGAAGCTCCAGAGTTTGCGGAGGGATATCCCAACGTGTCAGGCCAATGAATTGCGTGGTTGCCGGAGAAACACCGGCCTCTGGCAGCAATTGCGAGAACAGCGGCAATGCCCCCGCCGTGGTCGCCGTCAGAAAGATCGAATCCGCGCCCGTCGAATCGACAGTGGCCTTGATCGTGGGAACCGCATTAATGACACCCTGTTGCGACCGGTCGTATGCGACGGTCCCTGCATTGTTGACCCGACTGTTCGCTATGGCATTGGCGATTGCGGACCGGCCCAACTGTCCTGCGGCGTCGTTGCTGTGCACGACCACGGTGTTGACCTTGCCCTGACTGCCCGCATAATTCACCAGCCGGTTGGCCGTGTTGTCAAAGGTCGGGCCCAATACAAAGACGTTGCCGCCTGCAATGCTGGCGTTGTTTGAAAACGAAAGAACGTTGACGTTCTTGCTCAGCACCGCCAATCCCGCAGCATTCGCTGCTTGGGCATATACTGGACCAATGATGATTTTTGCCCCGTCCGCAACAGCCTGTTGTGCAACGGCTGTCGCCGTGTTCGGGTTTCCGGCCGTGTCATAAACGCGTAAGTCGATCTGGACATTTGGCAAATCCGACATTGCAAGCCGCGCAGCATTCTCAAGGCTTTGCGCCAGCGCTGCATCACCAGATTGCGCAGATCCTCTGGGAACCAGCAAGGCGACAGGAACCGGCTTTGCGGTATTGATCGAGGGACCTCCGCCAAGACCACCTGGTTCACAGGCAGCAAGAAACGCTGCGGTCGTCAGGGCAGCGGCGACTTTCGCCAGCTTGCTTACGGGCTTGCAAACGGTAAACATCTAAATGAAAACTCCCTGATCCGGCGGCTGCGAATGCTTCTGTTCTGTTGAGCCGCGATAATAAACGTCACGCTGTGAGGGTCCAGCTTTGAATTTCCAAAAGATCAAGTTGGCTGCGGGCCTGTATTTTGTTGCCACTCCGATTGGAACAGCACGCGACATTACGCTCAGGGCCTTGGATGTTTTGGCCTCAGCCGATGTGATTGCGGCAGAAGACACCCGCAGTTTACGTCGCTTGATGGAAATACATGGCATCCCGCTGGAAGGCCGACGAATCCAAGCCTATCACGACCACAGCGGCGCAGGCGCACGCGGCAAGATCATGGAGGCGCTGGCGCAAGGGCAATCGGTGGCCTACGCGTCCGAAGCAGGAATGCCGCTAATTGCCGATCCGGGCTATGATTTGGGCAAGCAGGCCGCCGAAGCCGGGTATACCGTGACCTGCGCCCCGGGCGCGTCTGCCGTTGTAACGGCCCTGACGTTGGCGGGGCTTCCCACGGACGCCTTCTTTTTTGCAGGCTTCCTTCCCAACGCATCCAAAGCACGCCGCACCCGTATCGAGGCGTTGAAGGACATCCCCGGCACATTGGTGTTCTACGAATCTCCGAAACGCGTTGCCGCCTGTCTGTCGGACCTGGCTGAATGCTTGGGGCCTGAACGGCAGGCTGCGCTTTGTCGAGAGCTGACAAAAAAGTTTGAGGAGGTCCGTCGCAGCAGCCTGTCCGAACTGGCAGAGGAGTATCGGGGCAAGACGGTCAAAGGCGAGATCGTCCTGCTGGTGGACCGCGGTCATTCGCAAAGTGTTAACGAATCCGATCTAGAAGAAGCTTTGAAACGGGCTTTGGAAAATCACTCAGTTCGGGATGCAGCGGATCTTGTATCGGAAATGTATAACTTGCCGCGCCGACCGATTTACCAGAAAGCTCTGAAATTGGGCAAGGGATGACATGGGGCGGCGTGAACGACAGGGTTCGATCTCTTACCACGCCGGACAGGCCGCAGAGTCACAGGTCGCTGCAGATTACGAACGTCGGGGCTTTGCCATAGCGCATCGTCGCTGGCGGGGCGCTGGCGGAGAGATCGACCTGATTGCGCGCGACGGCGACGGGCTTGTGTTTATCGAAGTTAAGAAAAGCACCAGCTTTGAAAAAGCCGCTGCCCGGATCAGCCGCAAGCAGATCGAACGGATTTACGCCTCTGCCGCGCAGTTCTTGGAAAACGAGCCGGACGGGCAGCTGACAAACGTGCGCTTTGACGCGGCGCTTGTGGATGGTTCTGGCGCGGTTCAAATCATCGAAAACGCCTTTGGTTTTGGCTAAGCCCCATTGAACCCACAGGCGTGCTGGTCCATGTATCTGGCGGGAAACTGAGGGACATGTCATGAAAATCGCCTTTCAAATGGACCCGATCGGGGCCGTGGATATCAATGCCGACAGTTCGTTCCGTCTGGCGGAAGAGGCACAGGCGCGCGGGCATTCTTTGTTTTTCTATGGTCCGGATCATTTGGCCTATCAGCAGGGTCGCATCACCGCGCGAGGTCACGACATGACTGTGCAAAGGGTTGCCGGAGATCCTGCGGTTCTGGGTCCCGAACGTGAGGTGGATCTTGCCGATTTCGATGTCGTCTGGCTGCGTCAGGACCCGCCTTTTGACATGCATTACATCACGTCCACGCATTTGCTGGATCGTCTCAAGGGTCAGACGCTAGTCGTCAACGATCCGTTCTGGGTGCGCAACTACCCGGAAAAGCTGCTGGTGCTGGATTTCCCCGACCTGACTCCGCCAACAACGATTGCGCGTGATTTGCAGACGATCAAGGCGTTCAAGGAAAAGCACGGCGATATCATCCTCAAGCCGCTTTACGGGAATGGCGGCGCGGGTGTGTTCCGGCTTGATGCCAATGACCGCAACCTGACTTCCTTGCATGAGCTGTTCACCGGATTCTCGCGCGAACCTTTGATCGTGCAGAAATTCCTGCCGGATGTCAGCAATGGCGACAAACGGGTGATCCTGGTGGATGGAGAAGCGGTCGGCGCAATCAACCGGGTACCCGCCAAAGGCGAAACGCGGTCGAACATGCATGTTGGCGGACGTCCGGAAAAGATCGGCTTGTCTGACCGCGATCTTGAGATCTGCGCGGCGATTGGGCCTTTGCTGAAGGAAAAGGGTCAGGTCTTTGTCGGAATTGACGTTATTGGCGACTATCTGACCGAGATTAACGTGACTTCACCGACCGGCATTCAGGAGTTGGAACGGTTTGACGGCGTAAATATTGCCGAAAAGATATGGCAGACCATCGAGGCCAGGCTTTAAGCCATAACCCGGGCAGAGATGCGAAAACTCAGCGCTTCAGCCACGTGTGGGCGGCGGATATCGGTCGCACCGTCCAGATCGGCAATGGTGCGCGCCACCCTCAGGATTCTATGGAAGGCCCGGGCTGACAGGCCGAACCGATCTGCAGCTTTCAACAGTAGCTCTTTTCCTTCGGCATCGGGTGTGGCGACTTCTTCCAGTATTTTGCCTTCTGCATCAGCGTTTTGTCGTAACTCCGGCGTGTCACGAAACCGGTCTGCCTGAATGGCACGCGCCCTTTCGACACGTGCTGCAACTGTCGCCGAGCTGTCGCCGGATGGGGGCAGATCAAGATCGGTGAAGCCCACAGGCGGAACTTCGATCCGCAGGTCGAATCTGTCCATTAACGGGCCCGAGATTCGATTCAGGTAATCTTCACCACATCCCGGTGCTCGCGAACAGGCGCGCGATGGATCTGTCAGATAACCGCATTTGCAAGGGTTGGCGGCGGCGACCAGCATGAAACGACAGGGGTATTTCACATGGGCGTTCGCGCGCGCCACCATGACTTCTCTGGTTTCAATGGGTTGTCGCAGGGTTTCCAGAACCGTTCGTGGAAACTCAGGGAATTCATCCATGAACAACACACCATTATGGGCCAATGAGATTTCACCCGGTTTGGCCCCTTTTCCACCACCAACTATGGCTGCCATCGAGGCCGTGTGGTGCGGTTCGCGAAATGGGCGTGTGCGGTTTATTCCACCTTCATCCAGTAATCCGCATAGCGATTGGATCATCGACGTTTCCAGGGCTTCCACGGCTGTAAGCGGCGGTAGAATTCCGGGAAGCCGCGCTGCCAGCATGGATTTGCCCGATCCCGGCGTGCCGATCATGATCAGATGGTGACGTCCGGCCGCGGCGATTTCCAAGGCACGTTTGGCGCGCTCCTGCCCTTTCACATCGCGCAGGTCGCGGTTGGACGGCGTCAGGTTCACTTCGCCGGGTTGTGCCGCTGGCAAAGGGGATTGGCCCGAAAAATGCCGCACGACCTCTCCAAGCGATCCGGCACCGATCACCTGAGTGGCATCGACCCAGGCCGCCTCGGCGCTGGAGGCGCGCGGACAAAGCAATGTGCGGTCTTCTGACGCGGCCGTCATCGCGGCGGGCAAAGCACCGACAACGGGCACCAGAGAACCGTCGAGTGACAACTCCCCCAACGCAACGGTGCTTTCCGCGGCATCGGCAGGGATGATGTCGAGCGCGGACAAAAGCGCGACCGCAATGGGCAGGTCGAAATGGCTGCCTTCTTTAGGAAGGTCGGCAGGGGACAGATTGATGGTGATCCGCTTGGACGGCAGCGCAATGGCCATAGCGTTCAGCGCGCTGCGGACGCGGTCACGCGCCTCGGACACGGCTTTGTCGGGCAGGCCCACGATGGAAAAGGCTGGCAGTCCGGGTGAGACTGCGCATTGCACCTCGACCGGGCGGGCATCGACTCCTTGAAAAGCAACGGTGTGGGCGCGGGCGACCATGGCAGTCCTGTTTTGGTTAACAGGACGTTGCTGCCACGGTTCTGGTTTAAGAGTCGTTAACGGCTGCGCGCATGGCCGCGAATTTGGGCCATGCTTCGGGATCGGCCACGGTTTTGTTCCGGCAGAATGGGTTGCAGAACCCCCAGCATTGCCCGTCTAGCTCCAGGAACTCAGTCACAGGCTTGCCGGAATACGGGCAGGCGGTGTTGATTGACGGACCACCTGAAACCGGCTTCGCGGCAGATACACCCCCGACCGGCCAAGGGCTGGACGGCAAGTCCTGCGCGTATGGGAAGGTGTCGTACTCTACGGTCAATCCCATGGCGCGCCACTGTCTGACTATGGGATCAGAGAGCAATTCCATGCAATAAGCCCGGTTCGCCTCTGACACCGGCAGCCCATAGCCGACGATCCGCGCAGCAACGGGTGTGTAGAAGACGTCTGCCAGTGAATAGGCACCAAATAACGGGCCTTGGTCTGCCCCTGACACGCTCCGCGCATGTGCCCAGAGTGTTTCAATCCTCTCCAGGTCTGACAAAGTCGCCTCAGACGGCGTAAAGCCTTGCCACACGTGGCGCAGCTGCATGGCGCATTCTCCACGCAGGGCGCTGAATCCGGCTACCATTTCGGCGCATAGCCAGCGGGCGGTTGCCCGGGGTGCAGCATCCGAAGGCCACAACCCGGCATCGGGGTGGCGTTCGGCCAGGGTTTCGGCCATCGCCAAGCTTTCCCCCACAACCGTTCCATCCGGCAGGCGCAATGCAGGAACAAGGCGGGCAGGGGCCAGCGGTTCCATATCTTGCGCCATGGTGCCGGAATAGAGGCCGATCATGTGGCTGCGATAGGGCAGGTTGAATTTCTCAAGCATCAACCAGCCGCGCATTGACCAGCTGGAGAAGAGGCGATCGCCGATATAAAGGTCATAAGTCATGCGCGGACGATGCCTCAGCTTTGCGGACCGGTAAATCAGTGATTTGTGTTAGACCTGTTCACGGAAGGTGATTGATCGATCCGACAGTCCACACCCCGCCGTTGACAGCAATATCCGTAACGGAAAGGTTGTCGATCCGATGCGCAAACGTCTGCTGCCCGTCCAGATCGAGGGCGCGTTGTACTTGCGTCAGGATTACGCCGAAATGCGCGACGATCACCAGATCGCGGCCCGTATGCGCGGACATAAGCGCGTCGATCGCGGAATCGACCCGGTCGCGGACCTCATTCCAGCTTTCACCTTGCGGTGGGCGGACATCACCGGGGTTGTCCCAATAGGCAAAAGCCAGCTCGGGGTCTTCGGCTTCAATATCGGCAAACCCGCGAAGCTCCCACTGACCGAAATGGATTTCCCGCAGGTCTGGATGATGTGGCAGACGGTGACGCTGGCCCTGAATGGCCGAAGCAGTGTCAATCGCGCGCGACAGGTCGGACGAAATCACAAATGCATCGAATGGCAAATGGTCGTGCAGGCGCTTCAGCGCCGCTGTATCGCTTAGATCAGCAGGCAGATCGGACCAGCCAACCATCGTCTTTGCATGCGTGGGCCCGTGGCGAACAAGATGCAGTCGTGTCACGGTAGCTGCCCTTTCAGGACCAACGGCAACCCGGCGGTCACTTGCACTACCAGACCAGCCTGCGCCGCAAGTGCGATGTTCAGCCGGCCCTGCGCTTCGCGAAAGCGGCGGGCAAGCGCGTTATCCGGAACAATACCGTGCCCGACTTCGTTCGACACGATCACAATCTGCGCGGGGCATGCACGCAGGGCCTTTAGCAGGTCAGTTTGGACTGCGCCCAGATCGGTTTCGGCCAACAAGTGATTGCTGAGCCACATGGTGGCGCAATCGACCAGACACACCTGATCCGAGGACAGGCTGGACAGCACCGGCCTCAGGTCAAGGGGCTCTTCAATCGTGGTCCAACCGCCGCCCCGCTGTACCAAATGGCGATCAACCTTCTGCCGCATCTCGTCATCAAACACTTGTGATGTCGCTAGGTAAACTCGATTTTTCCCTGTGGAAACAACGAGGTTCTCGGCAAATGCCGACTTGCCCGAAGCAGCTCCGCCCAGAATTAAGGTTAAATCTGACGCCACAGTACTTACCTAAAGATGATCCAATTGGTGCTGTTTTGCGTATCGGTCATAGGTCGGCATGGCAAGCCCGGCCAACGCCTGCAAATCAGGGGAGAGGTTTATGGCACTGGACAACGCGACAGATTTTTCGATGTCCCGGCAAGCGATGAAGGCCGAGTTGCTGGATGCGGAAACGGAACTGAAGCTGGCCTATGCCTGGCGTGACCAGCGTGATGAACAGGCGCTGCACCGCCTGATCACAGCGTATATGCGGCTGGCAATTTCGATGGCGGCCAAGTTCAAACGCTATGGCGCGCCGATGAATGACCTTATCCAGGAGGCCGGTCTGGGTTTGATGAAGGCCGCAGACAAGTTCGACCCTGATCGCGGGGTGCGGTTTTCGACTTATGCGGTGTGGTGGATCAAGGCGAGCATTCAGGATTATGTGATGCGGAACTGGTCCATGGTGCGAACGGGGTCCACCTCGGCGCAGAAATCGCTGTTTTTTAACATGCGTCGGGTTCAGGCCCGGCTGGAACGCGAGGCCGCAACCGAAGGGCTTGAACTGGACCGCCACCAGCTGCATCAGATGATCGCCACGGAAATCGGGGTTCCTTTGCGCGACGTTGAACTGATGGAAGGTCGGCTGTCAGGGTCGGATTTTTCACTGAACGCGGTGCAATCCGCCGACGAAGACGGGCGCGAATGGATCGATGCGCTGGAAGATGAACGCGAACAGGCCGCTGAAGCAGTTGAGCACACCCACGATACCGAACAATTGCGCCAGTGGTTGCTGATCGCGATGAACGCACTGAATGACCGCGAGCGGTTCATTGTGTGCGAACGCAAACTGCGCGAGCCTGCGCGGACACTGGAGAGTCTCGGCGTCGAGTTGGGACTGTCCAAGGAGCGGGTGCGACAGCTTGAGGCCGCAGCGTTCGCAAAAATGCGCAAGAACCTTGAAGCCCAGTCGAGCGAGGTGCAACACTTCATCGCATGAAACAGCTTGCGATTCTTGCGTGTGTTCTGGGCCTTACGGTTACAGCGGCGCGACCCGGACTGGCGGAAGATCTTATTTCCGATGATGCGGCTCTCGCGATGCGGGATGCAGATGTGGTGATTCTGGGAGAGGTTCACGACAATCCCCGCCACCACCTTGTTCAAGCTGAAGCGATTATGAAGATCTCACCCTCGGCCGTCGTCTGGGAGATGGTCACCGAAGAAGGCGCGCAACGGCTGGCGCAAAAAGCGGTGTCCAACCCGGAAGAGTTGAGCCGTATTCTGCAATGGGCAGAAAGCGGCTGGCCACCACTTAGGCTGTATTATCCGGTGTTCAAGGCCTCCGGTGCGCCGGTTTACGGGGCCATGGTGCCGCGTGCTGCCGCGCGGGCTGCGATGGAACGCGGGGCCGCCACGGCGCTGGGTGCAGACGCGGCGCGCTATGGTTTGACTGTACCGCTGACGCCCGAGGAGCAGGCGGCGCGTGAGACGGATCAAATGGCCGCGCATTGCGATGCTCTCCCACCCGAAATGTTACCCCAGATGGTCGCGATCCAGCGTTTGCGCGATGCGGTTCTTGCGCGCGCGGTGATACGCGCGATGGAAGAAACCGGCGGCCCGGTTGCCGTGATCACTGGGAACGGACATGCGCGCAAAGACCGAGGTATCCCGACATTTCTTGAACGCCTTCAACCCGGGTGGAAGGTGGTCTCGGTCGGACAGTCCGAGGACAACATCATCGACGGTGACTTTGATATCGTAATCGATAGCCCCACAGTTGAGCGTGAAGATCCCTGTGCGGCGTTTCAGGTTCAGAATTAATCGCTGGAACAACCTGCTGGGCTTGCCTAATGTCGGGGCCGACCGGGACAGGAAGGGCTGAACATGCTGTCATCCAAACGCATTCTGCTGATCGTCGGCGGCGGCATCGCGGCCTACAAGTCGCTGGACCTGATCCGCAGGCTGCGTGAACGTGGCGCGGCCGTAACGCCTGTGCTGACGCGTGCGGCAGAGGAATTTGTAACACCTCTGTCCGTGTCTGCCCTTGCCTCAGAAAAGGTCTATGGTGACCTGTTCGATCTGACCGCCGAGGCCGAGATGGGTCATATCCAGCTGTCACGCTCTGCCGATCTGATCGTCGTGGCCCCCGCAACAGCGGACCTGATGGGCAAGATGGCGGGGGGGTTGGCAAATGATCTGGCATCGACCCTTCTGATGGCAACGGACACGCCCGTTCTGTGTGCACCCGCGATGAATGTACGCATGTGGGAACACCCGGCGACGCGACGCAACCTGAAGCAGCTTCAAGCGGATGGCGTGTGCTTTGTTGGCCCAAACGAAGGTGATATGGCCTGCGGTGAATATGGCCCTGGGCGCATGTCGGAACCGCTGGAAATCGTCGCGGCGGTTGAGGCGCAATTTGCGGCAGGACCTTTGGTGGGTAAGCGCGTGCTGGTAACTTCGGGTCCGACGCATGAGCCGATTGATCCGGTCCGGTATATCGCGAACCGCTCTTCCGGGGCGCAGGGCTCGGCCGTGGCACAGGCACTTGCGGAATTAGGGGCCGAGGTGATCTTTGTCACGGGCCCCGCGGAGGTACCGCCACCGTCGGGTGTGCAGGTCGTGCCGGTCGAGACCGCGCAACAGATGTCGGACGCGGTTGATGCGGCGCTGCCCGTCGATGCGGGCGTGTTTGCGGCGGCGGTGGCAGATTGGCGCGTGGCCAGTGCGTCAGACAAGAAGCTGAAGAAAAGCCGAGACGGTTTGCCGGTTCTGGAGTTTGCCGAGAACCCCGACATTCTCAAACGTGTCTCACGAATGGAAAATGGGCGCCCACCTTTGGTTGTCGGCTTTGCGGCCGAGACCGATGACGTGATCGAACATGCCACCGCCAAGCGGCTGCGCAAAGGCTGTGACTGGATTGTTGCCAACGATGTCAGCCCTGCCACCGGGATCATGGGCGGGTCCGAGAATGCGGTTATCCTGATTTCGGACAGCGGAGCCGAGGAATGGCCGCGTATGGGCAAGGCCGAGGTTGCGCGGCGGTTGGCAAGCAGGATCGCGGACGCGTTGGCGGGCTGAAGGAAAGGCAAAACCATGGTTGCAATTCGAGTGATCCGCGAAGACGGGGCAGACCCCGCCGTGGCGCTTCCGTCTTACGAAACTGCGGGTGCTGCTGGCGCGGACGTGCGGGCCAACTTGCCCCAGGGGGCTTCGATCATACTGGAGCCCGGACAGCGGGCGCTTGTTCCGACCGGTCTGCGCATTGAAATCCCGCAGGGATACGAGGTTCAGGTTCGTCCCCGCTCGGGCCTTGCACTGAAACACGGGATCACGCTGCCCAATACGCCGGGCACTATTGACAGTGACTATCGCGGACCTCTGGGGGTGATCGTGATGAATGCCGGTCAGGAACCGTTCGAGATTGCCCATGGTGATCGTATCGCGCAGCTGGTAGTTGCCCCTGTCGTGCAGGCGGCATTCGAACTGGCTGAGGCATTGGGTAAAACAGATCGCGGGGCTGGCGGTTTCGGCTCGACCGGGCGCGGCTGATGCTGCTGGTTCTTGTTCTGGCAGCGGGGTTATGGGGCGTTGGCTATGTCGTCGGCACGTCAAAAACCGCGCGCGTGGTGTCGGTGAGTGTGTTGTTGGTCGGGGTGATCCTGTCTCATCTGATCTTGCCGGATGGGCATCCTCTGCGCGAAGCAACCGGTGGGTCTGCGGCGTTGTGGCTGATCCTTGCAGGTTTCGCGGGCATCGTTTTGTTATATGGCCGTGTGCTGAAGGCCCTGCGTAACCGCGCAGTACAAGCATCCAAGCCGGAAACCACCATGCCCTCTGACCGTTTCACCGAAACCGAACTGAACCGGTATGCCCGTCACATTGTGCTGCGCGAATTGGGCGGGCCGGGTCAGAAAAAGTTGAAACAGGCCCGTGTTCTGGTGATCGGCGCGGGAGGTTTAGGCGCCCCGGCGCTGCAATATCTGGCGGCCGCAGGTGTGGGTACAATCGGGGTCATTGACGACGACATAGTCGAGAATGCGAACCTGCAGCGGCAGGTGATCCACCGCGATGCAGATATCGATATGCCCAAGGTCTTTTCCGCCCAGCAAGCTATGGAGGCGCAGAACCCGAATGTGGAGGTTCTGCCCTTTCATCGCAGATTAAGCGATGAAATCGCAGCAGATCTTTTTGCCGACTTCGATCTGATCCTTGACGGTACGGATAATTTTGAGACCCGGTACCTGGCAAACCGAACCGCCGCCGCGTTGGGCAAGCCACTGATTTCGGGGGCCTTGTCGCAGTGGGAAGGGCAGCTCAGCGTGTTTGACCCAGCCAATGGCAGCCCGTGCTATCAGTGTATCTTTCCCGAAGCCCCGGCCCCCGGTCTGGCCCCGTCCTGTTCCGAGGCTGGTGTGATTGGCCCATTGCCGGGCGTCGTCGGATCGATGATGGCGGTCGAGGCGATCAAGGTGATAACGGGCGCTGGCATGGCGCTGCGGGGCGAGATGCTGATCTACGACGCCCTGTACGGTGAAAGTCGCAAGATCACTCTGACCCGCCGTGCCGATTGCCCCATTTGTGGTGCCGCAAGCAATTAACCTTTCTTAATGTGGGCTGGGGGTTCTGGAACACCCGGCCATGGCGAACTAGCTATAGGATCAAAGGAGATCCGCATGACCAACCCGATCCTGTCCAACTGGACCACCCCATTCGAAATAGCCCCTTTCGCCGATATTTCGGATGAAGATTTTGCCCCGGCTTTGGATCAGGCGATGACTGCGCATAACGCGCAGATCGACGCGATTGCAGCAAATGCAGAGGCCCCTACTTTCGCGAACACGGTGGAAGCCCTTGAGGCTGCGGGCGAGCAGCTGGACAAGGTTCTGTCGGTCTTCTTCACCGTTGCAGGCGCAGACAGCAACCCCAAGCGGGAAGAGTTGCAGCGCGCGTTTTCCCCCAAGTTGTCGGCCCATTTCTCGGGAATTTCCTCGAACAAGGCGCTGTTTGAACGCGTTGCCGACCTTTGGGCGCGGCGCGAAAACCTGAACCTGACCGAGGAACAGGTACGCGTTCTGATGCTGACCCATCGAGGATTTGTTCGTGCAGGCGCGGCGTTGGACGGGGACGAAGACGCTCGTATGCAAGAAATCAAGTCGCGCCTAGCCTCATTGGGGACATCCTTTACCCAGAACCTGCTGGCGGATGAGCGGGATTGGTTCATGGATCTGACCGAACGAGATCTGCAGGGCCTGCCGGATTTCGTTGTGAATGCGGCGCGCGCTGCTGGTGCGGAAAAGGGCGCCGTGGGGCCGGTTGTTACCCTCTCCCGGTCGCTGATCGTGCCGTTTCTTCAGTTTTCACCCCGTAGGGATCTGCGCGAAAAAGCCTATCGCGCCTGGGCTGCCCGCGGGGCGAATGGTGGCGAGACCGACAATCGCGACATCGCGGCTGAGATTCTGGGCTTGCGTGAGGAACGCGCCAAGCTGTTGGGCTATGACAACTTCGCCGATTACAAGCTGGAAACTGAAATGGCTCGTACTCCGGACCGGGTACGTGAGTTGTTGATGCAGGTGTGGGAACCTGCCAAGGCCCGCGCCGATGCGGACGCGGAAATCCTGACCCGGATGATGCAGAAAGACGGTGTCAACGGCCCGCTGGAAGCATGGGACTGGCGCTATTACGCTGAAAAGCGGCGCAAGGCGGAACATGATCTGGATGAGGCGGAACTGAAACCCTACCTGCAACTGGACCGGATGATCGAGGCATCGTTTGCTTGTGCAAACCGCCTGTTCGGGCTGGAATTCAAGCCTTTGAACGTGCCGCTTTATCACCCGGATTGCCGCGCGTGGGAAGTTACGCGCAACGGTCGGCATGTCGCCGTGTTCATCGGTGACTACTTTGCACGAGGGTCCAAGCGGTCAGGTGCCTGGTGCAGCGCGATGCGGGCACAGGCCAGATTCCCGAAAGAACAGGCACCGATTGTCATCAATGTCTGCAACTTCGCCAAGGGTGATCCGGCGCTGCTGTCTTATGACGATGCACGCACCCTGTTCCACGAATTTGGCCATGCATTGCACCAGATGCTGTCCAATGTGACCTATGAAAGCATCTCGGGCACCTCTGTTGCGCGCGATTTTGTCGAACTGCCCAGCCAGCTTTATGAACACTGGCTGGAAGTGCCCGAAGTTCTGGCCGAGTTCGCCACCCATGCCGAAACGGGCGAACCGATGCCGAAGGAGATGCTTGAAAAAGTGCTGAATGCCGCCAATTTCGACCAGGGGTTCCAGACGGTGGAATATGTCGCCTCGGCCCTTGTCGATCTGGCCTTCCACGATGGCGACGCCCCGGCAGACCCGATGGCAAAACAGGACGAACTTCTTGCCGGGTTGGGGATGCCGAAAGCCATTGGAATGCGCCATGCCACGCCCCACTTTGCGCATGTTTTCGCAGGCGATGGCTATAGCTCGGGCTACTACAGCTATATGTGGTCCGAGGTGATGGATGCTGACGCCTTTGCGGCCTTCGAAGAAGCAGGTGGTGCCTTTGATCCTGAACGGGCCAAAGCGCTGGAAGACAATATCTTGTCCACCGGCGGTTCGCGCGAGGCAGAGGATTTGTATCTGGCGTTCCGGGGGCGATTGCCGGGCGTGGATGCCCTGTTGAAAGGCCGCGGTCTGATTGCGGCGTGACTTCAGTAGCCCAGCGTGCGGTCGACAAGGTGCACAAAGGGCTCGCCGGATTCCCCGCGCCGGATGTTTTCGCAAATGACCTGTGCGGCAGTGATCGGGCGGGTCTCGGACGCGATATGCGGGGTCACGGTGACATTCGGATGCGCCCAATAGGGGTGATCGGTGGGCAAGGGCTCGACACGGAACACATCCAGCGTTGCGTGGCCCACCTGGCCCGAGTTCAGGGCATCCAATAGCGCATCATCATCAATCAGCGGCCCGCGTCCCGGGTTGATGATACGCGCACCTTTGGGAAGCAGGGCCAGCGTTTCCGCATTCAGCGCGTTTTCAGTGGCAGGTGTGTCAGGCAGCAACAAGACTACGATTTCGGCATGAGAAAGCGCCTGGCGCAGCCCTTCGGCACCATGCAGGCAGGTTACGCCGGGGATGTTCTTGGCTGTACGGCTCCAGCCTAAGACCCGAAACTCAAGCGCGGTCAGCGCGCGGGCCACGGCTTCGCCCAATGCTCCAAGCCCCAGAATACAAACGTTGCGCTCTTGGGCCAGCGGTGGGATATCTGGGGTCCAGACACCGTCCTGTACCGTGATGTGCCGGTCCATCCCCAGATGGTAGCGCAGAACGTGGCCAACCACCCACTCGATCATGCCTTGCGTCAGGCCGTGATCCACCATCCGCGCCAATGGAACGGTCAGTGTTTCGTTACCCACGATTTTTTCGACACCGGCCCAAAGGCTCAGCACCGCTTTCAGGCGCGTGAAAGGTCTGAAATCCTGTACCCCTCCGTTTGGGGCGTAAACAACGTAATCGACCTGATCCGGTTCGAACTCGGTTCCTAGCTGGACGTCCAGTCCCGCCTCATCAAGATATTGTGTCAGCAGCGGCTGATACACCGGCCAAAGGGCAGGGCGCGCGGAAAACAGGACGTTCACAGACATCAGAGCCCTTTCAGATCAACGGGGGCGGTGAATATGGGCGCTTTGGACGATGCCAAAGGCCGCCATCAGAACCAGCATGGCCGAGCCACCATAGCTGACCATTGGCAGTGGTACACCCACGACCGGGGCCATGCCCATCACCATCGACATGTTGACGGCAAAAAACAGGAAGAAGTTCAGCGCGATACCCAGCGTGACCAGAGATGAAAACCGGTCCTTGGTTGCCAGGGCCGTGACCATGCAGAAAACCAGAATCAAGGCATAAAGGGTCAACAGGGTCGTTCCCCCGACAAATCCGAACTCTTCGGCCAACGTCGTGAAAATGAAATCAGTATGCTTCTCGGGCAGGAAGTTCAGGCGGGACTGCGTGCCTTGCATGAAACCACGCCCGTTCCATCCCCCGGACCCCAAGGCAATCTTGGACTGGGTAATGTGGTATCCGGCCCCCAATGGGTCGGTGGACGGGTCCAGAAAGGTGTCGATGCGCCGAAACTGATAGTCCTTCAACAATTGCCAGTCGGTCCCCCGGCTGTTGAACACAGCGGCGATCAGGCCCACGACAGCAGCAATAACGGCGGCAAAATAGGCCCAGTGAACCCCTGCCAGAAACATCAACCCACCTCCTGCGGCGAGAAGCAGGATGGATGTGCCAAGATCGGGCTGTTTCAGAACCAGCAAAGTAGGCAGGATGATCAGGACAACCGGGATAAGAACCCAAAGCGGACGAGACGTTTTGTGCGAAGGAAGCCAGTCGTAATAAGCGGCAAGCAACATGACCAGCGTGACTTTCATGACCTCCGAGGGTTGCAGGCGCATGAACCCAAGGTCGATCCAGCGCTGCGCACCCATGCCGATGGTGCCGAACAGTTCAACAAATACCAGCAATGCCACCGAGCCGAGATAGGCCAGCACCGACATGTTGCGCCAAAACCAGATCGGAACCAGTGCGATGATGAACATCACTGTCAGGCCAAGCCCGAAACGTTCCATTTGCGGCTCGGCCCAGGGCGTCCACGAACCGCCCGCAACAGAATACAGCATCAAAAAGCCCGCGCTGGCGGTGCTGATCAACAGCAATGTCAGCGGCCAGTTCATATACAGAAACTTGCGAAACCCCGACGGCGTGGACTTGACGGCATATTCAAGATAGCTCATGCACGGTCCTTTTCATCCGGTCGCGCCTTGGGGCGCTTGTCACCCTCCAGCCGTTTTTGCTGTTCCTTGATGCGTTCGCGGTCGGCGACGGGGTAGGCTTCAAGCGGCGGTGTGCCGTCATAAAGAGCTTGCAGCATGATGTCGCGTGCAACCGGGGCTGCGGCTGTGGACCCGCCGCCGCCATGCTCAACAACCACGGCCACGGCGTATTTTGGGTTGTCATACGGTGCAAAGCAAACGAACAGCGCGTGGTCGCGACGCTCCCACGGCAAGTCCTCGTTTCGGATCACGCCTGCGGCCCGTTCTGCTTTGGTGATGTTTCGAACCTGGCTGGTTCCGGTTTTCCCCGCCATCCGGAACTCATCCGCGATGATGCGGCTTCGATATGCCGTTCCCCGCCTGTCATTCGAGACCGAGAACATGGCCTTGCGGACCTGTTCCAGATTGTAAGAATTAAGGCCCAGTGGTTCTCCGGCGCCCGAGGGTTGTTCAACACCGTCGATCGAGCGCACCAGGCGCGGCGTGACCGCGCGACCGGTGGCGATGCGGGCGGCCATCACAGAAAGCTGCAGCGGTGAAGCCAGCATGAATCCCTGGCCGATGGACGCGTTTGCCGTATCGCCCACAAGCCACTCCTGACCGTGCGCGCGCTGCTTCCATTCCTGATTGGGGGCCAGCCCATCCGCCACCGCCGACATCGGGATGTCATGCTTGACGCCCAGTCCCAAAGTGCGGGCCATGTCGGAGATCTTGTCGATGCCAACCCGCAGAGCCACGTCATAGTAATAGACATCGCAGCTGCGTTTCAGCGAGAGGTTGAGGTCAACCGTCCCGTGCCCACCACGCTTCCAGCAATGGAAGCGACGGCTGCCGACCTTCAGGTGTCCGGGGCAGTACACGGTGTTGCCGGGAGAGACTACGCCAGCTTCCAACGCGGCCAGCGCGGTGACCATCTTGAAGGTCGATCCCGGAGGATAAGTTCCTTGCACGGATTTATTCGCCAGAGGGCGGTACTTGTCTTCTGTCAATGCCCGGTAATCGGCGACCGAAATGCCACGTACAAACAGGTTCGGATCAAAACTGGGTGCCGAGGCGACCGCACGCAAGTCACCGGTCTCGCAGTCTATGACAACTGCGGCTGCACTTTCGCCTGCCAGTCGCGCCTGTGCATATTGTTGCAGATCAGCGTCGATGGACAGTTGCAGGTCTGCGCCGGGTTGTCCTTCCTGCCGGTCAAGCTCGCGCATGACGCGGCCCGTCGCGTTGACCTCGACCCGCTTTGCACCGGCCTTGCCGCGCAGTTCGATTTCCTGCTTGGCCTCAAGGCCAACCTTTCCAATCTGGAACCTTGGAATGCGCAATACCGGCTCAGGGTCTTCTATCTTGCTGAGGTCATAGTCGCTGACCGGGCCAACATAGCCGACGATATGTGCGAAATCCTCGTATCGTGGGTATTGCCGTGTCAGGCCGACCTCGGGCGTTACGCCCGGCAGCGCCGGAGCATTGACCGCAACCTTCGAGATATCCTCCCACGTAACCTGATCCGCCAGCGTCACCGGCAGAAACGGAGCCGAGCGGCGCATTTCAGTCCTCGCGCGCTCGATCTCATCTTCGTTCAGAGGGATCAGTTCCGACAGTTTGGCGATGACTTTTTCCACGTCATCGGCGTCTTCACGCACGATGACGATGCGATAGGAAGGTGAGTTCTGGCCGATGATCTGGCCGTTCCGGTCATAGATACGCCCACGGGTCGGCGGGATAAGCCGGATGTTGATACGGTTTTCTTCGGCCAACAGGCGGTATTCGTCGGCCTGTTCGACCTGCATGAACCGCATTCGTGCCGCCAGACCGCCTATGAACACCGCCTGTAGACCACCCAGCAACAGCGCTCTGCGTGGCAGGCGCTTATAGGCAAGGCCCTGGGATTTGGGTTTACGCTGTTTCATGCCCGGCTTCCCACAGCGCTGACATCAGCAGCGGATATGCGGCGAACCCCCAACGCGCTTTGGCTAAGCAGCACGACCAACGGGTAGACAGCGACCGTCAGCACAAGCTGAATCACGACCGGCCCCAATGCGGCCTGTTGCACGGACATCACCGATAGTACGACCCTGTTCATCAAAATGACCGCCGTGATCACAATGCCGACAGACATCCATTCTCCGGCAAATCCCGCATCCCTCATACCCAACGCCGCTGACCGCAAATAGGCCGACCCGACTACGGTCAGCGCGGCCAAAAGGCCCGGTGGACGTTGCAGTAGAAAGTCGGCCATCAGCATGACAAGCGCAACCAATACAGTCGGGACGTAATCGGGCCGCCGCAGCACCCAGGCAAAAGTCAGGGCAATCAGGACGTCGGGAAAAGGCCAGCGATCGGGTTGAGCGTCCAACGGCAACAGATGCAGAAACAGTACAGCAAATGCCAGCAAGGCATAAAGGCTGCGCATGGCCCAGATTTGCGAGGCCGGTCTATCCATCGCTGACCTCATCCGGGGTCAGCGCTGCCTCTGGGCGGGTAGGCCCGACGATACTGCCCGGATCCTGAATGGGCGGAGCCGAGTGAAACCGCAGAACCCTAAGAAATTCGAGCCTTTCGAAATCTGCCGACAAGCGGACCCTCAGGCGCCCCCCGGGATCTGCCGCGATTTGACCGATCAGCAGGCCCGCAGGAAAAACGCCGCCATCACCCGAAGTGATCACCCGGTCGCCGGGGCGAACCAACTCGCGGTTTTCAAGAAACTCCACCGCGGGTGCGGGGTTGTTGTCGCCTTTGATCAAAGCGGTTTGGCCAGAAGGCTGAATGGTTGCGGGAATGGCGCTGGTGGCGTCCGTCACAAGGATCACGCGTGCCGTGTCAGGGCCAACACCTGATATCCTGCCGACCAGGCCAATGCCGTCCATCGTGGCCCATCCATCCACGATCCCGTCACGCTCTCCGACATTCAGCAGAACGGATTGCCGGAATGGCGACCCGCTGTCGGCCATGACAACGCCGGTGATGTAGGTCAGACGAGGGTCAAGGCGGACATTGTTCAGATCCAGCAGTCGTGCGTTTTCCTGTTCAAGCTGCAAAGCAGCCTCTTTCCAGGCGCGCATCAGGCGCAGTTCGCTACGCAGTTCCCTGTTCTGCTCGCTCAGGCGCTGATAGCTTTGGAAGTCACGCACCAGATTGACGGCGGCAGTCACCGGGACCATGGCCCATTCCATAGATGGTACAACCGTATCCACGATTCGCGCGCGGAACCGTTCTACGCGCGGGCTGTCGATGCGCCACAGAAGGAAGATACCAAGCAGGCACAGCACAACAATCCCCAGCAACAAACGTCGCAGGGGGGTCGTGTACTCATCGCGCTGTGATCGGTCTTTTGCCACAGGTTACCTTCCCGTGCTGCTCGCGCCGATATAACCCTATCTTCCGAGGGTGCGCGCCTTAGCTTTCGTAGTCAATCGCGTGGCGCAGCTGTTTTTCATATTCCAGTGCTTTGCCGGTGCCCAAAGCCACACAATTCAGGCTTTCGTCCGCAATGGATACCGCCAGGCCGGTCTGTTCGCGTAGGGCCAGGTCCAAATCGCCCAGCAGCGCGCCGCCGCCGGTCAGCATCACACCACGGTCGACAATGTCCGCAGCCAAATCGGGGGGCGTTGTCTCAAGCGCGGTCATAACCGCCTCGCAGATCTGTTGCACGGGCTCTGACAGCGCTTCGGCCACCTGGGCCTGGCTGATCTCGATTTCCTTGGGCACGCCGTTCAACAGATCACGCCCCCGGATATGCATCGACTGACCGCGCCCGTCGTCGGGCATGCGGGCGGTACCAATGGTTGTCTTGATGCGTTCAGCCGTGGATTCACCTACCAGCAGGTTCTGCTGGCGACGCAGGTAGGAAATGATGGCCTCGTCCATCCGGTCACCACCAACGCGGACCGAACGGGCATAGACAATGTCTCCCAACGACAGAACAGCAACCTCGGTAGTGCCCCCGCCAATATCAACAACCATGTTGCCGGTCGGGTCGGTGATCGGCATGCCGGCCCCGATTGCGGCCGCAATCGGTTCGGCAATCAGGCCCGCGCGACGGGCACCTGCTGACAGGACCGACTGCCGAATTGCACGTTTTTCGACCGGGGTTGCGCCATGAGGAACGCAGACAATGATCTTGGGTTTCGAGAAGGTCGAGCGTTTGTGCACCTTGCGGATGAAGTGCTTGATCATTTCTTCGGCAGTATCAAAATCCGCGATCACACCTTCGCGCATGGGGCGGATGGCTTCGATCGAACCGGGCGTCCGACCCAGCATCAGCTTGGCATCTTCGCCAACTGCCAGAACTTTCTTCACACCGTCCTTGACGTGGTAGGCCACAACCGAAGGTTCAGACAGGATGACACCGCGCCCCTTGACGTAAACCAGCGTGTTTGCTGTTCCAAGGTCGATAGCCATGTCCGCTGTGAACAGGCCGCCCAGATTGCCAAAGATCCCCATGTTTTCCCTGATCCTGTAATGTCGGTTTTCTACTGCCCGCGACTCGACGGTTCCGGGACGGATGACTTATAGGGTGCCATCACGCCCGGTAAAAGGGCTGATTCCGCGACAATCAGCACCTTTCCGCCTTATTGAATGGGACTTTAGAAGGCAAAATGCTCTCTTATCAACACATTTACCACGCCGGGAATCTGGCGGATGTCCAAAAGCACGCTTTACTGGCGTGGGTGCTGGATTATCTGACACGCAAGGACAAGCCGCTCAGCTATATCGAAACGCATTCCGGGCGTGGGTTGTACCGGTTGGATGCAGACGAATCCATTCGGACAGGAGAGGCAGAGGCAGGGATCGGTCGCGCACAGCGGCAAGGGTGGTTCGGGCCCGACCATCCGATGGCGCAGGTCCTGAAGCAGGTACAGGCCCGGTACGGCGACATGGCCTATCCGGGATCGCCGATGATTGCAGCGACTATGTTGCGGGAACAGGACAGTTTGCACCTCGCGGAACTGCACCCACAGGAATTTGCGGCCCTGTCGTTGGCGATGTCGCCGTTTGGGGCGAAAGTCTATCAGCAGGATGGGTTCGATCTGGCGCAGTCCTTGCTGCCTCCGGCCCCGCGCCGGGGCATGATGCTGATTGACCCCAGTTACGAGGTGAAAGCCGATTATGACCGCTTGCCCGGCATTTTCGCCAAGCTGCACCGCAAGTGGAATGTGGGCGTGATCGCCCTTTGGTACCCGATCCTGACGGACAATCGACATACCGGGATGACTGCGGCGCTCAAATCGCGAAACTACCCCAAAGCCATTTGCCACGAAGTGACATTCCCGCCTGCGCGTGAGGGGCACCGGATGACTGGGTCAGGTATGTTTGTTGTGAACGCGCCGTTCGGTATCGGCGACGAAATGAACCGCCTTTCCAAGCTTTTCGCGCAGCTTTAGCAGCAGACGAGACGCTGGTCGGGATAAAGCACCCAATCCATCACCGTGGGTCGTGTTGGATTTTCCGGGCAACCAAACTTGCGGTTGCCCGGATGATTTATGCAATCACGTCAGGTCTTTATAGCTGATCTCGCGCGCATCCGCGCCTGGTCCAGCTTTTTCACGGCGCACAATCAGGCGGTTGAGAGCGTGGATATAAGCCTTTGCTGACGCCACGACGGTGTCGGTGTTTGCCGACTGGCCGGTTGCGATCATGCCATCCTCTTCCAGGCGCACGGAAACCGTCGCCTGTGCGTCTGTGCCCTCGGTTACGGCATGAACCTGATAAAGCTGAAGCCGTGCTGTGTTAGGGTAAATCGCACGGATCGCCTTAAAGGTCGCATCCACCGGGCCGTCGCCATGTTCGGTGGCGATTTTGTCCACGCCTTCAACCTCCAGTTCGACCGTCGATTCCGCCTGACCACCCGTGCCGCAAGTCACCTTCATCGAAACCAGTTGCAGGTGGTCGTCAGCCTCGTCCAGCGTCATCAGTGCAATGAGATCGTCGTCGAACACCTCTTTCTTGCGATCTGCCAGGTCCTTGAACCGGACGAAGATATCCTTGAGCTGGTTGTCGCCCACCTCAAACCCCAGCGTTTCGAGCTTGTCGCGCAAGGCTGCGCGGCCCGAATGTTTGCCAAGCGGCAAGGATGTTCCCGAAAGACCAATGTCCTCAGGACGCATGATTTCAAAGTTTTCGCGGTTTTTCAGCATCCCGTCCTGATGGATGCCACTTTCATGGGCAAAAGCGTTCTTGCCGACAATCGCCTTGTTGAACTGCACCGGAAAGCCCGAGACCGTCGCAACCCGACGCGAGATGTGCATGATCTTGGTGGTGTCGATGCCAGTGTGCCACGGCATGATATCGTTGCGCGTGCGCAGTGCCATGACAACTTCTTCCAGCGCCGTGTTGCCAGCGCGTTCGCCCAGACCGTTGATGGTGCATTCAATCTGGCGTGCACCACCTGCCACAGCGGCCAGCGAGTTCGCGGTCGCCATGCCAAGGTCATTGTGGCAGTGGGTGGCAAAGATCACGTCATCCGCCCCCGGCACCGTTTCGATCAGACGCTTGATCAGGTCCGCGCTTTCTACCGGAGCGGTATAGCCCACCGTATCCGGGATGTTGATCGTGGTTGCCCCGGCCTTAATTGCGATCTCGATCACCCGGCACAGGTAATCCCATTCGGTTCGGGTCGCGTCCATCGGAGACCACTGCACGTTTTCGCACAAGTTGCGCGCGTGGCTGACCGTTTCGTGGATCTTGTCTGCCATCTCGTCCATCGTCAGGTTCGGGATGGCGCGGTGCAGCGGCGAAGTGCCGATGAATGTGTGAATGCGGTTTTTCTCAGCGTGTTTTACCGCCTCCCAGCAGCGGTCGATATCGGCAAAATTTGCGCGGGCCAGACCGCAGATACGGCTGTTCTTTGACCGCTGTGCAATTTCGGTCACAGCCTTGAAATCGCCTTCGGACGCGATGGGGAAACCGGCCTCGATGATATCGACGCCCATGTCGTCCAGCAGCTCGGCGATTTCGAGCTTTTCGTCATGGGTCATGGTGGCGCCGGGGCTCTGCTCGCCGTCGCGCAAAGTGGTATCGAAGATCAAGACGCGGTCTTGGTCGGTCACGTTGGTCATGGGGTTCTCTTTCTTCTTCTGTCCTAAAGCCTATGGCGCGCTGGCGTCCTCCTCTGAGCGGGCGCGCCGGATGGCACGCTCAGAGGCGGATTAGGATCAGTAGGCCACGCAGCGACGCACCGCGAAGGGCGGTGTCGACACAAGGGATATCTGCGCGGTTGATCATGGGATTGAGGTTATACAGAGCCCGCCGGGAATGAAAAGAACCAATTTGCAATACGCGAACTTCTGGCAACTGCCCTTGTTTCGACCGCCTTGATTGTTTGCACAGCGCCGCTAGCTGATCATGGATGGAAACTGCATTGACAATTGGTGCTTCTGGCGGGATTGGCGCAGCTGTTACCAGGCGGCTGGTTGAGCAGGGCGTTTCGGTTACGCGTTTGTCCCGGTCGGAGGACGGCTTTGACCTGACCGATCCGGACGGGGTGATGCTGAAGCTTGAAAACCTACCAGGTCAGTTTGATCTGATTCTGGTGGCTTCGGGCGCCTTGGAGATAAACGGCGCAGTGCCAGAAAAAACCCTTCGGGCGATTTCAGCCAAAGCCATGATGGATCAGTTTGCGTTGAATGCCGTTGGTCCGGCATTGGTGCTAAGCCACGCGTATCATCTGTTGCCGCGACATAGACGATCTGTATTCGCGGTGCTGTCGGCGCGGTTGGGATCAATCGGGGATAATCGAACAGGCGGCTGGATCAGCTACCGCGCGGCCAAGGCAGCGGTCAATCAGGTCGTCCGTACTGCCGCAATTGAATTGGCCCGAACACATAAACAGGCGATTTGCGTCGCCCTTCACCCCGGCACGGTAAAAACAGAGTTCACGAACAAATACCTGGGTCGTCATCCTGCCGTCGAACCTGAAGCAGCCGCCGATAACCTGTTGAACGTGCTACGCGGGTTAACGCTCGCTGATACCGGCGGGTTCTATGATTGGGCCGGTAAGCCGGTCCCGTGGTGAGCCTTCACCCGTCCGAGGTTCCGGTTGCCTCTGTATTTGCGTCCAGGTTGGGTTGCGGGGCAGGGGTGTCAGCGTCGCTCTGCTGGTCCGAGGTCTGATCCGGCAACACGCCGTTTTCCCAGACACCGCTTTCCTCCTGGCCGTTGGCATAGCGCATCGTCCCACTGCCCTGCCGTTTGTTGTCGACAAAGCTGCCCTCATACACATCCCCGTTCGAGTAGGTCGCGGTACCCACGCCGTTGATTTTTCCGTCCGACCAGTCGCCCGTATACTTGAACCCGGCAGGGGTTATGATTTCCCCTTTGCCGTGCCGTTTTCCGTTCAGGAAATCACCGGTGTAGACCGTGCCATCGGAATAGGTCGCCTTGCCTTTGCCCTGACGCACGCCTTCAACCCAGTCGCCGTCATATACCGAGCCATCTGCGCGCGTAACCACACCCTTGCCGTGGCTTTGCGCGTTCTTGAATTGGCCTTTGTAGATCATACCATTGGTATAGGTGGCCGTGCCCTGACCCTCGATAACACCCGCGATCCATTCGCCTTCATAGGTCGATCCGTCCGGATAGGTGATGCTGCCGTTTCCTTCGGCCAGATCGGCAACGAAATCGCCGACATAGACAGAGCCATCCGGATAGGTCACTTCGCCAAGGCCTTCAATCTGCCCGGCGTTCCAGTCGCCGGTATACACAAAGCCGTCTGTTCCGGTGAACGTTCCTTTGCCGTGGCGGCGGTCGTCGACAAAATCGCCTTCGTACACATCCCCTTGGGCGTGGGTCACTTTGCCCTTGCCGTGACGGCGCCCTTCTAGAAGCTCGCCTTCGTATACGTCACCGTTGGAGTAGGTCAGGTTACCCATCCCGGTGATCTGGTCCCCGGACCAATCCCCTGAATACACCATCCCGTCTGGCATTGTCTGTGTGCCGGTGCCATCGCGCAAACCTGCGTTGACGTCGCCGTCGTAAACGCTGCCGTCGGCATATGTGATCTTTGCTTTGCCCTGCCGTTCACCGTCGACCCAGTCGCCGTCATAGATATATCCGTCGGGAAAACTCAGCACGCCCTTGCCATGTCGCTGGGCGTTCCTGAATTCACCCTCATAGCGCGTGCCGTTCGTGAATTCAGCGATGCCGGTGCCGTTGATTGACCCGTTGGACCAATCGCCCTCGTAGCTGCTGCCATTGGCATAGATAATCTTGCCGCGCCCTTCGGGCTGACCCTTGGCGAACATGCCTTCGTAGACTGACCCGTCGGGGTAGTGTGTGGTACCCTGACCCTGAATTTCGCCTTCTACCCATTGCCCGGTGTATTCAAATCCGTTCGGCAGCCGATACGTTCCTGTCCCGTGCCGCAACCCGTTCTCATAAGTGCCTTCATAGACACCGCCAACTTCATCATCCTTGACGATGACGGTCCCGTCCTGCGCGAAAGCAGTGGCCGCTGTCAGGCTCATCCCCGCCGCCAAAATTGAGTTTCGGATCACGTTCATTTCTGGTCCTGTCTGCCCGGTCGTCGCTGGTGATATCTCTTTCGCAAAACTAAGGTACCGTTGCGGGCAGAGCAACGGCTTTTGCCGCATTGGTCTTTTACTCGCGCGGTGATCTGCTAAATGGCAATAGGACTTACGAGGCAAGAGGGCAGCATGGCCGACCGTTTCCGCATCACTCTGGCGCAACTGAACCCGACCGTTGGCGATATCGAAGGCAACGCGGCCAAGGCCGTTGCGGCATGGGAGCAAGGCAAGGCAGCGGGCGCGGATCTGGTGGCCTTCCCCGAGATGTTCATCACCGGCTACAACACGCAGGATCTGGTTCTCAAACCGGTATTCCACCGCGCAGCCATGGCTGCGGTCGAAGCGCTGGCCGCAAAATGCGCTGAAGGTCCTGCAATCGCCATTGGTGGTCCCTGGGTCGACGATGGAAAGCTGTACAACGCCTACCTGATCCTGAAGGGTGGCCGGATCACCAGCAAGGTTCTGAAGCACCACTTGCCGAATGAGACGGTGTTCGACGAAGTGCGCTTGTATGATGCGGGTCCATTGGGTGGGCCGTATTCGGTAGGGAATTTCCGGATTGGCAGCCCGATCTGCGAAGACAGCTGGCACCCGGACGTGGCAGAAACGCTGGAGGAAACCGGGGCCGAGTTTTTGTTGATCCCCAACGGGTCGCCTTATTTCCGGGATAAATACGATGTGCGACTGAACCATATGGTCGCGCGCGTGGTCGAAACCGGCTTGCCGCTGATCTACTTGAATATGGTTGGCGGGCAGGATGATCAGGTCTTTGACGGTGCCAGCTTTGGCCTGAACCCGGGCGGGGAACTGGCGTTCCGGATGCCTGTTTTTGACGAACTGCTCTCGCAAGTCGATCTTGAGCGCGGCGAAGACGGCTGGCGGATCGCATCAGGTGAAATCGTGCCTCAACCGGATGAGTGGGAGCAGGATTATCGCGCAATGGTGCAGTCCCTTCGCGACTATATGGGAAAAACCGGTTTCAAGAAGGCGCTGCTGGGCTTGTCCGGCGGGGTCGATTCCGCGCTGGTTGCGACCATTGCGGTCGATGCCATCGGGGCCGAAAATGTCCGCTGCGTGATGCTGCCGTCGGAATACACCAGCCAGGCCTCGCTTGACGATGCCGAGGCGGTCGCCAAAGCGCTGGGCGTGCATTATGACTACGTGCCGATCTCGGACAGCCGCGCAGCCGTCACCAGCACTTTGGCACCGCTGTTTGCAGGGCTGGATGAAGGGTTGACCGAAGAAAACATTCAATCCCGCCTGCGCGGGTTGCTGTTGATGGCGATCTCGAACAAGTTCGGCGAAATGCTGTTGACCACCGGCAACAAATCCGAGGTCGCCGTGGGCTATGCCACGATCTATGGCGACATGAACGGCGGCTATAATCCAATCAAGGATCTGTACAAGACCCGTGTGTTCGAAACCTGCCGCTGGCGCAATGCCAATCACCGAGACTGGATGATGGGCCCTGCAGGCGAAGTGATCCGTCCCTCTGTCATCGACAAACCGCCCAGTGCGGAACTGCGCGAAGATCAGAAAGACAGCGACAGCCTGCCGGATTACCCGGTGCTGGACGGAATACTTGAGATCCTGGTCGATCAGGACGGATCGATCGCGGATTGCGTCGCCGCCGGGTACAACGAAGCAGATGCGCAGCGGGTCGAACATCTGGTCTATATCAGCGAGTATAAACGGTTTCAGTCCGCCCCCGGTACGCGCCTGAGCAACCGCGCGTTCTGGCTGGACCGGCGGTATCCGATTGTGAATCGCTGGCGTGATCGCCCCTGATTGCCGCAATTCGTGCGCTGACTTGGAAACAGTAAAGTTTCCCTCCCTTTGATTGTTTTCCGATTTCTCGTTATGGGCCTGCCACGGGCGCGAAAACCGGCCTCTGACTTGTCGCAGTGACAACTTTCTGCCACATTTTAGCTTGAAAATTGCCCTATGTGGGGCGGGTGCGACGCAATTCTCAAAGTCGCGAGTTGATTTTGATGAAGTGTGACGCATCCGGGGTTGGATGTCTGAGTAAATGGTTTGGTTTTGACATGTATGAGGAATATCAAGGATCGCATCATGCTCTTTTGAAACGGCGGACGATGGAATCTCCGCCGCAGGAGCTGGATGAGGAAAAGCTGGAAGCGGCGATTGCCGGTGTCCTGAATGAACAGCGGCTGTCCGACGAACAGGCAGCGGCGTCGCTTCGGGCTGAGTTTCCAAGCTTGTTGCCGCAGAAGGACGTAACCGCGCAGACCGTGCAAAAAGACACCGGATTGACCGCGAAGCTGCGTCAGAAATGGGCGGAACTGTCCGGCGCAGCGTGATGTGCTGAGGATTTTCGTTGCCATTGGCGTCTGGGCCACAGGCGTAAAAATAGTGCCGACGTTGTGACAATTCGTGTTGCCAAACTTCTGGGTCTTGGTCCCCATACGGGTTCAGGCGACAGAGTATTGCGTATTTATGACGGCACCAAAACCGAACCCCGTAGAATCCGATCTTGCCCTTCCCAAATCTGTTGATGTTGTCGTTGTTGGCGGCGGCATAATCGGCGTTTCAACCGCGCTGGAACTGGCTGAACGCGGCGCTTCCGTCCTTTTGTGCGAAAAGGGGCAGATTGCAGCTGAACAAAGCTCGCGCAATTGGGGGTGGGTGCGTTTGGGCATGCGTGACCCCCGCGAAATTCCCCTGATGCAAGAGGCGTTGCGGATCTGGCAGACCCTTGATGCCCGCCTGGATGGCAATACCGGCTATGCGCAATCCGGCATTCTTTTCGGCGCGTCCGGCAAGCGGGGAGAAGTCAACCTGAAGCGTTGGATGTGCCATGTGGAAGGATTGCAGACCGGGGCAAAAATGGTGTCGGGACGCGAGTTGGCAGAGTTGTTGCACGGGCACGAAACCGGCCTGACATCTGCTCTGTACATGCCGCAGGACGGGCGGGCTGAACCGCAATGGGCCGCCCCGGCCATTGCCGAAGCCGCACGTCGTCTAGGTGCTGTGATCATGACAGGCTGCGCTGTGCGAAGTGTGGACATTCAGGATGGGCGTATTGCTGGTGTATTCACCGAACGCGGCAAGGTCGCCTGCGGGCGCGTGGTTTTGGCGGGGGGTGCGTGGTCGCGTCTGTTTGCGGGTAATGCAGGTATCAACCTGCCGCAGCTTAAGGTTCTGAACACAGTTCTGCGGACCTCTCCGGTGAAAGATGGGCCCGAAACTGCGCTATGGTCGGATGATTTTGCGATCCGAAAGCGCGCAGATGGCGGGCACACCATCGCGTCGGGACATCAGAACACGGTCGATATCGTGCCAGACAGTTTCCGGCTGGGGTTGCAGTTTCGTTTTGCCTTTGCGCAGGAATGGAAATCCCTGCGTTTTCGCTGGTCAAAACAGTGGGCTATCGAGGCCCGTCAGAACAGAAAATGGTTGCCGACCGACGTGACCCCGTTCGAGCTGTGCCGGGTTTTGGATCCTGAACCTTCGCAGAAGTTTTTGCGACAAGCCTGGGCCAGTGCACGAAAAGGGTTCCCTGCCTTGCAGGACAGTGAAATCGTCCAAAGTTGGGCGGGTATGATTGATGTTACCCCCGACGCCATTCCCGTAATCTCGGGCGTGGATGACATGCCGGGTATGTATATCGCCACGGGCTTTTCCGGCCACGGCTTTGGCATCGGGCCCGGCGCCGGCCGCCTGACGGCTGACCTTGTCACTGATTCAACCCCTTGTGTGGATCCGACCGCGTTCCGCCTGTCTCGGTTCACCGACGGCTCAAAGGTGCGACCGGATCCGGGTTACTAGGGGCTTAGCCCATCATCTGATAGCTGACCGGAACAAAGCGGAAGCCCTCGCCTCGTGTCTCGACAAAGCCCGCGGCAGGGAAGGGCATGTGATAGCCGACCATCGGCACCTTGTCGGCTGCCAGCATGCCAAGAACATTACGGCGCGCGGCTGTCGCGGCGGCCTTGTCCATGTCAAACCGAACCTCCCATTCCGGATGGGCAAAGGACCACACGTAATGGTTGGCCAAATCCGCTGTCAGCAGAAGGCGCTGTCCGTTGCTCTCCAGATGATAGACCGTATGGCCCGGAGTATGGCCGTGGGCCGCAACCGCAGTTATGCCCGACGCCACTTGCTCTCCATCACCGATAAAGCTCATCTTCTCGGCCAGCGGCGTGACTTTTGCGGCCACAAGATCACCGACATTGTTTCCGGCCTCTTGCGCGGACCAGAAATCGTATTCCGTTGCCGAGGTCACATAGCGTGCGTTGGAAAAGGTCGGTGCGCCATCCGTTGTCATGCCGCCAATATGGTCTGGATGCATATGGGTCAGCACGACAACGTCGATCTGATCCGGGCTGACACCTGCATCGGCCAAAGCGGCCTGAATGCCACCCTGCCCCAGACCGGTGTCGAACAACACCAGTTCCGATCCGGTGTTGACCAGTGAGGGGGTGAAGAAGAACTGGGCGGTGTCGGCGGGAATAAAGTTCTCTGCCGAAACCTTTGCGAAGTCTTCATCAGACGCGCCACCGCCAAAGATATCCTTGGCGCCGTCGCGCGGCAGGCTGCCATCCAGCAGGGTCGTGACGGTAAAGTCGCCGACCTTGAAGGATTTGGCGATGGTCGAGTTGGCCTTGGCGTCAGAGCCTGCGGCCAAAACCGGCGCTGCTGCCGTGGCAAACGGCAAGGCGGCAGCAGTTCCCAAGGCGGCACGGCGCGTAAGTTTGATTGTCATTATCGTTCTCCCTGTCAGAACACCTTTAGAAAAACTAGAACGTTGTGAGATTCTGACCAGATGTTACGACATCCACGTAGGGTGCATGGATGAACAATACGTGTTAATTTTTGTTCATGTCGCGATCGCAGAACAAAACCGTTCCAACGGATCAAAGCGTAGAAGATTTCCTTAATTCGGTCCAATCAGAACGTCGGGCCGAGGAGGCGCGCGCTCTGGATGAACTGTTTCGGGCCACCACCGGGTTTGATCCGGTCATGTGGGGCCCGTCGATGATAGGGTATGGCCGTTATCACTATCGCTACGCCTCGGGCCGGGAGGGCGAATTTCTTGCAACCGGATTTTCCCCGCGCAAGTCGGCGCTGGTGATCTATATCATGCCGGGTTACGCGGATTTTGGCGGCATTCTTGCCCGGTTGGGCAAGCACAAGCTGGGAAAGTCCTGCCTGTATGTGAACACGCTGGCGGATATCGACATGCAGGTTCTGTCGGAACTCATCCGCGCCGGGTTGGACGACCTTGGCAGGATATGGCCCGTGGAACCGCGTTGAATCACCTGAGGGATCAAGCGGCGGCTGGACAAAAACGCGCCCATGTGACAAGAGCCGCGCCAACAGGAGACACCCATGACAACCACCCGTTTCGCCCCGTCGCCCACCGGTTACATCCATGTGGGCAACCTGCGCACCGCCCTGATGAACTATCTGATCGCCCGCAAAGCAGGCGGTACGTTCATCCTGCGCATCGATGACACCGACCCCGAACGCTCGAAAGAGGAATATGTCGATGCCATCAAACAGGATCTTGAATGGCTGGGTTTGCACTGGGATCGTGTCGAGCGTCAATCCGAGCGTTTGGACCGCTACGCCGAAGCGGCTGACAAGTTGCGCGCGATGGGGCGGTTCTATGAAGCGTTTGAGACGCCGACCGAGCTGGACCTGAAGCGCAAGAAACAGCTGAACATGGGCAAGCCGCCGGTTTATGACCGAGCCGCGCTGAACCTGTCGGATGCCGAGAAGGATGCCTTGCGCGCGGAACGTGGCAACGGTGTCTGGCGTTTCAAGCTGGATCACGAACGGATCGAGTGGACCGACGGTATTTTGGGCGACATCTCGATCGATGCGGCCTCGGTTTCTGATCCGGTGCTGATCCGTGGTGATGGGCAGGTTCTTTATACTATCGCTTCGGTGGTAGACGACACTGAAATGGGCGTGACTGATGTCGTGCGCGGCTCGGACCACGTGACCAACACTGCGACCCAGATTCAGATCATCAAGGCACTGGGCGGGGATTGCCCGCGCTTTGCGCATCACTCGCTGCTGACCGGCCCGCAGGGCGAAGCTCTGTCGAAACGCCTGGGTACGCTGGCCCTGCGCGATCTGCGCGAACAGGGCGTGCAACCGATGGCACTGCTGAGCCTTATGGCGCGTCTGGGTTCGTCCGATCCGGTCGAACTGCGCTCGGAAATGGCCGAGTTGATCGACGGCTTTGACGTGAGCCGGTTTGGTGCCGCGCCGACCAAGTTCGACGTGCAGGACCTGTTCCCGCTGACCGCGAAATACCTGCAATCGCTGCCGCTGGCGAATGTGGCCGATGCTGTCGCGGATGCCGGGGTGCCTGCTGAGTTGGCCGAGCCGTTCTGGGCCATGGCGCGGGAAAACATTACCACTTTAGCCGACCTCAAAGGGTGGTGGGACCTGTGCCGTGATGGTGCCGAGCCGTTGGTTGCGGATGAAGATCGCGAGTTCATCGCTCAGGCCATGTCGCTGCTGCCCGAAGGCCCGTTTGATGGCGACACCTGGGGGGCCTGGACCAATGCCGTGAAAGAGGCAACAGGCCGCAAGGGGAAAGGTCTGTTCATGCCGCTGCGCAAGGCGTTGACCGGTGCCGAACGTGGCCCGGAAATGGCTGCGTTGCTGCCGTTGCTGCAGGTGATCCGCGCGCGCGGGTAAACCGCTACTATTCCAGAAAAAAGGGTCGTGCCCAGGCGCGACCCTTTTTATGCCAGCTGCTCAATCCGGGCCGACAGTCTGATCAGTCGATCATCAACGAAGTCACGTTCGGCTGGTTTCAGTTGTTGATGTCGTGGGTAACGGGGCTCGGCCCGGTCATTCAGGATCGGGGCATCCCAGCCGCTGGTTGTTGCAAAGAATCGGTCTGCCCCGTCCTCTCCAAATGCCCGCAGATAGCCTTGCACGACAACGTCGATATAGCTGAGCAGCAAGGGATGGCGGTTGCTGGGCTCGTTGTGCCGACCCTGCGGGACGGCGTAGACCGCTATTTCGACGTCATGTGTCAGCGGATGTAAAACCGACCGGGTTGCCGGAATTCGGTCATAGGCCCATTCCCGTTCATCCAGCGCAGCCCAGTCGTTCCTTGGGACATGCGCGATCATTCCCTCAATTTCAGACTCCGGGTCCGGGACAGCTGTCAGGAACGCGACCGGCCGCAGATCGGTATGACGCCATGCGCGTTTCCAACCCTTCAGCTTTGCCGGGCGGGGGTCGGGGAAATCATGTGTGGCGAGGTTCACAAGGCTTCCATAGCCAAAGAAATAGGGGTCGGCCATGCGAGAGGTGTCCTTTGGGTCGATTGATGTATGTCAAACCGCTTTTTTCCGCGACATGCAATAAGGCTTCATCTTTTATTCAGGGAGGCCCTCATGCGGATTACCAAACGGACGAATATCGCTGTGCGCCTGTTGATGTATTGCGCCGCACACCCGGACCGGCTGGTCACCAAAGCCGAGATCGCCGAAGTCTGCAACATCTCGGAAAACCATCTGGCTCAGGTGATCAACCAGTTAAGCCAGTTGAATTACCTGAGCACTCAGCGCGGCCGCAACGGCGGTATGTCGTTGGCGCGCCCGGCAAGCCAAATCCGGATCGGCGCGGTGTTTCGGCATGTCGAAGGGGCCTTGCCCATCGCCGAGTGTTTTGCGGATGCGGATAACACCTGTCCTTTGACCGATGCCTGTAGGCTGCGGCTGGCATTGCAGGATGCGGCGGAGGTTTTCTATGCATCTCTGGACGAAGTGTCGTTGGATGCGCTGGTTTGTGACAACGACCCGTTGCTGAAGCTGTTGCAGCCCGTGGCCTGCATACGCTGATCTTAGTCGCTGGCCCGCAAAATGCGGGCTGGCCGGGCAGAGAGAGGGCGCAGTGCGAAGGCAAATCCTGCGCAGAGCGTGACGCCGACACCGGCCAGAACAATGCCAATGGCCGAAGACCAGATCACGGTAAAACCTGTGTCGAAGATATAGGTGGCCACAGCCCAGCCGCCCAGGATGCCAACCAGCAAGGCGACGCAACCCGCCGCGGCACCCAGCAGGACCGAGCGCAGTCCAAAACTGCGCAGGATGCGGCCACGGTCAGCCCCCAGCGTCTTGAGGATTGCCGCCTCGTATCTGCGAGCGGGTTCACCGGCGGCTGCCGCACCGATCAGAACCAGAAATCCGGTCAACAAAGACACGCCCGCGCCATACGAGGTAGCAGCGGCGATCCCTGCCAATAGGCCCGAAACACGGTCAATGGCGTCGCGCACACGGATGGCCGTGATGTTGGGGAACTGGCCCGCAAGATCTCGCAGAATAGCGGCCTCGGCCTGTTCTTCTGCATATACCGTCGCAATAAAGCTATGTGGTGCGCCCGCCAGCGCCGACGGGTTCATCGACATGACAAAACCCATACCCGCTGTGGAAAAATCCACCTCTCGGGTTGAGGTCAGCTCTGCGGTGATATCCCGCCCCAGGATGTTGACAGTTATCTGATCGCCGAGTTTCAGACCCATCTCTTCGGCTTCTTCGGCTGCAAAGCTGATCTGTGGTGCGCCAGAATAATCCTCGGCCCACCATTCCCCCGCTGTCACCCGTGCATTTGCCGGGGGTCGGGCTGAATAGGTGACGCCGCGATCTCCCTCCAGTACCCAATGATCTCCGGCTGCCTCGCGCGCGGGGCGGCCGTTTATCTGAGTGATGATCCCTCGCAGCATTGGTGCGCTTTCAATGCGGCTGACAGCAGGATCGGTTTGCAGCCGTTCGGTAAAACCGGGCATCTGGTCTTTTTGAATATCGACAAAGAAGTATGAAGGCGCCACTTCCGGCAGATTGCCGGAGATCGCATTGCGCAGCGTTCCGTCAATCTGCCCAACCGCCGCCAGCACTGACAAACCCAGGCCAAGCGACAAAACCACCGACCCCGCGCCTTCACGCGGATCAGAGATGGCGGACAAGGCCCATCGCAGGGCAGGGCGGCCCCGCGCCAAAGGTGTTCCGGCCCGTGCCAGTTTGCGAATGGCATAGGCTGCGAGCGCCAGCAGGATCAGTGCGCCCGCAAGTCCGCCACTGGTCCACAGGGTTAGGCGAGTAGAGCCGCTGAACCAGGACGCAATCACGATCAGGGAGGCCAATCCAAACCCGGTTGCCACGACGTAAGTTGCGCGTGGGATGGGACGAGCCGCACTCAGCGCATCGCGAAACAGAGTTGCGGCGCGCACATCTTCGGTTCTGGCCAGCGGCCAGAGCGTGAACAGAAATGCTGTCAGCAGGCCATAAAGTGCGGCCTCGATCAGCGGTTGCGGATACAGAGAAAACACTGCTGGAACCGGCAATCGGTTTTCCAGCAGCGGCGCCAGCAAAAGCGGAGCCATCCCGCCCAGTAGCAGTCCAATTACAATGCCAGTCAGGGACAGCACCCCGATCTGAATCATGTAAGTTTGAAAAATGGTGGAGCGATCCGCGCCCAATGTCCGCAATGTCGCAATGGTTTCCGTTTTCTGGCTCAGATAGGCCCGTACGGCGGCGGACACACCGATGCCACCGACGGCAAGCCCCGACAACCCGACAAGGACCAGAAAGGCACTCAGGCGGTTGACGAATTCCGATATGCCCGGCGCGCCGTTACGCGCGTCGCTCCAGCGCATCCCCGAGCCTTCAAGCGCCGCGCTGGCACGTGCGGACACCTCCGACAGGTTCGCGTTTTGGGGCAAGGTCAGCCGGTACCTGGTCGAAAAAAGCGTTCCGGGTTCCAGCAGGCCAGATGCCTGCAACGCTTGGGTACGCACCATTGTACGTGGCCCCAAGGCAAAACCAGCCGCGGCGCTGTCGGGTTCATTCCGAAGTGCGGCCATCAGAATGAACTCTTGCGTGCCTAGCGCGAAGTGATCACCGACCGACAAACCAAGCCGGTCGATCAGAACGGGTTCCATAACGGCACCGGGTAATCCGGCCCTGCCATTCAGGGCGTCGCTCAGCGTGATATCCGGCTCCAGCTTAACCGATCCGACCAGCGGGTAAGCCTTATCCACAGATTTGACCTGGGTCAGCGCACGTTCCGGCCCGGTGTCGCGGGGTACAACCGCCATCGAGCGGAAATCGACAATCTCGGACACCTGCTCGGATGCCTGTTGCATCCAGAGGCGCTCGGCCTCAGTGGCAAAACGATAAGTGAACTCAAGCTCGGCATCGCCGCCCAGCAGGGATGCCCCTTCGCGGGTCAGCCCGGTCTGAATCGCATGACGCACCGATCCGACGGCTGCGATGGCTGCGACGCCCAAGGCCAGACAAGCCAGAAAGATGCGAAACCCGCGCAGGCCCCCGCGCAGCTCTCGACGGGCCAGCCGCGCGGCGAGCCGAAGGCTCATTCTGCGGCCTCCTGCCGGGTCTCGTCGGCAATCCTGCCGTCGCGCAGCCGGATCACACGGTCACATCGTTCAGCCAGCGAACGGCTGTGCGTTACAAGAACCAGCGTCGCATCATATTTGCGCCGAAGCCCGAACAGCAGATCGACAATCGCGGCACCGTTTGTTTCGTCCAGATTCCCGGTCGGTTCATCCGCCAGCAAGATCTTGGGGCGTGGTGCCGATGCGCGCGCCAGGGCAACTCGTTGCTGCTCGCCACCCGACAACTGTGCTGGGTAATGATCGCGGCGATGCGATAATCCCACGGCATTCAGTTCAGTTTCGGCCCGGTGAAACGCATCTTTGTGCCCTGCCAGTTCCAGCGGTGTCGCCACGTTTTCCAACGCGGTCATCGTTGGGATCAGGTGGAAATTCTGAAACACCACGCCCATGTTGTCGCGCCGAAACCGCGCCAGGGCGTCCTCGTCCATGCTTGTCAAATTCTGATCCAAGGCCAAGATTTGACCGCTTGTTGCCTGTTCCAACCCACCCATCAGCATCAACAGCGACGATTTTCCCGACCCCGATGGCCCGATCAGCCCCAGCGTTTCCCCCCTGTTCACGGTCAACGTAATGTCATGCAAAATAACGACCCGCCCGGCATTGCCATCCAGCGATAAAGCGGCATTCTGAAGAGCGAGAACAGCAGGCGTCATGGGTCTTCCCGATAAAGGAGCGGTTTTTGGGATATGGAGTGATCACCGTATTGCGCAAGGTTTTGATGGCAAGTCCATTTGTTTTCTGCGGTTTTGCGGCCACAGCCGAACAGGTGGCGATTGCAGCCCTTGGGGATTCGCTGACGCAAGGCTACGGGCTGGTGGAGGAGAACGGGTTTGTTCCCCAGCTTGACCGTTGGTTGCAGGCGCAGGGCGCAGATGTCCGGGTTATCAACGCCGGTGTCTCGGGCGATACAACGGCGGGTGGTGCCGCACGGGTGCAATGGACCCTGACACCGGATGTGGACGGAATGATCGTTGCCTTAGGCGGGAATGACGTGTTGCGCGGGATCGATCCTGCTGTTTCGCAAGCCAATCTGCGCAAGATCCTTGAGGTTGCACGCGATGCGAAGGTTCCTGTCTTGTTGATCGGAATGCAGGCGCCGGGCAACTACGGTGCTGAATACAAGCGGGCATTCGATGGCATGTACCCTGCGCTGGCGCAGGAGTTTGAAGTCCTGTTTTTCAGCAGTTTCTTCGAGGGGCTTGCAGCGGAGGGCGACCCCGCGGCCGTATCGCACTTCATGCAATCGGACGGCATTCATCCAAATGCGGCAGGGGTGGCGAAGATCGTCGACGCAATGGGTCCGTCCGTGCTGCAACTCGTGACGCAGGCGGGCGGGGAAGGTTAGCCATCCCCGTGATAGCGATCAGACGACCGTAACAACCGTTCCGATGGGGACCCGGTTATACAGATCGATGACATGTTCATTCAGCATCCGAATACACCCGTTTGACACCGCCCTGCCTATGGTTTGTGGCTGTGTCGTGCCGTGGATTCGGAAATAGGTATCGACACCGTTCTGGAACAAATACATCGCGCGCGCGCCGAGAGGGTTATCCCCACCTCCCGGCTGGACATAGTCATTGTCCTTGAATTTTGCGTAGGCCACCGGATCGCGTTGGATCATCTCTTGGGTCGGGCGCCAAGTCGGCCATTCCTTCTTCACATCGATGGTAGCGGTGCCGGTGAATTCCAGACCTGCCTTGCCGACGCCGCAGCCATAGCGGATCGCTTTGCGTGGTTCGGTGACATAGTAAAGATAGAATGAACGGGGGGCGACCAGCAGCTGCCCGGGCAGAAACTGCTTTTTGATGCGCACGAATTGCGGTGTCGGATCATACTCGACCGCTTTCTTTGCACTGGCGATGCCTGGCAGCAGCGTGGCCGCTGTTCCGGCCAGAAAAACTCGGCGTGTAAACATCGAAACCCTCATCAATTGACCAATGAAACCTAAGAGTCAGTTTCATCATGATATGTTATTTGGTCAATTCTGGGGCAAGCATCACGCATCCGTGATGTGATCAAACAGCCACCGAAACGGCAGCGGTTGAACAAAAGGATGAGGGGTTTCCCTCATCCTTTCAATAGCTTATGCAAGCTGGATGTTGTCGGCGCTTTCGCGGCCGTCACGACCCGAACGCAGTTCGTACGTGACTTTCTGGTTGTCGGCCAGACCGGTCAGGCCCGAGCGTTCGACGGACGAGATGTGGACGAAGATGTCCTTGCCGCCATCTTCGGGCGCGATAAAGCCGTAGCCTTTGGTGGTGTTGAACCATTTTACGGTGCCTGCTGGCATATCCGTGTCTCCTGTTTGGTGCTGCCCACGGAGTTGCGGCAGCCTGGCGTCGTAGGTCTGGATCGATAGACTGAGCGCCGTAGAAGGAGACAGTAGGTCGAAATAGAAAAACGTTAGCACCTTGCATATGGCATTGAGGTAAGCCTGTGGCAAGAGTGGTTTGTACGGATTGTACAGGGGCCAGAGGGCAGAAAGCCCAATATGTACAAGAATCCGCTGATGGGTTTCAGGCTGATTTGGCGGTGTTTGACAGCGTCCCGAGCGCTCTGACCACCCTGTCTGTTGATACGCGCGACGGCGGTGAAAAAACCGGACCCACACTTTCCCGGTCAGCCATGCGGAGCGGTCACCACGGGCCACGCCTGCGCGGGAGAGTGACACTTTTTCGTTGCAGGCACGTGTTCAGAACCAGTGTTGTTCTGACCCATTGAGCGGGGGGTCTTCTCACAACTGACGGTTATTATTCATTAATCACTATGTTTGGAAAATCTGCGATCCGGTGCTATACTTTCAGGCAGCCGTGGGGGCGGATATGAAAGTTGTCTGTACGATAACCTTGTTGTGCTGGGCCGGAGCCGCGCAGGCCCTGACTGTTCCATATGGGACAGAGGGTTCGACGCCGGGCGCGCGTGAAGGCGGGCTCAAACTCTACGACATGTTCGAATTTGAACACGAGCTTAAGGCACCGGTCTTCGCGAAGGAGAATCCGCGCCGTAAGGAAAGACGTCGTCGTCTTGTCGAGCTAGGAGGACCCAAGCGTTTGCCCGAGATTCTGGCTGAACGGACAGAGGTCGAGGAGGACTCCGGGCCCGAGTTCTGTGAGCTGTGGTGCAATGAGCCCGGGTCCGAAGAAACGCCGGTGGACGTGAACGTCTCGTCCGTGCCGCTTCCGGCCAGTTGGCTGCTGCTGGTTGGGGCGCTGACAGGGCTGTTCGGCGTCGGGCGGCTGCGCGGCAACCGGTTCGGATAAGCGCTGCACCTGCAATCATCCTTGAATGCTGTGATATGGGACACCGAAGGTTGGTGGACCTGCCGACCTGCGGCAGTGGCCTGCAAAGGCGTGTGTGTTAACCACTTGGTAGTCATACATGCGCCACCTTGCGCGCATGAGTGATTATCGCCGCGTCCGCATTCCCGGAGCCAGATATTTCTTTACGGTGTCGCTGGCCGACCGGTCATCCGACCTTTTGACCCGCGAGGTCGCACATCTGCGCGGGGCTTTTGCCGAAGCGCAGCGGGAGCGTCCGTTTTGGTGTGATGCGTTTGTGGTGTTGCCGGATCATCTGCACGCGGTGTGGACCCTGCCGCTGGGCGATGCGGATTATTCCACGCGGTGGGGTGCGATCAAGGCGCGGTTCACCATGGGCGTGAACAAGGCAAACCGTAGGCCGGGCTTCAGCCCGGCACCCGAACTCACGCACCTACCCGTCGTCACATCCGGCAGATATGCCGGGCTGAAGCCCGGCCTACGGGCCAACAAACGCGAAGGGGCGGTTTGGCAGCGTCGGTTTTGGGAACATACCATTCGTGACGAACGGGATTACCGCAATCACATGGAGTATTGTTGGGGGAACCCGGTCAAGCACGGGTTGGTGGCGCGCCCGACCGATTGGCCGTATTCGTCGATCCATCGCGATATCCGTGCGGGCCGGGTTGATCCGGAATGGAGCGGCGGTGTGACGGGCGGCGCGTTCGGAGAACCGTGACACAAAGAACACCCCCCGTAGGCCGGGCTTCAGCCCGGCATTCACCATTCCCCTCAGAGCGATTGAAGGGTTTTGAGGCCATTCATCGGCGGATGTTGGTAAAGGTGTGGGTGTTTCGAGTGGTGCCGGGCTGAAGCCCGGCCTACCAGTTGGTGTGAGGGGTGCGGGCGCTCATCCTAGGATTGCTCTGGAGTAAGAAAGGGCGGTCCAGAGACCGCCCAACGTCACACGAAAAATCCGAGTATCGTTAGCAAGAGTGCAATAGTGCCAATAACATCGGCATAAGACACTCGCCCTTTCAATTTGAATGAAAACCGCATTGGAGTTTACCTCAGCGATGCTCATCCGGATGAGCGTTAAACTTCGCTCAGTGTTTATATACCGCCCCAATTTTTAGCGGTTTGGTATGCTCCTATGATCACTTGGAGCTACCTTTCGACGGCCACCCGCTCAGATTATTCGTGGCACCGCCACGAGGCCTGTCGGACCGCCTTAGCTTACTTCCCGCTAGGGTTTCAACACAGCGCCGCTAAGCGCTTGCAGCTTCTGGGTAGACGCTGACGTTGCCCACTCCGTGGGTCTTCAGGTCCGCCACGCGGTGGTCTGAACACCTCCGCTACCAGCGCTAAATATAGTAGCTGTGCAGCGGATTGACAATAGATGTTCACGCTTGCACTCAATTCAACGGAGCGCGAACGCGCCCGCTATGCGGACGCTGCCTCGCGCCCGTTCGAAAATCGCTTTGCGATTTATCGAACGAACTTCTTATGCTTCAACCGCTTGGGCTCCAGCGCATCAGGCCCCAACCGCCGCTTTTTGTCCTCTTCGTAATCCTCGAAGTTGCCCTCGAACCACTCCACGTGTGCGTCGCCTTCAAACGCCAGAATATGCGTGCAAATCCGGTCGAGAAAGAAGCGGTCGTGTGAGATAACGACGGCGCAGCCGGCGAAATCGACCAGCGCGTCTTCCAGCGCGCGCAGGGTTTCGACGTCGAGGTCGTTGGTGGGTTCGTCAAGCAGCAGGACGTTGCCGCCCTCTTTCAACAGGCGGGCCATGTGGACGCGGTTGCGCTCACCGCCTGACAGCAGCGAGACCTTTTTCTGCTGGTCGCCGCCCTTGAAGTTGAAGGACGAGCAATAGGCGCGGGAATTGACCTGCGCGTCACCCAGCTGAATGATCTCGGCACCGCCGGTGATCGCCTCCCACACTGTGTCGTTGTCTTTCAGGTCGTCGCGGGACTGGTCGACATAAGACAGCTCGACCGTGTCGCCCAGCGTGATGGTGCCGCTGTCGGGCTGTTCCTGACCGGTGAGCATCTTGAAGAGCGTCGATTTACCGGCACCGTTGGGGCCGATGACGCCGACGATGCCGCCGGGGGGCAGGGCGAAGTCCAGCCCTTCGATCAGTTGCTTGTCGCCCATGTGTTTCGACAGGCCCTCGACCTCGATCACCTTGCCGCCAAGACGCTGGCCGTTGGGGATGACGATCTGGGCGCGGGTCAGCTTTTCGCGTTCGGACTGTTCGGCCAGCTCGTTATAGGCGTTGATCCGGGCCTTGGATTTGGCCTGACGGGCCTTCTGGCCCTGACGCATCCATTCCAGTTCGCGCTGCAGCGTCTTTTGCTTGGACTTGTCCTCGCGGGCTTCCTGCTCCAGCCGTTTGGCTTTTTGCTCCAGCCATGCGGAGTAGTTGCCCTCGTAAGGAATGCCGCGGCCGCGGTCGAGTTCGAGGATCCAGCCGGTGATGTCATCCAGGAAGTAACGGTCATGGGTGACGATCAGGATGGTGCCTTTGTAGTCGATCAGGTGCTGTTGCAGCCAGGCGATGGTTTCGGCGTCCAGGTGGTTGGTCGGTTCGTCCAGGAGCAGCATGTCGGGCGCTTCGAGCAGCAGCTTGCAAAGCGCCACGCGGCGTTTCTCACCCCCCGAGAGGTTGGCGATATTGGCATCGTCCGGCGGGCAGCGCAGCGCCTCCATCGACACGTCGATCTGGCTGTCGAGGTCCCAGAGGTTTTCCGCGTCGATCGCGTCCTGCAGGGTGGTCATTTCCTCCATCAGCTCGTCCGAGTAATTCTCGGCGATCTCCATGGCAATCTCGTTGAAGCGGTCAACTTTGCCCTTTTTCGCGGCCACGCCCAGCATCACGTTTTCGCGGACGGTGAGCGATTCATCCAATTGCGGTTCCTGCGGCAGGTAACCGACCTTGGCACCCTCGGCCGCCCAAGCCTCGCCAGTGAAGTCGGTGTCGAGGCCGGCCATGATCTTCATCAGCGTCGATTTACCGGCGCCGTTGACGCCGACAACACCGATTTTCACGCCGGGCAGAAAGCTGAGGTGGATGTTTTCAAAGCACTTCTTGCCACCGGGATAGGTCTTGGAGACACCCTGCATGTGGTAGACATATTGATAGGCGGCCATGTCGCGTCCTCTGGGTCGGGAAATTGGGTTGAAACGCTGGATATCCGAGCGGGGCGGGCGGGGCAAGCTGGTGGTTTTGTGAATTTCGTCCCGTATCTGCATGGGCTAGGTTTGCCGGGCTGTATGAGGGGCATGAAGTAGTGGAACTGGCGGAACTGATATCAGGCTGGGCGCAGCCAGGACGTGTCGAATGGATAGGCGTCCGGCCCGAGCGGCGGGTTGGGGTGGAGGTGGTGAGGGAGGCGGTGGTCTCGGCCGATGGGCTGGAAGGCGACCGGGGCCGTGCGGGCAAGCGGGCGGTTTCTTTGATCCAGCAGGAGCATCTGGCGGCGATTGGGTCTTATCTGGGGCAGGGACCCGTGGCCCCGGAAACCCTGCGGCGCAATCTGGTGGTTTCGGGGATCAATCTTGCCGCGCTCAAGGGGCGCGAGGTGCAGGTGGGTGAGGCCGTTTTGCGCTTTACCGTGATCTGTGCGCCGTGCAGCCGGATGGAAGAGGCGCTGGGCAAGGGCGGCTATTCTGCCGTGCGGGGGCATGGGGGATGGTGCGCCGAAGTTGTCAGGCCGGGGCGGGTTGCGCTGGGCGACGCCGTGCAACCGATTGATTGACAACGCGGCCCGGTTCTGAACATCAGCAGGGTATGGAGCGATACGACATCCCATACGCGCGGCCCGGGCAGGTCGTTGGGCTGTTCGGCGGGTCATTCGATCCGCCGCATCGGGGCCATGTGCATGTAACGCGTGAGGCGATGAAGGCCTTTGGGCTGGATCGGGTGTGGTGGCTGGTGTCACCCGGCAATCCGTTGAAAGAGCGGGGGCCTGCGCCGATTGCGCGGCGGATGGCGGCGGCGCGTCAGGTGATGCAGCATCCGAAGGTGGATGTGACGGATATCGAGGCGCTGGTCGGCACGCGGGCGACGGCGGACACTCTGACAGCGCTCAGACGGCTTTACCCGCAGGTGCGGTTTGTCTGGCTGATGGGCGCGGATAATCTGGCGCAGTTTCATCGCTGGAAAGACTGGCGGCTGATCATGGACACTGTGCCGGTGGGCGTGGTGGCGCGGCCGGGCGAGCGGATCTCGGCCCGGATGTCGCCTGCGGCGCGGGTTTATGCGAAGTACCGGATCGACGGGCAGGCGCGGCATCTTCTGGGGCAGGCACAGGCCCCGGCGTGGTGTTTCGTGAACGTGCCGATGATCGATGTCAGTTCGACCGATCTTCGGACGCGCGGGGAATGGGGCGCGGAAGTGTTGCCGGAATAGCCCCAACGGGCGCATAATCTAACACAGTGGTTGTGTGCTTTTGATCTGTGGGATTTTAATTCGGCTATGGCTGGTCGTTTTTCACGTCGATTGTTTCTGGGGGGATTAGGGGCGTCCCTGATCCCGGCAGCGGGCCTTGCGCAGGCACCGCTTGTATCGCTGAGGCCGCAGGCGCGTGGGGTCATATTAAGCGGTGCCGAGCGATTGGTGGCCGCAGCAGGCCTGAAAGGCGAAGTTGTGTTTGCGGTTGCGGATGTGGCGACCGGGGCGCAACTGGAAGTGTTTGGCGAGGGCGCAAGTCTGCCCCCGGCCAGCGTTGGAAAGGCAATGACCGCGCTTTATGCGCTGGATGTTCTGGGGCCGGAACACCGGTTCGAGACCCGCCTGGTGGCGGATGGCCGGATCGAGAACGGCGTTCTGCACGGCGATTTGATTCTGGTTGGGGGCGGCGACCCGCTGCTGGATACGGATGCGCTGGCCGCGATGGCGGCCAATTTGCGCGAGGCCGGGATTATCGAAGTGCGCGGCGCGTTCAAGGTTTATGACGGGGCGTTGCCTTATGTGTTCAGCATCGATCCCGAACAGCCGGATCATGTGGGCTATAGCCCGGCTGTCAGCGGCATTTCCCTGAACTTCAATCGTGTCCATTTTGAATGGAAACGCGCAGGCAATGGCTATGACATAACCATGGATGCCCGCAGCGCGCGTTATGTGCCTGCGGTGGATGTCTCGGCCATGCGGGTCGAGGATCGCAGCCTGCCGATCTATACCTATCAGGCAAGCGCGCGGCAGGATCGCTGGACCGTGGCCAAGGGCGCGTTGGGCAATGGCGGGGCCCGCTGGTTGCCGGTGCGCAAGCCCGCTTTGTACGCGGGTGATGTGTTTCGCACCTTGGCGCGGTCGAACGGGATCGTTTTGAAGCGTGTTCAGGTGACACACCAGAGCGTGCGGGGTGTTGATCTTGTGGTGCATCGCAGCGACAGTTTGGACCATGTCCTGCGCGGGATGCTGAAATACTCGACCAACCTGACGGCCGAGATGGTCGGGCTGGCCGCGACCAGGGCGCGCGGTGTTGACCCGCACACCCTGGCGGAATCGGCAGCCGAGATGAACCGGTGGGCCGCCAGTCGTTTCGGCGTGACCGGGATCGCCATGGTCGATCATTCGGGCCTGAGCGATGCCTCTCGCATGGTACCGGCGGATTTGGTTGCGGCCCTTGTTGCAACGCAGAAGTCGGGGATGTTGCGGCCCCTGATGAAACCTTTTGCACTGACCGACCGGAACGGGCGGCCCGTCAAGAACCACCCGATCAAGGTTGATGCCAAGACCGGAACATTGAACTTTGTATCCGGGTTGGGCGGTTTCCTGACAACTGCGGACGGGGTCGATCTGGCATTCGCGATATTCACCGCCGACGTGGATCATCGCGCCACGATCCCACGCGCGCAGCGTGAACGCCCGGATGGTGCACGCAGCTGGAACAGCAGATCACGGAAATTGCAGCGCGCCTTGCTGGAGCGCTGGGGGGCACTTTACGGAAGCTGAAACCTGAAACCGGCCTGAAGCAGGCGTCAGACAGTATGGCGCGCCCGGGCCCCGCGCTCGATCGCGGCCGCGTGCAGGCGGTCGATGTCCAGCTCGTACCGGATTTCTTCCAGCAGGCGCAGTTCGGATTCGGCCAGCGTTCCGTCAGCGGCAGCGACGTCACAGGCCAGGGCATAGGCGGTTTCGTTCAGGCGTTCGGGCAGGTTGTCCCGGATCAGGCCGAACAGCGCATCCAGCCCGTCTTCCTGTTCGAACAGGTCAAACACGACCTGCGACACGTGGCGCATCCGGTCGATGTCGTACCCGGCGAAAACCGGCAACATGTTCACGGCGACCTCGATCTTGACCAGCTCGGCGGTTCGGATGGTTTCGTCGGAGGCCGAGATCGCAACCATGATCGCCACAAGGCAATCCTGTGGGGACATCGGGTGGGGAACTTGCTCGGTCATTCGGGGCATCCTGCTTGGGTGTTTCTGATCGCGCACGATATGAGGGGGGGCGGTGAGGTTCAACACCTAGCTCGTGATTTGAGGCGGAAAAGCAGGTTCTGGGGGTTAGGAATTCTGTTTAACCCCGGTCGGGCATAACCCGGAGGTGCCGGAGCATGGTTTTCTCTGAAGCATTTTTGTGGTCAATCCGTGCGAGATAGTTCTGTGCCCGCTCAACCGGGTCATATCTGTACTGGTCGGGGCCAAGAAACTTGCGTGCATTCAGATCTGCGGTACTCAGAAGGTCGAAATTCACCAGTTCCAGCCAGCAATTCCACCCTTCATCATATTCGCCGGCCCAATTGTTCGTGTAATACCTGACAAGCCGGTTCCGGATCGTATACCCGTGGCAATCGAACGCGAGCAAGCCATTGGTGACGTAGATGTGGCTTCCGGCAAACCCTTCGGCAGGGACAATTCTTTCTGCATAAAAACCGGGCAGGGGCGACATCTTCAGATAGACGCCAGCGAGTATGTGGCAGGCGCCATTGCCGAAGAATATACGGTCCGGAAGCGCCCACCTGCGCTCGGGGTCTTTCTTAACACCGGGTTTCATTCTGTACATGAGTTGCTTTCGCGCCTGGACGTGGAGGAAGAAGGGTCGTGTGCCTATTGGGAAAACTGACAGTCCTTGCGGGGTGGCGCCAGTGATCTGGTGCCGCAGGATCGCGAAAAGTGTTGCCTGTCATTGACTCATGCTGCACTGGCACAATAGGAGGGGCCGGTCGGGTTGCGTGGTGCAGCCGCGACCGTTTCCCCAATGGAGCACATTGAAATGTCTGAACTGCGCGAAACCGCGATGTCGTCCAAGGCCTGGCCCTTTGAAGAGGCGCGCCGGTTGCTTAAACGCTATCAGAAAGGTGCTCCGGAAAAGGGGTATGTGCTGTTTGAAACCGGATATGGCCCGTCGGGCCTGCCGCATATCGGCACGTTCGGCGAGGTGGCGCGGACCACGATGGTCAAGCGTGCCTTTGAGGCGCTGTCGGACATCCCGACCAAGCTGATCTGTTTCTCGGACGATCTGGACGGGATGCGGAAGGTGCCCAGCAACGTGCCGAACCCCGAGGCGTTGGAAGAGCATTTGCAGCGCCCGCTGACCTCGGTTCCTGATCCGTTTGGCGAGTATGACAGCTTTGGCGAGCACAACAACGCGATGCTGCGCCGGTTCCTTGATACCTTCGGGTTCGAATACGAGTTCTATTCGGCGCGCGACTTTTATCGCTCGGGCCAGTTCGACGAGATTCTGAAGCGTGCGGTTGAACGCTATAACGACGTGATGGCCATCATGTTGAAAAGCCTGCGGGAAGAACGCCAGCAGACCTATTCGATCTTCCTGCCGATCCACCCGGAAACCGGGCGGGTTCTGTATGTGCCGATGAAAAAGGTCTGCGCCGAGACCTACACCGTCACCTTCGATGATGAAGACGGCAAGGAATGGACCGTTCCCGTCACCGGCGGCAACGTGAAGCTGCAATGGAAGCCGGATTTCGGGGCGCGCTGGGCGGCACTGGGCGTTGATTTCGAGATGTACGGCAAGGAACACGCGACCAACGAAAAGATCTATGACGGGATCTGCCGGGCCTTGGGTGGCCGCGCGCCCGAGCATTTCAGCTATGAGCTGTTTCTGGACGAGAACGGACAGAAGATTTCTAAATCGTCGGGCAATGGTGTCTCGATTGACGAATGGCTGACCTATGCGCCGACCGAGTCGCTGGCTTATTTCATGTACCAAAAGCCCAAGACGGCCAAGCGGATGCATTTCGACGTGATCCCGAAAGCCTATGATGAGTATCATCAGCAGCTGCGCGCCTATCCGGGGCAGGACCTGAAGGCGCAGTTGAACAACCCGGTCTGGCATATCCACGGCGGCGACGTGCCGGAATCGACCCTGATCGTTCCCTTTGCGATGCTGCTGAATCTGGCATCGGTTTCCGGTGCCGAAGACAAGGAGGCGCTGTGGGGCTTTATTCGCCGCTATGCGCCCGAGGCAACGGCAGAGAGCCATCCCGATCTGGACAAGGCAGCCGGTTTCGCCGTGCGGTACTTCAACGATTTCGTCAAACCGACGCGTAAGCATCGCGCGCCGACGGATCAGGAGCGCGAGGCGCTGGAAGCGCTGAAGGCGGCGCTTGAGGCATATGATGGCCCGACCGAGGATGAAGCGTTGCAATCGGTGGTCTATGCCATCGGCCGCGAGCGGTTTGATCCAATGAAAGGGTGGTTCTCGGCGCTTTATGAGGTGCTGCTGGGGGCCTCGCAAGGGCCGCGTTTCGGGGGCTTTATCGCGCTTTACGGCGTGCCCGAGACCATCGCGCTGATCGACAAGGCACTGGCCGGAGAGCTGGTCTGATTTGACCTGAACCGGCATGGGGCTATCCTTGGAACAGGAGGTGGCCCCATGCGTCGACTACTGCTTGCATTATCCCTGAGCGCCGGGCTGGCGTCGGGCGCATTTGCGCAGAGTGCCGAGATCGAGGCCAATATCGCGGCACAGATACAGGCCTTCCGGGCGGATGACTTTGCGACCGCCTTCACCTTTGCCAGCCCCAGCATCCAGCGTCTGTTCCGAAACCCCGACAATTTCGGCGCGATGGTGCGCAATGGCTATCCCATGGTCTGGCGCCCCGCCGATGTGCGTTTTCTGGAACTGCGCGAGGTCGATGGCGCGCTGTGGCAGAAGGTGATGATTACGGACGGTAACGGGCGGGTGCATCTTCTGGACTATCAGATGATCCCGCTGACGGAAGGCTGGAAGATCAACGGGGTGCAACTGTTGGGTGCCGCTGACCCTGCGGCCTGAGGCAACACCACCGTCACGGTGAGATGAGCCGTGGTTAATTCCTTTTCGATATCCAGACTGTCGCGTTCGGGGCGGACCTGAACACGGGGTTTGAACGCGTCGCCGGATTTGCGCGACGCGATTGGGAAAGGGTTTTCAATGAACAAGGCAATCACCGACGGCATCGTGTTCATGCCGCCTCAATTCGCGAATGGTCTGACGGTCTGGTCTGCGGGGGACGGAACGCCCGGGTCGCCCACATATGGCGGGTCCGGCACGGGCGTGTTTGTTCCGGCGGATGCGGATTTTGCCGGTTGTCTTGAGATCCTGAAGGTCAACACAACCCAGCAATTGCGTTACATGGGGCAGACGCCGATCCTGCCCGGTTGCTATTTGCAGATCAAAGCCCGGGTCAAGGCGATCAGCGGCCCGTTGCCGTCGGTGCGCATAGCAGCCTGGGCCGGTGGCGCGGGTGATGTGCATGTGGCCGGTGTTGTGGAACAGGGGCCTGCCACCCAGCTGTCGGGCTATGGCACGGTTCACGAGATCACCGCGATTGTCGGCACCGGCCAGCGCCCGGGCGTGGACATGCCCTGGGGGCTTGCCGCCCTTTACGGGCATTTCGGCCTGGATATCGAAGGGGCCAACGGCGCGCTGGTGCGTGTCGATGATCTTGAGATCACCGATGTCACCGGGTTCTTTCTGCGCGAGATGATCAGCCTGGTCGATGTGCGCGACTTTGGTGCCGTTGGTGATGGTGTGACGGATGACTCGGTTGCGTTTGAGGCGGCGGATCAGGCGGCCGGTGGCCGCCGGGTCTTTGTTCCGCAAGGCATCTATCACCTTGCGGAAAACACCAGCATCGATGCGGAGATTGAATTCGAAGGCACCGTCACCATGCCGGATGACAAGATGCTGTTGCTGACCAAGGATTTCCATCTGCCCGCATATATTGAGGCGTTCGGAGATGAGGAGCTGGCCTTCAAGAAGGCGTTTCAGGCGCTGCTGAACAACTCGGACCACGACTCGCTGGATCTTGGCGGGCGCAAGATTTCCGTTTCCGCGCCAATCGACATGGCCGCTGCGGTTCCCAACAAGCAAAGCGGCTTTTCCACGCGCCGCGTGATCCGCAACGGGCAGTTCGATGTCAAAAGCGGTACCGCCTGGGACACCGAAACCTTCACCTCTGTCGCTACTTATGACCCCTTGGACAAGACACGCCTGACCAATGTCGCCAATGTGGCCAATATTCCGGTAGGATCGCTGGTTGAAGGCAGTGGTGTCGGGCGTGAGGTTTACGTGCGCTCGAAAAACATAGGTGCCGGTGAGATAACCCTGAGTGCACCCATCTATGACGCCGCCGGTACCCAGACCTTTACCTTTCAGTCGTTCAAATACCTGCTGGATTTCAGCGGTTTCGATACGTTGCGGAAATTCGGCATGGAACAGATCGAGTTTCAGTGCAACAGCCGGTGCAGCGGTATTCGTCTGGCGGCCTCGGGCAGTACGTTTTCGTTGAAAGACTGTTTTATCAGTCGCCCGAAGGATCGGGGCCTGACCTCGACCGCGACGGGGTGCAAGGGGCTGCTGATCGACAATTGCCAGTTCCTGTCCTCAGAAGAAGCGCTTGACGTGACGGACCGGAATTCCATCGGGCTGAACACCAACTCGAACGATGTGAAGCTGCGTCACAATCAGGTGGTGCGGTTCAAGCATTTTGCCGTTCTGGGCGGCGGTACTAATTTGGTTCTGGGCAACCATTTCTTTCAGGGCGACGGCATCCCGCAGGGGGTCCGTACCGCGGGGCTGATCATGATCGGCACCTACAACACTTCGACCATTGCCGAGAACTATGTCGACAACTGCTTTATCGAATGGACCAACGAACGCGATGCGGCGCCGAATTATACCAGTGGTTTCTCGTTCAGTTCGATGAGCATCACGGACAATATCTTTTTCTCAAGCGATGCACCGGCCTGGTTCAGTTATATCATCATCCGCCCCTATGGCGCTGGCCATTACCTGAATGGCGTGACGGTGACCGGCAACAAGTTCCGCGCCACCAGCGGTTCGATTGAGCGGGCGGAACGGGTCGATACGTCTTTTGCCGATCTGGACAATAACAGGCATTCGAACGTGACCTACGAGAACAATACCTATCACGGGATTGGCAAGAGATCCTCGAACCCGCTGCGCATCCGCAGCCAACAGAACTCGGTCGCGAATGTCTGGACTGTTTCGGCAAACGGCGAATTGCCATTTGGCGGCAAGGCGCGCGGCTGCGACGGGGTCACTGCCATCGGGTCGCTGACCGGGGTGTTCAACAACCTTGTCTATTCGGCCCCTCATGTTCTGACCGAACAGGGGGTCAGTGGCGACAGTCTTATTCTGCGCTGGCCGGATCACCTGAAAGGCGAAGTCTCGGTCACGATGCGAATGGAGCGTTGAAACAGCGGCTGGCCGCCCATTCCGGGGTGGGCAGCCGCCTGACAAACGGGCGCAGAAAAGCGCTGATTGGCGCATCGGCAAGGAAATAGGCGACGTTTCAATCTGATGTGCTAGGCTTGGGGAAAGAAATGGAGAATCCCGATGCCGAAAATCGCCAAAAACGCCAGTGTTCAGACAGTTATCACCACGTTTGAAATGACGCCCGGCACCTGTCAGGACCTTTTGGAAGCGCTGACCGACGCCTATTCCGAGTTCATCTCGAAGCAGCCCGGCTTTGTTTCTGCGGGGCTTCATGTGAATGATGCGCAAACCCGGATTGCCAACTATTCGCAATGGCAACGTCGCGAGGATTTCCTGGCCATGCTGCGGACCCCCGAGATGCGCGACCGCAACCGCAAGATCAACGAGCTGTGCAAGAGCTTTGAGCCGGTCATGTATGACGTTGCAGAGACATTTGGCTCTACCTGACCTGAATCAAAGCCTGCGGTGCATGTCTGTTTCAAAGTAAGTCTGCAAAACGGAGGCGCATGCTATGTATCACAACATTCTCGTTCCGATCTCTTTCGATGCCGAAAGAGATACGTCCGGGCCGTTGAAACTGGCCCGGGTTCTGGCCACGCCGGACGCGCAGGTCACATTGCTGCATGTGGTTGAGCATATTCCGAATTATGCAATCTCGTACATGCCGGCGGAATATCTGTCCGAGGCCCGAAAGGCGATTCAGTCAGAGCTTGATACGCTGGCGTCGCAATTGCCGAATGCCACGGGCGTGGTGGTCGAAGGGCATTCCGGCCGGACCATTCTGGATTGGGCCGAGGCGCATCACCCGGACCTGATCATCGTGGCCTCGCACCGGCCGGGGATGCAGGATCTGCTGCTGGGGTCAACCGCGTTCCATATCGTGCGCCACGCCCCTTGCGCGGTGCATGTGGTCCGGTAACGGTCGGACATCACTGGCAGTAAGCAAAATTGTGCCTGTGCTGGCGGTGGTTTCGGGCCGGGCCAGATTTTTTGAACCCGGTGGAACTGTGCTGCCTCGGCTTTGCCACATATTGCTCTTATGGGTCGGGGCATGTTGTTCAAGAAACCAACGCAGGAAGCACCTGATCTGAACCCGCGCTCGGCCAGACGACACCAGCGCGCCGAGGCGGCGCGGCGGCAGGCGCTGTCCCCGCTGCGGATCCTGATCATGGTTCTGCTGCTGCCGCTGACGACCGTGCTGATTGCCACGGGCGTCTTTCTGCGCACCTCGGGCTATGAGCGGGACGAGGCGATGATCCACCTGATCGCGCTGGCGGGGTGTGATGCGACACAGGCCATGGGGATCGGTCCATTCCGCGCTGGGCAGCCGGGATATCATGAGCGCAACGACCCGGATGGTGACGGGGTGGCCTGCGGGTATGCCGAGCTAGAGCTGCCACGCGCGACCACCGTGCAGGCGCAGGACCAGCCAAAGCCGCGCGAACGGTCGGTGGGAAGCGCCAAGTTCGTGCGCCCCTGATTTTCGGGGGGCGGGAAGGGGCTAGCCTTTCATCGCCTGTAGCAATTCCAACAACCCTTTGCGATCGTCGTCACTGGCATAATCACCGGTGGCCAGCCGTTCGGCGATACGCAGGCGCAGGCGTTCCTGTTGAGTGCGGACCTCTTCCCCGGCGGTTTCGGCCAGCGTCTTCATGATCACCGCCACGGCCTGTTGGCGCTTGGTGGTTGGGTTGGCGATGTAATCGACAAGGCTCTGCTGGCCGGAATCGAGGATGTTTTCAGCCAGTTCACGCAGTTGGTCGCCATTGGGCAGCAGCGGGGCGGGTGCATCCTCGGGCGGCAGGATTTCCGGCAGGTTGCGCGGGGTCTCGGCCAGGGCGTTCGCGCCATCGACAAAGGCTTCGGTGATCATCCGCGTGATCTTGATCGCGCGCGGGTCCTTGAACAGGGCCGAGGCGATGGCCACGCCGTAATCGGTATAGACCCACGGGTTGACCCTCCGCCCGCCGCGGCCTTTGGGTTTTGATATCACATTCTGTGATTGCAAATCGGCAACCTCGGCATCGGTCAGCTGAAAGCGGTAGCCTTCGAACAGGTCGGTGTTTCGCGACACAGCCTGATTGAAGGCGCTGACGGATTTTCCGTAGAACTGCGCCAGATCCTCGGCCAGCACAACACGGCTGCCGCGCACCCTGTGAATGGCGTTTTGCACCTCATGCGTGCTGGGCAGGTTTTTCGGGTTCGTCATGGCAGCCGTTTGGAATCACAATTTGTGATTTCAAACGTGGAGGAGGGTGGGGCGGGGTGCAAGGGTGGAGTGTGGGGATCTCCCTGCCCAAAACCTGATAAACCGCGTGCTCAGCCGGGCGTATTGCGCAGATAGGCAAAGCGATAGGCAAGCGCGACGCCGCCTGCGCCACCGACAATATTGCCGATCGTGACCCAGAAGAGGTTGCCCATGGCCGCGCCCAAACCGAAATCGGCACCGGCAAGCGCGCCCTGCGGCAGCAGGTACATGTTGGCGACGGAATGCTCGAGCCCCAACAGGACAAACGCCGCAATGGGCCAGAGTACCGACATGATCTTGCCCGCCGCTGTTCTGGCCGCGAAGCTCAGCCAGACGGCAAGGCAGACCAACGCGTTGCACAGAACGCCGCGCGCAAACGCCTGGGTGGACGAGAGGTCGGCCTTGCCATTTGCGATTGCTGATGCGGTGGTCCCCATGGGCCCGTCCAGCAAGCCGGTTGCAGCGAAGGCCAGAGCCAGCGCGATGGCCCCGACCAAATTCCCAAGGTACACGAGGCCCCAGTTGCGCAGCAGGGCGCGCGGCGAGATTTTCCGATCCACCGCCGCGATGGTCATCAGGGCGTTTCCGGTGAACAGCTCGGCCCCGCCGACGACCACAAGGATCAGGCCCAGCGAGAACACGACGCCACCCAGAAACCGGGCCGGTCCGAATCCGGGGTCAACGCCGGTCATGACCATGGTGAAGGCGGCCCCGCCGAAGCCGATGAACACACCCGCGAGTATCGCCAGAGTCAGCGTCTGGCCGACCGTGAGATGTGCCTTGGCAACGCCAGCGGTTTCAACCAGCTCGGCGATCTGGGCGGGTTTGTAGGCGTCAATTCCGGTTGGGTTCTGTGTTTGCATGGGACCCACTTTGCCGAGGCATGCGCGTTTCGACATTGATTGGGATCAAGCATCCATCGGTGCAAAAACAACCGCACTGGGGGCGAGGCTGCAACCCTGAAGGGACAGCCGCCCGGATGCAGTGCGGTGTATGGTTGAAAATCGGCGCAAATCGCCGGTATCAATACGAGATTTCGGGCCGTCGTGCTAGGGTACGCGCGGCGGGGCCGTTCCGGCCGTGTTACATGGCAATTTCGCCAGACGAGGGAGGAAAGTGATGTTTGCACGAATTACCCAATACAAAATGAAGCCCGGTACGCGCGAGGCGGCAACGGCGAAGATGAATGAATTGAAATCCGACATCATGGGTATGCCCGGCATGCACAGCTTTACCAACGTGATGAACGAGGATGGTTCAGGCTATGTGATCTCGGTGGTCGAAAGCGAGGCGACCTCGAACGCAAACGCGCCTAAAGTGGCCGAGCTGTGGGGCCATTTCGCCGAATTCATGGAAGGCCCACCGACGCCGGTTGGGTACGACGTGATTGCCCATTGGGATAAGGGGTAGCGGTTAGGGCGGGGATAGACCCGCCCTTTCTTTTATTTGGAGAGAACAGCGATTTGGACCTCATGCGGTCTGGCCAGGGTGTTCGGGTTCGTCATGGCAACCGCTTGGAAACACAATTTGTGATTTCAAACGTGGAGGAGGGTGGAGCGGGGTGCAAGGGTGGAGTGTGGGATGTGACTTACCTACTCAGGCAAACGCTCATAACTCTTTCCTTAGTATCACCGCCGTAACGGGTGTTGGACGGCAGTGCGATCCAGTCTCTGTGTCGATAACTCCAAAGAAACGGCCAATTCTCGCTGTTACACGCGACGCCATGTGGGGACTGGTAACCGTCAGATCGTTCCCGAATAGACTTGAACAAAGACGAACGTTCTATGATGCGTAACTCGGATGTTTTCGCATATCTTTTCATTTGCCATTGCACTTGCAGGTTTTGCAACGCGACCGGACCTATTACTGTAAGCATTGCGCCAACAATTATAATCGGTACTTTTGCTTTGCCCGGCATGATCAAAGCGGCTGCGGCTACCAAAACCAGCAACATCAACGCCGCAATGATAAAAATGAAAAGTCTCGCGGTTAAAGCGGTTCCTAGAAAAAACAGGACTGCGGCGGGCCAAATAGTGAGTGCCAGCACTGGTGAGCTACCGACGCCCGAATCTACTCCAAGTCCCCAGATGATCATCAAAAGGAGCACGAACCATAGCATTGACAAACTTCTGCCGGGCGACGCTTCGCGCCATCCTGCGAGCACACTTACCCATACCCAAACCATTGATAGGAGTGAAATGGTTCCGAGCAGCCCAACTGCAATAAGAAGCGTGATCAAAAAACTTTCCTAAACCGATTGTCTAAGAAGATAGATTTCTTGCTTTTAGGCAAATTGCAACCATCAGTTGCGTTTAAACCTACCGCTTCCGCCTCTTCACATTCCCGCCCCGCTGCCCCGGCCGTCCAGCCGTTGACCGCCCGCGCGATTTCACGGCATCTTCCGAGGCTTTCTCGACCGCCCATTGGCGGGCCATGGGGTCGTCGGCGATGGCCAGATCGACCGCTTCCAGACGTTTGATTTCATCCCGGATGTTGGCGGCCTCTTCGAATTCCAGGTTCTCGGCAGCTTTGCGCATCTGGTCGCGCAGCCCGTTCAGGTGCGCCTCGAGGTTGGCGCCGTGCATCGGTTTGTCGATGGTGGCGGTGACGCGGTTCATGTCCACGTCCCCCTCATACAGCCCGGCCAGAACATCCTCGACATTCTTTTTCACGGTCGCGGGCGTGATACCGTGTTCCTCGTTATAGGCCATCTGCTTGGCGCGGCGGCGGTCGGTTTCGGCCAGCGCGCGTTCCATCGAACCGGTGATCTTGTCGGCATACATGATCACCCGGCCATCGGCGTTGCGCGCGGCGCGGCCGATGGTCTGAACCAGCGAGGTCTCGGACCGTAGAAAGCCTTCCTTGTCGGCGTCCAGAATGGCGACCAGCCCGCATTCGGGAATGTCGAGCCCTTCACGCAGCAGGTTGATGCCAACCAGCACGTCGAACGCGCCCAGACGCAGGTCGCGCAGAATCTCGATCCGTTCCAGCGTGTCGATATCGGAATGCATGTAGCGCACCTTGATGCCCTGTTCGTGCAGGTATTCGGTCAGATCCTCGGCCATGCGTTTGGTCAGCGTCGTGACCAATGTGCGATAGCCATCGGCGGCGACCTTGCGCACCTCGTCCAGCAGGTCGTCGACCTGCATCGACACGGGGCGGATTTCGACCTGCGGGTCCAGCAGGCCGGTGGGGCGGATCACCTGTTCGGTGAAGACGCCGCCGGTCTGGTCCAGTTCCCACGCGGCGGGGGTGGCCGAGACGAAGACGGATTGCGGGCGCATGGCATCCCATTCCTCGAACTTCAAAGGCCGGTTGTCCATGCAGGACGGCAGGCGGAACCCGTGTTCGGCCAGCGTGAACTTGCGCCGGTAGTCGCCCCGGTACATGCCGCCGATCTGCGGCACGCTGACATGGGATTCGTCGGCAAAGACGATGGCGTTGTCGGGGATGAATTCGAACAGGGTCGGGGGCGGTTCGCCCGGAGCGCGGCCGGTCAGATAGCGCGAATAGTTCTCGATCCCGTTGCAGACGCCGGTGGCCTCGAGCATTTCCAGATCGAAATTGGTGCGCTGTTCCAGCCGCTGCGCCTCGAGCAGTTTGCCTTCGCCGACCAGCTGGTCGAGGCGCATCCGCAGTTCTTTTTTGATCCCGATGATCGCCTGCTGCATCGTCGGTTTCGGCGTCACGTAGTGGGAATTCGCATAGACCCGGATATGGTCCATCGTGTCGGTCTTTTCACCGGTCAGCGGGTCGAATTCGGTGACCTGTTCCAGTTCCTCGCCGAAGAAGGACAGTTTCCAGGCGCGGTCTTCGAGGTGGGCGGGCCAGATTTCCAAGCTGTCGCCCCGCACCCGGAATGAGCCGCGCTGAAACCCCTGATCGTTGCGGCGGTATTGCTGGGCCACCAGATCGGCCATCACCTGCCGCTGGTCGTATTCGTGACCGACCTTCAGATCCTGCGTCATCGCCCCGTAGGTTTCGACCGAGCCGATACCGTAGATGCAGCTGACCGAGGCGACGATGATCACGTCATCGCGTTCCAGCAACGCCCGCGTGGCCGAGTGGCGCATCCGGTCGATCTGTTCGTTGATCTGGGATTCTTTTTCTATGTAGGTGTCAGAGCGCGGCACATAGGCTTCGGGTTGGTAATAGTCGTAATAGGACACGAAATATTCCACCGAGTTTTCGGGGAAGAAGCCCTTGAACTCACCATATAGCTGCGCCGCCAATGTCTTGTTGGGGGCGAGGATGATGGCCGGACGCTGGGTTTCTTCAATCACCTTGGCCATGGTGAAGGTCTTGCCCGTCCCGGTCGCGCCCAGCAGCACCTGATCGCGTTCCCCGTCCAGCACGCCGCCCGCCAGTTCCTTGATCGCCGTGGGCTGATCGCCCGCCGGATTGAATTCGGTATGCATCACGAATTGCTTGCCGCCTTCCAGTTTCAGACGCGCGCGCACGTCTTCGGTGGTCAGTTGGGTCTTGTCGGAATGGGCGTAAGGCATTGGTAGGCTCCAGGCGTCAGGCCCTTACATTTGTTCTTATTTTGTCCAACTGCAAGGGCCGATCCGGATTCATTGCCCGCTATGCGGTCTGAGGCCGTGCGACGGGTGAGACGGTGTGATGTTCTTGGGTTTGTTTGGCGAGACCCTATTCCGACCTGATGACAGTTTCTGGCATGAGTTCGCAGGCGAGGGCCGCGACAATTGCAATCTTGCCCCCGGGCGCGCTCTGACGCATAAACGGGCTCAGCCAAGTGAGTACGGAGAGGCGACATGCGCGCACGGATCTACCAGCCCGCAAGAAATGCGATGACCTCGGGGATGGCCAAGACCCGCAAATGGGTTCTGGAATACGCCCCGGCCTCGGCGCGCGAGGTTGATCCGCTGATGGGCTGGACGTCGTCCAGTGACACGCAGGCTCAGGTACGCCTGAAGTTCGACACGCGGGAAGAGGCGCTGGATTATGCCAAGGCCCACGGTATCGATGCGCAGGTCAGCGAGCCGCACAAGCGCAAGCCCAATCTGCGCGCGCGGGGCTATGGCGAGAATTTCGCAACCGACCGGCGCGGCCCCTGGACGCACTGAATGATCGAAATCCGAGAGGCTGACCCGACATCGGACGTATTGCGCCCGATTGTCGATGCGCATTTTGCCCATGGTGAAACCGCGGGACCCGCGGAAAGCAACCACACGATGGATGCTGAAGCCTTGGCCGGGCCGGGGGTGCGGTTCTGGGCCATTTTTGACGGACAGCAGCCATTGGGATGCGGTGCGCTGAAAGCGCTGCCCGATGGAACCGCCGAAGTAAAATCAGTGCATATTCTGGCGCAGGCAAGAGGGCGCGGGCTGGCGCGCGTGCTGATGGTGCATCTGGCTGAACAGGCCGGCGCAGAGGGGTGCGAGGCTTTGGTTCTTGAGACCGGGGCGAGCCATCTTCGCGAATATGATGCCGCCCGCAAGCTGTATGAGTCGCTGGGATATTCCTATTGCGGGCCTATCTTTGGATATGTTGATGATCCCAACAGCGCATTCATGCGCTTGCCTCTTGAACCCCGCGGGTAAAAACCGCAAGAAGGGCGCAGCGGTCCCTTAGCTCAACTGGATAGAGCAGCTGACTTCTAATCAGCAGGTTGAGGGTTCGAGTCCTTCAGGGATCGCCATTTGCAAACCAGATCTATACCGGACATGCGCCTGCTTTGGTCGGCGCGTCGTGATCTTGTGGCTGTTTGGTGTGGTATGAGGGGCTGGACGAGGGGGTCATGCCAGCCCCTCTAAGGGGGTCACAGAGTGGTAGTATGTGTTCCTTACGTACAATCTAACGTGATTCACCGTGCGGCGATATTGGGGGATTCCCGTAGGTTGGCATTTGCGCGGAAATATGCGTGTCAGGCAGTGCAATCCTGTTGAGATCAGACCGGGTTTTTGCGCGGTATTCGTGTTGAGGCTGTAGAAGCCGCTGGCAAATCCGGGGGTGATGCAAAAAATATATTGCAACCGGTTGCAAAGAAAATCATTGTTACGCACAACAACAAGATTCGGGAGAGCTGCATGTTGAGGGTCGGATTGCTGGGTGCCGGGCGTATTGGGCGCGTTCATGCGCAGGCCATATCTTCCCATCCGGGGAGCAGGCTGTGTGCGATATCCGATGCGCTGCCCGAGGCGGCGAACAGCCTCGCGGATGAATATGGGGCCGAGGCACGCAGTTCAGAAGAAATTATCGCTGATCCCGAAATTGACGCGGTTCTGATTGCAACGCCGACGGATACGCATTCCGACCTGATCGAGGCGGCCACGGGCGCTGGCAAAGCCGTTCTGTGCGAAAAGCCCGTCGATCTGAGCCTTCAGAGGGCACAGGACTGTCTGAGCGCCGTAGCGGGGCGCGGCAAACCTGTCATGATCGGGTTTAACCGGCGGTTCGATCCTAATTTTGCGGCTTTGAAGGCCGGTTTGGACGCAGGTGAAATCGGCAAGGCCGAACTGTTGTCGATCACGTCATTTGACCCGGCCCCGCCACCGGTCAGCTACGTAAAAGTGTCCGGAGGACTGTTTCGGGACATGATGATCCACGATTTCGACATGGCGAACTTTCTGATGGGGGATGTGCCCCAGACCGTCACAGCGGTGGGATCGTCGCTTGTGGATGCAGAGATCGGCGCAGCAGGCGATGTGGACACGGCCGTGGTCACAATGACTTACGCAGACGGCCGGATTGCGGTCATCAAGAACTCGCGCCGGGCGGCCTATGGGTATGACCAGCGGGTCGAGTTGCTGGGCTCGGAAGGGTTGTTGCAGGCGCATAACATGCTGGAAAACACCGTCGTGAAATCGACGGCGGATGGCGTTGTGGGCGCGAAGCCGACTTATTTCTTTCTGGAACGCTACATGCCGGCCTACCGCGTGGAATGGGCCGCATTTGTTGATGCTGTCGGCGGCGGTTCCGACGTTCCCGTCACGTTGCAGGATGGTGTGGCAGCGCTGGCGATGGCCGAGGCCGCGACCCTGTCAGCGCAGACGGGAATGCCCGTCCGGATGGAGGAAATTTTGAAACCGGTTGCAAAATGACCAAAATTCTTCAAACTAACGACAGCTCGGCCCTGAGCCGCAGCCACTGAGATTCGGCACAGCCGGATGATTGGGGCCGGTACCCCAACAGAAGATCAGACTGAACCAATGGGAGGAAACTGAAATGAAGAAATTCGTTAAAGGTGCACTTGCCGCAGGGGCACTGGCCCTGGCGACGCCCGCTCTTGCGCAGGACATCGTGGTCGTATCGCATGGCCAGGCCAATGACGCATTCTGGAACGTCGTGAAGAACGGTGTAGAACAGGCTGGCAAGGATGTCGGAGTGAATGTGGAATACCGCGCTCCGGAAACTTTCGACATGGTGGCCATGTCGCAGCTGATCGACGCTGCCGTGAACCAGGAGCCCGATGGCCTGATCGTTTCGATCCCGGATGCGGATGCGCTTGGCCCGTCGATCGAACGCGCCGTTGCCGCAGGCATCCCGGTGATCTCGATCAACTCGGGGTCGGATGTGTCGAAACAGCTGGGTGCGTTGCTGCACGTGGGTCAGGACGAGTTTGACGCCGGGAAAGCTGCGGGCGAACAACTGGCTTCGATGGGGGGCAAAACCGCGATCTGTGTGAACCACGAAGTGGGCAACGTTGCGCTGGACCTGCGTTGTGCAGGTTTCGCGGAAGGCTTTGGCGGTAATGTCGAAGTTCTGCCGACCTCGAACGATCCGTCGGAAATCGAGTCGAAAGTCTCGGCTGCTCTGGCCGCTAACGAAGCCGTCGATACGGTTATGGCGCTGGGTGCAAGCTCGGCCGGAGAGCCGACTGTTGCCGCTGTCAAAGCATCGGGCCGTGACGTGAATGTTGCGTCCTTCGACCTGTCGGCCAACTTCCTGCAATCGATTGCGGATGGCGACGCGGCCTTTGCCATTGATCAGCAGCAGTATCTGCAAGGGTATCTGTCGGTGAACTTCATGGGCCTGCACGCCAAATACGGCCTGATGCCCGGTGGTAATGTTCCTTCGGGTCCGAACCTGATCACTCAGGACAAGGCCGCGCAGGTGATCGAGCTGTCCGCGCAGGGCATCCGCTGATCCATACCGCAACCTGAACAAAACGGGGCGGCGCGTTGGCGCCGTTCCCACCCAAGTGGGAGGAAACGATGAGTGACTCAGCGCAAATCGCCGGGGACGAAAGGGTCAAGAAAGAACCTTTCATGACCAAGCTCATGAAACGGCCCGAACTCGGTGCAATGGCGGGCGTCGTTCTGGTGGTCATCTTCTTTGCCATCACAGCAGACGATTCGATGTTTACCCTGGCCGGGGTCATGAACTTCATGACACCTGCGGCACAGCTGGGCATTCTGGCAATCGGTGCGGCCCTTCTGATGATCGGCGGCGAGTTTGATTTGTCCATCGGTTCCATGGTGGCGTTTGCGGGCCTGTTTTTCGGCGTCTGTGTGGTGACATGGCAGTTGCCACTGATCATTGCGATCCCCATGACATTTGTATTCGCGGCATTTGTCGGGGCAGTGAACGGCAATATCGTCATAAGATCCGGCCTGCCGTCCTTTATCGTGACGCTGGCTTTCCTGTTTATTCTGCGCGGTCTGTCGTTGGTTGGCCTCAAGGCGGCGACCGGAGGGTCGACCCAGTTGCGCGGTGTGCGTGACGTGGTCGAAAACGACTGGCTGGCGCCGTTCTTTTCGGGCGAAGCCTTTGGCAGCCTGTTTGCCTGGCTGGCGGCCAACGGCATGATTGATACCTTCAAAAGCGGAGCACCCAAGGTACCCGGCGTCCCGGTCGAAATCCTGTGGTTCATCGTGCTGGCATTGGCAGCCACCTACGTGTTGCTGCGGACCCCGGCCGGAAACTGGATTTTCGCGGCGGGCGGTGACAGCACTGCGGCATCGAATTCAGGTGTTCCCGTGAGCAAGATCAAGGTGTCCCTGTTCATGCTGACCGCCTGCTGTGCTGCACTTGTTGCCATCATTACGGTGATCGACGCGGGCTCGACCGACGCGCGGCGCGGTTTCCAGAAAGAATTCGAGGCGATCATCGCTGCCGTGATCGGGGGCTGTCTGCTGACGGGCGGATATGGCTCGGCCATCGGGGCGTTCTTTGGTTCGATCATCTTTGGCATGGTTGTCATCGGACTGACCTATACGGATTTCGATCAGGACTGGTTCCAGGTGTTCCTGGGCGCGATGCTGCTGATTGCCGTTCTGTTCAACAACGCGATCCGCAAACGCGTAACCGGGGAGCGCTGATATGACCGAAGATACCAAGTTCCACCATGGCGATGCGGCGGGTGATCAGGCCCCCATCGTGGAAATGAAGGATATCGAGAAGCACTTTGGCAACATCATCGCATTGGCGGGCGTCAGTTTCGACGTCAAACCGGGTGAATGCCACTGCCTGCTGGGCGATAACGGCGCGGGCAAGTCGACCTTCATCAAGACCATGTCCGGGGTACATAAACCCACCAAGGGCGAGATCTTTTTCGAGGGCAAACCGCTGCATTTTGACACTCCGCGGGATGCGATGGAGGCAGGCATTGCGACCGTGTTCCAGGACCTTGCGATGATCCCGCTGATGAGCGTCACGCGCAACTTTTTCATGGGGCGCGAGCCGACCAAGGGTAAGGGTCTGCTGAAGCGGTTCGATGTTGAACACGCAAATGAGGTCTGCATGGAAGAGATGCGCAAGATGGGCATCAACCTGCGTGGGCCGGATCAGGCCGTTGGCACCCTGTCTGGGGGGGAACGGCAGACCGTCGCCATTGCCCGCGCCGTGTATTTCGGTGCCAAGATTCTGATCCTGGACGAACCGACCTCGGCCCTTGGTGTGCGCCAGACCTCGAACGTTCTGGCCACCATCGACAAGGTGCGAAGTCAGGGCGTTGGCGTGGTTTTCATCAGCCACAACGTGCGTCACGCGTTGGCGGTGGGCGACAGGTTCACCGTTTTGAACCGGGGCAAGACGCTGGGCACAGCAACGCGTGGCGAGATCACGCCAGAGCAGTTGCAGGACCTGATGGCGGGCGGTCAGGAAATGGCCGAGCTTGAGGGATCGCTGGGCGGCACGGTTTAAAGTACAGAATTTGGATGTCCCAATGGGGCATCCATCGGGCGGTGGCACGTGACGCCACTCTGTATTCAGGCTTTGATACAAAAGCTGGCACCTTCGCAAATGAGAAAACCCGCAGGCCGCCAAAGGCGGAGCTGAGTTGAAAGGGATCATGATGAGCAAGACAGTCCGACTGACCGCGGCGCAGGCTCTGGTGCGCTATCTGGGCGCGCAGATGAACGAGACCGGAGAGCCCTTTATCGCAGGTGTCTGGGCGATTTTCGGCCATGGCAACGTGGCCGGTCTGGGCGAGGCGCTGCACGGTGTGAAAGACAGCTTGCCCACCTATCGCGGTCATAATGAACAAACCATGGCGCATTGCGCGATTGCCTATGCCAAGCAGTTGGGGCGCAGGCGGGCGATGGCGGTCACCTCGTCCATCGGGCCGGGGGCCACCAACATGGTTACCGCTGCTGCGCTGGCCCATGTGAACCGCCTGCCGGTTTTGTTGCTGCCCGGTGACGTGTTCGCCACGCGTGGACCCGACCCGGTTTTGCAGCAACCCGAAGTGTTCTCGGACGGAACCATCAGTGCGAATGACTGCTTCAGACCGGTCAGCCGGTATTTCGACCGCATCACCCGGCCGGAGCACCTGCTGACGGCTCTGCCGCGCGCCTTCCGCACCATGACGGACCCGGCGGATTGCGGTCCCGTGACGCTGGCCTTTTGTCAGGATGTGCAGGCCGAGGCTTATGATTATCCCGTAAGCTTTTTTGAGCCGCGCGTCTGGTATCAGCGCCGCATTCGCCCGGATGAGGGGGAACTGGCACGAGCCGTGGCCGCAATCAAGGCAGCCAAGCGCCCTGTGATCGTGGCTGGGGGCGGTGTGCATTATTCGGATGCGACCACCGCGTTGCAGCGCTTTGCCGAGGCGCACAATGTGCCGGTGGCCGAGACGCAGGCAGGTAAATCCGCGCTGGCCTGGGATCATCCGCTGAACCTTGGTCCGATTGGCGTCACCGGCGGTGAGCCTGCCAACGATATCTGCGCCGAGGCGGATCTTGTGCTGGGCGTCGGCACCCGTTTTCAGGATTTCACCACCGGGTCTTGGGGATTGTTCGCGAACCCCGAGCGGGAATTGATCAGCCTGAACACCGCCGCCTATGACGCGGCAAAGCACGGCGCGATGCCGCTGCAGTCTGACGCCCGCGTTGGGCTGGGTGAACTGAGCGACGCGTTGGGCGGTTACCGCGCGCCTGATATGCCTGCAACGCTGAAGTCGGAATGGTTTGCCAAGGTCGACGCATTGACCGACGCGCCCGCAGACACCAATGCGCTGCCCACGGATATGCAGGTGATTGGTGCCGTGCAGCGGGTGGCCAATGAAAACACCGTTGCCATGTGTGCCGCGGGCACGATGCCGGGTGAGTTGCACAAGCTGTGGAAGGCACCGCGCCCCGGTGCCTATCATATGGAATATGGCTTCAGCTGCATGGGGTATGAGATCGCCGGTGCGATGGGCATCAAGATGGCCCAGCCCGACCGCGACGTGATCTGCTTTACCGGCGACGGCACTTACATGATGGCGAACTCGGAAATGGCGACGGCGGCGATGATGGGGATTTCGTTCACCGTTGTGGTCACCGACAATCGCGGCTTTGGCTGCATCAACCGTTTGCAGATGGGAACCGGCGGGGCCGAGTTTAACAACCTGCTGGATCACGCGGTCGGCGGCGAAAATTCGGCGATCGACTTTGCCAAACATGCCGAAGCAATGGGAGCGACCGCGGTCAAGGTCAGCTCGATCGCCGAGCTTGAGGAGGCACTGGCCAAACGCGCCGAGGTCAGAGGCCCTTATGTTGTGGTGATCGACACCGATCCTTATCCTTCGACCGAATATGGCGGAACGTGGTGGGAAGTGGCGGTGCCCGAGGTCAGCATCCGCCCGGAAGTTAATGAAAAACGTGCGGCCTATGAGGTCGCCATCAAGGAAAGAAACACCAAATGAGCGTGAAGATCGGTATCTCTCCGATTGCCTGGCAGAATGATGATCTGCCGGACCTGACCGCAGCCTACACGATGGAGCAGGCGCTGAAAGAAGCGCGCGAGATCGGCTATACCGGTGTTGAACGGGGCCAGCGGATGCCCGGCGACACCGAAGGGTTGCGCGCCTATCTGGAGGCCAATGACATCGCGTTGTGTGGCGGCTGGTGCTCGGGCAGTACTCTGGTCAATGACCTGGACGCCGAAATCGCTGTCGTGCGTGAACAGGTCGAACAGTTTGTTGCGCTGAACAGCCCCTGCATCGTTTACGCCGAGTGTTCCAATACCGTCCAGGGGCAGATCGGAACGCCGGTCAATGACCGCCCGAAGCTGTCCAAAGACGAGGTTCTGGCCTATGCGGCCAAGCTGACCGAGCTTGCCAAATGGATGGCAGATCAGGGTATGCCGATGGCCTATCACCATCACATGGGCACGATCATCGAAAGCGAAGATGAGGTGAACTGGCTGATGCAGGGTTCAGGCCCCGAACTTAAGCTGTGTTTCGATACGGGCCATCTGCTATTTGGCGGTGGCGATGTGATGGCCACGCTGAACCGTTGGGGCGACCGGGTGCACCATGTCCACTTCAAGGACATCCGCCCGGACATCGTGCAGGACACGCGCGAGAACAATCGCAGCTTTCTGGATGCGGTGATCGCCGGCGCGTTCACCGTGCCGGGTGATGGGTGCATCGACTTTCAGGCCGTAGCCAACGCGTTGAAAGCAATGGATTACACCGGCTGGATCGTGGTCGAGGCCGAGCAGGACCCCGCCAAGGCGCCGCCCTATGAGTACTCCAAGCTGGGCTATGACCATATCGTCGAGGTTTGCGGCAAGGCAGGGTTGGAGATCACCGTTTAATCACCGCCCCTCGGGGCAACACCGAAGCCATGAAAGAGGAGTTTGTCATGGTACATCAAGAACTTGGATATGTCGGCTATTTTGACCGGGAATCCTGCGATCTGGATGAGTTCAAGGTGTTGACCTCGCAAAACCTGACAACCGGTGCGGTGCCTCATGCCGCATCGGTACAAAAGAACGTTCCGATCTATGATATGCACGCCCTGCGCCCGGCGCTGGAGAATGCGGATCAAAGAAAAGCGCTGCTGGCAGAATGGGCAGGCGTGTTGGACAAATCTGCGGGTGTGATCGTTCTAAAAGGCGCATTTGCGGATACGTCCGTGATCGACCGGGCGACCGCTGTGTTCCATCAGATCATCGAGGAAGAACGTCAGGGCGGGGCCGGGGAAGGTGACCACTTCGCGGCCTCGGGCGCGAATGACCGGATATGGAACGCATTGCAGAAACAGTGCTTGCGCGATCCCGAGGGCTTTGCGCTCTATTTCGGGAATGTGGCCATTGCAGCGGCTTGCGAGGCGTGGCTGGGGCCGAACTATCAAATGACCGCGCAAATCAATCAGGTGCGCCCCGGCGGCAAGGCACAGCAGGCGCATCGGGATTATCATCTGGGCTTTCAAACCGCCGACAGCGCCGCCCGGTATCCGGCCCATGCCCATCTGGTGACGGCTTCGCTGACCTTGCAGGGGGCGGTTGCGCATTGTGACATGCCCGTGGAAAGCGGCCCAACCAAACTGCTGCCGTTTTCGCAGCTTTATGCGCCGGGATATCTGGCCTTTCACGATGCGGCACACCGGGCGTTTTTCGAAGAGAACTACATTCAGTTGCCCCTTGAAAAGGGGGATGCCGTTTTCTTCAACCCGGCGCTGTTTCACGCTGCCGGGGAAAACAGCAGTGCGGATATTCAGCGGATGGCGAACCTGTTGCAGGTCTCGTCTGCCTTCGGTCGTGCGATGGAGATGGTTGACCGGCAGTCCATGTCGCAGGCGGTGTTTCCGTCGCTGGCCGCCCTGAAACAACGGGGGGCGCTGAGTGCGCCAGAGCTGATTGCGGCGATTGCCGCAACGGCTGAGGGCTATCCGTTCCCGACCAATCTGGACACCGACCCGCCGATTGGTGGCAATGCGCCCGAAAGCCAGGCTGACATATTGCACCGGGCCGTATCGGAAGGGTGGGCCGAGGCCCGACTGTCCGAGGCGCTTTCGGCCCTGCAAACACGGCAAGCGGCCTGAGGGCGATACAGGCGGGCCGTTTAGGCCCGCCCAATAAGGAGAACAAGAATGGCAGACCTGCTGAAGAAGCCTATTGGAACCCGTGGCAAGGTACATGACATCACTCCGGACAGTGCCGGATGGCGATATGTGGGTTTTGGGCTGTATCATCTGCAAGCAGGCGACAGGGCGGCCGAGGCGACAGGAGACCGCGAAGTCATTCTGGTGATGGTCGAAGGCAAGGCGCGGATCACCGGGGCCGGTCAGGACTGGGGTGTATTGGGCGGTCGGATGAACGTGTTCGAAAAGACACCGCCGCATAGCCTGTATCTGCCCAACGGAACCGAGTGGGAGGCTGTGGCGGAAACCGATTGTGTTGTGGCGGTCTGCTCGGCCCCGGGCAAGGGCGGCCACAAAGCGCGCCGGATCGGGCCAGATGGCATCACGCTGACCGAACGCGGCAAGGGTGTGAATACGCGATATATCAACAATATCGCGATGGAGAACGAGGATTATGCCGACAGCCTGCTGGTGACCGAAGTCTTTACGCCCAATGGGCATTGGTCCTCTTACCCCAGTCATCGACATGATGAGGATGATTTCCCCCGCATCACCTATTTGGAAGAGACCTATTACCACCGCCTAAACCCGGCCAACGGGTTCGGAATTCAGCGGGTCTATACCGATGATAGCCAGTTGGATGAGACGATGGCTGTCTCCGATGGCGATGTTGTGATCGTTCCGCGTGGCCATCACCCTTGCGGCGCGCCCTATGGGTTTGAGATGTATTACCTGAACGTCATGGCGGGCCCGCTGCGCAAATGGCGGTTTGCCCTGGCCCCCGAGGTCGAATGGATCATGGAGCGTGACGGATGAGCCAAGACTTCGCCAATTACCCTAGCCTTGCGGGCAAAACGGTTATCATCACCGGCGGGGCCGGGGGAATTGGTGCGGAAACCGTTCGCGCCTTTGCCGCGCAAGGGGCGAAGGTCGGGTTTCTGGATATCAATGCGGATGCGGGCCATGCTCTGCTGGCGGACTTGGACGGTGAACACGCCTTTGCGCAATGTGACCTGCGCGATATCGAAGGGACGCGGGCTGCGCTGGAGCAACTGGTCGAGGAGCTGGGCGAGGCGGATGTGCTGGTCAACAACGCCGCCCAGGATGACCGCCACGACTGGCGCGAGGTGACGCCGGACTATTGGGATGAGCGGATGGCGACCAATATCCGCCATATGTTCTTTGCCATTCAGGCTGTGGCCCCGGGTATGATCGCCAAGGGCGCAGGTTCGATCGTCAACATAGGATCGAATTCCTGGTGGGAGGCCGGGGCAGGTTTTCCGGCCTATGCCACCGCCAAATCGGCGGTGCATGGCCTGACCCGCACCATGGCGCGCGAATTGGGCGATCACCGCATTCGTGTGAACACGGTGGTGCCGGGCTGGATCATGACCGAGCGCCAGAAAGACCTGTGGGTCACGCCCGAGGCGCTGGCCAAACAGGTGGACCGTCAATGCCTGCCCGATCCGATAGAGCCTGTCTATGTCGCGCGCATGGTTCTGTTTCTGGCCTCGGACGACGCCGCCATGTGCAGCGCGGGCAACTTCATGGTCGAGGGCGGCTCGATCTGAAGGCGAAAGCGCGCGTTAACGTTGCGGTGGTGCGCCAAAGGCACGGATGACCATGCGCGCGGCGGCTTCGACCGGATCGTGGGTTTCTTTCAGGATCGTGACGCGATCAAACCGATCCGGGTCACGATTGACGGCCTCACGCATGGCATTTCCGAACGCCATACGCAGCTCGGTCCCGATGTTGAACTTGCAGATCGAGGTTTCGCGGGACAGCTTCACGCGCTGATCTATCGGCACGCCCGACCCGCCATGAATGACCAGAGGTACTGTGGTCATGGCGTCGATCTCGGCAATACGGGCTTCGTCCAGACCGCCTTCCTTGTTTTGTTGCAGATGGACGTTGCCGACCGATATCGCCATCGCATCCACACCGCTTTCACGTGCGAACTGGGCCGCTTCTGCCGGGTCGGTGCCGTTCGATCCTTCACCGCCCGAGTACCCGACAAAACCAATCTCGCCCTCGCAGGAAATCCCTGCCGCATGGGCCATCTCGGCAATTGCGGCGGTTTCATCGATGTTTTGCCGCAGGGGTTTGCGCGATCCGTCGAACATCAGCGAGGTGAACCCGCTGTCCAGCGCGATCTTGCAGTCCTCGAAGGTATAGCCGTGGTCCAGATGCGCCACGACGGGCACCGAGGCGTTTTCGGCCAGATACCGGAACATCTTGCCCAGGATCGGCAGTGGCGTGTGCTCGCGGCAGCTGGGTCCGGCTTGCAGGATCACGGGCGCATTCTCGGCCTCGGCCGCGGCTACATAGGCGCGCATGTCTTCCCAGCCGAGTGTGACCAGCCCGCCTACGGCATAGCCCTGTTCATAAGCGGGTTGCAGGACGTCTTTCAGTGTGACGAGGGTCATTTGAATTTCGCAATCATGTCTTTGATGCCAGGAATGGTCTCGATCTGATAGGCATGTGTGGGCTGGAAATACTGCACCAGAGAACGCTGGGTCAGGCCGCCGAGGATGGTGAAATAATACATCTCGTACCCCGGCAAAACGCAGCAGGGGTGATAGCCCTTGTCGATGCAAACGGTCGATCCATCCACGATGTGATAGGCGTCGCCCGGCTGGTTATCTTCGCGCTGCAACATCTGAAGGCCCGAGCCCCAGTTGGGCTTGAACCGGAAATTATAGGTCTCATCGTGGCGGGTCTCGTCCGGCAGGCGGTTGGTGTCATGCTTGTGGCTGGGGAAGCCCGACCAGCCGCCCTGACCGACGGTGAACAGCTCACTCACCAGCAGGCGGCCGACCTTGTCGTGTTGCTTTTGGCCAAGGATGTGTTTGATCTTGCGGTGGGTTTTGGTGTCGTCGCTGCCATATTGCACAAGGTCGTGTTCGCGCACATCGAACGGGTCCAGCACCTTGTCGTATTTCGCACCGGCAATGAACACCTCGGTCGCGTCAGAAACGCAGACCACCTGTACCTTTGCGCCGACGGGCACATAGATGCCCTCGGGCTCGCCATCCCAGACATCTTCGCCCCGGTTGCCCAGACTGGGGAAGGAAACGCCTTCGACATCCACATCGACGCTGCCGGTTGCAGGGACGATGCAGGTCTCGTAGCCCGGCACCTGGTATTCGAACGCCTCGCCTTTTTTCAGTTTGACGATGTTGAAATAGTTCAGCGGAACGGACGGATCACCGGCGTCAACGATGGGCTTGTTCTGATTGTCATAGGGCGCGATATGCATGGGATACTCCTATGTGGTCGGGCCGGGGTGAGAGGCGAGGAACGCGTTCAGTTCGGGGGTCGTCGGCATGGCGGGGGCGCAGCCGGGTTTGGAAACGACAATGGATGCGCAGGCGGAACCGCGCATCACCGAGTCTTTCAGCGAGTGCCCCGCCGCGATCGAAGCCAGAAGCCCTGCCATGAAACTGTCACCAGCCCCGACTGGCTTGATGGCGTCCACTGGGTAGATCCCGGTTCTGATTTCCTGCCCATCCGCCAGCGTCACGGCGCCTTTTTCGCCCATCTTGTAAATGACAACCCGGCCCGGTTTCCTGGCGAGGTCCTGTGCCTTGGCAAAGCCCTTTTCCATGCCGCCGGCCATGAAGCCGAACTCTTCATCATTGCCGACAATCAGGTCACAGGCTTCGCCCGCACGGGACAGAACGTCAGCGGCAATTTCTGGCGATGGCCAGCTGTAGGGGCGGTAATCAACATCGAAAATGATCGGAAGGCCAGCTTTGCGCGCGTTTTCAAACCCTTGGAACGTGGCGCTGCGCGAGGGTTCCGACGCAAAGACGGTACCAGCCGAGATCAGGGCCGAGAAGGATGAATAATCAACCTTGTCGACATCCGCGTCAGTAACCTGAAAATCGACCGCACCGTTGCGGTAGATGACATTCTGAAAGTTATCGGTCCGGCTTTCATACAGGGCCAGAGAGGTGCGATACTCACCCCCCAACACGCGGATATAAGAGGTATCCACCCCGTAATGTTGCAACCGGTTGAGGCAGAACCGACCAATTGCATCGTCCGAGACGGAGGTGATCAAGGATGCCTGACTGCCCAGCTTGACCAGACCGGCGCAGATATTCGCGGACGAGCCGCCAAGATCGGCATGGAACGTATCGGCCTCTTCGCTTTTGACACCGATCGGGTCTGCGTAAAGGTCCATACCCGCACGCCCCAGAACGGCAAAGCTGTTTCCTTTGATACCCTCCATCAAAGCGCTCACGTCATGTCCTCCGGCAAAGTGGGGTGGGCAAAGTTTGGACCTTGCGTTGAATCGATTCACACGATACTGATTTTGCAACCGGTTGCAAACACAATGTGCGAGGCCATGGCAGATGCCTGAAATCGGAGTGGGAATCGTGGGGGGCGGTTATATGGGCAAGGCCCATTCCGTTGCCATGTCGGCCGTCGGTGCGGTGTTCAACACGGCGTTGCGCCCCCGGCTTGAGGTCATCTGCGCGTCGAGCCCGGACAGTGCCGAACGCTACCGGGCGGCCTATGGATTTCAGCGGGCAACCGATGACTGGCGCATGTTGGTTGAAGACCCCAGGGTCGAGGCAATCGTGATCGCCTCGCCTCAGTCAACACATCGTCAGATTGCCGAAGCGGCTTTTGCCTTGGGTAAACCGGTCTTGTGCGAGAAACCATTGGGTGCATCGCTTGAAGACAGTCGGGCGATGGTTGCCGCGGCAGAGGCTTCGGGGGCGGTGAACATGGTGGGGTTCAACTATATCCGCACACCCGCCAGCCAATATGCCCGCCAGTTGATTGCCGATGGCGCGATTGGTGACATCACGTGGTTCCGGGGCGAGCATACCGAGGATTTCTATGCAGATCCGCAGGCCCCGGCCACCTGGCGCACAACCGGTAGGGCCAACGGCACAATCGGCGATCTTGCCCCGCATATGGTCAACGGCGCATTGGCGCTAATCGGGCCCATTGCGCAGGTGATGGCAGATGTTGAGACCGTTCACAAAACCCGCCCCGGTGGTGAGGTAACAAATGACGACCATGCCCAGATGATGTGTCGGTTTGAAAACGGGGTTATGGGAAACCTGTATTTCAGCCGCGTCGCGACGGGTCGGAAAATGGGCTATGCCTATGAAATTTCGGGCACAAAAGGCGCGATCCGGTTCGATCAGGAGGACCAGAACGCGCTGTGGCTGTACAAGCGCGAAGGGCCCGAAGCCGCGCGCGGCTTCACCAAGATCCTGACCGGCCCAGCACACCCGGATTATGAGCCCTTCTGTCAGGGTCCGGGTCACGGAACCGGCTATCAGGATCAGATCATCATCGAGGCCAAGGACTTTTTACAGGCCATCCACACCGGCGAGGCGATCTGGCCCACGTTCCGCGACGGGCATGAGGTCAACCGCGTGCTGGCCGCCGCGCTGGCCTCGTCCGATCAGCGGCAATGGCAGGACATCAGCGATTTCTGATCGCTCTATGTGACAATTCCAATGAGAGACAATGACCATGGCTAAGTTGAGATGGGGCATGATCGGGGGTGGTGAAGGCAGCCAGATTGGTCCGGCACACCGCCTTGGGGCGCAGGCGGACGGGTTGTTCGAATTTGCTGCTGGCGCGCTGGATCACCGGCCCGACGTGGGCCGCGAATACGCGCAGCGATTGGGGGTTGCTGCCGATCGCGCCTATGGCGACTGGCAAGAGATGCTGGCGGGTGAAAAAGACCGAGAGGATCGGATTGATCTGGTAACCATCGCGACACCCAATTCGACCCATTTTGAGATTACCAAGGCCTATCTTGAGGCAGGTTTTAACGTGTTGTGTGAAAAGCCGATGACCATGACGGTGGAAGAGGGCGAAGAGATTGTGCGCGTGGCCGAAGCCTCGGGCAGGATCTGTGCGGTGAACTACTGTTACTCTGCCTATCCGATGGTGCGTCAGGCCCGCGCGATGGTGCGTGCAGGCGATATCGGCAAGGTACGTCTGGTGGTGACCAATTTCAGCCACGGTCATCATGGCGACGCCACAGATGCGGATAATCCGCGCGTGCGCTGGCGCTATGACCCAGCGATGGCCGGTGTTTCGGGGCAGTTTGCCGATTGCGGCATCCATGCGTTGCACATGGCCAGTTTCATCTGTGACGATCAGGTGAAAACCCTGTCTGCCGACATGGCCTCGACCATCGCCAGCCGTGAGTTGGAAGATGATGCAATGATCAACTTCCGGATGGAGGGCGGCACGGTTGGACGCCTGTGGACATCTTCGGTGGCGATCGGGCGGCAGCATGGCTTTGACATTCAGGTCTTTGGCGAAACCGGTGGGCTGCGCTGGGCATCCGAACAGCCCAACCAGTTGATCTATACTCCGGTCGGCGGGCGTACGCAGATCATCGAAAAGGGTGAGGGCGGTTTGCATGATGAAGTGCAGCGCCTGTCTCGGGTCGCTATCGCGCACCCCGAAGGGTTCCCGCTGGCCGTTGCCAATATCTATTGCGATCTGGCGGATGCAATCCGCGGGGAAAGGCGCGACGGTCTGCCCGGTGCGGCAGATGGGCTGCGGTCCATTGCGGCCGTTCACGCGGCTGTTGCGTCGGGCAAGGCCGATGGCGCGTGGCGGGATGCGCGGCCGCCGATGTTTCGCTGATCAGGGGCGGGGCCGCAATGTGCCCCGTTCGATCACGCGGCAGGGGAAAATGCGGGCCTCGGGATAGCGCTGAGGCTCTTTCAGCATCTCGACAACCAGATCGACGGATGAGGTGATGATCTGCTTGATCGGCTGGTGGATCGTTGTCAGGTTAACGCTTTCCCAGCGCGACATTTCCATGTCGTTCAGTCCGATAATTCCAATGTCCTGACCGGGTTTCAGCCCATGATCAGCCAGTGCGGACAATGCGCCTACAGACAGGATGTCATCGCCGCAGAAATACGCCTCGGACGGGATGTTGGCCAACAGGCGCAACATTTCGGCGCGGCCGGCCTCGAAGGAATAAGCCCCCGCGAAACAATGGCTTACTTCGATATCGGGATGATCTGCCAATTCTTCCATGAACCCGCGATACCGGTCGAGTGCCGAGGTTGCATCTTTGGGCCCGCCCAGATAGCCGACACGCCTGTATCCGCGCGCTAAAAGCTCGCGTGCGGCCATGCGCCCGCATTCGACGTTGTCGATTCCCACCACATGCACCTCGGGTGAGGTTGCCGAGCGCCCGAACGTGTGCACCACCGGTACGCCCGCATCGTGGAACGCCTTGGCAAAGCTGGGCGGCAGCGTCGAAGAGGCAACGATGGCCGCGTCAACCGAATACTGGCGCAGCATGCGGACCGAGTTTGCGGGCTCGGTCTCGTCCGTCAGGTTCACGATCAAAGGGCGTAGCCCGCGTTCCTGCAAGGCGCGGGTGAACTGATCGAACACCTCAAGGAAAATCGGGTTGTGAAAGTTGTTCGAAATCAACCCGATCAACTTGGTGCGCCCGGTGGTCAGGGACGAGGCGAGGGCGTTGGGACTGTAGCCAAGCTCTCGCGCGGCCTTTTCAACTTTGCTGCGTGTTTTTGCAGAGACCGAGGCGCCTTCGGTAAAGGTGCGCGACACCGCGGATCGCGATACACCAGCCAAGGCTGCGACGTCTTTCAGGGTCACGCTCACGCAGTGCGGCTCCGGTCGTTGATGGTCAGAGATATCAAGGTGTTTTGCATCAGAGATTCATTATGCACCATCGCAAAAGTCTTGCAACCGGTTGCAGGTCGCACTAGGCGGACGAGATCATCGGCGGCCACCTATGTTTATGAGCGAATGGCGGGAAAGGAAAGACCGGTACAGGCGACGGTTCTCGCAAGAAACACCAAGGATCGAACGCTACCGGTTACGCCCTTAGAACCTTAACGAAAGGCAGGACATTCCACCATCCAGCTTTGCGCAGTCGGTGTTGTCGATTTCTACGACCTCATACCCTTCGCGATCCAACATCTCAGCGGTGCGTGGGAAGCCGGCGGCCATCAGCACCAGATTGTTGAAGCGGATCGCATTGGCGGCAGCTTCCTCTCCGTCCGCAACATGCAGCACCCGGTAGCCCTCAAAACAGCCCGATGCATCCAGCCGTCGGGTCGACAGTATTGTCTCGGCGTCCATCAGCGAACAATCTGTCTTGAAGTGTAGGACGCCCTCGGGCGTGAAAACTTCGCGCAGTTTGTGCCCCCACTCCGAGGTGATTTTCGCCAGCTCGGCGACACCTTCCGCGTCAGTCCGGTCTGACCGGCCCACCAGAATTTCGCGACCGGTAACAAGGATATCTCCACCCTCGACATGGCCGGGTCCCTGAATTTCCAGAACCGTGTCGTAGCAGTCGCGAAGGGTCGGCGCCATTTCAGCCACTTCACCCATCCGCGAAGGTGCGCCGGGCCGCATCAATATCGCACCTTGCGGCAGGCAAAGGGCTGTATCCTCGACAAATTGCGCGTCGGGAAACGCGTTCAGGGGATCCAGTTCGATCACCTCTGCTCCGGTGCTTTTCAGTGCTGCCACATATGCCTTATGCGCCGTTGTCATCCCGTCGAAATCCGGGTTTCCGATATCTTCTGCACGCAACCCGCCTGCAATAGTCGGAGCCGGACGGCGGGTGATGGCGCGGGAAAACTCAAAGGTTGGGTCTGACATGTTTCAATCTTTCTGAGCTGCGAATTTCGGAGCGGTGACTTCGATCATTACCGGCCCGTTCTGGGCGGCAGTTTGGCGCAATGCCTGCGCGACAGCCTGCGGTTCAGCTGGAACCGAAGCGAATGGAATACCGTATGACTTGGCCGTCGCCGAAAAATCAGGAGGCGAGGGATCACATCCTATGACTGTCACGCCCGCATCCTGCATTGACGTGGCAATTTCCTGGTATCCGTGGTTGTTCCAGATCACGAAGGTGACCGGCAGGTCTTCGTCGACCGCGGCCATAATTTCAGGCAGAGAAAACTGCGCGCCCCCATCGCCCGCGATGCATATCACACGTGCCGTGGGATCGGCGACCGAAGCGCCGATGGCAGCGGGGATTCCATAGCCCAGCGCGCCGTACCCGGTTGCCGCGTTAAACCAGCCTCCGGCCCGGTCGTGATCGTAGAAAAGATTGCCGGCATAGATCGGTTGGGTGGAGTCTCCGACCATCAGGGTGTTGGGGACCGCAGAACGCATTGCGTTGAGGATTTCCACCTGTTTGCGATAGTCCGGACCAATTTCCGCCCAGGCGGCGTCACGTGTTTTGCTTGCACGTTCCGCGCCATCGCTTTGCTTTGGCTTGTGCGGCAAGGCGTCAACCAGCGCTGATACAGCCAAGTTGACGTCACCTTGAATGATGAGCGCTGCCTCATGTCGCGTCAGTTGCCCGCCACATTGATCAATCCGTATCAACCCTGACATTTTGGCAATTTGGCCGGTGGCATACATATCATAGTCGGTTGGGCCCAGCTCGGTTCCCAGTGCAAGGACGCAATCGGCGCTTTCTATCAAGCCGCGTACGGCGTTCAGGCTGGGGCTGGCCGGAACGGTCAGTGGATGCCTGTGCATCAGGCCGCGCGCGTTGACCGTTTGCACCACGGGCGCATCCAGAGCTTCGGCCAGAGCCTGCAATCCAGCCTCGGAACGTTTTGCGCCGCCGCCCGCCAGAATGACAACGTTCTTCGCTTTGGCCAGTTGCTGTGCGGCTTGTGTAATCAAAGCCGGGTCAATCGGAGAGGCTGAGACAAGCGGTTCGACCTGTGTTTCCTGATAATCAGCCGCTGCAATATCCAACGGAACTTCGATATGCACCGGTCCGGGTCGACCGTTGGTGAGGGTGTGGAACACGCGGTCCAAGGCCGGGTCCAGAGCGTTGGTGGCGGAAACCTGTTCGGACAACAACGCAACGGTCCTGGCCAGTCCCGACTGGTCTGGCAACTCATGCAGATGCCCTAAACCCCTGCCAAGCGACGCGGTTTTGTTGACCCCAGACACCACCAGCATTGGTATTGAATCCGCGCGGGCCTGCGCCATCGGCGTCAATGTATTGGTTAATCCGGGCCCGGTGATCACAAAGGCCACACCCGGTTTGCCTGACACGCGCGCATAGCCGTCGGCCATAAATCCTGCGCCCTGTTCGTGTCTGGGTGTAACGTGACGAATGCCCGAGCCTGCAAGCCCGCGGTAAAGCTCGACCGTATGAACGCCCGGAATTCCGAAGACGCAGGTCACATCCCTTTGGCGAAGCCTGGCAACCAATGCTTCGCCCACGGTCATTTCACTCATGCAACCTCGCGTGATTTTCTGTTGGCGTGATCGATTATGCGAGAGACCGCAGTGGCAAAGTCGGTGTCACTGATCGTCAGTGCGACCCGTACCCAGTCTTTCAAGCTGTCCCCAAAGGCGGAACCCGGCATGACAGCCACCCCGGTCTGCAACAGGTCCCAGGCATAGGCTTCGCCGTCCAACCCGGTGGCGGAGACGTTGATCATGGCGAACATTCCCGCCTGAGGCCGGTGAACGGTCAGATCCGTTTCTGCTTCGAGGCGATCAGCCAAAAGCGTAGCGCGCGCTGAAAAACGGGCGGCCATGCCGGAGGCAACCTCGGACCCGTCTCGGATCGCTTTTTCGGTCATATCGGCGATGAAGGGCTGATTGCCGAAAAGCATGGTCTCGGAATAGGGCAGCAGCGCTTCGCAAAACGCGGCTGGCCCGACACACCAGCCACTGCGGAACCCCGGCGCGGCATGTGATTTCGAGATGGATGATACGCCTATGACACGATCCGCCAGTTCCGGGTCTGCCAGTGGCGACACAAATCTGGCCCCGTCAAAGATCAGTTCTTCATAGACCTCGTCCGAGATAATCCACAAATCATGCGCAATCGCGAGCTGTCCGATCTCGGTTAACTCCTCGGCGGTCAGGATCGCGCCCGTTGGGTTGTGTGGCGTTGTCAGAAGAACGGCGCGGCTGCGCGGTGTTACGCGTGCGGCGATATCTTTGGCCTGCATGCGAAACCCGTGTTCCGGGCGCAGAGGTACGGGCACCATTTCCGCCCCGGAAGCACGCACGACCCCTTCGTAGGTTGCATACATCGGATCACCGACCAGAACTTCGTCACCGGCCTCGGCAACGCCGGCCATGGCAGCGAACAGTGCGGTCTGCGTTCCGGGAAAGCACAGAAAATTCTCGGGCCCGAAAACACGTCCGCGGGAAGCCGAGTAACGGGCGGAAAGCGCGTCAAGCAAGCCAGCTTCGCCACGGCCATTGGAGTAGCCCGTTCGCTGGGCCCGCAGTGAGGTTACGGTGGCTTCGACCAGCGCGTCCGACACCGGCACGTCCGGTTCACCTATCGTCATTTCGACGATGTCCGCTCCGGCCTTGATAAGGTCGCGCGCTTTCAGATGTACGCCCCATTTGGCGCCACCCAAGCCCGCTAACCGTTCTGTCACAGATGTGGTCTTCATGGTTGTTCCACCTCTTTGATCAATGGGATACCGACGATAGCACTGACGGAATCTAATCCGATCTGCGCCAATTGACCTTCGGAAAATTCATCTGGAAGCGCACCGCCTTCCAGCCAAAGACCATCGATAACCGCGTTGCAGGCAATGGCCAGTTGCACGGCTTGCGGCGTGGTGACTGGACGTCCGGTTTCTTGCAATGCGGCGACGATCAGCTTTTCAAGCTGATCCCGGAAATAGTTATAGGTTTGCTGGTGGATGCGTTGCATTTTCGGATCACGCTGCACCTTGTTCAGGAAGCCGGCCCACAAGGCCACAGCGCTTGGATCAACGATTGGCGGTCGCAGCGACGCATCAACGAAGTTGGTCAACTGAGATACTGCGCTGCCTTTCCCTGACGACGCAGCTGTCTGATCGGTCAGCGTATTCATGTGATGTTCGTACGCAGCCTGAACCAGTTCCTCCTTGGATGAGAAATAGTGCCGGATCAGCCCTTGGGTCACGTTCGCGCGGGCCGCGATCTGACGCACAGTGGCACCCCGAACGCCCATCTCGGCAATCAGGTCCAAAGTCGCCAGGATCAGCGCCTCGCGCCGAAACTCGGCAGATTCACGTGTAAATTTACGGCTGTCGTCCTGCACGTCCGGGCCATCCATGGTACGGAATTATTATACACTTGCATAATTGCGAGATTCGAGGCTTACTGCAAGCTGAAATCAGAAGATTCTTGGATATGGACACAGCCAAAGCAGCAACACCCGCACGCGAAGCAACCACGTCTGAAGAGGCGATAAGGGTTGAGGACCTGCACAAGTCTTTCGGCACGCTGGAGGTTTTGAAAGGTGTCTCGCTGACAGCGAACAAGGGCGATGTCGTTGCCATCATTGGGGGTTCAGGCTCGGGCAAATCCACCATGCTGCGCTGTATCAACTTTCTGGAAACACCAAGCTCGGGAAAGATCACCATCGGCGGTGAGCTGGTTGAAATGCATGCCGACGGCAGCCCCTCGAACCGCCGCCAGATAGAACGTATCCGTACGCGGCTTGCGATGGTTTTCCAGCAGTTCAACCTGTGGACACATCGAACGCTTCTGGAAAACGTGATCGAGGTACCGGTACATGTCCTTAAGGTACCAAAGGCCGAAGCTGTCGCGCGGGCGCATGACCTGCTGAAAAGGGTGGGGCTTGGTGACAAGGCCGACACCTATCCGGCCTATCTTTCAGGCGGTCAGCAACAGCGCGCCGCCATCGCACGCGCGCTTGCGGTGGATCCTTCGGTGATGCTTTTCGATGAGCCAACTTCAGCGCTTGACCCAGAGCTTGTCGGCGAGGTTCTGACCGTGATCCGGGATCTTGCAGCGGAAGGGCGCACCATGCTGCTTGTGACCCATGAAATGAAATTTGCGCGCGAAGTCGCGAACCATGTCGTCTATCTTTTCGAGGGCCGCATTGAAGAGCAGGGTCCACCTGCCGAGGTCTTCGGAAATCCAAAATCAGAACGATTGAAGCAGTTCCTCAGCTCGGTCGCCTGATCCACTACAAAAAACAACAAAATAAACCTAAAGGGAGTAACAAAATGAACGTCAAGAAACTGCTCGCGTCCGGTCTTGCCGCCGCTGTCCTTTCGGCTGGTGTTGCCAGTGCAGAAGAGGTCAAGATCGGCATCGCGGCCGAGCCTTATCCGCCCTTCGCGTCGCTGGACAGTTCAGGCAACTGGGTTGGTTGGGAGATCGACGTCATCAATGCAGTTTGCGCCGCTGCGGAACTTGACTGTGTTATCACGCCGGTGGCCTGGGACGGTATCATCCCTTCGCTGACGGGGCAGCAGATCGACGCCATCATGGCCTCGATGTCGATCACCGAGGAACGGTTGAAAACCATTGATTTCAGCGATCCTTATTACAACACACCTGCGGTTATCGTTGCCGATAAATCGATGGATATCGAAGCAACCCCGGAATCGCTGGCGGGTAAAGTCATTGGCATTCAGGCTTCGACGATCCACCAAGCCTATGCGCAGGAATACTTCAAGGATTCCGAACTGCGCGTCTATCAAACTCAGGATGAGGCCAATCAGGACCTGTTTGCGGGTCGGATCGACGCCACACAAGCTGACAGCATTGCGATGGCCGATTTTGTGAATTCGGATGCCGGTGCTTGCTGCGAAATAAAAGGTGCCGTGAAGGACGATCCCGCCATTTTGGGGCGTGGTGTCGGTGCGGGCGTTCGTAAAGGGCAGGATGACCTGCTTGCGGCGTTGAACAAGGGCATCGCGGCAATTCTTGCCGATGGCACGCATGAGAAGATCACGTCGAACTATTTCTCGACCAGCATCTACTAAGCCGTTGCCGTGACCGGATTTCTGGAATCACTTGGTTTGGCGCAGAGCGCAGAGCTTCTGTCGCTCTCGCCGCCGGGGTGGGGGGCCAATCTGCTACGCGGATTGTCCCACTCCTTGCAGATCGCTTTTGGCGCATATGCGCTGGGCCTCGTGATCGGATTGTTCGGAGCGTATGGCAAACTTTACGGCGGGAAGGTCACGCGCGACCTTCTTGCCATTTATACGACCGTGATCCGGGCCGTGCCGGAACTGGTCCTGATCCTGATCCTGTATTACGTGGGATCCGATATTATCAACAAAATATCTGCTGCCATGGGTGGTGGCCGCGTCGAGATCAACGGCGTTGCCGCAGGCATTTGGGTGCTGGGCGTCGTTCAGGGCGCGTATGCGACCGAGATTCTGCGCGGTGCCATTCAGGCGGTTCCGCCCGGTCAGATCGAAGCGGCGAAATCCTACGGGATGCCGGCCTTCATGACCATGCGGCGCGTCACAATCCCCGCCATGATGAGCTTTGCGGTACCGGGTCTGGCCAACTTGTGGCTGATTGCAACCAAAGACACCGCATTGCTGGCCGTTGTCGGCTTTAACGAGCTGACGCTGGAAACGCGCCAGGCGGCCAGCAGCACGCGGGCCTACTTCACCTTTTTCCTAGCGGCGGGCTTCCTTTATCTGATGGTTACGCTGTTTTCGGGTGGAATCTTTGCGCGGATTGAGAAATGGGCCCGTCGCGGCCAACCCGCTCTGAACGGAGGCAGCAGATGATCGACCTCAGATCTCTGATGCAACCTCATCGTATCGTGATGATGCTGATCTTTGCCGGGATCGCGGTTTGGTGCGCGATGACATTGCGGTGGGATTGGATACCCAATTATGCGCCTCTTGCATTGAAGGGTATCTGGACCACGCTTTGGTTGCTGGTTGTCACGATCGTTCTTGGATTTTTACTGGCTGTACCCCTTGGATTAGCGCAGGCCGTTGGGCCATGGTATCTTGCGGCACCCTCAAAGGCGTTCTGTACCATCATTCGCGGCACACCGCTGCTTTTGCAGCTTTGGTTGTTGTATTATGGCCTCGGCTCTCTGTTTCCGCAGTTTCCATGGATACGATCGTCTGAACTTTGGCCGTACCTGCGTCAGGCTTGGCCCTATGCGGTGCTGGCGTTGACACTTTCTTATGCGGGTTATGAAGGCGAGGTCATGCGCGGAGCCTTCAAGGGCGTTGCCAAAGGACAGCTGGAGGCGGCCAAGGCTTTTGGTATGCCAAGGCTGACGATGTTTCGCCGCATCTGGTTACCGCAGGCAATCCGCAATGTTCTGCCGACTTTGGGCGGTGAAACTATCCTGCAATTAAAGGCAACACCGCTGGTCGCCACAATAACCGTGGTTGATATCTATGCCGTGTCGTCCCGTGTGCGTGCCGATACGTTTATCGTCTACGAACCGCTTATCCTGTTGGCTGTATTCTACATTCTCGTAGCGGGCGTAATTGCTTTGGTGTTCCACTGGCTCGAGGTGAAGGTTCTGGGAACCGGACGCCGCAATGGGCTTGTCGGATAGTTTCGGCCAGTAGTCGAAAGAAACTTGCCCCGCGAATTCCGAGGCGGTTATTCGATGAATTGTTCTTAGCGACCCAGATTGCAGGCTTAAGCGTAAAACAGGTGTTTGAAGCGGGATCAGGGACGTCGGTTCGGTCGCGCCCCGCAAGTTCAACGCTCTAAGGATACAGCATCTAGGGTAGCTGCACGACAAGAGGGCATGAGTGCCAGCGCGGCCATAGGTGAGAGGAACCGCTTGGCGCGATAGCCGAACAGCGAGAAAAATTGAGTGGTGCTAAGACAGCGGTCCCAACATCAATGCAGTTCGGGAATTGCCACTCTGGTTGTCTTACGTTGGTAGAATATTGTGGTTCATCCTGAACAAGTTGGTGGGATCGTACTTTCCTTTGATCTTGGACAGCTTTTCGCCGTTCACTCCATAAGCGCCTTTCATGTGATCGGATTGGTCTTCAGGCATGAAGTTCACATAGGCACTGCCTGTTGAGTACGGTTTCATCTGTTCGTACAGCTGGCGTGCCCAACCGATGCAGGTGTCATCCTTGTCAGGGTCTTCCCATCGCGTGTGGACATTCATGATGAAATGCGCAGATCTTTGTGGGTAGGCGGTAGAAGCGGGCTCAACGCGGGCCATCGCGCCACCGACATGAGCAATGAATACCTCGCAGGCGGGATCAGGAAGAGTGGAAATCGCGTCCAGCAGGTCCGTGATGGCGGCCGGGGGCAGCGTGTTGAAGTCATGACTTTTCCAATAGTTGCGGACGCCCGGCGACAACAGAGGATCAAAAGCCGCCTGCCAGTCCACGAATCTGTGCGGTGAAATGACATCCACAATCGGCTCACCCAGCGCGCGCAAGGCCGACATCGCTTTTTCACCTTCATCCATCGGGCCGCTATAGCACGCTGCGAAAATCAGCACTTCGCGCCCGTGCCACTCTTCCGGCAGGAACGGGAGCGGCGGCGCCTTTCGCATCACGCTCCAGACGGTGAGCTCATCGGGGGACGTGTCCGCAATGGCCACAAATTCGGAAAGCAGTTCTGGTGCCTTTTCGATCGGGTGCACGATCAGGCCGGACAGGATATCGGGCCCAAGATCATGCAACTGGAATTCGAATGAGGTGACGACACCAAAGTTTCCGCCACCACCACGAATGGCCCAGAAAAGTTCCGGGTGGCTCGTGGATGATGCGGTGACAATCGTGCCATCCGCTGTGACAACTTCTGCCGACAGAAGGTTGTCGATTGTCATGCCGAATTTCCGGGTCGTCCAGCCGAAACCGCCGCCCAGGGTCAGCCCGGCGATGCCGGTGGTCGAATTTATGCCTGTGGGGACGACAAGACCATGGGCCTGTGTTTCGCGATCAACGTCTCCAAGCAACGCACCGGGTGCAACGCGGACAGTTTTGCGGGCAGAGTCCACGTGAACCGAACGCATCTGGGACAGGTCCAGCATGACGGCCTTGTCCGCGACGGCGTGCCCTGCAATCTGGTGCCCACCTGATCGAACGGTCATCATGAGGCCTGCTTGTCGGACGAAGTTTATTGCCTTCTGGACGTCGCTCGCCCCCATCGCACGGATCACGAAGGCGGGGAAACGCTCGAACATGCTGTTCCAGGTAATCCTGGCTTCTTCGTATTCCGGGGTTCCCGGCAGGTAGACCCCGCCGCGCAGTGAGGCATCAAGCGCGTCCAAATCGCCTTGATCCACAGTTGCGATATGTCCGTCGAGTGCTTTCAGGTCAAACATGCTTAGGCCTCCCTTGTTTCAGGAAAGGTTTCGCGCACGGCTGCCTCGTGAGTTTGTTATTGCCCTGGGAAGGGGATATTTGGTTGTGGGAGAAAGCTGGTCGTCAGGCAAATATTCCCGGATCGATCCGATCTACCGGCGTGATGACATCGGCTGGAATGTTCAGACGTTCGGCCGCTTTTCGCAGGCTTTCTTCATCCGGGGCTTCGTAAAGGCAGTATGTTTTGCGCTTATCTGCGCTGAGGAAGGAAAAGATCCATTCAATGCCGACTTCGTCGTTGATTTCTTTGATGTGAATTTTGTCGTTGTCGCTGATATTCAGCTGCTCGGCAAAATTCCGTTCAATGATGTATCGTGGCATTATGCCCCCCAAGCATTTTCCGGGCCTTAACTGGCTACCCCTTCGAGCTTTGACTTAAGGGAAACCATACTCAATTTCTGTGATATTGCCAACGCTTCCCCTTCCAGTTGAAACGCCAGTTCCAAATCGCTGGGGCGGCCCTGTTGTCTGAGTGCGGATGCATACGCTGCCTTGCAATGCGCAATCCATGGCGGGCAATTCATCCTCGTGTCAATCTCGATGGCTTTCCGGAACATCTTCCCGGCAATTTCCCAGTCTTTCAGCACCGTTGCCAGGTTCCCCAAGCGTCGGGCTGCGGCACCTGTGCAGACTGTGGTTGCCCCTGCGGTGATCGTCAGGTCCTCGTAGGGTTGCAGCATACCGTAAAGCGTCTGGGCATGATCCGGATGCCCGACTGCCACGCAGATGTCGGCAAGATAGGACAGTGTTGTTGAATACATGGCATCTGGCGGCAGGTCGAAGCCGTTTTCCGCCATTTCATTCAGTATTTTTCCGGCTGGTTCCGTGTACCCCAGTTCGGCTGCGATAAGGCCAAAACCCGGCTTCCACGAGATGTCTTCGGGGCTGTCGGTCATCAGTTTCTTGATCACAGGCGCGACCTCGTGCAGGCGGTTCTGCTCGCGGCGGATGGTGAACATCTGAACGCCGAAAACGCCCTCGACATGTTCGCCGTGCGTTTTTCGGCCGATCTTGACTGCTTCGGTGGCGTGCTTTTCAGCCTGAACAAAGTCGCCGTCCATGATTGCAACCATGGCGCGTGCGTGTTTCTGAACCCAATAGAGTTGCAGATGATTGTCCTTTTCGGAAATCGCTGTCAGCAACTCGAGCGAGTTGTCCATCAGGTCACGGTCGGCCATTTCAGCACCGACAAACAGGCTGAGCGTCCGGTCGCGGCCCTGATCAATGGTGCCAAGCTTTTCTGCGACCCGATGCATGGCATCCAGGTTATCACGCCAATGGCGCGCCTCTCGCCCGTTGCGCGCGATGAATGGCGCCCCAAAATGCATCATCATTACCGAAAACTGGGATTTATGATCCCCAAGCTTTGCTGCCAGTTCCATGGATTGCTGACCAAAGCGGGTGCCTTCGGAAAACTGGCCGACAAACATATACGCCCGTGCTAGTTGGCTCATCAACCGGCACCGCCTGACTTCGTCACTGTCAGACAGGTCTTTCAGCGCCTTTTCACAAAGGTCAATGGCTTCGTGATGTCGCTTGCTTGTCATCATGCACGAGTCAGCAAAATGATTGGCTGCATCGGCTGACAACTGCACATCGTGGAGTTTCCGTGCAGCGTTAGATGCAGTTTTCAGAACCGCCATCGCCTCGGACAACTGACCCTGGCTGTCATGGCTGCGGCCAACCAGGATCATGCCCCTGACCATTTCCGGGCTGGTTTCCGAGTTCAGCCGCTTAGCCGCTTTGAGCGTCTCCTGGGCATTGGTCATCGCTTCCTGGCTGGCTGACCGGGCCAATGCCATTTCAGCCGCAGCTTCCCATTTGTCGAATGCGGCGCGCCAATCTTCTGCTTCTGACAGATGGCGGGCCACCAGTTCGGGGCGGCGTTCGATTTCAGCTGATCGCATTGCGATCAGTGCACGGGCAACGTTTGAATGTTGCTGCCTGCGGGTAGAGCTCAGCATGGATTGATATGCCGTATCGCGGATAAGGGCATGGCGGAACACAAAATGCCCGCGGTTGTTTCCGCTTTCAAAGATCAGTCCCGTTCGCGACAGTTCTTCGAGACGAAGATTGATATCCGCGCGTTCCAGCCCCATCGCGGCCCTCAACAAATCTGGTTCAAATTCCCGCCCAATGACTGACCCCGTCAACGCGACCTGTTTGGCCTCGGGCGAAACTGCATCAAGCCGCGCCATCAAGGCACCCTTCAGCGAGGATGGTATGTGGACTTGTCCCTGCTCATCAGCATTCACGATCGCCTGGGTCAATTCTTCGACAAACAGGGGCACACCGTCCGTTTTTTCGATGATTGTCGCGATCAAGGCATCGTCCGGGTCCTTGCCGGTGATATTGCGGACCAGATCCGAGACATCAGCAGAACCGAACCGGCGCAACAGGAGTGTTTGAACATGCGTGTCCCCGTCATCGCGGGCCAGGTCCCACCCAGGTCTGTGGGTCATCAAGATCATCAGGGGAAGATCGGTGCAAATCGCCTTGAACCGCTCCAGCAGGGCTTGCGTCGAGGGATCGATCCAATGTGCATCCTCAACACACAGAATAACCGGGCGCACGCCGGCCCGGACCTGCACCGTATGGATAAGGGTTTGGATCGTTATGTCGCGTTGCTCCTGCGGCGACATCTCGAGAACTTCACGAGCCAGCGCGCTGCGCGGCGCAACCAGCGCTGCAAAGACAGGCAGAACCTGTTCCCAGTCCAGACCTTCCCGGCCTTCCAGCAGCTTCCTGACATGTTCCAGAATTTGATTGTCGTCAAAATCCGGTTCAACGCCCGCATCCTGTGAAATTCGCTGGGTGACCGGATGAAAGGGGCTGCTGGTCAGATAGGGCGAGCAGTTCAGCCTTATCACATCGGCTTGTCCGGTTGCTGTAACGTCCGCAAGAAACCCCTCAGTCAGGCGCGACTTTCCAATCCCCGCCTCCCCCGACAGCAGAACGACCTCACCATGACCGTTTTGGGCACGTTGCCACGATTGCAACAGGATACCCTTTTCGTAGTCCCGGCCAATCATGGTGCTGCCAGCGTCATCCTTGTATGACGCGCGAAACCGGCTTTCCGCGCTGCGTTCCGATACGACCTTCAACAAGGTCCGAGGGTCTTTGAAACCCTTCAACTGAGTTGATCCAAGGGTCTCGAACTCGAATATCCGGTGCAAGGCGGCTTCGGTTTCTTCTGCAGACAAAACCACCGAGTTTGGCAGGGCGCGTTCCTGTATCCGCGCCGCCAGATTGACCGCCGGCCCGGTCATGGCACCTTCTTCGTACGAGTTTTCGCCGATCGTGTCACCGACCACGACATCGCCGCTGGCAATACCCAGTCTGGCTGACAAACGCTCACCGTCAGGGGCGTTGAGCTCTTCAACCCGACGGACGCACTCAAGCCCCGCCTTTATCGCGCGAATGGCGTGATCTTCGTAGGCTGTTGGCCAGCCGAAAAACACAAGAAGACCGTCGCCAAGATATTTCGCGACATAGCCACCATACCTGCTCACTGCCCCCGCGACGGTATCCTGATAGTTCTGTAGCAGATCCCGCATGTCTTCGGGATCAAATCGGTTGGTCAACTCCGTCGAGCCGACCAGATCAGCGAACAAGACTGTCAGATGACGCCGCTCAGCCGCAGGTGCGATGGGCTTTTTTGCTGGTGCAGCTTCGCCATGCACATCATCAAGGGCGGATGGCTGAGTTTTCTCGCTGGTTGGCTCCCCTGCGGCTGGCGCTGATGAAGACAGGCGCCCAGAGCCAACCAAATCCTGAACCGCCGCAAGGATGATCTTTCGGTGACCAAGGCTTACCCCAAGCTCTTTCAGGTCGTCGCCTGTCAGCAATGGCAAAACCCGCGCATCAATGTCGTTTTCCGCAAAGGCACTTGCGTACTGACCCAATCCGAGGTCGTTTAGCCACGTGTCCATTTCAACCGACATATCCGGATCATGCTGAGATACGTGTCACTAATCAAGAAAACGCTATTTACTCAGCGGGGCGATCAATGCGCAGCGGACACAGTTTCACGCGCAGCACAGCAAAATGTGCCAGTCACGTAAGACCTTGATAAATTGTGGGGAAAGGATGGTGGGTGATGAGAGACTCGAACTCCCGACATCTTCGGTGTAAACGAAGCGCTCTACCAACTGAGCTAATCACCCGTGACGCTGCATGTAGCCAAGCCAGCGGGCGGGCGCAAGAGGGTCTGTGAGATTTTTATTCCGCGATGGGTTGCGGATAGGAAATGCCGCCCTCAAAGACGCCAGCCTCGGTGAGCATGGGCTTATGAGGCAGGTCTGCGTGGGTTTCAGGCATGTGGTCTGGAAAAGATCAAAGGCGCTTGCAAGCGCCCTATGGCCTCCGATATGCCCGAAGAGACTGCAACTTTCCGGTCGGGAGCACACATGATCCTACCCTTCGCCTGCCGTATCTGGATGGTGGCACTGGTCCTTGGCGCATTTGTGCTGGCTCCGGTCCGGGCCGGGGCAGAAGGGGTTTTGGTTTTCGCCGCGGCCAGTCTCAAGACCGCTTTGGACGAAATTGCAACGGAATACACAGAGCGGACGGGGCAGGATGTCACCGTGTCTTACGCGGCGTCTTCGGTACTGGCGCGGCAGATTCAGCAGGGTGCGCCTGCGGACGTGTTCATCTCGGCCAACGTCGAATGGATGGATTATCTGGAACAGCAGGGCTTGTTGCAGCCGGGGACACGGTCGGATTTTCTGGGCAACAGTCTGGTTCTGATCGGCGCTGCTGGGCGTCCTGATCTGGGTGACATTCGGACGGTTCATGACCTCAGGGCCGAACTGGGCGAAGGCTTTCTGGCCATGGCGCTGGTCGATGCGGTGCCCGCCGGTATCTACGGCAAGGCGGCTTTGCAGGGGTTGAACCAGTGGGAGGCGGTGCAGGAGCGTGTGGCGCAAACCGATAATGTGCGCGCTGCGCTGGCCCTTGTGGCAACCGGTGCCGCGCCTCTGGGGATCGTCTATCGATCGGATGCGCAGGCGGAACAGCGGGTCAGTGTTGTGGCCAGTTTTCCGACCGACCTGCACCCTCCGATCATCTATCCGGCGGCGATGACAGGTAATGCCACAGGTGCGGCGCGGGCTTTTCTGGATCATCTGCACAGCGATGCGGCTTTGGCAATTTTTCAGGAGCAGGGATTTTCCCTGCCGGGCGGGTGATCGCGTTGGAGTGGTTGGGCCCCGCCGAAGTTGAAGCGCTGAAGCTGTCGCTGCGCGTGTCGTTTTGGGCGACGCTGGCGACCTTGCCGTTCGGCATTTTTGTTGCCTACATTCTGGCCCGCTGGCGGTTCCCCGGGCGGCAGGTTCTGAATGGTCTGGTGCATTTGCCTTTGATCCTGCCGCCGGTTGTGACGGGGTATCTGCTGTTGCTGACCTTCGGCATTCAGGGGCCGTTGGGGCGGTTCTTGGCCGAGTTCGGCATTGTGGTTGCCTTTCGCTGGACTGGGGCCGCGCTGGCCGCTGGTATCATGGCGTTTCCGCTGATGGTCCGGGCGATACGTCTGTCGATCGAGGCGGTGGACCCGAAGCTGGAACAGGCGGGGGCGACGCTGGGGGCGTCGCGGCTTATGGTGTTTCTGACCGTGACCTTGCCGATGATCCTGCCCGGTGTCATCGCCGGGGCCATTCTGGCCTTTGCAAAGGCCATGGGTGAGTTTGGGGCGACGATTACATTCGTGTCGAATATTCCGGGCCAGACGCAGACATTGCCATCGGCTGTTTACGCCTTTTTGCAGGTGCCGGGGGGCGAAGCTGCTGCAACACGGCTGGTCCTGATCTCGATCGTCATTGCCATGGGCGCGTTACTGCTGTCGGAATATGTGGGACGGCGCGCCGCCGCGCGGGTGGCCGGATCATGAGCCTGTCCGTTCGCTTGCATCATCAGCTGCCGGGGATCGATCTGGAGGTCAGTTTTGACGCGCCACCCGGTGTGACTGTGCTGTTCGGGCGTTCCGGGTCGGGCAAGACCACGATTGTCAACGCGGTGGCCGGATTGCTGCGGCCGCGCGCGGGCAGAGTGGCCGTGGATGACTGGGTGTTGATTGACACCGAACGCGGGCACTGGCTGCCGCCGCACCGGCGGCGGCTGGGCTATATCTTTCAGGAAGGGCGGTTGTTCCCGCATCTGACCGTGCGCCAGAACCTTGCCTATGGCCGCTGGTTCGCCCCCAAAAGCGCGCAGCGTGAAGACCCGGAAAAGGTCATCGAGATGCTGGGGATCGGCCACCTTCTGAATCGCCGTCCAGCCGGGTTGTCAGGGGGCGAGAAACAGCGCGTGTCGATAGGCAGGGCGTTGCTGGCCAGCCCGCGACTGATCCTTGCAGATGAACCGCTTGCGGCGCTGGACGAGGCCCGCAAGGCGGAGATTCTGCCCTATTTCGAGCGTCTCAGGGATGAGGTGTCTGTCCCGATCCTGTATGTGACCCACTCAGCCGACGAGGTGGCCCGTCTGGCCACATCGGTTGTCGCTTTGCAGGATGGCAGGGTCGTCCGCCATGGCCCCGCGTCCGAGGTTCTGTCGGATCCGTCCGTGGCGCCCGCAGGTGTGCGCGCGGTCGGGGCCGTGTTGGAAGTGCAGGTGCACCAGCACCACGCTGACGGGTTGACCGAGCTGAACGCAAATGGCGCGCGTCTGTTTCTGCCACGTATCGGGCAGGAGGTCGGCGCGCATCTGCGAATTCGCATTCCGGCGCAAGAGGTGATCCTGTCCGTCCAAAAGCCCGAGGGTCTGTCGGCATTGAACGTGCTCAGCGGGACGGTCGACTCGATCCGGTCGGGTGAAGGTCCCGGAGCGATCGTGTCGGTCAGGACACTGGCTGGGACTGTTCTTGCACGGGTCACGCGCCGGTCAGTTGCGGCGTTGAACTTGCAGCCGGGCAGCACGTGCCATGCCGTGATCAAGACGGTTGCACTGGCCCCGCAGAATGTCGGTGGCCGTATCGGGACTGGCACCTGACCTCAGGCAAGTGCGCGGGCTTCGTGTTCCAGCAGGATAAGGCGCGCGGCGCGCCCAAACCCCTGATGGCCAGAGGAGGGACGGTCGGGAAATATGGCGGCCAGTTCCTGGAGCGCGTCGGATGAAAGGGTATGTAGCGCCTCTTCCCCCAGAAACAGGCTTTCTGCCTGTGCCCCATCCGCCGAGAGGATTTCGTGCCGATCCAGCAGGATGTGAAGATACTCGACCGTTTCAACCGAGGTATCGAGCCCTATTCCGGGCCATCTGCACAGGTGCTTGGCGGCAACCAGCGCTTCGGTGGTTCCGAAAAGCAGTTCGACCCGGGGGCCTTTCACCAGAATACGGTGCTGCTGAGACACCAGAAGATCCCGCGAGGGTGTGTTGGATCCCAGACTGCTTGCCGAGATGCGAACGGGCCACATTGCGGGTTCATTGCGTAATCGGTCGGGTGGGATCGTGCTGCTTTCGATCCAGCGAACAGGTTGCAACCCGTGATCGGCTGTCGCCACCTTGTCCCCGACCTTCAGGGTCTCTATGGCGCGGGGGCCGTTTTCGGCCTCGATCAGGGTTCCGGCTACGAAACACACGCCTTCGATCCGGATGACCACCTCTACCGGGTCCGGGGAGCCGGTAAACGGAAGTGTAATCGGACCGGCTTGCGTTGTTCCCGAGACACTGATGAAGAAGGAATCAAAAACAACTTCACCATTGTCGAGGCTGTCGAAAAACGTCGGATCGACCGTATAGGTCCACTCACCGGTATTTGGGTCGATCGTGGCTGTACCGTTGGCAGGGGGTGTCGCAATTGTCCAGGTTTGGGTGAGCGGTGTAAAGTTTCCGTTGTTCAGCGTGGGTTGCCCCATCGCCACATTGGGTGGGGACCCGGTCACGTTGCCGGTCAATTCACCTGTGATCGGAACTGAAACCAACTAGACCTCGCCTTGTTGCAGCATCCGCTCAAATTCCTTCTTTCGGTACAGGCGCATATGAACCTCGCCTGCATCGTCCCGTGTCCATTCGACAATCCGGTTGCGTGTCATGTCGCTGTCCATTCGGTTGGTGCGCACGCGCGGATGCGGGATCTCTTGCTTGAGGATATCAACAATCTGGCTGGTCTGTCCAAACGGCGCGACAAGGTCGATGATCCAGAAGGAAGACCCGCTGGTAAAATCCTTGTCTGTCAGTGAGGTTTCTTTCACCGCATAGCGATATTCGGCGTCGGGGCTGAGACCGGCAAAAGTGACAAATCCGCGGGGAAAGCCATTTTGCCTGAAGATCTGGTATTGGCCCAGGCGGAACGGGGTTTCGAACGCATAAAGAACTTGCGCAAGGTTACGTTTCTGGTGCGTTTTTGTCAGACCCGCGAGATAGAACATCGCCCCCAGATCCGCATATTTCTCGGGTGGGAAATCGAACCAGTCTTTTGGAAAACTCTTGTTCAACGGAACTGCCGACAGTTTGATGCGTTATTAATTCTTTGGGGTAGTGTACTTGTTTCCGGCGATATGAATAGTGGAATTTCCCCGGATAACTGTGCCGGCGCAGCTGGTTTGCCCCACTTTACTCGCAGGGTGTCGTGGTTATGCTATCGGTATTGGTGCCATTGTTTCGGGATATCTGGATCATGCGTTTTCTCAAGCCATTCATCGCTGCCACACTTGTTATGACGCCTGCGGTGGCCGGGGCCGTTGGGTTCGGCCTGTCAGTCCGGCCGCAGTTCCGAACCGAGATCACGCCCTTGCCGGACGGGGTTTACGAAGTAAAGGCTGTCGGTTCATCCGCGCCGGTCAATTATTGGTGCGGGATCGGAGATTATGCCATTCGCACACTGGGCGTTCCGAACTCGCAGAGGATCTATATCTGGCGGGCGTATGAACCCGGCGTGCGAACGGTGCAGTTTTCCATGACTCCGCCGCCGGGGGCCGATACGAAACCCGGCTATTCGATCACGGTCAAGAAAGTCGGAGCAAACATGTCGGCGGTGTCGGCGCAGAACTATTGCTACGACAATTTCATCATGGACACGTTCTGATCGTCAGACCCATTTTGCCATCGGCGGCAGGCTCATCAGAACGGCATCCGGGTCATGCCCGGTTTCCAGACCGAATTTTGTGCCCCGGTCATAGACTAGGTTGTATTCCGCATAAAGGCCGCGATGCACCAGTTGGGTGGTCTTGTCCGCTTCTGAGAAGTTCTGAACGCGGCGCTTTTCAACCAAGGGAAGGAAGGCGGGCAGAAAGGCCCTGCCAATATCCTGTGTCAGGGCAAAATCCGCCTGCCAGTCACCGGTGCAATAGTCGTCCATGAAGATCCCGCCGACGCCACGCGCGCGTTTGCGGTGAGGGATATAGAAATACTCGTCAGCCCATTCCTTGAGGCGCGGGTAATGGGCGGGTCCGTGCGGGTCCAGATGCGCCTTTTGCGTGGCATGGAAATGCGCGGTGTCCTCGTCATACTCGATGCAGGGGTTGAGGTCCGAGCCGCCACCGAACCACCAGGCATGGGGTGTCCAGAACATGCGTGTATTCATGTGGACCGCCGGGGCATGGGGGTTCTGCATATGGGCCACAAGGCTGATACCCGACGCCCAGAAGCGCGGGTCTTCGGTCATTCCGGGGATGCCTTTGCGCGCCGCCATCGCTTGTTGCGCACGTTCGCCCAGCGTGCCGTAGACAGTCGAGACATTGACACCGACCTTTTCAAACACACGCCCGCCGCGCATGACCGACATCAGCCCGCCGCCCGCGTCTGACCCATCGTTCGACTGGCGTTTGGTTTCCTTGACCTCGAACCGACCGGGTGCGGCATCGGCAAACGGCCCGTCGGTGTGGCTGTCTTCAAGGGCTTCGAACGCTGCAACGATGTCATCGCGCAATTGGCGAAACCAGGCGGAGGCGGTAGATTTTTCTGTTTCGAACATGGGTCTTAATGTGCAGGGGCTGCGACCGGGTCAAGCAGGGTACGGCCACCATCGATTGTCAGGATCTGCCCGGTGACGAAACCAGCTGCATCAGACGCAAGATATTGCGCGGTTTCCGTCAGTTCCGTGGCCGAGGCGATACGGGCCAGGGGCGTGTGCTTTTCGATATCGACGCGGTAGTCGCGATTGTCCTTGAGGGTCGATTGTAGCGATGCGCTCATGACCGAACCCAGCGCGATCGAGTTGACGCGGATCCGTTTCGGAGCCAGCGCAACCGCAAGGGACCGGGTCAGCTGATCCAGTGCAGCGGTCGAAACGGAATAGGCCATCAGATCGGGGTGGGTCCGCCGGGCCGCGATCGAGGACAGGTTGATGATCGTCCCCGCCGGGTTTTCGACATCGCCGTCGGCCTGTTTGATCATGCGATTTGCGACCAACTGGCTGAGCCGCAAGGCGGGCATCAGGTTCTGGTTCAGCAGGGTGCGCATCGAATCGTCATCCGGATCCAGCGGATCAGACGGGATCACTTGCCGTGCGCCGTTGACCAGAATATCCACCTGGTCGAACGCATCCAGCGTCGCAGATAACAGGTTGGCTATGGTCAGCTTTTCGCGCAGATCGCCCGCAAAGTACCGGATATTGCTGCCTTCGGCCTGTTCTCCAAGCTCGTCGATCAGGCGTTTTTCATCTATGTCGGCAAACATGACATTTGCGCCCGCATCCGCGAAATGCCGCCCGATGGCCAGGCCGATGCCACTGGCCCCGCCCGTTACGATTGCTGTCTTGCCAGCGATGGAAAAGGACATCCGAATCCTCCTGAATTGGGGCGCAGGTTAACGGGCCTTAACGCCGAGGGCGAGAGGCCTGGAATACCTTGAACCGGTTGTCGCCGGCAATTTCACCGACCTGAGCGAAATGTTCGTTCAGTGTAGCTTCGTAAGGAAGGTGCCGGTTGGCGACCATCCAAAGGGTTCCGTTGCGTGTCAGATTGCGGGCGGCGGAGGTTATAAACCCTTGCCCCAAGGCGGGATCCGCGCTGCGAGACGTGTGGAATGGCGGGTTCATCACAACGGTGTCGATAGGTTCCGGGGCGGTCCAGGATACGGCATCGCTCCAGTGGAAATGCGCCTGGGATTGAGTGACATTAAGCCGCGAGCAGGTCAGGGCCGCATGGTCAGCTTCGACCAGATGCAGCGAGGTTATCCCGCAGCGCTTCAGGATTTCCGCAGACAGATACCCCCATCCCGCACCCAGATCGGCCACGCAGGGACCAAGCCGGTCAGGCAGAGTCTTCAGCAACAGGGCTGAGGCAGGATCAATCCCGTCCGCTGAAAACACACCCGGCGCTGTGTGGTATCCGTCAACCATCTGATGTTTCGGCGCGGCCCAGTCCGCAAAGGCCTGATCATCGGCCTGAAACCAGAAAATCTTGCCATGTGCTTTGGAAAGCGGTCCCTCGACCGGAACCCGCTTGCGCACATCCTTCAATATGCTGTCCACACCGTCCGTCTTGGCACCGTCGACGACAACCAGGCCGCTCGCCCGCGCACAGGCCTGATGAATGAGCGACCGGGCCAGTGCCTTGGCGCGGGGCAGAAAGACAATGGCGTCCTGACAGGGGCCATCTGCGTCGGGCACCGTTTCAAAACCCTGCGCGGCGAAATGGTCGTGAAATGGTTTGAAAGGCTGCACAACTTGTGCGCCGCCCGCCAGCGCAGACAGATCATGGTCGGGTGTGGGGCAAATCACGCTAAGAGGGGGGGACAGCGTCAGGCCGTTTTGCAAGGCAAGTTCCAGACGAGGGGACATGGGCAATTCCGGCTGAGAGAGGCGCGCGCGTCAGGCCAAAGGCCTTACTCTTCGCGTTCCATTGTGCATTGCAAAGGGTGCTGGTGCCTGCGGGCAAAATCCATCACCTGACCAACTTTGGTCTCGGCAATTTCGTGGCTGAAAATACCGACTACGGCCACGCCTTTCTTGTGAACGGTCAGCATGATCTCGAACGCCTGCGCATGGGTCATGCCGAAGAAGCGTTCAAGCACATGCACCACAAATTCCATCGGTGTATAATCGTCGTTCAGCAACAGGACCTTGTATAAAGGCGGACGCTTGGTTTTTGGGCGTGTCTGTACCAGGACGGACGCGTCACTGTCGTCGTCCGGCTTGTCAGACATCATCCAGATCATTTCAAGCATCGTGTGCAACTGTCCGATTCAGGCTTGGGGTTTATCTTGGCGCTTATATAACGTGTGCATGGCCAGTGAAAAGAGCAAGCGGACGTAAACGGGATGACGACCAAGCTGACGACAATCGGGTTTGATGCAGACGACACCCTTTGGCATAACGAACGGTTTTTTCAGATGACGCAGGCTCGTTTTGCTGAACTCTTGGCCGATCATGCCGATCGTGATCACCTGTTGGACCGTCTTCTTGCGGCAGAAAAACGAAACATTCAGCGCTATGGGTACGGCATCAAAGGATTTGTTCTGTCGATGATCGAGACGGCGATCGAAGTTACCGAAAGCCGCGTTCCGGCCTGGGTCATCCGGCAGCTGATCGAAGCGGGGCAAGAGATGCTGGCCCATCCGATCGAGCTGTTGCCCCATGCCCGCGAGGCCGTCGAAGGTGTTGCCGATGCGTATCGGGTTATCCTGATCACCAAGGGCGACTTGATCGATCAGGAACGCAAACTGGCCCAGTCCGGGCTGGGTGATCTGTTCGATGGGGTGGAAATCGTTTCCGAAAAGACCCCCGAAACCTATCGGTTCGTGTTCGACCGTCATGGTGATGGCCCGACTGCCGCAATGATGATCGGCAATTCGATGCGGTCAGATGTCGTAGCCCCGATTCAGGCCGGGTGCTGGGGTGTCTACGTGCCCCACGGTCTGGTCTGGGAGGTGGAACATGCAGAAGCCCCGGTCGAAAGCACCCGATTCCGCGAGTTGAGAGATTTGGGTGATCTGGCCGATCTGTTGCGCGACCTGAAGTGATGTTGCCTTTTCGCCTCAGTTTCACATAAACCCTGCCGCAACCGGGCGCAGTTTTGCCTTTATCGCACATCTGGTGGTTCTGAGGGGGAAATTCGCAAAATATAGCCTCGGCCCAGAGGCAAAACGAAACTGCGAAAACCTCAGCTTTCGGTTTATTTCATTGGGTCGCTGTGATAGCCTTGGAGACAATAAAATAAATATTGCTGACCGGGAAAACCCGGCAGCGCGAGGCAGACAGAGGCAAAGATCGTGCAGATTCGGCGGACAGTTCCGGCCCGAATGGGCTTTTTCCTTATAGCGTTGCTATGTGTGCTGGCGTTTGCGCCGCTCAGGTCCATAGCGGCGCCTTATGCAGCTATGGTGATTGACGCCCGAACTGGCGAGGTGCTGCATTCACGAAATGCGGATGCGCGGCTGCACCCGGCCTCGCTGACCAAGATGATGACGCTCTATATCGCGTTTGAGGCGGTGCGAAACGGCGAGATCACACTGGATACACCCGTTCGGATTACCCAGAAGGCAGCCGCAGAGCCCCCGTCGAAGCTGGGCCTGCGCGCGGGCCAGACGATTGCGTTCCGCTATCTGATCCGCGCCGCTGCGGTAAAATCGGCCAACGACGCGGCCACGGCGATCGGCATTGCCATCAGTGGCTCGGAAGCGGCCTTTGCCCGCCGTATGACCCGAACCGCCAAAGCGATGGGGATGAGCCGCACAACCTTCAAGAATGCGCATGGTCTGACCGAGGCAGGGCACCTGTCCAGCGCGCGCGACATGACCACGCTGGGACGGCATCTGCTGTATGATTACCCTCAGTATTACAACCTGTTCTCGCGTCAATCGACGGATGCCGGTATCAAAACTGTTCCCAACACCAACCGCCGCCTGCTGGCTGCCTACAAAGGCGCGGACGGGATCAAGACCGGATACACACGTGCGGCGGGGTTCAACCTGGTGGCGTCGGCCAAACGCAAGGATGAGCGTATCATCGCAACTGTCTTTGGCGGTAAATCCGGGGCGTCGCGGAATGCCAAAGTTGCGGAACTGCTGGATCTGGGGTTTCGCCGTGCCCCGTCTCGTGCACCTATCCGCAAACCTGAGCGCCCGGTCTATGCGGGCAATGTCGGGTTGGGGGGCGATACCCAGGTCGCAGCGCTGAGCGGAGCACCGAAATCCAGCCTGCGCCCGCTTGGGCGCCCGAGTGCCGGGACACAGGTTGCAAGTGCGGTTGCTGCATCGGCAGACCAGAACAGCGACCGTATCAGCAGCGGCATTGCCGCAGCGATTGCCGAAGCGGATGTTGCCCCAACCGCCCCGCCGGTTGAAACGTCGGACACCCGCCCGGCATTGCGCCCGGACAATCTGGTGCTGGCCTCGACCGAGCCCGCCAGCCCACCAGAGCCCGAGCAGGAAGTGATTACCCGCCTGTCCTCGTCCGGTGGGCATCTGTGGGGGGTCAATGTGGGCCGCTACACCACACGATATGAGGCCGAGAAGATCCTGCTGAAAACGGCGCTGTCGGAAATGACCACGCTGGATGGCAGTCTGCGCAAGGTCAGTCAGAGCTCGCGCGGCTTTGATGCGACATTCCAGGGCATGACGCGGGAACAGGCCGATTTGGCGTGTCGCCGTCTGCAAGCCCGCAATGTCACCTGTTTCATGATCGGGCCATCATAAGGTCCGGCATAATCTCTCCTGTTGGGTCTGGGCTGCGGTCATCCGCGGCCCTTTTTTTAATCGAAGACGTGACCGTGCTGATATTGTTCGTCCTGTCCCGCGGCGGCGGTCAGGGCGGCGACATTGTCCTTGGTGAAGAACCCGTCATACTTGTGACACCGTTCGATATATTCAGTGATCAGCAGCGTGTTCTTCGAGTGTTTCGAGAAGATCTGTTTCAGGTTCGGGTCGTCTTTGCATTCGCCCACCACATGGGCCAGGAACGGCACGCCCTTGTCCTTAAGCGTGTTCACGACAAAGTCGACATTCTTTTCCCCGGCACCATGGTCGCCATCCTTGATCTCGACGGCCATGTGATGCAGGCGACGGCCAAAATTGCGCACAAAATCCTCGGTCGGCATCGGCAGCTTGGCGAATGAGTTGACGAAGGACGGCGTGTTGTTGGCGGTGAAAACCTTGGCCGGAGATTTCTTGTCATCGTCCACATTGGCGTTGCGGTTCACATTGGTGGACGAGTTCATGTCGAAGATGTTGTAAGCCCCCCAGAAATAGTAGGGCACCATGGTCAGGAATTCGAGGATCGCATCCTCGCGCTCACCCGCCAGCACGCGGGTCGCCAGATGATCGATGCCCAGCATCAAAGGCGCGATTTTGCTGTCCGACCCGAACGCGGCTGCCTGATCCAGCCGCGCCTGTTCCGCGTCGCTCAATAACACGCGATCACCAAGGCCGAGGCCGTCTGTGTCGTTAAAGTCATGTGTCGAATACCCGACCCGGTTGCAGGTGAAATCCGACGGGGTCGTAAAGCGGAAGCCGTCCAATGTGTAGAACGGGTTTTCTGTGTCTCCTGCATATTCGAAGCGGATATTCTGATCCTCAAGCGTCCCGGTCAGCGCCTTCAGATCGCTGGCGCCGAAAACCTCGCCAACATACCGCGTTTGCGGCGTGTTGCGGGCCAGCGGGTACATGCGATTGATGCGGGGAATGAAGTCTTCGAAACCGGGGCTGAGCGGGGCCATCACGATCAGCGCGGGATAATCGGGATGCGAATGCAGGACCGAAAATTTGTGGGTCTGCCCCAGATAGCTGGCGGTGTGGCGATAGGGTGTCATCACGTAAAGCTCGACCAGCGTATCGAACAGCGCGCCGGTTTCGACCTGCATACAGATCGCGCGCATTGGCCCGACCTGATCGGCAATTCCCGAGCTTGTCCGGCGCTCGTAGATTTTCGGCAGGTATTCCGCAAAGAAGTCCGAGTTCTTCTTGTCGCCCCGGGGTTGATAGGACATCAGATCAAAGGACATTCGACTACCTCCGTGCACGAAGCCCTGACTGCAGCAAGGCATCGCTTGAAATTGTGGTTTTCAGAACATGTGCTTGCCCGCCATGCTAGGCGCTGAGACCTGTGCGGGCAACAGTCGTGAAATTGGGTTGCTGACGTTAACGCATGATGTTCAGCGGGTGAATTTCGTCACCTCGACACTTCCCCCGATCAGGCTTTCGCGAACTGAGCGGGCAATCTGAACGGCAGTTGGACCATCCCCGTGCAGGCAGATCGTGTCGATGGACGTTTCCAGCCGCTTGCCGCTTTCGGTGATGATCGCACCTTCGCGGACCATGTTCAGGATGCGAGGTCCGGCGACGTCGGCGTCGTGGATGACGGCGCCGGGCAGGCTGCGGTCAACCAGTGTTCCGTCGTCATTATATGCACGGTCGGCAAAAATCTCGCCCACCCAGCTGCACCCGAGCTCACGCACGGCCTCTTCCTGTTTTGTCGCGGCCAGCACCATGACGATGATATCGGGATCAACATCCAATGCGCCCTGATAACAGGCGCGCGCCATATCGATATCGGCTGAACACATATTGGCCAGCGCCCCGTGCAGTTTCAGGTGCCGTACTTTGGTGCCAACCGCGTTGGCCATGCCGATTGCGGCCCCCAACTGATACCGGACCAGATTGCGCAGGTTGTCATGGGGCAGCTTCATGTTCCGCCGACCAAATCCCTGCAGATCGGGAAAGCCGGGATGCGCGCCGATGCCGACGTCGTTTTCGGCCGCCAGTTTCATCGTTGATGCCATCACATCCGGATCACCGGCATGAAACCCACAGGCGATGTTGGCCGAGGTGATGATTTTCAGCAGGCTTTCGTCATCGCCCATTTTCCAGGGGCCAAAGCTTTCCCCCATATCGGCATTCAGATCGACGCTTCGCATTGGCACATCTCCTTAGTCTGTGGCAGAGATCACTCCGCCGATCAATTGGTAGGACAACAGGTCCGGTATGTCATGGGGATCACGCACCAGTGCCTCGACTTTTGAGGGCAGGCGCGCAAGGTCTGACAGGAACGCTTTGTGCATTTCTTCAGCCTGTTCCATGCTGACAAATTCGAACCGGATGTCGCCGCCTGCGGGTGTCTGTGCCGCGCGGGACATATCGCATGGCAGAACGGTCGCGATACGAGGGTACCCGCCCGTGGTCTGACATTCCGGCAACAGGATGAACGGCTCGCCAGTGCCGGTCATCTGGATATCGCCGGGGGTGATCACCTCGGACAAGATGTTCAGCTGGCCCGAGGCCGCAAAGCCGTCGCCGTCGCTGTCCACCTGCATGCCCATTCGGTTGGCGCGTGCGCCGCGCCGGAAATTGGTTTGGGCAAACCGTTCAAGTGTTGCGCCATCAAACAAAGGGGTCTGAAAGCTGGCAACCACATGCAGCACCCCACCCGAAAACCGCTCGGCAGCAGCCAGTTTCATCCCAATGTTGCCTGCATCCGGTCCACAGGTCAGCCTGTCTCCCTGCTGCAGCGCCCGGCCAATCCGCGCTGTCAGATGGGTAGAGCGGGACCCCAGAAAAACCTCGGCTTCGATGCCGCCGCCCAGATGCAGATAGCCATAGTTTCCTGCCAGCGTCGCCCCGATGTTCAGCTTTTGCCCGGCGCTCAGTTGGTGCGACGCGTTCCAGGCCGCAGGGCTGCCATCAATGCTGGCCTGCATTCGTGCGCCAGTCAGGGCGATGCGCATGTTATGCGTCGCCTCGAACTCGCCCCCCATCCCGACCATTTCCAGCGCCGCAAGGTTTGGGCTTTGATCCAGCAACGCCGCCCCTTCATGCAAGGCCAGAATATCCGCGGCCCCTGATCGGGACAGCCCCTGATCCAGAAAACCTGTGCGCCCCTGATCCTGAATGGTGCAGGCCGGGCCAATCCGGTGGACGATCAGGCTCATGGCGCGATCTCCTCACAGGTTGCGCCGCCTGTGCCGTCCTCGTTGTTGACTCTGATGTGTTCCAGAACGTCGCGGGAAACGGGCTCGAACAACAGTTCATCGCCAGGTCTAAGGGTAAAGGCCTCGACCCTTTCGGGACGGAAACACCGAAAGGCGGTCTGCCCGATATGCCGCCACCCGGTTGGCGTCGGCCCGGAAAACAGAACAAATTGCGAGATCGCCAGAACCAGAGCCCCTTCCGGCACCATGGGGGTCAGGCTTTGCAGCCGGGGAATGTTGAATTCGGGTCCCAGAGGCCCAAGATAAGGCTGCCCCGGAGCGAAGCCGATGGTCAGAACCCGCACGCGGGATTGTCCAAGCCGACGTATTGCTTCTTCCGGTGACAGGCCGGCAGCAGCGGCGGCATCGTCAAGCTGGGGCGCAAGGTCGGTCCCGTAAACCGTCGGAACGCGCCACAACCTGCGACCCGCGGGCAGGGGTGTAGTGTACCAGTCCTTCTGGTCAACCAGATCCCGAAGCTTTTGCAGCATCTTCTGATGAGAGAGGCGCTGCGTGTCGAACCGAACAAAGGCCGAGCCCAGGGAGGCTGACGACTCGGTCACCTCATCCCAGTGCAGACGATCGACTTCAGACCGAAACGCCAGTGCTGCCCGGTTCGCGGTGTCGGTCATCCTATCCGCAAAGGTCACCAGCGCGCCGTCAAATCCGACGGTTCTGACCAAAGGAAACTGAATGTTGCGCGCCATTGCTGATCTGCTTTCGGATCGAAGAGTGAATTGGTGGAACCTGACCGCATCTTTAGGCGATGCGCAAGACAGGGCGTTCAATAGCGGACATCGTGCCTGTTCCGTCCACATCCCGGCAGGGAGCGACCCGCAGTATTAGGCGTCCGGCGGGGGTGAGAGGTTTTTGACCGGATTCTGGCCGCAGTTCCGACTCGTTTTCCCGTTTCGAGTCGCCCTGACTTGTATCTTGAAATCGCGGAGTCTCTATATCTTGTGTCGGCCCATTTTGTCTCATGGGGCTTGCCAGTCAGATCGTGCCCAAAAGTACCCGGACAGAAGGGTGGAGGTCAATTTTGAATGAATGTAAGCCGTTGAAGTAAAACAATAAACAAAGAAAATTCAAAAAAAAGACCAATAACGTCATTTTCCGCTTGCGGGTTTTGAGAGTAATACTTAGAACCCCCTTCACCGGCGCAACTGAGGTTGGCCTGACGGACTGGAAAGACGGTTGAGACGCGCCGGAGAGACGGTGGGCATCTGAGGTTGAGGTTTAGG